>VXNY01000011.1 GCA_009840305.1 Gammaproteobacteria bacterium | reverse complement strand
CGGCGTGGCGGGCGTCTCGTCCACGTCGGTCACGTTGATCGTCAAGCTGTGGGTCGCCTGCGCCGTGCCGTCGGTCACCGTCACCGTCACGGTGTAGCTCGGCGTGGTCTCGTAGTCGAGCGTGCCGTCGGCCTTGACCGTGATGTTGCCTGCGTTGTCGATGCCGAACACCGCCGCGGAGGCCGCGTCCAGCGAAAAGCTCAGCGTGTCGCCGTCGGCGTCCGTCGCCGCCACCCGGCCCACCACCGTGCCCGCGGCGCTGTTCTCCGCGACCTCCAGCGCATCCGGCGGCGAAGCGAAGGTGGGCGCGCTGTTGGTGGCGCTGTCGGTGGTGCCGCTGCCGGCGGCCGACCAGTCGCCCGTGCCGTCCGCGTTGGTCGCCCGCACCTGCACCTCGTAGGTGGAGCCGGCCGCCAGGCCCGTGATCGTCGTGCTGGTGCCCGTGCCGGCGAACTCGTGGTCGGTCCACCCGGCCGCGGTGGCAAGCCGGTAGCGCACGTCGAAGTCCGTGATCGCCGGCTTGCCGGTGCTGTCCGCCGTCCAGCTCGCGGTCACGCTGCTCGTGGAGGCCGCCGCCACCGTCGGCGCCGCCGGCGCGTCCGGCGGCTCGGCCACGTCGGCCACCTCGATCGCGACCTCGTGGGCGGCCGCGGCGCCGGCGAGGTCGGTGGCCGTCACCGTGGCCGCGTAGCTCGGCGTGCTCTCGTGGTCCAGCGCCGAACCGCTCTCCACCCGCACCGTGATCGCGCCCTCGGAATCGATGTCGAACACCGCGTCCGAGGCGCTGTCCAGCGAGTAGGCGACCCGGTCGCCGGCGTCGGCGTCCGTGGCCGCGACCGTGACCACCGCGGTGCCGTCGGCGCTGTTCTCGGCCACCGTCGCCGTCGTCGGCTGGCCCGCGAACACCGGCGCGTTGTTGGCGTCGGTCGCGCCGCTGCCGGCGGCCGACCAGCCGCTGTCGCCCTCGGCGTTGCCCGCCCGCACCTGCACTTCGTAGCCGGTGCCGGGCGTCAGGTCCGCGATCGTCGTGCCGGTCTCCGCGCCGGCGAAGGGATGGTCGGTCCAGGCGGCTTCGCCCGCCGGCCGGTACCGCACGTCGTAGTCGTCGACGGGCGGCCGGTCGCCGGTCTCCGCCGGCGCCGTCCAGCCCACGTCCACGCTCGCCGGCGACGCGCCCGTCACCGTCACGCCCGTCGGCGCGTCCGGCGGCTCGTCGACGTCGTTCACCCGGATCGTCAGCCCGTGCGCGGCGGTGTTGCCGCCGCTGTCGGTGGCCGTCACCGTGGCCGCGTGGCTCGGCGCGCTCTCGTGGTCGAGCGCCGATCCGCTCTCCACCTGCACCGTGATCGCGCCGGTCGCCGGATCGATGTCGAACACCGCGTCGGAAGCGCCGTCCAGCGAATAGGCGAGCGTGTCGCCCGGGTCGGTGGCCGTGACCGTCAGCACGGCCGTGCCGTCGGCGCTGTTCTCGTCCACCGACGCCGACGAGGGCTGGCCCGTGAACACCGGCGGGTCGTTGGCGTCGCCGTCGTCGTCGTTCACCCTCACGCCGGCCGAGCCGGCCGCCCCCACGGCGTAGCCGGCGCCCGCGGCCACCGTCACCGTCACGTCGCCGTTCGGCTCGTCGGTCTCGTCGGCCACCGTCGCCACGGTGTAGCTGGCGGCGGTGGCGCCGGCGTTGATCGCGACGGTCTTCGAGCCCTCGTCGCCCGGCGCCACGAAGTCGCTGCCGGACGCGTCGGCCACCGACAGGTTCACCGTCAGGGCGGCGTCCGGCGCCCGGTCCGCCGTCACCGTGAAGACGGCCGCCGCGCCCTCGGTCACCGCCGGACCGCCCGAAATCGTGATCGTCGGGTCCGGCAGATCCGTCGTGCCGCTGCCGGCGGCCGACCAGCCGCTGCCGCCCTCGTCGTTGTTCGCCTTCACCCGCACGGCGTAGGTCGTGCCGCCGGCCAGCCCCGGGATCGTCGTGCTGGTGCCCGTGCCGGCGAACTCGTGGCCGGTCCAGCCCGAGGCGGACGCCGCCCGGTACTCCACGTCGTAGTCGTTCACGGGCGGCCGGTCGCCGGTCTCCGCCGGCGCCGTCCAGCCCACGTCGAGGCTGCTCGAGGACGCCGCGCTCACCGTCGGCGCGTCCGGCGCCGGCGGCGGCTCGTTCAGGTCGCCCACCTCGATCGTCACCGAGATGGAGTCGTCGATGCTCGGGGTGGGCTCCGGGTCGCCGTTGCTGTCCTCGCCGTCGGTCACCTGCACGGTCACCTGGTAGCGCGGCGTGGCCTCGAAGTTCAGCACCGTGCCGCCGCCCACCGTGATCTGGCCCGTGCCCGCGCCGATCTCGAACAGGTCCGCGGACGTGCCGGCCAGGCTGTACGTCAGCGTGTCGCCGTCGGGTTCGTCCGCGGTCACCGCCGCGCCCACGTCGGCGCCCGCCGCCGTGTTCTCCGCCACCGTCCGCGGCGCCGTGTCGGCCGCGAACGCCGGCGCCGACGAAGAGTCGTTCCGCACCCGCCGGCGGGTCATGGTGAGCACCTGGTTGCCGGCCGCGTCCTGGAGCGGGTTGCTGGCCGGCACGTTGTAGACGACGAAGGCTTCTCCCGGCGGCGCCGCCTTGGCCAGCGTCACCGCCACCGCGCTGCCCGAAATCGACACCGTGCCCGTGCCCTCGATGCGTTCCTCGTTCGGGGTGCCGACCCTGAAGTCCACGGCGAAGGCGCTTCCCGCCGGCCGCGAGTTGCTGTCCAGGTTCTCGTCGTACACCACCTCGAGCGACGTCCCGTTCACCGTCCCCGAGGCGAAGCGCGGCGCCCTCACGTCGGACCCGGCCGGCGTGTTGTTCGTCACCGACTGCGCACTGAACGACTCCACCTCGTTGCCGAACGGGTCCTCGAGCACGGTGTCGCCGTCGCGCCGGGTGTAGGCCACCGTGACCGCCGCGCCGTGCGCCGCCCCCGACTCCAGCGTCCCCGAGACCGTCGCGCCGGCGATGGACAGGGTGCCGGCGAACGTCGTCAGACCGCCGTCCACCGTGACGCGGAAGACGCCCGTGCCCGGTACCGAGCCGGGGTCCAGGTTCTCGTCGAACACCACCTCGAGCGCCGTCCGGTTCACGGTCGCCGAGGCGAAGCCCGGCCCGGTCGTGTCCGGCGGCGCCGTCGAACCGCTGCCGGCGTCCGACCAGCCGCTTTCGCCCTCGGCGTTGACCGCCTTCACCCGCACGTCGTACCGGGTGCTCGGCTCCAGCCGGTCCGCCAGACTGCCGATCGTCGTCGAAACGCCCGTGCCGGCATGGGCGTGGCTGGTCCAGGCCGTCGCCGCCGATTCCTTGTACTCGACCTCGTAGCCGGTGATGGGCGGTATGCCGGCCGCGTCCGGCGCCGTCCATGCCGCTCTCACGGCCACCGGCCTCGCCTGCTCCCCGGCCGGCAACGTGCTCACGGCCGGCGCGGCCGGCGCGGCCGGCGGCTCGTCCTCGTCGGCCACGCCGATCGCGACGTCGTGCGTGGCCGTGCCGCCGTGGCTGTCGGTGGCCGTCACCGTGGCCGTGATGGTCGGCGCGGCCTCGTGGTCCAGCGCCGAGCCGTCCTCCACCCGCACCGTCACCGCGCCGGTCGAGGCGTCGATGTCGAACACGCTGTCCGAGGTCGGGTCCAGCGAGTACGCGACCGAGTCGCCGGCGTCGGACTCCTCGGCCGTGACCGCGAGCGCGACCGCCGGGCTGCCCGTCTGCACCGCGGTGCCGTCGGCGCTGTTCTCCCTCACCGTCGCCGTCGCGGGCTGGCCCGAGAACACCGGCGGGCTGTTGGCGTCGGTCGCGCCGCGGCCGGCGGCCGACCAGCCGCTCGGGCCCTCGGCGTTGTGCGCCTTCACCTGCACCTGGTAGGCGGTGCCCGGGCTCAGGCCCGAAATCGTCGTGCCGGTGCCCGTGCCGGTGAAGCCGTGGGCGGTCCAGTTGGTCGCGCCCGAGACCCGGAACTGCACGTCGTAGTCGGAGACGGGCGGCTTGCCGGCGTTGGCCGGCGCCGTCCAGCCCACGTCCACGCTGGTCGAGGATGCGCCGGCCACCGCGGGCTCTCCCGGCGCGTCCGGCGGCTCGTCCTCGTCGGCCACGGCGATCGCGACCCGGTGCGTGGCCGTGGCGTTGCTGGTGTCGGTGGCGGTCACGGTGGCCGTGATGCTCGGCGCGGCCTCGTGGTCCAGCGCCGAGCCGCTCTCCACCTGCACCGTGATCGCGCCGGATGACGAATCGATGGCGAACAGGTTGTCCGAGGCCGCGTCCAGCGTATACCTGACCGAGTCGCCGGCGTCGGGCTCCGTGGCCGTGACCGCGACCACCGCGGTGCCGTCGGCGCTGTTCTCGGTCACCGTCGCCGCCGCGGGCTGGCCCGTGAACACCGGCGCGTTGTTGGCGTTGGTCGAACCGCTGCCGGCGGCCGACCAGGCGCTGCTGCCCTCGTCGTTCTTGGCCATCACCTGCACGTCGTAGCTGGTGTTCTCGGTCAGGCCCGGGATCGTGGTGCCGGTGCCCGCGCCGGTGAAGACATGGGGGGTCCAGGCGCTCGCGCTCGCAAGCTTGAACCGCACGTCGTAGTCGGAGATGGCCGGTTTGCCCGTGTTGTCGGGCGCGGTCCAGCCCACCGTCACGCTGGTCGGGGACGCCCCCGCCACCGTCGGCGCCGCCGGCGCGTCCGGCGGCTCGTCCCGGTCGTTCACGCCGATCGCGACGTCGTGCGTGGCCGTGGCGCCGTGGCTGTCGGTGGCCGTCACCGTGGCCGTGACGCTCGGCGCGGCCTCGAAGTCCAGCGCCGAGCCGCTCTCCACCTGCACCGTGACCGCGCCGGTCGAGGCGTCGATGTCGAACACCTTGTCCGATTCCGTGTCGAGCGAATAGGTTCTCGTGTCGCCGGCGTCGGCGTCCGTGGCCGCGACGACCAGCGCGGCCGCCGGGCTGCCCGTCTGCACCGCGGCGCCGTCGGCGCTGTTCTCGTCCACGTTCGCCGTCGTGGGCTGGTTCGTGAACACCGGCGCGCTGTTGGCGTCGGTCGCGCCGCTGCCGGCGGCCGACCAGCCGCTGTCGCCCTCGGCGTTCTTCGCCTTCACCTGCACCTCGTAGGTGGTGCCCGGGCTCAGGCCCGGGATCGTGGTGGAGGTGCCGGCGCCGCTGAAGGCGTGGGCGGTCCAGCTGCTCGCGCCCGAGGCCCGGAACTGCACGTCGTAGCCGGAGATGGCCGGCCTGCCGGCGTTGGCCGGCGCCGTCCAGCTCGCGTCCACGCTGGTCGAGGACGCCCCCGCCACCGTCGGCGCCGCCGGCGCGTCCGGCGGCTCGTCCCGGTCGTTCACGCCGATCGCGACGTCGTGCGTGGCCGTGGCGCCGTGGCTGTCGGTGGCCGTCACCGTGGCCGTGACGCTCGGCGCGGCCTCGAAGTCCAGCGCCGAGCCGCTCTCCACCTGCACCGTGACCGCGCCGGTCGAGGCGTCGATGTCGAACACCTTGTCGGAGGCAGCGTCCAGCGAATAGGTTCTCGTGTCGCCGGCGTCGGCGTCCG
>VXNY01000029.1 GCA_009840305.1 Gammaproteobacteria bacterium | reverse complement strand
CTATATTGGCAGCGTTCAATCCCAATTGCGCTATCAAACCAACTTTCGCGATGGGAATGTTAATCGAAGATTTCAAGAGAGGCAGTCTCAAAATACCCTCTCTTAAAGAGTGAATTACTTGTGAAATTAGTAGGTCTTTAATTCCTGCGGGTCCAAATGTTTCTAATTCCTGAGATCGGACTTTTATCGCGACACCCACGACCTCGTCCCCTAAGATGACGGGGGTGCCTCCAGATAGTCGTTCATTGACATCCTGTACTTCTAAATCTCTTATCGCGCGTGCAATTTCAGCCGCAACCATAGAACTTGCGGGTCGTTCGTACAAGTTCACGAATGTACAAGATTTGTTATCTTCTCCTTTGGTCGCAATCAGTAAGCATTCTGCCATATCGGTATCCGCGGAAAAAGATCGCCGAGAGTCGATCGGCTGCGAGATGGAAATTACTTTTGTATTCCCATAGTTCTTGCTGATCATTTCTCTAAACTTACGCCAACGAGCACCACACAAACTTGTAAATGGAAGGACAAACGCCATGCATCCGTGATTTCGCAGCATTGCGTCTGCAATAGCAGGAAATGCACTTGCTAAGCCCGCGTAACCATCAAAACACGTACTACGGAACAGCTTGCGTTGGCGTTGTGCCATTAAGTCTTGCACACGTTGTGTCGTGCCCAGTCCACGATATTGTTTGACTGCGCGTTCAGCGTGATCCCAGTCCGCGGCAGCTCTAGTGAACGGTGGATTCATAATCACAAGGTTATAGCTTTCCCTGTCTATAGTTACATCTAGATCTGCATCGCTCACTCGTCGGCCCGAAATTTGCGTGTATTGAACCTGACTAGGAAACAATTGCTTAAATTTGCTCTCGGCACGAATCAGTTCCAACGACCCAAGTGCCACATCTTCCCAATTTTTTGTGTTGTCGTCGTCTGCTCCGTACCTCGGAATCATCACGTTTGTGTTTTCATAGGGTTCTGACGGAAAAACACTAGACAGCATGGATGCTGTTAGGTGCGCAGCAGAGGAAACTATGTCCAAAGCAACAATGTTCTTTTCGATCATTTGTTTATGGCAAGCACGCGAGTCTCCGCCACTTAATTGATTCAATACTGAGGCACGGGAGTACGCAGCATGAATTAATGTTCCCGTTCCACATGCAAAGTCGGCCATTTTGAAGTTTAAATACTCGGCCGGGTCGATTTGAGCGGGTAATGCTAAGTTCGCAAGTAAAGTTGCGGACTCGGTTCTCGTGTAAAAGGATGCTAAGTACTTTCTGTCAACTATGAACCGCTGAAATACAGTCCCCGCTAAATCGTGTGATTCGTGCAAGCCAAGACTGGCTAATTTTTCCGAAGAAAATGCCATGTCAAGCACAAATTGATCTGCAAGCACAGGAATGCGAATCGATTCCAGCAATCGCTTTGCTAACGCGAATATCGACCAGTAGTTGATATCGAGTATTTTTTGCCACTCGACAAGGAATCCAGACTGATTCAAACGATCTGCAGAGCGCATTCGAGCGATGCTCTCAATGTTGTGGATTCCAGCAAGTTGTTGTTGAAACGCCATTGCGTTCAAAATAATTGTCGCGACAATGCCAAGGGCTTGACCAACCGTCTTACGTCGCTGGTCAACGACTTCCGCATCGAAGTCTTGACATAACAGTTCAGCTAGTTCTTGCATCGTTGCTGAACTTTGGTCAACAACTTTCGCGAGATGCTCAACACCCGTCGATACCGCTTTTTCCAAAATGTTAATTGCACGATTGAGAGTCTCACTTGGAACACCTGCCGCTCGTATAAATGAAGTCAAATCATCGATGTTGCCTCTGAGATATCCGTTGGTAGGAAAACGTACATATTCGTTTGAATTTAGCCCTGAGAGTAGAGCGTAGCGAAAGTCTGGATCTCTATGAACGTAATCTCTCGCATCGTTACTTGTGAGAAGCTCTCGGTACAACTCGCTAGTTCTCAGTTCTACTACATTGGTTATCTTCTGTGATCCAATGC
This sequence comes from Gammaproteobacteria bacterium, assembly GCA_009840305.1. Lineage (GTDB taxonomy): Bacteria > Pseudomonadota > Gammaproteobacteria > Pseudomonadales > Azotimanducaceae > Bin55. The sequence continues at coordinate 473,280 of VXNY01000029.1, read as the reverse complement.
TAGTTCCTAGTCTCGACTCTGCATCCTTTCGAACTGTTTGTGCTGGGTTTATTTCATTTTCCAGAGCAACGGTGGCTCGTCCCTGTTCTGATATGACAATATCAGGTATGCCGGATTGGTGAGCATCAACAAGTTGGGCCGTTACCGTCCAACTCAATTTGTCGTTGAGTACTGCTGCTAAGTCTTCGTTAACAGAAGGTTCCGTTCGTCTGCCCACGCTGTGGGTCAAGATTTCCCGTTTCTCTTTTCTATCCATCAAGTCAATCTATCAGCAAAAATGACATGTTATGTTCTATGTGCTCTTTCACAACTTTTACTGACAAATTGTAATTGCAAGCGAGTTGGTGTAAGTTCTACGAATGCATTTCCCAAAATATTTGACTGGCTCGCATTCCGTTGGGATCAGGTATAAACCAAGTCGGAGAACGCTAAATGTAGGTCTTATAACCGTGAAGCTCGATTATGCTCAGGACGTTTGTTCTTGCTTTCGTACTCGGGAGATTTCTTTAGCAACTTTATAGGCTGCTTCTACTTCGGAACATCCGAGTTCGTCCATAACTTTTCGCCTTTGCGCTTTTTCGTGTTTTTCGGTCATCGCAAGAGCTAACGACAATGAAGGCGGTACGTTTCGAAACAATGTTTCTAAATTGTCAGACAAAACAACACCCTCTACGTATTTTCCGGGTTCCTTCTTCGCTGATAACAACAGAGTACGTTGTGCGGATGTCAGTTCTCTGAAGCGCGCGATTTGATCGATCTCTTCTTTTGGCATGACCAAACACAACCACCACTCCATCATGTTCAACATCCGCTTACTAGCATCAGGAAAATCCGCCAAGTTCTGAGTCGCAATCCAGAACCAAGCTCCAAGTTTGCGCCACATCTTCGTAATCTTCACAACATAGTTTGCGAGTAAAGGGTGAGTGGTGATCAAGTGTCCCTCGTCGGTTACGACTAGTGTAGGCCGATCCGAATGTTGCATTTTTTCAACTAAATCATTGATATGACTCATCATAGATAGATATGCAACCGTAAGCTGATCTTCATACCCTTCCCTCGCCAATAACCCCATTTCCAAGATGGTTACATCCACATCTGGCCACGGGGAACCTTCTCGGTTAAAGAAGTGATTCGCGATCCCAGATGTGAACAGAGCCATTGCGTCTGCCATCTCTTGCGCGCGTAGCTGTCGTGGTGCAGGAAGATTGATATCTTGAGCACTAACTGCAAACGCCTTAACCACATCGGAAATCAGTACTTGCTCCCTACCCTCATTTCGAACCTGTTCTGCTGCTTTAATAATGCTACTACGAATGAGCAATCTATCTGCTCGTGAAACTTTGCTGTCTTCGCGTGCGTCTCCACCAGTGATCATGACGCGCGCCACAATTTCCATTTCACCTAATCGATCTCGACTGGAAGGTTCTCCATCGCCTTGTTCGCTATCCAACTGTGTAGTGTCAGCGTCCAAAGCTTCGATTGCATCAGAAAACGGCGGCAAAGAAACGTTCGCGTCTGGATTAAGAGTGATTTGGTTCACAGATAACCCATGTGCCTTGAAGTGTTCTCCAAGCAACGTAAAAGAACCTCCAGCTTCAATGATGAACACGCGAGGACGATGCCGAGCTACCATTTGCTGGAGCAGATATACCAACATTGCCGATTTTCCAGCTCCAGTTGGTCCGAGAATCAGCATGTGAGCGTTCTTCTTTCGGTCCTGAGGATGCAAAGGATCAAAATCCAACGGTTCTGCACCTCGATTGAAAAACAAAATACCAGAATGTCCAGTCCCGCGCGAACGCCCGTAAATAGGTGCGACATTGGCAAGGTGCTTGGAAAAGACATACCGAGATCTTCTCCGAAGCTTGTCAAGTGCTGGATCATGGGCCATGGGTAAATTTCGAATGTAGCTATCTAGAGGTAACAGATCCTGTTCGCCACTGATAGGTTGAAAACCATTCGACAACAATAAAGCATTCACTTCAGTCATGTTCTTACGTAATTTAATTAAGTCATTGCCGCGTACGAAAAGACCCATTGATGCCGGGAAGAGTTTATTGCCTCGAGCGATCTGACGATCCACTGCATCCGCGTCTTCTCGAGTGAGGGCTGCATCAGCACTGTCTCCGACTGCGGCCCGTTTGATACGCGCTACGTGAGTGCGAACTACCGATTGCGATTTGATGGTAACCGTTAAACACAAGATCGTGTGTTCCGGCAGGCGATCGAATAAAGCATAGGTATGGTTGCCGAACGTCTTTTCAGCAGTCAAAATCCCTATTTCAGGAATATTCCTGAAATTTTGGATCGAAATGAAAGCATGGGGGAATTTGTCGAACCACCAAACGCCCTGGTCCGCGTCCGATTGGGGACATGACAACAGTAGACTCTCAGCAAAATCGTGTCCATAACTCGCTTCTTCAGGTGCGGTATAAGATGCGAGTTTTATGAACTCTTGAGGACTTTCACACTGAGTAGAGGTTGGATTTGGATTGAACCACGATAGTAACCAACGATAAAAGTCCTCACCCGTACCACGACGACAGACTAGACCAGCCACTTCGAGTGAGGCGATCACTCGCGACATAGTATCGTTCAGCACCACTTCGGCATCGACCAACGATGACTTTTGTTTCTCTGTTTTTGCACTTCGTCGGTAAATCACGACGCGTACTCGTCGAAACTGACCACGCCAACGCGTTCCAGTTACCGCACTGTCTTTAAAGAGCCCACCAGGACTAGTGATTGTTGCAAGATGGTTTCGACACTCATTCAGGTAGAACTCGTGGTATTCACTCTTTAGAGCTGCAGGAGAACCGTAGTTTGCAAGTCTGTTTTCTAGAAAAGATAGATCGTGCTCGTTCTGAACAAAGAATTGGATGACCCAAGGAGCAGAATCATGCTCAGGTATCGAATCAGTTAGGGTCGCTTGAATGCAATCGCGAAGATTAGTAAGAAAGTTCCCTTCCCGAGCTTCCGTGCCTATTGGGGTCAGTTCTAGGAACGCACCGAGGCTAGAACCGTCTTCTAATACAAAACACTGCGAATCCTCAATGTATTCCATCCATGGTAGAAAATCCGTAAACGAACGTGGTCGTTGATACAAAGAAGCAACCTCTTGCTGCGGAACCGCACGATCGTCTTTGCTTCCATTTTGGGAAGCTTTGTTAGATTTTTTTGTACTGTTGAATGCTCCTAGCAGGGACTGAAAGACATTCAATCAGTATCACCACTAAAAACCTCTTCTCCAGGTAGCGCAAATTCGACGTTATCGTAAAGGGGAAAGGTTGTCCAATACCCTGGTATTGGGGTACGGTCTTCGGTGTTCAAACGCGGGAAGACGTACATTACAAGAAACGGGTTCTTTAATGTCGGAAACGTCTGATCAACTTCGTTTTTAATCGTTTGAGAGTATTCTGAGGTGTCTTGCGACCTATGTGTGAATACGAACTCATCCGCATCATACTCTAGATTCACGAAATGAGCATCGTAGATTTCCTGCATTGTCATAGTGTTTTCGGATTGCGCGATGGGTTTCGATGACATACACCCAGAAAGCAAAGCTAAAGCTAATGTACAACAGAAGAATTTAGTGATCTTGATCATGATTGAGTTTTCGGCCCTCTCGGTCATAGTTGATTTGTAGTTCTTGTTCGACGTGAATAGCGACTTTGTGTCCGGCCGGTAGCAACACGGCATCAAATTCTTGCTCAGCACGTCTTGTAAGCCAGTCGGAGGTCGATTGCAGTCCGCCAGCAAGAGTATTGCCTAATACGTAGCGCGAAGCGTCACCGGTGACTAAGTATTGGATCGCGCCTACGGGGCTCAGACTTTGTGTCGTCTCTAAAGCCGCGGCGGTATCACTGGCAGCCATGGAAGTATTCAGCAACGACTGTTGGAGTAAGTACGACGATGCATTACTCTTGCGTTCTCCAGGTATACAGGGGTTTCCGTACGGATCTGAGATCCAACCTAAAGCTTGGCTACTGTCTCCTGAACTCTGTGTGGATTCGATTGAATGGATCGTACCGTCAGAGAACACGAAAGTTACCGAATCAACATAGCCGGACACACACGAAAGTGTCCAATCACCGACAGCCCAACCACTCCACATCATCCCTTCGATACCCTCGATTGTCGCACCATTTGCGGCTAGATTCACGTCTCCAGTTAGTACTTTGAACGGCATTGGATCTTGTACTCGACCATTTGCTGGAACTCGTCCAATCAACGCAGTTAACGCTGTTGAGTCAATAAGTGTCGCATTAATTGGGATGGTGATTACCGGATCAATGTTCGCTTCAGAAGAAAGCCCACCAAAGGACGAACCGCTGATTTCTGTGTCCAATGGATTTAACCACACATACGAAGGAGAGAGGACAGCATCGATCCGTTCAATACCGGTAATATTGTTGCTGCCGATTTGATAGGAATCTGAAACCGTATCCCGAGCAAGTGCCTCCAGTGCAGAACTAATTTCTTCAATACGATCTTGAATTCTCTGCCAATCGTCTGGTGTCGAAGCATTCAGGTTTCGTTCTTGTCGTAAATTTCGAAACTCTGCAGCAAATTGCCGTGCGATATTGGCTTCAATGTCATCTCTTTCCTCCCTCAGAGAAGCATGATCTTGACGCAATGCGTCCACTTCACTGATCAATTCTCCGACATTTGCTGTCAGAGTTTTGATCGTATCTGCTGGAGAATCCGCATCAGGTGCGGGAGATTCAGGCACAAAATTCATGACCGGATCTTGTGGGACTTCATTATTACATGATTTGACGACGATAAACATCACTCCTAACACCGCGAGTACACTGATCACGGGAATGAGTTTGTTGTTGAATTTCCAAGGCATATCAAAAATCCATTGCTTGTGCAAACGGTTGGTCAGAAATCAAGTACAAAGCAGTGATATTTGCATTCGTTGTATTGGACAACAGCCGATAATGATGAAACGTCGCGGCGACCCACCTACCACGCAACATCAAAGGATGTAATTCAATGGGTTGATTGGTTGTATTAATTAGCATCAACACGGTGACGAATAGTCCTTTCTCAGTCTTCCAACTTGCGTAAGGACGTACATGAATTCGTTCGTGTCTTATCAGAGAGACTACCTGTTTGGGCAATGGCACTTTCGTGAGTCCGTTCGAACTCAATCGCAACCGTTGAGGCGCATAAAGGACTCGTGCTGCGAATTGAGTCAATTGAGCAGGAGTCCATTGTTTCTTAGGTTGCTTTGACTGAGATCGCGAGACGTCGTTAATGTAAACGTGCTCGGAATCGACCGCGATAGTATCCGCCTTTATGTCTACTACCATTACGGTACCGTCTTCCTTTGAGCGAAACAAGAACCGTTGTCGATCAAAGTCTTGTGCTGCAGTCAGATATACAGAATTTCCAACGACCTGAATGCGAACGTATTCGACCAAATTGTCAGGAACTCCAACATCAATGGGAACGGAAAAGTGAACAAAGCGTTCAGTTCCAACTTCTAGGTCAAGTTTGAGAGGGACTTTGTCCCATTCCAAACGGTCGGCAAAGGCCGCGACATTCGATGACATGAAAAAGAGAACAATAAAAAATTTGCACCAGTTTCGCGGCCTCCGACCGTTATTTTCTTTTGAGTTTTTCTTATGAGTTCGTTCCATCTGAATTTTCTTCTTCTGTGGTTGTATTAAGTTCGTCCTCTTCTAAGCGGCGCGGACCCTCGTCGGTAAACCCGTCCAAGGCTAACTGCCATGGATTCTTCTCTGGGTCGACCGCGTAGCGCACTACACGAAGCGGATAGCGGATAAAAGTTCTCTTGATCGACATGCCTTTGACTGACTCTTGAAGTTCTAAGTCGAGCCAAACGACCCACGTTCCCGTGGTCAATACTTGCACGCGCAATTCATCGAAAGTGTGACCAGGACGTTCTTGCATCCCGCGAACGCGATGAATTAGCTCACCGCGCCGACCCTTGAGCTCTAGTTCCTTCTGTAGTGCCACTCGATACTTTGGCGTCAGGTAAGCTGACAGCGAAAAGATGGCGTTTCCAAAGTCCTCAGAACCGTCATTTGGCCAACGATTGAGTTGTTGAAAAATATAAAAAGCAAAGGCGTAAATGTTGGCTGGATGAATTTGATCTGGGGTCAGAGTCGCACCAGTGCGAAGATCCGGCGGTAAATGTACTACGATGTCATCTTGTGCTTTAACCAGACTAAATCCCAAGATCAGTATCGTGAATACTTCAATGCCGATGACTACCCACAATGAACGGATGTGGGACCGAACATTGTCTATTTCATGCCGATACTTACGCACGACTTGTTCTTCCAAGATCCCAGTGCGCCGACTTTAAGATTAAAGGACAGGCTTGTACCCCTTTGTTCGCGAGCCAAACACGACAAATTTGTTGGTAGTAACCGTCAGGCCGTCCGTTTTTTATCTTTTGGAAGAACGAAGCCATAGTCACAACTGTCGCCACAACACCGACGCCTGCAATACCTAGACCCATGGTGATTGCGCCAAGCAGGGCGCATATGAGTATGCTGACTGGGAACCAGAACGCCGTTGCTCCAACAGCTATGAATAACAACTCTGAAGTTGAACATCCTTTAAAGATAGGTGGTTCGCAGTTCATACGATCAGCGACACGTTCTTCGTGCGACTCGTTCACGGCTTAAAAGATCTTCGAAGCTTCAGTTAGCAGATAGCTCGCGAAAATCAACACGACCGCTCCGACTACACCTAGAACCCCAACTTCCGCCCATTCTGCCTTACCTTGCCTAGCTTCATTAAATTTAGCAAATCCGACATATGCGACCCAAAGAAAACCAACAGCTGCCACGGCTAATCCGAGAACTAGCGCGCCATCTTTGATGTAGCCCGAAATCAGCGCTATCCAGTCGCCTTCGTCTGGGGCGGTGCTAGGTGCGACTGCGGTGGGTAAGTCTGCCCGAGGTGTGGGGAAAGAATAGGAAACTAGATAAGCCCAATATTTAGAGATTAATTGCACAATTTACCTCATCGAGTTGCAAAAAAAATGTGATCATTGAATGTAAAACCCGACCACGAGAAGAATGATGGACGCGCGCATTACCTGCCACAGCAGGTCATAGATTTCCAAGTCCCCGAATCGCCAAGCTCGAAAAGCACCGATGGCAACCCAGGTAGTCCAGATGCAAATCAGTACGATTAGAGAACTCTTGATTGCAAGCTGCATCGCCGCAGACTCTACTCCAGAACCAGCCATGAACGCTTGTCTTTGAACATCGTTCATTGACGGTAATCTCCTTGTAGAGGCTCAAACTCTCGAGGTTCGCTGGAGGGAGTGTCAAGATGATCTTGGATACCTCTTCGTACCAGTTTCAAATCCCGGCGCAACCAATCGTATTGGAAACTGATACGTGCGGTCGGATCAGCTTCTTTTTCAGCGCGGTCAATGAGTTTTTCTAAAGTTTTCAGTTCGGTCACGATTTGTGCGAGCGCAGCATGCTCAGCATCGGTATCCGCGAAGTGAAACGCAAACCCATCAATCGTTAAAACGATTAGGGCTAGCAGAATAAGTTTTGTAGTTCTCATCAAGCAATTCCAATTTCATGGAATGCGTATGATGAGAATTTCACATAAGGAAAGAAACGAGTTTTCTCACCAAACAAAGTGGTGAAAAGCTGTTTATATGTATATTATTGGGGGTTGTAGTCGTAAGAAGTAGCACCAGTCAAATCAGTTGACGTGCGCCACATGTACCTAATTGGAGTAGAACACTCGAAGTTTGAATAAGTTACGTCGATCTTTTCGTCTACTTTTCCTCGCGTCGGAGCAGAATACGCGAACTCAACCACTTGAACGGGAATCGTGAACCGTTGCATCTTCTCGTCGAACTTGTAGACGTATTCATGGCGGATTTTCTTAACTCTGGCGACCACCATTACTCGGGTAGGTTTGATCAGTTCTAAAACTAACTTTTTCGGCGCTCCCGATAGCTTATCAATTGTGAGATCGTATCTCAGGTTCTTTGCTACGCGTTTGAGATTACCGAGTAATTCTCTAATGTTTTCACTCGAAGATTTCGCTTTTTTATCAAATTTAAACTGAAAGGTAGCATCGGAATCGGTCTCTTCAATCAGTGTTCCTGAGGCAAAATCCATTCCTGCAGAGGGAGGAGCCGAAAACGGGGAGTACTTCCATTCGCTAAACATCCTCTCACGAGACTTGTCATCTGTGATCAACCCGTTCTCATGGACTGTGGCGAGTCGAGTTTCACTCTTTTCTGTTTCTTCTCGATACACGATGTCTTGACTAAAAGAACACAAAGGCAATCCTTCCAAGTCTTTACTCAGCGCAGTAGCAACTAACTCTTTCTGTTGATCAGAAAGCGAATTCGCAACTTCGAGTCGTTTCAATAAATGCGCTTTCTGTAATTCGGCATACTCTTGCATTTCTGCAAGATCGCTGGCGACTATGTCGCCTGATTCCGTAGAAGTGACAGTACGTTCAGCTGATATCGCGACGGAGAACAGCACTAATGTTGCAAATCCAAGAAACAGGTTTCTCAATGTCGTCAATAGATTTTCAAATTACGATAAAAGGACTGCTGCTCAGACACACTAGATCCAAGTTCTCGAAAACAGAAATTTGTTCGCTTTTAAGATTTAATCAGGTTAGTCAAAACAAACCGCCTCCCCCTTAAAGAATCGGCGGTAGTAGAAACTCTCTAAATCAAGTTACAGATTCCATTGAAATCCAAGTTCGAAGCTAGTTTCTAGATCTTCATCTGTGTCTATAAACTGATATGCGAAAGTCAATCCAGCATCTCCCCGCATTATTGGAATTCGCACCCCAACCGCACCAAAGATTTCTTGTGTGACTTCTTCCGACGAAGTGGCTGAACTTGGAATAAAGTTTATAAGGTTAATGTTCGGTTGATTTTCGACCGTAGTGTTTTCTTTGGAGTCATGTTGTACGAACGCGATTCCACCTTCTCCAAACACCGAAAGATTTTCATTAAGGTAGAGATCGTATATAGCACTGAAGCCGCCAACTTTCTCACTAGTTGTTGCACTCCAAGACACAGTAATAGGGTCCCCGTTAGGTAACGGTGGCAACTCCCAATTGCTCCCAGAAACTACTCGTTCCGGCGTCGAAACATAAAACGCTTCAAAGCTCCACTGTTCGTCTAGGTGATAACCTACTCCTAATGAAAGTTGTGCGCGAGCACCGGTCAGTTCATAGTCGACCGAAACGCCGGGCAGGCCAAAATCATCTTCAAATGACGGGGCGTCAAAGCCGTCCCAATAGGTGGCTCCACCGTGGAGGTAGAAGCCTGTTTCTTTAGCCGAAAGTCCCGCAGTAAGACCAACCATGAGCGAGCAGGCAACGAATGCGATAGGAAGCGAAAAGCTTGAATTCTTCAAATTAAAGTTCTCCAATAGTTAAAGGTCAATTTTCTGCTGTGACAGTGGGAAAATCGATAAGTTCTATGGTTGGTCGAAAGTCCGTTCGGATTGACCAGAAGAAAAATTCTTAGTTTGTCTCCAAAGACGAGCTCACACTGCCAACATTAGACTGTCAATTCTACCAATTGAACACTGCTACAATAGTTAGCCGAGCGAATTCCGGTAGAAGTGCACTGGACCAGTTTACCAAAGGCGTCGATGCAATTACAGGGAACATCCATTGAAACGATCACTGTCAATGGAGCGATCTAATTCCCAACGAGTAGTACTCCAGCACGCAATCGTACATGCTGAGATAGGAGCTCGGTTATTGAGGGAGACTGATGGTGCTAACTTTAGAGAAATAAGGTTAGTTTCGACAGACAGGCAGTTGTGAAGAGTAGCTTAAAGCAAATTTAAAACTGTGTCTGAAAACCCAATTCAAACGAAGATTCTCGACCTTCGGAAGTTTCTACGAATTGATATGCTATGGACACGGAAGCAAAAATATTCTTCAACGGTACTCTTACACCGATAGCTCCAAATCGATCTTCCTTATCTACTTCTTCGACGAATCCGTAGAGATCTTCAGGTGCAGGGTTTGTTCGACCACTATATGTCACACTGGAGTCAACTATGTGGGATGATTTTGCGATACCAATTTTGCCGAAGATTGAAAAATTATTTTTGACATTCACACCAAAAACTGAGAAATCAGTTTTAATATTGACATCGTAAACTACGTTTAAACCGTACATGTTGTGTTGGACAGTGTTGCGCCATGTAAGTGTTCTCGGTATGTCATCGTCGTCGCCTGGTTCAATCAATTGGTTAAATGTGAGCGAGCGTTTTGGGGTTGAAATATACATAAGTTCAATGCCCCAATTTTCGTCAAAGTTGTAGCCTACCGCTATGGAAGGTCGCATTCGGGAATCAACAATTTCATACTCTATTGGTGTATCTCTGAGTTCGGTTGGATCAATGACCTCTGGAGCCTCAAGGTCTCTCCAATACATCGCGCCTCCATGAAGGTAAATACCGGATTCTTTTGCGTCTACCGGTGTCGTATGAACAACAACTAGAAAGGTAACCATGACACCGTAAGTTAAGACAGCATTAAATGTTTTCAATTTAAATTACTCCAATAGTTGAAAAATTAACGAACGACTTTGGATCCTAGACAATGTAGATATTGATCGTGTAGTAACTGATGACTGATTGTCGATAGTCGAAATCAGCTGCGTCTCTAAGACTCCATTAGTTTGCGATGTGGAGGTTTAACAAATTTCACACGTCCAACGCAAGACGGAGGTATCACAACTCCCAACATAGACCCACGTAAAGGCCGGATTGAGGGTCTCTAGGAGTTGAAACGATTTGATAGGTTGCAGTTACAGACACTGGAGAGTCTTGTATGGGTAATCTGACACCAAACGCAAAATACATGTCGAGCGTACTTTCGTCGTCACCGAGCAATTCTGCGTAATAATCACCATAACTCGCCAAGTCTTCAAAGAGACTGTCTTCGTCGAAGAAATACAAGACGTCGTCATCTTCAAAATAAATCGGTGGCAGGGGAAATCGCGGAAATGACACACCAACTTCTACATCTTCCTGCGTGAAGGCGACGCCTGCCTTACCGAGCAACGAGATTCGGTCGTTAATGTAAAGATCATATCCCGCACCGAATCCTACGGTCGTCGTGTCAGTCTTCATAGAGATTGACAGGCTCAGCGGCACGATCCGTGGGCTACCGAAAATAGAAAACAAATCAGCATTAACTTCTGTCGAAGGCAACCTGGAGAAGAATGCTTCAAAACTCCACGCTTCATCTAAACGATATCCCGCGCCTACCCAGAAGTCCGCCCGTCTGTCCACTGTACCGTCATCGTGATCCCCACGAAGCGGAATGTTATAGCGTGATAATTGTGGTACATCAAAATCTGGCCAATAGCTTGTACCTCCTTGTAGAAAGAACTGTCCAAATACGCTGCTCGTCGCCAATAGCACTACGCAGCTTAAAACAGAGTACTTCAGTGAGGTCCATTTTCTTTGATGAGTCTTAGCCATTTTAAATTTCCTAATTTTGTCGATTGTAGCAACGGCACAGTTCAACTTTCGCTGAATTATCCCGAATCAATACTAGACTAGGATTAAGTTTTAATTTGAAAGTTCCCCACACATTGTACGAGGTCAAGCTATTACCTCAATGACGCAATCTCTAAAACTTGCGAAACAACTCGTAGCGACTAGTGATTGTCGCCGGCGTATATATGAGGGACTCTACTCCGACGCAGAACGCTTCAATTACTGTGGTTGAAACTATGGTTCCCGCTGTCTTTTCTTGCTCTGCTTCTTCATGTACGCTCGTTGGTCAAGTTCAACCCATCTTTCAGTTAGAAGCCAAACAGAGCGGAGTGGAATGTTCAGTTCGTTCGCGAGATCAAGATATTGAATGGGGTCCACGAGTCTGCCTTCGGCATCCTTTTCACTATTCTTCAGGCGCTTGAACCAGATTTCAAGAAGTGCGTCAGCTTCAGAATCCGATGGTTCGTTCGGTCGCCCAACATTAGTTAATCCTTTCTTAGCACGGCGACGTTGTGTGTATTCTCGATTACTGATCCCAAAGAAACAATCGAGCATGCTGTATGGAGCATCGTGATCTATGAGCTGCTCTAGTTTGATTTCGTCGTCGCGCTGCTCTTTCATGTAATTGATCAACGTCCAAAACACTTCTCTATTGAAGCTAATAGAAAGACAATGAGATCGGAAGGAATCGATTCGATAAAGATCAAGAATTCCGAGCGTCCTAAGTTGTTCGATTTCCCGTTCGCCAACTTTTAGTTGCTGGAGTGCGATGTGATCACTTTCGGCAATACAGCGGAGAACGTATAGGAAGACAGCCGATGTAAGCTCGGCTTCTTTAGTTTTGACCATAAAAGACCCCTTTGAAGGTTGTGAATTAAGATGTGTCGAATTTCATTGGTTTTACACCTAGTCTTCAGTTTAGATATGTTGTATTGTACAGTATAAACAGTGAATGTCTACAAATGAGCAAGGATTTCATAAATTGAACGAGGTACTTGAGGTAAATTGAGGAACTTCTGACTCAGTTTATAACTCAATACATTGCTAAGAAGGAGACTGCGTGAATCGGATAGAATGGTCGATTAGATGCTTCTATTTGTAATCCCCCACCATTTGGAGTGGGTACCTCTCTTAGACGCAGTCCTCGCACCTAACTACAAACTAGGAGGCAATAAATGATCGATCGAACAATCGCGACCATACTAGTTGGAATCCTTTGTTGTTTAGGAGTTCAGAGCCACGGCAACTCCACCGACAAGCCGCTCGAGATTCGTGCTATTTACCCCCAAGGAGAGGAAGTTAATCCTTTTCAGCGCATTACCATAGAGTTCAATCAAAGAGTTGTGGCGTTGGGTGCCTCTATGTTTGCCGAAGACGACGTTCCGATAGACATAGAGCCCGCCCTTGATTGTGAATGGAACTGGGTGAAGCTGGACACGCTGACGTGCGAGTTGCCTGGGGATACCAACCTCGACGGTTCAACTAAATACACGGTTACCGTTCGGCCAGGAATTAAAGCACCAAATGGTCGAACATTAGAAGCTGAATACGTTCACTCGTTCCAAACGATCCTCCCGGAAATCACAGAGTCGAAATTAGTTTCTTGGGTGTCCCCTACTCAACCGATTATTGAAGTTACATTTAACCAAAGAGTAAAGCTAGGTTCGTTAAGGAATCGTTTATTTTTGCACGACTCTGTCTCAGGTGAAGAGATATCTACGATCGTTCGATCTAGCAATTGGGACGTTCGATATGCGATGCAAAGAGATTATTTTGGTAGAGCGCAGAGCTATCAAGGTCCATTTTTTAATCGTAGGAACATTCAATTGAATGAATACCTACAAAATTCAGTGTTGATCATACCGGAGAGTTCATTATCACCCGGAGCAGTTGTCTCTGTAGTTTTATTACCGGGTGTCGAGGGCGCGAACGGTAACCTAAAGTCAATTACGGACTATCGAATCGACACGGAGGTCACGACTTTCGATGAGTTTCGCTTGCTCGGTCTTGGTTGCAAGGACATTGCGGGAACTGAAATTTTTCTAAAGACGGATGAAACTAATCAAACCGCTTGCGACGTAAATTCATACTTTCTACTAGTCTTGTCATCACAATTCGCTGATCGAGAAATCGAAGGCTTAGTACATACTCAACCGCCAACTGAAGCAACCGGCTGGAGATTTATTTCCCGAGGAAACCGAGCACCAGGATATGAGGGCTTTGTATATAGCCTTTCCGGCGATTTCAAATCCAGTACGACGTATCGGCTGTACCTATCGCAAAACAAAGAAAGTAAGGATGGAGATAAAAAACTAACGCCGGTCCAAGACGGATTTGGTCGACCCCTGATGGGAAACAATGAAATTACCTTTCGAACTGGTCCTCCTGCGCCCAGAGCATACATAAATGGGTCGAACGTCGTTGTTGACTCCAGAGGGTCCCTAGATGCACAAATTTTGCTAGGGAATATCGATGATGTAACAGTCCAATACCAATTGCTTGACGAAGTTGGCAAACAAAAAAATCTAGCTCAACAAAAGCAAAGCCCTAAACAAGACGATGTTTTGCAGGCACAATTTCTTGGTCTTAGGGACATGCTGCGATCTCCATCAGGGGTAGTAATCGGCAGCATTGAGGGACAACCAAGATTCGACCATGCGAAAAAACCATCGGAAGATTTCTTTTTTGTACAAGCGACACCCTACTCCGTTTTTCTCAAACTCGGTACGGTGAACACGATAGCTTGGGTCGTCGACTTCCAAACAGGTGAACCGATAGCTGACGCAAAAGTTGAATTCTACCTTGGCGACCCAAGCGATCTCGGTAAAGTTAATGAGTCCATTCACTCGGCAGTTACAGATCAGGATGGATTGGTATCCTTACCGGGATACGAGGTGTTCGATCCCCATTGGAATCGCAGCGTCCACGAAATCAATCGAGCTTGCTTAGAGGACAACGATTGTTCGACTTACTTTTTGCGTGTGGAAACAGATCAGGGAATGTCGCTATTACCTCTAGACTCTGACTTCATACTGCAAGAAGACGGTCCAATTTCGTCCATTTATCGAAATATTGACCCTTGGACAACAACTTCGTCCATTTATCGAAATATCGACCATTGGACAACAACCTCGCAAAAGTTGTACAGTCCTGGAGACACCGTTGAGATCAAAGGATATGTACGAAGCGTTCGAAACGAAGTAAGAATCATTCCGACTACAGGTCACTTTGCTTTGTGCATCGTGGGGGCTTACGGGCGCGAATACGAGATTGCACCTATATCGTTGAATCAGTTTGGGGCGTATGACGCGTCATTGAAATTGAACAATCTAACGGAATTTGGGGAATATGAAATTAAACTACTATACGACCCTATACGTCCGGTTGATAAACCTTGTTCGACAAAGTCCAATGGTCCGAACGTTTACGCCGCTACCGGTGGCTCATTTCAAGTGTTTGAGTTTAAGACTAACCCTATTCGGGTGACTCAAGAGTTGAACGACGACGAATTTGAACGAGGTGATAGTATGTCTATCACTAGCAACGCAGAATTGCATGCCGGGGGACCTTACGCGCACGCAAAGGGGCAATTAGACGTTTGGTTAACACCGATGGAGATACCTTTTGAAACCGTAGACCCGGACCAATTCGCCTTTAATATCAGAGATGAGAATGTTCACCCCTTTGGTAGAGAATTTTGGACCGAAATCGAATCGGATGACCGAGGAAGGCACACGCACACTATCGATTCTCTGAACAACGACGTTTACTACGGACAGTATTTGATCACTTCTGCTTTAATCAGTGATCGGGGAAAGTCTGTTGCCGCCAGCACTACGGTGCCTTACTTTGGCGTGGATCAATTCGTGGGGATCAGTAGGAATCGCGATAACAGGCAGTGGTATGAATATGACAGATGGATCAAAGTCGATGAGCCATGGCCGATTCAAGTGATGGTCTTGTCCAAGGACGACGAGATTGTAACTGGGAAAGAAGTTCAGATCAAAGTATTCGAAAGTCTATTAGACCCCAATTTACTCGAACAAACCTCTCTCTATTCATCAGATATCAAGTGGCAAGAGATATTTGACTGCACGGTGGTGTCAGATCAAAGTGCTGTTTCCTGTGACTTCACTCCCCCAAAGAAAAATTTCTATCGCATCGAAGCACAAATCGTAGACACCAACGGAAACGCTCATAACACCTCTATTCGTTTAAGAGCGCGTGTCGGCACAAGTTCACCGACTCCCATGGAGCAACCAAAGGATGTTGTAAACGTCGAGTTGAATTGCAATTCTGTCGACGTGGCAGTCGGGGATGTTGTTCAATGTACGGTCAAAAATCAGCTTAGCAGGTCCCCCGCACTCGTAACGATTGAACGCTCAGGTGTAATCGACAGTTGGTTGGTTCGACTGGATCCAAAACATCCAGTAATCGAGTTTACCGTTCTCGAAGACTATGCACCTCACTTTAAATTATCAGTTTTAAGTGTGTCTCCTACGAACGCAACGAGCGGTTCGAGGGATGCTTTGTATCGTATGGGGAGCAAGAAGTTTAAGATGCACAATCCCCGATTAGAGCTAATACCGATCAAGATTTCCCTGAACAGTGAATCGTACAGTCCTCGAGATCGTGTTGAATTGTCTATATCAGCAAACGGTCAAAAAGGCGAGACAGTTCCTATAGAGTACGCCGTTGCGGTGATCGACGAATCACTCTTAGACTTGGGCAGTGCGAAGGACGAATACTTCGACCCAACTAAAAAACGTTGGTCTCTAAATGCGAGCGGACTACGTACCTATGGCTTAATTAACTCACTGTTGCAAAAATCTGAGCTGCTACCCTTAATGCCAGAGCCTTATTGGGATCAAAGTTCTGGTCCTGTCATCACTAGCGTAGGATCCAAGATCGCGCGCACTGAAGGGTTTGGAAGTGATCTAAATACAGATCCCAACGTTCGAACAATTGATAGATTCGTCGCATATTGGAACCCTTCGTTAATCTCCACCAATGCTCAAGAGACAATAACATTCGACCTGCCTGACAATCTCACGAGTTGGAAAGTGGTGGTATTAGCTGTTTCAACCAACGATCAATTTGGCTATGCCACTACAACTTTCGGTTCGATCAAGGAGACAGAGATACGAGCAGTTGCGCCCAACGTAGTCACTGAAGGGGATACGTTTCATGTCGGGGCATCGATCTTCAATCGCGCTGACCGCGTTCGTGCGTTGACGGTTGAACTACAAGCATCCGGCTTACTTAACGAAGAGTCCACAAACGGCATGCGGCAAGAGCTCGAGTTTAAGCCGTTTGAACGAAAAGTAGTGACGTGGGAAGTTCAAGCTGGTATTCGTCCGACGAATTTTCAAGAAATTTCTCGCAATTCAGAAATCAGAGTGGTTGCCAGTGCTAGTGATAGTCAGGATAAAGACGCTTTAGACATTCGTATTCCTGTACGCCCAAGACACGTTCGAGTCTCTAGCGTAGCATATGGCGCGCTAGCTGGAGATAAAACGAGAATTCCCATTGAAGTATCTGCGAAGCTTGCCACAGAAGACGGACAACTCGACCTTACACTGACCACCAACGATGAGGTTAATTTAGAAGGTGTGTTTCGTTACGCACTCGAGTACCCGTACACATGTTGGGAGCAACAACTGTCACAAGCTATCATAGCAATGCAATACGTGCATCTCAAAGAACGAGGTGCCAAACACAGGATGGAGTGGCCGGATCCGCAGTCTGCGATCACGCACGTTCTTGACTCCGCAATCGAGTTTCAAGCACCAAACGGTGGCATGGTTTATTTCGTACCTACGAATCGGAACTCCGACGTCTACCTATCCGCATACACCGCTATAGCTTTCTCATGGTTAGAGAAAGCTGGCTACGATGTACCTAAGCAAGTACGACGAAAGCTATTAGACTATTTGCGAGAACACTTAGATGAACAAAAAGAAAAGTCAGAGATTTCCAACATTACCGCGACAGTTAGTGCAGTCATACTAAATTCATTAGCACTCGCCGGGGAACTGAAGGAGTCAGATCTCGAGCATTTATCTGAATATGTGAATCAAATGAAACTTTTTGGATTGGCTCACTACTTACAAGCATCCATATCGCTAAACTCGAAGCCTTCACTCAATCAAAAGATTTTTGACCGCATCATGAATCATCGATTTTTGGTCGATGGTGTCGTCGAGTTCAAGGAATCGACGACACTAACTTACACTCGGATGCTCCATTCGGACACAAGATCGTTGTGTACAGTCTTAAATGCCCTTACGAAATTCTCAAGTACGACTTCAAACGGGATCGATGTTGGAGAATTGAAAGAGCTGTCAAATTCTGTTCGTTACGCACGTGAAAATTCACCTCATTGGCTCAATACACAAGACAATGTTTTTTGTACTCACGCTCTAATTGAATTCGCTGACTTTGTTGAGTCCGACGCTCAGGATTGGATCGCTACCGTAGACCTGCAGAGTTCTGATACGGGCAGTTCGATTGAACTGGCGAATGCTTGGGAATTCAATTCGAACAATACCCGGTTTAACACCGTTCATCCGATGAAAGCTCAAAATTTCGGTTTGAAAGGGGCATTGGAAATCAACCGCTCAGGAGGTGGACACGCGTTTTACAGTGTTGAGCTAGCTTATTTGACGACTGTCGATGAAACGATAAATCGGTTTTCTGGGTTCGAAATCAACCGCGAGTATTTCGCGTTACGTGGGAACAACAAGTGGCAGCTGTTGAAACCCGGAGACGAAGTAGAAAAAGGAGACTACGTTTTAGTCAATCTCTTTCTTAACAATAGGTTTAACCGCTACCATGTAGTTGTGGATGATTCGGTGCCTGGTGGGCTAGAACCGGTGAATCAAAGTTTAGGTACCGAATACCGTCCACACTTCGATGAGAATGAATTGGTACAAATCCTGGCACAGAGTCAGTGGTATGGAGATTTCCGGGACGGAAAAACTAGATGGTCGCACTTGCAAAAGTTTCACAGTGAGTTAGGTCTCCAAAACGTCCGGTTCTACAGCTCGATATTGAGGCGTGGTAAACACCACTTGACCTGGTTCGGACAGGTGATTAGTGCGGGTGAGTTTACAGTCTTACCGACTCATGTTGAGGAAATGTACCGACCTATGATGTTCGGAAAGTCCGAACCCTGGACTTTCAAGGTCAAAACAAAATCGCTATGAAATCCCACTATATTCACGGGGAGACTCAGGGAAGTGTTTCAGAAACAGTAGATTGATTCATTAGCGTCAACGCAAAGCGTGCGGTCTCCACCAAGATTCCTCACTATTGTGTGTGATGATCTACGTTGGCAGTGCATCAAACCCCTTAGAAAGCAAGAAAACACATTACCCAACTAATGGTCATAGTTTGGTTGACTTGTTACAAAGCGTGCGTTCAAATCCAAGGGAATGCAGTGACTAACTCTTAAGAGCGCGCACTAAATACCCTAAACAGGACGACGCAACCGTATTAACAGACGCTCTATGTAGCTGGAGTTTCCTATTCGCTCCAGTTGCTCCGAATTCTCACTACCTCGCATCCGTTCAAATTCATTCGAATAAAGAACACTACACTTAGTGATCGAACCCGTTTCCTCGATAGCTCTAGTACTTTGCCCTACCTATTTAGATGTCCACGTTATATGTCCCATCGAAGACCTAAAAACAGTCCTGATTCAGTATTTTTTGCGGTCTTAACGAGTTGATAAGTTGCTGTTACTGATGTGTTAGTATGGTCAATTGGAACCCTAATACCGACCGCAAAGAACGTGTCCACGGTACTCTCGCTCTCTTCGTCGAAATGGAAAACGTCGATATCTTGAGTGATGTCGCTCACATCGAAATCGTCTATGTCCTCAGGGGCAATTGGGACCTGAAAGTTTGGTAAAAAGAGATCGAGGTCAGATTCGTTCTGAGCAAACGCGAAGCCTACTTTACCGGTTAGCCAAATCCGCTCACTAATAGGAAACTCATAACCTCCACCAACCCCAACCATTGCTGTTTCTGTAGCGAGATTGATTGTTCCTGTAGCAGCATCAATACGCACCCCCTGATAGTACACGTTGATCGGAGAGAACGCATTTGTCTCTGGTAGCCTAGCGAAAAAAGCTTCAATATTCCAATTGTCGTTCAACGCATATCCTGCGCTAATCCAAACATCAATATTTCTAACGACACTGCTTTGCTGAGGTCTATCGAGGGGTATTCCAGAACTTGTGATTTGCTGTACGCTAAAGTCGGGCCAGAAGCTGCCGCCACCCTGGAAGTAAAAGTTTCCAACTACACTGTTTGTCGTGAGTAACACGAGTGCACTTACGACACAGTATTTCAAAAGTTTGAAGTATTTGTGAAGGGTCATGGTCAATATCTTTCCTCAGCTATCGTATTTCGTTGTTTTTGATACTCAATCAGAACTGCACGGCCAACTTTCTCTTGTAGTCCTGGAGACTCTATGATATGAAATTTCTCGAGAAAATGTGATCGAGAGAACATTCTTCCATCAAAGTATAGCCGCGTACAACCAACATGACGTATTGCTTTGATCATTCAATGGGGAAGAAGTACCTTATTCAAACTCAATCATACGAGCTATGTAATGGACTAAAACCGTTACCTTGGCACTCGAATTGTGATTCGATTTCCTGTCACCATGTTGGAATTTGTGAATACAGCCTGTGATTCCCTGCGAATATTGAGTGATGTTAATCTGGATAGAATTGAAGTTGCAGTGATTGTATGTGGGTAAAGCCATTGGTTGGAACGTGGCTAGTCTCAAACACGCTACTATTTACAGCTTTGGGAGGAGGGAAATGATCAATCGAATGATCGTGGTATCACTATGGGCTCTCGTATGTTGCAACGCAATCAATGGTCAAGCAAATACCACCGGAAAACCGTTGAAAATTCGAGCAATATATCCATCGGGTGAAGAAGTAGCTGCCAGCGATCGCATTACGATTGAGTTCAATCAAAACGTCGTGGTGTTAGGTGCGTCCATGTTTACTGACGATGTTGTCCCCATCGACATTGAGCCGGCGGTGGATTGCGAATGGAATTGGGTGAAGTTAAACACGTTACAGTGCGAGCTCCCGGTCGATACTGACCTCGAATACGCTACCAGATATAAGGTAACCGTACGCCCCGGTATCCAAGCTCCGAACGGTCAAAAGTTGAGCGACGAATATGTTCACGTCTTCGAGACTATCCTCCCTGCGATCCAATCCACCTGGCTAATATCTTGGAAGTCCCCTACTCAACCGATACTAAACGTTTCGTTCAACCAAGACCTCACACTAGACTCCCTAAAAGAAAGACTGCTCTTGTTCGACTCAGTCTCTGGTAAGGAAATTCCTACCAAGATTTGTCCTTACTTTTTGGGGCTTAATTCTGAATTTAGAAATGATTACTTTGGTCAACATCAGACTTACAAAATTTTCGATCAAACTGAGTGCGACACCGATGGAAGAATCGGAGATGACGTCTTAGTACTACCAATAGAACTAATGTCACCTAACGCTAGAGTTTCGTTAATTCTGTTACCCGGCGTGGAGAGTGCGACTGGTACCATGACTTCTCAAAAGCGAGCAGTGGTAGATGCTGAAACTACAACTTTTGATGAATTTCGTTTGTTAGGACTACAGTGTCAAGACGTACACGACAACGACTTATTTCTAGCTGTGGACCAGACACATGAGCAATCTTGTAAGGTACACTCGAGATTTAGGTTAGTTTTCTCTTCGCAATTCAACCCTCGCACAAGCGATGCGCTTGTCCAAATTCACACACTGAGTACAGGAGAGATTGAACGTGCTTTTCTTTCTAACTACGGCTCACAAGACCTTAATGGCTATCTATATCTCTTCAGAGGTGATTTTCGATCTAGTTCGATGTATGAGTTGTTTGTCGCTGCTAGAGAACAAACCAACGAAAACTCTGAGAATATGGTAACAGCCAAAGACGGCTTCGGACGACCACTAGTAGGAACCAACAAGATTTCGTTTCGCACTGATCGTCCTTTACCGCGCCTAAGTGTGTCAAATAGAAGCGCGGTTGTTGATGCTAGCGGTACGGTTGAGCCCCAAGTTTCTTTCGGAAACGTTGATGACGTGCTCATTATTTTCGATACTCTCGACGAACAGGGCATTCGAAGTGATCAAAAACAAAAAAGGCAGAACCCGAAGCAAGACGATGTCTTAACGACGGAGTTTCTGGGTCTTAGAGACGTCCTGCGTTCCCCGTCTGGAGTGATGTCGGGTACAGTAGTTAGTGACCCAAGATTTGACCATCCAAAAGACAGTATCGAGAGTCGTTTTTTTGTCCAAGCGACACCATATTCTGTTTTTCTCAAATTTGGTATAGTGGAATCACTAGCGTGGGTCGTCGACTTACACACGGGCGAGCCTATCAAGAACGCAGAAGTTGAATTTTTTCTTGGCGATCCCCGTCAGCTCGCTACAAACCACGAATCCATTTTTTCAGGAAAAACGAATAACGATGGTCTGGTCACCTTCCCCGGTTACGATTCGTTTGACCCCCAATGGAATCGAGCTTTCGACGGAATGTTTTGGGATTGTCGCGACCAAGAAGAGTGTCCCATGTACTTTCTTCGCGTCAAGGGTGATTTAGGAATCGCGTTACTTCCCTTGGACGATGACTACAAACTCACAGGGTCCTTCTGGCTCTATCCTGTTTATCGAGATCTTGATCACTTCGCAACAACTGCTCAGAATATCTACAACCCCGGAGATACAGTTCAAATCAAGGGTTATGTCCGTACACGACATAACGAAGTTCGTGTCATTCCCGATACGGGACATTTCGCACTGTGCGTTCGTGGTCCGAGGGGTCGAGAATACGAAATTTCACCCATCTCTCTCAATGAATTCGGTGCTTATCACTCCTCTGTGAAGTTGATCGAAAGAACCGAATTAGGCAATTACCGAATCTCCATAGCTTTCGATGCCGACAGCCCTATCACGAATCCTTGCTCGGGTAGAAACCATCTAGTAGAAGGTGGAACATTTAAGGTGTTCGAATTTAAAACAAATCCTATTCAGGTGAAACAAGTTCTCAACGCGACAGTCTACGAGCGAGGCGATGAGTTGACAATTAAGACCCGAGCAGATTTCCATGCCGGTGGTTCTTACGCGCATGCGAATGGTCACGTAATTGTTAACGTTGAAGCTAAAGATCCACCATTTGAAACCGTATCAAAATACGACTACTCAATCAGTAAAAATCCAAACCAGAACTGGCGAACTCGAGTTCACGGTTCCTTCATCGTGCTGGATGAACACGGGAGCTACACAACTACAGTTGAATCACTCGATAGCGAAGTGTACTACGGCGAGCTTCAAATTGAGAGTTCAGTGGTCAGTGATCGTGGTAAAGCCGTCGCTGTACGAACTAGAACACCTTATTTTGGCGTAGATCAATTCGTTGCGATCCGTCATCCGGCCTCGTACAACACATGGCGTGATTTCAGTCGAATTTGGGTTGACGAGCTATGGCCGATTCAAGTGTTAGTCGTGTCCAAGGATGACAAGATTGTCACCGGCAAAGAAGTTAATATAACGGTTTTCGCAGCTATAAAAGACGCAAACGGTGAAGTGCCTTATCGTCTTTCCGATAGAGAATGGGAGGAAATACTAAATTGTGAGGTTCAATCTGCCGAGGAACCAATGTCTTGTGACTTCACTCCTACTGAAGCAAACTACTATCGGATCGAAGCTCAAATATTAGACTCCAATGGAAATGCCCAGCGATCGAGTATCCAAGTGGAAGCCCGCGTAAATCCCCATCCCAAAGTTGAAGTCGTCGAGTCTACGGAAAGAGTTCGTCTAGAGCTAATCTGCGGCTCTAAGGAAGTTGAAATTGGAGACAAGATTCGATGTAAAGTTAAAAACTTCCTAGGAAACTCCCCAATGTTGGTAACGATTGAACGGGCAAGTGTTATCGATGAGTGGCTGGTTAGGCTTGACCCCCAAAACCCCATCTTTGAATTTGAGATACTAGAGCACTATGAGCCGCACTTTGAATTGTCAGTTCTTTCTCAGAGACCTTTCTCGGAAGCCACTGTTTCTGACGACTCCCGATACCGGATCGCTACAACAGGGTTTATGTTGGACAATCCTCGATTGAAACCACTTGAAATCAGAGTTTCGTCGAACCGCAACTCCTTTACTCCAAGGGACACAGTCAAACTATCGATTTCGGCCGGTCGAAACAGAGATCATACGAAACCGATAGAGTACGCTGTGGTCGTAGTCGATCAGGCAATTCTAGATTTGAGCGACGAGACTGGAGTCTTCTTTGACCCAACGAAAAAAGTATGGGGAGTTTTTGAACGGGTCGTACGAACATACGGATTGGTTGCTTCACTGATGGAGTCTTCAGATTTGCAAAACTCAATGCCCTCACCAATGGAAGACTACACCGAAAAACCAACAACTCGTGATAGTGATGGCGGAGGCCTGTACTTCAGCCAGAACTTAAGCGCCGCCGAACACACTCCAAATCCAAATATTCGCAAAGTCGACCGATTCGTCGCTTACTGGAACCCTTCTGTTGTTTCCAAAGATGGTAGAGCAAAACTCGAACTCAAGCTACCGGACAACCTCACGAGTTGGGTAGCGTTAGTAATGGCCGTGTCCGCAGACGACAGATTCGGGTTTGCTAGTACAAACTTCGCTTCTTTAAAGGATACAGAAGTTCGTGCTATCGCTCCCAATGTGGTTACTGAAGGCGACAAATTTCAAATAGGGGCATCGATACTCAACCGGACAAACCGCCAGCGCAGACTCACGGTCGAACTACAAGCTTCGGGTAATCTCGCTGAAAGTTCCACGGCTGAACCAACATACAAACGGGAACTGAAATTTCAGCCCTTTGAACGCAAAGTGGTGAGCTGGGACGTACAGGCTGATGAAGTACTTCAGTCTCTCGATCTGAAGCATCCAATTAATTCGTCGGAAATTCGAGTCATAGCTAGCGCAGGCGACAAAAGAGACTCGGACGCAATTGACATTCGAATACCAGTAAGAAGTAATAAAGTATTAGTTTCTAGTTTAGCCTACGGTGCTCTAGCTGGGAATAAAACCGAGATTCCTGTTGGAATTCCACCAAGTTTAATGGATGAAGATGGGCAGCTAGACTTTACTTTAAGTACCTCGGACAAGATTAATTTTGATGGAGTGTTTCGATATGCAATCGAATATCCGTACTCTTGTTGGGAACAAGAGCTGACGAAAGCGGTACTTGCGATGCAGTATTTGCAATTAGAAAAACGAGGTACTCAGCATGGCATCCCGTGGCCTGACGCAGAGGAAAAGATAGCGCAAGTCCTTGCCGCTGCAAAAGAATTTCAAACGCCTAATGGTGGTATGGCATATTTCGATCCTCGAGGAGGAAACAGCACCCCGTATTTATCGGCTTACACTGCGATTGCATTCTCCTGGCTAGAAAACGCCGGGTATGACATTCCTCACACCGTACAACGCAATTTATTGCAATACTTGCACAAGTTCTTAGCACAGGAAGAAGACGAAATGGACAACGCTTATTGGATAGGTGATGAAACGCTGTTTAACCACATCCAAGCTACGGTGGGTGCTGTCGTTGCACACGCGTTAGCACTGTCTGGTGAACTCACCGATAGTGAAATCTCAAAGTTCTCGAATCAAATCGACCAAATGGACTTATTCGGTCTGTCTCAGTTTCTTCTAGCTGCACTCAAACAGGACCCCGTCCATCCACTTGCGGCTACCGTCGTCGAACGGATCATGAACCATCGTTCATTAGTGGACGGCGCCGTTGAATTTGTCGAAGTAGTTCCACGCGAGTTCACCCGAATCCTCCATTCAGACACCCGTTCACTCTGTTCCGTATTGGAAGCACTTACGATGTTGAAACAGAACACATCGGGTGGTATCGAAATTGGGGAATTAAAGGAGTTGTCGAACTCTGTTCGGTACGCGCGAGACAACCTACCCCAGTGGCAAAACACTCAAGACAATGTGTTCTGTACAAATGCGATGATTACTTTTTTCGATTATGTCAATACCGAGAAAGGAGATCTTATAGCTACTATCGATCTACTGAGTGATGACAATGAATTTTCTGCTCGTCTTGCCGAAGGATGGGAGTTTAATTCCAAAATCACTAAATTACATTCGCGGTATCAATTGCAAGCTCAACGATTCGGTTCTCGTGGTGCAATCGAAATTAATCGCCAAGGAAAAGGAAACGCGTTTTATAACGTCGAACTGTCGTATTTAACGACAGTCGATGAGAGAATTAATCGTTACTCCGGGTTTGAAATCCATCGGGAATATGTCGTGCTCAGAGACAACCATTGGTACATTCTGAAACCAGGGGATTACATCAACAAAGGCGAACATATACTAGTAAATATATACCTGAACAACCGATTTGAGAGATACCACGTAGTTGTCGATGATTCGGTTCCCGGCGGCTTAGAACCGGTAAATTTGAGCCTCAAAACCGAGTCTCTTCCTCCTTTTAATGCAGAAGAGTTGGATGAAGTCTTGTCGAACAGCAAGTTGTATAAAGAGTTTGAAGAAGCATCGAGTTGGTATTTTCGCTACCGTGAGCTGGGTTTGCAGAACGTCCGCTACTTTGCAAACCGATTGAGGCGGGGAAAACACCACTTACTCTGGTTGGGACAAGCAATCAGTGCTGGCGAATTTACCGTGTTGCCCACTCATGTCGAAGAAATGTATCGACCCGTGATGTTTGGTAAGTCCGAACCGTGGACACTGAAGGTGAAACCATAGTCGCGAAGACCAACAGTTCGACATAGGAGTTAGTCTTTGGATGGTCATGCTCGCGATTTGTAGCTTGAGGGTAAATATCCACCTGAACCACGTATTCGGCTATATTACCTAATTTGAACATTGTTTGTAAACAACATGTGAATGCAAAGAATGTGTCTCTAAACTCGAAGGTATAGGAACATGAACATTCGATCGATGCTTGTAGTACTCCTTAGCGTCTGCTTCTGCGTGGGAGCTCAGGCTCAGAGTAGTGCGAAAGATAAACCTTTAAAGGTTCGAGCAGTATATCCCACTGGAGAGGAAGTGACAACGCGCGATCGCATCACGATTGAGTTCAATCAGAACATAGTTGCACTAGGTGCCTCCATGTTTGTCGAAGATGTGGTACCTATCGACATCGAACCAGCGGTCGATTGTGAATGGAATTGGGTGAAATTAAACACTTTGCAATGTGAACTCCCCATCGATGACGACCTCGAAGCTGCTACTCGATATACGGTAACTATCCGACCAGGTATCACAGCTCCGAACGGTCAAATGATGGATACGGAATACATTCACCACTTTGAGACCATCCTGCCGGCCATAACCTATACAGATCTCGTTTCCTGGTTATCCCCCACTCAGCCGATCATCAGGGTTTCATTCAACCAGCAAGTGAATCTCGATACGTTAAAGGAGAGACTACTGTTACACGATGCTGCCACCGGCAAAGAGGTTCCTTCTCGAATTTGGCCTCGCGTTGATGGGTTAACGTATGAACTCGGAGAAGATTTTTTTAGTCGAGCAAAAACTTACGAGAAGTACAACTACCTTGACGAACGGGTCGAAATCGGCGCATCGAAAAAACAATTTCTAGTGTTACCTCAAGAACCGCTCTCCAAAAATTCGAACGTTTTTGTGTTGCTTCTACCTGGTGTGGAGGGTGTTAGAGGAAGTTTAACAACAAAGGAACGTGTACTGGTTGATGCTGAAGTTAGAACGTTTGACGAATTTAGATTTCTGGGACTTGAGTGTCAAAACGTGTTTGGAGAAGAAATATTTCTCGCCGTAGATCAGCCGCACGAATCTACCTGTAAAGTTCGATCAAGCTTCATTTTGGTATTCTCGTCTCGCTTTTTGGATCGCGTAACTGATGATATCGTGCATATTCAAACCCAGAACGATGCACTCAAGATAACCTCGGCTCGTGAATGGTTCAGGCCACAACCGATCAGTCGTTATAGATACTCTGTTCGTGGAGATTTTAAATCAGATTCGACTTACAAAATTCATCTCTCTACCACCGAACAAACGAGCGAATCCGACAATCGCGTCGTCCCGATCACTGATGGTTTTGATCGCCCTCTTGTTGGAACGAACGAGATTACGTTTCAAACAGAGCGTCCATTACCAAGAACAAGTGTGAGTCAAAGAAGCGTAGTTGTCGTTTCCGATAGTACCGTCGATCCCACGATTTCATTGGGAAACGTTGATGATGTGTCCATCATTTACGACTTGCTGGATGAAAAGGGGGTTCAAAGCGACCAAATTCTCCACATTCAGAGCTCCGATCAGGACGACGTCTTACACGAACAATTTCTAGGGTTGCGAGACGCTCTTCGCTCTCCTTCTGGTGTTATGTCTGGTCGAGTTATTGGGCAACCAAGATTCAACCATCCTACTGACACAATCGAGAGTCTTTTTTTTGTTCAAGCGACACCATATTCTGTCTCGGTCAAACTAGGGACTGTTGAAACTTTGGCATGGGTAGTCAACCTACTGACGGGCGAACCCATTGTGGACGCAAACGTAGAACTCTATCTCGGGAATCCCCAACACCTCGCCGATAACCGTGATTCCATCTTTTCCGGCAAGACAAATGACGATGGTTTGGTGTTATTACCTGGTTACGAAACATTTGATCGCGGTTGGGATCGGGTAGTTGACGACATGTTCTGGGACTGCCGTGAGCAAGAAGATTGTCCTATGTACTTTTTTCGAGTCGAGGGCGAAGAAGGTTTAGCACTATTACCTTTAGATGATGACTACGATCTGTACGGTCCCTACTATCTTCCTTCGATCGACTCTAACCTCGATCACTTTGCTACAACGTCACAAAACTTGTACCGACCAGGTGATACTGTTCAAATTAAAGGTTATGTCCGAACCAGACGCAATGAAGTTCGAACAATTCCGGAAGAAGGACACTTTGGACTTTGTATCCGGGGTCCAAGAAGCGTGCGAACATACGAAATAAGCCCAATTTCGTTAAATCAATTTGGTGCTTATCACGCGTCCTTCAAATTGAACAACAAAACCGAATTCGGCGAGTACACCATGATTTTAGCTTTTGATCCGGATGGGCCTATCCTGAATCCATGTTCGTCTTCTGGGTACGAATCCGGCGGGGAATTTGAAGTGTTTGAATTTAACACAAACCCCATTCAAGTAACTCAACATCTAAACAACATAGTTTACGAACATGGTGAAGACGTGAGGATCACGACTCAAGCAGAATTTCATGCAGCAGGCCCTTACGCGCATGAGCATGGTCGATTAATCGTGCACGTCGAAGCAGAAGATCCACCGATTGAATCAGTATCGAAGTATGACTATTCGATAAGCAGAAATCCTAGCGTAGGATACGGAAGGAATCTAATCGTCGATACCGAGTTTTCGCTCGATGAAGAAGGTAAATACACGCTCACACTCAGATCTTTTGAGAACGAAACATACTACGGAGAGCTACAAATCGAGAGTTCAGTAATGAGCGACCGCGGGAAGTACGTTGCCACACGCACTACAGCAACCTATTACGGCGTGGATCAATTTGTTGCGCTTCGGCAGCCTTGGTTGTACGATACTGTGATCGATTCCGGTCAGATTGAAGTAGGCGAACCATGGCCGATTGAAGTGTTAGTAATATCCAAAGAGGACCGGATCGTCACGGAAAAGCCTGTTCAAATTAAAGTCTACGTCGCCCAAGCAGACCCTAGTGAACCATCTCTGTTTTGGGGGCGGTCCTCTGATATTGTCTGGGAAGAAGTTTTTCAGTGTGACATTGTCTCTGCAAAAGAACCAGTGGCTTGTGACTTCACACCCACAGAAACAAACTACTATCGAATTGATGCCCAAATTGAGGATACGAAGGGAAATACCCATAGATCAAGTCTGTGGTTGACTACCTATGTCGACGACCGTCCCCCTCGCGAAGTGGTCGTACGTCCAAAACCAGTTGAGTTGGAGTTAATCTGTGACTCAGACGAAGTAAAGGTTGGCGACTTGATCCGATGTGAAGTCAAAAACTACCCAGAAAACGTTCCAATACTAGTGACTTTAGAACGCACTAGCGTGATTGATCATTGGTTGGTTCGACTGGACCCTGACAACCCCATTATTGAATTCCCAGTACTTGAACACTACGAACCGCACTTTGAATTGTCCGTTCTCTCTCACTCACCCCTGTCGGAAGCGAGTATTTGGGGGGACACGCGGTATCAAGTCGCAAGGACTAAATTTACATTGGACAATCCACGATTACATCCCCTAGATTTCACCGTGACTTCCAATCGCGACTCGTACAGTCCTCGGGACACAGTTAAGTTGACACTGGCGACTGATCGAGACAGTACCAAACCAATAGAGTACGCGGTAGCCGTGATAGATGAAGCAGTTTTAGATTTGAGTAAAACAGGAGAAGTTTTCTTCGATCCAACTCAGAAAGAATGGAGATGGAATGAGAGTGGCGTCCGTACTTACAGTTTGATTCTTTCATTGATGGAGACATCAGAATTAAGTTCTTCAAATCCAGAAACTTACGAAGACTCCACTGTTAGACCAATTCGTACGGGTCCTTCGTACCTCTTCTCGAGGGCTCCAGAATTGACTTTCGAACGTGAGCGCATAGCGGATCCTAATGTCCGCGAGGTTGATAGGTTTGTAGCCTATTGGAACCCCTCGGTTGTGTCAACCGATGGTCGGTTGAAGCTCGACTTTGTTCTACCCGATAACCTTACAAGATGGAGAGTATTGGTGATCGCGGTGTCAGCGGATGACCGTTTTGGATATGCCAGTACTTCCTTTGCTTCCATGAAGGACACTGAAGTCCGAGCAGTCGTACCCAATGTTGTGACTGAGGGAGACTCTTTTCAAATCGGAGCAGCGATTCTCAATCGAGCAGACCGACGCCGTAGATTGACCATTGAGCTGCGAGCGACGGGCGAACTCCTCGAAGGTACCCAGACAACATACGAGGAACAAATTACCTTCATGCCTTTCGAACGAAAAGTCGTAGCATGGGACGTCAAAGCTGGAAGATTGTCAAAGCCTCTTGATCCCCAAAATCCAATCGAAACATCGGAAATCCGAGTCATTGCCAGTGCGGGCGACCGTAGAGATATCGACGCTGTTGAAATGAAAATTCCGGTGCGAAGTAATCGCGTACGAGTATCCAGTGCAGTTTACGGTGCGCTTGAAGGAGATAAAACCACGATACCCATAGGAATTCCTGCTCATTTAAAAGAAGAGAATGGACAACTAGATCTCACGCTGACTACTAATGCAGCGGTAAACTTTGACGGTGTCTTTCGTTATGCGATCGAGTATCCCTATTCTTGTTGGGAACAAGAACTAACACAAGCCATTCTCGCAATGCAGTACGTGCAATTAGAAGACCGAGGTGCGAAGCATGGAATTCAATGGTCTAACCCCGAACAAAAAATCGCTCAAGTACTTGCCGCCGCTATTGATTTCCAAACACCTGGTGGTGGCATGGCTTTTTTCATACCTAGATCTCACTTTGTGGACACATATTTGTCTGCATATACCGCGATCGCGTTTTCATGGTTTGAGGATGCTGGATACGAAGTTCCCTTAGATGTAACACGAAAGTTGTTGGAATATTTGCGAGAACATTTAGTTGATCAATTAGAAGAATTGGAAGACGTCGATCAAGATGGGAACGAGGTTCAACTCGATCATTTAGACGCCACCGTTGGTGCCATCGTTTTGTATGCCTTGGCAACCTGGGGAGAACTCAATGCAACAGAACTCACTCAGTATTCAAATCAAATTAAACAAATGGATTTATTCGGTCTGTCTCACTACCTCTTGGCGTCACTGACACTAGATCCAAGTCAGACTCTCAATAATGAGATTTTCGTAAGAATCATGAACCATCGTTCGCTAGTAGACGGTGCAGTCGAGTTTGTCGAATCAGTCCCGTTGTGGTTCACTAGCATACTGCACTCGGACACTCGCTCACTCTGTTCTGTTTTGACAGCACTTACAAAATTGTCCGACACATCAACCACCAAACTGAAAATTTCTGAGTTGAAAGAGTTATCTAATGCTGTTCGATACTCTCGTGAAAATTTACCTCATTGGCGAAACACTCAGGACAACGTCTTTTGTACCAACGCTCTGATCGAGTTTTTCGACTATATCGATTCTGATGACCAGAATCTATTCGCCACAATAGATCTAAGGAGTGATCACACAGGAGTTTCAACTCGCATAGCGGATGGATGGGAATTTAATTCGAACATTACGAAACTTCACACACAACACCTATTGCAATCTCAAATCTTTGGCTCTCATGGTAATATCGAAATCCTTCGGAATGGCAATGGAACTGCGTTTTACAACGTGGAATTGTCTTACCTAACCACAGTGGATGAGAGAATCAATCGTTTTTCAGGCTTTGAACTTCATAGAGAGTACGTTGTATATCGAAAGAGACAGTGGTTTGTCCTTAAACCCGGGGACCATATTAACAAAGGTGAGCACGTGCTCGTTAATTTGTACCTGAACAACCGATTTGAACGCGACTATGTAGTAGTTGACGATACAGTCCCTGGGGGCTTGGAACCAGTGAATTCGAACTTAAGCACTGAGTTTCTCCCACCCTTTGTCGATTGGGAGTTGGATTACATTCTGTCAGAAAGTGAATTGTATAAAGAGTTTAAGGAGGCAAGATATCGGAGTTTTCGATATCGCGAACTTGGACTAAAAAACGTTCGTTACTTTGCGAATTCGATCGAAAGGGGAAAGTACCATCTAGCGTGGTTGGGACAAGCAATCGCAACCGGTGAATTTACTGTTTTGCCCGCGCATGTAGAAGAAATGTATCGACCGGTAATGTTTGGTAAGTCCGAACCTTGGACATTAAAAGTCAATCCAAAATGAGGTCAGATGTTGGCTCCCGTTTAAAAAAATGAGTGAACAGCAGTTTGAGCAAAGAAACTAGTGCATAGAGTCCCCTCACAACATCGCTGTCTATCGGACAGAATGAAATGCACTATCGACCAGTAAAAACATCGTCCAACAAATTCACTCAGCGCTAAATTCCCATGAATGCTTCAAATCACCCAGTCAAGAAATTCCCAGATGCTTTGTCTTTAGTATTGGGGGCGACCATTACCGCAGTAGTACTCCTATCAGTTTATTTTGTTTTACCGGCAAAGAAATCCGAAAGTCCCCTAGACCCAAACTCTAGCAGTCCACCACCTTCACAAGACTCATTGATCCAATCAAATCCGAACGGCGAGTCAGTAGAAGAAAAACAAGGTGCGACAACCATCAGAACACTTGCGGATTTGTTGGACGAACACTCGAGCCGGTTCTTGAGATTCGCTACCTTGTATCAATTAGCAAATCAATTGGATGAAGATCGTCTCGTGTTCCTCATTGACGAGATCGTTGACTTCGACTACGACGCTACAAATCAAAAATGGAGAACTGATGCACTGTCGATCCTAATTTCTAAACTCGTTCATTCCGACGAGGAAAAAGTACACTCAATATATTTTGGTTTGAATGAAGACACGCAACGAAAACTGGCGTACAGTATCGCAAGTGAATGGGCTACCGTGAATTTGGAAGGAGCTAAGAACTTTGTTAAAAGTTTTTCAGAATGGGAGTTGAAAGTGATTGCCTCTGATGGAGTATTGGACGCACAAAGTTCATTGCTCTCCATCGATGATCTGAAATTACTCGCAGAAGAATTTGAAAACGAAAAGTACGTTTCTGATCTTATCGAAAGAAATTTATTTATTGAAGAAGCGAGATACCCTGAACAGTCATGGAATGTTCTGGCGCAGGATCCGACCCAGTTGAACTACGAGAATTTCCGTCGTATCACGAATATCGCTGAGGCTTGGATCGAACAGATTGGAGTGAATGCGATACCCAGAGTAACTGAGGTGATCGAAGATCAAAGTTTGAGAGATCAATTACAGTACCGATTATTGCGTGTGGCTGCACTACAAGATGCGAAATCTGCCTTCGAGTATGCGATAACGCTACCGCACAGTGGTTTCTCGAATCCCGCCTCTCCAGTTTTGTCCATTTGGGCTGAAAACGATCCCTTAGCTGCTTGGGAACGTATATCAATTTTGGACACAGCT
Organism: Gammaproteobacteria bacterium; assembly: GCA_009840305.1. GTDB lineage: Bacteria > Pseudomonadota > Gammaproteobacteria > Pseudomonadales > Azotimanducaceae > Bin55. The sequence goes on along the minus strand of VXNY01000029.1, from coordinate 439,561 downwards.
AGTGAACGCGAAGATCTGACTCAAGAACTGTTTAGCACTTGGGTCTCAAACGATGCCCAATCCCTTAAGGATTCGTTGGGTAAATTTCCTAACGAAGTACAAGATGTCGCTCGTGCAATACTCATTATTGATTTAGTCAAAGAGTCTCCAGAGGCCGCGCGAGCAATGTACGATGAAATCGAGAACAGCGGTTCTAAACGAACAGCCGCACGCACGTTAGCGAACTATTGGGGTCGTACAGACGGAGTTGCTGCCCTAAACTGGGTTCTCATTGACCCTTCAACAGAATCCCAGAGGCCGATCCTGGTACAAATCGTCATAACAGAATTTACCAATAAGGACTCTCAGACGGCCTTTGAACTTGCTCGTGATCAACCCATAGGTGTCGGTGGCGATGAAATCGGTTTAGAAGCGACTGTGATCGATATGCTTACGTTCCAAAACCTAGAAGAAGCGCTTAAGCTACTGCCGTTAGTTCGAGAGGGACCGACAAAACTAGCTGCGTATCGAGACGTTGGATACTCGTTAATTCGGAATGACCGTTTAGATGAGGCGATCGCGAACGGCGAAGAATTTTCCGGGGAAGACCAAATACGTTACTATACCAGCATAGGCTCTAACGTGAACGTTATGGATGACCCTGAGTCAATATTTACGAGGCTCGACCAATTACCCTCAGAGATGGCACGATCACGAATTGCAACCACACAACTCGCAAACAATCGACGTTCCAACGTTTATGATGAAGACCAGGTTGATCGCCTCAAAGAGTACCTAACTGATGAAGATCGTAAGTTGTTGTTCGAAATCGAAGAGGAAGGTGCCAGTATCCCCGACGCTTATCTTGGCTACTGAAATTACTCTAGTACTAACTGCTGAATCACGTTTCTTAAGCGCATTCATCGAATAAGTCCTTGGTGTCGTAGGTGTAAGACTCTGTTGCACCATTCAGTTCTTGGTCGTGGATCAGCAGTTCGAACCTTTTTGTAGCTGCAACAGTACGGTAAGTCACTTACCGAAAATATTATCCAGACGCGCTTACATGTACTTCTTGAACTTTGCAACGGAAACGGACAGCGCATTGCCCCAGCACAAGCCCATTAGGCTATTGATCCATACAAACGAAAAGGACCACGGCCAGAGTACATACATTCCCAAAAATAACATGAAAGTAGGGAATAGAGACTTGCTGGCAAAGACATATAACCAAGCACTTTCCCTACCCCCACCCCAACGGCGTATTTCTCTCCTTACCAATCCATCAATGAGTCCGACAAGTAACACTGGAGCTATGGATATGATCCCAAACATGAAAGTCAGCAATCGAAATAACCATGCACGAAATACTTCGGTCGTCACCACAAGATGTCGATTGATTGAACGTCGGATCTGCAATGTGGCATTAACAACCGCAGACATAGATTCTGGCGTCTCTACCAAATCCTGCTGTTGAGCCTCGAGATATCGCTCGACAGGAGCAAGGAGACGGTCACTCAAGGTTGAAACAGACGATATAGCGCTTCGAAACCAGTGTCGGTCGAAACTTGCGCCGACGGAGGTTTCAATTCTTTGGATTTCACGTTGAGTGCGCTCGTACAAACGAGTTTCGCTTGCGTTCTGCCACCACGAGTGCATTCCGCCCCATTCCAAGATAGTTGCAAAAAAGAACGTACCAATTACCAGGGAAAATGTTTTGAGGACGTTTCCGAAAACGCTCAAGAAAGGATTAACTCTGCGTTTTGCGTCGGTCACCGTCTATTGAGCGACTAATTGTGGATTCTTGCTGAGCTTCCCATAGAAGTATTTGGTTGAGCGACAGGATGTTGACGTCTACGCTCATAGCTTGCATGCATCGCTTCAAACACTCCTTCAATATTGTTGTGTACAAAGGAATCGCTCTTTTGGGGCATTGGGAAGCGGACCTTCCAAAGGTTGTTACCATCGAGAATGGCGAACGCATGACCTCTCGGCAAACCCATTAAGTTCGACGCAGTCAACAGAGGCGTATCTGACAGTGTAAGTTGATCGTCGGTACGAGAGTTAAATTCGGCGCTGAGTTGATTGGTATCAGTGTTACTTGCGCTCGATGAAGTTTTCAGACCTCGAACTTCGATTTTGGGAAGCTGTTTTGTAAGAAATTCTGCTGTCGCTAGTTCTTTGACTCGAAGCATGACCAGACTATTGAAGTTTCCCAATATCTGGCCGGTTTTTGCTCTACTCCCTACCCTTGCTTCTAAGTCTGAAATCGTTTGGGTATAGGCAGTCACCTGATATCCAGCACCACCTGCTTTATTGAGTAATGGAATAAATTCATCACCGATGAGTTCATTAAACTCATCTGCATGAATGCAAACTTTGGGTGGTGCAACATAGGTCGCCTTCTCCCCGTTAATGCCATATTTGTATAAGTATCCAGCTACCGATACAAGATCTGCAAACATCGAATTGCCGACAGCAGCTGCCACAGTAGTGTCGGACAGTGCGTCTAAACCTACGTAAACGATTCCCTTATTGCGGATTACATCCAGCCAACTGAAAATCGGACGAGGATCATCTGAATTCGTGGGAGCAATGAGATCAGCAACCGCACCAGTAGTGAGTTTTTCCATCAGAGGACCCACGGAACTCACAATCTTATCGAAATAAGTTCGATCGTATTTAAAAGCCGAAACCAATCCTTCCAGGACTGGGTCGTCAATATTTTTCTTTTGCACGTATTTGTAGAGTGCAACTGCGGTCGGATCCCTGCCCTTCAAAGCACTTGTTAAGTTGCGGTCATTCAATGCACGAGTAATATTCTTGACTTCAGCGGCCCAACCAGCAGGTTGTGTGCGACTCAGGAGACTTTGCGTGTATTCGACAAACAACGGTTCAATGTCGTTGATATACTGTCGAATCTTGCGATAGTCGGGTACTTGTCTTAGCTCGTGTAATGCTCGTGCGATAATGTTGACAAAACGCCAGGCAAATTCCTTGAACGCTGAAGAGCTTCCGCCGCTTGGTAATTGATTGGCAATGCGAGTCGCAACTTCGGTGACACGAGAGAATCTTCCAATGGCGTTATATCGAGACGACACGTCGGGATATCCAAGATGAAAGACATAAAGCTGATCTTGCCGTCCGGCACGATGTGCCTCAGTACATACTCGATGCAATAATTCGATATCTCCCTTCGGATCAAACACAAAAACCACCTCTCCCATCTGAATGTCTTGTGCTATTAACAGCTCAGCTAAGCGCGTTTTACCAACTCTGGTTGTTCCGACTACGAGCGTATGTCCAACTCGATCTTGAGAGTTCATCCATACGCTCCGTTTTCGAAGTTCTACTCCTTGAAGCCTAGGATTTCCACTCATAGAATGTTGTGTTTCTGGTTTTGTCAAGTGTCTTTTGGCACGATATTTGTCCAGATTTTCGATCAATCTCATCCAATTCTTTGTGAGATACTGTTGCGCCTCTGGAAGTTCAGTATCTTTGAGCCTTTGCGTGTGTTTATAGGTCCAGCGAAACCCGCTTCCGAGATAAAGAAATCCCTTTTGCTTTGGGATGCGTGCGAACGATAACTTCCAAGGTAAAGATTGGGATAGACATACTTGATAAGCAAGAATGTACAAAGCTCCAACGAATCGATAGCAGCCGAGACTCGCGATCGCGCCTGCAGCGATATAAGAGATAGATCTCGGTAAAAGCAATTCGCCACCGAAAAACAAAAGCACGAAACTCATTGCCCCGCAAACTAACGCTGACCAGAGTTCTACAGGAGCACGTAAGAGCGCTTCTACCGGAAATTTCATCTATTTAAGCACATTGCTTAAATCAAATACATTTCTATAAAACAATGTATTGTTACACTTGTCAAGATATTTAAGAACCCTAACATCATGGAAGTTGGTCAAGCCTAAGCGGTTCGATCTCATCATTTCGATGCAGCTTTAAACTCGGCAAAGACTCAACTTTGGAGTCGATAGATTCCAATAGTCCATTGTCAAAGTTGAGTGTTACTTGACCCGATTGAACGTGTTGAATGTCAATGGCTCGCGATTTAGCCCAATCTTGAATTCGTTCACTGTCTTTTTTGTCAGTGTCGACGAAATAAAGATCGATACCCTTAAGTTTGGTAACTTGGTTGTAGACTTCGTCAAACACAATGTCGCACAATATGCAGTCGAGGCGCAAAAATACCAATACTCTATCCGAATCGCTCAGTATCGTTTCTTTGCCCTTTGTAGGTTCTGGGAGAAGACTCACATCAATCAAGGGTTCATCTTGATTTAATGCCCTGGCTTCGATATCGTAGGCTCGTTGAAACTGTAATACTCGTATCGCATCTTCACGCATCATGCGTGCCCAGATTCTTGCGTAGTGTGTACGCTCGGTCTCCGAACGGGCATGAATCCCTAATACTTCGATGGGAGAAATGTTTGATTGACTCAATCGTCCTCGAATTCCTTCCATGAGTTCCTCGTACCTACTCCATTCTTGTTCGGAGAGTTGCCATTGATCAAGAAGAGATAAATTTGTACTGGATACTTCTAATAATTTACTTGAAGTATCGACTGTACTTGTCGATTCTCGTTCAACCGCGACAATGCCCAAACCAAACATGCAGATTGAAAATACTAAAGCCCGTTGCACTAGTCTTTCTCTTCGGTGTGGGGGCGAGCGAGTTCAATTTTGTCTTGATCTTCTTCAACTTTCTCGGAGTCCGTTCGTTCAGTTGTTTCGGATTGTTCAGAGTCCCCTTCTTCGATCGCATTGACTGAGATCTCTTCTAGAACCACATAATCGCTTAAGTCTCGGTGAGGGATTGATTCATCCGTATATCGACAATCTTCTTCTGATTGCTCATCTTGTGATGCTTCGAGTTCTACGTGTTCTAGGGAAAGTTGCGATTCGATAACCAAATCATGCTCTACTTCATTACTTGGAGCGAACATAAAAATCAAAAATATACCGAGTATCGTCTCAATCATTCGTCAGTTCCCTCCTCCGCTTCCTCAATACACAATTCAAAACTCACCAAGCGATAAATTGGATCTTGCACTAGACGCCACACTGGGCCAGCTAGCGTTTCCAAAGCATGTCGAAGACTAATCGGTCCAAGTTGGCGATGAATTCGAGGCAACGGCAACGCAATCAAAGTATGTACTTGATTCACAGGGGATCTAGGTACGGCCAATCGAATGCCTTGATCTCTTAATAAAAACCGCATTGCTTCCCCGACTGTCGCAATGGAAGAGTCGAACTGGACGTTAAGCACTGTCGAAAAAATGTTCTGTTGTGCCTCAGTCGGTAACGATTTCATCGTTGAGTAACGACCGACCTGAACCTCGTCGACGGCCGATACAGCTAGGCTGCCTGTTGCAATAAATACAACCACGAGCAAAAATTTAATTAACTTCATTAGGGGCTGTTTCAATGAATAAGGAAGTGCGAAGTATCCAGAACACTACTGCTCTGTGGAAGTGAATTTCCGATCGACGTATGAAGAGAAAGATGTTGGGGGTGCTCGATGTCCCTGTCTGGGAACATCGAGCTTGGGGTGGTTTTACTACTGAATCTGAGAATTCAAAATGGAATCAAATGGTTAGTGGTGTTGACCAGTTTAGGATTTCAAACCTAAACAGCGCTTTTGCAATCTCGTCCCGAGTCCATGAGCTCGCGGAATTCTCCATCTTAGAGACACGCTTTGAAATTGGAAATCTCGCCGCGTACATTCAGTTTGCTTATTTGCTTTGGTTTACAAATCGAAGATTTGAACTTGATGTGGTGGAAAAAATTAGATCCGTCAATCAAGACGTCGTTTTCAAGGATCTGAACGATCTGTCCGCGAATTCCGTGCGGTACGGTTTTGTTAATGCAGGATTGTGCCGATTGGTAGTTCAGCGTGCAACGTGTTTTTCCAACAGTCAATGATCGGAAAGTTCTACTAGAACTCAATGCTGCGGTCTACCTAGAGTTCGAACGGTGCATTCGCCAAGCTGCGTTGGGAAAATAACAGTCGCCCATCGCAAACAAAAGCAAGTTTTTCCCAATCTGTGGAGTTAAGTTTTTGGACCGCGCGATCTGGATCAACTCTCGGTTTTGGAAACAGCGCCAACACCGAACCATCATACGCCTCGATCTCACTCATGAAAAACGGTTTTTTATTCCTAGTTTTTGAATTGACGTAGATTCGCACTCCCGTTCGTGAGCAGAATTTCCTTCCCCACTCCCACCAGTTCCGCTCGTCGAAACGCCGAATTTTTCTTCTCAGCAATCGATCTTTGTGAGGTTCTAACGCTTTGTGGTAGCGATCGTAAATCATGCTGCGTAGTTTGCCATCTCTTTCAGTCGTGGAACAAACCATATCAGTACAACCGAATCTTCGGTTAGCAAACACGTCATCCGCGCCACTTACCGCACCGACTCTGACGTCAAAGAAGTCATTGACTGTCGTACGCGCTGACTCACCGAAATATAGTTGACCATTAACACATTGAAACGTGCCGCCCGTTTCCATACTTCGGTCAAAGTTATTCTTCTCCCATCGCCAAATCGCGCAATTCGGAGTCGCATCGTTAAATACTGAAGCATCTCCTAGTTCAAAGTAGTGAGTCATCGTCCCTTCGCGAAACAGAACTTCGTTCAGTTTTTTCGCAGAGGTGGCTTTGAGAAAGTCTCTCGGGGTAATGAAGATCAGTTCGCCGTTAGGCTTCAGGTGTTCAATGCTTTTCGCGATGAAGAACAGATAGAGATTACTGCGACCGTCGAAAAGCTCCATTGGTAACTTCGATTTTGTCTTAGACTTGATGTCTTGATACCGAACATACGGTGGATTGCCCACGATGCTGTCAAATTTGTAGTCGGTCGAATAGTCGAAATAGTCAATGAAAATCGTTCGAGAATCATCGGTGAGGGACGCGTCGTATTCAATTGCAACGGCACTATGTTCTAAAAAATTTAGAAATGCACCCTTTCCCGATGATGGTTCTAGGATCGTACCATAGTTGCGACGTAAACGTAGCATTTTTGCTACGATATGGGACGGTGTGAAAAACTGTCCTAAACAAGATTCGCTACTTCGCATTTTTAGGTCGACTTATTCCTGTACGAACAGAAATTCGAATAGCAACAAATGAGAACAATAGGACAATGAAATTCGGCGTAGACTAACTTAACGAAAATAATATTATACAAAATATCATACCAAACACACATCGCGGGTAACTTCAAGCGACAACGTAGTGGTTGAACCTATAAGCACATCGACGATAACGAAATGACTATATGGACATAGGAATTTTTGTTGCCGAGTTTCGGAAACTTGGGAGCTTTCCACTACCTTGCAGAATTTGACCATTCCAATCACCGAAGCGTCTTGTACGAGTGTCGTATCTGAGTCACCAGCGTTTTGGTCGAATTGTTTAACGATTTCTCCAACGGAAATCGCTAAACTATCGAATTCACTCAGTGGACATAGTTGGTAGAGCCAAACTCTCTCTCAACTGAACATACCGTTGCACCGAGAGTAACCACTGTCATTTGTTTACTTCATCTTCAAAAGAAACGGAAAGGTATGACTGACGACGATTCTGACCTGAATTCGATACATACTCCAACGTGGAGACGCACATCTCCAATAGCTATCTCCTATTTCTTGACCCTGCGGGTAAAGGGGGTATTAAGCGATTTCGTAAATCTACTATTCAACGTCGGCGGGCCAACAGCAATAGTCTTTTTCACGTTGCAAGAGTTTGGCATACCATGGCAATGGAAAGTGTTCATCGCCATCGGGCTCTCCATGGTGTTTCAGTTAATTGTCGCATTGTGTTCCTACTGGAGGTTTAAGTATCGCATCGGAGTTGACTCAATAAGTGTGCGTTCAGGTATCTTCGAAAAGCAACGAACCGATGTACCATGGCTTCGAATTCGTTCTGTAAACGTGCATCGCAGTGCGATAGATCGTGTATTTAAGCTTTCTCGAATTTCGATCGATACCGTGGGAACAGAAGAAGCAGAGGTTGAAATTCCAGGTCTCAGGTTCCATGATGCCGAAAATCTCATTGAAGCAGTAGAGAAACAAAAACTAGAACACGCGAAGTTGACCGCATCTGATATGGAGGACGATGTAGCCACCGCGGTTGACAAAGACAGTGTCGCCAAACATCAATTGACCACAACGATTCCAATTCTTCGGGGTACTGACCTTATGAAAGCGACTCTATGTTCTGGTGGTGAAGTTTGGGCAGTTGTGAAAGGATATTCAATGCTAAGTGTCCTGTATATTGTGTATCGCATGGTTCGACACTACCTTCAAAGTGGAGCATCGTTGGGTTGGATACCTAGGCTATATGAAGACTTTCTAAACGATTTGATGCTGCTACCCGATCTCTTTAATCTGGTGTTTGGAATACCGATTTCAGGTTCTCCGTTCGGACTAACTGTATTTTTCTTGATGATTGGCATCGCTCTCGCTTTACTCTTTGTGCTCTACGGCTACGTTCGTTTCATCACGACAAATGCAAACTTTGTCCTCGGTGAAAATGAAACCGAAATATTGGTGGAAAAAGGCTTGTTTTCGAGATCACGCATCACGGTAAAGAAAAACTGCGTTCAAGAAATTGCATATTCGCTCAATTTGCGAGAGCGAGTCATGAATCGTGGTAGGCTCTCCATTCGTCAGTCGCACAACAGTAAGCGATTTACGTTATTAGTGCCATTTATTAACGTCGAGAACGCAGAAAAAATCAGACGTTTCATTTATCCTACAAACATTCAGGGTATGACCCTAGATTTTCAATCAAGAGAATTCCAAAAGGTATCAATAATTGCGCTGTATGTTGGACTTGCTGGGGATCTACTAATCAAAGCGCCCTTGATCTGCGCCGGTCTAGGCACGCTAATTCCCGTACTTCGAGAGTTCTGGTGGGCTTATGTAAGCCTCATTCCTATATGGATGATCATAAGTAATTGGTTGTCGTGGACCAAGAGCGGGTACATCATCAAGGAATTCTCGGTGACTAGACGCTCTGGTTTAATCGGATATTCAGTGAAGACCATTCACCTGGAAAAAGTGCAAAACACGACGATCAGTCAATCCTTGATACAAAGAATACGCGGATCGAGCGATCTCATATTTAGTTATCTACCGGGACGCATCGTCATTCCATTCTTAACTGTAGACTTCTCTCAAGCGGTTCGCTCTAAAACTCTACACATGATTCAACATCGAACGAATCAGTGGCAGTAGCGCGTTGAATACATCGATCCCAATACCAGAAAATAGCACTCCCGCTACCACCATGGAATGGAATCGATTACCAAAGAGATTCGTTGTTCAGAGTGTTCTCGCTACAGTGTTTAAAGCAGTATTTTTGTGGTTTCCTATGCTTTTTGGAGTAAGTTGGATTGTTGGGTGGTCCTATTCAATTGAAATAAAAGCAATGATTCCATTCCTTGCTTGGATTGCTAGTGGGATACTTGTCCTTAGCGTTGTATACAGCATTTTCGAAGTACCTCGTCGGTGCTTTGCTCTCACGACATTAGATATGACCTATAGATACGGACTATTTGCCCGAACAGAGATCGTGATCCCCTTTAGTCGTATACAAGCAGTTGCATCGTATAACAGCACTCTGGGACGCCTATTTAGGGTAAGCACCCTACAAATTGTTCAGGTAAATGACAACACTAAGCTCCGCGGGTTGGACTTTCAGACGGTCGCAACAGTCAGAGAATATATTGCATTACGTGTTTTTGACATCGCGAAAAGACACAATGCCCAGCAATTGGAGTCCTTGAAAGATGATGATCAACGAGACGAAACACTAAATAACAATTTGCATGACAACACTCCGCTAGCTCTAAGCGCCCTTGTAGGTACCGTAGATCCCTCTTGGAGCAGGTATAAATGCTTGGGTTTCGAACTCTTTGGGAGTGTAGTACTTGCAGTCCTCGTTGTACCAATACTTTTGGGTTTCGGAGGTGGTGTTGCTTGGGAACTACTCGATCTCTCTTGGAACTCTGCTGCAATACCGTTCTTTGGAATCCTGGGTTCTCTTTGGATTGCCCTTTCGACGTTGACCATACTTTATCCTTGCTTAGAAGTTCCAAGGCGGGGATACGCGTTGAGGAAAACTGACCTTTCTATGACTCGTGGCGTGATTTCAAAAAAACGGGAAGTATGGCCGCTGACGAACATCCAACACGTAACAAAGAGCAGTAGATTCGTTGAACGGAAGTTTAACTTCAGTAATTTGTTGGTTTATGTTGCTGGGGCTGGAACCACTTTATATCGGTTAGAGAAAGCTGAAGCTGAAAAACTACGCGAACAAATCTTAGATCGAGCAAGAAAATACAACAGTGACCTCGACAATGGTAAGAACAAACAGCACGATCATAAAGCGTGATACTCAAGCTAAATCCTCGCACTCTTAAGTTCCTCGAGAACAAAAATTCCACGAATCTGGCATAAGTCGAGACATGTGATTTCATAATCGAGTGACTAAAACTATGGTTTCCATCATCTCTTCTTTCCTAAGGTGTTAAACATAATGAGTTTGATCAACAAATCGACTACAACACGTCGCGAACTTTGAAAATAAAACTGTTTGTAGCTGCTGGCTGCGTTGGAATGGTCCTCGGTGGTGCGGCTTATTTAACCCTCCATTGGTCAGTTGGATTGTCTTCTTCAGATACCGAGGACATGACGGTTCACTCATCTTCTGTGCGAAAGGACTCACAACACCTAGTTGTTGAACCGGGAGACTTACAAGAACTCGTTTCAGAAGAAAACGTATTAGTTCGCACCATCAAGCTGAGAAAACGTCTGTTTGGACTTGAAATTTCACAACTATTGCAGTTACTCGAACAAACTCTTGAACTGGAAGAGAACCAAGACGTATTTGATGTTCAAGTTCAACTCTTCGAAAGCATTGCTCGCATTGATCCTGCAGTAGCTTTAGAGAACGTTTGGGCGTTCGAATTCGATCGATGGAATAGTCTCGTGAGTTCGGTGTTCATGGAGTGGACGTCCATCAATCTTGACGAAGCACTACAGACTGCTGCGTCATTAATGGGAACTTCTCGAAAAACCGCTCTACTGACCATTCTTGAAACAGTTTCCGATACGGCCGATGTACTAAAGATTGCAGAATCAATTGGCATTGTAAGAGATGTCGAATTCGCGCTTAGCGAGTTGAAAGTTATGCAGTCTCTACACGATCCGTTACGAGCATTCGACATCGTATTTTCGGACTCCTTAAACGATATCGAACAAGAGAGACTCTTGATTACTGTCGCTGCGTCTTGGGCTAACAGAGAAGGGTCTAGTATGTTTTATCCCCTTCTAGACGTGATCATAGAGCGGTTCGAAGCTACACGAGAGAATGACCGCGAAACTCTGCGCATGTTGTCTAGTGTTGTTGCCGAAATTACACAATACCATCCCGAATCCATGTGGAAACTAGTTCTGAGCAAATCGGCTGAAGTTCGAAATCAATTTGCGTCTGCCGTATTAGTAGCATGGGGACGACACGGTATTCAACAAGCGCTAAGCGCTCTCGAGAGACTCGATGACGTTGAACTACAGAGACAAATTTATCGGTCATTGTTCCGAGCTGAGGCGATTCGTGCGCCACTGTCTATGCTGAACAACATCCATGAGTTGTCGGTCGAGCATCGTCGATCCACAATTGCGTGGGCTATTCGGCAACTATTTCGAAAACAGGGTGCACAGGAAGCAATTGTCTATCTGTCCACCTTGAAAGAACAAGGAGAAAGTGTTGAATTGGCAACACGGTTCTTAATCGAAGAGTGGGCAAAACAAGATGTTGAAGCCGCAGTCTCTTGGATTCTTTCCACAACCACAGAGGATGACCCTGTAAGGGCGAGCTTGCTGGATGAAACGCTGTCCGAACTCTCCCTTATCGATCCACATCGAGCGTTAGCGCTTGCACAAGCGAACTCTAGCTTAACTGCTGTGCCACTTGAAGCTTCAGTTCTCTATTACGTGTCGTTGCAAGGTGATATCGAAACCGTAAAGAGTCTGTTGAAGGACGTAAGTGCGTCAGAAAGACGGGCGGCGTACCAAAATGTCGGTAGCAATTTGATCTATTTCAATCAGATCGAAGAAGCAGCAAGGTTGGTTGACGATTTACCGAGTAAATTCCAGAGCGAATACTTCGAGGAACTAGCTTTGGCTTGGTTTCGCGAACGATCGGAAACTCTCGTAGCAACCGCGTCGAAACTCTCGAGCGAAAATGCCGGAGCACTTGCGAAAGGTGCGTTGCCTTTCAATGCACTCTATCCTCGGTTGACGGAACAAGAAGTAGAGAAACTTAAAAGTTACGTTAATGACGAGTAGTGGAATAAATTGTTGTCAACTACAGATAGCAAGTTTAGAACGAACTCTCGTTGGTTCATAGAGATGATAAATCTATGAAGTCCATTCTAGCTTTGAGCACCGCGAAAAAAACTGTGCTCTGTGGGTTTGTATTAGGAGCTTGCATCGGAGTATTTGCTGTTTTCCTTATCGCTCAATTTGTTTTTACAGAACAACCCCGTGAAAAAGATGAGCAACGACTGTTTGATACTGATAGAGAGCAGATTGAAAGCGACCTCAAGCGACAAAACGTTGAAGCTGCGCGACAACTTCAACAAATCTTGACACTCAATGACGACACTTTGCTGGTTTTTGAACGATTTAGTGAAGAAGAATTGGTTGGTATCGCCGACTCTATAAGTGAGACGAAGCAATTGGAAGATCCAACACCTCCTAAATCTCTGAAGAGTTTGTTGATCAGAGAGTTAGCCCGAATAAATCCGGATGCAACATTGGACTTAGTACCGCATTGGACAGGAACCGATGGGCACGATCTCGTTCAAATGGTCTTTGAAGAGTGGTCAAAAACCGACATTAGTGCGGCTTTACAAGCTACCGAGCAGCTGAGCCCTTCACATTGGCAAACTGCGACCCGTGCGATACTTAGAACTCAACCAAATCAAAGCCACCTAGTGAAAGAACATGTGAAAGCTCTAGGGATGGAGAATAAACTCGGCAGCTTGATCGAAGAAAATGAGATTCTAGAACTGTTAAATCAACGACCCGAGGATGCATGGTACGCAGTTTTGGATGATGACGTATCAAATGATTTGCAAAAGGACCTAATTACTGAAATCCTAAATACGTGGATATCTCAAGATGGGTATCAAATATTGGATCGAACCTATGAATTTCGACACAAAATCGATCGCTTTCGTTTGAGAGAAGTTTTGTTAGACGTGGTTCAACATCATCCGGACGAAGCTTTTCGTCATATTGTTGCACTACAAAAAGAGAAACGAGACTGGCTATTGCCAATCGTCTTGGAAAGTTGGGCAAAACGAGATCCAGAAGCAGCCTACTATGCTCTTGAATCAGTCGAGAAATTCAGCGGAAGCTTTTTAAGTTCGACAATTGTTAACGCTTGGGCACGTAGTGACCCAGCAAGTGTTTTACATAAACTAGAGACTCTACCGAGAAGTCTGCGCGAAGACACTGCTACTTCTGCAATATCGGAACTCACTTATCAAGACCCACAAACCGCAAAGGAGTTTTTGTCGAACTGGAAAGAAATTCTCGGTGTTGACGGCCACAACCTCGAAAAAATATTTGTTAAAGATTGGGCGCGCCAAAACCCTGAAGACGCTCTTGCTTGGGTTCAAGAAAACGTGGACGAAGCCCACCCCGGTTTAGCAGACATGGTAAAGGATGTGGTATTAAATATAGCATCAGATGATCCAGAACGAGCGTTAGAAATCGCCCTTTCCCAACCAAGTCGCTCCATCTTTACTCAAGTCTATTTTGAAAGTCTTGTTCGAAAGTTGGGTACGCTCGGACATATTGACCACGTAATGTCCATTCTCGACCAAATACCTAAGGCAGCAGAAACTGGAACTTTCTCGGCGATTGCTTGGCACTTAGTCGGTGATGAAAGATGGGAAGATGCTGTTCTGTTGACAGACAGTGTTCCAGAGGATTTACAAACTTGGTACTATAAAAGACTAGCATTCCATGGAATCCAAAGTAACGTGCACGCTATGTTAGAACAACTTGAAACCTTTCCATCAAGTGGAATGCGTACTACTATAGCGAGCGAAATTCTGCAGTGGCATGAGAATGTACGGAATATTGTTTCGGATGAACAAGTCAAACGCCTTCGATCAGTTATTGCAGATAGCGACTAAAAACTGCGCGAACGGTTAATTTCTAAGATCGCTTTTTCCGTCGTTGTAAGCCGTTGTGAAGTCTGATAGTGTATTCATGATCATGGACTCGTTCAGGTGTCCTGCACAGTTGTGCTTTAGCGCGGATCGAACCGAATGTATGAGAGGATTTCCTCGTACCCTATCAACCGGAAATCAGAACTAGAAAATAGGAAGAGATTTTTATCTCTATGCTAAAGCGTTCAAGGAGAGACTACATCCGTCAGCGGATCTGTGCTTGCAGGAATGTCGTAATAGAAGTTAAAAAATCCACGTAAGTCCGCAGGACTGAGACTCCTTTGAACTATGCAACCGTTGGAGTCGATAACGTAGTCCATATTTCGATGTACCATCGCGTAAGACTTCGCTAAGTCCGAATCTAAAAGGAACCGGGGTTCGAGTAATTGGACCCATGCTTTTTTTTGGTTCGCTACAAGTTCCGACACTTGGTCGGTATCGCCACTAAATAGCACGGTAACGATTTGCAATCCCGCGTCGTTATACTCGTTGTATAGAGAGGAAAGAGGCTGACTGTAGTCAGCGTAGTACTCAGGACTTCTTATGAATTGCAAAAATACGAGATCATTCTCTTTGAAAATTTCACTAAGTTTCTGAGAAGTTCCATGAAAATTGGATAGTTCAAAGTCAGGTGCTTTTTGACCGGGTACCCTAAGGGATTCATGTTCTTCCGATTGCACCGTCGCTGACAAATATCTTCGCACTGGTGCTATTCTCTCTTCGGCGATACTTGATGCTACGCTCTTAGTTAATCCATCGAGAATGTTGATAGCCTCATAGCGATCTCGTAGAGAATACCAAGCTCCGAGTTCTAATGCAAGCAAAGAGTCGAGGGGGTCTCTTGCCCTTCGTGCTATGTCGTTTAAGGAAGTGAACTCAATGTTAAAAATCTCATCGTACAACGCATCAGTTCGAGAACTTACATAATCACTTGATACAATCCACCTATCCGGTCGGACTTGCGACAAATCAACGTGCTCACATCCCTTGGCAGGGTCCGTTTTCACCCACGAGGTTTTTATACGACTAGACATATTGTCTTCACTATGAGATTCACGAGCTTCTTCCACCTTTGGCCTCATTGTCATCAGCTCATCCAAACGGATCGATTGTTCTTCGAGGGCTTCTTCAATCTGTTTTTGCTTTAATCGGTAGGTAAAGCTTCTTCGCCAACTTTCGACCAGCCTCTTGTGTCGTCCGGTATCAGCGACGGCCACTAACTCTTGGCCCTGTGAACGTTGGGTAGTGTTTTCTCTAGCCTGAAACCATCCCGTTGTTAAATATTCAGAGGTATACGCGGTATGCGTCGAGGGCTCTAAACGAATAGTTGTACCAGGTTCAGCAATTACACGTGTGGACAAATTGTTCGTGCCCAAATCCGAAATTTGCACCGAAAGGACAATAGGATCCTCGATCTCCATTTCAACGTTAAACCTCTCTTCTCGAACAACGATAGATGAGATAGTTTTCCATTGTCGCATCCCCCTCTCGTTCCAAAAAGCGACGGAGATATTTGCGATTACGTTTTGAGTGTCAAAATTTGATGATGTGAGATCCGCCAACAACGAAAATTTCTTGTTCGGGTCTTGAACGTTAGAAAGTGTACCAACATGTGCTATCGTGTCGTCGAAGTAAGGGATCTTGAAATCTACAACCGCAATCGGGACACTCTCGCCAGGTTCGACAAAAGTTTTCAGTTTCAATGGCGGCGCAGCGGCGTCAGATTCGATTAACACTTCAACCCACATCGGCTCCTGAATCGGTCCACGCCATTCAACCTTGCCGTTGCGGAAAGGAGAAGTAATGAATTCACTTTGTGCTTGCTCTGTTGATTCATGCATATCGACGCGTTTGATGGATACAGTTGCGGATGAATAGTCAGCCGAGTCTTCTATACCTAGTGCATCCGGTTCAATTGGAAGGTACTCGACGGAAATTGTGAGATGCTTGGAAGGACCTGCACCACAAGCAGACACTAAGAACGATACAAGACAAAGTACACACAATACGACAGAAACGTTCGGCTCGAAGTGTTTAAGTGTTAGAGCTCTTTCGTAGTCCATCAAAAGATTTTACAACCTCTGATCTGAGGTTGAGCTAGATTAAGACTCCGTCAGTTTTTCTAGTTCGGGAATCGCTGAGTCAAGAACAATCTTTCTAATTTCTACATTTAGGAGGTGTATGTCCTTGACGAGCTTTGGATACCAGATGAAGTCGTCCAGAATTTTACCATCTCTGTCATAGCAACAATCTTCATCGGATTTCTGCGCGGCGAGAAGTGTAACTAAGAGATTATTAAAAGTGTAAATTTTTTGCTTCAGAGATTCTATTTTTGGAGTGAGCAGCACGATATTGTTAATCGTAGGAGTATTAAGGGATTCGAAATTACGACTGTCAAATGCGGCAGTCAATACTAACGCGGGGATTGAATAATTCAGAGGATGTGCAGGAATGTTAGGACGATTTCCTTTGACAATTTCGTCGCGAGTACCTGTGTGCCAAAGCATATGTTTCTCTTCTTCGATAAGATGCTGAACCATCGAACTCAATTCTACAATGAGGCTTTCGTAGAACTTTATGCGAATCTCCCCTTTCTCAAGTTCTTCTTGGTAGTCAGTCAAGAGAAACGCCAGATAGACCCCAATGAACACCACGGCTAGTTCAACGAACAACCTTGGGATATGTGAAGTAGCAGTCTTTATCTTTGACGTGATCCGATCAAACGTCTTGTCGCCCGATTTGTCGTTTTCTGTGTCGCTCATGCCCTATTCTCACTGAATTTGATGCGCAAGTCCAACCGCTCGCGGATCTCAGCGATTGAATCAATCAGCGTCGAGTCCGAAGGTGAAATTCTTTGACTCACGATTTTTGTGAATTTTATCAGTTTAGAAAACAGATTCGGTTTGGTTTCCGTTTTCCTGTGTTGAGATTGCGAATCTAAGCAGAGTGAAGACCAGATCAGTACTGAGTTGGCCTTATCGTATCTCGCTGGTGCGAATTTCGAATAGTAGACTGGATTGAAGAGACTAAAAATCTATGAGGAATTTCAATAAAAACAGAATCACGTTAGTTTGAGTAATGAACTACTCAAACTAACATGCTCTGATCCTGAAACACAGTTCAGGAACCGTGTTGTTCCTACGCGGGAATTCGGATGGTTAACACTGGTTCTCCATCATCGCCCGGATGAGCGACGACTTGTAGGAGACGTTGTTGCGCACCCCGAGACACTCCATCGCGTGGAATGCGGTTAATGCGAAAACGCATTCGGTCCGCCTTTGGTCCGCGGGTTCTGACATAGTCAGCACACGCACCTACGACCGAAAACAAACGAGACTTTTGGTTCTGAGGAACCTGTTGATCGCTGTCTTCATCGCTCCAAGATACGGAATCTTCCCAAACAGCCTTGGTCATTGCAACCGGCCATTTGAAACCGACTTGGCGGCCGAGGTCACTGACATCGATGATGGTGCCCTCGGCAATTGCTTCTGCTCTCGAACCAGCGTATGCTGGATCAACAGCCAATTGTTCAGGATTGTTGTCGAAGAAGTCTGACATAGGTATTCTCCAAATAGAAAAACGGCCGAGTCGACCTCTCGCCCGTCGGGGAGTGGTACTCCCCGGCCGGGTGGTAAAAATCTGAGGTGGAATCCGAGTTAAATAAGGGCTAACTGAAGCAGTTAGCGTACCTAAGCTGTTTCTTCCAGCTCGGCATATGCAACACCATTGACTCGTGCCCATTCGATGCCGATCAGTTTGGCTTTCACGGTTACTCCGACTTTGCCCTGTTTCGGGCCTTGTCGGTAGGTAAACGTTTCCGCGAACATATCGTGCGTTCGAAAGCGAATCAGGACTTTGTCGCCTGCTTCCACGTACGGTGCTAAACTGGTCACGTACGCGTGACAGGAACGGCCTGAGACACGGCAGTCCATGTACGTATACCGAACTTCCTCGTCCCAGCCTCTGAGGGCGGAAATAGTTACTACAAGAAAGGGTAAACCTTCGTTGGGTTCGATCTCTCGAACTCGACTCAGGTAACCAATCCCTGTAGTAAGCAGTGCGAATTGCTTCGCATTTGCTATTACTGACATAACGCTGCCTCCAGGTTGGTCGGTTAACACTCTTCCAAGCAAGCTTGAAAAAGCATGATTGCATCAATCTTGAATCCATCAAAACTGACGGTGACATTAGGATCGCATACAAACCCCGTAAAGTTTGTACGTGCGCGTCGATTTCACGATCCGCCGACGCTTCTACCACTGAATCGCAGTGGTGCCGAGTAGCTAGGGAAAGACTGGTCAATCTCCAAATCCTTCGTAGGCTTCATTGTTTTCTGTGACTGGTGGGATATATGGTGGCATTCCCTTGATTATTGGTGGTGCAAGTCGAGCGCGCCTAGTACCTGCTCTTACATCCGCAGGAAGTTCGCCCATGTATCGTCGAGCTGTTTTGCCACCCGCTTCAAACGATAATGGGTTGTTCCGATCTATCCCTAGATGTCGATATCGAGTAGCGAGCGCAAACAACCCTCGAATCAGACGGGCTACTTGATAAATAGTGTTCTTCGCAGTTTTATTATCAATCACTCCTAGATGTTTGCAGCCTAGAACACAACGAACGAGTGAGTCAAATTTACTCAACAGTTCTGCTGCTTGATATGCGTAGGGAGTAGCGAAATTTAATCGAATTCGAAACGGATCTTTATCTTCCGGAGGAGCGATTTGAAATGTTCCGCGAGCTGGTAGTTTGGCTAGGAACTTTGCCATGAGGTTCCCAATCCGATTGCCAATGACGTGGTAAGTGTCTTGCAGTTTTATGAGCCACCAGTCCGCATAGGGATCATTCGCTTCAGCTGCATGCCAGATCACTCGAAGTGAATCGGCAAATCGAAGAAGTCCAACAATCGATCGACAAAAGTCCAGACCCACACTAGCCGAAGAATCTATCAAGGATGCAGAAAAGTTGCTGAGCGAGTACCCAATAACCGAGAATATGCATCTGTTAGAGCTACAGCTACAAGATGAAAAAGGATTGATCGACCTGGATCAAATGGTTCTACCTTCTGATTGGGTGGAATAGCGAATGTCGAGGCCAGCTTTGAAAATGACGACACCAGAGAATGCATAGCGAAGTACCTGATGAATTTTGAAATACACAGATTTGCAGCTACATATGGAAAGTTGCGCCACATAACAATCATCGGTGTCCTCGCACTTCTTCCATGGATCACTCTTGCAGAAGAAGATGCAACTCAAACTACCAATTCCACTCCATCCGATCAGGGCTCACACGCTGGTTCGAACAAGGCGAATTCATTGTTGGGTGATCATGCGGACATTTTCATTCATAACGCCGCGCTCTTCGAAGCACTGACCCGCGCGAATGAAGAAGAGTTATTGGCGTTGTTGGAAGAATCGCGAGATAGTGAACTGAGTAGTGTAAGAGACGAAACAATATTCGCGATAGCGGGTCGGTTTGCCGTAATCGATCCACAAGCAGCATTCGCTAAATTCGAAGAACTCGACGATCAAGAACGAGACCCGTTCTTAAGGGGGATGTTCTCCGAGTGGTGTGTTTCGAACTTGGATGAAGCAATCACTACAGCTACGAAACTGAACAGACGCGAGCGTTTATCCACACTCTTGGTTATCTTGAACGTGAGGGACGATCTAACGGAAGCTCAACATAACGAAATTGCTCGTAAACTGGGTCATTCGGACTTTGCTTCATACTATGAGAGTGATTCAAAAGCGCTCGAGTTTGCTGACGATCCAAAGACCGCATGGAATGTGCTAATCAATGACGGATTGGATGACTTCTCACAGCTTGACTCGTTAGTTCTGGTCGCTGAAACACTCATTGAACAGCAAGGATTTGACGCTCTTTTTCATCTTCATGAGCCTTTCGACGTTGGATTTCGCATCATCGGCAGAACATATATCTTCGATGAGGTTCTACGTGAGCTTGTTAAAAATGATCCCCAGAACACTTGGGAATACATTCACAGTGGTTCCACACGAACACTCGATCAATTGGAGAGCACGGATCGATCTCAAGACCAGAATACGGTCTCGCCGCGAGAACAAGCATACATGGCCGACCGAGTGCAACACCTACTAATTCGTTCTTGGGCTGAAGTCTATCCCGAAACGGTACTCGCTGAAATTGCACAGATACCACACAAATTGCAGCCCGATGCTTGTGAGCACGCACTAGCGGCGCTGGTAGCCACAGATCCGGAGCGGACGATTGAATTAATTCATTCTTTGGCTCCATATGGCGCACGCAACGATGCAACACTAGAGGAAGTCATAAGACGGTGGTCAGCTTTGGATCCTGCAGCGGCCCTCGATTGGGTCTTGTCTGCTTCGGAAATGGACAATGTTGCGACCTCTAACCCGGGCCGGTGGCCGTCTAACAAATTGAGCATAATGAGAACAGCCTTTGGTGCACTCGGTCGAGAAGATCCAAAACGCGCACTTCGGCTCGCGAAACTTCAGGAAGACGGGGAGTACCTTGAAGGTTGGATCATCAGTGAACTCGTGGAAAGTAACATTGAATCTGCTATTGAAGTTTTGCCCTTAGTCAGTCAATCTGTCAAAACAAGAGCTACCAACACAATAGCACAAACTCTAGCGGAAAGTGGCGAAGTTGAACGCGGAATGGAGTTCTTACACCAATACGAAGATAGCTCTGGAGAGGAAGTGAGTTGGTATTGGTTTTTCGATAGTTGGGCGGACTATAACGCAGTTGATCTTTTCGACCGGTTGGATGAGTTTGAACCTAAACTGAGAGCGGAAGCTGCTAGTGCCTTAGGGTACACTGACTTACCGGGATTTACTCAGGAACAACTAGATTACATAAGCTCAATTTCTGACTAGGACAATCATCCAGAGTGAGTATCAGACCTTCTTCTCGACCATAGTCAGATCGAACAAACCTTTTCCGAAAACAAGCCGGAAACAGTAATACCTAAAAATTTGACAGCCTCAAAGGTTAAATTCGTTACTGTTGGAGCCCAAGAGGCATCTCCAAAGTAATTTCAAACTGCGATGTGCTCCCCACCTGTAGGGGGATGAACATTTACAACACTCTATACAGGAAATTTCTGACAGTCCCCCAAATCTAGCCCAGCGTCGCCGCCCATATAATCATTAGACCATTCAAGCCCGCCCGTCGGAGACTCATTGCCATGACCGAGTTTGCTTCCCGCGCTTTCCTTATCACATTCCTGTTGTGCGCGCTTGCCCTAACACTCGGCCAACTCGGACTTGCTCAAGACCTCGACGAAGACGTTGCTCCGCAATCCGGAGATTTCAGTCTCGATTGCGACCTGTCAAGCTTCACTCTGAAACCCCGTAGCGAACGCAACGATCTCAACCGCATGGCAACTCTAGTCGCAAACCTGCTCAATTCCGTGACAAACGATCAGAAGAGGTCACTCAACTACTGCGTGGGCGACAAGGAAATGCACTCGTGGACTAACGTCCCCGGACGTCGCCCCGGCGGGGTTCGACTAGGAAGTCTCGGCGAAGAGGCCCAACAACACGTTTGGACGGCCCTTCGCTCCTTGCTCAGCGAAGAAGGGTTCGCGACGGTGGAACTTCTCGCAACAGACATCGAACGCGCATCCGGAGTCGGAACTGTAGAGGACTACACCGTTGCTGTGTTCGGCAACCCGATGATCGACTCCGCCTGGGGTCTTCAGTTCGACGGCCATCACATTGCGCTCAATTTTCTCGTCCACGGCGACGATCTGCTGCTAGCACCCATGTTCTTGGGTTCCGAGCCCCTGACCGTCAATGGTAGCACCCCGTTGGAGGATGAAATCCAATGGGGCCGAGAGCTGTTCGAGTCGCTGTCCGAGGAAGAACAGGCCCAAGCAACCGTGGAAGGTCTGGTTCGCGGAGACGTCAGAGCCGGGTCTGGAAACGGCCACCTAGACCGAGGTAAGGACTTCCCCTTCGAAGAGTTCGAAAACGTCGGCATTCCGTTGTCCAACCTTTCAGATGAGCAATTGGAAGTCGCCGGGGACTTGATCGATGTGTATCTCTTCTATCTCCCATCGCCCCACGCCGAGAATATTCGCGACGCGATTAAACCCAAATTGACCACTGGATTCTTCACCTTCAGTCAGCGCGGGGAGCGAGTGTACTACCGAATCTATGTTCCCGATGCGATCTTGATCGAGTACAACGAAGAAGCCCGGGACCACTTGCACACCGTCATGCGCCTACTTGACCCGGAGAATCTCAACGACTACGGACCGTTCGCATGGAATGCGGCTCGCGCAGTTCATACTGTTCACGATCACCTACAGACGCGTACTCGCTGACCTACAGCCTCGATCCACGTCTCGTATGCACTGCCGCAATCAATGGCATGATTGGTTCCGGTACCCAACAACAGTCGCTAACGCCGCGGAACTTTTTTTCAGTTCAATCTTCTTTGGTTCTCTCCAGGTGTTCGGCATAACACACTTCCGAATCGGAGGGTACATTTCCAAGAACAAATCCAGACAGCTTCGTTGAGATATCGACGTGAGCTTCTACATGCCAGGTGAGAAGGTCGGAATCTTCTGTCCTCTTTTCGATTAATTTCACCCAGTCGTCAAAAACCAACCTTGCCTTCGTGCCCATTCTTTCTATGGACTTGTCTAGACAGTCTCTATAGCCTGACATGGCGTCGGGATACGACTCGGAGTAAAGCATTGAGTAGGCATCATAAAGCGTATCCCCTAACTTCCGCATCCTCTCGAAGTTGGTGAAATGAAGGCCCAGTTCAGCACCCACCTGTTCTGCGGAAACATCAGAACTTCGGTACAGGGCTGCCGCTTCGCGTTTGAACTCGTCGCCAAAACTTCTCCAAGGTCGTTTTTTCTTAGAATCAGCCATTGATAAATTCTCCTGAAAACTAACTTAATGACTGTCCCCAAAACCGTGCTCAGACCCACTCCACTCTTCAACCGCGTGTAGAATTATGGGTAATAATTCTGCCACGGAATCTTAACTAGATTCTGGGTTCTTTATCTAAACAGTACACTCAAGGAGAGTGAAACATGAGTATTTTCCCGATTAACAACCATGAGAACATGGTCGAACCGAGAAGTTTTCGACCAGATAACATCAGGTCAACTACACCCTCCCGACTTGCGTGTACTACTGTTCCTAGTCTAGCATTAAGCGTTTTACTTGTCCTCTTATTCTTAGTTGGCGGACTAGTCAATGCGTCAGGAGATGTGCAAACGCTTCTTGAGCAACAATCCCGAAACGCAGCTGACGCAACTTGGGATGAATTTGCAAAGTACGGCGAGAAAACCCAACCAAGTCACGTTGGAGCACAGATAATTGCTGAATTTAAACCAAAAAGTAACCTGAACGGACTCCAACCTGACGAAATTGATCACCTATCCGACTTTTATCATAGCCGGATGGACGACCTATTGAAAGGTGTCTTTCCCAACGAAGACGTGCGAAGACCTATTCTAGATCGTGCACGATGGGTGTTCAAATACGTTGTCGCACGACCCAATGAAAACTGGTGAAATGGATCTGCCCCAACTTGATGTACCTTTCAGCTAGGAATTTGTGTGCACTTCATGCCGAGATTAAGGCAAGGAGGGCTGTAATCTTTACAGTATCGAAAACGGGGATTGTCGCGTTGATTCAATCAGATTGTTCGACCGCGTCGGCATCGACGGATGTTTCTTTTTAAGCAATCAAACTGTTCGAATCTAGCCGAAAAAAGCTAGGTCCTTGTGACTAAGGCTATCAAACGTGAGTTCGTTTCCATGTCACTTAGCGTGGGGCACGGAAGAGCGAGACACCTTAGAAACAATCACGACATCATATGCGACAGAGACGACCAAGAACCCCCATACTGGTTTTTGAGTTCATACACGTGCCCCAATTCGACTTTACGCTCACACGGCACAATAGGTTACCAATTTCAATCTGTCTTAGCCTTGGTGTTGCTTGCTTTGTGTGCGGTTACCGACTTGATGGTCTGAACAGGTGTAGGGATAGTTAATACGGGTCAAGACCAAACCTGTTGCTTCCTTTGGATGAAGGATTCTCGTCAGAATAAAGAGAATTTATTGGAACAAGATGTTTCAATCCTTCAAGTTCACATAGCGCACTTGTTAATTCAAGCGGAGTCAGGAGTGTGCATGGCGGTTAAAAAATGTTAAAAGTCAACTGGATGGTGGTACTTGGAACCAGTGGAATACATCGTGCAATTCAGGGGGCGCGGCTAGGTCAACCTTGGGTAGCCCGTTCGACTGATAAACCTAAGAAGCAAGGCACTGTTTACGTGGCCTAGGAGACGCAAGTCTACGGAGATTTTGGTACGTGGAAACGTTTTATAAACAACGTCTATTAATTTAAGCAATATACTATCTATCGTCGTGGAGCATGGCATCATTCTCAGTGCACATCAGAGCAAGCTTCAACTGCAGTATTCGACTATATCTGTCGCACTAACTAACACTACTTTGATCAAAAAGACTTGGAGGATAAATTGACAACTACAATGAGTAATCTTTCATCATTTATAAAACCAAGAATTGGGCTCGTTGCCACATTCGTGACTGGTCTGATAATGGGAGTCCTCGCAACTATAGCAATTCAAAATTTAGGTACTCAGAATAAAAATACTGTACAAGACGTTGTGCCAAGCGAGAAACAACAAGCTTCGACGTCGGGCACTGAAAATGATTCGAAATCACGCGCTTTTAAAAAGGCACGACTTTCTCAAATCTTCAAATATGACAGTATCCTTGATCAAAGAGTCGTACTGTACTCTACCGTTGCGGCAGCCCAAGAGCAGGATTTGAAGGAATGGTGGATTCAGTCCAAAGAAATCGAACGAAAGAGCCATCGAGAAACAATACAGAATGCCATTGTAAGGAAGCTGGCAACGATTAATCCGTACGAAACACTAGGATACATTGATGACGTATCAAATTTTCAAAGTGATGCATTGTTGCATAGTATATTTAGCGAGTGGTCGGTTTCACAATTAGACGAAGCAATCGAAGCTTCCAACGCTCTATCATATCCGCGACGCAAAGTCGCTCTTGAATCCATCCTTGAAACCCGCGACGACTTATCGGACAGTCGACGCCGCGCGATCGCTATACAGCTTGAAGGAGAAGAAACTTTTTTGAAGTTGGTTAGCGACAGAGAGGCGGCGCAGAGCATAAAGGTGCCCGAAGAATCATGGGAAATATTACTCAACGACGATGTCGACGATTATCTACAAACTGAGTCCCTAGCAATAGTAGCGAGAGCTTGGCGTGACCAAGCTGGCTTTAAAGTGCTCTCGAATATTTACCAAATGCAGGACCATCGGATTAGATTTGATCTAGTGAATGCAGTAGCCCGATTGGATCTAGCCGGTGCTTTGAACTATACTCGTGGATTGGTTGAGGAAAATGAACAACAGTATTTGTCAACGATAATCGTTCGTGAATGGGCTAGCGAGGATGCAAAAACAGTTTTAGATGTGTTATCAACATTCGAGCCATCTTCTTTAGCATCAATCCTTGAAAATGAAGCGGCGAATACCTGGGCTCGTATTAGTCCTCTTGAATTGATCGAAAATGTCGATTCGATATCGGAGGAGTTTCGATTGTACACTTTGGAGACCGCGTTTTCTGAATTAGCAAAGGGAGACCCAATAGACGCAATTGCAAGATTGAGTTCTGTCGAGAATCTTGTTGCGAATACTTCCACAATTCTAGATGGCATCGTGTTCCGATGGTCCTTTAGAGAGCCACTTGCGGCAGCTGAGTGGGTTGTTAATAACTATGGTCTGCGCGACCCACGGCGACGTATGCTTTTGGAAAGAGTTTTGCCACGTTGGGCACGCATAAATCCAATCCAGGCTTTCGAATTAGCGATAGCGCAGCCGACCGCTAACGAGGGATTAGGACTGGAACACTTGGTGATTGGAGAAATTACCCAAGACGGTGATATCGAAATAGCGTTGAAGCTGTTGCCTCAAGTAACAGAGCACACCAGACAAGTCGCCTACACTGATGTTGGATTGGCAATGGTGCGCGCGTCGAGAACCGAGGAAGCAGTAGAACTGGGAACAGACTTAGATGGAGAGCAACAACAATGGTATTATCGACGAGTCTTTAATAGTTGGGCTCAAACCAATCCCAAAAGTCTATATGAGACACTAGGAAACTTAGCGACAAATGAACTGAAATCTGGTGCCGCGATGCAATTAATTTTGAGCAACCGAATCACACCGCTGCTGAGCGACGACCAAATTGACGAAGCAAGAACTATGTTGAGTGATGAAGCGAAAACTACTATACAACGTATTGAAAATTGATAGTTTGGTCGTTAGTGAGAAACACGCCATTCACTACGAATTGAGGTTGCAAAAAAGTGTTTTAACGAGAGAACCACTCACTCTACCTAACCAAAGCACTAGAAATACCAGTTTTCGGAGCGTCGTTTAGGTGCGTATGACTATCGCTGTGCAGCAACTGGTTGGCGGATCGTCTTGCCGAGCGTGTCGCTCGTTGAAGCAGCGCACCTTATCCCTTGGAGTGAATCTAACGACGATAGTGTGCAAAACGGCATTGCTTTGATGCCCACGTACCACCGAGCGATGGATGCAAACTTGATTGCACCGTGTACAACGGGAGTGTGGAAAATTTCTGATGCTCTCAAGGATTCTCGATTCAAGGACTTCGAGCTCTTCCAAGAACTGGAGGGAAAGAGCGTCATCCTGCCTAGCAATAGCGCGCATCGACCAAAACCCGACGCACTTCAGTATAGGGTACAACAACTCCAAGAAGTTTAATTTTGTCTTAAAGCCCTGAGCGACTTCCAGACTTCAATTGCTTCAAGTTTGGAACTACATCTCGCTGAAACACCAGGCAAGTTTGGAACACTCTATATAAGCGAAGAGATGGGAGTTCGTGGTGTTCCTCAACTACCTTGCTCTACCCTCGGATTTGACCTAGTCAGATCTTAGGGACACTCTATAGATTTTGATGCCAAGTTTGTTTCTTAGATATGGAGGTCTTAAATCTCAATCAAATCCAGAAAATCGCTTTCGGAGATGATCTGCACTTCGTGCCCACTAGCGATCAACTCTTCAGCCTTTCTGTGTTTGCTACTCTTTGTCATTCCTTTCAGCTTGTGTTTGTTCTGAGTTCCTACAACTAATATAGAAACCTTCGTACTAACAGTTCCAACAACGTTACATCCTGCATCACTCGCCTTTTGAGCTGCTTCATGTCGTGCCATCGCGAGAGCACCAGTAAATACCAGAGTTTCTCCATATAGATCACCATCTACGTTTCCGGACAGATTCTTGTACGCGATTGTTTGTCGACGTCCACTTATAGGGGATGCGGATTTCTCTAACCATTCCTGTATTCCCAACTCGGATTCCTCGAGGACTCTCAGCATGATCATCGCGGTTGCGCGTGCGTCTTCCAAAGCGTCGTGGTGATTAAATTCAATTCCTAAGTCGGTAGCGATATTCCTCAATCCATACCCTTTTTTGGCATACTGTGACCACCAACGACGCACCACCTTCGCACTGTCCATCCAGGTGACCTGAAGCTGCTCTAAGTCATACCTCAACATCGCTCGTTCAAAGGCGACGCGATCAAACGATGTGTGACTTACTACTGTGGTTCCACGCAATCTCCTACGAAGTTCATCCCTAACCTCTGGCATGGTTGGACTAGTTGCAACCATGTCTTCAGTAATACCGTGAATGTCGACTATCCAAGGATCGAACCAGTCTTCTGGGTTTATGTAAGTCTTCCAAGTGTCCTGAATTTCACCATCGACAACATGGACTATTCCAATTTGACATATGGAAGCTCGATCTGTATTGGCAGTTTCGACGTCTATTGCGTTAAAAGTCAAATCTCGTTCGTTCAATCTCTTCTCCTTCACAAATTTACGAACGGCAATGGGCTGTAGTGAATTGTAGGGGACTGTCGGGTTAACAACACAACGCTATCGGACGGGAGCTCCGACAATAACAAGTTTAATTTGCAAAATTAGTTTTCCAGTCGATCAACAGGGGTTCACCTGTGTCAGCAATGAGAACTTTAATGTATCCGACCAGCGAAATATGGTTTATGTTCGTAGTCGTAGCGTTATTGTTGTTTGGAATATTCGTCGCGTTGTGCGTGGCTTGTTCTCGCTTACGACAGGCGCGAGATCAGACTAAGACGGTCAATGAGAACCTTGGGGGTATTAATGACTTACTAGCTTTACAAGTCGCTCCGACGTTAGCAGAACGTAGTAAGGAAAGTCAATCTCAATCTGAACCCGAGTTCAAGAGTCTGAAGGATCAGATCGCTGAAAACGTGGAACCCAAGACGACGGACAAGGTGCAGAGTCCCTATGAGCAGTTTGCAGAGAAGAAGGAAGAGGAAGCTCGAGAGAATGCATGTGCGCGGAGTCCAAACTAGCGATGTATGATATATAATGAATTTCGTTAAGACGGGAAAACGAGTACCGCGCACACAGGTGGTTGACTGTGTTTTGTGAATAGCTATTAGGTGTTGAGAAACCTGACTAACGATGATAGTGGTTCTATTAAGTAGGTTGCTCCAGAGTTAACCCCTCACCCAATCCGTCTGAATAAGGAGAAATTTCAATGACAAATCAACAGACCCAGAAATTCTTGCTAGCTATGCTTCTTTTTTTCCTCGGGTGTGGGGGAGCTTTCGCTTACCCGGAATCTGCTTACTACGATCCTGAGTTAATAGAGAATGAGTACTACGCAATCTACGGTGAAACTTCAAAGTGGGATGGAACTGAGACGGTTGCCTTCGTGAGGAGAGACGTAAACCCAATTTCAGGCGAAGAATTTGCTAGTTATGGTTTCGTTCATTTAAATGAAGACTTGAATATGAGTCTGAAAATTAGACATAACAAAACCAAAAAATATGCGAAGATGATTCTTTCCAGCGGAAAAAAATACTCGCAGTTTCCGGACAACACGGTGAATGTCGTCTATCAATTCGATAATGGTACCATCGTGGACACCCAAGGAAAAATCTTAGGCGGCGCATCTAGATACATTGAACTTCGCTTGTCGGACGAGAGACTTGATTCAATGGTTAGTCTAATGGAAAAATCGAAAAAGTTCGTGTTTAGGATTGATGGTGAAGAGTTTACGCTGAACATTGCTGGGCTTAATCAAGGTTCAAACTCAATTTTGGGTGGAAAAGCGTCAGATGACTTCAGATATCTCATTGACAAAATCGACGCTGATGCGTTGAACGAAAATCGTAGGGTACTTGCCGAATGGTCTGAAGACGAATGGGAACAGTTGTTATTAGCTATACAAGAGAAAGAAACGATAGCTCAGATCGGTGAGAACAAATATTTCATTCCCAGATACAGTAACGGCAAGATATTTGAGACAAAGCCTGTGACGAATTAAATGAGCCCTTCAACGTGCTTTTCGTAATTTTTGCAGCCCTCCTGACCAATTGAGGCATTCGCTAGGATAAACGATTGAACGGGACTGCTGAAGACATTTCGAAACCGGTTTCAAGTAAGTACGAGTCCACCCTCTTCTCAGGAGTTACTCCCAAACCGTGCTCGCGACGCATGTCTTGAACCCAAAGTGCAAGCAGTTTGTACGATAGCTATATAGAGCTCCTTTTAACACTACTTTGACACAGACACATTCTTTACGGTCTTAAAAATTTTACTAGATAAGTCCGTAGAGTATAGTACTCTAAGCTGACCGATTTTCCTTCACGGAGCGCAATCAACTCTAACAGTAGAACCCTTTGATATCGCAAAAAGTGTTTAGATTGCGATCTGTCTTACCAAACAGTAAGCGGACTAGGCGGAGACGGTTACCGTTGGTCAAGCGTAGCTCGATCGTCATCTGTTAGAAATTGCATGACCACTTCAACCTGACCCTCGGTCAACAAGTCTATTGGCGCATACGTAAAAAGATCTGCTTGCTGTTCGTTAAATAGTCGTAGTACAACTTGTGAACGAAGTTTCGCATTGGGAATTTTTTCAATCGACTCGACGAAACTTCTTGAGTCAATGTTTGCCCAAGTTGCAGTTATGCTAGGGAAATATTCTGCTTGTTCTGACTCTGGTAATTCGAGACCGATAGTAAGTGCGAGAGCGGCATCTCCTTTGTTTATCAAACGCTCCGCCAGTTCTACTGAAGCAACTATTCGGGTCTGTCCTTCACGAACCTGTGCAAGCAATTCAACAGCCGTTTCCACACTTTCCCATTCAGCGATCGTACGAACAACATCGGCCTCCAAGCCCGTGTCATCTCGATCTAGCAGCGTTTCGTTTCGTGCTATTTCAAACGCGCGACGTGGATCGTCTCGAACGAGAAGACTTGTTAGCGCGTCAACTACTTCGTACCGTTGCTGATTCGGTGATCCAAAATTCTCAACCCAATTGATCGTCGTATCCAAATCGAGTTGCATCCAGATGCTCAATACTTGCCTTATTGCGCTTGATCGCGCGTGATTATCAGGTACTTTCAGAGCAAGTTCGATAGCTTCTTCCGGGTTAGTCGTTGCAATAGCATTGCGGGCGATGGAGCTCGCAGTATCGTGAAGATGATGAGGAATGTTCGCTAGGCTTTCTAATATGTATCGCGGGTCGGTCTGCGCCCACGTGCGAACAACAGCTTCTTGCAATCTACGGAGCAAAATAGGATCAGTTACTTCATCGAGTACGTTATAAGCAGCCCGTGGATCGAAGGCTGCCCATGTGGTTAACACAGATTGAATCACAGGTGTAGTGTCAAAAAATTCATCGAAGGGTATTTTCAGTGCCTTTCTAAATGCTAACTCGGGAGTATCCGTTACCGCGCGTAGAAGGACTAGCTTCGAGGCAGCTGATTTGATAGTATCAGCTATATTAGATGCTTGGATTTCATCAACGATATTTACCCCTTCTTTGTCGAACCATTGTAGTACCACATTTTTGATTACCCATTCGTGGGGGAGACTTCCGGTTATCGCTAACGGACTCACTTCCTTCCACACTGTACTTGGATCTTCTATGTGCTCCTTGTTCAACGAAGCGAGATACGCATCTATAGCGTGTCGCTCACTCCCCAAATCTATTGCAATTTTTCGTAGCTCATCTAGCGATTTGCCCGCCTGCGATTTAAGGATGCCCACAAGCGCTAGTTTGCGCGATTGTGCATCTAAGTCGCGTGCATAAGAATTTGCGACGTTTACATCGCTCATCGCCCAAAAATGGAATAAAGAAGTTATTAGCGAACTTGGATTTGGTGCCAAGGGAGGCATAGCAAACTCATGAGCATTGATCGGTGAAGCACTTAAAGACTCTGTTCCTATTCGTAGTTGTCGATCATGGTCCACAGCATAACGTAATGCTTCTAACGGGTTTGAAGAAACTAACTTTTTTACGAGTGCTCTGTGCAGTTCGTATCTAACACGTTCCGAATACTTGAGAGAACCATTCGCTAGTAATTCTAAAACTGATCCCAAATCTTTGTCAGGAATCTTAGCAATATAGGAAAAAACTGTTGCCTTAAGTTCTATCGAGTTTTGGGTAAGTAGAAGATCTAAACTTTCATCGAGACCATCGATTCGGTCAATACTGTGCTGAGAGGACGGATCTGACACGAGTGTTCCGGAAGAGTCGCTAGACGATTTAGAAAACTGGACTATAAGCACTAGACCGATTCCTACGACTATTCCCAATGAACAGAGCAACAGTACATTTAATAGTGGTCGTCTCATGAAACGGCTTTGAAACTATAAAGCAATTGAGAAATAGTAAACTTTGAGCAGAGTACTAAACGATTTAGTCTCCGATCCCACCAGATCGCACTCCGTTGTACAACTGATCAGGCGATAAATCAAACTTGAGTTATGGATTCGTTTCATCTGTTAAACTGGGAAGGAGTTTGACTAATGAATTTTGTAGAAGTGAGTCAGTAGGCAATTCCAATACCCAACTCTCTGTCGCTTCCAGATCAACACGCTTCCATTGGAGAACAAGAGCTGTTGCTAATGTTTCTTGTAATTTTTCGTCATCAATTTTTAGCACCTCAATTGCAGCATCTGTCGGAGACTGTTCTGTGAGCGTGCGAATCGCAGCAAGACCGATGGGTTCTATAAGCCTAAGAGGCACTATGTCTAAATTCTCAAGTGTGTCTTTCGGTTCGACTCTAGCTCTTTCAGAATAGCCTCGCCGGAGCATATGTTGTTTAAAGTAGCTCGGTGGGAGAGTTTCCGCTCGGTTTATCACCGCTTCATGGTCCAACCTTGCCCATTTAACGACTATTGAGTTAAGAGTCAGGGACTTTACGAAAATGTCGTCGGAGAGATTGAGTGAGTGTTCGAATGCTTCCTCAATTTGCTCCTTTGTATCGGTGTATTGGTTCAGCGCACCAAAAATAATCGTGGACAGCGTGTCTTCGTCCGTAATTGATGCTGTGATTTCGTCGAGTATCTGTATCCCTGCTTGATCTATCCACTCGAAAGCTATGACTTTTAATGTATCGAGATGATGACGGTCATTGGGAACTGCTAGTTCAACGACTTCATACCAAAGTTTTCTGGGATCGTCAATCTTTTCATCAATAGTCTCTTGAAAATATACGTCAAGTGCGTATGTTTCATCTCCAAGTTCCCTCGCAATTTCTTGTTGTTGTTCCAATGGCAGTCCGACTTGAGACCGCAGGATACCATGTATCACCCAACCTCGATCAAGCTCGGTTAACGATGTCGTAGTGTTTGCAAATGCTATCGCTCCGTCTAGGTCGTATGTCGCCCATTCAAGAAAGACGATCGAGCCTAAGGCAGAACGAATTGGTTCAATTCTCGCAATCGAAAATTCAAGTGCTTGCTCAGGCGAACTCTGCGAAAGCTTTTGAATTAGCGCAGTCTGAAATTCAGTACGGAACATCGCTGAAACATCCCAATCTGCCTCAGTGGACTGTCCGAGCCAGTCGAGAATCTGATCTTCGTCCAGTGCCAACACCCACGTAGCAATAGCATACTCTTGATCGAACAGAGCTTCCGGTATGTCCAAATCGGCAATGCGATAAGGGGTCACGGATGGATCAATTGCCCATGAGCTGTTCGTACTCGCTTTATCGATATCTACTTCGTTGGTAGAAATATCATTTGAGTGGCTCGCTCGAACGGGTTTGATGTTCTGCTTTTCCATTGTCAGGAATAATATTCCCCAAGTGACACCAAAGCCGATTAAAACTCCAACGGTAACAGCTAAGATACGTATGATCGAATTATTCATAGTACTATGCAATGGAAACGTTCGTGGTACAAGCAATTATATTTCCAGCGTATCGTAGTAGTTAACACCGAGGATTCCTGTAATTTGCTATTCATGAAGTGTCAATATGTTAGCCTCGACACTCGGTATTCCCGAGTTCGTATTCACGAAGGGAACATCGTAAGTTTTTGCTGGTGTTGCGAGGGAGCAGGACCACACAACGGTTGGTTATGCCCGTGTTCCCAAGGCATCCTAAGCATTCGGTGCGCCTAGGTTCTGATTTTCATTCCATAGAAGCGGACGACAAACAATTTTTGGATGAGCCAATACAAACGTGGAGCTTTCGGCTGAGTTGGTAGCGCAGATCAGCGAAGCGATCCAGCGAAACACCTCGGTTAGCAGTAGCACCAGCGTCCAACTTTTGTGCCGTTTCAAGAAGCCGGGAGATGTCGGGGGCAGAGCTCTCACCACTGCATCCGGACCGGCGATTTCTGGAACCCTTAATCATACTAAGCTGCTTTCCTCTCGGCATGCGCTTGTTCAAATTCCACCGGCGATCGAAAATCTAAGGCCGAATGTAATCGTGTTCGATTATAGAAGCCTTCAATGTACTCAAAGATTTTCAATGCCGCTTCCGACCGCGTCGCGAAGCGTCGCCGACTTTGCTGTTGAATCAACTCCTTTTCCAACGCCGCCGAGCAACCAATCCAAGGCTCGTGGATAGCATTTATCATTGGGCTCGAGTCGTGGCACAAAGAGACCCAACCTGTAGGCAACGATACCAAGCACTACGTGCTCGTGGTCATACCCATGGTCGAGCGTTGCGTTCCGTCGCCGATCGTTTATTGGCCGTCGCTTGCGCGATGCTGAAAACCGGTACGCTATACCAACAAACCAGAGCCTCTTGAAATGCCTTGTGAGCCGGTGTAATACGGAAGATGTTCTATAGATGAAAGCGAAACTATCGAAAAAGCTAGAAAAACTCAAAAAATGGACTTGCTAAATGGTAGATTGTCCCAAAACGGGCTCAGACCCTGTAGGTAAAAAAAGTCTCCAATACCTTGCTCTGTTCAGTCAAGCACAAATTCTGACTCGTCTTCGGAGTTTGATTTGAAGGTCCACCACTTGTCCTGATTGTGCGCATACAAGCAGTCGCGATAAGAATCCCAGACCAGAAAACTACGTGCGTTAGGCTGATCGATTTCCTGCTGCTGAGTCAGGCTGCCGGTCGCGGGGTCACGCTGGAACACGCTCGCGCCTGAGTTTGTGGTGGCGAGCGGAAAGAGCGAAAGAGGTACGCAAATGCGAAGAGCGATGTCGAAAACTAGGGATCTACGACATCCGCAGGCGCATAATCCTAAAAGGAGTCTCTAGTCGTACGGTGTCCCATCCTTATGGCTGAATCCCCATTTGCCATCCGACCGAAGACCGGCTTTGAGATCATCGAGCGGATAACAAACTTCGTCGCCTCTGGTTCTATCGCCAATTTCAAGAAAAAGGACATCCTGTTCTGAACGATTAACCAGATGATGTGCTTCGCCCTTTGCTGGAAAACCGCAACACATTCCTTCCTTCAATTCAATTTCGGTAGATTCCTTAACTAAGGTTGGTTCTCCCTGCAGGACGTAAACCAATTCATCTTGTTTGGAATGTGTATGCATGAGAGCCGACATGGAACCGGGCGGTAGACGGGATAAGTTGACTCCGAAATTGCGTAATCCGAAGGCATTCCCAAGAGGTCTCTTCTCCATTTCTCCAACACGGGTCTTGAATGGTTCAGGATAGTTGGAACGCTTTGGTCTTGAACGCACATCCTCAGCACGCATCGCATGAAGAATTTTGTCTCTGCTCATCTAGTTGTACTCCTTGAGTTTAATTGTTTTAGTTCTTATCGAGCAACTCCTCAAAGTTGAATCATATCGAAACTCTACATAACTGGTCCAAGATTCGCAAATTGGTGGGGCCAAGTCTCCATCTAGCGACAGTGCTAACGTCGCACATCACCGCCTGAGTGTGCTTCAAAATGGAGTCTAGGCTACGGTAGCAAGACGACTCAAAATGCAACACTCAACACCTAACGTGCACTTCACACTGTACTCTAGGTGTTAGTCTCACGATGCATGATCAAGATACTGTGTCCGTCTTAAAGGATGACAAGAGTAGAAGACGATCACACTCTGTGTTCAGTCAGATCTCGCCGATAGCCTGGAGTTACCTCGATTTGATGGACACTAACAATTAGAAAATGTTAAGGAGTCCATATTATGGCAAGAAAGCACTACTCTTTGGAGTATCGAGAACAGATCGTCGCCTTGGTGAAGTCGGGGCGTTCGATCACGTCGGTTGCGAAGGAATTTGGTCTCGCTGATCAAACGGTTCGGAATTGGCTGACAGAAGCTCAAGAGGGACCGTTAGGATGGCGCGAACGCGAGCGCGCCTTACTCAGTGAGAATGCACAACTGAAAGAAGAGCGAGACATCTTAGCAAAGGCCACGGCCTGGTTCGCGACCGAGACGACCAAGACCCGAGGCGGGTCTTCGAGTTCATAGACGTGCACCAGGCCGTACATACGATCAGTGCATTGTGACGCCAGCTTCGCGTCTCCCGAAGCGGTTACTATGCTTGGCGTGATCGGTTACCGTCGCCACGGATCGATGCGGATTCGGTCCGATGTTTGATCCGAAACAAAGTTCGACAAAATGGTTTGTTTAGCTACAAAGTACCCTTCCTCACTCTAAGCTCAAGATTTATCGAGCTCATTGGAGCAAATTTGAAATGAGAAATTCTTTAAGATTCACGATACTTGCTGTTTTCTTAACGTTCCTAGTTGCATGCAACAACGGTCCGTCAAGCACATTTACTATTACCGGTCATTACATTGAAGTTGAATCGGAAACAGAAATGGATTCTTCTGTGGAAGAATCCGCAGACAATCAAGAAGTGGATTTGTCTACCGCTACCGTTGTAGTTACCCATGAAGTCTCTGATGCAAATGGCAATACGGATCTGGTCGAATTAACTTCTGGGAAATTTGCCGACGGACTCGTTACTCTTGAAGGGGAGATTAACGAGCCAACCGAAGTGGAAATTTCGGTTCAAATCGGTGACGGAGTAAGACTTTCGACTTCTGCACTTCTCGTGCCTGACGGTGAAGTGGTTGAATTCGCGTTGGTGGACTACCAAGATGTGTATCCTGAAGATCAGTTGATCTTATATGGCGCATCGCGGCGAGCTAAAGACCCAGAAACCAAGTTTACGGTGTACGGAGACGTTAGTGGAGTGAAGATGAAAGATCTTTCTTTAGCTATCGCCAGTGTGGACACTTCTGAGTACGACGAAAACGGAAGTCTGCAGAGAGTGCCGTACGGGTCAGTTCTGATACGTGATAACAAATATGTCATTGAGTCAGATATTACCGAGGTCTCTAGCTTATCGATCAGTGTCGAAGCGGGTTGGGCGTTTCGTTCTTACACTCCCGCTATTATTGGACCCAAATCCGTGGTCACAGTTGTATCTGATGGTGCTCCTAACACATTAATGGCTAGCTCTGAAAATGCTAGACATGTCAAACTCATTGAGAGTTGGCAACAGAGCGACGAATACTTAGAGAATTTGCAGAAGTACGTTTCGGCTTGGGAAGCAAAAGAAAGAGCAGCACAGACACCACCCTCAGACATAGAGGTAGTTCAGAACGATTTAGATGACGAGCAAGACACATCTTCTGATGATGGTGAGGAGACTCAAGAGTCAGCGGACTCAGAGCAAACAGAGAAGGACACAGCATCTGTAGAGCCAAACGATTCCGAGGCAAGCGATGGTGAATCGGACGATGTCGCAGAAATCTCGACGCCCCGCACAGCCGAAGGATGCGAGCATGTACCGTTAGAGGACGTAATCCCAGGCCTGAGCCCATTCATGAGTGCTTCTGGTGGGTTTCAATACCCGGATTGGGTCGTCGCACGCCAAGTGTTAGAAACGATGCGCTCCGACGCGATCGATGAGTTGGCTACAAATGCCACTGATCCGTTGAATACGTTGTTAGCGTTGGAATTAGGTGCCTTTGCCGGTATCAATCGGGACGACACTCACTTAGCGTTGCCCTTATACGACAAGATTGCAACAACTCTCGAAGATGAAGACTTGGTCGAACGACGTGTGATACGGCCCCGAAACGAACTTGCTCGACGGCTAGCTGTAAAGCGGAATGACGAACTCCTCCAACCCGGACAAAAAGCTCCTAAGTTCACGCTGCCGGACTTAAACGGGACTGGTGTTGCTCTAGACGATGTCCTGCAAAGCAATGAATTAGTTTATATTGACTTTTGGGCTTCTTGGTGTGGCCCCTGTATTGCTACGTTTCCAGCATTAAGGGAGATTTACTCAGATTTCAACAAAAGTGGATTCGAAATCTTGATGATCTCCATCGATGACACGTTCGAAGAATGGGAAGAAGCATCTGACGAACACAAACTCGCTTGGATAAATTTAGCCGATATCGGAGGCTTTAAGCAAGAAACTCCGGTCGCGTATGGCGTACAAGGTATTCCTAAGGCTTTTCTAGTAGACTCGAAAGGCTGCATCGTTCAGAGAGAGTTGAGCACCGACAATTTGAAGGAGGTTCTAGTCTCCCGATTTGGAATTGCGCCTGAATCTAGCTTCGACTAATCAAGATCGAATGTGGAATGGATTAAGGTTGAGGGAATTGACGGTGGTGCGTGAAATGGAAACTACTCAATATTCCTGCTTATCGAATGTCGAAGCCAGTACTCGCATATTTCCTTAATCGTACCCACCTACCCTCACCTGCGAAATCGTCCGACATTGGGTGTGCTGTATGAGCTGTGTGGTTCGCACTTAGACACTCAATTGGAATCGCGATTTCAAAATTAATAGGCTTTGAAGCGGTAGCTGATTGCTAACAAGCAACGCATCCTCATTCCACACACGTTTCAAATAAGGGTTCCTCACGCTTAGTGCCGAATTGTCCAAACGTACTAGAATTACCCGAACGAATGTAAATTCGAGGACGGATAACGAGACTACAGACCGCGTCGCAAAGATCAACAAATATTTTTTCCTTCGGAATTTAATCTTTTTTTGCTCTGTGATTCTAGGAACCAATTAGAGCTCTACGAAAGTTGCTGCTTAACGGTACTGTCAGTTAAACTGAAAAGACCACATGATCAGAAAAAATAAACAACAGCAAAACTTCTTCTTTGGAATTTGCTCGTTATCTCTATTGTTGATGCTCACAGTCATTGGGGTTTTGTGGACTTCGGTACGGGATACGGATAACACTGCCAGAGAGTACCACACTAACGTACATCAAAGTGTCATCGATCAAATCATTAACTTCGAGAATGCTCGAACGAAGAAGCAATCTGTGGTGGGAGCGAAAAAACCAAGAGTCCAAGCAGATGCTCCTCCAAAAAACCATTCGTCTAGCAGTTCAAATTTCAAAGCATCCAGCGATTCCGTAATTTCTGTCAGCAAGAACTTTCGGAAGGGCAAAATGGACGAAGCTGAGTCAATCGCTACTCCAAGTGTCACCGAGCAGGATGACCTCGAATGGTTGAATGCTAGCTCTTCGATTGACGCATTGCTTCAACAAGCTGAGGACGCGAATCGAAGCTGGACCTTCGGGTGGATAAGACTGAAAGGACCAATCCAATCTGAAGAAATAGAGCGAGGCTTGCGACGATTTGGTGCGCGCGTGGTTGGACAGACCGGTGATTTGGTCCGTTTGCGACTACCCAACAATCGCAAAAGCTTAGAAGCGATAGCGCAAACTTCATGGGTAACTGGAGTTGGAGCACTACCTCCATCGCACAAAGTGAGTAGTAACTTTGAACAGTTGATTGAAGAAAACTCCTCTTCCGGACTCGTACCAGTTTTTGTGGTCGTGATGACTTCTAAGATGGAATACTCGTTTCGGCGTGAACTCAAGAAGGTGGGATTAGAGGTAGGACATTTTGACCCGTCTATACGGACTTTTTCTGCAGTCATGCGACGGAATCAGTTGTCCGAACTCGTTGCTTTAGACTTCGTTCAGGCAGTTGAACCCATCGCAATCGTGAAGGCCTCACACGACACCTCGGTACCAGCTGTAGGCGGTGATGCTCTTCGTTCGGTAGATGGTTCGCGTGGTACTTACACCGGAGTTAATGGAATCACAGTTCCTGTTGGAGTTATGGACACTGGTTTGAACGCAAACCATGTTGCCCTTTCGTCCCTAAGGAAAAGTGTTTGCGGTCAGAATTTCATTCAGGGTGAAGATCACGATCTCTGGACTGACGAATTTGGGCACGGAACTCATGTGACGGGTACGATAGCAGGAAACGGGTATTTTCGACCAAAGTATGCGGGAGTAGCACCGGGGGTCGAGCATATTCGGTTCGCAAAGGTATTGAACTCCTTCGGCTTTGGCTCCACGTCGCTCGTACTTCAAGGGATGGATTTCCTCGCAAAACCTACGTCGTGTCCAGCTGAAGGATGGAGTGAAGATTCAGTAAAGCCATTGATCGTAAATATGAGTCTTTCAGCGAGCAGTCTAGAATGGGAAGGCCGGTCAACAGGTCCGCGCAAATTGGATTCTATCGTCTGGGCGCACCGACAGCTATATGTTGTAGCAAACGCGAACGCCCGGATTTATGGCTTTTCAAACTACGGTTCAGCGAAGAATTCGTTAGCCGTCGGCAATGTTTATGACAATGGCGATTTAGCCGTATCCAGCAGTCTTGGTCCCACGGCTGACGGTCGATTATTACCGTTAGTAGTCGCACCCGGTGTTGATGTCATGTCTGCCGACGGTAACGGTTCATACGATGGATATCGCGTGTCGAGTGGAACGAGCATGTCCTCGCCTTGTGTCGCTGGAGTTGCGACTCTACTCATGGATGCGTCTCCCGATCACCGCGAGGAACCGGCACTGGTACGGGCAAGATTAATGGCCAGTGCAGTGCGCCCCAAAGCATGGCTCGAATCGGAAGCAGCATTTCCGAAGGACAATACCAACGGTCCAGGAAGTATGCAAGCGAAGTACGGTATGGGGATGGTTTCGGCTCGTACGAGCATTGTCAACCGCGACGTTCCGGAAGGCTGGACTAGTTCTGGCGCGACGATCACGTTGGAAAATGGCGAATACGCTTACGAAGACATTGTGGTTCCATCCGGAACAACAAGACTTGATGTCGTACTGACTTGGGACGAACCACCAGCAAGCACCATAGCCAGCACGGTTTTAAATGATCTAGATCTTTGGCTGGACCATGGTGCGAACTGTGGATCATCGCCTTGCGGCGAGTATTCGTCACAGTCGAAGATTGACAACGTCGAATGGGTGATTATTCAAGATCCAGAACCGGGTACCTACCGAATTCAAGTGTCGGGGGAACGTATTTTCACTGAAGCACCGCGTGCAGCAGTCGCTTGGACGATGATTCGAGGTTCTGACGCGCCTCAGCTTACACTGGATACGGACCAAACGGTGTACGAAGTAGCGAGTGGAGAAGATCACAACCATCAAGTCGGAGTAACGATATCGACAGATGGTTATGTTGCGCCCGGCTCGGTCTTACATATAGATTGTCGAACTGCCGATGGTGAGCCCTGTGAAGCATTCGGTTTTATAGCAGACCATACCAACAACATGTTCCGCCACTTTAAAGGATCAGTACAAAGAGAGGACGGCATCAACGTCGATCATTCCCAAGTTCTGGATATTTACTTAGGTGAAATCGGTCATGGTGAAGAACAGCAAGTATTCCTAAATCTTGCGTCCGAATCCGAAGGACCGTTGACCATATACCTCACTGCCACCACTTGGAACGGCAAGAGTGCTAGCACTTCAGTTTTCTTTCGTAAATTGGATTCGGATGAAGAACCGAGTGATGAGACACAATCACCGCGTAACGACGAGTATGACTCTCCCACAGTGCTGGACAGCGAGGGGGGTGTTCTGGAAACAGACACACTCTTGGCAACGTCAGAATCGGGTGAACCTATTCTGAATTCGACGCTACGTCGACCCACTCAGTCCCTTTGGTTTCAATACACCGCCGAACAATCGGGGTTAGCTTCTTTTGTAGTTAGTCCCCGAGTCAAGTTACCTAGTTGGTATTTGTCTCAGTTTAAACCTGTTGTAGACGTATTTCTCGCGACGGGACACTGTTGTGGTATCGCGAGCGCGCAATACATTGGTTCTGCGGACTGGTCCGTGCAATTTTTTGCAGAGCAAGGGAAGGAGTATCGAATTCGCGTCGGCGGCTCGCACGCATCCATGCCACTAACCTTGAATTGGCTCTTTGGTGAACGGCCACCCAACGACAACTTTGCGGATGCGACAACGTTGACTGGAGTATCTGGTACCGTCGCGGGGCACAACTTAGGAGCCTCAATCGAACCAGGGGAAATATACGGCACACTGGCGTCGACTATCTGGTATCGTTGGACCGCACCGGAAGACGGTGATTGGGAGTTCCATATTGAAGATTCTCAGGTTGTACATGTCTTGGTCTTCTCGGGCGACGCGGTTGATGATCTAAGACTAGTCTCGGGCGTCTCCGAGCCGGGCGATCCGGTCTCCGTTGCTGTCGCCCAAGATGAGACTTATTACATCATGGTTGCCTCTCCAGATGTGTTTTCTGGAGGGTGGAAGTTCGACGACCTGACTTGGGAGCAGCAAGATAAAACTCGCCGTAGATGGGACTGGTTTGACAGTGGGACGCAATTAACCAACGACGAGAGTGGGCGAATAACTTTGGTTCACGAAAGCTTGTTAGGTGTGGAACCCGACGAACCCGAAGCCACAGGAATTCAAACGGGATGGGTGAAATGGACGGCTCCCGCAAACGGGCGTTATACCTGGTACTGGAACCGTTCCCAGTTCCAAGTCAAAGCGTTTGAGGGCAACGTGGTTGGAGAGTTAAGCGAGAAAGATGCGGGTGTGAACAATATCGTCTTGGGCCGGACGGCATTGGTTTTTGATGCTAACGAGGATGAAGAATATGCTATTTCTTTGGGACGAGCTAAGGACGACAATCGAGCCTATATTTTCTTCCCAAGCAATAGTACGTCGCTACATTGGGGAAAGACCCCAGAAAACAATTGGCTCACTGGTGCTATTTCATTAAATGGCACCGCCGGAAGTGTGGTCGGTGTCAACGAATATGCGACGACGGGTTCTTCAATTCGTAGTAACTTGGGTTATTCGTCCCTGTGGTATTCGTATGAAGCCGATGAAACAGGATGGTATAGATTCTGGATTGAGGATGGGAGTTCGAACTCTATCTTGTCAGCCTTTCATCCCACCGAAACTAATCTGAATCCTGAACTAATCATGGCTTCAAGAACTGCTGGGTTACCTGGCGAAGGTGTCGAGGTAATCGTGTATATTGAGCAAGGTTCAAGTGTACTCGTGCGAGTGGGAAGCACGCAACCACACCCAAGTTCAGAGTTTGAGTTACATTGGTCAACTACCGACGCGCCGAATTGGCTCGCGTATCGAGGTCGAGTAGCGCAGGGAGACCGGGATGTATCCGGGCAAATAATTTCTTCATTGTCAGGTTTAACGGATGTGGCATTCAATGCGGACGGTACGGTCCTGTTTGCTTCCACCGACGCGGGCATCAGTGTGTTCGAGCGCGAAACTACTACAGGAAATCTGTCTCTACGGCAGGAAATCGATGATCTCGACGCACGTAGCTTCCTGGTCTGGGATCCTTATCGCGACTACTTGTATGCACACAACCAAGATAAGTGGTGGACCCTTAAATCCAGCTCCGAAGACGAGTCAGAATTTGTGCTTGACAGATCGGAGCATGGTGTTGGAGACTCGTTTACCTTCACGACCTTTGGCAGTCCAATACTGTTCATGGGTAACAGCGGAGACTATGTCTATCGTGCGACTGATCTTTCTCAAACTGTCTATTCCTTTAATTCGGATAGTACGTTCAAATTTGTTGGTAACAACTCAGTGACTAACACTTATTCTGTGTATCCGTCAAGCAACGGAAATTATTGGTGGCGTTGGGTGTTTGACGAAGAGCAGCTACTTGGACGTGAAGTTGGGAGCGGTTTATTTCAGGCAATCTCAAAACCATTGACAGACATTCCGGGGTCAAAGATTGCTGGTACGTTTTCAAGTGATGATGGGTACTTTTTCACCGTCTATCAACGTGCTTGGTCTCACGCAGACGTGGCAGTCTATAGCATCGATTATTTAACTGGTGCCGTTGAACAAATTTCATCAGTTCGATTTTTTCTTAGACTCTTCGACTGCGCCGCAGTATTTCCAAGAACTGACTCCTATGCCCTAGATGTGCTGTGTTCGCGCGGCGCTTACGTAGTCGAATACT
This sequence comes from Gammaproteobacteria bacterium, assembly GCA_009840305.1. Classification (GTDB taxonomy): domain Bacteria; phylum Pseudomonadota; class Gammaproteobacteria; order Pseudomonadales; family Azotimanducaceae; genus Bin55. Next base: position 395,706 of record VXNY01000029.1, on the reverse strand, counting down.
CTCCTGAAGAAGAGGCACTGACGTTGAGTGACTTCGTTCTCAATGCACCTCCTCAACAAGGGGTTAAAGATCGATTTGGGCGGAGTTTACCTTCATACCGTCTTCCAGATCTATCAGAAACGAGTCCTATCGAAGCAAGTCCAGACGGTCGGCACGTCTACGTCGCCACTCGAGAACACGGTATTCTCATTTTCGAACGTTTTGGAAATGAAGTAACAGACTTAACTGAAGTTGAGGCCGATCAGGTTCTTCGATTGGACCTACTACAAGCGTCCAAGAATCAAATTCAATTCGATGATGATATCGCTGAAAACGGTTGTATCGCTGCTTCCGAATGGGTCGTCGACAATGTGAGTTACTCCGTCATCGACTCAAAATGGCAGAGTCGAACAGTCGACTCGGTATGGTCCGACATTGAAGGTACGGAAGAGACGGGACAACTTTGCTCGTATTCGTCTTCAGACTCCAAAGAATATCGCATGGTTGCAACGTTCACACGCGATGGGGAAACCATTGAATTTGCCAGTAATTTCTATGGTGAAGTCGTTTATGAACGCCTGTCGAGCTTGACGGTGGACTCCGGCGAAATCACACTGAACACGCTCTCTATATCCGAGTGTACGCAAATTCTGAACTTAGTCGTGAACGGCGTGAAATACTCAGTGAAAGAGTCTAAGTGGCAGGTGAGAGATGATTCCGATGCGGATTGGTCCGACGTCGCTTCAACAATCACCGCTGGGGAACTGTGCCCTCATGAACCAGACGACAGTCGCGAGTATCGATTGGTAGGTCGATTCGTTATCGACGATGAAGAAGGCTACTACTCCAGCAACGTGATCCAAGAAGGTTCAAATTAGCAATCGTGTGATCGCCTCAGTACACCGACCGGTTCTTCAATATACGGAGTAAGTTCCCAAGTTAGGTCGGAGAACACAACAACACTGGGTATTGTCAACTGTATGAGAACATCCATTACAGGACCCAGTGAGACCTTTTTCCGAACCACGTTGACAGAGGCTTCATTTGTTTTTTTAATTTGAGCTCCGAGTCCCCGCACAGCCAAAGGATACGAGCATGTACCGTTAGAGGACGTAATCCCTGGCTTGAGCCCATTCATGAGTGGTTCTGGTGGGTTTCAATACCAGGATTGGGTCGTCAAACGCCAAGTGTTAGAAAAGATGCGCTCCGACACGATCGAGGAGTTGGCTACAAATTCCACGGATCCGTTGAACACGTTGTTAGCGTTGGAATTAGGTGCCTTTGCCGGTATCAATCGGGACGACACTCACTTAGCGTTGCCTCTATATGACAAGATTGCAACAACTCTCGAAGATGAAGACTTGATCGAACGACGAGTGATACGTCCTCGGAACGAACTTGCTCGACGGCTAGCTGTAAAGCAGAATGACCAACTCCTCCAGCCCGGACAAAAAGCTCCTAAGTTCACGTTGCCGGACTTAAACGGTGCTGAGTTTGCTCGAGACGATGTCTTGAAACGTATTGAAGTAGTCTACATAGACTTTTGGGCTACTTGGTGTGGCCCCTGTATTGCTACTTTTCCAGCTTTAAGGGAGATTGACCCAGATTTCAACAAAAATGGATTCGAAATCTTGATGATCTCCATCGATGACACGTTCGAGGAATGGGAAGAAGCATCTGCCGAACACAAACTCGCTTGGATAAATGTAGCCGATATCGGAGGCTTTAAGCAAGAAACTCCAGTCGCGTATGGCGTACAAGGTATTCCTAAGGCTTTCCTAGTAGACTCGAATGGTTGCATCCTTCAGAGAGAGTTGAGCACCGACAACTTGAAGGACGTTCTAGTCTCTCGATTTAGCGATGGGTCAGAACCAATCCCGATTAAATAGAAATGAATATAGAATTGCCAGCTTTTCATTCAAAGTTACACAGTATTGACAGTAGTGCTTAACGACCATCTCTATTCATCGAAATCAGTCTTTGAGTTTTAATAGGAATGTCCAGTTTATCAGATATCCATTGCATATCGTTTAGTTCTACTGCATTAAAATAAATATGACGAACTACTAACTCTTTCAATAACATTTTCACAATTGGATTTGACTCGAGTTTTGGTAATAAAGAGATAATCTCATTCCTGGGAATCTGTTTCTTAAACTCCATGTGGATCGTAATGTTTATGATTGGTATAGAAAGGGAATCTTTCGAATGACTTTCCAGTTCTCTGTATATTTCTACTAACTTTGTATCACCTAGTGAATTTGAAATTCTCGTAATTACGGCTCTACAAACATCATACGACAACCTTAAGTATATCTTCGTAGCTAATTTTTCAATTTTTTTGTGAGTTTTGCTATCATCTAAATCGCCGTCAATCTCGTAATAATTTTTCAAAATTTCCGTGATAATAGATACTAACTGTTCTTTGTCTCGTTTGGAAGTATCTAGCCAAAAACCCAAAAAACGAAGCCCCGATCCAAAACCAGTATTTGTCAGCTCAATCAGCTGATTCTTACGTAAGGAACCTGATCTATTCCTGAGAATTTGTCCAACGACGTCAATTGTCTTAGAGGATTTACGAATATCGATTAATCTTTTGTCATGAGTTGTTAATTCTTCTTCGTCCTCTGCTTGTTGCTCGCTCTCTTCTAATGATCTATCATCAAATTTATCTTTTACAGCCAGTTTTCGTTTTCTTCTTGACGCTACATCGCGTTGTTGTTCCATCACTAACTCTGGAAGCGCTTCTATGAGTTCAAGCATGTGGTCTGTTTCAGCTCTGTTAAGCGAAGATTCACTAACATCCGAAAATATTTCTTTAGAACGTCTGATGATCTCATCAATAACACTCTGATTGCGACTGTGATGCATCACAAATATTAAAATATTAGCATTTCTATCCAAATGTATTTTTTGACATATCGTGTGAACATCATCCATACACTCACTTAGATGATCTGAGATATATTTTCCCGCGTAAAAGTAGTACATGTAGCGGTAGGCAAATCGGACTCCGTCCTCATCTTTCAATAAAATTTCTGATTCTTTGAGAGTATCCACAATCTTCTTATGCGATTCAAGAAGATACTGTTCGGAATACTCACGTTTAAATATACCGAAATCAGACAGTGTAATAGAGTGTCCCCCGTGAGTAAAACAAAAATATGCTAATTCCGTAAGATAGTTTACAAATGTATCAAAATTCCTTTTATCAATACCGACACGATGAAGAGCTTGTAAGATTAACATCTGATAACAATGTCCGTGCGACGTCAATTTGAAGTCAGATGGAATAAAGGTTTCAAGACTCTGGATAATTGTCAGAAGAAATATTGGTTTTGGAGGCAGAATATTTTTACCAATAATCGAATCCATATTTCTTGTCATCTCGTCTATGCGTTTGAATAGCAACGAATCTTCTATCGTTTCTTCCTGGCCTAATATGTTCCATCGTTCTATCAATTCCCCTCTTTTCGTATTTCCAAATTCGAGAATTTCCCATCGCTGACAGGCAGCGAGCTCCGCCATACGTTGTTCGTCATGCGATAAAGTGTTGTCAGCTACAAATATGTAATAATCAAAGACTTCTCTCACATTGCTTAAAAACTTATTTTCGTACTTTTTGTTCAAGCCCAATTCTTGATAATCGTCAATGATTAATATGCGTGATCGCGAAGATTCAATGAATTTTTCGTACGATAGATCTTTGTATTGACTTTTTAGCAACTTGGAAATTAATTTGCGGAGATTAGTTGTTTTGATCCTATTAGCTTCGGCGAATACAGGTGTTAACCCGTTTTTTAAATGTTCAGAGTAAATCATCTTAATTAATGATGTTTTGCCTGTCTGCTCTTCGCCTTCAATGATGACTCCATCTTTTAGGAATTCCGTGGATAGCAGACGTTGAGAGTCGACGATATCGCTTTTTTCGTAGTTCCGATATCGCGCGCCTTTTAGGTCTGGATAAATGTAAATGTCAGCAAGCGACAATCTCTCTTTTTGGCTATGTTGGAATGCAATTTCCATTCCTTCTAACCACTTACGAAATTCTGATTTGAGAGTTAGTTTCTTTTTCGGAATTTCATCTGTGCTCTCTACATTGTTGACCTTTGTATCTTTCGTTATATTCAGTCGTTTTGCTATTTGATGGATTACCTCTACCCAAGCGTCATCTCTGTTCTCGTGGTTGACAATCGGTGTACCATCTTTGGGTACAACCATAAATTCTTTGATGTCGGTCGATTGCCAATGACAATTTCTTAATATCACTGGTATGATATCAACATGTTCCTCGTTTTCGAACCGTTCGAGTGTCTTCTTCAATTCTTTCTTGTAACAACTAATTGACTTCAAAAAATCTGAACTTATTAGAAACACTACCATGTCGGCATCTAGCAGAGCACTTTCAATGTCACGAAAAATCTGGTCACCTGCAATGATCTCGCGATCGTGCCATGAACTGATTTGTCCATTACTCTCTAATGGTGCTAGATGAGCAGTGAACTCATTCTTCAGCTCTTCGTCTGCGTGAGAATAACTGATAAAAAGATTACGACTTGACATGTGTCTCCTTAGTTTGATTAAACCGATTGGTATCCGAGAAAAAAATCTCAATTAAACAGGTTTATGTAGCAAACCTGTATGCCTTGGTCTCTTCAGTCACAAAATAGGGTGATAGCTATTTGTGATCGAAGGGAATCTCTCTCCTCGTAGTTTTTGAATTTAGTCAAAAGCATGCCGAACCAAGGACGAATGAAGGCCGATGACACAACTCCATGTTTTGTGCTTAGATTAACTCGAGTGCTTGAACCAAATTCTCGTTGTAAGTACATCACTCTGGATACGTCCTTCTTGTGTTTTTCTACCTTCACTATGTTAGCACCGCTTTCAACGGGAGCGAATTATAGCAAAAATGCTACTCAATAGTTCATAAAGATTTACGCAAAGACACCGTGGACATACGGGGTTGTTATTACAGAAAATTTGATACCCTTACGTATTTTCAAAGCACGCCGCCACTGTTCTTCAACTACGCCTTCAGCGCGCCAGAGGTTGACGACTTAACCGATTATCCTTTGGGAACAGTTTTTGAGTATTCGAGGTATGCCGTACGTTCCACGTCAAGACAGATGATAGTTCTGAGTTAGATGAACCAAACCCTCATTTTTTCGTGGGTTCTTATTAGACTCTACTGTCTTGCATACCGATTAAATCTAGAAAGTCATTCTCAGAGATGATTTGCACCTCGTGCCCACTAGCGATCAACTCTTCAGCCTTTCTGTGTTTGCTATTCTTTGTCATTCCTTTCAATTTGTGCTTGTTCTGAGTTCCTACAACTAATATAGAAACCTTCGTACTAACACTACCAACAACGTTACATCCTGCATCATTTGCCTTTTGAGTTGCTTCATGTCGTGCCATCGCGAGCGCACCCGTAAATACCAGAGTTTCTCCATACAGATCACCATCTACTTTTCCGGACAGATTCTTGTACGCGATTGTTTGTCGAGGTCCACTTATAGGGGACGCGGATTTCTCTAACCATTCCTGTATTCCCAGCTCCGATTCCTCGAGGACTCTCAGCATGATCACGGCGGTCGCGCGTGCGTCTTCTAAAGCATCGTGGTGATTGAATTCAATGCCTAAGTCGCTAGCGATGTTCTTCAATCCATACCCTCTTTTAGCATACTGTGCCCACCAACGACGTGCGACCCTGGCACTGTCCATCCAGGTGATCTTAAGCTGCTCTAAGTGATACCCCAACATTGCTCGTTCAAAGGCGACGCGATCAAACGATGTGTGACTTACTACAGTGGTCCCACGCAATCTCTTTCGAAGTTCATCTCTAACCTCTGGCATGGTTGGACTGGAAGCAACCATGTCTTCATTAATACCGTGAATGTCAACTACCCATGGATCGAACCAGTCTTCTGGGTTTACGTAAGTCTTCCAAGTATCCTGAATTTCGCCATCAACAACACGGACGATTCCGATTTAGCAAATGGAAGCTCGATCAGTATTGGCGGTCTCTACGTCTATTGCGTTAAAGGTCTTATCCTTTGGGGTCAATCGCTACTCCTCTAGTTTCCTTCAGAGAGAAATGTATCAAGGCGAATCGTACGAAACGCTTTGCTTTTAAACTTCTGTTTTCACGCAATAATCACGTTTTTCTCCACTGGTGTCGCGAGCGTGAAGTCCACAAACTTTACGCACAAATATTTGTGCGAGTCTTAGATCTGATTCACAGATTTACAAATTTCTTTCACTTCTAGTAAGTGACACGCTTTTTTTAACTGACGATTATAAATGTGTATATGTAATTTGATACTTTCGGTTGACACGACTTGTTAAAAGTGTACAATTGTTCCCTTCAAAAGACTTCACACGTTCATTAATAGGGAGCAAGCAATTGGCAAGATATTACGTCAACAAAAACGCCCAGTCTAACGGTGATCACGAAGTACATACCTCAACATGTAGTTTCCTTCCAAAATCGGAGAACAGGGAATACTTGGGAATATTTAATCATTGCAGTGGTGCTGTAGCTGAAGCGAAGACAAGTCATCCATTCTGGCAATTAAATGGCTGCTACTATTGCTCTAATGATTGTCACACAAGTTAAGGTTGCAGTGAGCTACATGCGGAATTACGAAACCAAGTTCGGTTTTGTATAGTAAGGCAACTTCAGAGCGAGTTTGCTGAGTTTGTCTTCAGAGAAAGGGTTTCGGTCCAATACAGATTTTGCCGTTTACTATTGGCTCTTGAATATCCTTGCTCTGGATCAAGACTAATCGACGGAACCCTTTTACCTTAGAGCTGTCTGGACCGTGTTTATTGGCGAAAACTTACCGATCACTGGATAAGCGATCGTTGTCTTTTCGACTAGAGTTCGATCAAGTCAAAGAACATCTGGTATTCTGAAGACATATCGAAGACCGGCTTGCGACCGAAGCGACTAAGACCTGATAACATTCATCAACACATAAACTCAACATCAAGGAGAAAAAGTTCAACTTCAAAGAACCGGGAGGGTCAATATTCCGAGAACTCAGATGTTGTCGGTAATTGTTTTGTCGATTGCAAAGATCGCCAAATTCGTGAACCGTCAGAACACTCTGGATCGTTTGCACGAATTTACATGCGATTTCACGCAGATGTTTCGGTACGATAGACTATTGGGCAGTCTCTAAGTGGTATGTTTGCTTCAATCCCAATTACTACAATACGCAGCTCGTCCATGTGGAGAGTTCCATGACACCCAGTGACAACAATACAGTTAGTAGCTCAGAACCGAGGATCGAAAGAAAAGAGCTTTATGCGGAATTAGAATCTCATCTGGCTTGCAAGGTTCTAAGCTTCGTCACAAGTGAACGTCGCGGAATGGAGACACAAATCGCCCAAGACTGTATCGATCCTTTTGTTGATCTCCTTGACGCAATTGGTCCCACGAATCGACTAGCATTGATATTGCACACGCTCGGTGGTAGTACACTGGCGGCGTGGCGCTTGATTAACTTGATCCGGATGTTTTGCGAGGAACTCTATGTGCTGATTCCTTCAAAGGCATTGAGCGCAGGAACGTTAATTTCAATTGGTGCGGACAAGGTGATAATGACCAAGCAAGCAGCAATGGGTCCTATCGACCCTAGCGTCAGCGATCCTTTGAACCCCCAGGCAGTAGTTAATGGTCAACAAACTCCCGTGCCGGTGAGCGTGGAGAGCGTGCGCGGGTATCTTGACGCTGCTCGAGAAGAATTGCAAATAACTGATAGTGAGCATCTTGGGTCGATTCTTGTCAATCTTACTACTCACATACATCCACTAGTTCTTGGTTCGATTTTTCGAACGCAGTCACAAATCAGATTTTTGGCTAGAAAGCTGCTTTCTCAACAAATCGACAATGAATCGACCGTTGAATCGATCATCAAATTCTTATGTGCAGACTCCGGTAGTCATGACTACACGATTAACCGAAGAGAAGCGTTAGAGTTAGGTCTCGAGGTTGACAAACCTTCAGACGAGGTATATGCTGTACTTAGGCAGTTGCATCTTAGTTTCATGAATGAACTCAAAGAATCCGAACCGTACTCACCACATTCAATTCTCCATGGGATGAATCCCATGGAATCAGTTCCCTATGCAATTCCTCGGGGATTCATCGAAAGTACGGATGATAAAGGTTATTCATTTGTTTCAGAGGGTAAGTTGACGCTTGTAACAATCCCAGGTGATCCTCCGCAGGAGGGCGTCAAGGATGATAGACTTTTTGACGGCTGGAGAAGGTACGGATGAATCGAATTCAATCGAGTGCTGACAAAAGCGGTTACTACTGCGAGACCTCTTCGGCTCACCTCGCTAGGGTTGACACTGCGCCTCTTTGCGGAAATTTGGCACACGCTATGCGAAATTCAACAATCATAGTTCGGACGATTCAGCCTAAGAGACTAACTCCCCTTCACGGACAACGTCCAACCCAGGTGCAAAGTCCTAGGGACTCACAAAAGTTCGATACACAATAGTAGAGGTTTTCCGCCCAATGTGAGCGAATCCCAGTTGTGCGCTCGGTCGTGGAAATCGGCATACGTGCAACTGAGTTTTCTAGGGATTTAGCTCAGTCTCCCACCGTCGAAAATGCAGTACACTTGGAACGCTAAATCCAGCGTTTCTATTCGTTTCATAGTCTGCACACTTGCTTTCGCGCAGTGCATCTCTCAACGATATATACGATCTATAATTTCCGACCAACTAGCACTTATTCCCGAACCTGATTGGTGCCTCCCTAGCAGCACACTAAAGAGTCAACATAGGACTTTCAATGACCACAAGTTTTTTTGAATTATTGGATGAAATTCGAGACGCAAAGCGCTCGGAAAAAGATGTGGGAGACCGCTTTGAAGAGATCGTGCAAGTGTATTTCAATCACGATTCGCAAATGCAGCAGGTGTACACGCAAGCGACGTCGTGGAAAGACTGGGTCAGAAAGCACAGAGAAGAAGAGTCGATAAAGGACGTTGGTATCGACTTAGTTGCCAGGGTGAAAGATGGTCAAGGAAACGGCTTTGCAGCCATTCAAGCGAAGTGTAGACAGAAGAGCTACAAGTTGCAGAAAAAAGACATTGATTCGTTTTACACTACCGCAGACAGTCAAGGATTTAAGACGTTAATCTTCATTGATACTACCGAAGTAGACCCAAGCCCTCACTTCCAAGAAGTTGTCGATAGAAGACAAATCACTCACATTCGAGTAAAAGATCTTGTTGAGAGCACGGTGGATTGGGACTCTTTTATCGATCGCGGAGAGAAGTGTCGCCGTAAACCGAAGGAACCTCGACCACATCAACTCGAAGCGGTCGAAAAAGTCCGTGAGGGATTTGACTCGGCTGATCGCGGACAGATCATCATGGCATGTGGTACCGGTAAGACTTACACAGGCCTGTTGGTTGCTGAAAAACTGTTCGGTGTTGGTAAGAGAGTCTTGGTACTGGTGCCATCATTAGCTCTAATGTCCCAGATGATTCGAGAGTGGCATGCTGATGCTACAGTACAGCTTAGAAGTTATTCGGTGTGCTCTGATTCAGAGGTAGGACGACGCGGACGTAGTTCAGATGATGTGATCCAGTTAACCCCTTCTGAACTCAAGATTCCGCCTACTACTGATGCTGCGAATCTCGCGAACAAAGCTAGTTCTGATGCGCCCTCCGCAATAACGGTTGTGTTCGGTACTTACCACTCAATTGAAGTAGTCCATGCTGCACAACATGAGCATGGGTTACCTAACTTCGATCTCATAGTGTGCGACGAAGCGCATCGTACGACAGGTCAATTCGACAAAGGAAAGGAAGAAGAAGCGTCGATGTTCGTTCGAGTCCACGATGCTGAATATGTTCGAAGTCGAAAACGACTGTATATGACCGCTACTCCAAGAATATATACCACGTCCTCTAAATCAAAAGCTGCAGAGGGTGCGATCACCCTTTGCTCAATGGACAACCCTGAACAGTTTGGGAATGTTCTGTTTTACAAGAGTTTTGCTTGGGCGGTCGAAAACGAATTGTTATCAGACTATCGAGTGATTGTATTAGCTCTCGACGAACAAACGATTAGCAATGCTCTCCAAAACATCTTGGAGTCCGATGATAGCGATATTAAACTCGACGACGCGACAAAAATCGTTGGCTGCTACAAAGCCTTGATGAAAGATCCGGGTCCAGATCGTGCGGAAGAGTTTGTAGGAGATGCCGAACCATCTAGACGAGCGCTCGCTTTCTGCAACACTATCAAGAATTCTGAAATTATCAGCAGAGAATTTAACCGCATTGTGCAAGAACTCGCGCACGACAACCCGGATTCAGAGAATGGCAAACTGAATTTCGACTGTTCAACAAAGCACATAGATGGTACCGCTGGTGCGCATGAGAGAAACAATCGATTATCGTGGCTCGGTGACGAACCAAATAAAAATGAGCTTCGAATATTAAGCAACGTTCGATGTTTAGGAGAAGGAGTTGATGTTCCTTCTCTAGACGCGATCGTATTTTTCCATCCCCGCAAGAGTCAAATTGATGTCGTACAAGCCGTAGGTCGAGTAATGCGACGCGCACCTGGTAAGAAATACGGGTATGTCGTACTACCAGTTGCCATTCCTGCTGGTAAGAATCCAGTAGAGTCTCTAAAGGATAACAAAACCTACGATACTGTCTGGCAAATATTGAATGCGTTACGTTCTCACGATGAGAGATTAGAAGCCGAGATCAATAGGCTTCAACTAGAGGGGGAAGATTCTGGACGAATCTTTATTGGTTTGCCAGAGACGGCAAGCGGTATGCTACGCCAGCAGACCGGAAGTGGAGGTGAAACCGGAACTGGAAATGGAAAAAAGAATGGCGATGACCAAGATGAGCTTCCTTTTGACTTACAGGATGCCATGGTTCAGGAGTTTTCATCCGCGGTTTTTGCACAAATCGTTCGCAAAGTCGGGCGTATGTCGTATTGGGCAGATTGGGCACATGATGTTGGAAAAATTGCTCAAACTCAAATTACGAGGATTCGTACAGCATTAGAAACTGATGAACACAGTCAAGCTGTTTTCCATGACTTTCTCGCAGAGCTACAAGATGACCTAAATCCTTCGGTTACTCAAGAACAAGCGATCGAATTGTTAGCTCAACACATTATCACACGACCCGTGTTCAACGCACTCTTTGAAGGACACGAGTTTATCAAACAGAATTCTGTCTCCATCGCGATGGAAAAAGTGCTCAATGACTTGGACAAACGAAGTCTCGATAAAGAAACCGAGTCCCTTCAGAATTTCTATGATGAAGTGAAATGGCGAATCAAAGGAACGAAAACTGCTGGCGCGAAGCAACAGCTAGTGAAAGAACTTTACGACAAGTTCTTCCGTAAGGCTTTCCGGCGTACTACAGATATGTTAGGAATTGCATTTACACCAGTCGAAATCGTCGACTATATGATTCATTCGATCGAAAACCTTTTAAACAAGCACTTTCAAACAAGTATGAGCAACAAGGATGTGCACATCATTGATCCCTTTGTAGGTACCGGTACATTCATTACCCGTTTGCTTCAGTCGGGCATTATCCGACCTGAAGATCTACGACGGAAATATGAGAAGGAAATTCACGCGAATGAGATTGTGCTGCTTGCTTATTACGTAGCAGGTATCAATATTGAAGCGGTCTACCATGACATTCGTGGTGCAGAGAATGGAACTTACGAACCGTACGAGAGGATTGTGTTCCAAGACACCTTTCAAAGTGCTGAACAAGAGAATCAACTTAAAGGCATTTTTCCTTTCAACTACGAGAGAATCGAGTTTCAACAAAACTTGCCCTTAACGGTTGTTCTAGGAAATCCCCCATACTCGAGGGGTCAGAAGTCGGCGGGAGACAATGCTCAAAACGTTCGCTATCCTACTCTCGACGCGAGAATTGCTAGCACATACGTAGAAGCATCCAATGCCACTCTGACAAATAGTCTGTACGACAGCTACGTTCGAGCTTTTCGTTGGGCATCAGATCGCCTTGGTGAACGAGGTATCGTTGGATTTGTGACAGGTGCGGGATGGTTGGATGGAAACGCTGCATCTGGTATTCGTGCTTGCTTTGAAAAAGAATTTTCCCACATTTACACAGTAAATCTTAGAGGAAACACAAAAACACAGGGAGAAAGAGGTCGAAAAGAGTCTCAGAACGTATTCGGTGCGGCCAGTCGATCCGCGATAACGATTACGTTTCTTGTGAAAAACGACACCGGTCTCGAAACTACAAAGATCCATTATCACGACATCGGGGACTATCTGAAACGGAATCAAAAACTCGATAAATTGAAAGAATTCAGAAGTGTTGTGAACACCCCTTTAAAGCAGATTAAGCCGAATCATGTTCATGATTGGATTGACCACAGGAACCAAACATTTTTCAAATTCATCCCTTTGATTCCTACTAAATCGGGCGACTCTCCCTCGGTGTTCCGAAACGGTAGTTTAGGTCTTTCTACGAATCGGGACGCATGGATTTACAACTTTAGCAAAACCCAATTAAGGAAGAACATTGAGATATCATCCGACTTTTTTAATAGTGAACTGGCTAGGTACAAGGGATTCCAAAATACACCGTCAGTTAAGGAGTTCGTGCAACAGGATCGAACCAAGATTGCGTGGAACTCTGAACTTCTACAGCGGTTAGTACTTGGGAAAGAACTACGCGTCAATCCCAACCTGCTTCGTGTTGTTGAATATCGACCATTTACCAAAGTCTGGTGTTATTTTGACCCTAACCTAATCACGAGAATCGGTAAGATGCCGCAGTTCTTCGACGTACAGGACAGAGATAATCGAATGATCTGTTCGACTCGAGCCCACTCACCAAGTTTTTGGCAGGTAAACCGTCCGGCCGATCTTCACTTGCTGAGTGAAGGAACGAATTGTTACCCACTTTCAACATTTAATGCTGTTGGCGATGAGTCTCATCAAATATTCAAAAACAATCCCAAAGCAAGAACAGAAAATACCGGTGGCGGTCTCGCACTCCTCCGATCGTTCTATCCCACGATAAATATAGGCTATGAACAGTGTTTCTATTACGTATATGGAATCCTTCACAGTATTGAGTTTATTGAACGTTTCAATTCGAACTTACAAAAAGATCTGCCGCGAATCCCAGCCGTCGCAACGGTGGAGGAATTCCTAGAATTTGCAGAATGCGGTCGTCTTCTCGCGGATTTACATGTTGAATACGAGCAAGCCGAAGAATATCCGGTTGTCGAAAATTGGATCGACAACGACTTTCTAAACAGCATCGACGATATAGATAGGTACCGTATTAAAAAAATGAGATTTCCACAAAGAAACGATACTTCGACCATTCGATATAACGAATGGCTGACGATCTCTGGAATCCCCGATGTAGCTTATGATTTCAAAGTTAGTGGTAAGAGTTGCGTCGGTTGGATAATGGATCGTCAGAGAGTGTCCACGCATAAGGCAAGTGGTATCGTTAACGATGCCAATGACTTTGCAATCGAAACCATGAATGATCCTGCCTATCCCCTAAAACTCCTAAAGAAAGCCATCACTGTCGGTATTAAAACTCTTGAGATTCAAAAGTCGATGCCACCTCTAAAAATTCATAAGAAAATGAGTGCAGAGATCGAACTAGCGTAGTACGATGATTAGCTAGACGTAGCCTCAATAAAACTCAATCTATCGTTGACGAGATGAATTCTTCAAAAATTTGAACAAGTCTTTTTGTCTTGTAGCAAGAGTAGCATTTGCGACCTCGAACCCGTGTTGCATTAGCAGATCAAATTCAGAAGGACTTATCCGCCTGAGAGTAGTAGCAAACGTACTCGCTTGTTTTACTTCGGTAGGGCTTAAGTATGAAAATTCTGGAACTACCTCTCCGCTAGCACTGAAAATGTCCTCGACTGTATTCCCAATACGTAAGTAAGCGCCCAAACTACGACCTGTCGCGAAGTCAGAGACAACGGTGCGAGCCCGCAATCCTCGAATTTGCTCCGTTGCAATGTTTATTAATCGCATGGTTCGGTGAATTGGTTTGATCATTCGTCTAAGCGTTCGAGGATCTAACTCTAGAGGTGAAGATGCATCACTCACTAGTAAAAAGTCAAAACCGTCTCGGAAACCACCACCTGGTTTGAATAGTGGTTCTACACCAAGATTGTCGTACACACCACCATCCCAAAGTTCATACCGTTTTGCAACAGGTGTAGTACTTCGAAGTTCTTTACCTTCGTATCTATACCATTCGTAGTCGTTTGATCGAATAATTAGCGGACCAATTAAACCAGGCATTGCGGCTGATGCTGCGATTGCGGAAGCAATTGGTATGTTTGGGCGTATCACATACTGTGTGATATAGTCGCCCATTCGCTTGTGATCGAATCTCCAATTTCTTCCTGTCTCGAAGCAAGTAGCATTCACAATCCAACGTGGTTGAGGTTCGATATTTTGGATTGTTCCCTGTACTCCCCACTGTCTTTCTAATTGCTTCGCCAAGATGTGTGCTCGACCTCTGATTAATCGCCAGGGTAATACAAACGACCGCCAAGCATAAGACCACTGTAGCGTAGATGTCGTTAGACACTTTCGAACGCGAGGTAGCACTCTATTCAGAAACTCATCACTCCCTGGCCATTGGAGTCCGTTTTTGCATAGGATTAAACCGACGACAAGACTACCACCTGAAACTGAGGAAACAAACGTCGTTTTCTCTAACAAATCGTTTAAAGCTAGTCGTTGTAGCACCCCACAATGAAATGCTGCAGCACGGATGCCACCCCCTGAAAGTGCTAGTGCGAGCTTCATTCGTTAAGGCAGCAAGCGCAAGTGCACACCAACGCAACCGTTTTCGCCAACAATAATTATCAGACCAGGCAAGCCGTCTACACGAACTTCACCAGCAATTGTCGAGAGTAATTTCTCGTCTGCTTGACTTGGACGCACAGGAACACCGTCAGGATGCGAATGCCACTCACCGACATACCTCACTTGACCTCCGCTACGTGCCTCAATCTCTTTAAGAGTCTCTTTTAAGTCGGCACATCCTCTAACAAAAGTATCCTTGTGCTCAATACTGTCAACCGGTGCTGATAAAGCATCCACGATGTAGATGTATCGACTTGGATTATCGAAATATCCTACTAGGACTCCACCTGTCTCAGCCGGTAAACGCATAGTTCGTAAACAAGACATCTCTGACACCACAATTTCGTTAAGTACCACAGTCCATCCTTCAGATTCTGATCGAATAACGTTGGAGACAGGAATTGCGATTCGATTCACAGAACCATCCACCTGTCTTTGCCACACGGTAGCTGAGGCTTCCATTCCAACAGTCCGAACTTGACGAGATAACAGTCCAGCTGCCCATGCCAAATCGTCTTGTGCTAACCGAGTTGTAACATCTCGGCAACCACTACTATATCGGACTAACTCACTCTGGCGAATGTGGGCTTGCATACTCTTAAATCGTAGTACAGATCGGTAATATTGAGCTTCAAGAGAATCTAGTGTCACCGTGCGCTTACTATCCTCCATCAACATTACAGCATCCTGACCGGTTGGGTTTAGAAAAAGCGATGCGCGACGGGCTTGACTGTCTAATTCTCGTCCAAGAAATCTTGAGACCGCGATGGATGTCGACACGTCGAGTATCAAGTCACATTCACGATATGTCTCGAGCATCTCATCCACATCTTCTACTTCTTGCGCGTCGGCAATGAATGTTCGAACAATTTTGTTGTACGGTGTCTCAATGAGGCTTAATCCCTCAGTTGCGAAGACCTTCGGTCGACCGACAACATCCGATCCTAGTCGATGTTTTGGGGCGTTGTGGGGTAGAAACATATCCTTATCGATCAGCGACCAGAATCCCCATCCCATTCGAGAAAGATTGTTATGAATTTGAGAACCTAACGCACCCACACCCACCAACACAATCTTTAAATCTCCACTATGAACATCTAAACCGCTTACCGCTTTTGCCCTCGTTCTATCAAGATATTGAATTGCTCTCAGGGGTATTACAGACACTTCACTTGCTAGAGCTTCAACGACCACTCCAGCCGCCAACGGCTTTAGTGGAGCACCCAATGATGAGTAAGCAGTTCTGCCCGTAGCCAAAGCTAACTCTTCTATCGGGGCTAATATGAACGCAAGATGTTCCACAGACTCCTCGCGCCCAGATTTTCCCCCGAGACGTGGTATTCGCACCAGCACGACAACGCTGTCTTCCTTGTGAGGAGGCTCTTCAAGAGAGTACCACGACTTCACGCGATCTCCAAGAATTGACCAAAGATCAATCCCGACTTCTCGGAGGGTCGAATTCAATTCTGACACGGTCCGAGGACAATTTCGAATTGCACCTTGTCCTATCGGCGTGCCTTGGGTGGCGGCACAGAACACTCTTCGAACATCCGATGGAGTTTTGTCGCTAAACCGCTGAAGCTTCAGTGTATAGGGAGGTCTTCGGAATCCTTGTACGATTGTCCCGACGTACGTTGTATCTATTTCGTCGGCCTTGAATACACTTTCTGGGAACACGACAATGTTTGCACTTGTGTATAGAAATGGTTCCGGAGGTTGATCTTCAGTATGCAATTCACCTTTTGCCGTACGTGATAGCCATTGTGCAATGTTTCCCAAAAAACCAGCTCCTGTCCATTTACTTTTTACTTCTGACCAAGTGTCCTCGTACAAGCAGAGATGTTTAGGACTATTCGCAGGTGTCGAAAACAGGTGTGGAACCCATGGGAAATCCTTACGTAATGCTAACACTTCCGGAGAATCTCCCTTATGAGAGCTAAACACAGTAGCAATCAATTCGATTGATCGAATGTCGTACTCTCGGTCCTGAGGTAATTCGGGTTCGATTTCAAAGATGACTGCTTCTACACAGAGGCTAGAACTCTCGTATGCGCGCACCTCTTTCAATTGAGCGAAGGGATACCAAGCTAACGCATCTCTAACTTCTTTCGCTCCTGCGAGCTTCAGTGCTTTTGCATCAATTGGGTCGCCATCCAATTGAAAGCAATTCATAAATGACCAGCTCGAGGGGTACTACTTCTAACTAAGGAAGATACCCCCACCACACTTAGAGTTTTCAGTACCGCGCCGCGCCCACCGATTTCTACTTCGAGAATTTTTGGTTTTTTCACGTTTGGGTATTCCATAGTTACGACAAACTTGTGCCCGTTGTTGTCTGTTATGGTTTTGCGGTATGTACTCGCTGCTTGTCGGTGCGGTGGATCATTAGTGTCAGTACTTGGAATTGGACCTGAGGAAGACACTGCAATCGCACCTTTTTGACATTGGTCCAACAACCACTGTACATTAACTACAGGTTTAGTCTGTTCCTTGCCCTTTTTTGGACCAAGAGCTAAGTAGCTGCAATGGTGAGGCACATTGTAGATGTCCCACTGTAACCGTACATCACGTTTTTTGTTCCGGGTAATATCAACGATCTCTTCAAGAATCTCCCAAGTCGAATCTCCTACAATCAAATATCTTGTCTTTCGGTTATCCACTTCAAATGTCGCATGAAGTATGATCGCGCTTTCATTTCGCAAAATCGTCTGATCGTCAGCATGCTTGGCGAACGGTGAGTGCACGAAAAACTCGACACCGTCTTTTCCTAAATCAAATCCTGGCACGCGTTGTCCGGCGTCTGTAATGAGATGTTCACGGTCCGTCAACGATAGACCCTCTGACTCAAGCCAATCTTTGAGGTTGGAGGGCCTAGAGAACACGCGGATGCCTTGACCGTTCTTTAATCGATGTCGGGCTTCACTTCTCCATACAGCTGCCTCACCTGTCAAGCCCTTCTCCAAGATCGCTGCTGCAGGTACCCAAAGTTGATTGATTTTCTTTCGGTCCTCATCTTGATACTTTTTAGCATGCTCGAGGTAAAAGAATTCTGTGCTCTTCGCGATGTGATCGTCGTCAAGGTGAGTCAGTGCAACGACTTCAAAGTGCTTCCGTCCAGCTGCCCTTAATTCGTCACTCAATGTTGCATGCAGATCAATCCTCGGATCGTCCTCGTCCTCTGCGTTTCGACGATGACAGAAGTCAAACAACAATCGTTTCTTGTTTGCTAGTACAATCTGGCTGCAATCTCCGTTGCCTACTGGATAGAACTTAACTCTGGGCATAATTTTTCCTCATTCTTTAAGTAAACAAATCTTGACTGAGAATATCGTCGACGAATCCCAGCCTCTGAACCAGCTACACTCTCTTCTCGCGAAGTTGCGACCACTATCGCGTACAGGGAAAGTGAGCATGCTTTAGGTCGCCTCTCCGGTCAGAATCTCAATACCCTCACATATCGTAAGCCATGAGACTCCTCCTCGTATATTCGTCGTAAAGACGTGCTTTGCAACACGTTCATACACTGCAACCGCACTTGGGTCGGGGTGTCCATACTGATTGTCGATTCCAGCACTAATTAAGACCGTATCGGGCTCTACCGCCAGAACCATACCTGGATGCGCAGCGTTCTTGGAACCATGGTGAGGTGCAGCCAATACATCCGCTGCCAAAGCCCTATTGAATAGCTCAACTATCCTATCCCATCTAGAATTTTCAGTGTCCCCAGTAATCAAGTATGCGAATCCATCGTCCCCAACACCTTCCACCTTCAAGACGATACTACAGTTATTGGAGTTGTCCATGTCCTCTGTGTGCGGTGAAAACAATTCAAGACCAAATTCGACCGACAAACCATCAAGATTCCTTTTATTCATTTGATCAAGACGTACGGACACTCGCTTCAGTGGATTCGAAGTATTCTCCCGTCTTCGCTCAAATTTCCGAATGACGTTGAACACCGACTTTGCGTTGTCGGTGTCCTTAAAGTACTTCGGATACATCACCCAAGCTGGTTCGTGATGTTCCAAAAGCCATTCAAGTCCTTTCGGATCCGCGTGATCCGCGTCTAGTCCTGTGAGCACTACACCAATTAAAGTGCGGTTCGCAAGAAACCGGTTCACCAGTGATTCAATTTTCTCTTCCGACTCCGCGTTCCACTTTGTGTCGACTGCAATCGACTCCGTTCCATGACGTAGAACCGCAAAATTACCTTGACCAACGTAAAGTGTTAGCGCTTCCATATATTCCAAAATCGATTCTGAGTAGCAGACGTATATAGCTCTTTGTTCATCGACACTTCCAACGCTCGTACTGCTTCTACCGCACTCTTATAGGGAGACTCACATAACTTCGTTATCTCATTGGAAACATTAGAAACTACGGGGTAATAAACCAACTCGTCTTCACTTTCAACTTCAATGGCTTTCACCGCTGCGACAGATCCGTCTATTAGCACCACATTACCTTTCCAGAAGAACGTTCCGGTACGTTTTGACAAACGGGGTTTTAACGAGGGATACAAAACTTTCAAAATAGCTTGATCAAGCGCACGAACGGCGATTGAACCCTTCGGTTCATTGTGTTGAGCTGTCTCCGATGTCGCTTCCTCTTCGGTGAGCGCAACACTGCTTAGCGAGGCGACGTATCCCTTGGTAATGTGGACATCTCGCGGTTCGACTTCGTACACGTTTTCGTCATCACGAAACAGAAGGAAGTGCCGTACAACATAGCGATCTAATCCAGTCCGTCCTTTGAGTTTCCTGGTTACAAGTAGCGCATAAAAGAAGTTTAAGTTGTGAAACTCGTGATTGACGATGCGTTGGTAGGTGGCAATGTCGCCACCGCTCAGTGTTGGATATCCATTCACATGGTGGGTATGCCAATTTCCGAGGTGTTCGATCGTAGGATCTTGTTCTTCCAGTTGCCTGAACATTCGTGTTTGAAATTCTCCGTCTTGGAAGAAACTTGTTTGGGACCGTTTTGCCTTAGGTCCTGCTGGCAACAAACCATTTGCCTGTACCACAAGGGTATCGTTTTTCAACTCATAGTGACCTACCAACCGTCCACCAGTTTCATGATGGTCGTACCGATCGCATTCGTCGAAGACACTCTGTAATACGCCAGCTGAAATCTCCAATCGAATCGAACGTAAATTATTCTTTGAGTTCATTTAGTCCTCCACAGACCATGCAATCTTCTTGGGGTAGCAGTGTCATCCTCTGTAATTGGAAATTTCTTGAAAAAGGAGGTACAGCACGATTGGCCCACACTAAGTAGTTTTCGTCAATGGGCGTCAGGAATTTGGGGCGAATCGTCGCAACATTACCAAGTGCATCCAACGTAAACCGAGTATGGAAGGCTACAACGAACCCAATATCTACAGACAACCCGGGGGAATCTTTAATTTCTTCGATCTCAAGATCATAGACCTTTTGGCGATCTTCATCAGTTGCTAAATCAACTTCTCTTACTCCTTCACGATAATGGGTACGCTCCAATACGCCTTCCAAACAGGCGAGGCATCCACTTCTCGCAGGTCGGTACGCATAAACTTCACCACCAATCCCACGAGTAAATACACGCCCCACGGTGAAAGGGGTGTTAGTTTCGACACATACCTCATTCAACCGATAACGACTAGACTCACTATCGGTCCCGACGACGACCACGTCGACGTTATTGATTGTTTCTTGCAATCCTTTCCAACTGAGTAAATCTAGATCGATTTCCGTGATCTCGACTTGTGGATTGCGATCTCGCAAGATGTCGGCCAACGCTGAAGTTTTACGCCAACCAATGTATCGGATTCCGCACACGTGTCGAATAACGTTCTCAATCTGAAGTTCATCGTTGTCCACCAGTACAAAATTCCTCAATCCTGACATAGCCAAGAATTGTGCAACCTGACTACCTCCAGATCCACAGCCCGCTATCATCACCGACAATTGTGCGAATGCCTTTACGTCAAATAATCGCTCGATCCTCGTGAACAACCTATCGCTAATCAAAACACGTCTCCTCGAGGCCATTCTCCCGTCTTGTGCCACACCGTATATCTTTGAATCCAACGTCTGAATAATGCGATCGTGTGCATAACGTCGTGCTTGCCTGGATTCCACACGGCCATTGCTCCGTAAATACAGAGAGTTCCATTCGGCCATCGATGTGGACAACCCTTCTCAATCGGAGACGCGGACACTACCGGTGCTTTACTCGGATAACCATGTGGGAGCAGTACTGTCACCTCAATGGGGAAATCGGCTGAAAATTCTCTGAAGAGCAACCGAATTTCATTTTTCTCACTGATCGAAACTTTATAGTGTTCGTTTGCTTCCGCAAGTCGTTCCAACTCTGTCGTAAACCGCGATGTCTGAATATCGGGAAGAAAATGAGATATTGGAACAAGACACGCCTTCTGTTGCCCTTTGCGCTCGATGAGGAAAGCTGCTCCATATCTGGACACCTCGTCGAGAACTTCGCCTGGACTGCTTCGCAGTGCCATCATCGACAGTGATTTAAACTCAATCGGCATGCTAATCAGTGGGCGATTCCCGCTCCAGGCCAATTTCCTGTTTCCTGGTATACCTCGTACTTTGCTAACCACTTCGCGGTACGCTGTATCACAAAAAGCAAGTTGTGCCGCCCAGGGTTCCACATGGTCGGATGAAGAAAGCAAATTCTGTCGTTCGAGAATCTGTGTGGTGACGACTGAAGCATGGGTCTTCTGACGTGCACTTTCGGCATGACATTAGGATAACTTTCTGGAAAGGACACACTGAGTGTGTACACACGCTTGATTGTCTGTAACGCGATCAGCACCATCACGCCCCCGCTAGTGGTGGAATGACCCTCGACAAAATCGAAGTGTTGTCGTGCAGTTGCAATTTCGTCTTGAATTCTTGCTAAATTCACCCTAGCCACCCTCTCTTTTAGTATTCTCCACCGAGGTCCTCTCTCAAAGTTAACGGCTTCTTGGTACCCGTATCTTCGCGATCGCTAGCCCCATCAGCTCGAATCTCGCCATTTGGGAGTATCTTGATTGGGGTATCCTCTTCGGACTCCAGAATCTGTTCCAATTCTTGAATTGTTGGTTTTCTTGACATCAGGACTCCTCTCTGGGTAATCTTTGTTGCATTTCAAATTCAATTATACACTGTTTTAACTAAAATGTGCAATTAATACAATTGTTATATACAATACGTACAGACGAAGCTACAAAAATTTATTATGGTTTCGACGATTTACAACGTCAGGATTGATTCTTCGCCTTTGTACTACGGAACTTGGAAGGGTTTGTGGCGGATTGATGTTGTAGTGGTACGATGCTCACGTTGTTCCTATGTCTCTCAACACTCTCTTGGTGCCCATTTTGGCTCTCTCTTGGGATTGGATGCAAGTCTGAGCACACCAAAATGGACCGCACGAGAGAAGATAGCCCGTGTAGAACGAAATTTTTAAGCCTACAGCATAGAGTGAAAAAGAGTTTTTGTTAAATCAATCGACAGAACAAGTAGCGGTAGTTATCGATTACACATCCATTCCCTAGACCAATGTGAAACAGACTCTGAACAGCAAAATGTAAATACTGCACCAGGCGTGAATCAAATGATCCAATCGAAAATAATATTATATATATGTATATGATAAGTGCATTGTTTAGCTACAGTTTTGTTTGGCAGACTCTCCTATTTCACTTGCTTTTGTTCTTAAATGAGAATGACGGGACGACAAACACAAACGGATACGGAATTCTCAGCATAGTTCAATCGAATCAATTACAACAAGGAGCAAGCATCCCTTGCCTGACTTTATAGAGATCGACTTTATTGAATGTGGGGACACAGGTAGTGGAGATGCAATCGCGATCCGACACCGGCACAAGAACGTGGATTGGATTTACGTAGTGGATGGTGGATACAAAGAAGATGGAACTAAATTGGTGGAGCATATCCGAAACTACTATGACGTTCCATACTCCATCAATTTTGTAGTACTAACACATTCAGATACAGATCATGCTTCCGGATTAAAGGCCGTACTGAGACACTTCAACGTCGGTTGTCTACGTATGAATCGCCCGTGGGAACATGTCGATGAATTGATGCCCAAATTCAAAAACTTTCAAGATCGAGAACGTCTCGTTGCCCGTCTGAAAAGAGCTTTTCCGCACGTTTCAGAATTGGAGGAGATCGCACATCAGAGAGGTATTGAAATTAAAGATACATTTGCTGGTAACAATATCGGTGTGTTTACAGTTTTGGCACCATCGAAGTCTGCGTATCTCGATCTAATTGTTCAGTCTGAGAAGACTCCCGCGCCCGTGGGTAAGACTACAGCAAGGTTTGCGAAATCTGAGTCTAGTGCTGAATGGGGTGAGGAGAATCTCAAAGGTGACTCCGTCGGAACAAACGAAGAAAATGAAACCAGCATAGTACAATTTGCTCATGTCTGCAATAAGAAAGTACTACTAACGGGAGACGCAGGAGTGAAAGCTCTAACCGAAGCACATCAGGTGGCAACTCGCCTGAACATTTCCACGGCCGAATTAGATTGGTTCCATGTTCCGCATCATGGCTCACGAAGAAATCTATCTTCTGGTATATTGAACACATGGCTTGGAGAGATGCTCCCTCGTCAAATTGAACGACCTAAATTGAATGCAATCATTTCTGCAAACAGGAAAGATAAAGACCATCCCAAAAAAGCTGTAATTCGAGCAATGATTCATCGCGGGCGACGCGTCGTCCAAACAAATGGGACACTACGTTTGTATACCAATAACGCGCCAGAACGAGCAGGTTGGTACCCAAGTATTCCCTTGGAGTATCCGACGGATCAGGAAGATTGACGATTGAGAAACACAATACAGCTGGAGGTACGTATCAGTTTGATCGATTACCACCTCGCGGGGCAATCCCTGCGTCACGGTAATTCACAGATTGAGGAACATTGTTGAGAAGTATGACAATGACGGACGAACCTAATGAGTCCAGTGATGGATTGACTGATCAATCGAATTTAGAGCGCGTAGACTAAGAAAATCGATTGATACATGGATAGACTTCACAGTAATACAGATTGATATGGGGACTACATGAACAAGCGTTTTGGATTCAAGTAATCCACGTTCTAGCTTGGTTGAGAACTCGATCCAACTGGCGACTTTTCGCGTAGAGAAGCGACCGAGAGTGCGGTTCGTACGAATCGAACGCCGTATCTACGGGCAGCTGACATCATCACGAAGTACTGGATGATTAGAAAAAGTATAAATAAGTAGCTTATGGAACTACGAGCATCTATGATGATCGTGGAAAACCCAAAGATGACAAGAAATAGACCGGCGAAACCTGTTAGGTCACGAGAGTAAAGCGACACCCGGTGAGCTTCTTGAACTCGGATGTCAGAGTCGACACTATTGTAGATTTTGTACCAAAGTCGGTTCTGTTGAACAGGATCAGCAGGAAATTTCCCCCACGTTCTAGCGAGCCGATCAGGGTCTGCCCGATGTTCTCGTGGAAGATGATAGGAGAAAGCAAAGCTACCAGGGAGAGGATTTTGCCAACGCCAATAAATTATCCGTGCTTTCATTTCAGCCGACAAAAGTCCGTCGAGCACGAAGCAAATGATCGGCGACACTATGCCGATGAATCCGTCCTTGGGCGAAAAAGAGGACAAGAAAGCAGCAACTGTAGAGATGTCCGTTTTCGACACAATGCACAACCAGAATAGAGTGGTGTTTATCCCAGCCATGACTCTAAGCTGCCATCTATAGCTAGATTTCAAATATTCTTTAGCCATCTTCAGTTGTTGGTCTCTTGGTCGATGTAAGAGTGGTTGCACATTTGTTCAAAATACTTCAATGTTGCTCATAGGAATCGACAAGCCGATTCCCAGTTGTATCGGTTCTTGTTTTCTACCGAACAATCTTTCCAAAACTCTGTCATTATCCAGACTCATCAAGAACCTGTCCATCATCTCGCGTCTACAACCGGTCTCGAGTCTCTAATTACCGAACCTATATGCTAGAGCAACACCATCGCACACACTGTAAATCGAGATAGCAAGGAAATCTCAATCATTGAATTTCATTGATTCCTATGTTAGAGAGTACTATGACCGTTGGGGCGATTTCCTTTATGAGTAGGTCGCAAAAATTTCTTCCGCCACAAGATCCCGTATGCCTCAATTAGTTACATTTACAATCACAGTGTCGCCGCCGCGTCTTCCCTCCTTCAATGAACGAAATACAAAATACTAGCTACGTAAATCACGCGATATTAAATTGAACCCATAATCAAATCGAAAGTGTTTCATCAGTCCAATTCACTGAAACGGATAGAACTTTCCGCTACTAGTTCAAAAAAACGCACATCAGAGAGTGTTTTGTGGTACTGAATATTGAAGCACGTAGATGGAAGTAGTCCTTTGATTGCTAACATATAATTGAAACGACCCAAAACATCGACGGTGTGTGTATCTACTAGAGTACGAACTAACGGTCGTACATAAAAGGTCAAATTAGAACCGACCATCCCGAGGAGAGTAGCGAGGTCTTGTTTTGACAAAATCCAGAATCCTGATCGTAACTGTTGTCGTAGTATTGGTCGTCTCCTGGCTGTTGTCGGGAATTCTGACCAAAACCCCAATCGAGACTCCATCCTCCATTGCTGAAGCGAAAGAAGCGCTTGACGAGACGATCGCCGCTCGCGACCCAATGTCAGTGCGCGGCAGACGAAGCACAGCATCCGAACAATTCGAACTCATCGTTCTCTATGGTCGTATCGTAGATCGCAATCAATCCACCGTCCCTGCCCTCACCCGTGGTCAGATTTTTAATCGATACGTGGATATCGGCGATAAGGTGAAAGCCGGCGATGTCTTGTGCGAACTAGACATCTTGGATCGAGTTGCTCAAGTAGAAGCTGCGAAAGATGCCGTCGACGTTCTAGAGAAGGAGTACGAAAGCACCCTCACGCTGATTGAGGACGGCTTTGACCAACGCTTGAACAGCGCGCGAAAGAAATCCCAGCTCAGTGCCGCCCAACAACGATTACTTGCTGCAGAACTGGAACTACAACACACCAAGATCAAAGCTCCTATAGATGGCATCGTCGACCAAGTCCATGTTAATGTCGGAGACTACATTGAAACTGGTAATCCCTGCGCAACCATCTTGGTACTGGACCCGGTGTATGTCCAAGCATATGTTTCCGAAGAGCACGTGCACCAACTCAATCTCGGTCAGGAAGCAGAAATCCTCCTACCTAATGGCGCCACGCGCACCGGAACACTGTCTTTCGTGAGTCGGAAGGGAGACCTGAGCACGCGAACGTTTCGTATTGAGATCGAACTACCCAATGAAGACTACACGATCAGTTCTGGCTTGAGCGCAACGATTAACTTACCGACAACTCCTCACATGGCGCACAAGATCCCCGCTTCGGTGATGGCGATGAATGAACAGGGGCGATTGGGAATAAAGACTGTAGATGGCGACGACACAGTTGCATTCCACGAAATCGACATCGTCAGAGAAGACTCGGATGGTGTGTGGGTTTCTGGATTACCTTCAGTTACTACGATTATTACTGTAGGACAGGGTTTAGTGGTAGCTGGGGAACGAGTGTCCGTAGAACTTCGCGACTAACTCGGGACTCCCCCGTTTTGGATCGAGACCAGCAGTAGTTCATGATGAAACGCATCGTTGAATTCGCGATAAGCCACACGCGCACCACCCTGCTTGTGATGTTCACGATTCTCGTGTTCGGGGTTGTGGCGCGACTCACGATCCCGGTCGAAAACGAACCCAAGGTGGATGTCCCTACCTTTTTGGTGACTATACCTCATGAAGGAGTCTCGCCGAACGATGCGTTGCGACTTTTGATCGCACCTATGGAGATCGAACTGAAAGCAGTAGAAGGTGTGAAGGAAGTGAGTAGCACCGGTGCTGAACATATGGGTGTTGTCTCGGTGGAGTTCTTTACTCACGTAAAGATGGATACTGCCAGATCTGATTTACGCGAAGCCGTGAACCGAGCGCGCGAGAACTTCCCGTCCACGACGGATGAACCTGTGATCACCGAAGCGGGAGGTCATGTCAGCCGCGTCCTGCAGGTGAACCTCGTGAGCAGAGGCGCGCCGGAGGAAACCGTTTACCGTACGGCTGTACGAGTTAAGGATCAGCTGGAAGCTCTACCTAGCGTACAGCGAATCAGTATGCAAGGCGCGCGCGAGGAATTTCTTGAAATCCTCATCGATGCGACCAAAATGCACGCCTATCAACTGTCTGCAGAGCAATTAATCAACACGCTCGCTCGCAACAATCGCTTAATCCCCGCTGGTTCTCTCCTATCTGGACAGGGAAGCTTGTCGATCAACATTCCTAGTGTTGTCGACACCCCAGAAGACCTCATTGACATACCGGTCTTCGCCGACCAAGATAAAGTTATTACTCTTGGTGATATCGCGACCGTAGGCAGAACGTTCAAGGATCGCGTGAGCTATTCCCACGCAAATGGCGAGCAGTCTATTTCTCTGTTCGTTTATCGTCGACCTGAAGCGTTCCTTATCGGTACAGCACATGAAGTAGAAGCATTTGTAGCAGATATTCAAGACGAAATCCCAACAAGCATTGGGATGTTTATCTCTTCCAACTATGCTTCTTTTGCCGAACGCTTGGTGAACGAGCTCCAAGGAAACATGGTTACTGCTCTTGTGCTCGTCATGATCGTCGTTCTTGCTACTATGGGCTTTCGAAGTAGTGTTCTGGTAGGGACTGCGATCCCTATTGCATTCCTGTTTGCGTTGATCATCCTCTGGATTGCAGGACAATCGTTCAACTTCATGGTGATGTTTGGCATGCTCTTGGGATTGGGGATGCTCATCGACGGTGTGGTTGTCGTTGCGGAGGATGCCGATCGACGCATGGCGGACGGCGTCGGGAGCGCGCAGGCGTATTCGTCGGCTACCGTGCGCATGGCTCGACCCGTTATTGCCTCTACTTCCACCACATTGGCGGTGTTTCTACCCCTACTCTTTTGGCCCGGTACTGCGGGTGCTTTCCTAGGTTACCTACCTCGAACTGTATTTCTGGTAATGGTTGGTGCCCTACTCTACGCGCTGGTATTCGCACCAGCTTTTGGGAACTTTCTCATGGGAGATAAGCCTGGGAAACGCGACGCGAAAGAGTCTGTAGCATTGATGTGGAACGTTGATCTTTCTCTACTGCGCGGTTTCAAATCGCTGTACGCAAAGGTCTTGGCATTCGCGGTTCGATACGCCACCGGTACGGTGATCGTTGCACTGATCGTCGTCTATGTGATCTTTTCGATCCATGGTTCCAGGAATCTTGGTGTCATATTCTTCAACGAGAACGACCCGCAATGGGCTAATATCTTTGTTCGTGCCCAAGGCAATCTATCTCCTGAGGAATCCTATTCGCTCGTGACTGAAGTTGAAGACGAGTTGAATCAGGTGGTGGGACTATGGAACATCAACATGATCTCCACTGCGGGACTGGGACAAGCAGAAGGAACTCGTGTTGAGTTTAGCGGTGGATCAAGCGCTGATGTCATTGGTATCTTTTACATTGAGATGACTCCAAGTGACCAGCGTGAACGAACCGGAACGGAGATCTTAGAGGAAATACGTGATCGTGTATCTGGTTTCAATGGGGTTGTTATCGAAGTTGTTCCTATTTCCGGAGCACTCACCCCAGGAAAACCGATAGCACTGCAGTTCACTTCACCAGATCGGGAAGCTCTGACTCCTGTGGTGGAAAGAGTGAAAGACTATATGCTGAACGAGGTCGAAGGTCTAAGAGATCTTGAAGACACGTTACCACTAGGCGCTCTCGAGTGGGAACTTTCCGTAGACCGTGCTCGCGCCGCACTATATGGAGCCGATGTTACAACCGTCGGGCTAACAGCACAACTACTCACCACCGGAGTGAAGCTCGGTGAATATCGACCGGACGACTCCGAAGATGCTCTAGACATCCGAGTACGTTTTCCAGCTGACAATCGAGGTCTCGACGCATTAGACAACCTTGAAGTAGTGACTAATCGCGGCAGCATTCCTATTTCTCACTTCGTAGAACGTAAACCAAGAGTTAAGTCCGATGCTCTACAACGTCGCGATCAGAACAACATGCACATGATTCAATCGGGGCTTGTCCCGGGAGTACTTCCCGACACGAAGGTCAGGGAAATTCAAACTTGGATCGATTCGCAGGACTTTGACAGTCGGGTCGATATCCGTTTCCGAGGTACGAACGAAGAGCAAGAAGAGTCTGAAGCGTACCTGTCGAAAGCGTTCTCCTTCGCCCTTCTATTGATGTTCGTGTTGCTGGTTCTGCACTACAACAATTTCTACCACCCCATACTCACGATGCTCGCGATCGTATTGTCAACAGCGGGAGTATTCCTCGGTCTTACCTTGACCAATCAACCGTTTAGTGTGATTCTTAGCGGAATCGGAGTGTTAACGCTTGCGGGCATTGTGGTTAACAACAACATCGTTCTGATTGATACCTTTAATGCTGGAGTACGCGATAATCCAGGACGCGATGTCCGAGAGATCATCGTTCTCACGGGCCTGCAACGACTTAGACCAGTACTAGTTACTACAGGTACCACGATTATCGGTATTCTTCCCCTAGCGACGCACAACTCCATCGACTTCATCAACAGACAATGGATCTTCGGTGGTCCGGTATCTGCCTACTGGGTCCCCTTGTCGCAGGCTATTCTCTTTGGATTGAGTTTTGCTACGGTTTTAACCCTTATCGTGACTCCAGCCATGCTCATGCTTCCAACGCAACTGAAGGGATGGGTTCGAAAGCTAAAGTCAATCGCATTACCGAAAATTTCTAAAGCTAGTTAACTGTCAAAATCTATACCACGGGATACTCAAGCGAACGATTCAGACCTAACGTGAAAATTTGTTTTGATTGAAGGGCCGACCCGTTCAGATGAAGTCGACAGATCCCGAGTTCATTGACCGAGGAACACATAAATTATCTTTTTAGAAAAGAGTGAAGTCTTTCTAGTTAGCTCGTTCAAAGGTCATCTAAATTGACATGTTCATGTTGAATATCGCGATCCGGTAGCGCGCCAAATTGCTCTACCCAATTATCATAAACACTATCATCAGACCGCAGGAATGTACCATTTTCATACCAGACATAATAGTATCTGTTTTTCCAATCAGGCCCTTTGAAAATGGTGATTTTCTTTTCTTGTTCAAAAGTCGGTGAGTTACACTTATCGAAAATCCATTTTTTTAATTTCTCACACGCATCCCAAAATTGTCTATGAGCAAATGTACAATAAATAGGATCTGTGTGTGCGTCGTGCTCCTTTGATCTCACTAATTTTCCGTCAATTTCGTATAGGCATCCTTTCGCTAATTCATGCAATATTCTTACATGATGAGTTCCTTCGATTTTCTTGTCTCCACCCAAAGTTGGCACCGGTAGTTCTTGTATGTTGTATTGAATAAGAAAATATCTCCACGCGTTACCTACACCCTTAACATACTTTATTTTTCGGGGGTCAGAATCTAGTTTCTTGAAAAATTCTATATATGACTTTGGAAAGCCCTCAAAGTGTTCGGTGTGGATTATGTCTTGATAAAATTCATCCAAATTTGATGAGTCATACGCACGGCTTAGCACACTAAACCTATGGGATCTCTGTACTTTTTCGTATTTCTTCGGTGCTAATTCTTTAATAAGAACTTTCATTGCTTGTTCAAGCAAGAGATAGCTTGGTACCATAAATCCCCAATATTTAGCTAACCAATAGTCGGGACTCAAGTCGTATAACTCGGTTTTCACTGCGTTAAATTTCGTTTCTTCCATTTCCAACGCAGATCTCAATCTTGTCCATGCTGTTTGAGTATCTACAAGTTGCATGGTTTGGGTCGGAGCACGTTTCGGCCGACAATTTCTAAAAAACTTTTTGATCATTGAGCAACACCGTTCGATTTTGAAAAAAGATTTTGCTGACCAGTCTCGATTTGGTTGCTAACGAAGAGAGCGCGTCGCCAAAAATTGTAGGTCTTCAAGATGTACGGATTGATCTTGTCGAAATTGGGAGAATTGACAGTGTTAGCGTCGCACAGAGCGGCAATGTCCAGATTCCGAGGAAAGGGGCGAGAAGTCAAAGTTGTCGTCATTTGCGGTCTTATATGACGATTTCATTGACACGACCGGTTAGGGAGACCTACGTCGCTGTGAGCTTCTACTCTTGCTCAAATGCAAAAGTTACCTTCCCTGACCATCGTATTGGTTTTACTTCGCCATTTCTGATTTTGACTCGCACGACCACATTAATCAAATCGGTCTCTTTCAGATCGTGATTCTCCATGAGAGTCATCGGAGTAATACACTCAATACTTTCTTTCATTTCGAGCCAAGAATCGGTTTCAAGGAACAATCCCTTGATGTCTGATTCCCAAACGCACCACCTATCATCAACGCGAGTGGCGGTAACGTGAAAGACTTTTGCTGAATTAGATTCCATGCAACTCTAGAGTCTTCGTCAATTGTATATTGGCATGGAACATCAATTCAAAAAGTTCTCTTGTCAATCCCCGCTTCCTACCGTATCCTACTCAACAGTATTCCCGAATCCTAGTCGCCGCAATAGCGGTCTTGCCACAAGGCGTCAAGAAACATCTCATAGGGAAGGATGTCGATACCGTCAAGCTGTCTGGGTCGGTCTTCCAGACATATGCACAAATAGTTTTTGAAGGATTCCTCCTCTCGCAGGGCTTGTAATCCTTTCAGATCCGCTCCAGTGACCCATTTCTTTGCCTTGAGTTCGATCGCCGTGTGTTCGCCAAGGAGAAAGTCCACTTCAAAGCCAGTCTGTGAACGCCAATGGAGCAGCGTCTCGTCGCGCTGGTTGTAGTCGATCCATGCTCGCAGCTCGTGCAGGAACCAAGTCTCGAACGCCTGACCACGTTCCAGAGAGGCGAATCCCCTGCCCACGCTTCTCTGCAACGCTCCTGCGACTCCGATGTCGAAAAAATAGTACTTGGAGGCGACAATGGGTTTGCGAAATCTGCTTCTACGCCATGCTGGCAATTCATGGACGATAAGTGTGTCGCAGAGCAAATTGAAATACTCGTAAACTGTTGATCTCGGTACCTGCGCATCGTTGGCGACATTTGTGAAGTTGACGATGGTTGCATTGCACAGTGCGGCAATGTCCAAAACCCGCCGGAAAGGCTGGAGATTACGCACAAATCCCTCCGCTAGAATTTCTTGACGTAGATAGGTGCCAAGGTAAGCCTCCAAATCGAGGCTGGGGTTGGAGGATGAATAGATTGAAGGGATCGTGCCGAATTCCAAAGCTCTTTCTAGTTTGAAGGAGTCACTTAATTCTCGCTTCAACAGTGGATGAAAGTGCAAAATGCGAGCCCGCCCTCCGAGAAGATTAACTCCTCCCTGCCTCAGCTTGCGGGCACTGGATCCCGTCAGAAGAAAGTGAACTCCCCGTGTTTCGATCAGGTGATGAACATGATTTAGCACATTCGGTGCTCTCTGGATTTCATCGATCACTACCACCTTGACTTCGTCCGTGATAAAACTGCTCAAGTTCTCCGGGTTCTGACCGATACGAAAAAAGTCCACCTCGTTGTTGAGATCGAAAATCGGCCCATCGAATTTACTCTGACTGATCAACGTAGATTTTCCGGTTTGTCGAGGTCCGAGAAGAAAGTAAGACTTTTCCTCCAAGATGGCGGAAAGATCGAGTACTCGAGGAAAGATGTGGGTCGTCATAACTATCGTCATTTGCGGTCTTATATGACGATTGTATTGACGCGGCGTGTTTCTACACTGCTCAGGAAAAAACTATCTCGTTAACGTTAGTTACTCTAGAGTCGTTCTTCGACGTCACTGTTTTTCCGTGTGTAGACACTTAAAAGCTCGGTGTCTGTGGACAAAAACAACGAGGTTTTGGATTGTTGACGGTATTTTTACTATTTCGTGGCACCACGGGATGAAGTTGCCTCAGTTTGATGGACAGTTCATTTTGGGATTTGCTACCGAACCATGTTCTTGTGCAAGTCTCCGTCCATACGCTAAGGGAGACCGATCATCCAGCGCTGAATGAATTCGACGTGGGCTCACTTACGACTGTGGACGCTGCTTTTTCTTATATTTTGAAGACTGACCCTGAATTGAACTTCGGCGTTAGGAACGTACTCGATCGTGACACACCGAATACTGTTCGATGTCAACTACACTACGATCCCACAAGATAGGATGCCCGAGGCAGAATCCTATCACTAGCGTTCACCGCTAGACTCTTGGACTAGATACTGTTTGGCGGAGACTTAGGAATACTATTCTGATTTTCTTTCCTGAATTGTTACGGTGCCTCCCGCTTCCCGAACATTCTTCATTAGATCTCCGTACTGGTCATCCAATTGTTCTTGAAAGGATTTGTTTATTTTTCTTTGGAAAGGCGGAATAAGTACGTTTTCACCTTCTCTAAAAATCTGAGTGGTAAGCAAATCTTCTCCCTCGGAAAATTCAATCCTCACCATTTTCTGGTCTTCGATCAGTCCAATCAATTTTTCTGTTTGAACTGAATCGAAAGCACTCGCCGTTAACGAGTGATGTACCAGTAAATTGGCTGCTGCTTTTTCCTTAGTTTCTGCCGTCCAAATATTAGTATCCAGAGAGTCGAACATAGAATCAGGTTCTTGTTTTGCCCAAGAACCCAGTACGGTATTCAAATACTTGTCGTTTAGTTCTTTGGACAAACCCTGTCCGAGCTTCAACGCGCGGTCATACTCCGCCTGAGTTACCAATTCACTACCAATGGAACTATAAGCTTTTAATAATCGAGCATCCCCGCTTCGAATCTGTGGTAACATTGC
The DNA here is from genome assembly GCA_009840305.1 of Gammaproteobacteria bacterium. Classification (GTDB taxonomy): domain Bacteria; phylum Pseudomonadota; class Gammaproteobacteria; order Pseudomonadales; family Azotimanducaceae; genus Bin55. The sequence goes on along the minus strand of VXNY01000029.1, from coordinate 361,922 downwards.
GATCGCTTTGTCTAAGTCATGTTTCGCCACTTCCGCAATGACTAATTCCTCTAAGCCTCTTTCGAATCCAAATTCGGATTTGTACAACGGTTGATTCAGGGCGGTTTGTAATGCCAGTTCAGGGTCATGTTCAGCCCAGACTCTGAAAAGGGTCTCTTCTAAACTTGTGCGTAATTTACTCGAATCAAGGTTCGATATTGCGTCAAATGCATGTGTGGGATTTTCTTTAGCCCAGGCTTTTACGATTGCTGGTAAAGCGAGTTCTTGCATTACAGGGGAAAAATACATCACTTGTTGAAACGCGTCTTCAGGATTCTTCAGCTCGGCTGTGTGCACTACGAACTTTAGTATCGTATCACGAACGATGTCATCTGTTTGCGAGTTTACTAGTTGGTCTAGTACGTTGAGGAATCCCTCTTCCTCCATCAACAATTCCGCGATTTTCAACAATTTATCTAGCTGTCCAATGTCTTCAATGTCGTCACTTATCAGAGCGTTCCACGCCTCCTGAGGATTGTCAATGGGTTTTGATTTCGAAGAATCGTCAGTAGGGGCGACTTCTTGTCGATTATTTACGTCTTGGATGTTTTCGGCAATCGATGTTGTGTCGTCTTCAATCTCAGATGTTTCGTTTGATCCAGCGATGTCCGAATCTTCGTCAGTAACGTTCATTATTGAAACCGTAACAAGTGCCGATATCGCAACTCCGGCGGCGAAGCTGAGCGCGATGAACCCTATGGAAGATTTCCTCACTTATTCCTCCTCACGAATTGATTTTCTAGAAAAAAGCATAGATACACTTTCCATCTTAACAGTTACACAGAGTTCAAATTCTTGAAAATGAGGGTGCCTCAGTTTGATGGACACCTAGAATTGAGGAGCTCATGTGTGAATAAGCACTACTATCATTTGGTAGCTTTTGTGAGCTGATTCGACGCAAGGCAAAAAATGACCCAAGACAACATGAAAGAAGCCGTTAAGAATGTCCAACGAATTCCGAAGGTCCGTGAACTCCCGAGCGATAGCAATGTCCGCCTCCGCGATCAACCCAAGCTTGTTAGTAGCTTCTACGATGCCGTAACGTCGTTTTATGAATTTGCTTGGGGTTCCAGTTTTCATTTCTCCCCACGGCGTCCCGGAGAGAGTCTTCAATCGTCTCAACTAAGACATGAAGAGGGTATAGCGAAGCTACTCAGGCTTAGTCCTGGGATGGAGATTGCAGACATCGGCTGTGGGGTCGGTGGACCACTCGTCAACATCGCTAAGGCTACAGGCGCGAAAATTGTGGGCATCAACTTCAACGAACACCAGATTCAATCTGGGAGCCAGCGAGTGCAACGCGCGGGATTGAGCGACTCTTGCTCCTTTCTGCACGCCGACTATAGGAATGTCCCGTTAGAGGAAGGTAGCTTCGATGCGTTGTATTCGTTTGAAGCGCTGTGTCACGCACCCGACAGGAAACTGGCATTCCTTGAACTCTTTAGATTGCTGAAACCTGGTGCCGAAGCAGCAATCGTCGACTGGGCTTTTACAGAAGAGTTCGACCCGTCCAATAGTAAGCACGATGAGCTTCGAAAGTTGATCGAGGACAACAATGCAACACCGGAACTAGACACTAAAGATAGCTACGTGGAAACAATACGAGACGCCGGTTTTGATGTAATCCTGGCGAAGGACCAAACGATCGATGAAGGAAGTCCACGCACGCCGTGGTACATGGCACTTCAAGGTCGAGATTTCTCTCTCGCATCGATTGCGCGTACGCCAGTCGGTAGATCGATAGTTGCGAAAGTCACTAGCGCTTTGGAACTATTAAGAATGGCTCCCACTGGGAGTTCGGAGACAGCCCGGTTACTAAATCTTGCAGCGGATGCACTGGTCGAAGCAGGTAAACTCGGAATCTTTACTCCAAGTTTTCTGGTCCACGCGCGAAAACCGGCGTAGCAGCAACCGACGCACCGATGGCTCGCTTACTGGTGTTTGGAATCGTCGCCTCTACTTCGGTTACCTCAGAAAGTCCTTCAGACATTGTGTGTATATTTCTACGGGTTATACGTCGTTGCTCGTACAGACTGAGCGCATGCAAAGGAAAGTACTGCCTATACAGTTCGTAGTCCAACAGTGCCGTGCGAAAAAAGACGCCTAGCATGTCCTGTCGATTCCACGTTCCGTCATCCAACTGGTTGTCGACCAAGAACTTAATACCGCGTGTAATTGCTGACCAATTGGACTCACCGGCTTTAAGGAGCGCAATCAATGCCCAAGCAGTCTGGATAACTTGACTCTCGTCGTGTGCAACGTAGCAACCTTTCACACAACCACTGTGGTGCTCCCCCCAACCACCATCCGCTTGTTGACGGTCTAGTAGCCACCTGCAGGCGAGTCTTATGGAAGGGTCGCTTGGATCGCTCCCCGCGGCTCTCAGCCCCTTAATACCGAAAAGAGTTCCATAAATAAATTGCACTCCCCATACCCCGCGCCAGGAACCATCGCTTCGTTGAGCTTTCCGTAACCACGACTTGCCTCGAGAAATTGCAAGCTGTGCTTTTTCGGCAACGTCGCTTGGCAACCGTTGCCTACTCAAAGCGAGTGCCGCCATGCACGAGGCCGTACACTCGACGAACGATTTCTCAGTCATAGATTCGCCAAACATTTCGGCCGGATTCAGCCATTCGAGGCCATACGTCGAGCGTCTTGCTTCATAGCTTCCAAATCCTCCATCTTTATTTTGGCTTCGAAGCATGAATTCGATCGACTCTCGGAGCGCTTCATCGTTGAGAGCACTCGTTCGTGTTTCAAGTAGTCCAAGTACGGCTTCCGCGGTGCAATCTGATACGGGCCAGCCGTGCCAACGGCCAGCGAAGCACCAACCGCCTTTTGGGTCGCTCCTGTACGCGGCTTCAAATCCATCAAAACTCTCGCGTATTTGCTGACTCGCTAAGAATTCGGTACCAAGATCGACCGCATTCTTGACTGCCACACTGTCTGGTAATTCCGATAACGCCTGTAGCGCGAATCCTGTATCCCAAGAAGCACTTCTGGCTCCCGTTATCCGCGTACCCTTCGCATCGTCCTCCCATATCCAGCCTTCGATGCGGGCTAACGCCCTTCGACAATTCTCGTCCTCTGGATCTTGTAGCCACAAGGCGAGAATGTTGAGAAAACCACTGACTGGAGAGATGCTTGTGTGATCAGAATTTTTTAATTCCCAGCGAATCTGCTCGACAAGTGTCTGGACGCACTTAGCTCGAAAATTTTTGCCGTGGATTTTTTCTAAGACTCGTCCCAATAAAAAAACAACACGCAGCCGAATCGTAGGTGGCTTAAAGACGTCCTCTTTACGTAAGCGAGTACGCCCTCTAGCAAACTTGACTCGGTCGAAGTCTTCCCCGAATAGCTCGATTTGAAGAGCTGTGATCAAAGGCGTAACCGGTGTTTGAAATCGACTGGAGTACACAACAGACATCGCCATATAGATGAGTCTCGTATGGCAGTACCACTTCGATGGATGTAATGGAACCCATCTGGGAACGCGCCACAGCTCTGGTAAGACAGAGTTCAATCCCTTCCAATCGTAGAGATTCAAGAGAGCTAGCCAAAACTTGCCCCAACTTGGGATTCCAAGTATGTCTTCAGTTTGAAGAAATTGCCCAGCCTTTGCAATGAGTGGGTCGTCCTTGTCGACACCAAGTAAGCGAACAGCAACATACACAAGCGTCGTAACGAACAGGTATGGGTGCGAGTGTTCATGAAGTCCCCACAATCCCTCTGGTAATCTAGTATGTTCGAACTGTCGAAGAACGAGACGTCGTCTGCGAGGATCGAGCTTTTCGTTCATTATGAAGCTCAAAATCACGTACTGCGCAGTGAGCATTGGACACCAAACCATCTCACCTTCCCAGCTCCCGTCTGCCCTCTGCATGTCAACGAGACGATCCGTTGCTCGTCGCATCGCATCTCTTGCACTGCTGGGAGTCATAGGGTCTGTAGAGTTAGTCGGTCGAGACTTATGGTCCTGAGGTTGTACAGAAGTCAACAATGAACGGGACCAACTGGCCCAAAGGCGAGTGTTCTTGCCTAAGGGTGCTTTCGAAGTTAGTCTTAAATTCCGAATCGCGACCAGCAAGTGTCCAACTCGAGATAGCAATGCTTTTGTTACTTCACGTGCACGACGCCAAGCATCTAAATTTAGTGACTTCGGTAAAGTACTCGCTATTGCCCTAACCACGATCCGAAAAGAAGTAAGTCCCAATCGAGTAAGCGACATGTCTTCGCAAGCTAGAAGTTTCATAGTCTGACCTCGAACCTTGGAGCTTGACCTCCATCGACGGTAAGTTGCCTGTCTGATAGCAACGATTTCGGGCCTGTAGTCGGCGAACGTCTCGTAAAGGCAAAGAGCAAGTCGTTCAGGCAATCGGACGGCTTCTATACGCTTAGCCGCGAACACGCGAAAATCCGGTTGTGCCGCGAGAGACAACGCATCGCTGAAACCAAGCGTTAGCCCGATCGCAGTCAACGGGTGGTAGTGTCCTGCAGCATCTCCAATAAGCACACGGTGGGAGGTTCCATAGGTAGCTCGAAGCTGCAGTTCATTACCTGCGGCTTGAAACTCGCCGGCCTCGAGTGCTCGAACAAATGCTTCACGGACCGATTCTGGTAATAGATAGGCGTAGGACTCCGTCAGCATCGCAACACGATCTCGTGGAGTCCAGTGATCAAGAGGCACGTCGACGATGATGCGAACTGTATTCTCGCCGAGGCGGAATATAAGAATGGGTCCTGGACCGCCGAGAATCACGTGTCCGTATCCTTCGTGGGGAAGATCAATCCCTTCTGCGACGACACCAATCATTCGTGAACACGTCAGGCGCTCCGGTGGTAGACCAAGGGATTTGCGCACAATGGAGGCGCGGCCGTCCGCGCCAATTACCCTATCTGTTACGAGTGAATTCTGCGTACCGTCAATCGAGTAAGTGATCCTGCCATTCTCGATGTTCTGAACTCTTGCTCCCTGATAAAACTGAACTTGTGAATTATCTTCCATAGCATCATGAAGCGTAGATACCAGTTCAGAATGTTCGCAGGTCATGCCCAGGGCACCGCTTGAATAAGGCAGAACAATAGGTTCGGAACGATCATCCGGAAACACAACGAACCCGTTACCCTGGCTGCTATGCGGACATGCATCCAAGGATACTCCGTTCTCCTGCAACATTCGTACGGCAGGAGGGTGCAGCCACTCCCCTGCTAAGCGCCCTGCAGCTTTGGGATTGGCTTCAAGCAGGGCAACTCGGGCACCTTTTCGAGCATGTGCTAGAGCGCAAAGACTACCGACGGGTCCCGCACCGACAATGGCAACATCGTAGCTCGAATTAGAGGAGTCGGTCAATGAATCAATGAAAAACGGTCGGTTGCGTTCTCTTTCGATAACGTAGCAGGCACGGCGCTTTTGGGCCAGTCACCCAACTACCGTAATTCGGTGCGGGAAATGGCGCGTTAAGCTCAATTTCAAACCGATCTAGCAGCACGTTCCAGATTGCTTTAATTTGCAAGATGGCGAAGTTCTTGCCCATGCACCGGTGCTTACCCCCACCAAATCCAATGAGTGCTTGTGTGTCTTCGTTCGTCGGCGAAGTGAATCGATCTGGTCGGAACTGACCTGATTCCGAGAACAAGTGCTCAAGTCGATGCGATACGGCGGGCGATACAACCGCCATCGTATTTGTCGGCACGACCATATTGCGATACTTCAGGGGTCTCATTACCTTGCGGATGAGCAGTATTAGCGGAGGATGCAATCGTTCGCACTCGCGCACTGCGTTCTCCAATACTGGCTGCTGTCTGAGACCCTCGAGACTGAGATTACTGTCTTTTTCGTAGATTTCCCCCATTTCCCGTCTAATTCGATTGAGGTATTTCTCGTCTCTTGCTAACTCTAGACCGGTCCATGTTGCGAGGATTGCACTAGTGTGCTGGCCAGCAAAGAGTGCCGTCAGCGTAATGCCGGTAATTTCATCGACGGTAAGTTCCCGGCCATCCTTGTAGCGAGCTTTCACAAGCGTCTGCATGAAGCTCTCGGACTCCGTTTCCACTGGCTCTTGATCCGTCAGAACGCGAGTGAAAATTTCCGTGATTTTCTTCCTAGCTTGATCACGCCGCCGATGAGAAGGAATGGGGATTCTGGGGAAAAAGAACCCTATAGTGTTGATCCCATTCTGAAGTTCGTGATAAGCCTCAGCGAATTCTGCATCCACTTCGCGCCGAATCTCCTCCCCCAGGAAACATCGACTTGCGATATTCACCGTGAGTTCGTTCATAGCTACAGGCAGATCCAAGCTTCCTTCACTGCCCATGCGATCCGCAAAGACACGAGCTTCGTCATACATGATCGCCACGTAGCTGCGCATCGCAGATTCTCGAAGAGCAGGAAAGAGAAATCCCAGTTGCTCCGTCATGATTTCGGGCGCGACGTCGTAAGCCACTCCACGCCCAAAAATTGGTACGGTAAACTGATAGACCGAGTTGGCATCAAGTTGATCGTCCGGTGCTTTGAAGTACGTCTCGTGCGCTTCTAACCCACTGAATAAGACGAACTCGGCCGGACCAATCCGAAATCTAAACAGGTCGCCATGCTCCTGGCATCCGCGCAAGAGCATTGAAACAGGGTCTCTCTGAAACTCCCTTAAATGACCAAGGATCGGCCACCCGCCCGAAAGCTCAGGAACTTCGTCACCGTCAAATTGACCGGTGAAATTTGCTTCTTGTAGCTGGTCAACCATGAGGAGTCTTAATGAACGAAAGGAATCATTGAGAAGCGCGCTCGCTCTACGTATCGGTCCCAGAGCTCGCCGTACTTCTTTCGGCATCGTCGTTCGTCGCGCCACGACCGATGCCAAAGCAATCCAACTAGCCAGACTAGCAACAAATAGGGAATCCAAGACTCGAATCCCACGGTGAGAACAAATGCTAAATAAACGCAAATCTCGCCTGTGTAGTTGAGATGCCGACCGATGCCCCAAAATCCCGAAACGAGCAATCGTCCGTCCAAAGTCTCGGCTGGACGTCCCCAAATCTTGGTGTTTTCATCCTGTTTGAAGCGGTGTTTCTGCTCATTAGCCCCTCGGAATAGCCAGAAACCGAATACGTACAAAACGCCAAGAATGATCGCAAAAAGCAACGGCAAATCTCCTTTGGCGTGCACCAATGTCAAGCCAGCGATGCAATAGAAAAACGGAACGAGAACAAGATTTCCCCACACCAACATCCAACCGAATCGTTCGCTTACGATGTCCCAAGTGTGCACCATCCCGTACTCGAACTGAAAGTAATTGAATACGTACGCAAAGGTGAAGATCTGATATAGGATCATCGCAAGTGACAGTTCGCCGTATATCTCGTATTGTGCCACGGCGAACGAGACATTGAAAAGCGCTAGTGCGATCAATGATGGGCGATAGCTGAAGAACTTCAGGTCCACTCCGAGTATGCCCGGATTGAGCTCTCTTCCAAAGAAAAATCCGCGCAGGAATCCCTTTGAAGCACCTGGATCAGCGGAACCTCGCCAATATAGCCAACCCGAGAGCGCAAACGCAAGAATGTTCGCACAAATGAGCAGCGCGATAAAGTGGTTGTACAGAAACGATAACGAAAACCAACCCATCGCCTGGCAGACACCTACTACGAGTGCAGTAGTGAGAAACAACGCTAGTCCATTCAATTTGAAGATGCGGGGAACACCTCCATCTTGCGCCCGTTCAATTCTTCGCCCTGGAAGTAGTATGGATCCAACAATGAGAAAAGCGAGGAAACCGATGACCGCTAACACCGCTTGTAACATTGAACTGCTAGTGAGCTCCACGACTAGCCTCTGGATCGAGCGATTGGTTCTGTCTTCTGTTCACGTTCTAGGCAATCGCGCCACTTCTGTACAGTGAGCTTCTGGAACGCGATTACTGCTGGATTCAGTTCCACTAGCGGCGCATCCCAATGTTGCTCATATGCTATCTGTTCCGCTTCGACCGCGGATCGATCCTGATCAAGCAGTGGCCCGATCAGAAAGTGATTTGAAGTCTTCATAACGAATTTCATCGCAAAGCGCGGAATCCGTAGAGGCAGTAGTGGAATCTTCAGGGATTTAAAGTAGAACAAGAAAAAACATCGAGTGGTCCTTTCATCTATGGGGAGCAAGAACAACCAATGCTTGATCCAATCATCGGTATTGGACCATTGGTATGGATATTCGTAGCAAAGCTCTATGTGACTGGTGTTGACCTTGTCGTGTTCGACAAACCGACCCGATATTTTTCCGCGACCGACGTTTGAATCGTAAGCCACGTGAACCCGGTCATCAATCGTTTCGCATCGCGTCAAATCGGCCCCATCGAAGGGTCGATAACGTCTATGCAAGTGCGCGTGCGTAAAGTCGCTGACGTTGTCAATCACCATTGAGTGATGTGCTGACCAGGTGTACGCCAGAGGAACGCAAGTCCACGGTTTCGCGCTTTCGAGTTCGGGGATATCCGGAATTTGTCGCTGTTCTGCGAGCTCGGGGTCTCCTGGAAACAACCAAACTAAGCCGTATCGTACCCTGACCGGGTAGGTCTTCAGCGTGAGGTTCGGAAAGCTTCGACCAAATAGATCGTGCGGAATTTCAACGCACTGTCCGCTGCCGTCATATTGCCATCCGTGATATGCGCACACTAAGCGACAATCTTCAACGCTTCCTAGCGAAAGCTTTATCTGGCGATGGGCACAGCGATTCTCAACGGCGTGAAACTCTCCTCTTTCGGTCCGAAAGAGTGCGATCGAATGCTTCCAGAAGATTATTTCCACTACGGACCCAGGTTTAACGCTGCGCACTTCTTCGACTGCATACCAGTAATTCGGGTCCATGCCTGTGGCACGCGCCTGTTGGCGCAATCGTGGCGCGTCTTCGAAATTGGGTGGAGGACGATTATTTCCGTTAATCATGGAGTCTGTTTTCCATCCTTGGTTCGTATTTCATCCGTTGACTCGAGGCTGGCTACTGGGAGCTTAGCGCGGGGGTTCGTAATGGAGCCGCGAGCGTGGTGAAAAGCATAAGCTTCATGCACCGCGTCGCGAATGCTCGTTGGTTGATACCCTAGTTCCTGTTTCGCCTTGTCTATATTGGCGTGTCTTCTTTTTTTGAGTAGACGTATTGCGCCCGGCGTGAAGCGTTGCTGAAAATTGGGGTGAAAACGGCTCAAGTAGAAGCTAGCTACTTCAGAAAAGACATACATTATAGGAGTAGGAATACGACGGCGCGGTCGAGGTATACCCGACACTTCCTCGTACAAATCCAAAATATCCGAGATCGTTTTGTACTCTGACGCAAAGATGTATTTATGCCCGGTACGACCCTTTCGCATGCACAACACATGCCCTTCGACAATGTCTCGAGCGGCCACAAATGCAAATCCCCCATCCACGTACGCGCGGACCTTACCACTGGTGTACTTGCAGAGCGTCGTGCCTAGTCGTGAGGGAAGATAATCCGCCCCGCCCACTACCGCGCAACATGTCGCGATGACGACATCCTGACCGAGAGCGACCGCCTTCAGGCACTCATGCTCTACGAGCACCTTGCTTCGTTCGTAAGGCATAGTTCGTTCCATGGGATAGAACTGCATAGTCTCATCGCTCGGGGCAGAGGGATCGTCTAGATCGTATCCAACGGCACTGAAGGAGCCGGTCACAACCACCCTGCCCGCATCGGTTTCCCGCGCGGCTTGAAGCACATTACGGGTCCCGAGAACATTGCATTCAAAGACTTCTCGTTTGTGAACCAGATTGCCGTCGATCGTCGAAATCTTTGCCGCGCAATGATAGATCGTCTGGCAACCGGCTACCGCTTGTCGTGTCGAATCGAGGTCCCGAATGTCTCCATAAACCCGTTCAACGTCAAGTCCTTCCAATGCCTCGTTTCTAAAGTCGCGACGCAACAGGACTCGCACGCGAACTCCGTCCCGGATGAGCCGACGTACAAGATTTGCACCAACATGACCAGATGAACCCGTTACCAGAATAGGTGCGGAGGAAGACTCGGCGGTGTCGCCTCGCGGTTCAACGCTTTGATTTAGTTCGTTTACCATCGAGTTTGCTTAGTGCTGGCTCTAAAAACTTTCTTTATGGTGGCGTAAACTAGTCTTATGCTTATCGTTAGCACTTGCTTCGCTGAAGAATGCCTGGTAACCAACCGTGTTTGAAAGACGAGGACTCCAGAAACGAAATCTGTATTTTATCCATCTTTTTTCCACGAAATACGGGTTTATGTGTCCTTGTATTCTCTAATGGTACCGTAACTAACAGGTCGCATGAATCTACCGAGAGAGTTCGTTCTAGCATCCTTCCGTAGCAGAAACAGAGTTTGGTCAAAATTGGGAATTTCAAACATCCAATTCGTAGAATCAATGCAACCCAACTATTCCTAAAACAAACAACACCGAATCACCATCCAAGTGCTTGTTAAAGAATTCACGTCAGCAAGAGAGGGTCGATGCCACAGTTACTAAAACGTGCGGGGAAGGTCTTTGGCAAGATTTATTTGCTGGTCTGCGTAGTCTTGTGGGGCATCCAAGGACTTGTTATCTTCCGACCATATAGCTACGAAGATATCATGCCTGCTCGTACGTCAGTAGAGTATGAGCTTGTTGTCGATGAAAAAAGAGGTATCAAGTCTCGAGGTTATATCGTACGTGAGAATGCTTCAGGACCTGTGATCCTGTTTTTCGGCGGTAGAGCCGGAGATGCTTTGGGCTACACTCACGCGCTCGATCGGATGAAGGTTCCCGTTGTACTGCCAAACTATCGCGGACACGGAAGAAGCGACGGCAGACCGTCCGAGAGAACCGCTCTCGCCGATGCCAAGATCACATTACAAATGGTGCGAGAGCGATTTCCAGATCGTCCGATAGTATTGATGGGCGATAGCATAGGGTGCGCGGTTGCTATAAGTATCGCAGATTCGAACATCGCTGGTATGATTCTTGCCAGCCCCTTTCGCTCATTGGCACACGTGGCAAATCGTAGTGTATTACGAGCGTTCCCCTTAGGTTTACTGATGCGACACAATTTTGACTCGCGGTCAAAACTCGACTCCCTTCCCGACAAAGTTCAAGTTATTTACTCGAAAGACGACGAGATCATATTTGCGAAGGAAACGGAGAGCGTTCTCGAAAAAATTCCTCAGGCGGACGTTGTTATTGACGAAGGGAGACACTATTACGTCTTCAGTAACAACCTGTATCAGATGAAGCGATGGCTCATAGAAAATTTTGACGACATAGAACCGAACCCGCCCGTTCTCGTTGATTAATTAGCACTGATCCCTTGAAACCCTCCGACTTATTGAAGCTTCCCAAGAACCTGCGTGAATCGTATGGTGACTTGAATGTTTCTGACAGTTTGAAACGATATGAAAGCTGGCTAGAGCGTCGTGAACAAGCCAAGAAACAAGATGACACTTACGATCACACAGAGACAGTCAGCGAATACTACGATTTGTTTACCGAGTTAATGCAATTCGGCTGGAACGAATCCCTACATTTCGCCCCAATTTCGCAGGATGAGTCTTTAGAAGAAGCCATTATCCGCCATCAACGGCAAATGATTAAAAAGTTAGAGCTAGAAGAAGGAATGAAGGTCATCGATGTCGGGTGTGGTTTGGGTGGTCCCATGCGCCGCGTCGCAAAAGAGTCTGGGGCTAAGGTGCTCGGTATAAATAACAATGAGCACCAGCTAGAACAAGCGAAACAGAAGACAACTGAAGCTGGGCTCGACCACGTAACTGAATTTCACCAGTGCAATTTCATGGACATGAGTTGCTTTGAAGCGAATTCGTTCGATGCTGGATATGCTATCGAATCGACTTGTTACGCTCCGATAAAGGAGCGTGCTTTTGCCGAGATTTTTAACGTATTGAAACCTGGTGCGTTGTTCTGGGGTCAGGAAATGTGTCTAACAAATGTCTTCGACCCTGATGACCAAGAACACTGTGCGATCAGAGACGAGATCAAATTTACTCTTGCGTTGTGTGACCTGTTCACGTTTGAAGAGGTGAATCGATCTTTAGAGAACGTAGGATTTGAGATAATTGAAGCAAAAGATCACGAACTTAATGATGGTTCAAGTGTACCCTGGTATCAACCCATGGATGGGTTAACGTCCTCTCTTCGTTCATGGCTCAGAGTTCCAGCAGGTCGAACCACTCTTGCTAGCGGGGTTCGTATGGCTGAGGTTGTTGGTATGTTCCCAAAAGACAGTTGGCGTGTCATTGAGCTACTTGATCGACAGGCCGACGCATATGTCGCCGGCGGCCAATCGGGCATTTACACGCCTTTGTATTGTTTCCTCGCGCAAAAACCCGCGAGAAATTAGAACCTTAGGCTAAACCTCTCACCCACCATAGTGAGAGCACGACTATTCGACGTTGTGGATATCTCAATCTGTCGGAATTGGATGCTTCACCTTGGCGACGCGAATCTTCATTTTCTTACTTGGAGACAAGTTGGATAAAGGATTGATTCTCATTTCGTAGTTTGCTGGAACTAACTCCAGTTCAAAGTGATAGGCGAGAAAGAGCAGATTTATGATCGCTTGTAGTTCAAGGTAGCGGTGACCCAAACAATGGTGCGTTCCTAGACCGTAAGGAACATAGACGCTAGGTTGGAGGTGCTCCTCTCGGCCCGGTAGAAACCTATCAATGTCGAATTCAAGTGGATTCTCAAAATATTCCTCCATGTAGTGGGTACCAGTGTGTCCAATCATAACGAGCGTTCTCGGTTCTAACTCAACTCCTGCGACGATGCAGCGATTCATCACCGTTCGAAGTTGTAGGGGAATCACAGGATAGAGTCGTTCGGATTCGAGAAAAACTCGCCGAGTTACATCGACCTTATCGCCATCAAACTCTTTCCCGTCTGGGATTCGACCATCACCAAATAACGCTTCACCCTCTTCTGCGACTCTTGCATAAATGTCGGGGTGCTTGATCATGTTGTACATCGCAAATGCGAGCGCATTACCCATGTACAGGCTAGCGACAAGACCTGCCGCGAACGGAAACGCGAGGTCAGTCTCAGGCATATACCCTGGATCTTGACGATGGAGTTCCATGTACGCGTCGGCAATGTCTATCGGTTTGCCTTCTCGCAACGCTGGTGTGTGAGCGGACTTTATAGAGTTGAGGAGTTTCGGAACAAGTTTCTGCGCGCGCTTCATTTTTGGAGTACCAAGGGTCCATTTGGGTAGTGCTTTTTGAACATGCACCGTCAGTGCTCGATCCTTGTATGCCAATAAGTCGTCAACATACGACGCACAATCTACACCGATAAACAGATTGGATACCTGCACACTCATGTAATTGCAAAACTTTACAGCGGCAACATGGGCTTGGTTGTTGTCCCAAGAAGGCAATGTCGCACGAATTAATTGACACAGTTCGGGTAACAGTTGAATCAACGCGTTTCGAGAGTAAGCAGCTCGTAGACACTTTCGCAGACGATAGTGTTCCGCCCCGTCCATACCAGGCATAACGCGAGCAGCTCCAAACACCCCTGCAAAGTCTGTAATGTAGTCTCTAGTCCTAAGGTAGAGCCGGCCGTATTTGTTGACCCAACGATTTACTTCCGGTCCGGTAAGCAATATCGCACGCGACTTTCCAAATTTCACTGGAGTCTGAATCACAGGACCGAATTTCCTATGCACACCGCACAACCCTAAAGGAAGATTGCCTCTATGAAAGCCTTTCTCGCGTAAAAGATCGCGCCATTTCACTCTTGGAATGGCCGCCATTCCAATCTTTGCTCGAGGACGAGGTAGGAGCGTTGTTTGTTGTATGGACTTAGCAATGGATTGTCCAATCAAGTCTGCACCGGCAAGTAGTTCGATTCGCTCTAATTTCTCTTCATAGTCTTCTTCGGTGAGTAGTAATTTCAAAAATTGGCAACTATGCAACAACGAAATTAAAAGCACATCACGAGGTGTAGGAATTTCGTCGTTCAGGATAACGTTCAAGATCCTCGACTTGGCTTCTTGGAGACTCGCACCTTCCGCACTCTCATAAGAACGACTACTTGCAACTGAACTAGAAAGTTCCCAAAAACCACCAATTTCATACTGCAGAATGTCGTTCTCAACCAATCGATCAAGTAGATTTTCGACCACTCTTTCCGTTCTGCGTGTATTCTTCTCAATCCAGTATTGAGTGTTGAATACTCGCTCTTCGGCCGCAATTTCCTCAAGTGTTTCATCCAGAATCGGGTCTCCCGTCGGGCTCGGATCAATTAATTGCAGTTTTTCTAAATCGGTATCAATGCGATAGGCCAACGCTAGATCAGCGATCACCGAGCCTGCAACTACGCATGCGAAATCCCAACTGTCAGAGAGTTCGATGAATCCGCTCTGTTCATCGAGCACCAACAGCATGAGTTCTTCTGTCAGTCTGATAGTGTTTGCCTCCTTGCAATCTCGTTGGAATCAACTAAATCGAACAAGATGCTGAATAGGGTTAACCGCAAAAATTCGAACCCAGACACCATAATCACCTTGCCAATTTAGGGCTTTGTACTGAACAATTTTATTGTATCTATTTCAATACTGCGCTTTATGACGGTGAGCTCTGGGAAGTAAGGAAGTGATTCTTGAAGTCTTTACTTACCCCAGATATCGGTGACACACGGTCGCGATTTGTCCGACTACTTCGAGATTGATCTCCGTTTACATTACAACGTTGTACTGAGGCCACGGAAGCTTTCAGGATCGTTCGTACTGCTTCGTCAAACTAGGCAGTCTAGGTCATGAGAATCAGTAAATTTGGTACGAGTATCAATACCTTATTTCGGAGCCTTCAAAACTGTGCCCTATAGGGAGTAGGTAACGTACCGGTGCCTCGCACTCAACATCAGAGTATGTTTCAGTAGCGCGATAAGTAATACGTCCCACAAAAAGTGCCGAGCCTGAAACTTCAAATCTTGACTCACTTACTCCCATGCAATTACATTTTTCTATAAACTCAAAGTCAAACGTTGTGCGAAAAGTGTCCAACTTGTAGAGAAACCTCCTGCGTATCGGTCTATCGAGGTAAAACGATGCCCGTTTGAGCGTTCGATTGTCTTTGTCGATGGTGAGTTCCATAGCCCATCGCATCTTCTTTTGAACGACCAAAGCATCAACGAGTTCAGATGGAGCATTCTCGATCTTTAGATCAGTGTCAGTGACAAAGCGAAAAGTAACTTCAGATTGACTCTGCGCAGTGATGCGACTTCTCTTGAAATCAAATGGAAGCGTGTGTTCAATATAAAAGGGGGTTGAAGCATCGGCAAAATGAGTCTTGCTTCCTGTCTCCATATTTTCAACGTACCCGCTCTCGAGCACCCCAAATTTTCCGGTGTGTTCATCCGTTTCTAAATCAGTCTGTTCAGCAACTTCAGTCATTTGGAACGTTCCTAACGGCACACCCGACATGACCTTGCTAAACGCATCAGCGATTAGGTCTATTTGCTCCTTTTCGAGTCTGGATTCACTTAGTTTTTCTTTGATTTGGTCGCGCAAGGTTGTGTGATGCGCGTGCGCCTCAGATTCTGTCAATATCCTAAATGTTTCAGAATGTTCGGGAGCGCGTATTCCTTGGATCACGTCCTCGTTTGATTGCGCCCACAAAGAAATGGCTACTATGGGTAATAACAAAAAGAGGAAATTCTTGCTTCGTTTGTAAAAACTCCTGTCGTTCATCGCGTTACCTCTTTTTCGTAGAGAATGTTTAAACGTGTCCGTTACGTGTTCTTCCGAGAGCAAGCTCTAGTCGTTAGTACCGAAACGATTTTTTCGAACTAGGTCGGTGCGAAAGTTAAATCACTCCAGACTTAGATTTAGTCATTCAGATTAATTGTTTGGACAAAAAGTGTGCGTGAAAGTCTAGAACATTAGAATGCTCGAGCCTTCCGTCTCTGGTAGTAGGAACCGCACTGGTTCTTCACAGCTAATGTCCGTGAATGTTAGTTCGACCGTCTCATCCAATTTTCCAACGAACAGAGCCGAACCCTTCATTTGTGTATTCAACTTACTTACAGCGAAACAGTCGCAGCTGTCGACGTATGAGTAATGAAAATCCAATTGAAAGGTTGTCAGCTTGAAAAGAAATCGCTTTCGAATAGGTTTCGCGAGTTTCAGCGTAATGTGTTCTGGAGCTTGATCAGCTTTGCTTACGGTGACTTCGAAAGTCCATTTCATAGTCTCGACGAAATCTGCCATCATGTCATCCTCGCTCATATCTTCCATCGGAAATTTGAAATCAAACGCGAACTGTGCCGAGGAATCCGATTCCTTGATCAGTTTCCCTGTTTCGGAAACGAATGGCACTGGTGGAAAGTACACAAATGGATTGTTGGTATCAAGACCATGATACACCTCAAGATTTTCTCGCTGTATGTGCCCAGTAGACCGCACGTGATACGTGACTGTGGACTCTGCGTCCTCTTCCTGTGAACTTTCGAATTCGGAACTATAGGTAAATGAACTCACAGGAATACCGATGTAGCTTTTTGCGATTGCATTTGCAATGAGTTCTTGATGTTCAGTGCTCAGATTTGAAAGAGTCAAGGATTCAATGAGTTCAGTACGTCGTTCGTCTCGATAAACATTCATCGCCTCCACATCCATCACCGTAAAAGAGTGGGCGTTCTCATCAGAGATTGGCGGTGGTTCTGAGTCGCTCTCATCCTCGCCATGGTAAACAGAACCTAAAGTCGCGAGAAGAAAGGTGAATAAGAATGAAAATCTAGCTACTTTTGTAAACGTGAATGTGGGCATATACGTCTTTCCTAAGGAATTAAATCTCTTGAACAAACACGCAATTTTCGTACCGTCGAAGCAGTGTCTTGGACAAAACGTGAAGATATGCGTGTTCGATAATATTATTGAAGAGCCGTTGAAACCCTGTATGATTCGAACAAAGGGCTACTACACATGCATGGATGTTGGGTTTGACAGGAAATGCGCCGCGGCCATTCTGTCGATGCGAATCTCACTTACAGCAACAAAAGCATTTTTTCAAGATCTTCGTCTGAAAAATGCTTATGCACGATACAGCCATTCTTGTCTATAAGGAACTTATTTGGTATCCACTTTACACCATATTCATCCGCTATCGGAGAAAGAATACTGTCCCTGGCACGATCTTTCGTGTCGCCTAAATCAATCCAAGGGAGTTCAAGCTCTTCCGAAGCGCTTTCCCAATGTTCGAAACGGTCATCAATCGAAATGGTGACAATTTCAAATCCTTGAGCTTTGTTCTTCGAGTACATCTTCTTCAGTGCGGGAAAACTTCTAATACAAGGACCACACCAAGACGCCCAAAAATCGACCAGGACTAGCTCGTTTTCACTCAAAACCTCACTCAGAGACACGTCATCTCCGTTAATAGATGGCAACGTAAAGTCGGGGGCGAGCATCCCTGGTACTAGCGACTTGTTGATCGAATCTAACTGAATTTGATGCTGTACGGCTTCGACTATTGGAGCAATGGTCTCGTCCGCGAACTCTTGACCCAATTTCTCGGCTAATTCATCTAACAAAGCGAGTCTCTCATCCCAGTCGTTTACGCTGTCGATTTCATCATCATCGAACTGCATCCAACCTAATTCAAAGACCATCCGTGCAAGCTCTAAATCGTGAGTGCCTCTCAAAATCTCCCGTATCGCCGACGAACGTTTCTTCACGATTTGTCCGCCAATCGCTTGGTTAGAAGTTGGTGTAGGACCTGCAAATTTCAACTTCATTGCGCTAGACAATTTCACATGATCGCACTCTTCGGCTACTTCGTAGTTGGTTACAAACGCTTTTTCGTATTTAAGTCGTGCTTTTCTTTCGTCTCGGTTTTCTGCTCGATCATCCATCCACTCGTCGACTAACGCAACATATTCTGGGTCTGTTTGCCAACTTGAAATGAGTGCCGTGTGCAAACCCTCTCGATCTGCTTGAACTCTCCACTCTCCGTTGTTTCCCAACGGTACAACTCGGTAATTTACCCCTGGTTCCAAGATTGCTGGCAAATATTTGACAGATCGGCGAAAACTTGGCTGTTCAAAAATTTTTATTGACACTAGGGTAGGTTCATCAAGGTCGCCTTCAATAGAAAACTTGCCTTGGTCAAGCAATACGGGACCAAAATCAAGTGCATGCCCAGTTCGAAACATGAACGGTGAATTGGCTTGTACAGAGACTTGAACGAGACCTGGGTCAAACAAAAAACTTGGTTCAAATCCGACAATCTCACCGAGAGTGCCAGTAATGGAAAATCGCCGATTGATATCAATCGAACGGTGATCCTCACCCTTCAATATGATTAAATTGAAACCATAGATGTACACGAACTTGTTCGTATCATCAGGGGTAATGAAAGCCGTTGTTTCCGCCGTGTCTTCGTTATCCCTCCATTTCACAGAAATCAAGACTTCCGTTGGTTCCGTTACCTCCTGATTGAACTTCAGTTCCCCCTCAACCAATGGACCGTCCGCTTAGACCACAGTGGAGACATTTTCGTTCTCGTCAGTGATTTCGTAACTGATCGTTAGCGAGACGAAATCATCTGTTGGTAAGCCTGATAAAACCTTAACAGAATTATTAGATAGAGCGAATTGCGGTAAATCGTTAAAGGGGTTAAAAGCGGGCAACCAAGAACAACTACTGAAGTTCGAGATGACCACCAGTAATCCGATAGCGAAGAGTACTCTTCTCATATAAATCTCACTTTTTGATATTTTTCTGCAGCGTTAGGAATTTCCGTTACCTAGTCTCCAATGGTCAAAAATTGTAAGGGGTATTTGCGTTCCACATTGGTAAGTTTTAAGAGCCAGTCTGATACTCCTTCAATTCTAAAAGGACGATCGTACAAACTCGATGGAATTCCAACTAATACTTTGACCGTGGTGTCGGCTCGTAGTTCGTTCAGTTCGTTGGTCAACTCGACGGTGCAGAGGAGCTAGCGAGCTCAACAACGCTCAAGCCATACAAATATTCTTGTAGACGTCAGTCAGCTCGTACCAACTAGTTGGGAGGAGAGTAAAATTTCGAGCTCGACATCAGAAAAACGCTTGTGTACGATACACCCTTCCTTGTCAATGAGAAACCCATACGGAAGCAGACGTTCACCGACGCTTAGGAATTCGATTGGCGTCATACGTATACCCCTGCGGTAAATGCTAGAAAGGCTGTTTTCAAAACGTCTGTTAAATTGCCACGGAACGCCGTAATCGTCTGCTGTAGGCGAAGAGCCAATTTTCATTAAACCGTCTTCTGTATCACCTACGTCAATCCATGGCAGTTCCTGTTCATCGGACGCGATATCCCATTTTTCGAAAGAGTCGTCGATCGAGATTGTGACGATCTCGAAGCCTCGATCTTTGTACTTCGAATAAATTGCTTTGAGTGAAGGAAACCTGGCAATGCAAATATCACAACGTGAGGTCCAAAAATCTACTAACACTAGCTCGTTTTCATTTAAAACCTCACTCAGCGACACTTCATCACCATTATTACTTGGCAAAGTGAATTGAGGAGCAACAAGTCCAGGTAAAAGTTCTTTGTTTCTCAATGTCATATTCTTTTCCTTTCTCAAGTACTCGATTCGTGGGGTAATGAATTGATCAACGTAATCTTGATCCATTTTTTGCTCGAGTTCGAGAAGCGTCGCGATTTTTTCGTCGATATCTCGTTCGCTCGAAATTTCATCGTCTTCAATGAGCCGCCAACTCAAGTCATAGATCATTCGAACTAATGCGGGATCCTGAGTGTCCCGCAAAATTTTTCGTAAAGCTTCCGCTCGCGTGGTCACTATTAAATCAGCGGTTTTCTGGTAGGGATGTTTGAAGGGTTCAATAAATCGAGACTTTATTCGGTCTGTCAAACTCATGTGATCACACTGTTCTGCGACTTGGTACTTCGTTACAGTTTCTTTCTCGTGTTCTTCTTCTGCTTCTCTGTCCATTCCCCAGATTGCGTCTAGCCGACGATCTACCCAAGCATCCACCGATGCTATAAATTCTGGGTTTAATCGCCAACTGGATATTATTTGTGTGTGCAGACTGTCTCGATCTGCGATAACAGTATGTCTTCCCTGACTACCCAACGGAACGACACGGTAATTAACTCCTGGCTCCAATATTGCGTGTATGTGTTCCAATCCTCCTCCAAAGAAATCGGAACTATATTCAATCATGACTGTGAATAGGGTAGGAGCATCAAGGTCCCCTTCGAACGAGAACTCACCTTCATCCGCTACAACAGGTCCATATCGAATAACTTCACCACTTCCGTCCACAAAAGAATACCTTGCTAAAAGCCACACTTCTATCCTTGTCGGCGTGAGGTTGTGGAGATGGCTTAAATCTCCTCTCATAGAAAATTTCAGATTCTCGTTCAACGAACGATGGTCGTTCTTTTTGGGGAACACCATGTAGTAATTGACAGAAGTAGAAGAGAGGTGGACCACGATGAAATCGATTACGGAGGCGGGTCTGAGCACGGTGGTCATCTTCGCGAAATGATCGGGGGAATCGCCTCGTACGGATATTTCAACTTCAGTTGGTTGCGTAACTGTCTGATCTAGCTTCAATGTTCCGTCAACCAATTGGCCGTTCGCCAGGAATACTGTAGAAACTTCATTGTTCTCATCGGTGACTTCATAGCTAACAGTTAACGTAAATGACTTCTCACGAAAATCACCCGAAATTATTTGAATGATCTCGTTTGTTAACCTGAACTGAGTGGTTGTTTCTAGAATAGTCCTTTGTGACTGACAGCTAGACATGTTCAAGGTTAGCGCGAGCATGCCTAGACCGAAGAGTACTCTCCTCATCGATTGCTCCTCTCCGAGGGGTTTGAAGATTTCAATACCGTGTGCTCGACATGAAAAAAATTCTAAGTGTAATTTGTACGCTTTATCGAAAGAGCTAGATCGGCAAAGCCGATTAAACTTGAACGTGACCGCGAGTCAGGGACATCAATAGAGTCGGAGACAACAAAGGACTCCAGCCCCCTTCGGTGAACTCTCTCTCAGAACGATAAGTTGTCTGATGCTTCTTCGGTAACCAAAGTTGAGGCGGTTGTTTGCATCGGATATTTTGGAAAGCTTTTCCCAAGAAAATGTCAATCTGCCCCACTCTTCTCGCAAAGCCTTCAATGATGGTCTCGATCGTGTTCACACCGAAACAACCGCAACTTTCGATGAAAGAGAAGTGTAATTTAGTCGACAGTGTCGTGATTTTGAACCGAAATAGTTTGCGAAGAGGACGCTTCAGTTTAATCTCGATAAGTTTCGGCGATTGATCATTCTTGTTTGCAGTAACCTGAAAAATCCAAGACAATTTTCCACGATAATTGGAAAGTAAACTCTCATCGCTCAAGTCACTCTCGGCTAGATCCAGTTGAAAGGCAACAGTTGCTTCGCTCTCCGAGTCTTCGATCAGCTTTGCCGTTTCTGGGGAAAAAGGGTTCGGAGGGAAGTATTCAAACGGATCAGACACCGTTAAACGTCTTATAACTGGTCTGTCCTTGATTTCTTCATGACTCGCATCGCTGAGTAACCAACTTTGGTGTTCCTCAATAAGTTTCGGTGAGAGTATATCTTCTGCTCCAGCTAAGCCAAAATCGCTGACTGGAGCACCGACAAACACATCTGCCAATGCATTTGCGAATAATTCTTGGTGTGCACTAGACAGGTTCGATCCAGAAAGAGCTTCCTTAAGTCGCTCGTACCTACCCGCTCGATACGCATTCTTCGCAGTTTCGTCGATAGCGACAAATTCTTCATTGCTGGTATGGGAGAATGGTAGAGCTACCTTGTCATCGGATTGGCTGTATGCTCCCCAACCTATGACACAAAGAAGTCCAAAGCAAACGTTTTTCGTCAAAGCTATTAGTTGTCGGTTACGTTGGACGATCATTACGGTTTCACTACTTAGTACGACTAGTTTCGCGAACTGAACAATTGCTAGTTCTCAATTTATTTTAAAAGAAAAGAGATTTTTTTGACAAACTGCACGCTAAGCGTTACAGCAAGTAACGAAAGATTTTCAGCTCGATACTTGTGCCACTTCGCAGCTAGATACAGATGTCAAAAATGCTCGTTCAAGGGCAAATCCGAGTTTTATGAACCATAGCTGACAAGTACATTCACTCAATTTTTAAGGTGTTGCTCAAAGAGTCTTCGACTACAAGCACGGAGAACTGAAATAAACTATTTTCAGGAAGAATTGTCAATTGACTTACAATGCATTCAACCGCTAAATAAATAAAAAGACGCAGAAATTGCCGTTCTCCCATAACTCTTTGCTTCGCACAATTGCAATTACTGCAGCGGTTTTCGCTTCTTTGCAACTGGGAACTTCGCCTTCGATTTTGTTGCCTTCAGAATTATCTCTTGAGGAAGCTGAACAGTTAGCGCTCGATAGCGATCCAGACATCCAAGCATTCATCGCTCGTGCGGAGGCGTTCGAACACTTAGCAGCTTCTGTTACAGAACTGCCAGACGTACAGCTTCGAGCAGGATTGATGAACTACCCGTTAGAACATGGTAACTTTCGAACCGAAGGAATGACCCACACCGTCATCGGCGTGCGACAATCAATTCCACCGCGCGGTCTTCGACCTGCACTGTTCGATAAAAACGAAAATTTAGCTCAAGAACAAGATTACTTGAGTTTGAATCACGCCCTAGAGATTCAGCACAAAGTCCGACATGCTTGGCTGGACGCGAGTTTCCATGAACGTAGATTGCAACTGATCCTCAAGTCTAAAGAGTTGTTTGGCGACCTGCTGCACTTAGCTCGAACACTGTACTCCACGGGCGATGGCAATCAAAGCGACATCTTGCAGGTTGAGCTCGAGCAATTCAAACTCGACGACCGCATTCTTGAAGCAGAGCAGGATCGAGACCATGCCTATATTTCTCTTCGAGAATACGTGGGTAAAGATCGTGCCTTAAAAGTGTCTAGCACTCTCCCAAATTGGAATTCTGTTGCCTCTTTGACTGACCTTCGTCCAGTACTAGTTGAACACCCAACAATGCTGGCATTGACTGCCCAAGCTGATGCCACTGAAGCACAGCGACGCGTGGAGGAATCCGGGCTCAATCGTAAATGGATGATTGATCTCAGCTATGCGTATCGAGATGGTGGCCTGTTGTCAGGACAGTCCCGTTCCGATCTGATTTCAGCGTCGATTTCCTTCAATCTCCCAATCTGGGGGCAACAAAAGTATCGGCAGAAAATCGTGCAAGTATCGAAGTTGCAAAGTGCAACTTTGCTCAAACAACAAAGTACTCTTCGAGAACTTGAGACCAAGCTAGAATCGGCACTAGAGCACTGGACTACGCTAACTTCGCGAGTCGCGCTTTACGAAGAACAGATCCTTCCAAAAGCAGAGGAAACTGTAACAGTTACACTTGAATCATATGAGAACCAAGGCAGTGACCTCACTGCTGTTGTACAGAGCTACATCAGCCAAATCGACGCAGAACTTACACACCTAAAGTTAACTTTTAATCGACTGAAAGTTTGGGCGGACATCGACAAGCTAGTAGGTCTGGAGAATCTATGAAACGTATTTTTGTGATAATCGCACTGCTCGTAGTTGGTGTCGGGATCGGTTTCGCCGCTGCTTGGGTGTTGAATAGCATACAAGGATCAGAAAAAACTTCCGCGGAATCTGACGAACCAGAAATTCTGTACTGGGTCGCGCCTATGGATGACAACTACCGCCGCGATAAACCCGGTTTGTCTCCAATGGGGATGGATTTAGTGCCTGTATACGCGGGTGGTGAAGATCTAGCCGAAGACGAGGTGCAGATCAATCCTCTCGTCGAGCAAAACATGGGGATTCGGACCTCCTCCGTCAAAAAAGGAACACTGAATCGAAAAATTCAGGCGGTGGGCTACGTTGAGTACGACGAGAATGCGTTGCACCATATCCACACTAGAGTGGAAGGATGGATCGAAAAACTGAGTGTCAAAGATACCGGAGATCCAGTTAAAGAGGGTCAAGTTCTGTTTGAGATTTATTCTCCCGAACTTGTCAACGCGCAAGAAGAATATCTCTTAGCTAAGTCAAATAACAATCAAGACATGCTGGAGGCCGCTGCTGGTCGCTTAGAAGCGCTCGGTCTTTCCTCCGAACAAATACAAGAACTCAACGAATCGGAGACGACTAGCCAACGAGTACGCGTGTTCGCCAAGTCAGACGGCGTGGTTGGGATGTTGGGCGTACGTGAAGGCACGCACGTGACTCCAGCAACTCACACGATGTCGATTGCCGAACTAGACAAAGTGTGGATTGTTGCAGAAATTTTGGAACGGCAATCGAGCTATGTGGAAGTTGGGCAAAAGGTTGAGTTTGAGTTGGAGGCAAATCCTGGTCGCACGTACAAGGGGTCCGTAGATTACATTTATCCCGAACTTGATCCTACTACGCGAAGTTTGCAAGTTCGCATTATGTTCGAGACTAACAACGAAGTATTACGGCCCAATATGTTCGCTAGGGTGTCGATTCTTGTCGAAGGTTCTAAATCGGTTCTTCACATACCATCTGAAGCAGTCATTCGAGGTGGTTTGACCGACAGGGTTGTATTAGCTGCTGAGAGTAGTATCTATCGCTCCGTACCCGTAGTGGTAGGTATGGAAGTTGATGCGCGAGTCCACATTCTCGATGGGCTAAAAGAAGGCGACACTATTGTTACTTCCGGACAATTTCTCATCGACTCAGAGTCCAATATTGAAGTCGCGCTCGCACGCTACGAAGAAGAGAAAAAAGAAGACGAGAAGCCGACGAATGTTACAGTCAGCGCTACGATACGCGGCTTCGACCGCGAAGGCAATCGTCTCCGCATCAAACATGGGAAAATTCCGGAATGGGGTTGGAGGCCTATGACGATGTTCTTACCCGTCGCAGAAGAATCACTGTTCGATGGCTTGGAGAAAGACCAGGAAGTCATACTGGAACTCGAGCAGAAACCCGGTGAACGCGCCAAAATCATTGGTGTTAAACAAGTTTCAGAAGACTAGTAAAACTCTATGATAGCACGCATTATCGGTTGGTCAATCGACAATCGAAAGCTCATTCTCATAGCTACGGTGTTTCTCATTGTCGGTGGAATCATAGCTGTGTTCCGCACCCCGATCGACGCTATCCCTGACCTTTCAGACGTGCAGGTCATCGTCAAGACTACTTATCATGGGCAAGCTCCGCAAGTAGTCGAGAACCAGGTAACCTATCCGCTTTCAGTTGCAATGCTTTCTGTACCGAAAGCAATTGACGTACGTGGGTATTCCTTTTTCGGTGATTCTTACGTTTATGTGATTTTTGAAGATGGAACGGACCTTTATTGGGCGATTTCCCGAGTCACGGAGAATCTGATTCAAGCGAAGAACCAATTGCCGGAAGGTGTCGAACCTGCTATAGGACCTGATGCTACCGGTGTCGGTTGGGTTTACCAATATGCACTAGTCGACCACACCGGAAACCTAGACCTGAGCCAACTGAGAAGCTTGCAAGACTGGTTCTTGAAATACGAACTCAAGACCGTTCCCGGGGTTGCTGAAGTTGCGACTGTCGGTGGAATGGTACGGCAGTATCAAGTGGTGGTAGACCCCGACAGACTCTATACCTATGGGTTAACACTTAAACAAATTCGAGAAGCAATTAAAGCCAATAATCGCGAAACAGGTGGTTCAGTGATCGAGATGGGAGAAGCTGAATACATGATTCGCGCCGGCGGATACATCGAAGGATTGGAGGATCTTCAGCAGATTCCTATTGGCTTAAATCCTCGCGGAACCCCGATTCTTCTGTCTGATATTGCAGAAATTCGAATGGGGCCGCAAATGCGTCGCGGTATCGCGGAACTCGATGGCGAAGGTGAAGTAGTTGGTGGCATCGTGGTGATGCGTTCCGGCGAAAATGCACTCCGAACAATTAGTAACGTCAAGAAACGACTGGAAGAACTAAAGTCGAGTTTACCCGAAGGCGTTGAAGTCGTCCCAACCTATGATCGATCCAAACTCATCTCTAATTCAGTACACAATCTGCGCGACACTCTGATTGAAGAATTCTTGATTGTCGCGTTGGTTTGCGCCCTCTTCCTCTTTCATTTACGTTCCTCTCTCGTCATCATTTTGAGCTTACCCATCGCGATCTTAGGTGCGTTCTTAGTGATGCGAATGCAAGGTATCAATGCCAACATCATGTCTCTGGGAGGTATCGCGATCGCGATCGGCGCAATGGTCGATGGCGCGATCGTCATTGTTGAAAACGCACATAAACGAATCGAGCACTACGCGCCACCGGGTTCAAAAATTTCTACCGAGCTACGTTGGAAAGCAATTCGCGAGGCCGCGACTCAACTCGGACCTCCGATTTTCTTCTGTCTGCTCATCATCACTTTGAGCTTTTTACCTGTCTTCACACTGGAAGCTCAGGAAGGTCGGTTGTTCAAACCTCTTGCTTTCACCAAGACTTATTCGATGGCGGTTGCTGCCATCCTAGCGATTACTTTAATACCAGTGTTAACTGGTTATTTGGTACGAGGAAAGATATTTTCCGAACAGCGTAATCCTCTCAACAAACTTTTGGTCTGGGTATACCGCCCCGTTTTAGGCGTGATTCTTCGCTTCCCCAAGTCGACGATCATCGTGAGCGTGCTTGTTCTTGCCTGCGGATTCTGGCCGATTACCAAGTTGGGTACGGAATTCATGCCACCGCTTGACGAAGGCGATTTAATGTACATGCCGACGACTCACCCAGGTATATCGGTAGATAAAGCACGCGAACTATTACAGCAAACTGACAAACTTATTCGTGGCGTACCAGAGGTAGAGAACGTTTTTGGAAAAGTCGGACGAGCCGAAACGGCGACCGACCCGGCACCGCTAACCATGATCGAGACGTCTATACAACTCAAACCTCGAGATGAATGGCGGTCGGGAGTTACCATGGACGACATTCGCGATGAATTGAACCGACGGGTGAATTTCCCAGGGTTAAACAACGCTTGGGTGATGCCTATTAAGACCAGGATTGACATGCTCGCTACAGGGATAAAGACTCCTGTTGGGATCAAAATCTTAGGTCCGGATTTGAAAGTCGTTCAGTCTATCGGAACCGCAATCGAAGAAGCGTTAGCAAATGTACCGGGCACAGCATCTGTGTTCGCAGAACGAGTTGCAGGTGGTCGATATTTGAGTGTCGATATTGATCGTTTACGCGCCGCGCGATACGGACTCAACGTCAGTGATGTACAAGATATCGTGAGTACAGCAATAGGAGGTATGAATGTCGCGACTACGGTTGAGGGTCTCGAACGATATCCGATCAACATTCGTTATCCTCAAAAAGTTCGAAGTTCGATCGAGAGTTTAGAAAACTTACCGATTACCACTCCAAAGGGAGCAAGAGTTGCACTCGGGGACGTCGCCACAATCGAAGTTACAGATGGCGCGCCGATGATTAAGAGTGAAAACGCAAGACCGACGGGTTGGTTATTTATCGACATCATGGATCGTGATCTTGGTTCGTACGTGGCCGAAGCACAACAAGTCGTCCGGGAGCAAGTCGATCTGCCACCTAACTACTCGTTGGAATGGTCCGGACAGTATGAATACCTCGTACGGGCGCAACAACGTTTAATGATTATGGGTCCATTGACCTTGGGAATAGTGCTCGTATTACTCTTCTTGAATTTCCGTCGTGCGACTGACGTTTTCCTCATTGTCACAACCGTACCATTCGCTTTAGTCGGCGGGATCGTTTGTCTCTACCTTCTAGAGTATGATCTTTCGGTCGCCGTAGGCGTTGGCTTTATCGCGCTGGCTGGAGTAACCGTGGAACTTGGGGTGGTGTTGCTCACCTACCTTAATCTTGCTATGGATCAGAAACGTGAACAAGCCGGAGAGGAGCAACGACCTTTAGTGTTGAAAGACGTTGTAGCAGCGATTGAAGAAGGGGCGATGCTACGTATCCGACCCATCATGATGACAACGATGACGGTCTTCCTCGGACTATTGCCGATTATGTGGGCTTCGGGTTCCGGGGCTCAAATTATGCAACGTATTGCGGCACCAATGTTTGGTGGGATGATTAGTGCCATGATCCTAACTTTGATTGTGCTACCACCTTTATTCTTGTTGTACAAGAAGTGGACGTTGATTGGAATCAGGCGCAAACCGACGAGTGCTTGACCATGTTCGACGGAACCGCAAATAATTAACTAAGACAATTTCCTCAACTCATTCTAACAGACTATCGGCTCTACTTAGGTAAAAAAAGGGTACAGGAGTTACTGTAGCAGACATTAAAAATGGAATACTGCGAGAGTTTCCTGCTGACGTCGTGGACGACATGAATGATGGCGAAATTGAAACGTTAGCAGATTTTTACAGTGGACAAATTGGAGGTCGCTTACCTGACACTATACCAAGCACTGGCGAAAATAAGGCAGAAGTGGAGAAGAAAGCCAAAGAACTGTTCGAACACATTCTAAAAAACGATGACGAACTTCGGTGAAGATCAAATATTTTAGTTTAGCCTGCGGAATAGGCATCGTCGGTGGGCTACTGACTAGCCTGATAATCGCACTAGTGGTCGGCCCGTACAGCCCCACTCAAAACACACACTTGCGTGGTGATCAGATCACTTCGAATTCTATAGTTCAAACTGGTAGGAAGTATGGTTTCCGAGAAATTATCGCAATTGAAAGTCCCTTACTTCGTAGCATTGAATTGAGAAACCATTTAGTCGATAAAAGTGTTCAGTATTCATGGGATTTGCTGAACGAAACCAACGAATTAGAGCACTTTAGTACTGTTGTAGATATCCAAGAATCTCTGATCGAACATATCGCCCATATCGATCCAAAAAAAGCTCTACAGTCGGTGTGGAAATTCAAATCGAATCGCTGGTCTCGATTATTGACAATAGTGTTTTCAGAATGGACGTCCATGAACACATTTCAAGCACTAGAAAAGGCAACAACACTTTTTGGTTCGTTTCGAAAATGTGCGCTTGAGGCAATTTTAGAAGTCCACTCAGATTCAAGCGAATTGCTAGAGTTTGCGAATTCAATTGGTATTACCCACGAGATTGAATTGTTGTTAGGTGAGTTGGAAGCAAAGAAATTGTTAAGTGAACCATCCGGAGCTTTGGATTTAGTGTTTTCCGACGCGTTGGACGATAAGGAACAAGAAGAATTAATCATCTCAATCACGGACTACTGGATCGCTACAGAGGGTACAGAAGTCTTTCCCGATTTTTTACGCATGATCAAAGAAAGGTTCGAGGCTACACCAGATTGGAATTTCGAATCAAAGAAATTACTGAATCTGTTAGTTGAGAGAGTCTCAGCCTACGATCCACGGTATATGTGGGAACTTTTAATTCTTGAATCCGATGCCATTCAACTTCAATTTGCGTCCGCGGTACTACAGAGCTGGGGTAAACAAGATCGTCAAGGAACATTCAAAACTCTTGAAGAATTTAGGGATGATGAGCTTCAAGATCGTATTCGTCGGTCATTGGTAGTCAACTGGGCTTCAACTGAACCGAAACAAGTACTGAATGAAATTCACATAGTTAAACCTGAACATCGTGCCAACACGATTACTGTTGCAGTGCGTGCTGTTTTTCGTCAGCACGGTATAGAAGAAGCTCTCACCAGTCTATCGACGTTGGAGGATCAAGGAGAAAACGTTTCACAAGCTACGATGGCACTTAGTAAAGACTGGGCACAACTTGATCCATTCGCAACCATTGATTGGATTTTGAACACCAAAAAAGAGGATGAAATTGAAAGATTTCATTTATTGAGAGAAAATCTTCCGACACTAACCGCGATCAACCCCGAACGGGCTTTTGCAATCGCAATAGAACAATCACGTATAAATGTTTCTGAAACTTTTTCTCTCGAGATCGAGGTTCTTGAATCAATAGCGGAGCACCACGATTTTGAAACTTTGACAGACTTCACAGCTAAAGTTATTGAATCTGCTCATCCATACACTTATGCGGTAATAGGCAACCAACTAATCTCGCATCACTCATTCGATGAAGCTTTGAGATTTGGTACAGTGATACCCGAAGATTTTCAATTTAACTACTTTCGGGATTTGACATTCGCTTGGTTCATTGAAAAACCAGAATCGCTGGTTGCACATTTATTAGATTTTTCTACTAAACATGCCAAAATCGTAGCGCAGCGAGCGTTAGAGATTAACACACGACGGCAGTACTTGAGTGCAGAAGACGTGCTACAACTGGAAAGTCTCGTTAACACAAATCATTCAGAAGATGAATCTTAGATCCGGTGAGCAAAAGGTAATGACTAGTGCCAAGACTGCCATCATTGGCCTCGGTCTGGTACTTGGGGTAGCCATGGGTGTAGGGGTCTCTTTCGTAGCTCTGAAATTCACTGACTGGACCAAATTGATTCACAACCAAGAGGCTGCTCTCAAAGAACCATCTGACGATCATCGAGACATCGGATCGAGTCTCACATCTTCGGAAGTGATTACATTCCTCCAATCCGTTCTTGGAATGAGTGCAGATTCTGACTCGATCCTTGAGCAATTCGATCAACAGCAACTACTTTCCCTTGCAGACTTAATCTCGACAACAGAACAACCGAATGTTTCCATTCCAGATTACGCGAAGCCAAGACTAATAGTCTCTGAACTAGTACAATTTGACCCACAACTAACCTTAGAGTTAATAGAGTATTTGCCGGTCTTTGATCGGTCGGAAGCTGTCCAAGTTGTCTTTGCCATTTGGTCGTTTTCGGATTTACCTGCTGCTCTTCAAGCGGTTAATTCGGTGAATGCTTCAATGTGGAGCGTTGCCGTACGAACAATGCTTGAAACTCGTCCTGATGAGTTCGAAAGAATTGAAGAATATGCAGAGGCGCTAGGTTATTCAAAACAATTTGAAGACATCGTACAAGCGGAAGAAACGCAGAGAGTAATGTCCTCAGATCCTTTTGCAGCCTGGCATATGATCACTCAAGACACTGTACCTGATCACGAACAGATAGAGCTGTTGAGGGATGTAGTGAGTACTCTGATGTACCAGAACGGATTGGAAGTATTAGATCAAATCTTCGAATCTCGACACCGATTAGAGTCTAACCTACTCGATTCACTTTTACACGAGCTGGTGCAGCATCAACCGCAAGATTTCTTTCAACATGCGTTGACTTTACCAAGAGACAAACAATCTTGGTTGCTCCCTATCATTTTTGCGGCATGGTCCGATAGTAATCCACAAGAAGCTCTTGGTGCCCTTGATAGAATTGAACAATACAATGTCAGCACAATACGTTCGCGTCTCATTCATGATTGGGCAAGAAGTGAGCCACTAAAGTTGTTGGCAGAGCTAACGACTCTTTCCCCTGCCCAGCGAAGTAAAGCTGCAACCTCTGCTCTGACTCGGATTACAAAACAGAACCCTCAAATAGCTCAAGAAATTTTGTTCAATTGGTCTGATGTGTCCGGAGTGAGACTAAAGGACTTACAAGTTTCATTTGTTCAAAATTGGGCGCGCCAAAATCCTGAAGAAACCTATCGATGGTTAAGTGAAAATGTTCCTGCAAACGAAGAGGAACATGCTTATATGCTGTCCTTGGTTCTATCCAGTCTTTCTGAAGAAGAGCCAGAGAAAGCTATATCTATTGCGCTTTCGCAACCTGATACTTCACACTATGTACAAGGGCAATATTTTGATAATTTGGTTTCCTCGCTTGGTGCGAGTGGCCACATCGATTTAGTGATCTCAATGCTTGATCAAGTTCCAGAGAAGGCATTGGGAACTGTAGTGAATGAGATAACTAGGAATTTAGTACATGAAGGTCGTTGGGATGAAGTGATTCAACAAGGTTCCGAGATCGCAGAAAATGAACGTATGTGGTACTTTGACCGATTGGGATTTCACGGTAGTCGCGAAAACGTTCAAGAGTTACTCGATCGCCTTGATTCCTTACCGTCTGATGACGTTCGTTCAGTTGTCGTGCGAAGAATTTTGTCCACACATCGGTTGTTTGGAAATCTATTGACCGATAGTCAACGGAAAGATCTAGAGTCGTTATCGGCTCAGTTACCAGAAGTAGAATGGTCACCTTGGTAATGTTCGTTCTGTTTACCGCAGTTTTCGTGTGTACAACTTGTGTGTCGAAGAATAGCTTCCGTTGTACCTTTACACTCGCGTTTTCGCGGTAAGTGTGTACTCTGTCGTAAAAACACTGATCTGTTAATCAGTAATTTAAGAGCGATGTCCTGAGACATTCACTTCCGCATTTACAACAATTTGCTGACAATATTGAAAATTACTAGTGACCAAGTTTTTAGGTGAAGTTGCCCCAGTGTGCCGGACACCTACAACTAAGAACCTATGAGTAGTCTATATTTTGGCAAGAATGCACTACTCTTTAGAGGATCGAGAATAGATTGGCGCACCGCTTCATAGAAATCGTTTTGAACGACCGTCTTGGACTCCATGTTTGGACTAAATAGATAACAGTCTACAAAATTGCTTGAAATAAGAACGAGTAAAAAACTCAACCTCAGATGCGTAAACAGCAATATTTCTAATATATAATAATCTCTTATATTTAAAATAATAATTTAAATATAGGATGTTTATACCTCGTCTAGCATACAAAAATCTGATCGACTCCTTAAACCATCAAGCGTGTGTCGCGTTAATTGGTCCACGTCAGGTTGGTAAAACCACGCTCGCTGTTCAAATCGCAAAACAAACAGTTTCAAGATACCTCGATCTCGAACGACAAAGTGATCGCCTAGTGCTGGAAGATCCGGACTTCTTTTTCGCACAAAATCGGGATAAATTGGTTATTCTTGATGAAATACATCGATCTCCCGAAATATTCTCCCAATTACGAGGAGAGATTGACCGAGCACGCTTTGAGGGCATACGCCACGGTATGTATTTGATCTTAGGTTCTGCTTCAATGGACTTATTACGACAGAGTAGCGAAAGCTTAGCAGGCAGAATCACCTACGTGGATCTCGAACCTATCAACATCGTTGAAGCGCATCAGAGTGGAATCGACCTAACCAATTTGTGGCTACGTGGAGGCTTTCCTGACAGCTTAATATCGACGTCCGATGCAAAGAGCGTTAGGTGGCGTACAGATTTCATCAAAACGTACCTTGAACGGGATTTAAAAGTGTTTTCTGAACGGACTCCAACCGCATCGGTCGAACAACTCTGGACCATGTTGGCCTATTCACAAGGATCGATTGTGAACTACTCTTCGTTTGCTAAATCGCTGGGCGTGACGTCACCAACAATTCGAAATTACATCGAACTATTGGAAAAGTTGCTATTACTAAGAATCCTTAGACCCTTGCGCAGTAATGTCTCTAAACAGTATGTGAAAAGTCCTAAAGTTTATGTTCGCGACAGCGGGCTGATGCACGCCTTATTAGGAATACAAACCGACATGCAACTATATGGACATCCGGTGGTGGGACAAAGTTGGGAAGGATTCGTAGTAGAAAATATTCTGAGCGTAGTACCACATGGAACTCAAGCTAATTTCTATAGAACGGCGAAGGGTGCTGAAATCGATTTAATACTGCAGTTTCCAGGTCTTCAAACTCGATGGGCGATTGAAATAACACGAAACATCGCA
The DNA here is from genome assembly GCA_009840305.1 of Gammaproteobacteria bacterium. Classification (GTDB taxonomy): domain Bacteria; phylum Pseudomonadota; class Gammaproteobacteria; order Pseudomonadales; family Azotimanducaceae; genus Bin55. The sequence continues at coordinate 328,216 of VXNY01000029.1, read as the reverse complement.
GCTCGAAGAAAAAAGGGTTTTTACATCGCGAAGAAGGACGTGGTCGCAGACAGGTGTTTCGTGGTGCACACGGGTAGTAATCGAGTCTCTCTTAGTGCGGACACCGAAGCTATCGGCCTGCTTGAAATTTGCACCGAAATTCAAACCTTGGCCGAGTCGAATGCACTTTGAGTTAGGGCTACCTCAGACTGACGATTACCTGCTTAGTAGGACCTGAGGCAGCGGAGCGAACTTCAAAATAATCAACTGAGGTAGTTTTCTCAACTCACGCTAACAGACTATCGGCTCTACTTCGCTAAAAAAGACACGTCTATTAGTTAAGGTTCGACACTGGATTCTTCGTGATCTTCCGATTCACGAGCTTTCTGTTTCTCTGGTGGCATAGTCGCGATCTTCTCCAAGAGATCTTCGACGAGTTCCGTTTGTTCCTTGAGATTCCGAGACCGAAACAAAGTTTTTTCCTCGGGTATTAATAGTTCCACCTTCAAAATAATTCCTTCGTCTGTTTTTGCGACAGAAAAAACATCTATTCTCCTCACCTCACCCCGAAAACTAACTAAGAATCGAACGGGGGTACTCTCCTCCGATGCGGTGCCCTGATCGCCTTCATCGTTCATCGAACCACCTATCGAGAGTTTGCTGATTCTGCGCCTTTGGCCAATTTCACTCCCTAAGTAGAGTGGATGTTCTTTGGGTATGCGAAACTCAGTCCATTGATCAAGCGCTTTATCGAAGTCTATTTCAGGAATCTTGTCATCGTCCCACCACCCGTGCTCATCAATGCCAGTTACCTTCTGAAATGTATAGTGGACTTCAATCACGTGGTCCGACGGATTTTCCACTTTGACTTTATAAATTTTGTAATTTCTATTTCCATCTTTGTCTACATGCCTAAATTTGACCATCATGTTTTCATAGTCAATCATCTTCAGACGGTTGCCATAGTTTTCGAGAAAATCTAAATCATAAAGCATTCGTGAAATGGAGCCTGTGTCGAGGTAAAACTCTGTGAATTCGGCTTGAGTGTTTCCACTGAGTAAGAGGGGTACTAGTACAGAGGTGTAAATCAATTTTTTCATACTGTTAGTATGTTGCAGTGGAGTGGTCGCTTACGACATCGGACGATAGCAATCATTCCGGATTACAAGGTTTGATTCTCATGAAACGACGTTATCTAGAATTCTACCTGAGGGTACTACAAATTCTTTGAACAGACACAAAACTTGCTCATCACCGTCTACCATTACAAAATAGCAAAAGTTTGACCTTTTTAATCAAACTTCTCTAGGTATTTCATGATCTTCGACTTCCCCGAGATCTTTCGAGAACAATGGAACCTGCGAAAACCTGCCGTTACCAGCTCTAACGGGGTTGTCGCGACACAGCACTACCTCGCTTCGAAGGTCGGTGCTTCCGTTCTCGCCCGGGGCGGCAATGCGATTGATGCGGCCGTCGCTGGTGGTCTAGCACTGGGGTGCGTTGAACCATGGATGAGTGGTATTGGTGGTGGAGGATTTATGACTCTCTACGATGCGAAGCAAGACAGAGTTTCGGTCGTAGAATTCGGCATGCGCGCTCCATTACGAGCAGATCCGAGCGATTATCCGTTAACGGGGAATGTTACTGGCGCGTCATCGTTTCATTGGCCAGAGGTCTTGGACGACAGAAACGTCCATGGACCTTTTGCTATCGCTACTCCAGGCTACTTGAAAGGAATCGCCTTAGCCTTAGAGACATACGGTAGCTGGGATTGGAGTGATGTGATCGAACCAGCCTGTCAATTAGCTGAATGGGGTTTGCCGACACATTGGTACACGCAACTGCAGATTCTGCGTGGTGCTCGAACCATGCGGCGTTATCACGAAGTAGAACAAGTTTATCTGCGTGACGGGTTACCTCCAGAAACAGAAGATGACTCCGGTGCAACGAATCGCATTCTGTTAGGAAATCTGCCCAATACTTTGCGAGTGTTGCAACGAGAGGGGCCAAACGCGTTCTACGTTGGTGAATTAGCGGAGAAGATCTCCGACGATCTGGCGGAAGCAGGTTCCAAGATTCAAGTGGAAGACTTGGAGCAATATGAAGCATATATCACCACACCTTTAAAACACAACTATCGAGAACACGAGGTTTTCGCTCCTTCGCGACGGTCAGCGGGACCGACACTAGTACAAGCCCTAATGACCCTTGAAAAACAAATGTCAACAAATGACTGGAAGTGTCCAAACGCCTCCGATTATGAGATCTATGCAAGAACGCTTCTTGATTCTTACGAGTATCGACTAAAGCACCTTGGCGATGGAACAAACGAAGAGACATCCACCGGGGCAACATCACATCTCTCCGTTGTAGATCGGGACGGGAACATGGTGTCTTTAACCCAAACGCTTATGTCAGTTTTTGGATCGTTTGTGATGCTCCCCGAGACTGGAATCCTCATGAATAACGGTATGATGTGGTTTGATCCGAGACCCCATACTCCAAATTCTGTCGCACCGGGTCGAAGACCACTGAGCAATATGTGCCCAGTAATTGGAAAAATTCAAGATGGAAGAAATTTCGCGTTAGGAGCGTGTGGAGGACGACAGATTTTTCCTGCAGTGTTTCAAATTCTGTCGTTTCTTTGCGATTTTAGCATGGATACGACGGATGCGTTGCATCAAGCCAGAATTGATGTTTCAGGAACCGATTTGATAACGATCATGGACGACATGAGTGCTGAAGCTGTCTCTAATTTGCGAACGAAATTCCCGAACACAAGAGTGCGACGCAACAGTGTCTCACCTGGTCTCTTCGGTGTTCCGCAGTTGGTTGTAATGGAATCCTCGAGTTCGATGTCAGGTGGGTGTTTTATTCCATCTCCGGTGTCTCAAGTGATTGGAAATTGACTCTTCCTTGCACAAATCTGCGAAAAAGCCTGATGAACTCAATACGTCCGTGTATTAGTCAATCTAACACTAGAGAGTAACTCGTACTACGACCACCAGCTGCATCTTTTTTTAGTCCCCCACGACGTATAAGATCGTGAATGTCCCGAGTGGCCGTATCCTGAGAACATTTGGCTATCTTCGCCCACTTCGAACTAGTAAGCTTTCCTCTAAATCCATCAAGAAACTTGTTCATTACTTTAATTTGGCGGGAGTTTAAGGACTCTTGCGCGAATCGAGTCCAAAATCGAGCCTTCGTTAAGACCGTGTTGAGAATCTCGTCGCTCTGTTTTATTGAGCGATGTAAGCAACAGAGAAACCATTCCATCCAACCAGTGATGTCAAGCGGACCTCGTTGCGTCATTTCTAGGATGTTGTAGTAATCATTTCTGTCAGCGCAAATCTGCGACGACATGCTATAGTAGCGTTGAATATTTTTTTCTGAACGGGCAAGTGCCATATCGGTTATGGCGCGTGCAATACGCCCGTTTCCGTCTTCGAATGGATGGATCGTAAGATACCAAAGATGGGCCAGTCCAGCAACGAACAGAGAATGTAAATCCCCAGGATCTTCAAACCATTGCAGAAGAACTGACATCTCTCTGTCAACTCGATCCGCAGGAACTGCTTGAAAATGAACTGTTTCCTGACCGATTGGACCGGATATCACTTGCATCGGACCGTTCCGATCATCTCTCCAACACCCCACTTTGATTGTGTCCGTACCTGCCACACCAGATGGAAATAGGGTCGAGTGCCAAGTAAATAATCGTTCTGAATGCAACATCGAGTCGTACTTTTCGGTGGCATCTATCATCATTTCAACCACACCTTCAACTCGTTCACTTGCTTGAACGATGCCCCCTACATCTAAGCCTAGTCTTCGTGCTACAGAGGATCGAACTTCGGTGTTGTCAAGGGCTACCCCTTCAATCTCGCTAGATTTAATGACATCTTCAGTTATGGTGATGAGTTGTGCTTCATTACGTAAGTCAAAACCCAGAGTCTCCATTTTGCCTCGTACACGACCTTGTTCATGCGAGATTGATGCAATCAATCTGTATAGGTAGTTTTCATCCCATGTTAGATGTGGCCACTCCTTATGTTCCCATAAATACCGCACTCGTTATCTCCGCACTAAATGCGGATATTATACTTATTTGCTCCGCATAATCTGCGAAGTTTAGTTTCAATATTCTCCGCAAATTGCGTTCAAGTTTAGACCCAAATAAAAAAGCCGTGTTCACAATGTGAACACGGCTCTTTTCCATTTTTGTCTAGTGTCGACTACTCACCCGCAGGCTCTAATTCTTCCTCTGCGGTAGCTTCTAATGCTCTTTGTGCAGCCGCTTCAAAGTCACCTGCCGTGACAAACGTAAATTTTTCCACTGAAACATACTTTCGAAAAGCTTCATTCACTTCATCGGTGGTCATAGCTGCGATATTGTCATCAACTTCTTGAAAGTGAGACAACTCGCGATTGTAAAACATGCCATGATGAAGCATATATGCAATCCATCCATCGTTTGCTCCTTGTCGTTTGCGACTATCAATGATACCGCTAACTGCCTCTGCTACCTCTTCATCAGTGAAGCCCTCTTCAACAGCCCGAATGACTTCCTCTTGAAATGCCTTTACAACTTTCTGAGCATTATCAGGGGAACTGGATGCACTAAAGAAGACACTACCCATGTTATCAAGCGGGTGCGTGCCAAATCCCGCCCAAACGCCGTAGGATAGTCCGTCGTTTTGGCGAATTCGAACAGCCACTCTCGAATTTAAGAATCCACCGCCGAAAATTTGAAATGCAACAAGCATCGCTTCATAATCTGGATTTTCATCGGTGAACGGAAAATCGTACGAAGCGAGAACAGTAGCGTTTTCCTTATCAGGGGTGTTTATTTCGAACACTGCTGCTTCCTGCGACTGAGCATTCGCATAGATTCGTTCGTACGGAGCACTAGACGACCAGTTCCCAAAAGAGTCTTCAAGCCAACCCATGACTTCGTCGGGATCAAAGTCTCCTACGACCGCAATAGTTGTATTTTCATTTAATCCGGCAAACTCGTCATAAAACGCCTTAACATCATTCAGTGTAACATTTGAAAACCCTTCAATGTCTTCTTCAATTGAAGACTCATAGTTCGGATGCCCTTTCGGATATCGAGACATATGTTTTGATAGCGCGATAGAAGCAAGCGGTCCTGGATCGGATTGAATTGCTTCTAAGTTAGTGAGCCGGCTCTTCTTTAAGAGTTCAAATTCTTCTTCATCGAATGCTGGTTCTTGTGCAATCTCAGCGACCAACTTTATCGACTCTTCAAGATTTTCTCTAATGGTGTTTACAGAAAAACCTCCCGTCTCCAGACCTACATTAGCGCCGCCGCCCAATCGAAGGCGAGTAAATTCATCAGCTAACTCTTTTCGAGTCTTATTGACTGTACCTCGACCCATCATACCACTAGTAAATGAAGCAATATACGATTTGTGCATTAAAGAGTCTTCTGTGCCCCAACGCATCGTCGCATCAATGATCACGGTATCACCACGATTTTCCTTGGGTACCAAGGCAACTCTAGCTCCATTAGACATCGTGCGATATTCTGTGCGGGAAGCAATATTTGCAGGAGTGTAGGAAAAGTTTTCGCCAGCGGCTACCGCCTCTCGTCCTTCATAACCTTCTACCAATTCGGCAATATCTGGATTTAACGGTACATGCGCTCGTGGGGGTGTGTCTTCTACGGGATGAAAGTATCCCTTTGTTCGATTCGACGATATCAAATACTTTTTTGCTACTCGTTGCACATCGTCCAAAGTTACGTTTTCAGCACGATCTCGCGTAATGAAATACAGTCGCCAATCTCCCCGGGCTGACCATTCACTCAACCCACTGGCGATAGCAATAACATTGGATGCAGCGTTTTTATACCCGTTAGAAACTGACAGTTTGTATCTGTTCAGTTCTTCCTCGGTCGGAGAACTTTCTTTCATTTCTTGGATCGAAGCAAGAAGTGCACTTTCCGCCTCTTGAAGAGAACCGTCTAAAGGAACTCCAGCACTAACCCAAAATAACCCAGGAAATTTAAAACGATCAGCGGATGCGGACGCGCTTGTTGATATTTTGGTTTCCACCAGATTCTTATAAAGCCGACTGTTTACACCAGAGCCCATAATGAAAGCAAGAGCTGAGATAGCCGCATGATCCGAAGACGCAATCGATGGAATGTGGTGGGCCATGTAAATCAATTGCATGTCACCAACGCGCTCTAGAGTCACGGTTCTCTCACCGTCTTGGGTTGGCTCGTGAGAATAATTTTCAAAAATTTTCATTTCTCCAGATCTATCAGGCCGAGGAATCGAACCAAATTTCTCTACAACAAGATCTAACGCTTCATCGACGTCAATTTTTCCTGCAATAATCAATACAGCGTTATCTGGTTGGTAGTACTTACGGTAAAAATTTACAAGTCGCTCCCTAGGTACGTTTGCGATATCTGCTTCTGCTCCGATCGTGGAATTTGCGTAGTTATGCCAGTTAAAAGCAACTGAACTAACCCGTTGCGACAAGACCCGTCCTGGGACATTTTCGCCCCTTCCCCACTCATCGAGAATTATGGTCCGTTCCGAATCGAACTCTTCTTGTGAAATACTGGTATTAATCATTCGATCTGCCTCTAAATCCAGTATCCACTCAAGATAACCAGGCTTTGCAACTAAGGACTGATAGTAATTGGTCCGATCGTACCACGTCGATCCATTCACACCTGCACCATGTTCAGTTAACTCGTCCATGATGGTAGTTCCCGGTCGCTTTGCAGTGCCTTTGAAGACCATATGCTCAAGATAGTGAGCCATTCCTGTCTCCCCATATGACTCGTCCGCAGACCCAACCAAGTATGTAATGTTTACATAGAAATTTTCTTGGCTTGGATCCGGTAAAAGTAGGATTCGCAATCCGTTATCAAGCTGCCATTCTGAAACGCCTTCTACGGTGGTGACATACTTGGCTTCAGGTGCTTCGTTTTCTTCCTGGGCCCAAGATACAGAACCCGCAAGTAAGAACGTTAAGGCAAAAAGTGTTAGGTAAGAGGAAAACCTCTTGAATGTTGTCATTTAATATCCCTTGAAGTTTGGTTGTCGTAATAGAACTTACGTACTCAGTGATCGGTCTGCTCGTGAGACCTATATACACTGAAAGACATAAGGAAAGATATTAGAGGTTGCACGGACAGCAACGCTTGTAACGATGTTCTATGTCATCGGCGTTTAAACTGTCTAACACCTCAAATTTTACAAATTAGCGCACGCTACAACATTGAATAGTTTTTGATCGAATTGGTTTTCCCCACCATTTGAAATATCCTCATTCAATCTTTTCGAAAACTTAATTGGCAAAGATCTATTTCTAGTCAAAGCGGAAACGGAAACTTCAGTGCTAGGCGAACATGGTGGGGCGAGCTTCCAACTACGTAATTGCAAAAAAAGAGTAAAAAAGCCGTGCCCACAATGTGAGCACGGCTCTTTTGAAGTGTAAAGCTAGAAAATTACGAACTATTCACCAGCAGGCTCAGCTACCTCTTCTTTTTCTAGGTCGCCAGCAACTACTATGGTGAATTTTTCAACGCTTACGTATTTTCGAAAAGCGTTGTTAACTTCTTCCAACGTTACCGTAGCGTATCTGTCGTCAACCTCTTGAAAGTGCGACATTTCGCGATTGAAAAACATTCCATGATGCAACATATTTGAAATCGCACCATCTGAAGCCCTACGTCCCTTTCTCGAATCGACGATACTGTTGACCGCCAATGTTACTTCTTCATCGGTGAATCCTTCTTCAATCGCTCGAATTACTTCCTCTTTAAACGACTGTACTAACTGATCCATGTTCGTTGGATCAACGGTGGCTGATGCCCCGACGTAACCACGCTTGTCAATTGGGTGTGTTGAAAATCCGGCTCCAACACTGTAGGACAAGCCTTCTTTCACTCTGATTCGTTGTGCTAACCGTGAATTCAAGAATCCACCACCAAATATTTGAAACGCGACTACAAGTGGTTCGTAATCAGGATCCTCATCGGTGAATGGAAAGTCGAAAGCGGCTCGCATCAGCGCGTTAGTCTTGTCAGGTGTGTTAATCTCGAAGAGTTGAGCCTCTTGAGACTGAGCATCACGACCAATTCGTTCGTATGGAGCTTTCGATATCCAATCTCCAAAAGACTCTTCTAACCAAGCAAATACTTCATCAGGATCAAAGTCTCCGACAACCGTGATTGTCGTGCTGTCGCTTAGGCCGGCGACTTCGTCGTAATACTCCTTGACATCGTCTAAAGTTACGCTGTCGTATCCTTCTATGTCTTCCTCAATTGTCGAGACGTAGCTTGGATGGCCTTTTGGAAACTGCATTAAGTGCCTAGACAGTGCTCTACCTGCTAACGGTCCGGGCTCGGAGCGCTGTGCTTCCAAATTGGTAAGTTGGTTCTTCTTCATTAACTCGAACTCGTCTTCGTCAAATGAAGGTTCGCGCGCAATCTCTGCTACGAGTTGAATTGACTCTTGTAAATTTTCACGAACTGTACTTATGTTAAAGCCACCACTTGTCAATCCAACGCTCGCACCACCACCGAGTCGTAGGCGACGGTATTTGTCCGCTATTTCGTTTCTCGTTTTATTTTCAGTACCACGACCGATCATTCCGTTGGTGAAATTGGCAATATAACCTCTGTGCATCACCATGTCGAGGGTACCCCATCGCATCACAGCATCGATCTGTACCGTGTCGCCGGTGTTGTCTTTCGCCAACATAGCTACTCGCGCACCATTAGACATCGTCCGATACTCCGTTCGGCCCGCAATATTCGCTGGCGTCGCGTCAAACATTTCTCCTTTAGCTACAGCCTCTCGTCCCTGATAGTCTCCTACTAGGGACTCAATATCCGGATTCGGGTCGACTATGGCTCGAGGTGGTGTTTCTTCTACGGGCTTAAAGTAACCTTTGGTCCTGTTGGAGCTTATAAGATACTTTTTCGCGACGCGTTGTACGTCTTCAATCGATACAGATTCAGCACGGTCCCGTGCGATATAGAACAACCGCCAATCACCACGAGCGGACCATTCGCTGAGTTGTCGTGCTACGCCCATAACCGAGTTCGACATATTTGTGTAAGAGTTTTCAACTGTTAATTTAAACCGACCGAGTTCTTCCTCCGTGGGAGGATTTTCTTTCACGTCCTCTATAGTAGCTGCAATTGCGGCTTCAGCTTCTTCTAACGAACCATCCAATGGAACGCCTGAGCTTGTCCAAAAGAACCCAGGAAATTTAAACCCCTCTGCATAAGCAGAAGCACTCGTAGCGATCTTCGTTTCAACTACGGCTTTGTACAACCTGCTATTCACCCCCGCGCCCGAAAGAACGTGGGAAAGAGCTGACAACGCAGCATAGTCCGGGGATGACACTGATGGAATCCGATATGCAGCATAGAACAACTGAATGTCGCCTATCCTTTCTAGAACTACGCTACGCTCGCCATCTTGAGGAGCTTCGTACGAATAGTTGTCATAGATTTTCATCGATCCCGTTCGATCAGGTCGAGGAATTCCACCGTAGACGTCAAGTATCAAGTCCAATGCTTCTTTTTCGTCAAATCTACCTGCGACAATTAGCGTGGCGTTATCTGGCTGATAGAACTTTCGATAAAAGTTGTAAAGTTGTTCTCTTGATACCCCGAGGATGTCTGAACGATGACCGATGGTCGAATTTTGGTAGCTATGCAGGTCCATTGCGATCGCGCGGACACGTTTACTCAATACTCGACCAGGAGGGTTCTCTCCAATGTCCCATTCGTTTGCAACGACGCCTTGTTCCGTCTTCAGTTCTTCCGCGTCGATTAAAGAATTCATCATGCGGTCAGCTTCATGCTCCAAAGCCCACCGGAACTTGTCCTCATCCGCTACGACGGTGACGAAATAATTAGTTCGATCTAACCAAGTCGTTCCATTCGCACTAATCGAATTTTCCGTAGTTTCATCCAGCATCTGCTGACTCGTTCGAGTCGTCGTACCCTTGAAAATCATGTGTTCGAGCAAATGAACCATGCCGACTTCACCGTAGCTCTCATGGGCTGAACCGACTTTGTATGTGATGTTGACGTAGATGTTTTCCTCACTTGGATCGGGTAATAAGAGAACACTTAGTCCATTGTCAAGCTGGTATTCTGTGACTCCTTCAACACTGGTGACTTTAGTCGCGCTTTGTTCGTCTTGTGCCCATGCTACTGATCCAGCTAGCACTAGCGAAAGGGTAAAAACAGTTAGATAAGAGGCAATCCTCTTGAGTGTAGTCATTTAATATCCCTTGAAGTTTGGTTGTCTTAAAAGCTTACGTAATCGGTGCTTGATCCCTCTCCGTGGAGCTAGCTACTCGGAACAACGTAAGGATAATGTACGCAGGTGAAACGGACAATAGATGCCGTATCGATGACAACAACCATCGACAAACATACCGTTTCTCACCTCTCTGTAAGTGTACAATTTTACTAATTTGCGCGCACGGCGACTCCGTGTCAATCGACCTACTACTGAATGCAAAAAAAAGTTCGACAAAGCAATGCTGGGAGAGGTACCAATCCTAGCGATCTTCTATCGGAGTTGACAAGCTTTGTTGACCGCGTCGGCGGGTTGATGCATGCCTTGAATTGGCTCAATGGGGAGCATGGATATATAGACTCTTCTTGGATTCCGACTATCGCCGAAGTGTTCAACATTAGTCAAGCGGAAGTTAGAGGAGTGATAAGTTTTTATCACGATTTCAAGCTTGAACCACCTGCTGCTCACACCGTCAAAATCTGTCAAGCTGAAGCCTGTCAATCGTTAGGCGCGCGGCAACTCACCAAAGACATTGAAGCCAAATTCGGTGCAAAGCTTGGAGAAAGAACATCTGACAATCAAGTTGAACTTGAAGCTATATATTGTTTGGGCCTATGTGCTGTGGGACCTTCGGTACAAGTCGACGAGAAGCTGATCGCGCGAGCAACACCCGATTCCATCTCCCTAAGTACGAAATGAAGTTACAAATATCCGACGACTCATTTGCACGTGCAATGGGTTCAGAGAATGTGGAATTCGCGTTTAAGACCCATGGGGTCGAACCGACGCGGAACGGGTCGTTAGGACTTGCATGGCTTGAACCCGTAGTTCAACTCCTTAACGGTGATCAAGAGATCGTATCTGAGTTCACGAACGTAGCAGTAGAAGAAGTTCCCAAAATCGTAGCGTATTTTCAGTCCATGCGAGATCAAGACAACGGTGACACCAATTTGCAAGACGCAACGGAGTCAACGACCTCTACTCATCCGTTTTTGACGCAACAACACCGACTCGTCTTCGATCGTGCAGGTATCCGGCCACCACTTGACCTACCCTCATTCAAGCTCTTGGAAGACCTTCTCACTCAAGACCCCAATCAAATCATCGCGGGAATGGAAACTTCTGGACTACGCGGTCGTGGTGGGGCTGGTTTTCCAGCGTTCATTAAGTGGCGTACCGTAGCGGATACGCCAGCAGACCAAAAATACATCGTTTGTAACGCAGATGAAGGTGATTCCGGTACGTTTTCTGATCGCATGCTCATGGAAGGTGATCCCTTCAAACTCATTGAAGGCATGATCATTTCAGGTTTCGCAACGGGTGCCACACAGGGGTTCATTTACCTCAGATCAGAATATCCTGTCGCAAAGGAATACCTTGATCAAGCTTTAGAAATGGCTTACTCTGCTGGACTTCTAGGCAAAACCGTCTTAAACTCAAACTTTTCGTTCGACATCGACATGCTCATCGGGGCCGGAGCTTATATCTGTGGTGAAGAGACGTCGCTACTAGAAAGCCTTGAAGGTAAGCGCGGCCAAATCAAAGTAAAGCCGCCGGTTCCCGCGATTGCAGGGCTCTTTGAAAAACCAACCTTAGTTCACAACGTCATCAGTCTCGCTTCGGTACCCGGAATATTTGAGATCGGCCCGGAGTCGTACGCACAATTAGGTGTTGGTCGATCCACAGGCACTATGCCTTTTCAATTGTCCGGAAATATCAAGCAAGGCGGCTTAATCGAACTACCTTTTGGTCCCACCGTGAATGAATTGATTTACAATTATGGTAATGGAACACTTTCAGGTCGTCCGATCCGTACGGTGCAGATCGGCGGTCCGCTAGGTGCGTATCTCTCTGAATCTGAGTTTGACACGCCTCTAACCTATGAAGCGATGGCAGAAATAGGTGCCGGTATTGGACATGGCGGCTTGGTAGTGTTTGATGATACGGTCAATCTGAAAGAACAGGCCGAGTACGCGTTTGAGTTCTGTGAGATTGAATCCTGTGGAAAATGTACTCCTTGCCGAATTGGATCGATACGTGGAAAAGAAGCGTTGCGACAGTTTAATTCCAATACGGTAGACGCTAGAACTTTGGTGGTTATTGAAGATTTGTGTGAAGTGATGGAAAAAGCAAGTTTGTGCCAAATGGGTGGAATGACCCCTATTCCTGTACGTAGCGCGATCCAAAAATTTCCGGAAGACTTTATCTCGGAGCAAACAACATGAGACTCTTAGAAACGGATTACGGTACGCCTGCAATTCGTTCTAATGGCAAACCCGAGCTAAAAGTACCTCTAAATATTGACGGGAATAATGTCGTCGTAGACGAAGGAACTTCGATTCTACGGGCATCCGTACTAGCCGGAATTCCCATACCGAAACTCTGTGCTTCCGACAACTTGGAGGCGTTCGGTTCCTGCCGACTGTGCTTAGTAGAAGTCGAAGGTAGAGGAAATCTCGTTGCATCCTGTACCGAACCCGTGCGCGCTGACATGCGTGTTCGCACCCAAACACCACAATTAGAAAAAATTCGCCGCGGTGTCATGGAACTCTACATATCCGACCATCCGTTAGATTGCCTTACGTGTTCTGCGAACGGTGATTGCGAACTTCAAGACATGGCTGGTGCTGTTGGATTGAGGGAAGTTCGGTATGCCGAGGGCGACAATCACCTGCTTGAACAAGTAGATAACTCCAATCCATACTTTGCGTTTGATCCATCGAAGTGCATCGTCTGTTCTCGCTGCGTACGGGCATGCGAAGAAGTGCAAGGGACTTACGCTCTGACCATAGATGGCCGTAGCTTTGCATCGAAAGTAGCAACGTCTGCAGAGAACTTTTTCGACTCTGAATGTGTGTCCTGTGGCGCATGCGTGCAAACGTGCCCCACAGCAACGTTAATGGAAAAAACAGTAATCGAGCATGGTGTACCAGATCGGACAGTACTCACTACCTGTGCATATTGTGGTGTGGGATGTTCCTTTAAAGCCGAAGTCAAAGGCGATCAAGTCGTCCGCATGGTTCCCTACAAAGAAGGTAAAGCCAATCACGGACATTCATGCGTTAAAGGACGGTTTGCATGGGGGTACACGGCACATCCAGACCGCATCACGGAACCTATGGTTCGAGACTCCATTGATGATCCCTGGGAAGTCGTAGATTGGGACACTGCAATCAAAGCCACAGCGAATCGTTTCAAAGCCATTCAAGCCGAACATGGTCGTAAGTCCATCGGCGGAATTAGTTCGTCGAGAACAACTATCGAAGACATCTATATCGTCCAAAAGCTCGTCCGGACTGCTTTTCACAATAACAATGTTGACACTTGTGCGCGAGTGTGCCATTCGCCAACCGGTTACGGTTTGAAACAAACCTTTGGTACCTCCGCGGGTACCCAAAACTTTGACTCGGTCCTAAATGCTGATGTGATCATGATTATCGGCGCTAATCCCACTGAGGGTCATCCAGTGTTTGCTTCTCAGATGAAACGTCGATTGCGTGAGGGTGCGGATCTCATCGTAATCGACCCAAGAAAAATTGACATTATCCGATCGCCGCATGTGGAAGCCGCAATCCACCTTCCAATTCGTCCGGGGACGAACGTGCCCATTATCAACTCGATCGCCCATGTAATCTTGAAGGAAAGGTTAATGGACGAAAGTTACATAGCAGATAGGTGTGATCTCGAATCTTATACCGAATGGCGCGACATGATTCTTCAGGACGAATATAGCCCCGAAAGTGTCGCCGACATCGCTGACGTAGACGCAGAAGTGATAATCGAAGCAGCTCGACTGTATGCCAAGGCACGCAATTCGGCGATCTACTATGGACTGGGTGTAACTGAGCATAGCCAAGGTTCAACCATGGTAATGGGAATGGCTAATCTAGCCATGGCTACAGGTAATGTTGGTCGTACTGGCGTTGGTGTGAATCCCCTACGTGGTCAAAACAATGTCCAGGGTGCTGTCGACGTAGGTTCGTTCCCACACGAATTACCAGGATACCAACAAATCACAGACGAAAAAGCTCGAGCGACATTTGCGAAAGCGTGGGATGTAGAAATTGATCCAGAACCGGGTTATCGCATTCCAAATATGTTTGACGAAGCTTGCGCAGGGAACTTCAAGGGGATGTTCATCCAGGGTGAAGACTTCATGCAATCCGACCCCAACACTAAACACGTCGAAAAGGCCCTCCGTTCAATGGATTGCGTAGTGGTACAAGATTTGTTTCTTACAGAAACTGCCAAACTTGCACACGTTTTCCTTCCTGGAACTTCGTTCTTAGAGAAAGACGGCACGTTTATTAACGCAGAACGCCGAATCAATCGCGTGCGCCCTGTAATGCCACCCACTACAGGTCGGGAAGAGTGGCAAGTGATCCAACAACTTGCCAACGAAATGGGCTATCCAATGAACTTCTCGTGTGCAGCCGATATCATGGATGAACTTGCCCAACTAGCACCCATGTTTGCGAACGTGTCCTTCGACTTTCTTGACGAAGTGAACAGTGTTCAGTGGCCGTGCAACGATGACGCACCCCTAGGCACTGAAATAATGCATGTAGGATCGTTTGTACGTGGTAAAGGCAACTTTGTTCGAACTGACTACGAACCCACAAAAGAGCGTACGAATCGAAAATTTCCGTTGCTATTGACTACGGGTCGCAAGTTAGAACAGTACAACGTCGGAACCCAAACTAGGCGTACTTCTAATAACATGTGGCTGGAGGATGATCGCTTAGAAATTCATCCAGCAGATGCTGAAAGCAGAGGAATTCGCACCGGTGACTTGCTATCCATTCGTAGTCGTATGGGCGAGATAACCCTTAAAGCTGAAGTGACCGATCGAGTGAATCCTGGTGTTGTTTATACAACCTTCCACCATCCTGCTACAGGCACCAATGTGATTACGACCGACTTGTCTGATTGGGCTACGAACTGTCCTGAGTACAAAGTAACGGCAGTAGAGGTCATGCCCGCGAATCACTTGTCTGATTGGTACGCCGAGTTTCAAGAACAAGAAGCGCGACAACGCACGCTTCTACCAGCTGGCGGCGGGTAATACCGCACAGGTAAACTCATTCCTTGCGGCATCGAAACTACCGCATTCGTCGAGTAAATCACACCGTTGCAGTGTGTGACGACTCAGTCTCTGTTGAAGAGCCGTTAGAGTTTAAGATCGAACATTGGCTCGCTGACGCGTACCAGATATATAGTCTTGCAGTTACCATGCGAACTCCGGGTGATGATGCCGATCTCGCCTGCGGTTTCTTGTTGAGCGAGGGAATCATTTCAGGTTTTCACCAGATCGATGAAGTCCGCTCGGATGGACCAAATACCATTACCGTTCGTCTTGCTCAAGACGTCTATTTTGATCCCGAGTCTTTGCTTCGTCATTTTTACACTACTTCTAGCTGCGGCGTCTGTGGTAAGACCTCGCTAGCGGCGGTCAAAGTACATGTAGATACCAAACCGGAATCCAATTTTTTCATATCGGCAGATGTATTGAAAGTCTTACCGACGCAATTGCAACAACATCAGAGTGAATTTCAAAAAACAGGTGGTCTTCATGCTAGTGCTCTCTTTAGCGTTGACGGGCAAATCCAAGAACTTCGTGAAGATGTAGGGCGTCACAACGCTCTCGATAAGCTAATTGGATCACTTCGAAACACGGAAATTTATGAACCTGGAGAATGCGGACTATTGTTGAGCGGACGCGCAAGTTTCGAACTCATGCAGAAGAGTGCCATCGCTGGATTTCCTTTGATCGCATCCATCGGCCCTCCTTCTTCCCTAGCGATCGACTTGGCACAAGAACAGGATATCACTCTCATTGGATTTTTGCGGCCGAACAGCTTTAATGTTTATCACGGTTCGCGCGTAAGTGGTAATTAAGCGCGAAGACATCTCGGCAGTCGTCCTTTGTGGAGGACAGGGGGCGCGCCTGCACGGTCAAGATAAGCCGCTGATTTCAGTGGAATCGCGCCGCATAATCGACTATTTACTGGAGCGGCTTGCACCACAAGTAGGACGAATCTTCCTATCGTGCTCTCGAAACGTTGCACTCTATGAAGCGATTGGGCACGCAGTGGTCGTTGACTGCGAACCTGCAAGAGGACCGCTAGCGGGTATTGTTGAAGCAATGCAATCTATTACTTCACCTTGGATGCTCACCGTACCCGGAGACGTACCCTTCCTCCCAACAACATTGGTGAGTAGATTGAGTGCGGATGCGGAAAAACATGGAGTCGCCGTACCTATAGTCGATGGACAAAGGGAAAACCTCTTCCTTCTATCGAATCTCGCTCGAAGACAAGAGCTTGCCCAGTTTTACGAACAGGGTGGAATCGCAGTGAAATATTGGTTGGAACAGATCGATTCGCAACCAACTGACCTATCAGATATCGCGTCGTGCTTTCTGAACGTGAATACACCAGCAAATCTGAATGAACTGAAGCAAACGCTTGAGTCAAGTGCATAATACCTATTTGTTTCGATTCACTGGCAATCGTCTAGACGCTCGAATCAGACGCAGGAGTGAGCGCGGGTAACTCGTATACCAAGGGGTTAGTCACTTTGTTACCGCTAGTATCTATAATTTCATTCCTAAGTTCTGGGAAACCCCCTTGCGCATCGGCACGACTTTAAGTTTATTTCGAAACATTTGACACTGTTGGAGAACTCAGATTAACGCAACATCACTACAAATTGATTCGGCCCGAGAAGGAGAAGTATTGACCGTCTCGGTTACTGGAAGAATCGACGGTATGACTGCCAACGATTTTGAAAAAGAAATTCGAGAATTGTTTGTCGACGACGACAATGGAGTTATTGTCGATTTGAGTGGCGTTACCTACCTCAGTAGTGCCGGGTTAAGATCCATGTTGTTGATTGCGAAGACTTTAAATAAGATGCAATCAAAATTTGCGCTGTGTTCCGTACCGAACACCATCCTGGAAATTATCAAAATTGCTGGGTTCGATCGAATCATCGATGTCGTACCCAGTCGCGCTGACGCGTTAGCGAAGTTCGGAAACTAGACTTCCATAAACATCGCCGGATCTTCCGGCAAGTCAATCACCATCTCTGTATATTCTCCGTCCTCGGAGAATACCCTCATTTCGCCGCCGTGTGTGCGCACGATATCGTTACACAGAGATAATCCTAACCCCGTACCTACATCCGTAGGTTTCGTAGTGAAAAAAGGATTAAAGATTTTTTCGATTGATTCCTGTGGAATTCCTGTCCCGTTATCCTTGAACGTAAGGATTATTTGATCTCCCATCCTTTGGGTCTTGATACTCAGTGTAGGAACGTATTCCGTATTCGGGTCTTCTGCTTGTAGTGTTTTTAGCTTTTCGTTGCAAGCATAACCTGAGTTAGCAACTAAGTTGATAAATAAACGCCCCATGTCCTGTGGTACAACTTTCACCTCACCTACGGTGTTGTCTAAGTCGTATTGAATGTCAAGCTGAAACTCGATGTCTTGGGCTCGAGCACTATGAAAAGCCAATCGTGCATGTTCATCCAACAGATCATTGAGGTTAGTAGGCTGAAATTCCTGAGTATCTCGGCCCATCTTCAACATGTCGTCGATGATCCGATTCGCGCGTGTGGTGTGTTGCCTAATGCGCTTAAGATTGGAAACTAGATCTTCGGAAATTTCTTCTATGAGTCCCATGTCCATTTCGGTACCGGGCGGATCTCGTTTATCAGGCTCAGAAATTTCTTCTATCATTTCTTCGAGTAGATCTTCAGAAGACTCAGAGAAATTCTTGATAAAGTTCATCGGATTTCTGATTTCATGCGCTACTCCAGCAGTGAGTTCACCTAGTGCTGCAAGCTTTTCACGCATGACGATCTGACCTTGAGCGTGTTTCAGTTCGACATTCGCAGACTCGAGATCTTCATTTTTCTTCGATAGTTCCTCGGCGAGTGTTTCGACCAAATTTAGTCTCTGGGCTTCTAAGGAATTTCGGCGGAAGACTTCGAGAGCTTCTTGCATATCTGCGATCTCGTCCTTACCATCGACCTTAATCTTCTCTTCAAAATCACCCTTAGCCATTACCCTCATATGTCTTGAAAGCAGATCTAAGCGTTTCAGAATCTTTGGATTGATATAAGTTACAGCGATTAACACGGCTCCAACCGCAGTGATTACCACAAGTACCACCAAGATGACTTGTCCTTGCGTGACGACTTCAGCACTAGATCTGGTAGCAGTGTCAGCGTCAGTTTTAGCTTTGGTAACTACCTCCTCAATAGTGCTCACAACAGACTCCCCTAATTCTCGATTGGATGTAAACAGGTTTTCAATCTGTACTTCAATTTGGATGAGACGAGACTTCACAGGGAAAATCCCTTCCTCAGACAAGCCGACATCCAGTAGAGTGCCGAATTTTTGTTTCGCCTCCTCATAGATCTGATCGTCTTCTAAGTATTTGAGAGCTCTATGGATACTAAATTCACTAGACTCGAACTGGTCTTTCAAAGTTTCTAAGTTTGGAGTGTCGTTTACGTTCAACGCTTGTGAAAGCAACTGTCCAGAAATGTTCGCATTCCGGCGCAACTCGATGAGATATCGGTATCGATTAAACTGAGTCTGGTTAAAGTGTTCACTTCGGGCTACAGGTGCTTGACCCAACTCCGAATACCCCATCGAAAAGAACAAAGTTTGTTCATCGATTTCAGTCGCCAAATCCTGTCTTATCTCCTCTTCAATGTTGCCGAATTCATTACTAAGTTCAACCAACATTTCATCAAACGTAAACCGTTCTTCGACCAGATTCTCTACTGTGTCAATATTGGTGAGTAGAGCTTCGGCTTTCGAATTCAACTCATCTTGACTTTCTTCACTTAAACCGATCCGAGCGACTTCACGCAAGTGATTGCGAAAGGTTTCTTGCTCCTCGTCTATTTGAGATTTAAGAGTCTCTAACGCCTCTATATCCGAAACAGCTGTCAGACTAGGGACCGCGTTGACAATCTGTCCCCCTTCCAGCGATACATTGAATGCAGATTCCATATTGGGTACGGCTTCATCGTTAACGACCTTTTGAAATCGTTGAATACTCTGAAAGTAGAAATTGCTCACAAAAGTCGCAACGAGAGTCAGGAAAACCGCCCCCAATAAGAGTGCTCCTAAACGGAAGGAGATCCGCGTCCAACGTCGTGGAGTTACGTCCGGTGTTGCTTGAGAAGTCATCGCCTTTAAGGTAGACTAATGTCTTGCATGGATTCAACATCGCGACAGGATCCATCTGCTGCTAACACAGTGATGAATACTCTGTCTGAGCCCTGGTTATCATCACCAAAGTCAAGCAGATATCCCTCCAAATCGACGTTTTCAAGCGATCGGATCTCTTCTAAGAAAGACTCGCGCGTTACGTCAGAGCCTGCGCGTTCTAAGCCTAACAGTGCAAGTCGTCCGACGAGATAGCCTTCGTATGAAAAGAACTCTGGTGAGAGATCTGAGTCAAAAGCCTTCAACGCGGCTTGATAGTTCTTGGTGATGTCTAGAGATGTGCTCATAGGAAATGGAACGACTTGAGTAACTAATACACCTTCACTGCTAGTACCTAGCTCTTCGGCTAATGCATTGATATTTACAAAAGAAATATTGACGAATATCGCATCCATTCCCACTTTCTTCGACCACTTAATAAATGCCGCCGAAGGTTCATAACTGCCTATCATGATGATCGCGTCAGGCTCTGCTTCAGAAATGTCCAAAACAGCAGTTCGTACGTCCAGAGTATTCCGACGGTAATTTCCAGAACTGACGAGTTCTAGTCCGCGTTTCTCCATAGCAGCCAAAGTACCGTTGTACCCTGCCCGTCCGTAGCTATCGTCTTGGTAAAAAATCGCGATCTTGTCGGTACCCACTTCCTCAGTAAGAAACTTCACCATTTCTTCGGTTTCTTGAGCGTACGACGCACGTAAATTTATCACTACTTCTTGTTCTTCGCGTAAGAACGCAGCCCCAGTAAGCGGTCCGATGTATGGAACCTCGTGTTCTTGACAAAAGGGAACGGCTACGCGAGAAGTTGGAGTTCCCACCGCGCCAATGAGTGCAAACACCTGCTCTTCAAGGATGAGCTTTCTGCAGTTTTCGATGGTTAGTACGGGTTCATACCCATCGTCAAGGGTTTTCAGTTCAATCTTGCGCCCGTGTATTCCACCATTTTCATTTGCTTGCTGAAAGGCTGCTTGAAGTCCAAGACGCATACCTAACCCAGATGCCGCATTTCGTCCAGTCAATGCACAGGACTGTCCGAACACCACTCGATCTGGGTAGATACCTGGTGAACTACTTGCGTCAACGGGGTTATCGGTACTGGGAGTTGATTGGTCTTCGACATCCGTCTCAGACTCTTGAGACTCAAGCTCTTGCGCGAGAACAAAAGCTCCAAAGGCTACAACAACACCGACTGTGATAAATCGGTGAAATATTTTTCTCAATTTTCGAACTTTTTGACTAGACGGAGCCGATTGTACTCTCCATCTCGGACATAAGTGACTTCAGACATTAACGACTTAACTAGATGAATTCCTACCCCACCAATCTTGCGCTCTTCGACACTCAAGTCCAAGTTCACGTCTGGTGCGTCGTCAAGTGGATTAAAAGGATTGCCATCATCAATTATTTCAACTCGAATTTCTTCTCCCGTGACGTCGATAACAAACTTGACAGTGTGAGTTTCCGAGTCGTCGTAGCCATAAGAAACAATATTCGTAAAGAGTTCGTCGACTGACAGTTGTATGGCGTAGATGACCTCATCACTTAAATTCTGAAAGCGCGCAAAATCCATGAATGCAGATTCAAACCGCTGAAATTCTTCGAGGCGATTTTCTAGTTGGATTCGGCAGGTCGCTTTCATTATTCCTTAACACAAAGAGCTAAACACGTAATGTCATCCGAGGCTACGTTGCCTTCCACAAACTCACTGACTCGAGAAAACACTTGCTGGGTAACCTCGGTTGGGTCATTCGGAGGCGGTTGACCGTCAAAAACTTGCTCCAACCTTTCCATACCAAAGAGTGCTTCGTCCGCGCGCTCAGCTTCATTGACACCATCGGTATACATGAGCAAGAGATCGCCTTTAGACAAATGAACACTTTGATCCTCGAAGTCGCAGCCCGGATGAACACCAAGCGCGATTCCAGGTACCGCTTCGATCTCCGAGACTGTTCCATCCGCCTTAAACAGTAACGGACGATTGTGCCCACCGTTGGCGTAGCTGAAAAGGTTTGTAGCAGGATCGTAGACGCCGTATAGCAACGTTACGAACATCATCGAATCGTTACTTTCTTCGAGCAAATTGTTAACTTCTGCAATTACTTTACTCGGTAATGGGTGACCAATACTCGCACCGCTCATCCACGTACGCGCCGACATCATGAACATTGCCGCGGGAATCCCTTTCCCGCTCACATCAGCGATACATAGTCCCACTCTATTGTCTGGTAACCGAATAACATCGAAGAAGTCACCGCCGACCTCCCGAGCCGGTTCCATGTTTCCAAAAATCTGGTATTGATCGTTGCTGGGAAATGAACGAGGAAGAATGGATTGTTGCATGCTTGCGGCGGTCGCGAGCTCGGATTGAATACTGATCAATTTTTCTCGATTTTGATGGAGCTCGCGCTCGATTCGAAAACGTTCCGAGGTGCGATTTATCGTGATCCGAAGGTCTTCAAAATCGACTGGTTTGGTGATAAAGTCAAACGCGCCGCGGTTCATCGCTTGTCGAATGTTCTTCATGTCGCCGTAGGCGGAGATCATCACGGTCTTTAGCTTATCGTTAATCGAGGGAATGTTCTCCAACATCGTCAGTCCGTCCATGACGGGCATATTTATGTCCGACAGCACGATTTCGATATCGCTGTTTTGTCTCAGTATGTCGAGTGCTTCCCGACCGTTTTGTGCGAAACTCAGTGTTACTGCTCCCTTTCGAACCTCTCGACGCATACGCTGCCGCATGAGTTCTTCTAAATCGGGTTCGTCATCGACAACAAGAATGTGACTTGCAACAAATTCGCTCATAGTTCGAATTCTCTCTTGTACAACTGTGTCGTTGTACGATTCGTTTCATACATTGCGGTAAATTCTAGGGATTTACCTGATCTTTCAAGAACAGGGTCGATCTCAATCTACTATAACCGAAACACCATGACGCTGACGTCCATTACTGCCTCGCCCTCGCCGAAGGTTATCCCGCGTATTGGGGGTACGTCCCGATAGTCCCGACCATAAGCAACGGTTACGCGAGTCTCGGGAGCTCCCTGAGGATTGGTTGGATCGAACGTACACCACCCTTTGGACGGTAAATAACACTCTACCCAAGCATGCGTCGCGTTATCAACCAGTCGCCGTGTCGCGTTTGGTGCTACATACAGGTAGCCTGACACATAGCGAGCTGGAATACCCTTTGATCTCGCTATCGCGATCATGAGTTGCGATATGTCTTGGCACACTCCCTCGTGGTGTCTTAATAGATCATCTACCGTCGAATCGATAGAAGTCGCACCTGGACGATATCGAATGACTTCGGAAAGACGATGTTCCAGAGACTTTAAAAACGACCAAGGGCTGGACTTGTCGATTCCGCCTTGATGATCAGTCCAACGGTCGAGGTCACTCTTGGTACGAGTTAAATCCGTGGGTAAGAGAAAATCCCAAAACTCTAATTTGGTATGTAGGTTTGCCAGAGAATCCCAATCGTCGAGTTCAGCTGTTTCGTTCACTTCATTAAACTGAGATCGGACTCGTGCGTTGCTTGTTACAGTGAGTTTGTTGTGCGGCCGGTGAATGTCAAAGAAATGCCGAGTATTACCGAACGGGTCAACGTCGATGTCTATCCTACTCTCCGGTGTGGTCGCCAATTGATAGTGATCGAGATATTGCCATGATGTTGCTTTCGGTTGCATACAAACAGTCATAACACTCGAACGTTTCTTGTGTTCGTAGCTGTAGGTCGTTTGATGCACGATTTCGTACGAAACAAATTTCTGTTTTGAGTCAAAATCGAACACTGTCGTCCACTTCATAGTTAAACCAAGCCGCAGTGATGTGTTCGTGCAACTTCAACGCGAGACTCTCGGCCAGTGTTAGCATGCGCGTCTTGTTCTCAGCATCGGGCCACTCGAACCGTATTAAGGCGATAAGTCGCCCTATAAAACGATTCGCCATGGCTCCGTGCCGGTTTGCAGGAGCTTCTCCTAGCGCGGACAACCTGTCCGCAATCTGATTCAACGAAAAGTCGATCGAATTTGGTAAAAGCTGGTCTGCAACCAACATATTCATAACGAGTTCAGGTTGGATTTTCGCACCAAAGTAATGCTGATATGCTTCATCAGCTTGAAAGCAGTGTAGCAAACTCCACCAGTCATAATGCTCCAGATCTTCGAATTCAACGCTGTCAGTGGATTTATTCTGAAATGACATGAGCGCTAGCATCAACTGTGCATGTTCGATTAAGCGACCGATCTGTAAGAACTCCCAACGTTCGTCTCGGTACAGTGTCGCTGCACACACTCCCATGAACGTATTAACGTCCTGTACTCGATTCGCATAGAACTGCATCGAATCTTTGGTCCAAATGTCTTCTATGCTCAAGTCCCGAATTTCGAAATACGCTTTGTTCAAGCAGATCCACATTTCGGAACTAATGCAATGGCGCATTTGACGCGCATTTTCGCGTCCCATTGTGAAACAACTGAGAATCGAGGACTCGTTTTCCATAACAAACGACAATTCGTCGGCGAGTGCGAACGAGTCGGTCAACCCCCAGGAATCACCATGTTCTTCCCAATTGACCAATTCTTCGTTATGCGGTGCTGTTTTTAGATGTCTGAAGAGTCTCAGCCAACCGAAATGAATTTGATCCCAAGTGCAGTCCACCAGCGCGTTCATCTGTAATTCCATCAAGCGGCTAGTGTGTTCGACGCGTTTTAGATAACGACCTATCCAATACAGCCCATGCGCGCTACGGGCAAGCATTAGTTTTTCACCACCCAGAGGTCTTTAGCACCGCCTCCTTGGCTCGAATTTACTACGAGACTTCCCCTCGGTAGTGCGATGCGACAAAATGCACCACCTACTAGCCGTGACTCCTTTCCGGTCAAAATGAACGGGCGAAGATCAACGCAACGAGGTTCAATGTTGCGTTCAATCCAACAGGGTGCCCGTGATATCGCTAGTATCGGTTGGGCAATGTAGTTCTCTGGATCTTCGCGCAACTGTTTGCTGAATTCATCTCGTTCTGCTGCGGTCTTGTCAGCACCGATGAAAAGACCGTAGCCACCTGAACCACCCACGGGTTTGACGACTAATTGCTCCAGGTTGTCTAACGTGTACTCCAAATCCTCGTGCTCTCGACAAAGATAGGTCTCAACGTTTTGAAGGATCGGATCTTCCGAAAGGTAGTACCTGATCATATCGGGAACGTAAACGTAAATCGACTTATCGTCAGCAATTCCTGTTCCAGGAGCATTGACTAGAGCGACATTACCCTTTCGGTAGGCATGCATGAGACCAGGTACTCCGAGAATGGAGTCCTCTCTATAAAACAGGGGGTCCAGGAAGTCATCGTCGATGCGTCGGTAAATTACGTCTACTTTGCGTAGTCCTGAGGTCGTACGCATGTACACAAAACCGTCATTTACGAGAAGATCGCGTCCCTCGACCAACTCTGCTCCTATTTCGTCCGCAAGAAACATGTGCTCATAGAATGCAGAGTTAAATACGCCAGGCGTAAGCAACACTATGCAGGGATCGGCGGATCCGTTTGGATCAAATTCACGTAGAGTTTCGTAAAGCAACGTACCGTATTTTTCGACGTCGCGCACTCGATACCGTCGGTAGAGTTCCCGAAAGTTAGTTTTCGTCGCCTGTCGATTGGCGATCATATACGATACGCCTGAGGGTACGCGAAGGTTGTCCTCAAGTACGCGAAAACCATCACTCACTCGTACTAAGTCTGTACCACAAATCCCGACTGGGACGTCCAAAGGAATCGAGACACCTTGCATTTCGATTCGATACTGTGGGCAACCACGAACATGATCAATGGGAATTACGCCATCGGCCAAAATTCGCGCTGGACCATAGATGTCTACGATGAACTTATTCAGAGCAGCGATGCGTTGAATCAATCCTGCTTCAAGAACATCCCATTCAGACGAAGGGATTATTCGAGGGATACAGTCGATAGGAATGATACGCTCAGTAGTTTCATCTTCACCGTAGAGCGTGAATGAGATCGACTGACTAGAGAACGTGCGGGTAACGCGCTCTTGAATACTCTCTAGTTCTTCAACGGATGTGGCAGTGAGATGTTTGTATAGATGATGGTTGTGGGGGTGTGGCGAGCCATCTTCCGCAAAGAGTTCGTCAAAGAATTTGTCGTCTAAATCATATTGATCAAAGTTGATTGGACACTCCTACTCCCGCATTATCGATTCTTCAGGAAGAGTAGAGATATTTTATTATTCGAATCAAACAACTAAGGATGCTATTCGACTTGTGAACAAGGATGTCAAACTGGTCTTAGCTAGTGTTAAGTTACGCTACAAGCCGCATTAAGTTCACGTCTTCAAGACCAAGTGAAGGTAAGATCAAGCAATCGTTGTTCAGATCAAAAGGCAGTGCAAACAACCGGTGCTTGAAATGTTTGTCGAAGTAGAAAGGACCCAATGGCGCAAGGAATTCGTCTGTTTTGGGATATATCAACAGTACACATTTGTTCTCTTGATCTGGTAAGCACTTTTTGCAATAAGCATACAGTTGGTACATGTCTGCTTGGCTTATGCCACAGGTTCGTTTTTCCAAATCTACGAGTTTCCACTTACAGTCTGCGATGAAATGTAATCCACTTAGACGATTGCGTAGTTCAATATCGGGTTTTAATGCAAATTTCGGCACTCCGTCAATGCTCTCCACCAAATGTTTCCCTGAGGCTTGGGCTGTGATTTCCCAATCTGACAATCTTTCACCCAACTTTGCGACCACATAGTCTTGAAACACAGTGTTCATATCAAATAACAATGACATCGTGCGATGCTCCCCTTGTTGGCTCAGAGGGTTGAGTTCTTTTAAGATCAAGCGGCAAGTAGGCATCGCTAGTGCATAGTGTTGGACTAACCGGTCTTGTCGTACTGCACGAAAATCTTGATCAACGTTAGTGCTGGCAGGAACGCGATCAAACCAAAACATCAATTCTCGGCACGTTTGCAAATTTCTTGCATCACGGGATACTCTATTGATGATTTCCAATGCACGTTTGATTAAGCGATTGATTGGGCGGTTCACCTCAAATTCGTCGTATTCACAATAGAAACTACTTCTGTGAATCAAATTGCGCTTGAGATGCTCGCTGAGCTGCAGCTTGCCTCGTAGGAAAACCACATTATCTTGTACCTCTACATAAGTTCGAGCTATACCTTGTCGTACAACATTCGTCGTTTGTTCTAAAAAGTATCTCAGTACCACTTCAAGAATTGGTAAATTAAAGGCTTGTAAATCTGCAACAGTACCTTGTTTGACACGCGAACTCTGAAGTTCAACCAACATTCTGACAAGTAAATCTCGGGCCGATTCAACTGCCACTTTTTTTGAAATCTTTGGCAAAATTTCAAACTGGCAGTCAGATTCCGTTCGAATCACGCCAACATAATTTTGGACCCACAGACAATCAACTCCGTCCTTCTTGGAATATTGGAAGATGGAGTTCAAACGGTCAGTATTGGAAATCTCCAATAAAGTCGATACTGCGTCAAAATCTGATGAAGTGAGTTCTAAGTTTCCGCTGGGAAGATTTCTATTTACACTCCCTCTAACGACACGACCATACTCGGGAACCCAAAGCATCAAAGCGACTATTCGTAAATTCCAACGTAGGCGTTTGGATTGTTCAGCGCGGACTGGTTTAATCGATAGACGACTCGGTTGGTTCCCAGTTGAGCCGATTGTTTAATGACGAATTGCAATATCGGGTTTTTGTTATCTTTGTCATCCGCGAATACTTCTCTAACCTTTGCCCAGTCGTCGAAGAAGTACTCCGTCAAGAGCGGAATGACCTTATGCTGAAAAATGTCGGGCAACTCATCGCCCTCTATCGATTCACCTGTTCCTTTTAGAAAATATGCATGGCCAATAGTGTGTTCACGATCAAATAAAGCTTCGATTCTGGCATTGACAGTTTGCAAGAGCCGAATTAGGTCAATCTCTACATCCTTGTACACTACCTGTGAGAGTAGCGAAGGTTCAGGCATCAATTCCTTGAACGTAAATCGCCGCCGCAACGCGGTGTCAATATGGACTAGAGAACGATCTGCGGTATTCATGGTTCCATAGATATCTAAATTTCTTGGCACCGTGAACTGTTGCTTTGAATAGGGCAAGGTAACGGACAGTTCATTTGTTGCACCTTCACGTTTATCCTCCTCAATCAGAGTAATCAACTCCCCAAAAATTTTTGAGATGTTTCCGCGATTGATTTCGTCTATGAAAATTGCATATCTATTACCAAATTTGTCATCTCGGGCTCGTTCGCAAATCCTTCGAAATATTCCAACCACGAGTTCAAAAGCACTTTCTTGCGACCCCAAGTCACCTTCGTTGAGAACTGGACGAATACCTTCGACAAACTCTTCATAGCTATAGGACTGATGGAAAGTTATAAATTCGTACCTTTTGACAGGAGATTCGGACCCTCTGGATGGTTCATTTAACTGCTCATACAGTTCGTCTATTGAATCTTCATCCCTATCCCAATCTCCCGCGAAGCACCAAATTTTGTCCTCGTTTTTCCAAAAACAACTAGGTTCCATTTTTTTTGCATACTTGACCCATGGACATTTCGGATCCGTATATGATTGAAGTATGCCATGCACTATGGCGCGGATTGAACTAGGATTCACACCCCTCAACTTAGCCTTGGTTTGAATGTAATCATGTGCAACGATTGCAGCTGCCTTCGATTCCCCTCCTAAGTCAGCAAGAGCGGTAGCTATCACCTCTCGCCATGTCGTGTGAATAAGGATACTATCTGTATGTTCACTGCGAACACTCGTCTTCGTCGAGCTGGTATATCGAGGAAAGTATTCGTTTCTCAAAATATGAGTCTTACCTGTCCCCGGTGGTCCGTAAAAGATGGTGTTGACTGGTTTAATCAAAGCACGATTCCACAATGTGTGAAGTCGAATTCGTACTTCATCTACAGTTCTTTCTCCGGATTGTTGAGGAACCCATTTCTTTTGTTCCGGAATTTTGCCTTCAAGTTCTTTGAGTGATAAAAAAGCTTGCCCTTCTCCCGCTCTTATATCTTCAAACTCAATACAAACATCATGGTACTTCTTATTCGCCTTCGCTGGGTTCCAGTGTTTGCCTCGATGAGGATGACTATCGCCGATTACTCTCGCCTTAGCCACGATTCCCCGTGTCTCAGCTCCGACACGCATGAGAAAAGCGGTATCACCAACTCGAGCACGCCTATTTGCACACGCCCAAGTAGTCTGATCTCCAATTGAGTAACCAAGCTTGAACTGCAAGTTTGCGTTACTTGCTGATGCGGTAGCTCGAGTTCCTAGGTTAGGATTCCATGTCAGGACAAAACAATCGCGAACACTGTCAAAATATTCATTGCAGAACTTACGATGGTTGCTCTCAGTTTGGTGTTCTGTATTGGCAGATATAGCCAACGAAATCGAAAATTCGTTTAATTTCGTAGTGAGTGTAACTTTCGTTTTGATGAAATTACTAACAGAGATCCATATGCTCGACTCACGCTGCTCCCATGCTTTCAAGCGTGCTTCTCCCAATACTATGTTTCTAGTTTTATTGTCCACGAAAATGAGCAAATCTTTTTTCTTGATGCATTGGCCAACGTAGTCACGAGCAGAACCATCCAGCGCATCCGTTCTGAAGATATCGGTGACGATACTTAACTGTTCGCCGCTGGTAAGAACATCTCCACTCAGTTGTACAAGCCACACATTCGAGACTAGGTCCTCTTCTACCGAGTTTAGCTCATTCTTGACATGCCAGAGGAATGACTGAACTCCAATGTAGTCTGTCTCGCCAAGGTCCTTTGACTCGAGTTGCTTCTTTATATCCTCCATATACTGCATCACGTGACGATATTGCGTGCTGTCCAATGGTTTACCGCCACCAAGTTTTTCCAATTCATACGATGCTAACATTTGATCAAAGAATCTAGGTTTAATAAAGATAAACTCGTCTGGTCGCCAGAGGAACAAGAAGAACGTTGGCCAAATCTTTGTATGTCTCGCGACACCCAAACCGTTGTTCTGGAGCCATGAAATGAGCTCGTCGAATCTGTGCCACAGCAACTCTTTGTTGTCTACCGATTCAAGCAATTGACGAATCTGATCGGCAAAACCATCACGATTGTCTGAAGATCGCTCAATGACCGTTTTCAACTCGTCATAATCACGGAAGTGGATCAAATTCTGAACTATCTGTTCGGTTCCAAGTTTCTGTTTCGAAAGCAAACTGATCAAGTCTTCAAAATAACCGTCGTAATTTCTGTCTAACAGCTTGTTTCCTATCTCTTGGAAGTGTATCGCAAGCTCGCGCTTGTACTCTAACTCCTGCTTCAAGAAGTATTCACCAGGTTCGTTAAATGACTCAAAATCTGCATTTTCTGGTTGCGCTTTGAAGCTTTCAATGTCAGCATTGAGTTTGTCGATGAACATGCTTTAAATCTCGTTTCTGGTCTGAAATAATGTGTCGATCACCATCGAACTCTATTCGAAAGAGACATGTCCGATTGTGACGAACGAGGAAATTGAGCGAAAATTGTACGAACACCCTTCCAACGCACTGGATTAACAAACAACGGAGTCCTCAAAGTCCTTTGACTCGTAATCGAGGTAGTACTGGAAACCAAGTTCAAGACTCCGCTAGTTCTTACAATACCAAATTTCCAGCGTCTTGAGCTCCTCTCTGTGTTTCATCGCGCCGCTTTGAGAACAGGAAATGTTTGGACGAACCAATTTAACAATTTCTGAGACATTGTCATGAGTACACCTGAAATACAAGCACTTGAAAAACAAATCGGAGAACTTACTACGAAGCTGAAAGAGCTTCAAATCGCGAACGAAGCAGATTCCGAACCCGTGCCGAATTACACGTTTGAAACAGAGTTCGGCAACTTAACACTCAACGATCTATTCGGCAACAAAGACACACTATTCGTGATTCATAACATGGGCGATGGGTGTCGTTACTGTACGATTTGGGCAGATGGTATAAACGGTTTCTTACCCCATCTCGAAACTGCAATGTCAGTTGTTTTGGTGTCCAAGAACGATCCCGATACACAAAGAAGATTCGCAAATTCCCGGGGCTGGCGTTTCAATATTGCGTCACATCGAAATTGCGACTACGCGAAAGATCACACCACCTTGGGTGAGTACGGCAATGTTCCAGGAGGAGCAGTCTACGTACGCAAAGGAGACCATATTTTCAAGAAGAATGCGTGCTTGTTCGGACCCGGCGACGTGTATTGTGCCATGTGGCACCTATTTGCCTTAGCAGGTATCAAAGAAGACAAGTGGACACCACAATTCCGCTACTGGTCTCGTCCTGAAAAGATGGAAGACGGCGGGCAAGGCGTAATCGACTAATTCATACACGCACTTAGCTAGTAGATGGTCGGGACGGCCGGATTTGAACCGGCGACCACATGACCCCCAGTCATGTGCGCTACCAAACTGCGCCACGTCCCGATGTCTAAATTGAGGTATCGACGGAGTACTTGACCCTTCCGAGTAGTGCTTACTCGATCGAAATTTCCTTCAAGACTTGCTTAGCACTCTGCAAATCTTCGATCGCAGACTTTATAGTAGACTGCGAAGTGTCAGTAAGATCTTTCCTTTCTGAATCTTTGCTTCTCGTCGCTAAGTGCTTTTGCGCGCCGCTGATCGTGAACCCGCGGGTATAGAGTAACTCTTTCAGTTCATGGATGAAGTCGATATCACTCTTTGTGTAGTATCGTCGGCCGTTCAAACGAGTCAACTTTTGCAGTTGTTCAAATTGCGTTTCCCAGTAGCGTAGCACATGTTGTTTTACGTCACATAACGTGCTGACGTCACCGATAGTGTAGTAGCGGTCTTGAGAGGTCTTACTCGATTCCTGGTCCGGCATACTTCGCGATCCGTTTTGTTAACGTCCGACTTGGTTTGAAGTGCACTTTAGCACTCGGTTCAATTTTGACCGTCTCGCCAGTTTTTATATTTCTACCTAACCGCCCTTTCCACTCACGCACTTCGAACTTCCCGAAACCCTTCAGCTGAACAGAGTCTCTCGTTTCTAATCCGTAAGCAATTGCTTCAAAAAAGTCATCCACGATAGAGCTTGCTTCGGTAAAAGGAATACCTAGTTCATCATGTATCCGCTGCGCCAGCGCTGCTCGAGTTACTACTTCCTTTTTTGTGGCCAATGTAATACCACCAAATTGATCTAGGTTCTTAATTTTGCATGAAATTGAGTCGTAATTTTGTCCACAACTTCATTGATTAAGTTGTTCACCTCTTCGTCTTGCAACGTTCTGGATTGATGGCGCAACGTAATGCCAATACCGACACTGTGTTGATTGTCCGCAAACTGAGAACCTCCGAAAACGTCGAATACAACAAAATCCCATAACAAGCCATTCAAAGATTCTCTCACAACGGTTTCAATTTCTCGAATGGTCACCGACTTGTCTAGTACGAATGCTAAATCGCGACGGACAGATGGAAACGGACTAAATTCCGAGAAGTGAGCGTATTCCGATCTAAGCAATAATGTAGCGTCAAGTTCGAACGCATACACTTCCTGATCAATCTCAAACTCTCGGGCGATGTTCTGTTTTAATTTTCCAACCACTCCAACAATTTGATCCTTCACTTTAACACAGGCACTATGACCGGATTGAAGCCACTTGCAATCCACCTTGTCGAAATCAACTTTGGTGTAGCACAACAAGGACTCTAAATCAGCTTTAACATCGTAAAAATCTATACTCTCTCGACTGCTCGCCCAGCCTTCTGGATTTCGCGTTCCTAACAACACGCCAGCAACCTTATCTCGTTGAAGAAGGTCACCGGACTTGTCATACTCAAAACACTGACCATATTCAAATAGACGAAGGGCACTCTCCTGACGAGCGGTGTTGTACGCGACTGCAGAAAGGAGACCTGGAATAATTGAGCATCGCATAACCGATCTATCAAGAGATATAGGATTAGTTAATTTAGGTATTTTCTTGTAATTACTGAACATTTCATTCGCGTTCTCGTGAATGAAACTATAGGTCATTGCCTCGTTGTAGCCTAATGTGCTTAAACTTGCTCGAAGTTCTCGAGAGTCTCCTCGAATTCGTTTTGAACCTTGTAAGTGCACCGTTGCTCGTAAAGGCTGACTTGGGATGTTGTCGTATCCATGAATTCGACAAATTTCTTCTACAAAATCTTCAGCAATTTCGATATCGTATCGGTGCGTAGGAGGCGTGATCCACCAACCTTTGTCATCGAGTCTGAAGCTGAACTCCAGGCCTTCAAACATCTGGTTCATTTTGTCTGCGTCTAGCGCATATCCGATCCGCTGCTGAGGAAACTCAATCGGGAGAAGAATTTCAGGTCGCGGGGGTAGATGACATTCTGAGACCACACTCACTACAGGACCGAATTTTGGTGTATTGTTGTTTGCTGACGAACTTGAAGGCACCTCAGCCGCCAATCTTTGGCACGCGCGATGAAGAGCTTGTGATTGAATGGAGAAATCCACTCCCCGTTCAAAACGCAATGACGCTTCCGACTGAAGGCCATATTTTCTTGCTGTTCCCCGTACCGCATCAGGAGTGAAATAGGCAACTTCTAGCAGAATGTCTTTCGTATCGTCTGTGACTGCACTATCCAGACTTCCCATAACTCCTGCGATTGCGACGGGTTTGTCTCCACTAGCGATTACTAGAGTTGATGCATCGAGAGTTACGTCAGTACCGTCCAGCAGCAGAATTTTCTCTCCTGCTCTTGCGAATCGCACAATGATCCCATCCTTGACCTTTTCGAGATCAAACGCGTGGGTTGGTTGACCCGTTTCAAGTAGTTCGTAATTCAGGCAATCAACCACATAGTTTACCGGTCGTAAACCGCAGCAAGTCAAGTCTTTTCGAAGCCGATACAGGTTAGAGGTGTCTTGTGGCACGTTCTTTACTACGATACCGTGATATATTGGACATGCTTCACGAGCTTGAACTTCAATTGACACTCGATCCGAGTGTGTCTGTGGTAACGAAGCGGAATCACTTGCGAGAGGATTTTCATAGTCCTCATCGACAACTAACGCTAGTTCTCGAGCTAATCCCACAACTGAGAAACAGTCTCCGCGATTGGGTGTTAGATCCAAATCCAAAACACTGTCGTTCCAAAGCAAAGCCTCGCCCGGGCACTCACCGATTTGACCTTGATTGCTACTCATGCGCCAAACGGTTTCGTGTACTGACGAAATAGCTAGTTCCCGACCCGAACACAACATGCCATTGGACTCGACTCCGTGAATCCTAGTTTTCTTGATGACTCTACCATCAGGAAGTTTTGCGCCATCTTGAGCTACTACGACTCGTTCCTCTAACTTCAAAGTCTGGTCGCCGCATACAACCTGAACCATCGCATTACTCTTACTGTCGGTGAGAACAGTACAGATCAACAAATCTTCACGATTGGGGTGTTGTTCCAGATTTTCAACACGTCCCACGACGATACCTGAAAAGGGAGTTGGTGCTGTGTAGACTGCGTCTACTTCAAGTCCAAGTGAATTGAAATGGTCAACCAACTCCGCGTCGCCGCAGTCGTGCTTTATCAGTCGAGTTAGCCAGCTTGTCGTAACTTTCACTTTCTCACCTCACCGAAATTGGTTAAGAAATCGAAGGTCGTTTTCGAACATCAAGCGCAAGTCCCGAATGCCGAACTTCAGCATCGCGAGACGATCAGCACCAAACCCAAACGCAAAACCGCTAAATTCCTCTGGATCCACGTTGGACATACTGAGTACTCTGGGGTGCACCATCCCGCACCCCATTACCTCACTCCAGCCGTGAGCACCCTTCACATCTACCTCAGCGGAGGGTTCAGTGAATGGGAAGTACGACGGCCGAAATCGTACCTCTACAGATTCTTCAAAAAACGTATGTATGAATTCGATAACAGTATGCTTCAGATGAGCGAAACTCACCCCTCGATCTACCACAAGTCCCTCTACCTGATGAAACATGGGCGTGTGAGTACGATCATAGTCGCAACGATAGACACGACCGGGACAGATAATGTGAATCGGCGGTTCCCTACTCTCCATGGTTCGTATTTGAACCGGTGAGGTATGCGTACGCAATACCTGTCCGTCTTTCAAGTAAAACGTGTCGTGCATATCGCGAGCAGGGTGTCCGGCGGGTATGTTCAGCGCTTCGAAATTGTGATATTCATCTTCAATTTCCGGACCGTGAACGACATCGTAGCCTGCATTGAGAAATATGTCCTCAATTCGAGTGAGAGCTTGAGTAACAGGATGTAAACTACCCTTGTATCTTGCTCTGCTGGGTAAGGAAATGTCAATCCCACCGAGGACAGCTTCTTGCTCCCCAATTCCAGCCTCAAGTTCGTTTCGGCGTTGCTCGAGTGCGGCTTCTATGGACTTTTTGTACCGATTGATCTTCTCACCTTCTACAGGACGTTGTTCTGGTGAAAGGTCCTTTAATCCTCGTAAGGCAAGTGTTATCGTTCCCTTGCGTCCAAGAGCTTGAACGCGAATACCCTCCAGTTCTTTCTCAGTCTGTGCAGACTGAACAGAACGAAGAGTCCTATCGAAAGTGTCGTTTAGTGAACCCATAAACGAAGAAAGCCGTAATTATTCCTTTGGTGTTGTGGAGAATCGCTGCGTCCAGCAATATAGTAAGGACGTAGCGGAAGATGCGTTGCGCGAATCAATCGCAACGATTAGTTTGCGACTGCTTTTTTCGCTAGCGAAACTAAGTGGGTAAACGACGCAGATTCGTGATATGCGAGATCTGCTAACACCTTCCTATCTAAATTGATATTTGCTTTCTTGAGTCCGTGCATGAACTGCCCATAGGTCATGCCATTTTCGCGTGCGGCTGCGTTAATGCGGATGATCCACAAAGAACGAAATTGTCGTTTACGTTGTCGTCGATCGCGATAAGCATATTGACCAGCTTTGATTACTGCTTGCTTCGCAACTTTGAACGATCTGCTACGCGCGCCGTAGTAGCCTCGGGATTGCCGTAAGACTTTCTTACGTCGAGCTCGCGACGCCACACTGTTTGTTGCTCTAGTCACCGATACTCCTGGGGCTTATCTCGCGTCGTAAGGAAGTAAGTCATCGACCTTAGCGACATCACTCTCTGATAGATTCTTAAAACCGCGTAATTGACGTTTACGTTGTTGCGATTTCTTGGAAAGTAGGTGATTCTTTCCAGTGCGCTTGTGTTTGTAACCGTTCGAAGTACGCCGAAAACGTTTGGCGGCTCCACGATGGGTTTTGATCTTTGGCATTCTTTACTATCTTCTCTTTTTCGTACTTACCGGTGCAAACACCATCACCAGTTGTGTTCCTTCAAACTTTGGTTGTTGCTCAACAGTTGCTTTCTCACTTAGGTCGTCTTGCAACCGCTCCATAACCTTAAGCCCGATCTCTGGGTGTAAGCTTTCGCGCCCTTTGAACCGTAAACTGACTTTAGCTTTGTCTCCGTCATTCAGAAAACGTTCAATGTTGCGTGTCTTTGTTTGGTAGTCTCTTTCTCCTGTATTTACGCGAAACCTTACTTCCTTGATTTGTGTATTTCTCTGCTTTTTCTTGTTTGCAGAGATATATTTCTTTTGCTCAAAGAGATGTTTGCTGTAGTCAAGTACCTTTACGACCGGTGGATTTGATTGTGGTGCGATTAACACCAAGTCAAGCCCATCTTTTTTCGCTTCTGCTAAGGCTCGTGATCGTGGCACGATACCTACTTGCTCACCGTCCTTGTCAATCAAACGCACCTGTGGAGCGTCTATGTCCTCGTTAAGAGTCGCACGCTCAAATTTAGAGCCTGCAGGTGTTTTGCTGATGTGTTCTCCTCGCGGGCGTTAGCTCAATTTGTACTTGGTCTCTTTTGGATCGATACAGTCTCTCGGCTTTGGCTCAAACTCAAGGGTGAAAGGTTTTGTTGCATAAAAACTCCAGTCGTGATCGTTCCAAACAAACGATAAATTTTACCGCATGTTCGCGGGTGTGCAAGTTAAATGCACAAAAATAGTCTTACTGTGCAAAACCAATTACGTTGGTGCCGATTCTTCCATCGTAGCTAGATGACGTTTCGAAAGTCTCGCAATATCCAAATAAAGACGCAGCTCCGGTCTCTCTTGTGCAGACCCTCTGTATTCGTTCGGCTTGCTTGTAAAGTAACCTTGCAGACTGTCGAATCGGTTAGACACATTATCGATGATCAAACAGCGCTTGAAGTTTTGGTCTCACCTTCGATCCAGCCCGTTCAAATATTGCTACAAGTTCTTCAAACGCATCAGCACCAGCTACGAAATTCCAAAACTCTTCACCCACCAATAGTTGCCCCCCATCAATATCAAAAATCTTGTCAATATCAAATCTCAGGTAAGGTTCAGGATGGTAAGGGTTATACGGCATAGCAATAGCACTCTGAATGTTGTACTTTGTCCCAAATTGCGCAAACCCTTGTGCTACCCACTCAAGAATTTGACGCTTGTAATCGAGAATACCACTTTTATTCGGTTTGACTGTCTTTAGATCTATTAAGTACAAGTCTCGACCACGACGTAGGAACAGGTCTACCTTAACGGTGTCCCGTTCAATACTGTCGGACAAGGACATGGTCGAGTTCCGAAGAACTTTGTACTCATTGACTGCACTCGGGTCGACTCGTTTATTCCTCAAGTCGTCTATCATGTTTGAGACCTTATCACTCGCGCGTTTCGACAACGTCTTGTTCAGTTTAAATTGCGAGATCACTTCATCAAAATTGTCTCGCGCGACTAAACATGCAACCTTCTCAAACACCGACATTCCAAATGTGGTAAGAATACTTTGAACAATTTGATGAGTTAACAGTGTTCCTGTGCCCAGTAGCGGTGTGTAAAACGGCTTGTACGAAACTTTGGTCTGATCTAAACTCCTGATTTTGGACTCGATAACTTGACAAAGAAGTTCCTCTATCTCACGAGCCGGAAGCACAGGTACTCCCTCTTAAGTGAAATATTGATTCCAAGTACTTACCTTTTATGCCCTCAGCTCGATTCAAAACAGGTCGTTTAAATTCGTTCACGAGTGAATAACCCGCTTTCTCGGCAATTTTGGGATACAGACCGAATCGGTCGTTCGCCACAATGAAGACATTAAAGTCTTCAGCTAAGTAAGGTTTAACGTTGTTAAACACTGCTGCAATCTCGTCCACGTACTGTTCTCTAGCTTCTTTTCGCTGACCGTTGGACAATGACCCTATCTCGAATTCATCCCTTCTTGGGAGTTCAAGAATCTCATATGCATATGCGTGCTGATCATGGTAGTCGATAAGACCGACGTAAGGTGGCGAAGTGAAAATTCCTTGAAATTTTTGCTCCGAAATTTTGTGGGTCAATTGACTAGTGCGTAGTTTATTTAAGAAGTCTAAATTCTTGGAGTCACCAACTACACACTCTTGAAATGTATCCGTTCGCAGTGATTTGAACTCAACCAATCTCCGAGCAGTGTCTTCAAGATATCGTTTCCACCAGCCGTGCAACGTTATCTTTGGTGTGCAAATCTTATAGTGTTTTGAGCAGTAGTAAGGTCTTTGAATCGGTTGAATTAGAGTGGCAAGGTCATAGTGCTTTGTGGCTCGAACCGATCTGGCAGTACGGGTCAGCACGAGGCTCAGCAGATTGCGAATAGGAAGCGACGCGATCTGAAAAATTTGCTGTCTTAATAGTGCCAATTCGTGCCGAATCGTAGCGACAAACCAGCGATCTAAAAATCTTTTGCTATCTTCGTTAACCGTAAAGTCAATTGAGTACTCATCACAAAGTTCATAGAAGCACGTGCAAAACTCTAAAGCGTGTTCATGTCCTACACTATCTTCTTCGATGTCGCCTTCCGAGACAGCACGTCGAAAATGAGGACTAGGAAAGTGTTTCTTATTGAACTCACTCAAAAGCGTTTTAAGCTCACTCTCCAATATCCGAGCCTTGATACTCGTCTCGTCCGATTCCAACAGCGTATTAATTTTCAACGCTTCAGCATGTAGTTGCGAATGATCAATGTCCGCTAACTTGCAGTTCGAAATCAGCGCATTAAACTCCGATATATCGACCCCAAGTGCGTGAATCCCTAATTCGTTACATTGAACCAACGTTGTACCACTTCCACAAAACGGATCTAGAATCACGTCTCCTTGTCGAAAGTATGACTCTGTCTTAAACTCGTCGGTATGAGAGTCGACAAAATATTCGACCAACTGTGGAATAAATTTTCCTTTGTAGGGATGGATACGATGGACATGCTTAGTAGTCTCTGATTCTCGGTACTCAGCGAACGACAACCGCCAGTTCAGATCGCACGAGAACGAGTTTTTAAAGCCTTCTTTTAAACGTTGCAAGCGTTCTTCGAAGTACGTGATGACTTCGTCTTGATTTAAAACATAGCCACCGGACGTCTCTCTAATTTGTTTGAGTACGCCATACCGTATAAGGTAATGTATATTCTCCGTCGTAATCCGCGTTTGTGTCACTTTTGATGCGACGACGCTAGCTTCTTTAACGGTTAGCGCGGCCGTATCCTCTTCAAACAACATTTGATCTACGACCTTTCCAATACTTTGATAGCAACACAGCTAGCGAATGCTGACGCTCGTCCTGGTTGAACTTCAACCAAGGAGATGTTCATCGCAAAATGCCCTTCTGCAACCTGAATAGTTCAATAAAAATTACGTGATATTATGTTCATATATTATAAGTACTAAAGAATACGACTCTTCTCGAAAATCAAGCTCATGTGTGTCGCAGACAAGACAGAGAAATCTTGACCAAGGTTACTGTCGAACAATCACCATCAATGCAATCAATGTGCTCAGTTAACTACCCTATTTATTAACGTGGTAACTATTCGGACACATATGACCTTAAAGTCTCGACTTGTTCAGTTGTGAAAGTTGAATCTCCATACCCTACACTCAACAACTGCTTCGCGACATCGGACCGTACCTCTGCAATTGGTATTTTTGAAATCACTTCCATGATTTCAGATGCTCGGTCGTAAATTGTTAATAACGTAGCTACCTGGTAGAAATAATCCGATTTGCTATCCTTGGAGATCGAGGAGCTAAGTGCTATTACGTCGTCGATCCGATTCTTCTTCGCAAATGCGACACCGACGTCAATAGTTTGTGATAGTCGATTTTCGTCACGCACCTGACCTAGTAGTTCTTTGGCTGTATCTAACCTATCGGCATACAACAATGAACGAATGACTGACGAATCTAGGCTCGGGTATAAATCGTCTGAGATGAATTCTTGAACAGCTATGCTCATAGCTTGTTTCGGATCTTCAAGAGCATACTCCCCAAGAACTTCACTCAAAAGTTCATTACGAAATGTTGATCCTTTTTTCGTATTAGTCTGCACCCATTCCAAAGATTGCCTCGGTTCCTCATTCGACCAGTTTCGAATGATGGTTCGAGTAGCAGAATCAACATTTGTGCCAGGAAATGATCGAAAAGATGAGATTCGGTCAAGTACATCCTTTGGATTGTTTTGCGCAAGTTCCGCAGCTGCCGTGGACAATACGTTGCTCCTATAGTATCGAGGTATATCCATCAACCGTTCCAATACAGCGTCAGGATCTGTTTCCGCCCAATCAAAAACCAACCTCTGCATCATCGAATTGCGGAATTGAGAATTGGGTAAATCTTGAACCGCTTGAAAGGCTTCTTCCGCATTGTCTTCTACCCAATAGCCGATTAAATTTCGCGCTAGCGAGAGCTGAGCATTTTGTTCGCTGTCTCCGAATAAATAATTGAGTGCGGCAACACGATCACGCGCGGTTACAAAATCGAAGAGTTCGCCCCGAAGACCTGCACTTAATCCTGCGTTTCTGATTTGAGAGATAATGTTCAGTCCTTCGAGTTGATACCACTGATCCACAATCTGTCTATACAAGTCCAACTGCTGAGTGTCATCGATTTCATCGTCAGATAGTAGGTCGAATGCTTTAGCTGGTTCTTGATCCAACACCGCATAAATTTCGAGTTCTCTCTGCCATGCTTCTAACTCAGATTCGACACTGTGTTTGCTCGATATTGAAAGCAATTCTTCGCTGTATAGATTGTTCTGTTCTGCAAAAATGGCGCGCAATACGGAGAGTTGTTCCGATTGTGGTAGTTCAGTCGCGGCCGATAACGCTTGTTCTAAGTCGGTTTTGGACCAATACGCGAACACTACTCGCAATAGAACGAGTCGTCTATACTCGTCAAAATCGGCTAAACTTGCTATAGCTTCCTCTGGAGAAATGTGGACTAAGAACTCGACCAACATCTCCTGAACCGTATAAAGACGGGTATTCTTGGGCTGGG
The DNA here is from genome assembly GCA_009840305.1 of Gammaproteobacteria bacterium. GTDB lineage: Bacteria > Pseudomonadota > Gammaproteobacteria > Pseudomonadales > Azotimanducaceae > Bin55. The sequence goes on along the minus strand of VXNY01000029.1, from coordinate 287,286 downwards.
TCGAACTTTTTTTGATCAGCTTCATTAAGTCGTGCTGATCCAGAGTACTCAACGACTTTGTCAATCCTACAAAATCCGATTGGCTGAGCTCATCGGAAAAGATCCGATCAAATCTTTTCGTGAGGTTCGTCGAATCCGTGGATTCGGTCGTATAAGAAGACAATCCCTCACCAAAATGGGACGAGTTAGTTGTCCAAACAGTTATCAAATAAGCCACAACTCCGACCGCTACTCCAATCAATAGTCCAGCGAGTAGAGTCGTACGCACACTAAGTCTCGAGGAGAACTCATTACTCTTTGGCAAGCTACTCATGACAAATCTAATTCGTCCATGTCTTTGCGTCAATAGTCCACACTTTTGTCAGTATCTACTATCGCGGATTGGATTCGTCGAGTACAAACGTTCGAATCAATTCGAGCTCTGCCTCTGAAAAATATTCTTCGTGCTGCAACACGCCAATTGCAATCATGCTTCGAATCTCGACATTCTCCATTTGTGGAAGTTCTTCGAAAAGCGATTCAGCATCGAATTTCAGCCATGGCCAAGCCAACAGGCGATAGAAATTCGGTCTCACTGACTCCTCAAGTGTCTCTCCCAGTGCTAGCGCGTCTTCGATCCGACCGACTTCAATGAGATAGTTACTAACTCTACTGTACACGTAAGGATTCACTGAATCTCGAACTTGTGGCAAAAGTGCCATGCCTTCGTCGATTTTTCCCTCTCCGAGTAGAGCTAACACAACATCATCTTCTACTGCATTCTCTACCGGTTGTTTGAGTGCAATTTCCATTGCTTTGGCCGAATCGGTAAGTGCTAGTTGCGCCAAGCAATAACTCAAATCCCATCGATCAATACCGTTATCTTGATCGATGTTTTCAAGAATCCATTCCACCGCAGCTTCAGGATCTCTTCGACTCCATATATATGCGAATGAACCTGTCGCCTCATGAGTATTAATTCCGAGTTGTCTAAACTGTGCCAGTAAATCAAGAACTTCACTCGGCGGTAAATTCTCAGCTACTCGGTAAACTGAGTCACGAGCCACGGAACTCCGGAAGTCCTCCGGGACCAATTCCATATGTTCGAGAACCTGACCCGATAATACATTCACCCAGGTTATCAACAAGTACTTGACTTCAGACTTCATAGATTCCATGTATTCTTCTGAAGTAATGGTCCGTATAGCGTTTATGGGATCTTCATCAGCTAGTGCTCTAAAAGCCACCTGTCTGAAAGCCTCTTGTGTATCCTCGGGCAAGGACAATAGTTGATCCCATGCGATTTTTGGGTTGGACGCAAAGATTTCGTCCACGACAGGACGCCAAAGAGTATATGATCTTTGAGTGAACAACTCTCGAACTAGCCTTAGCATAGAACCGATGTTATCCTCACTCTCGCGTGCAATCCAGCGGCGGGTAATCTTCTGGAGTGCTATTTGCTTCTGCAAGACTGAAACGTTTGCTTCGATTACTAAGTTAAATGCGTTACTTGGTTCGTCGATTACATTAACAAATTCAGCTTCAAATACCCATTGATCGAAGTAATCGGTGATGTCTAACGATTCCACTATTTCAGTTAATTCGGCTTCCGTCAAACTACCCTGATGATGCAAAACTATTTTGATTGCACTACCTTTCCATGGTTCTGACAGTGACGAAAATGCTCGCAAAGCTTTGCGAGGTGCGATTGCGCTCCACTGTATCGCTACTATTTCAAGTAATGTCCCCCATCGTACGCGTTCTGTTTCCCAGATCAGCTCCAATGCCTTCTCTGAGTCGAGACGGGCGAGCTCAGAGAAGAGCAAATGTTGTACCGAATGTAAATTCTCGGCGAGTTCGAGCGTGAATGTGTGCGAAAGTAAATCCGCAATCTGCTTAGCACCCTTACCTTCCAATAATTGGTTAAGAGCGAGCCGTCGATCAACGACACTTTGAAGCCCTATGATTTCTGATAAGTCTCTCGGTACCGAGGCGAGTGCACCACTGCTCAAGCTATTTGTTAGAGGCGGGTGTAGTGTACTTTCGTTAGAAGACCAACTTTCAATTGATTGATTCGGTGGCAGCAACAGAAAAGAAAGTAGTAGGCCCAGTCCAATCCCGCCGGTCAAACCGATGAGCAATATCACCCACTTCTTTTTCATAATGCTGTGCAAAGATCTAGTGCCTAAACTTAGAGACTGTCGGTCGTAGAGTTTGATCCTTTAACAAAGTTCTATGTTACCGAGCGTGCATTACTCCGCCACATATGAGCGTAGAGTTTCAATTTGATCCGCGTTGAAGTATCTTTCTAAAGTCCAGCCATTCAAGAATCGATCAACCACACCCGTTTGTAGTTCTGCTGACGGTAATCTCTCAATCAAGTCCAATATGTCTGATGTCCGATCATTCACGAATCCTGCTGCGATACTAAAAAAGTAATTTATTCTCTGCGCTTCGGGTACTAATTCAGCTAACGAGAGAGTATCGTCCATGCGATCCGCTTCGACTAGTGCCGCACCCACCATTGTGGCGGTATTCAGGAGCATATTTTCGTCTTGAATTTTGTTGAGCAATTCGACCGCGGTGTCCAAGTGTTCCTCCTGCAAGAGAGCACTAATGACACTTCGTTCTAAACCGTACCACGTATTTTCTGGTTTAATTTCTTCAACAGCAATGGTCATCGCTTTCTCTGGGTCGATGGGTGCGTAAAAAAAGATTATCTGGCTCAAAAACTCGATACGTTTTCTCGAGCCTTCTTGTGTATTGGTTAGAACCCAGTTAACTGCAGCCTCTGGCGCGGCGTCTGCCCACGAAACAATCACCATCTCTACTGCATGATCGACGTTCGCACCAGGAACTGAACGAAACGCTTCGATTCGCTCAAGTGCTTGTATGGGATCCTGTCGTGCAAACTGACCGGCAACTGCAGTCATTACATCGCGTCTATATAACCGGGGAATTTCCAACAATCGGTCCAAGATAGAATTAGGCTCTTCTCGGCCCCAATTCGAAACTACAGTACGAAGCATTGAGTTTCGAAAAGACGATTTAGGGAAGTCGAGTACTGCTTGTAACGCCTCTTCTCTGTCCTCTCTAATCCAACCATCAAGTAACCAATAACCGATCTGGGTTCGCCTACTCTCATCGACGTTACTAATGAACTCAAGCGCGGCTATACGATCTCGTTCCGCAATCGACTCAAACAGTTCCTTTGAGACTCCATCACTTAATGGTGCATCATAGAGTAGCGTAAGAACGTTCAATCCATCGTACTGAAACCATTCCTCAACAATCTGTCGATATAGGTCTGTCTGCAGACGATCGTCGACTTCGTCCTCTAAGAGTGACTCAAAAGCTCTTGAAGGATCTTGATCCAAGATTTCGTTGATCGCTAACTCTTGCTCCCATGCGACCAAGTCATATTCGAAGTTAAAATTTTTCGCCGCCGAAGAAAATTCTTGGGTAGAGAGATCACTCCGCTGTTCGAAAATGGTTCTTAATGCGACATTCAAATCTGGTTGCGGTAATTCAACGGCCGCCGAAATAGCGTCTTCAATGTTCGTCGCCGACCAATGTGTAAATACCAGTGCTAACAATGAGAGTCTTTGATGCTCTGGAAATTGTTCGAGACTTGCGATTGCTTCTCTAGGCGATACTTGAATTAAGAGTTCGATCAACATCTCTTGAACCGTATACAGTCGAGGTGTCCAAGTTTGGGTCGAACTCTTCGCTATTAAGTCCTTTAATTGACGCTGATTTAAAGTCTTGAGTACCGTAAGTATGTGATGCAGTTCGGTTTGTCTCACTTCCGTGGTGAAAATCCAATCTAGTTCTGATTCGTCACTGTCAATCGAAGACGAACTCGATCCATTTTTACCGTCATCAGCGACAGTCTGATCCAACCGATCACTGTTAACGTCCAACATCCAATTCACGGCCAAGTATCCTGTTACTCCAACCGCTAAACCTATAGACACGCAAACCACCAAAATCAGAGATGGACTATTTTTGCGGGTACGGCTCAGTTCCATATTGGTACTATTCAAGGTCTAACCGTGCTTTCAATATGCTGCATCGAAAATTTCAAAACGAACATCCGGACAATCGGTAAATACTCCGTTTAGTTTGTTTCTTCGGGTACGAACGACGTAATAAATTCAATCTCTGCTTCGGTCAAGTAGGGGTAAAACTGTTGCTCCAATAACACACTTTGCGCGATCGCCTTTCGCATTTCCGCAGTCGGCAGTTTGGGTAAGCGTTCGAGCATCGACTCTGGCTCAAAGCGCACCCACGGCCTTGCCATACTGCTGTAGAACAAACGTTTTTCTGATTCTTCTAAACCGTCCGCTAAGGCGAGCACATCATCAATCCGCCCACCTACTATCAGAAACTGATTTATGCCGTCGTAATAACTTGGATACTCTGGCGAGGTTCTGATTTTGGGAATGAGCGAAAGAGCGCTGTCGAATTTTCCCTGTCTTAATAAAGTCATCACTACGCCCTGTTCAAGTGCCATGTCGGCAGGTTGCTCAAGTGCCAACTCCATAGCTCTCTCTGGATTTGACAACGACAATCTTCCCAGCGCGAACTCAATAGTCCGTTGTACCAGCCAATTCTCTTGGTCCATGTTTTCCAGTGCCCATTCAAACGCTGCGATAGGGTCGTCGAGACTCCAAATTCTCACAAATTCTTCAGTCGCATCATCCGTAACATGACCCTGCGATTTCAATTGTGCTAACAACTCAATCACTTCGCTCGGTGGTGAGCTTTTTGCGAGGTGTTCGACGGCCAAGTTAATTGCCGGTGTCTTGAAATTCTCCGGTACCAGCTCAAGGTTTTCAAATAAGCGATCCGCTTCAGCACGAATCCAGGGTATCAGTACTGAGTAGAAGTTTGAACCCTCGGCAGCCACGTACTCTTTGGTAGTGATAGTCTGGATCGCAGTCTCTGGATCGTGCTCAACCCATACTTTAAAGACATACCTCTTAAATTGCTTTTGCAATTCAGTCGGCATGGATGATAGTTGTTCCCACGCAAGCTCCGGATTCATTGCTGCAATTGCCGTGACGACAGGTATCCAAAGACCTCTTGATTCATTAACAATTTCGTAAGCGAGACTCAGCATGGAACTGATGTCGTCTGTTCCAGCGCGTTCAATCCAGCGATTCGTAATGTCTAAGAGCATGCTGCGCTTATGAAACTCTGAAGTATTAGCTTTTATCGCGAAGTTGTACGCGGTTCGTGGTTCGTCAATCACTGCTTCGAGTTGAGTGTCATAATTCCACCTTGCAAAGTGATCAGCGATATCTAGCGTCTGTACTACTTCTGCGATGGTCGTATCCGTGAAACTTCTTTGATTGTCAAAGACCGCTTCGATTGCTTGGCTCTTCCAAGGTTCACCCAATAACGATACAGTCCGCAATGCTTCTTCTGGCGAGACCATACCCCAATGCATTGCCACAATGTTGAGAAATGTGCTCCACCTTGTTGGCGCGGCCTCCCAAACAAGATTTAACGACTTCTCTGGGTCAATACGCGCCAGTTCAGCAAAGAGTAATCTTTGCACTGAGTACAGGTTTATGGAGTAGTCGAGATTTAACGATTGACGAAGAAGTTCTTCAATTTGGTCCCCACTTTTGTTTTCTAGCATCTGGTAAAGGGCACCACGTCGGTCTGATGCGATTTCTATTTCAACAATCTCTTCCAGATCGCCACTAACCGTGGCTAGACTCGCTTGTTCGTCGTTGTTTGTCTGAGTCGATATCCGGACTTCTTGAGAGGGAGAGTCGCCTAAATCTGCATCGTTCATCGGGAACACAAAAAACGAAATCAAAACTCCTAAGCCAACACCTCCAACCAGACTGGCCAGAATGAGTAGGATTCGGTTTTGCTTAATCTCTGTCATGCTGTGTAGATTCCTACCCTTGACCGTGTATTTTCATAACAGTACGTAGAAATCTCTGTGGGAAACTCTCACTCTGACACAAACGCTCTCAAATTTTTGAGTTGTTTTTCGGTGAAGTCCCCATCCACTCCTCTTTCGTTCAACAATTTCTTAGCTACATCTGATTGTAATTCAGCCGTAGGTAGACTAGCGATCATGTCCAAGACTGCAGACGAGTGTTCCGAGATTAACGCCAATGAAGCCACCCTATAAAAATAGTCCAATCTGTCATTCTCTGCAATCGAGTCTGCTAACGCGAGCGTATCTTCCATCCGATTGTGTTCAATGAGTTCTACACCAACATAGGTGTATTCTGAAAGCTTGATCTCTTCTCGTACGGACTCTAGTAATTCAATGGCGGTGTCGAATCTATCTGCGGACAGTAGCGATCTGATGACAATCGACTCTAGATTGCCTATCCAGCTCGACGTGTGCTCGTCAATAGCGATCGTCATAGCCCGTAGTGGTTCGACTACAGCGTATTTAGGCAGTACCTCGCGCAAAAGCTCAACCCGTTCTTTTGAGTCTTCTTTCGCAAAGGATAAAACCCAATCAAGCGCAAGCTTTGGAGCGTCAGATGACCATGTCCTAATTATGGATTCCACAGCCCTGTCCACATCTGTACCTGGTACAGAACGCAATTCCTCGATTCGTTCGAGCGCGTCCTTGGGATTCTCCTGAGCGAATTTAGTAGCGGCAGCCGACAGAGCGTCAGCTCGATACAACCGTGGAATTTCCAACAATCGATCCAATACGACATCGGGACTCTCTTGTGCCCAATCAGTAGCTACGCTACGTAACATTGAATGGCGGAAACCCGATTTAGGTAGACTCTTGACAGCGTTGAGTGCCGATTCAGGGTCTTCGACAACCCAATCTTCGATGAGCCGATATCCCAGACCCATTTGTCTACTATCCTCAACGCTACTGAAGAAGATAAGAGCTGCCTCACGATCAGACTGAGTAACTTGTTCAAAAAGTTCCCCGAAAACTCCTCCTCCTAATGGAGCGTCGTCGATTAGCAAAACAATGCTTAGTCCATCGGTTTGGTACCATTGCTCTACGACCTGTCGATATAAGTCTATCTGCTCCCAGTTATCGATTTCGTCATTGATGAGCAAGCTGAAAGCTCTCGAAGGATCTTGATCCAATATCTCGTAGATCTTGAGTTCTTGCTTGATTGCCGCTAACTCAGACTCGAAGTTAAGTCTATCTATTTCAGAAGATAGATCACTACTTGAAAAGTCGCCCCGAACCGCAATGATAGCGTTAGCGGCTATCAGCCGATCCGCTCGTGGTAATTCAGCTAGCGCGACGAGAGCTTCGTCGAAATTCGCTTCCGACCAGTGAGAGAATATGACCTGTAACAGTGCATGCCTTCGATACTCTGAAAATTTCGCTATACTCGTTATAGCTTCTTTTGGCGAGATCTGAGCAACATGCTCAACCAACATCTCTTGTATCGTATCGAGCCTATCGGTTCGAGGTTTCTTCGAACTGCGTTCTATCAATTCGAAAAGTTGGTGTTGACTAAGAGCGTTTAGAGACTCACTCAGCTTGAGGAGGTCTGAAGGGTCGAGACTGTCAGCAAAAGTCCAATCTAAATCAGCAAGGCCTTCGCCTGTCCCGGAACGACTACGTTCTAACTCAGCGCGATTTGAATCCACTCTAGCTTCCGCATTATTGAGTACCTGCGACAAAAGCAAATATGAGCCCATTCCAATAGCCAAACCAATTGTCAATCCAATTAACGGAATAGACAGCACTTTGAATTTAGAGGCTTGACCTGTCACCGGTGTTGCAGTCGAGGTGCTATTCACGGTTTTAATTCTCTACTTGTTTCCGCGGAAAAACGGAGTTCTTGTTGAAACGAAGGATATCTCGTGCTCGTCTAATTTGTTTCATCGGGAAGAAGAGACCGGATGTAATCCAGTTCGTTCGCAGTTAAATATGGGTACCGTTCTTGTTCCCCAAGCACGGCAATTGCGACCGTCCTTCGTGTTTCCTCGGTTGGTAATTTCGGCAGGAATTCGAGCAACGACTCAAGCTCAAACCGGAGCCATGGATATACCAATCGGCTATAGAATTGAGGTTTCTCTGCCTCCTCAAGACGATCTGCAAGCGCGAGCGCATCCTCAATCCTTCCTGCTACGATAAGGTGATAGCTTATACCGTTGTATATGTACGGGTAGCCGGAAGTTTCTCGAATCTGCGGCAAGAATGAAAGACCTTTATCCAATTCTCCCTGTTGCATCAATTCGAGAATCACTACATCTTCCAATCGACGCTCCTCAGGCTGTTTCAGTGCGAACTCCATCGCTCTCTCAGGGTCCGAAAGAGCAAGTCTTTCCAGTGCAGTTCTCAACATCCAATGTCCATCACGCGGTCCTTGATCCAAATTGTCAGATGCCCATTCAACTGCTGCTAACGGATCTTTGGTGCTCCAAACGCTCACAAATGAAGACGTTGCTTCTTGGGTGTTGAATCCTCGTAATCTCAACTGGGTTAACAAATCAATGATTTCATTAGGTGGGGATTTCTCTGCTAAATGCTCAACTGCTATCTCAATAGCAATCATCTTATAGTCCTCGGGGACTAGTTCAATGTATTCGAGAATTCGATCTGATACAGCACGAATCCACGTTAACAAGTGCGAGTACATTTCTGACGCCATCGCGCCGACATATTCTTGTGTTCTAATCGCCTCTATCGCAGCATCTGGATCACGTTCAAACCATTCGTCAAAAACATCATCAGCAAATAGCTTCTGAATCTCAAGCGGCATCGATGAAAGCTGCTTCCAAGCGAGTTCGGGATTGGGTGCGGCGATTTCGCTCACCACTGAGCTCCACAGAAACCTTGTATCGGCAAACACATCGTACACGAGACTTAACATGGTACTAATGTCGTCGATACCTTCTCTTTCAACCCAACGCCTCGCAATCTGCGTGAGCATGTAGTGTCGATGAAAATATGAAGTGTCGGCTTCTAAAGCTAAGGTGAATGCCTTCCGTGGTTCGTCAATTACTGCTGCGAGTTGTCCTTCATAAGTCCACTTCACGAATGTGTCAGTGATGTTCAAGGATTGGGTTAAATCCTTGAGTTCAACTACGTCGAGAGTGTCTTGATGTTGAAAGACCACAGCGAGCGCTCTACTCTTCCAAGGCTCTTCAAGTACCGAGAATGCTCGCAATGCATTATCAGGTGCCGACATACTCCATTGCATTGCAACAACGTCAAGCAATGGTCCCCATCGAATGCGCGCAGTTTTCCACACTAACTCTAATGACTTGGCAGGGTCAATACGCGCCAATTCAGCAAAGAGTAGTCTTTGCACTGAGTACGAACTCTGAACATTCTCAATATCAAACGTTTGCTTGATGAATTCTGTAATCTGCTCCGAACTTTTGTTATTCACCAACTGATAAAGTCCTGCACGTCGCTCTATCGGACTCTCAAGTTCAATGACCATAGCTAGACTGTTTGACGCTGGTTGCTGACTGTTACCACTTTCGATGTTCTCTGAGGAATAAATACTGCCGATCGATTGTGGCGAAGCGTTCATCTCTGCTCGGTCCGGCGAAAACACGAAAAAAGAGATCAGAACGCCGAGACCCACACCTGCGGTTAGACTCGCTAGACAAACTACTAGTCGGGGGCTATTCATCTTGGTTGTGGCCTGACAACAACTATTTGTACTGTTTCAGTCGAACGAGTGTGATAGTACAAGTCTCTTTCATTTGGTTATATTTACTCCGACACGAACGCTCTCAAAGAATCAAGTTGTTCATTGGTCATACCTTCCGTAATCATACGTTCATTTAACAATTGCTCAGCTACGTCTGACTGCAACTCAGACGTAGGTAAACTAGCAATCATCTCTACGACTGCAGAGGCGCGGTCCCAAATCATCAACCTCGTGGCTACCCAACTGAAATAGTTCGTTCTCTCGTTCTCGTTAATTGAGTCTGAGAGCGCAATCGCATCATCCAACCGATCGTTCTTGACAAGTTCTGAGCCGACATTTGCGTATTCAAATATCGGGAATCCAACACGTTCTGTCTCTAGTAATTCAAGCACCGTGTCAAGTCTGTCCGCGTACAACAGAGAGTTGATCACCGTCGCCTGTAAACGGCTACCGAAGTAATCAGCACTAGTTTCTCTTCCGGCAATGGTCATTGCTTCTTCAGGTTCTATGAGTGCGTAATTCGGAAGCACTTCTCTCAACAGTCCTGTACGGCTATTAGTTCCTTCTTCCGTGTTGTTTTGAATCCACTCTAAAGCTAGCTTCGGTGCTTCGGCGGACCACGTCCGCATTGCGGACTGCATCGCACGATCTACATTCGCTCCAGGAATCGTACGTAGTGTGGAAAGTTGGTCAAGTAGTTCCTTAGGACGGTCGTTCGCAAGTTCTAGTGCAGCTGTAGACAGCGCATCATCTCGAACAGTCCGAGGAATTTCAAATATCCGATCCAATATTGCATTAGGATCCTTCCGGCCCCAAGCATAAGCTAACGCTCTCAGCATTGACCGACGAAAACTAGATTGCGGTAAACCCAGTATCGCTTGAAATGCGTCTTCTTCGTTGTCTCTCACCCAGTTGTTGATCAACTGTGTCCCGAAGCGGTCTCGTCTCCTCTCGTCGAAATCACTAAAGAAAGCAAGTGCTGCCCTGCGATCATGTTGGGTGACCTGATCAAAGAGCTCGTTAAACACCGCACCGTCAAGTCCGGTATTCTCAAGCATTAGAACACTGTTCAGTCCATCGGATTGAAACCAAGTCTCCACAACCTGTCGATATCGTTCAATTTGCTGTTCATCGTCGATTTCGTCCCGAACAAGCAATTCAATGGCTCTTAATGGACCTTCATCCAAAGTCTCGTAAGCCATGATTTCTTGTTCCAAAGCCGTTATCTCCGACCTAAGATTGAATCTGTTTGCTAATTGAGACATTGCTTGGGTGGATAGACCTCTTCGAGTCGCGATGACTGCGTCAATTGCGATGTGTCGATCAGATAAAGACAAATCAACCGCGGTTGTCAGTGCTTGTTCTAAATTCGCTTTCGACCAATTCTTAAATATGACGCGGAGCAGTGCAAGTCTTCGGTAGTCGGATATTTGCGATATACTTGCGATAGCTTCCTCCGGATTCGTTTGTACTAAATACTCAATCAATATCTGTTGTACGGTGTACAGTCCTGACGTCCAGGGTTGAGACGAACTCTCTTCAATCAATTCTCGTAGTTCCTGCGGACTAAGCAACCCAAATGTCTCAATCACTTTGTTAACGTCTACATAGCTAAATTCCGCGGAAAAGAGCTTGTTAACATCGGTCTGATGTTCGCCAAAGATCGCCACGCTCGTGTTTTCTATTTGGGATTTTGATCCTCCCCTACTTAGATCAGCATCAGGCGCGACAAATATCCAAAGAGCAAGGGTATAAACGGATATTCCTATAACTATTCCCCCGAATAAACCAACAATGGAGGTCAAAAACAGTCTCGCTGTCCGTGGTTGTAAATCGCGTGAAGACACAATGCTCTTTCTTTAATTAATTGAAATCCTCACCCGATTCAACTCCTGTATAAGGGTTAGCAAAGTGATGCTCGGGCTAATCGGATTCGTTAGGAACAAACGAACGAACAAACTCTAATTCCTTTTCGGTTAGAAAACCACTAGATTGTTGAGTTCGGATTGCTTCCGCCGCCACAATCGCGCGGATTTCTGATGTTGGAAAATTGGGTAAATTTTCTAGAAAGGAGTCAGCGTCACTGTATAACCAATTCCAAACCAAATTCTGATAGAACCTCGGTTTTTCCGAATCCTCGACTTTTTCTTCAAGCGCTAGTGCTTCCTCAATCTTACCTTCCCCAATATAGAAATAGGCCACTCTGTTGTATATGGGTTCATACCATTGAAGGACTCGAACTTTTGGTGCGAGCGCAAGAGCTTTTTCAAAGTCTCCTTCTCTAAGAAGTTTATTCACAACAGCATAGTCCATACCACTTTTAACAGGTTGCTCGAGTGCGAGCTTCATCGCTTTGTCGGGATCCACGATCGTAAGCTCGTCAATAGCATAGTTCAACATCATACTTCCATCATAACGCCCTAGTTCCATATTTTGAACTACCCACTCCACGGCGGCTAGCGCATCGTTGCGACTCCAAACCCGAACAAACGAATCCGTTGCTTCGGAGGTATCGAATCCCCTTTCTCTCAGCTGCGCGAGCAAGGTCAGAACTTCTGCAGGAGGTAAGCTTGATGCAAGATGATTAACTGCTATTCGAATAGCCGACTGTTTTTCATCCTCTGGTATCAGACTAATGTGTTCTAGAAAACGATCTGAAATCGCACGAACCCAAGGGTACAGCATATAGGACATGTTCCCGTCGTTGGAATCCAAATATTCCGGATCAGTAATCGCAAGCAATGCCGCTTCGGGATCACTCTCGACCCAAACTTTGAAGACAGATCTGCCAAACCTCGTTTGGATTTCTTGCGACATCGCGGTCAACTGTTCCCACACATAACTTGGATTCAATTTCGCGATTTCGGTAACAACTGGATCCCAAATACCCCTCGTGTCGCCAAGGACTTCGAACACGAGGTTGAGTTTAGCTCTGATGTCGTCCGTGCTAGTTTGTTCGATCCAATGACGAGTAATTCGCGACAGTACTCTGTTTTTTTGAAAAGTAGAGATGTCAGCCTCTAACGTTAATTTGAACGCAGACCTAGGTTCATGCAAGACTTGTGCTAGCTCAACTTCGTAGGCCCAATGCACAAAGTAATTAGTGAGATTTAAGGAATCCGCAAGATCAGCTAATTCCGTTTCGTCCAGACGATTTTGGTGTTGAAAGAAGGTTTTTATTGCTCGGCCTTTCCAAGGTTCTTTCAACGATGCGAACGCTGTTAAGGCTTCCGTAGGAGCTTCCAAGCCCCAGTGAATCGCTACTTCATCAAGTAGAGTGCTCCACCGAGTGCGTTCTGTTTCCCAAATCAGTTCCAGCGCTTTTTCCGGTTCAACCCGTACGAGTTCCACAAAGAGTATTCTTTGTGCGGAGTACAAGTTCTCAGAACTGTCGAAAGTAAGCGTACTTCCTAGTAATTCGGCAATTTGCTCCCCGCTCTTGTTTTCAAGCATCTGGTAGAGGGCGATGCGCTGTTCAGACACGCTTTCTAGCTGGACAATTTCGTGAAGATCTGTCGGAACTGAATCAGGTTCTTGACTGTCCGTTTCGACTAGTGCAGATTGAGAAGTTGTAGTTTCTTGTAGGGACGACTGCACAATCGTTTTTTTCGGTGGAAAAAGTAGAAAACAAATTAGCAAACCAAAACCTATGCCACCGGTCAAGCTGGTCAGAGTAAGAACGAGTTGTTTACGAGTCATCGTCATCATGTCTTTGCGATAAGCTGACAAGACTTCTCGCCCGAATGCAATTGATCTCAGAATTCATGCGTCGTCATATCAATCTACGAGGAATGACCTTAGGGTTTCCAATTGTTTTTCACTGTAATTTCTCTCAACCCTCCACGTACCATCCAATGTTCGGTTCACAACTTCAGATCGTATTTGAGCATCTGGTATTTTCGCGATCAACTCTAGAACCGTTGAGGAGTTGGTACCACTCAATCCAATTACTATCGAGCGAAAATATGCTGCTCTGTCAGCTTCAGGAACCATGTCAGACATTGAAATAACGACGTCGAATCGGTCTTCTAAAACTAGTTTCTCCGCCACATCCGCATAAGTGGAAAAACGGTTATTGTTAGGTACATGCTCTAATAAACCGATCGCAGTCTCGAGCTGGTCATTTTCTACCAGAGAATCGATCACCCAATGTGACAGTCCGAGTTCCGCTCGCGCGGGGTTAGGATCTTCTGAAATTGCTACTTCCATTGCTTTTTGGGGCTGAACGAGCGCGTACTCACTTAGCACTCGGCTGAGCAACCTATCTCGTTGATAAGAATCCTGTGCGATGTTTTTTCGGACCCACATTAACGCCTCGGCCGGGAATTTTGAAGACCAACTGTAAACGAAGCTTCTTTCAATCTCGTGAGTGAATGCGCCTGAAATTGCCTTTAGGGACGGGAGAAGTCTGAGGACTTCATCTGGATTGGTTGCACCTAGGGTGTGGACGATGTCTAGGACTGCTGCTGATCGATGTTGGCGAGGTATTTCTTTTAGTCGCTCTAATGCCTCGAGAGGGCGGGTTCGTCCCCACTCTCTCACCAGAGTCGCAAAAGTTTGGGAACGTAGAGTCTGGTTTGTTATAGAGCTTACAGAGTCTAGGGCGTTCTCAAGGTCTTCTTCTACCCAATTTTCCATCAATGGATACAAAAATCTAGACCGGTTAGACCGACTGAGTGTGTCTAAGTAATTTAGTGTTCCGATACGATCTTGGGCGGCGATTTGCATGAATAACTCATCGTAAAACTCTGAGTTGTGACTCAGGAAATTCAATCGTTTTATAACATCAAACCCCTCAATTTGAAACAATTCATTCAACACTTGGCTGAACAGATCGGCTTGTTCAGAGTCTTCGACATCATCGGTAAGGAGCAAATCAAAAGCAGAACGTGGATCTTCATTAACAGATGCATAAATTTTCTGTTTTTGCATCTGCTCCGCTATGGCAGCCTCGATTTCCGCGTTATTCAATGACCGGAGTAAAGACAACGCTTCATCTGTTAGTTCAAGTTCTTTAAGCATGGCTTCTATCGCTTTTTTTCTGTACGGTTGCTTCAGTCCAGCGACTAGCTTGAACGATTCTTCCAAATCAAGACTAACCATATGGCGAACCATAATTGGCAGTAGGTCTTCCACTCTGTGATTCTCAAACCACACCAAGCTTGCGAGAGCTCTAACGGGAGACTGTTCAACCAAGTACTCACACAACATTTCCTGAATCGGATACAGACTGGTCGAAAAGGGTAGCGAAGCACTACTATTGAAAGCATTGCTTAACTCTTCTTCATCGAAAGTCTTTAAGTCTGCACTAATTCTCCCTAGGTCCGCCGTACTGAAATCAGTGCTAGAAGTCTTTACAAAAACCAATCGTTCGAGCAAAGTGTCGGCATTATCAAAAGCTCCACGATTGTTATTCGAGGAATCGTTAGAAACTGCTCCTAGTCGAACAGGTCCCTCTCCCGTGACGAGAAAGTAGCAGAACATGCTCAATGCGAATCCAACCACTAATCCAAGTGTCCCCAAGACAAACTTCTGTTGTACTCCCGAGGAGTCTTTCTTTGCGGGCAAAACACTCATCAATTCATTTCTCGGTCTTACAGAGTGAGTAACGGGCTCATCGTTTCGAAGATTTCTCAAGGACGTTCATTCGTATCCAATCACTCTGTGGTCTCTCGCAAAAAAGAACTTACGACTTCGATTTCATCATCGGTCAATGCACCGAGAAAGCTATCAATTCTTAGCATATGTTCAGCAACTTGAGCTCTGATTTCTTCACTAGGTAATTGGGGTAAGATTTCGACAAAAAGAAATGAATTTGAGTAACTACTAAATCCAGACAAATTCACGAAGTACTCAGTTTGGTCTCCCTCAGGTAACTTTTTGGCCAGTTCTATTGCTTCTGAAATTCGCCCGTTCTCAATCAATAGTGAGCCTGCCGATACGTACAAATTCGTTGTGCTGGTACCATTGCGAACTTTAGGAAGTAACTCAAGCCCCTTTTCAAGCCACCCTTGCCCGAACATCGTTCGAACAACAGATTGCTCCAAACCGGTACTCTCAGGTTGTTGGAGTGCAAATTCCATCGCTTTATTAACGTCCCCAACCGCAAGCTCTCTAAGTATTAATGAAAACACGTAACTTCCTTCGTCCAGATACTCGCTTGCCAATTGCAGAGCTGCGACTGGATCCCAATCGCTCAAGTTTGTGAAATATGATTCAAGAGTACTCTTGGTGTTAACTCCAACGTCTTGTAGCTTTCTCAATTGTTCAAGCAGTTCGCGCGGCTCGATGCGAGGAGCTAAATCTCGGACCGCAATAGTCAGCATGCGAGGCTGGTGGTCGACGGGTACCAAATCTATTTTTTCGGGTAATTGTTCCCAATCAACTCGAACCCACGCCGCGTAGAGTGCGGGGAGCTCCCAAAGCTCCGAAGACATAGACTCGTAATCATTTAACGCAGTCACAGCCTCAGTCGGATCCTGTTTGACCCAAACCTTAAACACTTCATCGTTAAGCATTTTCTGCGCATCCAACGTCAGAGTTGACAGCTGTTTCCACACTAGTTTCGGATTTGTTTCGGCTATTGTCGAAACAACAATGCGCCACTGGTACTGATCCTCGGAAAACACTTCATAAACCAGGCTCAGCATCGAACCGATGTTGTTGATATCGTCTGTTTCAAGCCATCGTTCGGTTATCCATGCGGCTGTTTCACTCTTTCGAAAGTCCGGGACGTCAGCCTGTAATATCAGTTCAAAGGCTGTTCTGGGTTCATCCATCACTTTGTCAATCTGAATGTCGAATGTCAACTCGTTCAGCACTCTAGTTGCACCGAAGGACGATGCCAACTCAGTCCGTTCAGAGTCTGAAAAATCTTGGCGGGTCTGGAAGACAGTGCGAAAAGCTTTTGACTGCCAAGGTTCTCCTAGTTCAGAACCAGTTTGCAAAGCAAGTTGGGGATCACTATTACCCCACTCCTTAAACACGGTGTTGAAGAACGTGTCCCAGCTTGACCGTTCAGACTGCCACACTAGTTCTAAGGAGAGTTCAGGATTAAGTCGCGCTAGTGCTGCGAAGAGCAGGTCCTGCACTGAAGACAGGTGCTTGTCGGAGCTAATCGAAAATGAAAGTCTGAGCAAATCGGCAATCTGCTCCTCACCCTGGTGTTGAATCAACTCATAAAGTGCAAGACGACGCGCCGATGCGGTTTCTAGCTTAAGGATCGCATCTAGGCTGGTCGGTGCTGATGCAAGATCCTCTTGGTCGGCGTCATTTTTGGGAGACGGAAGGGTAATGTCCGTATTTGGTTTCGTGACCGTCTTGGAGCCGGTCGGTGAGAAAAACACAAACGAAACCAATAGACCCAAACTGACGCCTAATGCTAAACCACTGAGCGTTAACACGATGGGTCTTTGCATTACTCTCATGGTGTCGTCTTCCTTATGTCGGACTGTCGATCACATCAAGCAATTCAATCACGCATTAGTTCCGGTGATGCGTTTCACTACGACTTATAAGTTAAGAGTCTCGATACATAACTTCGTGAAGTACCAACCAACTATTAAGCTGAGCAAGATAATCTATACTGTGTGAATCGTTGTGACAATCTGAAGAGTCGGAACGCAGTCCTTACAAATCCGTGCTCCGCTAGAGCGCTCTTCTAGCACCGGAAACTTAAGTAAAGCACCCTACGGGGGCAAATCAAATCTCTTCTGTCTGTGTCGGTGCCGGTGGTGGCGGTTCTAAACTTTTACGCAGATTGTCTACGTGTGGGGCAAGAAAAAAGGCATGAGCTTTAGTCGTTGCCGACGATTTGCGATTCTCTAATTTCGTCAGATCAAAAGTGAGACACATAAATATCGGTTGCATTTTTACTCGTTTTGTTTCGTAGCTAAAACTGCCGCCTCTGTCGTACGTGATCACTTCTTTTTTCGCGACAACCGTGACGTTCTTGAGAATTTTTGACAGGTCTTCATCTGGGTACGCCCTGAGAAAATGAAACGGATTACGCAATGAGGTCTTGTAGAACTGAGCGTGCCCTCCGTAAGAGTTATTTTGCGCTCTATGCAACGTAGGCTTCTGTTCAGTTGAAAATGGTCTCCTGACCTTTCCATTCGAGACCCAACCCTTGTACCGCAACTCCATGACGACGTCAGTTGGGCTGTTGACGGTCGTACGTTTTGCCTCGAAAAAGTCAATTTCGACGGTAAATGGTAGTTCTTCGTGCTGGAAAAAACCTTTACAATCAGATTTCGAAAATCCTTTTTTTGGCAAAGGCACTAGCTCCGGTTGCTTTGCCGCTGCTTTTTCACCCTGATCGCTCTTGGCTGAGGGATCTTGTCGAGCCTCTTGTGCGAAGACAGTTGTGGATACTAAAACCGCCAACACAATGAGTAGTTTCATATCAATTCTCCTGATATTTTTTATTACAGTGTATTAAACCTAAAAAGTTCGTGTTCCAACGGAATACCTAACCGCATGTTAATTCGTCTCCCGTAGTACACATGAACCAATGAGTTCTGTTTCTTTGCTATTGACTCGCCCTATCTCTTCGTTTAATCGCAACACTGCCTTCTAAGACAGACTCAACGAGAGTGCGTCGTACAACGATACGTGCTCCAATGCCAACTGCTAACCCTGCGCAAATTATTACGAATCGGTTTTGATTGAACTCGTTCATGAGAAATAACTGCGATGCAAAGCAAACTGTCCATTCAATGTTCAGCTTATCTATACGATTTTATCAAGAAAAGAGAGAGTTTCCAAAAATATTGACAGGATAAATTTAAATCAGCCGGGGAATTTGTACCTTAGAACACTACTTGGATTCGCGTCTGGAAACAAGTACCAAAATATAATTTCGTGTCCGATTGCGACGGTTCGATAGACTAGCGTAACGGAAAGTTAATGTACAGGCGCGTAGCTCAGTTGGCTAGAGCATCACCTTGACATGGTGGGGGTCGTTGGTTCAAGTCCAATCGCGCCTACCACGCCTTTTTAGTGTTAGACTTTGAAGAAAGTTACTTTTTTAACTTCGTCAATCTGATCACGGATCATCGCCGCTTCTTCAAACTCCAGTTCGTCGGCGTGTTTGAGCATTCGTTTCTCGAGGTCTCTGAGTAACTTCCTTAACGCCGGTGGGTCTTGCGGAATTTCCTCGATAACGAAGTCGTTCTTGACATTCCGACGAGAGCCGCGCTTACGACGACTTTGTGCTGTACGAGCTCCTTCCATTATGTCTGCAACCGACTTTGTCACCGACTGTGGAGTAATACCGTAAACTTCGTTGTGGGCTAACTGTTTATTTCGACGACGGGACGTTTCATTCATCGCTCGTTGCATCGATCCTGTGATGTGATCTGCATACAGAATCGCACGTCCATCGACATTACGTGCAGCACGGCCGATAGTTTGGATTAACGAGGTTTCCGCGCGTAAGAAGCCTTCTTTATCAGCATCTAAGATCGCGACCAATGCGACTTCAGGCATATCCAGTCCCTCGCGAAGTAAATTGATACCGACTAATACATCAAACTGTCCAAGTCGTAGATCTCGGATGATTTCCACACGTTCGACGGTGTCGATGTCAGAATGTAGATAACGTACGGAAATCCCGTTGCTGTCTAAGTATTCGGACAAATCTTCGGCCATGCGTTTCGTAAGCGTCGTAACCAATACCCTATGCCCTGCTTTAACTGTTTCGTGGATCTCATGCATCAGATCATCGACTTGGGTCATCGCAGGCTTCACAATTACTTCAGGATCTACTAGTCCAGTAGGTCTGACCACTTGATCAACTGTTTGTGCACCGTATTTCTCTTCGTAGGACCCCGGTGTCGCCGATACGAAAATCATTTGAGGAGCTAAGTTCTCCCACTCGTCAAAGCGGAGCGGGCGATTGTCCAACGCGGACGGCAATCGAAAGCCATAGTTCACCAAAGTTTCCTTTCTGGATCGATCTCCACGATACATAGCTCCGAGTTGTGGAATCGTAACGTGGGATTCGTCGACGAAGAGTATTGAATCTTTTGGTAGGTATTCGAACAATGTGGGTGGAGGTTCCCCCTCTCCTCGTCCTGATAAATAGCGTGAGTAGTTTTCGATGCCAGTACAGAATCCCAATTCGTTCATCATTTCGAGATCGTATGCGGTACGTTGCTCAAGACGTTGTGCCTCAACGAGCTTATTGTGGGTTTTAAATTCCTCGAGCCTAGTTTGTAATTCGTCGCGAATCTCATCGAGGACACTGCGCATTCGCTCAATAGGAGTAACGTAGTGTGATTTTGGAAATATGGTGTATCGAGGAACCCGCTCCCGAATCGCGCCAGTAAGTGGATCAAAAATCGTCAAGTTTTCGATGACATCATCGAACAACTCGATCCTGATAGCGTCGCGTTCTGACTCCGCAGGAAATACATCAATGACATCTCCACGAACTCGATAGGTTCCGCGTTGAAAGAAAGTGTCGTTGCGAATGTATTGCAACACTGCAAGTCGTTTCAAGATGAAGCGTTGATCTACCCGATCTCCTCTGTCGAGGTGTAACACCATTTCGAGATAGGATCCAGGATCACCCAATCCGTAGATCGCAGAAACGGACGCCACGATGATCGTGTCTCGACGCTGCATAAGCGCTTTCGTAGCGGACAGGCGCATCTGTTCGATGTGATCGTTGATGGAGGAGTCTTTTTCGATATAGGTATCGGACGATGGAACATATGCTTCCGGTTGGTAGTAGTCATAGTACGACACGAAATACTCGACTGCATTCTTAGGAAAGAACTCTCGAAACTCACCGTATAGTTGTGCGGCCAATGTCTTGTTGTGAGCTAATACAAGAGTTGGTCGTTGCAGGTTTTGAACGACATTAGCCATCGTGAACGTCTTGCCCGAACCGGTAACACCAAGTAAAGTTTGGTGCATGTACCCGGTTTCGATCCCCTCAGTCAACCGAGCTATCGCTTCTGGTTGATCTCCCTGAGGCGTGTAATTTGCCGTTAACTCAAAAGCCTGTTGAACCACGATGCCTAAGAGGATGAAGTGTGGCTAACGGTTTAAAGTTTCTCGTCGTGGAAATATGAACGAATCGCGTTAAATAGATTCGTCGGTCGACTTGGGGTCAATTTCTCGTACGATACGAAATCCTACGAGGCTGACGCGATTTTCTGCACTATAAAAGTGTCGCGTAGCGGATCGTACAAAGAACGGTGAAACGATCCAACTCCCACCGCGGACGACACGCCGAGCACAATCACCCGAAGTCCACGCAGTCCCATCGGTCGGTGCTGCGCCAAAGTTTCTGTTCCAACAATCTAGAGTCCACTCCCATACATTGCCATGTATGTCATATAGTTTCCAAGGATTGGGTTCAAACTTCCCTACTTCTGTAGTTTGTTCAACGGCTTTGCCTGTATTGCAACCATCACAATTTGCTTTGTTGTATTGAACGTCGTCGCCCCAACTGTATCTAGTGTCGGTACCCGCGCGTGCAGCATATTCCCATTCTGCTTCGGTAGGCAAACGATAGGTAGCACCGGTTTCTGTAGATAACCACTTTGTGTAAGCCACCGCGTCGTGCCACGAAACATGAATCGCTGGCCGCGAACCGCGTCCCCAGTTACTGTCGTCCGGTATAGATCTCAATGACGCCTTCGCGAAGACGTTGTAATGGTCGAAGGTAATCTCAAATTGCGATACAGCAAATCTGCTGACTTGGACTTCTCGAGATGGAATCTCATCGTCGGAGCAGTCGGGCTCAGTGAGACATCCCATCTCAAATTTACCTGATGGTATCAAAACCATTTTGGGACTCGTACCCCCGTGTTCTAGATTTTCGCGAAAAATACTGAGCGGGTTTAGCTGTTCGATTGACGCGTCTTCTTCAAGAAGAATCTCCTCATCCGAATCTGAATCAGAAGCTTCTACTGTGTCAGTATGTTCTTGACTCAGTGTCGCTGCCGCGCTCCAGAATATTAGGACCGATAAGGACGAAGCTATAAAGATACGTCTTCTTACGTGCCCGTATTCAGTTCGCGACAGGCGTTTCACCGAGTACTTAGGGAATTTCAAGATCTTGTAATATCCAACCTGGGAGGGTTGTGTGCTCGTTGTGACTGAATGACTTCGACAAAGTTCCTTCGTTTTAATAAGAGTTTAACATGGCAATGAAATATCTTGTAGGCTGAAATTCCTAGATCTGCCCACACTCTAACAGATGTTACGAAGGAATCGAGGCATTCTCGGCGGCGTCACGTGTTTCTTTTGAAAGGAAATTCTATATTTATACTTCTAGTAGAACTGAAATTGAATTGGTCTTAGCCATCCACAGACGCTTACTGTTGTGATCTCACTGACTAGCGTTTTAAGTGAAACCATTGGAGACGAAGCTCAATCAGTTTATATCGATGGAAACTTAGGGTACTATTTGTGTATCTATATTCTTTGTTACAGAGGAAGTTCTCATCGCCTCTTAATTGTGTGAGACTCCAACGACACTCATAGTTCGACTTCGAAAATGAAAAATCTTAGGCAGTTCCAATGGATCATCGTGGGCTGTTCTACAATGGTGGTGGTAACCGCTTCAGTCTTTCTCTACTTACACTTCAGTTCCAAAGCGAATGACCAAGACAACGAGACTAGCGCACCAAATATTGACGCATCGAAAGCGAAAGCACTAGAACAGAGTGGCTACGCAAATTTAATTCATCGAACTCCCCAAGAAGCACTGGATGGGTTAATCAAGATCGAAAGCAACTTTCAGCGTACCGCGTCCTTATACGCATATCTCGCCGAAGTAAAAGAAAGCGATCTCGTTAATTTGTTGCACCATACCGAAAGCATTGAACGTGCGAGTATTCGTTCAAACATACAAACCATAGTCCTCCGAAAGCTCGCAACTGTTGACCCAGAGCAAGCATTAGATTGGATCACTGAAGTTCCAAAAGTCCGACGAATACCACTGCTAACGCGACTGTTCCACGATTGGTCTATAACTAATCTGGTGCAAGCCATCGAAGGAGCAAAGTCCCTGATCGGTACCGAGCGACGCGCAGCTCTCGAAGCGACTCTTTTTACTCGGGAAGATCTATCAAGCTCGATTCTTCTCGATATTGCCCAAGAGTTGGGACTTGAGGAATTTGCGTTGCTCCAGATCAGTGCGAACCAAACTCACAAACTTCTCGAAACACCTAGTGCTGCCTGGGATGTAATCGTCAACGACGACGTCGAGGATACCAAGCAACTCGACTTGTTTCAGCTTGTTGCATCTACTTGGAAGGAAGACGAAGGACTTGATGTCCTCTTGCGAGCGGCTACCGTATTTCCCCACGAGAACGATCACCTTGCTTTAAGCAAAGTCATTGAAGACGTAGTAGGTCATGAACTAGAGGAAGCGTTTAACTATGTTCGAAACCTATCGAAAAAAGATCGAGGTCAACTCCCTACAGCACTCGCTATGGTTGCGGCGCGAGTCGATCCCGAACTCGCGCTCAGTGAAATGGCAAGTTGGTCGGATGATCCAATTCATACCCATTTAGAGAGAATAGCATCCACGACCTGGGCGGAGTCTGATCCTCGCGGAATGCTGAATAAGCTTGAACTAGTACCTCAGTTTACACGAGCGGAAGCGCTGGAAATCGCGTTTACGCACCTTGCCTATGTCTCACCACAGGAGGCAATTCAGAATCTCGATCGAGCCAATCAGTTTCTTAGCACTAAAACAATGTTACCAGCAATTATCGCAGAACAGTGGTCCCAGGCTGATCCGGAAGCCGCGCTCGAATGGTCCATTTCCTATGCCGGCTCGAATACAGGATTACGAAAGAGCCTGATATGGAGTCTCTTTACGAATCTTGTAGAAAGTGATATTGAAAGAGCATTAGAACTCTCCAGTGAAATTCGCAGTACATACAACAGGTTCCTTTCAGAAGCAAAGTACGACATCGTAGAAAAACTCGCGAAAATGGGAAGGCTTGATGAAGCGATCAGCCGTCTTCCAATGTTGGACAAAAACGCGACACATTTCGCGATAAAGGATCTTGGATGGAGGCTCGTAGAGGCAGGAGAACCTTATGCGGCAATAGAGTTAGGAGCTGACATTCCAACACCAGATCCTAGCTTGATAATTACCGGCCCTGCGAGTTATTTCAACGGCGTATTTCATCTATGGACCACACGCGATCCACAGCAACTGTTCGATTCTCTTCAATCGTTAACTTCGCCCTTGCTCCGATCTATGGCCGCACGGACACTTATCAATCGACAAAAGTCCAGACCCACGTTGTCCGAAGAATCTATCGAGGAAGCAGAAAAGTTGCTGAGCGAGTACCCAATAACCGAGATTATGCATCTGTTAGAGCTACAGCTGCAAGATGAAAAAGGATTGATCGACCTAGATCAACTAGTTCTACCGCCAGATTGGGTGGAATAGAGAATGTCGAAGCCATCTTTGAAATTGACAACACAAGAGTTCATAGCGAAGTACCTGATGAATTTTGAAATACACCGAATTGCAGCTAGGCATGAAACGTTGCGTCTCATCACAATCATAGGAATCCTTGCACTGCTTCCATGGATCGCTCTAGCAGAAGAAGATACCGTCCAAACTACCAATTCCACTCCATCCGATCGTGATCTTCAAGCGGATTCGAACAAGGGGAGTTCATTGTTGGGTGATCATGCGGATATTTTCGTTCACAACGCCGCGCTCTTCGAAGCACTGACCCAAGCGAATCAAGAAGAGTTATTGGCGTTGTTGGAAGAATCCCGAGATAGTGCACTGGGTAGTGTAAGAGACGAAACAATATTTGCCATAGCGGGTCGGTTTACCGTAATCGATCCACAAGCAGCACTCGCTAAATTCGAAGAACTCGGCGATCTAGAACGAGACCCGTTCTTAAGGGGGATGTTCTCCGAGTGGTGTGTTTCGAACTTGGATGAAGCAATCACTGCAGCTACGAAACTGAACAGACGCGAGCGTTTATCCACACTCTTGGTTATCTTGAGCGTGAGGGACGATCTAACGGAAGCTCGACATAACGAAATTGCTCGTAAACTGGGTCATTCTGACTTTGCCACATACTTTGAGAGTGATTCAAAAGCGATCGAGTTTGCTGACGATCCAAAGACTGCTTGGAACGTGTTGATTAACGACGGATTGGATGACTTCTCACAGCTTGACACGTTGGTACTGGTCGCGGAAACACTCATTGAAGAGCAAGGATTTGAAGCTCTTTTTCATCTTCATGAGCCTTTCGACATCGGATTTCGCATCATCGGCCGTACATACATCTTCGATGTGGTATTAAGTGAGCTTGTCAAAAATGATCCGCAAAACACTTGGCAGTACATTCAAAGTGGTTCCACACAGACAAGCGATCCATTGGAGGGCTCGGATCAATCACAAGACCCGAGTACAGTCTCGCCGCGAGAACAGGCATACATGGCCGACAGAGTGCAACACCTGCTAATTCGTTCTTGGGCTGAAGTCTATCCCGAAACGGTACTCGCTGAAATTGCACAGATACCACACAAATTGCAGCCCGATGCTTGTGAGCACGCACTAGCGGCGCTGGTAGCCACAGATCCGGAGCGGACGATTGAATTAATTCATTCTTTGGCTCCATATGGCGCACGCAACGATGCAACACTAGAGGAAGTCATAAGACGGTGGTCAGCTTTGGATCCTGCAGCGGCCCTCGATTGGGTCTTGTCTGCTTCGGAAATGGACAATGTTGCGACCTCTAACCCGGGCCGGTGGCCGTCTAACAAATTGAGCATAATGAGAACAGCCTTTGCAGCACACAGTCTAGAAGATCCAAAACGCGCGCTTCAACTTGCGTCGCAGCAGGAAGAATCGAAGTACCTTGAAGGTTGGATCATGCGCGAACTCGCGCGAAGTGACGTTGAGTCTGCTATTGAAGTTTTACCCTTAGTCAGTCAATCCGGCAGAACAAGTGCAACCGAAACGGTAGCAGAAGCACTTGCCGAAAGTGGCGAAGTTGAACGCGGAATGGAGTTCTTACACCAATACGAAAATAGCTCTGGAGAGGAAGTGAGTTGGTATTGGTTTTTCCGAAGTTGGGCGGACTATAACGCTGTTGATCTTTTTGAGCGGTTGGATGAGTTCGAACCTAAATTGAGAACAGCAGCTGCTCGTGCCTTAGGTTACATTCATCTCCCAGGATTTACTCAGGAACAACTAGATTACATAAGCGCTATTTACGACTGGGACAATCCACCAGAGTAGGCAAAAAAGGACAATTTCAACTATCGATTGCTGTTAAAGTACCCTTTCCGATCAGTTTATCCCAAATTACATAGGGAGCAGTGAGCTTTCTCTAGGGTTTCTGACCCGATTGAGTTAAGATGAGCCCTTTTTGGTGAAGACCGGCAAAATGATAGTTTCAGCGACCAGGTCTCGAAACTGTTAACACTAAACGCGATATCACTTTCACATGTCCGTTCGCAAAAGTCAAAAAAATTAAGTCGTTCTAGGCTTTGATCAATGAGTTGGATGACGACATCTACTGGCGACATTCACTGCCGAATTAAGATCGTTCCACTGACAACACACCCCAACAAACTCTAGCTCTACACGTGAATCCGGAATCTAAATTTAAAGCAATTAGCACAAAACGCTTTGATTTTGCTGCGTGTGGAATATAAACATACTATCGACAGATATTTCTAGGAAATTTGTAATCTCAGGTGCACGATGAAAAAACTCGGCAAAAACCAATGGATTATCGTAGGCTGTACAGCAACTATCGTTGTGGCAGTGTCTTTAGCTGCTTACCTTTTTGTGATTTCCAATTTGGGAAACCAAGATGGTGATAGAGATATTGCGCGAAACGATGCTTCAAAGACACAAAGAATAGATGCGGATAGCCAAGGGAAACCAGAATACCAGTCCCCTGGCGAGGCGGTGCATGAACTGGTCAAGATTGAAAGTGTTTTTCAGCGTTCGGTGTCACTCTACAAATACTTAGTCAACATCGACAAAGACGAACTAATTGATCTGTTGAACCTCACCGAAAATATAGAGCGTGGCAGCATTCGCACGAGCATTCAGACGCTTGTTGTTCGGAAACTCACGACTTACGATCCGGATCATGCACTTCGTTGGATTGCAGATCTCCCGAGAGTCCGTCGAACACCTTTGTTAGAAAGTGTTTTTCACGAGTGGTCGCTCACAAATCTAAGCGAAGCAGTGGTAGGTGCTCAGTCTTTGTATGGAACTGACCAACATGTCGCTCTCGACAGCATTCTGTCCACGCGCAACGACCTTTCGACGTCCACGCTACTCGACATTGCCCGTGAACTAGATTTAGAGGGCGTTGCGTTGCAGCTGTTAAGCGCGCACCAAACATTCAAACTGATCGAAGATCCCGTATTCGCATGGACCGAGCTAGTAAAAGATGACGTAGACGATGGAAAGCAACTTGACTCGTTTAAACTCATTGCGTCAGTATGGAACGACGAGGAAGGACTTGACGTGCTTTTACACGCAGCCGAACTCTTTCCTCACAAGAACGATCGTACCGCATTGAGTGCCGTCATCGAGGGTGTGGTTGGCGCGCAACTTGACGAAGCGTTCGACTATGTTCAAAACTTGTCCCGTCGAGAACGTGGTGAACTTCCTTGCGCGCTCGCAATGGTCGCGGCTCGTATTGACCCCATCGCCGCACTCGAGAAAGTCGCAAAGTGGGCCGACGACCCTATACACGTGCAGTTACAAAGGACAGTGTCCGATACTTGGGCGCATACAGATCCTAGAGGAATGCTTGATAATCTCGAGTTGTTACCCCAAGTTGCGCGCGTGGATGCGATCGAAATAGCTTTCACACACCTTGCCTATGTATCACCCGAAGAAGCACTACAGTACCTCGAGACAGCGAAGAAGTTTCTTCGTTCTGCAGCAAATGTCGTTAGTATCATCGCCAAACAGTGGTCGAATGCAGATCCAGAAGCCGCGCTCGAATGGTCAATTTCCTACGCTGGCGAGAACAGTCAATTGCGAGAGATTCTCGTAAGGCAAGTACTTCGGAACATCGTCGCGACCGATACTCAAAAAGCACTGGAATTATCGCGGGAGCTCGCGAGTACCCGTATTCATTTAACTCAAGCCCCATATGACGTGGTTTGGGAACTTACGCAGATGGGCAGGCTCGATGAAGCAATTAAACTTCTTCCCCAGTTGGACGAACACCCCAGGTATTTCGCCATTGACGATCTCGGAAAGATGCTGGTGCGCGCTGGAGACCCACAAGCAGCGATCGCGTTGGGGGCTGAAGTTCCTTCGCTCAATGCGCCTTTGGTCGGACCAGCAAGTTATTTCAACGGAGTATTTTGGGAATGGGTAGAGCGCGATCCACAGCAATTATTCGATTCTCTTCCGGCAATAGAATCTCAGCGTCTCCGGTCTTGGGCAGCGAAGATGCTTTTAGACCATCAAGAATCAAGACCCGTGCTGTCGGAGGAATCCGTCGCGTCGATAGAAGCGTTACTCAGCGAGCACCCAGCAAGTAAGAATATCTTTATTCTCGAGTTGAAGTTACAAGAAGACAAAGGGTTGATCGACTTAGACGAGCTAGTTATGCCGGACGATTGGCGTGAATAAGGTGTGCAAAGAACGAAGCGACAACTACGACTTTTTTGTCGGGAAGAAAAACAGGGGATTGAGTGTTAAATTGAATGATCTTGGTACTTGGCAGCGTCTTTTTCGTTATGTAGTTCAAACGGGAATGATTGTTTTGCTTGCATCTAATCTCGTCGCGGACGAGGAAGCAAGTGTGCGAGTAAAAACTTCCTCGACCGACATGAAAAAAGACATTCCGTTGTTGGTCGAGCACTCTATCGCGTTCAATCGCACCGTTGACCTTTACATCGCTCTAGCCAATGCTGGAGAAAAGGAATTACTCGATCTCTTGAGTTACTCTCGCGACATCGAGCACAGTAGCGTCAAGAATGAGACGTTATTTGCGATCGCAGGGCGGTTAACCGTGATTGATCCCCAAAAAGCAATGGATGTCGCGGTCGAGCTTCCCGTTACAGAACGCGATCCATTTGTTAAAGCGATTATTACCGAATGGTCAGTGACGGATTTGGATAGTGTTGTCGACGCCACTGCAAGTCTCGATCGAGACTTACGACTCACTGTGCTCGAAACAATTGCGAGTGTTCGAGACGACCTACCCTCTCAAGAACTTCAGGCAATAGCGAGCGAACTGGGGCACCCTGAGTATGTAGCACACTTAGAGAGTAGCTCAACTGCAATTGAACTAGCTAACGACGTGAGCACTGCATGGCGCGTGTTGGTCGAAGATGGGCTGGACGATGAGTTGCAATTACAAGATATGATTCTTGTAGCTGAAGCAGCAATCGAACAACAGGGGCTCGATGCACTATTTCGACTTCGCGAACCATTTGCCGACGTAATTGACTACAACGAGGAATATTTTCCGAGAATCAAAGCTTTCCGGTTGGTAACCGAGGCACTCGTAAGAAACAACCCACAAGACACTTGGGCGTATATTGAAAATGGATCTCCTCAATTACTCGATGAGGTTTCAGATCACACGAACCTTCAAGCTCAGAGTGAGATATCGCCACGCGATCGTGCGTTTATGACCGATACTGTTCAACAATTGTTATTGAAGTCTTGGGCTGCGATGGATCCTGCGACCGTGCTCGACAGAATGGAACAGATTCCCTTTCATTTACAACCATTGGCATGTGAGCTAGCACTGGCAGAACTTGCACGAACGGAAGCAGAGCGAGCGATTGAACTAATCCCAGCGCTGAAGCATCTCGGAGCAGCCAAATCTTCTACGCTTAGGCAAATTGTCGCAAACTGGGCGAAAAACAACCCATCAGAAGCGCTTGATTGGGTAATAACAACTGAGCATACCGAACAGGATTCAAGGGAAGACTTGATTAGGATTTCGCTCTATGAGCTAGTCTTAGAAGATCCAGAACGCGCCATGAAGATCGCTGCCGCAGAGCCTGACTCCGCGCGACTTGAGGCGTTTGTACTTAGCGAACTCGCTCGGAGTGATTTGGATGCTGCGTTTGAAATGTTACCAAAGGTGAGTGACCCTGCGCGAAGAACTTCCACTCACTGGCTGGCGGATCGAGCTATAGAGCAGGGAGAAGTTGACAGAGCATTAGAACTCTTCCTGGAATATGAAGAATCCTCGAAAGAAGAGGTAAGTTGGTTTAGTTTTTTCTTGGATTGGTGTAGAGCAAATCCTGTTCAACTCTTCGAACGACTGGACGATTTTCCTCCAAAACTCAGATATGAAGCTGCACATGCACTGGATTACTACTCGGAACCAGAACTCACGCAGGAACAATTGGATTACGTGGGGACAATCTACAAAAGGCCGACCTATGAATAGCGATAGGCTCTTTTTGTAAGAAATGTGCCTACATTGGGTGTGAACTAAGATCACTTAAATTTCCGCTAGGGTACTAAAACGGGGCAAGAACAATCTCTTCTGTTTCAGGCTTCTCGCTGATTCCCAATCACTCTCTTGGAGTTCAATTGGTGTTGTAACGGTCTAGCGCGGGCTTTCCCTCCAACGTTCGTTCGATTAAATGAAAGGCTAGCTGCTTTCTAGTTCTGTATTCTCAGACTCTGAATTGACCTCACAATCAAAATCTTGATACCAATGTTCAAACCGGTTGTATGAAGGAAAGATTGTGGTCAGACGCACGCGAAACGAATATTCAAAGTGATTCAATACTACCACATCTAAATTCGGTTCACGCTCAAAAGTACCGTGGAATTCCAACTCGCGAACTCGAAGACCAAAATGAGGAACAAATTTGCGCACTGCGCGCTGGTCAAACATCGTGAAATCGCGTGTGTCCAAGTCGATTGCTAACGTGAGTTGCAAATGCTTGGTCGTGGGAGACTTGGACTTTCGGTCAGGTTTTAGACCAAAAAATATTTGCTCGTCTTCAGTTCCCAAATAGTGGGTTGGAACCAGCGATTCAAACCACGACTTCATCGCGGCGGGATGAATGTCACCAACTGGGATACGCTCTTCTCGACGCGCACGTTTTTGTTCCATACTACTATACAGAGCAATCTTCTCTTGAAAGTGACTATAGCGTTCACTTTCAGTCGGTTCTTCATCATCTAGGGTCAATAAAGTCCAAGGTGGTTCTTGTGTCGCGTCAAATTTTTCTTCGACTCTCTCGGACACAGTATGCGTGGCTGGAGTATCGAACCATTCCATCAACGATTTCACACCGGGTTGCAAAAGCGAATGGCGAAGAGCATAAATACTTCTACGCGTGGGCTCGTCGTCGCAGTCATCGCATGGGGCTGTGATTCTGGTGTATGAGCAGGCACGGTTCTCGATAGAACCTAAATTTTCAATTGCTTCAGCCCAGATTTCGAGAAGTTTGTCAGAGATCAGCTCTGCGCGGAGCCACAAACTCTCCACATCCAATCCGTCGGTGATGGTCGAATCTTCTAAGGAGTCACCAACTACCGAGTTTGCCGTAGACGCTCGAACTGTGCAACCGGAAGTTACGACTAGAACAACACACAACGCGCCAATGGCTAACAATGAATTAAGCCTAGGCAACCGAAAGAATTGATACCTGTTCAAGAACTGTTTGCGCTAAACTAGCGCCGCGCGTGAATAGATTAGACGAATGTTCGTCTTGAAGATTACTCCGGTTCTACAACGACTCCGGTGCCATAAGCAAGTAGTTCTGCTGACCCGGCCATCATGACCGATGTTGTGAAGCGTACGCCTACAACCGCATTCGCGCCTTTTTCTCTCGCGTGGTCTATCATGCGATCTAAGCTCTGTTCGCGGCTTTCGGCGATTAACTTCGCATATTCGCGAATTTCGCCACCCACTACATTCTTAAATCCAGCCATAATGTCTTTCCCAATATGGCGCGCTCGCACCGTGTTCCCCCTAACTAACCCTAACGACTTGACGACTCGCATGCCTGGTACGGTTTCAGTATTTACAACAATCATTACTACAACTCCACGTCTTTGTATCTATCAGTTTTACGTTCGATCAATCTTTCCCGAATCACGACGAGTAAAAGAATACCTCCGCCCGCGATGCCGAAGAAGATTAGTCCTTTAAACATCCATGGTACCTCATCGCTAAGTATTCCGATCCAGATACCCCAAATTGCCAGACCAACGTAGCAGATTGCACACAGCAATAACGCTAGTAGTCCCACGTTTGTAAACACTTTTGTGACACGATCTTTCATAATCTCGGTTCCTGTTGATTACTCCTCTAATGCGCTTTCTTCAACACTCAATGCACTTTCTATTTTAAGGGTACACTCGACACTAGTCTTCTGGTACATCAACGGGCAGTTCTTACGAAAAGCTAAGCTCGTTGCGACGATTTGTGAAAATAGATCGATACGAATCACGGCTTCTTCAATCTATGGTTCGTCATTTAAGGCCTCTCGTAAGCGCATAGCGTGATCCGCGAGCATTTCCGAATCTGCTAAGTCCCGCGCATGAAAACGCTGCTGCAACCCGCCCCACCGCGGTATGACATGAAAATGCAAATGAAACACCGACTGTCCCGCACCTGCCCGATTTAACTGCATGATCATTACGCCTTCGGGTTGAAACACCGTGTCGACTGCTCGCGCAATTCGACGAGTTTGCAACATCAAGTGTTGTAGTCCCTCATCAGAAACCGAAAAGATGTCTTTTGCGGGTTCCTTGGGAATAATAAGTGTGTGACCAGTACTTTGTGGCATTACATCCATCATGCAAAAACATCGATCGTCTTCATGCACAATGTGTGCCGGTGCTTCTCTACGCAAGATTTTGGCGAAAATATTGTTTGAGTCGTAGGTCATGGTAATACTATTTGATTTCTCTGTTTCTGCTACAACGGATGAGCCGAAAAAAATGGTTGTCCAACACCGTACAAGCCGCTGAGGACTTTTGCTTCGGATGAGTAGAGAACAGATTTTGCAAAGAACCGGCACGACATTGACTTGTCGCGTTCCTTGGTACGTAGTTCTTGGTGTTTGTCTGATCGTATCTGCTTGTGCGACCGTAGACTTCGAATACCGATTTGACGACGATTCAACTCTGCTTGGTGAAGCAAGCCTTTGGGAAGACTGGTATGACACTATGCAACGGACGAACGAAGAACTAATTGCGATACTAGAGTGCATTGAGGATGAATCCAAATGTGATCGCGACATGCGTCGAATCCGACTCGTCATCACTAATGGAAAAACACTACAACCGGAACAACAGCTACAACTCATTAATCGGTACATAAACCGAATGCGCAGGTACAACGACGATCGTAGAACTTACAAAGAACTTGAAGATTCTAGATTATTAGTTTCGCAACAGTGGTCTACACTATTGGAATTTATACAAAAAGGTGGTGACTGTGAGGACTTTGCTACCGCGAAATATGCGTTGTTAAAACTCCTAGACTTCGACCCCCACGACCTTCGCATTGTTGTTGTGTATGACGGCAGAATGGCAGAGTATCACGCCGTAATCGCTGTGCGTACCGATGAGGATCAAGTGGCTTTACTGGACATCGACAACAAAATCTACTCTCGACGGCCCTCCCATTATCGATTCGTTTACTCCATAAACGAACACTCTATTTGGGACCACTCGTTGGAGGACACGCGGTTGCCACGCGCTTTGAAGAAGCGACAATCTAGTAGACAATCAGACTGAGCGAAACACCTAATGCGCGTTAGGTTAAGTCTTGCTTGTCTAGAGACTGGCTTCGCTGACGCAAGATCTCGTACATTACAACTGTAGCAGACATTGCGGCATTTAAAGAGTCGGCTTGTCCATGTTGTGGTATCGACACCACGTCTTGCGCAACTTGAAACCATCGTCGCTGGAGTCCGTGCGCTTCACTCCCGACAACAATGGCTACTCGATTCGGATAGGTATAGTCCGCATAGTTTGTGTCGGCATCAGGACTGGTGGCAAGAACGACGATGTCATGTTGTTGCAACCAAGAGATGAGAACTTCAAAGTCGGAAAGGATTACAGGTACTGAGAACAACGTTCCGATACTTGCACGTACGACATTTGGGTTAAACACGTCCAACACAGGATTCTCAATAATAACTGCGTGAGCGCCAACGGCATCGGACGAGCGCATCACAGCTCCTAAGTTGCCGGGTTTCTCAACACCAGAACAAATTACGAAGAATGCGTCGTCAGTAGCCTCGAAATCCTCCAACCGGACATCATGCTTGTGTGCGATTGCAACAATCCGTGAGCTCGAACGATAACACATAGAATGAAATACTCGATCGGTCACACTAAAAATACACCCGTCTTTCACTTCATCGCGCGCCTTCTGAAACATTGGCGATGAGCTTTCTGCTTGAAAACACTCTTCGTGTATAAAAAGAGAGTGTAGCTGTACTCCGTTGTCTACGGCTAGCTCAAGCTCTCTCGAGCCTTCAACGATGAAGAGTCCCTCCTGATCTCGAATACTCTTTTTGTGAAGCGCTTGCGCGAGTTTCACTAGAGAAAATTTGGTACTTGTTATTTGTTTGGGCACTAGACGCTGCTCAAATTTGTCTTGAATTCGTACGTTTGTTCACACACGATAGCTAAATTTATTCTGTTTGGTGTAAGATTATTACTAACTACTGAAAATTGGAGCAAAACTAAGATGACCGCACCTAATCGCCGGGACATTCTGAAGTGGGGATCAGCTGCTGGAGTCACTGGTGGATTGCTGAGTACTAATGCATTCGCGTCTGTGCCAAAAGGATCGCCTAACTCGAAGACTCTACCAGAAGTCAAGAAATACAAGACGTTAGGTCGAACAGGTCTAAAAATTTCTGATATTTCTTTCGGGTCAAGTGGACTTCGGAGCGGACAAGAAAACATCGTTCGCCATGCTATGGACCGAGGTATAAATTACTTAGATTCAGCTCACAGCTACACAAGAGGTCAATCGGAAACTGTGATTGGAAACGCAATCAAGGGCAAGCGCGATCAAGTGTACCTCGTGTCTAAAGCACATACGAACGCACGATGGACGACCAAACAGATCATGAACCATTTGGAAGAGTCGCTGAAGAGGCTCAAGACTGACTATGTGGACGTGTATCTGAACCACGCCGTTAACGATGTAGAGCGTATGAAATCCGAAGAGTGGCAAGGTTTTGTCGAAAAAGCTAAAAAACAAGGAAAGATCCTGTTCACTGGTATGTCAGGTCATGCAGGACGTTTAAACGACTGTTTGGAGTACTCCCTAGATGAAGATTTGTGCGACGTCATTCTTGTGTCCTATAACTTTGGACAAGATCCGTCATTCCTTGCGAACTTGACGCGTGGAATGGATAGGATTGCCCGACAGCCAGATTTACCAAGGCTGTTGAAAAAGGCAAAGAAAAAGGATGTCGGTACGATCGCAATGAAAACTCTGTCTGGAGCGCGCTTAAATGACATGCGGGATTACGAGACCGAAGAAGGTACTTTCGCACAGGCAGCATTTCGTTGGGTCCTATCCGACGCAAATGTGGATGCTTTGATCGTTTCCATGACAAGCAAGACGTTGATTGACGAGTACTTAGTCGCTTCTGGTGATGAAGAGGTTTCTTATTACGACCATCAGTTGCTACATCGATATGCGCACTTAAACAGTTCAACCCAGTGCCGACAGGGATGCGACGATTGCCATGGGAGTTGTCCTTACAACGTACAAATCGCTGATGTCCTACGAACTCGAATGTATGCAACGGACTATCAAGATGTTGAGATGGCGCGTACCGAATACGCCAATATTGCGATCGATGGTAAAGCATGTTTGACCTGTAGCGGGGCTCCATGCAAAGATGCTTGTACGTATGGGGTTGCGATTGCCGATCTTTGTGCACCGACCCATCGCATGCTCGGTTAAAAACAGGCGTTTTTAGCTTATGCCTGCGCTGCTATACGAGTGCTTCAGTGGTATAGCAGGAAACATGAACTTGGGAGCGCTCATCGATGTGGGTGTTCCCCCAGACCACTTACGAACAGAACTCTCCCGCTTGGGATTGGATGAGGAGTTTTCACTCTCTATTACGCGTGCGAAGAGTAGAGGGATCGCTGGAACTTTAGTTCGTGTGACCTGTAAATCCTCGAGTGAGTTGCGCAATCTCAATCACATTAAAGACATCATTAACAATACACCCTACTCCGAACAGATTAAGAATTCAGCAACGAACACCTTTGAAATTCTCGCAGAAGCAGAAGCAAAAGTACACGAT
This sequence comes from Gammaproteobacteria bacterium, assembly GCA_009840305.1. Classification (GTDB taxonomy): domain Bacteria; phylum Pseudomonadota; class Gammaproteobacteria; order Pseudomonadales; family Azotimanducaceae; genus Bin55. Next base: position 251,413 of record VXNY01000029.1, on the reverse strand, counting down.
ACCGATATTTCAAGAGTGCACTTTCACGAAGTTGGTGCGGTTGACGCTATTGTCGACATCGTAGGAAGTGCTATCGCGATGGAATATTTGCAGCCGAGTCAGGTGTATAGCGGACCAGTGGAACTTGGCAGCGGTACCGTAGTGAGTGAACATGGAACGCTACCCGTTCCAGCTCCTGCGACCTTGCAGTTACTACTCGACAAGCCTACTACTCGAGGTAATGTCCCATTTGAAGCGACCACACCCACGGGCGCAGCAATCCTTAGCAACTGTGTTGACAGATTTGAAATTCCATCGATGTTCAACACAATGCGCGTTGGTTATGGTCTCGGTGAGAAAAGCTCTTCAAGACCCAATGCAGTGAGGGTATCAGTCGGGGAATTGAGTGAGACGATAAAAAGTACGGACAACATCGAAATCGAATGCAACATCGACGATATGAACCCGGAAGCGTACGAATATCTGATCGATCAACTATTTACCATCGGTGCCGTCGATGTATTTCTAACACCGATAATCATGAAAAAGTCTCGTCCAGCAAACAAGCTCACAGTTCTTGTACCTTCAAGCGATGAAAAAGCCATCGTAGCGGAAATATTGCGCAGTACGACAACATCTGGAGTGCGAATGCACACCGTCCAAAAACGGTTGTTAGCCCGAAAAATCGAATCGTTGATTACAAGTTTGGGGCAAGTAAGCGTGAAGACGGTGACTTTGCCCGAAGGTGTGTCAAGGTGGAAACTAGAACACGACGATGTACTCTCCATTGCAAAAGAGAAAGGCTTGAGCTATCTTGAAGTAAAGCGAATACTAGAACGAGAAGTTTGCGAAAAGTTGGAGAACGATGAGTGACCTAGAACAGATTCTGCAAGAAGTGCGTGCTGGCAAGCTCGCCGTTGACGTCGCGATGGCTCAGATCAGTGAAGTTCAACACCAAACAATCGAGTCCACGACAATCGATCACACTCGCGCGCAGCGAACTGGAACTCCCGAAGTAATTTACGGTGAGTACAAAACTCCGCAACAAGTACTCAAAGCATTTGAACTGATACTCGGGAATGGCAATAACACGTTAGCAACACGACTGCAACCTGAGGCAGCCGAACTATTACTAGATCGCATCGACGGAATCGTTTATGTACCAGAGGCACGAATAGCCTATAAGAAACTAACCGAACCACAATCCCCGACCACTCATATCGGTGCGATAACCGCCGGTACTAGTGATTTGTCGGTTGCGGAGGAAGCAGCAATTACCGCAGAGTTTTATGGAAACGTCGTTGAACGTGTGTTTGACGTCGGCGTGGCGGGAGTGCATCGGCTATTTAGTAGGCTCGAAATCATTCGTTCTTGCCGCGTACTCATCGTCGTGGCCGGTATGGAAGGAGCACTTCCGAGCGTCGTAGGTGGGTTAGTAGACAAACCGGTGATTGCAGTTCCTACCAGCGTCGGATATGGTGCATCCTTTCAAGGGATCGCTGCCTTACTAGGCATGTTGACTTCGTGCGCGTCAGGTGTTTCTGTGGTCAATATTGACAATGGGTTTGGTGCTGGTTTTCTTGCGAATCTAGTTAATCGGCTCTAAATCATCGCGTACATTAGTCAAGAGGTTTCTAAGTCGTAAGGCAGAATGAAACTTCTAACACGGTGTCTAGGAAATGCTATAGATCCCTAGATCAACCGCATATGCCGAATACAGAAAATCATAAATGCAGATAGTAGCAAACCATACGGCACAAAAGCTACTACTCGCCAATACACATTTCCTCGACCGTGCGGCTCTGTCCAGCTGCGTAATCCTAAGGCCGCGATACGGGCGCACCAAATAAACGGCACAATCAAAAAGCAAGCCGATATTAGTTCGATATACCAAGGGTCCACCTCTCTGCTCGGAATCGGAATAATCTGAACAAGTATTGCTATTACTAAGACTAGTGGCACGGTGATCAACGGGACCGCTGACCAACAACTAAATCCGAGCCATTTCTGCCAAGGAATTGAGATGTTGAACAGTCTCGCCATTCCAAAAAAATACACTGATGTGAGAAGCCACCAAGTGCAAACAAAGCCAACCACACACAAAACAAAGGTAATCGTCCAAATCACTCCCGTGCTTAACTGCAACCATGCTTCGCTGGAACCAGCATTAGTCGCATTAATATCATCCGATCCGGTCGTGAACGTTGCAAATCCCACAAAAGCGAACGGAAGTGTCACACACACCAGTGTAGAAATAGCGGGAAACAGTATTGGGGTCGAGTCTTTCATCCCGTCGAAACCCACACGGGTGTCAGTAAAACATATTTGCCACAATCTCTTCATCTACTCTCTCACTCTCTGTTCATCGCACACAAATAAAGATTTGGAAACATTCTCCACTACATGCCGGCAAGCGTTTCGCGGGAGAAGTTGTTAGTCATATAAACAATAGACGCATGTAAACAAATTTCGGTTTCTACGTTATACTGATACACTTCACTCAACACACTTTCAACTCTGCTCAACACCGTGAAATCTCTGTCGCAGAACGTACAGTCCAAATACGAGAAACTTTGTTCCGATCTCCGTCGAATGCGACGTGTTATTGTGGCTTTTTCAGGCGGAGTTGACAGTTCTCTCGTTGCCTATGTAGCAAATCAGGAACTCAAGCAAGATGCTCTTATCGTAACTTCAGGTTCTAAGAGTCTCAAGCGTAACGATTTGACACTTACCGAGACACTTGCTGAAAAATGGCATCTCAATCATCAAGTTATCGTTACCGACGAACTAAGTAAGGACTCGTACTTAAAGAATCCCGTCAATCGCTGCTTCCATTGCAAAACGTCGCTCTACCAAGCTCTCTACGACATCGCTGAAAAAGAAGGAATTCAATGGATACTCAACGGTACGAATCGGGATGATTTGCAAGACCACAGACCTGGGCTGGTCGCTGCTAACAATTTCAACGTCGTATCTCCTCTTAGTGATGCAGATTTCTCAAAGGCGGATGTTCGAGCAGTAGCTGAGTACTTGAATTTAGAGAACGCGCAAAAACCTCAAGCTGCTTGCCTGTCCAGTCGAGTCCCCTACGGTATGACCATCGACGAGAGTATTCTCGATCGGATAGAAAAAGCAGAGAACTGCCTCGCGGAACTGGGATTCACTCAGTATCGCGTCCGACACCACGGGGACGTTGCCAGATTAGAACTCATTCCAGAGGAGATGGATAGAGCACTAGCACACAAGTCGACTATCGATGATCAACTAAAAGCATTCGGCTACCGCTTCGTTGCATTAGATCTAGCAGGTTTTAAATCGGGATCGCTCAACGAGGGATTGGTTAAAACTCTCTCGGTCAATTCGTAGCGAGCCTGTTGCGGATTATTAGTTGGAATGTAAACGGTTTACGTGCCTTAGTCAAAAAGGGCGTGTTGCTTGATTTCCTTGAGCGTTCCCAAGCAGATGTCGTTACTCTGCAAGAGACGAGGGTAAACGAGGCTCAACTACCACCTGAAGTTCGCACTCTGGAAGGTTGGCACACATATTTTTCGGCAGCCGAACGCTTGGGATACTCTGGTGTGGCGATCTTTAGTAGGAAACCAGCCGACAAAGTCATCACCACTCTACCCGAACCGAGATTCAACATCGAGGGTCGTTATCTCGTCGCTCGGTACGGGCGCATGTCTATTGCCTCAGTCTACTTTCCTAATGGGGCTGGAAAAGAACGAGACAACAGTCGCGTGCCGTACAAACTCGATTTCTACGAGACTGCCCGGTATGAACTTGAACGATTACGAAAGATCGGTCCGGTCTTCGTTACTGGAGATTTCAACACTGCTCATACAGAGATTGATCTCGCACGACCAAAATCTAATGAAAAGACTTCAGGATTTCTTCCTATTGAGCGAGAAGCTCTTGATCTCTGGATGCGAGAAGGATGGATTGACACGTTTCGCAAACGACATCCTAAACAAACCGGGCACTATACCTGGTGGCGACAATGGGGAGGGAGCCGCGAAAATAACGTAGGATGGAGGATTGACTATGTTTTTGCGTCACGAACGGCGAACAGGCGAGTATGTTCAGCGTTTATCTGGCCTCACATTAAAGGCTCAGACCACTGCCCCATAGGGGTTGATCTGAAAACTCGGTGAGGCGTAACTGTGGCGCGCGGAGTATCAACGACTCAGAAGTCGTTAATCAATCAAGAGATCAGGGAAGTTTTACGGAATGTGGCTTGTTCTAACCGCTAGAAGAGTTTGCTACCCGTTTATCGGTATAACGGCTGGTGTGGGGTCCGGCTTGCACGGGCTCTCGACGCCAGCGTGAACGCGCACCTGTAAATCTTGTTTGTGCGTCTGCCTGTTCGGCGGCCCACTCATCATCAAGACTTCGCGCGTCCGCAAGACCATCCCTAGTCATTGGAAAATATTTTTGTCGAAGTACACCGTTAACCGAACGGGCTACCCGGTAGCTTGTGTACTTGCCTTGTTTATGCTCATATATGCTCATGAATTACATCCTTGTAAGAGTTGAGAACGATTATCATATCAAAATCCTCAATAAAAGTAAATATTTCGACTTCCAAAACTTCTGTCAGCGACTCACTTCATCACACATGATCATGTCCTAAAACTTTCATCGAATCATGAAAACCATCACAGACAATTTAGGTGTCAAACGCTTATGACATCATTAATTAAATTTAGTTCCTCGACTTGATAAAATTTGGTGGAGTTGTTTTCTCCAATACCCTACTATGACTGTAAGACGTAAATTTCTTCGCAATTCCATACTGTTCGGTTTAGGTGCGCCAACCCTTTTGCGCGCGCGACCGTTGTTTGCCCAATCGGACTCCATTGATTTAGCCCGAGTAAAAGAATGGCCGACCATGAAATATACGACACTCGGTCGTACCAACTTTAAAGCTAGCCGTTTAGTGTATGGATGCGGAGCAGCGCTGTCGCGTAGAAAGAATGACGCTCTTTTAAACGTCGCATTCGATGCTGGAATTAATGTATACGATGTCGGAACGAGTCGATACTATGGAAGTGCAGAGCGCAACTTAGCTGATTTTGTAACAGAGCATCGTGATGACATTTTCTTGATTTCTAAATCCTTTCTCAACGCATCAGAAAACGAAGAACCTTCTGTAAAACGTGCGAAAGAACTTGCACAACAATGGCGTAAAGATATGGAGCAAAGCTTGTCCCAACTTAAACAGGAAAACGTTGACGCCTACTACACGATGGACGCAAAAAATCCTTTGATAGTGAAGAACGAGGAAATCTATCGAGAATTTGAACGTGCCAAACAGGATGGTAAAGTCTCATACTTCGGCTTAAGTACGCATAACCGCGCCGCTGAAGTACTTGCCGCCGCAGCGGAGACAGACTGGTATCACCTAGCTATGGTGGCTATTACACCTGCAGGATGGTACGACTGGAACCGCAAGACTGTTTTACCAGACTCACCGCCCATGGTAGACCTCAAATCTGCATTTGAAGATGCAAAAAAAGCGGGAATCGCATTGGTTGGTATGAAAGTAGCCCGACACCTTGCGCCCAGAATGTTTGGAGGTAAAAACGTTAAAAGTGTTTATGAATCACATTACTCCGAAAAGCTAAAAAACGCCGAGTTGTCGGTATTTCAACAAAGCTATGCATACGTTCTGGAGAACGGGATGGATGTTGTAAATTCCGATATCCAAAACTTCGACATCTTAGAAGAGAACTTTCTCGCCGCGGCAACTTCCGGCGAATATGTCGATTGATGCGATAGTCAGGGCACGCTGGACTTTCTGTTATAGTTGTAGTATTGCGCTTTATCTTTAGAAGCCAACGACAGCTGGGTTATCACAGACCACACATTGGCTTTCGAGTGGTATCCACGCGCTTCAGTTCCAATGAACTCTAACTGGACTCTCACTAAAGATCCACTCGGTAATACGACGCATCAATTCGTCGTCGACTACACTGATCATCGTAAAGTAACTGGAAGTCTGTGGATTCCTGAAAAAGAAGTGCGTCCTGGAGTTGTAGTTACTTTCATGCACGGTGCATCGGGAAATCGATTGCAAGCCCCGATTCCCTATCTTTCTAATCTGTTCACAAACAGAGGAATAACTTCACTTGCGATAGACGGTCCAGTTCATGGTCTAAGAAAAAAGTTGGACGGCGGACGAATCGCGTTGTATGCAGAGATGAGTAAGCCAAAAGCATTAAACTATCTATTCAAGGATTGGGAACTCGCATTAGAACTGGTCGAGAGGAAACTGCAATTTTCCATTGAAACCATCGCCTATTTTGGCTTGTCAATGGGCACTTTCTTCGGCATCCCTTATTTAGCCAACAGACACTTGAGTGGAAAGTCGACCACAGTCGCAGTTCTCGGTCTAATGGCTCCGACGGGTGTGGTCTCACCATTTCGAAAACGACTACTAAGAGACGCTTCGAATGTTCATTGTCCATTGAACTTTCTAATACAACAAGAAGACGAAATGTTCAGTCCTGCAGCTTGTTTCGAACTATTCGGCTCACTGGCGAGTCCTTCTAAGCAACTAAGGGAAAATCCAGGAAAGCACGCTGCGGTACCACTCTCTGAGTTCGACTACTCCTTCGAATTCATATGTAATCAACTACTCGAATGGTGTGCTGCTAGCAGAACAAGCGTTGATTGACTGACAGCTGTTATACCTCGGTTTCTAACACGAACGATTCGACAGAAATGAAGTACAATCATGCAAAATACAACGGTTGAACCTAAGGAGTATCGTCCTTTTAGGAAAGTAACCTCCAAAGTAGTGCGCGAGGTTGCAACCTTCCACTCTTTTGGTTTTTGTTTAGCAACTTATCCACTTCACTGGTAGCGGTAATTTATGATCAGCTCAGGCTTAAATTCAATACTCAAACTTTTTCAATCCGGTTCCGCAAAACAGTCAACTACGGACATTTTTAACGAAACGGTCCTGATGACACTTGCTCGTACGACCAACGCAGACACGAACATTAAGCACATCGAACTAGAAGCGGTACAGTCAATCGTCAGGGAAACTACCGGCGAAGAAGTGAGTCTTACCGATATAGGCGTTGCAGCAAAATCTCACCTGTTCGAGTCGGCTACGTTGGATCGGTATCTCGGATCCGTGGGTAAAGTACTAAACCTCAAGCAAAAAATCTCATTGCTAGAATCGGTCGTCCGTGTCATTCATTCGGACGAACGAGTGAGTTCTCGAGAAATTACATTCTTTAACATGGTGTCCGATGCCCTTGGGGTTACTCCTGCTGAACTCATGGGGTTAGCTTTAACGGAGTAGTTTCGCTTCATCATTTGGAGATTTTGGAGTTCGAGTAAAGCCCTATATCTCGACCGCCGGCAGTGATTCGCCTCCAAGAATCGTCAAATTCTTCTCCTTATAATTTGTAACCGTTCCACCTTAGCTCAGTTGGTAGAGCAGCTGACTGTTAATCAGCTTGTCGCTGGTTCGAGCCCAGCAGGTGGAGCCATTCCTTTTCGAGTCTATTCCGTAGGCTCGTAACCACAACTAGAACCCATTGCCTGTCTGTCCTTGCATTAGCAGTGACAGTATGTGAGCTAGATGCGTGGGAGCTTCTTGCTCCCCAGTTCGCAGTTACACCTTGGCGGAGGCGACAGTCTTTGCCGAAGTTCGATCGGTTTGAAGTTACTTACGCTCCGGAAGTAACTTTTCGTTATTGCGCTGCTTAGCTTCGATTTCTTCACGGGTTTTTCGCAACTGTAAAAATCGTTCCGGTGTGGACGGATGGGTCAGAATCCAACCTATGCGGGAGATGTCCTCGGTCGCTAAGCGACGCCACAAGTTTTCGACACCTGTCGAGTCGATCCCAGCATTCGCTAATAAATAAAGCGCTAAGTAATCCGCTTCTACTTCGTACGGTTTGGTGAACGCCCGGACCGACAGTCGACTAAATCCCCCGTTCGTCCATACCTTCCAACGTAATACAAGCAGATCAACCACGACTCCGACGGTGCCTCTTGCTCGAGCATAGACCACGTGATTTGATATGTTGTGAGCTAGTTCGTGTGCAATGACATATTGCAGCTCTTCATCCGTTTCGACGAACGTGAATATGCCGTTAAAAATCTTTATGTGGTTGCCTGTTGCATAGGCGTTAATGCGGGAACCACCAGCCAGCGAAATTTCAGATCGACACGCTAAGACTGGTTTCACTTCCACACGTATTTGTTCGTCATCTCGTTGAATCAGCATTTGGATTGGATCTGTGCGTTTAGCCGAGAATTCTCTCGTGGACTTTGCCAGGAGACGACGTGCGGCAGCACTCGATTTAGGTACTTTCGAGTCAATTGCAAGAATGCGATCTCCGACTTCAATTCCTGCCCTGGCTGCTGGCGAATCGGCCGCTACTCCCCATACAACTGGCTCTTCCCCGATAGTTTGCTCAACTTCAGATACCCAAGATAGGCTGGTAAGGATGGAAGACTGCCTTGACAACCACAAGCCTGTTCGATGTCGAACAAAGTCATCGCACATCTCTAGATTATTGACCAATATAGGCCAAGACAGATTGGCCAACTTATGTGTTCGTTCGACTATAGTTTGTTCGGCAAATTCAAGCTGTTTTTTAACCTCTTGTTGAAGCTCGTATTTCGATATCTCCGGTACATCGGATACAACTACACAACTAGCCAAAAAGTAGCTGATACCAAGGACGCATAGAATCTTGCACCCACTACTGAGTCTTCGATGGTAAGGTTGCAAATAAACTAATTGTTTCAGGCTTAAGCTAAACAAACGGACTCCCTTGGAAAATGATTTGTCCGATAAGGTGCGAAGTGCAAAAAATTGTATGTAGAAAACCTAGTACCGACTTTATTCTGCGACTTTTCGAATGATAACATCTGCAAAACGTCTTCTTTAAGCTGTAACGAGATATGAATGTACTCGATAGATTGAGTTTAATACGCCCGTTTGAACTACAACCTGAACAACCGAAGTGGTTGAATCGATGGTTGCCGGAAGACGTTTGGAACCTGCTGGTAGCGGCGCGGACCGGCGATGTAGACTCGGTACGGAAACTTTTGAAGAAAGATCCTACTCTCGTTCATGCAAACTACTGGTACACTTCCCCTCTTCGTATTGCTGCGCGAGAGGGAAACGGGAACGTTGTTCAGGAACTTCTGCGACACAAGTCGATCTGGGACGAGGATCCGATCGACGACCGAGACAACGTAGCGCAGATAGCCCTCGATCATGGACACCAAGAACTTGCGTTGTACTTGAGGAATCAAAATTCCTCGCTCGCCGCAAAAGATCTAGCCATTCATTGTGCGGTACAACAACGAGAGGTCGAAACAGTCAACACTATTCTGAACGATGATTCGTCCAATTTGGACGTGATCGGTTCTCGCGCAAAAACACCACTGCATTATGCGGTCGAGAATGAAGATATCGACATGATTGAACTCTTAGTGGAGACGGGAGCGAAGGTAGATCAGATAGCGTACAGTAGTCATAACCGACTTGGCACTTTTGGGTTTCGACCAGTTGCATCGGCACTTTGGTTCCATGGATTTTGGCGTCAGCGAAATAACTATGAAATCGTAGAGTATTTGGTTTCAAAGGGTTCGGACTATACACTCCCTATCGCTGCAGCCTGTGGCGACCTCAATCGAGTGAAAGCTTTGTTAAATCGACGGGACAGAGATCCGGACTACGCCGAACCTAGCGGAAAAAGAGCTTTGTCCGCGGCAGCCGAACGAAATCACCTAATTATCGTTGAGGAATTGCTTCAACATGACGCGAACCCAAATCTTCCTGAAGGACCTTATTGCCCGAATGGTTATGCATTGTGGAGTGCCGCTCGCTTCGGATATACAGATGTTGTCAAGTTATTGTTGGATCACGGTGCAGACCCTAACGCCGAAGTAGATTCCTCAGGTTCCCCGATCGAGGCAACAAACGACGCGGAAATTCGAACACTCTTATCTCAATGTGGTGGTCGAATATCGATTATCGCACACTTTCACAACAAAAACATCGACTACGTCGAGAAATATTTAGACCAACATCCGGATCAATTGACGGAGACCGAGATCGGTCAAGGATTTGCGGCTGCCGTGCGGAACAGCGATACGCAATTGGTGAAGTTGTTACTCAACAATGGATTCAAAGTACCGTCTAGCTTATCGATATGCCAAACGTATCTTTGGTATGATCTCGACTTGGCCGAGCTACTACTGAAAAATGGCATGGATCCAAATTTACCAAACTGGCAACGAGTAACACCGTTGCATCACATGGCGGGACAAGGAAATGTTTCTGCGGCTAAGCTCTTTTTGAACTACGGTGCCAATCCATTATTGGTTGATGCGGAGTACGGTACTACTCCTTTGGGATGGGCAGCTCGGGAAGGGCAAACGGACTTTGTGAACTTCCTGTTATCGTATGATGCTGACTTAAAGACCTCCAATCCTACGGATGCCGACGAAAAGTTCAAAACACCTTTGTTCTGGGCAAGAAAACGCGGGTATGAGAATATCGTCAAACTACTGAGCTAGTTGGTATCGATCTGGTTTTGGTTTGAAGAATAAAAAATCTTATACTTCCACCATGTCAAAGTCACTTTTTGGCGTACCACATTCAGGACATATCCAATCCTCTGGAACATCTTCCCAACGAGTTCCAGGAGGAATGCCGTCGATAGGCTCACCTATGGCTTCGTCATATACGTAGCCGCAAGTTAAACACTGGTACTTGTTCATTACACTCCCTTGTTTGAAATACGATTGAAGTAAATATATACGACAATTTTATTCTCGAAACGTTTACCATTACTTGAGTTAAGCGAAGCGACCCTAAAAGAAGAACATTGAGGACGCGTGATGGCACATAAAGTACTTGTTACCGGTCTGAGTGGGTTGATCGGGTCGCTTCTAGGTCCTGAGCTTGAGCGCGTCTGCGAAGTAACTGCGTTAAATCGAAGTGCAGTCGATGGTATACCAACCACTCAAGCCGACATTGCCGATGAAGCCGCGATTCGCCCGGCATTCGACGGTATTGACACCGTAATTCACCTAGCAGCCAAAGCAGGTGGTCGGCACCCGTGGTCAGATCTCCTCACAACAAATATCGTTGGCACCTATAACGTACTAAAACTCGCAAGAAAGTCTAACTGTCGACGCTTTATCTTCGCGAGTAGTGGTGCTACAGTGACTGGGTACGAAACAATCCAGCCTTACCTATCGATAGTCAAGGGTCAATACTCAAATGTACCGGAAGATTTCGTTAGGATAGATCACACGCAACCTCCTTGGTCATCCGGTACCTACGGGTCAACTAAGATCTGGGGTGAAGCGATTTGTCGCAACTTTGCCGATTCATCGGATATGAATGTGTTTTGTGTACGGATAGGCTATGTGAACCGAGAAAACAAACCACTAAAGGATCGAGATTGGGCAACATGGTGTAGTCAAAGAGATGTTGTCAATGCACTTATGGCTTGCGTCACCAAGACGGACCCAGTGAAATTCACAACGTTTTTCGTCACTTCAAACAATAAATGGGGCTATCGAGATTTGACCCACGCGTACGACGCTGTTGGATTTTCTCCGATCGACTCTGCAGAGAGTTATCGTGAATCGAATTAATTTTTTGATTGCAAGTTGTTGTTTCACACTGTATCTGTGGAGCAATGTCAACGTCGTTGCTGAGGAACTCACGGTTGCGGTAGCGACAAACTTTCTAACTACTGCTGAAGAGTTGATTGAACAGTTTGAAGAACAATCGGACATAGATATAACTGTAGTGGCTGGTTCATCGGGACAGCTCTTTGCCCAAGCTAAAAATGGTGCACCTTACGATGTTTTCTTTTCCGCAGACCAAGAGAAAATCGAAGCGATTATTAACGAGAATCTTGGTATAACTGACTCCCGTATAACTTATGCAATTGGTCGTTTATGTTTTATGTTGAATCCTCAAAGAGAGTACGAACAGAAAGCCCATGAATTATTTGAAAACCTTGAGTTCAATCGCATCGTTTGGGCGAATCCGAAGCTCGCCCCGTACGGTACCGCCGCAGAAGAGGTCTTTGACTCGTTAGAAGTCGATTTGTCAAACGAGAAGAAAAAAGTGATTTTTGCAGACAATGTTGGAAAGGCCTACGCGATTGCTTTCACGGGCAACTCCGATGCTGGAATGGTCGCGTTGTCATCCGTTCTTGATGACGAATTGAGCAGCGAATACTTCTACGTTATCCCTGAGGAGTACTACAGTCCTTTACGGCAGGATGCCATAATCTTGAGTCGATCGGAGAATGAAGTGAATGCTCGCGAGTTTATTGACTTTGTTCAGAGTAGTGATGCGAAGGCAATTATTCGAAGCAATGGCTATGCGCTGGATTGAACTCCGCTAATCTTTCAGCTATCTGGATAACAATCCAGCTAGCAGCAGTAACCACTGTTGTACTTTTTCTAATAGGTGCACCAATAGCGTGGTGGCTAGCCCGTACCCAAGCACAAGGCAAGTCTGTAGTGGAAGCACTGACGACACTACCTCTAGTACTACCCCCTACCGTACTCGGTTTTTACTTTTTGTTGTTTTTTAATCCGCACGCGCCCCTTGGTTCCTTTTTTGTGTGGATTACCGGAGAGACTCTCACATTCACGTTTCATGGCCTAGTGCTAGCATCGGTGATCTACTCGATGCCGTTTATGATCCAACCACTGAAGGTCGCTTTTGAGCAATTAGATCAAGAACTTCTCGAAACCGCGAAAGTTCTGGGCGCAAACACCTGGACCACCATTGTGAAAGTGATTCTTCCCTCTTCTGTGAGAGGAGTGCTCACAGCGTTTGTGCTCACCTTTGCACACACGGTAGGTGAATTTGGTGTTGTCCTCATGATTGGTGGAAACATTCCGGGAAAAACCCGTGTAGTCTCCATCGCGATCTATGAAAACGTTGAAACGTTGAACTACACGGACGCACACTGGCTCGCAGGTGGTCTATTGGTGTTTAGTTTTATCACACTGGTTTTTGTGTATTCGTGGAATCGCCGTACGCGAATAGGATTGAGTTGATGCTGAATTTAGACCTTCAATCCAAAAGGGGAGCCTTTGAGTTAAGGGTTCAAGCCGATCTTCGCGACAGCGGCGCGACTGCGATCGTCGGCCGAAATGGGAGTGGTAAAACTAGCTTACTCCGCGCGATCGCGGGATTAGATGAGGCAACAGGAACCATCCATGTGAATGATGCTACCTGGCTAGAAAGTGATCGCAATGTAGCTGTGCCCACGCGAAATCGCCGACTGGGTTACGTATCACAATCTCCAAAGCTGTTCCCTTATATGACCGTCGATCGCAATCTTCAATTCGCTTACCAGCTAGCAACCAAGCGTAGCGATAAGGACTCGATGAACGCTCTATCCGATTTGATCACGAGATTTGAACTCGAATCGTTACTCAAAAGAAAACCGACGACTCTATCAGGAGGGGAAACAAGTCGCGTTGCGTTAGCGAGAGCACTACTCTCCGACCCAGATTTGTTATTACTAGATGAACCGCTTTCGACTATTGATTTGGATCGGAAACGCGACCTATTACCCTATCTGGAAGGGATTCTTGAAGATCGACCAATACCGATGCTATATGTCACTCACGACTTCACAGAAGTCGCGCGTCTGTGTACCGACGCGCTGGTGTTAAGGGATGGAAGAGTGCTTGCCAACGGCCCCGTTGAAGAAGTGATTCGTGCCATTTCTGACACTGACCTGCCAGAACAGACAATGAAGAGTTCCTTGATAAACGCCGAATACATGCATTACGACGAGGAGCTGTATCTAGCGTACTTCAAAATCAACGACCAAACCTTGGTCATTCCAATGTCAGAGAAGCCGCATTTCAAAGGACTAGTACCCATCCGAATACCAGATCGCGAGGTTGCGATTGCGACCACAAGACCCGTCCAAACAAGCATACGCAACTTGCTGAAGTGTAACGTTTTAGCAATTGAACATTCGTCTGCTAATCCGTTCGTGTTGATTCGTCTTGTATGTGGTACTGAAAATTTTCGTGCGACAATTACGCTAGCTTCTGTGCAAGAACTTGGTCTTCAAGAACACACCGAGGTTTATGCATTGATAAAGAGTGTGACTCTAGAGGCGTAATTAGTGCCTCGAACCGTTTGCATAATTTGCTTTCCTTACTTACTTTCACTTATGCTTTGGACTAAATAATGACTTTAAGAATCGACTCGATCGCGCCAGATTTCACGGCTCAAACGACACATGGAGAAATTTCCTTCCACAACTGGATTGGAGACAGCTGGGTCGTATTATTCTCGCATCCAAAAGACTTTACTCCGGTGTGTACTACAGAGCTGGGTTGCTTAGCAGGTTTGTCAGAGGAGTTTAGCGCTCGCAACTGCAAGATTATCGGTCTCTCGGTAGATTCGGTAGACAGTCATTTAGATTGGCTACCGGACATCGAATCAAGTCAAGGAAATAAGGTCACCTACCCCATTATCGGGGATCCTCATCTTTCCATCGCAAAAATTTACGACATGCTACCCGCTGGTGCCGGCGAATCAAGCGTCGGTCGAACCGCTGCGGAGAATGCCACCGTGAGATCGGTTTTTATCATCGCACCAGACAAAAAAATCAAGGCGATTCTGACCTATCCCATGACATCGGGTAGAAATTTCGACGAAGTTCTTCGACTGATTGACTCCTGCCAACTCACGGTGAAACAAGCAGTCGCAACGCCCGTAAATTGGAGTCACGGAGACCCGGTAATTATCGTACCGAGTATTCCAGACGAAGAGGCGCGAAAACGATACCCGAACGGTTGGAATGCTCCTCTCCCCTATCTTAGATTCGTACCACATCAAACATAGAACGACATAACACACCTTCTTTTAGCCAACCTAACTTTCGATTAAGTTAGGTCGAACCCGCGGTGACTTCGATTGGGAACATGAATGCCCAAGTCATTATTGTTGGAGGTGGCATTGCCGGACTAACCACGGCATTAACTCTCAGCCACGTAGGAATATCGTCTTTGGTACTCGAAAGATCAAACTATGAAGACGAATCAGGAGCCGGGATACAACTCACGCCAAATGCTACGCGAGTCTTATTTCATCTTGGGCTAGAGAGACCACTAGTTGAAGTGTCTTACGAACCACAAATCCTAGAGACTAGGCATTGGAAGACGGGCAAAGTACTACGTAGGATTCCTTTGCAAGAAATAGTCGCTCAATATTGTTCGTACCCCTATCTACAGATACAACGATCTGAATTAGTGAGAGTTCTACGCGGTGAGTGTGAAAAACAAAAAAAAATTGAGCTGATGTCTCAGGTAGACGTTGCCGAAGTCGAGCAATCTAAAAACACGGTAAATCTGTACTCTTCACAAGGAAAATTCGTTGCACAGATGGTGGTCGGTGCAGACGGTACTCATTCAACGATCAGTAGGTACTTGGGGAACACGGAAGAACCGAAGTTTTCCAAATGGCAAGCATGGCGAACTGTACTGCAATTGCCTAGCTCAGATGTCCACGACTTGTCGAATACGAACGTATGGTGCGGGCCGACAGGACATATCGTCCACTACCCAGTCAATACCCAGCGGACCTACAACTTCGTGTTCGTAACCAAATCGTCGGAAACCCTGTCTAGTAAGTGGAAACAAACCGGTAGTATCTCAGAATTACGCGAGTACTTTGATGGATGGCATCGTGAAGTGAACGAGATAATAGAACAGATCAGTGAACGACATCTGTTTCGGTGGGGATTATTCCATCATGCGCGAATGAAAATGTCGTGGAACCACGATCGGGTCGTGTTGTTGGGAGACGCCATTCACACGACCATGCCCTTTCTCGCACAAGGAGCAGCATTGGCTATTGAAGATGCGGTCGCCATTGCGAATCGAATGAAAACTTGCTCAATGAACGTGCACAGAGCAATCGAGTCTTTCGTAGCGTGTCGGAAGAAACGGGTTGAACGAATTCAGGCACGATCCGAGAAAATGGGAGTTATCTATCACTTAGATTCACCTTGGTCGGTGATTCGGGACTGGGGTACGACATGGGCTGTAACAAATCTTGCGAGAGATGTATACGCGTATGAAACAGACTAAAGCGCAAGCTACAGGACTGGATATTGTTCCCCAACTTGAACGAAATCTGACAATGCTTGTCTCAATATAATCAAAACAACTATATTCCACATGAGTGTTGAATACTATTTTTAATGGAGTAATAAATGAACTATAGTAGAGTTCAATTTGGGTCGTTGTTTGTACTTTCGTTGATCGCGATTGGGTCGTTCGCGAGCGGAGTTCCAGCGCTTACCGGACCCAAGACGATCGCACCGTTGATTGAAGCGGTGACTCCTTCGGTGGTAAACATCTCTGCGACTAAGCCGTCTTCTGATGACGAAATTGTTAGGAATCGATATCGATCAGGGGAACGTACAGCCATTGGATCTGGTGTTATCATTGACGCAGACAAAGGCTACATCGTTACTAACGAACATGTAATTCGTGATGCGACTGAACTTCGCGTATCTTTGAACGATGGAACAACTTTCAACGCGACGATTGTTGGTGAAGATAGATACTCAGATGTAGCTCTTCTGGCGATTGAAGCAGAAAACCTGAAAGCGCTCACACTTGCTGATTCAGACAAGACTCGCGTGGGAGACTTTGTTGTTGCGATTGGAAATCCCTTTAGGCTACAACACTCCGTAACTTCTGGAATCGTCAGTGCCCTCGGAAGAAAAAATTTAGACATTGAAGAGGTCGAAGATTTCATTCAAACCGATGCCTCGATCAATCAAGGAAACTCAGGGGGGCCGCTCATCAATTTCTATGGTGAGGTCATCGGAATCAACACTGCGATCATAGGTGGTGCAAGCGGAAGTGTAGGAATAGGCTTTGCCATTCCTTCAAACTTGGTGAAAGAATCAATCGAACAACTCATCGAGTTTGGATCGGTTTCTCGTGGATATCTTGGCGTTGAAATGGAGGATTTCGACGCGGCGACATATGCCAGAATGTACGGACTGGATGACTTTGATGGTGTCAGAATTAACTCAGTTGATATAGGCTCAGCCGCTGAAGAGTCTGGTATTCAAGATTACGATGTAATTGTTTCATTCGACGGTGAACCAATAAAAGCAACGTACGAATTAGCTAATCGGATTCGAAGAGCCAAATTAGGTGCTAGCGTACCTATTGAACTTTTCCGTGAGGGCAAGAAATTGACTGTGTATACAGAAATTCGCCCCCTCTACAGCGAACAGAAATTTTCGTTCTCAGGCGCCACACTCTTCGGTGACAGTACCTGGATTCCTCGAGTCCCAACAGACGACGTTCCCTTCTGGAGAAACGGGTCTTCTAGATACTACCACGGTGCGGTACACAATGTAACTAGAGTTGAACCAGATAGCGAAGCAGAAAAGCTAGGCATCAAAGTCTACGATCAGATCATAAAAAGCGAAGTGTACTCAGACATTGAAGGCAATCAAATCATCGCGGTCGACGTGTTGCGTGATGAACAAGAACGGCTTAGACTGACTTTAAGAAAAGACAATTCAGAGTCGCAAACTGACTAGCCAGAGGTTTAATCGCTAGCTACAGTTCTATCAGAACTTTAGACTTAGATCATCTCAGGATCTGTCATATGATCACCGCGCGCGGTGCTGAGTGCCAGCTCGCATTAATACCAGCCGAATATTTGGAATTCGAACTTATTAGTTCGTTCGATGTAGAAAATTCCTGATCCGAGCTCAAGTCCCAAGTAACATCCCATCATTCGTTTGCAGGATACATCTGCTCGGCTTGACCCTCGAACTCTTCGACGCTCATTAAATTGATTTCGGCTACTCTCTCAAGGATGTGTTCACGTATTGCGTGCGCATTGTCGACATGAAATCCTTTTATGGAGGATACAACACCCGCAGTGTAAATTTGCAGTGTGGCTAAGCCGAACATACGGTCGAGAACACCCTGACTTACTGCAACGTGTTGTACCCTACTGAAAGGTGCAGTGGCTAGATACCGAGTCACGAATCCATGTTTTTGTGCAATATCCATTTCACGTAAAGCATAACCCCGATGTGGAAATTCCAGGCGAGGCCATGATATGAGCAAGATAATAAAACCACATCCAATACAAAGTCCAACAACCCCAAGCAATTTAAGCAGAGCCGTATTTGAAATCAGGAAGAGGATTCCAACCACCGCAATTATTACTAAATTAAGAATACCCACTATACAGTTTCGCAACATGTCACGAACGATTAGATTACGATCCATCTCCACCCAATCAATTTCTTCTATCGAAGGTAAATCTTCGATTGCAAGCTGATCGTTAGTGTGTTCGTTCATACGAAGAGTATCTCCATAAATTCGAAAAAGTCGGTGCAGTTTCTAGCCTGCCTTGTTGTTACCGAGATTAGCCATGCAAGAATGGAACAGACGCGAATAGATGCTCGCGAACTTACTTTTTCGTAGGAAGTCAATGCCACTCCGAATTGCGTACAGTGATAACGTGCGAAATGTAATCATGCAACTGAATTGCCCGCGCTCGCGCTAAGAATGGCACCACGATATTCGTTGTCGCATAAGACACGGTGAGTGTGGATTTTCCGGTGAATCGCTGAATGAAACTCTGTTCGATTCGTACTCGTTGCACCTTTTTGAATTTGCCCATGTCAAGCGTATACCCCAACAGACCAGATTTCGAGATCATCGAATACAAGTCTACAACGTAACCTGCCTTGCGCCAGCGCACCAGCGATACAGTGGCGCAGATCGGAACCCAACCGCAAAGAAATCCTAACCAAACCCATTGCAGCCAACTAAAGTCTGAGAACAGCGAAGTGATAAGCACCACGAGGAATGGCACTATGATTAGCCCGATAAACATTTGCCAAAAATATACGATCGAAATTGGCTGAAACGATTGCGTCTTTGGATCAAGGCGCAACTGGCTTCCAGCTTCTAGTGCAGCGAGTTCCACAATCTCATCGCGCACCGAAGTAGGAACGGAAGGAAGTGATAACATGTGCTCTTTCCCGCTCATCGACTGCTTTGCAGTTAAGCGACAAAGTTTTAACCCAATTTCCCGTACGTTCATCTTTAAGGAAACGGATTGAACTCGTTCAAGTTTAACGTTGGTTCGTTTCTTCGTAAACAGACCGCGTACGGTCGAAAGAGCATTGTTTCGCCGAAGTAATTGCAGGTCATAGTTCGTCACGCTAAAATAGAGAGCTCGAGCTAAAAACAGCACTGTGATTAGCATGAAAACCGTCAGAATACCTGGTATCGTCATTCCTAACCAGGACTGTGTGATAGGAATAGATGTAATTTGCTCAATTTTGTCCGCAAACGTTAAGTAGTATTGTTCAGCGACATTAAAGGCCTGATGCAAAAACGCCTCGTTGTCGCTGTTTTCGTCTGGGTCCAACATGTTGTACAGTGTAGCTCCCAACCAAAAAAACGCACCGAGTGCGGCGGCCATCATCGCTAGAGTTCCCTGTGTACAGAAACTTGCCTTAACTAATGGAATCAGGTCCATCCGATACATCTGCTGCCCATTGTTCGACACCTCATCGCCGATGGTATCGGATACCGTGGTTTCCATGCTCACCTTAGCGCGAATGAGTTCGGCTAACTGTAACTTTATCGCCGGCACTTGGACTTCAGCTGCAGCTGAACCTGCTGTGTCTAATGAGATTTGAGCCAAGCCCAACGCTCGTTCGATCGGACCACGCTCTAAATTCACCGCGCGAACTCGCTCCCATCGAACATCGGTCTGGGTGATCCGCAAGATACCCGACTTCACCGCAATACTCTCGTTAGTGATACGGAAACGAAAGCGTCGGTACGCTAGTACTGCCACAATGAACACAATAATCAAAATCAGCGCTACGACAATCAGAATGCCCTGGTACCAGGTTAGCTCGGTGTTTATTACGGCGAGCGAAGTGACTCCGACGATCGGAACAAAATTAGTGACCTGTTGGAATAGCGCTTTGGATACCATCGCTAATCGACTGCCGAAGAAAAACAAAAGAGCAAACGGCGATGCCATTCGCCACGTACTGTAGTCCGACAGTAGTGTGTCAAACTCGTCTTGCAGTCTTGATGGTTCGATTGGTTGCTCTGCTACCATAACAATTTACTACCTGAGTGTCTCAACTCACATTAACTAATGCTTGATCAGCAAAAGTAACCACAAGTACTACTTACAATCCTTCAATCGCAACCAAAGAGCAAATTGCTTGCTAGTGCGTCTATCACAATACAAGGTGTTTGCAAATCTCGTTCCAATAGCAACAACTCAATAAGGGAATACACAGATGTTAAAAGCCGTGTCGCTAGGGCAAAAGTGTGGCATGAAAGTTTCCGAACTTTGTTTAGGTACCATGAATTTTGGGGTGCCTGGGCGTGGTCTCCACGGAGACTGGACGTTAACGGAAGACCAAGCAAAGCCAATCTTCCAAGCAGCGTTTGAGCATGGGTTATTTTATTTTGATTGTGCAAACAACTATGGTCTTGGCGCAAGTGAAGAAGTTGTCGGATCGATCCTGCGGTCTATGTTCAACCGTTGGGAATATGTGATTACAACCAAGGTTTCATACCCCATGGGACCCGCTCCAAATCTCGGCGGACTCACGCGAAAACACATCATGGAAGGGATCGACTCAAGTCTCAAACGTTTAGGTCTCGACTACGTCGATCAATATATCATCCATCGCCATCCACATGGCATTCGCGATCAGCCACACGTACCCATTGAAGAAACCATGGAAGCCTTGCACGATGTCGTGAAAGCTGGGAAAGCACTATATTTAGGAGCTTCGTCGATGTTCACCTGGCAGTTTGTAGAGTTGCAGTCGGTCGCAAAGCTGAACGGTTGGACCGAATTTGTATCTATGCAAAACCACTATAACCTGATTTATCGCGAGGAAGAACGTGAAATGATTCCCTACTGCAAACATGCTGGAATTGCACTCACTCCGTGGTCGCCGCTGGCGCGTGGAATTCTTGCAGGGTCGTACGGCAAAAGTCTTAAGGAAGGAAAAACTGAGCGCTCGTCTGGACGCGACAGCAAACGTACTGCGAGTCTCTACCGAGGTGTCGCCGACTTTAAAATCGCCGACCGCGTAGCAAAAATTGCGAAAAAATACGACAAGAAACCAGGGCAGATCGCAATCGCCTGGTTAACAAACAAACCTGAAATCACCGCACCCATAATTGGCGTGTCCAAAGTGGAGCAACTAGCAGAACTAGCGGAAGCGACTACTATTTCGCTAGACGAAGAAGACGTAACCTATCTGGAAGAACTGTATCAACCAGTTGAAAACCTGCTCTCGCTCGGAACCTCGTAGCTCACAACAAGTCTTCATCTTGTCGTGAAGCGGATTGCGAGTCGTCGTCGGCTTGTACCCGTTCGACTACAAATTCTCGAAAGCTACTTCGCATCACAACGCGCTCGTCTTCGGTGAGATTTCGTTCTAGAGCATTTCGACACTCAAAGAGCAACGATTTGTCGTAAGAATTGGGTACCCCGCGACCATTGCGCCAATAACCCATGCAAGCTTCAAGTTCCTCATCGTAGAGTTGTTCGATGTATTCGATTACAACGTTATGAATAGCGTCTCTTGTTTCTTCAGGAATCTCCCTAGCCAACTGTGGAGATTCATAGTGTGGTTCCATAGCCAACGATCTTTCCAGAGCCGGAGGTTTTTGATATGAACGCAAAGTCGTGTCATAATCGGCAATCGTAGCGAGATCTTGTTCAATCAGAAACTTTTCTACATCGGCTCGCCGCCACGCGGTGTTAGTGTCAGCTTCAGAGCACAACGACGAAAACTCACTATCCTGCTCAGCAAATATTTCAAGCATGTGGATTCGAACGCCGTAAGACTGTGAGAATTCGACACCGGTCCGTAGAGCATCGTTTCGAGCCAATAACAACGCGTCTGAGATAGCTCCATTGCGTCCTAACTCGGCCAGATCTCGGGCAATTGCCGAAGTAACAGCAGTTCGAAAGTTGTGCTGGTGTAAGGGAACGATCCGAAGTTTTATTTCGTTGGTTTGTCCAATATGAACGTGTTCAGTGCCAAGTACGCGGTTCGATGTACTAGTCTCGTACCAATAGACTCGTAACAGTGGTTTTGCTCCAGTTAGTTGTCTTACTAGGCTCTTGACCTCGGATAAAAAGACATCGCTTTTGATACCGATCCTCTCTCGTTTTGAAGTTTGTCCAGCTACTGCGATGGAACCTAAAGCAAAGAGATAACCGGCATCGACAAACACTGCTACTTGCGTTCGCATAACTTAATTCCTCGAACTCTAATAGTTTTTTAAAAAAGTTTATTTTTGTATTTTTTCTATCTGTATATACCTTACACTGCTCACAACGAGAAGTGTGAATAAAAAGCATTTTACTATGGAGTGTTTGACGAAACCTACCCGCGTAATAAATAGCCCACAAAACCTCTTCATCCAGAAGCATTTGGTGAGTCGCGCACGTGCTCTCTCCAACAAGTTACTATTTGCGAAATTTGCTTAAAATACCTCGCTTTAAATTCGCACAAACGCCATAGTTTGTTTTCACTGATCATCGCTCCTCTTCCAACTCCACACCTTCTACAGACCTCAACAAAACAAGTCAGTAAGCTCACCTGGCTTGCGCTCTTCGCACTCAATAGTTTCACCCTGTGTGCCGGGGAACCCTCCAAGAGTAATGAACCGAGCGAGTCAGACGATTCCGTCACAGTCCAGCCGAATGGATACTTCGAGGTTTCTGCAGAACATCATCTCAATACAGAAGTAGCTACGTACGGAGATCTCATTGAAATAATTTCCGGACTAACGGCAGAGAAGCTGAAAGCACATCGGACCAGTGAATCATCTGCGGTACACAAAACAAACAACACCACCTCAGTGTCGAATGCGAAACCGATTTCAAGTCGAACTGAACGAACATGGAAGAGGCGCATCTTGGTACTGCTGGATGGCGAGAGAGTAACCGGCACTGCGGACCGAAGTATGAATATCGTAAATCACCTCGGCACTTCTCTCGATACTATTAAATCGCTGGAGGGATTTCTCTCGACCGATGTCGATTCAATTCAGCACCTCGATCCTCGAGTTTTGAACTTCGTCTCCGAATCTCCAAATCATCGAAAAACAGATACTAACGAATCAAAAGACCTAGAACCTGAAAAGACGCAGTCATAACCCAGCGATTGCTTTTCTTACAACAGTCCTAGCTCTCGAAGAGCTTTACACTCCTTTACGAGCGTATTCTCGGTCGCCCGATTAACGACATTCTCCAGCGATGCGGTCGTTACTCTGCATCCTCAGCTTTGCGGTCAAGTGTCAAAACACCGTCCCCAGTCATCGGGACGAATCGTACTGGTAACAGCGATTTCGTAGTGTAAGACTCTCCGTCTTCTGATTTTGTTACAAGCGTGAGTGTTTGTGCCCCTCGCCAGTTTCCCACGGGCATGACGAGTAAGCCGCCAGGTTGTAATTGTGCGATCAGTTTCTTTGGGATTTCCTCGGCCGTAGCTGTAACCATAATCTTGTCGAAGGGAGCAACATCAGGCCAACCATACCACCCATCGCCTTCTCGCACTTCTACGTTGTCATATCCAAGCTCTTTGAGTCTTGAAGTAGCTTCTTGCGCGAGTTCACTCACTATCTCTATGGTGTAAACGCTCTGCGCTAATTTACTTAGAACTGCAGCTTGATATCCTGAACCAGTTCCAATCTCTAGTACGTTATCAGTCTTCTGCACATCTAAGACTTCAGTCATCAGCGCTACGATAAATGGTTGCGAAATCGTCTGTCCGTGTCCAATGGGAAGCGGTGAGTTCGCAAACGCTTCTTTACCCAATTTCTTCGAAACAAATTTCGATCGATCCACATTGCGGAGAGCATCAATAACCTTCTCGCTGATCGCAGAGACTTTGGTATAACTAGCTAACTCCTTCGTGGTCTCTTCGATTTCTTCGATCATTTGATCGATGTCAGCATAAAGAAACACTGGAGTGAACATGCTAAATAGCAATACCAAGCATTTGAACTCTGGACGTATTGATCTCACCAGCTGTTGCGCAATTCCCGTAGCTTTAGAAACACGGTCTTTGGTGACGGTTCGTCTTCTAAATTCGGAAATTCCTTTCTCAATTGTTCGATGACCGATGCACTTTGTAGGCGAAAAAAGGTATTGACTTCCTTTTCCAGAGCAAGTGTGGTCACAATCGGGTCATTTGGATCGTGCGTTTCTTTTAGGTCTTCTAATAGACGTCGAGCTTGTTGATTGGTTGGCTCTCTATTTAAAGTAAATTCTAAATTATTAGTTATATAGTCGTGCCCTGGATATATTTTTGTATCATCGTGTAACTTGGTCAACTGTGACACGAAGGTATGGTACAACTCTTCGGGATGACCACCTTGATGACAGTTTCCCGCACCCGCGTTAAATAGAGTATCGCCGGAAAACAGTACGGGTTCATCACCGAGCGAACGAATACACACGTGACTCATCGTATGACCCGGAGTGTCCATGGCTTCGAACTCTACGGAATTACCGACTTTAATGACATCACCTGCACTTAAACCTCGATCAATCCCTTTGATTCGTTTCCCAGCTCCGGCATGCGCTAATAACTTTGCGCCTGTTGCCTCGATGACAGGACCATTTCCGCCCGTATGATCTCCATGCTCATGTGTGTTCAAAACCTGTGTTATACGCCAACCATGTTTTTTCGCTCGGGTCAGGCACTTTTCGTAGTCCAATGGATCGATTGCTAAGGCTTCTCCGGTCTCGCTGCATGCAACCAGGTAGTTAAAATTTCGGAATGAGTTTCCCGTCCAAATTTGTTCCACAAGCATCATATATTTGTCCTTTCGGTTTTTGTCAAATAGTGCAGAGACCTTAATTTTAGCACTAGTAAGAGCTTCAACTTATGACTGAGAAGGAACAGTTTGAAATTGCATCAAATTGGTTTAAACAACTCGACCAACGAGATTTAGACCAGCTAGTTTCACTCTATTCGGACGCTCGGTTGAGCTTCCACCCTACCCTTTGGAACGAACACATCCGCGATCGCTCCCGTACTCGAGATTACTTCGTCAACTTTCTAGCAAAGAATCCTCGAGTACGTTCCTTTACAGGGGATTTTCTGAGTCTAGATGATCGCTCCTTTCTCTATAGCGGTACTATGACCTTGACTCTAGGTAACCCGAACCATAACACGGAAAACCAAGTTACGGCACGATTTAGCTTTGTCTGGACGAAAGAGGTTGATCGTCAATGGCGAATTCTTCACCACCATAACTCTGTCGTACCCGCAACATAGCGTCAAAGCTCCCAATTCCGGTTTTTATAATGTAATAAGACGTTTTTGAACAGTTTTGAGTTCAAAACGCTCTTTTATCACTATGACGCTACCCAAATCCGTCGAGATCTTCGACGATACCATGAGAGAAGGACTTCAAATCGAGAGTCCAGCCATCACAATTGACGATAAATTGAGGTTATTGGATGCTATCGGTGATATGGGTGCTAAGACGATTTCGATTGGTTCATTTGCTCACCCGAAATGGACGCCGTCCATGGCTAATATTGACGAACTCGCAAAGCGCTTCACGCCAAAACCTGGTGTGAAATATACCGCTCTCGTGTTTAATGAAGTTGGATTTGAACGTGCCGACGCTTATTACCCAAAGATAGATGTCAGGCAACGGAGCTTCTCAACCCACGTCGAACTCTGCGACACATTCGCCCGCAGAAATTACAATCGAACTCAACGTGAACAAATTGACTCTGCCAACTCTCTCGTCCAGAATGCTGTCGAAGCAAATCGGGATTACGGTTCGGTGACTCTTGGTAGCCCGTTCGGTTCCAACTTTGAAGGCCCGTTCAGTCTGGAACAACGTATGGAACTACTCACCTTGTTGATCGAAAAGTGGCACGAGGTAGGGCTTGAAGTCTTAGAGCTTTCGTTATTAGACGGCATGGGATGGAACATGCCACATACAGTTGAGGACACCATACTCGCAATTCGCGACCGGTATCCAGAAATTCGGACATTTCACTTACACTTTCACAATACCAGAGGCGTGGGGATTGCAAGTTACTATGAAGCGTTGCGGCACGGTGTGACCCGATTCGATACTTCGCTGGGCGGTCTAGGCGGTTGTCCCTATTGTGGAAACGGACGCGCCGCAGGGCACGTACCCACTGAAGACTTCATCCTACTCTGCCATGAGATGGGAATAGAAACCGGCTACGATTTAGACAAAGTGATTGAAGCTGCGGTAATCGCTGAGGAAGTAGTGGGTCATCCGTTAAACGGACACGTCTCCAAGGCTGGACCTTTACCAAATGGTGAGGCTCTGTACCCCGCGAACATGCCATTCATTGAATCGTTGGAGGAAGCTACTCACTTTCGTAATGGTGCTCACGTTTATCAAGAACAACGATCACCTTGGTCCGATCCGAACGCACTCGTTGGTACAGAAAAGGATTAAGTGTGCTTAGTGTGAAACGAAGTTCGATCTGCAGATCAGTCACGAACTCATAACTTAACGCTAAGTACATAATCACTCGTTTCTAGCCAACAGTTATTCAGACGTGACTTCCGAACCCATAGGGCGACTTTTAGTAGCTAACAGAGGCGAAATAGCAAGCCGTATATTTCGCACTGCTCGCAGCTTGGGGATTGAAACGATAGCCGTGTATGCGGACGGAGACGCGAATGCACCCTTCGTCCGCGCGGCTGACCACGCGATTGCGTTGCAAGGGCAAACTCCGCTTAATACCTATTTGAGCACTGAGAAAATTCTCAATGCTTGTGCAACCACGAGTGCAGATGCCGTCCATCCAGGGTATGGTTTCCTTTCCGAGAACGCGAAGTTCGCAAGAGCCGTGCAAGATAAAAGACTTATTTGGATTGGTCCACCAGCCGACGCAATTGAGCAAATGGGCGACAAACTCACGGCTAAGAGGAGAATGCAGGATGCCGGCGTACCCACGCTCAAGGCTATTCCCATTACCTCGGACACCGATGCGTTAGTTGCCGCCGAAGAGTTAGGATTCCCAGTGCTAATCAAAGCCACCTCCGGAGGTGGCGGGCGCGGAATGCGTGTCGTTCACAATGGCGACGACCTTAAAGCAGCCATAACGAGCGCACAGCGGGAAGCAAAGTCTGCGTTTGGGAATGCTACCGTATTCCTAGAACGTTGGATCGCTGCTACTCGACACATAGAAGTACAAATAATGGGCGACTTGCATGGCAATGTAGTGCACTTCTTCGAACGCGAGTGTTCCATACAGCGTCGGCATCAGAAAATCATTGAAGAAGCCCCTTCCCCTGCAATGACTTCCGAGCTTCGCGTTCGGTTAGGCGAAGCCGCTGTTGCTGTCGCTGAAGCATTGAATTATTCGTCAGCAGGAACTGTCGAATTTTTGTTGAGCGGAGATGAATTTTGGTTCCTCGAGGTCAACACTCGATTGCAAGTCGAACACCCCGTTACTGAGGCGATCACTGGCTTTGATCTAGTGTATGAACAACTGCGAATCGCGGCAGGAGAACGACTTGGTTACACTCAAGGAGACTTAAACATCACCGGACATGCGATCGAGGCTCGTTTGTACGCCGAAGATCCCGCACAAGACTTCCTACCGACCTCAGGCACTCTTAAAAAATGGAAACCCGCCCCAATAGCTAGATTTGACTCTGGCGTAGAAAGCGGTACCACTGTGAATATCGAGTTCGATCCAATGATTGCAAAGGTGATTTCCCACGGCGGCAATCGATTTGAGTCGATTCGCAAACTGACTCGTGCGCTTGAGCAAACACAAATTCAAGGGATCAAGAACAATCGAGATTTTCTTGTGCAATTGTTGAAGACACCAGAGTTTGTTCAAGGTGATACAACAACAGATTTCATTGAGCGCGTAGCACCACTTCGTGAGCGACCAATCGAGCGGGAAGAATTGAATAGCGTGTTAGTGGCTGTCGCACTGTTTACACAGCATCAAACGAACGACAAGGACGAACCCGATCAACCGAAATTGAGGTCTCAACTGCCAGCACAACACCACGCTTTTGAATTCAACGGCCAAGACTATGATGTGAAGTGTGATCTTATCGTCGATCAAGTCTATCGAGTTGTTATTAGTGGTGAGCAGTTAGACGCGAGAGTTATGCTCATGGAAGATGACTTTATCGACATTGAATTAGATAGCCGCCGAGTGAGGTGCAACCTCTATCTTGACGAGAACACCTGGTATGTACACACTACATCCGGCGATTGTGAAATTCGTACTCGACCATTGTTCTCATTGCAGGACACGACGCTTCTCACTGGCAATCTCAGTGCACCCATGCCAGGAAAAGTGCTTACCCTTGAAGTTGAAAACAACTCCCAAGTTCAATCAGGTGAACTTTTGCTGGTGCTGGAAGCGATGAAAATGGAGCATCGCATAGTCGCTCCCTACGACGGGGTCGTTTCGGCTGTTCATGTTTCCGTTGGAGATATAGTCGAGAAGGATGTACTACTAGTTGAAATGGCAGCCACAGAACAGACTTAGTAGGACCGACCTTGGACGTTCAAAATAACTACGAGACGCATGACCGATGACTGAGAATTCGGCAATAACTTTCAAATTTAAGAATGATGCTGTATGGGTTACCCTAAACCGGCCACAAAACCGAAACGCGCTTACCGCTGAGTTAGTCAACCTGCTTTACGAGTTTCTCGGTTCAGCTGAGGAAGATTCCAGTATTCGCGGGATCGTAATCACTGGTGCAGGTCCGGCGTTTTGTTCCGGAGCAGACTTGAAGAGCCCTCCAGGCTCGACCGTCGATGGTTCACAGTCTGTACCCTACGGCGATGTATTAAAACGCATCATGGATTGTTCTAAACCAGTCATCGCTGCTATCAATGGTAGTGCCGCAGCAGGTGGACTTGGTCTCATTGGAGCAGCAGACATCGTCATTTCAGTCGACGATGCACACTTTAGTTTCCGCGAAGTGCGGGTTGGCGTTATTCCTGGAGTAATCGCAGTTGTGTGTTTACCCAAAATTGGACCCCACATTGCCATGAAACTATTTCTTACCGGCGAACGATTCACCAGTGAACAAGCCGTTGATTATGGTTTAGTGCATCGTGTTGTACCTCGAGAACAATTGGTTTCCGCAGTTAACTCCGAACTCGATGCAATCAAACTAGGTGGACCGAATGCTATCAAAGAATGCAAACGCTTAGTAAGGCAGGTTCCAACTTGGAGTCGCGACGAAGGCTTGGTCGAAACCCAAAAATGGAGTACCGAAATCTTTCAGTCTGACGAAGCCGCTGAAGGAATTGCTGCGTTCATCGCAAAACGAAACGCTTCTTGGATTAAAGATTGAGTGTCTTGATCGCTGTCTCAGTTTGTGTCTGGAACGAGCGGTTTACTCTCAAAGTGCTTATAGAATAAAATGGGGAATTGGAGATTATTCTGTTTTCGTTCTTTCTCTTAAAGAAAACGAAAACAGTGACGAGCGTTAAATGAAATCAAAGATTTGCGACCTTCTCGGGATTGAGTTTCCGTTGCTGGCTTTTAGTCACTGTCGCGACGTCGTTGCCGAAGTATCCAAAGCCGGGGGAATGGGCGTACTGGGTGCTGCTGCGTTCGGTCCTGATGAGCTAGAAATAGAACTGAACTGGATCGACGAGAACATCGAAGGTAAGCCTTACGGGGTCGACATCATCGCACCGACGAACCTATCTCCTGTCGCTGCCGCAGGCGCTCAGGAACAAATCGATTCCGTACCAGACGAAAATCGCGAGTTCGCTTTGAGAGTCTTAGAGCAACATGAAGTTGACACCAAAAACATTTACACCTATACGGAGAAGGATACCCAGAATGCCATCACAGGCTTTCTTACGAATGATCAGGCAGGAGCCATAATTGATGTCGCTTTTTCGCATCCCATTGGATTGATTGCAAATGCTCTGGGCGTACCGCCGCAATACATGATCGACCGTGCGAAGAAAGAGAACGTGCCAACTGCCGCACTCATCGGTAGTAAAGAACATGCGATGAAGCAAGTGGAAGCAGGAGTCGACATTTTGGTAGTATCTGGATACGAAGCGGGTGGACACTGCGGTGAAGTTTCGACCTTAGTTCTGGTACCCGAGATTTGTGCCACGTTGAAAGATAGTAACGTACCGGTTCTCGCTGCGGGTGGCATAGTAACCGGCCGCCAGATGGCCGCATGCATGGCAATGGGAGCCGATGGGGCTTGGACAGGTTCAGTTTGGTTGACGACAATCGAGTCAGAAACACCTCAAGCGATCAAAGAGAAGTACATCGAAGCGACATCTGCACATACTGTGCGATCGAAACAGCGCACTGGAAAATACTCTAGGCAACTACGCTCGTCGTGGACGGAAGCTTGGGATGCCGAAGGTGCACCTGAGCCATTGCCGATGCCGATTCAATCTTTAGTGAGTGAACCACCACTCCATCGAATTTCGCAAATGGCAGACAAAGGACATGAGGGCGCGCGAGACCTGGCTACTTATTGGGTTGGACAAGGAGTCGGACTTATGAATTCCGTACAAACTTCCCGCCAAGTGGTCTACGACTTCATGGAAGACTTTCTCGAAGCCTACGAACGACTGAACGAGAGTATTTCGGACTAGTACTACGACACCAAACTAGTGTCAGATAGGCATTTGTTCTTGTAGTCGAGATCGAGCCGTTTCGCAATATTTCGCAGAGTTATCTACGCCTAAGAATCCTCGACCCAGTTTCTTTGCCACGACGCAAGTAGTACCGACTCCGACAAAGGGATCGAGCACCGTATCCCCTCTGAAGCTGAACAACTGGATAACGCGACGAGCTAACTCTTCGGGAAACACTGCCGGATGGTCGTACGCTTTCATGTTCTTTTCGGGAGCGATCGACCACTTCCCAACAACCCACTTCTTGAAATCGTCTGCACTGATGTCTGCGTCGACGCGGTTACCTGCTTTTTGTAGCGTACCTTTACAGAACACTTCAATAAATTCCCAGGTGTACTTCAAATAGGGATTGGATGGGCTCTTCCAACTTCCCCACGCAGTGTATTTACAGTTATAGTTGTTCTTTTCCCACAAGATCTCACCCTTCCAAATGAGTTTCGATTCCATGAGTTTTTGTGAGATCATATGATGACTGGGAATGTAATCAGAGTACAAAGGCTGTATGTTGATCGCCAAGCGGCCACCATATTTGAGGACACGGATACACTCGTCAAGAATAGCAAACAATTTTTCGAAATAGTTTTGCCACTGGGTTGAGTCTTCTTGCGCGTCGTACCCTAATCCAAAGTTGTACGGAGGGGATGTGAAGATTAAATCAATACAGTTATTTGGTAACTGTCTCAGGACGTTTTCACTGTCGCCGCAAAGAATTTGATCAATGTAAGGTTCTGGAAGTGCATGAGCCTTGTCGTCAAACAACGCTCCATTGGTATAGAAATGACGACCGCGGCGAGCTTCCTTCTCTTTTCTCCCTTCAATTTTTCGTTCAGCGTTGTAGTCCACGTAAACACGCTTATCGCCTCGCAGACCATAGCTGCTCTGTTCTTTTATGGTAGACAGAAAACTGGACAGTATGGTAGTGTCGTGGCGATTGTCATTTTGCAAGTCTTTGACAACAGTCTCCACATAACTCACAGTTGCTTGTCGTAAGTGAACCTCGTATCGATCGTCCGATTTGACTATGGAGAGATCGCTCGAGTCAAAGCGCGAGTTCAACTCTTCAATCAATACCTCAGTACTGGCTTTGCAGATCTGATCTTTGGATAGGGGAAATGGGACTACTCTATACGACATCCACTAACAATCTCCCGCGTACTCGCACCGCCGAATATGTGTCGGATTGCAAGAGCTCTCAGTGTCTTGGACACTGAGAACTCATGCTGTGTTCAAAGTTATTAACTCTTTCGGAATCGAATGTCGAAGTAATAATATCTGCCATAATCACGGTGTGCATCGGAGAAAAATCCAAAGTACCGGTCAGCTAATGGAGCTCGTTCTCCCGTAACGTTTTTAATACCAAAACGGAACCGAGTACGTTCTCCAAAGAAATCTCGAGTGTAATCAAACGATACGTTCCAAGTCATGAATTCCGGAATGACGTATCTTATCCCTTCTGGGGTACCGTCGTCGATCGTCAATGAATCTTGATAGAACTCCCCGAGTTGATTGCCGAACAATGTTGCTGCGTAGGGGAAGTTGCGCCAGCGTAGCAAAAAGGTCGATTCGTACTCTTGATTTCCGTCCTGACCAATCAAATCCGCAAATCCTGCTACTGGTATGTCTGCCGGAATAATTCCGGCCTCTTTTGCGTTAACAAGTTCTAATGATGGTCCGCCTGGTTCTTGAGAAAATTCATCAGTTTGAGCTCGAAGATACTTGAACGAAAATGAACCAAAGTCTGTTTCAAAGTCGAGATAGATCCCAAAATCGATCCCTGAGAGAGATCGCGTGTCTAGATTTGCGTAGTTATCAACGATGTTGTGGATCAACCCAGCAGGACATATACCTGCCGCTGTGTAGATTGCAGCCTCGTCATCTTCGATGTCTTCTAACCGATTCACAGCAGGATTTCCAGTGAACGATTCACAGTTGTTCAGTCCATTTCGTATTCGAAGTAGCAAGTCATAGACTGTGTGGTTCTCTTCCCCAAAGAGTCCAATGGTATTTTCCTTTTCAATGGACCAATAGTCCACTGTGAAAGTTAACCACGGAGACGGTTCGACTACGACACCAAAAGTAACATTCACGGACTCCTCGGAAACTAAATCTTCGCTCCCTTGTGCGACTCTTTGTGTGGAGTTCACACAGTCTATTACATCTTGCTCGGGATCTCCACCGTTTAGAGCAGCATAGGTACATGCCCAATCCGTTCTTGTATTCTGCCGCGCAACAATATCTTCATTTACGGTAATCAAATTCGGTGCTCTAAAAGCTTGCGACCAAGCTCCGCGTAATTGCAACGCATCTACTGGGCGAAAGCCTACTGCGACTCTACCGACAAAAGTATCGCCTATATCCGAAAAGTTTTCATAGCGCAGTGCAATCAACGAGTCTAACCTAGGAACGAGTGGTACGTGGAGTTCTCCAAATAGCGAAAACACTAGTCGATCTCCACTACTATCGGGCGTCGGGCTTGAGTTTACGACGTCTGAAACGAAAGGATAGGTATCACCCTGATAATCGGTGAACACGATAGTACCATCCAGTCGGGGATCGCGGTCGTCGTCAAAGGATTCTGTTCGAATCTCCGTGCCTAGGAGTGCACTTACGGGTCCAGCAGGTAGGTCCAAGAAGGATTGGTTCGAGACTTTTAGATCGACCATGAAGAGAGACATCATGTTATCTCGGCTCACATCAACCAAAATGCGTTCAATGTTGCTGTTCATCCCACCGCTGAAAGGGTTATATGCGGCTGGAGTTGGATCGAAGAGAGCTTCAGCAGCCAACGAATTGGAAACCCTGTTTCGAGTTAAGTCTTCGCGAGTCGCGACCGACCAAACTCCAGCGGCTTCCCAGTCCCACTCACCTCGCGTGCCACGAAATCCTTGCAAAAATCGAAACACATTGCCGTCATTGAGAACGATCCGAGGGACTTGTGCGAATCTATAGTTATCAATTTCCAACTCCAAACCTTCGCAGGGAACGTCTGGAATCAAATCCTCCGGCAATCGATTCGGAGAACCGCACGGTCCGAAGGGGTTGTAGTAATTTTCAGGACCAACTCGGAGTTTTACCGAGGAAAAGGGAGCGGACGGATGGCGCCAAAGTTCCGATTGCGAGGAATAGAAGAGTACTTCAGTAAAGGAATCGATTCCATTGTCCAATTCGTGATTCATGAAGAGAAACGTACTAAACCGACTCAGAGCAGAGGAGAGATCTCGAAATTCATTCAAGTTGTACCGGTAAGTTCCGTTGCCGTCTACTGCTCCACAGGTGGTTTCATTCAACACCCAATCACAATCTTCGTGACCGAGGGGAAACGTCTCAAATTCCCCACTTCGATCCGTAATACCGCTCAAGCCGAAGCGAGACACACTGCGCCGGATATCGTATTGTCCCCACAACGAGTTCGCACTAGTATTGCGAAATGAAGTTGAACCGGACCAAGGAGAGTCGTCCGGAACGAGATATCTCATCTCGGAATTCGCCCACTTTGAATCTTCACTTGCATGAATAGCGTCGCGAGTGTAGTAATTAAAGGTCAAACCTATGTGGGTTTTGCCGTCGTTGAAGTACCGTCCCCATTCACCAGTTAAATCATTACTGACCCGGCCTACGAGATCATAGGCATATACACGCCAACGGAAAACTACGCCTTCGTAATCGCTGCGTAAAACGGTGTTGACCACACCTGCGACCGCGTCTGCACCATAAACTGCTGCAGCACCATCACGCAGAATCTCGACTCGGTCGACACCAAAAACAGGAATCGTATTGGAATTCACCGTGTTCACCGGGACGAAACTACCGCCTACTTCTTCGGTTTGATAGCTCGCGGCATTAACCAATCGCCGCCCATTGAGCAGGACTAGCGTATTTCCTGTGCCAAGATTGCGTAGGTTGAACGCACCGATGTCTCCACGCGCCGCATTTACCCCACCACTAATTGTCTCTTCCTCGTTGAAGAAATTCTGTCCTTGTTCAGGTAGTAGATCTAGTAACTCATCGCCCGAGGAAACTCCGAAAGCTTCGACATCTTCGGCTTCAAAAACTGTTACGGGCAATATGCCTCCGATGTCAGCACCTTTGATTTGAGTGCCAGTTACTACAACCTCTTCGATTTCTTCGTCTGTATTCTCTTCTTCTTCCTCTTCTTGGCCGATTGCATTGCCTGCACCGACGATCAATAAAACAGAAAAAACAGTTGGAAAAAATGACCGCTCAATCCATCGAAATTTGTTTCTCTTCATGAAATTCTCTCCTTTGTAATAACAAAAAAAGCCCACACACAATACTTTTTCAAGTATCAACATGAAGTGCTTTTTTGGGGTGAATCGTGGGCGTGAATTACTAGTTCTCGTCTTAATTATCCACACACAGTTTAAATACGGCATCTTGCAGGGCGATGTCCGCTATATTGATGGACGCATGAGTATGTTTTAGCCAAGTCATAGCCTTGTGCAACTTCTTGTATTGCTCCTCCAGCATTCGCGCTGTTTCCGAAGGTTGCGGGCCACCTATACCAGCACGATTCAACACCATTTCTCTTGCGTCTAAGGCATTCCTGAGAACTGTCACATCTAATTCTTCGACGTCCCCAAGCTTCTCTTCATAGAGTTCAGAGATTGCATCGTCAGAAAGTTCTTGAATAGTTTTGCCGGTGCTCCGGCCGAGTTTTACGAGTTCAGCAGTAAACTCAAATGCATCGCGAAAAGATAGATCAGTATGTGAAACGAGAACTTCCGTTACTTGTGCTGAGGTCGCAAAACTTCGGTCGATTTCCTGAATTGCTCGCTCAGGATCCAGAAAAATTTGGGTGAGCAATTCTTGAAATTTCGTCAGCATAATCGTACCAGTTTCGACCATCTTGCTCACGTTATTCGCCATGCGATAGTCGTGCATGCCCGCATCGACGTTATGTACATTAAGAGTTACTCGATCTGCCATCGCGAGCACATCGTTTGCAGCAGTTCGAAGTCTATCGAGATCTCGCGGATTGCGCTTTTGTGGCATTGATGTACTCTTGCTGTCGCCAACGTCGGTCGGTTGAATCCAAATCCACGGCCAGGGATTGCGTTGTTGAGAGTGAATGTTCTCGACAAACTGATTGACTACTAAAGCAGTATTCTTCAGTAGCGATGCTAACTCGACGGCATAGTCTAGACTACTGACAAAATTGGCGTCAAAACTGTTTTCGACGATGTCATCAAAGCCTAATAACCTAGCTAATCGATTTCGATCAAGTCGTACGCCGCTTGTGTTGCCTACGCCAGCACCATATGGACTTAGGTTGACTCTACTAAAACCCTCTTGAAATCTTTCGCTAATCCGATCAAACGACTCTGAGTACGCTAACAATATGTGAGCGTAAGTTGTTGGCTCCGCTGGTACTCCGTGAGTATAGGTTGGCACTACGGTTTCGTGATGTTCAGCGACCATCGTTAGTAGTCCTTTCCGAGCATCAAGGACTCGTTGCAACAATTCCAACCAATCTTGGCGAGCTAACATCCGGCGCACCGTCCCGTGCAAATCTTGTCGCGACCGTCCGATATGTAAAGTAGAAATGTCGCTCCCCGCTAATTCGATAAGCCGTGGCTCAAGAACTGCATAGTTCGATGTTCGTAAATCCGCATCTAAAGAGGCTCTGGCACTATCTTGAAGTAGCGCTGATGCAAATAACGGGACGTCCGCCGATGAGACGATGCTGTCCTTCGCTGACGAAACCAATGTGGCCTTATTAGCTTCGATCATGAAGCAATAGAAATCGTCGCACGGATTTTGTCGATCATATACCGTTCTGCAAATAGGAGCTCCTTGATCTTGGGTGTCCAATGCCCGTTCGTTGACAAAAAATTCAATCATCGCCTGTGAAAAGAAAGATAGTCGTTCTGGTAATGTATCCCGATCTACGTTATCTCCGGTTTCAAAGGTTATAGAAGGTACGCCGTAGGTTCGATAAAAGTAGTTTTTAGACGTGCCCAAATCCGATAACTCTCGTTCGGCGGGTTCAAAACCAGCGGGATAGCCATTTTCATTCTGATCTACCGCTCGAACGCTTACTAAGTCCAACCAATCGGATATGAAATTTTCAGGATCCATTGGATCACTTTGTTGCTGGATGTAGAGCACATCGCGATTAGTCGAGTGAAAGTCTAACATCAGTCGTAAGCGGGACGACAAATCAAGCTTGTCAAGAAACCTTCTCACAGCAGAGGTCTCCGGTTGAGAAAAGTTTCCCCAGTCACGATTCAGATCTAACTCTCCAGAGTTGTGTCGCCAATGACCGTGTACAACCCCGTCAGGATTAAGGGCCGGTACCAAGACTAAGTTGTACCGTGCAAAAAATCCACAGACAGGAGACAAGCCTGACGAGCATTCTTCAAGTCGGGTTTCACTTAAATCATTTAAAAACGCTCGCATTGCCATCGCTCCTGGAATTTCTGGTGGATGCGCACGACCTAAGAACAACAAGTGTTTATTTGTTTGTGGGTTGGTCTGAAACACTTCGATCGCCCGGTACTCGTGGGAATAACCAACGACTTGTGGTTCGCCTATGTTCCAAGCTGTTTGTAATTCAGCAAACCAGCCCTTGTACCAATCGCTCGCTAGATTCTCTTGCGCAGACACGTAGAGAGGTTCCTCTTCCATCAGGATCGTAAAACGTGCAGATAAACCCTCGTCGACAACGGTAACTCTATTGGGATCTATTGCTTCCCAATCCACACCGTTCGTGCTCAGTTTTGGTACATAACGATGTTTGAGATTTTTGAAATCCTTGGGATAGTTCAGGACGATGTTCAGTTCAATGGGACCTGTATCAGGTTTTGGGTCTATACGAAATCCATACCAAGGGCTAGTATTGACGACATTGGAATCTTCGGGCAGGACAAAAACATCTAAGTATGTTGGCGTCGCCTCGCATGACGCAATATTCGCACCTGGATAGTCTGTGTAGACTGCATAAAGAGTGGATTCACAATCGTGAGTCGCGGACCAGGCAAAACTAACTAATGAGCTAGCGACTAAAAGAGCAAGAAACTTAAACTTCAAGTTAATAAATGTTAAACGAGAGCGACGATGGGTTTAAAGGTCACGAAAGGTTGAAGACCAAACCAGAAATTTTAGGCGGATGGCCGTGTCGTCAAGATTTTTGTTGAGTCAGTTTCAAACGCAAATCAAACAAATCGAACTTCCAGTCCCACTGAGGTGGAAACTAAATAGATACAACATGTGGTTTTACTGACTATTCAGCGCGAACACTATTGGAGTTGTTCTACAGGCGTTTCAACCCATGTAGGTGGGTAGTTCAATTCACCTCCATCGAGAATATACAGAATTGCTTCTGAGAGGTCATTTGGGTCGTATTCGAGCCGCGCTATCTCTTCACTAGCTGTTTCTTTCAAAAGGAGGTAAGCCTTTGCTTGGTGTCGCCTTGCGTTCTCGGTCTTTCCACGACTTCCTAGCCAGCGATGAGTCAAGATTGGATACTCCTTATGTACATCGGATCGAAATTCTTTCCCTCGACTATATCTAAAGTCAAAGCTACGTATCGCCCATTCGTCTCCACTCTTTGCAGCGATTTTCAGAATCCGTTGACTCGTTTGGTCAAGAAGTTTTATATCGTCTCTTTTAGAAGATCGGCGAGGTACTAGGTTCTCCCATTTGAGTGCGTGTGTACCAGAAGTCTTGGTTCCGTGGGTCAAACCCGGTATCAAAACGTAATCATGCAATTCACATTGCTGCACAGTCCAATAGGCGAGTAAATATCCCCTTTGCATACTTCGTGTTGCGATTGCGCGCGATTCTGGATTCTCAATCTCTCTTCTGATGAATTTGATGCTGATGTCGTAATCGGTCGGTATGTGCTCGACATGCTTCCAGGGAAGTTCGTGGGGACGCTCTATTTGCAACTGGTGCAGTCGATGCGTCGCTGAAGAGCATGCATCTAAGTATGCAGAGTATTTGTAAAGCTCTCTAGCCGCGCATCGAGACGCTAAATTCTTGTCAATTCCTTTGTTCTTAGAAGATACTCGATCCATGCAAGTTTCGTCATTGACAATCTGCAAAAATCGACTTGTCCGTTGCTCAATATTTCCGTCAAAAATATCGCGCCAACGCGGAATGTCTCCTAGGAAATCCGCGGAACTAAAAGGCAGAGAACCTGCTCTGTCCCGGTCTGTGAAGTCTCCAAATAAGTGACCCCGGTTCAAATTTCGATAACCAAGACTCCCTCTGTAGTAGTACATCCTGTTATCCCAAACTGGTTCAGAAGGAAAATATTCGTCAAGTGCAGAAATGCAGGATTCACTCAATTCTTGATTTGTAATCACTGGCGTACATTGATTAAGCACGTTCTTCCAAGCTTTAAGTTGAGTTTCGGGAACTTGGCTTTCGTGGATTGGATTCGCTGGTACGTGAACTCGATACTTTGCGTGCGCGTCGGCTGAAGACAAAATAACTTCTTCCTCCTCCTGCTCCTCCGTGATTCCACCCGTTATTGCCACCAATAATGAGAAAAAACACAAAACAATCTTGCAATACGACATTAGAGCTCTTCTCACGATACGTTATTTTGAATTATCCACAAAATTTTCAATCCAGCTTTCTACTCAAAGAAAACCTGAATTCACGATTGCAATGCATAAATTGAACATGTTGGTATACCGACATCCAATATACCAAAGTGAATTGCACCGACCTTTTCTTTACCTTTAACTATCGACTCGATCTCGTCAGTCAAAGATCACAAAGAGCGCTCTGTCCGTCCAAAATACTCTTTGTTCTGCTATGCAAAATTCATTAACTTATGAGTTTGATACTTGAGAGAAGTTTGTATGTCTGACTGGTTTTCGATCAAAAACAAGATAACGCTGGTAACAGGTGGCTCTCGTGGTATCGGTGAAATGATCGCCGCGGGATTCTTGCAACACGGGGCAAAAGTTTACATTTCCTCGCGTAAAGCAGACGTCTGTGACGCAACTGCTGTTCGGTTACAGGAAGAGTTTGGAGGCGAGTGTACTTCTATTCCAGGAGATCTTAGCAAGTTGGAAGGAATCAACGATGTCGTCGCTCGGTTCCAAGAGTACGAAAACAAACTTGACATACTAATCAACAATGCCGGTGCGTCTTGGGGTGCGCCAATCATGGAATTCCCAGAGGTCGGTTGGGACAAAGTCATGGACACGAACGTGAAAGGACTATTTTTCTTGACACAGAAGTGCCTACCTTTACTCCGTGAAGCTGCGACGTACGACGACCCAGCCAGAGTTGTAAATATCGGATCCGTAGACGGTATCCGAACGCCTAAATTTGAGAACTTCTCCTATGCAGCATCTAAAGCCGCGGTCCATCATTTGACACGTCAATTAGCCGCTCGACTGGTACGCGAAAACATTAACGTAAATGCTATCGCCCCAGGACCCTTTCCCACTTGGATGCTCAGTGGTGGAGTAGGTTTTGGTGGCAAAGTCGACGGCGTGGACTGGTCAATCGTGGGAAAGAAAAATCCCCGTGGTCGAGTCGGGACCATGGAAGACATCTGCGGTCTCGCTATCTATCTAAGTTCCCGTGCCGGAGCTTATACGGTCGGAGAAACCATTACCTGCGACGGTGGTTCCGTCGCCTGTAGTAATTGACTGCCTGAGTTAGCAGTCGGACTAAGCTTGTCCGTTACCTGATTGGTCGGCGATCAGAACAATCGACTTCAGTAATTCTTTACCAAAGTCCTCACTCGACATGTCTCGAGTTAGACCCTCGACTAACGCGCGAGAAAAGCTCGCTATCATCCCCTCGTTGCGACTCAATCTACGAACCGCTTCGGAGCGCGAGTACCCTCCGGACAGAGCAGCAAGTCGTAACACCTTAGGGTGATCGGTGAACTCTTTATAAAAGTCATCAACCTCGGGTAACGTGAGTTTAAAAATCACGCGGTATTCATCGCTGAGTTTCATCAGATGGACGGTTAATGCGTCAAGCAAAATCTGTTCGCATTCCTTTTTTGCTTCGGCCTTGATATCGATTTCTGGTTCGACTATTGGTATCAGTCCGTGCTCGTTAATAGTCTTTGCGTAATCAAACTGTTGCTCAACTACCGCGTAGATTGCACGACGATTGGGTTCTTTTATTACGGAGCGCATTTTCGTACCGAAGACGTCAAGGCTCTTCGCGGTCTCCAAGCGGGGACTGATTTCTTGAATTGGTTTCATCAACTTAACGCCATTCGCTTCTGGTGCTAGACCGTTGTCAATCTTCAAGAATGGCAAAACACCTCGTTCTTGCCAGAGATACACGCTACTGTTCAAACCATTTACATTTCGGTGCATGGTTTGCTCGAATAGAATTGCTCCGAGGATGCGAGGATAGCCGAAATCTTGGTGCGACATAATGCGGACCCGCATATCGTGAACAAGGTCAAACATCTTTGCTTCATCGTGCTCATACTCCTCATTTGGTACTCCGTAGTTTGTCAGTACCTTCGGGGTACTTCCACCACTTTGATCTAACGCGGCGATAAAGCCAGTACCGAACTTCATTCGATCTTGTTTTTCAGTATCGGTGCTTGGTTTACTCGGGGTCTCTATTGACATTCTCTATTGTTCCACTGATAGTTGTATGGCCGCATTTAATGGTCGCTTGGCGGGCACGGTGTTTGTCTTTTAGCATTTAGGGTCAATATACTAATTCTGAATTCTCTTTGGACAAGACTGATGAGTGAAGATCTTCAAATATATTTCAATCCAAACTGTAGCAAGTGCCGCTCGGCACTGGAAATACTGAACGATGAAAACTCGACTTTCGAAGTTGTCAGGTATTTAGACCATCCTTTGGAACGCGGTCAACTCGAAGTCATATTGGATAATCTGTCTGATCCCATCTCCGATTTAGTACGTAAAGATCGAAGGTTTTCTGAACTTAGTCTGGATGCTTCGGACTACGCTACTCAAGACTCCGTCGTAAATTTACTATTGGAACACCCCGAATTGATGCAACGACCTCTCATCCAAAAAAACGGAAAGTGGTCTATTGCTCGATCTCCAGCGAAAGTTCTTGAGATTTTGCGGGCATAAACACTCCTCTCGTTACCATCAAATCGTCCTCAAATCTATATGTACGCTGCCCTAACCCAGGGTACGAATAATCTATGAAACTTCTCGAGAACACAGAGGCTACCTACGATCAATTACACCTGTCATTGCTTCTTGTACTGCTGATCGTCACAATCGTAATAGCTACTAGCTGTAGTTCTCCGAACAATCCAGATCCCAACGTGACTCTATTCGCTCGAACTGTAGAGAGTTGCGTATGCAACTACCTTGATATTGAGGACGACAATCCGTCAGGTCTAACCTATGAAGACTTTATCGAAGATTGCAACAAGACTGTGAGAGAATCGCATCCAAATCGATTCACCGACATCGAGGACTCTGAACCAGAAATGGATAGTCTGCGATGTCCTGAAAAGGTCGAAAGCTGGCTCAAAGTCATAGCAGAACAGGAACGATTGCGCGAAAACAATCGCAAATTAATGCAAGAACTACTCCAAGACGAGGCGGCGAAGGATGATAGTTCCAGCACTACAAAATGATGGAAAAATTACATTGATTCTTTCGCTTGTGGTTCCGTTCTCTACCGGTCGTTGTAGATTTCATAGCATCGGCGGAATGTGCGTCTTTGATCAATGCTAAACGATTTGGAAGGATTGAAGTATGACATCGACCAAAACTAAGCTGATCCACGTGATTTCGACCGGTTTGATGGAATTTCGAATACTGCGTCGGCTTACCCGCGCTTGGGTGTTAGCAGTGTTGTTAACTTTAACGATGCAATTGGGTTACATATTGGCTTGCTGGTACCTCGCGTACCATCTGCCCTACGACCCAACTGCGGGGATAAACGCACCTAAGTACTTGCTTGGCAACATCGACCCAACCATCTTACTATTTTTCAATTGGGCTTTGTTATTGATTCAGTTTGACTTAGTACAACGACATGACCGACATCGAATTGCCGAGGTAATTGATACTGAGCCAGCCACCAATCTGGAAGTCTTGGTGGGTCGAGTGGTAGCTGTTACTGGAAGTCTTTGGGTGCTGGTGGCAGTAAATATCTTGGTTATGCAGTTCGTAGGTAGTTTTTCGATTTTTGGATGGAATTTCGCCGAGACATTACAGTGGCACTCAGTAGTCAACCTGCTCTTGATCGATGGCCCTGTTAATCTACTATTCTGGAGTAGTTTTTTGATTCTTTTGTCAGTTCTGTTCCGCAATCGATTATTGCTGTTGCTCGTTGGAGCGACTGCAATGTTCTGTTGGTATTGGTTGATCATTCGTTCGTCGTACTCATTGGTCTCTCTAGTGAGTCCTTCAGGTAACGACACTCTATTAGTCTCTGAGATAACTCCTGGTTTACCTTCTTTCGGCACGATTTTGATACGAATTTCATACGTCTTGTTCTCTGCGTTCTTTCTAGCGTGCGGTGCGTATTTTCATAGTCGCTTGGATGGTACCAAGCCAACAAGACTAAATCAGAGCATACTACCGATTAGCTTAGCCTTCGGCGTTGGAGCGTTCTTTTTGGGGGCGTGGAGTGTAATGTCTCCATTCAACCAGTTTGATGACTGGAAGGCAGTTCATGCCG
Source organism: Gammaproteobacteria bacterium (assembly GCA_009840305.1). GTDB lineage: Bacteria > Pseudomonadota > Gammaproteobacteria > Pseudomonadales > Azotimanducaceae > Bin55. Next base: position 208,036 of record VXNY01000029.1, on the reverse strand, counting down.
AATATGAATGGACGGATGATATCGATGTCCTAGAACTTGGCGGTACTATCAACATCGACCCACACAAGTCCATGGATGCTAAGTATATCGTCAGATTAGTTCGCAAATCCGGAAGTACAACACAGCCTTTTGTATTCACACTGAATCCGGGGCTGAACATCCAAAGTGTAGAAATTGATGGTGTTCAAGTCGAGAACGACTTCAATAACGGGCTTCTGGAAATTCCAAATGTAAATGTTGAGATTGGAAAACCCATCGAGCTCGTGATTGAAGTCCAAGGTAGACCAAAGGCAAATTTCGCGTATCTCGACAGCGTTGTTAACTATCTCACAGACCCTGAAATTCCAGCGCACTTGACAAAGTTGCTCGGTAAAGATGGAACAATTTACAGTAGTTCGTACGTCGCGTTGATGCCCGGCGCACATTGGTATCCCACACCTGGTCCAGTCAACACAATACACCGCGACTCAGAACCGAACAGAGACTTCTTTGAAGTTAACCTGAGTGTGGCACTCAGTCGCAAAGACTGGAGCCTCGTCGCCTCGGCACAACATGCTGAGTTATCGGAGATGCCAAACACGTACGAGATCCAGTCGGGTTCTGCGATCCCAGAATTAGGAATCTTTGCATCTCGATTTGAACAAGCTTCGATTGAAATCAGCGGTATTCACTTCTCCATGTATTTACATGCTAAGCACACCAACAATCTCCATCCTATTACTGATTGGAATGATACTCTGCGCGAAAAAGCGTACTCCTGGATTGACGAGTGCCAAGAGCTGGGACTCGCTCCCCTTGAAATAGGTATAAATTTTGTTGAGATTCCGCGAAGCCTTCGAACTGTTGGGGGTGGTTGGCGGATGGATGCGGTCGACACCCTACCAGGTGGCTTAATACTATTAAAGGAACACGGTTTCCCTCGCGCAAAACTACAACTAGCCCTTGCGCGTTACATAAAACGGGTGAGTTCGTACGGCCCCGATTTTTCGGAGGTTGCTGAATTAGCTCCGCTAAGACTATTAACCCTCTATTTCGACAAAGGTAAGGGTACAGATGCTCCGTGGACAAGTCTCAACAAACTTCTATGGAAACATCAAACCGCTCCTATGGGTGAGTATGCCGAGTCCCTTGACCAAGTCGTGAACTGGCTTCTTACAGCCTTTCCGTCAGAATTGAGCCGACCCAAACGGCAGTTCTCGATCTATTCAACGATGCGTATATCGGACTTTACCATGTTACAGTACGCGGCAGCTCGGCAAGGAGTTAACGATGTTTTGACAAATCCAAACATCGTTCACAGACGGTATGAATCAGATGTTAACAGCGTTGAACGTACCTTTATAGAACGCTCGTCAATCTGGAGTCACGTCGAACGAAATGAATTTTCTCGATTACGATCCTCAAATAAGTCTCAAATGGACTTGGAAGCATCACTCTTAAAGAGTCGAGAGATTGCAGAAGGATTACTCAATGTCAACGGACAAGAAAAAACCTTTCGATGGATAGATCAATTACGACAACAATACCATGCTCGGAACTTCACATATGTCGATTTCATTAGTAGTGCGAAGGAGCACGAAGTCGTGTATGCACCGTTTCTAACTGATTGGATTACGAAGAGTACAGTCCCAGCTTTCCTCGTTCACGGACCCTCAATTCGTCAAATCTCCAACGATGACAGGGGCGACGCGAGGTATCAAACGACGTTTGTACTAGAAAATAAACAACCGGTTGAAGGACACGTCGAACTCAAGATTCCCACAATGGAATCTGCTCAATGGTCTTTACCAATGTTCGAACATCTCGACTTCATTCAAATCGACGGAAATTCGGCTCTGCGCGTCAAATTTCTAACAGCATATAAAATCGGCGGTTTCAAAATCCAACCTGGTCTGTCTTTTAATCGGCGAGAGCTTTACTATGACGTAGTTGAGCAAGAAGATTCATATGGTCCCAGTCAGTCACAATCTCCATTTACAGAAGTTGTCGACTCTCCCTCGGCAGATCGTAGTATCTTGGTGGACGACTTAGACGAAGGTTTTATAGTGAATCAAATCTCCCCGCGTCTCGCCACTTCACGACGCTTCGGTCCCTTAGCGTGGATAAATAGTCAACACACTGAAATCGAACTAGACAAAAATTTACCGATTCAACCAAGTAATGGTTTGAGCCGTCCACTTCCAAACTATTGGCAACGTCGAACTCAGAGCTTAATGGAGATTCCATTCGGAAGATTCCGTCAATCATTCGCGTACGTCTGGGCCGAAAAAGAGGTACCGATCGTAGAATTTAAAACGAACTTAACAGAAGCAGGCAAGTGGCAGCTGGACTACCACTATCCTTGGTTTGCGCCTACGGAGTGGATGAGGGAGTCCGAGATCCCTGAAAAAGACGCTTTGTTGCTTGTGATCACCCAAAACGATAAAACTTTCAAAATTCCGTTAGACGTTAAGTCTATGTCCTATGGTTGGAACAGAGTTGAACGATTTGAGCTAAGTAGTGATCCGGTCTCGGCGAAGCTCGTATATCGACCGAAGCCATCGTCGCCACCTGCGAGAGTCTACGCTGATGCTATTCGTTGGACCAAGATAGAGCGGTAGGGCGCAAGTCTGCTGGCGTGTAAAGATTACGCAGAGGTGGGATCAACCACCAGGGATAACACTCTTCATGTCAAAGTCTGCTATATTGAATACGGACCTGAACGGGTCTAAATCTAGCTAAAACTTGTGAATAGCAACAATCTCAAATTTCTCAATCCATTTGTAGATAACCTGCCAGGCGACACCGAACCAAGAAACTTCGTACGTCTTGTACGGGATTCTTGCTACTCTTTGGTACAGCCAACTGCTACTTCAAAACCTTCGCTCATTACTTACTCGCAAGAACTAGCTGAGTTGCTAGGAATATCGCCAGAAACAATTGGAACCGAGACATTCACGGAAGTATTCGCTGGTAATCGAACAGTACCTGGATCTACGCCTTATGCTATGTGTTACGGTGGCCATCAGTTTGGCCACTGGGCTGGTCAGCTCGGTGACGGCCGAGCCATTACGCTCGGTGAAATTGATGGTAAAGACGGACTCTCGTACGCGCTGCAACTAAAGGGATCAGGGTTAACTCCCTATTCCCGAACCGCCGATGGCTTGGCGGTTCTCCGATCCTCTCTACGTGAGTTCGTGTGTAGTGAAGCAATGCACTATCTACGTGTCCCGACGACACGAGCACTCTCTTTGATTCGTACGGGAGATCAAGTGGTTCGAGACATGTTCTATGACGGTAATCCTGAATTAGAAACGGGAGCGATTGTGTGCCGGGTGGCTCCAACGTTCTTACGCTTCGGAAACTTCGAGATTTTCGCTGCCCAGCGAAATATTGATGTACTCAAAAAATTAGCAAACTTCACGATCCGAACGCAATTTCCTAGTATCAAATCCGATGAATCCCCAGACTGCTACGTTAGGTGGTTTAGAGCAGTCTTAGATCGTACTGCCTTCCTCATGGCCGAATGGTGGCGGGTCGGTTTTGTACATGGTGTAATGAACACAGACAACATGTCGATTACAGGGTTAACGATCGACTACGGTCCGTACGGGTGGTTAGAAGATTTCGATTTTGGCTGGACACCCAATACCACCGACGCCCAAACGAAGCGGTACACCTTTGGAAAGCAACCTCAGATCGCTAAGTGGAACTTACTGCAACTAGCAAATGTCCTTTGCCTCCTCGTCGAAGAGCCTGGACCCTTACAAGAAGCTTTAGACGAATATGACCAAATCTTCGAGAAGTACTACATGGAAGTAATGCGTTGCAAACTAGGACTACGAGAATTTGGCGACGATGACATGCAATTGGTACAAGAACTCTATAGAGTCTTCGAGTCAATCGAAATTGATATGACGTTGTTTTTCAGGTCGCTAGCAAATATTAGCAGTGACTCCTCCTCCGATCATAACTGGTTTCAAACCGTTCGACCTGCTCTCTACAATCCTGACGCATTATCGAGCGAACTTCACGAAAAACTTGAAAATTGGTTGCGCGCCTATGCAGCTAGAGTTCAACATCAAAGTTTAAATCCCGGTACACGCACTGAACTCATGAACAATTCAAACCCCCTTTACGTTCCAAGAAACTATCTTGCGCAATTAGCGATTGACGACGCAGATAAAGGCGACTATGCCCTGCTCCGACAATGGATGGAAGTGCTCAAAAATCCTTATCAGGAACAGTCCGGAATGGATCAATTTGCAGCAAAGCGACCTGATTGGGCGAGGACTCGAGCCGGTTGTTCGATGTTGTCGTGCAGTTCATAGCAAACTAGCGGAAGACTCACACTTTAAGAGATTCAATCGTGAAATTGTCCCAGAAAATGCAACGCTTGCATACCGAAACCGCTTTTGAAGTTCTAGCACGCGCCGAAACTCTTCGTGGAGAAGGTAAGTCCGTCATCAACTTGGGGATTGGGCAACCAGATTTCAATACGCCGCAACACGTGGTCGAAGCCGCAGTGCGAGCGCTACACGATGGACACCACGGATACACGCCAGCGCCGGGAATTCTTCCCCTTCGAGAAGCGGTCGCTAATGACATTTTGAAATATCGCAACATCAGCGTCCACCCAGACGAAATTCTTGTCGTACCCGGTGGGAAAGTCGTATTGTTCTTTGCCATCCTCATGTTTGGCGAATCAGGTGCTGAGATTCTCTATCCGAATCCCAGTTTTCCTATTTATCAATCTGTAATTGAATTTTCAGGTGCCCGCGCGGTACCTATACCCCTGCTGGAAGAGAACAAATTCGCGTTTTCTGCTGATGACGTCCTGAATTTGATCACGGAGAATACGAGGCTGATCATCGTAAACTCACCTGCTAATCCCACTGGCGGTACGGTTCCCAAGTCCGAAATTGACAAACTCGTAGCAGGACTTCAAGAGTTTCCACATGTCGCGATTTTGAGTGATGAAATCTATTCCCGAATTTGCTACGACCAAGAGCACACCACATTATTAGCGTACCCTGAAATTCGAGACAGACTCATCCTACTTGACGGTTGGAGTAAGACATACGCGATGACAGGTTGGCGTTTAGGCTATTCTGTGTGGCCACAAGAGTTGATCGAACCCGCACAACGGCTCGCGATAAACTGCCATTCCTGCGTGAATACGCCGGCCCAATTCGGTGCTATAGCTGCCCTTGAGGGACCGCAGGACTTCGTCGCTGAAATGAATCAGGCTTTTCTGGTGCGAAGAGATTACTTGGTCAAAGCGCTAAATTCCATTGAAAGCGTCAGTTGTACGTTACCCACGGGTGCGTTCTATGCGTTCCCTAACATCTCGCAACTAGGAAGATCTGCCGAGCAGATTCAAAACGAACTACTGAACAACTACTATGTAGCTACTGTTGCTGGTACCAGCTTTGGTTTACATGGCGAGGGCTATCTGCGGTTTTCTTATGCGGCTTCACTCGACGATTTAAAGGTTGCTGTTGAACGACTGCATGAGTACTGTAGCAAGGTTGCTCTCCGGACCCACAACTAAGAGATAGTAATGAAATTTGGCGTAGTTTTTCCACAAACAGAAATTGGGACCAATCCTGATGACATCGCCGCGTTTGCGATAGCGGCCGAAGAAATTGGATACAACCACATCCTAACCTACGATCATGTCCTAGGAGCTGATACAACAAACCGTCCGGATTGGAGTGGAGTCTACACTTCTGATGACATGTTCCACGAGCCATTCGTGTTATTTAGTTACCTCGCGGCAATATGTAAGCGTGTCGAATTTGTGACGGGAATTCTGATACTGCCCCAACGACAAACTGCCCTAGTTGCGAAACAAGCCGCATGCCTCGACATATTTAGCCAGGGTCGATTGAGACTCGGCGTCGGAATCGGTTGGAATGCGGTAGAGTATGAAGCGTTAGGAGAAAATTTTCGAAATCGCGGCCGTCGTTCCGCTGAACAAATCGAAGTATTACGTCGTCTCTGGGCAGAGCCAACCATTACCTACGAGGGTCAATGGCACAAAATCACCGAAGCAGGTTTGAATCCACTCCCCGAAAAGCGGATCATCCCTATTTGGTTGGGTGGTGTCGCACCACAGGTGATCGATCGGGTCGCGAGACTCGGTGATGGCTGGTTTCCGTTTTACAACCCAGAAATTGAAACTCAGATTCAACAGATGCAGGCTCAAGCACAAGCCTACGACCGAGATCCTAACGCTATAGGAATAGAGTGCGTATTACGGGCGAACCAATCCACTAAAGACGCGATCGATAGGATTAAACATTGCAGAGACATTGGAGTAACTCACATCTCCGTGGTTACCATGAGCCAAGGTTGTGTCTCCGTGCGGGATCAAATCGACTCAATCTCTCGATACATGAACGAGATCATTCAAGCAACCTGATTCAACGATTCAAGGAGCATGGCAACTCGCTCCCGCTCATACAATAAAATTGATTCTTTATAAGGGGCAGATGTGTAGTCCTGACTAACACGTCTATTCTTACCCACTAAACACAAAATTAACAGAGTGAGATATGTCAATCAAGCCAATCTTTGATACGATAAAGGAAATCAAGCAGGACATTCAAAACTTGAGCTGCGAGGAACTCGCCCAAGAAATGGGTAATGACAGTAAGCCTTTGCTCGTCGATATTCGCGAAATGCAGGAACGTGTCGATTCCGGTGCAATACCAGACTCGGTCCATGCGCCGCGAGGTATGTTGGAATTCTGGGCCGATCCTTCTAGCCCCTATCACAGAAAATATTTCAAGGAAGATAAACGTATCGTACTTTACTGCGCTGGAGGTGCTCGGTCAGCGTTAGCTGTCAAAGCTATGCACGAAATGGGCTTTTCCGATGTAGCACATCTGGAACCTGGTTTCGTTGGTTGGGCTAAGGAGAAACGCCCTGTTGAAGAAACCGCGAGCAAATCTCGTTGGATTCGGAAAGTTTTTAAATAGTCAAAGACTCAACTCTAGCTTCTCGAAATAGTCTTGCAAACTGACGAAGTAGTTCAAATCTCTGAATCGGGTTCGCACCCTCACATCGAGTTTGAACACGTCTATAAGAGTTACGATAATAAAACACACGTCGTTTGTGATCTCAATCTAAAGATTGAGGAAAACGAATTTCTTACACTCCTAGGTCCGTCCGGATCAGGAAAGACGACCTGTTTAATGCTCTTGGCGGGCTTCGAACCGATCAGCTCCGGTTCGATCAAGATTTTTGGGCAACCTATTCAGGATATCCTACCGCACAAACGGAACATTGGAATGGTTTTTCAAAATTACGCCTTGTTTCCGCATATGAGCGTCGGCAAGAATCTTGAATTTCCGTTGGAAGTACGCGGAGTGAACAAGTCGCAACGAGAGCAACAAGTTCAACGGGTTCTCGAGTTAGTTCAATTAGGTGGGTTTGAAAATCGGAAACCAGCACAATTGTCGGGTGGCCAACAGCAGCGCGTGGCTATAGCTCGAGCCTTGGTGTATGAACCCAGCATCGTGTTAATGGATGAACCACTAGGGGCTCTCGACCGGCGGCTTAGAGAGGAAATGCAATACGAGATTCGGCGTTTGCACCAACAACTCGAAGTTACGATGATCTACGTTACTCATGACCAACAGGAAGCTATGGTGTTGTCAGACCGAGTTGCCGTTTTTCAAGATGGGCTTGTGCAACAGATTGCGAGCCCTGAGACGCTGTATGAGGAACCTGGACGCGTCTTTGTTTCATCTTTCATTGGAGACAACAACGTTCTTTACGGTGTAGTCAAAGAAATCGAAGACAACGAAATCTGTCATGTCGATTTAGATGGAGACAATCGAGTTCAAGCCCTCGCGGTAACTCATCACAATCCTGGCGACGAAGTGTGGCTAACGATTCGTCCGGAACGAATCAGTATTCGACCCGAGAAGGACATGTACTCCAACGACTTCCCAGCCAGTGTTAATGATGTCGTGTTTATGGGAGACCATTTACGTTTGAATGTAACAACGTGTGGAGTACGTGATTTTATTATCAAGATTCCCAACATCGTTGGGCACGGCGGCGTGCTACCGGGGGACGAAATTCGAATCGGCTGGGCAGCACTCGATTGCCGCGCGATAGCACGAGAACCTGAAATAACAATTGAGAACAAAAAGGAGATTCAACACGATGAAAAGAAATATATTCGTTAGTTTTGCCTTCCTATTCGCGTTCAACTTAAACGCTGCCGGAGAGCTTACGATTGTGTCTTGGGGCGGTTCTTACGCGAAGGCAAGTATCGACGGGATCTTTAAACCCTTCGAAGAAGAGACTGGAATCAAAGTGAATGTTGAAGACTATAACGGCGGTTTGGCACAAATACGCGCTCAAGTCGAGACCGGAAACGTTCACTGGGATGTGGTCGATGTCGAGTCACAAGACGACCTCATCGGTTGTGATGAGGGGCTCCTGGAGTACCTAGACGATCTTGAGTTACCGGACGCTCCCGATGGGACACCAGCAGAGGAAGATTTTTTTGAGGGTGCAAACTCTGACTGCGGTCTCGGAAACATCGTATGGGCTACCGTCATCGCATACAACTCTTCGGCATACGAGAACGACCCACCGTCAACCATGAGTGACTTTTTTGACATAGAAAAGTATCCCGGTAAACGCGGCATGCGTCGCACACCAGAAGTCAATCTAGAGTTCGCGCTGATGGCAGATGGCGTACCTCCTGCGGAGATCTACGATCTCTTGTCGACCGACGAAGGTATTGATCGAGCATTTAAAAAACTAGATACTATCAAGGACTCCATCCTGTTTTGGCAAGCTGGGGCACAACCTCCACAGCTGCTAGCAGATAAAGAGGTCGCCATGACCACCGCGTACAACGGACGGATATTTAACGCAATCAACTTAGAGAAACAACCCTTTGTCATCGTCTGGGATTCGCATGTACGCGACTTCGGACAGTGGGTGATTGTTGCTGGCGCGCCGAATTTAGAAAACGCAAAGAAATTCCTTCAATATGCGGCTCGAAGTTCGTCGATGGCTGAAGTTTCAAATCGGATTTCTTACGGTCCGTTAAGACATTCGGCATGGGAATTGGTTGGCAAGCACGTCGACACCGATATTGACATGAAACCACACATGCCAACCGACCCAGAAAACTCAAAGAATTTTCTTGTCAATGACGCGGAATGGTGGGCAGAGCATAGAGACGACCTCGTTTTCCGCTTCAACGCGTGGTTGAATCGTTAACTAGATCGTACCCGACCGCTTGCAGAGTTCGACTCACTAGGCGAGCAGGCTAACTCGTGGAACGCGCGCTGTGGAATATCGGCAAAGGAGTCCTTACTCTCTTTGTCGTTTTGGGATTTATCTTTCTTGTCGCGCCGTTGATCGTCGTCATCCCGCTCAGTTTTAACGCTGAACCCTACTTTACGTTCACGGAAGGAATGCTTCGTCTTGATAGTGAAGCTTATTCATTGCGTTGGTACCGCAATATATTTGAAAGTGAGGAATGGTTGCGTGCGATTCAAAACAGCTTTTTCATCGGTATTTTTGCAACCATCATCGCCACAATTTTGGGTACGTTAGCCGCACTGGGATTGAATGACCCCCGTCTACCCTTTCGAAAGCTTGTTGGGGCACTCATCATCTCCCCAATAGTTACTCCCATAATCGTTGTAGCTGTTGGAGTGTATTTCTTCTACACTGACATTGGGCTCGGTCAAACGTATTTGGGAATCATCCTCGCGCATGCAATGATTGGAGCACCATATGTAGTGATCACAGTTTCCGCAACACTCGCGAATTTCGATTACACACTCTTACGCGCGGCGGCGAGTCTTGGAGCGAATCCTTGGACGGCGTTTAGACGTGTGCAATTACCGATCATTTCGCGTGGAGTTATCACTGGTGCGTTATTCGCTTTTATCAACTCATTTGACGAGGTCGTGATTGTTCTCTTCATGGCCGGACTTAAACAACGGACAATTCCAAGGGAAATGTGGTCTGGCATTCGCGAGGAAATTAGCCCCACTATCTTAGCCGTGGCGACACTTCTTATTCTCTTTGTGATTCTCGTACTGATTACAGTGGAATTGCTGAAAAGTATTGGTGAAAAGCACAAGCTCTCTGCGAATTAATATGGCAGCGAAACAAGGCATCAAAAGCAGAATAAGGCCGATCAGTCTAGCACTGCCCCTAGTCGCTTTTATTGCAATAACGTTTCTGATGCCGCTTGGAAATATGTTAAAAGAGAGTGTGTACGATGCCGAAGTAGCAGACGCATTACCCAATACGATGCGACTATTGAATGACTGGAACGGAGTGGAGCTACCTACTGAAGAAGTCTTTCGCACCATAGCAGAAGAAATCGTCGTTTTACAGGAAAACCGTACGATTGGAAAGATTGGAATTCGAGTCAATCGCGTGGTGTCGGGAACGCGAAGTGTGTGGGGCAAAACCGCACGTCGGGTAAAAGATGTTGAAACTGACAACATGATTACAACCATGGTCGAAATCGATGACCGCTGGAGTGAGCTCGATCTTTGGCAAGGAATCAAAACAGCTGGACAACGATACTCAGCCAAAAACTATCTTCACGCCATTGATCTTACTCGAGCTGATGATGGTTCGATTGTTTCTGTCGATGAACAGCGACGCGTGTACAACACTTTATACGTTCGAACGCTGTACGTCGCAACTGTCGTCACGCTACTCTGTTTGGTGATAGGGTATCCGATCGCATACGCTATTGCGCATACGCCGCCGACTCTATCAAAGATCTTGCTGCTTTGCGTGTTAGTACCATTTTGGACATCGCTGTTAGCTCGAGCTACATCGTGGATCGTGCTGTTGCAATCGCAAGGCGTGATAAACGACTTCTTGGTATGGCTACGCATCATTCCAGATGAAGGTCGGCTTTCGTTAATCTACAACATGACAGGTACGTTGATTGCCATGACCCAGAACTTGTTGCCATTCGTAGTCTTACCGACCTATGCGGTTCTTAGTTCGATTCCTCCGACTTATATGCGCGCGGCGGCTTCCCTAGGCGCAAATCCTGTGCAAGCTTTCGTACGTGTGTATTGGCCGCAATCTTTGCCGGGAGTCGCGTCAGGGTGCCTTCTGGTCTTCATTCTCTCTATTGGCTTCTTCATCACACCTGCAATTGTGGGTGGCACTGACGGGCAGTTGATTTCCAATATGATCGCTTACCATATCGACACGAACAACTGGGGCTTAGCTGCGGCAATTTCGGTAATCGTACTGGTGAGCGTTCTAATCTTATACGTAGTCTTTGATCGATGGGTCGGAGTTGACAAGTTAAAACTGAATTAAGTGGAAAGAATGCTATTGATCAGATTGAGGATCGTTAGACTTTAGTACCTGCCTCCTGGGTGCGAAAAGTTCGCTTGCGGGAATTGGCGCGATAGACTCCAATACATCCGATCGAATACCTTTGTCTTCCATCCAAGCGTCGTATCTCGGATCTTCTCGAAATGCCGTCCAATTGGGATCGTCGTTAGTCCACCACGGCGGCGGTTGTAACCAAATCCTTAAATCAATACAGTCAATGTCATCAAATATATAATCTTGATTATTAAGGTATAGACTTATCTCTACCTGATCATAGCACGACAGACTATTGATGAAGATTGTCCATGCTGGATCAGTCTTCGAAAACTCCCCACTTTCGTATCGGGCGACCCATGTCAGGTAGTCCGACCCGTCTGTGTTCAATTCGTTTTCCTTGACCTTCCACTCGAATAAAGCACGATAGCGATCCACCCTTTCATTACTAGTCTCTCTAAGACTCGCAATTTCCAGCGCGTGTTCCACACCCTTCAGATCGTTCTTACGAAATCTATTAAATGCGATAGCCAATGCGGGATCGCTAGATCGAGGACGAATTTGCGACCATCGCAAAAGAACGTTTTCAGCTTCGTTGAACCAACCCAAATCAGAATAGAGTAATGCTAACGCCGGTACTGCATCGGAATTTGGATATTGCCCCGCCAAATCAGTCATATGACTCAAAAAGTTTACCAGGTTCTTTTTTTCTTTGAAGCGCGATTTCGTTTGCACTACCTTGGCTGGGTAGTAACTCGACAGTAACGAGAGAGTCTGTTCTACATAGAGCTCTTGAGACTGGGGTAATAATTCCGACAAGAGGAACGTACTATAAGCGGTTTGTTGTTCCGTAGGTAGATCTTGGACGATTGTCAATGCTCCTTCACGATCGCCGGAATGGAACAAAAGACTTGCATGAAGAAACTGTTCAAAACCTGTAGCGCTTATATTCGTCGAATCGGATTCTGGGATGCTATTGTCGTACAAGCCATCCGCTACTTCAATCGCGATGGCGTCGCGAATTTCTAGCAACGAAAGCTCCGGATACGAGAATTCATTCGACCACTTCAATTTCCACACATCTTTGCCAACGTCAATTAACCTCATTTTCAATACCCACGAATCGGCCGATGCGTCCGAAACTTCGAAAGTACCGTCGACAATATGCGTGGTACCGAGTTCGTTTCTAAAACCCCTTGACTTTTCTTTCAAAGCGACTGCTTCTTCAGCAGCATCGTAGTCCACGACGAATACTTCTCGACTCTCAGCAATGATTTCGGTAAGATGTCGAGGAAGTGCTCGGGTTAGATGTTCGGGAAATTCCTCTGGTCCGTCGAAGGGTAAGACCGCGACAGTTATGAGTTTGGGTGCAGTCTTAGGTAGAAAAAGAAAGTAGCCGACAATTGTCAAAATGACGACTGACGTCATGAAAATGATAGTAAAGAAAAACGCGTGCGACGTTGTGTTTTCTTCAGTCAACTATTTCCTCACGAACAGTTGTGTTTTCAAGTCAGCCTTTGGCTGGCTCTTCGATATGAGTGGTATGTCCCAAAGGGAGACTATTTACGATGTGTGCGTTCGTACTTAACCGACGAGTCACATATCAGTAGGACCATCCAATTCTTCAGCGCGACGATTCGCCTTCCTTGCTCCCAATCTGTCTACGTAATCAGTGAACACCGGTTTTGATTCAAGTCTTGCATATTTCAATGCCCAATACACGTGTGAGCCAACATAAACATCTGCCGCGGTGAACTTGTCGCCGGCAACAAAAGATGACTGTTGTAATGCATGCTCTAACGCGTTTTGTACTCGAGACAAACTTCCGTATCCAACCATACCTTGTTGCCGATCGGTGAGTTCCACGTTCAAAGTCTTGTTCGTAACAGCGTGTTCCACAGGACCCGCCGCAAAGAACAACCAGCGATAGTAGCTTCCACGATCGTTTAGATCAGGTGCAAGTCCGGCTTCTGGAAACGCATCCGCGAGGTATGCACAAATTGCTGCACACTCGGTGACAACTATGTCTCCATGTTTGATCGCAGGAACCTTCCCCATTGGATTAATCGCTAAATACTCTGGACCCTTCATTTCCGGTCCGTATTGCACAATAACGGTGTCATAGGTGGCATTTAATTCTTCTAGCATCCAACGGACAATCCGACCGCGAGACATAGGATTGGTATAGAGAGTAAGTGGTTTATTCAACAGTCTTTCCTTGGGCTTGAGTAAAAATGAGACAAAATTATAGGTTCAAAATCATGCTGGTTTGAGTGACTTTGGTCGTCCACTTCCACGTGCAATTTCTGACATGTTTGAAAGTCTGTCGGTTGGTTTTGTTACTGGTGTTATTGATTCTCTGGCAGTGATTCACTCGACTGGTTAAACAAGAGCTCTCGTCGGCGTTGTTCTTCCTCTGGTGTGAGATCTTTTTTCGCGAGTTCCTCTCCTAATTGTCGACCTCTTTGAAAACCCCGTCGCTCACCCAATCTATCAGTCCACTCCTTAACGTGTGGAAATGTTTTCCAGGCATCTTCACCTAAGATTCGTGCCGACAGATGCGCCCAAGACCAGATCGCGATATCGGCTATTGTTAGCTCGTTCATCGCAACATAGGTACTGGAGGAGAGTTGTCTGTTTAAAACACCGCACAATCGATCGACTTCCCCGAGAAATCGCTTCTTGCCGTATTCCAACAGACTTAGGTCTGGTTCAATTTTTGGCGCATAACTGACAAAGTGATTCGCATTTCCCATCATGGGACCCAGATTTGCCATCTGCCAGTGAACCCATTGCAGGACTAGTACTCGACCTCTTGGATCTGGAGGTATGAACTTTTGCTCTTTCGTGGCAAGGTATTCCAATATTGCTCCAGATTCGAATACGGACAACGGTGACCCGCCGTCAACTGGACTATGATCGACAATGGCAGGCATCCGATTATTGGGACTAATCTTCAAAAATTCTGGCTTAAATTGATCTCCAGCTCCAATATCGACAGGAATTAGCTTATAAGGCGTAGTACACTCTTCGAGCATTATCGAAATCTTCCAGCCATTAGGAGTCGGCCAATAATAAAGGTCTATCAATTGTGTGGTCTCGTTTCTATTGCAAAATGCATATGTTAATCGGGCTTAGAGACCCGATTCAATATACTGAGCTGTATGCATTGATTGAAGACGCTCGACACACTCTTCAGCTGCGATGTATTTCTCTCACAACACAAAGGCACGCTGTTCTAAGCCTTTTCGCGATCGTCAATAGAGGAGTCAATGAATTCAACAATCAAGTTTTTTCTTAGTTTCATAGTCCTCACCTTGCCTTCATTCCTTTTCACTACCGCATCGCCGACTAACGAAGAAATCGACGTGAAGAATGAGCTTCTACAGCTAATCAACGACCACAGAGTACGAGCCGCGGTTGTGATATCCATTGATGAATCTGATTCAATTGGAATTATGAAATTAGGGGAAATTTCGGATAGTAGACGCGAGCCTCCGAACGAAAACACCACGGTCTTCGAAATTGGATCAATAACAAAAGTGTTTACCGCGCTGTTAGTACAAACTTTGGTCGACGATGAGTTGCTTCACTGGGACAAAACAATTAGTGAGTGTCTGCCGGATGTTGAATTTGCCAACGAAGCGGTAGCAACTGTGACTTTGCGAGAACTTGCTACACATCGATCGGGATTGCCACGACTCCCTAACAATTTCGCGGAAACTGCAGTTCCCGCTCCTGCGATGGATCCCTACGCGACCTATGGCGAGCAGAATCTAGTCGCATTCTTCGAGTCTTTCGACCCACCGGAACTGAAAAACGAGTATGGCTACTCCAATTTGGGATTCGCGTTACTGGGTTATATAGCCGCAAAAACTCTTGAAGTTAGCTATGCGGAAGCGATGTACCAAAGAGTCTTCAAACCTCTTGAAATGAACAATTCCTCGGCGTTTGATTCAATCGATGACGACACGGAACTTGCTGCCGGCTACAGCTACACAGCAAACATGGGCGTGTGGAATTTCAACATCCATGCTGGTGCAGGTGTAATCCGCTCGACGGCGCAGGATCTAAACAAATTCATCTTAGCAAACTTCCGCGAGGTTGATGATGCGATTCACCGTGCTATCCGCTCGATTCGAGAATTACAGAACGAATCAAGCCATGCTTTGGGATGGATCACTGAAACCAGTCGGAACGATACGACGGTGTACCTACACAATGGTCAGACTGGTGGATATGCGAGTTTCTTAGCGTTAGATCCTACAGCTAAACGGGGTTGGGTGATCCTCGCCGCTTCGACCGAGTCCGATGCCATCGCAAAACTAGGTTCTTCTTTGTACAGAGACATTGAGCCTTCCGAATTGATGGATCTCTCTCCATATTCCGGAGTGTACTCCCTTGGAGCAAATCGATACATGACCTTATCGGATAGTTATGGAAGACTTCAGATGCAGGTGACTGGGCAGCCGCCTTTGGTGCTTGAGCACGTCAAAGACCACCAATTCAAGCTTGAGGCACTGAATTATTCCGCCACATTTGAAATCGGTGAGGAAGGAGTGGCTACAACTCTGATGTGGTCACAACCTGGAGGATCTATCGATGCCAAACGAGTCGACGACAGCTACGGAATCGCAACTCGAGAAGAAGTGTCAATTGACTCTGAACTCTTGACGGATTATGTGGGGAAATATCAACTACCGCTCAATCAAGTTGCAACAGTAAAGCGAGTTAAAGATCGTCTTTTCGTTCACGTAACGGGGCAAGCAGAGGTTCGGGTATTTCCCTTGTCCCCTACCCGATTTTTCTTCAAAGTGGCAGATGCAGAGATTGAATTTGAAAAAGATGAGGACGGCAAGGTCACGGGGGTAGTATTTCATCAAGCCGGGGAATTTCGCGCTCCGCGAATCGATGAAGAAAGTAATTAAATAAGACTTTGCTTGTTGTATCGGATCGATTCCGCTAGCTGTAATACCTGCGTATGTACTCTTTCGGTATCAAGGGTCGGAAACTTTCCGTTGTTGTATAGGCATTGGCCGTCAACGAACACTCCATTCACATCGCTCGCATGAGTCGCATATACAAGATGCGACTGTAAGTCATACATAGGCAACTGATGTACATTTTTCAAACCCACTTGAATGACATCAGCTCGCATCCCCTCACGCAATGTGCCAATCTCGCTTTCTAGCCCGATCGCTTCTGCTCCTTTTTTTGTTGCCATTTCAAGAACAACCTTCGCGGGTAAGACCGTTGGATCCATATTCGTAACTTTTTGTAAGTACGCAGCGAGACGCATTTCCTCCCACATGTCAAGATCGTTGTTTGTAGCTGCGCCGTCGGTGCCTAAACCAACGATGACTCCCGCGTCCAGATATTTGGCGATTGGTGAGATCCCAGATGCGATTTTTGTGTTTGACGTTGGATTGTGTATTACGCCAACTTTGCGTTGTGCCAGAATTTCAATCTCTTCCGCTGTCGACCAAATCACATGAGCTGCGATGACATGCGGTTCAAAAAAATCAATACTTTCCAGAAAGTTAATAGGTGTGTTTCCGTATGTTGTCTGCGAATAGCTTGTTTCAAATTGCGACTCAGCTAGGTGAATGTGCACGGGTAGTTCGTACTTTATTGCAAGTTCCCTTAACTGTATCAAGTGTTCTTGTTGAAGCGTGTAAATCGCATGACCGCCCAAAATCGGTCTAACCGTAGAGCACCGGCTTTTAGAGGACCAGTTGTGAATAAACTCTTTGGCTTGCATCCACTGATCGTCGATGTCTACCGCATCATTTCTGGGTTGATCTACGATAGAAGCAGAAATGAGAGCGCGAATTCCGATTTCGTCTACTACGGACGCGGCCACTTCATGAAAAAAATACATGTCGACAAACGTTGTCGTACCCCCTCTGATCATTTCCCAGCATGCTAGCTGCGTGCCCACCTCGACGAATTCTTCACTCACAACAGCAGCTTCGATCGGATTAATGTGTTCGTTGAGCCACTCCACTAGTGGAATGTCATCGGAGTATCCTCGCAGCAAGGTCATCGCCGCATGCGTGTGCCCGTTTACGAGACCCGGAAGAACAACGTTGTCTTTTCCCGAGTACTCTGTGTTTGATGTAAATTTCCTACGGATGTCGCGAGCATTCCCGACTGCCACGATTTTTCCTTGGTCAACCGCGAGGGCACCCTCCGAAACAATTGGACGCGCGTCGTCCATAGTCAGTACATAGTCGCCAAAAATTATTTTTTCGACGATTTGCGGTGGCATATTCAATATTGGGTGAGAAATCCGTACCGCGGATCTGGATCCAGCGAACCGACTCGTACTATCTTTTCGGTTAGGTTACTTCTCTTTGTCGTAAACACGCTTTAGTGAAAATTTTTCGCGATTAGCGGTAACCTCTACTTTGATTTCGAGGCGATCACCTGATTCGGTCAGCGAGAGTTTCTCAACACCTTGAATCGCCTCTCTCGTTTTGCTGATGATCAGCGCTTGACCTATCCAGCCAACCTCCAAATACCACCCGTCCCGTACTTGAATACCCCATTTCAAATCTACATAAGGTGTGTCTTCGTACTGCAAGCCTATGAAATTTTCGTCCTGGGCGATTTCAATGAAACTCGATTTCACGACCGGGAAATCTTGCTCGATGAAAATTGCAGAGGCAGCTGGGTCACTTCGTCTTCCTTCGACAGAAGCTTGTTGTTCGGTATCCCAAATCTTGTCGACATCCGGAGCCGGGTCACTCGCATCGACTACTAGATTCCAACGTCCTGTGAGATCAAACGACTTTGGGGCTTCGTAGGTTATACTGGCACAGCCCGTTAACACTAGCAACAGTCCAGTGTTAACAATCCAAGTCATGACTGTTTTCATCCACATAGGTCCCAAGGGCTCAACTACTCGTATTGTAATTGCTTTGTTCACTTGGCTACGAGCTGAACCTCTGAGTCGCTGGCGTTTAAATCCGCACAGATGAATTGAGACGCATGCCGGTTGCGTAACAACCAATTAATTAGTCCATGCACTGCGAGATCGACTACATGGTGTACGGGTTTGCAAGTTGTAATGACCCTGCACTGATTAACCAGGCAATAAATGTAGGTATAAGTACGACTACGAAACAAATGGGTATTGGCTTTTCGATCCATCTATGCATCCCAACTACTCTGATCCATACGACCCATAGAGTAGGAATCGTAAGTGTTAACGCAAATACGTTCGTTTCAAGGCCTGGAATCCAAGATATCGGTGCTTGCCAACTGTAAGGATCTAATGCGCCAGACCAAAGCGTTGGAAGGGTTGAAAGCAATAAGTACAGTACCACTGGCATCATCGACCAAAGCGTAAATCCGATCCAATCGCTCCATTGTTTTGAACTCTGCATCATGTTGCCAGCGATGAGGAAGTAAGTCGCTTCGAGTAACACGACCAAACCATAAACAAATATTGCAAGAAGCGGACCAAAGACGGTCTGAAATCTTCTCGCTGACTGGATTCCATCTTCCGACGTGAGACTCTTCCGCTGCTCCGCGTTCATTTCTCGCAGACGCTCCAGACTAGCTTCAATTTCCTCGTCAGAACGGTCTCCTCGTAGCAGTGTCCGTTCGAACGACACGGCAAATTGGTTTGAAATCTCACTTGAACTATCAAAGGATGCTTCAATCGTACGTAAATACTCTTCATCCGAAAGGTACCATGCTGCCAATGCTGGGAATATACAAAGGCAAAGTAATAGGGTCACTAACGGGGGAATCGAAGGGATGTACTCTCGCATGGACTCAAAGACCTCTCCGGGAGAGACAAAGACTTTGAGTAAATTGATCACTAGTTAGAGCTCCTTAGGAGAAGAACCATCGTTTTACAACTATAAAAAAACTTACTTGACAAGAAATGTTTCTCACAACACTAGTTCTTTCCACTAGCAAGTGGATTTACATTCAAATAATTGCTACCAATCCTACCACTCAACCGGTCGTCAGCTCGAACGGTCGGGAAGAGCGTATCATCCAGTTTCAATTTCCTATGGCCTTTGTTAACTCTGCGATACCCGAGGCTATCAGCCATTGAATTACCCAAGGAACCAGCGCGATCGACAAACAGACCGGAATTGATCGGTCGAGCCATCGATGCAGACCTACAGTTTGAATCCAGATTGCCCAAATCATACCAATTGTCAGATTCACTGCGAAGGCATTCTCCTGTAAACCTGGTAGCCAAGCTAATGGTGCAAGGTAGCTTCGGGGAGATATTTCTCCTGTAACGATCGTGACTACCAAATACAGTAGGTAGTGTACCAACACCGGCATCATCGACCACAATGTAAATGCGAACCAGTCAGCCCATGGTCGGCGAGTTTCTCCCGACGTTCCAGCAAAGTTGAAATAAGTCGCGAGAATAAGCACGCCAAGACCGAGCCAAATTAAAGCACCGACGGGTGAGAATATCGCGGAAGTAATACGTATGATTTGCAATTGTTCTGGAGAGGTTTGATCCGCAATCGCTTGTTCCTTCAATTCGTCAACGGTCGTACCCTCAGCCTCAGCCGCTGCGGAAACCTCACGTTTAATTTCTTCCATGGCTTCCTCGCCGAGCAAAGCTTTGCCGATTCGATTGAACATACCTAGTCCAGAGTCTACTGTTTCCTCAGTTTGTTCTATAAGAGCTTGATCTGAAATAAACAATGGCTGAGCACCGGTAAATACTACAACGCACAACAACAATACTAATAGTGGCTGAACGCCTTTTATGTCATCCTTCATAGAACTAAAAACTGTTCCGGGATCAATAAAGACTCTGAGAAGATCGTGCATTTGAACCACCTACGCTGTTGGATATAAGGGCGAACGAAATGTTGAGTAAGAACTCAACAAATTTTAGCGAGTGAAACCACGAAGAACTGATCTTGTTTAGTGAGAGCGGGAAATACTCAGACAACCGTGAGACAACTCCTGTTCCAAGCGGTGCCCACCCAACAACCAACTCCTCCCCATTCAATAGTTGCACCTTAAGACGATACTTCATTCTAGTTCCCCTCTTTGTTACTTCTTACAAAAGTAATGGGGATCAACGAAGGTCAAATCTCAAGAACAAATACATAAGGGCTTTTTGGGAATGATTTGGTTTACGCGACATTTACGGTCAAATGGGAGGCTTAAGTTTAGAATTCAACGATTTCTGAGTGAGTAGAGAAATGAATTCGAATTCAGGCGGCGGCACAACACAGCAATGAGTGTCAAATTTGCGCGACTCAGACCAATTTTGATTTGTCGCGACGTGCAAGCGATGATTCGGTTTTATGTTGAAACTCTGAACTTTCGAATTGTCGACCGAATGGATGACGTAGGCTTAAGCGGTTGGGCCGCTATAGCTCGAGATAACTTTGAACTCATGCTTGCGAGTCCATCCTACATTCCCGCTCCAGCCGATGATGAATCGGTACTTAACCAAGTCGTTCTTTATGTTGACGTAAATACACTGTCGGAGTTACGCGAGGAAATTGTCGCGAAAGAGTACCCCGTTGGTACTGTCGAAAATCGCTTCTACGGAAATCGAGAGTTTGAACTAGTGGACCCAGAGGGTCATCGGATCATTTTTGCTGAAACAATCGAACATCCAGAGTAATTGGTTCGCTTCCGAGACATTGAGACTTTCACTCGGGTTGTAACGATTCAAAACACAGAGTTCGACCATCCGGGTCTGTCAAGAATACTTGCTTCATCCCATAAAATTCTATCTTGGGTGCAGACACTTCAATTCCACGGGCTCGCATTTGGTGATATATAACATCGACATCGTCAGTGATGAAGTACAACTGAATCCCATTGTCTTGGCCAATTGGGTATTGAGATTCTAAATCGTCGGATTGCTGTAACATTAACGCTGCTCCGTGAAGTTCGACACGACACCACTGAGTTCTTGCCAGGGGTTTCCAGGTTTCCGAAATTTTGAATCCAATTTTTTCATAGAATCGAATTGATCTTTCGATGTTTTTTACCCATAGTAATGGTACCACGGACATGGTTTGTCCATCAGCTTCTTGCGCCATCGTCATCCTCTCGATTTACGGTTTCGGTTTCCGAAACGGTTTCATGAAGTTTGTGTCTTCAGCAACTAACTTTACAACAAATTCTAAACTCCGTGACTGACGACATCAACCGCGCACGAGCAAAGTTAGCGCATTACACTCAAGCGATCCAAGAAACCGCAGAGTTATTGGATGCAAACTTTCAACGCGCCGTGGACGTTCTTGTGCAACTTGATGCCCTATTAGTCCTCACAGGATTGGGCAAAAGTGGTCTCATTGGACAAAAAGCTGCAGCGACCTTTTCTAGCACTGGTACGCGAGCGGTCTTTGTTCACCCAGTAGAAGCACTCCACGGAGACTCCGGCGTTATCGAACCAGACGCAGCATTACTAGCGATCTCTAAAGGTGGTGGCAACGCTGAGACGATTGAGTTCGCAAGGCAGTTTAAATCGGTCGCGCACGGGCCCGTGATAACGCTCACGGAACCCAATTCCAATCTCGAGTCGTTTGGTGATATTGCACTTCACATCCCTAAGCTACCCGAGATTGACGAATGGGACTTAGCACCAACCACCAGTACCCTAACCACGCTGAGCTTGTGCGACGTACTAGCGATTTGTGTTCAACAGCGACGGGGACTAACCGCGGAACACTTTGCCCAATTTCATCCACACGGAACGTTAGGGAAACGGTTACTTCTGCATGTTCAAGATTTCATGGTGTCCGGCGATGCCTTACCCCTGCAATCCATTCACGCCAGTTTTTCAGAGATTCTTTACGAAATTTCCTCTAAAGGTCTCGGTGCTGTAATCCTCGTGAATACTGACTCAAATTTCTTCGGAATGATTACTGATGGAGACATTCGACGACTACTGGAACGAAACGAGGACGTAACCAAACTCAACGCACAAGAATGTTTTCAACTTAGTCGACGCGGTGTAGATTTACCTCAAGTAACACATGGTACTACCACACCGGAAACAAAAGCGATTGATTGTCTTCAACAAATGCAAGTGGACAGGATCACTTCGTTGGTGGTACTTCAAGGGGAGAAACCCATTGGAATCATCCGGTTACAAGACCTCATAGCAGCGGGGCTATAGTCGCCGGACGGTACTAGCTCTCAGCTAGTTCAGTTGACGAGGGCGATATTCAAAACCGTCAAATTCGTCAAAGTAATAAACGATGTCCGGATGATCAATCTTGCTCTTGTTCTGGCTGAGCACAAGGTGCCGCTGAGCGACGTATGTCGCACTTTTACTTCCGTGGACTAGAACTCCGTACCAAGGTTTGTCTTTTGGTGGCTTCGACTTTGCCATTTCGTCGTACCATTCGTCAGTCAACGAAAATTCTGCGTCGCAATGGTAAACTACCCCGCGATAACCGAACCGAACATGTTTAACAATTTGACCCAAATGGAATATCATTTGTACTTGTGAAACCTTATGTTGTCTAACGAAATGAGAAAAACACTGCTAACGACATTTCTTTGTTTGAGTACCTTGTTAGGATTGTCTTTCGCCACAACGACGTTTGCAAATTCGGACAAGAGTATTACGGGCACTTGGATAGTCAACGAGGAAGCAACAGAGACTCTTCAGAATAAAGTACGTAGATCAAGCTCGACAAACCCCGCTCTCGGCAGCGGTCCGACCGTTTTAGGGATTCCATCGCCCGGCAACAGTGGACCGTCCGGACCAAATTCTACATTAAAGTTTCCCGAAGTCTTAGAGTGTGAAGAAATTTCGTTTGAAGTAGACGAAGAAGCCGTCAAAGCCTCGTGTGCAAGTGGAGTAACTCGAGAGTTCTTGATCGGCAACATACACGGTCGAATAACCCGTTTTCGACGTAATATCCTAACGGAGTCGTATAGTTCAACGAGCCGCTCAGTCAAGCATGACATTAGGGTCGACAAAGACGGCAATCTCGTTGCTAAAGTGAGAATAAGACCGAAAAATGGGGTCTCACAAACCTACGTCCGAGTATATAGCCGTCCGCCAGCGACAGACGAAGAAGAAATAGAAGTGGAAACCGAAATAGATCCAGACGTAGACATAGATTTAGACGTAGAAGCGGAAGTAGACACGACAGAAGACCCAGAAGATTCGTAACGCTCGACTAAGAGTGCGCTCTCACTAGTCTCTAAAACGACACTTCCCTGTACGCATTCGAAGTCGAAAGCTGGCGAGCCCATCGCGACCGCTCACCTTCACGCGTTTCAGTTTCAATCGCTCGGCATCTAAGTCTAAACTGATTCCTTGCTCTGTAGTAACCGCGAATTGAAAACCTAACGTTTTCACCAACTCCACGTGGCGGTCTTCAAATAATCCGAACGGATAAGCAAAAGATGTCGCGCGGGTACCGAATGTCTCCTCTAGTTCGGTGCGACATTGCTGTATCTCGATATTACACTGGTTATTGTCTAACCGTAGCAAGTTCGCGTGAGTCACTGTATGGCTTCCGAGTTCCCAACGCTGTGAACCTACCATTTTGGCAACATCTTCGTCAAGCAATTTCGGCTCGGCCATGAGTTCTCCATCATCATGATGTTCTTTCTTACTTGAAGACCAATCTCGGTCATGTCGATCTGTGACTAAGTACAAAGTAGCTTTCGCGCCGTATTTCTTCAAGATTGGGTCGGCCGTTAAATAGTTGTCGCGATATCCATCATCAAACGTTATGGCTACTTGTTTCCGTGCTGGTTCGTTTTCCAATTCTGAGACAAAGACAAATTCCCATCCATTCGCTTGCAGCCAATTTACTTGGCGGTCAAACTCGATAGGGTCAACGCGAAGCTTGTTGTATTTCGCTTTTCTTTTTTGATGACTGATCATGTGATACATCAGCACGCGAGGATGTTTGTACGGAATTGTTGACCGCCACCAAGCAAATTGAAAATTTATGTAGAGCAATGTGACGATGCCGATGGCACAGCAAAACACCAAAGTCAACATAACAGTTCCTCGTACATCGCGATGGTCTTGTCCCGCATTGACTGCAATGTCATTTCATGAGACTCAATAGGATGTTTCCGAGAAAGAAGATCTTTGATTCGATCCGCCGCTACTTGAACATTGCCTACTGGCACCGCGCCGGCTGGAAACAGTGTTCTTAGAAGTTCTCCGACACCTCCATAGTCGTAACCAACGACGGCTACACCTAACGACAGTGCTTCGAGGACGGTACGACCAAATGCCTCGGGGGTAGCCGAGAGCGAGACAACGATATCGCTCACAGACATTAACTCCCGAACATCAGATCGATGACCAAGAAAATGCACGGAAGACCGCAGCGTTTCAGATTCTTGAACTTTTCTCTGAAGTTCTTGATGTAGTTTGTTGTGTTCTTTGGATACACCTCCAACGATCAGTCCGACAGCGGGAATACTCTTCTCATGCAACAATTCAATAATTTCCAAAAATTCGTGATGCCCTTTCAACCGAGATATTCTTCCCACTAATGAGACGATAGGAGCACCATTGGATTGATGTTCTTGACACCACCGATTCCAATCTTGCAACCATTCCGAACTAGGCTCAACCCTCGAATTGAATTTCGTTGGGTCTACACCCCGATGGATTAATCGAATGCGCTCGTGGTCGACCGTTTTGTAGTTGTCGAGGAGGTAACGCTTCGCAGTAGTTGACACCGCCTCAATTCGTTCCCCTTTAGCGATGATCGCGCTATATCTTGAAACCGAATGTAGTCCGTGCACAGAAGTTACAAAGTGAGGTCTAATTTCCTGAGGAAGCAACTTTATGGCTAGGAAACACAGCCAACCTGGCAACCGTGAGCGACTATGCACTATATCTGGACGTGTGGTCTTGAAATAGTTCCGTAACTCCCACAGCCCGAAAACGGCTCGTAAAGATTTCGAACCCACCGATTTCGTAACATGAACAACGCCGAGCGCGGTCAGTTCTTTCACGAGGGGACCACCCTCTGATATCACAATCGCCTCATGTCCCAACTGCTTGAGATAACCGGCAATCTCTATCGTCCCACGTTCCACGCCACCACCGTGTAGCCGTGGAATTACTTGTACAACTTTCACAAAAAATTTATGCTTGGTACGCCATGACTGTTACTGACCATATCTCGATGCAGTACGCAAAAATTCGAGCTCTTCTGGAGTCGAAGGACGGTTTAGTACTTCGTTTCTATGAGGAAATCGACCAAAGCGGCGGACAATGTCATAATGTTCTTCAAAATAGCGCAAACTTTCGTCAACGTATTCATGCCAATTTTCGTCGCAGTGACTTCGTAGATTTCGGACTATTTGAACACCAAACTCTTGGTCTTTGAGCTTCTCACTGTGTTGAAAAGGGTGGTAAAAGAACAATCTACCCGGTACGGACATCCCTTGATCCAATCCGCGGCTAATCCCAGAGTATGTGATCGCTATTGCCTGCTCATCATGTGCGAATGCTTGAGGTGTTTTCCTAAAGATTTGGCGTGCAAACTGGTCTAGTACTAAAACTAAAGCAAGTACACCAGAACTTGTTTCCGACCAATCCTGACGTTTTCCAGTCGCGATCTCGCGAAGCAATGCCCCAAACTCTCTCTTGATTTCTTCGTCTCTCTCGGTCGAGATACTGTACCAAACCTTACCTCGAGCATGAAGCTGTTCAATATCCTGTTCTGCGCCGTCAAACCAGTAATCCAGCACCTGCTCCGGCGTGTAGTCTTGAGGTGAAGCTGAGTTCATATTCTTGGTAAAAAATGCGTTAAATTAAAGAACAATTCTAAGATCCTAGAGTCTAACGCTGTTTCTTGAATCACCATAATATCAAATCCTTGCAAGGATTCCAATTGACTTCCGCCCTATCCCTCTCACAACGACTTGCCAAAGTTGGTACCTCCGTCGCTCGCACGTTTGAGTCTTTGGCGTACCGAGACTTTCGATTACTTTGGTTTGCTAGCCTTGCATCTTCGCTTGCAATCCAAATTCAAATCTATGCTCGTGGATGGTTAATTTACGACATAACCGATTCGTCAGTTGCTCTCACCTGGGTGATGCTTTCATTTTGGATTCCATCTTCAGTGTTTTCGTTCTTCGGGGGTGCACTCGCCGATCGCATGCGAAAGAAAACGATCATGGTTTTCGCTCCGATAGCGAGCATGCTGTCGGCATTGACATTTGGTACTCTGATTCTGATCGGAGATGTACACTTTTGGTATTTCATCGTTTTCGGATTCTTTAACGGTACGATCTTGGCGTTGAGCATGCCGACACGAACCGCGGTGATGCCCGACCTTGTCGCTCCAAGACACTTGACAAATGCTTTATCGCTCTCGGGGTCTACTTTTAATCTCTCTCGTGTAGTTGGTATTGCTTTAGGTGGACTCCTATTGTCTTCGGTTTTCTTACCATTCTTTTCACCCGCGATTAGTGTCGGTTTGTTGTTTTTGTGTATCGCCACTTTGTACGGTACTTCAATTATTGGTACATCGCTAATTCACTACCAGGGCAACCCCACACGAATACACAAAAAGTCCTTGGCTCGAGATTTCTGGGAAGGTGTCGCCTATGTACGAAATTCTCGAATTGTTGTCGGCTTGCTTCTAATGGGATTGATCCCGACGATGTTTGGTTTTAGCGCGCAGTTTCTGCTGCCAGCGTTTAATGGTGAACTATTCGATGGTAAAAGTGAAACGTTGAGTGGTCTGCTGGTAGCGTTAGGTGTAGGCGCTGTGTTGGGTTCTCTGACGATAGCACGATATGGTGAAATCGACAAAAAAGGAAGGTTAATGTACTTCTTGGCATTGTTGTGGGCGTTCTTCTTGGCACTCTTAGCACTGAGCACAAACTATTGGGCTGCTCTTGTTGTGCTCGCTTTAGTAGGGGCGAGTAGTGCTGGGTTATCCTCACTCAATATGAGCGTTCTGCAACTGATCGTTTCAGCAAAAATGAGGAGCAGAATCATGGCGATAACTTGGGC
This sequence comes from Gammaproteobacteria bacterium, assembly GCA_009840305.1. Classification (GTDB taxonomy): domain Bacteria; phylum Pseudomonadota; class Gammaproteobacteria; order Pseudomonadales; family Azotimanducaceae; genus Bin55. The sequence goes on along the minus strand of VXNY01000029.1, from coordinate 180,729 downwards.
ATGCTTTGGTTTGATGCCGATTGGTATGATCCCCTTAGGATTTTTAGCGGAAAAAATCGGACTGCAGACTGCGTATCTGTCTTGTTCGGGATTGATGTTTTTGGGCATAGTCTGTACCCACGTTGTTGCTCCTGAAGTCGCAAAAATTAGGCGCGGACACAAGGATCATTCAACAGTGGTTAGGTCTTCTCAACCTCCGGAAGAGGAAGACTGGCCAGAACCTCTTACAACTCCGACTACAAAGTAGAAATCGTTTTACCTAATGACCCCACCCGAACTTTCGTCTGACTTAAAGATTTGCGTGATCGGCCTAGGGTATGTCGGTCTTCCAATGGCAATTACGTGCAGTAAGATCTATCCAACCATTGGGTTCGATACATCGTCAAAACGAATTGCTACGTTAAAGACAGGGGTCGACAACACTGGGGAAGTCGAGTCCGGCGAAATAACTAACGATCAATTAGAGTACACCAACTCACTTGAGGACGGCCACGACTGTGACATCTTCATCGTCACGGTGCCCACTCCAATCGATGCGAATAATGAGCCCGATCTCTCCATGCTGATCACTGCTAGCGAGTCTGTCGGTAAAGTATTGAAAAGAGGAAATGTCGTCGTGTATGAATCTACGGTGTTCCCCGGCGCAACAGAAGAATTTTGTGTTCCGATTATTGAACGCGTTTCAGGATTGACCTTAAACATCGACTACTGGGTCGGTTACAGTCCCGAACGAGTAAATCCTGGGGATAAAGGACATCGACTGGTAAATGTAACCAAAGTTACATCGGGGTCTAACGAACAAGCCGGAGATTTCATTGATTCGTTCTACAAATCGTTTGTTCAAGCTGGCACCTACCGCGCCCCTTCGATACGTGTTGCTGAAGCGGCAAAGGTCATCGAAAATATACAACGCGACCTGAATATTGCTTTTGTCAATGAATTAGCACAGCTATTCGACGCCCTTGATATCGACACAGGTGAAGTGCTTGCAGCGGCGGGAACAAAATGGAATTTCATGCAATTTCAACCGGGTCTTGTCGGCGGTCATTGCATCGGTGTCGATCCCTACTATCTGACCCACAAAGCTCGGGAGATTGGGTTTCACCCAGACGTTATTCTCGCGGGTCGAAAAATCAATAACTCGATGCCGGCATGGATTTCGCAAAAGATAATCCAAATGCTCTCAGAGCGCGACAAAGAACCAAAAGCGTGTACTGCACTAGTGTGCGGGATTACTTTTAAAGAAAATTGTCCTGACACACGGAACAGTAAGGCAGTGGAACTCGTCTCCTTGTTACGAGCTGAATTAGCTACTGTAGACGTTTATGATCCCGTTGCATACGCGTACATGAGCAATATCGAGGACGACATTCAGTTAACCTCTCACCCAAAACTTGGTACTTACGATGCAGTGATTCTCGCCGTCGCGCATGATGTTTTCAAGGAATCAAATGCTGATACCCTAATAGGATACGGTACGAGCGATTGCGTAGTGTACGACATAAAACATGTCCTTCCCCCCGATCGAGTAACTTCTCGACTATGAGAATTTGTTCGTAGGTAGATCTCGAAGTTGATCTCGAGTTGGAACTCGAAAACTCTGTTGTAGCTTGCGACGGTTCTTTACAAATTTTGTTCTAGATTCGAGCGTGAAGAAAGTTTCACTTTTCGAGACTCGACCTCTCCTCGACTTGCTTTAAACTCCAGGTTTGTTGTAAGTTCAACCAAAATTTGGGCGAAGTTTTGAAAAATTTCGAAAGAGGGAAAGCTATTTCCGGAGCAACGTTTCTTCGTTCGCTTACTATGGACTCAATACGATTTACTGAAACATTCAGAGCGATCGCTAACTCGGTAACAGAAAGACCTCTTACTTGCAATTCCTCCGCTAAGACCTCCCCAGGTTGAACTGGGTTCAATTTGTTTTGCAAAGCCATCCTAACCTCATCTAAGACAATTGATATTTCAAAATGATTGGAAGAGAATATCGCCGACAAAAGTGGACCAGGGAATTCTAGGCCGTACCCGACACATCCTCGATAATCGGCAATAGCCCAACCTAGAACGCATTAGTTAGGACTGAAGCTCTTTTTCAAGCACTCGAATGTGCCCATACTTGAACTAGTTCAAATGATTCTCGTTAGAATCGTCGTTTTGGTCAACAAATTGCTGCAGGTAATTGACTTGATCTGTAGTTAAGCTTCCACCGTATCGTTCATGATTCCTTAACATTCCTTGAGCTACCAGTCGCCGAGCCTTTTCTGAAGGCAATTTTGGTACCGTCTCGAGTAACTTAAAGAGATCATCTCTCATCGCGAAATAAGTCACGGTGTTGAAATACCTAACCTGCTCTTCGTCAGAAAAACCTTCTATCAGTTCAACCACCTCTTGCCATCGATGTTCGAGCGCGAGTGCTGTTCCTACCGAAGTAAAGGAATCTATCCGCGCATTTTCCGGAAGTCGATCCAATGCAGCCATAGCTAATTCCAATTCACCCCCGTCCACTACATCGTCTATTACACGATCGGCGAACCCCCGCTCCACATAAACGGACTCCGGCGCTTGAGACAAAGCAAACTCTAACGCCGCTTCTGGATCGATCTTGACGAACTCCCGTAATCCCATCCAGAGCAACCATGCTTGATCCCACGTGTCCTCAGTGGTGTTTGCTGTAACCCAATTCACCGCTGCTTTTGGATCGCTGGCAGCCCATTCACTGATCAAACTTTCTTGTAAGTCCAAGACATCGACCCCTACTATCGACTCATAATCAAACGTTCTATTCAACGCTTCTTCTGGCGATTTTTTGACTAATTCAAGAAGTGCTGAATAAGCTGCCCATGCTCGTTCACTTCGAGGAAAGGACTCTACACGCGTGAACAATCCCTCAAGATCAACCTCGGCCCATATCCTAAAAATGTTGTGATAGTAGAACTTATCTTTGAACTCTTCAAGACTTGATATCGATTCGTAAGCAGTGCTGGGATCTAAAGGAACCCAAGCCTTCACCAGCGGATAGATAACCGAATTTCGTGACTCTGTCGGTAACGATTTAATCACGGAAAAGAATTCTATCGGGTTTGATTCCGCTTCCTCCAACAAGAGGTCGCTGAACCACCAAATACTGTATTCGATCAAAGGATCGAAACTCTCATACCCGTTCTGCTGAACCATTGTCCTCGCAATCTTCTGAATTAAATCACGTTGCAACTGGTCATCAACGTCGTCCTGAATAACTAATTGAAACGCATCCAAAGGCGAATCTAGAAGTGCGATCGCTTCACGTTCTCGAAGCAAAGTGAGTATTGATTCTTCAAAATCGTGTTCAGCTGCTAATGTCAACCAACGATTATTCGATAATTCGGTTCGTGTATTCAACAGCGAACGAATTGCGGTTTCGCGTAGTGCTGCGTGAAGTTCCATACTCGTTGCGAAGGAATCTTCAATATTGATGAGTGACCACTCACTGAACACGACGGGGACGAGCTCCGTCCATTGAGATCTTGGCATCTTCCACACCTGTTCCAAAGCATGTTTTGGATCCCTTCTTGATAATTCGCCAATGAGGAGGGTCTGAATAGTACTACGTTTCGATCGCGGCTCGAGATTTGTAGTTTGTTGGGCTAGTGCAGCCATCTGTTCAGTGCTCAATCGATCGAATTCCGACACAATCTCAATCATGGAGTCCACTTTAGATAGTTTCGATAGCTCGGGGGAGAGTTCGTTCTGAACCGTTGTTTCTCGGGTTGCATTCGGTTCTTGATTCGCAGCAATAGAGTCGGAGAGAGTACTTTTAGATCTATCACCATCCGACCAAATTACAAAAGCAAGACTACCTAGGGAGCCAATGGCAATTCCCAAAACGATACCGACCATGACAAGCTGTTTGCGTAATGTAATTTGCGCATTGAAGTTTGGGTCTTTACCATGCTGACTCATTCTTCTTCCTCCGTCGTCGAGAATTGTTCCAAGTATGCGATTTCTTCAACCGACAGCAACTTTCTGAGATTATTCCTACCCAATGCCTGATTCGCCATTGCCGATTGTACAAGCTCGTTAGAGAAAGTTGAGAATCTATCTAAGAAATCGTCGGCATCGACCAAAACCCATTGATATGCTATGTTGTCAAAGTATTGAACCTGTAGAGCGTTAGGTAATTCTCTTCCTAGATCGATGGCTTCATCAATTCGGTTATTTCGAACCAATTGTTCGCCTATTTCAGAGTGTCCTAAGTGGGTTTGGGGTTCGCCAAGTTGCGTCAACAGGTCGCGTGCGGTCTCAAAGTCACCTTTGAGAGCGACCCTATCAATGACAACAATCGGTAGGGAACTCCAAGTACCTACATTCTGAGGATCGTCGTATTCAATCGCTAAGGCGATGGCTCGTTTGGGATCAGTCTCTGCCAAGTCTCGAATGCTAGATCTGAGAAGTGAACGTTGAAGGTCACTACCCTTTTCGGTGTTTTCTAGCACCCAATCCAAGGCTGCCAACAGGTCATGATTATTCCATCCCATCACTAGCATTTCTATGGCACTGTTCGTGTTCACCTCTAACCCTTCCAACTGTTGTAGAACATCAAAAGCAGCGTCGATATCGCCATCCAGTGCAAGTCTAAAAATAGCTTGGGACAACAAATATCCACGATGACCTTGAGGAAATCTGTCTACCTGCCTTATTAGATGTATAGGATCATCCGACATCCCATGCCAAATCATGTCTCGATATAGATCTTCGACATACTCATCCTGATCCAATTTCTGAAGAGCAGCTTGTGCTCCATCGACGTCAATTTGCACCCAACGACCAAGAATGGACACTCGTAGTGAGTCACGCAGATCCTGATATTCATTCTCCACCAATTCCCACATGAAAGGTGGGTCAAATTTGGCTAAATGATCCACGAGGTTGTAAAAATACCGCCAATTGCTCATACCTCCAGGGTCATGACTGGTTTGAAGAATTTCTAATAACCGTGGGAAAGCGTCCGTACCCTCTGTGTTGAGCCAAAGTTCCGTAACTTCATCAAACAGATCCAGCTGATCTTCGTCCGGAACATCATCTGTCAAGGTGATTTCGAATGCTTCCCGTGGGTTGTGCATCGCTCTTCGAATTCTCACTTCACTCAACGCTTGTTTGACTTTTGGCTCAATGGCTAAACCTTTCGCGAACTCAAGTGCTTGTTGGTGGGCTGCATTGTTTAATTCTGAAAGCGCACTAGTTAGTGCTAACATCCTTAAATCTCCCTTTAGTGTTGAAACAGCAGACAACGCATCTTCTAAACTCTCTATAGCCCATCGTGACATCAAGGTGGGAATTAGTTGTTCCTGTTTGAAATAATCGAGGCTACTGACCGTCTCGAAGGCGATCTGCGGTTCGAGTTCTGCAAGACGATAGATGACTATTTGTTCTAAGGTCTGATGTTGTCGATTCGTGCTCTTCGACGAGATGTGTTCAAACAGTTCTTCCAATGATTGTTGGTCCATTCGTTCGACACTAGGCAATAGTTGGACGATTAGAGAAGTAGGACTTTGCGTTTCGGGAGAATCAATGGAATCGTAGATTCGGCTAATTTCAGCAGTTGACATCGGCTCGTGAATTGGACCGTTGTCGTCAGGCGTAACAACAGCAATATCCTGTGATTTGGTAGGCCAGAAGCTATACACCAAGAAAAAGACTGCCATCGCGAGGAACACCCCGATGATCATACTGCCGAGGAATTGAAGGGATTTATTCATCGGTTCACCTATCAAATTCTGATCAAATTGATTTTATCGTTTTGTCGAGTTTTTGGTCTCAACCATAAGTATTGAACCTTAAAGTTCGTTTCACGTCTGATATATACGTATAAGATGCTTATGTTATGAGAAGGGTTTTCGAGATATTCGTATACACCCTAGATAGCTTCGAATGACTTCCAAACTCTACTTAAAATTTGTTTGCTGAAACTACGTTTTTACTAAAGCCATCGCATTGGAGGGGTGGCTGAGTGGACGAAAGCACTGGTTTTGAAAACCAGCGAGGTTAACTACCTCCCGGGGTTCGAATCCCCGCCCCTCCGCCACTTTCGAATCGTACACCTAATCACACGACCAGAAAATTGAACACAACAACAATCAGTCTACTCGTTCACGGTAGTCCTTTCAGTTCAAACGCGTGCGAACAGGCGCTGGAGTTTGCTAAGGCCACTGTTCGTAACCAGCACAGACTCTACCGTGTCTTTTTCTATAAAGATGCAGTATTGATAGCGAACAAATCCCACAACGTCCCTTCCGACGAACGAAACATTCAAAGGGAGTGGATTGAATTCGCATCACAACAGAGCATTCAACTCTGTGTTTGTGTAGGTGCTTGCGAACGACGAGGAATCCACAATCAACAGCGAACAGATTCAAGCGATAGCTTTAAGATCGTGGGTCTGGGCCAGCTGACCGAAGCTATGTTCGAATCGGATCGTTTGGTGACGTTTCAATGACGAAATCAGTTCTGTTCACGGTTCGAGAAAAACCGGGCATCCTAGCCAACGAGACCATCGATGCAGTTCTGGTCAGCGGAATAATGGAACAACCGACATCGGTCGTATTTCTTGATGACGGAGTGTATCAACTTGTTTGTGATCTTGAAACCATCAACATTAAAGACACGAAAATGAAGTGGTCGGCACTTCCAACCTATGGTGTCGAGCAAGTCTATGCATTACAAGACAGTCTCCGCGAGCGGACAATTGATTCATCTCAATTGCCCGATTGGGTTAAGCCAATAGACTTGTCCGAATTACAGCGCCAATTACACTCGGCTCATTTTGTTATCAGCGATTGATGCTGCATCTAGTCTCCAACTCTAAAGGATATTCGGCATGTAAGCGCAGCCTGCTTCCTGATGACAATGTACTCTTTCTCGGCAACGGAGTTTACGTCGCGGAAGAAACAGCTTGTGAGCAAACGTATGCCATACTACAAGATGTGAAAGCTCGGGGTCTTTCTTTGTGCGCAGGAGTTAAAGGCATCGATTACGATGACTTCGTTCAGCTTGTAATCTCCACGACCAGTTCGGTGACTTGGACGTGATCGAGTTTGACGATGAAGGATTCCTTAGGGTACCCAGTCAGTGGGACAGCGAACTCGCGACCAACATAGCAAAAGAAAACGACATCGAGCTCTCGGACGCCCATTGGACAGTCATTGATGCAGCACGATCCTTCTATGCCAAGACAGGGATTAGCCCGTCCATGCGTCCTCTAATCAAGATAGTAGAAAGGGAAGATGCGTCGATTGCAGATTCAATAACTCTAGCACAACTATTCACGCCTCAAGTGACTCGACTCGTCGCTCAAATAAGCGGTTTACCAAAGCCGTCAGATTGCCTCTAGCTCGACGCGCGGTACTCAAGGCGTCCATACGGGCAATTTACGCCAAGACGGAGTTCATAAGTGTTTTGTAAATCAAGGTATCTACGACTTATACGCCTAGAATTTTCAGCGACGGAAATGGTCTATTAATTAACGTGTCCTTAGTGATCCAAACATTCGGAATTTGAGAATCTCATACCATTGAATATTTCTCGTAGGAGCTGTCTTCTGGGTGCGGGTGCAATAGCAACTTTCCCGTTGTTACATAGTTGCGTTAGCCCGTTCTCCGCTAGTTTTGGGAACAAAGGTTCGTACCTCACCAAGATTCTTGAACCGAAAAACCAGAATGCCCTCTACTATTGGATCGACGTTGTTATGCAGCAGATCCGAGATCAAAGACTCTTCACACCTCGTGCTGCCTACATTTTTGGGTTAACGAATACTGCTGGTTTTCTAGCTGCCAACGGCATCACTCAGTCGTACCAAGAACCCTTTGACATGGGCACGGGTCCTACAGATGCCGATGAAGAAATCGCTTACGGTGTGGCATTTGCAATCGCCGCTTCCGAAGTATTACAACAGCCACTTGTGTTCGAAAGGCGCAAATTCCTTGCCCAATATCCTGGTAGTAGCGCGAAGACAAATGCGGTTCGCTGGGGAAATCACGTAGCCAGAAAGTTACTGAAGCTTCGAACCAATGACGGTTCTGAAGATAGTGAAGTGAACTATTATTTGAACCGATACAAACGCCGGGGCGATGCGTTGCAATGGAGTCCTACTGGTCCGTTCTATGGTGCGCGTCCAGGTCCAGCGTTTGAATCCTTCGATCGTCCTCTGTACCCAGGTCAGGGAATGATCAAGCCATGGACGATGACCCACGGATCCCAGTTCAGGTCGAGTGACTTTTACGACCCAAAAAGCCCAGAATTTGCGGAAGCGTTCCAACTTATCAAAGAACTAGGTGGTACCGATAGTACAGTACGAACTGAAGAAGAATCAGAAATAGCGCTGTTTTGGGAAAACGGTCCGTGGGGGGCGACGGTCCCCGGACATTTCATGTACATCGCAATTCAGGTTCTTCAGCATCAAGAACTGAATTTTGTCGACTTAGCCAAAGCTTTTGCGCTACTCGGAATGACCCAATGTGATGCATCGATCAACGCTTGGGACAACAAATACCATTACGACATCCTCCGTCCCGAGACCGCGATTCGAGTTCGTGCAAATAGCCTAGGCAATACGGATCCTCGAGTTCGAAATCAGCGTGATTGGCACAGTTTCATCCCAACTCCAGAATTTCCGTCTTATACTTCAGGGCACTCAACGTTTGGCGGTGCAGCCTCCGAGGTACTCAAATTCGTTTGCGGGCGCGACGACGTAACCTTTTCGGGCTATTCACCGGACCAAGTTCTTTGGCCGCAATTGGAAGACGTGTCTCGCCACTGGAATAGCTTTACTCAGATGGCCGAAGAAAATGGCATGAGTCGCATCTATGGTGGAGTCCACTGGAGCCTAGATAATACCGAAGCCTTAAAAGCTGGGCGACTGCTAGCACGTCATGCTATTGAAACGATGTTCCTACCAAAAGTTTGAGTTGTAGGCTTATGAATCACCGAAAAAAATGGGTACTCTTCCTGATCGGCGCGGGATTGACCTTGAGTTCGATGACTACTTTGGCTGAGCAACGATTTAGTCTGAACTACGATCGACTGTCGGCGATTGAAGGGCCGATTGCTCTGGAAATTGGTGATATCACCTTTAGACTATCCGGTTCAATAGATTTGGAATCGCAAACGCGGATCAACGATGACGCGACGATGAATAATCTCTTCAGTACTGTTGAACTAAGCTTTAACACACAACTTCCCAATCGTTGGCGCGTGCAAGGATTAGTTCTGGGCGAAGTATCAACAGCTTCTAATCCTCGACGCATTATCGACGACTTTGACTACGTAAAACGCTTAGCTCTCTTTGTTTCAGGTACATGGGGTAGGTTTTTGATGGGTGACCTCCACCAGCTCATACAAGGTGATACGCGTCGAGTCTCCAATGCTGGTGACGCCTTTCTCTACTTTGACAACTTTCTAGGAAGACTAGAGCAAAGAAACGGGGGCTATCGTGGTCGTTACGGACCTTGGATCGTTTCAGCAGTCTTTGATCAGGACAGCGATTTCGAATGGGGCATGGTATCGCAACGCCCGATTGGTAATAAAGATTTTCGGTTTACTCTACGCTCGATGAAGGGTACCTATCAACCTTCAGCTAAAGCCGATGTATATGCCTCACACGGCATTATTACTGTAGGGGAAGTAATCTACGGTAGTACGATTTTTGACATCTCCTTCGGTTATGAAGAGCTTACTCCCATAACCGCGCAGTTGGGCGGTGCAAGTGCCAAGACGCGTGCGTTTCTTTCTCAAGGAATCCTTACAAAGCGCGGAATGTTCAGTGCTTCCTTCGAAACTTACATCGGGAGACTCGACGGCGAGCGCGAGATTTCTGCCTCAATCGGCGTTCAATACGATGTAGCCAGAGGGCTGTCAGCGAATTTAGGTTGGAACTACTGGAATACCGATAGTCCTTTCAGAGGTGCCGAAATCTCCAATACCCGAGATACTGAAGTGACATTCAGTTTGCAGTACGACTTTTGAGCTAAAAGTCCGAGAATTCTTGCAGAGCAGTACCCAGGACTGGCCACACTAGAACCGTAAAACCTCGACCCCACCCATGTAGGGCACCAAAACTTCAGGTAACCTTACTGTCCCGTCTTCTTGTTGGTGGTTCTCCAAAATAGCAAGTAGTGTCCGACCTATCGCTAAACCTGAACCATTTAATGTGTGCACCAACTCGGTACTTGCTGTAGGATTGGGTCGAAATCTCGCCTGAGCTCGCCTAGCCTGAAAGTCTATGAAGTTGCTACACGACGACACTTCTCGGTACCGATCAAATCCTGGCAACCACACTTCTAAATCGATAGTCTTGGCTGCGGCAAAGCCCAAATCCCCTCCACATAGAACTACCGCCCGATAAGGTAGTTCTAAGCGTTGAAGTATTGTTTCAGCATGACTAGTCAGATCTTCAAGCGCTTCCCACGAAGCATCAGGATGTGTGATATGAACAAGTTCCACCTTCTCAAATTGATGAACTCGAATAAGACCTCTTGTATCCTTCCCGTGGCTCCCTGATTCACGACGAAAACACGGAGTATGACTTACATACCGAATCGGTAGATCCGAAGCATCAAGAATCTGATCTCGGACCATGTTCGTAATTGGAACTTCCGCAGTAGGAATCAAGAATCGATCGATTTCACCGCGAACAAAGAACACATCGTCTTCAAATTTTGGTAGTTGTCCAGTCGCAGTCATCGTCTCGCGATTCACGATAAATGGCACGTAGAGTTCTTCATAACCGTGTTCCGATATGTGTACGTCCAACATAAATTGAATCAAACAGCGATGCAATTTCGCCAATTCGCCTTTCAATACCGAAAATCGACTTCCCGAGATCCTTACCGAAGCTTCAAAATCCAGCGAAGTATCTGCGATTTCTACGTGATCCTTAGGCTTAAAGTCAAAAACTGGACGATCACCCCAAACTCGCAATTGCTCGTTTTCTTCTTCACTTTCCCCAGGAGGGACGCTCGAATCAGGTAGATTTGGAACATGAAGTAAAAAGTCGTGTAACGCATCTTGAACGCGATGAAATTCGCCACTTAGTTCGTCGAGACGCGCGCCTAAGTCTCCAACCTCAGCGACCAAAGGATTAATGTCCTCGCCTTTCTGCTTCGCGACTCCGATGTGTTTGGACTTAACGTTGCGTTCGTGTTGCAGCGCTTCGACTTCGGTCTGTAGTTTGTGCCGAGCGGATTCCAGATCGTGGTAAGTCGCAAGATCTAATTCGAAACCGCGAAGTTTCAACGCTTCGGCAATGGCTTCTGGATCTTGTCGAAATCTTCTTGGATCGAGCACGATCAAACTCCTTGTCTAGAGGTACAGATAAAGTGGACAGCCCATTTTTTCGGTCGTCCGGTTGAGAAAATCTTAATTGACACTAGGAAGATTGTTTTAGTTCCCGTAAACGAACCAGATGTTCGCCTATCTTCTTTTCTAAGCCGCGATCGGTTGGACGATAGAACTGAGTGTCTGGCATTTCGTCTGGGAAATAATGTTCGTCCGGAACAAAAGCCTCGGCTTCGTTGTGAGCGTATCGATACCCTTTTCCATAATCTAACTCTGCCATCAGCTGAGTCGGCGCGTTTCGAAACCGAAGAGGGACCGGCCAAGCGGGGCTCTCGTTTACCAGTGTTCGAACCTCTTTGAAAGCGGTATAAGTGGCATTGCTTTTTGGAACTGAAGCTAGGTAAAGGACCGCTTGAGCCAGAGACAACTCTCCTTCGGGGCTCCCCAAGCGTGAATACGTGTCCCATGCGTCCAACGCGAGAGACAGTGCGCGATTATCGGCAAGACCTATATCTTCCGATGCAAAGCGAACGAGCCTGCGGGCGATGTACAGCGGATCGCAACCGCCGTCGAGCATCCGCATGAACCAATACAAGGATGCGTCCGGATCGCTACCTCGCAAAGCTTTGTGCAACGCAGATATTTGATCGTAGAAGTGCTCGCCCCGCTTGTCAAAGTTTCGATAGGTTTGACCCATGACCGTTTCAAGATGACTTGCGGTGATGACATTTTCTGAAGCGATTTGAATGCTAAATTCAAGCAAGCTCAAAACCCGGCGCGCATCACCATCAGCGTAATGACTCATTAATTCAATACACTCGTCGTCGATGTCAACGTCAGAGTATTCCAATGAAACCGCGCGTTTTACAAGAGTTCTAAGATCTTCGACCGTCAGTTTCTTCAACACAAACACCCGAGTTCGCGATAACAGTGGTGAAATCACTTCAAACGATGGGTTTTCGGTGGTCGCGCCAATAAACGTAATCGTGCCATCTTCAACATGTGGTAAAAAGGCATCCTGCTGAGCCTTGTTGAATCGATGCACTTCATCGATAAATACGACGGTCCGAGTGGGCATTGAATTGCGTGCAGTCTCGAGTGCGGCTCGCACATCCTTCAATCCGGACGAGACTGCAGACATTTCCAACAACTGAGCGTCGGCATTATTCACTAAATTTCGCGCGAGAGTTGTTTTCCCAGATCCTGGTGGTCCCCACAAAATCATCGAGTGAATTTGTTTGCTCTGAGCTAACAACTGTAAAGGCTTCTCGGGACCAAGAAGATGCAGTTGCCCGACGAATTCATTGAGGCTCGTGGGACGCACGCGCGCTGCTAGGGGACTATGTGAAGAATCACTCATCTTGGTCGGTGTCTTCGTAGTGCGGTTTTGGTCGCTGGTCCACGATCTCCGTATCTTCTGGGACGTCCAACTCAAACTCTTCGCTAGCTATTGGTTTATTGGTTTCGACACTCGTAAACTTAAACTGATTCACCGTGTCAAAGTGATCGAGAATCTCAATCACACCCAAAGTGTCGTTTTCGAAAACAATTTTGAGTCGAGCGAAGTCTTGTCCTTGCTTGATAGGCAGCAACGTGTATTCGTTGTCTGCAAACTGAATGTCAAAATCATCGAGAATCTCAGTTGAGGAAGTCAGAATTAAGCTGGCAAAAGATGCTTGACTATCCGTTTCAAAAGTAGAAATCGTCAGTTGCTCTAAATCCGGGTCATAGACGCGCATGGAATCTTCTGTCACTAAGATATACTGCTCAAAAGGTTGCGTAACTTCCCACAAGAATTTTCCACTTCGGTCAAACAAAATCCGCCCGGATTGGCTGAGCTCTGTTTCACCACGCTCAGTGAGCGCGATTTGTACGAACTCCGCTTGAAACGTCTCAATCGCTAGCAGCTTTTTCGCCAACTCAGCGTGAAACGAGTTTACATCATCCTCTTGTTGAGCAATCCAGCCTAGCGGAGCGAACAGTACGAGCGCGAAACTAAAGGCACACTGTTTAAGCCGCGTTAACGAGAACACTGCGGTTGCCCGATTCATCCGGTGCAGTTGTGATACCTGCTTCTTCCATGCACTCAACGATGCGCGCCGCGCGGTTATACCCAATCCGAAAGCGTCTTTGAATTGAGGAAATTGAAACTTTTTGTTTTTCGACGACAAATCTAACCGCTTCATCATATAGCTCATCCGTATCGTCCATATTATCCGTAGAAAATACGGATCCTGCGGAGGGTTCGACGGTACCTTGAGTAATTTCGGTTTGATAATCAGGTTCTTGTCTCGCGCGCCAGGAGTCTGCTATGTTCAGCACATCAGTATCGGAAACATACGCCCCATGTACGCGAATGGGTACTGCATGTCCAGGCGGTAAATACAACATGTCACCATGACCCAACAATTGTTCTGCCCCGCCTTGGTCAAGAATCGTACGGGAATCTATCTGACTGGACACTTGAAAACTGATCCGGGCCGGAATATTCGCTTTAATGAGACCGGTAATCACATCGACAGATGGCCGTTGAGTTGCTAATATCAAATGGATTCCTGCCGCCCTCGCCTTTTGTGCAAGCCGAGCGATGAGTTGCTCAACTTTTTTACCAACGATCATCATCATGTCCGCAAACTCATCAACGATTACCACAATTAACGGTAACTTGGCTAAAGCCATCGATTCGTCCAGCATATCGAAGGGGCGTAACGGATCAGGAATACTCTCGCCGCGCGCCTCGGCTTCGTCGATCTTTGAGTTCAGACCCGAGATATTTCGAACATTGAGCGAAGCCATTAGCTGATATCTTCGTTCCATCTCCGCGATGCACCAGTTGAGCGAGTGCGCCGCTTCTTGCATATCCGTTACCACCGGCGTCAAGAGGTGGGGAATGTCCTCATACACGGAAAGCTCTAACATCTTGGGGTCGATAAGAATGATTCGAACCTGTTCGGGTGTCGTGTTCAGTAAGAGACTCACGAGCATTCCATTGAGACAGACGGACTTTCCAGATCCTGTAGTACCTGCGACTAGGAGATGCGGCATTTTTTCGATATCGACGAACACCGCACTACCAGCGACATCTCGACCCAAAGCTAAGCTTAGTGGTGTGCGCAAACTCATCGGATCACGCGACTCTAATACTTGACGTAAAAAGACGATTGAGCGATCATCGTTGGGTATTTCTATACCTACGACCGACTTCCCTGGGATGACTTCGACGACGCGAACACTGACTACTGCCAATGACCGGGCGAGATCCTTTACTAGTGCAGAAATCTTGCTGACCTTAATACCCGGAGCGGGTTGAATCTCAAATCGAGTGACCACGGGTCCAGTCATAACCGATACCACTTCTGCATCAACACCGAAATCCGCGAGTTTACTGCTAAGTTCATCAGCTATTCGATTTATCGACTCGGCTGCTCGACTGGATACAAGCTCTTGCCGTTGTTCCTGTAGTAATTGGACCGATGGAATCGCCGTGCTTCGCGTCCTCCCGGCAAGACTAGACCGACCAGTGGCGCGGGCTTGAGTTGGACGAGATGTCGGTCTATCGGAACCGACCGTGGGTTGCACCCTTTCTTTCCTCTGGGTGCGTGATCGACGAGGTTTGCGTTCTCGTTTCGCCAGTGATTTTGATGCAATGGTTGTCTCGCCCATCGCTTGTTCAACTGCTAGTTTTTCGCTACGCGACATGGCATCTGAACTTAGCAAATGTTTAACAGGTAACGCGACAAGACGTACTACGCCTAGAACCCCAACGCCGACGCTTTCTAGTACTGGAGATACTCGGAATCGTAGCAATAGCCAGAGTCCTACGAGTACGAACACCAAGGCAAACAGTACCAATAAATAGGTACCGAGCCAACCATAGGTGAATTGGATTAAGTATTGTCCTAAATATCCCGATGTTGCTTGGAGATCATCAAGATAACCACCATTCCATAATCCATTCAACACGCAAGCACCACAGAGAATCACGAGAAATCCAAAACCAGCTAGTGCACCATGCCACCACTTTAATGGACTCGCATCAACTAAAACACCGCCAACTTTCGCGACGATCAGCACGGGAATCAAAAATGCCACATATCCGAACACATTAATTAACAGATCGGCGCAGGTCGCACCCACGCTCCCAAGTAGATTGCGAATTACAACATTGTTGACCGCAAAATGCCATGCTGGGTCAAGCGGCTTGTAGGAAATTAGTACCAGAAAGGTAAACAGCGCTAACAGACACAGTAGCACAGAGTTGCGTACCCGAGCCCGCAAAGCAATGTCAAGTAGCTTCATGCTAGTAGGGGAAAGACGTCCATCCTTGAACTATATACATGTATGATACCACATAAGTATGTTTCAAAGCAATTGTTTACGAACCATCGTTACTATCTAGCCGCACTGTTGTTTACACCCTTGGGAGGTTTAGATCGCATGAATACCAGACGTTTACCACTCATGTGTTTTCTGTTTGCCGTCTTTTTGTCAGGACACTTACTAGCTCAGGGAGAGTCGGTTATTCTTGATACAATCGAGGGAAAAGGAGCTCCACCGAGCGGCCAGCTATTAGAGTACTTTGAAGGCGCGAACGGGTACTTAGCAGAACCCGAAGGAGAGGGTCCATTCGGCGCGATAATCTTGATTCACGAATGGAATGGCGTTGTCGAACGTATCAAACAAGTCGCGGATGCCTTGGCTAAAGAAGGCTATATTGCTTTAGCAGCAGATCTTTACGAAGGTGAGACTGGATCGAATAGAGAGGAGAATCTCGCGCTCATGAGAAAAGCCCGTGAGGACGAAGAAAAGATCGTTTCAAATCTAAACGCCGCCGTGCAGTATCTAAGAGATCGTGACGACTCCAACGGTACTGTCGCGACGATAGGTTGGTGTTTTGGCGGAGGCGTAGCTCTTACTTTTGCAATGGGTGGAGAAAATCATGAAGGCACTGCGATCTTTTACGGTTCATTGATAGAAGATCCAGAGAAGCTTTCCCATATTCACCATGAAATTCATGGTACTTTCGCTGGACAGGATCGCGGTATCCCTGTTGAGAGTGTCGAAAAATTTACAGAAGCTCTGCGTGAGGCTGGAATCCCAAACGACATTCACGTCTATGATCCCGTCGCACACGGATTTTGGCTATACGTCGAACGCGACGCGAAAACCAATAAAGAACCAGCAGAACATGCTTGGGGGAGACTAGCAGAGTTTTTTAAACGCGTGCTTCAACCAAAGGAAGACTAACTCTCACTCAGTCCCCTACGTTGAAGAAATCGCATGCTTTAATCAACTTTCACTTTACAATATGCGATTTTCTTGATGTCCTTGAACATTAGAGAATTTCTTTTATCGTAAACTACACTCCAATACATTGAACTCAGCATCTCAACACCACAGTCTCATCGTTCTCGGATCTGGTCCTGCTGGCTATACCGCAGCACTCTACGCGGCAAGAGCAAACCTGCAACCCGTAATTATCACAGGCATTGAAGTTGGCGGGCAACTCACGACGACGACCGACGTCGATAACTGGCCCGGAGATGTCAGTGGTTTACAAGGACCCGACTTGATGATCCGTATGCAAGAACACGTGAAAAAGTACGGGGTTGGACTAATTAACGACCACATTCATGGTGTAGAGTTTAGCAATGGAAAAAAAATTCTGACTGGGGACAGCGACGTTTATTCCTGTGATGCATTGGTCATCGCCACGGGTGCGTCGGCGAAATACCTTGGCTTAGAAAGTGAACAACATTTTCTCGGGCGCGGGGTCAGTGCCTGCGCTACCTGTGATGGTTTCTTTTTCAGAGACCAAGAGGTTGCCGTAATTGGCGGTGGAAACACTGCTGTTGAAGAGACACTGTACCTTTCAAACATAGCGTCCCAAGTCCACCTAGTTCACCGACGCGATGAACTTCGCGCAGAAAAGATATTGCAGGACCGATTGTTCAAACTTGTGGACTCGAGCAAAGTCATCACGCATTGGTTTCACGAGTTGGATGAAGTGTTAGGCGACGAGAGTGGAGTAACGGGCATCCGTATTCGAAATAACAAGACTGACACTACCCAAGAATTAAATTTAAACGGGGTGTTTATCGCAATCGGGCACACTCCGAATACCACCCTCTTTGACGGCAAATTAGAAATGCGCGATGGATATCTCATCATTAACAGTGGTCTCAACGGTAACGCTACTGCTACGAGTGAACCTGGAGTATTCGCTGCAGGTGACGTAGCAGATCATGTATATCGGCAAGCAGTGACCTCTGCTGGTTTTGGGTGCATGGCCGCGCTGGATGCTGAGAAGTACCTAGCCGAGCTGTAATTGGGATGTTCAAGGTAGAGGAACATGGCTGCCCATATTCAGATTCTGACTGCTAATGACTCCTTCCACATACCGCACCAAGGACCTGAAGCCGGACCTGTAGCGCTGGGAGGTGAACTAAGCGCACGTTTGCTTATTGATGCTTACTCGAAGGGGATATTCCCTTGGTTTAGCAATGACAATATGCCTATTTACTGGTGGTCGCCTTCGCCTCGCGCTATCCTTTACCCAGATTGCTTTCATGTGTCCAGGAGTTTGAAGAAATGGTTGCGACAACACCAGTGTACGATAACTGTCGACCAATATTTCACAGAAGTTATCACCCGATGTGCTCAACCGAGGCAAGGTTGTGAGGTTACTTGGATCACTCCTAAGATTGATCAAGCATATCGTATGCTACATGATCAAGGCTTTGCACATTCCGTTGAAGTGTGGTACGAAGACTATCTCATAGGCGGCATATACGGCGTTGGTTTGGGCAAGCATTTCTACGGCGAATCGATGTTCTCTAGTAAAACTAACGGTTCCAAAGTAGCCTTGCTTGCGTTATGCCAAATTCTCCATCACGAAAACTTTACGTTCCTTGACTGCCAATTGATGACCAGACACCTTACGTCCCTTGGAGCTATCGCACTACCGCGACCAGAATTTCTACGCTACATCGAAGAAAACAAGAGACTACAAGACAGACCCACGACATGGAATCAATCGGAAATTTGGAGTTCTTACACCAGTCCGTGGAACCTCAATCTCTAAAATGACTTCAACTTTTTCAAGTACAGTCGCAATTAGCCTTGGAGCTTTAGTGCCTAAAGAAGAACAGATTGAGATGGAAGGCGTTGTAACCAACACGCTACCCAACACTACGTTCAAAGTCAAACTGGATAACGGCTACGAAATCACTGCGCACATCTCCGGGAAAATGCGAAAAAACTACATTCGAATTTCTACCGGCGACCGAGTAAAGGTCGAACTTACCCCCTATGACTTGACCAAAGGACGAATCACATACCGAGAACGCTAGTCGGTTACGGTTTCTTCCTCGCTCTTGTCGGCTTCATTTTGCGGATGATCTAGTCGTTTTGGTTCCGATGTCTTAGGGATCGCATTGATTTTGATCCCATCGTCGTCCACTGACACTTCCGCTATTCCACCAGCGTCTGCAAGGGTACCAAACAGGATCATTTCCGCGAGGGGTCGTTTAATCTCGTCTTGTATTAAACGTTGCATCGGCCTAGCTCCCATCTTGTCGTCATAGCCTTCGACCGCGATCCAATGGCGTGCACTCTCGTCGACCTGTAGTTCAACTTTCTTCGAATCTAACTGTGCTTGTAACTCTGTAAGGAATTTGTCGACCACCGAGTGAATGATTTCCATACCAAGTGCATTGAATCGAATGATTGCGTCTAGTCGATTTCGAAATTCTGGTGAAAAGTACTTCTTCAGAGTTTCCATAACATCCGCAGAGTGATCTTGTTCTTCAAAGCCAATCGAAACCCTCGAAGCCTCTCTAGCTCCAGCATTAGTAGTCATGATGAGCACTGCGTTGCGGAAATCCGCCTTTCGCCCATTGTTGTCCGTGAGCGTGCCATGATCCATTATTTGTAACAAGAGATTAAAGACTTCAGGGTGAGCCTTTTCAATTTCATCAAGCAGGATCACACTATGTGGGTGTTTAGTAACGGCGTCGGTGAGCTGTCCGCCTTGATCGAAGCCGACATATCCAGGAGGTGCTCCAATCAATCTTGAAACATTGTGTCGTTCCATGTATTCGGACATGTCAAAGCGCAGCAGTTCAACTCCCATGATGAGCGCGAGTTGACGACAAACTTCCGTTTTCCCTACACCGGTTGGACCGGTAAAGAGGAAAGACCCAATAGGTTTTTGTTCCGCTTTTAGACCCGCCCGCGACAGTCTAATCGCGGACGTCAGCGTGTCAATGGCTTCTTCTTGACCGAATACGGTAAGTTTCAGTCGGTGATCAAGGGTTCGTAGCGCTTCTTTGTCTGAGACGGACACCTGCGAGGACGGTATGCGCGCGATGTTCGCGACCACGCGTTCGACATCTGGAGCACCAATAGTCTTCTTCCTTTTCTTTTCAGCAACTAACTGTTGAGCTGCGCCAGCTTCGTCAATGACATCGATTGCTTTGTCTGGCATAAATCTATCGGTGATGTAGCGCGCTGATAGTTCTGCCGCAGTTCTCAATGCACGATCTGTGAAACGCAACTGATAGTGATCTTCATAACGTAGTTTCAATCCTTTCAAAATCTTGTAGGTGTCTTCGACAGAAGGTTCCGGAATATCGATCTTTTGGAATCGTCGCGATAGTGCTCGATCCTTATCAAAGACTCCGCGATACTCAGCGAATGTAGTCGAACCGATACATCTAATCTCGCCCGATGCTAACATCGGTTTGAGCAAGTTTGATGCATCCATGACTCCGCCCGATGCTGCGCCCGCGCCGATAATCATGTGAATCTCGTCGATAAAGAGAATGGAATGAGGTTTGCCGGAGAGTTCTTTTAAGAGCGCTTTAAACCGCTTTTCAAAATCGCCTCGATACTTCGTACCGGCAAGTAGCGTACCGAGGTCAAGCGTATAGACGCTACACTCTTTCACTACATCTGGTACCTCACCGTCTACGATCTTCTTCGCCAATCCTTCAGCAATTGCAGTCTTGCCGACACCCGATTCACCCACCAGCAGTGGATTGTTTTTGCGGCGACGGCACAGAATTTGGATAGTTCTTTGAAGTTCTTGCTCGCGTCCAATTAGTGGGTCGACCAGACCTTCTCTTGCAGCGTCATTGAGATTTGTCGTGAACGATCCTAGCGCGCTAGGTTTTTCTCGAGGTTTACGTTCATCGCCCAGAGTTGGGTCGCCAGTTTCCTCTATTTCCTTCTCCGGCGACGTTTTAGAAATTCCATGCGCGATGTACTGAACCACGTCGACGCGCTTGACTTCCTGCTTGGACAAGAAGTACACGGCTTGTGACTCCGTTTCATTGAACAGCGCGACCAGTACGTCGCGAGCGCGTACGTCCGCTTTCGTCGGTGTACTCTGGGCATGAAACACCGCGCGTGAAATCACACGTGAAAAAGCCCCGGACTGTTCTACTTTGCGTTTAAAGCCAGCGGGGACGACTGGCATGAACTTCTCTAAATACTTCTCCAAATCGCCTCGGAGCAATTCCGGATTGATGGCGACGTTCTCTAAGACTTCACGTGCATCAGGGTTGTCCAGTAAAGCTAAGAGCAAATGTTCGACAGTAACAAATTCATGACGACCCACTCGCGCACGATCAAATGCTTGATCCAATGTAAGCAATAAATCTGGGGTGAACATGGGCCTTACTCCGTTTTCTCTACAGTGGTAAGAAGGGGATGTCCGTTTTGCCGTGCGTAAGAGTTTACTTGTTCGCTCTTAGTTTCCGCAATATCCTTTGGGTACATACCTACCACACCCTTCCCCGTGGTGTGTACCGTCATCATAATGCGATAAGCCTTGTCGAAATCCATCCCGAAAAAAGTCTCCAAAACATGAACCACAAACTCCATCGGAGTATAGTCGTCGTTCATAATTACAACGCGATATAGCGGTGGTGGTTTAACTTGCTCTTCAAGTTCTTCAACAGCAAGATCCTCTTGATGATCGGGTTCGCTGAAAGTGGAATCGTTCAAACTAAAGTAATCGATTCGGCGTCCGATGAAGAATTGAGCAAATTAGTTACCTGACGTAAATGTTACACGACTTTAGGTCGCGGTCGACCCAGCACTCACATCTGAGATATGATCGCATCACCAAATTCTGAACATTTCAGCAGTGTCGCGCCGTCCATCAACCTCTCAAAGTCATAAGTGACAGTATGATCGGCAATAGCGCCTTCAATACCTTTAATAATGCGGTCTGCGGCTTCCTTCCAACCAAGATGTCTGAGCATCATTTCTGCAGACAATATGAGCGATCCTGGATTCACTTTGTCCTGACCGGCGTATTTCGGAGCTGTGCCGTGAGTCGCTTCAAAAACTGCTACCTCGTCTCCAATATTTGCGCCCGGAGCTATGCCGATTCCCCCTACCTGAGCGGCTAAAGCATCAGACAAGAAATCACCGTTGAGATTCATAGTGGCAATCACGTCATACTCGCTAGGTCGGAGAAGAATCTGCTGCAGCATTGAATCGGTAATGACATCTTTGATCACGATTTCTTTGCCAGTATCGGGATTGGTCAATACGTGCCAAGGTCCGCCACCTAGGGGTGTCGCACCAAACTCTCTCGCAACCAAACGATACCCCCAGTCTTTGAACGCTCCCTCAGTGTACTTCATGATGTTGCCCTTGTGGACAAACGTAACGGAACTGCGGTCGTTAGCAATGGCGTACTGCATCGCTTGACGCACCAATCGCTCCGTACCTGCTATTGATATAGGTTTGATTCCTACACCGCAGTGGTCTGGAAACCGAATCTTCGACACACTCAATTCGTTCTGTAGAAAACTCAATAGCTGATTTGCTTCAGTAGAGTCAGCTTCCCATTCAACACCGCTGTAAATGTCTTCCGTATTTTCCCGGAAAATAACCATGTTTGTTTTCTCTGGGGCTACTACCGGACTGGGTACACCTGGAAACCAGCGGATGGGGCGCAGACACACATACAGGTCGAGAATTTGACGAATCGCGACATTTAGTGAGCGAATTCCACCACCCACAGGCGTAGTCATTGGACCCTTAATACTGACTTTAAACTCACGGAGCGCGTCAATCGTTTCATCGGGGAGCCATTCGTTGTCTCCATAGACTCGTAATGACTTTTCTCCCGCGAACACTTCCATCCATTGAATCTGCCGGCCGTCCCCGTAAGCCTGTTCGACGGCTACATCCACTACCTTACGCATTACCGGGGTAATGTCGATACCGATACCGTCACCTTCAATGAAGGGGATGATAGGTTTTGCTGGAACTTCCAATGCGCCGTTAGTTCCCGCTCGAATAGGGTCACCTTGACTTGGGATCTGTATTTTTTGGTACGTCAACTCTCTTTCCTATGTTTTGAGGGTGCGAATTATAGGAAGTCATTTTTGTCGACTTCTTAGAATGCGCTGCAATTATTCAGTCGGGTTCGACAAGCTCAGAAAACGACTCTGTCATATCTTGTATTGACGCACACCAGGCAGAGTAGACCAAGGTCAGAAAGTTGGGTGAACACGTTGGAATGTTAGGGCTTGTTGTTTAGCACTAGAGTTAGGAATCTGATGCTATCTTCTATGGACATTCCCAGAATACTTTGAGCGGTGCCATTCTGAAAGACCCTTTAGGAAATTCAAAAATCTGAGGTTTGTTCACAATCAAGATCGAGTGTCGCTTCCCATACAGATTAGCACTCTTAAAATGACACATATTCGACGTTGTGTTGAGGTAGACGTTCCGCTACGATGAGATTGAATCCGTTTCGGTATCGGACACTTAAAGAAATTGAAGCAAAAGAAAGAAGAGGCTCCTCTTTCGTCTATTTAGTCTTCCGCACGAAGTGGGAAGATAGAAGCCGCCGGGAAAAGGCACACGTAATCTATGGATTTAGCGCTGGGATCGCTGCAGGACTCTTGGTGGTTCCAGGAATATGGGGTTTTGACTACCTGTGGGCGTTGGTGTTTTGACAGACGAGAAGAATCCCTATCGTTCTAAGCTGCTCGAGAAGACACGGAACACACCTTCTCTCTTCTTTCTCTTCTTTGCGGTAGGAAACACAAAATGGAACGACATGACCAGAAAAGAAAAAGCGGCGCAAATTTACGGTGCTGGTCTCGGAGCTATCATAGGAATCCTGCTCTTTTGGGCTGGTTGGTGGGGGATAAAGTTTTTTTGGTCCTTGCTCTTCTAAAAAAATGGCTCAATGAATTCAGCGTACGTCGTGAGATTCTTGATCCAGACTGGATTGTTTCCACAACCATATCTGTAGATGCTGAGTGTCGCAATGCCGCCTAGGTGACATCTTAAAACCGAAGTTCGTATGTCTAAATCGTAGCTCCATACCATCAATAAAATTAGCCTCTCCAATAGATCAGATACGAGCGGGAATAGCTCAGTGGTAGAGCACAACCTTGCCAAGGTTGGGGTCGCGGGTTCAACCCCCGTTTCCCGCTCCATTTTTTCCTTCATCCTCGAACCCTGTTCTTACCAATTCACAACTACCCATTGACTTCATTTGTGCGAAACGCTAGTGTGCTGAGCGTTGACTCCCAAATTTTTGCTAGAACGGATGACAGAAGTATCGATTGAAGTTGTCAAAAAGTTCTTCATTGATCTTCAAGACCGCATTGTTGGCACTATTGAGGAACTTGACGGTGGGGGAAAGTTTCTCAAAGAGTCATTTGACTCACCAAACGGTGGGGTTGCACAACCGCGTGTATTAACAAACGGAGACCTGTTTGAAAAAGCCGCGGTGCAATTCTCCTACAGTGTGGGTGATCGTCTTCCCAGTGCGGCAACCGAGCGGTATCCAAATTTAGCGAACTGTCCGTTTCGTGCGACCGCGATTTCCGTCATTGTTCATCCACGCAATCCAAATGTACCTACTACTCATTTGAACTTGCGGATGTTTCTTGTTGAAGCTCAAGAACTGGTGTGGTTTTTTGGTGGCGGATTCGATCTCACGCCCTACATCTTGTTTGAGGAAGACATTAGCTTCTGGCATGAACAGGCGCGCGCGGCTTGTGGTAGCGATGCACGATATGTTGAACTGAAGGAAAACTGTGACCAGTACTTTTACCTTCCACATCGAGACGAGACACGAGGTGTGGGGGGCATATTTTTTGACGACTTCAACACAAATGGATTTGACGATTGTTTCAAATTTGTCAAGATCGTGGGCGAAACTTTTCTACATGCTTATACGACTATAGTACACCGTCGTGCGCACTTAAGTTGGACGTCCGAAGAAGAAGAATGGATGCTTATGCGTCGTGGTCGTTACGCGGAATTCAACCTTGCGATTGACCGCGGAACTAAATATGGTATGCAATCTGGACGACGCATTGAGTCCGTATTAGCGTCTTTACCTCCACGCGTACTTTGGCCTTATCAGCACGATTTGTTAGTGAGTGCGAAATTTGCAAACTTAACAAGTAAGTTGCAACGCGGTATCGACTGGTTAGGAATTGTGGATAACTCAGTGGATAAAAGTTGAACTGCTGAGGTACAACTCCCCACTCTGAAGAATTGTTATCCGTGAATTTCAAGAAATGAGTGAAATACACTGTATTTTTCTACAATTCTCGCCGTTATTTAACAATTTTCTAAAAGTACATTGTCACCAGTGATATTCATTGCATTGTGGATAAGTTCCAACAATCTTTGGAGAATCCTTTAAGTCTGACATGAACACTCTACGTTTCATCAGGCACCGAATATAGTTCAAAAACTGAGTTCATTTAGCCAGAAATTTATGCTACATTCTTGAATAAAATAGTGTTGTACTTCAGACTTCTTCGGTCTTTAGTAAGTCATCTCTTTTGATCAACAGAGGAATACATAGTGAGAAACCGAGCTCGCGGCGCACTAGAAGAAGAACAAAAAATTAATCTTACGCCCATGTTGGATGTAGTGTTCATCATGTTGATTTTTTTCATCGTTACCGCAACTTTCGTCAAGGAAATTGGTATTGATGTGACTCCGCCTGAAGAAGATCAGCCTCAGACCGTTGATCCTGAAAAGAAGTCTATTGTGATCGTAGTCTCAGCTCGAGACCAAATTCAAATCGGTGGTAGAACCGTGGATGTGACCGCGGTACGAGCAAACATTGAACGACTTGCCGCAGAAAATCCAGAAGCCCCAGTGATCATAAATCCTCATGCTGATTCGAGTGCTGATGTCTTTGTGCGTATTTGGGACGCTGCCAATCTTGCTGGTGTAGAAACCGTACAGATGGCTGCTGACTAACGGTTTACGTTTATTCAGCTTCTTCGTACAGCACGCTAACTGTACTTGTTAGCTCGGTCCGAATGCCGAGACTACCCCCACAATTGACCCCGTAAGAAACGCAACCAGAGTTCCAGATACAAGGGTCCTTGGGGCCAGTGAGAGCAAGTCTTCTCGTCGCTCCGGAACCAAAGCGCTCACCCCGCCGACGAGTATTCCGGCAGATCCCAAGTTTGTAAATCCGCACAACGCGTAGGTCATGATCAAGTTAGATCGATCGGATAACCAAATACCGTCTTGTCCCAGCTGTTGAAACGCGACCAGTTCGTTAATCATCAATTTGATGCCCATGAGCTTGCTACCGATCGCAACATCGGTCCAAGGTAGTCCCATACACCAAGTAAGCGGATGGAACAACCACGACGCGATCCGTTCTAAGGTAACTGGGCTACCTCCAATTACCAAAAAGGACATCACATGATTGATGAGCGCGACCAAACTGACTAGCACGATCAACATAGCGATGATGTTGATCACAATTTTTGTCCCGTCCATCGCACCGCGGGTTAGTGCATCGAAAGAACTCTGGTACTGAAACGCATCCTCGACATCGGTTTCTCCAGTCACGTGATCATCGGGAATCATGATTCTCGCAATCAAAATTCCTCCCAAAACGTTGAGCAACGATGCGGTGATAACGTGTGCAATCGTGTTGGTCAGGACATCGCCAACCACAGTAACGTATAAGATCATCATCGAACCCGCTACTGTGGCCATACCACAAGTGATCACCACAAAGAATTCAGATCGAGTAATCGATTTGAGATAGCCACGAATCATCATAGGTGCTTCTACCATTCCTACGAACACGCTCGCGGCGGCGGCAACGGCTACCGCACCTCCAATGCGAAGGGTCTTTTGCAACGCCCATGAGATTCCCTGTATGATCAACGGCAAAACACGCCAGTACCACAATAAAGCGACCAATACCGCAAACACAATGATCTGTGGTAAGAGTTGCGTCGCAAAGATAAACGGCGGACTCTCTGCAGTGAGAGCAAATGGTAGTTCCCCTCCACCTAAATAACTGAAGACAAAGGCAGTACCTTGTCCAGTTGCATCAGTGATTGCGCCGACAACAACATTTAGAGAAGAGAGTGCTGTAGACACCACCGGTAACTGCAACAGAATCGCTGCAAGAAGTATTTGGACACCCAGAGTAATGCCAACTGGGAGCCATCGTACTTGCCCCTTGCTCTCACTCAAGAGCCATGCAATCACAATGACTAAAGCAATGCCTAACAGTGCGTGCATAAGTATTTTTTAGACGTGAAACGACACTATCGGAATCCTGTGGCGTAAAACCTCAGAACAAACAATATTAGGGATGAACGATTTCCCGCAACGATCATCGTCCCACCGCACAAATATTTCGATTAAAAACAGAGAGAAAGAACAGTAATAGATGTTCCACGTGGAACATATGTACATATTATTGCTGGCCAACGCAGACGTTCTAAAAATTGAAATCGCTGTACTTCAACCCGTTTAAAGAACTTTTCGTTTTGGTTGAAGCAGCAATTTGACCACCTATACGCAAGGAGCACAACGGGTACAATGTGTCTCCAATCTTGTTATCTAATTCTTGTAAGAGTTTACCACGATGCCCAAGCGAATCGCGATAGTCGAAGATGATCCCGATCAACGTGCGAATTACAAAGACGCTATTCGAAAGAAAGGCTATGAAGTTGTAGCATTTGCAGACCGCGTGTCAGCACTAGCCGGGTTTCGACACGCCATGCCAGACTTAGCTATTCTTGACATCATACTAGGTGATGAAATGGATGCTGGATTTGAACTCTGCCGAGAGTTGTTGGCGCGCTCGCCCGATCTACCAGTGATATTTCTTACCGAACGAATTGACGAAATTGACAAGATTTCCGGTCTTCGTTTGGGCGCTTGGGACTACTTACCGAAACCCATTTCCCTCGACTACCTTGCCGAGCGTATCGCTTCATTGCTACGGATCGAACAAGTCCGGTCTAGTTCAGACGACACCAACCGTACGAGCATTGTTGAAGTTGGTGAACTACAGTTAGATCAAGATGCTTTGCTCGTTTCTTGGAAAGAACACCGTATCGATTTATCGCAAACAGAATTCAAAATGCTCGCTCGACTAGTCAGATCTCCTGGACATGCGGTGAGCTACGAAGCTCTTATGGAAACCACAAACCAGAGTTTTGTGTCAAACAATACGATTAATACGCACGTTCGCAATTTACGGAAAAAGTTTGAACATGTTGACGCTGAGTTTGAAGCGATCAAAAGCGAATACGGGTTTGGCTACCGATGGATTCTTGACGCATAGACTAAGCCTATGAGAATTCGTTCGCGGATTCGAGGTCCGAAACTTCGTACCAAACTTTTGCTCCTTGCAGCAATTTTGCTGTTCGCTCCGTTTTTGTTTTATACCTTGCTTGTCGAAGTCGAGACTTTACTGGTTGACGCGCAGATGAATAACCAGATCAGTCTCGCGAATAGTGTCGCGATTCTGTTTAATAACCAGAAGTCGCTTTTCGAAGACTTGCCTGCTGAAATCGATGACTCCAAGGACTTAATCGCCCAGCCACTTGTTGGTAGCGTATTGTTGGACGGAAAAGTGTTAGACTGGAAAGCTACCGAGGACCTAGTTTTAAGAAAATTTGGTTCGGAAGACGGTTCATTCACTATTCGCTTAGGGGAATCAATCAACCAGATTCACGGGTTTCTCGAAGTCGAGGATGCTGATTTCGTCCCCAGAGATCCAACGATCATCAGCCTTGGGTCTTCCGATCACCTTCGTGTGACATACTTAAATCAGGCAGGCGCACAAGCAGAAATTGCTTTTACCTTCTCCAGACCTGGCGTTGCCTCAGCGTATACCTACCTTGCTAATCAAGAAGACGGCGATCTAGTGCCAGATACAGAAGTCCGTGCGTTTCTAGCTGAAACCCCGAACGGTGTGAATATCGAATTCAGTATTCCAATGGAGATCTTCGGAAGTCTGGAAATTTTCGCAGTTACCTACGTTGACGTCGACATTCACCCCACAGCGAATAGTCAACGAATCTCCACACAGCCAGCCATCGACCAAGAGTACTTTGAATTGGTCGTATACAGATCAGCGCCGATCATCGAAAAGATTGAGAGCCTTGGTTTCGAAAACACTCAGGTCATGATCTTCGATACTATGGGCCGAAAACGAGGTGAGTCGATGCTTGGTGCGACTGAGGAAAATTTCTTCGGTAACGAGGATCAATCCAAAAACTTCTTTCAAAGAATTGGAGGCTTCTTTCGCCGTTTTTATTCTGGTCAAGCCTTCCGCGATCTTTCGCTCGAAGATACCGAACAACGAACCATCGAAGTAGTTAACAGTGCATTAAACAACGAACCAACGAAAGACAAGATTCTGTCCCTATCCGGTACACCAGCCATCATTGCTGCTTACCCCATTCGTGCTCCGGGAGAAGTCATTGGTGTAGCTGTAGTTCAACAGAATGTCGAAGACATCTTGAAACTACTAGCTGGCACCCTACGAACGATTGTCGTCGTTTCGCTGGTTATATTTGCGATTCTCACGATCGCGTTGTTAGGATACTCAATACGTCTTGCTTATCGTATTCAGAAGCTTCGCAGCACCACTGCGCGAGCGATCGATGAGTATGGTCGAATAAAGGAAAGTTCACTCAATGTGGAAAGAAATACCGGGGATGAAATTGGTGAACTCGCTCGGTCCATTGATTCAATGTTAGGCCGACTAACCCAACATCAGACATTTCTCCAACGCATGCCGCGAACGCTACGTCATGAAATCAATAATCCTCTAAATACATTGAGCACTTCCTTGGAGAATCTCCGCAACACCAACGACCCCGAAGAACAACAACGATATCTCCAAAGTGCACAACGAGGAGTTGCGCGTATCGGTCGAATCGTACAAAACCTAAGTGACGCGGCAAGCTTGGAAGACTCTCTACAGAACGAAGAACTCGAAAGAGTTGAAATGTTGCGCCTGTTGAAAAACTATGTGTCTAATCTAGAGAACACCCACAAGGATGTTGAGTTTGTACTTGTCTGTGAAGAACAATCCGCAATTGCGAATGTTTCTGATTTTCATATAGAACAAATGCTTGACAAAATCATTGACAATGCAATTGACTTTCACCGTCATGACAGCCCCATCAGTATTCTGCTGCAAGTCGGCTCTACTTCATTACGAATTACGGTAGCAAATCGCGGACCAACATTGATTGGGGACACTGCTGCGGTGTTTGACTCTCTAGTCAGTATGCGCGGTACGCAAAGTACGATGCATTTTGGGTTGGGGTTGTATGTAGTTCGTGTGATCGTTGAATATCATGGTGGCAGCGTCCAAGCCGTGAACTTAGAAGATGATTCGGGGGTAGCGATTACCGTGGATCTTCCGTTAGCAACCGTTGCACCGGAAAAGTCAAGTATAACCAACGAACCGAATACCGCTGAACCAGCTAGCGACTGATCTCGAGATCCGAAATTAGTTGATCAATCAGCTTCAACCTAGTTGGCGGACAATCGAGAATCTTCATTCAATGGTCCGTCCATTCGCAATAGCCCCCTTTTCACCATGAAACGCACTGCTGCGTAGACACTTCTCCGTGCTGCAGGATAGAGGATGGGATCTAAATTTTCGTACATTAACGGCACTAGCTCTGAAATAGTTTGATCGTTTCTCTTACAGCATTCAACAATCTGTCGCTCGCGGTGTAATCGATGTTGAATGAAAGCTTCCACGTGCGGAATCGGTTCGGTAATCGGTGGACCGTGAGTGGGCCAATATACATCGAGATCGTACTCCAAAAGTAATCGCAAACTCGCCATATAACTCTCCATGTCTCCATCCGGTGGCGAAATTACACTCGTAGACCACCCCATTACATGATCTCCTGAAAACAATGCTTTTTCCTCGTTCAAAATGTAACACATGTGATTTGAAGTGTGGCCCGGCGTGTACACACAAGTCAGACTCCAGTTCTCTCCCTTAATCACGTCGTGATGTCTCACCGCAACATCTGGATCAAACTCTGTATCGCATCCCTCTTCGACAAACCAATCGTCGCTAGTATTCGCTCCGTGTGGACCGTAACCATAAGTCTTTGCCACGCAATGTTTTTTGAGTAACGCACAACCTGGAGAGTGATCAAGATGGGTGTGCGTGACTACGAGATGTGTGATTTCTTCGTTCTGTGTTGCCAACAGAATCGCGTCGATGTGATCTGGATCAGCAGGACCCGGATCAATGACGGCGACTCTACCCGATCCAACGAGATAGGTACCGGTACCAAAATAGGTGAACGGGCTCGGGTTGTGAGCAATAACCCTACGTATCCTTTGTGACACTTGTTGCGACACGCCGTAGGTAAACTGCATGTCCCGCACAAATGGGATGTCTACCGACATAAAAAGACTAATTGAGGTTTGTGTCGAAGCATACTACTAGTCAAGTTGCATCCACTGCTGGTATTGTCGAGACCAAGCGTCATTCATCGGTTGGATGTTGAGCGCAAGTCCCATGTACTGTTTAGCGCGATCTACTAATCCCGCGTTGAAAGCCTCTAGTGCAACGGTGGCAGTCCGTTCCGCACACAGATCTAACAGCGCTTGCACCTCAGAATTCTTCGAATCTTTTGCTTCTGCCTTCCTCAGAACCGCGATCGCGTTGTCGTTCTCAGGTTCTGAAATGTAGCCACGTTGAAAAAGCGATTGTGCTTCACGATATAACTCTACCGCGTCCTGAATGTCTAGCTGAAGACTCTCTCGGGCATCTGTCATGGCTTGAAGTGTAGTTTCAGAGACTCCAGCCCGTTCTGCGGCACGTACTACATTTGCTTCTGCACCGAATTCTCTCTCTTCGAGTAACTCTTGATGTTGCTCGAGCAATCGTTTTTCAATCTCTACCATTTGACTCTGCGCTTCCTCATTGTCAGGATCTAGAGCGAGAACCTGTCGATAGGTCGTCATCGCGTTGTCCTCGTCCGGTGGCGTGATTAAACGTCCGTCCTTAAAAAATGCATGTGCCCGTTGCAGCGTAGTATTGATTTCAGTCTCCAAGGACTCCGCGAGTTCTACCGACTCAAGAGCTTCTTCTAGCTCCTGCGCGTCTGGATCCGCTTCCTGGGCTTTCTCGAAAAAATTTCGAGCAGCTTGAGTTTCAGACGCATTAGCTGCTTTAATCGCAGCTTCAGCGTACATGACCGCTATGTCGTGTAGATGTCGCCGTGCTTCTTCACTATCGGGAAACAATCTCAATACGGTTTGATAAGCAAGGACCGCAGCCTGAAGTGATGCGAGATCTTCCATACCTGCTGCGACCAACGGACGAGCATCGGCGAGCAGCCGATCTCGTCTTTGTCGTGTCTCTAGTTCGGTGACGAGCGTCGCTATTTCAGCATCTCCTGGAACAGCAGTGACATATTCATCCAACTTTGTTTGGGCAACGGTAAATTCATCAGCCTTAATCAATGAATCAATACTTTCTCGCCGTTCTCTTTTTTCGTTGTCGATAGCCTGACGCGCGCCGTTGTGAGTAGGATCAAGTTCAAGCACTCTGTTGTATGCTGCTATCAGAGTGATCAGACTGTGTGTTTGTTCTAGCCGTAGCGATTCGGCTTCCCGCCAGCGTTCGCTGAGCTCGGGGTGATCGACTAAGCCAACTTCGTAGAAGAGCATCCGTACCCCATCGAAGTTAATGTATGCGTACACAGACGCTAGAACACCCACAACAGCAACAATCATCACAGTGCTGTACAACCAAAATCGAGACTTTTTAGAGGGATTCTCTCCGGAACCGGACACTGGCTGGTCAAGTGGTCGCGCGACCCTTTGTATTTCCGAAATATCAATCGTACCAGATCGATATCTAACGTCATTAACGGTCATCGAATCGGTGATTTCGTCTCCGCTACGTTCAAACAAGTTCTCATACGAAAACGCCCGCGCACTTGGCTTAAACGCCAACATCTCTTCAACTACTTGCTGTAATGTCGGCTGGGAGAGTGGTAGTCTCGGTACTATGTCTTCCTCGGCTCTAATTCGCAGCACACCGTTTTGGTCTGTCCAAGGAAAGTTACCAACAATCGTTGAAAACAACAAAATACCAACTGCATAAACATCACTAGCGTTGCTAAATTGTTTCTCCGATAACACTTCGGGTGCAGAGTATGCTTGGTCGACAGTAGAAGTAGACCCTGCAGGGTTCAAATTCCACAGTGGCACGTCCAATCGCACCGATTGCGTCACCGACTCAAACAACACACTCTCAGGACTAATGGTTCGATGTACGATTCCAAGCGAGTGTAGGTGTTGTAATGCGTTCGCGATTGCTTGACTCATCGCGACGATTTGATCGATGGACATCCCTCGATCTTTACGCGCTGTCAAATCTTCAGCTTCTAACCACTCGGTGACAACGATAAGTTGATTGTCTTCACATCCGACTTCGAGTACGGTTAGTAAACTCGGGTGTGGATCATCACGAAGCCGCTGTAGACACTCTTGGTACTCTTGAATTGCTTCCGATGATAGTTCAGCGTCAAGGGAAAGTCGATTTACGGCAACCGACTGTTGTCGCTGTTTGT
Source organism: Gammaproteobacteria bacterium (assembly GCA_009840305.1). GTDB lineage: Bacteria > Pseudomonadota > Gammaproteobacteria > Pseudomonadales > Azotimanducaceae > Bin55. Next base: position 147,529 of record VXNY01000029.1, on the reverse strand, counting down.
CGAGTGCTAACGCACATATCCAACCGTTTACCTCTCGGTAAACTTCTAGCTCTTCGTAGCTGTCAAGAATCATCAAACTCTTCTGGCAATGTCATCGGTAGAACTACGCCCTTGATAAGGCTACCGAGCACGAAAGTTCCGAGATTGACATACGCAGATCCATCAAGCGCGACGGCGCGACCAGTCCCGTGCGCGAGACCATCTACGCACTCATCACCAACAAACATCCAGGGACTCCCTTCTACTGTTAATGCACAGTTTTCGACTTCCTTTATTTCTTCATCGACCATTAACTGACCCTGTTCCCACGACTGAAAGCGTTTCGTTTGCTGATCTATTTCCAATATTCCATCGCCATGTTTCAAATTGGATTTAAAGTGGCCCAGATACTTTTGCCCGTCGGTGTTGACTTGTTCACCAAATCCAAATCTTTGATTATTCAAAAAAAATCCCGTATATTGCGATCCGTCCTCCCACGTCAGTACGCCCGTACCGTGTCGTTTTCCGTCTTTCCACAATCCTCGGTACGATTCCCCTTTTGACTCCGATGTCCATTCACCCTCCCCTGAAATCTTGTCCGACACGAAAGTACCTACATACACATCGCCATCGTTGAGCGTTAGCACACCGTAGCCATGCCGTTCGCCTCGATTGAACGTCCCTGAATACTTCGAACCGTCAACGTACAGCATCGTTCCTTCCCCGTGTACCTCTCCGTTCTTGAAATCTCCTTCATAGGACGAACCGTCAGCCCATTCAAATCGTCCTTCTCCATGAATTTGCCCGTCAACAGTATCGCCCACATATCGGTTTCCCTCTTCATCAATGATTTCGCGCTCTATGGTTCTCGCAATCACCAAGACTCCGAACAGTATCAAAGAGCCAACTAAAACCACGGAAAGAGTTCGTTTCCGTCGATTATTTTTCAACAATATTCTCTCCATCATCTTATTTCTGTAAACTTTCTTCTTTTTTTGTCACTTTGAGGTCCTTCTTGGATCCATTCATAGAAATCTTCATCTATCTCCTCCTTGGTGCTTCCGCTGGTTTGCTAGCGGGCATGCTAGGAGTTGGTGGTGGAGTGATTGTAGTACCTGGTCTCATCTTCGTTTTTGAGGGGCTCCGTGTCTTTGATAAACCTGTACTCCCCAGTAACAGCCTTGTACTCTTCGCGGTAGGTACTTCTATGGCTTCTATTATCTTCACAACTGGTACCGCAGCGGTTGTACACTATCGCCGTAGAACGATCAACTGGAGCTTAGTACAACTTTGGGTGCCGTGCCTAGTGCTCGGCGCGCTCGTTGCGAGCCTCATTGCACAGTACATTCCCGTTCAATACCTCAAATCAATTGTAGCAACTGTAATCCTCGTGCTAGCGACTGTCATGCTTTTAAACAGGTTGCCTAAAGTTAAAAGTGCTGCTCCCAAAAAATGGATTCCCTTCACCTTGACCTCGAGCGGTGGTCTAGTGTGCGGACTCGCAGGCTTAGGAGGTGGCCCTGTGATGGTCCCTTCACTATTAACGTATAAAACTCCGGTCCCGCAAGCCACTGCGACAGCAAGCGTAGGCGCGTTTTTCTTGTCTATGTTTGCGACAACCGGTTATGTGATCACAGGTTTCCACTTGAATGTACCAAATTCATTCGGTTACGTGTATCTCCGAGCACTCATCCCTATCGTACTCATGAGTACGGTCTTCGCACCCCTAGGAGTTAGGCTCGGTCAAAAACTGTCGAAATTGTTGTTTATGCGAATCTTTGGAGTACTTATGATGATCGTATCGTTGAGGTTGTACTACACGATCCTGATTGCGTAACCGAGGTCAAATCTGTCGAATTTGGATCGACTCGACCCCAGAGTGACTCAATACATCACTAACTAGAACAAAGCGATCGCTCGGTTGTACTTTTTCTCGTTCCGCGAGCACCTGCAACGCAGTCTGAATAGTCTTTTCCGGATCTGAATCAAATGGAATGCTATGGGTATATACACCTCGATTGACCATCAGTCTAGTACGTGTTTTCATCGAGTTGCTAAACGCGAGAATAGGAACCTGGAGAGGAGCGCAATTCGTGACCAGATCGGCCATGTAACCGGAACGAGTTACCACCATGATTCCAGACGCGTTAATACGTTCTGCAAGCTCTACCGCGGACCAAGCGACATTCTGTTTTACATCGTTGGTTACCAACGCTTGAGAGAAGTCTAGCCCTGGTGCTTGTTCACTCTCTTCAATAATCCGTCGGAGTTGTTGAACCGCCACAGCCGGTCGTTGACCAACACTGGTTTCTGCTGAGAGTATTACCGCGTCCACGCCTTCATATACAGCATTCGCAACATCGATTGTCTCAGCTCGCGTAGGGATTGGATTTTCGACCATCGATTCTAATAAATGTGTCGCGATCAGGCAACGGCGACCTAGTTTAAGTGTGGTTTGAACTAGGTTTCGCTGTAAGCGCGGTAGCGCGGAAATGTCGGTTTCGATCCCGAGATCTCCGCGCGCAACCATGAGCGCGTCGGATGCCGAGGCAATCGACTCAACCTCTCGAACCCCTTCTTGGTTTTCGATTTTCGCAATTACCTTCACCCATTGATGCGACTCTCCCAAAAGACTCCGCATAGCTTGAATGTCACTAGGAGAGCGAACGAACGATTGGGCTATAAAACTAACATCGTGTTCCTTGGCAAACTTGACATCTTCTTCATCTTTTGCAGATATGGCCGGTAATTCCACAAATACACCAGGTAGATTTACGTGTTTACGACTACCTAATTTGCCGCCGTCTAAGACACGACACATCAATCCTTGATCAGTCTTATCTTTGACTCTGAGATTAATCAGACCGTTGTCGAACCGAATCGTGTCGCCTACTCGTACAGTACCTTCAAATCTCGGATATCCAACTTGGATCACAGGCAGATTTTCGAGTCCTTCCGGTTTCTCGGATCCACTCACAACGACTAGCTGCCCTTGTTTTAGCAGTAAGGGTTCGGACAGCATACCAGTACGAATTTCGGGTCCATTGGTGTCCAGCATGATTGGTATTGGATACCGTAACTCATGATTTAATCTGTTGACGATGTCGACACAACGTGAGGCATCTTCTTGGGTCGCATGCGACATATTGATTCGCACAGCATCCATCCCCGCTTCCTGCATAGCGCGCATGGTGTCCCAATCGTTGGAAGCAGGTCCAACGGTACAGACAATCTTAGTTCGTCGTCTAATCATCGTTCAAATGTTTGTCAGTTGACAGTCCTTGGATCAAGTCTACAAATTTTTTTAGTGAATTCACAGCTAGGCAGAAAAGAACTCTTCTGTCGGATGGAAACTGTTTGATACGAAATTCTAGCTTTCGTGAACTGTTTAAGCGAATACTAAATCGAACGAGTGAAAACAGTTACTGTTTGTCTATCGTAGCTCGATCCTCATCGGTTAAATGCTGCTTAAGAATTTCAACCTGTGACGAGGTTAACTTGTCAACTGGCGCTACGGTGTAATTATTTACTCGCTGCTCTTCGAATAGTTTTAGAGCAACTTTGGAACGAAGCTCTGTAGCAGGAATTTTCTCGATCGCTTCGAGCAAGCTACCCGGGTCTACATCCACCCACGTGTCCGCAATGCTGGGAAAGTACACTTCCTGTTCTGACGGCGGCAAATCGAGGCCAATGGTTAGTGCTCGAGTAGTGTCTCCGTTATTGATCATCGTCTCGGCAACATGTGCTGAAGCTACTGCTCGAGTCTTTCCTTCACGCACCCGAGGGAGTATTTCAAGGGCGAGCTCAACTCCTTCGTATTGAGCAATAGAACGGACTATATCTGACTCTAGTCCCGTGTCATTCCAACCTAATGCACTCTCTTTTCGAGCGATATCAAACGCTCGGATTGGATCGTCCGACACAAGCCAACTTGTTAGCTTATCAACTAACTCGAACCGTTGTCGAGCAGTTGTTTCTGCAGACTCGACCCAATTCACAGCTGAGTCTACGTCTTGCTGTATCCAGATACTGATCACATGACTAAGTGCTCGAGATCGAGCGTTTGGATTCGAAATTTCAAGAGCACGTTCAGCCCCTTCAAGCGGCGCATTCACAGCGATTGATCCGATTGCGCTTGCCGTTGCCGTGTCCTGGAGATCGGGTGGAAAGTCCTTAATGTTGTCCAAAACGTAATTTGGATCATTCCAAGCCCAGGTATTGACTACAGCTCTGGGTAATATGTCAAGCAAGAAAGGATCGTCGACTTCGTCCAAAATGTTATACGCTGCTTGCGGGTCAATGTTAGCCCACGCTCTAACAACATCGTGAACATACGGCATACCCAAGCGCATATCAATAGGAATCTTGAGCGCTAGTCTAAAGGCATCTTCCGGGGTGTCTTCTACCGCGTGCCAGAGTACAAGTCTAGTGGTTTCTGATTTCACACTGGACGAAGCTTCAGACTCTTGTATTTCGTCCACAATGCTTACCCCTTCTCGCTCATACCACTGTAACGCAACGTTTTTCAACACCCATTCATGAGGGAGATTGCGAGTACTGGCAAGCGGATTCACGTTCGTCCAAGCAGTCCTAGGGTCTGCCAAGTGTTCAGTATTAAAAGAAGCTAGATATGCATCTGTCGCGTGTTGTTCGCTTCCTAGGTCTAAAGCGATTTTTCGTAACTCTTCAAACGATCTTCCAGCGTAAGCATTAAGAATGCCGGCGAGTGCTAACTTCCGATTTGGCTCATCTAATTCGTGAGCACGCGCAATAGCTTCTTCTTGATCGCGAGACGACCAAACATTGAAGACCGTTGTTACGAATGAAGCTGGAGCTGGAGCGGAAGGCGGCAACGCGAATCTGAGAGACAGCGACGTTGAAGCTACGGATGACATTGTCCCCAGTTGTTGCGGGACGTCATTTTCCACTGCGAAACCTAATGCTTCTCGAGGATGAGTTGTAGCTAATTTTTCCAAGAGTGCCCTCTGAAGCTCTTGCTTTACGCGTGTCGAGTGTACGAAAGACTCTTCTGTTAGCAGATCTAAAAGCGCACCCACACTACTTTGAGGTGCGTCTGCCACAAACGAAAGGACAGTCGCTTTGAGTTCAACCGAGTTCTTGTCATGGGATGCAGCCAAAATTTCCTCGAATCTTTCCACATGGACACTGGCGTCTCCTTGAGATTCCAGTCCGGTCGAATGTTCGATCTCCGTCGGTTGTGAATTTCCGTTTTTCAACGACGAAACTTCAGCGGAACTGTTCGACGACGTAAAGATCTCGAACATAAAAGCACCACTCACTCCTAAGAGGATTCCTGAAAGAAACAGGAGTTGAACGATAATTGGTGGTCGTTTCATTGAAGTCAATTCGCCCCCTCTTGCGATACGGTTATCCACTTTTGAAAACTGTAAGTTGATCTGGTCTTGAGAACTGCAATGAAAGCGTCGTCGTTTCGGTCGTATGACATTATTGTGAGGACTCCGCTTCGAATTGTTTCATCGCTTCCCTGACGCTCTCGGGTAAGTATTCCTCTAAGATTTGAAGATCCTTGGCGTCGTATGCTTTAGTTTCGTCATTCAATCCAATCATCGCCTGGACGAAAAACATGCGTGTCTCCTCCTGTTCTAGGTCACCGATACTATTCTTCAATCCTTCAGCGTCTTTTTGGATCCAACTCCAAAGTGATTCCCGAACAAATTGACTCTGTTCTTCTGTTGTCAAATCGTTAACAAGTCCTATCGCCTTTTTGCTATCACCGTTCCCAATCAACGTATCAGTGACCCCTCTGTAAGTTGAAAATCTCGATTCTTCTCGCACGTTTGGCAATAGTTCGATTGCAAGGTCGATATCGGTTTGCGCAATCCGCCGAACAACGCTCGCCTCATGTCCTCTCAAGTTTTCTCCATTTTGTTGTAAAGATTGCTGGAGCGCTATCTCAAAGGCGAGCCGAGGATCAGTCTCAGTCAAAGAATTCGCGAGCGGCGCGAGCAAGGCATCACGAAGTGGTTCATCGGTAGGTAGACTCAGTATCCAATTCTTCGTTGCGTCAAGATCTTCATTTCTCCAAGTATAGACGAGACTTGTAGCTAACTCTTGCTGTAATTTTTTGTCTTCGATCCTTAGCACTACGCTTACCGCGTCGGTTGGTGACTTTTTAGTTAGTTCTCGTATTGCAGTTTGACTGATTGACTCTAGAATCCCCGGCGGTAAGGAATCTAGATTCTCAAGTGTTTGCTTCGGTTCAATCCTCGCCTTTTCCCTATAGCCGTCCTCAATCATGTCTTGTCGGTAACTACTTGGCGGGAGTGTCTCCGCTCGATTCAACACAGCCATGTGATCATATCTTGCCCACTGGCTAATTATCGAGCGCAGAATGAAGCCTTTCCACGGAAAGTCGTCGTGAAGCTTGAAAGTGTATTCAAATGCTTCCTCAGTTTGTTCCTCGACATCCGCGTGATCCATCAACACTCCAAAAGTTACAGATTGAAGAAGGCGTTTATCTGTAATTGATGCTGTAACTTCATCAAGAATCTGTAATCCATCTCGCTCTATCCACGTCTGAGCCACAGCTTCGAGGGTGTCAGTGTGTTGACGGTTTTCCGATTCTGCAAGCTCCACGATTTCATACCAAAGTTTCTCGGGGTCGTCAATTTTGGTAGTGAGGAGTGATTGAAAATAAAACGTAATAGCGTATGCCTCATCTCCCAACTCCCGTGCAATTTCTTTTTGTTGCTCCAACGTCAAACCAACTTGCGATTGCAGAATACTGTGCAAAACCCAAGACCTGTCGAGCAAAGTTAACGATGTCGTAGTTTTCACGTAATTGATCGCTCTGTCTAGATCGCTTGTCGCCCATTCAGAGATAACAATTGAACCTAAATTTGCTCGGACAGGTTCGATTCTCGCTGCCGCGAATTTGAGCGCTTTTTCCGGCGAACTCTGTGACAGTTTTTGGACTAATGCGGTTTGAAATTCCGTACGGAACGTCGTTGATACGTTCCATTCTGGCTGTGTGGATTGTTCTAGCCAGTTCAGAATCTGATCTTCGTCCAGAGACGCCACCCAGTTCGCAATTGCGTGCTTTTGATCGAACAGACCTTGAGGTATATCGAGTTGGGTGATATCGTCTGGGATCACGAGAGGTTCACTCAGCTTTGAATTGCTGGTACTCTCCTTTTCTACGTTTACGTCATTGGAAGAGGACTCTTCTAAGTTGTTTGTCCGAATTGGCTCAGTGCTCTCCCGTTCCTTTGACAGAAAAAGAATTCCCCATGCGATACCGAAACCAATGAGAATTCCTGCGATAAGGGTTACGATGCGAACAATTTGACTATTCATTGGACTCTGGAACGTTGATATCAGAAGTAATAGATAATTCTAGTGGGAAACACTCAGTCTTGCACGCAATTACTTCAAGATCGATTTCTACAAGAAATTTTGAATTCATCGTTCTGCGTGAGTTCTCGATTTTCTACTGTTCTTAAGTGTTTTAGTTAATAGCCCTCTCTCATACCGCTCCGGTACGATTGAGGCACCTCGAAAATTTGAAGTAGAGTTACGTACTACACCGAGTCTTGTAGTTCACGTTCAATCCAAACGTACCGAAACTTACTTCTCATTTAGTGTGCGACGTTGCTGACACCGACTCGCCTTTCCAAAACTGATCAAGAGCATTCCGAATCTGACTAGTTTTCACAAATTGCGCGTCCCAATGCATGGGAAAGTATTGTTGATATTCGGTACGCGTAAAGCGAGGATCTATCAAGATGATTATTCCTCGATCATTTGCATGGCGTACGACTCTCCCAGCTGCTTGCACGACGCGTGTCATTGCTGGTTGTCGGTATGCAAGCTCAAAGCCAAGTTCGGTTGAACTACGTAGTTTGTCTAACTCTAATGAGGATGGTGGGATACTCGGTCCGACCACGACCACACCAGCTAGAGCTGTAGGTTCAAAATCGACTGATTCAGTAAATACACCACCCATCACTGTAAATCCAATTCGTGCGTTGGGTTCGTTCATCCATTCGATGAATTCGGCTCGCTCCTCGACGGTCATATTGGCTTTTTGTTTCAGTACTTCAGCGTCTCTATTTTCAATTACATCAAAAACACGTTCTAGGTACTCGAACGACGGGTAAGCAACGAGCCAGTTTCCAGTCGTAGAAGATCTAATATCTTCTATCACTCTAACAATTTCATTGATACTTCTCTCACGATCATTCCAATAGGTAGAGATATCTGGTACCAGCATCACGCCAAAGCGGTGTGGGTCTGGTTTACTCTGAGCCCGCACAAATGGTCCTGATACTCCGTGGCTTGCTTCAAAAACCTTGGCAGGAGACAGAGTACCTGAGAACCGAACGCTGCCAGAATACTCTTTTAGAGTCGCTCGAATCCACGATGCAGGTGCAATGCAGCGTAAGACTAAGGTCAAATCCTCTTCCTCACGGCGCATCAAACAGATATAGGACTCAAAGTCGTAGCGGGTTCTCGCATCATGCATGCGCAATATTGCGGACCAACAACGAAATACCGATTCTTTGGTCGACTCCACGTCGACATCTTCGCACGCTACGATGAATGCTTCGATTAACTGCCAGAATTTCTCGTCCAGAACCGATATCTCGAATTCTTCCTCGTTCGATAGCGAGTTGCTTGCTGCAGTTTCGAACCATTGAATCAGTTTCTTGGTAATCGAACGAATATCCTGTAATGGACACTCGGAATTTACTCTTCTAAGGAGCTCTAAGCTTAATTCAGCGGAAAGCATATCAGCGACACGACTACCCAGTCTATGTGCTTCGTCAACGAGTACACCTACACGCTTGAATAACCGTGAGTGTAGTCGTTGGAGCGCGACGAACGGATCGAACACATAGTTGTAGTCTCCCACAACAATATCGCACCATTCCGCTGTATCAAGGGAGAGTTCAAATGGGCAAACTTTGTGTGATTGTGCGACAAGTTCAACAAGTTTCTGATCGACATTGGGATGGGCTAATAAATCCTTCCGAGCTGCTTGGATCCTGTCGAAGTGTCCTCGAGCGAACTCACAATTTTCCGGAGCACAAGTCGCACCAGGAGTGAAGCAAATTCGGTCTTTCGCCGTGATCACAATCGACCGTACATGCTCATTACTCAAACTCAGCGCCTTCATAGTGTCGTGCACTACGCGTTGCCCGGTTGTACGCGCAGTCGTGAAAATTACCCTATCGACTAAATTGGCACCCATTGCTTTGACTGCCGGAAATAGAGTCGCGACCGTTTTACCGGTACCTGTGGGAGCTTCAAACATGAGATCTTCGCGATCCCGAATTGACATATAAACGCGGCGGGCTAAGTTTCTTTGTTCTTCTGCAACTGTTTTGAAAGGAATTTCTTGCGTTGTAGCCAATGTATTACGAAGTTCAATCCGTTGCATTACCGCAAGAATGAATGACGCAAAATGGGTACAAGTATCTAAGAAAAATTTCTTCAACTCATCTCTGTCCACTGTCTCCTTAAACGACTTGCTCGATAGTGTGTCAGGATGAACGTAAGTCACTTTAACTTCGCAGTCTTGGACTTCTGTTTCTTGTGTCAATAGCATCGCGGCGTACAGACGTGCTTGTGCAACATGTTCGGTACCGCGACTTTGAAACAAGTTTTCGACGTGTTTACGTGTGGTTTTGACCTCTTCTACTACAGTTGTTGGATTCAAAAGAATGCCGTCAGCACGACCAGATACATTTAACTGCAGATCCTTGTAGACGAATTGTTGAGATAGTCGGTGTTCCCGACTATAGTGCTGAAATTCTTTTAGTTGTTGCTCTTGATATTGCTGCTGTGCTCTGATCCCTTCATGCATCTGGGTTGAATCTTCGAATCGATAGTTGATATCACCTCGACGATGCACGAATGTCGCGAGTTCTGAGACCCCTATCGAAAGTTTCACGCGACGGCTTTATATTTCAGAACGCTGACCGGTAGTTCCATAGAAGCCAATGCTTGAAGCCAAATATGTTGATTAGGTCGCACTTGATCTGTCGGACCCTTGACCTCAATAAACTCAAAAGTATCGTCAGGCATAACTACAAATAGGTCAGGAAAGCCAGATCGCATTTGTCTAAGATCAGGTAACATCAACTGAAGGAGTTTTCGGATCGCTTCTTCACCCATACAACGAACAATAGTCTCTAAAACAGACTTATCGAAAATCTTCCAATTCACCAACGGATTTGAGATGCCAAATTTTTGTTCAAATGTCTGCTCCAGTCTTTGGATTAAGGGCATCGAATCCATCAACGGATCGACACAGAGTTCACGACGAACGGCAAAAAATTCTGGTGTATATAGATCTCGTGGTCCGATCTGAAACGGGTTCACGAACGCCTCTTGAATAGGTGCATAGACCCAATCCCAATAGGCCAGACCAAAAAGGGCTGAGGGAAGATGATTTTCTAAATGCCAAGCAGCCCAACCGCGAGCTTCAAATTCGCTACATGCAAAAATTTCTATGTTGTCTGTAGAAGGATCCGTTAATACCTGTTCATTTGTATTATATTTAACATCTACTCTTGATTTACATTTGAATTTTTCCGCAAATAGCTTCTCTTCGATCGTCCATGGCTTTTCGGTTATCTCCATTCGAAGTTCTTCCATTTCAAAGATTTGGTCAAGTCGATGAAACACACGCATCTGTCGTTCTCGCGCAGGATGCACAGAAGAGTGTCGGTAAGCCAGAAGAGAATGCAACAACTCCCCTCGCCTTTCGAGCTCACGTCCAATCCTATTAAGTAACTTTGATCTTTGACGCTCCAAAGTTCGGTTCGTATTTGATGACTTCAAAGTCTGGATGGATTCAAGCAATTGCTCAGTTTCTAGAGATTCTTCCTCGTTCATGCGTTCAGAGAGAGCCCACCAATCTAGGTAACAGTCAATGTCGTGTCTACTCTTGAATTGTCGATTCTCTGAGTCAAGAGTGTATTGTTCAAGGCGCAGGATCCCAAGGTCATGGACAACGAACGTGCTGAGATTCTGGTAACGATCCCCAAAAAAAGTAGTGAGAAGGTTGCGATTCGATCGGTCTGATCTAATTCAAACCAAGGAAGTCTCTGACGAATTCGTTCAAGAATGTTCTCTTCTGCATATGTGTCTTGAATCTCAGATACCAACGCGAGTTTAGATCCCTTGAATTCTTGGAGTTCAAAGACTTCTCTAAGTTGTCTGAGTGTTAATTTCTGACAAAGCAACTCGGTTGGCACTTCAGCGGTACGATTGATGAGTTTGTTTCGTTCTAACTCGTCAAAAGCGCTCGCAGCATGTTTCACCTCGCGATACACGAATTGCGCTAAGAGAAAAATTGGTCCGCGACGGCTCAGAATGCGTGCGTACAGCCGTTGTGCGTCAGCTGACAGTTCCAACACAGAACTTGAGAATTTCAGCTCTTCCTCATTGAGCAAATCTCTATAACGGTCCACGACAAATCTCAACAACTTACATACGTTGTTCGCATAGTAGTCGTCCGAGGGTATGCCTTCATTAATTCGGGGAACCTTCGGGGAGGAATCAATGTCGCTTGATTTCGTGCCTGTTGAAGTCATCTCCATGGTAAATTTGCTTTCACTTCTATTTTTTTGGCATGTATTAAAGATTGCTTTATATTCGATCTATTTCAATATATATCAGTATATTAGAACAGATATATCGTTTTCAACATCAAGATTAAATTTCTCCAAACTGTCGTTCAAAAACCATAAGACCGTCTTTTTCAACATACGATTGAGAGATTTTTGTACTCCCAAATTTCGTGTATTCCTTCGTAAAATTTTGTGCCATGGAGACCAGTCTGTGAACTATTACGAAACGGCTATCGCTGAAATTACAGCACCCGGTGAACCCTATGAGACAACGACCATAACAGTTCGTGGCACTGATTTTATTGGCTTCAAACATGCACCGCAGAATCTATTGGAAATCTACCGTTTTGGATTAGAACACGCTCACGACGACTTTTACGTCTATCAGAAGGAAAGATTCACGTATTCTGAAGCTTGGCGAATCGCCGCAAAGGTAGCGAACACGCTATTGAATTCGGAATTTCAATTCGGAGATCGAGTCGGTATTTCACTTCGAAACTATCCGGAATGGATTTGGGCGTTTATGGGAATCACCGCAGTCGGTGGTGTTGCTACTGCCCTCAATGCTTGGTGGACTACAACCGAAATGTGCCATGCGATTAAAGATAGTGGTTTGTCAATCCTCATTGTCGATGGCGAGCGGTACACCAGAATCAAAGACTTCATCGATGAATTAGAACTATCGGTGATCACCGTAAGAGCGGGAGATCAACCAAACGGAATCGAGTGGCAAGATTGGATCGCTCATGCGTCCGAGGAAATGCCCAACTTGCATGTCCCTTCCGCGCTCCCCGCTACATTACTTTACACTTCAGGTTCGACTGCTACAGCTAAAGGAGTTCTATCAAGCCATCAAGCCATGACACACGCTTTATTAGGATGGGAAGCAGGAGCCATTATCAACTGGCGGTCAGCACAGATAAAGAGAGAACACCAAGGACAAGGCGACAGTACGTGCGGTCCTGATCCACGAGAACGGTTCTTTGGTGCACGGTCATCTTCAGAGGAGGCTATTAAACCCGCGAGCATTCTTACCGTGCCGTTGTTTCACGTTACTGGACTAGCCGTGCAAATGCTCACGTCTTTTCGGGGTGGAAGGAAGCTCGTGGGCATGTACAAGTGGGATGTAGAAGAAGCACTTCGGATTATTCAAGACGAAAAAATCACCGCGTTCAACGGCGTACCGACCATGTCTTGGGAGCTCACACAATCACCAAACTTAGATAAATATGACCTGAGCACGTTACAAACTGCAGGTGGAGGTGGAGCTCCGATGGCTCCGGAACACTCCAAACAAATCGATCGAAAACTCGCTCGGGGTGGTCAATCCACAGGTTGGGGAATGACGGAAACGCAAGGATTTGCAACCAATATCACTGGAAATGCTTTTAAACAGCGACCAAAAAGTTGTGGTCAAGCGATACCCCCCATAACGAAAATCAAGACTATAGACGAAGACGGTCAAGACTTACCGCAAGGAGCAACCGGAGAGTTGTGTATTTGGGGTATTATGAACTGTTTAGAGTATTGGAACGATCCCGAAACTACCGCCTCATCCATGTCTAATGGATGGGTCAAAACCGGGGATGTTGGCTACCTTGACGACGAAGGATTTGTGTACATTACAGATCGTAAAAAAGACATCGTACTACGCGGCGGCGAAAACATCAGCTGTCAAGAGGTCGAGGCGGTTTTATACGAGCACCCGGATATCGTTGAGTGTGCGGTGTTTGGGATCCCAGATACTAGACTTGGTGAAGCTCTTGCTTGCGTCGTCTGCTTAGCTCCAAATTCAACCCTGTCAGCGCAAGACATTCAAGCATGGGCACAAGAATACCTTGCTAGGTTTAAAGTGCCGGAGCACCTTTGGATACGCAATGAGCGGCTACCAAGAACCGCATCCGAAAAGATCTATAAGCGTGCTATTCGCAAGAGTATTCTCAACGAATTGGTCTAGTTGTACTTACCCCAGATTGTCAGTAGAGTGATTCGCTCCGCGAGTCTTAGAGGTACATTTACTCTGCCGTCGGGCGACAGCGCGTGCGTCCTACAAAGTCTCTTGAATTTAGCTTAGGATTCTCTCAGATTAGCCACCAGTACTAGAACGCAACCGATAAGTGCAATAACCATCAGCCACATTAATAGCGAACAATAAATTGCACCGCCGAGTGCTGCAATACTGGCGATTACCGGTGTACTGATCGGCATCTTGGGTACATTTATCAAGATGGCAATCAAAACGACGAGTGACAATATGGACCCAACCACCCCCTGAGACATCGCCTTCCCATAGTTCAAGTCCAAATCCAGAAAAAAATCGGTGATGGATTCCATGAAAGTCGCGATCTCTTCTTCATCATCCTCAGGCACATTAGCATCGGCCGTCACTTCTTCCATTCTTTTCTTAAATGCCTCGGGATCCGCTTGAGCAGATTTGGTCACTTGTGCAAGAACAACGACAAGAAGCGACAAGACTAGACATAAAGCTGCGAAGACAGCAGCGAGAATTTTTCCTGCTTTTTTCATGTTTGAAAGAGTTCCGACCCTGCCGGGTGAGTCTAAGGCTTTTGAAATCAATCGATTTTAGTCGGAATCTTCCTTATCGTTTTTCTTCACCTCCGTCTTCACCTCTACATTGCCTCCCGCAGCCTTAACATCTTTCAGTAGCGTCCCTAAAGTATTTTCTAATGACTTTTGTAAGTTTTTCTGCATTTCTTCTGGGTCGAAATTCTCAGATGAAGTAATCGTGCGCTGCGTTGGGAAAAATACCTTCCCACCTTGTTCGATTGCTCGTTGTACAAAACCGTCATCGTCGAGATCACCCATCTCCATCCGCACAACTGTGGGTTCACCTTCTACCATATAACCACTCAGTTGCTCGACTTGCTCTTCAGAAAGAACAGAGCCTCCATTAAGGAAATTTTGGGCTAACAAGGTTCCTGCAGCTTGTTGCTTAAGTTCCGGTGTTGCAATAAGAGTATCGATTGATGCAAGCATGGAATCTGGGTCTTCTTGAGCCCACAACGACAGTACGGTGTTCAAATACTTCTTCCTTTCTTCTTCAGGTAATTGTTGTCCGAGTGTGAGAGCGCGGTCATAATCCGCGTTTAAAACCAGTTCTCTACCGACAGACTTGTACGCGTCAATCCTTGTATCGCCGGCTCGTACTTGCGACAACATTGCAATCGCTTTGTCTACGTCATATTTAGCCACTTGTTCGACGACGATTTCCTCCAGCCCACTTTTGAATCCAAAAGCAGACTCGTACTGCGGGTGGCTCAAAGCGGTCTGCATCGCTAGCTCTGGATCTTTGACGGCGAGTTCCCTAATAACAATAGAGAGAATGTCTTGTTTAGTTCGTTCGTCGGCTAACTGAGACGAGGTTGCCCAGTTTAGTGCGCCGTAAACATCACGCTTCGCCCAATTCTTGGCTATCGTTTTTGCAAGTTCGCGTTTTTTACTCGAGTCGTCCAAGTTCTCTAAGAACTGAACTGCGTCAGCCGGGGAAGAGCGTGCAACCGCGAGCATCGCCAACTCTTCTGCTCTTGCCCGCAATCGCTGGGGTAGGAGTTCTAGGCTGTTAAATATATCTTGTGCGTCGTGCTCTGCCCATGCACCGATCAGAGTCTCTTGTAAACTCGCTCGCAACCCGCTCTTGTCAAGGTTTGAAATGACATCGAAAGCAACCAACGGATCCGTTCCTGCCCATGCTTTTACAATCTCCGGAAGTAGGAGGTCTTGCACCTCACGCGGCAACAACATAGCGTCTTGAAAGACGTTTTGGGGATCATCCAGCGCCGCACTTTGGGCGACAGATTTCAAGATGGTGTCGCGGACATTTCTATCCATGACAGAATCATATATTCCACCTAATACTCTGATTCCTTCCTGTTGTACCAACTCTTCAGCTACCCTTAACAGTGTGCGTAACTGTGCGAAATCTTCAACATTGTCGTTGATCAATATGGTCCATGTCTCTCTGGGATCGTCCACAGACGAGGAGACGACTGAGTCTTTCTGTGGTTTCTTAGAACGTTTTTCGTTTACTTCTTGCCTTGAGATTTCACTTTGAATCGTGTTATTCTCAGTTTTAGTACTGTTCGTTTCATATACCACATCGGTGGATTCATTGACAGCGTTCGTTATTGCAATCGTAACAAATGCTGAAATCGACGCTCCAACCACCAGCCCAAGTGCGATAAGGCCCACCACGCGAAAGCGTCCCATTGATAACTCGCGCATACATCTCTCCTAGTGAAAGTCCCAATGAAAAACGAAGTAGATGCTCCATCAAACTAAAAGGTTTCAACAGTTGTCGAACAAAACTTGTTCGTATTCAACTGTCAGCGAGTTTTCGCTTGCTTTCTTAAATTTTTTCTGTAGTCGAAGAATCAACCTCGTGTGAATTCGTACACCAGAATTTACAGAATTTGCGTCTCAAGCTCGAAGAGTCAAATTGGAACGGAGACCGTATGCACTACAAATCCGTTTAAACGGCGTCCTCAATTGTTCATCGACCGTGCCGCTATGGAATAAGAAACACCGTAAACCAGTGGTTTTCCACGGAAAACACATAACCTCGACCGCTAGCGACTATATCAGAAGAACGTTTGGGTAGTGCAGTTTCCGCTGAGTATTCAGTGGCCAACTGATTTAAGCGTACGCAAACATCTTTAAATCCAAGAAATTCGTCTGTTTCTGGATTACTAGCTTTGTAAATGGCTTCTTTCGCGCAAAAAAACAACGTTTGCCAATCTCTACAACTTCCCTCCGCCACAGTCTTTAGTTCTTCGTCAAGCAATATACGTTCTCGCACTTTATCAGAAACCGCTTGCTTCGGTAGAATGTCGATGCCCACCCCGAGAAAGTCCTGTTTGAATCCGACCAGTGCGACCGCAAGACTTTGGGAATGAGCTATGCTTCCAACTATGGATACCGGCCAAGTTGGCTTACGATCGTCAAAGAGAATAGGAATCTCGGTCACATTGAGGGAACTCAGACCTAGCTGAACAGCGCGCCGACCCGATGAATACTGTTTCCGTCGGACTTCATTCACGGTGTTCGCGTAAGATCTTTCCTCTTTCGAGAGCGAGTTCGTGTAGTCCTTTACTCGGATGACCACAAGACTTAGCCGATCGGTCTCCGGAATCTTAAGACTTCCCAAGTCAACTTGGTCAGGAGAAATGATGTGCACTTCTTTAGATGCGGTTACGAGTTATAGATGAATGAAGGTCCACGTTTGTTGGTGCCCAGGGAGGGAGTCGAACCCTCACGCCCGAAGGCACAGGAACCTAAATCCTGCTTGTCTGCCAGTTCCAACACCTGGGCGGCCACTCACAAGTCATTAGAAATCAAATGATGTCTAGACAGGCTTTGTGTCTTCACAGCTATGCTTAATGTAAGTTTCGTACATGCAAACTAACCGCAATATTCTAGTGTTCTGAATAAAGCTTGATTGAGACTTTCAACCGAGTTCCTTTCTTAAAATAGATTGACCTGATTCGAAAGCCCATTGCCCGGGTGGCGAAATAGGTAGACGCAAGGGACTTAACCGAAAATTTGAGCATGTAGGTGGCGACGCCTACCATGAATGGAGTCAAATTCGGGGAACCTTCAGTCCGTGAGACTGTGGCAATCCCGAGCTAAGCAGTGGTTATTTTTGCTATTGAAAGTGTAGAGACTTGACGGCTCCCCCTTCTTTCAAATTCAATCAGGAAGGTGAAGAGAAAGTCCAGACCACGAACGATCAACGCGATCCGCGACGAAAGTTGTAGTGGTACGAAAATCCCTCGGAGGTAACTCCGTGCCGGTTCGATTCCGGCCCCGGGCACCATGCTACGAGCGCAAAACTCGCGTATGAACCTATTACTCTGTTGCTTTAGCTCGTACGCGATTCATTTTGCTCGTTACAAACCGTTTTGCTCAAATTTGGTCAAGACTTCTTTGTCTTTTTGATCTTTTGATTGAATCTGAAAATCGACGTCTTGCACAGAGGATTCAACTTCTACAGTACGTGTTACTGTTTTGAAATTCTCGTGGTATACAGTTACTTCGTAGCTTCCGCTTGCGATTCCCGAGAATCGATAGAAACCCTTCTCATCGACGGTAGTGTGCATTTGGAATCTGCCTTCGTCCCCAGAACCTGTCAGGTATACATGCACGCCGCGCACAGACTCTGAAGCTTGTATACGCCCCGATAGTTCGGTAGATCCTAGATCAATATCGACTTGTGTCTCACCCGATACAAACGCCTGTTGTGAAATACCGCGCGAAATTACATGGATCATATAGTCACCCTCAACCAGTCCCTCGATCAAATATGTGCCGTCTCCGACAGTTTCAGACTGACCACCTGAGTGATTCTCATCTATAGGTGTTGCCCGCACTTCAAGTTCAGTAGCTGGTTGACCCGCTAATGTAACTCGCCCAGAGATTGAAGACGTTCCTTCAAAGACAAAGTCGATTTGAGCTTCCATCGTCTCATTCATTTCTACGGTTGCAGATGTCTTTCGGCCTTTAGTTGTTACACATGTGACCAAATGTTCTCCAATTGGAACGCCGTGAACTTCGTACGTTCCATCGGACTGAACGCCGCCCCACCTACCGGCGACTCCTACCGATGCGCTCTCCCCATCCAACAGACCTGTCACCGTTCCATGGACGCGTCCCTTTTCGTGGATCACTAACTCGATATCGGAAATATGCTGCTCGTTCTCGACTATCACCTCTAACACGTCAGATTCGCCGATAATGGCCGACGCGCTAACTTGATATGTGCCCTTAAGCCAAATAAATGAAAACGTGCCGTCTTCTTCGTTTCTGTGATAACCCTGCCTACCGATGGACACCCACGCTGGATGGATCGGGGTGCCATCACCAGACACCACGCGACCAGAGATGCTCCCGTTCGATGGTTCCAATTCAATCTCTAAGTAGGACTCGACGTCATCTAAGGGTACGAAAGCTATCTGATACCCGTCTGCTCCTACCCGAAGCTCGTCCCCATCCGAGGAAAAGCCAGACAGTTCAAACTCTCCATCAGAATCTGTCGTAGTGATTACATTGTTGAAAATCCAAATGGAAAAATTTATTCCTTGACGCTGGATTCTTCTTAACACAGCGTCTTCAATCGGCAACCGCGAAGTACTGTCCAACACTCGACCGCGGATGGTATGAGCTGGTTTCAGTTCAACAATACCTAAGTCATACGAATCGCGTTCTTTGAGCTGCATGTAACGACTGCTTTCCCAATATAAAAAACCCGTAGCGATAATCGAGACTGCGGGGGCCAATTCGTCGATCTCTATTTCAAAATGACCGTTTGGATCAGATATATTGATTCCACTCCCACCTTCGATATCTGGACGTATTATTTGAAACTCCTCCACGGCTTCGCCAGTTTCCTCGTTTTGCACCGTGCCAGAGAACGGTATCCAGCGAAGTACTAACAGTTTTACGTTGTCGGTCGGAGTTTGTACCTCAACCACTTTCGACCTTCGATCAAGATCGTCATGTGCTGTCAGCGCGATGGCGGCACCCTCGGCAAATGGACCGATTCGAAAGTCGTCGTCGTCATCAAACTCTGTATGTACATCCGTTGTCTGGCTTTCCAAAGGAGAGACTACCGCATCAAGCTCTACGCGAATCTTGGTTCCAAAGCGATCCACAATGTGACCGGTAATGAATGTAGCCTCTGCTAGCTGAAAATTAACTTCTCGGCGCGTTTCGTCCGTGGAGAGAGTCGTCTCGGCAATCGCCGGCATGAAGCCAGGTGCGTCAGCTGTTACCAGATACTCGAAGTTCGGTCTCAATCCATGAATTTCGAAGGTACCGTCGTCTTCGATTTCCCATGACAACAGCTCAGGATAGGGTGTGTTGAACTCAACGTCATGCAATCGATCGATTGATACTCTACCCTCAGGTAGACTTTCTCCAGATACCATGGTTACCACACCAAAAATCGAGACTCCTCTAGAGAATTTGAGATTAAGCCCTGCCTCCAAGAGTTCTGAAGTGAGTGATTGAACGATGGGAACGCAGTTTTTCTTTAGAAAGACTAAGGAGATGTCGCGTTCACTTGAGACGGTAACAAAGAATTCAGGTGTACTCTCACGACTCCAAGAAATTGAATCAGATGAGAGAGTCACGCCCTCTTCAAACACGCCTACCCAAGTCTCGTTATCGTCGAGACTTTCAGTGTGGACGCTCACCTTCAAGATATTTGGCTCTGCTCCACTCAATCCATAACTCAAAAGTACTAGAGTCAATACTAGGGTCATTCGAAATCTCATATCTCAATATCCATGTCTAGTTCGCTAGATACAACGAGAACTCACTATGGGAAGGTTCTTCACAAAAACAGTGCGCGCTCGCAAGCAGATGACAGTCTTCCAAGACTAAGTACTTTTCTAAACCCGCATTCAAGTGCTATATCAAATGTGTCGCCATGTCCTAGTACACAAAATTGGGATCCTAGATACGGTCTGGTCGAACCCAATAAAAGATTTGATTGATTGAGTGTTTTCTATTTCTTTGAATCGGGTTTCAGCGAAGCACATACTCTAGGAGATTGTTGAGCGTACCTTTTGGTTACTTTGGTGAATAGAAGAGTATTCGGAGAGTCAAGCTTGTACCATCTGTACGTGCGAGGGGAAGATGCAGGAGTTCGTAGAGTAGTAATAGTTACTCTCCAACTTCCAGTGATCCGTCCGTCCAGATTTAAGCCAGCAATCCATAATTAACTCAGATAGCATCAATTAGTCTCCTCCAGCTCTGTTACGAACGTACTTGCTTCGATGTTGTTATAAAATAGAAACGGTATTTGTAACCGTAGTAACCGTACTCACATATGGAAGGTCGCCGCCTCCACGTCATTACTTGGTTTTGCGTGGGCTTGTTAGGTCCAGTATTGTTGTGTGGAATCAGTCTGTTGACCTACGGATTGCTCTCGAATGACGATGAGCAAATCACCGCAGATTCGCCAGACAACGTTGCTCCGACAGCACTCCCATCTCAATCAGATGAAAGTTCAGAACCTAAGACACCTCGTCCGAAAGACCTTAAAAGCCTCGATACCTTTACCGATGACTATACAAGAGCGGTAGCTCTTCGTACATTGCTGTCTTCGGCGGATCAACAACACGTGATCTCACTACTCGAACAAGCTAAGGCAATTCGTCCCGATGACCGAAGACTAAGTACTCAAATCGAAATTTTCCGTCGTTTTGCTGTCATTAATCCCGTGACAGCGATGCAACACACGTTCGATATCGCATGGAATCGACGCGCACCGATTGTTAACGCAATCTTTCTTGAGTGGGCAACCGCCGATGTAGATACAGCTATTGCACACTCGAAAACTCTCGGTAGCGCGGACCAACGCACTGCTTTGGGCGCGATACTAAGAATACGCGACGATTTTTCAGAAGATCGTATTCAGGAACTCGCGCTTGAGTTCGGACACGAATCCATTGGTGGCGACGTCTTGGAGCAAGTTCAAATCTATAGTGCATTCAACGATCCAGAATCTGCTTGGAACGCTCTTCTGGAAGATGCCCAACCTGATAATTTTCAAATTTCTTCCCTCGCCACCGTCCTCGAACTTTGGGTAGCCCGCGAAGGTTTCGATGTCGTTTTTGAAGCAATGGATTCGATACCCGAGATGGACTCTCCAATGGGCATTCTCGATCCAATTCTTACACCGATCGCTAAAGATGATCCACGCCGAGCTTTCGAATTAGTCAATGAGTTTAAAGAAAATGCGCGCAAGGCCGCGGCTTTCCTAGTCGTGGGCGAGTGGGCAGAAACTGATCCAGCTACAGCGTTTGACACCGTGTCCGAATTTGATATTCGTCCTACGTATATAAAAGAGAACTTACTGCAAAACATCGGATTTGCCTGGGCTGAGAATGCGCCGTACGAGGCGTTTCCAAACCTGTCCAAATATTTGTCCGGTTTTACTCTTCAATGGATACAGGGCAACGCTTTGAAACAAATTGTTCGGAAGTCCCCTGCAGATGCAGTGGACCTTCTGAACAGTGTCCCGAACGGTGTGGAAGAACTGGGTGGGGCTCTCGTTGAAGAGTGGGCTACTTCAGATACTCGTGCAGCACTCAATTGGATAGGTTTGCAAGAAGAATCGCTACATCCAGCGTTATTGCAAAGTGTCATGCCGGCACTCGTGGAAAAGGATCCCGATTTAGCATTGAGCACCGCATTGAATCAATCGATTGCCGAAGGTCAATTGGGATTGGAGTACGAAGTCATTCGGATTCTAGCGCGGACCGATGTACATCGAGCCACCGAAATGTTACCTCATGTCCGAGATCACGAAGACACGAAGAAAAGAGCATACTCTGAACTAGGGCGTGCTTTGGCGAATAAGTACGATTCAACGGCCGCAATCGAACTAGGCTCAGAATTACCTGAGTCGTTTCAGGACGACTACTTCCGAGAAATAATCAACGCAATCTATAACACAGATCGAGTAGAACTGTCTGAAATTCTAGATCTCCTTCCTAAACCCAAGTATCAACAAGAAGCTGCCAGATATCTGATTTGGGACACAGGCTTCGGTGCAGATGCGCATCGATACTTCACCGATGAACAACTCGAAGAAATTCGAACTTTCGAATAAGTTCAATGCTATTCAACTCACACTACGATCCTCAGAAAGTGCGCTCTAAGTGTTCGCATACGTTTCTGTTTCATGATAGAGAGTGCGTGTTGTGACTAATCAAGACCGTAGAAATTCTGGGTTGCATTTTCAACTTGTACCCTATCTGATTGGAACAGGATTGTCCGTCGTCCTGTGCGTTGGGGCTCTAATTCTCTTCAATCCCTTCCATGATGAAGGTGTGCAAACGAATTCCACCGCTGACGAGAGTGGGTCAGATACTCCTCACCATGTCGCACCCGTAGACGAAACTGAGAGCAGGGAATCTGATCAAGGACCAAGGATGTCGTCCAATCTAGCATCGATTTTCAAGTTGCAAACTTACTTTGAAAGTTCCCTAGCGCTCGACGATCTGTTGAACAACGCAAACGTATCGATGTTAATAGATTTACTTGACCAGTCGCACGATCTTCAAGGTGTTGAACGGTTGCAGTCGACGCAGACTCAGATTTTTCGCAAATTTGCCACACTTGATCCAATCCAAGCTCTCACTTACGCTGAGTCATTTCCCAAAAGTCTGTATGAACATTTCGTTTCTCTGATTTATCGTGAATGGTCCGCGATTGACCTTGATGACGCGCTGAATTTTGGTGAACAACACGTTCCTAGCCTCAGTTGGGAGGGAACATCAACGGTTATTGAACAGATATTTCGAGCCGCGTGGGAGCTTTCTGACGATGCGAAGTTGCAATTAGCGGAACGGTTGCAAGTGAATCCCTACACCTCGACTTTCGTGCTGGAAAAGATTGAGAATGACAAACCTCTCGATAACCCGATCGAAGCATGGAAGGAAGTGCTGAGCATTGAGAATGTTGGCGACGACGAACGATATCAGCTCCAGCAAATCGGGATGGCAGTAATTGAGAAGGACGGATACTCCAAGTTTGCAGAACTAGCTAACTCGATTCAAGATCGTCGTACTCGCACTGGCCTGATTAGCCGAGTTCTATCCGATCGATTGGATACTGATGAAATTGGTGTCGTCTTCGAACACGCACTGCAACTGTTTCACGAAACTGCACGTACGGTTCTGTTCGAACTCGCTGGAAGATGGTGTTTCAAGGATCCACTCGCCGCTCTGAACGCGATGACGAACGTCCCCGACGATCGACTTAGGAAACGTTTGGAAGAACGTGTGATTAAATATTGGGTCGGTGGAAGACCCATGGAAGTGCTAGAACAGTTGGATGTGCTTCCGGTCGAATACAGAGAGATCGCTGTTACCGAGGGAATATGGTCCATGAGTGGTAGGCATCCTAAAGAAACCACCAAACATCTGGATAAGGTGTCCGATCCACAAACTAAATTGAACGTCATGTGGACCATGCTCCAAAACTGGGCATATCAAGATATTGAAGAAGCATTCACTTGGTTCTTAGACAACCCAGATTTGGAAGTCCCATTAGGACATTCTCGTGCTTCGTTACTCGCGCCACTTTTAAATAATGTATCCCCAGAAAGTGCTCGGTCCTTAATTGAACTTGCTCTCAAGTATCCTGTCGATGAATCAGGGTCTGGTTGGGAGAGCCATGTCGTCGGGTTTTTAGCCTACAGGGACTTAGCAAACGCTAAAGAGTTGCTCCCAAAAGTACGAGATGGGCCGGGACAATTAAATGCCTATGTGATGATCGGACAGGTGGTTTTCAACCAAGATCAGAGTATGAATTCGGTCATCGAGCTTACAGAAGAGATTGCCGAAGAAGATCGAGTTGAGTTCTTCGGTCAATTTGTACCGAGATTGTCTCCCCAAGTCGCCTACAAACAGATAGACGTGCTGCCAACTCCTGAAGCACAAGCTAGCGCGGCACTCGGACTTCTTCAGCGAGCCGAAAAGTCTTCAAACAACCCCTACAACGAAGAACAGATCGATCACCTTGAGTCGTTCTTGACAGACAAAGAACGAGCCGTACTCGAACTAGACTCTCCCAGCAATCGATAGTAATCTAACTCGCTAAAGAAGATATAGAAAAACTAAGCTGGAAAACTCTGGCGAATACACTATAGCGGTTGGCACGACTTCCGCGCTAAGTGATAGGGTACTAATATCGCTACCATCCGCGTCTCCTGACGACTTCCACGATTTAGCGCACACAACCAAATGACATTCGATCACTATTCGATGACGGATATGCTACGCCATCGCGGCGTTGCGAAGAAGATCCCTGCGGTTTTAGGGGGTTCGAGACACAGTTACAAGGTTTGATGTGCTACAATTGAAAATAAATCCGTAGAAGAAAACTTCAAACTCACAAATGGTAAGTCGTCCACTCCATTTCATTACATGGTTTTGCGTGGGATTGCTCGGTCCATTGGTGTTATTCGGAATCGGTCTGTGGGTTTACGGATCGCTCGTGGCGAACGACCAACAACGTGATCCAATCTCTTCAAACGAAGTTGTACCCGAAGATCGTCAATCGCGAACATCGGTTAGTTCGAATCAGGGTAGGACTCCCCCCAGCGATGACGTCGAAAGCCTACTAGTTGCAACGGACGATTACGCACGGTCGGTAGCGGTTCGCGCCAAACTATCTTCGACAGATCAACATCAGATAATCGCGTTGCTTGAAGATTCGAAGGCGATAAGTAACTTCGATCAAAGGTTAAGTACCCAAATCGAAATATTCCGTCGTTTTGCTGAATTAGCTCCAGACGCAGCGATGCAACATACATCTGAGCTCCCATCGAATCGTCGCAGACCAATCGTCGAAGCAATCTTTCTTGAATGGGCGAGTTCGGACGTCGATGCAGCTCTTACCCACCTAAAAACTCTGGGTAACGCTGATCAACGTACCGGTTTAAAAGCGATCTTGCGAATGCGAGATGACTGGTCTGCCGATCGCGTTTTGGAACTAGCGCTTGAGTTTGGACATGAAGCCGTTGGTGCTGACATTCTGGAAGAGCGTCTAGTCATGCGTGCATTTGATGATCCCAGAGGTGCATGGAACGCTATCCTAGACGACAGTCGCGTGGAGACCTTGCAAATTGATGCGCTCGCGACGATCCTCGAACTATGGGTGGAACGAGAAGGATTCGATGTTGTATTTGAAGCAATGGAATCGATTCCTCAGATAGATTATCCCCGTGAGATTCTCATTCCGATTCTCACCCCCATCACTCGAGAGGATCCACAGCTTGCTTTTAAACTACTCGACGAGTTTAACGGAGAAGTTCGTCGAACGGCCGCGTTCGTTGTCGTTCACGAGTGGGCGGACACTGATCCCATTGCAGCATTGAAAGCGGTTACTGATTTCGTCATTAGTCCCACGTACGTGAAGGACAATTTATTGAGGAACATTGGATGGAAAATGGTTAGAGACTCTCCCTATGAGACGATAGAACTCCTTCCACAGTACTTATCGCGCGACTCACGGAAGTATGTACTGCAATATGCAATGCGATTGATTGTGCGGGATTCTCCTCAGGACGCGCTGAAGATGTTGAACGAAATTACACACGGTGTCGAGGACTTGGGAGGGGCACTCGCCGCTGAATGGGCTCGTGCTGATGCTTCGGCCGCGCTTGATTGGATCGGTACCCAAGACGAGACTCTACGGCCAATGTTATTACGTGACCTTTTACCAACACTTGTCGAAATAGATCCTGATCTTGCGATGAGTACCGCGCTGAGTCAAGATATTTCCGAAGGTCAGATGGGACTGGAGTACGAAGTCATTCGGAATCTCGCACAGAACGACGTACAGCGCGCAACTGCGATGCTTACTCAAGTTCGCGATGGCGAAACGAAGTCGAGAGCTGCTGCTGAACTGGGTCGTGCTATGGTGAACCAAAATGAGTCTCTGGCCGCAATCAAACTAGGCTCAGAATTACCAGAGACATTACAGGACGAGTATTTTCGAGCGATCATCAACGAACTTTTCTACCAAGACCAAATAGGTTTGTATGAAGTCCTTGAACTACTTCCTCAGCGTAAATACCAAGAAACAGCGGCATTCTACTTTCGCCGTCCCCGTTCACGCTTCGACAATTTTTATGATACCCATTGGTACTTCACCGACGAGCAAATAGAAAAAATTCAAGCTTACCGATAACTACGATGTACTTACCCTCAGTTTACGCTCCCAACGAGACGCAGTCCACGAGTCAATCTATGCTCGTCCTCAGACGATGTGTTAGGTCGCACTATGTCTGGTAGAGAGATTAATAATTCTTTACGACGAGCTAAGCTCGTTCCACTGTTAGTTGGCACGGGACTATCCATAGTGCTGTGCGTTGGCTTTGTAGTGTTCTTCCGTCCGTTTTCAAATGAAGATACTCAGACGACCTTCGGTATGTATGATCGAGAATCCAGAACTCCCAGTGTTGTCCCAACACTTGATCGCACCGCAAGTAACAACAACAATGTTGAACTGGTGCAATCTTCAGAGCTGACATCAATTTTCGAGGAACCAACAAGTTACCGGGATGGTTTAGTCGCGCTCGACAACATGTTGCAGAACGCAAATGTTTCGACGATAGTCGAATTACTCGAACAGTCACACAATCTTAAAAACACTGAAAAGCAACGTGCAGCGCAAGTTCAGATTTTTCGCAGATTTGCGACTCTTGATCCGATCCGGGCTCTCATGAATGCCGAATCGTTTCCCACGAAGCTGAATGAATATTTCGCTTCGGTGATCTATCGCGATTGGTCGTTGATCGACCTAGATTCAGCACTGGCTCATGCTGAACAACATGTTCCCACCCTCAGTGACGAGGGAAAGACAGCGATCTTCGAGCAAATCGTTCGGGCAAACTGGGATAGCACTGACGACGTGAAGTTGCTGATAGCGGAGCAGTTAACCATCAGTTCCTCTACAGCTAGAGACCTATTGGTTTCGATTGAGAAAGATAAGCCGCTTGATAATCCTACAGCAGCATGGGAGGAAGTGCTCAGCAGCAACAATTTTGGGGAAGACGAGAGTAACCAACTTCATCAGATCGCGATAGCAATCATTGAGAAGGACGGATACGAGAAGTTTGCGGAACTGGCTAATGCTATCCAAGATCGTCAGATCAGAACTGTCTTAATCAGCGATACACTGTCGAGTCGAGTAGAAACAGAAGATTTCGGAACAGTCTTTGCACAAGCGGTAGAACTGTTTCGGGAAACAGCTCGACCGGTGGTCTTCGACTTGGTAAGGCGATGGTCATACCGCGACCCACACACGGCACTAAGCGCTGTTTCTGAAGTCCCGTTGTTTCCGCTACAGGAACGCTTGGAAGAAACAGTGATTTCGACTTGGATCGGCAATAGTCCTCGGGAAGTGTTACGCGAGTTGGAGTCGCTTCCAACCGAATATAGAGAGGATGCCCTTATTGAGGGTATTTGGTCTTTGACTCGGCAGTTTCCCCACGAAACCCCCGAGTACCTAGATGAGATTTCCGATCCAGATACCCGATGGCCTGTCATGTATATCATGCTCCAAAACTGGGCATCGAACAACATCGAGGATGCGTTCACTTGGTTTTTAGACAACCCGGATTTGGAAATTCCAAAGGGGTATTCTCGCGCTGAGTTCCTTCAGTATCTCTTATTCCGTGTTACCCCCGAGACGGGCCCATCCTTGTTTAAACTTGCTTTAGAGTATCCTGTCGACGAGTCCGGTTCTGGTTGGGAAGGAAGTATCGTCGGTGCGATAGCCCGCGAGGATATCTCGAAAGCCAAGGAATTGTTGCCGCAAGTACGGGATGGACCCGGGCGCATGACCGCGTACGCAGGGATCGGACAAGCGTTGTTCAATCAGAGTAACAATGTGGATTCAGTCACCGAGTTCACTGAAGAGATTCCGGAAGACCAACATGTAGAGTTCTACGGTGAATTTGCAATGAGACTACGCCCACAAGAGGCGTATGAACAACTTGAGAAATTTCCCACGCCAAAAGCTCAAGGAAGGGTAGCTTTTAAACTCCTGCAGCGAATAGCAGAGTCCTATAACCCCTTCACCGACGAACAGATCGAGCACATTGAATCGTTTCTGACGGATACAGAACGAACCGGTCTCAAGCTAGAGTCGCGTAGTACTCAACAGTAATTAAAGCGTCACTGAAGACACAGTAAGAGCAAGCTTGGATCTCTCTCGCAAGAACTCGTCAGACCGTTGTAAGGAGAGGTCAACAGGTGATAGGAAAGTAATCTCCCTACGGTCAACAATCATCGAATGACGGTGTCCGAGCGTCAGCGGAAGTGTTCTGAGCCATTCATCACTGTTTTCGCAGACGATTGGGTCGAAACCAACAGTCCGAGTCTTTTATTGGATGGAGATGTCGAACATTATGAGTAGTACTCAATACTTTCGTGAAACACAAAATGGAACTCGTGATCATTAGGGCTAAAAATGTTCTACCAACCAAGAGATTGTTCTAATCAGACCAATAATACTATAACAAACTGTCATCACAAAGTACCAACGTTTTGGTGTTGGCTTCCCATCTGGTTCGGTTTTCTTTTGGGACATCCAAACATTCACTACAACAATTAACCACACGCAGACCACGAAAGCACCATCGATAAACCTGTTGAATTCAATTCCAATCATGTCGAGCACTACAAATGTGATAAATACTAAAACCAGTGGAATTGAACAGAACAAAACAATCTTGTCAAAAGTCCCCCATTCAGAGATGTCGAGCAACTCCTCAAAGCTGGTTTTCGGAGCGGCATAGTAGGCTTCCAACGGTTGGCTAGACTCTTGGTCTTTAGACTTCATGTCAAATTTCAGCAAGCAAGCTTCCCTTACTTGCAGTGCTACGTTTCACACGACAGCCGTACGATTAGACTACTCTTCGGTTACGACATAAACTCGTGACATTTGTCCGTGGGAAACCAATCCACTATCAATGTCTGCTCGCAACATAGAGGCATTCCGTGAGATCGGTTCGCCCCACCCGCCCCCTCCAGGAGTTTCAAATACTAGCGTAGCTCCTGCTGGAATCCACTCTTTGCCTTTTCCACTGTATTCCTCGCCCTCTTTTAAATACACTCGACCAACGGCACCATTCAGCCCACCGCTACGACCTCGCGCAGGGTGCTGCACTCTTTCAAACATCTTCGAGAGTACAAACGGCGCTTTATGTGTATGCGTTATTTCAATTATTTGACCCAACCCACCACGGTATTTACCTGGTCCACCAGAGTCTCTCAAGTATTCACGGCGCAAAAATACCAACGGTGATGTGATCTCATTTACTTCTGTTGAAGTCGTTCTCACGCCAGAAGGAAACGCAGTAGTTGACAGTCCATCTTTGTGAACTCTAGCACCTGTTCCTCCATTAAAAATTGGATTGATCACAAATTCTGGCGCGTTGAAGTTCATGCTTGCTGTCGAATCACTCATGAGTACTGGATTCCAAATACACGAAGCCCCCTCGCAAGGAACCTCTTCCGGTAAAACCTGGCTGAGGCACCCTATCACCACGTCGGGTAGCATTTGTCCGAGGGCATGGCGTGCGGACACTGCACAGGGTGGCTCTGCATTTAGAATGCACCCAGCAGGTGCCACAACCTCTATCGGTGCTAACGACCCGGCGTTGTTCGGAATGTCGTTTCCGACCAAGCATCGGACTCCAAAAGAAGCATACGCCTCGCAATATGGCAGAGGAACGTTAATACCGTACCTAGACACCCCGGTAGTACCGGTAAAGTCGATCGCAATTCGATCACCAGATATTGTGAGTGCACAGACTACATGAACAGGTTGATCGTACCCGTCCACAGTCATGTCATATCGATAGGTCCCGTCATTTAACTTCTGAATCTCTTGATGCATCGCGTCTCTAGACGCATTCAGGATCATGTCGCTGATGTCAGATAGGTCATCAATTTGAAATTCATTCATTGTGTCAATTAACTTCTCAGCACCTACGTTGTTGCAAGCAGTCAATGAATACAAGTCTCCCTCAGCGACAACGGGATCGCGCACGTTTGCACGAATCAATCGTAATAACTCTGCCTGAACTTGGCCTTGTTTGAATAGATAAGTTATTGGAATCTGAATACCTTCTTCATACACTTCATTCGCATCGGGTCCAAAACCACGACCTCCAACATCGGCAATGTGACTCGTGGATGCAAACAACGCTACAACCCTACCGTTCAGAAATGTCGGAGTCACCAACGTGAAATCATTGAGGTGACCGGTGGCAAGCCACGGGTCATTGGTGAGTAGAACATCACCTTCCCGCATCTGTGAAATCGGCACTTCAGCGAGAAAGTTTGGTACCGATCTTGCCATCGCGTTCACATGACCGGGAGTACCTGTAATCGCTTGTGCGAGCATTTCACCGTCAGTGTTAAACACTCCAGCGGACAGGTCACCAGCTTCTCGCACTACAGGTGAGAACGCGGTACGCATCAGCGTTTGTGCCTGATCTTCAACGATCGCAAGTAAGCGATCCCAGACCAATTGTTTTTCAATGTTTCCTACTAAGCTCACGTGGATACCCGTTCAAGCGATAAGTGGTTCGATGGTGACAACTTTCGGATTTGGTAGCCCGGTGGAACCACCGTAGTCGTATGTCTTTCAGTTATTAGCGCAGGTCCCTCTACCGTCGTGTTAGGACTTAAGTACTCGCGTCCGATGACTGTTGCTTCATGCGTACCGCGAATGTCAACTAGTTCATGTGTCTTGAGAGACTCATTGATGGACGCAGAGTCGTGTCCGTTGTCCTCCACATTCTCGATTCCTTGAGTTTTGGTAGAAACGTTTAATGTCCAACTCATCACTTCAATCTCGGCATCTGGTATCACCTTACCGTACAACTCCGTGTATGTTTTCTCAAAATTTTGCAGTAACAGTTGCCTGTTGATAGATTCCGACCCAAAAGACACAGTCACCTCATGACCTTGTCCGACGTAACGCATAAATGCAGTAGCTGTTTCTGTGACCTCCTCAGAACCGTGAAGAGCAGATGTAACTACCGATTTCGCTTCCTCGCGCATGTCCCGAATGATTTCGCTCACGAGGTTTTCATCGAATTCAGACAATAACAAATGCCGACTTCGAACGACTTCGTATGAAATAGGTGCGAAGATAAAACCAATAGCAGAACCAACCCCTGCTCCTTCGGGAATGATCACTCGTGCCAAGTTCATCTTTTCGAGCATTCGCGCGGCATGTAGGGGGGCGGCCCCACCAAAGGCGATCAACGTTCGATCATGAACCGACTTTCCCCATTCCGTAGCGTGACTTTGAGCTGCAGCAGTCATGTTTTCATCGACGATCTCAGAAATTCCCAAAGCAGTGTCTTCTAACGATAGAGCTAGGGGAGCCCCGACCTTTGTAGATATAGCTTGAGTAGCCGCCGGTGTGTCTAACTGCAGATACCCACCTGCAAAATTACTTGGATCGAGTCGACCTAAGACACAGTCCGCGTCGGTTACAGTCGGTTCGCTACCTCCTGAACCATAGCACGCGGGACCCGGTTCAGAACCAGCACTCTCTGGTCCAATCTGAATTCGACCCAATTTATCAACCTGCGCGATGGATCCACCACCAGCACCAATTTCCACCATCTCAATTACAGGAATTCTCACAGGTAGCCCACTGCCTTTCTTAAACCGGTATGTTCGATCGACTTCGAATGCTCGAGACAGAATCGTCTTCCCCTGATCGAGGAGGCAGAGTTTCGCGGTAGTACCCCCCATATCGAATGACAATACCTTATCCAATGCTAATTCCTGTGAAATTACACCCGCTAGAATCGCCCCACCGGCTGGACCGGATTCAACCAAACGGATCGGATATTTGGCCGCAGTTTCGAGACTCGTTAATCCACCACCGGAGGTCATCATCAAGTACGGACACCGAAAGTGTAGTGCATTCAACTTTTCTTGTAAGGATAACAGATACTTGCTCATCAAGGGCAACACATACGCATTTGCGCAAGTTGTCGACAAACGTTCGTACTCTCTGATCTCTGGACAAACGTCGCTGGACAAGCTTAGTGGAATTGAATTCATTCGATTGCGTACTAGTTCCGCAACTCGCGCTTCGTGGTCTCCATTTCGATACGCATGCAAAAAACCAATTGCTACACTTTCAATTTCCTCCTCAAGCAGAAGATCAATGGCTTGTTGCACAGAGGATTCATCAAGTGGCACCAATACGTCTCCATTTGCGGTTACCCGTTCGGTGATTGGAATTCGTAGCTTGCGTGGTACCAAAGGAGTCGGCCGTTCGATATTCACATCGTACTGTTCAAAGCGATTCTCGAACGCCATTTCAAGAATGTCTCGATGTCCTGATGTAGTCAGCAAAGCAGTTTTTGCGCCGCGCCTTTCGATGATGGCATTTGTCGCGAGTGTCGTACCATGCAACACAAGAGAGATGTGCTCCGCACTCGCTCCACTCTCAACAAAGAGCTGCTGAATTCCCGCGATGACTGCTTCGCTCGGATCGTCTCGCGTAGTGAGTACTTTTGTTGCATGCAACTGTTGATCCAGTTGTAATACCACGTCAGTAAACGTGCCACCAATGTCTACAGCTAGGGCGTTTTTTGCGTTCACAAAATCTCAATTTCTCCTTGTCGAGAACAGGCCTCTCTCTACTAGAGGGACTGCGATCACCTATCGTCCATAACAAGTACTAGGGCTTTCCAATATAATCGTTGCTCAAATGGCAATGGTCGTCTGTTGGTACTGCCTGATTATCTTAGCGAAACCGTAAAGAATCTGGCAAATAAGACCAGCAGAAGGGATAGCCTGACGTCTCCAACTAAACAGTGTGCACATTTGTTTTAAGTTATGCCTAACGACATAAAGCTTATTTCTGGCACCTCTCACGAACAATTTTCACGTGATATAGGCGAACATCTTAGCCTTCCACTCACTAAAACAGAGATCATTCGTTTTGGGAACGACAACATCATGTTTCAGTGCAAAGAAAACGTGCGAGAGTCCGATGTCTTTGTGGTCCAGACTTCGCGCTCGCCGTTGTCGGACTATATTGTAGAACTGCTGGTTATTATCGACGCGTTGAAACACGCTTCAGCGCGTCGGATTACTGCAGTACTCCCCTACTTTTTCTACGCGCGCTCAGACAAAAAAGACCGTCCGAGAATTTCGATCACCGCACGTCTCATGGCTGACTTGTTGGAAACAGCCGGGGCGGATCGAGTGTTGACGATGAATCTTCACTCACCGCAAGTCGGTGGATTCTTTCGAATCCCAGTAGACCAGTTGAACGCAACTCCATTAGTGTGTGATCACTTACGAACTACGACCAGTCTTTCTAATTCTGTTCTGGTCGCCAGTGATGTAAGCGAGGCTAAGGATTTACGCGAGTATGCGAATCGACTTGATCTACCTATCGCGATCGTTGACAAACGTCGCGTAGGCGATGATGAACGGGCACAAGCCGTGGGATTGATTGGTGACGTCGACGGCAAGAACGCGCTTCTTGTAGATGACGAGATTGCGAGCGGCGGTACGATGCTCGAAGCAGCTCGATTCCTACAACTTCGCGGTGTACAACGCATTGAAGCCGCTGCCGTTCATCCAGTGCTTTCGGGGCGAGCCCACGAGAGAATTACCGACTCACCGATCGAACGTCTAGTGGTAACCGACTCGATACCTATGGACACTGATGAACCAAGTGACAAAATAGAGACTATAACGGTCGCACCGCTATTTGCAGAAGCTATAAAAGCAATCCACTCGGGCTATAGCGTTTCAACTCTGTTTAAATAAGGGACTTCCGTAGATAGCCCAAAAGCGGCTGTCTAGACATTCGATAGAGTTTGGAGGCTGGGGTCGGAATCGAACCGGCGTAGACGGAGTTGCAGTCCGCAGCATAACCACTCTGCCACCCAGCCTATTGGATCGCAAACTAATTGTACACGGTCAGGTGCAACAACTTCTCGTCACTTGTCGATAAAATCCGACCGCAACACCGGCCACGCGGACCGCAAATGCATAAACATCGACCACAGCGTTAACGCTGTCGCGACGTAGATCATCACGTAGCCTAAGACGGTCCAAAAGCTAAGTGCTGGCTCATTGGACAACAATATCACGATCGCCACCATCTGAACCACGGTCTTCGCCTTTGAAATCTCGGTTACCGCAACCTGTGAACGTACTTGTCGCTCAGCCATCC
Organism: Gammaproteobacteria bacterium; assembly: GCA_009840305.1. GTDB lineage: Bacteria > Pseudomonadota > Gammaproteobacteria > Pseudomonadales > Azotimanducaceae > Bin55. Next base: position 113,159 of record VXNY01000029.1, on the reverse strand, counting down.
ACTCACGTAAGGACGATACAAGTAGTTCACGACACACGATTACTAATCCTGGAAGCGTTAGCCACAGCTCTCCGTGCATGCCGACTAGGAGTACTAGCGCCGAGATGACAGTCAATTTATCTGCGGTCGGATCTAGAAACGTGCCAAATCTAGAAGTCTTACCCGTACGTCTCGCGAGATATCCATCAAGCAAATCCGTGATCGAAGCAATAGCAAACAACAACCCCGCGATCCATTGATGGGTATCGGAAAAGATATAGATCAACACGAATATTGGAATTAACAATATTCTCAACAACGACAATGTGTTCGGCGAAAAAATAGCCTTTAGGCTACGGAGCATGGAAAACCTCATGAATTTCATAAGCTAACTTACGACTGATACCAGGTACCTTAGCGATTTCAGCAACACTCGCAGTTCGAATCGACGCTGTTGACCCGAAGTGCGTCAACAATTGACGTTTGCGTTTCGGACCGATTCCCACGATCTCATCTAATTCTGATTGCTTTCGTGTTCGGCGGCGCGCCGCACGATGTCCGGTTATGGCAAAGCGATGAGCTTCGTCGCGAATGTGTTGTAGAAGGTGCATCGACCCGTTTGTCGGGTCTAATGATACGGCTCCTTCGCCGGCTCGCCACAAGGTGTCATGTTCTGGATTACGTCCTTCGCCTTTAGAGATCCCTAGTAGCACTACTTCTTTGTCTGTGTACGAAAGCAACAGTTCCTCTACTTTGTTTAATTGTCCGCGGCCACCGTCGATTATCAATATGTCCGGTACTGGTCCTTCTTCGTTCTGAATGCGCTTAAAGCGACGCTCTACGGCTTGATACAAGGCGGCGTAGTCGTCTCCTGGTTCAATATCTTTAATTTTATAACGTCTATAGTCGGAGGTAACCGGACCATTCGCATCGAAGACAACGCAAGCCGCCATAGTCGCTTCGCCATGTGTGTGACTTACGTCGAAACACTCAAGTCTTTGCGGCAATTGGTCTAACTCCAAGAGTTGCTGTAAATCAAACAGACGTTCTGATTCATTCTGACGAGCTCGAACATACGCCGCTAGCGCTAGGTTCGTATTCTGTTCCACCATTTCTTGCCACTTTGCGCGCGATGCTCGAACCTGTGAAGTTACTTCAACGAAATGACCGGCTTTTTTTGTCAGTGCTTCAGCAAGAACGTTGCTATCTTCGAGAGATTGCATCGTCAGGACAGTTCGAGGAATGTTTCGTTCAACCGTACCGAAGTAGTATTGGGACACAAAAGAACTCAATACACTCGCAGAATGTGCTTGAAGTTCGTTCTTTGGATACCAATTTCGATGACCCATCAAAATTCCATTTCGTATGAACATACCTTGAATGCACACGTGATTTTCTGCTGTAGCTATAGCGAACGCGTCTACGTCACCAGAAGACTTATGCACATGTTGCTCTTCTTGTACTTGGCGTAAATCTTGAATTTGATCACGCAATCGCGCGGCTTCCTCGTACTGCTTCGAGTCTGCCAGTGCCCGCATTCTAGACTTGAGCTCATCTAACAACGACTGGCTCTTGCCTTCTAAGAACAGCTTGGCTAAGCGTAATTCTTGATTATATTGGGCTGGGTCAATCAAGCCCACGCACGGGCCACTACACCTTTTGATTTGATACTGCAAACACGGGCGTGATCTATTCTTAAACATAGAGTCTTCGCATGGACGTAGTTGAAAGACGCGTTGCAATATGGACAACGAATTTCTCACCGCGACTGTACTTGGATACGGACCGAAAAATGTACCGCGATCGTGAGTGCGGCCGCGGTGTCGCTTAATTTGCGGGTACTCGTGGTCGGTGATGTGAATGTATGGGTAGCTCTTATCATCTCTGAGAAGAACGTTGAACGGCGGCTTCTCCCGTTTTATGAAAGATTGCTCGAGTAATAAAGCTTCAGTCTCACTCTCGGTAACCGTAAACTGAATATCTCTAGTTCGATCCACCAGACGCATAGTCTTCGTCGCTAATCCTGTTGGTCGAAAGTAACTTAACACGCGAGATTTGATGTTATTAGCTTTACCTACATACAAAACGCTACTCTGTTCATCCAAAAACCGATAAACACCACATCTCGCCGGTAAAGAACTGAGCAGTGTCGTAGGATCTGATTCCTTCTCTGTTGCGATGTCGGTCATCGGTCCCATGGACACACTCAGGAAAATGCTTGAAAACCAGTTTGAGCTCGGCCGAGTATCAACGCATGAATGTCGTGAGTACCCTCGTAGGTATTCACCGTTTCTAAGTTCACCAGATGACGCATGACGTGATACTCGTCAGATATCCCATTAGCTCCGTGCAAATCTCGTGCCATTCTGGCGATCTCGAGTGCTTTTTGGCTGTTATTTCGCTTGAGTAAGGAAATATTCTCCACCGGTAATCGATCCTCGTCTAACATGCGTCCCAGTCGAAGACATCCTTGCAGGCCGAGAGTTATTTCGGTCTGCATATCCACTAATTTCTTTTGCACCAATTGTCGCGCCGCGAGCGGCTCGCCGAATTGCTCACGTTCGACGGTATACTGACGTGCCGCGTGCCAACAAAATTCAGCAGCACCCATTGCTCCCCAAGTAATACCGTACCTTGCTTGATTCAGACATCTAAATGGACCGCTAAGACCAGTGGCATCGGGTAACAGGTGACTCGAAGGAACAAATACATCACGCAACACAAGCTCCCCCGTATCTGAAGCACGCAGACTTAGTTTTCCTTTAATTGACGGAGTGGTAAATCCAGCACTATCCCGTTCGACGATGAAGCCTCGAATGATGTCGTCCAGTTTTGCCCAAACAATCGAAATATCTGCAATCGGTGCATTAGTTATCCATGTTTTCGTTCCATTCAAAACATACCCATCCTCTACCGATATCGCTTTACTCTCCATGTTTCCTGGATCGGACCCGTGATTCGGTTCCGTCAATCCGAAACAACCAATCAGTTCGCCACTCGCTAATTTCGGTAAGTACCTAGTGCGCAGTTCTTCTGTTCCGTAAAGAAAAATTGGATACATTACAAGAGACGATTGAACGCTCAATGCAGAACGGTACCCCGAGTCTATCCTTTCGATTTCCCTTGCGATTAAACCGTAGCTAACATAGTTCGTTTGGGCGCAACCATACTCATTCGGCAGTGTAGCTCCTAGTAGACTACGCTTTCCCATTTCCAAGTATATCTCTGGATCAAAAACTTCGTTTCTATTAGCTTCGACCACACGTGGTGTCAAGCACGACGACGCAAATTCTGCAGCAGATTGTTGAACAAGCCTCTCTTCTTCGGAGAGTTGTTCATGTAAACGGAATGGATCCTGCCAATCAAACGGGTAAGTCGGCAAAAAGTTCTCTCATAATGGTTCGTTCAATGTGTCGAAATCTACATATAGGGACAACAGATAACTCAATCAATACTATTGAATGGACATCAGTTGCGCGTACTCCGCTGCTGACTCGGCTACTTGAAAAAAGTAATCATCGGTGTCTGGGTGAGCAATGATACTTCGAGAGCAATTTATGATTACTCCTAACCCGTCGCTACGCCGAGCTCGCTGCAATACGGCTGTTAGATCTCCACCTTGAGCACCGATCCCCGGTACCAGAAGCGTCGTAGAAGGAGCAATTTGTCGCACTTGAGAGAGCGCTTCAAGTTGGGTTGCGCCAACGACCAAGAGAAGGTTAGGATTTTCTTCTTGATGGACTCGTTCCGCAACCATTAAATACACTGGGTGATCTTTACCCGCTTCTTGAATCCACCCCGAGTCTTCGTTACTGGTACGACAGAGCAGAATTACTCCTTTGTCGCGATATCGAAGAAAGGGTTCGACTGAGTCCCACCCTAAATAAGGATTGACAGTGACCGCGTCTGCGTTGTATCGTATAAAGGCTTCTTCTGCGTAGCGTTCCGCGGTATTTCCAATATCTCCACGTTTTGCGTCCAATATAACGGGAGTATCAGGATAAGACTCCTTCACGTACGCAATTATTCGAGCAAGTTGTTCTTCTAATCCTTGTGCAGCAAAAAACGCATGATTGAATTTGAAAACACAAGCGTGTTGACTAGTTGACTGTACGAGTGACTTAGCAAAATCTAAAAGACTTGACGAATCTGTGTCATAGGCTGACATCTCGAGCCAATTGATATCTAAGCCAACACATAAGCATGAATTTACACGGCGAGCACTCGCTTCTAAAGTGTCGAGAAACATGTACTACGAACTAGCCTTGTGTTTTGGTTCATCTATTGTTTTGGGCATTGATTGTAGTATTCTTTCAACAGTGTCAACAATAGTGAGAGTTGTCGGATCTACCTCGAAATTCAACAACTTACCCTTTGCGACGGTCCTGAGTGTAGTCCTTCGTAGGGTTTCTGGTATTAAATTTACAATTCCAGTACCCGTTTCGTAATCGAAGGAAGCAAGAGTAAGGCTGACACCGTCGAGCGCAATGTACCCCTTAGTGTGACAGTACTTCCGCCACGGTTCCGGTACAACGAACTCAACACTATGTTCATTGGAAGAGATATGTACGTGCAAAACTGTAACCACACCTGCAATGTGCCCTGCGAGCAAATGTCCGCCGATTTCGTCCCCCAGTCGAATAGATCGTTCAACGTTTACCAAGGTAGCGGGAGACAAGATTCGTAGATTAGTTTGGTTATATGTCGCCTGTACGATTTCAAAACTTACAGAAACATCGTCGATGGCTACCACTGTCAAACACACGCCGTTAATCGCGACTGAAGCACCTACCTCCAGGTGTTGCGTTAACCCAGTTAAATCTAGTGTTAGTCGATGTATCCCGTTCTTTTGGTCTATCGAAAGAACTTGACAAGAAGCAGCAACAATTCCGCTAAACATGTTCAGTTAGGCCGTCCAACCAACGCAACTTGCGATGTGTAAACAACGTTTACCGATGTCCGCTAGCAGTGAACGAACGAATTCTGCTAAAAGAGGAAACGCGATTTCGACATCGAGTATCAGCTTTCTGTATTGGATTTGAGATTAAGAAGACCATTCCTACGCTTTAAACGTATACTCGGTGTAGATGTCTTTCTGTTGGTAGGGCGATTGGATGACACCTCTAGCCCTCTCTTTTAGTGTCTAGGTTCCCCGAACCTGTATTCCCATCCAAGTACGATTATGCCAGAGGACGATCCCACACAATAAACGGTCGGCGCTTAGTATGTGTGAGTTCAATCAATCCTTTTACACCGGTCTAACTACGTTTTGACTCATTGTATAACCGCCACTGTTCTTCGACGTAGTTTTTCCACTCAATACGACTCCGCTCACTTTCAATCAAGTCGATGTATTGACCCGCAGATTCTCGCAAATTCTTAAGTCTGGTGTTATCCGAATCCTTACCAATCTCCTCGCGGAGTTCCTCCATGGTAGCTTCGCTTCCATCTAAATCGTCATCGTAAAACTGACACACACCTTTGAGAAACTTAACTTGTTCTGGTTGTCTAAGCTCGCCCTCGGTCGCGTTTAACGCTCGTTCCGCAAAAGAAATACATTTGTCAAAGTTGTCCATTAATTGATGGAGGCTCGCTAAAGAATGCAACACTGTAGGATCATCTTTGAAACTCACCGCTTCTTCATATGCTGCAGCAGCTTTTTCCATGTTAGTGGTCAAGTACAACGTTTGACCGTATCGATTCAAATTGTCGAAATTTCGTTCGATAATCTCTAGATTAAAGCCCTCTTCGAAAACGCGTGCAGCCCGACTGTGGGCTTCTTTACTTCGTATACCAGAAATTACTCGCTTGAGATCGCTTTCACTTTCCAATAGACCAAAATGATAAGCTCCTTCCATAGTGTATCCCCACTTTCCTCTAGACTCTTCGTCGGTAGTTTCAGAAAGGGATTCAATTTTTGCGTACACCGAGCTCAACCTTGTCCAATATTCTTTCTTCTCTATGTATTCGTAAACCAAAAATTGAGACAAATCAAGAGCTTTTTGAAGGTAACTATCCCGTTCTTTGGGACTATCTTCAAGTTCCTCAGATAGTTGAACGTATGCCTGCCATAGCTGTACCCACCAGTGTTCCTGTACTTTATTTTCTTCTTCTTTTGCCTTGTCTATTGCCCGCGTCATCCACTCTTCAACCTTGTAATAATCTTCTATATTGGTGTAGATGCTAGCGATGAATGCATAGTTGTTAGAACCTTCCTCCCAATCGTTTTTCAGATCCAACCATCTCTGAATGTATTCGAGAGATTTCTCATAATCCCTATATTGATCACTCCCGTAAATCCGAGCAATCAACCAAAGGGCTGTTTCTTCCAAAAAATAGGTGACAGATTCCGAATACTCTAGGATTTTCTTCGCGTTTTCTAACGCTAAATCGTGATCTTCGAGGGTTAACGCTAATTGCATGAACCTCTCGTGAAAAATCGCGAGTTCGCGTTCGTTCCAACGTCGTGTTCGTTCCACATGTCGAGCTAACAGCTCTTTTGCTTTCTCGTAGTCTTCTTCCTCAACAGCTTCGGCAACTTTTGAAACTTGCATGTACCACTCTTGAGAAACGGTCGGTAGTTTTCTTTCAGGTCGAGGGTCTTCTGGTTTATCTTCGTCATCGCTCTGCGCACTCATCACGCCAAAAAGGGACGACAGAGAACTGTTGTGTGGGACAGCTAACTCCACACCGAACTCTACGATGAACAAAGCCCCACAGGCAATCAAGCAGGTAGTAATTGATCGTTTCATAAAAGACCGTCTTTTTAACTCAAAATCCATACCAATAATGATACACAGTTAGTTCTCGGTATCGAGTTGTCTTTCGACATGGTCAAGCAACTCAGACCAACGTTCATCGACTTCTAAGCCATCTTCCTTTTGTTGTTCTATCGCGCGCGTCAAATACTCTTTTGCTCGAGTATAGCTTTTGATCTTCACAAACAAACTGCCAGCAAATGCCAACTCACTCGCCTTAGGCTCTTCTACAATCTCCAACCATTCTTGCAACCTACGATGTGCCTTGCCGTGTTCTTTTTCGGATAGATAAAGCTCCGCCAATCGCAATAGAACTTCTTCCTCTCGTACGTACGTAATATTGTCCCTGTATTCAAGAACACTTTCTAGGTGACCAATAGTCGATTCGACGTCTTGCTGAATGAATGCGATCCGACTGGACAGGTAAGTTATCTCAGCTTTTTCCGACAAAGTCAATTCGGCTTCGTTTATCCACATTTCTTTTAGCTTTTGTTCGGCTTGGTCAAGGTCTTCTTGCCGTATGTGTTCCTCTACTTTCCCCAAGGAATCGATCGTGTCTAGGTCAAAAGTTGTGATGTTCTTCGGAGGGCGACTCCGCGGTTCTTCTGATTCAGTGGGCACCAGCACTGAAGTCTTTTCATTTTCAGTTTCTGGCTCTGTGAGGACAGCCGATTCTCCGGCAACGCCAACCAAACAGAGAATCGAAAGGCATGCGCCTTTGAAGAAGAACGAAAATGAACGACACGGAGGACGTGGTTGAGCGGAAGCGGATCTGCTCACGACGTCCGAGTATTAACTTCTAACTCGTGATCACGCACTGATCGCGTACGTTTGGGACTCTAAAGTTTGCTGTATGCGTACGGTCCCGCTCCTCTTCCATCTATAAGTAGGGAACTCAAGCATGAGAATACATACGGTAGTTGTATTCCCTTTCATGTCGCTCGCTGAATTTAAGACTGAGTACTGGAGTCTCTCAGCCTCGTGGTTGTTATTGTTCCTCTAATTCGTAATAAATAATGTTTTTTACGCCGCTAACTCGAACGGGTTGGCCGTTTAGAATCTTTGGTTTGTACTTAAACTTCAACGCAGCGCGTATTGCGGAGCGGTCAAACATGCTAGGGGGTTTTGCTTCTAAGACCACTGGATTCTCAACTGTACCTTCCTCTGTGACATCAAACTGTACAATCACATACCCCTCAATTCCACGTTGCAACGCGATTGTCGGATATTCAGGTTCGGGTTTAAACCATGGCATGTACTCTCCATCTTGAGACCAGGTGCCACCACCCAAATCATTGAGACCTAAATCGGGAGCTTCAAAATCCCAGTCCACTACTTCCGCACCCATGGTCGAATCAGATACCACCTTCGGTGGGTCTGGAGGAAGATCTTCTACGGGCGGGGGAGGTTCCATCTCGCGTTGCTTAGTTTCAATCGGAACATCTTCTATCAAGCGGACAAAGTCCATGATCCGAATTTTTGGAGCTTCATTTAGAGGGTTCTTGTCAATCGCTATCACTGCTTGCATGATGTACAGTAGTATGACTGTGACAACTGCACCAGCTGCTAAGCCGATTCCATATCTCGTGAACATTATTACTCTCCTAATTTACAGTCAGAGAACTCTCTGCGTTACGACTTATCCCCGTATCGCTGACATACTTGAGGTGAACCAATACTGAAGTCAAAACACTTCAGCCAAACTATTCAACTCAAACGTATTTGAACTCTATTTTACTCAGTTTTTTCGTCCGTGTAGAAAACTTCTGTTAGCTTAATCCCGTGGAGTTTCTTAAAAGTTTCCTCGTTCCGATTAATTCTCATTGCACTTCGTCGGATGACCTTCCTGACTCGGCAAATTTGTTCCTTTGCATCTGTAAGATACTAGTCGATCACAACATTCGATTCGCAGAATTGGCTATGACCATCTGTGGTCGTCGTTAGTAGCGGAATAACGCGAACCAAAACACCTTGTTAGGGGCAAGAGACTTTAAAGAATCGTAGCGAGTACGTTAGGGTCTATTGATGTGGTTTTTCGCCGAGCTTCGGTCGGTTGTTCAACTGAATTGGGGAGTCCTAATCATCCACCCAACCAACTGTTGAAACAATACTACGATCCTCGGCCAACGCTGCGTCGAAGAATGCTCGGTCTCAGCAAGAGTACTGAAAACCGCAACGAGCTAGAATCCCCAAAAACCTGCAAAACTAGGGTTGGAATCTGTTACTCCTCGGAGGAGTTACTGCTACTCCGCCACCTCTCGTAAATGAACTTATTTTTTACGCCGGTGACACGAACGGGTTGACCGTTGAGAATCCTTGGTTTGTATTTGAACTTCGCTATGGTACTTAGTGCAGAATCGTCAAAAATGTCAGGAGGTTTTGCTTCTATGACTTCAGCATTCTCTACCGTACCCTCCTCACTGACATCAAACTGTAAGATCACCACTCCCTCGAGTCCACGTTGCAACGCAATAGTCGGCCATTCAGCATCTGGTATCTTGTATGGCCAATACTCTCCATGTTGTGTCCAGGTCCCCGCGCTCAAATCATCAAGACCTAAACTTTGAGACTCAATATCCCAGCCATCAGGCACTGGTGGACCAACAGGAGAATCAAGAACCAACTGCAGTGGATCTAGAGGAGGTAATTCAACCGGAGGAGGTGGATCCATCTCGAATCTCTCGGGTTCGAACGGTTTGTCTTCAACCAGTCGCTCAAAATCGACATGGACTTTTGGAGCGTCATTTAAAGTGACTTTGTCAGACGTTCTGACAGACTGGATGATGTAAAGCAATCCAACGGTTAGAACCGTACCGAATACTAAGCCTATGCCTATCACTAAGCCTACGCCTTGTCTAGTGAGCATTGTTGCTCTCCCAATCTAAAGTCAGAGAACTTTCTACGTAACTAAATCATGTCGGAATCGTTGACCTACCTGAGCTGAATCAAAACTGAAATCCAGACACATCAGCCAAGTGTTCCAACTCCAACGTACTAGACTTTATTCTACCCCTTTTAATCTTGGCGGCACAATATTTCTGCTGGCACAATCGCCGTACTTTTGTTTAGAAAATTACTCTCCAACATTAATTCTCACTTCAGAGCGTAGTACGACTTTCCAGGCTGCGCAGGTTTAGTCTTTTGTAGATGTAAGTTACTAGTTGATGACAACTTTGGGTTCGCAGAATTTATTGAGACCGTTCGTGGTCTCGTCGGTAGAGATTTAACGCCAACTCTAACGCTCTTTAGGGACAGAAGACTTTAGAGGATTTCAGGAGGTCGTTTGCTGTCTATTCATCCCAGTTTTTGGCTGATATTCGGTCGGTGTTCATCCAGTTTAGAGAGTCCCTGTAATGAGTCCAACCCAAGGTTGAGGCATGAAAACGAACCTCAGCGAAAGTTGCATTTCAAAAGCTCGGTTTCAACAGGAATACAGGAATTCTTAAAGAGCCACAATTCCATAGACCCCTGTAAAAAAACTTGTAATCCCACACCCCTCAGGGGAGGGTTCTACTGCTCCTCTAACTCGTAGGTGATTTTATTTTTTACGCCGTTGACTCGAACCGGTTGACCGTTGAGAATCTTTGGTTTGTATTTAAACTTCAAAGCGGCACGCTTTGCTGATCGGTCGAATACGCTCGGTGGTTGTGCTTCTAAGACTACCGGATTCTCAACAGTTCCTTCTTCTGTAACGTCAAACTGTACGATCACATAGCCCTCGATTCCCCGTTGCAACGCGATTGTTGGATATTCAGGTTCCGGTTTAAACCATGGCATGTACTCTCCATCTTGAGACCAAGAACTACCACGTAAATCGTCGAGACCAGGACCATGAGGTTTAATATCCCAGTCATCAGTCAAGGGTTGACCAAAAGGAGAATCAGGAACCACCTGCGGTGGATCTATAGGTGGTAATTCGACCGGAGGAGGAGGGTCCATCTCGGGAATTCTGGGCTCAACAGGCTTGTCTTCAATCAGTTGGACAAAATCCCTAATCTCAACTCTCGGCGCTTCATTGAGAACATTCTCGTCAAATGCTATCACAGATTGCATGATGTAAAGCAATACAACGGTTACGACTGTGCCTGCTACTAAGCCAATACCATATCTAGTGAACATTGTTACTCTCCTAGGTTATAGTTAGAGAACTTTCTGCGTTACGAAGACATCTGCGAGTCGCAGAAATATTCGAGGGCACTCGAAGCTGAAGTCGATATACCTCAGCCAAACGATTCCTCAAACTTATTAGACATCGTTTCAAGTGTTTTGTTCGCGCTAGCAGAAAACTTCTGCAAGCACAACTACCTTAACTTCACCAGAAAGTCACTCTACAGCTTGAGTTGTCATTTCAAGAAGCCGGTTCACCGTTTTCTAAAAACTTGTCCCCAGTGCCATTTAGTTTCTTTGAATATTCGGTAGATGTTGCGGTGCAACAACCCTGATGTTGGACTCTGTTCTAAGACCTTTTGGATACGGTGGTTGCGTGTGACACCGTCAGGTACAGCGACTGGATATTTACGACCAGTCTGCTCGCAGAGCGCCGTACCACGATGCATCGCGATGGGTCGCGACGCATTTAGGTTTAAATTGACCTAATTAGATCTAACTAATCGAGTTTAAACTTATTCTATGAAAGAGGTCGAATTTGGTAAGCTACAAACTTCCCAACCGGTGTCAGTCTTCCGTCGCCAATGCAACATCTAAGACTTTTGCATCCCTTGCAGCTTCAAGAACTGCTCTCACGGCTTTTATCTTGGCTTCACGATCAACTTGTATGACAATGCCCCCCTTAGGATTCTCTGCGTGCAACCGCTCAATGTGAGATCGGACTTTATCAAGTTCCACTTGTTTCTTATCAATCCACACGTCGCCTGCTTCACCCACTGCAATTAAAACGCTCACTAGAGGTTTTGGTTGCGCGGATCGAGCCTCGGGACGAAGTACATCTAAGCCCGGTTGTTTAATAAAAGTCGCGGTAACAATGAAGAAAATCAACATGATAAACACCACGTCTAACATTGGAGTCAAGTTAATGTCGCTGTCGTCTTCAGTACTACTGCGTTGTTTTCCTAGTGCCATATCAATTCCAATCTAGTGTTCCATTGTGAGGACATCATTGAGCAATTCTGTGTGGTGAGCAATTCTTCGCTTCAACCAAGTAGCTCCCAAAATTCCTGACAATGACGCAATCATCCCCGACATCGTCGGTATGGTGGCCGCCGACACCCCGGCGGCCATCGAGCGTGCATTGCCGCCCTGAGTAGCCATAGCATCAAAGACCTGAATCATTCCAGTCACTGTACCCAATAAGCCTAACAAAGGACACAGTGTTATACAAGTCAAGATGATGGCCATACTACCTCGAATCTTGGAGTTTGCTTGTGAAAGCATGGTGGCACGTATCGCATGTGCCGTCCAGCTTGTACGTTCCTCGCGAGATTCCCATTTGTGAACAACATCGCTTACAACTTTCTTATGTTCGAAGAAAAAGTAAAAAGCGCGTTCAAAAATTAGTACCCACATTAAGAACATGGTTGCAGCGATTAGGTAGAGGACATCGCCCCCCTGATCAAAAAAACGGGAAATGAGCAGGTATATGTCCATGCTTCTATCCTCTAATCACTTCGCCTTGCGACTTCACGCACGGGTGTTCCTTTCGATTCCGCGTGTTCTGCAATCAGCCCTTCAGATTGTTCATCCAACACGTGAATTACTGAACGACTAAACTGAGACGTTAGCGCGTGCAGTAGAACCGTTGGAATCGCCACACATAGCCCTAGTACCGTAGTCATAAGAGCGGTAGAAATGCCCCCTGCCATAATTTTCGGGTCGCCCGTACCGAATAGCGTGATCGCTTGGAATGTTTGAATCATACCGATTACCGTCCCAAGCAATCCCATAAGCGGAGCGACCACAGAGATCACCTGAACGAGAGAAATGTTTCTCGTTAACGCAGGCATCTCATGAAGAATAGCCTCACCTATCTTTAGCTGCAGAGTCTCACTATCGACGTCTTTATTTTCAGTGTATACCTGTAGTAATTTTCCAAGTGGGTTATCGTCGCGTGGGTTGTCGAAATCTTCTCTTTGCGCATTCACTTTCTGACGGACAAAGAACAACACAACCATACGCCAGACGGCAAGGACGACACCAACTATACCGACCATAATGATGATTGAGCCGACCATACCGCCCTGTCCATCACAAAACGGCAGCCAACACTTACCACTTGCTATGCCGCCAAAAGGAGACCCGACCATTTCTCCAAAGGTCGCGCGTTCAGTCTCTAAGCTCAATATTGATCCTCGCGTTGGATCTATAGCGAAGGGTACGGGCTTACTACCTGGCTTTGCACGGTGGAGTTTTTTAGCTGAACTAGTAAATTCTCCTGATGGTTGCCTCGATAAGTCTACTACCTCGTAAGTATCAAAGTTGTAGTTAACGTATCCTTTGTCTGATATAAGGTTGAACGCTCCGACTCGCACAAGGTCTGTTTCCTTGTCTCCACCTTCATTAGTCGAGACTATACCTGGAAACCTTGTCACCTCTCCTGTCGCGATGATGTGTTCCAGCATCAAACTCCACATCTCGTTCATTTCGTCAACCGATGCAAGCTCCATGGCAGTACCCATTTTCTTAGCTAGTTCGTTAAGAAAAAGGTCGCGATCGGGAATCTCTGCACTCACCACCGACCCTAAGAAAGTACCTCGAGTTTCTCCAGCCACTTGTTGAATCACACCAAAAAGTTCACGTAAAGATCCCATTTTTTCATCAAGTTCTTGGTTTCGGTCTGCAATTGTGGCATCATTTTCACTAATCTGTTCTTCGAGAGTTTTAGTCGTTGCTTGTTCACTCTCATGTTCCTCTTCGGCTTCGCCGAGAAGGCTTGCCTGATTTGCTACTTCTCTTTCAAACGCGTCTATGCGTTGTTGATGGGCTAGATTTTCGACATCACGACGTTCTCTGATGCTCTCTAACAGATCGTCCAAAGTTCGTGCTTCGTGTATCGTAAGCCCTTCATCAACCAAAATACTACCGGAAAACTCATCGTCTTCATCTTCTTGTGCAAAACCCAAAGTGGTCATGAAGACCATCCCTAGCGCGAACAACCATTTCATGGTCGAAAATTTATTTGATGTAAAAATGTTCAACACGACTAACTCTCCCCTTCCGTGGCTTTCGGAGGTAGTATAGGTACCTCGAACAACCCACTTGTGAGCTGCTTATTTGCCATCTTTATACCATTCTTGATTGGCGTGTTATAACTGTTCGGAAGACGCTCCCACTCTTTGGTGTCTGGGTTCCACCAACCTGTCTCATCGCCTTGCAGCTTTTGGTACACCAACGCAATCCTACCGACCCGCAGTATATTTACATTGTGTACTTCGCCATCTGGAAGTTCTAGTTTTTTCTGATTTACGTCCATAGTACGTCCGTAATCGCTCTCAATTTGATACGCACGCAGGACCTGTGCAAATTTTTCCGAATCTTCAACGTCAAAACGTCCCATCAATTCGCGTAAATCCGTTACTCGTTTTGTCCGTTCGTCTAACAAAAATGGTTTGTCAAGCGCGATTAACTGTTCCAAACCCTCGATCATTCGCCACATTAAAGGAGTAATTGCGGACTCGATCAAATCTACCTCGGCAATGGACTCGCGCAACACTTCTATCGCGTCTTCCTGTTTTCTAATCTTCAAGCGTAAGTTTCGGTTGTGAACTTTTAGGCCATCGATTGTCTTCAGCTTGTTGCGGTACTCATGTTTTAGATCCAAATGATCCTTTTCTAAACCATTTATCTTTGACTGAGTCGTTTTCGCAAGTTCGTTCAAAGACTTGATTTCCTCAAATACATCTTCAAGAGTAGTTTGTGCAGCGAAGCCGACACAAACCAAAGTGGCAACAATGACAACTACGTACCGAAGATTGCGGCGTAATAGCTTTCCTAGATCGTGGGTCATACAGACTCCTACTCAATTACTCTAAATTGCTCAAACATTTTCAGCACTCGTTTCTGCTAACCAAATAAAAAAGACACTCAAGCACTTTGTCTACTAAAAGACAAAGCGAGAAGAATGCCCTTTCAACGCAACCTAAACGAAGACCCTCCCAAGGTTTGCCGTAAACGTTCGTGAATGTAACGTATCAATACCAAAATGACGGAACGGTGCCGCCAAGTATCGGTACATAATAATACACAGGCACAAGATTTTATTAGCGTACTGATAGATTTCAATAAACTTGCTTTGAGATGTGCTTTCACAAGCACTCTTCAAATGCCGAGTGTATGTGTCAATGATATGCGAATTTCCACCCTTTTTGTGCATTAAAACCAAAATTTAACGAAACGTTCATAGTTCGTATGCTTAATTTGTCTACAGTTGCACCACTCTGGTATCAACGCCATGGCTATTAATTCCATTCTGGTCGTCGAAGACGAACCAGACATATTGGAAATGTTACGTTTTAATCTCCACCGAGCACAATTTAAAGTGCTTCCTGCTGTAGATTCTGAAGAAGCTATCCGGTTGCTTGAAGGCCCCCTCCCTTCGGTCGCGATTATCGACTGGATGTTACCCGGGATGAGCGGGATCGAACTCGCGAAACGAATAAGATCAGACCACGTAACCAGCGAATTACCAATCATTCTTCTAACCGCGAGAAGTGCCGAAGAGGATAAACTACAAGGATTCAACTTTGGGATAGATGACTACATCACGAAACCGTTTTCTCCACAGGAACTTATTGCGCGAGTGCGTGCCCTACTGCGTCGTTCAGGTAGCCTGCAAGATGGATCAATCAATTTGAACGGAATACACTTAGACACTTTCGCGCATGCGGTATCCGTCGAAGGCAATTCGGTGCATCTACGTCCGACCGAATATCGCGTGCTGGAAATCATGATGCGACACCCCAATCGAGCATTTCAACGCGGTCAGCTCTTAGATCAAGTCTGGGGGCGAAAAGTGTACATTGACGAACGCACTGTCGACGTACACATGATGAGAATACGCAATGCTTTGAAGCCTTACGGTAAACACCATGTCATCAAAACAGTTCGTGGCATTGGATACAGATTGGACGATCAACCTGAAAACGCGTGAACTTATCGACTGTAGTCCGTGACATTGTTATCGCAGGTTTGTTAATACTAGTCGGTACAGTGCTCAATCAAGTTCTTATTGGTGGAATTCTTGCTGTTCTATGGTGCGTCGCAATCATGGCTATAGAAGCGCGCAGGAGAAACAAGTTTTGGACGTGGGTATCACGACCATTGGTTCCCCCAGCGAGCACTCTTGGCAAGTATTACCAACCAGCCAAAAGCATTCACACTACCGCTCTCGAGCGTCGCAAACGATCACACACTTTAGTGAACGCGGCACAAAAATATAAGAATATTGCAAACAATCTTCCTGACGGGTTAGTGATTCTCGACGACCGCATGATGATCAAAACGGTCAACCATAGTGCTACAAAATTGCTTGGATTGACTTCGGCAGACTGCGACAAACCAGTCGCGTCTCTTATTCGACACCCCGACGCCCAGGTACTGTTCAAATCTGCGACGGAAAATTTGGAGTGTGCTGACATTCCATCACCAGTCAATAGTGATACCCGTTTGGAACTTCGTCTCTTTCGAGTCAGCGATCAAGAGACGATGCTCATAGCGAGAGACGTGTCCGACACGAGTCGCTTGCTCGCTGTACGTCAGGACTTTATCGCAAATGTCTCTCACGAACTTCGCTCCCCACTAACGGTATTGATCGGTTACATTGAAAGTATCCGTAGCGGCGAACTCGACCGCGACACTCTGTTGGATGTCGTTCAGCGGTTGGACGCCCCTGCACAACGGATGAAATCTCTCGTCGAAGACTTACTCACTCTCGCCCGATTAGAGTCTGCGCCTGCTCCTGAATTGAGTTCGTTGTCAGAAATTGATGGCGAGAGCTTGATTTCTACAATTGTCGAAGAAGCGCAAGCTTTGGCAACCCAAAAACATCGTATTACTGTCAATGCTTCGCCTAGTCTCGCTGTGCGTGGAATCCATGTGGAGTTGCATAGTGCGTTTCTCAATTTAGTGACGAATGCACTACGCTACAGCCCCGAAGGAGGCGAAGTTACCATCAAATGGTATGAACACGACGGCATGGCAAGGTTTTCTGTCCGAGATGAAGGCGTCGGTTTAGCACCGCAACATATCCCCCGAATCACCGAACGATTCTACCGAGTCGATCCGACGAGTTTACGAGTTACTGGTGGCACAGGACTCGGCCTTGCTATTGTTAAGCATGTGTTAAAACGTCATCAAGCTTCGCTTCAGGTTTACAGTAAGTTAGGACAAGGTAGCACGTTTTATTGCGATCTACCGATCAATCGTGTTGAGGAGGAACACAAAGAAAATGAGATTTCGTAAATTTTTGTCACGGATGGGAATGTGTTTTTGTTCCATGCTTGCGATGAACGTATGGATGGTTGAAGACCTACCCGAATACGAACGAGTAAGTGGAGTCTCAGGGAATTTGTCGAGCGTCGGCTCTGACACGTTAGCGAACCTAATGACATTGTGGACTGAAGCTTTTGAAAAAGAGTATCCCAATGTGAAAATCCAAGTTCAGGGGGCCGGATCATCGACCGCGCCGCCAGCGCTGACTGAGGGCGTTGCCAACTTCGGTCCCATGAGTCGCAAAATGAAGGACAAAGAAATTGAAGCCTTTGAGTCTCGATTCGGCTATAAACCGGTCGGTGTGCGGGTTGCTATCGATGCCCTCGCTATTTACGTACACAAAGACAATCCAATTGAATCCCTAACCATTCCGCAAATCGACGCAATCTTCTCATCAACTCGACGTTGTGGATACCCAAAGGATATTCGAACTTGGGGGGACTTGGGCTTAGAAGGGTCGTGGAAAACTCGACCGATTCAACTATATGGTCGCAACTCGGTTTCCGGAACGTATGGTTATTTCAAACAAGTCGGGATGTGTTCCGGAGACTTCAAAAATACCGTCAATGAACAGCCAGGTTCCGCTTCAGTAGTGCAATCGGTAACTGCTTCGTTGAATGGTATCGGTTATTCTGGTGTCGGCTATAAGACTTCCAGCGTACGTGCAGTACCGGTTGCCGAAATTCCGGAAGATGAAGCCGTGGAAGTTTCTTTTGAGACCGCGACAGACGGTTCCTACCCGTTGACTCGATATCTATACGTTTACGTGAATAAAAAACCCGACACTCCCTTAGCTCCGCTTGAAAGGGAGTTTTTCAAACTGGTTCTTTCTCGAGCAGGACAGGAGATAGTGGAAAAGGACGGATACGTGCCTCTACCGTTGAAAACTGTCGAGCGAGAGCTTCGGCGGATTGAATGATGAATTTCGCCGATAGGCAACTTAACACAATTTATTCTCGCGTAACTATACCTTAGGCTAGTGGCTTCGACCTCCCCTCAGCAATTACCGGGTCTGGCGTTTGGTCGTGCGCTAGTCGATCGATTAACTAAAGTAGCTGTGGGGATCGGTGGTATTGCAGTTATTGCTGCGATCGTACTCATCATGAGCTACTTCGTGTGGGTGATCATTCCAATGTTTGCGCCCGCGTCGATCAAACTTCTGAATAGTGTCGAACTACCAACAGACGACGTGATATTTGCTACATCGGACGACCGGTTTGAAATATTGACCTTGATCAAAAATGATGGTTCGGTCGAATTTCTAGACACCACGGACTACAAGACCGTGTCAAGTCCGCAGGTGTTATCGGAGTCGATTAAGCAACTCAAACCCCTCTATCCGCTCGCGGATTCATTTGCAATCCGTACGACCTCAGATGAATTACTGTTTCTCAAGATTACGCATAACGTGAGATTTGATAGAGACGAACGTCGTATTGAGAATACGGTAGAACTCTTGTTCGATGAGACTGCGATCGACGTAGCAGGTGCTGTTGACTTTGACGTTTATCGAAGTGAAACTAAATTGCGGGTTGTTACCCTTCAGCAAGACGGAGATTTGTTGTTGGAGGAATATCAAGACGTCGATGACTATTTCGAACTGGAAGATCCACGCACACTCACTATTGAATCTTGGAATCGTAACCCAGAAGAACTCTCCGTGATGCTCGGTCCCGGGGGAAGGTGGCTGTACGAATTCGACGAATCTTCGGGAGACTATCGTCTTACTAACGTTGCTTCGATCCGCCGGTTCAGCGTCGAAGATACTGGTACGTTCGACGACACCACCGGAGACTTTGTAGTGGTTGAACCAGTTCTAGGTCGTTACTCGTTTTTGGTCGCCAATGACCAAGGCATCTTGGATCACTGGACTTTAGGTCCGGTAGCGGATGGTCAAGGTATGCGCAAGATTCGATCATTCGTATATCAAGAACCGATTGTTCAAATTGTCGCCGAACACCGTCGCAAAGGCTTTTTGGCAATTGATATATTGGGAACCGCGCATCTTGGCTACACCACTTCGGAACGAAAACTCGCAGAACAGCCGATGAATGCGGTTCCAAAGTCGGTGAATTTCTCCCCTCGAGCAGATCGTCTAATCACCCTCCAAGACGATGTGGTTGATGTTTTCAAAGTGTCCAACAAACATCCCGAAGCGGCTTGGGGCACGCTATGGGGAAGAGTCGCGTACGAGGGCTATGAAAAACCGGTTTACAGTTGGCAAAGTTCTTCTGCTGACACGGACTTTGAACCTAAATTTTCACTTGCGCCACTGCTTTTCGGTTCCATCAAAGCTGCGTTCTATGCGATGTTGGTTGCAACGCCTCTCGCCATTATGGGTGCTATCTACACCGCCGTATTCATGTCCGAAGGTATGCGTAAGATCGTAAAACCTGGCATCGAAATTATGGCAGCTTTGCCAACTGTGATTCTCGGTTTTCTCGCTGGACTGTGGCTCGCGCCAATCGTCGAAAAGAATCTAACGGCAATTATGCTCTTACTCGTCATACCGCCGATAGGCGTTCTTATCTGTGCGTACCTCACGACCTTTTTACCAAGTCGTGTCACCGCGCGTTTTGAAGGTTGGTTTGGTGCCCTAACCGTTCCCGTGATCTTACTGCTGTCTTGGCTAACTCTAGCTTACGGTGAGTCTTTATGGCAGCTGATCTTTGGAACAAATATGCGCATGTGGCTGGAAAACCAAGGCGTTGAATACGACCAGCGGAATGCTCTCATCATTGGTATCGCTATGGGCTTTGCGGTTATTCCCACGATCTTCTCCATCTCCGAAGACGCCATCTACGGTGTCCCGAGACACTTAGTGCATGGTTCCCTTGCATTGGGTGCGACACGATGGCAAACTTTAGTGCGCGTGGTTCTACTTACTGCAAGTCCAGGGATCTTTTCTGCGGTGATGATCGGTATGGGTCGCGCCGTCGGTGAAACCATGATCGTATTGATGGCCACAGGAAACACTCCAATCATGGACATAAATTTGTTCCAGGGCATGCGTACGTTTGCGGCAAATATCGCCGTAGAGATGCCTGAATCTGAAGTTGGTTCTACGCACTTCCGAATTCTGTTCTTGACCGCGCTGGTCTTATTCGTAATCACTTTCCTATTTAATACGATCGCTGAAATCGTTCGCCAACGCCTGAGAGCACGTTATGGAAACCTCTGAACGGCTACCGCAAGAACATCGCAAGCTCTTTCGCGAACGAATGAGCCTTGGAGTCTGGTTTAAATCCGGTGAACCTTGGGTCTGGTTGACAGCAACAGCGGTCGGTACTTCAATCATTGCGGTCTTGGGTTTGATCGGCATTATTGCAGTCAAAGGCTTAGCTCACTTTTGGCCGGCTGACGTCATCACGTTCGATTATGAAAATGAGCTAGGCGCACAGAAAATTGCAGGCAAAGTAGTACAGCGCGAACGCGTACCTCGTGAACAATTTGAAGAGTCGGGTGCCGGTCGAACACTAGACATTTCAGGGGATCCCATACGTCTGATGATCAAGTCTGGAAATCGAAGAGTTAACCCTCCAGACTTTCGATGGATCTACATGCACGACATCACGAAGCAAGACAAACAAAAAGAGCTGATTACTTTCGAGCGTTTGGAATGGGGAAATGCATATGGGACGATTGTCGAACTAAGGCAGAGCGGCAATACAGTGAACGCAGAGAATCCATGGCGAGAACTGAAAACACGCATAGGTCGTGTCGTTGACTTACGGCACCAAGCAAGAGTCGTTCAAAATCGATCAATAGACCGAATCAACTACAAACTGGAACAGCTACGTTTAAAGCAAAGAAAACGCGAATTACAAGGGAACTTCAATACTGCGGATCTTGACCAGCAGCGCGAGCAATTGAACCAAGAGTACGCAATAAAGGAACGCGAACTTAACGAAATTAATGCCGAACTCGAAAGGGATGAAGTGGTGATTGCTATTTCCGGCAATAGTGAATCTGTGATTCCATTAAAGAATATAGTTCGGGCGTGGCAGCCCAATGCGATGAACGTCTTTACCAAGTTTGGCCATTATTGTGCCAGCATTTGGGCATTTCTGTCAGAAGGTTCTCGGGAGGCCAATACTGAAGGCGGAGTATTCCCTGCATTATTTGGAACCGTCCTCATGGTCATGCTAATGTCGGTATTAGTAACACCATTCGGCGTTATTGCAGCCCTGTATTTGCGTGAATACGCTCGGCAGGGTGCGTTCGTACGTTTGATTCGCATCGCGGTCAACAATCTCGCGGGCGTGCCGTCAATTGTGTATGGAGTATTTGGCTTAGGATTCTTTGTGTACCTTGTCGGCGGGACAATCGACAGCGTGTTCTTCCAAGCTGCGAAACCAGCCCCAACGTTCGGTACGCCTGGTCTCATCTGGGCGTCTCTCACACTAGCGCTTCTTACCGTACCAGTGGTGATCGTATCGACGGAAGAGGGTTTGACTAGGATACCAAAGTCGTTGCGAGAAGGTAGTCTCGCACTGGGTGCAACGAAAGCGGAAACGTTGTTCAAAGTCGTCCTACCCATGGCAAGTCCTTCAATTTTGACTGGCATCATACTTGCTATCGCTCGCGCCGCTGGAGAAGTAGCTCCATTGATGTTGGTGGGTGTTGTTAAACTTGCACCGACACTACCGATTGATGGAAACTTTCCGTTCCTCCACTTAGAACGAAAGTTCATGCACCTTGGTTTTCACATCTACGACGTGGGTTTTCAGAGTCCGAATGTTGACGCTGCACGACCGCTCGTGTTCGCTACGGCGCTGCTATTGGTGATAATCATCATCGTCCTTAATTTAACTGCTATTACGTTGAGAAATCGACTAGAAGCCCGATATCGCGAGGCGATGAATTGATGACCGAAAATCCGCTTCCCTCAGAATCCGTAATCGCGTCGCCGAGCGGTGTGAAACTCGCCGCAAAATTGGTGGGTTCCACAGACACGCGAAGCCCCAGCGAACTCCCAGCTGACGATGTTTGCTTAAAAGTATCGGATCTCGCTCTTTTTTACGGTTCTAAACAGTCCCTGAACGAAATCAACATGCGGATTCCTCGGCAACGAGTCACAGCAGTGATCGGCCCCTCCGGATGTGGAAAGTCTACTTTGATTAGATGTTTCAATCGCATGAATGACCTCATCGACGGTGTCAGTATCACTGGACGCATTGAACTCAATGGCTTGGAGATTCACGACCAAGACGTTGACGTCGCGCAACTTCGAAGACAAGTCGGAATGGTGTTTCAACGCCCAAATCCATTTCCTAAGTCGATTTATGAAAACGTCGCATACGGTTTAAGGCTTGCCGGTAAAGTGCCCAAATCTGAGCTTGATGATCGAGTTGAATGGGGGTTAACGAACGCCGCACTTTGGGACGAAGTGCATGACCGTTTGAATGAATCGGCACTTGGTCTGTCTGGAGGCCAGCAACAACGTCTTGTCATCGCGAGAGCGATCGCGGTAGAACCGAGCGTATTGCTACTGGACGAACCTGCTTCCGCGTTGGATCCAATCTCCACTCTCAAGATTGAAGAGCTTATCGCGGATTTAAAGACTCGTTATACCATAGTGATAGTTACACATAACATGCAGCAAGCCGCTCGAGTATCTGACTTTACAGCATTCCTGTATTTGGGGGAACTAATCGAATACGACAGCACTCTTAAAATCTTTACGAATCCGTCCGAGAGTAAAACCGAAGACTACGTGACTGGACGATACGGATAATAATTTTGTGCGCAATGAAACTTTAAGCTATGCAAAAACACATATCGGGCGCATTTGACACCGAACTAGAAGAACTAAAAACAACCTTCACCGAGCTTGGCGGATTAGCCGAACGACAAGTTGCTGACGCGATGACAGCATTTTTTACCAATGATTCAGAATTAGCAACATCGGTAAAAAACACTGAATTGCAGATTAACCGACATGCATTAGAACTCGATAAACACGCCGAATTCGTAATCGCGAGACGGCAACCAGCAGCTACAGACTTACGCTTACTAGTGAGTATTTTGAAAAGCAGTACCGACCTTGAACGTGTCGGTGATGAAGCGGAACGTATTGCCAAGTTAGCTGATCGCTTGAGCGTCTACGATGCGGATCGACCATACCACGACTACTTACAGGAGCTAAGCAATGGTACTTCGATAGCGCTGAGAGAGTCATTGGATTGCTTCGCCCGACTTGATGTTGAGCAAGCATTGCAGACTATCGCAGGAGACCGAGAAATTGACTCGCTTTACGATGCCGTCGTTAAACATGCCACTAAAGAAATGAAGAAAGTTCCCAAACGCGTCACAAACTCTCTAGCGATCATCTGGGTCGCACGATCCTTGGAAAGAATTAGCGATCACGCGAAGAATATTTGCCAAACGGTCGTGTACCTGGTGCATGGTCAAATGATCATTCATAACTTGTTCGAATAAATCGGACATTTCTTCTTCCTGCGCACTCGCAAACCTAGTACCCAAGGGTTGCTGCAAGCGTCACAGACTAGCTGGGTAACATTCCATAAAATTTTCGTACGGTTCGACTGACTCAAAACTCAGCGTAAAGAGACAGCAAGGGTTTAGAAGAGTCTGAATCGTCCAAGACTATATAGTTTGGTCTTGGTGGTTCGGATCCACCTTGCAATCCTTCAAACTCAGACCTAGGACACAAAATTGAAATTCAACAGCACTTTAGCGTTACCTGCGACACTCGCCCTCGTTTCATACTGCTCACTAAGTACGATGTTCGCAGATGAAGATATTGACGAGAGTGAAATTGAAGAGATCGTTGTCAAAACGGAACAGTCCTATATGAACTACACACACACGGTAAGTTCGGTGACCATGTTTGCTTCACCGATCGACGTGCTAAAACCAATTACAAGTTTGGCGTTTGACAATAGTATTGGACAAATCAGAAGCCGTGGCTCAGAAGCAAACCACCTCGGAATTCAGATAGACGGATACGACATTGCCGATCCAGTTTCAGATTTCAATTTCGCGACGATCTCATGTACCGGAATCGACTTGTTGCATTTCTCAGCCACACCCGGTTCTGGCTCGATCGGTGGAGTACTCAATTTTGAATCATCTTCAGATGCTCGCCGGAGTATCAATCTAGCGTACGGTACTGCAGGTGATCAAGCACAATTCGTGTATGGCTACGACCGACACAACCTTTCAATCTCACGCAAGGACTGGGAAGGAATTGACATATTAGGCGATGGTGATTTGGACGGGATTAAGCATATTGTCGGACACTATCACTTTGCGGCTTCAAAGTGGCAATCCACAATTCGATACGCGACGATCACTCAAGCATACGACCGAGGTCGCGCGGAAATCGACCAAGGCTTAGTTGGAGTCAATGGAACACTATGGGATCGGATAGGCATACGTCTATCAACCTCATTGAACCGTGCTACGTGGTTTGAGTCATTCAACAACAATACCACCGGGACGCGCACGAAACTTTCTGTGTCAACACCTCTTTGGAAATGGTTTTCATGGGAACTGGATCAAGTCTACGACATCAACAAGTCCGTAGTTCGTGGAGAACCCACACGCAAACCAATTGGAGTGAATTACGTGCGTGCGAAGTACGAACAAACATACCAAAGTCTATCTTGGTATGCTTCGCTCACACGTACAGATTCCACCCAAGATGAACCGATTCTGTCAAAATCTGCAAAAATTTCCTGGCTGAGGGAAGACATTCGGACGGAAGAGTCACAACTAGCTATTTATGTTGAATTCGATCATCAAACTATTGCTTTTCCTTCGATGATTGACCGCTACGGATGGGGAAAAAAGTGGTTGCCTAATCCTGACGTCAAACCTGAACGTGGTTCTGGCATCAGTGTTGGAACTAAATACTCAACTGCTACTTCCACTATTCAAGCTACACGCTTTACTATGCGATTGCGCGACAAAATTTCATTTGGAAGCAATGTGAGCGAGAACGTTGATTACGGACGAAACCGCGGCTTTGAGCTACTCTGGCAACAATCTTGGAACCGCAAAGTGTCGACCAACTTTGCATTTTCTCGAATAAATTCCGAAGCACGAGCAGGAGCGGGCCAACCATATCGACAAACGGAACGGAGACCTACAAACATATTAGCTGGTACAGTTTCTTACGCGACCGTTAGGTTGAATTCAAACTTGGCGGCTCGATGGGTCGATGAAGCTATTGATGCTTGTTGGCGTGGCTGCGTTACCTTGGACGCTTACTTGGTCGTTGACAGCGCGATCAACTACCGTTGGAACGATGTAATAGAGACATCGTTCGAGGTCTTCAATTTACTTGACGAGACCTACTACCAAGTCCACAGGTATAACACCCCTGGTCGACAGTTTTCCTTAGGAGTTTCGCTACTTTTAGGCAATCGATAGTGGTGAACTTGCTCTTTCAACCACCTTCGATGCGTTGTAAGAAAAACACTTCGCTATCAGGTTCGATTTTCTCGAACCACGCGTCTTGGAATAACTGACCGTCTATCGCGACCGTCGTCGAAGTTATAACAGATTCAATCCCGGGCCACCTTTCTTCTAGTATTTGGACAAGCTGGCGAAACGAACTACAGTCTACCTCTAGCTCGTGGGTCCCGTCAGTGAACCGATGTAAGTGATCGGGAAAAACTACTCGCGCCATACTTCGCAGGACTTAAAGCAACGCTAGTGTGTGTTAGTCTGTTGAGTCAATAGCCGCGAGTACATTTGGCGGAGACAAGGGTAAATCGTTGATTCGAAATCCGAGCAAGTCCCTTACTGCATTGGAAGTCGCTGCCAGCGGAGCGACGATAGGTGTCTCCCCTACCCCACGAACTCCGTATGGATGTGAGGGGTTCGGAACTTCAACAATTTCGCAATCAATCATGGGCATGTCTGAGGCAACCGGTACTCGATAATCTAAAAAGCTAGCGTTTTCAACGACGCCGTTATCATCGTATATGTACTCTTCGTTCAGTGCCCATCCTAAGCCTTGTACAGCGCCTCCCTGCATCTGACCTTCAACATAAGAGGGATGAATCGCGCGCCCAGCATCTTGTATCGCAGTAAATGCTTTAACATCCACTTTGCCCGTCTCTCGGTCGATGGTGACATCAGTCCAATTTACCGAGAAGCAAGCACCGGCACCTTGCGCGTTGAGACTGGCTCGACCGAGCAACGGACCACCTGTACGACTCATGGTCTTCGCAATGTCCGCCAAGGACAATGGTTCGACATCTATGTTCACACCGGGTCTTGGAACGGCTTGACCGTCTCGCCAATCTACTTGTT
Organism: Gammaproteobacteria bacterium; assembly: GCA_009840305.1. GTDB lineage: Bacteria > Pseudomonadota > Gammaproteobacteria > Pseudomonadales > Azotimanducaceae > Bin55. The sequence goes on along the minus strand of VXNY01000029.1, from coordinate 86,691 downwards.
CAACATCGAGCTCCCAAGTCATTGCAGCACGCGCTTTACATTGAGCTATGACATCCTCGCACGCTTTTACGACAGCTAAGCCTGTGGCAAAGGTCGTTCTGCTCCCACCAGTGAGATTACAAAAGCCCGTTGATTCAGTGTCGCCCACGTGAGCGTTTATTGTTTCATAGGGAACACCCAACGTTTCAGCTGCCATCAAACACATTGATGCGCGCGAACCGCCGATATCTGGACTTCCTTCCATAATTGACACTGCGCCGTCTTCTGCGATGTTAACTTCGGCACTAGATTGCATGCCTATATTAAACCAGAAACCGACTGCTACTCCTCTCCCTACTTCTTCACTCGGCTTGTTTACGTAGTTCGGGTGTCGCTTGGCAGCTTCCAAGCATTCCACAAGTCCGATCGGAGGAAACTTCGGACCGTATGGAGCGATAGTGCCTTCTTTAGCTGCATTTTTCAAACGCAGATCGATTGGGTCTATTTCAAGCTCTTGTGCAAGTTCATCGATTGCACATTCCATCGCGTGCATCGATTGAGGTGCACCAGGAGCACGATAGGCCGCTACCTTGGGCTTATTTACCAACACATCGTAGCCTTCAACTAGGAAATTATCGATGTCATATGGAGCAAATACGGACATACAGCCAGGTCCTACAGGGGAACCCGGAAAAGCCCCCGCCTCGTAAGCCAACCAAGCAGTCGCTGCGGTTATGCGACCGTCTTTTTTAGCTCCAACTTTAATCTTGCAAAGTGTCGCCGACGCGGGACCAGTAGCGCGAAAGACTTCCTCTCGATTCATCACCATTTTCACTGGTTTCCCTGTCAACTCAGATAGTCGCACTGCAACTGGTTCAAGATATACCACTGTCTTACCACCAAAACCTCCACCAATTTCCGATGGTATAACCTTAATGTCTGAAACTGTCTTATTTAGCACGCCAGCAGTAGCGCTACGTACTTCAAAGGGTCCCTGAGTTGTACACCAAATGGTAACTCGTCCTCCAGGATTACTCGTCGCGACACAAGCATGAGGTTCTATGTATCCCTGATGCGCAGACGGGACTCTAAATTCTTCTTGAACTATCACATCTGCTTTTGCGAAACCTTTAGTTACATCACCACGTTCAAATCTTTGTGTAGCCGCTACATTGCTCGGTGGGCTACTCTCATCGTCGTTGGTACGCAAGTCTTCACAAACGAGAATTGCCCTCTCCCGCATAGCGTCGTCTAAGGATAGCACCGGCGGTAGAACTTCGTATTCAACCTCGATCCTTTCCAATGCTTCTTCGGCAATGCGAGGCGTTCGAGCTGCGACTGCGGCTAGTGCATGCCCATGGTAAAGTGCTTTGTCGCGTGCTAGAATGTTTTTGCTCAAACTCGAGGTGACTTCTTGAGGAAAGTCAGCGCTTGAAATAACCGCGTAGACCCCTTCCATTGCTTGAGCCTTGGTTAAATCAATTCGTTTGATTCGAGCATGTGCATGTGGGCTTCGAAGTACCTTTCCGTGCAACATATCTGGTAGGTTTAAGTCCGCACCAAAATTTGCTCGACCAGTAACTTTGTCGATGCCATCAGGGCGTATTGGCCTAGTACCGATTGCCTTAAAGTTTGCTGCTTCTGCCATTTGTGTTTTTGTTCCTTACTTAGTCGGTGTGAGTTCTTGTGCGGCGTCCTGAACCGCACGAATAATTTTGTCGTAGCCGGTACATCGGCATAGGTTTCCTGCTAACCAATAACGAATAGTTTTCTCGTCTGGATTTGGGTCTCTGTCGAGTAATGCTTTAGCGGCGACAACAAATCCAGGAGTACAGACTCCACACTGTAATGCGGCATGTTCTAGTAATTTTTGTTGAACGACGTGCAAACCGTCTTGCGAATCCGCGATACCTTCAACCGTCGTAATTTCTTTTCCATCTGCTTCCGGCGCTAAGACTAAACACGAACAAACCAACCGGTCGTCCAAAAGAACCGTACAAGCTCCACAGTCGCCGGTACCGCACCCTTCTTTAGTGCCTGTAAGTCCGATTTCGTCGCGCAGTAGATCTAATAGGGTTTGATGAGCTTCACATAGGACATCCTCGGGCCTACCATTGACGGTGGTGGAAACGTAAATCTTGCTCATATTTCTCTACTGATAGTTGGTTTCGGTAGTGGCTCAGTTTGAAATTTGAGCCATTTCGGAGCTAGGCATAAACGCCGAGCCCGCTCGCTTCATCGAAGACTGCTGCATACTCCAGAGCAATGCAAGAAAGCTCCGAGCACCCAGTCTAACGTCCTCTCGACGATTATCGAAGATGTACCTCATCTCCGTAAGTTGGTAGATTCCCTCAGCACGAAGGTTCTGTGCCGCGTTCTGATCTCGGTCCAGTTCAACCTCGCAACTCGCACACGTCCAAATGCGGTCGTTCAAGGTCAACTCCTCGTTCTTCACACTACACTCAGAACAAGTCTTCGAAGAAGGGTAAAAACGATCCACCTTCACTAAATGCTTGCCCGTCCACTGGCACTTGTATGCCAACTGTCGAACAAACTCACCCCACGCGACATCCGAGATGTGCTTCGCCAATCGACGATTCTTCACTAAACCGTGCACGTGCAAGTTCTCGACGATCACCGCTTGGTTTTCGCGGACGAGCTTCGTCGATAACTTGTGCAGGTAATCCTTACGCGCATGCGCGACCTTCTCGTGCAGTCGTGCGACTTTCTTGCGTTGCTGACGATAACGATGGGAGCCCTTCACCTTTCTCGACAACGATCGTTGCGCGCGTCGGAGTTTGGGTAGGTGCATAGTATAGAACCTGGGATTCTCGTGTTTCGTGGTCTCCGTCTCATTTGCCACCGTCGCAAAATCCTTGAGTCCCAGATCCACGCCACTGACGGAGGTAAGCTCTTGAATCGGTTTGGGTACCGGCTTCCCATCATCGACCAGAATCGAGACGAAGTACTTGTGGGTTGGCGTCTTCTTTAACGTGACCGTTTTGATCTTCCCGCGGAACGATCGACTGAGTCGAATTTTGACGCGACCCAGTTTCGGAATGTGAATGTGACTTCCGTCCATGAACGAACCCTGCGTATACGCCATCGACTGGTGTCCGTTGCGCCGCGACTTAAATCGGGGATGTCCGGCCCGTTTTTGAAAGAAATTTTGATAGGCGGCATCTAAGTTTTTGAGTCCTTCGTACAACGACTGAGCATTCGTCAGATACAACCACGAATAGTCACCATTGCGTTTCAGTTCCACTAGTTCGCGACACATGTCGAAGAACGAAAGGTGCTTCTTTTTGTCCTCATATCGCTGTTGTTGGAGTGCTAAGAAATAGTTGTACACAAACCGCACTGAACCAAACTGCCGGCGCAAGGATCGTTGCTGGACATTCGTAGGGTAAACTCGATAGCAATACGCAAATAACATATACTATATTATAGTAATAAATTCAAACTGAGCCACTACCTTCGTTTCACTCTCAATTCCGATTTGACAAGGCACGATCTCTTGCGATCGTACCGGCGCGCCGACACAGTACGCCGACGACCTTGCGACGATACTCCACCGTACCCCGTTTGTCAGTAATCGGTTGTGCTGCGTCACTACAAGCCTGGGCGGCTTGCTGTAATGCATCTTCATCAGCTGTAGTACCGACAAGTGCTTCGGCAGCTGAGGAAACCAATAAGGGTGTAGGAGCAACTGCACCAATTGATACGCGTGCGCGTTCACAAATTCCGTCATGATTTATCGTAAGCGACACTGCGGCTCCAGCGACAGCGATATCCATTTCGGTGCGTGGTATAAAACGCAAATACGCATCTCCAGTACCTGCAGAAGGTCTTGGTATTTGAAACCCGAGTAGAAATTCATGCGCCGCTAAGCAGTTGCGTCCAACGCCTGTAACGAAATTTTCAGTGGGCACAGTTCGTGTACCCTCGTTCGTCGCGAGCACACAAAGAGCGGAATTCACAATCAATGCAGGGATGGTATCTCCAGCCGGAGATGAGTTGCACAGATTTCCTCCGATGGAAGCGCGTCCTTGGATTTGAGTTGATCCAATTAGATCAGCTGCTTCGAGCAGTCCTGGAAATAGAGCCTTCAATTCGGCATTCTCGTTGAGTACGCCCGATGGTATGGCGGCTCCGACAAAAATGTGTTCGTTTTCGATCCGAACATCATTCGTTTCTTTTAACGATTTGATGTCAACGAACAATCGGTGTGAATTATCAAGTGATCGAAATTGCACGATGACATCTGTTCCACCTGCTAGTATCTGAGTTCGTTGACCTTGATCCGTTGCCTGCTGAAGCACCGCGAGAGTTTCCTCAACAGTGGCTGGGGCTACGTAACCAAAATTGGACATGGAATCTCCTGAAACTGGATATAGCAAGGGTGGGTTTAGATGCAAATTTTATTGAACGCCATTTGTCTAGATCGGTCATTGATGCACTTGATTTTTCGTGCTCTTCAACGTCAATCTTCCCTTTGGAAATCGAACTGGTGCTTTTGGAAAGACTCTACGAAAAATGTCTTTAGCTCAATTCTGTATGGAGAGAACACAATGCGTGGGAATGCTAAAATGCTCTCTGAAATTCAAGTCGAACTAGCCAGCATTCCACACCCATGGACGCGAACACACAAGCTCAATTTAGAGACCATCTAACGACGATTTCCTCTTTGTGGTCAGACAAACTAAGTCAACATCAGTTCGATGGTGCTTTAATCGCGGCAGGCACGAACACGTTTTATTACGATGATGATCAATCACCTCCGTTTCATGCGAATCCTCATTTTCTTCGTTGGACCGTCGCAGAGAACAGCGAACATTGTTTACTCTTGCTGAATGGCAATGCACAACCAAAGCTCTTGTGGTATTGTCCGGCTGACTATTGGTATCTTCCCTCATCCACTCCTGACTGGTTGTTGGATCACTTTGATTGTGAAAACTATTCGACACGTTCAGATTTAGAACAAGCGTGCGTAAAACACTTAACAGAGTTGTCGAGGGTCGCATATTTTGGGACTACACCCACGAGATACGTTGACCTTGACAATGTTGAACTTCCACCAAAAGTCCTTCAAAATCAACTAGCGTATGCTCGTGGTTACAAGACTCCGTTTGAAGTAGCACAAATCTCAAAAGCAACCGATATCGCAGTTCAGGGTCATTTAGCTGCTTACGATTGTTTTGAGGCTGGGGGTAGTGAGTTTGCAATACACCTTGCATACCAGGAACGGACCAAGCACGTCCATCATGACCTGCCCTATCCCAACATCGTAGCGTTGAATGAACACAGCAGTACATTGCACTATCAACACTACGATAGAGACCCGCCGGCTACACGACGCAGCTTTTTAATTGACGCGGGGGCCAAAAACCGATGTTACCACTCTGACATCACTCGATCATATAGTGCGAATCCCAAAGATGAGTTTGCCGACCTAGTATCAGCCGTCGACGAAGCGCAACAGTCATTGATCACCCACCTACCAAGTCTATCAGACTTTGTCGAGTTTCACGAACATGCGCATCTTGGTATGGCAGAAGTATTGGTAGCTCAGGGGATTGTCACTTGCAGTGCGGTCGGAGCGTTTGAACAGCAACTGACCGACATCTTCTATCCTCACGGAACTGGACATCTCTTAGGTTTGCAGACTCACGATGTCGGAGGGCATATAGTTGAAGTTGATGGTACGGAAGGCACACCACCTACTCGGTTCCCGTCTCTTCGACTGGTTCGCCTCATAGAAGAGGATTTGGTATTCACTGTAGAGCCGGGAATTTACTTTATCCCGGTTTTATTGGATCGAGTACGCGGTCATCAGGACATTAACTGGTCTCTAGTTGAAAATTTCGTACCCTTTGGTGGGGTACGTATCGAGGACAACGTGCTAGTCGAATCGAATGGTATCCGAAACATCACTCGTGCCGCGTTTAGTGCTGCATGATTTTTGATGCCGCTTTACGTCGGCGAATTTTCTGTTTCATACGAAACCATTGAATCAATAATCGCTCGATCTGAATTTGTCGATTGAGGTTGCTCTGTTCGTGAGCGGCTCGGCGCGTCGCAATGAGTTCGTCCCAAAATCGCATAGCTTCTGGAGCTTTCTCGCTGTTAACGATCCGTGCCGTAATGCGCAGCCACCGCGCAAGTAATTCATAAAAATCTTGCTCTTTCAGTAACGTGGCGATGCTTAGATCTACGGACTTGTCGCGCCAACCTTGCAACAGATACGTACGGAGGGATTGCAGTTTCAACTCAAACGCCTCTTTGATTGCGAAAGGCGCGTCTCCAAATTCGATCATAAGGTTTTCCAACTCGTTCTGAGGAACCTTGTTTTCAAGCAACCATTGCACTGTATCATCGCGATCGGCGTTGTGTAAGTGTAATCGAGTGCAACGACTTCGAATGGTGGGTAGTAGCAAGGCATACGCAGTAGTCGTAAGAATCCAATGTACATTGGCGGGAGGCTCTTCAAGAGACTTGAGCAAGGCATTTGAAGCTGGAATACTAGCTAGCTCAATGGACTCCAATATTGCAACTTTCCTTGCTGCCACCTGAGAGGATAAATGGACAAAGTCTATGGCGTCCCGCACGCGCTCAATCTTGAGTTTAGTATCTTCCGGACGAATCCACAATACATCGGGATGAGGAATTTCTCGAGGATCTCCATCCATACCGACGATCTTCTGCGTTAAACGACACGCCAGCTCTTCGACACCCCACCTGGGGTATGCGTCGATCAGAACAGCATGTGGTAATCGATCAAAAAACGCCTCACCCGAGACCTCTTCCAATTTATTCTCGATCCAGGGATACGTTGGATTCATTGCTGTTGAGCTACAAAGTTCTGCACCACGTTCGAAACAGAGCGAGTCAGTTCTGTCAATGGGACGCTCGCGTCAATCTTGACAATCCTAGACTCAGTCTCCGCGAGTTTTAAGTATGTGGTTCGTGCGATCTCAAAGAAATCGACGGTCTCTTTTTCGATGCGGTCTTGGACGCGATGTGCCCGTCGTTGAAGCGCGGTTTCAACATCAATATCAAGATATACTGTGAGATCTGGCCAGTACTCTGAGTGTACTGCTTCGGCAAGACTTTCGACAAGACTGAGAGGTAGGTGTCTGCCACCACCTTGGTATGCGAACGAAGCATCTGTAAAACGTTCGCAGATCACCCAAGTACCGACTTCAATTCGCGGTTTGATTACTTCAGCAACATGTTGTGCCCGAGCAGCAAATATAAGAAACAACTCCGCTTCAGCAGTTACGGATTCATCCCAATCTGACAACAGCAATTTTCGGATTCCTTCGGCGAGCGGCGTACCGCCCGGTTCTCGAGTGATAAAGTACGGGATTGAGTGGGATTGCAGTACGTGTTCAATATATGGTACGACAGTACTCTTTCCGACCCCATCGACTCCTTCCAATGTTATAAACTGACCTTTCTTTTGCATTCAGTCTTTCTGGTTTAGTTGGTACTTGCGCACTGCACGATTGTGCTCTTCAAGTGTTGCTGAAAATTCACTTGTACCGTCTCCGCGTGAAACGAAATATAGGGCGTCGCCTAGTGCTGGATTAGCCGCGGCATGGAGAGCTGCGCGGCTAGGTGCGGCAATCGGAGTCGGTGGTAGCCCGTAATTCCGGTACGTGTTGTAAGGGTGCTCCATGTTGAGATGTGCACGTGTGAGATTGCCGTCGAATGAGTCCCCGAGACCATAGATTACCGTAGGGTCTGCCTGTAAGCGCATACCTTTCGTTAAACGTCGGGAGAACACGCCACTGATTTGTCTCTGATCTTCTATAACTCCCGATTCTTTTTCAATAATTGACGCCAATATTAACAATTCGTAGGGTGTGTTCAATGGTGTGGTTGGATCGCGCTGAGTCCACGCTTCTCTTAATTCATCAATCATCTTACTGTGCGCGATACTCAGTACTTCAGATGCTGGAGTCGAGGTTGTATATTGATAGGTGTCCGGAAAGAACCAGCCTTCGCCGTGGTTTGAAGGGATCTGATCCCAAGTTCCTGTGATTTTCAACTCCGCTAAAGCGGTTTCAACATTTCGGTTTGTCAGATTGAAATCAATCTTCGGGGTCGACTCCAAAACATGCAAAAACTCATCGAACGAACCACCTTCGGGTAGAGTGAGTGTGCGCGTTACCACGTTCCCTTGAACTAGATTCTGCAGCACAGTTACTGGTGTGTACGAACCGGAAAACGAATATTCTCCAGCTTGGATCGAACCCGTGGAATTTGATACTCGTGCGAGCAATTCAAAGTATCCAATGTTTTGAATTATGCCTTGGGACTGTAGCTTGGAGGCAATGTCAGCAAAATGGTCGCCTGGTTGAATTTCAAGAGACTGCGCCTCCTCAATCTCAATCTCATGGTGTTTCCACATTTCATAGTGGCAGAACACTACGACACCCAACGCACATATTAAGACCACTACTGTCGCTATCGTTCGAGAACGATTCAGTGGTCCCACGATTACACTTTGCGAAAAATCAGCGTGCCGTTGGTGCCGCCAAAACCAAACGAATTACTGAGTGTGTACTCAGCCGAAATGTCTCGCGATTGCTTTGGAATGAAGTCCAAATCACATTCGTCGTCAGGATCTTCTAGATTTATGGTTGGATGTGCCCGTTGTTCTCGGAGAGTTTGAATCGAAACAATAGCTTCAACGGCACCCGCAGCACCTAACAAGTGACCAAACATCGATTTAGACGAACTGATTGGAATAGAACAATCTTCGCCAAACACCGCCTTAATAGCCTTTGTCTCAGCGATGTCGCCTAACGGTGTCGACGTGCCGTGAGCGTTAATGTAGTGAATTTCTTCTGGATTTACGCCCGCGTCGTCTAGTGCTCTTTGCATCGAGGCGATCGCGCCCTTGCCGTCTTCTGGTGGACCGGTAATATGGTGCGCGTCCGCGCTCATACCGAAACCAACAATTTCTGCAAGGATTTCAGCATCGCGCGCGACCGCGTGTTCGTAAGACTCGATCACCAAACAACCAGCTCCATCCCCTAAAACAAATCCGTCCCGAGCTTTATCCCAAGGGCGGCTCGCTCGTTCCGGTTCGTCGTTCCGGGTCGAAAGAGCTTTCATGGAAGCGAATCCTGCGACCGCCAACGGACACGTCGACCATTCCGCACCGCCGACTACCATCCCTGTCGCATCCCCGCATTGAATCATTCGGACCCCAACTCCAATGTTATGACAGCCTGTCGTGCACGCCGTAACAATAGAGATATTAGGACCACCGAATCCATAGTCGATCGAAACTTGTCCTGAGATCATGTTGACGATGCTGGACGGTACGAAAAATGGTGATACTCGTCGCGGCCCGCGCTCAAGTAAAACTTGGTGTTGCGAGCAAATCATCCGGATCCCGCCGATACCGGATCCAAAAGCAACGCCGATATTGGACACGTCGGGACTAAGATGAATCCCAGATTGCTCTATGGCTTGAACAGTTGAAGCATATCCGAGCTGTATGAATTCGTCGTATCGCGTGGCGTTTTTCGAAGTAAAGTGATCCTCAACGTTAAAGTCTCGAATCCGCGCGCCGATCGTAACTCGATGATCTGTGGTATCAAACGCATCGATTTGAGCTACGCCACTAACACCTGCAAGTGCATTGTTCCAAGTCTCCTCCACCGTGTTCCCGATGGGAGTCAAAGCTCCCATACCGGTCACTACGACTCGTGACTTAGACATTACGGTCGTTTTCGGTGGTAGTTCGACTCAATGCGTGAAAAGGGTACGCGATAGTGCAACAACAGCGAGAGTTCTAGTCCTTGTCGGACTCTGAAGTGTTTGCTATCTGGTCCTTGATGTAATCGATTACCTGTTTCACCGTTGCAATACTCTCGGCATCTTCATCGGGAATCTCAGTTTCAAACTCTTCCTCTAATGCCATAACTAACTCGACCGTGTCAAGTGAATCGGCACCGAGATCGTCCATAAGAGAAGCTTCGTCAGTTACATCTTTCAGCTCGCTCTTCAGTTGTTCGGCTATCAGTCTTTTTACGCGCTCTTCAATAGAACTCATTCGTGTATGGGTCTCCGTATCTCGGTGTTATTTAAACAAACATCCCTATCGGGACAACGTATTTTACTTTTGTGGTCTAGGTAACTCGTAGGATGAAAGGCGGAACTCAGAAAACACTTCGAGCACTATCGAGGTATTTTCCTATCCCAACTCACAGTGTCCCTGACTCGTAGTCCTCACGCCTCTCAAGGCGCGTACATACCACCATTAACGTGGATAGTTTGACCAGTGATGTAACTCGCTTCGGTGCTCACTAGAAACGCGACTGTGTTAGCAACATCTTCTGGGGTTCCAGCTCGACCTAAGGGCACAACGGTTAACAAAGCCTCCTCACCGCGCTCGGAAATATCTGTGGTCATGTCGGTCGAAATTAAACCTGGTGCAACACAGTTCACAGTGATACCGCGAGATGCGACTTCCATTGCGAGCGCTCGGGTAAATCCTTCGATTCCTGCTTTCGTAGCGCAGTAGTGCGCTTGTCCACGATTTCCCGTTCGTGCAACGACTGACCCAAGATTCACAATGCGCCCCCAGCGCTGCTTAAACATGCCGCGTAACACGGGCTTGGTAACGCGGAAAAATCCAGTAAGGTTTGTGTCGAGCACTTCATCCCACAAAGGTTCTGACATTCGAAGCAACAACTTGTCTTTCGTGACTCCAGCATTATTTACCAATACCGAAATCGTTCTTTCAGAATCAGCAATGGTTTGTAAAACGTTTTCGATCGATGATGCATTGGTTAGTTGCAATTGGACTCCGCTACCGTTTGAATCAAGACTCTCCGATATGCGATCTGCTCCAGCTTGGCTTGTCGCAGTGCCAAACACGTAGAAGCCATCGGCGGCTAAGCGACTAGCGATCGCTTGTCCAATTCCGCGACTTGCACCTGTTACTAATGCGGATTTTTGTGTCATGTTCACTCTCTGATTAATTCTTCAATTGTTTCTCGGTTACTCAAAGCTGTTGCGGTAACCTCACGATCAATACGTCGCATTAGTCCGGTGAGCACTCTACCCGGACCACATTCAACGAACGTGTTTATACCGTGATCTATCATCGCTCTGATGGTTTGATGCCACAATACGCTGGAGCTGATCTGTCCGACGAGATTTTGTTTAATTTCCTCAGGATCGTCTGTGACTTTCGCATTGATATTCTGATAGACCTTAAAGTTTGAGTGCTGAAATTCTAAATGTGACAGTACCCCTTCAAGATGTTTTCTGGCACCGTGAAGAAGATAGCAATGACTAGGCACGCTCATTGGGATCGGAACAAGTCGCCAAGCGCCAGCGTCCATACACGCCACCGAAGCTCGTTCGACGGCTGAAGTCAAACCCGCGATAACTACTTGCTCTGGGCAGTTGTAATTGGCTATCTCTACTGTTTCGTCAACTGAATCACAAACTTCTCGGACGGTTTCATCGTTCAGTCCAAGTACTACCACTATCGCACCCGAGCCTTCCGGTACCGCGGCTTGCATGATCTTTCCACGTTCATACACTAACCGCACTGCAGATTCGAAATTAAGCACTCCGCTGGCTACTAAGGCACTATATTCGCCGAGACTATGTCCAGCCACGGCACAGGGCGTCTCTAAACCAAGCCGACGAGTCATCGAGAATAAGCCAATCGATGTCGCCAGAATTGCAGGTTGTGTAACTTCAGTCTTGTTTAACTTGTCCTCAGGGCCGTTCGCGACAATCGTCGTTAAATCTACTTTTATTACGTCAGACGCACGCGCTAAGTGTTCCTGAATGTCAGTACCCAATTCGGAGAGATCTGCAAGCATACCCACCGACTGTGAACCTTGCCCTGGAAATAGATACGCGACTCTCGACATCAATTCAGTTTCTGTGATTGTTAGAAGTGAGTTTCTAAGCGTTGCGGTACTTGCGCGATTATTTCGTGCTTAGCCAACGCTAAGGCCGATCGAATTCCGATGTGGTTCGTGTTCCCATGACATTTTACTATGACGCCCCGCAATCCAACGAGACTTGCGCCATTGTAAGTCTGAGCATTTAACCTTGAATTAACCCGTTTGGAAACAGATTCATTCTTAGCGTCGTCTGAACTATTCAAAGCATCTTGAACATGTTGTCGTGCAATCCCCAATGCCCCTTCAATGGACTTCAATACAACGTTTCCCGTGAAGCCGTCAGTTACGACAACATCAGCGATACCGTCGAATAGCGCGTGCGCTTCAATGTATCCGACAAAGTTCACCTTTGGATCTCGAGCGAGCTCCACAGCTGTGTCGCGCAAGTATTGCGGTCCTTTGTACGCTTCCATTCCGATGTTTAACAACGCGACCTTGGCTTCTTTCATACCACCTATGGAACTCGCATAGGCACTCCCGATACGCGCGAATTCACTGAGGAGACCAGGACGACGCGCGAGGTTAGCCCCTAAGTCGAGCATCCAAAAGGACCCAGTCGCTCGAGTGAACTGTTTTATCATCGCCGGACGAGTAATTCCAGGTAGCGTTGAAATGATCTGTCTTCCAAGCACCATAAGCGCGCCGCTGTTCCCAGTCGAAACTAGAGCATGCACACTCCGATCGGACAGCAAACTCAAACCAGTTCGCAACGAGGAGTCACTTTTCTTTCGGAGTACGTCAAGGAGTGTCGCATGTTGTGGCACAGCCGTTGGACAATCTACGATTCGACAACGATTTGCGGGAAAGTCAGAAAGGTCCCGGCGTCGTCCAATGAGAGTTAAATCGCAATCAGAATTGGCGTCAATAAACTCCCGCGCGCCAGCAACGATGTGATCTGTGGGTGATTCGGAGCCGAGAGTATCGACCGCGATCTGAAGTCGAGCGGCAACCATGAAAGCATTCCATAGCGATAGCTATGAAACTCTACTCTTCTAGTAGGTCTTCCTCTGGTACTTTAAGTTCTCGCACTTGTCTACCTCGATATTGACCGTCTGCAGCGACATGATGGCGACGATGAATCTCACCGGTGTTTTGATCTTCAGTGAGCGTTGGCGTGATTACTCGATCATGTGCTCGCCGATGATCTCTCTTTGAACGCGTCTTCTTATTCTGTTGGACTGCCATAAACTAAATACCGAATTGAGTGAAACTATTTACGACCGACTTGCTTTCATCAACCGCCCAATGTTGGCGAAAGGCCGATGTGTTTTCGGAGGGATTGCCTCGGTGTCCGTGTGTCGGCGCGGACAGGCTTGTTGGTCGTCGCAAACTCGAGAAGGTATGCTCATTAGAACATCGTCTTCAATGAGTTCTTGTAGGGTAATTTTATCATCGCTGACGACGATTGCATCAAATTCGCCAAAAATTTCACGAGCTTCCCGCTCTGATCGAACCAACCGTATGTCAAGATCTACAGTAAATGGAACTTCTTTTTCCAGCGAACACGCATGACACCGAAGCTTAGCTTTGGTTTCTATTTGACCAAACACACGAACTCGGTCGTTTTCGTCAAGCGAAAACTCTAGTTGTACACTTACAGCTTCGTTAAGCTTTCCTACCGCTTCATATAACCGTGGAAACGTAGGCATCGAGAGACGGCGTTGCCACTTGCGGTTTGCACGGGCGCAGTCGCTCGGACAAAATACAATCATGAATATCCAATGCGCTTTCGCTATTCAAGATGATAGAGACAATGCAAGATACTGTCAATGGTCGCAATTTACTCATGACTTGACGCAATCGAGTTGTTAAACTATGCGTAACCTAATATTAGCATCTTCGTCAGCGTATCGCCAACAACAACTCGCTTCATTAGGTTATCAATTTCGCTCAGTGTCACCAGATATTGACGAACATCCCCGTCCTTCAGAGTCTCCCAGTGCTATAGCTCTACGCGTAGCTACTATGAAAGCGAGAGCAGTCGCAGAAAGCTTTCCAAATTGTGTCGTGATTGGTAGCGATCAAACGGGGGTGTGTAATGAATTACTATTAGTCAAGCCCGGCGTTTTTGAAAGAGCTCAAGAGATGCTGCTTAGTTTCAGAGGTCGAGCAGTCTGTTTTTTCTCTGCGGTTTCGGTGCTCGATCCTGAAGGTAAAACCTTGTCTGACGTTGTAGAAACTGAAGTTCAGTTCCGCGACTTTACCGAGAGTGAAGCGAATGCTTACTTAACCTTGGACCAACCGTTGGATTGCGCAGGAGCGATAAAGTCAGAAGCACATGGACCTCTCCTTTTCGAGTCGGTCCGTTCTGAAGATCCCACTGCTATCGTTGGGCTACCGCTAATACGAACCGCAGAATTTCTTCGAGAATGTGGTATCAATCCGCTGGAGCATGTTTCCGCCAATACTCTTCAAAGTACGGAGGGACCGGTGCCTGAATAGGATGCCCACCGGTGAACTGAACACTCAGAGCGTGTAGCATCATATTTGGTGGCTTGGAGTTCTGTGGTGTCGCGTATTTGCGGTCACCTACGATGGGATGTCCTTGATACTGGCAATGTACGCGAATCTGATGTGTTCGACCAGTTGTGGGCTCAATGTGAAGCCAACTCAAAGAATCCGTAGCACGTAGGATCTTAAATTTCGTCATCGCGGCTTTGCCGGTTTCATGTACTTCTACGCGACGTTCGTTGTTAGGAAGTCGGTATTTTCTAAGTGGTACCGTTACCTCGCTAACGTCCTTAGGCCAGCACCCAGAGACGATACTTTCGTACTGCTTCACCAGCTGTTGTTGTTGCAACGCGTGGTGAATTTCCAACAAAGCAACTCTCGTCTTTGCAAATAGCACGCATCCAGAGGTGTCGCGGTCAATGCGGTGTCCCAATTGAATTTCGTCGTCTTCAAAGTGCTTTCGAACCGCGTCAATTAATCCTATAGGTACTGAAGTTCCCCCATGAACCGACACGCCACTAGGCTTGTTCACCGCGATCAAGCGATCGTCGTCGTAAATCACATTTTTGCTCACAACGTCAATGAGCCAACAGGGAACTTCTGCGGAGCGCTCTTCTTCAAGCATGAGAGGTGGAACTCGCACACGATCACCTTCATTAAGCTTTAGGTGAACTTTGGCTCGTTTACCGTTGACTCGCACCTCACCACTACGAATCATCCGCATGATCCGACTTCGTGGAACCGATTTCAACTCCCGTAAAAGAAAGTTGTCCAAGCGCTGACCAGAGTGCCTACTAATAGTGAAATGTTGTACAGGAGTCATACAGTTCTTAGCGCATTGGTTACTTTACAGATGGCGCAAACGTGTGTATCATATGTTGTTAAGGACACTCGAATGTGAATCTAGCTGGTCGCGCAATCGCTTCAAGATACTTACTCAGAAGCTCCGATCAGACCTTTGATGGAGAACAAATTTTCATAGGTGAAAAGATAACATTTTCGGTTTCACAAAAATTTCAGAAACCCGAGTGATGTGATGTATTTACTGCAGTAACAATCAAGATTTCGATCCCGAAGTCAATCAGAACATCTACATTAAACCCAAATAACTGAAGACTTTAACGTGCCAATTAAATCAAGCCGAGGTTTCATAACCACGACGCTGATTGAATCAATCGAACTATAGCAATTTTCCATGACACCCACGAGAGCTACTATATCATTAGCATCCCGTTGTATCGGTCAATGGAGCACAACACTCCGTGAACAAGTTTGCAGGCAGGACCATATAGAGTCTTCGGACGACAAACAATGTAGCTGACTTTTTGACATATCGGATTCGAAACTCGACTAACAGGAAGTTTCGATATCATGAAAATAATGCTGATTAGCGTACTCAAATCACGAGAAGTACGCGTGGCAATTGTCAATTCTAACGGTGCCCAAAGTGCACCAGTTCTACATGACCTACATATTGAGAAATTCGCAAATCGAAGTTCTCAAGGCAATATCTACAAGGCCAAGGTTGTTTCCATCAATGACCAACTGCAAGCAGCTTTTGTCGACTTTGGGGATCTTAAACATGGGCTATTGACCCTCGATAAGATTCATTACAAGTACGGTCGTCGAGGAAGTAGTGAAGAAAGTAGCGCGACTGGACGGATCGCGGACGTATTGAGTGTCAATGACGACGTATTGGTACAGGTTGAACGCGATGCGCGTGTAGAAAAAGGTGCAGCGTTAACCGGTCAAATTCAGCTACATGGACAGCATGTAGTACTGAATACAAACCGTCCTATCACTCGGATATCCCGGCAAATCAATCGAGAACAGCGTGCCGAGATTGAAGCAATGCTGCCGAAGTTCAAGGTTCCGAAAGAGTGCGGCCTCGTAATCCGGACCTCAGCAAGAGGCCGAACCCAAAAAGAACTTCAAACTGATGTACGAGAATGTGCTGACTTGTTGAATCTAATTCAACAAGCATATTCCGATTCGCAAGCACCTCGTCTGTTGTACGAGGCTAACAACTTGGTCAATTCAGTATTACGAGACAATCTTCACAGCAACATTGAACGTGTCATCGTGGATGATAAAAGTATCTACGACGACATTCGCAGTTTTGTGAAGTCCTATATGGCAGACTTTTCTGGTGACATTCAGCTTTATGAAGACGAAATCCCGTTGTATACGAAATATCGTATAGAAGCACAGGTCAGCAAGGTATTTGACCGCACCATTGAGCTTCCCTCAGGTGGTCAAATCGTGCTCGATCCCACTGAAGCACTACTAACGATTGACGTGAACTCGGCACAATTCCGATTCAACGACAACTTTCGCGATATGGTATTAAACACTAATATTGAAGCCGCGGAGGAAATTTTCAATCAATTGCGACTTCGGGACATCGGCGGGCTGATCGTTGTAGATTTCATTGACCTGTACGAAGTTCAAGACATAAGGAAACTTGAAGATCGCGTCGCCCGCTTATGTGATTTAGATCGTGGTCGGACAAAATGGGAGCCGATTTCTTCGTTTGGTCTAATGGAATTGCAGCGTCGACGCCCCCGCTCCTCAATATACGACACGGACTTTCAGCGGTGCGACGGATGCGGAGGACACGGTTATAGACAAACCGTTGACTCGGTTGGGCATCGAATCTTTCGCGAAATTGAAGCACGCAGTCATAGCAAACGCATCGCACGAATCCGCGCTAGGGTAACTCCTGCTGTAGCCCAGTACTTAACTAACGATCTCCGGCCTCATCTAAGTATGGTTGAGATGCGATCCAGCGCGAAATTAGAAATTGTTCCAGACCAAGACGGAGAAGATGCGTCCTTCGTTGTCGAATCGTTCTCTACGACCTATAGCAAGACACCCGTGAAGACGAAGAATTTCGAGCACGGAATTCCAGAAAACGGAAAAGGTAAAAAAGGAAAGGTAAACCGGGAAACCCAAGCTGAGTCGATTCAAACTGCAGCCGTGAAACGTCCAGAAATTGAGCGCAAACCTCCGAAGAAGTCTGAAGCAAAACCCAACAAAGACAAAGCCGGTTTCTCTAATGTCCTTGAAGGCGCGACTCGATTCTTCCGTTTCGTCCCCGCGGTTCCATCCTATCTCTACCAACGACTGTTCGTAGTAGAAAAAGAACCCGAGCGCTCGTCTAAGAGTAATCAAAGAACAGCGAAAGACCGAAGAAAACGGCCTCACGAGGGACGTAGCCAAAGCGGCGCGAAAGCTACGCAACGCATGAAACAGAAGATCACGCGACACTCTCCAAACAAGACTACCGCGAGTAGTTCGCAATCGAAACGTATCAAAGAACGCACACTTCCATCAGCTGTACCCACGACAAAGAGCGGCACTGCTCACAAAGACCGTGTAAAGAGTAATGCTAAAAGAGACTCTGTTAAGAGAGATGGCAAATCAGACACACCACAAGTTGGCGAGGTAAAGAAAAAAGCTCTGAAAAAGTCAGTTGAAACGAATGCTGCTGATAAACCAGCATCAAAAGAAAGGACTAAAAACAAAAAACACACGCCAAGAAGACAAACATCAACGGATTCGAAACAAGAGACAGTTCAAACGGGAGCGCTCGAAGAGCATTTAGTCGCTAAAACAGATTCTTTGGAAGAAAAGCGGACAAATCAAAGAGCTCACGCTTCACCAGAAGGAGATTCACCTTCCGAATCTCAACCGCGGTTGCAGACTAAGAGTCAAAGTAGCCCTGAGAGTCAGGAAGTTGAGAGCGAGAGTATCGCTCTTACTGAAGGCGTCGCCAATGAGGACATGAAACAAGATACACGAACAACTATTGAGTCGACAGAAGAGATTGCCGCCACATCTGATATGGAAACTTCGATGAAAGAACCGTTAGAGTCGGCTACTGCAGAGTCTGATCAGACGAGCGGAAACCACGATCTCGATGGATCAAACGATGGAGCGACTACTGATGTCGACGATAGTAACAAGGACAACGACTCTACCGACGGTAAAGCTCGAGCTACAAATGATCCTCGAATTCGACCAAAGGAGAACCGACCGAGACCGGTAGTGTCTCAATAGTATGCGGTGGGTCAGCACACTATCTCAACTGTTGACTCCCATAATCACTGGTTCGAGCAATAGACGAACACCGTAGTGTTGCTCGACATCGTCCGCCACGCGCGCGGCAACATCCAAGAACTCTTTAGCGCTCGCTCCCCCACAGTTGACCAAGACCAGGGGTTGTCTATACCAAACAAGAACATTACCAACTTGTCTTCCTTTCCACTTTTGCGCATCAATGAGCTTTGCTGCAGGGATACGAATCATTTCTCCTTGCGAAAATCCAACAATATCAATTTTGCCGTGTAAACGATCATATTCTCGCTTCGTGAGAGTAGGATTCTTGAAAAAGCTCCCTACATTCGGAAACTTGTTCAGATCGGGGAGTTTACTTTGTCGAATTTTTATCACGGTTTTCGCGACAAGATCGTGATCAATTTCCTGCGGTGAATGTCCACGCAGTGTCTCGCGAACATCTCGATATTCTGTCATCAACGGTAGTCTTCCGAGTAAAAAATTTACATAGGTAATGATGACGTGTGGTACGACATTAGATCGGAACACACTATCGCGGTAAGAAAACTGACATTCTTCGTTGGTCAAGACACGCGTCTCTTTCGTTGTTAAGTCAAACACTTCGACACTGTGCACCAATTCCGTAAGTTCTCTTCCGTAAGCACCAATGTTTTGGTAAGGTGCACCGCCTACGTTACCTGGAATCAGAGCTAAATTCTCCAACCCGCCGATTCCCTTACTGAGCATGTGCATCACGAACTTGTGCCAATTCTCTCCAGCTCCGACGCGAACCAAGTATCTACCTTTCTCTTCGGGCGTAACAGTAATCCCTTCGATACCAATGTGGAGCAAACGTCCTTCGACTTTAGATTTCAATAGGAGATTTGAACCGCCTCCAAAGAAGTTTAACGGTCCGGAAAAGTCCGACGCCTCCACAAGTTGCTCGAACGAAGTAACACGCACATATTCATCGACGCGACTCTCTAACTTGAGGCTATTGAAATTGAATAGCGAAAAGTTTTGTAAAACGGAAAACGGAAGTGTCAGAGTGGTAGCCACCCGATCAATCTATTCGATTCGTGTCGCGAACATCTTTCGGACTCTTGCCAAGTCATCGGGTGTGTCAACACCTGCCGCCACCGGTTCGCTCACATGATCCAACACAATCGAAGTTCCATTCTCAAGAAATCGAAGTTGCTCCAAGCTCTCTACTTGTTCCAAACGCGATGGACTCCAAGACACGAACTCCTGTAGCGCCCAAACTCGGTACGCATAGATTCCTAGATGACGATACCAATGGGGTTTGACTTCTGTAGGTTCCCCGTCTGCAAAGGTACTGCGATCCCAAGGTAGCGGAGCACGCGAAAAATATAGAGCGTTCGAATCTGAGTCTAATACCACCTTCACTGCGTTCGGATCAAAGATCTCTTTGGCATCGGAGATCGTCGAATACAAGCTTGCTACACCACTTGAGGGTTGATCTAGTAAGAGCTGCGCTACCTGATTTACAACGTTTGGTGGAATCAATGGTTCGTCGCCTTGCACGTTGACGATTACGTCGTCGGATTCAAATCCTAAGTCATGGATTGCTTCTACAATGCGATCCGTGCCAGACACATGATCTACGGAAGTTATGACCGAGATTGCATCAGTACCAACCAAAGTATCAATGAGTTGATGGTCGTCGGCTGCGACGTAAACATGCTTCGCATCGGACAAGAGAGTTCTTTCGACAACGTGTCTTAGCATTGGCTTCCCCGCGATCGGCAACAGTAACTTGCCAGGTAGTCTCGTGGAATTTAGGCGGGCAGGAATGACTACGGAAAAGGAATCGGTCAATTTGTACCCATTACGTCGATTCCGTGCTTGTAGAGCAATGACATGAGGAATTCATCCACTTCATCTTTAAATTTCACGTTAACCTTCAGATACCAAATATGACTTGTATCCATCGGTAACTCACGAATCTTCTGTGCATCTTTCTCAGTTACGATGATAACTGTACCGTTTTCATTGAGTTCATCGGCACGAAAATGGTGATGATCGCGAAAAGGGGTTACCTTAGCCTGAATTTGGATTTGATTCAATGTGTCCTGAAAACTATTCGGATTACCAATGGCCGCGATTGCTCGAAGATTTCCAGCGTACTGAGTCCGAAACTCGTGAATTGGTCGTACTGAATTGTCTGATACGTTCACAAATTCAACGGGTTCGAGTTGCAAAAATGACTTTGGTAGGTCTAAGCGAATGTTATCTCCTTTCACGACAATCCACTGTACTTCTAGCAATCTAGACTTCGGTTCACGTAGAGGTCCAAAAGGCAACTGTAAGCCGTTACCGATTCCACGTGCGCCGTCTATTACCGCGATTTCAATGTCCCGACCTAATCTATAGTGTTGCAGACCGTCGTCGGCAATAACGAGGTCGATTGAATGATTGTCTAGAAGGAACTGGGTCGCGCGTACCCTGTTTGGATCTACTGCGATTGGTACGCCTGTTCTTCGGTGCAACATGACATTCTCTTCCCCAACTTCGCGACACCGAGCTCGCTCGCTGACCAACAATGGGTATTTTGACGCTTTACCACCGTATCCACGACTGATTAACCCTACTTTGACTCCTCGTCGAGTAAGCCATTCGCACAACCAAATGACCAGCGGAGTTTTACCGGTTCCACCAACAGTAACATTGCCGACAACACACACTGGTACTGGGGCTTTCCAAACCCGATGCGTTTCGCTTTTATACCGCGTTCGACGATACTCGACTAAACGTCGCAGTATCCAAGAAAAGGGAGTAAAAGCTTTTAGCCAGCTACTATTGGAGTACCACAAACTAGTTGCCTCGATTTCGTCGGTACCGCACTAAGCTTTTAGACTTAACCGGCGTTGCGAAATTGCGATGCGTGTAAATTCGCATATCGACCTTGCTTCGCCAATAATTCCTGATGAGATCCTAGTTCGACAATACGTCCTTGCTCGAGAACAGCGATGATATCAGCGTTTACAACGGTGGATAGACGATGGGCTACAACCAGAGTAGTCCGTCCTAACATCATTTCATCAAGAGCAGCTTGAATTAACCTTTCGGATTCCGCATCGAGCGACGAAGTTGCTTCGTCAAGGATCAAAATGGGTGCGTCCTTCAATATCGCGCGAGCAATGAGTATGCGTTGTCTTTCTCCTTGCGATAAATTGGTACCACGATCACCGACGCTACTATCCAAACCTTTCTGCATCCTATTTGTGAACACATCCACTCGAGCCCGTTGAACCGCACTTTCAATCTCTGCAACAGTTGAGTTTTGCAGTCTCCCATAAGCTATGTTGTTGCGGATGCTGTCATTGAAAAGAACTACTTCCTGACTCACAAAGGCGATGTGGTTCCTTAGTGAATCTTTTGTGTACTTCGAGATAGGCACCCCATTAAGAAGTATTTGTCCCGTATTAGGTTCGTAAAAACGTAGTAACAGTTGAATTAGCGTTGTCTTTCCAGCCCCCGTGGCGCCAACGATAGCCAATGTTTGACCAGGAGCTACGTCCACTGAAATGTCTGTCAAAGTCTGTTTGTCGGAGTTGTGGTAGGAAAAATCTACATGATCGAATTGAATAGCAGCTTGCTTTGCACTAAATTCGTCGCGACCACTATCCAGTTCGGTATCGCGGTCAATATGATCAAATATTTCAGTGGCAGCAGCTAATCCAATTTGGAGTCGAGCATTCAAATCGGACAGACGTTTGATAGGACTGGCCAACGCGCCAGCTAAGCCAATGTAAGTGATGATGCCAGCCGCATCCATCCCACCCTTGATTTGATCAACGAAAAGTACTCCAACAAGAGCAGCTATCGCAAACGCAACTAGCAATTGAATAAACTGCGCGCTGGTTGCCTTCGTAGCTACCATTTTTAAGTGCTGTTGACGATTCTTTGTGCTCGCGTCCTGGAAGGCTTGAGACTGTTGATCCTGCGCGCCATAGGCTCGAATCGTTTTATGCAATAGTACTGTTTCCTGCCCAAAGTGAGTTACCTCCCCCATGGAAGATTGAATTCTGATACTTAAGTCTCGAAACCTGCGAGAAGCATAATGGACGATAACCGCAACAATAGGTGCAAGTGCAAAAAACAGTAGCGTCAACCACAGATTGATAAGCAACATCGCGCCCAACATGAACACAAGCTTGCCTCCGTCCTGCATCAATATTCGCAATACTTCAGTGGCTGTATCTCTCAGTTTGGAAGTCGTATCCGTCAGTCGGTTAGAAATGTCGCCTTGTCTGCTCTCGTCGAAGTACGAACACGGTAACAGGAGCAATCGATCATGCAACTCGCAACGAATTGCATGCACCACATAGAACGACACTCGCGATAGCAGAAACTCGCCCACGACGTTGGATAGGGCGCGTACCAGAGCAGCAACCCCGATCATACATGCAAACAATATTGGTATCGGCCATGGAACGTAATCCAGAAAATAATTGGGTATCCAAAACCAAGACTTTGTCGACGCGGTATTCGTTGCAATGTCGCTGGCCGGCGCGTCAGAATTAGCTTCAAATGAGCTTACGACTGAACCCAGAATCTGAGCAAAAAACACTTCCGCAATAGCTGCTAGAAAAAACGCCAGTAGCGCGATCACGAAGTACCAAGCTCGACTCCTCACATAGGAAGTCAACCGGCTGTAAGTACGCCAGTCAGATCTTTCAGATTTTGCGACCACTGAAAATTCTCGAATCTATTTCTGCCAAAGAATATTGCAGATATCGCGCATCAAAAAAGAGCAAATCTAGTCGCTAGCTGATTCGCGAACCAAAATAGAAACATTCTTGACTCCTAGCTCTGCTAGAGCATCTAATACTAGCACAATGGTTGCGTGTCTAACATCGGCGTCACCTCCAAGTACTACCCTAGCATCTGGATAGTTTGGGAACGTAGCGGAGATATGTTTCATCACCGCGTCTCGCGAGAGAGTATTCAGTTGCACATCGTTAACCATAACGACGCCTTCATTGGAAACTAGTACCTGAATGTCATCGTTATCTTGCGTGGCGATTTCACCTTGTGCTTCAGGGAGTATGATTGAAAGAATGTTCTCTCGAACCGTCGTCGACGTGACCATGAAAAAGATCAGCAAAAGAAAGACGACATCGATTAACGGTGTGATTTCAATCGATACGTCTCTTTTTTGCGGTCGGTGAAATTTCATTCTTTAGACTCGACTTCGAAACCCACCACCAGTACGTCTACTAGTCGGCTAGCCTGCCATTCCAAGTGCACGATCAGATGGTCTACTCGACGAAGAAAGTACCGGTAACCAATGAGCGCCAGAATAGCTACTCCCAAACCAAATGCCGTAGTAATCAAAGCCTGTGAAATTCCACCCGAGAGCTGGGACGGATCACCACCGCCAGTCGATACCAGTTCAGTAAATACTTGAATCATGCCGATGACCGTTCCCAACAATCCAAGTAACGGCGAAATAGATGCAATCGTACCTAACACGGTGAGAAATCGCTGTAGATCAAATATGACCGTGTTTGCCGTCTCTTCCATAACGTTTTTGACTGCATCGATACCAAATTCTGTCTTGCGTAAACCAGCGGCCAAAATTTTGCCGGAGGGTGATTGTTCGAGTTGCTCAAGAAACTCGTTATCGATGTAGCCCTCTTCCTTTATTCTCGCTTCAATGTGTGGTAATAACCAAGACGGAGCAATTGTCGTTCTCCGTAACACCCATGCGCGTTCAATGCACACCATCAGCGCAATCAGGCTGCAGGCGAGTATGGGTACCATCAGCCAACCCCCAGCGTGAATCAAGTCAAACACAATCTTTGCGAGTCTTACTTTGAAGTTTCGACGGGGGAGCGTTACTCTCCAGCATCAACTTGAATCCAGCGAATAGCATCGCCAAAGAGTTTCCCATCAATATTGCTTGGCTCAATGTTGACCACAGCAGTTCCTTGATCCAATTGATTTTCTGTGATGTAAATCCAACCAAAGTCACTCTCGCTCACGCTCACGTCAATCACCTTAGTAACTTCGCCAGCTTCAACAGTGAACTTGTACTCGCCGGCTATGCTCTGCCAGAAAAAAGTACTTAAATTACCCGATCCTATTCGCCCACGTGGCAAAAAACCACGAGGAAAGTCACCAAATTGTCCTCGAAAATCGGGAAGATGAAACTCTAACAACCACATCCCGGCATTGGGCAAGTCCGTTTGAAACGCAATGCTCTTAGGGTTCTCACTTTCACTGTATACCATAGTTCGACGGGAACTCCCCCAAGCACTTGGGTAGTCAACGCGCCGCCAAGTTTTAACATCATCCACTTGTTTTCCGTTTTCGACTGAACACGTTGGGTCTAAGTCATCTACCACGATACCCAATTCAGCTGGTGGAGGAGGTTTCCAATCGCTCACGCGAAAACCGTGAAATTCTTCTAGTAGGTCTCCGTCGACGTTTCGAACGTCTTGAACCACTTTAGTGGGTACCGCGACCCGTCCGCCGCCAAGCTTTAAGTTGAGAGGCTCCACGATCACGCGCATCGGTTCGCGCTCGCTCACTATACCTATCTCGACACTCTCGCCGGGTTGTATGAATACTACCGGTCCTTGACCGGATCCACCCATCCTCATATTCTGGGCATCATAGCTTGCTTGCAAGCTGACTTCTGGGGTTAAGGCACCAAATCCTCCAAAGTCCGTAGTCACAGACGTTCGAAAGACACCCGTTCCTCTACCCTGATTGAACACATGAAATATAGTCTGGTACTCGTCTTCAAGTTCATCGGGTAACGTTCTTTTAAATGTCTGGGCGCTTGAAACCTCAAATTGCGGTTGTTCATTTCCAGAAAACCAATTTCCAAGTACATCTTTAACCGGCAAGCCTAAATCCGTGCTAGTCGCATACAAATCTTCAAGGTTGAAGTTGGAGTATCTATATCGAGCTAGTAATTCGTCGAACAGTAACTTGGTGTCATCTTTACCCAAGACCTGAAACAGTTGAAAACTCAAGTGTGCGCAACGTAAACGGAGAGTTTCAGCAAGAAATGGGTCTATATCCGATCTCATAGTCTGTTGGATCGACGATTCTAAAGCTACTTGTTGAAGTTCCTCGGTGTTTAGTCTTTTGCTGACGACGTCCTCTACGAGATCAACATGTCTTATGAGTGGTTTTACTCTTCTGAAGATGCGAAGGCCGCTTCGACCCAAACTGTTCCGACCTTCCCAACCGTAATAACCAAAATTCGTTGCGGCTTGCGGTGGTTTCATTGCTTTGGGAAAGTACCCGCTTGCTGAAAAACCGTCCATGCTCGCGTACCAGAACAAGTCATTTAGGTAAGACATTACTAAACTCAAGGGTTCAGCTTCAGGACCGACGATACCTACTTCATGGTCCCAGTAAGTATTGAATAAGTCAAGTTTGAAATTAAATCCCTGAACATTCATTCGAAAGTACTGCGTCAGAATCGTCACTAAATAGTCTGCACGAGAGGTACCCAACTGTTCGAAAAACGCGTTCATGTATTCAGGAATGGCTCTTTGCCAATCAACTGAGAATACATCGAATTCACGGAGTAAATAGGAACACTTGTCAGAAAGCAACAAATTCAAAAACGTGCCTCCGCCATACACCCGATAATGTTGCGGTACCGATATGAATCGGTAGTCGTCACATGGAAATTCAAAACCGTCTGTGGTATTTGCTTCTAGTTGTTCAGCAAGTGCTTCAGCCAGCTCCTCAACGGCTTCGCCGAGAATACCGAGTCGATTCAGTTGACGCTCTGAAATCAAAAGTTCAAAATTGGTTCCTCCGATCTCGCGGCTAACTACTTTGAGTGGTCCAGCGAATAGGTCTACAGAGGAGACCGGAGTGTCGGTCTTGAATTCATACTGTTTACCAGCAATTTCAGGATCATCATCTTCTAACAATAGTTTCTTTCCCGGTAGCGCAGCCTCCCAGTCTTTCGGTAAGGTCAAATTGATGTTTGAGATAAAGAAGTCCTTGCGCTCTCGTAATTCGTGCAATGGCAAAAAAGCCGAAGGAAGCCATGCAATTTCCTGTGGCAACCCGACGTAATTTGAACTAAAAATACCGTGAGCACTCCCCATGTAAGACAATAGTTGATCCCAAAAAGGAATCTGCCTTACGTCGGTGGAACTGTCGAAATAACCAAAGGCTAAGTCTGGTTTGCCATGATATGAGATGGACAAATTTATCCGCTGCCCTTCTTGTAGTGGTTTTATCAGCTCCACGCGTAGTGTTCCGTTTTTGTCCAATTCCGATTTGACTCGAGCCTCGTCAAGCAGGACTTCCGATACGACAAAACCGGGATTTAACCAAATTGTCAAGGAATCATGGACCGTTTCTGCCAACACTAGAGCAGAGAGTTCGGTCGTAATTGTGAGACGGTGTTTTGGATTGAGATTCACTTGTGCGGTCATCTCAACTACATCAATCTGAGGATTGTTTATTTCTGTACTGAGATCGCGAAAATTCGTCCATTGCTGAACTCTTGATGCGTGGTGCATTGCAAACGTGGAAGAAGTAACGATACACGCGACAAACACTAGGCCACACACAGATCCAGCGATTGAATCTCGAGACATGAAAGTGTCTCTTCTACGGTGTAACACCACCGCTAAGAGAAATAAAAACAATACCAAGGCGACGTAGCCTGAGTACCGAACAAAATCAAGAACTCCTATTTGTTCAGGATCGAGGTCTGAACCGAAGCTCCCCACTAGCGGTAACCCCTCGAAAAACATATGCTGCAACAAAGTGAGATTGGTTATCAGATAATAGCCTCCGATAACAGTTCCTAAAAGCACAGCCATCGTCAGCAAATTGTTTCGAAATATCACGTTGAAGAGCAACGAAAGAACGGCAACGAAGCTGAGTGTGATAGGACATGTAATCAACAAGAACTTCAACAATGACAAGGTAGAAAAGCTTTCCGCGATATTGAAGTCAACGAAGTTTTGCAAGAAAGCGCACAATTGGACACCACCCAAAAAGACTGCCATTGGTACCCAACCCACAATGACGAGCGCTAAAACTTTTGACGCTAGTATTTGCAAATTCGAAACCGGACGAGCGTCGACAACTTCATGTATTCTGAAGAATTGATCCCGTGTTAACAGGTTCCGCCCCATGAAGCATAGAAAACAAGCCAATAGTAACAGCGGATAACCTCCTAAGACTAAAAGCATATGCTTCGGCGGTGGGGATACTACATTGTAATACTGACTAGTAACATGATCTTCATAGTACATTAAATATAGTGCTATAGATATCAGTAAAGTAAGAACAAATATTAACCAGTAGTAATACTGCTTAATATATAATTTAATATTATGAATAGTAAATTTAGTCAACTATATATCTAAAATTTAAATCATGTAATCTAAAGAAGACATTCGTACCTGGGTACTTTGTTCACGCAGTTATCTCGGAAACTTCTCATAGCAATAGTTTGTAGCTGCAACGAAGCCTTCAATCGATCCGCAGTCAAAACGAATGCCTTGAAAACGACAAGCAACGACTTTGTCTCGCCGCGCTATCGCACCCAACGCGTCAGTCACCTGAATTTCTCCTCCGTAACCAGCGGGAGTTCTTTCTAGTTCGTCAAAAATTTCTGGTACTAGAATGTACCGCCCCACTACTCCTAAGTTGCTAGGCGCTTCACTAGCGGAGGGTTTTTCTACCAAGTTGTGAACTAAGTAGGTACCGTCCTCTAGCGCGGTACCATCTATGATGCCATAGCGTTCACTCAACTCTGCTGGTACTTCTTCTACAGCTACGACACAGCATTGATATTTTTGGAAGACTTCGACCATTTGTTCGAGAACACCTTTGGTCGGATGCAAGCACAGATCGTCCGACAGAACGACGGCAAACGGCGAATTTCCAACGATGATTTTTCCGGTAAGTATTGCATCACCCGTACCCCGCATTTCCTTCTGCCGAGTATAGGCAATCCTACAAGTTTCTATCAGTCTCGTAAGTGCCTTTAACTTGGTCCCGCGCGCAGATCCTTGAAGGTGATGTTCCAGCTCAAAATTGATGTCAAAATAATCTTCGATCGCGCGTTTTCCGCGTCCGGTTACGATTCCAATTTCAGTTAATCCTGCCGCGACCGCTTCTTCAACACCGTACTGTATCAACGGCTTATCAAGAATAGGCAACATTTCTTTGGGCATAGCCTTCGTCGCTGGTAGGAAACGCGTTCCGTATCCCCCAGCTAAGAACAGGCATTTGTTGAGCACTATTTCCTCACAACTGTGCCAAAAAATCTATCTTCAAGATTTTAGTAAAGCACGGTTACGGTTAGATGTGTGCTGACTGGTCAGAGTTACAAACCTCGGTAAAGTTTGCGCACGCTATTCATTAACCAAACGGTCGCGCTCAAGCCATTCTGTTAAGGGACTCTACCGGATCTTTCTTGAAGACGAGACTGAGCGGACGAAGAATTGCTAGGAACCCTACCGTCAGAACTGCCAATATCGTCCAAATCAAGTCTTGTACGGCGACGTTCGCACTCTCAAAGTACAAGGTTACGGTCGATAAGTTTCTTGCATCCCCTTGGAGCCGTTGGATGAATTGTATGATGTCGTATGCATAGTGTGCTAAAGTACAGCCAAGGATTGTTCCGACGACAATACCACTGATGACGACAAAAACTCCTTGGCACATAAAGACAATGGAGACCCATCGCAGTTCCGCACCCATAGTTTGTAAGATCGCAATGTCGCTACTTTTTCTATTGATGAACATCGCCTGACCGGAGATCACACTCATGATCACCAAGCCGATTACAAACAGTAGCAAAATGAACAAAATCGTTTTCTCCATTGCTAGGGCTTGATAGAAACTTCCAAATCGTTCCGTCCAAATTACCACGTCCGGATATTCACCCAGAATTGTGCTTGCTTGTTTAGGTTCGTCCAAGGTAATTCGATGATGCACTTGATCGTCTGAGACGATGCCATGAGCTAAGAGATCAGGTATTCGGACGTACATGATTGGGGGTAATCTTCCCAAACCGCCAGTGCCCAAACGACCTGCATAGCGAAACGCCACCGTCTTGGACTGTACGCCACCGGAAGTTACGAACGGTACGGTTACTCTGAACGTATCTCCTAAGGATAGTCCCCACTTACTTGCGAAGCTGTCGGACAATCCTGCCTGTGGAGGATCGCGTTGTTTCTCGAGCGCCCTATTCCATTGACGGAACGAAAAATTGAGGCGATCAGCACTAAAACCATACACCACTACACTCGATTCAGTCGTCGGAAATAGCGCACTCCCTCGCACGCTGATCAACCCGTACAAATCCACAAATGGCTCTACCGAGGCGACACCGGGTAGAGACTGTAATTCATCCAACAACTGAACTTGATCGGAGTTTATACGTGCGATCGCATGAGGGTAATAACTGAATATAACTTTGTCAAATAGGTCTCGATTTCCGTTCAAGACAGCGAGAACAACGATTAATAGTGTAAGACCTAACACTATTCCAATAAACGATGTTACGTTGATGAGCCGACTACCGCCACTACGTTTAGACAGTAGATATCGTCCACTGACCCTCAAAATTAACAGAATTCTCGACTTATTCGTCATGAGGATGTAGTGTCCCTCGATCTAACCATAATTGACGATCCATTTGGTTCGCCACGGTATGATCGTGAGTCACTAGAACAAATGCGGTATTGAGTTCCTGCCGTACCGAAACTATGAGCTGTAAAACTCTCTCCGCATTTTCTACATCCAAGTTTCCAGTAATTTCGTCGCCAAGTACTATGGCGGGACTACCTACGAGTGCGCGGGCGACCGCAACGCGTTGTTTTTCGCCACCGGAAAGTTGGTGGGGATAGTGCTTTGCACGATCTACTAGGTCCATTATTTCGAGAAGAACTAGTGCTTTCGTTTTTGCGTCCTTCGCATCCTGTCCTCCACGAATCCAAAGCGGCATAGCGACATTCTCTAGTGCGGTAAACTCTGGGAGAAGGTGATGAAATTGGTACACAAAACCCATCGATTCATTTCGAACACGACCCTGGTCTCCAACGCTAGCCCCACTCATCTCTTTCCCGGCAATATACACCTCACCTTCGTCCAACCGCAAGAGTCCTCCCAAAATGTGCATAAGAGTACTCTTACCACTGCCCGAGCGTCCAAGAATTACCACTCTTTCGCCGCTCCGTACGGTTAGCTCCACTTGTTGAAGAATCTGTAGAGTCTTGCTTCCGTCGTGGAAGGATTTACAAACTCTTCGAGCTGACAACACTATGGTTTCAGTCACGCCGAAGAATCTCTGCTGGGTCTAATTTCATTGCCCGCCATGCTGGATATAGAGCAGCAAAGAAAGACAAACTCAAGCCGATGATGACGACCAGTACTAGGTCTGTGACGACAAACTCAACGTTGAGTTCTTGGACGAAATATTCCTGCAATAGATTTATTCCGAATATTTCAGTAAACATCGGTAATCCGATCTCCAAACCGATACCTAGCAACACGCCGAAAACACCCCCGGCGAGTATTCCTAAGGACGAAATCAAAAGACCAGCAATAAGGAACGATGACCCAATGAACACTCTTCCACCACCTAACGTTCGTAGCACCGCCACGTCCTGTTTGCGTTCGTTTACAAACACGACAACGGTGGAAACTAAATTGAATGCTGTAATAGCCACCAGAAGCGAAAATATCAACACGAGCATACTACGAGAGGCGATAACGCTTTCCACTAGATTTTTTAATCGCGGAAGAGTCGACCAAGCCGAAACGATATATGAACTGCCATTCCTGTCTAGCCTAAGTCTGAGAACACCAACAAAATCGCGAGCCTCAAAGGGATCATCTAACTGTAATCTGTACCTTGTGATGCGATCGGAAATACGACTCAGTCGAGCAGCATCCTCTAGGTGAATAAAAGCAGTTTCCGCATCAAGAAATGTAAGGGTGTCAATTATTCCAGCAACCTGAAAACGTTTCTGACGGGGAATCGCACCTACAAGCGTGAGCGTAGCTTCCATCATTACAACGGTAACGAAATCGTCCTTTGTTACCCCTAGTTCTCGAGCTTTATCTCGACCGAGCAGAATCTGAAATGAACCCGGAGTCAGTCGCGATATTGCCTCAGAGTCAACATATAGACCTAGGGATGAAGCCTGTAGGCGTTTTTCAGGATCAATCCCGATCAATCGAGCTGCCTCCACGCGTCCCCGTCGCTGAATCGAGGTACTATCTAGGCCACTCCGTGGTTGAACAACGAGTAATGCATCGCTTTCAATTTCTGGGCTCCCTCGATATTCAATGGCAAGTGCGTCGAGCTCTTCTTCGATCTCGCCCACTTCCATCGTGCCACTCCAGCTTTGTACGGTTACATGAGGAACCAAACCAAGGATGCGTTCTTCTAATTCGGTCTCAAACCCTGACAGTATCGCTTGAGTAGCCACAAGTATTGCGATCGAAAACGCAAATCCAAGCATTGCGATAGATGCTACGGACCTGAGAAAATCTCGAGACGAACAGAAATATCGCCAACCGATACGTTGGGCTAGAGGTAACTTCACTATCACATCATCGATGCTCGAGGCTCATTAATGCGGAAATTCTAGGAGAAAGGAAAGATACCGCATTTACACTCAAGAAAGATTCCACTTTTTCTTCATCACTCTTGCATTGTCGCGCGACAAAATATTGTTAGTGATTCTCCTTGGGTAGGGATCCTGTCGTGGTAGGTACATGGAAATCTCTCCTCCTATTCCACCTTCCAAATCGCAACCTTGCGAATCATGTTGTTCCAAGCACCGTGACCTACCATGACAATCCCTTGGCATCCCGATGAGTTGCATCAATTCCCTTTCTTAATCAAGTTGTTCATCGCGGTTGAATAGCTTGTACGACTCTTTTCAAATTCGGAGTCCCAAGTTGTCAATGCCACGGCAACATCGTGCGATTCAGCAAATTCTAAAGCATCATCGAAACCCATAACGAAGAGAGCAGTCGCTACCGCGTCTGCTTCAGTCGCTGTCGAACGATACACTGTAACTGCAGTTAAATTATGTGAAGTGGGGTATCCTGAACGTGGATCAATGAGGTGCGGATACGGCGTTTCATCATAAATTCGGAAGTTTCGATAACTTCCTGAAGTCGCTAGAGCTCCAGAGGATAGGTTAAGATAAACTTTTGATTGACCAGTTCCATCCGGTTCTTCAATGCCTATTCTCCAAGAGTTACTCAATGCATTGTGCCCTCTCACCCGAATTTCACCACCGATGTCGATTAAATAGTTGGAACAACGTTGTTTGACTAAAAACTCTGCGATGTGATCAACTCCATAGCCTTTGCCAATACCCGACAAGTCCAGTTTTATGTTTGACAGTTTACGCAGTGCATTGTTACTCTCGTCTAGTTCAAGCAGTTTGTAATTTACGCGACGCAACTCTCGCTTGATTGACTCTGACGACGGCGGCTGGGTGACCTCTCTTATACCAAATCCCCACAATTCGACCAATGGTGCGACAGTGACATCAAACGCACCGCTAGTTTGTTCGCTGACCTGCTGTGCTGTAGAAAGCACCTTTACTAATGTCTCGTGTGCAGGTACCCACTCTCCAACACTTTCTGAACGGTTAAACAAACTGACTTCAGACTCCGAATCATAGGTAGAAAGAACCGAGGTTATAGAGCCAAGTTCTTTCTGCAACATTTGATAAGAAATTGGACTACCGCAATTTCCAACCACACGATAATACGTGCCCATCGTATCACCCTGAAATGTTTTGTAAACGGACACCTCACACCCATACAGAATTACCAGTATCAGAAGCGACACTAAACCTTGAACAATAGGGTTTACGAAGCTTCGTCTTGCCCGTTTTATAGAGGAACTTTCACACATAATTGCTGTCCTTAAAATGAGCAATCGATTACTTAAACTACGCAGGAAATTTATTGACCGATGAGAAGACATCGCTTTCTATTCCTATTGTTGACATTAGGATTTACGATTAACATGGTCGCACAAGATACTGAAACCGATAACGAAGACACCGACGAAGAATCCGAAAACCCAAAAGTCTTGTTTGATACCTCCTTAGGTACATTTATGGTTGAGCTTTATCCCGACGAAGCTCCATTGACCGTTCAACACTTTCTAAAACTTATCGACGAAGATTACTATGACGGCTTGATCTTTCATCGTGTAATCGAAGATTTCGTCATTCAAACAGGTAGTTTTAATCAAGAACTTGAGCATCAAGATGTTGAGGAAACTGTGAAAAATGAAGCAGATAACGGCCTTTCGAACGAAAAAGGCACTATCGCCATGGCG
The DNA here is from genome assembly GCA_009840305.1 of Gammaproteobacteria bacterium. GTDB lineage: Bacteria > Pseudomonadota > Gammaproteobacteria > Pseudomonadales > Azotimanducaceae > Bin55. The sequence goes on along the minus strand of VXNY01000029.1, from coordinate 52,908 downwards.
CGCGGGGATGATCCTGACTCCGCTTCATCCGATTTTTACATAAACTTGAAAAACAATTTCGGTCTAGATCCAGAAGGCCACGAAGATAATCCTCACGGCTATACTGTGTTTGGTAAAGTCATACGCGGTATGGAAGTAATTGAAAAAATCGCTAAAGTGAAGACAGAAACTAAGGACCTAAACGACTATGATTGGGAAGATTTTCCCATTGACAACGTCGTGATTAAACAAGCGTCGACCTACGAATAGGTCGCCAGTTCCATTTTTCGAACTTTTCATTTTCTATACGCTGAATAACCCAGGCTAGTACATGTCTAAACGCGTCCTATTGCTTCTTGCGATCATTGGCTCAGCGCTCTTTTGGGCGGCGTTGATTTCAGAAATTTCTTTTCGGTATGTCGACATGTCAGGTTCAGGTGATAGTCTGTCTGCAGCCTTGGAGACTAAAGAGGATTCAGCAGGACTCCCGCCGAGCGCTACAAGAAATGGCTTTTTAGTACTGTTCGTTCTTGTGTCCCTCGCTGTTGCGTCTTCTTCCTTTCTTACCTACCAAATCGCTAAAAGAAATCTGCTCACAACTCCAGCTAGTAACAGTGTAACAAACCGTCGACAAACGACAAGACAGTCTCAAGGGAGTAAAACGTCTTTCAAAACTAGTCAAGAACGTACCGTTCAAAAAAAGGGTTCCAAACTCCCTAAAAACAAAAACACTACTCCTTCAAAGCAACCTGAACGAACTGGTAAAGATCCCAATATGGATGATCCATCCAGCTCATCCAAAGGACCGGCGATCAGTGGAGAGCGAGTCAAGGGGCGCGTTCGCGTGTACTACACTCGCAGATCCTATGGATTCGTGGAAGACGAAAGTAAGCAAACCATTTTCTTCCATAAATCGGCTGTTGGTCAAGATATAAACGAACGCGATCTGACTAAGAAACCCAATGTGAGCTATGTCGTCACTCCAAGTGATCGAGGTCCCATCGCTACTGACATACAGTTAGAGCAGTGAGAGCTCCAAATTAATCTAAGGCGATTACTCACCGAATATCTCGACAAGAGTTTTACCAGTTTGGGCGTCGAGAATCCTCGCGCCCTCGTGTTCGCTACTGCCAATGAAGAATTTGGAGACTATCAAGCCAACGGTGCCATGGCGATTGCTAAACAACTTGGTCGAAATCCAAGAACCATCGCTCAAGAAATTGTCGACCGTGCTCCGCTAGCTGAATTCAACGCAGAGTTGGGCATAGGTGGACCCGGTTTCATCAACGTTCGCCTTGATGACGGTTTCTTGGCAAATGCTCTGTCCGATTGGACTGTGTCTCAACCTGTGGAGCACGCAGAAAGAATCGTCGTCGATTATTCTTCACCAAACATTGCGAAGGAACTCCATGTAGGGCATTTACGCAGTACTGTAATTGGCGACGCACTTGTTCGTCTCTTCGAATTTGTCGGACACACGGTTATTCGACAAAACCATGTCGGTGATTGGGGTACTGCATTCGGCAAGCTGATCGCCTACGTTAACGCGGATCAAGATTCTAGTGACTTTACCATAGGTGGTATTGAAAAGCTGTACGTCGCCGCAAGTCAGGAATTTGAAACAAACTTCGACTTCGCCCAGAAGGCTCGGAAAGAAGTTATCAAACTCCAAAAACTAGATCCCAACACCCTCAAGACGTGGGAACACATCGTTCGTGCGTCGCTTGAAGACGTGCAACGCATTTACTCGGAACTTGACATTTCACTACAACTGTCGGATGTTCGTGGTGAAAGCTCGTATAACGCGGGGTTACCTTCGGTGGTGAATGATCTTGAAAATGCAGGACTGATTGTGGAATCGGATGGTGCCAAGTGTGTATTCGTCGATGGATTTCAGCGCAAAGACGGTTCGCCACTTCCAATGATCGTTCAAAAATCTGATGGTGGTTACCTTTACCACACGACAGACTTAGCAGCCCTGAAACACCGAACACAGGAGTTGAGTGCTGATCGAATCATCTACCTCACAGACTCCAGACAGATCCACCACTTTCAAATTCTGTTCGCTGTCGGTAGACTTGCTGGCTACATTCCCAAAGAAGTTTCAACCGAACACCTTGTGTTTGGTTCAGTTCTGAACAAAGACGGGGAACCATTTCGAACGCGCAGCGGCGACAACGTACTATTGCGAACACTTATCGATGAAGGCGTCGAACGTGCGTTGGATATCGTCCGGTCGAAGAGCCAGCATTTGACAAACGGCGAACAACGAAAAGTTGCTCGTCAAGTAGCTGTAGGTGCGATCAAGTACGCGGATTTATCGAAAAATCGTACTAATGACTACCGTTTTGATTGGGACGTGATGCTCTCTCTTGATGGTAATACTGCACCTTACCTTCAATACGCACATGCACGTATTTGTTCCATATTCAATCGTGCTGAAAAAGATATGAGTGAGTTTCTTGAAGGCGAAATCAAACTGCAACACCCCAGTGAGCGTGCACTCGCGCTAAGACTGCTGCGACTCGCTGAGACGCTAGAACAGTGCCTTGACGAACGCAAACCTCATTATCTGTGCAACTATCTTTACGAGCTAACAGTGCACTTTATGCGGTTCTATGAAAACTGTCCAGTGCTCAAGGCAAATACGCCACAGCTACTAGATAGCAGACTTTGCCTTTGTGCTAAAACCGCGCAAGTTCTGCGGGTAGGACTGGAGAATTTAGGTATATCGCTCCCGTTACGTATGTAACGGTTTGACACTCTTAGGAACCGTGTAGGTTCTCAAGTCTCGCACAAATAAGCGCAAGTGCTCCAAGCCAGTCTCTTCCGCTTCTCGACACCAAGTACGAAATTGGGCCAGCATCTCGTCCGCATTCCCACTTCGCTTAGCCCAAATAGCAATCAGCGACAATCGTAGTTCATAAATTCGTTTGAGTGCCGGACTTCGTTTGGTGATTTGATTGATATGGTTCTTATCTCGTTCATGTAGTACGATTTCATGAGCGTTCATAGCTTTTCGTCCGCGACGTAGCAACTTGCGGAAGTAACTGTCAGCACCTCGACGTTCTTGCTTAATGGTTGGATGGATGACCTGTCGCGCATAGGTCGACATTACTCGGAACCGGTCATTAATCACCGCCCAAAGTGTATCCATGTCTATCGAGGACTTTCCTGTGATCGTCGTCGCTACAGGTTGTGTGTGGACGGGTCTGGCAAGTTTGAAAAGACTGAGGACGCGTATGTAGAACCACCCTATGTCGAACTCCCAAGGCTTTACAGCAAAGCGGGCAGAATTTGGGTAGGTATGGTGATTGTTGTGCAATTCCTCACCACAGATAAAGATTCCTATAGGGCAAATGTTGCGAGAATTGTCTGGAGACTCAAAGTTTCGATAGCCGATCGCATGACCAATACCGTTGACCACTCCAGCACCCCAAAAAGGAGTCCAAATCATTTGCAACGCCCAAACAACCACTCCTAAGATGCCAAACAATGCGACATCGACAAGCAATAGACCAGCCACACCAAACCAGGTGAACTTTGAATACACATTGCGCTCCACCCAATCATCTGGAGTGCCTTTGCCGTATCGTTTTAAAGTTTCTTCGTCGATTGCGTCGCGGTAATATTCAACGCCTTGGAGAAGAATTGCACTCAAGCCGTGTATGACTGGACTATGAGGATCTTCATCCGTTTCTGTTTTCGCATGATGTTTGCGATGAACTGCAGTCCACTCCTTGGTGACCATGCCAGTAGTCATCCATAAGACAAATCGAAAGAAATGACTCACCGCGGGGTGCAAATCAAGCGACCGGTGGGCGGAATGTCGGTGTAAATATAACGTGATCGCGATAAAAGTGACATGGGTGAAAACTAGAAAATATACCAATGCCCAAAGTGGCGAGAATCCGACAACGCCGAACGCCCAGTCAAAATAATTCACTAAATATGAAGCCTGCTGAGTAATGTAAAAATAAAGGTGAAATTGATCCCACTCATAGTAAACACACGAATGCTTGAGGGAACAACGAAATTGTATGGAAGAGCGAAGATAGAGTGCAGAGGACGTTCCTAGAATGCACAGTTTAAAGTCCCAAAAGCATACAGCGGAAGGTAGGGACGTAATCGAAAGCTCAAGTTTGGAGGAAGCATGAAAGAGTCTAGATACACGGTAAAAATGTCAGTTGCGGCAGCACTTAGATTTCGCGTGATGTTTCATTTTTTTCGGTTCCTACAGATAGTCATAGCACCAGTACTGCTTTATGTCATGCTGTTTTACAAGAATACACGTGAAATTCATAAGTTCGATCTACCATCAAATTGTCTATTTACCGCGATCGATCAAACACCTTGGTGGAACATACCACCCTACGGGTTGATTCTGGTGGGCTTTCTGTTGTACGGTGTCATTGTCTGGATCTTTCATGACAGGAATAATGAAAGCGGAATCGTCAATCTTGTGAATAAAAACATTAACAGTGATGAGTTAGTCGAGGTTAAGATCTGACCTTGGACCTCTGTGATGAAATACGAACTGCTCAATTCCTACGATACCCTTGTTTGTACCAACCCAAAAGGACGTCAGTTTCATGCTTTCTTTAAAAAAGAGATCAAACGCTTCAGTCGAATGTGCTTGAATAGTAGTGATTCTTACACCGTGTTCCTTAGTGGGTCGCGGAGAGCAATTCACTCAAATGCTTCTATCAAACTACCAGTTCACACGAGATTAGAATATATAAATCTAAGGAAATTTATTCCTTTAGCTTACTTACATCTAGGTAGGGAGAACAAAAGATCATGCTGAATCGAAGAAAATTCACTATCGCATCCACTACTATTCCGCTTTCCATCGTAATGACTCGATCTATGATCGGACAAACAGAGGACGAGACCACTGAGGTCGATGTAGCCGAGTCTGAGGAAGAATCTTTAAAAACTGAAATACCAGAAGAACTCGAGACTGCAAAGCTTATTTATCTCACCCCTATTAAAACAGATGGAGAAGAAAGCAAGTGTCAAGGCGAAGTCTGGTTTGTGTATTTAGATTCCAAACTTTATGTAACGACTGCATCTGATGCATGGCGAGCCGAGGCAATTCGTAAAGACCTAAAAGACACGCGTATTTGGATAGGTGATTATGGAGTTTGGACTCGAGCACAGGAAAAATACAAAGAAGGGCCAGAACTCATGCTAGAAGGTTCGATCTTTGACGACGAAGACAAACTCCCTGAGATTCTTGAAGCGTTTACCGAAAAATACGGTACCGGTCGATATCCACGCGTTTTCAAAGAAGAAATCGAAGAGGAAAAGCGAGTCGTGTTGGAATATGAGGTAAAGTAATTTGATGTGGAGACCCGAAGATAATGTGATCTCGGTTGACGATTTAGTCGCAATCCAGGACGACCCAAAAACTGTAATTTTCGACTGTAGCTACGAACTAACAAATCCGGATGCCGGCCACAAACTGTATACCCAAGGACATATCCCAAATTCGATTTTCGCCTATGTAACCGGTGATCTTGCAGAACCTCCAGGTGAGCGTGGACGACACCCTCTCCCGACACGTGAGGTGTTCCTCGATACCGTACGTTCTTGGGGAGTAAAAAACGATTCTCACGTAATTTCGTACGATCAAGGGCTTGCTATTTTCGCATGTCGATTGTGGTGGATGTTTCGTTGGCTTGGGCACGAAAAAGTGTCAGTTCTCGATGGAGGGTTGAGTGCATGGAAGGCCGCCGGACAACCGCTCAGCACCGATGTAAACGAACTCAGTCATAGCATGTTCGAACCAAAAGACGCTCTAACGAGTCTTGTCGACGCTAATGATGTCTTAAATCACAACGGAGTACTGATCGACGCACGTGCTGAGAACAGATTCCGAGGAGAGATTGAACCGATCGATCACACTGCTGGACATATTCCCGGTGCTATCTGTAGACCGAGTAGCAAAAACTTAGACGAATCGTTCAAATTTACGCGAGACGGTTCACGGTTTGACGTTCTAACTGACGATGCAGAGGTCATCTGCTATTGTGGCTCAGGAATTAGCGCGACCCACAACATTTTGTCAATAATTCTTGCCGGACACAAAGAGCCCTCGCTTTACTCAGGGTCATGGAGTGAATGGATCGAAGATCCCTCTCGACCCGTCGTTACCGGATGAAACCAGCCGTCGCACGTTTTGTCGACGGCAGACTCTTTTCACCTAATTTCAACGACTATTACGCGGCGCGAGATCCCGTCGCGGAAACGGTTCACGTTCACATCCAGCCGGCTAAGCTTGTCGATCGGATGTCCCGTGCTAAAACTTTCACCATATTCGAATTTGGTTTCGGCGCGGGTATTAATTTCCTGACAACCGGTGCAGAGTTTCTCAAACACGCGGATTCCAACGCACGGTTGCGTTTTATCAGTTGTGAAGCTTTCCCGCTACCGAGTACTCTCATTTCCGAAGCGCACGTTATTACATCCATTGATCGAACTCTATCACAACGGTTCTTGGACTATTACCCGCCTATGATTTCTGGCATCTACAGGCGGTTGTTTGCGAGTGACCAAGTCGAACTTACACTCATTTTTACTGATGTAAAAACAGCATTGAATGAGTTTATAGAGCAAGATTCTGTGGGTGTCGACGCGTGGATTCTCGACGGGTTTGCGCCCGATCGAAATCCTGAGATGTGGGATACCGAACTGTTCTCAATCATGGCAAGGTGCACGAAACCAAATGGCACCGTTACGTCATTCAGTTCCGCAAGTGACGTTCGTCGAAGTTTAGAAAGAAATGGTTTTAGTGTTCGTCGGATTGAAGGAACTCCATTTAAGCGTCATACCATACTCGGGACACTGAAAAAAACCGGTCTTTCAGTCCCAGAGCCACCGACGAAAATTACTGTCGTTGGAGGAGGTTTTGCCGGCACAGCGACTGCACGTGCCTTCGCTCGACGTGGTGTTCAAGTTCGATTGTTAACTCCAACGGGGACAGTTGGCAATGCGACATCTGGGATACCTACGGCCGTCCTACATCCTCGCTTGAGCGCAAGCATGGATGTTGCCCCCTATTTCAGAACACAAACCTACTTCTTCTCTGCGGCACTGAAGAGCTACTCTCATCTGACAGCTAGTACTGGTGCTGTGCAACTTACTAGTAAAAACATGACAACAAGTAGATTAAAAGATATTTCTAATATATTAGATGAAAAATGGGCGCAGTGGATCGACACTGACGACCTAAGTGATCTTACCGGTATCAAGCACGATCATGATGCAACGTTCTTCCCGAAGTCGTTTGTAATCGAAGGTGAAAAATTTTGTCAGTCGCTAACCGAACATCCGAGCATCGATGTCGTCGCTCAGGAACTTGCAGAACCAATACTTGATGAACGGGCGATTTACGCTACGGGCTCAACATCTATACTTTGCGACCTAGCACACTCTTGGGAAGTTCTAACGATCGAGGGACAACTTGATATGTTTACTCATGCGAACGAATCTGCGGTACCACGGCAGGTGCTAATTCAAGATGGTTACGTTGTACCGAATCAGTCAGTTTGTAAGGTTGGATCCACCTACGAATATACGAAGTGGGAACCTGGCTTAGCAACATCGAGAAATCTAGAAAAATTGCATGCGGTAACCAAATGGAAAGATTGGACTCACAAAGGTTCGTTTCGCGGTCAACGCACGGTCACCTCAGACAAGCTACCCATCGTCGGACAGATCAGTCCCTATACATGGGTAAATCTTGCTCATGGAAGTGCTGGTACGGCGAGTACTCCCTACTGTGCAGAGATTCTCGTGAGCCAATATATGGGTGAGCTTGCTCCGCTTTGGCTGGAGTGCATTGACCAAATACATCCTAACAGATTTAGCAAGCGACAAGTTCGCCGACCTAATCCGTTACAGCATTATCGGAGGTAGTTTCATGAGAAATTCGCGGCTCCGTGCAAAATTTAATGCTTCGTTGCTATTTTGAACACCCAACGGGGAGGAACCCATTCATGCGCCGCATCACAGCATTCGTACTTCTAGCCGTATCCATATTGTTTCTCGGCTCCTGCTCTCAAGAATCAGCAGAAGTAGACACGAATCTAAGACTCCTCTATTGGCAAGCACCGTCAACATTAAATCCGTACTTATCAAGCGGTACCAAAGACATCGAAGCCGCATCTATTGTCATTGAACCGTTAGCACACTATGATGCCAACGCAAAGAAAGTACCAATACTTGCAACGAGGATACCAACAGTAGAAAATGGCGATATTGCCGAAGACTATCGAAGTATTACTTGGCACTTACGGCAAGATATAGTCTGGTCTGACGGTACGCAGCTTACGTCGGCTGATGTTGTCTTTTCTTGGAGGTATTGCACTCACGAAGAAGCAGGTTGCACGGGCAAAGATTCTTTTCGAGATGTAGAGCAAGTCGTCGCGGTTGACGACTATACCGTTCGCATAGACTTTACCAAACCAGCTCCTTTTCCATTTGGACCATTCGTTGGATCGGTTAGCCCAGTACTACAGTATCAACAGTTCAAGGATTGTCTGGGTCTGAGGGCACAGGAGTGTACCGAAGCGAACTTTTATCCTATAGGAACAGGTCCATTCATCGTTGAAGAATTTAAAGCAAACGACACGGTGCGGTATAGGGCAAATCCTCACTATCGGGAAGAAGGCAAACCGTTTTTTCAAATTGTGACAATCAAGGGTGGAGGCGACGCAGCTTCAGCCGCTCGCGCAGTACTACAAACAGGCGAATTTGACTATGCCTGGAACCTACAAGTTGAACCAGAAGTGCTCGAAAATATGAGAAACGCGGGCAAAGGTGAAGTGCTCACCGCCTTTGGTTCCCAAGTGGAACGCATCATGGTCAACCAGACTAATGAAGATCCATCTTTGGATGCAGACACACGCTCGGTCTACTTGGATGGCAACAACGCACACCCATTTCTATCTGACATAAATGTGCGACGCGCACTCTCTCTCGCAATTGACCGACAAATATTGGTCGACATCGGATATGGCGTAGCAGGCCAGCCCACATGTAATGTCATACCTCTCCCAGAACAGTATGTGTCAACTAACAATGAAGACTGTAAGACACAAAATATTGACGAAGCGAATCGCATTCTTGAAGAAGCTGGTTGGGTAAAAGGATCCGACGGGGTTCGAGCCAAGGACGGTGTTCGACTGAGCGTACTCTATCAAACTTCAACCAATTCAGTTCGTCAAGGTACGCAATCACTTATCAAAGGTATGTGGCAGGAAATTGGTGTAGAAACTGAACTTCGAAACATCGACGCCGCAGTGTTTTTCGGCGGTGACCCTGGTAGTCCCGATACGTTGCAAAAGTTCTTTGCAGACGTGCAAATGTATACGAACAACTTTGAGGGGAACGACCCATCAAACTACGTCGAGGGATGGCAGTGCGGAAATGTACCAGATCCAGAGAACCAATGGGTAGGTCCGAACATATCACGAGGATGTTCTGAGGAATTCGACTCTCTCCTTGACACTCTATCCGAGACGTTTGATGCAGACGAACGTGTCGCAATCATCAAACAGCTCAATGACATTGTCGTGCAGAACGTTTGGGAAATTCCATTAATCCATCGAGCCCGAGTATCAGCAAAATCAAACACACTGAAAGGGTTCGAGTTAAATGGGTGGGATTCTGAACTTTGGACCATTGCGGAATGGTACCGAGAGGAATAAATCGTTGATCGGTCTAGCATTTTCGTACACGGGGTAGCGACCGGGTGCTGAAATACCTGAGCAAGCGATTGTTCTTTGCAATCCCCACGCTCATCGTAATCAGTTTTGTACTTTTCGCTTTGTTGGACTTAGCACCCAACGATCCGACGGGGAATCTACCTCAAACCATTCCACAAGAAGTACGAGAAGAAATTAGAGAGTCGCTCGGACTCAACAAACCTTTTCACATTCGATACTTCAAGTGGATGCAGCAGTTCTTCGTCAACGAACCGCTGAACTTGATCGAAGAAGTCACTGGGCTAGAGATTGGAGATTCCGACTCACGCCTGCGCGTACGTTCTTGGTTGACACGAAGTCCTGTAGTTGATTTGATAATCGAACGGCTTCCGCAAACACTTTGGGTAGTGGGTCTATCCTACATTGTGGGAATCATGATCGCGTTGCCGATTGGAGTGATCTCAGCATACAAACAATACAGCTGGTTCGACCAAATTGGGACCTTTATCTCTATGGTCGGATTTTCAGTGCCGACATTCTTCACTGGTTTGGTGATGATCATCATATTCAGCGTGACGCTGTCTTGGTTCCCGTCCACCTACGACACAACGCATGTGGTGAAAGACTTACCGTCTTTTTGGTTCCAAGTAAAACAAATGGCCATGCCGGTGATGGTACTAGCGTTTTATAACGCTGCGCAACTCAGCCGATTCATGCGGGCTTCTGTCCTTGAGAATTTAAACTTAGACTACGTCCGAACCGCCCGTGCCAAGGGTTTACGCGATCGCTCGATATTGCTGAAACACATCCTGCGAAATAGCATGCTTCCCGTCATTACCATGATCGCTTTAGGTGTCCCAACTATTTTTACTGGCGCGATCATCACTGAGCAAGTCTTTCGAGTAAACGGCATAGGACAGCTACTGATCACGGGTATTCAAAGTGCAGACATACCTCTAGTTCAATCTCTTTCTTTTCTCTTCGCTGTACTAATTGTCACATTCAATCTTCTTGCGGACGTAATTTATGGAATTTTGGACCCAAGGATTAGGTACGAATAATCGTGAAGCTCGATAAGTTAGCTAGAGCGGGTCAATCCATCCAAGAAGCAAGGGAACATCCCTCGCCATGGATGATCGTTTGGATAGCGTTAAAGAACCACAAAGGGGCACTTGTTGGTGCTGGCGTGTTCACATTTATTGTGTTAGCGGTACTTATTGGACCCCTTGTCTACAGCATTGATCCTCAACTAACCGACACTGCGGTACGCAATCAAGGGATGTCCTGGCAACACCCTTTAGGTACCGACAACTTAGGACGTGACATGCTAGCACAGATGCTCTCTGGTGGCAGAATTGCGCTGGCGGTTGGTTTTGCGGCAATGTTGCTCTCTCTCGGTGTTGGTACGGCGATTGGAGTGGTCGCAGGTTACTACAAGCGACTTGATGGACCACTAATGCGACTAACTGACCTGTTCCTAGCATTGCCGCTATTACCGTTATTGCTGGTCATCATCATGCTCTTCCGCGACACGTTACGAGCGGCATTCGGTCCCGAAAGGGGAATCTTCCTTCTTATTGTTCTGGGGATTGGGATCACGAGCTGGATGCAAACCGCGCGGATTGTCCGAGGTGAAACTCTAGCGATAAAAGAGCGCGAGTTCGTATTGGCCGCAACCAGCATGGGTACATCCGGTTTGCACATTATTACGAAGCATATCCTCCCCAACATTTTGAGTCCAATTATGGTATCGGCAACATTAGGGATAGCCAATGCGATCATAACAGAGTCTACTCTGTCTTTTTTAGGGTTAGGTTTCCCTCCAGACTTCCCTACATGGGGTCGACTACTGTTTGACGGAGCAAACTTTATCGGTATTGAAGGCGCGACGGCACGGGTAATTTGGCCCGGACTTGCCATTTCTTTAACCGTACTGAGTGTCAACTACATCGGCGACGCGCTGCGGGACGCGATTGACCCGAGAGTGCGTAATAAGTAAACGCACCACGACTGTACGAAACCAAACCTCACTGACAACGTATATAGAAATTCAGCTTCCTGTAGCAGTCCTCAACCGTACTTACCTTCCCATAGATAGTCCAGAAAGGTCATATAGGGGAGTATTTCGATACCATCGACTTGCTTCGGTAGAGATCCCATGCACACACAAACGAAATTTTTAAAAATCTCTTCCTCTTTAAGTGCTTTTAATGATCGGAGATCACGCATTCCGACATTTGGCTTAGCTTTAACTTCGATCGCAGTATGATCATGGATAAGAAAGTCTACCTCGTAGCCGGAGTTCGACCTCCAGTAGTGTAAAGCATCGTCGCGTTCGTTGTAGTTGATCCAACATCTTATCTCATGCAACATCCAAGTTTCGAACGAGAATCCTTCCGATTGTGCAAAGCGAAAGGCACTACGACTTTGAATTGCGTTCACCACGCCAATGTCAAACAGATAATACTTCGAACTAACAATGGGTTTACGTTTGGGGGAGTGTCGCCAAGCCTGTAGTTCAAATGCAATTAGTGTGTCCTTAAGAATATCGAAGTAGTTGTAGACGGTATTGCGAGAAACTTGAGCGTCGCTTGCCAAGTTTTCATAGTTAACTATAGTGGCGTTACAGTGTGAAGCTAGGTCGAGGAAACGCACAAAGGCAGGGAGGTCACGCACGACTCCTTCAGCGGCTATCTCCTGTCGAAGGTAATTGCCAATGTAATCTCGAAGGACGCGACTAGGCTCATCAGAACAGTACACAGCAGGCACGGTGCCATAGCGCAAAGCGCGTTTAAGCTTGAAGTCATCTCCTAATTCCCGGGCTATAAATGGATGAAAGTGCACGGTTCCTGCGCGACCACCCAAAAGGTTCACTCCTCCTCTTCTGAGTTTACGAGCACTAGACCCTGTGAGTAAAAAGCGTATACCCTTCAACTCGATCAGTCGATGCACTTCGTCAAGTAGTTGAGGTGCTTTCTGAATCTCGTCGATCACCACGATATCCGTATTCGCAGAAACCACATTTTCAAGTGAAAATGATTTTTCGAGTAGAGAGAAGTAGACGTCGTTACTTAAAAGATCAAAAACTAAGGCATCTGGAATGGTTTCACGAATCAGTGTGGACTTCCCGGTCAAGCGTGGTCCTAAGAAAAAACAGGATCTAGAATTCAGAATAGACGACAAGTCCAACGCTCGAGGGTAAATTTTTTGCGTCACTTTAGTTGTCATTTGACACGTTAAATGACAATTATATTGACACAACTCTTCAAAGTGATGGAATCCTACAGAATATGCTCTGTAATTAACCTACTCAAAATGTACATATTTAATGTGCGTGTTTTTCAGGGAGCGTATGTTGAAGCAATCCACGATATACCGGACAGAAAGATTAGCCAGATTGCACAAACAGTATCCGCAAATGTGAGAAACTCTCAATGAGCTTCAGTTCGTATCGAGGAAGATAGACCTGTTTAGGCGAGTCGAACTGTCAGGTTCCGCTCTCGATTTGGGAGCTGACCTATCATGGAAAAATTTAGATACCGCCCGGAGCTATGTGGATGTAAGTGATCGTCGAATTTGATGTCGAAGAGCAGGGATTTGTGAACAGACCTAAAATTGAGGCTTCAATTCTCAAAAAGTATTCCAGTGCCCGATCACAACAAAAACTCTAGCTACTACCGGTTGATCATAGCCGGTGAGCATGTTGCAGTACTCGGATTAGGAAATTGTTTATTTTGAAGCTTACAACATCAACGATTCTTATAGGATTCACGTTCACGATCAAAAACCGCGTTTGGGAATCAGTTCAATCGAGTCACGTAGCACGAATACTTAGTTTCTGCAATAAAAAAGCCTGTCTAACCAAATGAAACTCTACGTCAAGACTTACGGTTGCCAAATGAATGACTACGACTCGCAACGTATGTCAGATCTGTTGCAGCAGAGCCATGATGCAGAAGGTACCAACACACCGGATGACGCAGATGTCATCTTAGTCAACACTTGTTCAATTCGTGAGAAAGCACAAGAGAAAGTGTTCCACGAACTCGGTCGCTATCGCAAGTTGAAAGTTAAAAAGCCGAATCTGTTAATCGGTGTAGGTGGATGTGTAGCTTCGCAAGAAGGAGAAGAAATCACCAAACGCGCACCCTACGTTGATCTCGTGTTCGGACCGCAAACACTCCACCGATTGCCTGCGATGATCGAGCAAACCCGACAACTCAAAAAACCGGTAGTAGACATCAGCTTCCCCGAAATTGAAAAGTTCGACCACCTACCCACTCCCATCACCAGCCAAGTTTCCGCATACGTTTCAATCATGGAAGGGTGTAGTAAGTTTTGCACATTCTGTGTCGTCCCATACACTCGTGGACCCGAGGTTAGTCGACCAGTGAATGACGTGATGAAAGAAGTTGTTTCTTTGGTCGATCAAGGTGTTCGTGAAATTCACTTTTTGGGGCAGAACGTCAATGCATATCGAGGTGAATTCAAAGGAAGCACCGCAGATCTAGCGGAATTGATCTATTACACCTCGCTTGTTGAGGGCGTGGAAAGAATTCGATTTACGACCTCGCATCCCGTTGAATTCTCTGACACGCTCATTGAAGCCTACCGATCTGTTCCTAAACTCGTGAGTCATTTACACTTACCCGTGCAGTCCGGGTCCGACCGAGTGTTAGCGATGATGAAGCGCGGACATACGGTGTTGGAGTACAAGTCAAAAATTCGTCGGTTGCGCGATGCGCGATTTGATATCGCTCTCTCTTCTGACTTTATCGTAGGATTCCCAGGTGAAACGGATGCAGACTTTGAAGGCACGATGAAGTTAGTTCGAGAACTTGACTATGACATCTCCTTTAGCTTCATCTACAGTGCTCGACCAGGAACCCCTGCTGCGTCAATGCCGGATCCCACTCCTCAGAATGTCAAACAAGAACGTCTTGAACGACTACAGGCACAGCTTCGAATACAAGCCGAGAGGCACGCGCGGAGGATGGTCGGTACCACACAGCGGGTGTTGGTTACCGGACCCTCGCGCCGAACTGAGGGTGCGGTGCAGGGACGGACCGAGAACAATCGAGTCGTAAATTTCTTCGCACCGGCGGATTCCCTACCGTTGGTGGATGTTAAGATCACAGAAGCACTACCCAACTCGCTACGTGGCGAACTCGTAGCGGAAGAGGAGTACGCTTAGAGTTCGTTTGAGTTCCTGCGTCCTAAGGCGCGCACTCGAACAACGTTTGGCACTGCAAGCAGCTCCGTTCTGAGTGAGTCAGTAACCTCGCCATCGACTTCGAGGATGTTGTACGCGACGTTTTCCCTGCTCTTGTTAATCATGTCTGTTATGTTGAGTCCGACATTTGAACAAACGGCCAAGATTTCCCGCAATACACCTGGCTGGTTCCAGTTTGTTATCGTAAAGCGATAGTCTAAAGATCGCTCTAGTTTGACGGATGGAAAGTTAACGGAATTTTCGATGTTTCCATTGACCAAGAAATCTTGTATTTGTCGAACTGCCATAACAGCACAATTCTCTTCCGCTTCAGCTGTACTTGCACCGAGATGTGGTGTGGTAAAGACTTTGGGATGGTTAAGAAATTCCCTACGAGGAAAGTCAATGAAATACTTAGATAATTGACCGTGTTCTAATGCTCGCAAAATCGCGTCAGGGGCGACCACTTCAGATCGCGCAAAATTCAATATACACGTACCCTCGTGACAGTAGTTCAGCAATTCATCATTAACAAATGCGTTAGTTTTGGGACTCAGTGGAACGTGAAGAGATATAAACTGTGCTCTCGCAAACAAATCCTTTAGTTCGTCTACCAATTCAACGCGTGAGTCGACATTCTGTCTAGAAGTTTCCGAGAGAAATGGGTCGTATCCAAGGACTTGCATCCCTAGGGTACAAGCTATATTCGCAACGGGTGTTCCAATCGCGCCCAGTCCGACAACGCCCAAGGTCCGGCCGGACAATTCTCGACCTGCAAAACGACGCTTGCCTTCCTCTACATGTTGTTTTAAGTCGCCTTCCGGAATAACGTTCGGTAAGTTGTTTACGTATTCGATTCCACCAATTACGTCTCGAGCACACAACAAGAGCGCTGCTATAACAAGTTCTTTGACAGAATTGGCATTGGCACCAGGAGTGTTGAACACCAAAATTCCTTGCTCCGTGCACTCGTCCACAGGAACATTGTTTACTCCCGCGCCCGCTCGCGCAATCGCTAACAAGTTGGAAGTCAAGTGGTCTGTAGTGAGTGGAAAACTCCGAAGTATGATCGCATGTGGAGAGTCCTGCTCTTTGCTCACACTGTACTGAGGCGTCGCCAGCAATTTGAGACCGCGCGTTGCGATTTGATTGAATGTCTGGATCCGAAACTTTTCGGTACGCGGTTTAGGTTCTACCAATAGTCTCTCTCCTTCATCTCTAAAACTCGGTTCCCTGAACCACTCAAAATATACATCAGAAGTTCGCCAATGAACTGACCAAAGCAACCAAATAGCTACACTACTTCAGAACTTGATCAAGTTCTGCGACAATTAAGCTTGCACTATCCTTGACTTCAAAAGTTTGTAATTTTGCTTGCCATTGCGTCAAATTTTCAAAGATCGATGAAATTTTTGCAATGAGTGATTCTTGATTACATTCATCTTGGGGGAGTACTACGCTCCAACCGCTGGTTTCCGCGAGTTCTGCGTTTTCTATCTGGTCCCCGCGACTTTGTGCCAAAGGTAAGGGAATTAATAGGTTAGGTTTACGCAAAGATAGTAGTTCAAATAAAGCGTTCGCCCCAGATCGCGAAACAACAACATCAGCAAGAGCTAGTACATCACCCCATTGCTCGTCGATATATTCAAACTGAAAATAGTTTTCGACGGAACGCAAATTCTCATTGACATTCCCTTTACCACATACGTGAATCACTACGAATTCTTGCGCGAGTTTGTTGATGCTCGAATGTACGACTTGATTGATTGCCTCCGCGCCGAGACTACCACCTACCACGACTATTACTTTCGATCTCGTGTCCAGCTTGAGCCAAGACTTTGCTCTCTCTGCATCACCAGTTAAGAGTTCGGCACGTATTGGTGTACCGGTAACTACTACTCGTTTCGCGTTCGTTTTTGTTTGATCGAACGACACACATTGAGTCCTCACAAATCGTGTACACATTCGGGTCGCCAAACCGGGCGACAAATCAGATTCGTGGGCAACCACGGGAATCCGCAACAACCATGCGGCAACCACCACCGGAAATGCAACATACCCGCCTTTAGAAAAGACCGCGTTCGGCTTAAGTTTTAATAGCAAAAACAGAGCTTGCAATATTCCAATCGGTACGCGAAACGCATCTACGACATTCTCGAATGACAAATACCGGCGAAGTTTTCCAGCCGTAATGTCGTTGAATTCAACATCCCAGTCTTCGACAAGCTGACGTTCTAATCCACTCTTAGAGCCTATAAAGACAACACGGTCTCCTCGATGTTGGCACCTCTCTATGACAGGTTTTGTTGGTAATACGTGACCGGCAGTACCCCCGCCAGTAAATACTATAGTACTGGAAGCATTCACAGGCTGAATACTTCCTTAACAAGTGGTATAGAGATGTTTCGATTGCGAAAAATCGATTCCTCATTTAGACGATCTATAGCTTGAACCAGCCCGGACTGCGACCGTGTAAGATGCCGAAGCAAATATCGTCCAACGTCTGTGCTCAGCGTTGCTCCCTTTTTCTTTACTAGGTCTTGCAGAAAAGCTAGTTGCTCTCCCGGAGGTACCGGCAACATGTGATAACGGGTGAACATACTAATTCGAGACTTTAAGTCTGGCAACGCAAAGTCGAGTCTTTCAAGCTTAGACCTAGAAGTCAACACGAGCCTGTGTTTTTCTCGCACTAGGCGTTCATACAAACCAAATATCTGTCGTTCCTTTTCCGCGCTACCAATCCATCGCTCAATACCATCGAACACTACTGTAGAGAATGCTTCCAACCCAGTCAGTTCATATTCATCTTCGGAAACAAGGATCGCAGAATCAAGTTCTGACACCAATATGTGCATCGCGTGAGTCTTACCCACCGCAGAATCTCCGAATACCCAAAGATGGTCCGGTGAAAATAGAGCCGAGAACAAATTTTGATTAACTCCGAGACGAAATCCTTCGCGCGTGTAGGTCTCGTTCGGTTCTAGAGGTAATACCAAATTATGTATCAATTTAGTTCGTCGGTATCGGTCGAACTCTGTTTCTTGTGTTCCATGTATGCGCGGTGTCCCCACAATCGAACGTAATCTAATCCCGAGGTGATTGAGAACAGTGCAACAAGTCCATATCCTCCCCACACATCTAAGCCTCTAGCAGCAATTGCCTGATACTGGAAATCGATTTGCGCGATCACTTCCAGCACGATCACGCTGACCAGTATGATGGTATTGGTTTTGCTCAACAATGTTGGTTCAATGTCCAAACGCTTATACAACAACTTGTAGGCTGCTGCACCTCCCAGAATCACGCCTTCTCGAGCTAGGACGATAGTTAGTAGCCATAGGGGCCAAAGTCCCTCTAAAGTAAGTAACACACACGCACCACCAAAGGTCACTTTATCGGCAATTGGATCCACAATCTCCCCGAATCTTGAAGTCCATTCGAAGCGACGTGCTACATAACCATCGAGTAAATCGGTTAAACCGGCGATGACAAGCATGATCAACACAAACTCCCAGTGTTTATACAGGATACCATAGGCTACCGGCACAATTAAAAAGAGTCTGAGTACCGAAATAATGTTTGGGATCTGATCAATCACTTCGATGGTGCCCAGGAGAATAGCTGCATGATTTTCTTTTCGGTTATAGGTTCTTCGAGTTCTACCGTTTCAAGTGAATCTGTCGCATCAACCAGTTCCACGAAAAGCTCCGCAGATGATGGTGTGTACACGTCAAAAATCAATACCTCGTTGTCGAGTGAAACAAGCACGAAGTCATCAACAAAATCTAACCCATTCAGCAGTTTTAATACCGCAGCGTAAGACTCTACACTTTCAACATCTATAACCCCGATACGATGAATTTCTTCGTGTTCGCGTACGATAGCATGTTTGGTAACGAGAACATCTACGATGTGATCGACTACGTTAACCGGTATGTCCTCGCGTGCTCTTAAGACGCGATGATCGAATTGCTCCGTTCCTTGATACCAATAGGTTATATCGGTTTGATAGCGACCGAAAAAGTCTCTCTGGCAAGAGACTGCGGCTACGAACTCTGCTTTATACCTTGTTGATGCTGTGGCGAGATCAGACCAAAATCGACCTACCAAAGATGACGAAGTGATTGTGGTATGTTCTTGCAGATCCAGAATGGGAATAACCAGCTCGATACCGCGTTCTAGAGCCCTCCTTCGAAGTGCTAAGGCCACCGGTGTCCCATCCCGGACCAATTCAGATTCAGGCGTTTCATGAATGGACAGCCAAAGTAGAACCGATGGTCGGTCAGCAGGCCACACTGGAAATCTCGCCTCTTTGACTAGTTCTCGAATCAGGGAGCTATTAAATCGAGCGACTAGTGCGTCACCGATCCCTATCGGAGAATTTACCGGAAGCTTCGTAAATTCATACTGTTTCACAAAGGTGTTCAAGTTCGCAAACGCTGTTTGTACTTCTGGAATTCTTGGAACATCTGCAAGACCAGTTAAGCGCATTAGCAGTACTTCGATGCATCGTGGAAGTACTTTTTCTGCCGCTGCTTGAGTTCGCTCGCTTACTGGTATCTTTACATCGTACAACCAATCTACCGGTTCAGCGCGCAAACTGTCTATCGTAAACACGAACGCAAGCAGCACTAGTGATAGACGAAAGATGGGCATTCTATGTCAACTGAGAGGCTCTAAGAGTACGGAAATTCATGCATATATTGGTAAATATGGTACCCACGCGCTGTTTATCCCGATAATTTGCGTTATGGGAATTACTTATCAGCAGAGCGGGGTCGACATTGATGCAGCTAACCGCTTAATCAATCGCATCAAAGAACCGATCAAGCAGACCAATCGACCGGAAATCTTGACAGATCTAGGCGGATTTGCAGCTCTCGCGACGCTTCCCACAAAATATCAGCAGCCAGTGTTAGTCTGTGGCACGGATGGTGTCGGAACGAAGGTGGAGCTAGCGATCGAACATGATCGACATGAAGTGATCGGACAAGATCTCGTGGCAATGTGCGTTAACGACATCTTAGTGTACGGAGCCGAACCACTTTTGTTTCTAGACTACTTTGCAACCGCAAAACTGGATATTGCGATCGCTGAAAGAGTTATCGCGGGTATTGCTGATGCGTGTAAGCGAGTCGGTTGCGCACTGGCAGGCGGCGAGACGGCAGAACTACCGGGCTTATATGCTCCAAACATTTATGACCTCGCTGGATTCTGTGTCGGCGTCGTCGAAAAAGAAACACTAGATGCTCGGAAGACAGTGCAAGTTGGAGATACTCTGCTTGGACTTGCCAGCGACGGACCACATTCAAATGGTTACTCGCTCATCCGCACTTTGTTGCGAGAACACAAAGCACCCGACTCGATTCTTGAAGAAATGCTGACTCCTACTCGTCTTTACGGTCCCGCGGTACTAAGTATCGCGGATTCGGCCACCGGTATGGCTCACATAACAGGTGGTGGTCTCATCGAAAATCCACCTCGCATGCTCACCAAGGACCTCGCGATCGAACTCAGTCCAAATGTTTGGGAACAACCCGAGAGTTTCAAGTGGATTAATGCGAAAGGACAGCTTGAACCCATTGAAATGTTGCGTACTTTTAACTGTGGTATTGGTTTTGTCATCGCAACTCGAGCGGAAGATTCAGCTCCGGTGAAATCTAAATTGGAGGGAGGTGGAGAACGAGTCTACCAGATCGGTCGAGTCGTCGCCAGCGATGCCAAACCACGTTCAGATTCGATAATTCTGACTAGAGAGTAGCCCCCGCCCTAGGGCTACAACTTCGGTAAAGTGACTCCGACCTGACCCTGATATTTACCGTTCCGGTCCTTGTAGGACATTTCACATGGCTCGTCCGCTTGGAAAAAGAGCATTTGGGCGACACCTTCGTTCGCATAAATTTTTGCTGGAAGATTAGTTGTATTTGAAAACTCAAGAGTAACATGCCCTTCCCACTCAGGTTCTAACGGCGTTACGTTTACTATGATGCCACAGCGTGCATAGGTCGACTTGCCGACGCAGATTGTCAGCACGTCGCGAGGAATCCGAAAATACTCTATGGTACTGGCGAGGACGAAAGAGTTTGGAGGAATGACACAAGTCTCGCCCTCGGTAGGTACGAAGCTTCTTTCATCAAACTCTTTGGGGTCTACAGTTGCCGAAAAAATGTTGGTAAACACTTTGAATTGAGGAGCACAGCGTACGTCGTAACCGTACGACGAAGTCCCCCACGACACCACTCTATTGTTCCCGATAGTACGGACTTGGTTCGGTTCATAGGGATCGATCATGCCACGTTCTTTAGCCATGCGTCGGATCCAACTGTCAGCTTTAATGGTCATTTCTAAGTCATCTTTATAGTTGGTGGGGGTGCTGTGTGTAGCCCGTGCACCCAGAGTTGTGCTGCAACCGCACGCGCACAGTCGATGAATGACTCGGTAATCGTACTAGCGGGATCGACAGCAACAGGCGGCTCACCATTGTCCATGTATTCACGTAACTGAGAATCGAGAGGAAATTGACCGAGTAATTTCGTCCCATATTCCTCTGCGACTCGACTACCCCCTTCTGTCGCAAAAATTGCGTGGGATTTCCCACACTGGTCGCAAACGAAATAGCTCATATTTTCGATGACTCCAAGAATGGGTACATTCACCTTAGTAAACATTTCAATTCCTTTCCGTGCGTCAGAGAGCGCGATATCTTGTGGCGTGGTCACAATAACCGCCCCGGCCAAAGCGACCTGCTGAGAGAGCGTCAGTTGAATATCTCCAGTACCCGGCGGCATATCGACTATCAGATAGTCTAAGTCGTTCCACAGAGTTTGCGTCAGCATCTGTTGTAATGCGCCTGATGCCATCGGTCCGCGCCACACCATCGGTGTTTTATCTGACACCAACATGCTCATCGACATTACTTCAATACCAGAAACCTTGATTGGCTCGAAATACTTCTCGTCTCGTACTTTGGGTCGACGGTCAGGTTCAATTCCCAACATCACTCCCTGGCTAGGGCCGTAAATATCCGCATCAAGAAGTCCTACCTTACTGCCTGCTCGCTCAAGTCCAAGTGCTAGGTTTACTGCAATGGTAGATTTGCCGACACCGCCTTTCCCGGACGCGACCGCAACTACGTTTCTCGTTCCAGGTAATTTGCACGTTCTCGGGGAGCGAAATTCCAACTCTAAGTTTAATTCAAGATCGTCGAGCCAAGTAGCAAGAGACTTGCGAAGTTTCTTCTCGATCCCCGCCACAGGATAACCCAGTTCAGCACGAATATATGTCTTGTTGTCAATCGACTTCGACATGATCGCGGTAGGCAACTCTCCCCAAGTCTTATCAAGAATGGGGTCTAGAAAGTTTGAAATCGTTTGGGTCATGCAAAATTTATTAGTTGGGCGCAGATTCTATTGTAAGATTGGAACCCTGTGCCAAGATTTACTTCCTTAATCAACTATCACTTCCAAGGCTTCTAAGCTCGTTATGAGACGAATACTGGTCACCGCAGCACTACCGTACTCAAACGGTGCGATCCACCTAGGTCACTTGCTCGAGCACATCCAAACGGACATTTGGGTGCGCTTTCAAAAGCTCCGAGGAAACGAATGTTACTTTATCTGCGCTGAAGACACTCACGGTACTGCGACCATGATTGGTGCGGAAGAAGCTGGAGTCACACCAGAAGTGTGGGTTGAAGAGCTCCGTCAACAACACATCGAGGATTTCGATGCGTTCGCGATCGGCCACGACAACTACTACACCACTCACTCACCGGAGAACGAGCATTTCGCCCGCGAAATCTACACAAAGCTTAAAGCTAACGATGCGATTTATACGGCTACGGTAGAACAACTATATGACCCAACGAAAGCGTTGTTTCTAGCAGATCGGTATGTTAGAGGGACCTGTCCTCGATGTGGGGCAGAAGACCAACCTGGGGATAACTGTGATAATTGCGGGGCAACTTACGCGGCCACCGAACTGAAGAATCCACGCTCGGCGCACACAAATGCAACCCCCGTCTTGCGATCGTCAACTCACTACTTCTTCAACCTTCCCAAGTTTGAAGACTTCTTACGTTCGTGGACAGAAAGCGGTACCGTACGACCCGAAATCACCAATAAACTTAAGGAGTGGCTGGACGGAGGAATGAAAGCTTGGGACATCAGTCGCGATGCGCCCTACTTCGGCTTTCGCATACCTGACACTGACGACAAATACTTTTACGTGTGGCTAGACGCGCCCATGGGATATATGGCTAGTTTCCAAAACTGGTGTGACCGAGCTGGTATAAATTTCGATGATTTTTGGAACAAAGACAGCCAAGCGGAAGTTCATCATTTCATTGGTAAAGACATCGTAAACTTTCACGCTCTGTTTTGGCCTGCCGTACTCCATTGCGCTGGATATCGTACTCCCACGTCAGTTCGAGTTCATGGTATGATTACTGTGAACGGGGAAAAAATGTCGAAGTCTCGCGGAACGTTCATTAATGCTTCGACTTTTCGCGAAGTCTTAGATCCAGATACGCTACGCTACTACTATGGTGCTCGATTGAACGCTTCAATGGCGGACATAGACGTCAGCTTTGAGGACTTCGTGAGTCGAGTAAATTCAGATTTAATTGGGAAATTTGTCAATATCCCGTCTCGGTGCGCAAATTTCTTACAAAGACACTTCGATTCAATACTCTCGACCGAGCTAGTGTTACCAGAGCTGTATGAAGAGTTTGCCGCAAAACAGCAATTGATTGAAGACCTCTACGAAGAAGGCGAGACTAGTAAAGTAGTACGGGAAGTCATGACTCTAGCGGATCGTGCGAATCAATATATCGCAAATAACCCGCCATGGGAACTCGCAAAGACTTCCGGCCGAGAACAAGAAGTACAAGCTGTTTGTACCATGGCCATCAATCTATTTCGCACTTTATGCGTTTATTTGAAACCGATCATACCTGGACTCGTATCTCGTAGCGAGCAGTATCTCAATGTGGGTGAACTCAAGTGGATTGATGCAAAGCAACCATTGCTTGGGCATCAGTTAACTCCATTCAAACGATTGATGTCCCGCATTGACATAAAGCAGATCGACAAGATTATTAACGCGTCAAGAGATCCAAGCACGGACGACTCAGACAATAAACAACGCAATTCTGAGACAATCGAATTGGCCGAGTTTCAGAAAGTTGATCTCAGAGTAGCACAGATTGAAAATGCCAGCGTTGTAGAAGGAGCTGACAAACTGCTCAAGCTAGAGCTTAAGGTAGGAACGGAGAGTCGGACGGTGTTTGCAGGTATTCGTTCTGCATACGAGCCCGCTGATCTGATCGGTCGATTTGTCGTCGTCGTAGCGAATTTGAAGCCTCGCAAAATGCGTTTTGGCATTTCCGAAGGTATGGTGCTAGCCGCCGGCCCGGGCGATAAAGACATCTTCCTCTTGTCTCCAGACGAGGGTGCGGTCACTGGTATGGAAGTTAGTTAACCACATAACTCTTGTTTGACCTCGTAACAATCCTAGGGGGCGCTGCCCTCGTCAATAATTTCGTTCTTGTCCAACTTCTTGGCTTGTGTCCCTTCATGGGCGTCTCGAATCGACTCGCCACCGCACTACCGATGGGTATTGCGACGACGTTCGTAATAACGATCTCTACGATATTAACAAATATTCTTAACAATTTCTTGTTAATACCTTATAACATTGAATTTCTTAGACTCGTTCTATTCATCACTGTTATTGCAAGCGTAGTCCAACTGACCGAACGATACATCAAATACACCAGTAAGCTACTGCATCAAATGCTGGGCATCTACCTACCATTGATTACCAGTAACTGTGCGATTCTTGGTGTAGTGCTAACTGTCGCGGATTTGTCTCTAATTCAATCCCTAGCTATCGGGATCGGATCCGCTATTGGCTTCACGGTAGTGTTGGTTCTCTTTTCTGGATTACGTGCTCGATTGGACGAACAAAGTGTTCCGAAAGCGTTCCGAGGAGCTCCCATTGCGTTTATAACGGTTGGCATGTTAGCTCTAGGTTTTCTCGGATTCAAAGGCATGATGTGATCGCGCCAATCCTCATACCGACACTAGTGCTCAGTTCTAGTGCGTTTTTACTCGCTTGCTCGGTAGTCTTAACTGAGCGTGTGTTGCGAAGTAAACAAAGACCTGACAATCTAATTACCAGAATCAACGAGTTACTACCGCAAACACAGTGTGCTCAGTGCGGATATCCTGGTTGTTTACCCTATGCCGAAGCTGTTGCACAAGGTGAAAGCATCAGTCTGTGTAAACCCGGCGGCGTAACAACTCAAAGTACCCTCAGTACGCTCCTAAACCGTTCAATTGAGGACGAGTTTCAAAGCGACCCACACCCTCCCATCGCTCGTATTCGAGAATCCGAGTGCATCGGTTGTGGACTCTGTGTTGCTGCGTGTCCTGTGGATGCAATTGTTGGTGCTCCCAACTATCTTCACACTGTGCTTGAACTGCACTGCACTGGATGCGAACTCTGTATACCTCCATGTCCAGTAGACTGTATCGATCTAGTCCAATCAAACGATGTCGATCGGATCCGAAGTCATGCCTTCTCTGAACCCTAGTTTTACACCAATAAATTGGGAACAAGCGACCCCAGACACCCTCCTGGAGCGCATCGCTGAAGCAAAAATTGTCGGCATGGGAGGCGCGGGCTTTCCCACCGCCGAAAAAATCGCACTTGCTCAAAAACACCCTCCTAACTTCGTTATCGCGAATGGCATGGAAACCGATCCCGGCGTAAATGCAGACAAAGTATTGTTAGAACGACACTTGGATGATGTACTCACCGGCTTGAGGATAGTTGCAAAAATTCTTTCGGCAGTACAGAGTTTTGTCGCGATAGCCCACGAAAGAACCGTTCAGGATGCACAAAGCCTTTTAATCGACAACGAAACTGTGCGATACCTGAAACCAACATTTCAAAACGGTGCCGAACGAGAACTCATTCAAATTCTTACAGGTCATGTAGTAAAAGACAACAGTTTTCCTGCATTTGATGGATGTCTAGTCTTAAACGTGCACACCCTGTTTGCGATTGCGGAAGCAATTGCGGGCAAGCCTTTGACTAAGCGATTGGTAACGGTCAACGACGAAACTCGTTGGATCGATATCGGTACACCCGTTGAAGAGATTTTGGAATCACGTGATCCCATTCGTGTCGGCTGTTATGCGACTGGAAAACGACCCCGAGCGAACGAAGTATTAACCGCCAAGGTAAACGCTATTTCCAACGACAAATCTGTGCGGGCACTACCGTGTATCCATTGCGGTTGGTGTGACGAAGCGTGTCCACGCGAACTACCGGTAGAGTCGCTGTTTGTGTTGGCCGAACAACTAAAGCCGAATTTGGACGTGCAGGACGCGTTGAACCGTTGCAACGACTGTGGAGCATGCGTTATAGCTTGTCCAAGCAACATTCATCTCCTCGATCACGTACGAGCATTACGCCAGCGAAATGACACTGAACGGGAGCGAATATCGAGAGCAACACAGGCTCGAATACGCTTCGATGCGCGCGAGCAACGGTTGCGCTCAGATGCCATGAGTTCCGATGCCAAACGCTCCGAACGAATGCAACAACAACACAAGTGGCAGTAACCGACCGCCCTAAATTCCAAACTACAGGGATCATGGTCCACGTAGTGATTGCACTGCTCCCGGGTCTAGGAGTCAGCGCTTGGTTCTTAGGTCCCAAAATGCTTTTAGTGGTGTTAATCTCGATTCTTGTGGCAGTTGCCACTGAAGCGATTGGTACCAGGTCAGTTCTGACATTACGCGACGGGAGTGCAGTGGTCACGGGTATGTTAATTGGGTTGTGTCTACCTCCCAGTGTCGCAATCTGGGTACCGATTGTCGCGTCAGTGAGTGCAATCACGCTGGGCAAACTGTTATTCGGAGGTCTTGGTAAGAACCTCTTTAACCCAGCAATGGTGGGATATGCTCTGGTCCTAATCGCTTTTCCAATGCAGCTAGTTTATCTCGATGGATTGACCGGCGCTACGGCATTAGATGTTTTGAAACATCATGAGAGGGAATCACTCGACCAACTCGTCAATCATCCTGCGTTTGGTTTAGTCGGTTCGAAACATTTTGAATGGATGAATTTGGCGTTCTTGGTCGGCGGGCTCTATCTTGTATTACTCCGAATCGTGCCTTGGTTAATCCCACTGAGCGTGCTCCTCGGAATCGCAGTTCCCGCACTTGTTTTTTTCCCCCTTGGCGATGCAATGCATAGCTTTGGTTCTCCTTGGTTTCATCTATTTGCGGGAGGAACAATGCTAACGGCTTTCTTTATCGCGACGGATCCAGTCACCTCGCCTTCGACAAAATTACCCCAAATAATGTACGGTTTTTTTGTTGGAAGCGTCGCATTTTTTATTCGATGTTTCGGCACTTGGGCTGATGGATTCGCGTTTGCAATCCTGCTGGCGAATGCGTTTTTACCTCTCCTGGAACCAAAAAAAGTAGCCTTAGACAAATGAAGGCGATCGCCACGCTCACACTACTAGCACTTGTCGCAGGCTGTTTGCTTGCGTTGTTGCAACAATTCACCGCAGACCGAATTGAACAAAACCAAAGCGATGCTGAGAAACAAATACTCGCAGGTTTAGTGGATTCAACAGATCCAGAGATTCTCCGCGACCAGGGTATTGAGTTAGTAAACACCGAGATTAGAGGATACGGAGGTACCATGAAAATTGTGGTTGCGTTTCGAGGCGAGGAAATACTGGGTGTTCGCGTTCTCAGTCATGGAGAAACACCCGGATTTTCTGAGGTATTGAAACCTAATGACTGGATCGGTCAATTCGAAAAGCAATCAGTACATGAAGTTGATGCAGTGACTGGCGCGACGATTACCACCAGTGCTGTAATTCGTGCTGTTAAAGACTCATTACGCGGACGCGAGGACAGTAAGCCGTGACGCTTACTCAGAGACTTATCGATGGTCTGTGGACTCGAAACGTTGCTACGACGCAACTGTTAGGTCTTTGCCCACTACTCGCAGTTAGCTATAACGTTAAGAATGCTGTGGGTTTAGCCGTCGCGAGCACGTTTGTTTTGGTGTCCTCTTCCTGTTTGATCTCACTGTTCAGGAAGGGAATTCCAGAAAACATCAGGTTGCCCTGCTTTGTTCTAGTTATTGCAACATTCACGACGATCGCACACATGATCATGCAAGCTTATGCGTGGGATGTGTATCAGCAAATCGCCCTTTTCGTACAAATCATCGTAACCAACTGTATGATTCTTGGTCATGTCGAGTCTGTAGCATCGAAGAAAGACGTGAAAACGTCGTTGGTGACTGCAATCGGTACTGCTTTAGGATTTTCGCTCGTACTCATTGTGCTAGGTGGTATACGGCAGATGCTTGGTTTATTGACGTCGTTTGCAACTCAACCGGTCGGTTCTTTTTTTGTTATCGGAATTGCACTAGCTATGATCAACTATCTGAAGGGATTTTCGCCTCAAGGGCGTTCAGACGAACTACAGGAAGAACCAGACTATACACAACAGGATTATGAACGAGTCGCTCAGTAGATCAGACGTCCTTATTGACCTATTGCGAAGCTACCGCATATTCGGAGCTCTAGGCTGGGGCGACCTGGGAGATGGGCACATTAGCGCGAGAGATCCGGAGCGCACAGAGTGTTTCTGGCTCCTTAGAAATGGAGTTCCCTTTACTCAAGCGACAGTTGACGATATGGTGTTGTTAAACCAATCCGGAGACACAGTGCTTGGACAAGGAAATGTAAATTCGCCAGCGTTCAACATCCACTGTCCAATCTTAACCGCTCGAGCCGACCTAAACTCCGCCGCACATACACACACACCTTGGGGAACGCCCTTCTCTGCAGAAGTTCGTCCTATCTTGCCGATCACGCAAGAAGCGTGTATCTTCGTAGACGATTGCGCGCTCTTTGATGATGAAGAAGTTCAAATTCGAGGAATAGAGGGCGGCAACCGAATCGCTCAGTGTTTGGGACATAAACATGCCACTATTCTTCGCAATCATGGATTACTGACAGCAGGAGCGTCGGTAGCCAGTGCGGTTGTACGGTTCGTCACCTTAGAGCGCGTCGCTGAGGCGCACTTAAAGGTACAGAACCCAGTACCGATATCCGACGAGTCTGCCAAACAAGCACAAGATGGACTATTTCGCGAGGCTCGTGTTCGTGCTAAGTTTGAATACTTGGCAAAATTTCACGGGATCGAATAGTTCTAGGCCCGGTTGGAATGAACCACGACAAACGCAGACAAATATTCGAGCGTTTCCGCGAGAAGGATAGTGACCCTGACACCGAACTCCATCACCAATCTCCATTCCAATTATTAGTCGCGGTAATCCTCTCAGCTCAAGCGACCGATGTGAGCGTCAACTTAGCAACGAAAGAGTTATTTTCCGTTGCACCTACCCCGAGCAAAATGTTCGCACTTGGCGTTGACGGACTGAAGGAGTACATTAAAACGATCGGACTCTACAACGCAAAAGCAGAGAACGTACACAGTACATGCAAGATCCTGCTAACAGAACATAATGGAGAAGTGCCTAGCACCCGAGAAGAACTAGAGCGACTGCCAGGTGTGGGTCGCAAAACAGCTAATGTCGTACTCAACACAGCATTCGACCATCCTGTGATCGCCGTCGACACTCACATTTTCCGTGTTGCAAATCGTACAAAAATTGCTCGAGGAAGGAATCCCAGAGAAGTGGAAGACCGATTAACCAAGTGGATTCCAGATGAATTCAAAAAGGGAGCGCATCACTGGTTAATACTCCACGGTCGATACGTTTGTATCGCGCGAAAACCTAAATGCTATTTGTGCGAAATCGAGGATCTCTGCGAATTCAAGGACAAGACACCTTTGCCGAGCTAAGACCTAAGCACCGATTTACTGAAAATGAGCCCAAATCGATAAGAAGTTTCGTATAACGATAGAGAGGCGTCGCGCGAATCTACCCATGAATCACAGACCGCACGCGAAACATGTCTTGATAGAGAAGTTAGAGACCTATGGAGTTTAAAGATCGATTTCGCGGTTATCTGCCCGTTGTACTTGATCTCGAAACCGGTGGGGTTGATCCTTTCAACCACGCAATCATAGAAATTGCTATCGTTTTTCTTGAATGGCGCGACGATATGTTGCACCCAAGTAAACACCATCGTTGGGCGGTTCTACCGCATCCAGACACATGTATAGAAGACTCGTCGCTGGATTTGATCGGAATTGATCCGTTCGACCCCGCTCGTGGCGCGCAGCTGGAAGAAACTTGCTTGCGAGAGTGCTTTCGAAATATTCGGAAACGATTAAAAGCAAATTCCTGTACTCGAGCTTATTTAGTCGGACACAACGCGTATTTCGACCACAACTTCATCAGAGCCGCCGCGCAACGCAACGACATTGGACAAAATCCATTTCACCTTTTCACCGTAATCGATACCGCCTCACTAGCAGCAGTAAATTTCGGGCACTCGGTTCTATCCGTGGCCTGTGCCCGGGCTGGAATCGAATTCGACGACAAAAAAGCGCATTCGGCGTTATACGATGCGACAGTTACCGCTCAGCTATTCTGTACCATCGTAAATGATTGTGATTTCAATCCCGATTGGACAAATCTCAACACCAACGACTGAATAGGACAATTTTCGGACAGAAATAAAACAAATGCGATTGTGCTTCAAAATGTCGCGCAACAGGTGCACCCTGTCCCCGTGCGCGCCGATCAAATGCAGTTTATTCAACCGGTGATCGCGCCAGGAACGCGCTGGGGTGATCTGTGCGAGTGGAACAGGTTTCGACGTTGGCGCGGGGTCGAGGAAGGGCGAACATCGAGGACGGATCTATCCTGGTCTAAGTGCACTCCAACAAGACAACCCCAGAGGGGCGGTTGGACGTGCGATTGTTGAAGGGAATCGGACGAAAGCGATCCGTCACCTGCGCTGGAACGGATGGGATCCAAACTCTTAAGTGATCAAGCTCAGCGATCGACAGATAGCAAAGCTCTTTCTAGCAAGCATTGAGAGCGAGGGGTTGAAGGGCGAATATGCCAGTAATTCCGGTCGCATTGGTCTTGCAAGTGAATTGACATCGAGAGGTGCAAGTACCCCGGAGATCGCACTAGCGGACGTTTGGAAGTCCGAGCGGATGGTCTTGCGCTATTGACGTAGGGCGAGAGTGGAACGCGTGGCGGTCGGGAAGTATCTCTAACTCGGTTGAAGATTTACCAAGCTAGCCAGAACGAGCACTAGCGAGTTTAAGCCACGTGGCGCGGTCTTGCGGACTTCATAAGGACAGAAAAGGGATAGGGGGCAATGAAAAAATCGAAACGCTAATCTATCTCTGTAGCGACATTTTCGCACAAAGTCATGAAATTTGCAATTAGCACCTCATTTTGTCTGAATAATAAATAACTGGTATCGTTGGATGTTTTCAGATCGATTACTCGTTTGTACGTACACATCGCGTTTCAGTTCGTGAGTATCTCGTTGTTGTTCGTGCGAAATTTACTGGTGCGTTACGAACGTGGGGATTGTCTAAATTTCTGTAAGTCTGTAGTAAAACGCTTTCATTCGTTTGTTTGAGGACACCCAAGAGCCAGGTTGCCTGTGAATACAACAGTCAAGCATAATTAACTTGTCTGGGTAAAAAAGCAGGGTTAATTCTCCTTAAACGAACAAGTGACTCGATATCAATTTGTCGGTAAATTGCAATTTATATTTGGAGATTGAAATATGAAAATTTCAGGAAAACTTAGCCGGTTCGTTCCAGGTTTACTAGTAGTAATTCTGACGCTGGCGATGTTCGGCGGGCTCCTGTACGCTTCTGGAAATTGGGTTGAGACGGGCAGGTGTGAAATTGATTACACTGCAGATTGGCCAAAGTGGCTTTCTGATATGGCAGAGGGTTGGCACAAACTGAATCCACATCGGGACGTTTCCCACGAAGATGCGTACGTAACTTATTACTCAGATGCCGCTAGAGAAAACCAAACATCCCATACAAATCGTGGTTTCTATGCAACCTTCAAAGATAAAGGAAGATGGATATGGAAAATTACAAGTTATGCCTTTGGGAATATTGTGTACGTAGACTCCGAGATGCGAGATACCGAGACCCGGAGTGATTGCGAGGAAGAATTTTTTTATTCCCTAGATTTCTATCAACAATTGGTAGGGCTAGCGGGGGTTGAGTATTACAGTGCCCATCGTCGTTTTGAGGAAAAGTGGGGACCCGGAAACGACTATCATTTGTTTGAGCGAAATTGTCAACATTGGGCTCATTATGTAATTACGGGAAGGGATGAGAGTTCTAAAGGTGGCGATAGTTAACACAGGTCAATATACAGGAGAGAAAACATGAAAACACAGCGATTTACCTATTTATACTTGGCGTTCGTTCTTTTCACTGGTAGTGCATGTTCAGAAAAGCACGAGACTGAACAACGCACTGAACTTGAAACCTACATCTGGCTTGAACGCGAAGCAATGTTTGATACCGATGTACCAGACAGTGAAATTCATGATTTGATCGCGAAAGGATTGCAACATGATGATCCTGAAATCGTCCTCTGTTCCGTAGGTGCAATGAGTATGTTTATTGGTATATATAAACTCAGAATAGAAGAAGGTGGTGAACCCGTTGTTGATGATAGAAATCTTCAAGATATTCCGGGTCTTTATGACACCTTAATGAATATGTGGAATGAAGGATGGAAAGAAGCGGGCCAAACTATGCCAGTACCCACTATGCGTGACGACTTAGTAGAAAGGTTTGAAACGAGAACAGGTCCTATATCGGTATCTCCCGCTTGGATCCACCTACCAATGTTGCTCTCGTATTTATACCCGGGGGACGAGGCGGTGTATGAAATAATCAGGAATGCTCTACCGTTCCCACTGGGTGGTTATCGTGGAGGATTTCCTGATGGTGGTTGGAATGATGCCAATAATCCTCTCCCATTACTTTCAGCTTTATTTCATGGGAAGTTTAATAATCCTAACGACCAAGCGTTTCGAATTGACATTCTGCTGAACAAGAAAGCGATAAGAAGGATTTCAGCTTTAGCCGCGAAAAGTCTAGGTGACTTTCGCTCCGTTGAAGGACTGGAAGCTTTGGTGACCGTACTACAAGAAGATCATAGGAAATACGGAATACCGCACATTCAAATAGTCGAAGCGATGATCAAATATGAAGAACAAGCTGCTCCGTATTTATTGAAGATGAGTTCTAGATTGAAGAATGCGAAACCGTTTAATTCAATCGAACGAGATTTGCAAATTGCGTTGAAAGAGCGTTTGGTGCATTTCAAGGGAAAGTACGCAGAGGAAGCAGAATTACCTACTCCTTAAGTCGTATTGAATAAACCTACCTTTTATGCCTCGCGTCGATCGGGGCATTTTATTTTTGGCTATAGAAACCGCAAGACGCTCGAAACGCAAAAACAAAAAAAAATGTATTGGGTGCTCAGTCATTGTTTTTTAACAATCGAACTCCTAAATATCTCCATTCCAATTATTAGTCGCGGTAATCCTCTCAGCTCAAGCGACCGATGTGAGCGTCAACTTAGCAACGAAAGAGTTATTTTCCGTTGCACCTACCCCGAGCAAAATGTTCGCACTTGGCGTTGACGGACTGAAGGAGTACATTAAAACGATCGGACTCTACAACGCAAAAGCAGAGAACGTACACAGTACATGCAAGATCCTGCTAACAGAACATAATGGAGAAGTGCCTAGCACCCGAGAAGAACTAGAGCGACTGCCAGGTGTGGGTCGCAAAACAGCTAATGTCGTACTCAACACAGCATTCGACCATCCTGTGATCGCCGTCGACACTCACATTTTCCGTGTTGCAAATCGTACAAAAATTGCTCGAGGAAGGAATCCCAGAGAAGTGGAAGACCGATTAACCAAGTGGATTCCAGATGAATTCAAAAAGGGAGCGCATCACTGGTTAATACTCCACGGTCGATACGTTTGTATCGCGCGAAAACCTAAATGCTATTTGTGCGAAATCGAGGATCTCTGCGAATTCAAGGACAAGACACCTTTGCCGAGCTAAGACCTAAGCACCGATTTACTGAAAATGAGCCCAAATCGATAAGAAGTTTCGTATAACGATAGAGAGGCGTCGCGCGAATCTACCCATGAATCACAGACCGCACGCGAAACATGTCTTGATAGAGAAGTTAGAGACCTATGGAGTTTAAAGATCGATTTCGCGGTTATCTGCCCGTTGTACTTGATCTCGAAACCGGTGGGGTTGATCCTTTCAACCACGCAATCATAGAAATTGCTATCGTTTTTCTTGAATGGCGCGACGATATGTTGCACCCAAGTAAACACCATCGTTGGGCGGTTCTACCGCATCCAGACACATGTATAGAAGACTCGTCGCTGGATTTGATCGGAATTGATCCGTTCGACCCCGCTCGTGGCGCGCAGCTGGAAGAAACTTGCTTGCGAGAGTGCTTTCGAAATATTCGGAAACGATTAAAAGCAAATTCCTGTACTCGAGCTTATTTAGTCGGACACAACGCGTATTTCGACCACAACTTCATCAGAGCCGCCGCGCAACGCAACGACATTGGACAAAATCCATTTCACCTTTTCACCGTAATCGATACCGCCTCACTAGCAGCAGTAAATTTCGGGCACTCGGTTCTATCCGTGGCCTGTGCCCGGGCTGGAATCGAATTCGACGATAAAAAAGCGCATTCGGCGTTATACGATGCGACCGTTACCGCTCAGCTATTCTGTACCATCGTAAATGATTATGATTTCAATCCCGATTGGATAAACCTTAACACTAACGACTAAATACTACCTTTCACGTCGTAACTTAAGGCGAACTTTGATCTTCCTTCGCAGATTCCAAGAGCGGTTGTAATTCACCTTGCGCGTGCATTTCGCTCACGATGTCGCACCCGCCAATCAGTTCGCCGTTCACATACAACTGTGGAAACGTCGGCCAATTTGCGATCGCTGGTAACGTTTGACGGATCGCCGGATTACTCAGAATATCAACATATGAGAAACGTTGATTGCACTCCATCAAACACTGCACGGTCCGTGCTGAAAAACCACACTGTGGAGCATGGGGCGAGCCTTTCATATATAACAAAATTGGATTATTCGCGATTTGCTCTTTAATTGCATTAGCAACATCTTCGGTCATTCCAGTATCTCATCTCTATTTAATTGAAGGAGTATTGTAATCTGAGTATCGTGCTCAATTTACCAAGAGAAAGACTCTGGCCGAGCAACCCTCGATAACATATTTTCGTTCGGTCATAGTCCGGATCATCGACTAATTCGAACAGAGTGCATCGAAAACCACGATTTGATGACACGCTAACCTCAATTTTTCAACTTTCCATTTCACCGATTAGGAGCAGCAACATTGAATTTCGACTTTGATACAGTTATCGACCGACGTGCGTGGCACAGCATTAAATGGGATAAGTATCGCGATCTTGATGTTTTACCGCTATGGATTGCAGACATGGACTATCCAACGCCAGAGTTCATAATTCAAGCAATACGCAACAGACTAGAACACCCAATTTTGGGATGCTCGTCGGTACCAGACGATCTGAATGAAACTTTCGTTGAGTGGGGGGCAAAACGGTTTAACTGGCAGATCAATGTCGATTGGTTAGTTTGGATGCATTCGGTGATGACGGGTGTCGACATTGCTGTTCGGGTAATTGGAAAACGTGGAGATCCGTGTGTTATACCCGTACCGACGTATCCTCCTTTCCTTGCTGTACCGGAACGACAGGACAGAGTGCCTGTGTTTTCTCCTTTAATTCAAGTGGATAGTCGATGGGAGATGGATTTTGATGATATCCGTCGTACTACGGCGACCGCCCCAACATTCCTGTTCTCCAATCCACAAAACCCAACGGGTCGAGTGTACAACCGACAAGAATTGATCGAACTAGCGGACACTTGTATGCGCAACGACACTATCTTGATTTCTGATGATGTGCATTGGGGACTAGTGCTAGAAGAGGAATTAGCTTATACACCGATAGCTAGTTTGGACCCCGAGATCGCTGAAAAGACCATCTCTTTATTTTCACATACCAAAACTTACAACGTCGCGGGAGCTTCTGCCGCGGTAGCGGTTATTCCTGACCCTGCAATTCGTCAAGCTTTCAAGTCACAGGCTATAAGAATTCATCCTACCATCTCACCTTTAGCGTTTGCCGGTGCGACGGCAGCCTACGGCGATGAATCATCTTGGCTAAAAGAGTTGAATTCCTATCTTCGTCAGAATCGAGATTTACTACAACAGGCGATTGAAAATTCGCAATTGTTGCGAACGACAAACGTCGAAGGTACGCATCTCATGTGGATAGACGCGACACGACTAACCGTGTCAAGTCCACAACAACACTTTGAATCGTTCGGACTTGGACTATCCGATGGAGTGGTATTTCAGGGACTCGGTTTCGTTCGATTGAACTTTGCCATACCTAGATCGCCGTTGGACAAGTGTCTCGAAAAACTTCTCGAAGCGTGTACACCTTTTATTTGAACTACGCCAGAACGTGCTTTCTCTGTAAAATAAATACTGTATTTATGTATATTATCCAATATTAATGAAAATCTTGGTTCAAATCTCGACGGGTCGTATTCACGAACGCGCTAATCTTGCCAATCAATTGCGGAGGTCTCTTGACGAGAAACATGGACGACAACCGGTCAGATTTGAGACTACCCCTCAAGGGGAAAGCTGATCACACACTAGCCAGCTATAGAAAACGAAAAATTTACTTCAATAGTAAATATTCAAAATATACAAATATTCAGTAATATAGATTATTATTCATTGATACCATAGAATTAACTGAAAACGGAGTCTGATAAGCATTCAATTGAAATTTAGTTTACTCTACAGTTCAAAACGCCAGGAAAAGCGATTTGGTAGGACACTGGTAGATTGATCGAGATTAGTAGAGTCAAACTCTTCGTACCCGCGCACTCTATGAAATCGAACGATTATCGAGACAATTCTTAGAACGAATCGCCTCCAATCTATTTGTTAGTAGAATGTCACTTATTCAAATCTAACAAGTAGAAAAAATTTGAAGAATTTCTAATTTTCGGTGCATTTTCACGCACAAAGTCAGAAAATATTTGTAAGATTATGACTTGTTAGAGAGCGCGCTACTGCTTGTACCAAATTTGTAAGAACTAGGTTGGGTAGCGACGGGAATCGCCCAGAAGCGGACTGACTGGAGTCGCCAGGGAATGGCTAAACCCAGAGGATAATCACGGAAGATATCTAAGGAGAGTGGGAGAATTGAACGAAGCAGGAACTAATCGAGTCATCAAACGCGACGGTAGTGTCGTAGCATTTGACGAAGCAAAAATTCACAATGCTATTTCAAAGGCTTTTGTCGAAGTCGAAGGACCGGCTTCGTCAAGTTCACAAAAAATACGAGACCAAATACACGAACTTGCCGACAGTGTAACTTCTCGGATTCATCGAGGTAATCCCGAAAGGGCTGCCGTCGACATAGAAGATATTCAAGATCAGGTTGAACTGGCCCTCATGAGGGCCGGCCTCCAACGGATCGCGCGCGCGTACGTAATTTACCGAGAGGAACGAGCCCAGGCACGGAAGCAAGAGCAGGTAGACTCTTTTGAACTCTCCGACACAACTATCAATTACGTCCGTTCTGACGGTGTTGAAGTGCCTTTAGAACAAAAGTCTTGGTCTATCGTGCTGGACCAAGTTTGTAGTGATTTGGAAGACGTAGACCCCGAACGACTGTTCTCGCAAACTCTGAGCGATGCTTTCAATGGGATCACTGAAGAGGAAGTGCTGCAATCGTTGACTCTGGCAGCGAAAACACTCATCGAAAACGAACCTAATTATGGATACGTGGCGGCGCGACTGCTCATGCTGCGTCTCCGCCGAGAGGCTACAGCCTTCTTGTTCCCTGAGCTCGGTGAACAGTCGATTATGTCTTTACCGGCTGACTTGTCGAAACTCTATAAAGAAACATTTTCGGTCTATATAGACAAAGCCGTCGAGCTTGGTTTTTTATCCCCTGAACTTGCACAATTTGACCTCGTGAAACTGGGCGACCATTTGGTTGCTGAACGCGACAAGCAATTTTCCTATTTAGGCATTCAAAATCTGTACGACCGCTACTTCCTACACTCCAACGGCATCCGATTTGAACTACCGCAGATCTTTTTCATGCGGATTGCTATGGGATTAACAATCAATGAAACCAATCGAGAAACCAGAGCGATTGAGTTTTACAACCAATTGTCGTCTTTCGACTTTATGAGTTCGACACCTACCCTGTTTAACTCAGGTACAGTGCGTCCTCAATTGTCGTCGTGCTACATATCCACAGTACCTGATGATCTACACGGTATCTTTTCTTCGATGCGCGATAACGCGTTGCTCAGCAAGTGGGCCGGTGGTTTGGGGAACGATTGGACCCGAGTACGGGCAATGGGATCTTACATTCAAGGTACTAATGGTAAATCGCAAGGAGTCGTACCGTTTCTCAAGATCGTTAACGACACTGCTGTTGCGGTCAATCAAGGCGGCAAGAGAAAAGGAGCAGTGTGTTCTTATTTAGAAACGTGGCACATGGATATCGAGGAATTCCTCGATCTGAGAAAAAACACTGGAGACGATCGTCGCAGAACGCACGACATGAACACCGCAAATTGGATTCCAGACCTCTTTATGGAACGCGTCATGCAAAAGGATCCATGGACACTATTTTCCCCTTCGGACGTTCCTGAATTACACGATCTTTGCGGGAACGATTTCCGCAGTGCGTACGAAGCTGCGGAGGCAAAAACACGTAGTGGTGAAATTTCCAATTTCCGAGTGGTGAATGCGGAAACGCTCTGGCGCAAGATGCTGGAATCGCTGTACGAAACTGGGCATCCGTGGATGACTTTCAAAGACCCGTGTAATGTACGCTCACCACAACAACATGTTGGAGTCGTGCACTCTTCCAATTTGTGCACCGAAATTACGCTAAACACATCCGACAACGAAATTGCCGTCTGTAACCTAGGTTCGATAAACCTAGCAAACCACATCACGGAGAACGGGGAAATTGATCACGATAAATTAAGATCAACCGTACGTACCGCTATTCGCATGTTGGACAACGTTATTGACATTAATTACTACGCGGTTCGAGCGGCGCGAGACTCGAACATAAGACATCGACCAATTGGGCTAGGACTCATGGGCTTTCAGGATGCGTTGTATAAGAAACGTGTTCCTTATGGTAGTCTATCTGCGATTCAATTTGCTGATGAAAGTATGGAAGCCATCTCGTATTATGCGATAGAAGCTTCATCCGATCTTGTAGTTGAACGGGGTGTATATTCGACGTATCAGGGTTCGTTGTGGAGTCGTGGAATCCTGCCTATTGATTCACTCAAGGTGCTAGCGGAACAAAGGAGTT
Source organism: Gammaproteobacteria bacterium (assembly GCA_009840305.1). GTDB lineage: Bacteria > Pseudomonadota > Gammaproteobacteria > Pseudomonadales > Azotimanducaceae > Bin55. The sequence goes on along the minus strand of VXNY01000029.1, from coordinate 13,506 downwards.
CGGAAGAGTTCGCGACCTTTGACTTCAACACGACCTTGGACTGGGATGAATTACGCGAGAAAGTGAAACAACAGGGCATGCGCAATTCCAATGTCATGGCTATAGCACCGACAGCAACGATTGCAAATATCGTTGGCATCACCCAGTCTATCGAACCCGCGTATCAAAATCTTTACTCAAAACAGAACATATCTGGGGATTTTGTCGTGTTGAACCCGTATTTGATTGAAGACTTGAAGAAGCTTGGGGTGTGGGATCAGTGGATGGCAGTAGACTTGAAGGCGAAGAACGGCAGTGTTCAAGAAATGGAAAGGGTACCAGCGAACTTACAAGAGCTTTATAAGACTGCGTTTGAAATTGAACCGCATTGGATCATTGCCGCGGCAGCGCGCCGGCAAAAGTGGATCGACCAATCACAATCTCTCAACCTTTACATGGCCGAAGCCAGCGGTCGTGTATTAGACCAAATGTATCGTGAAGCATGGAAGAGCGGTCTAAAGACTACCTACTATCTACGGTCCCTTGGAGCGACGGATTCTGAGAAGTCCACTATTGAAGAAGATCACGCGTTAGCGGCAGTTCCAAGGCACCAATTACAAGCCGAGAGTACTCCGACACCAACGGAAGCACCAACAAGTAAAGCACACGCGCCAGAAGAGTTTGCTTTAGGTACAGCTGCCCCCGTTCCAGATGCGTGCGACATCGATGATCCGGATTGCGAGGCATGCCAGTAAAGATTCGATTTTTCGCAAAATTTTTGACGATATGTTAGAAATTGTTGATAATAGGTTCCTTGAAAGGAACTCAACTTAACATACCTAGGGAGAGGTAAATTATGGGACTGCTTTGGGACGAAGACAAGGATGTGACGACCAAACCAACAGAGTCTGACTCAACCAGCGCGACCGCGCAAACAACAAACACAACTACACAACAAACACCACCGGGTTCAGATACGACCACGAAGTCGTGGGTAACCGAACTCAAACCTTACGACGAAGGATTGCGTCTAAACAAGCAAACCGAACAACATAGAAACGTAACAGGAATAGCTCCTCCGCAAGGGGAAAGTTACGATCGTGTAACGGTTGATCAGAAGAAGATCATCAATTGTCGTGCGGACTTGAACCAGTTAGTGCCATTCAAATATATGTGGGCATGGCAAAAGTATCTAAACGGGTGCGCGAACCACTGGATGCCGCAAGAAGTGAGCATGAACGATGACGTGGAACTTTGGAAGAGTCCAAACGGCCTGACGGAAGACGAGCGACGCGTAGTGAAACGAAGTCTCGGATTTTTCTCAACCGCGGATTCTCTAGTCGCAAACAATCTGGTGCTAGCGATTTATCGCTTGATCACGAATCCGGAATGCCGGCAATACCTTTTGCGACAAGCGTTTGAAGAAGCCATTCACACGCACGCTTACCAGTACTGCATTGAATCTCTCGGCATGGACGAAGGTGAGATCTTCAACATGTACCATGAGATACCATCAGTAGAAGCCAAAGCTACTTGGGCGTTGAATTACACCAAAGAATTGTGCGATCCAAATTTCACAACCGGAACTGTGGAAACAGACAAAATCTTGTTAAAGAATTTGATCGCCTTTTACTGCGTGTTAGAAGGAATCTTCTTCTACTGCGGTTTTTCTCAGATCCTGTCCATGGGTCGCCGAAACAAGATGACGGGGACCACGAAGCAATTTCAGTTCATCTTACGCGATGAATCCATGCATCTCAATTTCGGTATCGACGTGATTAATACGATTGTCGCAGAGAATCCGCACGTATGGGACGATGAAATGCAGCAATTGGCCACCGATATGATTATCGAAGGAACGGAGCTAGAAATCGCCTACGCCGAAGACACAATGCCTCGAGGCATTCTTGGGATGAATGCGCGCGAAATGACTAAATTCCTGAAATATATTGCCAACAGACGACTCAACAGTATTGGGTTGTCGAAGCACTACAGTGATGCGTCCAACCCATTCCCCTGGATGGCTGAAATGATGGATTTGAAGAAAGAAGAAAATTTCTTCGAAACGAGTGTAACGCAGTATCAAGATCGAAGTATGCTGAACTGGGACTAAACTCGGTCCCAAGTAGTCCGCAACGACTACTAAATTAGACATTGATGCATTGGCGCGCTCGTTCGCGCTAAGTTGGACTATCTCCAACTAACACCCGCATAGTCGACTGCGATGTTAGGAATATGACCGTATTTTGAGAGCATAGATGAGGAAATACCGACGGTGACCGATTGGGAGTCTTGTCTGGCGGTGGAACGAAGACCAGAACGAGTCAGCGGTACGTGGGTATATACTGGGACCCGGATTCCTTTGGATGCACTGTATGAAAATCTCGCAGGTGGTGCTACTATAGACGACTTCGTTGAGTGGTTTCCTGGGGTTGATATACAACAAGTTCGCGCGGTGCTCGAATTCGAAGCGCACGAATTGCGTTCAACGGTGGAACGATAAGAGGACAACTTGATCTAGGGAATCCTTGCACCGTTAGATTACGCAATCCAAGCATTCATACAGCGTGTTTGACACAAGATTTTCTTTGTTGGGCGGTCTACCGTCCAGCTACACCGGTGTTTCGAGGCAGTTATGCGAAATACTTTGTAATAATTTGACATAAAAAACGAATTTTCATGCACGATTGTTTCCAAAATCCCTTCTGCTGTAACTTAGAAAGATTAGAATTCACTGTCCTATAAATAGCATTCAGAAATAGATAGGGGCGAAGCCCCAATATGCTCAAGAATCTGTTCAAACGCAAACCAAGCGTTGACGATCCAAATCCTACCGTTCGTAAAGAGGTAGTCGAACGGTCGAAAGATCTATCACGCGACAAATTCGCAGAAATCGCACGTACTGACGCCGATGTCGAAACGCGAAAGTCTGCACTTGCTCGCGTAAATTCCGTTGACTTGTACGCTGAGTTTTTGGATCATGACCAACTAGGCAATTTCTGCCGTACAAAGATCGCAGAAAAAGTTGATGAACAGCACCATCTAGCCAGCGATTTAAGAATCCTTCCACTTCGACTGTCCAAGCGTGCCGACCCCCAACAGGTGCTTGCAGATTTGAACAAAATCGAGTCTTCCGCCGATCAAGCTAAAGTTCTCGTGGGTATGCCACTTCGTGCATTGCGATTGGATGTGACCAATTTAATTCATAGCGAGCGTACGCTTGTCGAAATTGAAAAATCTAGCCGCGCTAAAGACAAAAACTTAAACCGACTCGTTCGAGATAAATTACAGGATCTGAAGACTCTCGAAGGCTCTCGGGACGAATTATTGGAACGAGCTGAACGAGCTATTAGCACGGCACAGAGCATCAACGCGGCAGACGCCCATTACGACGCGCAACGGACCGCGATTGAACAAGAATGGGACAGCTGTCTCCAACAAGCTCGTTCCCTCAATCAGCAGTTAACCACATTCCAGCGTGAATTGATTGCCATTGAACCGCTAGAACAACGTTTCCCAGCGCGACTTACCGCTGAACAAACAGATTCCACTCAGCGACCACAGTTTGACTTGATTCTAAAACACTTGAAAGAGAGTCCCGTGAGCGAAAGTTCGATCGAAGAATGTGAGACAGCGTGGTTGAATGCTCTAAAGATTGAGCCCGCACCAAAAGCTATCGCAGACCAGTTTTATCAGTTAGCGAACGCGAAACGGCGTGAACTGAAAAAGATAAAAGATCAAGACAGTGAACGCACCGAAATAGCAAAATTAGTCTCTCCGCTGAAATTTCAAGAACCAGATGCTCAAACTCGAAGTTGGAGATATGTTTGGAGAATTCAGTCAGAGGCTAAGGCGCGTTTGCGCGACGTTCAACAATGTCAACGAAAGTTACGAGCCCGGCCAACCAATGAAGAAGCTGAGGAGTTCTTGAAGAAACTTGCCGAGGCAGAGAACCATTTGACAAACATTGTCCTCGATCGAATCAGTCAACTTCGGCAAGACATTGTGGTGCAAATCGAAAGTAATTTTGCTTCTTTGAACAAATTTTTGGAAGGCGGTGAACTCCAGCGCGCACAATCAGCCGAACGCAACATCGCGGCCATGATTCAACGATTGCCTCGTCCGGCACAGGGAAAATACAAGACTCAACTCGCACCTATCTCCGCTGAGATTAAGCAACTTTTTGGTTGGCAACAATTCGCTGAATCACCAAAGCGACAGGTGCTCTGTGAAGAGGTCGAAGAGCTAGTAGAAAACCCACTAGCTCCGCAAGAACAATTTAACCGAATTCGTGATCTACGAGAAGCTTGGAACCAGTTGGGACCACCGCGATCCAGAGAAGACCGGGATTTTCAAACCCGCTACGAGGGAGCGGCCGCAGCGGCTTTTAAAGTTTGCGAAGCCTGGTTTCAAAAACTTGCTGAGGTGCGAGCCAAAAATCTCGAGGAACGTACATCAATTTGCGAGTCTTTGGAGTCCTTTTTAGAAGAATACGATTGGGACCACGCGGACTGGAAAGCTGTTAATAAGACCATTCGAACTGCACAGAGTGAGTGGCGTAAACTGATACCGATCGACAAGAGATACGCCAAGAAAATCAACACTCGCTTCCGACAAGTTACCGGGGAACTGGAGTCGCGCTTAGAAGCTAATTGGACGGTGCGCGCAGCAGAAAAACAAGCACTGATCGACGAAGTAAAAGCGGCTTTGGCTGATGAGAACTCCTCGGTTGGGGACCTCATAGACTTTGTAAAGACAGCGCAAGAACGTTGGCGCGACATAGGTTCTGCGGGAAATCAGAGAGAACAACCACTTTGGGAAGAATTTCGAAATTGTTGCAACGAGGCTTTTGATCTTCGTACGACCCAACGCGAGCAGCGTCGATCGGAAATTAATGAAAACATTGAGCAAGGTGAAAAAATCGTTGCCGACCTGGAGTCAAAGGTGTTGACCGAAGATGCGACTTTAACAGAGCTCGACATGTCGCTAGTCAATCAGGTTCGAAATCAACTGACACAGTTGGATTTGCCACAACGTGTTCAAGGACGTTTGAACGAAAAAATCAAAGACATTGCCGCAGAGCTGAAACGTAAAGCAGCACTGTTGGAAACACAACAAACGACAACGACGCTACGCGATCTTCTAAACCTCGACGATCAGGTAGCTCGTTTAGAACAAGAAGGCAAGCAAGTAAGCGATGATCTAACTAGTTCGATACCGGGAGCAACAAATCTGTTCCAGAACCGAAGTTCTGACATTGCTAGTAAGAGCACTATCACAATACATGAACTAGTACTGCGCGCGGAAGTACTAGCAGATGTTCCTTCACCCACCGAGGATAGTGGCAAGCGCATGCAGGTCCAAGTCGCTCGACTTCAACACGGACTGACACGAGGTGGAGAGTCGGATGAACAACGAGTAGAACATTTGATTCAGGAGTGGTGCAAACTTGCGTATGGCGAGCAACCTCTACGCGAGCGATTTCAAGTTGCGATCCGCAAACATCTAGACTCATTGGTCGCTTGACTTTCATGACCGGGACGCCGGTCAGAGGCTGTAGCGATTTGTCCGATGTCCGGCGACACGGGTTAGCTTCCTATTCGATCCCTTTTCGATAGTGGATACTGTGTGACGATGCCATAGTCCGGCAAGGAATCGAAGATGCGTTTTCCGTAGCCTCGCTTTACTACCCGAATGTCCAAGATGGTAATTTGACCATAATCGGCTTCATTGCGAATCAAGCGTCCGCAAGCCTGCTTGAGTTTCAAAATGACCGGAGGAAGTTGTAATAGCATGAACAATTCATTTCGTCCTACGCCATCTTCCTGAAGTAATTCACGCTTAGATTCGATTATCGGGTCGTCCGGTACGTCAAATGGGAGTTTGGCAATAACCACGTGCCGACAGTAATCTCCCGGTAAATCTATACCTTCGCGCAGACTCGCGACTCCAAACAGATAACTTCGATCACCTCGATCTATTCTTGTTCGATGTTCCTTCAGTAGCGTAGGAACACCCGTCCCTTGTTGGATCAAGCAGTGGCGTTGTAACGGTTTGGGTAGTTGTTCGTAGACTTCCGTCATGGTCTTCCTCGCGGCAAAGAGCACGAGACCACTTTTGTGCTGTTTCAGGATGTTGGGCAACATGCCTATTACTTCTCTGGTATGAGCTAAACGGGCTTGATCCTGCGAAGTCAACAAAGTCTGCATATTGGGAATGTGTAGCGATACTGCTTTAGCTAAATCGAATGGACTGTCAATCCGCAGTGTTATCGGTGCCTGTTCCCCGAGCCCGGTGGATTCGATGAAGTGTTGAAATTCGTCACCGGCATATAAAGTAGCCGAAGTACATATAGCTGCGTGGACTTCATCCCAGATCAATGGATTGACGATTTTATCGATCTCTATTGGTACGTTGTGCAGTACCCACTCTGGATGGAGGTCATCCACAGATCGAGTGACCCAACGCGCGCACGCACTCCTATTCTCACTAATGGAATATGCTTCAAAGAGCAAGGTAGCTTCGTTCAAATGATTGCTCACGCCACCCAACTCATTGAGATACTCAACAATGCCCTGAGGCATCTTGTTTGGATCTTGGTTCTCGACTATTTTTTTTAGTTCGGCGGATACATTCGAAATAGTGGTTGCTAAACCACCATAAAAAAAAGACAGGTGAGTCGCTGCTTCGCGGATTTCGTTTTTTGGATTTCCGTTAGGAAATCGATACTCCGTCTCGGTCTCCCTTGCGTTGCGAAAACAGTCTTTGAGGTATTCTTTCAATTCTTCCAATTTTGCGAGAAGACCAATATACGTTTCTTTGAATGTACTGACCAGTTGAGCTATCACATCATGATCAGCGATACCTCGCTGCAAGCGATCCAAAGAACCATGAACCCTCATGATCAAAGCGCGCGAGTCGTTGACGGCTACCCGGGCACTGAACGCCGTCATTACCTTGCTAGATAAGTGATGTGCTTCATCACAAATTAGGACAACATCACAGAGTGGTGGATAGATGTCCGTGTCAGCTTGGAGACTTCGTAGTAGATGGTCGTAATTAGTAACGACAATGTCAGCAGTTCGAATGTTTTGTCTAGAGAGAAAGTAAGGACATCGACTAAAAGACGTACAACTCTTCCCCGTACAGCCCTGAGAATCCGTGATGATCGGGGACCATTGCTCCTCCGTCAGTTTAATCGGCGTGTTGTCTCGATCGCCGTCCCATTGCATGTTGTTAAACGCGTCCAACAATGCTTCAAACTGTTTAATAGGTGGTTTACTCGAACCAGCATGTTCGTCTAATCGTTGCAGTAGCTCTGAAGAAATATCTGGCTGAACAATTCTCTCCAAACGCATCGGACAAACGTAGCGTTGACGACCTTTCGCTAAAGAATAGGTAAATCCTATTTCGGTTGCTTTTCTGAGGGATGGTAAGTCTTGCTGGACGATTTGTTCTTGTAGAGTTACAGTTGCCGTAGCGACAACAACTTTCTTACGTTGTTCCCGCGCGAGTGGGATCGCGGTAGCTGCGTACGCCACCGTTTTCCCGGTGCCGGTAGCTGCTTCCACAATTCCAATTTTCGCTCGACTTTGGTTTATGATCGATTCGATAAACGTCATCATTTCGATTTGGCTCGGTCGAGATTGAAAACCGTTCTGTTGCAACCACTCACCGTAGAGGTCTTTAACTTGAGGTGTCAATGTACGCGGCATCTTGAAAAATCGATCAGAAGGTGGTTAACGGTGTTGCGTGCAATATTATCGTCCTTGAGTGAGGTAACCCGTAAATACTAGTTCACACGATTTACTCATTCCAAATTCTGCTGGACTCTACAATGTTCACGTTCACAACCCAAGTTCTACGCCCACAAGACTATTGAGGAGACAACATGCGCATCACGGCACTGTCTATCGGTTTACTGTTATTGTTTAGTGCAAATTTAGCACTCACAGAAACTGTGTCGGTAACCGTCGACGAAGGTGAAGTTGTTGAATTGACGACGTATGCATCAATACCTAGTGCACGTCAAATGGCACTAACTGAGTCTGGGACATTGTTTGTTGGATCAATGCGGTCGCGGGTTTACGCTGTCGATCCGGAAAATCCCGATGAGCCAATAGTCGTAGCGTCGGGTCTAAGATTGCCGACCGGTTTAGCGTTACTTGATGGCGACCTATATGTAGCTGCCCACAATCGGATTCTTAAATTTGAAGACATCGAAGACAACTACAAGGAGTCGCCAAGTCCGATAGTTGTTTCGGACGACCTGCCAACCGAGACCCATCACGGATGGAAATATTTGTCAGTTGGACCAGAGGACAATCTCTATTTCAATGTCGGCGCGCCCTGCAACATCTGTCTTCGTGAAGAAGAAGTGTTTGCAACGATTGTAAAAATGGCACCAGAAAGTGGAGAGTGGGAAGTGTATGCACACGGTGTTCGCAACAGCGTTGGAAGTGCGTGGCACCCTCTTACCGAAAAGTTGTGGTTTTCTGACAACGGTGGTGATTGGCTCGGTGATGACGTGCCCCCCGAAGAAATAAACGTTGTCGACAAACCAGGTAGCCACTACGGATATCCTTTCATACATGGAGATGACTATGAAGATCCCACTTATGGAGAACAACAACCAGAAGATTTCGAATACGTTAAACCTGTAGTTAATATCCAAGCACATTCAGCCGCTTTGGGTATCGCGTTTTACACTGGGAGTCAGTTTCCGGACAAGTACAAGAACGCACTATTTATCGCCGAACATGGTTCTTGGAATCGGTCGTCCAAGGTCGGCTACCGCGTGAGCGTGGTAATCTTTGACAATGATAAACCCACCTACAAACCGTTCATTGACATCTGGTTGGAAGGGGAAGACGTAAGTGGCCGACCAAATGATGTACTAGTCGCAAACGATGGTTCGTTGTTAATTTCCGATGACGGTGCGGGAAAAGTCTACAAAGTGCAATACCAAACCGACAATTAGTCTAATCGATTCAGAAGCGTCACCGACGACGCGCGGGACCACGGTCGCAGTCTTCTAATTGCGTTTCGTAAACTTCGGAGGTGTCTTTGACCTTAGTCGCAGCCACCAACACTTTCTTCTTGTTTCTCCAATTCCCTTCAAGATATCCGGTTATGCCTTCGTGGTAGGTCAGATATAGATTTTTTGGGTCGTCGCGAGCCACGTTTGCAGTCGTTGCCGCCATGTCCAAATACCAGCCCACAAAATCGATCGCATCTCTAAAGTTTGTACGATTCGCGTGCGGTCGTTTATTGCGTTCTTTGTAGTCGTTCCAAGTTTCGTCAATCGCCTGCGCGTAGCCATAGGCCGTGGTTGGCCGTTTCCATGGAATAATACCAAGAATCCGCGTTCGAGGTGGTCGCGCTGACCGAACAAAACTGGACTCCTGCTTGATGACTGCCATGAGTATTGTCTTATCGATGTTCCACTGTTTTTCCGCGTTTACCGCATGTCGATACCAATAACTCTTCTCAGCAAATATCGTGCAGAGATCGGCGGTATTACTCGGTTGTCGTAACGACATGCAACTCGACACTAAACCAACCAACATCAGTGAACAAACGATCGCGGTACCCACTAGTGTGAATAAGGTTCGACGGGGTGTTTTAGGTGTTTCCAAACTCATTCAAGTCGCTCACTCGGTTGATTTACCTGCTCACAATTCTAAATTTCAGGACCTGTAATTTCCATCAAAAAAGTGTTGTAAATCGATTCTGTATACTCTGTATCATTATTAGAGGATTTTAACTTGTTATGTCTGTAAACGAAGGTCAAATCGGCCCAAATTTTTCACTCGTCGACACCTCCGGAAACACGGTCTCACTCGACCAACTGCGCGGCCGATATGTCGTCCTATACTTTTATCCCAGAGATGACACACCCGGTTGTACCAAAGAGGCGTGTGGATTTAGAGATCTTTGGGCGGAAATCAAAGCACGAAATACTGAAGTCATTGGTGTATCTCCAGATACTCCACAATCACATCAGAAATTTGTCGAAAAATATAACCTCCCGTTCACTTTGCTGTGTGACACCGACCGTACCGTTATGAAAATGTACGGTGCTTATGGAGAGAAAATGATGTACGGCAAAAAAACAATGGGAGTGATTCGTTCAACCGCGATCATTGATCCCAACGGTGTGATTGTAAAACATTGGAAACGCGTTCCGAAAGCAGCTGACCATCCGGCAAAGGTTTTGGAATTTATCGAGCAGCACACGGTCTAGTCGGTAAAGAACGCTAGCCCACCGACACCCTATTGGTCAGAGTACCAATGGGTCGGACGGTTACCGACACAACGTCTCCCTCATCCATGAATAACGGCGGATTCCGTTGTGCGCCTACCCCTCCCGGAGTGCCCGTGACGATAACATCGCCTGGCTCTAAATCAATGAACATCGAACAATAGCTTAATATCGAAGGAAAATCAAATACCATGTCCGACGACCAAGCATGCTGCACTAGTTCACCGTTGAGGTGAGTCATCAACTCCATGTCTTCGAGATTGCTGATTTCTTCTGTAGTCATAATCCAAGGTCCGAAGCCACCAGTCTGAGCGAAATTCTTGCCGGCAGTGAATTGACTTGTGTGACGTTGATACTCACGCACGCTCCCGTCGTTGTAGCAACTAAACCCAAATACGTGGTCTAAACTCTCTTCTTTAGGAATCCTACGTCCTGGCGAACCGACCACCAATGCAATTTCACCCTCAAAGTCCAAAGAGTTCGATTCCTGCGGCCGGAGCATAGTACCGTTGTGCCCAATCTGAGCTTCCCCGAATCGTACGAACAATGTGGGTTGATCTTCACCTCCATGACCTGTCTCTTCTTGATGCGCCAAGTAGTTTAATCCTACGCACAACACCTTTGAAGGGTTTGGTATCGGAGGCAGAAATTCGATCGCTTGCAAAGGGATGCGAGGTGCTCGATCACAAAGTACCTGTTGTAGAAAGTCGAGACAACCGTTTTGAAGCGCACTCCTTAAATCAGGTAAGTTACATACCGCGCTAAGGGCGACCACGTTCTCTTCTTCAACATAACCGAAGGCACAACGACCCTCAAAGATAAAAGACAGCCAACGCATTGAGACGTTATGACCTTATAGTAGGAGATTGGAATGCGCGATCACCGACCCAATGTACCGGTGCTTAAAGTAATTGCTGCGTCAATCGCCGCGATCGTACTTCGATGATTAGCGATTCCGCGACCAGCAATGTCGAACGCGGTGCCATGGTCAACCGACGTTCGGACGAATGGTAGCCCGAGAGTAGCGGAGACGCTTTGATGGAGATCGTGTACTTTGATTGCAATATGTCCTTGGTCGTGATACATCGCTAAGACTACGTCGAATTCCCCAGCAATCGCACGATTGAAAATTGAATCTGCTGGATACGGTCCCTGAGCTTCAATTCCTTCTTGTACCGCCCTATCGACCGCGGGACGAATCTGTTCAATCTCTTCCCGCCCCAATAGACCTCCTTCGCCGCCGTGCGGGTTCAGAGCAGCCACACCAATTCGAACGGGTGAAAGTCCCCACCGTTCGAAGCACTCTCGTGTAAGGCGTAGTCTCTCCAAAACAACTTCACAAGTAATCGAACGTGCTGCATCGATGATCGACAAGTGGGTCGATAAATGCACAACCCTAAGTCCAGGCGTCATCAGCATTGTCGCCGTGGATTTCGCATTCGAAAGCCGACCGAAGATTTCCTGATGTCCAATGTCTTCGTAGCCAGCCGAGTGTATTGCTTCTTTGTTAAGTGGGCAGGTCATCAGCGCATCCAACTTACCCTCAAGCACGTCTTCCGCCGCAGATTCAACCGCTCGAACTGCTACTTCTCCACATGTAGCAGAAACTCTGCCAAAGACAAAGTCTGTTGGTTTTGGAATCTTAATGTCGACGAAAGTCGAGACATTCAAATCGTCTAGATCAACTCTGGCGATACTACACCCATCTCTCAAAGACCACTCAGATCCGTACAAGACTGGTCTACAACGTTGATGAACTTCAGGCAATGCTTTGACTAGGATTTCGCTTCCAATCCCAGCTGGATCACCAAGGGTAATTCCTATTATTGGTTTTTCAGGCATCAAATTTCTCGAGTTTCTCGTTCGAGCAAGTTCAATTGTTCAAGACAGGATTTCAGTTCCCTGTACTTGGAGTCCAAACCCTTCGAGACCGACATAGTCAATCTTTCGTCCGGCGAGAATCTTGATCTTTTTGAGTCCAAGATCAGCTAAGATCTGCGCACCCACACCAATCTCCAACCACTCTTGAGTTCGCTTGGTCTCTCTGCTGGCACGAGCTGTGTGATGTAACTTTGCGAAAGGCACACCCTCGAACCCGGCGCGAAGGTAAATAAACACTCCGCCACCTTCTGCAACGAGACGTTCCAATGCGAGATCTATGAGTCTCTTGTCGTGTTCGAGTTGAGGACCGAACACGTCTTCAACTAAACGCTCTCGGTGGATACGAACAAGTACCGTTGAGTTCGGTTCAACTTTTCCAACTTTGAGAACCAAATGTTCAGCTTCTTCAAAGCTAGTTCGATAGGAGAATGCCTTAGCCTCGCCAAAGTTGGTGTGCACGGTGAATTCATTGATCCGTTCTACCAAACGCTCACGACGTTGTCGCCACGCAATCAATTCTGCGATCGATGTTATTTTTAATGAATGTTCCTGTGCGAATTCGATAAGTTCGGACAAACGTTTTACACTGCCATCATCGTTCACAATCTCAGCCAGCAATCCAGCTGGCGCGCAGCCAGCAGCAGTAGCTAAATCGATAGCTGCTTCAGTGTGTCCAGATCGCACAAGAACTCCCCCACGCATTGCGACAAGAGGAAAGACATGTCCCGGACGCACAAAATCTGAAGCCTGTGTGTTATTACTTGCTAAGGCAAGAATCGTGTTTGCGCGTTCCTCAGCCGCAATTCCTGTCGACAAACCATGTTTGAAGTCTATACTCACTGTAAATGCGGTACTCAATGGTGCATCGTTCCGTGCAACCATAGGCTGAAGCTGTAATCGTTCTGCCTGCTCCAGTGTTATCGGAGTGCAAAGAATCCCGCTCGTATGACGAACCATGAACGCGACCCGTTCAGGCGTCGCTTTAGCTGCTGCCATAATAAGATCGCCTTCGTTCTCACGATCATCGTCGTCCACGACAATAACTAACTCTCCTCGCCCAACCGCTTCGATGGTTGCTTCGACACTATCAAAGTTCATGTAAGCTTTCCGAGTTGCCTTTTAAGAGAGTTGTTTAACGGGGAGATCGACGACGGACTAAAGTATATTTTAAGAGGTAGAGGCCAATATTTATTGAGGGATTTTTAACCCAAGATAGCCAAGCTCAGCACATGGTCTCGACACATGTTCCCTCGAGAACTCGCAAAGATCCGGAATTGCTGCACCTTTTCACACACTTATAATTTTTTGCTTACTTCAACTCAGCGCTCGTAGCTCAACTGGATAGAGCACCAGGCTTCGAACCTGGGGGTTCGGGGTTCGAG
>VXNY01000023.1 GCA_009840305.1 Gammaproteobacteria bacterium | reverse complement strand
GGGACTTAACCCAACATCTCACGACACGAGCTGACGACAGCCATGCAACACCTGTCACACGGTTCCCGAAGGCACCTTCTCATTACGATCAGTTCCGTGGATGTCAAGAGGTGGTAAGGTTTTTCGCGTTGCATCGAATTAAACAACATGCTCCACCGCTTGTGCGGGCCCCCGTCAATTCATTTGAGTTTTAACCTTGCGGCCGTACTCCCCAGGCGGAGAACTTAGCGCGTTAGCTACGCCACCAAACCCCGAAAGGCCCGACGGCTAGTTCTCATCGTTTACAGCGTGGACTACCAGGGTATCTAATCGCTGTTTGCTCCCCACGCTTTCGCACCTCAGCGTCAGTGTTAGTCCAGGAGGTCGCCTTCGCCACTGGTGTTCCTTCCCATATCTACGCATTCCACCGCTCCACAGGAAATTCCACCTCCCTCTACTACACTCTAGTTTGTCAGTTTGAAATGCAGTTCCCAGGTTGAGCCCGGGGCTTTCACATCCCACTTAACATACCGCCTACGCGCGCTTTACGCCCAGTAATTCCGATTAACGTTCGCACCCTCCGTATTACCGCGGCTGCTGGCACGGAGTTAGCCGGTGCTTCTTCTGTAGCTAATGTCATGACGAACTGGTATTAGCAGTTCGCTTTTCCTCACTACTGAAAGTGCTTTACAACCCAAAGGCCTTCTTCACACACGCGGCATGGCTGCGTCAGGCTTTCGCCCATTGCGCAATATTCTTTACTGCTGCCTTCCGTAGAAGTCTGGACCGTGTCTCAGTTCCAGTGTGACTGATCATCCTCTCAGACCAGCTATGGATCGTTGCCTTGGTAGGCTATTACCCCACCAACAAGCTAATCCAACGCAGGCTCCGCTAATAGCGCGAGGTCCGAAGAGCCCCCGCTTTCACCCTTAGGTCGTATGCGGTATTAGCACGAGTTTCCTCGAGTTATTCCCCACTACTAGGTAGATTCCTACGCGTTACTCACCCGTCCGCCACTAGGTTCCGGCCGAAGCCGGCGCCTCGTTCGACTTGCATGTATGAGACCTGCCGCCAACGTTCAATCTGAGCCATGATCAGACTCTTCAATTAATAGTACTGTGTTGACATATCCCGTGGATACGGGGTACATCGGTGTTTTGTCTGCTCTTGGCTCTGCTTCATTATCGAGCGCCCACACGAATGGCTTGTTTATTTTTAAAGATCACGTCGCAACCGCACAAGGATGTACGCAACGGGCGCGCAAATCCCCGCCGATTTACGACAAAGGGAGGAGAATTATAAGGGATGGGATGACAGAAAATCGATGGAATTGCAAACTTTTTTTGAATTTATCAAAATTCTCAATTCTCTGAACCTAGGAGAGATGTCGCGCGACACCCCAAGACTTGCGTCCTCGTCGTAACAAGTGAAACTCGCCGTACAGCGCGTCGGTGCGTTGTAGCTCAAAGTTAACATCGGCGACCGGCGCGCCGTTAACGGAAACACCACCAGAATCAAGTAACCTTCTGGCCGCGCTACGAGAATGCGCGAGCTCCGTATTGCACAACGCGACCGTCAACGGAGTCTTCTCCGCTAGCTCAGTTCGAGCTAAGCCATCTTGCCACAATTGTCCCAGATCCGTCACCGTAAGTTCGGCAATGCTACCACCAAACAATGCGTCAGTGATGCGTTGTGCTGCCTGCAAACCCGATTCTCCATGTACCAGATAGGTCAATTCCTGAGCGAGAGATTTCTGTGCAAGTCGAGACTCCGGCCGCTCCAAAGATTGTGTAATCAACTCCGTTCGCTCGGGTGCGGACTTCGAGCTAAAAGTGTGTATGGCATTGCTTATTTCGGAATCAGCAACATTGAACCAATACTGGTAAAAACTGTAAGGTGAAGTTAACTCTGAATCAAGCCACACCGTACCACTAGCCGTTTTGCCAAATTTGCTACCGTCAGTTTTTGTTAATAGCTTCAACGTTATTGCATAAGCCTGTCGTTGCAAAGCGCGCCGCACTAAATCAGCACCACTCACTATGTTTCCCCATTGATCCGAACCTCCAACCTGCACCGAGCAGTCGTATCGACGTGCGAGTTCAAGATAGTCGTTGGCTTGCAACAACATATAGCTAAACTCGGTATATGAAATTCCTGCGCCTGCACGCTCAAGACGGGTTCGAACGCTATCTCGCTGCACCATCGCATTTACCGAAAAGTGTTTCCCGACATCGCGCAAAAAGTCGATGAGTTTGAATTCCGACGACCATTCGAGATTGTCAACTACTGTAAGTGCATTAGATCCAGAATCAGAGAAGTACTTACAGACTTGTTCTTTGCATAGAGCAACCCATTCTGCAACGCGTTCAGGGGTATTCAACGCACGTTCGGTTTCTTTTCCGGACGGATCGCCTATCAACCCGGTCGCACCACCAATGAGAACAATAGGACGATGTCCGTGTTCTTGAAATCTCTTTAAAGCAAGTAGTGGAACTAAATTTCCAATGTGCAAACTTGGTGCGGTAGGATCAAATCCGGAATATACAACCCGAGGTGCCGTTCTTAGATGATCGTCCAAGGCATTCAAATCCGATGTCTGCGCAATTTGTTCACGCTCATGTAAGTCTTTAAGAACTGAATTAGCTGTCATAAGATAGGATGTGTCGCACAGTTCGGTTGACGGCTTCTTCTACAAGAAGTGCCGAAGGAACAGGAATGAAAGTATCTTTAAGTGTGGTTAATTCCGCGCTAAATTATAGATTTGAGCTACAAAGCCAAATCCAGGTGAACTATGACGAGTAAATGCACAAAAACCTTGTTCTGATCGTGTTTTCTTGAAAATTCTCGTTAAAACAGCTAAAAGTATCTCATCTTGGACATAATTGTCGTCAAACTTCTTATAATCGATTTCCTTTCGTTCCAACAGAGACCTTCTTTCCTTGTGTCAACTAGGATGATGAAATTCGATCGTTGTGAATGACTTGAGCGGTCGGGAGTTCGACTGCTGGCTTGTTGATCTATCGTTCTACGCGGCGGAGATGCACCTACAAGAATACAGGAAGTATCAAGCGGCAATCGGAACGAGGTTGCAGCTAGAGGATTCAGACAATGCGTAAATTTTCGTTTCGAAGTCTTTTAACGTGCTCCATAGGAATTGGAGCATTTGTGTTCGTCCTCATAGTTCTCTCCAACAAACCCACCGTCTTAAGCACACTGAATTCAGGGAACTTAGCCGCGTTACCGATAAACGATTCGGATGAATTGTTTCTCAAACTTGACGAGGGAATTGCATCGCTCGAGACCGCATCCACTGAATCTATTATTGAAGGAGACTCGCCAACGGCGACGGATCCGTACTTCAAAGTCAAAGTGAAAAGAGGTGATTCTCTAAGCTCGATTTTTCAAAGGGTCAAAGTCCCTCAGGAAGATTTGCTCGCGATCCAGAAGGTTTGCCCTGAGGAATGGGGAGACCAATATCTCGACGTAGGGCAAACATTGAAGTTTCAGAAAAATGTTGATGGCACCTTAGTATTCTTCGAGTTCATTAGGGATCGGTTGACGAGCTATGTCTTCACGCGAATCGATGATGCTTTCACAGCGGAAGTCAAAGAAAAGAAAGTTATTTCTAAGAAGACTTTCCATCGTGTTGAGATTGCAAGAGGGCAATCTGTGATTTCCGCAGGATTAGCAAGCGGAATCAAACAAGAACTGACACTTTGGCAACTACCCAAGCTGTTGCAATGGGATCTAGACTTTCACCACGATATTCATCCCGGTGACTCTTATGAAATTCTGTATTTTGAAAACTACATTGAGGGTGAGTATATTGGCGACGGCGATATTGTGGCGATCACATTTAACAGCGGCAAGACCACACACCAAATCGTGCGTTATCGAGCCACCGAAGAAGCATTAATCAAATACTATACTCGCGACGGCACGTCGACCGAAGGTCAATTTCTGCGTGCGCCGTTGGAGTACACTCGCGTTTCATCGAACTTCAATCCACGCCGGTTGCATCCGATTTATAAACGGTACATGCCACACAACGGCATTGATTATGCGGCACCCACTGGAACTCCGGTTTACGCTACTGGTACCGGCGTGGTCACCGAGGCGGGAAAGAAAAGACTCAACGGAAACTATGTCGTGTTGAAACATGGTGCGACATATCAGACAAAGTATCTACATCTTCACAAGATTGATCCAAAGATCAAAGTCGGTGCAAAAGTTGTTCAAGGACAACGTCTCGGTAGTGTTGGTATGACTGGTGCCGCGACAGGACCACACCTACACTACGAGTTTCTTGTAAACGGTGTGCACAAAAATCCAAAGACTGTAGACCTCCCACGGAACGAGAAGTTAAAGGGCGATGAATTGATACCATTTCAACGACATGCCGATGAAGTATTTGGCTTGATGGCATCATTTGCGTCAAGTCAAGAGAGACTACAAGCGGCAGAGACCGCTCGGTAAAGACTTCGCTTCCATTCACGAGAGTGGGCTATTTCGTTGGGGCTATATCTGGTACTAGCATTGATGGACTTGATCTAGCGCTAGTCGAGATAAGTACCAATTCCGTTGACATCAAACACGACATCACGGTGCCCTTTCCAGACGAACTTCGTGCGCACCTGCTAGATCTCACGTTAAAACCGATCCAAAATGTTGTTCAACTCAGCCATGCTCATGCTGAACTAGGCAAATTTATCGGCGAGCAGGTCGCGCAATTCATTTCAAACACGGGTTATTCTGCGTCAGATATAGTAGCGGTAGGGTCTCACGGTCAAACGGTGAGTCACTCACCCGAAGGAGAGCTCAGCTACTCGTACCAAATTGGTGATGCGAGTCGGATTGCAGCCATATCGGGCGTTGATACTATTGCTGATTTTCGCGCTGCAGATATTGCTGTAGGTGGTCAAGGAGCTCCACTAGTACCTATCTTGCACGATCGTGTTTTTCGCTCTGAGCACGTTAACCGAATCGTTGTTAATATTGGAGGAATCTCTAATGTCACGTATCTTCCGATGACGAGTTCAAATCCGATTGTCGGATTCGACACAGGTCCTGGAAATACGTTACTAGATACTTGGACACAAAACTACTTTGAATGTAGCTACGACAACAATGGAGACCTTGCTAGTTCAGGCTCAATAGTTAAAGAGCTACTCACTCACCTCTTAACCGATCCTTGGTTCGAAGTTGCGCCCCCAAAGAGTACTGGCAGAGAACACTTCAATCTCGAGTACATACATGACAATATTCAGTCCAGCGGTGTGAACCCGAATCCCGAAGATACACTAGCAACTCTTACTGAGTTTACTGCCACTTCACTTAGCACAGCAATCCGGAAATGGTGCTGCAATTCAGGAGAAGTCATTGTTTGTGGTGGCGGGAGACTGAACAAGCTCCTAATGGATCGGATCGAGCATCACTTGCCTGACCATGTTCTCCAAACGAGCGACATGCTGGGTATTAATGGAGACGCTGTGGAAGCCGTGACGTTCGCTTTCCTAGCACATTTGTTTGTAATTGGAGAAGCAGGAAATATTCCTACTGTTACAGGTGCGAAGCGCGAAAAAATTCTAGGTTGTTTATATCCCGCGTAGGCTAAATGGTGAAAGAGTTACCGCATCCACACGTGTTCGTGGCATTTGGATTGGTTACGACAAATTGCGATCCTAGAAGATCTTCTTTGTAGTCGATCTGCGAGCCTACCAGATACGGATAGCTCATTGAATCAACGATCATTTTGATGCCATCTTGAACAACCACCGAGTCGTCCACCTCGACACTTTCATCGAAAGTAAAGCCATAAGAAAAGCCGCTACATCCACCACCCGTGACAAAAACACGAAGATGCAACTCAGGAATTCCTTCCTCGTGAATCAATTCGGCTACCTTAGCGGCGGCGCGAGAAGAGAATTGAATGTCAGTAGCTGTAGCTGTCATAGATAACGATTATATTTGGGAATAGTTTCGCGAACTTGGAAATTTCCAATAAGTGGAGTGATGTCTCTACAAAACGTGTGCTCTACCGAAAACGTCTGTATGTTGTGAATTCATTTAGTCTTCAGCTGCACTGGTGCACCACTCACGCAACGACATACCTTGCGCTAAACCGCCAAACACAACAGCTCCAAAACTCGTCGTTTCTTAATATGTACGCGTCAAATGTTTATCAAGTGGTTCTAAATTGAGTAACTTGTACCTTTGGTTGAAGGTGCTCCATCTCACGTTTATAGTCACGTGGTTTGCGGCTTTGTTTTACCTTCCACGATTGTTCGTGTACCACGCCGAGACTACCGACTCTACAAGCTTATCTCGATTCGAAGTGATGGAACGCCGTTTGTACTTTGGAATTCTGTTACCTTCTTCTTTACTCACGCTCGTGTTGGGAGTTTTGCTGTCCTCTCTAGCTTGGGAGGTGTACGTAACTGAAGTTTGGTATTGGATGAAAGTTTCCCTAGTGATATTTTTGTTTGGGTATCAAGGAATGTGTTCGCGCTTTCGCAAACAGTTTGCGAGTAATCAAAACGCCCGTTCCCATACCTTTTATCGAAGGTTCAATGAAGTCCCTTCCGTAGTTCTAGTGTTAATACTAATTTTGGTCACCATCAAGCCTCTTTGACCAAGACTCTCATGCCAATTCTGATTGGAATAACCGATGCATAAACGATCTGCTGAAGCATATCAGCGAGCCTTGCAATTGATCCCTGGTGGAGTGAATTCACCTGTACGGGCATTTAAAGGTGTTGGGGGTACACCAGTTTTCTTTGAATCAGGACAGGGTCCATTCCTGTTCGATCTCGACGGGAACAAATACATCGATTATGTTGCGTCGTGGGGGCCGAAGTTACAGGGTTATAGCTTTGCTCCTGTAGTGCAAGCTGTGACGACACAAGCGCAACGAGCTACCAGCTTTGGCGCACCTTGTTTGATTGAGTTAGAGTTGGCAAACCTACTAGTTTCTAGTGTTCCGTCATTAGAGAAGATCCGCATGGTAAACTCAGGCACTGAAGCAACAATGTCGGTAATTCGGTTGGCACGTGGGATTACCAATCGCGATCGAATAGTGAAGTTCACCGGTTGCTTCCATGGACACGCAGACTCGTTACTGGTCCAAGCAGGTTCCGGAGTCTTAACTCTAGGACTACCCGATTCTCCGGGAGTACCCAGAGCACTCGCTCAACAAACGCTGTCTCTGCCCTATAACGACATCGAGGCTGTCCAAGATGTGTTTACACAATTTGGAAGTGAGATCGCCGCGGTGATCGTGGAACCGATAGCCGGCAATATGGGATGCATCCCACCTGTCGAGGGTTTTCTGGAAGAACTGAGAACACAAACAACTCAACACGGGAGTTTACTAATTTTCGATGAGGTCATGACAGGTTTCCGAGTTGCTCTCGGTGGTGCGCAAGAAATGTTCGAAGTTTCGCCAGACCTGACTACGCTGGGTAAAGTCGTTGGTGGCGGCTTACCCGTTGGTGCGTTTGGTGGCTCGGCAGAACTCATGGATCAACTCGCGCCCATCGGACCAATCTATCAGTCCGGAACACTATCGGGCAATCCGCTTGCTATGGCTGGGGGATTCGCATTACTAAATTCGCTCGATACAGACTTTTACGACAAGCTCGACGAACTAACCGGTTATTTCACGAACGGGATTCGCGATGTAGCGAAGAAACACAATATCGATCTATGTATCAATTCGGTGTGCGGGATGTTCAGTTTTTACTTTACATCGCAGTCAAAAGTTTCAAACTACCACCATGTCGAACAGTGTGATTCCGCCAGATACGCAAAGTTTTTTCACGAAATGCTTCGCCAAGGAATCTACTTTGCGCCGTCTGCGTATGAGTGTGCGTTCGTCAGTGGAAGTCACACAACATTGGAGATAGACAAAACTTTGGCGGCATTCGACGATGTGTTGAAACGGTTGTGACCAAAGACTACCAACTCTTTGGCATTGGCAACGCCTTACTTGACACCGAATATCAAGTTTCAGAAGAATTTCTCACTCACAACAACGTTTTGAAGGGGCGCATGACTCTGATTGACTCTGCCCGAAGAAGCGCGCTAATCAACTCGGTAGATGGGATGCCAGATGATGTGAGCGCCGGAGGCTCAGTAGCAAACGCCATCTATGCTGCTCAAGGATTTGGCTGTCGAAACTTTTTCGCTGGAGTGGTCGCGGACGACAATATCGGGATGGCGTTCATTAACGAATTCACCGACGCCGGTATCGACACTCTACCTCCACGAACGACTGCACGGGGGGACTCTGGACAGTGTTTAATTTTTATTACGCCGGATGGGGAGCGCAGTATGAATACTAGCATCGGTATCGCGGACTCGTTTGAATTGAGCGAACTACCGATTCCGACTATCCAAAACGCGGAACTCGTCTACGTGGAAGGTTATCTTGCGAGTTCGCGCGCCGGCCGAGACGCTGCAAGAACCGTGATCAACCACGCTCGCGACGCTGGAGTACGAACTTGCATGACACTCGCGGACGTGTCTATAGTACAAAACTTCAAAAGTGCGCTTGAGTATATCGTCGAGCCAGAACTCGATTTCGTGTTTTGTAATGTAGAAGAAGCTCTTGCTTGGTGCAATGTCGACAAAGTTGAAGCGACCTACGGACCTATGCTGTCGATAGCACGGCTTTGTGTGATCACTCTCTCAGAAACTGGCTGTATCGTTATCGAACGGAACCAATCTCCCATGCGAGTCAAGGGGTTTCCACAGTCTCCTCTCGACTCAAATGGTGCTGGGGATATGTTCGCTGGGGCTTATCTGACCGGTGTGATCAACGAATGGGACAACTATCTTTGTGCTCAGTTTGCAAATTTCGCGGCATCAAAAATAGTGACTCAAATCGGCGCTCGACTGCATTCCTTAACTGAGTACCGCGGTTTGTGGGGAGCCTTTCACGACGACTCAAAGTAAAAAGGAATTTCCTGATCTAGAGTCATTTCTGTAGGGGATAGTCTCCATCGGTAAGCAAAAACTCTAACGTTTTTTTTCAGTGCTTCCCGCATGGCTTCAGCATATTCGACATCAACCTCGGAAGCAACCGTAACCGTTTCTACGCCGGTGTGCAACACTGCGAAAAAGAGAATCGCGGTGTAACCTTGCATAGCTAGCGATTGGAGTGCGCGTACGTGGCGTGTTGCTCGCGAACTACGGGCATCCGGAAATCGACCTATGCCACAGTGTCCCCAAGTCACACTTTTCACTTCGATCAGGGTGGTCTCATTTCCGAAATCAAAACGACCTCTTTCACCTGGAATTGTGATCTCGCGTAGAAATTGTGCGTTCTCTGGAACCTGATAAACAAGTTTATGTTCCAAAATTTCTGCCACTAGTTGATTAGCCCGTGCAGTGTTTACACAAACTAAGTGTCGTTCGTCTGTTTCGACTAGTTCGATTGAGTGCTTCAGCTTGCGTCTGGGATTCGAGCTTGATGAGTACCAAATTCGGTTACCTGGTGTATTACAACCAGTCATCGCGCCAGTATTCGCACAATGAACCGTTAGTTCCAATCCCTCTGGTGTCGCTACGTCAACGAAGAATCTCTTGTATCGGCGTACGAAGATGCCTTCTTGAAGTTCGCCGTCAAATTTCATAGAAAATAAATTTGTAAAATTCCGTGCCTTATTTTTTGGTCAACCATCTAAACTACGCTCAGGTCTTCGAGTCCAAGCATGACAGCTAGCAAGTCTTCTAAAAAGGATGAAAAAATTTTGGGTACCTTTGAACTGTCTGGTACCTCGGGGGACAAACAAAAGCTAAAAACTACTTTACCGAAGAAACGAAATCCTATTCGTAGAGCTCGAGTTGTACATCGACGTACCCCTAACATCGATGCTGCTACCGAATTAGTTACACAAGCGGTAGCAACCAGTCTAGATACTCGAGAAAATTCGAAGCCGCAAGCCAAAGTTACGGAGTCGCAGATTTTAGCTGGTGGTGACGATAAGAAAGCCCTTACTCCAGCAGCTCGTAAGCGAAATAGAAAGACAATCGATACTGAAAATCAGTCAGCACTTAGCGCTACGAAGAAACCAACCACTAGACGTCGAGCCCCCAGGGATCAAAGTACGGGTCGCCAAGCTGAAACACAGCCGACTCAGAAGAAACCAACCGGTCGACCGAGTCAACAACGTTCGCGCGCAGCGAAGAGAGTTTCTGAACCAGTTCGAGTAAAGCCTGAACATGCCATAGCAGATACGGCACCAAAGAAAACCACTAGCAAATCAAGCAAAAGAACACCGAAGAAGACAGCAACCAAACCGATAGACCGAGTAGCGAGCACTGCGGAACAATTAAAGAGAAAGCCGCGCGTCAAGAGAAAACCGCGTAAAACCCTTTCAAAAACCGCAGCATCATCCAGCGCTCGTCATGCTGTGGATATGGCTAACGATGACTATGTCATTGGTTTTCAAGGAATCTACTACAAGCCCTACCGATTAACTAATAAAGATTTGTTCATGTCCGGAGCGCAACAGGACCACTTTATGGACATTCTCATCCGCGCGAAAGAGAAGTTGCTAGCGGAAGAAGTTGACCGAGCGAGTCAACTACAAGAGAATGACGCGAGCAATCTTCCAGATCCGTTAGATCAGGGAACCAACGAAGGGGTTTTTCACAATCAACTCCGAACTAGGGATCGAGAAAGCCAACTAGTTCGAAAAATTAATCGCGCCATCGACTGTTTGAAAACTGGGTCCTACGGATACTGCGAAGCCTGCGGTTGTGAGATTCCCATTCGTCGTTTGGAAGCAAGACCTATTGTGACTAAGTGTATCGACTGTAAAGAACGCGATGAATTACGAGAACGTCAGCTAGGTCAATAGTATTGCACAAACGAACGACAATCTGAGCGTCAAGCATGCATAGATATTGGATGAACACTGCTGAGCTCCCAGCGTGTTGCATGTTCTTTGTATCCGCTCAACCGCACTGAGTACTCATCCAATAAGCACTCGAATTTAGATAGACTTGTGATAGGTGGTGACGTTGTCGCCCATCTTGTTTTGAAGGCTGTCGTTTCAGAATCGCTAAGCGTTTATCGATCTCACTCCATCCGTGCTCATACAACGTTGGACGACACAAATTTCTGAATTGCTCTCGAGTGGAGACTGGGAATTGATGAAAGAGATTGAATGGATCAATCGATGTTCCCAACCAAATTTAAGACTGCAACGCATTCAATAAAATAGTTTCACCGGTTGGAGGTTGGAACGAAATTTGCAGATTCTTCGATAGACGATCGAAACACTCGATTCGTTCTCGCTCCTTACTCGCTCATAGATAGCGAGCGACCCAGATCACTAATTCTTGAGAGGAAATTGATCCATGAAAAAATTTTTGAAGATTCTCGGTTTGTCGTGCATTTTCGCATTCGTGGCATTGTGTAGCCATGCAAGCACAACCATGCCTTACAAAATCACTGGAGAACTTATTACGATAGAACCAGAGGCGAAAGAAGTAGATACTGCTCAGGCCGAGAACAACTCGGAGGCCGAAGTCGACGAGGCTGAAGCCGAAGAAGTTACTCCTACAGAAGACCCAGCACTCGAACCTGTTGACCTGTCGGAAGCAACGCTTACCGTATCGTATGACACCACGAACGCAGAAGGAGAGGCTGAAACAGTTGTGCTGTTTGAAGGTCAGTACCAAGAAAACTTTGCGAATGTAGTTCAAGTGGCTGAACCTACCGAAGTCAAGATTTCGCTGCGTCTCACCGAAGATAGCGATCCCATGACAATAAACGCGGTAATTGGTACAGACTCTGATGTTCGTTTTGCTTATTTAGACCGACCTGGTCCGCGGGACGAATTTGTACTCTTGGGAGAGACAAATCAAGTAATGAATCCAGACGATCGATTTACCGTGTCAGGAGACTTGGGCTTTCTCGGTTCCGACGTCTCGAGTGGAACAACAGTGATGATGCGGGCTATGTACTTCAATGACGAAGGACAAAGACGAATTAAGTCCTGGGGGCCGGTCTTATTAAAGAATGACTCATTCATGATTCAAGGAGATGTTGATGGTCCTTTGATGGCACAAATGTATATCAATGACGGAAACAATTATTTCACTAGTGCTGAAATTATTCTCGAACCGCAAACAGATCTGGTCGTCTCACAGCTCGGAGACCAAACTCAGCAGCTCAGCGTAACCAGCGGCAGTGGATACCACAGCAAGCTCGTTGAGAGTTGGCAACAAGACAGTAATTACATTACTATGATTGAAGCTTATGCTGCTGAATACGACCAATTCCTTGTTCGCTGGGAGGCTGGGGAACCTGAACCTGAAGTGTCTGACGAGGACTCTGACGTAGCAGAGAGCGAGACCGATGACTCTTCCGAGTCGGAAGATGTTGCCGAGACGCTCACACCTGAAGAGGGTTGTGAAGATGCAGTAGCGCAAGAGAGTGAAATCCCTGATTCGTCCTACCCAACTCCACAGTACTATCGATTACAGCAAAAAGCCATTGCGTTCAAAAACGACAAGCTTAAAGAAATTGCTGAAGGCGATGACGACCCGATGGCGCGTTATTTAGCTCTCGAATTTAGTCCGTATGGTTATTTCGACCCAGCGTCGCAACTTGCCGCCCTGGAACCGCTTGTTGATGAATTCGACGAGCAATTTGTTGAGTCCAATCTAAACCCAAAAATTGAACAACTAAACCAGAGTATGACGCTCATGAATAACGACGCAGCACTGGTACCGGGTCAAAAAGTTCCAGAGTTTTCATTAGCGGATTACGACGGTGAAGACCGCTCGTTATACAGTCTATTAGCTGATAACGACATGGTCTTAATCGACTTTTGGGCATCTTGGTGCGGTCCCTGCATCGCAGACTTTCCCGAGCTCAAGAAACTCCACGCTGCTTACACAGACGAAGACTTTGAAATCGTCGGTGTGTCGATCGACAGTACTGACGAAGATTGGATCGGTGGTGTTGACGAACACGAACTGCCTTGGATCAACCTTGGCGAAGTGAAGGGTTGGGAAGGTCCAGTATCTACGATGTATGGCGTGAATGCTATTCCGAAGGGATTTCTCGTTGATTCACAGGGTTGTATTTATAAGAAGAACATCCGACCCGCAGCTCTGAAAGAATTCCTCGTCGATCGCTATGGCATAGATGAGTCGTTAGAAGAGCCGGAAGTAGAACCCGACGACTCACAAGAGGTATCAAGCTAATCTATCTAAGGTATCGCTCGGCGGTACTTCTTTATAGATTCAGGTGAACGCGTAGAGCGCGTAGGTAGTAAATGCCAAAACCTGCGCGCACTACGTACTCCTCCTAATCCCTCAAACATCTCATACCCTCTTGCTCCACGCTCGGTAGCCGAGCGAGTTGCTGTGTTTACAGGCTTCCTGCACCAATTCCTGACGTTAAACACTTTTCCGCGAAGGTGGGATGGTCCAGTGGCGGTAAGTTATAGTGCAAACGTGATTGCGAAAGGACATCTGGACTGTCAAGAATGCATTTACGCGAAGAATATTCGACCTTGGGACCAAAAAGATTTTCTTTTCAAACGATACGGCGTGGACGAATCTTTAGCGTACTAGGAAGTAGACACCGACGCTGAACCGGACGTTTCCGGCTAACAGGTATATAGTTAATCTCTTCAAGTATCTGACTTCTCGTGGCTGAAATACCGAGGTTTAACGAAGAGCCTTACCGAATCTAACGTAGGTTAGTGTATAGTTCTCGTGGGAAGAAACCATTCACGGGTACTTTCGAATTGATCTTAGTGCTTCGACTACGCTAAGACGCATACAACGTAATTTGACGTTGCTACTCTTCACGCGTTCTAAGCTCGTGCCGTGTAAAAAACACAATCAATTAAAATAGTGTTACGTTGTGGAGGTAAAAACGTACGGGGAAGTCAATTTTAAAACAGTGACTTGCTTCCGTGACTCCTCCTTGGTCCAAGCTCTTTCATTACTGAGCTACCCAGATCACTAAACATTTTCGCGAGGAAATTGATCCATGAATAATTTTCAAAAAGTCCTTAGCCTGTTTGTTGCCTTCGCACTGGTTGCGATAAGCAATGCAGGTCACCCGGATGCTTTTAGCATTGTTTCGGGCGAATTCATAGCAATTGAACCCGACAGCAAGACTGAAGCTGTAGCTGAAGAAACGCCGTCAATTGAACCGGTAGATCTTTCCGAAGCAGTATTAACGATTTCGTATGAAACCACCAACTCAGCTGGAGAGTCGGAAACCCAATCGCTCTATGAGGGACCGTACGACGAACACTTCGTACATCTCCTTCAAGTCGACGATCAACCCTTCCTTTTCTCCGATCCGACCGAAGTTAAGATTTCGCTAAAGGTAACCGAAGAAAGCGATCCTATGACGATAAACACGGTTATGGACTCCGGTTCGGATGTACGTATCGTGTATGTTGACCATCCTGGTCCAAGAGATGAATTTCTTGTACTTGGGTCGAGTAATCAAGTCCTTAACGCAGAAAATAAGTTTTCCATAACTGGAGATCTCAGTTTTCTAGAAAACGACTCCCCCCATACTATGTCAGCATTCGCATGGGCAACATTTGTCAATTCTGAAGGCGAACGACAGTCAAAACAATGGGGACCTGTTTTGGTTGAGGATGGTTCTTTCCAAATTGACGGTGACGTCGACCGACCTGTGACGGCTACTTTGTATATCCGTAATCAAAGTAGTTTTTTCAACGCTACCGCTCGAATCATTTTGGAACCCCAGGGCGATCTCAAAGTTGCCAAGCTAGGAAACCAGACACAAGAACTTTCTGCCGTGAGTGGTAAAGGGTACCACGCACAATTAATCGAGAGCTGGCAACAGAGCGACGAGTACATTGCACTAGTAGAAGCGTGAACTACAGAGCAGGAGCGATCCCGAAACGCACCCAACGAACCTTCAGAGAGTTCTGACGAGGCGGAAGATGAAACCACAACTGACTCCGAGGAAGACGTGGTTAACAATGAAGAAGACAGCGATGTAGACGCAGAAGACACTACTGAAATTGATGCTGTTGAACTTGTTGATGCTGTCGAACCGGCGGAAGGATGCGAGGACGCGGTCGCACAAGAGGAAGAAGAAGCTGAGCCAGTAGCACAAACACCAGAGTTCTCATATCCGAAGTGGTACACGTTGAGAATGGAAGCAGTAGCTTTCCAAAACGAGAAGTTGCAGGACATCGCAAAGAATCACAAAGATCCAAACGCACAGTTGCTCGCTATGCAAATGGGTGTGTTCAGTCCGTACGAAAACGCGGAAGAAGCGATCGCAGTGTGGCAAGCCCTAGCCGAGAAGTTTGATGCGGACTTTGTAGCTACTTACATCACACCAGAGTTGGAGAGAATTGAACTTGTACATACTCGCACCTTAAACAACGAAGCACTGGTGCCGGGTCAAAAAGTTCCCGCATTTACACTAGCAAATCTTGACGGTGATGATGTCTCGCTTTACGACTTGGCCGGAACGAAGGACATGGTCTTGATTGACTTCTGGGCTTCTTGGTGTGGTCCTTGTATCGCGACTTTCCCCGAGTTGAAGAAACTTCATGCAGCGTATACTGACGAAAACTTTGAAATCGTCGGTGTGTCTGTCGACGACAATCTCGAAGATTGGTCCGGCGGTGTTGAAGATCATCAACTACCTTGGGTGCAGCTTGGCGAACTCAAGGATGCGGATAACGGTAGCCCTGTTTCAGTGAGCTATGGCATCAACTTCATCCCTTCGACTTTCTTGATTGACTCCCAAGGGTGTATATATCGAAAGAATATTCACACTAGCGAGTTGAAAGACTTTCTGGTCGATCGTTATGGCATGGATGAGTCTTTAGTGGAACCGGAAGAAGAACCCGAAGAAACACCAGAGATCTCGAGCTAAGCAACTTTTTAAAAATTCTTACCCGCATACCGATGACTGAATGAGAATACTGCCTGTCATCGGTATGCATTGACGCATTTACCGCGTCGCAATCCGCGAACAAACGATTGAATGATTCGCGCGAGGCTGAATTGGCTCGCGCGAATTTCGCTCATACCCCGGTTAACGCAATCCTCTCTCGCTACATTGCTTAGTTTTAAATTTGAGGAAGTGCGCGCACGGTTTCATAGAGTGAGCCGGTTACTCCGTTAGGACCACCTCGAGGAGAGTGTTTGTGTTTTCGGTATACGAACAACAAAGACTCTGATTGAAACATACCGGTTCGGCTCTAGATTAATACCACAGAGTAGCCTGATTACAATTATTCGTCTCAAAAAGTCCGTAAACACGAGGATGTACAGGGCGACTCGACCAAGCTACAAGACCTCATTTCAAGCTGGAGTCAGTAGAAAATCTGCTACATCCCCTTCATTGAAGAATAGTGTCGCGACAGAAATTTATCAAATAAGAACTCCAGGAGATCAACAAATGAAAACAGCACTCAAAGCTGTAGGATTGCTGTGCATCGTAACTCTGTTCGTTGCCTGCGAACAGAATAAAGCACCAACGCCCTACAAAATTACGGGGGATTTTATCTCCATGCATTCAGAAGTTTCCGAAGAGGTAGCTGAAGTCGAAGCAACTGTGACCGATGAGGCCGAATCCACCGAGAGTGAGGTGAACGCAACAGTGGAGGAAGAACCAGACCTACCCGTTGATCTTTCCAATGCAACATTAACTATCTCCTACGAAACCACGAATAGTGAAGGTAAAGTTGAATCAGTCACGTTGATTGAAGAGTCCTTCACCGGAAGCTTTGAATTTGAAAGCGAAACTGTTGAAGCTAGGGAAGTAACAATTTCCTTGCAGCTTTCAGAAGATGCAGATCCGATGGAGCTCAATACTGTGATCGGAACAGGCCACGACATACACTTTACGCTGTTCGACCACTTAAGTCCTCGCAACGATCAACTCATTCTTGTTGGTACTGCAAGCCAAGTCGTAAACCCAGAAAGTAAGTTCACCATTTCCGGAGACTTGAGCGTATTCGGCGACGAATTTGCGGACGACAGTACAGTGTATCTAACCGCAAGTACCATTGATGAGAACGGTGAGAGTCAAACACTGCGATGGGGTCCAGTATTGGTGCAGGATGACTCGTTCCTCATTGAAGGCGAAGTCACCGAACCCATTCTGGCTAGTTTGTCGATAGGTAACAGTAATAGTTCAGGTCAGACTTACGTGATCTTAGAACCTCTTGCTGAAATCAGTGTGACTAAACTTGGTAACCAAACTACGGAACTTGGTACCACCACAAGTAGCGAAGGCTATCACGCACAACTGGTTGCGAGTTGGCAAAACGACGAAGAGTACATCAAACGAGTGAATTCATGGACGACGGCGTTAGAGCTTTACAGAAACCCACCAGAATCGGAAGAAACAGAAGATGAAGCAACGAACGTCGAGGAGAATACCGAAGAAGAATCAACGGAATCGGTTGCAAGCGTAGAACCAGCAGAAGGTTGCGAAGATGCTGAGGTAGGGAAGTACGTAGAACCGGTGCCACCCGTAAACGAAAGTAACTATCCAGAATGGTACAACTTAAGGATGCAAGCTCTTGAAGTTCGTAACGCAACGTTGCAAGCAGTCGTTGAAGGAAGCAACGATCGAATCGCTCAACATCTCGCAATGAAAATGGCCCCATACAGTGACAACGCAGATGAACTTGCGGCTTGGAAAACACTGAGCGAGAAATTTGATGCAAAATTTGTCGATATTCACATTACCCCGAATATTGAGCGTATAGAAAAACGTGTTATGCTAGCCGCAAGTGATGCAGCACTTGTGCCAGGCCAAAAAGCACCTGAATTCACGTTACTCAATCTTGAAGGCGAAGAGGTCTCCCTGTATAACGTCCTCGGAGACAATGACATGGTACTCATAGATTTTTGGGCTTCATGGTGCGGTCCCTGCGTTGACGATTTTCCGCATTTGAAGAAACTCTATGCAGCTTTTGCGGACGAAAACTTTGAAATCGTTGGAGTGTCCATCGATGATGATCACGAAGACTGGGCTGGTGGTGTCGAGGATAACACTTTACCGTGGATTCAACTAGGGGAACTCGAAGGTTGGTTTGGACACATTGGAGTTCAGTATGGAGTCGGGTGGATACCGAAAGGCTATTTGGTTGATTCTCGGGGATGTATTTACGAGAAGGACATTCGACCTGCGGCGTTGCAAGAATTTCTTGTCGACCGGTATGGTATGCATGATTCACTTGTAGAACCAGATTCCGAAACCGAAGATGAACAGGGAGTCTCTGGCTAACCTCACACCTTAGTAAATATTTAGCGCGCCGATGAGTTCATTCAGCATCCTGAGAAGTCTTGTCGGTGCGCCCTACTCCGTTGGAGATTCAAGAGTTCACGATAGAACTCACGTCAGCGCGGACTCTTAATTTCCCAGCTCTTACAGCAATCTAACGATTAATTCTTTCCGCTTCTGGGAAGACTTGCCCCTTGGCGAAACTTAAACGACACAAAAACCTTATCGATACGGCGCAAATACCGAAGTCGGTTAGACGCATCGTGCAAAAGCTACGCGACAATGGGTATGACGCAAAACTTGTTGGAGGATGTGTTCGCGATCTCCTCCTTGACATTAATCCCAAAGACTTTGACGTGGTAACGAGTGCAACACCGTTCCAAGTTAAACGAATTTTTAAACAAGCTCAAATCATCGGTCGAAGGTTTCGCATTGTCCACGTCAAGAGTGAAATCGGCGTCGTTGAAATATCCACCTATCGAAAGTGGAATAAAGATCACATAGATCCTGCCGTTCCCACACGTTCAGTAGTACGTAGTCCGAAACAAGTTGGAACTATGAAACAAGATCACCGACTACGCGATTTCACTGTCAATGCACTGTACTTAGATATCGAAAAGAATGTAATCTTTGATTTCGTCGGTGGTCTCCGAGACGTGAAGAATGGACAGCTAAGGTGCATTGGTGATCCTGAGACAAGATTCTCGGAGGATTGTCACCGCATACTTAGGGCAGTGCGATTTGTGTCGAAGCTAGATCTGAAACTAACTGAAGACCTTGCACAATCGCTACGCTCGCAAAGAGATTTGCTTGAACATTTAGAGCCGCACCGCTTGAGCTACGATCTTGAAAAAATGCTTCTGCACGGGTATGCTCGTACGCTCTGTCGCAACTTCATAAAGTACAATTTTTTGTCATACATCTTTCCGGATGTTGACACTCGAGAGGCGTTAAGCCAAGCTGCTCTAAAAAACACGGATCACCGAGTAAAGCAAGGCAAACCGGTACGCTTCGCATTTCTGCTCGCAGCTTTCTATTGGCACCACTACCGTGATCTAAATGTTCGCAATGACCGCGAAGCCGAAATCTTGGCAGCAAAAAAAATTTTGGAGCTACCATCCCAAAGAATCGCGCTGCGAGCCGATGTACGAGACTTTGTGATCGAGACTTGGCGTTTGCAAGCGAAACTGGAGCAGCGCCCTCTACGAAACGGTAAACAAGTCCTTTCTCGTAAGCGCTTTCGAGCGGGTTTTGACTTACTTTGTATGCGTGCCGGCCTTGGCGAAGCTAGTCAAGAAATCGCGAGTTGGTGGACTAAAATTCAAGAAGTATCTGAGGCAGAACAAGAGCAGATGCTCAAAGCAGTAGCCCCAGCGCGAAACCGTCGATCAAAACGGCGTCGAAGACCTCGCAAGACTAGTGAACAAGTCGTAGCCGCCACATCGTAAATAAGCAACACAACATCTGGAATATTTGCAATGCGTAATCAATCTGCCCACACTCCTGTATCCATCACAACACTTGCTAAACGCAAAGAAAAAGGTCAAAAATTTGCATGTTTAACTGCTTACGACGCACTGTTTGCAGAACTAATTAGCTCCAGCGGAATTGAAGTTCTTCTTGTGGGTGACTCTCTGGGCATGGTTCTACAAGGGCATGACAGTACCTTACCGGTGACCATAGAAGAGATGGTTTATCACATGCATTGTGTACGACGAGGGAACCGAGGAAGCCTAATTATGGCAGACCTACCATTCATGAGTTATGCGTCAGCCAACCAGAGCTTAGAAAGTGCCGCGGCATTGATGCGGGCGGGAGCTCATATCGTTAAACTGGAGGGTGGTGCTTGGCTCGCCGAGAGCACTCGGTTACTCGCTGAGCGAGGGATTCCAGTGTGCACGCACATGGGTCTAACTCCCCAGTCGATCAACAGACTTGGCGGGTTTCGAGTACAAGGCAGAAACCCTGATCAAGCCTCGACCATGCTCGAAGAAGCTCGGGTCTTAGAGGATTCCGGTGCTTCGGTGTTACTATTGGAGTGCGTCCCTGTATCTTTGGCAAAAGCTATCACCGAACAACTACAAATACCGGTTATTGGCATCGGAGCTGGACCCGATACGGACGGCCAAATAATGGTTATGCATGACATGTTGGGAATTACACCTACGACCATTCGAACGCCAAAGTTTGTCAAAAACTTTCTCCCTGAAAGTAATGATGGAATTCGCGGGGCGTTTATGGCATATGCTGAAGCTGTTCGATCTGGATCATTTCCTAGTGCCGAGCATAGTTTTAACTGAGATCACGTGAAAGTCGTTCGGTCTCCCTACGAACTCCGGGAGACTCTAAAGAGATACGGATCAAACACTAAGATCGGTATGGTTCCAACCATGGGTAATCTTCACGACGGTCATTTAGAACTAGTTCGGAGGGCTAAGACAGATTGCGATGTAGTGGTAACCACCCTCTTCGTTAATCCACTACAGTTTGGTACGAACGAAGATCTCGACGCCTACCCGCAAACGTTTGATGCTGATCGCAATGTTTTAGAATCACTTGAAGTAGAGATTTTGTTCTGTCCTACCGCAGAAACCATGTATCCACAGGGTCAAGCTCTTCAAACCAAGACAGTTGTTCCCGAAATTGGAAATACTCTATGTGGCGAAAGTCGTCCTGGCCACTTCGATGGCGTAACTACAGTAGTGACAAAGCTTTTCAATTTAGTTCAACCCGATAGAGCTTACTTCGGCGAAAAGGATTGGCAACAACTAGCAATCATTCGAAAGCTAGTGCTCGATCTCAACTTTCAAATCGATACGATTGGAGTACCAACAGTTCGCGCACATGACAACCTCGCACTGTCCAGTCGGAATCAGTATCTCAGCGAGAACGAACGGCGATTAGCGCCACAACTCTATCAACAGCTATGCTCCGTACGTGACAGTGTTCAAGCTGGGAACACAGATTATTCCTCCGAGGAAAAGAAAGCGATGAACACATTGAGCGCACTTGGATTTCGATCTGACTACGTGGCGGTAAGAGATGCTGACACGCTCGATCATCCCAGCAACAACAACAACACTCTTCGAGTCTTCGGCGCTGCTTACCTTGGTCGCGCAAGACTGATCGACAACATACCCATTGGAAGCGCGTGACTTATCCGAGCAAAACCAATCAAGTCTGGCAAGATCTCGAAAACCACTCGCGCCGAATTTCAGATTTAGATCTGAATCGATTACTCGCTGATACGAAACGGTTTGCCAATTCCCATTTACAGGTTGAGCACTTACTCGTCGACTGGTCACGACAACTCGTTGATCAACCCATACAGAATTCACTCGATCAATTAGCAGCAAACAGTAGGGTTCATCAATTTCTGCTAAGCATGAACCGTGGTGATTTAGTTAACAATACGGAATCGAGAGCGGCGACACATGTCGAGCAACGATCATTGCATGCATCTGACGAATCACGTAAATCAATGTTCAAAATTGCAGAAGAGATTCGCGACGGTAGCTTGCATGGGCATTCAGGAAAGTCTTTCACCGACGTTGTCAATGTTGGTATCGGTGGATCACATCTAGGACCAGAGTTGGTTTACCGAGCGCTCACGCAAAAACAAGGACCACGCGTTCACTTTTTGACGAACACACACCCTGCTGCTCGTCGTGCAATACTAGATGCTCTAGATCCTGATTCCACGCTGTTCATCATCGCATCCAAGTCATACGGAACGTATGAGACTCTCGATAACGCTCAGTTTATTCGGCAGTGGATGAACGAACGTGTTTCACCAGACGGAGATCTTAGAAATCACTTCATCCACGTGACTAGCAATCCGGAGCAAATAACAAACAACGAAACTGTGTTACGAGTTCCTAGTTCAATTGGTGGTCGTTTTTCAATATGGTCAGCTATGGGGCTTTCAATCGCTATCGCATTTGGCATAGATGTGTACCAAGACTTGCTTGCTGGCGCGCGTTCCATAGATAACCACGTACTAGAAACGACAGATATCGCACAAAATCTTGCCATCAAATTGGCTTTACTCGCTGTTTGGAACACGAACGTACTTAAAACCGAATCGCACTTAATCCTACCGTACGACCCTCGGCTTCAACTTTTGCCTGCATACCTACAGCAACTCGAAATGGAGAGTAACGGTAAAAGCACTTCCAGAGACGGTGAACCGATAAACCGGCACACTAGTCCGATCGTTTGGGGTGGCGTAGGGACCGACGGACAACATGCATACCATCAATTGCTTCATCAGGGGACACGGAAATATAGTGCCGATATCATTGTCACTCAATCTGCGAGTTCGCAGAACGACAACACTAATGTCGATGATTGGATTCTGGCAAACGCCGTAGCACAAAGTACAGTGATGTTTGCTGGTAACCAAGTGTCCGGCGACCAACAGTTCAAGAATATCGAGGGTAGGCATGGATCCACAATCTTTGTATTGAATGAGCTCAATGCTTTTAATCTCGGTGCTCTGATCGCACTCTATGAACACAAAGTCGCATGTTTAGGACATCTTTGGAACATAAATTCTTTTGACCAATGGGGAGTCGAAGCGGGAAAGAGATTAGCTGACGATGTCTATGGATTTTTACACCTTGGCGAGGCACAAAATGTACCCGCGACTACTGCGGATTTGCTTAATAAAATAAAAAAAATCTAGTTTCGTCGAAATACAACTTTTTGGAGAACCTATAAGTGTCAGAAACGTACTCGGTGCCAACGGAATTAGCCGAATCCGCCCATATCAATAAAGACGAATACGATTCACTCTATCGTCGCTCGATCGAACAGCCTGAGGAATTTTGGGCTGAACAAGCAGAAGCCAACATAGATTGGTTCCAAGACTTCAGCCAAGTTGTTGAGGCATCATTCACCGAAGGACGATTTCACTGGTTTCGCGACGGCATCCTCAATGTTTCTTACAACTGTATTGACCGACATCTTGATACGAGGGCCGACCAAATCGCGATTATTTGGGAAGGCGACGATAGCCAACACAGCAAACACATAACCTATCGTGAGTTGTATCACGAAGTCTGTCGACTTTCGAACGCCCTTCGAGAACGCGGGGTATCAAAGGGTGATCGAGTCTGTATCTATCTACCAATGATTCCGGAGGCGGCGTACGCCATGTTAGCCTGTGCGCGCATTGGTGCGCTTCATAGCGTTGTATTCGGTGGATTTTCATCAAATTCACTCCGTGACCGAATCTTAGATTCCGATTGTCAGACTTTGATTACTGCTGACGAAGGTATACGCGGTGGAAAAGTCATCCCGCTGAAAGCAAATGCTGATGTTGCTCTACAAGACTGTCCCAATGTCCACACCGTATTAACGGTAAGGCGTACTGGTGGTAGTGTCGAGTGGGATGATTCTCGCGACGTGTGGTATCACGAATTGGTCGCTCGTCAAAACGCGGACTGCGAACCCGAACGAGTCGAATCGGAAGATCCTCTGTTCATCTTGTATACATCGGGCAGTACGGGAAAACCCAAAGGTGTCCAACATAGTTCTGCGGGATATCTATTACACGCAACGTTGACGTTTCGGTATATTTTCGACTATCACGAGCACGACATTTACTGGTGCACCGCTGATGTTGGCTGGATTACCGGCCATTCCTACATCGTATATGGACCTCTCGCTAACGGAGCCACAACCTTGATGTTTGAAGGTGTACCTACCTTTCCGGACGCATCGCGATTCTGGCAAGTTGTAGACAAATACAAAGTCAACATCTTTTACACCGCCCCAACCGCAATCCGACAACTCATGGCACTAGGGGATGAATATGTAACCAAGACCTCACGTAAGTCACTACGTCTATTGGGCACGGTTGGGGAACCCATAAATCCTGAAGCATGGGAGTGGTATCATCGAGTAGTCGGAGATCGGAGATGCCCTATTGCTGACACTTGGTGGCAGACAGAAACAGGTGGCATTATGATTTCTCCTCTCCCGGGTGCTACCGTACTAAAACCTGGTTCCGTTTCCCGGCCATTCTTTGGTGTCAGACCAGCACTCGTAGATGATGCAGGAAACATTCTCGAGGAGAATGAAGCGTACGGAAACCTAGTAATGCTGCAGCCTTGGCCAGGGCAGATTCGAACCGTTTATGGCGATCATCAGCGAGTGGTCGACACCTATTACTGTCGATTTCCTGGTAAGTACTTTACGGGTGATGGAGCTCGACGTGATCGCGATGGATATTACTGGATTACAGGTCGGGTTGACGACGTAATCAATGTGTCCGGTCATCGACTCGGTACGGCAGAGATTGAAAGTGCTCTGGTATTACACGATCAGATCGCAGAAGCTGCCGTAGTTGGCGCGCCGCACTCGATCAAAGGCGAGTCGATCTATGCTTTCGTCACACCGATGGCAGGCGTCGATCCGGTCCCTGCTCTGAAAGAAGAACTGTGTCAGTTGGTGCGAACCGAAATCGGACCGATCGCCCGACCTGATGCAATTCAGTGGGCTCCAGGTCTCCCGAAAACGAGATCCGGAAAAATCATGCGGCGAATTCTTCGAAAAATTGCCGCAAATGACACAGAAGACTTGGGTGATACGACCACCCTAGCCGACCCAAGCGTGGTTAACAACCTCGTTCGAGATCGACTAGTTTCATAAATCCCTACACGTTCGGTGGTTTGTCTCGATAACGTTCGACATCAACCATCGACAACTGCACTCGTCCGCGGTCATCAATCTCGGTGATCACCACTTCAACGATTTGTCCGACCGAAAGTTCGTCATTCACCTTCTCAACACGACCGCGCTTAATACGAGAAATATGTAGTAAACCGTCCTGTTTCGGGAGTATGGTTATGAATGCGCCAAACTTCATAATGGACGCAACTTCGCCCGAATAGATCTTGCCCACAACCGGGGTTTCGGTGAGATCAAGAATTCGCTGTCGGATAGCCGCTTCTTTTGTGCGATTCTCAGAGTAGATCCTAATCTCACCATCGTCTTCAACATCGAACTCGGCGTTAAATTCGTCGCGTAGTCCTCGAATAGTCGCGCCACCCTTACCAATTACCAAGCGGATCATTTCAGGATCAATTCGTATCGAGAACACTGCTGGGGCATATTCTGAGAGTGCTTCTCTGGGTTTCTCGATCACAGCGTCCATCTGCGTCAGAATGTGTTTTCTTGCATCGTGTGCTTGTGCTAAAGCTTGACTCAGTATTTCCTCAGTGATTCCCTCAATTTTGATATCCATTTGCAATGCAGTGACCCCGTTCGAAGTGCCGGCAACTTTAAAGTCCATGTCGCCTAAGTGATCCTCGTCGCCAAGTATGTCCGTTAGCACGACAAACTTATCGTCTTCCTTGATCAACCCCATTGCAATCCCTGCTACAGAAGATGGAATCTTTACCCCTGCATCCATTAACGCGAGAGACGCGCCACAAACAGACGCCATCGAACTTGACCCGTTACTCTCCGTGATTTCCGATACGACTCTAATCGTGTAAGGAAACTTGTCGTTGTCGGGTATGAGATACTCCAGCGATCGTCGCGCTAAACGGCCATGACCGACTTCTCTGCGACGAGGTCCCAATAATCTGCCAACTTCACCTACGCAGTATGGGGGAAAGTTGTAATGCAACATGAACTGGTCTGTGGACTCTCCACTAAGAGATTCGATCAATGCGGCATCTCGAGTTGTACCCAAAGTAACAGTAACAATTGCTTGCGTCTCACCCCGTTGGAACAAAGCCGAACCATGGGTTCTTTTCAAAATTCCTACATCAATATCGAGATCTCGAACTTCATCGTGTCGCCGACCGTCGATCCTCGGTTGACCGTCAAGAACACGTTGCCGAACCAGTTTCTTACCCATTGACTGAATGATCGAACTCACTTCTGACGGATCAATCGTCTCGTCTTCTTCAGTTAAGGTTTCCACGACACTTTGCTCTAAAGACTTTAGTTGATCTCGACGCTCCGCCTTCGTCGTGATTTGGTAGGCTTCGTGCAACCCGTTCCCGATCTGCTTTGTGACTGCATCCACGAGTTCTTTGTTTTCGACCGGTGGAGCGTAGACCCACTTTTCGTTTCCTACTGCATCAACTAACTGATTGATTGCTTGAATTTGTATCTGCATCTCTTGGTGAGCAAACAACACAGCTCCTAGCATCTGGTCTTCGGAGAGTTCGTGTGCTTCACTCTCGACCATGAGCACTGCATTCTCTGTCCCTGCGACGATCATGTTGAGTCTGGACTTCGCTTGTGCGGAGATACGAGGATTCAACACGTAGAGATTGTCGATAAATCCCACTCGATTTGCGCCGATAGGACCACTAAATGGAACCCCGGATAGTGTCAATGCCGCGGAGGTACCGATCATCGCAATCACATCAGGATCGACATCTCGGTCTACAGACATCACGGTAGCAATCACATGTACTTCGTTTTGAAAGCCATCATGAAATAGCGGTCGTATCGGTCTGTCAATGAGCCTACTCGTGAGAGTTTCTTTTTCTGTCGGACGACCTTCTCGCCGAAAAAATCCTCCAGGAATTTTCCCTGCGGCGTACGTACGTTCTTGGTAATCTACCGTTAGTGGAAAAAAACTAACTCCTTCACGTGGTTCCGGTGCAGCCACAACGGTGCAGAGCACCGAATTGTCGTCCATATGTGCCATAACGGCGGCGGTCGCCTGACGCGCGATCCGACCAGTCTCAAGAGTAACTTTATGATTGCCGAGTTCAAACTCGACCTTTGAAGGTTTCAAATTGTGTTCCTTGTATTGTGATTAACGGCGAATGCCAAGCTTAGCGATAAGTTTTGCGTATCTGTCAAGATCTTTTGATCGCAGATAATCCAGCAGTTTCCGCCGCTGCGCTACCATGTTCTGTAGACCCCGTCGGGAATGGTTGTCGCCTTTATGAACTTCCAGGTGTTCCTGAACGCTCTGTATATTCTTCGTCAAGAGCGCTACTTGAACCTCCGGCGATCCCGTGTCGTTTTCGCCGCGGCCGAATTCCTGTAGTGTTTCTTGTTTTGTCTCGTTTGTTAACGCCATATTTTCTCCTTGTTCAATGTTGTCGTTTTCTTCCAAAAGTAGCTAATTCATAATCCTTCGCGGTGCGACGCGACCGTCTTCTAATATCTCTCCGACACCCAAAAATTTGGTGGGTGCATTGTCAACAATCTCACACATTTTGACCCACCCTTCTGTCGGTGCGTTGTTCACGCGCACCGCCTGGCCATGTCGTACGTTGTATGCCATGCCTCCCCGGACAAAAACCGTTGGCCAACCCTCAACCGTACTAGCAATGGGTAGAAGCAATTCGTCGATTCTTTGTTCCTCGCGAGCTTTCTCAAGTTGTTCCATCGTAACCGCGCCGCTATCGTCGTACGGTCCAGCTTGTGTTCGGCGCAATGCGACGACGTGCGCACCGCTACCCAACTGCTCACCAATGTCTGCAACCAAAGTACGTATGTATGTACCTTTACTACAGTGAATGTTTAACCTAAAACGATCCCCTGCAAAACTCTCTAATTTGTTCTCATAAATCGTTACTGGACGAGGTTCTCGGGGCACCTCCTTTCCTTGGTGAGCTAGCTTGTACAGAGGCTGCCCATTTTGTTTCACTGCTGAAAACATGGAAGGAATTTGTTGAATGTTTCCTTGGTAGTCTGCAAGTACAGTCTCGATTTTCTCTGCAGTTACATGGGAATAAGAGCTCTCGCTAATAACGGTTCCGTCGGCATCCCCACTGTCCGTAGCGACACCCAGCACCGCATCGACTACATAGCGTTTGTCGGCCTGAAATAAAAACTGTGAAAATTTTGTTGCAGCTCCGAAGCATAATGGCAAAACACCGGTTGCGAGGGGGTCCAAACTGCCTGTATGACCAACCTTTTTAGCACCAAAGAGTTTCTTAGCTTGCTGAGTCGCTCGACTCGAAGTCAACCCTGGTGGCTTGTCAAGTACTAGTACGCCGTCGACATCTCGACCACGGGAACGTCGTTTACTCACAGTGCGTGTCTACGCTCGACGTCTCACGCGCCATTGCTTGATCGATCAAAGCGTCGATGTGCGATCCCTCATCCTCGACTTCGTCATAATGGAACTGTAGTGCTGGCGTTGTTCGCATTGAATGGCGCTTGGCCAACTCAGACCGTAAAAATCCTGCGGCCCGTTGCAATACTTGCACCAATTCTTCCCTGTCTATGGTCTGGTCTAAATCAACCGCTCTAATGTACACAATGGCAGAAGCCAAATCACCCGTAACTCGAACATCATTTACGATGACGTTTTTGGCCTCAATTCGAGGATCCCGCATTTTTAACCGAATGAGTGTTGACAGTTCCTTGCGTATGAGTTCTGCGACCCGCTCTTCTCGACCGAAAGAACGGTCTCGATTGACAATTCGAACTCGTCGCATCACAACGCCCGTGCTACTTCTCGGGAATCAAACACTTCGATTCGATCACCTTCTCGTACATCGTTATAGTTTCTGACACCAATACCGCATTCGAGTCCATTTCTTACTTCGCTAACGTCGTCTTTAAATCGTCGCAGAGATTCCAGTTCTCCTTCATATATCACCGTACTGTCGCGTAAGACTCGAATTTTCTTGTGTCGAAAAACGGTGCCTTCAACGACTCGACAACCGGCAATTTGCCCGAATCGGGGAGAGTGAAATACATCTCGAACTTCTGCGGTTCCGACGATTTCCTCTCGCACTTCAGGGATCATCATGTCTTCTAGGATCTTCTTGATGTCGTCGAGCAGTTCGTATATCACACTATAGTAGCGTACTTCGAGCGAATTCTGCTCAGCAACGACTTTGGCTGACTTTTCTAAGCGGACGTTGAAACCAAAAACCATCGCGTCGTATGTGACAGCCATATTGACATCCGACTCGGTAATACCACCAACTCCGGAACCTAAAACTTGTACCCCGACTTCCTCATTACCGATGTTCAAACAAGACTCTGAAATAGCTTCAAGAGAGCCCCGTACATCCGTCTTCAAGATTAACTTCAAAATGCGTTTTTCGCCTTTACCCAAGTTTGCAAA
Source organism: Gammaproteobacteria bacterium (assembly GCA_009840305.1). Classification (GTDB taxonomy): domain Bacteria; phylum Pseudomonadota; class Gammaproteobacteria; order Pseudomonadales; family Azotimanducaceae; genus Bin55. The sequence goes on along the minus strand of VXNY01000023.1, from coordinate 127,031 downwards.
CATGTTCTCTAAGCGAGACGTTTGGCGCATCGAAGTGATCTTGTTCTGGTATTTAGCCGCGCGCGCACTTGCCAACTGTCTTGCTTGTCGTTCATCCACTGTAACGTTGAACAGATCGCCGGCGACCGGAGCACCGTTGAGCCCTAACACTTCCACTGGAATGGACGGCCCGGCTTCTGAGACGGTCGTACTCTGATCGGTGACTAACGAGCGCACGCGCCCGAAATACTCCCCAGCTAACACGATGTCTCCCCGTGCCAAGGTACCTTGTTGAACGAGTACAGTCGCGACCGGGCCACGGCCTCGGTCTAATTTACTTTCGATGACTACACCCTGTGCTGTCCCCTGTCTTACTGATGCAAACTCTTCAACTTCTGCAAGCAAAGCAACTGCTGACAGCAGGTCATCCACGCCTTCTCCTGTCGTTGCCGAAACGTTGACAAACTGTGTGTCTCCACCCCAGTCTTCTGGAGTAACTCCTAAGCTATTGAGCTCAGTTCGCACGCGATCGGGATCAGCCCCTTCTAAGTCAATCTTGTTTACCGCCACGATCATTGGGACTTCAGCTGCGTGCGCGTGTTGCACGGCTTCTTGTGTTTGCGGCATCACACCGTCGTCTGCCGCGCACACGAGAATGACGATATCGGTCGCATTCGCACCTCTCGCTCGCATTGCAGAAAACGCCGCGTGTCCTGGAGTATCCAAGAAAGTGATCGCACCATGTTTAGTCTCTACGTGATACGCGCCAATGTGTTGCGTAATGCCACCTTGTTCTTCACTGACGACATGCGCATTTCGAATGTAGTCCAAAAGGGATGTTTTGCCATGATCGACATGCCCCATAACAGTAACCACAGGTGGTCTCGGCTCCGGATCGCCCTCTGCTTTTTGGGATAGCACTAGTTGTTCTTCCATGCGATCGCTGGCGACAAGCTTCACCTTGTGACCCATCTCTTCGATTACTAGTACGGCTGTGTCCTGATCGATGGTTTGGTTGATCGTCACCATTTCGCCCATGCTCATCAGAGCTTTGATGACTTCACCGGCTTTTACAGACATTCGGCGTGCAAGCTCACCGACTGTAATAGCATCCGACACTTCCACTTCGTGTACGATTTTTTGTACTGGACGTGAAAATTCGCCGCCTTGCTTTTCTACTTCAAGAGCTGCTTTCCTGCGTCTCCGTAATCCCAATGAACCCTGGTTCTTTTCTTGGGAACGTCGCCGACCAAGTGCTTTTCCTTCAAGAGTGCGGCCGCGTTGTTTGGCTCCTTTCTCATCTCTAGAACGCTTGGCTCCGCTTTTTTCAGTGGCAATCGCTTCGGCTTCTGCGCGTGCTCGGACTTCTTCGGCTTCGCGTCGAATTCGTTCTTGTTCTTCCTGTTCTGCTTTGCGAGCTGCTTCCTCAGCAAGACGAGCTTGTTTTTGTTTCTCTTCGCGTTGTTTTTCTTCTTCTTTTTTGAGCCGAGTTTCTTCTTGTCGTTGCGCCTTTTTCCGCCGAATTTCGCCCTCTGCTTTGCGACGAGTCTCTTCCTCAGCTCGAATCTTTTCTTTTTCGAGAGTTAACTGGGAAGGTACTACTTCTTCTTTAGCCTGAGCATCTTTTGCAGGTTCTGTTTTTTGATCGGAAACCTTTGTTTTCGCCGCTTTTCGGCCCTTTTCAGCTTCAGCGACCGTACTGGGTTGCTTCGTTTCCTCTTCGGTCTTGGTTTTTGCTGCTGTAGTGTCTGAATCAACTTGGTCCGCAGGTTGCTTGGCTGCTGACGGTTTTACAATCCTTCTTCGCTTTACAGTAGCAACTTTCACTTCTGGTGCAGCCTTCCGCTGTACGCTGAGCGTACCAGTTCTACGAGTCAGAGGTGTTCCTAATCCTGTAGCTGGAGACGCGGAACTTGAACTCTCGGAACTTCGCTCGCCAGCTGACGACCGGCCAAGGTTTCGCGATATTACGTTCTCGGAAGTTTTCGTCTCGGCTTCCTTGAGACCTTTCAAGTACACCTGAAGTATTTGCATGTCCGAACTGGAAAACTCTTCCGATTCAAGAGTCTGAGGGAGACCAGCGGCGTGAATGTTCTGTAGTAGCAGTGCTACATCGATGTTCAATCGACCTGCAACGTCAGCGACCGTATTCATGCTCTGCGTTTCCATCGAATTTGCTTTCTTCCAGCTCTTTTACTTACTCTTCGAGTCGGCGAACATCGGTTCTCGAGCCGTCATAATCAGTTGTCCAGCCAATTCCTCGTCGATTCCGATTTCCAAGTCCAACACATCTGGGATCGCTAAGTCGGCGAGATCCTCAATCGTGTAAATACCTTCCGCCGCGAGTCGCCAAGCCAATGTATCGGTCATCCCCTCCATGCTTAGAAGTTCGGGACTGGGAGCGTTCGTAGGAGAGCCGTCTGACACACCTGATTCCTTGTCCTCTTCCAGCGCGGCTTCGGCTCGAGAGCGCAATATCGACACGATGTCTTCAGAAAAGCCTTCGATCGCAAGCATCTCGTTGATATCGCAATATGCAATTTCTTCAAGCGAGTTGAAGTTCTCCTCGATCAATACCGAAGCCAAATCCTCGTCAACAAGCAGTCTCTCCATATACAACTCGACCAATTGTTGTTCCCGTGCTTCTTGCTCTTGGATGACTTCGTCATAACTACGAATGTTCAGTTTCCAGCCACTAAGTTCGCTAGCTAAACGGACGTTCTCGCCATTTGTTCCGATCGCCGCTGCGTGATGTTCCGGTTGTACGAGAATGTCCATGGAGTGCAGGTCTTCATCTTTAATAATTTGTTCGATCGTAGCAGGACTCAAGGCACTGATGACGAGTTGAACTGGGTCGTTGTGCCACAACAACACATCAACGCGTTCATGACCTAGTTCTGTTGATACTGCCTGAACTCGTGAACCTCGCATGCCCACGCAAGCTCCAACAGCATCAATGCGACCGTCGTTTGTGGTGACTGCTATTTTTGCTCTCTGTCCCGGAATTCTGGCTGCTGCTCTGATTTCAATCACGTCCTCGGCAATTTCTGGTACTTCGAGTTTGAAGAGCTCAATCAACATTTCAGTACAAGTCCGAGACAAGATTAACTGCGGTCCTTTATTCTCGGGATCAATCTCCATTAGATAAGCCCGAATACGATCATCGACACGATAGTGTTGGCGCGGAATCATTTGGTCCTTAAAGAGGATCGCTTCAACGTTACCTGCGAGTTCCACAATCAGAAAGTCTCGGCCCATGCGTTTAACCGTACCATGAACGAGTTTACCTACTTGTGCGTGAAACTCATCTGCAACGCGATTCCGTTCGGCCTCGCGTACTTTTTGAAAGATCACTTGACGTACGATTTGAGCCATTATGCGACCGTGATCCACTGTTTGCCACGGTTCTTCCCACTTATCGCCAAGTTCTAATTTCGAGTCTTTTTCTTGTGCCTGAGCTAACGTGATGTGTGCATCTGGGTTGAAGACTTGGGTAGTCCAATCGTCTGCATCATGTTGCTCCCAACGACCGGGACGATCCACATTCTCATCACACATTTGTTCAGGATCGACGACCGTCCAAACTCGAAACGTATCGCAAGTAGATTCCTTCCAATCAATGGAAACGCGAAAGTCAGCATCTTCGCGAGTACGGCGTTTGGTCGCGGTCGCAAGAGCGGACTCAATTGCAGCAAACACGATTTCTTTCGAGATTCCCTTCTCGTTAGACACGGACTCAACCGCGTTACTAATTTCCTTGAAGTTCATTTTGACTGATTCACTAGCTAAACTCTGGGACCACCCGCGCTCGGCGCACCTGTTCAAATCGAATTTCGAACTCTTGTTCGTCCATTGTTACGAGAAACGATTGCGCGTTGCAACTACTTAACCGACCGCGTACGTGAACTCGACCTTCAACCGGCCAAGACAAGCGTACGTCAATTAGGGCACCTACTCGACTCTCAAAGTGTCGAGGTTTGAACAATATTCGATCTAATCCTGGTGAAGATACCTGAAGTGTCATGTTTTGCGGAAATTGCGTCTCGACATCCAACACGCCTTCAATCTGATGACTCACTTCAGCACAATCATCGACCGTGATTCCGTTTTTCGAATCGATATATACACACAGATTCGCACGGTTGTTGTAAATGGAGTAATCCACGCCCCAAACCTCGAATCCCATCGCTTCTATGGTCGGAGACAACATCTGTTCGATGTTGGTATTTCTAGTACTCATCGAATGTAAACGTCTAACACAAAAAAAATACTCAGCCTCATACCATACGACACCATAAGGTGCCGCAAAAAACACAAAAAAGGGTAGAACAGGCGACTGTAAGTTAATTCACTTACAAGGTATGAACGTTTTTGAAGTGCGCGCTCTTCCCATCGTCCGATGCGAGTCGCAAACGCTAGATGATCTAGTAGTTAAATTGAATCTCCACTACCGATATTTCTGTTGACCACCGTGGTAGCGGGGGAAGGATTCGAACCTCCGACCTATGGGTTATGAGCCCATCGAGCTACCAACTGCTCCACCCCGCATCAGAAACCTGCATATTATAAGAATGCGTGCTGTACTGGACAGAACGCGATAAGCACTGCTATTTATCCGTGCTTTCGAAAGTTTTCAATCAACCCAACGTCAAGGCATGGTGCCGAAGAGAGGACTCGAACCTCCACGAGCGTGCGCTCACCACCCCCTCAAGGTGGCGTGTCTACCAATTTCACCACTTCGGCAGGGGACTATTACATAGAAGCGTAAACTTGCAAACTAGTCTAAATTCGGTACTGATACAGTTAGAAACAAAGGCTTTAAGGGTCTGGTAACTGATCACCTTCTTCGGAATCATCTTCAGGAGGTGGGGGTGAGTCGTTTTCAGCTTCTTCTTTGAGTAACTGTTCCAGTATATCTCCTGAATTGTCGGATTCGCTCTCGGTAGGCAGTAAATCGCCTTCTGGTGCAGGAGGTGTATCGGTATCGTCGGTTGGAAGCAGATCTTCATCTGGTGGGATTAATAAATCGTCCGCAGACTCTTCGCTGGCTTGCGGTACATCCCCAACATCGTAAGTTTCGTCTGACTTTTTCTTCGCGGTATACGCTAGCCCAAAAGTTACAACAAAGAATCCAATCGCTAGCATCGCGGTAAACTTCACTAAAAATGGAGTTGCTCCACTAGAACCGAATATAGTGTTTGCCGCCCCACTACCGAATGCAGCACCGATGTCAGAACCACGTCCCTGCTGTATCAAAACCAAAGCGCCGAGTGCAATGCACACGACCACCAATAGGATTAACAGGACGATTTCAATTATCTCCATACTCAATCTCCACCCACAAGCTGACCAATGGTATTAAATGAACTCACGTCGAGCGAGGCACCACCAACTAAAAAACCGTCAATGTTTGATTGGTTAATTAATTCTTTAGCATTGTTTGGATTAACACTTCCTCCATACAAGATACGTAGTTTAGTACCCTCATCACCTAGGTAGGAGCGAATTTTACCGTGCATTTCGTCGGCATCGGTCGGACTGGCCGAAATTCCCGTACCGATCGCCCAGATGGGCTCATAAGCGACGACTAACTTTTCACTCGGTATGGTATCAAGCAGACCTTTAAGGAATCCAAGTTGACGTTGCACTACTATCTCTGCGCTACCGTTTTGGCGTTGTTCGATCGACTCTCCTACACAAAACAATGGAATTAAATTCGCATCCAAGCAGGATTTCAATTTCCGGTCAACAATTGTATCGTTTTCTAAATAAATGGTTCGTCGTTCCGAATGGCCGATTATCGCAAATTTTGCTCCCATCTCCGCGACCATAACCGCCGACACCTCTCCAGTGAAAGCTCCTCGGACCTCCTCATGTACGTTTTGTGTTCCGACCGCCGTGAAAGTTCGAAGTCGTTGGTTTTCAACTAACGCAGGTAAATATACAAAGGGCGGGGCAAGCCAAATATCAGTACCTGGAACATCTCGAAGTTGCTCAGAAAACGTCTCGCACAAATTCTGCGAACCGTTCATTTTCCAATTGGCGACAACTAAGGGAGTGCGCACGTTAACAGCCGCGAATTCCTAGGGAGCCGAAGGATTATAGGCAAAGCTTTGGACGTAGTCCGTTGCTCCTGAAGTACTGTAATGCAGCACGTTTGGACAAGTTTCCAATGAGCTTCGCACCGCGAAAAATTCGATCTCATCAAGACATCGTCTACGATAATTGCCCCGTAGTGAACTCACGTCTGAGCATGAGGTCGCCGCGTCTACACAGTTCATACGCTTTGAATAAAAGTCGCTAAAGCCTCAGCTTCACGCGTTACCAACGTAGCATCCGGACCTTCCACCATGATCCGCACTACGGGTTCTGTTCCGGATGGTCGCACCAAAACACGATAACACTCATCGTTTGCAAGACCGACTTCTTTGACCCGCTTCGCAACATTAGGATTCGCTACAACTAATTCCGGATTATTCGCTGGGACGTTCAACAGTACTTGAGGATATTGTTCCATTTCAGCAACTAATTCAGAAAACGATTGCTGACATTCCCAACTAGCTTGGAGGATCTGCAACGCGGTCACAATTCCGTCCCCAGTTGTCGTACTTCGATGACATAATATATGCCCGGAAGTCTCACCGCCTAGATCCCAACCAAGTTCTGAGAGCTTAATACTAACATGGCGGTCGCCCACCGCGGTACGAGCGAAAGGGATTTCAAGAGCATGCAAAGATTTTTCAAGTCCTAAATTGGACATATCCGTACCCACCACACCTCCTTGTAGAGTGCCTTTTTGCTGTTGAACTCTAGCTAGTCCAAACAGTATATGATCACCATCAAGTACTCTTCCATCGGGAGCTATTGCAATAACGCGATCGCCATCCCCGTCAAACGCGAATCCAATATCCGCCTTGCGTTTTAACACCTCTGCCTGTATTGCTTCTAATGCGGTAGAGCCACACTTATCGTTTATGTTAAAACCATTCGGGCGAGTGCCAATCGAATAAACTTCAGCTCCAAATTCTCTAAAAATTGTTGGCGCGAGACTATAACAAGCTCCGTTAGCGCAGTCCAACACGATCTTGGTATTCGTTACATCTAAGTCAGAACTCACGGTTGACTTACAAAAGTCGATGTATTGTTCCCGGGTGTTTGCTGGTCTCTTTGCACGCCCAAGTTCTTCCGCGGCAACTGTGTCGATGGGGAGGTTCATCGACTCCGCAATCTGCGACTCATGAACGTCCGAAAGTTTGCGACCATTCTGATCGAAGAACTTGAAACCATTGTCTTCGAAGGAGTTGTGCGAAGCGCTGATCACAACCCCAAGATCTGCGTTTGAGTTCCGAGTAAGAATCGCGATCGCGGGTGTCGGAAAAGGTCCGAGTAATCCAACGTCTACGCCAGCAGCTATGAGGCCGGCTTCAAAAACTGATTCGAGAAGATATCCAGAGATCCTCGTGTCTTTGCCCACGAGGACGTACTGACCGTTCCGTCGTTTTACCTCGCGACCGATGACCCACCCCAATTTCAAACACAAATCGGGTGTTATAGGGGGCTTGCCGACGCGACCGCGAATTCCGTCTGTACCGAACATTTGGAAGTCTAGAGGACGGTCGCCCATCAGGGTCGCTGACCTACAAAAAATTAAGTATCTTCAGCGGGCTTCGTATATGGGGGAGGCTTGGACTTAGAGCTACCGTCTTCGGTGGTGTCCTGAAGCTCCTTTGGCGGAGACGGTGTATCCGAGGGTTCAACTGGAGCACGAGGTTTACCTCCGGCCATGATGTCACCTACTTGTTCAGGGCTTAGCGTTTCGTATTCCATCAACGCTTCTGCCATAACGTGGAGTTTATCCATGTTTGCTTCAAGAATTTCCTTCGCGTGCTGGTACAACCGAGTTACGATTGATTGCACCTCGGCGTCAATTTTTTCTGCAGTAGCTTCCGATACGGATAAAGGTTTATTTCCGGCCGACATACCGAGAAATACTTCGCCGTCATTTTCATCATAAGTCAAGACACCTAGCGATTCTGAGAATCCCCACTTTGTGACCATGTTCCGCGCGAGCTGCGTGATGCGCTCAATGTCATTGGACGCACCTGTCGTTACTTTTTCCGTGCCGTTTATAAGCTCTTCAGCAATGCGACCACCATAAAGTGAACAGATTTGAGACTCGACAGCAGTCTTGCTCAAACTGTATTTGTCTTCTTCCGGTAAAAACATCGTTACCCCCAGTGCTCGACCCCGCGGCACCACGGTTACCTTGTAAACTAAATCGTGTTCGGGAACTAAATATCCCACGATTGCGTGGCCAGCTTCGTGATAGGCAGTGACCAGTTTCTCTTTATCGGACATAACCATCGATTTGCGCTCAGAGCCCATCATGATCTTATCCTTCGCTTTTTCGAATTCTTCCATGCCGACCAGTCGACGTGCAGCACGAGCGCCGAACAAAGCGGCTTCGTTTACGACGTTTTCTAGGTCCGCGCCTGAAAATCCAGGAGTCCCGCGGGCAATTGTGAGTGGATTCACGTCATCCGCTAGCGGAACGCGACGCATGTGCACCTTTAAAATCTGCTCGCGACCACGAATGTCTGGAAGCGGGACGACGACTTGTCGGTCAAAACGACCTGGTCGCGTTAACGCTGGGTCTAATACGTCGGGTCTATTCGTCGCCGCGATCACGAGGACACCGTCATTTGCTTCGAACCCGTCCATCTCTACCAAGAGTTGATTCAAAGTTTGTTCGCGCTCATCATGACCATTTCCTAAGCCTGCTCCACGATGTCGTCCGACGGCATCAATTTCATCAATAAACACGATGCAAGGTGCCTGCTTCTTAGCCTGCTCAAACATATCACGTACTCGAGACGCACCAACTCCAACGAACATCTCCACGAAATCAGATCCTGAGATGGAAAAGAATGGGACTTTAGCTTCACCAGCTATAGCTTTAGCTAGAAGTGTCTTCCCGGTTCCTGGTGCACCGACCATCAGCGTCCCACGTGGGATACGCCCACCAAGCGCTTGGAAACGAGAGGGATCTTTCAAAAACTCGACTAGTTCTTGAACATCTTCTTTCGCTTCATCGACGCCAGCTACATCGTCAAATGTTGTTTTGATTTTTTCATCAGAAAGTAGCTTCGCTTTACTCTTACCGAAGGCTAACGGACCGCTTCGTCCTCCAACTCCTTGTAGTTGTCGCATCATGAGCATAAACAGGCCAACGATGAGCAAGATGGGGAGAATGGTGAGAAACACTTGCATCCAAAAACCGTTGCGGTTGTCCCTCAAAGTCGCAACTTCTACCCCTTGAGTTACAAGCTCATCGTACATTTCACCGTGGTCTGCCCCAGGGGGTAAATTCACCAAAAAGGCTGAACCGTCTTTTCTTTCTCCGAGTACAGTTATCGAACTGCCAGAAGACGCTTGGAGTTTCGCCTTGGCAATCTTTTCCTCTTGAAGGAGTGTCTTAAACACGGTGTAATTGACTTCATCGGGTCCAGGGCGCTTCACGAAGCTGTTGAATAGCACTAGAAGTACCAACACTACGATGACCCAAAGAATGATGTTTTTTGCGGTGGAACTCAAAAAATCCGGCCTCTTGCCTCAAAATATAGTCGTTATAAGTAGGTCTTATGACCCTTTCAAATTGCTTTAGTAACCTAGGTTATACCCCATATATTGTATAGGTAGTACCAATTTGCACAGATTCAAGCTAGCATTGCGGTACGTTGCCTCAGTATTAGATTCTTTATTGACTGAATCCGTTACGTACGGAACGCTCTAATCAACTGTACTGTGCTTACGTACAAGTTTACGTTAATGTGGCTGTCGATATCCGCGTCCTGATACCACGACGCACTATTTGTGCTCGACAGCTTGAATCAACCATTCTTTCTCGCGTACTCCCTCCCCGACGAAGAAAGATTGTTGAACTTTCTTACCCATCATCGCACGCGCAAGTGGGGAAATATTGGATATAAGACCGGCACGCACATCAGACTCGTCTTCACCAACGATGCGATATTGAACCTGACTACCGGTTTCAAGGTCCTCAAGTGTAACCGTCGCGCCAAAAATCACGGTTCCAGTGTTTTTGATCTTCGAAACATCAATTACTTGCGCGGCCGCGAGTTTCGCTTCAATGAAACGAATCCGCGCCTCCATTAAGCCCTGTTTCTCCTTGGCTGCATGATAGTCGGCATTTTCGCTCAAATCGCCCAATTTTCGTGCTTCACCAATCGCCCGAGACACTGTGCCGCGCTCATTTTTTAACGCCATGAGTTCCGCGCGTAATTTTTCGGCACCGGCCACGGTCAGTGGGGCTGGCATAACTGTTCTCCGTCATATAGTTCTTGTAAGCGTCGAACATGATGTGGTCTTCCAAATGCGATCGATTTGCAAATAGCTGCGCCGCCCGCTAACGTCGTGGTATAGGGTACTCTTTTCTGTAGAGCGAGCCGCCGAATCACGGCCGAGTCCGCGATGGATTGTTTCCCTTCAGTGGAGTTCACGATCAATGCAACATCGCGTTCGTTCAACAGGTTGGTAACGTCGGGCGGTCCTTCGGTGACTTTGTTGACGACTTCTGCTTCGATTCCGTTTTCTTTAAGAACTCGAGCAGTCCCGCGTGTGGCAATCAGTGAAAAGCCTAATTCGCATAAGTTTTTTGCGACCGCGGCGACATAAGGTCGATCCGAAGTCTTGACACTGACTAGAGCTAGTCCATTGGACGGAGGTACCGCACCCGCGGCGAGAGAAGCCTTCGTAAACGCTTCTGCAAACGAATCACCGATCCCCATCACCTCACCCGTAGATTTCATTTCCGGTCCAAGAATCGGATCAACACCGGGAAATTTAATGAATGGAAACACCGGCTCTTTTACAAAAGTGTGGACCGGTACAACCTCGTCGGTGTATCCCTGCTCTGCTAGACTCTTACCAACCATACACCGTGCAGCAACCTTCGCTAACGAATACCCGATACATTTCGATACAAAGGGTACCGTTCTTGATGCTCTTGGGTTCACTTCCAATACGAACACATTCTCGTTTTGCACGGCTAATTGAACATTCATCAATCCAACGACGTTCAATTCGTACGCAAGGTCTTTTACATGTTGGCGGATTGTTCTTTGAATTGCGGGACTCAGATCATGCGGTGGAAGGGAACACGAAGAATCACCGGAATGCACTCCCGCTTGCTCAATGTGTTGCATGATCGCACCGATTAATACGACTTTGCCATCAGAAACAACATCAACATCGACTTCTACTGCTTGGTCAAGAAAGCGATCAAGTAGGACCGGCGCAGCATTGGAAACCGGAATCGCACTAGCCAAATACACTTCCAATTCTTGCTCGTTGAACACTACTTCCATAGCCCGGCCACCCAAAACGTACGACGGTCGCACAATAATAGGGTAGCCTATTTCTCGGGCAGCGCGAATACCGTTGTCGACGGTTGTTGCAGTTCGATTGGATGGTTGTCGCAAACCAGTCTGTTCGATGACCTCTTGAAATCGTTTTCGGTCCTCCGCACGGTCAATGGCATCCGAACTCGTCCCGATGGTCGGTACGCCCATATCAGTGAGCCGGTCCACCAATTTCAATGGAGTCTGACCACCAAACTGGACGATAACGCCATCCGGTTGTTCAACGTCAACGATCGCTAAGACATCCTCTAGAGTGATCGGTTCAAAGTATAGACGATCCGATGTGTCATAGTCAGTCGATACGGTCTCGGGATTGCAGTTTACCATGATGGTTTCGTACCCGTCTTCGCGCATCGCCAGAGCTGCATGGACACAACAATAATCAAACTCTATTCCTTGGCCAATGCGATTAGGCCCACCTCCGAGCACCACAATCTTCTTTCGATCAGTGGGAAGCGCTTCGCATTCCTCTTCGTAAGTGGAGTACAAATAAGCGGTGGTGGCTGGAAATTCCGCAGCACAAGTGTCCACACGCTTGAATACCGGTGTAATTCCCCGTTCTATCCGCCACTCTCGTACTTTACGTTGCGTGCTTTCTAATAAGTCGGCAATACGTAGATCTGAAAAACCATCTCGTTTCCACGAGTACATTTCTTCTACACTCAATTCTTCTAAGGAACACTCTGATATAGTCCTTTCAACCTCGACCAACTCAGCGATTTGTGCGAGAAACCAAGGATCAATATTGGTCGCGTTATACACTTGGTCTAGTGAAAAGTTCTGGCGAAATGCATCGGCTACGAACAGGATCCGATTAGCACTGGGCTGTTGTAGTTCTTCAAATAGTCGGCGATAGTCCTGTGGAAAGACATACTCGATCCCGATAGGTTCCATCCCGGCGATACCAATTTCTAAACTGCGCAGGGCTTTTTGAAATGATTCTTTGAACGTTCGCCCGATGGACATGACTTCTCCGACGGATTTCATTTGAGTCGTGAGGCGATTTTTGGCTTGATCAAATTTCTCAAATGTAAAGCGTGGTATCTTGGTCACAACATAGTCAATTGACGGTTCAAACGATGCTGGAGTAACCCCGGTAATGTCGTTTTGCAGTTCGTCCAAGGTATAGCCAATCGCAAGCTTTGCGGCAACTTTCGCAATCGGAAAACCGGTAGCTTTGGAAGCCAGAGCTGAAGATCTCGACACTCGAGGATTCATTTCGATCACGATCATTCGTTCTGAATGGGGATCCAAAGCAAACTGCACGTTCGAGCCTCCGGTCTCAACACCGATTTCCCGGAGTACAGAGATCGCCGCGTTCCGCATCCGTTGATACTCTTTGTCGGTAAGGGTTTGGGCTGGAGCAACGGTAATAGAGTCGCCCGTGTGGATACCCATGGGATCGACGTTTTCTATGGAACAGACGATGATGCAGTTGTCTTTGCAATCTCGCACAACTTCCATTTCGTATTCTTTCCAACCAAGCAAAGACTCGTCGATTAAAAGCTCGTGTGTTGGCGAGAGTTCCAATCCATGCGTACAAATTTCAACAAATTGTGCCATGTCGTAGGCAATGCCGCCGCCCGATCCACCTAAAGTGAATGAAGGCCGAATGATGCAAGGAAAACCAAGTTGTTCCTGCACTTTACGAGCGTCCTCTAGGTTGTGTGCAATCCCAGAACGAGCAGTCTCAAGACCGATGTTTTTCATGCAACGGTCGAATAATTCTCGATCCTCGGCTTTGTCGATAGATTCCCGGCTAGCACCGATGAGTTCAACGTTAAATTGCTCTAATATCCCTTCCCGCGCCAAATCAAGGGCGCAGTTCAATGCCGTTTGTCCGCCCATGGTGGGGAGAAGTGCATTTGGTTTCTCTTTTTCGATGATCTGCGCGACGGTCTGCCATTCAACAGGTTCTACGTATGTCGCTGCCGCCGTCGCCGGATCGGTCATGATGGTCGCTGGATTGGAGTTCACCAGAATGACGCGCAATCCCTCAGACATTAAAGCCTTACAAGCTTGTGTGCCAGAGTAATCAAACTCACAGGCTTGACCGATGATAATGGGTCCAGCACCCAGTACGAGAACAGAACTTAGGTCGTTTCGTTTAGGCACTTTTCTGCTGATACCTATGCATCAAGTCCACAAACTGATCGAACAGGTATTGGCAATCTTGTGGTCCTGGACTTGCTTCCGGATGCCCTTGAAAGCCGAAAGCTGGAACTTCTTTGTGGCGAAGTCCTTGTAGTGAGTTGTCAAACAATGAAATGTGCGTGACCTGCAAGTTCTTCGGTAAGTCCTCACTATCGACGCAAAAACCGTGATTTTGACTCGTGATGACGACTCGATCCAATTGAATGTCCTGAACTGGGTGATTCGCGCCATGGTGTCCGTGATTCATCTTGACGGTCTTCGCACCCGCCGCTAAAGCAAGTAGCTGTAGTCCCAAACAGATCCCAAAAACAGGTATCCCTAGTTTAAAAAATCCGCGAATCGCTTCGATCGCATATGAGCATGGCTCGGGATCTCCAGGGCCGTTCGACAAGAATATTCCATCTGGTTCGTAACGTAACGCCTCTTTCACACTGGTACCTGCAGGAACGACGATTACATCAATGTGTCGATCCACCAATAAACGCAGAATGTTGCGCTTGACACCAAAATCGTAGGCTACAACACGATACTGCACATGGTTCCCGCGTTTGTAGCCCAAGACAGGATCCCAGGAACGTTCGCGCCAAGTGTAGGGGGCACTGCAAGTAACTTCCTTCGCGAGATCCATTGCCTGTAGTCCAGGAAATGACAGTGCATGGTCAAGAGCTTTCGCAGCATCGCATTGATCTCCAGCAATGATGCATCCCGCAAGTGCTCCTTTAGTTCGAAGTATGCGCGTTAACTTACGAGTATCAATCGAGCTAATCGCAACAACATTTTCTTTAAGTAAAAACTCTCGAAGCGAATACTCTGAGCGCCGGTTACTCAACAAATTTGGTACATCTCGAACAATAAGACCCTCAGACCATACAGAACCGGACTCCATATCGTCATCATTAGCACCGGTGTTTCCGATGTGCGGGTAGGTGAGAGTTACGATTTGCTTGGCATAGGATGGGTCGGTGAGGATTTCCTGATATCCGGTCATCGCTGTATTGAAGACGACCTCGCCTATCGCCACTCCTGCTACACCCGCGGAGTATCCGCGAAAAATAGTGCCATCCTCCAAAACTAAGATCGCGGGAACGTGATTAGACACTGGAGTTACCGAACACTAAGAGATGTTTAACTTGAGGATGACCAACATCCTAGGAAAGTCCCAAGACTTCATTCATGCTATACATTCCGACTGCACCTTGATCGAGTTTTTGAGCAATAAACAATGCAGCCTGTAAAGCACCAGCTGCAAAATTGGTTCGACTTGCCGCGCGATGCGTTATTTCTAGCCTTTCTCCCTTCCCGAAAAACGTAACGGTATGTTCACCGACAACATCTCCACCGCGCGCGGAGTGAAACTCAATTGGTTTCCGCTCGCAAAGAGTGTCTGACTGTTCTGATGTTGATTCGTCAGAAAAATTTTGTTCACGCACTGAAGTAATAATCTCACCCATGCGTTTCGCAGTCCCTGATGGGGCATCGAGTTTGTTTCGATGATGGGACTCATAGACCTCGATGTCGACATCTGAACCTAGCATTGTAGTAGCTTGTTCAATCAGACTAAAAGACACGTTCACGCCAATGCTCATATTTGGAGCGATCAAAATCGGAATTTCATTCGCAGCACGCTTGATCTTGTTAAGTTGCTGCTCGTTAAATCCTGTAGTTCCAGATACGAGGCCAAGATTTTGTGCAATGCAAATATCTAACAAGGCTGCTGTACCACTCGGTACGCTGAAATCAATGATGACGTCTACTTCTTGGAGCGAATCGACCGACAATGTGGTCACTGGAACACCGAGATTTGATGAACCGGATAGCAAGCCAATGTCCTGACTAAGATACTTGGACTGTTGGTGCGTCAGTGCAGACCGCAGTTGGAATCGAGGATCTTCAAGTAGCAGTAACGCTGTCGTTCGACCCATTCGGCCGGTTGCGCCATTGATCGCAATGGCCGTCATGAATTCGAAAACACTAACTCGGTGTTATGCGGTCGATAAATTCTTTAACCGACTTAAAGAAAGAACTCCCTTTTGGGGTATGTTTTTTTGAACTCTTTACGGTCGATTCCAATTCTTCTAGAAGTTCGCGTTGGTGAGAAGATAACTTTACCGGGGTTTCGACCACCACTCGACAGAGCAAGTCTCCTCTTCCCCCACCACGAAGCGATGGGACACCGCGACCACGCAAACGGAACAACTTACCGGTTTGAGTTTCCGACGGTATCCGTAATTTTACGTGTCCTTGTAAGGTGGGTATCTCGACTTCGGAACCTAATGCAGCCTGCGTGAAGGTGATGGGTACTTCACACAGGAGATTGTTGTTTTGGCGTTCAAAAACTTTATGAGGTTTTACACTAAATTCAACATACAAGTCACCTGACGGACCACCACGGAGGCCACTCTGGCCTTCTCCCGATAGGCGTAATCGAGTTCCTTGGTCGACACCTGGAGGAATTGTGATCGAAAGTTCTCGTTCTGTGTGTATCCGACCTTGCCCGCGGCATTTATCGCATGGGCTCTCCAACACTTCGCCAGCCCCACGACAACGTCCACACGTACGTTGAACAAAAAAGAAATCTTGTCTCGATTGAAGCATCCCTGTACCGTTGCAATCGGTACAAGTGGTTCTCGAACTACCGCGCGCTGCACCAGAACCATGACAATCGCCACAGGTACAGTAGGTTGGGATCTTAACTTGGATCTTATCACCTTTAACGGCCTGCTCAAGTGTAATTGAGAGTGAGTATTGAAGATCCGATCCTCTTTCTTCCAGTCCGCGGCGCCGGGAGTGCCGTACATCTTGGAACATGTCGCCAAACACACTATCAAGGTTGTTCAGAATGTCATGTAGTCCAGCGCCGTTCGCAAAAGGATTGAATCCGGAAGCCATACCTTCCACTCCTTGATGCCCAAACTGGTCGTACCTATGCCGCTTGTCGTCGTTTGACAGCACGTCAAACGCTTCTGACGCTTCTTTGAATTTTTCTTCGGCGTTTGGGTCATCGGGGTTGCGGTCTGGATGGTATTCCATCGCAAGACGCCGGTACGCGCGTTTAACTTCGCTTATATCGGCATTTCTATCAATGCCCAATACCTCATAGTAATCCCGCTTCGCCACTGTATTCACTACTCTGTTCCTTGCACGCGAAAAATCCGATAGGTCTCAGCAGATAATGAGAACCGTATCGGACTTTTATGTGTGTGGTCGTTACTTGTCGTTCTTCACCTCTTCAAATTCTGCGTCAACGACATCATCGTCCCCTGCAGACGGATTTTCAGTTTCCGGAGGTGGCTCGTCGCTGGGTGCGTCAGTTGGCTCCGGATTTGGTTGCGCTTGTGCTTCCTGATACATTCGCTGTACGACGGGCTCTGTAGCACCGTTCAGTTCCTGCAATTTTGCTTCAATTTCCTCTTTGTTGTCCGTTTGCACAGCTTGTTCCAGAGCTTCAATAGCAGTCGTTATAGCAGTTTTTTCGGACTCGCTGACCTTGTCGCCGCTATCTTCAAGCATTTTACGTGCGGAGTGAATGATGGAATCTGCTTGATTCCGGAGCGTCACCAACTCAGCGAACTTTGCGTCCTCAGCGGAGTGCGATTCCGCGTCACGGATCATCTGTTTGACCTCATCGTCAGACAAGCCACTTGAGGCTTTTATCACAATTGATTGCTCTTTGTTGGTCGCTTTATCCACCGCTTTTACGTTCAATATGCCGTTTGCATCAATATCAAAGCTAACTTCAATTTGTGGGACACCGCGCGGCGCTGGAGGAATTCCAGTAAGATCAAACTGACCTAATGACTTGTTCTGCGCGGCTTGCTTACGCTCACCTTG
Source organism: Gammaproteobacteria bacterium (assembly GCA_009840305.1). GTDB lineage: Bacteria > Pseudomonadota > Gammaproteobacteria > Pseudomonadales > Azotimanducaceae > Bin55. The sequence goes on along the minus strand of VXNY01000023.1, from coordinate 109,626 downwards.
AAGAACGTGAATTGTTACTGCTGGTTGATTGTTTTCTGCCGTCGAGAAGGTTTGATTTTTCCTCGTTGGGATAGTAGTGTTCTTCTCGATCAACGGAGTCATAACTCCACCAAGTGTTTCAATACCTAATGACAATGGGGTAACGTCAAGAAGTAGTACATCCTTGATATCGCTCGAAAGTACGCCACCCTGAATACTGGCTCCGATCGCCACGGCTTCGTCAGGATTGACGTCTTTACGTGGTTCACGATCAAAAAATTGCTTCACGCGCTGTTGGACTAAAGGCATTCGGGTTTGTCCGCCAACGAGAATCACTTCATCAATTTCGCTGACTCGAACGCCGGCGTCTTCAATTGCCGTTTTACAGGGTCCTATGGTGCGTTCCACCAATTCTTCGACAAGAGACTCCAGCTTGGCGCGAGTGACTTTCACGACTAAGTGCTTGGGTCCTGTTTGATCAGCCGTTATAAACGGTAGATTGACATCAGTCTCTTGGCTCGAAGAGAGCTCAATCTTCGCTTTTTCCGCGGCTTCTTTCAGTCGTTGTAAAGCTAAGGGATCATTACGAAGATCAATACCGTGGTCGTCTTTGAATTCTGTTGCCAAATATTCAATGACTCGAAGATCAAAGTCCTCACCACCGAGAAACGTATCGCCATTGGTAGAAAGAACTTCAAACTGCTGTGAGCCGTCGACATCGGCGATTTCAATGATGGATATGTCAAACGTACCGCCACCGAGATCATATACGGCGATTTTGGAATCTCCGCGTTTTTTGTCCATACCATACGCTAGCGCGGCCGCAGTCGGTTCGTTAATGATGCGCTTGACATCCAAGCCAGCAATCTTGCCGGAGTCTTTGGTTGCCTGCCGTTGAGAATCGTTGAAATACGCGGGGACGGTTATTACAGCTCCTTCGACACTTTCACCGAGATAATCTTCGGCAGTCTTTTTCATTTTCTTCAATACTTCTGCCGATACTTGCGGCGGTGCTTTGGTCTCGCCACGTACTTCAACCCAAGCATCGCCATTCGCCGCAGCGACGATTTTGTACGGTACCATCTCTTCGTCCTTTTGGACGACTTCGTCGTCATACCGACGCCCAATCAGTCGTTTCACCGCAAAAACGGTGTTCTCTGGGTTGGTTACCGCTTGTCGCTTAGCACTTTGGCCAACTAAAACTTCGCCTTTATCGGTGTACGCAACCACTGATGGAGTCGTTCGATCACCTTCAGAATTTTCGATTACGCGTGGCTCGGTACCTTCTAGCACCGCAACGCACGAATTAGTAGTTCCTAAGTCTATACCTATTGTTTTTGCCATTATTAACTTCCTTTTTGATTCATGATCACCAATGAAGATTTAAATCTAGTGTGCGATGATCTGTAGTTGAATAGTTAGGGACGAATTTACGAAATTTCAAGATCGGCGAGTCTAGATCTAATCCGATGTCTAACTGTCTTCTTCTTCGGGTGATTCTGGTTCTTTTGCGACTACGACTTCTGCTCCTCGAATGAGCCTATCGTGCAGCATATATCCTTTACGAAACACCTCGATGACACTTCCCGGTTCGGCATCTGGATGTGGAACATAAGTCATCGCTTTGTGTTTTTCAGGGTCGAACACCTCACCATGTGGGTCGAAACTGACAATCCCAAATTTTTCCAAGGCATCCGCCAAGGATTTCACCGAGAGTTCAAATCCTTGTATTACTTGGTCAGATACATCTGAATCTTTGGCGGATTGCAATGCAATATCAAACGTGTCTAGCGGCGACAACAACGCTTGCGCGAAATCACTCAACGCGTATTTGTGCGCTTTTTCCAGTTCTCGGTCCATGCGGCGTCGCACGTTTTCGGTCTCGGAATGAGCTCTTAACGCATAAGCTCTAGCCTCTTCAAGCGCTGGTTCTAGTTCGTCAATCCGAGCTTGAAGGTGTTCAAAGTTGGTTTGTTCCTGTTTCTCGTCGCTCTCGGTAACAATCTCGACCGTTACTTCTGCCTCAGATTCTTCATCAGTTGAGTCTTCGGGAAGTGGGTCTTCTTTGATTTCCGGAGAGTCGGAATCGGGTGATGATTTCTTTTTTCGTGCCACGAAATTTAAGTCCTTGCAATGAGAGCCCTCAGCTCATCCATATATGGGCGAGAGCTAAGTTTTCAAGAATGCGATTGGTCTAACGCGTTTCCAAGGAGACGAGCCGCCGTATCGACCAAAGGAATGACCTTTTGGTAAGGCATTCGAGTCGGTCCAATCACTCCCATCGCTCCTGCAATTGAGCCTTCTACCTCGTACTTCGCACTGATGAGACTGTACCCACCTAACGGTTCGTAGCCAGATTCCGATCCGATGAAGAGTTGCACACCTTCAGACGCCATACAACGATCTAGCAGGTCGACCATAGAACTCTTACTTCGGAACGCATCCAACAACACCTGCACTTCTTCCGAAGAAGATAGCAGACCTAGTAAATTTCTTTCCCCGTGAAACACATAGTCGTGATCGTGTTCGCTATCCTGCGCAAACGACTTCGCGGCAACATCAAGTGCTATCTGCATCAATCGGTTCATTTCCTGTTGATCTTTTCTCATGCTATCCAATAGTTGCTGACGGATCGCGAGTAAAGAGTGTCCAGAAAACTCTTGGTTCAAGTAATTGGCTACCTCATTGAGTTCAATATTTGTGTAGTTTCGTTCCGTTTCCACGACGCGATTCTGGACTTCGCGTTCGTTCACGACAATAATGGCTAGCACTTTGTGCTGAGTCAGTGGTAGGAACTGAATCTGCCTCAATTCGATCTGTTCCGGTCGCGGAGTGGTGACTAAGCCGACGAAACACGTCAGATCTGCGAGAATTTTAGAAGCTGTTTCCACCAGTTCTTTAGGTGATAGGTCCTCGCGCAAGGATTTGCTCAAATTAGCCACAATGCGTCGATCCAGCGGCTCCACCGAAATCAAACTATCTACAAAAAATCTCAGTCCTTGCTCGGTGGGAACTTTTCCGGCCGAAGTGTGCGGTGACGCCACTAACCCCTTGTCCTCAAGACTAGCCATAATGTTGCGCACCGTTGCTGAACTGATGCGGAAGAAAGATTGATCTGCAATGTGTTTGGAACCGATGGGTGTCCCGTGCGTGAGGTAATCTTCGACCAAAATCTTAAAAAGACTCTGCGTACGCGCGTCGATCGGCGGGCTAGTTTTGTCCCAACTTGTTTCTTTTTTTGTAGGGGTATCCATAATGTTTGGGTTATCCACCCACTGTGTATATTGTGACCCTAAGAAGCTCCTAGTTCTAAATATTTCTAAATGCTAGCCACACTGACGGTCCGAAACTTTACGCTAGTGCGGTCTTTAGACATTGATTTTAGCCCAGGTCTTACTGTTATCACAGGGGAGTCTGGTGCCGGAAAATCCATCTTACTTGATGCGCTTGCTCTGGTTCTCGGAGCAAGAGTGCGCCAAGACCAAATCGCTGCAGGATCGAACGATTGTGAAGTAATTGCGGAGTTTGATCTGACACAATCTCCAGCTACACGTAAAAAACTTGAACAGCAAGGACTTGCCGATTCGCTCGATCCTAGTCTTTGCATTGTTAGACGTACCGCCACACCCGGTGGGCGGTCTCGAGCATGGCTAAACAGTACGCCAACAACTCTAGATTCGATTCGGGATATTTGCGCATCGTTAATCGGAGTACACGGTCAATTTGAACAGCATGAATTACTAAATCGCGAAGCTCAACTTGAGTGGTTCGACGATTTTGCTATCAAACAAAAACAATTGTCAGAGGTGCAGCGATTGTATGAAGCATGGCAGGACAGTACAACAGCACTTAGAACTAGTTCAGAAGAGCTCGGAATTGAACTGAGTCAAAAGGAATTAATCGAATACCAGTACGCGGAGTTAGAGAGTCTCGATCTGGAAGAGAACGAGTTTTCAACACTCATGCGAGAATTTAAGCGACACTCCCAAGCTCGTGAAATTCTCGCAGTGCTAGCGGAAGCGGAACAAACTTTGAACAACTCTATCCAGCCCTTAGTTGCACGAATTGCGCGCGAGATACGTGGAGTTGACGACCAAGAACGAAGCCTGGATGAAGCGCGAGAACTCATTTCGAGTACTGAACTTCAACTTGAAGAAATTAGTCACTCACTCAGTCGATATCGAGACTCGGTCGACATTGACGAAAGTCAATTGGAAGCTCTTGACCAACGAATCAACCTAATCCACGATATGGCACGCAAACACAGAGTTAGTCCGTCTGCCCTCTTTGAACATGTTTCAGCAGTAAGAATTCGTTTAGAACGATTGAAACAATCCGAATCGGAATTGACACAACTCCACCACGAACTCGAAGCAAGGGAGAAGCAATTCTTTAAATATTCGGAAGACCTCTCGCACGCACGGCAAGAACAAGCGGAAGCGTTTTGTTCAGAAGTGCTAAAGACTTTAGGGGCGATTGCCTTACCCGACGTGTCGTTCGATGTCAGTTTCGCGCGGGCTCAGAATAGTCGAGGAATTGATTCCTTGGAATATCTAGTCTCGACCAATAAAGGATACGATGTGATGCCTTTGAATCGAGTCGCCTCTGGCGGTGAATTGTCGCGTATCGCACTCGCGATCCTGCTCGTGGTCGCACGCAAATCAAAGTTACCGACACTAATACTTGACGAAGCAGATATCGGCGTAGGTGGCACAACGGCAGATGTGCTTGGTAGAATGCTTCGCACACTTGCGCAAAATAACCAGGTGATTTGCGTGACTCACGCACCTCAGGTAGCAGCGCTAGGGGACGCTCATCTCTTTGTAACTAAGTGCAATACCCGGGGTATCAATGTAGAATCTCTCACTGGAGAACAACGAGTCACAGAGATCGCCCGCATGGTAGGAGGACGTACAGTCGATGATCGCAGTCGTTCATATGCCCGCGCGCTTTTGGAAGACGCGTTGTCATAGTAAGAATAAGAAGTAACTCACCAATAAGCTCAATTGATCAATTTGCCAAATCACCACCCCAATAAAAAGTCTGTAAAGCTGTTCTGGATCGTCGCGGCTTCAGTGTTCGCGATACTTTGGTTGCACGGATGTAAAGTACCTGGCATGCATCAACCAGAAATTGAGCAAGGCAATATCATCACTCAAAAAATGGTTGATAAACTTCGACCAAAAATGACTAGAGCACAGGTCGAATTTGTACTTGGAAAACCCGTATATCAGAATCCTTTTGATATCAATCGATGGGACTATGTATTTACGAAAGAGTCCCGAACGGGAGACCGTGAACGGAAAGTACTAACGCTCAGGTTTGAGGAAGACGAACTAGCTGGAATTAGTGGAGACTATCGCCCTCAAGGCGATGCTGCTGAGGAATTAGAGCCCTTACTAGAACCATCAGACAACGCCGATGAAGCCGACGAAGAAACCGACGCAGACCAGATTGAGTCTATTGACTCCGACGAAGAAACTGAACACGACGTAGAGACCACAAACTAGAACGAACGGTTTGGAAACAATCCCCTAAATCAATCGCTCGTCGACGCGTTTAATCGGCGAATATCGATTTTCTTCATTTGCATCATTGCTGCATGCGCCCGCTCTCGCTTATCAGGATCAGCAGATCCGAGTAATGAGAGTAAAACTTTTGGTATGATCTGCCAGGTGAGACCATATTGATCGGTGAGCCAACCACACGGCATTTCCTTACCACCGTTTCGAATAAGTGCTTCCCATAAACGATCCGTTTCTTCTTGGTCTTCGGTCAGTACTGAGATAGAGGAAGCTGGGGATAGTTGGAAGTGAGGCTCTCCCTCAAAAATTTGATAGGGTACGCCCCTCAAGGTGAAGTTTACTATCAACACCTTACGTGCTGGATCAGGATGATAAACTTGCTCGACATAACTGTTCGGAAGCATTGACACGTAAAAATTTGCTGCTTCTTCGCCGCGCGTGTCGAACCAGAGACAAGTTCGTACCTGTTGAGTGTCTCGTGCTCCAAGACTAAAGTTCGTACCTACTCGTTTTTGTTCACCGAATACTTTCTGTGCTAGTTCATCAAGTTGGTCAACCGCGGTGTTCCAACCCGCTTTAAATCCCATCTCAAGATGTCGTTTGACGTCTTCCCTCGATCGGTGTCGCGCACCCCAGATCATCTTCGATCTTTCGTGGCGTTCGTCAGTTAACTCCATAAACCAGGTCAAGAATGGATCGGCTGTTGGTACAAAACCTTCGGTGAACGCATCCGTAAACACTAACCGGGAGTATGGAACTACTTCGAGCCATACTCCTTTGGAGTCAACTCTTGCATTATTGGGACCTTCCATTACCGTGTTCATTCGTCCTCCAGGGCAAAGCTCAAATTCAGCTTGGGTAACCTGCAAAGGTCGTGGACAAAACCACTGCTTGAACAATGGAAGATCTGTCCAACACTGCCATACTATTGAACGCGGTGCATTTATTACCCGTTCAACTTTTAGAGTGAGCTCATTGGACATATCTATTGCGATCCTGAAGTTTTATTCGGACGTGTTCAATTTAGCATACAACCTGCGTCGTTCCATAGGACTGATGACCAATTCCCGCAAAATCTCCACTCGATCCCCGTCCTGCAGAACGTGATCTGGTTCCACTAACTTATTCCAAACTGCGTAGGTCTCGTCGCCGTTGAGATCAATTTCCTCAAATACTTCTTGCTCTAAAGCTAGTTCGACAGCTTCGATGACTCGCGTACCTGCAGGGCAATCTAAATCAACTTCCCATGCTTGGCCAACGATCGCGTAAACGACGTTTACTCGCATTCGACGAGTTGCGACTGAGCTCTTCTCACAAACGAATGGAGAATTTTCTCAACTGATTTCTCAATGAATCGAGACGCGAAGGACATCAGGACGTGTTTATGTACGTCAAAAGAAAGATCTAACGTTGCTTTGCTACCGATTCCTAAATCCAAAAATCTCCATTCCCCTGTGAACTGAGCGAACGGACCTTGTAACAGGTTCATCTCGATCTTCTCGTATGGCTCCAAAATATTTTTTGTAACGATTCGCTCGGTCAAGCCTGCGTATTGGACCTGTAGCGTTCCGACCACGTACTCGTCGGTACTCTCGATGACCTCAGACTTTTGACACCATGGAACGAACTCTTGATATGAATCAACATCAGACACCAACTCAAACATGTCAGCGACCGCATACGGTAACAATACACTGCGTTCGATGTGATGAATCTTCATGGAATCGAAATACTAGCCACCCAGGAACGGAGCAATGAACTTTTCATAGAACGAGAACAGGAAGAAAACCAATATTGCAAAGGGCGCAACGAACCGGATTGCCACAATCCAAATGGTCCACGCCAATTCGGATTGAATTTCTAATCCTTTTCGCACACGATCCCACGGTAAAAACCAACCAACAAATACCGCGATGATTAGGCCGACCACCGGTAGCAAAAAGAATGTCGTTGTTTTATCAAAGATCTCGAAAAAGTTCCAGTCTTCATTGCCGAATGGGAATTCTTTCAGTACATTAAAGGAGAGCACAGACAACAACCCAAGCGTCCAGGTGATCACCCCAGTCGCGAGAGCAATTTTTACTCTACTTGTTTTGAACTTTTCGACAAAATACGCGATGGCTGGCTCTGTCAAAGAAATAGCAGACGTAAACGCCGCGAAGCCAACGAACAAGAAGAAGAGACCACCGAAAATCGCGCCGAGAGGAAGATTCCCGAAAGCTGCTGGCGCAGTAATGAACAATAAGCCTACAGTCTTATCCGTCTCCAAGTTCATTGCAAACACAATCGAGAAAATCGCGAGGCCCGCAACGATGGCTACGAGCGTATCGATGACGATGATGATTCCTACTGCCGACTTCACCGATCCTTCGCGCGGCATATAAGCACCGTACGCCATGATAGCTCCCATACCAATGGACAATGTAAAGAAAGCATGACCCATCGCAGCGACAGGAGTTTCCCATGTCATTTTCGAGAAATCAAAATCGAACATGTACCGCACAGAATCCATAAATCCACCTTGCGCGACACCATAAATGAGCATCACGATAAGGAGCACAAACAACAGTGGCATGCAGATCCTAATGGCTAACTCAAGACCCCTATTTACTCCTCGCGCGACAAAAAAGACGACAATTGCTATGAAAACTGAAAACCAGAGCAAAACTTTCCATGGGCTTGCTAAAAAGGATCCAAGTTTTTCACCAGATGCAGCTGCCTCGATACCGGTGAACTCTCCGCTAAACATCCGCCAAACGTAGAACATAATCCAACCAGCAATGACTGCGTAAAAAGATAGAATTACAACGCCGCCAACGACACCAGCCCAACCCATAAGCGACCAATTCTTGGATCTGTTGTGCTCCTGAGCGAGCCTGAGGATGGAGTTGACCGGGCTCATTCGACCCTCGCGCCCGACCATGATTTCTGCCGCCATCACGGGAAAACCAATCAGTGCAATACAGATTAGGTAGAACAGGAAAAAAGCACCCCCACCTTGCTCAGCCATCATGTACGGGAACTTCCAGATGTTTCCAAGACCCACTGCCGAGCCAACCGCAGCAAGCACAAAGAGCATCTTGCTCGACCACATACCATGCTGTGATCGATCATTTACGTTTGTAGTCACATTATTCTCGCTCAATTTCTACTCTCCACGGGCAAAATATCGCCCTAATCACTTTGTGTACAAGCTCATAAGAATAATCAAAACAATCTATCTTTGCTTTAACGCAAGAATTGACACATCTGTTTCATTCGAACTCGAACCTTCTTAATTGTGCAAACCTGTCAAAGAAGATGCCACCAAACTCTAGCGAATTACTTAATCGATTTGAATCGAGATTGCCACTTGAGGTGATTGCGAAACTTGAGAAGAGTACTTTCTTTAAAAATTTCCGACGACAACAATTTTGGAATATGCTGCTGGCACAACTGAAACAACCGTATGCTTACTTCCGGGCACTTTGTCTTTAAAAAGCCTGAATGTGCTAGGGAGAAGCGGGCTATGAACGACTCTTAAGTTTGATGCGCCATAGGTGTGACTTTCGACAAATTCCTCCTCTCAGTCGATTGGACGAAGAGGGTAAAATTCAAGCTTTGTTTGTGAGTATCCTTATCTGATTTGAACTAAACTCAGGAATTCGACGAGCGTGTCAATATCTGTCTCGGAGGTCCTAGCGTTCGTTACACATGCACGCAGGACCGATCGGCCTTCAAAAGTTACTTCAGATACCCAGAAGCGACCATCTTCTAGAACGGCCTGCACGAAATTTTGAACTGCTTCACATCCTTGAGGGGGTATCAGGCAAGCTACGGCCATCGGCGAACTATTCACGAGCGACCATCCTCGACTCTGTAATTGTCGCGCAAGCCGATTTGTCAAACGAATGGAGTGTGCGACATGTCTTGCATAGCCATCCCATCCTGCCGCGCCGAGGGCAAGAAACAACCGTAAGCCTACGAACCTGCGAGACCACTGGTTGGAATTGGCATAAAAGTCTTTACCTTTCTCCACTGAAGGCATATAGCTCGCGTTTACTCTGAAGGCTTGAGAAGGAATTTCGGGTTTAGTCGTGAGGAACATTCCCGCTCCCATCGTGGTAGCGAACCATTTGTGCGCGTCAATAGTGATCGAATCCGCCTGCTCAATGCCGTTAAGGCAGTCTCGGTGACTATCGTTAGCAATCAGTGCGCCACCCCAAGCAGCATCAACGTGGAACCATGTGCCGTATTGTCTAGCTATCTCGCTGCACTGTTTCAACGGGTCAATCATACCCGCGTTTGTAGTACCAGCAGTTGCAGCGATCAGGATTGGCACAAAATTCTGCTGGAAATCGGCTGCAATGGCTTCCTGCAAACTGTTCGAATTCATTCGTCCATGACCGTCGGTATTGATCAGACGAACAGCACTCCGTCCTATCCCGGTCGCATGAGCGATTTTCAACCATGCCATGTGGCTTTCCTTCGACACGTAGAGTACTGGCGGTCCAGTAAACGCAGCTAAGCCGTGCTCACCGTAGCTTGGGCATTTCTCCTGCAGCGCGCATAACACCGCTGTGAAGTTAGCTTCAGCTCCACCGCTCGTGAAGTGTCCGCTTGACCCATTTGGTAACCCTGCACGGCGCGCGACTTCTCGAATGACGTGTAGTTCGATCTCGACAGCCGCAGGAGCATGTGAATATACGCAAATCTGTGGATTGAAAACCGCCACGATACGATCTGCACATTCGGCCGCGAAAGTCGGGGCGGGATTAAACAGACCAAGATGACCAGGATGAGTCATATGCACGATTCCACTCTCAAGACCGTCGATCACCCAATTCATCAAATCTGCTAGCTCTCTTGGTCGGTCGAAGTGTATGTCTTTCAACTCTTGAGTCCAAGCAACACACGATCCAGTAGCGATTGCCTTCCGCGAAGCCGACGCGTTGCGCACGGCATACAGCCTATCAGTGAGAGCGATTTCGGCTGCCCTGAGGGCAGCAAAATTGGGAAACAGGGGGTCCAATTCTTTCATTTACCGATTCGATTAAACCAAACCGCTGCGCGAACCAAAATCAGGAAGAGTCTCTCTGGAGAGCAAAGCTTTCTTGCGTTCCACTCCCCAACGATAACCGCCGAGTGAACCGTTGTTCCTAATCACACGATGGCAAGGAATAGCGACCGCTAGCGGGTTGGAAGCGCACGCAAGTGCGACCGCGCGCGCGGCCTTTGGCGAACCTACACGTTCGGCGATCATGCTGTAGCTGGAGGTCGTACCTACTGGAATCTCTTGAAGAACTTCCCAGATGCGCCGCTGAAACGTCGTCCCACGGATATCGAGTGGTAAATCGATACCTTGTACAGGGTCTTCGATGAGACCGACAACCACTGCAACGAGAGACTCAAACTCCTTGTCCCCCCCAACGAGTTCCGCCCTCGAAAACTGGTCGTCCAATTCCCGCACCAAGGCGGCAGGTTCGTCACCTAGCTGGATTGTGCAGACTCCATTGACGGTCGCGGCCACGAGAATTGACCCAAGTGAACACTCACCAACAGCAAATCGAATCGTTTCACCGACACCGCCGTTTCGGAAAGTCACAGGAGCCATCCCCAGTATCTCTGAAGACTGTGTGTAGAAAGACCCTGTTGAATTAAAGCCAGAGTCGTAGATAGCATCGGTGACCGAGCGCGACGACCGTAATTCCTCTCTAATTCGATTCGCACGGTGAGCAGCAGAGTAAGTACGCGGTGTAAAGCCGGTGACTGCTTTAAAAACTCGGTGGAAGTAATACTTGCTCATACCCGCTGCCTGCGCGAGAGTGTCGAGGTCCAGTAGTTTCTCCGATGTCTCGATAAGACGGCATGCAATAACCACTGACCGAACGTGGCGTGCGGCTAGTGGAGCGTGCTTCGGACGGCAGCGCTTACATGGCCGGAATCCAGCATTCTCTGCATCCTCGCACGAAGTGTAAAAGCGCACATTCTCGCGTCGAGGTCGTCGAGCCGCGCACCCGGGCTGACAATAAACACCGGTCGTCGTCACACAATAGACAAACTCGCCGACTGCGGAGTGATCTCGATCCACAATCGCTGCCCAGCGTTCGTCATCGCTATGAAATTGCCTCGTCTTCGACAAACTCACACTTAGTGAATTGGTCATTGGTCATTTCCTCCTGATGCTCCAACAGAATTTGCATCTATGAAGTGTAAATTGAAATTAACAATGATAGTGCGATCACTGTAGCCGCGCACTCCGGATATTGCTCTTAAATTCATTCTTTCAGTCGTTGTTGATTTCAGTTTAGATCTAGATTTACGTCTTGACGGACTAGTCATCCACTGATGGTAGGGATCGCTAATTTAGGACATATACGTGTAGCAGGAAATACTAACATGACCAAGCAGTTAGAACAACACTCTTGCAGCACAGAGGAATCTCGCGGGTGATGTTTGTTTTCCCCGTAGGCGTTTAGAAATTGAAAACCGATTAAGTACTTAGGTAAGGACATGTTTACATCAAAGACACTCGACGCGAACAGGCTCAAGAAACCTTACTACCAGTAAGAAGTTTTCGCACTAGACTACGAAGCACAGAGCTTACTTCAAAAAAATCTCTTCACACCGCCTCATTGTTATTTTTACTCTTTCGTCTATCATGTATTGTTACACAGTACCACGATTTCTAAGTACAAATGTGATCATGTCCTATTCATTGTTGGCCTAAGCAATACCATTGTCTTCTTGTATGCCCAAACCAAACAAACAACGGATCATCGCGCGCAACCGAAAAGCGCGATTCGACTACGCGTTTGACCGTTTCTTTGAGGCGGGGATCGCGCTGGAAGGTTGGGAAGTGAAGAGTCTCAGAGCGGGTAAAGCTAATCTCACCGATTCCTACGTCATCATGGAAAATGGCGAAGCATTTCTAAAGGGGCTAAGAATCGACCCACTTGCCAGTGCATCAACCCATGTCGAACCAGACGCTGAACGCGCTCGAAAGTTGCTCTTACACAATCACGAACTAGGGCAAATCTATTCCGCTACTCAAACTAAAGGACGCACATGTATTGCACTTTCGATTTACTGGCGCGCACACCTCGTAAAGTGTGAGATTGGTCTTGCAGTCGGTCGCAAGAAAGTTGATAAACGCAATCTACTTCGCGAACGGGAGACCAAACGGGAACAAGAGCGTACGTTACGCTCCCGATAGTTGAGGTTACCCTCTTCCCATGAACGGCATCTCGGACGCAAGAATGGTTAAGAATTGAACATTCGCGTCGAGCGGCAGACTGTCCATATAGACGATCGCCTCAGCAACGTGTTCTACATCGAAAGTGGGTTCCGGTTTTCGCGTGCCGTCTGGTTGCAAAACACCTTCTTCCATTAGGGAAGTCATCTCGGTTGCAGCATTGCCGATGTCAATTTGACAACACACCACGTTGTGGTCTCGGCCATCAAGCGCGGTAGATTTCGTCAATCCCGTGAGAGCGTGTTTCGTGGCAGTGTAAGGAGCAGACAAAGGTCGGGGAGAGTGCTGCGCCGCGATGGATCCGTTGTTGATAATCCGGCCACCTCGTGGAGTTTGAAATTTCATGATTTTCATGGCCGCGCGCGTACACAAAAAGGCTCCAGTAAGATTCGTTTGAACCACTCGTTCCCATTGCGAGAGAGTTAATTCTTCGATCGGTACAGCTGGTGCTCCGACGCCGGCGTTGTTAAACAGAAGATCCAAGCGACCGAATCGGGAGACAGTAACATCAAACAGACGGACCACTTCACTTTCTTTACCTATATCCGTCGGGACGGTAAACAACCGGTCGTCGGCACCTGCAATCTCTTCCAACTCGTCGAGCTTACTTTTCCTTCTACCAACGGCTACAACATAATACTCTCTTCTTAAAAGCGCGAGGGTCGTGTGTTTACCCACGCCCGTGCCAGCACCCGTAATGATTGCTACTTTACTCATCGATAAACTCCTTAATCCACAACCGTCTTGACCGGACTGTTCCTACCGTTTTCTGCCTACTTGAATCCTTGACACTAAATAATCGTAAGCACGTTATGATAAAAATATTTTTAAATTTTTCTTCTATTAACCGATCTAGCAAAATATGACTCTAAGTTCAAACTCCATTCGCGCCGTATTTTTCGATCTTGGGGAAACCCTATTCCAACCGTTAGACAACTGGGTTACGTCAGGGAATATCGCCAAGTTCGCGGGAACGATACAAGTTCCAGTAAGCAGTGACGAGATAATCACACAATACCGTAAGCTAAGGGAAGAAGTCACGCTAGATTTTGCAAAGCGTTCATTCTATTTGCACAAAGACTTTGTCAATGAAGCAATGCGTCGTTTGCTTGCCCATTATGGACTCAAAGATGTAGATGAAGCAATCGAAAATTTTTCCTACTCGCAAAGAGATGCAGTAATCGAATATTTGAAACCGCAGTCTGATTGTGTTGAAGTACTGGAACTTCTTCGAGAGCGAGAGTTTAAACTCTCGATCGTGTCGAACATTGATGACGATTGGCTAGATCCCTTAATCGAAACTTGGAAACTCGATAGTTACGTTGACTTCATCCTCAGTTCAGAAACCGCGCAATCGTGCAAACCGGACACTTCGATATTCATGCAGGCTAGCCATGCTGTTGGTATTGCACCGCATCAAATCGTGTTTGTCGGTGACTCTTTTGTGAACGATGTAGAAGGAGCGTATAGTGTTGGCATGCACCCAGTGTGGCTTAACCAGCACGATGCACTGCCGACTACCGAACTTTCAGTACCGCAGATCAAGACTCTGAGTGCTTTGCTAGAGTTACTCTGAAACCTGCTGAATCTCTTGTAGGGTTTGACGGAGTTTTTTAACACCCCCTCCTCGCCAACCGAGTTTTGTGAGTCCAGCTGTCCCCATGTTGTTGATTGGGGGTTGTAGTTGGTCAATGCTTGACTTGTCGGATGTACTGTTCAAAAGACGAAGACATCGTTGTACTAGATACCGTTCACTGACCAAGATGTCCGAACAATTAAAGCTCCTTCGGTGGACATCGTTGTGTCGCTGTTGTAGCAGTAAGAGAACTGCCTTAGCGGCGTCAGCACCGTGTACCTCAGTGTAGACTTCATTGGATAAGGATGACAGATCTCTATCCTGTAGTAGAGGATCTGTTACTAAGTTCCACCATTTCGTGCGATCTCGTGGCCATGAAAGACCGTAGATTCCCGTAGGGCGGAGGGAACAGAAAGTCATTTCGTTGTAGAGATTCGCAAGTAATTCACTTGACCACTTGAGTAGACCGTAGTGGTTGGTCGGGACGGGTTCATCGGTGTCATCGACGGTTCTATCGCTGATTTGACATCCATCAAAAACAGCCCGCGACGAGAGAAAAATGAATTTGGCTACGTTTGCAGCTCTGCATGCACGCAGTAGTCGTAAAGTACCACCAAAATTCTGTTCCCAAAACCAAGCTGGGTCATCTCCTTCTCCACCGCGATAGCTACCAGTAGCTGACATGAACGCCATATGAACTACGGCATCGCATCGATGGACTAGTTTTTCGAGCGACGCTGCATCCTCCATGTTGCCACTGATGAGTTCAAGTCTGCCGTCGTACTTTGTTAGAGGGTCTGATGCGTGTAGTATCCGCCGTACTTGTGCGGCTGCGGTGTACCCAGCATCCAGAAGGGTTTTAACTACAAACCGGCCAAGGTAACCAGTAGTACCGGTGATTGCAATTCTCACTGTGGTGGCGTGTAGCGTGGTACGTCTTCTGGTATCTTTCGATCCTCCAAGATAGAGTACCACAAATCAATGAGCGGCTTAAGTTGCTCACTTCGTTCGTGAAAGCGCTCCCAAGGCTTCTCGTATTGATAGTGAACTACCCTGATCGAGGCCCATTCCCACAACTGTGGTAAATGGAAGTAGATGTACTGTAGGACGTTGTAGACGTACGGTAAACCGTGCCAATCTGGAAAGTATGATTCCAAAAACGTTTGGTCGGTGCGTTTCCAAAACGTTTCAGGTACTACCAACTTCTCAAGCATGTGGGCATACGTTGCCTTTGACGGCTCTGCAACGAAAACTCCCGAATTTAATCGATGCATATCGTGAAGTGTTTCGTACAGATTCGGTGCAGCTGAGAACTCCGGATAGCCGAATAGTCTGTCGATGTTGCGGACGACTATCGTGTCTGCATCCAGAAATACTACGCGCTGATATTCTTCAAACTCCCACACACGTAACTTGCAGAAATTGTCCAATGGATCATGAAACTTCGGCTTTGTTCCTTTGGTAAAAGGCGCGACAGAGTGTTGTCGTTCTCTCGAATGTCTTGAAACAAAGTCATCAGAAAACTCAGGACGCGGCACAATCCGAATATCACAACCTTCACGATCAAGTTGATCTAATGGTAGATCCGATCGCGTTGCCATGACTACGATGTGTCGGTCTGGGTTGGACAACTTCAACGAACGTACTAATGCAAGCGCACCGAGAGTATAGTCATCGTTTGTGACTAAAGTCACAAACGCAGTATTTGCCAAGCTACCGTTTTCTTTTCGCTGTCGCGATGTCTATGACTGACGAAATTTTTGATTGAATCTCGTGAGTCCATGCCGACTGGGCTGGGATCTTCGATTGGTCGATACGGTGTGCGTACTTCTCTGCAACCTCAACCAGTTCTTCAAGCATTCCCACGCGTAGAGTCACAGGTTCGAGTCCAAGATCCAACAATTGTTTGTTACTCACTTTTAGATCGTTTTCGTCTGCTTCTTTTCGTGGATTTGGTAGATAGACAATCTCCACGCCACTCATGTCGGACACCAATTTGGCGAGGTCGCGAATTCTGAACGTTTCGGTCATTTGATTGAAGATTTTCGGTCGATCCTTACGAGCAGGTGGGTTGTTTACTGCTAGCTCAATGCATCTCACCGAATCTTGTATGTGAATGAACGCTCTGGTCTGTCCGCCCGTGCCGTGTACGGTCAACGGGTGTTTCACTGCCGCTTGAATCAGGAATCGGTTAAGAACGGTACCGTAGTCACCGTCGTAATCGAATCGGTTGACTAGTTGTTCGTGTCGTCGCGTCTGATCGGTATGCGTTCCCCATACTACTCCTTGATGTAGGTCAGTTATTCGTAATAAGTCATTACTCGCATAGAACGCAAACATCAATTGATCCAGACACTTAGTTAAGTGATAAACGCTGTTTGGATTGGTGGGGTAGAGAATTTGTCGTTGAAAGTCCGTTCCATCGTCAGCGGGAATTTTGACATCAAGATATCCTTCTGGAATGGTTGCGCCGACATCGCTATAACCATAAACACCCATTGTTCCTAAATGGACGAAGTGCGTATCAAGCTCTAGTTCAACCAATGCACTCAGCAGGTTGTGCGTGGCAGCCACATTGTTAT
Source organism: Gammaproteobacteria bacterium (assembly GCA_009840305.1). Lineage (GTDB taxonomy): Bacteria > Pseudomonadota > Gammaproteobacteria > Pseudomonadales > Azotimanducaceae > Bin55. The sequence goes on along the minus strand of VXNY01000023.1, from coordinate 92,730 downwards.
TCACCGTATAGGTCTTCGACCTATCGTTCTTCATGGAATACGGCGCGGCTCGTTGTTGTGCTAAATGAATGAGAGCATCCGGTCGATATTGATCTAGCCAGAGTTTGACACGAGTGTACTCTTCTGCGATATCGAGCAACTCAAAACGCATCGTTCGCCCAGAAACGTTTTTCCAGATTCGCAAACGTTCTTGGATGGAGTCCATTGGAGTCAATGATTGGACTCCCAACTCGGTGTCGATCCGACGCCGGCTGAGATTGTCAACGATCGTTATTTCATGACCGGCGTTCGACAAATGTAAACATGTCGGCCATCCAACGAAACCGTCACCGCCAAAAACTGCTATGCGCATGAATTTATTTACCCCTTGAGGAAGTACTTTCTAAGCTGCAGAGACAGAAAGATTTCCCTCTGACTCAAAAACCAATATAAAATTTTAGAAGAAATTTTAGAATTGGCTTGTATTCTCGACATTTTTATGAATGTCCAAGCTATATCGAGTACTCACCTGTACGAAGCCAAAAGGGATCGCTGGAGCCAAACGAGCCTTAGACAATCGACACCGAAACGCAGAATTGGTAGAGTCTGATTCCAAACCACCACCTGTTTCCACATTAACGACAAAGCTAATGCGTTGCTTGATTCTCCTAGTTGTGTTCCCGTTTGCGATTCAAGCACAGTTTGGGCTCGCAAGAACGATATCTATTGAAGTTGCAGCTGAGGGATACGAAGGCGATGGAATTTGGGTTGGACTATTCACTCATCCCATTACAACAGATTCTTCACCCAATCTTTGGCAACATAGTAAGAGTACCGAAACGACATTGCAAATTAGTGATCAGGAAGACGTTGTTCTTGTCGCATTGCAAAAAGGAAGCGTCCCTCTGTATCAACGCATCGAACCAAGTTCGCGTGAGAAAAATATAGAACTACAGTTTCAGAAGGGAAGATCTCTAAAAGGAGAAGTCCTATCCGCCGATGGCTTTCAAATTGAGGGTGCAACAATCTCGATCAATCACTTGGAAGGACTACAGCCTCACCAGTATCCTGACGAATTCATCGCAGATTGGCTAAGTAGTCAACTCGGAACATTTTCGATTTCGGGCTTGAAGACAGGAACTTATCAGATCCAAATCACCCCCAGAGTCGGTATTCCTGAGGAATTACTGGAGCTAGTAATTATTGAAGAAGAACCTGAAATCAAGGTCGAAAATTTACAACTACAGAACGTCTACTTCATTTCTGGGGAGGTTTTGAACGAAGAGAATGAAACAGTAGACGAAGCGGAAATAATCGCGACTGAATGGAACGAAGGTCTTGCATCAATTCAAACATTAACGGACGAGACTGGGAGTTTTATTGTCGGGCCATTCGTAAAGGACAAGTCTATTTGGGTCGAAGCTCAAGTCTTGAATCGTAGCTTTTCAAACGTGCAGGCGGTAGTCGCTGGTCAAACAGACGTGAAATTGACTCTTCGAAAACTGTTAAATTTGAAGGGTGCAGTAGTCGAGAAAGCAACTGGCAATCTTGTGGAGAAGTTTACCGTTTCTGCCCTAAGTGGAGTAAGCAGCAACCGCATCGGAAGGTGGACGAACGAGTACACTTTTGATGGTTCGTTGGGACACTTTAGCATTGATGTCGATTGGCGTATTACACATTTAGTCGTTGAAGCACCCGGATTCGATTTTTGTTTCTTGCCTGTAATTGTTTCGACAGAGAATGTTCACGACATCGGTACTATCGAACTCGCTCGCGGGCGTACAGTGGGCGGAAAAGTGGCGGATGCCGCTACTGGAGATCCTGTAGTAGGTGCCGAAATTCGACGCATCGATTGGAATCAATCAGATGACGATCTTGCAGTCTACACCTATGAGCGCCGAGAATCTTCAATCACTGATGAGTTGGGAAAATTTACGCTTTCTCCACTCCCAATAGAGGAAGTAACCGTCGAAGTAAGGGCTGCAGGATACTTTCGTTCTGAGACAAATCTGAGCAAAGGTCAAGAGTCAATTGAGATTGAAATACGGAAGAAGTCTCACCCAACGATACTTGGAAGGGTGGAGTCTTTGGAAGGACAACCATTGGAAGCAACTGTATCCATCCGCAGAGTTAATTCACCGAATTGGATGGGATCGGATACTCGACCAACGAATTTGGACGGGACGTTTGAACTAATAGAGGACGATGGTACCTACGAACTGTATGCTACAAAGTCTGGATTTGCCAGTTCAAATACAGAAACAGTAGTCGTAGAAAATCAGGTTCCTGTTGACGATGTTTTGTTGCTGATCAAGACCTCCGGAAACTCTATTTCGGGTCGTGTGACCGGTTTAGTGGAGACCGAATCGGTTACAGTGAGATTAAAAGACGCCGAAGCGAACACGTTGCGTCGTGCTTTCCTCCGAGGAAACCACTCCTACAGTTTCGAAGGTATCCCGGAAGGAGACTACACCATCGAAGGTACGTCGAGTCTAAAACGTGAGCTCTCGAAACAAGTCATGATTGAAGGAAGCAATAGTTCAGTCTCCGTGGATCTAGCGTTCGACGGAACTTCGAACCTGAGTGGCATGGTCACCGCGGGTGGGCATCCTGTTGACAACGTACGAGTTTGGGCTGAGCCCAAGACTGAAGGTCACATACGCGGAGAATCTCGGAGTGAAGAAGACGGTAGTTACTCAATCGAAAATTTGGATGACGGAGAATACGACATTCATACCGACAGAGGCTTGTCCTTTGAAGTTGTGATAACTAGCGAAACTTACTTCGACATCGAAGTTGGAAAGTTGACCTTTGCCGGTAACGTTGTTACTCAACTTCCGACTCAAGACATGATCGTAATATTGCAGTCAGACTCTGATGAATCAATATACGCGACTTCCAGTGTGGATTCCGAGGGGACATTTCGTATTGATGGTCTGACAGCCGGATCGTACTCGATTCGTGTCACAAAGCCCGGACGAATAAAACCTACATCCGGTAAAACCACTTACTCTCTCAGTCTTGACCATTCCTTAGAAGACTATCAAATTGAATTAGGATCTGACTGATGGAGAGAGTACTACTCTCTGTTGTTTTTGTCCCACGACGCACCAATTCAAAGCGTTGATCGCACGACTGTCGTCCACACAACGGATAATGGCTTGAGTCCTCTTCCGAGCACCAAAGCACGAATAAAATTTTGTTGTAAATTCTGACTTGAGAGAACGACAAATCTAGATGACTCAAAAACGCTACCGAGTACTGTGGTACGTGTGTCCTTCGGTAGGATTACTAGCATTTGTTATCATCGCTCTTTACACTATCCCTATAGTACAATCGGTGCTACTTCCGCTTTGGATAACAATGTTCGACAGACACACATGACTCAATCCTTGTCACAAACCAACGTAGATCGTGCTCTACTCACGCCGAAGGAATCACAATGGTTTTTCGGCACGCGATGTTTGATATTTTTACTTAGCTTAATGAGCGTAGGATGCTCATTTTTCGGTGGTTTTTACGTTATCTTTAGTGGCGCATTTGCGCTCGTTTTCCCGATAATTGCGAATTTGATTTGGCAATTGAAATTGTCAACACAGTTTCCACCAAAATCAAATTCCATTCACCCAAACTTTAGCAAACCTTGGTTAGTTACACCACTCTTTTTCTTGCCCATCCTCGACCACATCGCTTACTTCATTAAACGACGTTTCAAAAAACAATTGGATGACGACGCATCATCTCCGTTGTTTCGTAGTGAGTCATCAGATTTGATGCTCCCACCTGGCAAGTTTCAAACCCTGGTTGGAAATTTACAAAATCATGTTGTAGTAGCTTTCGTAACCAGCTGCTGTCAATGCTATGCTGCCACAATGTATTTCTTGTCTTCCATTTGAACGTGCGCAGCACCTATATTTGCATTCGGCACAAAAGTCTTGATAAATACAATCGTTGTAAGCCGTAATTAATTTTTACCTTCAAATCGATTAACGCGTATGTCCCATTCCTTACAAACCACCACCGCTGACCGTTCGACACTAACGCCGAATGAAACCAAAAGTTTTCAATTCATGCGATGTTCGATATTCATACTCAGCGTTGTGGGAGTGGTCAGTGTTTTTTTAGGCGATTATTACGATATCTGTGGTTACTTGTTCGTGTTCCTCTGCCCTGTTCTCGCGAATCTAGCTTGGCTATTAGCGTGGCAATCTCGATTTGTATTGGAGAGTCCGACCACAGCAAGTTCGATTCAAGCGAAGCATAGCCGGCCTTCTGTGATGCCTCCACAATTTTGGTTACCCATTGCCGAGCACATTCTGTGCGCCTACAAACGACATTCCATGAAACAATCAGGGGACCAGTTGCAATCACCTTGGATACCTATTGAGTCATCGAGCTTTGTAAACCCAACTGGCAACTTTCAAACAGGGCTCATGAAGCTACAAAACCATGTAGTGGTGGCTTTAACAACGAGTGTATGTCAAGCCTTCGGCCTTGTTGCCTTCATATATCTAAATATTCCTTTTGTATAACTTGATGCACAGTTGTCCTGCGAGTTTTGTTCACTAGTTGAAACTCTCGACAGATTCTCACGCGCATCGAGCCTAACAACGTCTATCCTGCTATTAACGCCAAAAAATCATGGTGCATAATTCGGTGTTACGCCGCCCCGGTGGCACAGTTGGATAGCGCGGCCGCCTCCTAAGCGGCAGATCGAAGGTTCGAGTCCTTCTCGGGGCGCCAGGCCGATTCAGATCTCTAGACCCTGAATACTTTATCTGTTGGTGTCTCCTGCTTCCATCGCTGGTAGTCTGCACTAGTATCAATGTCCCATAGCTTGGAGAGCAAGAAGACACGCAAACCAAGATCAGTGGCTCGTGACAAGGTTTGTTCCAATACGAGATCACTACCCCAAGAAATGTTTTTGAACAAATGTTCGCTCGGATCGTTCATTCCTATCAAACAATAGCCACCATCTTCAGTCGGACCCAACACTAAGTCCTTGTTTGTTGCTAAGTGGTCAAGAGCTCTGTTTAAGTAATCCACGCTCATGAGAGGAACATCAGCACCTATCACCAATTTAGCACCTTCACTTAACGCAGCAAACATCTTTTCCCCTAAGTCGCCCGAAGGTTGCTCTCTCAATCGGTGTTCTGGTGCAATCTCATCCCAACTATCGACACTCCCCTCGAACCAAATGGTCGTAGCAAACGGGCGTGTTGCATCCAATGCATTCTGCAATAGCAGGCGATAACACTCGAGCGCTTTAATAGTTCCAATATCTCTCGCTAAACGCTGTTTTACCTGACCAAGTACAGGTGAACGCGCAAGCAAGGCAATCTGTGCAGGGTTGATTCGTTTCACCTATGTCGATAGTATTCTGAATAAAGAACATCGGGTGAAGCTCCAAAGTAGTATCGGATCCGAAAGCTCCACATACGGAACACTGTTCGAAACACACCATCAGCTTCCCACTTTCGCGTCGACACACCCAAGCGACTAGTACAACAAAAAGGCTTGGCTAGCTTACGCAAGTGCTTACTCGCCTCTACGTCCTCCATCAATGATTGATCTGGAAAACCTCCAATCTCTTTAAGGATGTCTCGTTGGAAAAACATACCTTGATCACCTGTACATATACTTGATAATCGAGAGCGTAGATTCATGAGGGTTTCAATCATCCGATATTCCCATCGAGAACCATCTAAACTCACATCGAAACGACCCCATCGCACTTGGTTGATAACGGTTCCGATGCTCTCAACATTTTCCTCTTGGACAACGCTATCCGCATGTAGCACCCAAATCCACTCGCGAGTCGTGTGTCTAATACCCAAGGCCACTTGCACCCCTCGTCCAGGTTTAGTCGCTTGAACAAACGTAGCACTACTCGTTATCTCGTGTGGACTATCGCTGCTTCCGCCATCGACAACAATCAGCTCCAACTCGGGATATCGCGCTAGTGTTGTCAATAATTGACTGAGGGGATCGCGATCATTGAGAACTGAAACAACTACCGCAATCTTGCTCAAACCAGCTTGCGCTCGTTCGGATAGCAATGTAGGTATTACTCGTCGCTTTCAGATGGTGGTTCTGATTCTAATACTCGATCTCGACGTTCCGGGTCGACAAAGAAATGATCTGGCAAGGAAAAATCAAAGTTTGGCGGTATGTTCACACTCTCCATCAACCAGCCATGCGTTCTCGTACCAGCCAATACGACGCTGCCCTTGGCAGTGTTGATATACGCGTAGGTGTTGTTGTCGCCTAAAGTCAACTCAAAGTCGTACTCTTGCAATCCGTCTTGAAGCGTGCCTTCCAAAAAGCGCGTATGCGCGAGCTTCGTGTCTACTTTCGTAAGCTTCCCCATTAAGACAATTTCCTGCTGAGGGATCGAAAATTGAACACCGTCTCCCACAGCCTTGGACCAAAGCTCCGAGCTGAGCTCCACTAACACCCGTCCTTCCACTTCTGTGGATTGAACCGGCAATTGATCTTCCGGAACAGTGTTTTCATCCACAGGTTTCCACGAGGCTAAATTGACATCGACAATTTTAGATCTATCAGAACGAGGTGGTATTCCGTCAGGTACCGACGACTCTTCCGGAAGTGAAGTTTCTATTAACCCAGATTGGGCTAGATCAGTGCTTGGATCGTAAAAATCTCCGTCTTTTGAAGCAGTAGACTTTATCGCGTCCCTTGGTTCTCCCCACGGTTGCACGAAGAATACAAACAGAACCAATACCAACAAAGATGCCGGAATACCTACAGCCCAGTACAACAGCGAATTTGTTTGTTTCGATGTCTGTTTATCTGTTCGTACCATCAAATTTCTCTACGGCAGTCTGAATTCTCACCACGTAATTAAATACAAAAATCGCTAAATGGAATGGAGGGTAGTCATTGAGGTGGGGAAAAGCCATGTTTTTTCGCCAATTCTGTTGCTCCTTCTGAATCTCTCTTGGCATACTCGCGGAGAATAATTGGCATTAAAAATGATCTCTTCAAAGATCGTTCTTCGGAGTTTTCCAAGAGCCAGTCGAAAGCACTTTCGGGATCTCCGACTGCCCAACCGCGCACTAGTTCTGATTCGGCAAATTCGGAAATTGCGCCAGGCACCGCCTCTAACGATTCAAATGAACGTCTGGCAGCACCGATGTCCCTTTCTGCAAGTTTTCTTATTGCTTTCCCGACTGCGAAAGGCCTCGCGTAGGTGGGAACTTGGTCTATTTGGTTCAATAATCCCAACGAATCCTCTTCACCCCAAACACTTAAGAATTCGAGCAAATAGATGTTTCCCAATCCCATACCCTCTAACTCTTGTGCAGCAACCATTGTTTTTAGCGCACCAATCTCAGTCCAATGTTCATTCACTAGATGCCTGCCCACCATCGCTGGTCGCTTTATTTGCTCTCCTGAAGTTATGTGTTCCATAGCCGCAGCTGGATCTGAAGAAAGCACGCGTACAACCAGTTCCCATGAGAGTTTTGAATCCGTGAAGTAGAGTTGATCAAGCAGGACATAGAGAATATCAAATCCCATGTGAGGTTGCCAAGCATCTACGATCTGTTCGAGTAGTGCTATTTGCTCACGATTCGGAATGTCGTCGTTCAACAGTTGCCGAGCTGCTTCGACCGGATTCTGCTTCAATTCCAAAATCACGGATGCCGCCTCCCACTTGTCGAGAAATGCCTTCAACTCTTCCGAATTTGGAAACTTTCCTGCGTTCTTAAAAGAAGCGGCATCCTGTTCAGAAACGATAGCGGTAAAGGCGACATCTCGGTAAGGTTGAGCTAACTCACTCGCGTTCGCCAATGAGTCTTCTAGATTCTGAACCGACCATTCTCGAAAAACCACATCGACAAGGTCTAGAGTGTAGAATCTCGACGCGTTAAGAACTCGGTCCAATGCTACTCGCGGTTCAAATTGTGCAAGTTTGCCTAACAGAAGCTTCTTAGCGTTGAATAATCGAGGAATCCAAGGTCTTATGAGAACTTGATCGACCATTGTCTGTAGCTCGTTCATGTCAACGCTTGCGACCAACGAACTGAGATCGATTAGATTATTGGCTCCAATTCTGTCCGACCAGAGCGAATCTGACGCTTGTGTCAGTGATTCTTGATCCGTTCCTCGGTTACTTTCAACGTCGACGAGTTGCGAAGAGTGTTGGGTAGTGCTCTCGGTTTGCGGAGCACGGTGTCGATCCCACGAAAAAACACAGTACAACAGCGAGCCAACAGTTACTCCTAACGCCAACCCCACTGTAGCGCTGATCACTATTCGTTGCAGTGAGTTCATCTTAGTGTAATAGTAAAAGTGAAAACCGTCCAAGACCCACAGCGTTCGTGATATTTTGGGTGCCCACTAGTCTTCTTCCACTATTGTTTGCAAGTATTGAAGGTCAGTATGCGAAATACTCATCCTACTAGGATAAAAAGCCATGTCTTTGAGTTCGAGAATATATCGTGCAACTTCATTGCGAATATCTGAGTTCGGTAATAGAGACATCTTTTCAATGAACTGCTCTGCGTCCCTCCAGACTCCCGCGGACGTCAACGTTTGAAAGTATTCCGACCATTCCGTCTCCGGCAATTGATTGCCTAATTCGAATGCTTCATCGAATTTCCCTACTTGAACCAGGTAGTTGCCCATCACTGTATATATGTCAAATTGTTTGGGTTTTCGCACCTGCTTCAAGAACTTTTCAATACCTTCCAATTGGCCATTTCGCATTAACCCTAAGAGGAGTGAATATTCCATGCCTGTTGCAGATTCTGCCTTTGGCTGTTCTAACGCGATCGCAAATGCTTTTTCCAGGTCAACTGAACCAAGTGAGATCAATCCGTCAAGTAAATGTACAGAATTGATCCACTCTAGTGTGGACGAGTTGGTTAACAACCATTTCACAGCATTCTCCGGATCTTGACTACTCCATAATTGAACTAACAATCGCGTCGCCGAATTAGTGTCCGGACCAAGGCTTCCGTGTTGCTCTAAATGCTCCAATACTACATCACGAGGTAGTCGATTGACAAGCCGCATAAATACTGACAAACCATACTCAAGTGGTACCTGGTCGATCTCCGCTAATGCCCGTTCCGGATCACTACTTGCCAGACTTTGAAACAGTACGCCTAATGCAAAAGGCATGTTTGCCTCCAAGATCGCGTTGTGTGCTTCGTCAAATTCGACCATGCCCCACGTTTCAACGACCATGGGAGCTAGCTTCCGACGCGTTTCAGAAGAAAGAGCTAAAACATGATTCCAAGCGGTTTGCGGATCGAATGCACTTACTTTTTTCACCAAGTTTCGTAAGAGAGAATGTTGATCTTGAAACAATGAATAGAAGCGATCAAGCATCTCGCCGATACTTGAGATTCCATCGCGATCGTACCAATAGTCCGTGAGTCTATAGAAAGCGATGATTTGCTCGTTATCATCAAGTTCATCAGCAACGAGCGTCTGCAAGGCTGTTAGTGGTTGATCCGAGAATTGAAACGTTGAGCTTTCCGTAACTAACCGCCGCACGAGTATGGGATTCCCACCGTGTTGTTCCATGAGTGCTACACGTGCTGCAACGGTTAAATCTGGCCTGCTGAAGAATATTGCCCACAGTGAGCGGGTTTTCATCACTTCCTCGAGTTTACTCGTCGCTTGCAATGCATCTTCGAGGTCGAACTGTGCCCACTCTGCAAAAACTGTAGAGACTAAATCGACTGAAAGTTGCGAGTCGATCTTCTCTACAAAAGACAGTGCGTTTGTTGGGTCCTGCCAAGTAAGTTCTTCTAACAGCCTAATTCGTACAGATTGAACAGTTTTAGATGGAGTGAAGGAGAGTGTTTTGTTCAATAAATTACGGATCTCATGTCCGCTCATCCCACCGACCAAAGTGTAGATTGCGATGGATCTATCAGTTGGACTCTCAAGCTTCAGAATCTTGTTCAATTCGATGGCGTGATTGGATGTCGATGGCACCACTCGGGCAACAGTGCGTCGGTCTCCTTCGGTGTCTGTTAACTGTTTATCTTGGCGTTCCGGAAACACGACATGCCATAGAACAAAACTTGCACCGATACCGACAACCAGAGCGGCTATAAACGAAAACAAATCGGTGCGCGAAAAGATGAGCGTCATGCGTTGCATCGAGCTAGTGTATCCACACCTCACGAGAGTCTCCAACAGAGACTGCTAACAAATCATGTACACCAATGCGGAAGAAACTGTACATAAACTGGAAAACTACTTGTTTTATTTATACTAATTTAGATTTATAATGGGGAGAATTCGGTCACAGGAGCGTTCTTACCATGACGTTTGACATCCTTGCGCTCAATTGGTGGGCTATTCTTGTCGCAACATTGTCTTCTTTTGTACTTGGTGGATTGTGGTACGGACCCTTGTTTGGCAAGAGGTGGTTACGGGCACTTGGCAAATCCGAGTACGACTTAACTCCTTCCGCTATCCCATTTGTCATTGCGTTCGTCACGTCTTTTATCACGTGCTTCGCAATAGCTTGGTTAATTTCTCTTCTTGGGATTAGTACGTGGCAACAAGGAACTCTGATTGGGCTCATTGTTGGTGTCGCATTTATAGCGTGCTCAAGTATTTCCGATGGTGCGTTTTGCCGCTTCTCTTGGGCACTTCTTTCGATTCAGGCTGTATACCGAGTCCTTCACTGTGTAGTCGCGGGCGTAATTTTGGCGGTTTGGTAGCCGATCAACTTACTCCAATGTAGTTCTTAAGCTCTAGTTCTACTAGCTGAACTGAACAAATAGCCCCCGTGGGTAGAGGTCGCTAATTAGTGGCTTCCTGCTACGCTCACCCTATTTTCACTCTATTTTCAACAATAAAATATACAGAAATAACGTTAGAAAATACATGACTAATAACATAGCTACTACCCCCGAAGAACTCATACGGAAAGAATACACCGCTGGGTTTGTAACTGATATAGAGACAGAAACGTTCCCTCCCGGACTGTCCGAAGAGGTCGTGCGTGAAATCTCACGAAAAAAAGCAGAACCAGAATGGCTCACCGAATGGCGTTTAGATGCTCTTCGCAGATGGGAGAAGATGGAAGAGCCTACTTGGGCGCATGTGAAATTCCCGTCCATAGACTACCAAGCAATTTCTTACTTTGCGGCACCGAAAGGCGACAAACCAAAAAGCCTTGACGAAGTTGATCCTGAACTTCTACGCACATACGAGAAACTAGGCATACCACTCCATGAACAAAAAATACTAGCTGGTGTGGAGGAAGAACCCTCGCAACCACGTGTCGCCGTCGATGCAGTTTTCGACAGTGTGTCGATCACGACGACGTTTAAGGAAACACTAAAAGAGCACGGTGTGGTTTTTTGTTCTTTTTCCGAAGCTGTGCAGTCGCATCCTGATCTGGTCAAGAAGTATCTGGGTTCAGTAGTACCCAAAACAGACAATTTCTATGCTGCGCTAAACTCTGCGGTATTTAGCGACGGGTCGTTCGTATACGTCCCCAAAGGTGTTCGCTGCCCAATGGAATTGTCCACTTACTTCCGCATCAACGCAGAAAACACCGGGCAATTCGAACGGACTCTGATCATCGCCGACGAAGGCTCGTATGTGAGTTACCTTGAAGGCTGTACTGCACCGATGCGCGACGAAAATCAACTTCACGCCGCGGTAGTTGAACTCATTGCCCTCGATGACGCTCAGATCAAGTATTCGACAGTTCAGAACTGGTATCCTGGAGATGAGAATGGGGTTGGTGGAATTTACAACTTTGTGACAAAACGTGGCACCTGCCGTGGGGCTCGATCTCACATTAGCTGGACACAAGTAGAGACGGGCTCGGCGATTACATGGAAATACCCCAGTGTCATTTTGCGCGGTGATGACTCCATTGGCGAGTTTTACTCCGTAGCGCTTACGAATAATCGCCAACAAGCCGACACTGGCACTAAGATGACACACATCGGCCGGAATACCAAGAGTACGATTGTTTCAAAGGGCATTAGTGCCGGACACAGTTCCAACGCGTATCGCGGGCTCGTTCGAATGAATCCGGGCGCAAGAAACGCACGCAATTACACTCAGTGCGATTCACTACTGATTGGATCTGAATGTGCTGCGCATACTTTTCCTTATATTGAATCGAGACGTCAGGACGCTATTGTTGAGCATGAAGCTACCACTACTCGAGTGAGCGACGATCAATTATTTATGTGTAGACAACGTGGTATCGAACCGGAAAAGGCAGTTTCTATGATTGTCAATGGATTCTGTCGAGACGTCTTTCGCGAACTACCTATGGAATTCGCCGTCGAAGCATCGAAACTCTTAGAGGTGAGCTTAGAGGGTGCAGTGGGTTGAGCCTACTCGAAGTCTCGGATTTACATGTAAAAGTAGCCGACCGTGAAATTCTCAACGGAGTAAATCTCGAGGTAAATCCCGGCGAAATCCACGCGATTATGGGTCCAAACGGCTCAGGTAAGAGTACGTTAACCAACACCATCGCTGGTCAGGAGGGATACATTGTCGAAAATGGCGATTTACGACTCAACGGCACGAGCCTAGTCGAGTTAGAGCCAGAAGAACGATCGTACGCTGGTCTGTTCTTGGCATTTCAATATCCTGTTGAAATCCCAGGTGTAACCAACATGGAATTTCTGAAGACAGCTGTCGATAGCCATCGTAAACAACGAGGTGAAACAGCCCTCTCCTCGGTCGAATTTATCAAAGACATGCGCGCACTGGTCACCAAACTGGACTTCAATCCTGAATTTCTGAAGCGAGGCGTCAATGAGTCATTCTCGGGGGGCGAAAAGAAACGCAACGAAATCTTACAAATGCTCTGTTTAGAACCCAAGGTCGCATTACTCGATGAAACGGACTCCGGTCTCGACATAGATGCTTTGCAAGTCGTCGCAAAAGGGATCAACGAGTTTCGCAATTCCAACAATGCAGTAGTATTGGTTACACATTACCAAAGACTGCTGAATCACGTAGTTCCAGACTATGTCCACGTATTGTTGAATGGCACCATAGTGAAGTCCGGCGATGCCTCACTAGCTCTCGACCTCGAACGTAAAGGCTACGCTTGGTTGGAGCAGGACACCAGTCCTTAGCCGCAGCGGTCTGTCCCATGACTTTTCAACCGGTCAAAATTGCGCCGTGGATCGACGCGAAACAAATCGAGCAAACCATCGAAAATACCCGGTTACCGCAACCACGAAAGGATCCTTGGAAGTACACAAGTGTGAAACAAGTACTTGAACGTCTGGACAATCCATTCGAAAGGACTGATCAGCTACCCGAACAGAATGGTAGTGGAGTATTCGTTGGGGACTTTGGGGATCCGAAGATTTCATCCTTGGCACACAAGTATGTCAACCAAATCTCGAACAGTTCGAACAATGTCTTGGCTAGTCTTAATCTGCTTCGAGCCCAACAAGGGTATGCCATTGTTTCAAGCGAAAATAATGATTCTGTTGGACCTGCTGTACAGATTCCCGCGTCGGATTCTTGCGAACGTATTCTGATTCTGGTTCAGGAACGCGCAAATCTTGAATTCATAGAGCACACCTCGGGTGGGAACCGAGTCATTGAATGCTTGATCCTGCCCGGTGGACAACTCGTTCATCGACGCATACAACCGGCTACTACTCACGTCGAGTACAACTCGCTCTCTGTTAATGTGATGGAAAACTCAAGCTATAAGATGACGCAATATTCTGTTGGTGCCCAACTACGACGCAACGATATCGTCATCAACATCGAAGGAGAAGGTGCCAGAGTAGACGTTTCCGGCGGTTGGAAGCTCGCAGACACCTCCCATTTGGATACACAACTAGCCGTTAATCATCGAGCTAAGGGTGCAACAAGTCAGCAAAAATTTCACGGTGTAGTCGGCGACTCCGCGCGAGCGATCTTTAACGGGCGAATATACATTGCTCGAAATGCGCCAAAAACAGACGCACATCTGCAGAACAAAAACATTGCGACTAGCGACGGTGCAGCAATCTTCACCAAACCAGAATTGGAGATTTACGCCGACGATGTGGCATGTTCTCACGGTGCAACCTCGGGTCAGCTAGACGAGCAACAAATCTTTTATTTGAGAACTCGCGGCATTCCAGACGATCGATCAAGAGAACTGATCTTGGAAGGATTTTTGGCGGAGATTGTGGAACACGAAGAAGGCGCGAGAGTGTTAGGAATCGAGTCCAAAGGGGTGCCCGGACCATGACGACATTCGTCCCACCTAAACACGACTTTCCATTGCTCGTCAATCGAGAACCGATCGTATATCTTGACAACGCGGCAACCACGCAAAAACCCAAAGTTGTGATCAACGCATTGGTGGATTATTACTCACAAAACAATGCGAATGTGCATCGGGGAATACACCAAATTAGTGATGAAGCTACTGGAATGTTCGAGGAAGCACGCAAAACCGTTGCGAAATTCGTAAACGCATCTGCTCCCGATCAGATTCTGTTCACGCGCGGCACCACGGAAAGCTTAAATCTAGTTGCTTACACCTATGCACCGACGGTTCTGAACGATCAGACTACAGTTTTGATTACGGAAATGGAACACCATTCCAATTTTGTCCCTTGGCAACTGATTTGTGAATGCATGGGAGCAAAGATACTTGCTGTCAAAGTCAATTCGGATGGTACTTTGAACCTTGATCACTTACGAGACTTGCTAAAGGCGAACCGAATAGCGATAGTTGCGATAACTCACGTATCTAATGTATTAGGTACGATCAATCCAATTCGCGAAATCACTGATCTAGCTCACGAAAATGGTGCAGCCGTTGTTATTGACGGAGCTCAAGCTGCAGCACACGTAGATTTAGATGTTCAAGAATTAGATTGCGACTTTTACGCGTTTTCAAGTCACAAGATGTATGGCCCTACGGGGTTCGGTATTCTCTATGGTCGAGCCGAGCTATTGCGAGAGATGGGGCCATGGCAAGGCGGTGGGGAGATGATCAAACACGTGAGTTTAGAGAAGACTACCTTTCAAGAACCACCGCACAAATTTGAAGCCGGCACACCTGATATTTCCGGTGCTATAGGTTTGGCAACAGCAATCGAGTATCTAATCCAGCAACAGTCCCGAGGGCTCAACGAGTATGAAGGAAATTTACTCTGTTACGCTACCACATCCTTACTAGAACTCGACGGACTTCGCGTCATAGGAACGGCCCCCGAAAAGTGCGGGGCATTGTCGTTCTTAGTCGATGGAACACACCCGCACGACCTAGGAACCCTCCTAAACGAACAACAAATAGCGGTACGAACTGGACATCATTGTGCGATTCCATTGATGGAAGTATTAGGTATTCCAGGAACGGTACGAGCGTCATTTGGTCTATACAATTCAAAGAAAGATGTTGATCGGCTCCTTGAAGCCTTGAAAACCTCCGTAAGAATACTTAGAAAATAAATTACGATGCAAGTTGAATCTTTTGACCCAACACAGTTAAACGTTACTGAACGTGCGTTAGAACACATTCAACGTCAGTTGGAAAAGGAAAACGCTCGTGCGGTAGTCCTCGATGTTGTCGAAACCGGTTGTAATGGTTTCATGTACGAGCTGAAGTACGCAACAGAGTTGGCAGAAAAACAAGACACAAAAGTTTTTGAATTCAACAACGATGTAATGGTTATCGTCGCTACCGAGCATTGGCCCATCTTACAAGGGACAGAGATCGACTTTGTTACCGAGGGACTCAACTCTGCATTGCAGTTCAAAAATCCCAACGCAGATACCCTGTGTGGCTGTGGGGAGAGCTTTTCAATCCGTGGAACGTAAGCTACTACCGATTCAACGTGAAGTTGAAGCCCGAATAGTCCCTACCGGGGACAAAGTGATCGTTCCCGCCGGAGTATTTGTTACCTTGACCCAATCCTTGGGTGGAACTTACACGATCGTCTACAAAGGAAACATGGCTCGTATCGAGAGCGAAAACGCAGATGCCTTAGGATTTGAGCCGGAAATCTTACACTATGAACCGCCCGCAGACGGCAAAGTATCGGAAACACAGGTTTGGGACACTCTTCGCACTGTACATGACCCAGAAATTCCTGTCAGCATTGTCGATCTTGGTTTGATCTACGATGTGCGAATCGAGAGTACGACGGTGATTGTTACGATGACGTTGACCGCACCTGGATGCGGGATGGGACCGGTGCTAGTACAAGATGTTGAAGATCGCTTGAAACGAGTTCCGTTTGTCGACAAAGTATCTGTGAGCTTAGTGTTCGATCCCCCTTGGAGCCGCGACCTCATGAGCGAAGAAGCACAACTGGAATTAGGATTGTTTTGAGATGCTCCACGACCTCGAAGAAATCCAAGAATCGATTCAATTCCTTTCTGATTGGGAGGACAAATACAGCTACATCCTCGAACTCGGTGACTCTCTACCCGGCATACCTGATACTGAACGACGCCCGGAATACCTAGTAGAAGGGTGTCAAAGTAGTGTATGGCTACTTACGGAATATGATTCGACTGATGACATTCTGTCACTGCAAATGGACAGTGACGCTCATATTGTTCGTGGTCTAATTGCAATCCTACTCTCGGTTTACTCCGACCAGTCTCCCCGAGACATCTTGTCTTTCGGTATTACAGAATTTTTTGACGAACTTGATCTCCTAAAGCACTTATCGCCGATTCGAGGTAACGGATTACGTGCACTCATTCAGAAAATACGATCTGTAGCAAGTCAATATCTCTCATGAACTGACGGCGGTATTTTCCGTTCAGATTTATGCCCCGCGCGTTTAGAGTTTGTGTGCCCACATTAGCGTATCCGCTAGTGATGTGCATCGCATTTCTCTTGTTCACTTGGCTACAAGGTTTCATGCCCGGCACAGCAGCTGCCTACATCGCAATCATCTGGGGATTACTTTGTATAACGGTGCATGAATGGTTAATGCCATACCGGCAATATTGGCATCCCACTCGCTTCGATCTTATCAACGATGTCGCGTATATGGTTTTGGGACAGGTATTGCTTGAACAACTGCTCCTGTTCATCTCATTCTTGTTCGTTGCAACACTAGCGTCAACCACTAAGTGGCAAATATCAGGTATTTGGCCGCACGACTGGTCTGTCTGGTTGCAGGCTATTCTGCTACTCGCCGTCGGTGACTTCTTTCGGTATTGGTTACACCGTTGGTTTCATCAAGTACCGTGGATGTGGGCTTTCCATCAAGTACATCACTCCCCGAAACGACTATATTGGGTCAATGTTGGGAGATTTCACCCCATTGAACAAGCCCTACAATTTGTCGTCGATGCATTACCGTTTGTGTTAATCGGTGTCCAAAAGGAAGTTATATATGTTTACTTTGTCTTTTATGCAATCAATGGTTTCTACCAACATTCAAACTGCGACGTACGTCTTGGTCCATTGAACTGGATCGTCGCTGGGCCTGAACTTCATCGATGGCATCATTCTTTGGACCTTCAAGAAGCTAACCACAACTACGGCAATAATCTCATTGTTTGGGATGTCTTGTTTGGAACACGTTTCTTACCCAAAGATCATCAAGTCGGTAACCTTGGAATACCTGTCGCAAACTATCCCATGAGCTATATCGGACAATTGATAGCACCATTTCGACGATATCCTACAACTGATTGATTTAGATGGGGTTGTTCACTTACTTTCTGTTCAAAACGGTGCTTACTGTCAAACAGCGACCGTTTTATCGTGCGATGATGAATGCTGCGAAGGATCCAAAACGGATTCAAGAAGAGGTATTAAAACGAATCGTACACACAAACCGTGATACGGAATTTGGTAGTAAACACCAGTTTGAAAATGTCGATTCCGTAGAACATTACCGAAAACAGGTGCCGGTACACGACTTTGAACTCTTACGACCCTACATTGAGCAACAACAAAACACTGGTGCCGATGTACTCACAGCAGAACCTGTTGTACATTACAACCGCACTAGCGGTACGACGGGCACACCCAAAGACGTCCCCATAACGCAAACTGGTGTCGCAGAGACTCGCCAGCTGAGTCAATTAGGAGCATTCGCGCTAATACAACAAACTTCAATATTTACTGGCAAAGTGTTTGCAATTGGCGGCGCAGCAGTTGAAGACTATACCAGCAACGGTACACCAATCGGTTCTGCTTCTGGTTTGATTTATCGACAACAATCGCGTTTTGTTCGGACACGTTATGTGATCCCTCCTGAGACATTCGATGTTCAAGACAGTGAACTTCGATATGTGGTGATGGCTATTTATGGTCTACATGAGCAAAAAGTCTCGACCATGGCCACAGCCAATCCCTCAACGTTCGTTCGCTTACTGGAAGTAATCAATAACAATATCGACGATATCCTCTCACACATTGAACAAGGTTCTCTACCTGATTGCCAAATTTCACTTCCAACTCTAAAACCGAATCCTGCACGAGCTGAACAGCTTCGAAATCTGATTTCCAAGAGTCAGAAGTTAATCTACAAAGACATCTGGCCGAAGGTGAAGGGAGTCGTCGTTTGGAGTGGTGGGAGTTGTCGATTTGCAGTATCGAAATTACGAAAGTTACTACCCTCTAGAACTCAGATCATGGAGTTAGGTTATAACGCGAGCGAAGTTCGTGGCACCATCAACGTCGACATTAACAAAAACCTTTGCTTACCATCGCTTCAACATGTTTACTATGAATTTGTCACTGTTGACGATTGGGAGAACGATCAACAAAACTTCGTAGGGCTACACGAACTTCAAGAAGACACGTTCTACTACATCTTCATCACTACGTCTAGTGGGCTGTATCGATACAACATAAATGATGTAGTCCGCGTAACTGGTGAGATCCATGCGACTCCAACTATAGAGTTCGTTCGAAAAGGACGTGGTGTTACCAACATTACCGGGGAGAAACTTACCGAATCCCAAGTCATGGAAGGTATGGAAAGGTTGTGTTCTGAGTTGACAATTGATCCAGACTTTTTTGTGCTCCTAGCCGATGAACTAGAGTCTTCTTATTTGTTGTGTATTGAACTAAATACCGAGCACGACCCAATTGTTCTAACCCTCACATTCGACAACATTCTCCAACAACTTAACATTGAGTATGAGTCGAAACGTAAAAGTGAGCGCTTAGGTCCGATGCGATATCACCGTTTACCCAATGGTGCCGGATATGCTTATCGAAGTTACTTGATTAGTGCTGGACAACGAGATTCACAGTTCAAATACCAACACTTGCAATATCTCCGAACAACGTCGTTGCAACTCGATTCCTCAAGCACAACACGGTAGTTGTACGAGCATTGGATACCTAGGCTCACATTGCATTGTGACACGATATAAGAAAATGTAGATTTTCTGGTGATCCATCACTCCGAACAGGGTTCTCAGCGCACTTCGAAGCATTTCTTGGAGCCGCGGAAGAACGCCAACTTCCAAGTGTCGATGGGGTCGGTAGGTGATTGTTGTGACAACGCGATGGCCGAGAGTTTCTTTACGATGTTGAGGACTGAAGTTATTTTCCGACAACTACGACGATGTATTTCAAACCGAGCGACCGCCCGAGTACGAATCTTTGCAATTAGTGAAGGCTTTTACACTTCCTACCGACAGAGCTCGTCGTTGGGACAGGTCTCACCTGCGAAGTTTGAAGTGCTTTATTACCGAAGAGTGCGTGAAAATGGGAGAAGTAAAGATCGTGAATGGCGCCAATCGTAGTCAAATCGGACAACACTGTCACAACACGAAATACCCATGCGTTCCACTAACAACTAATCTCTCAACACATACCTACACTACTACTCTACCACGGTACAAAATCACAAAGACAACTGGACGCCGACTTCGAAGGTTGACGCTTTTACCTTTCCTGATTGCCTGATCCATTGAGGCGGAATTCTTTCTTCGTCCCATTCCCATACACTTTTCCTTAAGAATTGGTATGCGAAAGTAATGGAGCCCTTGCTATATTGAAATAAGGGCATTCTAATACCAACTGCAAAAAAATCTGTCTCTTGGGAATCACGAGACCGGACCCCACTTGGATAAGGTAGCTGTTCATCAAGCAGCTCACGATGGGAACCCGTCAGAGTACTCTCCAATTGCCTATGTTGACCGCTCCACCCCACACCTACTTTCAAAAATAAAGATACTCGTTCGCTGAGGTAGTGATCGTAGATGACAGACAGACTTAGAAAATTACCTTCCGTTCTAGAGGCTACCCAAGACGCAGACACCGCCTCGTCATCTGGTTCGATCGGAGGAATCAACCAATGGGTTCCGGAAAGGGTCAGATCCGGTAGCCCCATGTTAAATACTTCAATCGCCCAGTTTTTGTTGATGTTATAACCTATACCGAAGGAAAGTTGGCTAGCGGAACCGTCCCTGCTCCAACCAGTTGTACTAAAACCGGGTAAAGATCTGGAAGAAAAAAAGCTTTCATTTGCCCACCGGTGCGCGTCGTTCCAATAGGAAAGGCCACCGTGAAAGTACCACCCCCGTTCTTTTGCTGATAGGCTACCGGTGAGTAAAAACGTCAGAACAAATCCAACGAAGATCGCAGGAAGTGAAAATTTAGAGACTCTCATGGTAGATTTCTCCAATAGAATCTTGTTTAACCACAGTTATTCTATATATCTGTTTTAGGGGTTCCGAATGGTGGGAATTTCTTGGGGGAGTAGTGTGTTTCGACTTTTGACATTGATGTTGCCGGTGGTGCGTGCAATTTCATTGGAGATTTGGTAGCCTTCGGTTATGCTCGTGCTTTTAGAAGAACATTAAGGCACAGAAGCACCCGCGAGATTCATCGTGTGGCAGTGCCGGAGGGGTTGCATCAGATCTGTCGGTCGGTCTTTGTCCAAATCGATACGGAGTATCCGTTGGTTCATATTTTGAAGTTCGACAAATTCAACTTCCCTGTTCCGTTCAGGCGAGTGTTCCGCCACTCCTCAGCGGCGCGTAAACAGGCAGAAAACTTCATTGTACAAGCGTCTTTGAATCAGAAGACTACTGGCTGGGGGGAGAGCTGTCCGCGAGAATACGTAACCGGTGAATCCATTTCGACTTGCAAAAAATTTCTTCAGGACAACCTTGAGTCACTTCAAGGCATTACAGACATCGTCTCTCTGCGTACGTGGATCAAGAATCACGAACATGAGATTGATCAAAATCCCAGCGCATTTTGTGCGATCGAACTTGCGCTTCTCGATGCATTTGGGAAGCACCACTCGATCCCTGTCGAAACACTTCTTAGCATCGATCAGTTGAGTGAAACCACCAACTATTCAGCCGTTTTAGGAAACTCCCCGTATCTCGTTTACTGGCTTCTCGCGCAACGATATCGAGCGTATGGCTTCCGCAGCATAAAGATCAAACTTTCAGGTAATCTAAATAAAGACCGTCGCAAGTTGCTGTTGTGGCAGACTGCTCGTTTACGTAAACGGGCGATCCGACTCGACGCAAACAATCTTTGGAAATCGGTAGAAGATTGCTTGAACTACCTTCAGCAACTTCCAAAAGCATACTGGGCAATCGAAGAGCCCTTACAACCTAGAGATTTCGCAGAACTAATCCAACTAGCGGAACGCATAGAGACAAACATCATTCTGGACGAAAGTGTAACGCAAATAAATGACCTTACGCACTATCGGGGAGAAAAATGGATAGTAAACTTGCGCGTTTCTAAGCTTGGGGGGATTCATCGGGCGATTCAAGTCGCGCAGGCAGCGAAAAGTCGTGGGCTCAACACCATCGTAGGAGCGCATGTAGGTGAAACCAGCATACTAACTCGTGCCGGAATCGTTCTCATTCAATATCTGAAGAATTCACAGCTTGCTACCGAAGGCGCGTTTGGTACGCATCTACTCAAGAAAGACCTTGCAACCGAACCGCTTCAATTTGCTCGAGAAGGCCAACTCAGATTATCTCAAACTAGTTGTCTTGCTCAACCCGGTTTGGGGTTGAAGGTACGAACAGACTTACTTAAGCCCGATTAACCGCCTGTACCGGTTCTAGATGCCCACGTAAATAGTAACCTGTGTACGACGACGGGGAACTAGCGATTTCTTCAGGGGTACCAGTCGCGATCACCTCGCCACCTCCCTTACCCCCCTCTGGACCTAAGTCGATCACATAGTCTGCAGTCTTAATAACGTCCAAGTGATGCTCGATAACCAAAACGGTGTTGCCGGATTCCACCAGTCGATTCAAACACTCTAGGAGCTTAGAAATGTCAGCGAGATGTAAGCCCGTAGTTGGTTCATCTAGGATATAAAGAGTGTGTCCCCGTCTTTGAAGTTTCGAGAGTTCCGCGCCGAGTTTTACACGCTGCGCTTCACCACCCGAGAGTGTCGTCGCCGACTGCCCAAGGGTGAGATATCCTAAACCCAATTCGTTTAGTACCGAAATTTTCTTAGCGATGCTCGGCACGCCTTGGAAGAAATCCACTGCTTCTTCAATAGACAAGTCCAATACATCAGCAATAGTCTTTCCATTGTATTCGATCTCCAAAGTCTCTTGATTGAATCGCTGGCCTTTGCAAGTACCACAAATCACTTCAACGTCTGGCATGAAATACAGTTTGGTCGCAATTACCCCCTCTCCCTGACACTCGTCGCAACGTCCCCCCTTCACGTTAAAACTAAATCTACCGGGTTTGTACCCTCGCACTACCGCTTCTTTGCTCTTCGCGAACAGATTCCGAATTAAGTCGTAAACACCCACATAAGTCGACGGGTTCGATCTACTGTTCCGCCCAATCGGAGTCTGATCAATGTTGATCACTCGGGTAATGTGTTCGATACCTTCCAATCCTTGATGTTGTCCTGAAAGCGAGCGCGTGTCGACCAATTGCTTCCACAGTTCCTTAAACAGAATCTCATTTACTAGCGTGGACTTCCCCGATCCTGATGCGCCGGTGACACAAACAAACAACTCCAAAGGAAGCTCGACATCAATTGTCTTGAGATTATTCTCGGCAGCACCCAGTACTGTGAGTGTCTTGCCATTGTAAATCCGTCGTCTGTTCGGCACATCGATAGCTTTTTGTCCCGAGAGATACTGCCCGGTAAGAGACTCTGAACATTGCATCAAGTCATCAATGGAACCATTCACGACTATCTGACCACCGTGCACTCCTGGACCAGGACCAAGCTCTATCAAATGATCTGCCGCACGAATCGTATCTTCGTCGTGTTCTACCACGATGACCGTATTGCCAAGATCGCGCATGGAACGGAGAGTCTTGATCATCTTTTCGTTGTCTCTAGGATGGAGACCGATCGACGGTTCATCTAAAACGTAGAGCATGCCCATGAGCCCTGATCCGATTTGCGTCGACAAGCGAATACGTTGAGCTTCGCCCCCGGAAAGTGTCCCAGAAGTTCGATTGAGATTGAGATAGTCCAACCCAATGCCAAGAAGGAGTTCAAGACGTTTGATTATCTCGTGTCGAATCTGTTGTCCGGCTTCGGGATTGCGACCACCACAGGACATCTTGTTCAAATTCGCACACAATTCATCGAGATTAAATTGACCGAGGTCAAAAATGGAGTGTCCGTCAACGGTGAACAACACGCGCGTATGCTTTAGACGAGTCCCTTTACAGTCCGCACAACGATACTCGACCATTACGCGATCCAAGTATGCTTCCATGCCAGAATTTGGTACGTCGCGTTGTTTATACCATCGATAGTGCGATTCGATTTGTCCGGCCACACCACGGAAATTACTCGGCCATCTGAGCCATCGCTCCTTACGTTCTTTAACGTCCGGAGGTATCTGTAACTTTACCAGTTTCCCTTGCGTCCCGTACATAACAAGTTTGCGGTGTTCCTCACTGAGTTCGCGCCACGGGGTATCCAGAGAAAATCCATACTCCTCAGCAACGGAATAAAGCAAATATCCATTAAATTGGTCTACTTTGTACGAGAATGCGTCTCGTAAGAAGCATCCTTCGCGGATGCTGAGTTCGGGGTTAGTAACCAGCAAATCAGGGTGCGTCTGCTTGTCGCGGCCGACACCACCGCAAGTGCGACAAGCACTTTCCGGATTATTGAACATGAAAAAATCTGGCACGATATCACCGTAAACCAGACCGTGAGTCTTGCTCCCAAACTCTTGTACAAACTTCGTCTCGGCCGATGCTTCAAGCCCCTTAACGATACCGACCGTCATCAAGGAATCACCAACGCGCAACGTATGTTCAACCGCTGCTTTTAGCTGTTTTTCTACACCTGGAACAAGCGTGATCTGATCTACTACCGCGAATAACCGCGGATCGCCTTCCAATGCTTCAGGTACTTCCTGAGTCAAGTCAATCGGTTCATCTTCGACATATACCTTTCGACAGCCCTGTTTTCGGATCTCCGTAAACAACACTTTGGGTTCTTCTCCATAAATTTGAAAAACCGGGGCTAACAACTCAAACTCGGTTCCCGCCGGCAGGGACATCAACGCTTCAACGATCGTAGACGTTGTTTTTATTGGGACTGGTTCATTAGTGTATGGACAGTGTCCATCGGCGATCGTCGAAAACAACAGATTCAGATAACTAGAAATGTCCGTGAGCGTGCCGACAGTCGAACGTGGGTTTCGCGCAAGTGTCTTCTGTTCGATCGAAATCACTGGTGAAAGACCGTAGATGAAATCTACATCGGGTTTTTCGACCTGTGCGATGAACCGTTTGGCATATGACGACAGCGACTCCATGTACCTTCGTTGACCCTCAGCATAAATCGTATCAAACGCTAATGACGACTTTCCGGATCCAGACAGGCCAGTCACAACGATCAGCTTGTCTCGAGGTAATTCAACTGTGAGGTTCTTTAGGTTGTGTACCCGCGAACCTTGCACCAAGATAGTACTACGCATCATTAAACTCGGCTTCTATCTATATGAGGTTATGCTCGACCGAATAGGATGCTCAGGTCGGTCTTGCATAGAAAAACGCAAGTTCTTGAACTCGAACCCGACTTAGCGGAGTGAGCGCAAGGTCTGTAGAAGCTTTTTCGATCGCACCGATATCTGAAAGCCATTCACAAGCTAACGCCAGACCTTCGATACCGTAGTTTCGACGAAAGTAATGCTCGATTTGCGTCATGGATCGAGGTTCTCCACCCGCTTCCTGCAAATATTTCAACACCGGTGAAAATAATGCATCTGCTTTTGATTCAAGGTACTCATCGATCGCGACTAAACCTTTCTCAATCATTGCTCTGGTTACCGGCTGCGTAATCAAATCGGCATAAATCACACTGAATAAAGAGGGGTTTAGTGGTAGTGCGCGAGGCAAGCAATCTCGATCGACTAATTCGCCATGCAGACAAATCTCTATGTCTGCTATTGCCGACGCAGTTCCGAGTAACCATGTTGTTGTGTAGGCGATGTCGTCTTTAACTTCATACCATTTTCGTGCCTTATACAAGAGCGCTAGTGCGAGTTGCGCGGAATTCAGTACTTGCGTCTTCAAGTCGCGCTCCCCCAAATTTTTGATTTGTCGGAACAACTTGTCTATGGACGGATCTCGACTATACACGAGTGATCCACGTGCATACACGGAGTGAGTGCATGAATTGTGGAATGCACTCTCAAGCTCACGCCGAAACTCGGCACGTGGAACGACCTGAGCGTGAATATTGATGTCGTCCACGACGAGCGCTAGTGAATGCGATTGAACTTTTTTGTCATCGGCACTAACAAACACAAGATCAATATCTGACTTGTCCCAAACTACGTCATACGCCAGACTTCCACAGAGTATTGCCGCGAGAATCTGTCGATCATCTTTAACCTCTTCCAATAATGAGTCCAGAGCCTCTTGAAAGCGTGCTTGAGGGGTCAGAGTTGCCGTCATTAACAATCGGATTTGATGCTATTCTAGGTGTTCAACAGTTCGTGATGACACAAAGAAAAGGAAGTTTTTTCTTGGAAAACCATGAAGTAACTTCATCAATTTGTAACTTCGTTCAAACAGAAGTGTGCATATTAACGATTAAAGCATTAAAATTGTTGCTACAGTTACGTTATACACGATTCGTGGAGAGTACCCTGAGGAGGAGTATTGTTCTTCTTTAGTCTCAGTCTTGAACGGCAAGGCTGTTTGGTGGCTACTATTTAAAGAACTGACTGCGAGCGTGTGAATTAGCTTCAATTTGGAATTAGTAAGGAGAATTTGTCTATGCCAATCCAACATCGTATGGTTCGCTCATGGGTGCTAGCAGTAGCCGTGCTAGCGTTGCCTTTTTCCTTGTTTGCACAAGAAGAAGACGAGACAGACACCGACGCGACAGTTGATGCTACGGCTATCGAAGACGCTGAAGATATCGAAGAACTTGTCGTTCTAGGATCCAGAAGTTTAACACCACGTACGGTTGAAGATTCCACCGCACCGATAGATTTTTTTAGTGGAGAGGAACTACTTGCGATTGGAAACGCAGCGGACATCACCGATGCACTCCGAGCAAATGTTCCATATTTCAATGCATCGATGGCTTCTGGCGACGGTGATACGTTTGTACGACCGACCTCACTACGAGGCCTCGCACCTGACCAACATTTAGTGCTGATAAACGGTAAACGCCGCCATCGCGCGGCCCTCATTGCTGAATTCGTACCTGCAGCTGGTAAAGGTGCCCATGGTCCGAACATCGGTATGATTCCGAGTATCGCTATCAAGAGCGTTCAGATCCTACGCGACGGCGCTTCTGCGCAATATGGCTCTGATGCAATTTCTGGTGTTATCAATTTTCAAATGAAAGACGATAACTCAGGTGCTACTTTACGTACTCAATACGGTACGTTTTACGACGGCGAAACTGCTTACAAAATTGAAGGAAACGTTGGTCTGATGTTTGGACCCGAAGGATTTTTTAATATTAGCTTCGAGTCTACCTATAACGAAGGACACTCTCGAGGGCAAGAACGTTTCGACGCGCAAGAGTTGAAAGACGCCGGCGATCCATTGGTTGGCTTCGACTCTCCTTTCCGCGATTTACTTTCACAAACGTGGGGACGACCTCAAACTCAAAACCTCCTCATCTTCTGGAACGCCGGACGTCACTTTTTCAAAAACACACATTTGTATTCTTTCGGCAACATTGCACGCGCGAATGGTCGTTATCGTTTTTTCTACCGGAATCCAAATCACGCGACTCTCACGGCTCTACGTGAATTAGGTTTTACCGGGCTTACTCAGGGATTTACTCCTTATTTCGACGGTCAGACTGATGATTATTCCATCGTCGTTGGGTGGAAAGGAACATACAAAGAAGATTTAAATTTCGATCTTAGTTCTACTGTTGGTCGAAATATTATCGACTTTACGCTGAACAACACGATTAATCAATCCCTTGGACTTAACGAAGACAACGAACCTCGTCAGCGCAACTTTGATGTGGGTGCGTTGAAACAGTACGAATGGAACGTGAACTTAGATTTCGGTATGCCGTGGATTAACGAAATGTATTTGGCTTACGGCTTTGAGTGGCGTTTAGAGATATTCACGATATTCGCGGGAGAAAGAGTTTCTTATGAAGGTGCGGGTTCCAGCGGATTTCGCGGTTTTCATCCACGCGACGCCGGTGAATTCGATCGACAGAACGTCAGTGCGTACGTTGAACTCGAAAAAGAACGTGATAAATTGCTGTGGCAGGTTGCAACTAGGTTTGAAGCATATGAAGATTTTGGTGTAAGCGTCAACGGTAAACTCGCCTTCCGCTACAAGTTTGAAGACCGTATTACGGGTCGCTGGGCGATTTCAACCGGTTTCCACGCGCCGACACCGGGACAAATCAACATTCAGAAAGTAACCACCACGTTCGACACCAATGCAGGTGGGCAAGTTGAACAAGGTCTTGTTAAATCGGATTCACTACTCGCTCGTGCTGCCGGTGGCAAAACTTTGCAAGAGGAAACCTCGATAAATTACAGTGTGGGAGCCGTAGTCGATATGGACGACGTCTTTGAGAATGCTCAAATGTCAGTCGACGTCTACCTGATCGATATCAAAGACCGTATTTACAAAACACAGACACTTCCCGCACTCGATCCCGCAACGAGTATTGGGACAAACATTTCTTTCTATACGAACGCGTTAGATGTGCAATCGCGAGGATTTGACATAGTGTATACCGTTCCATTCGTCTATCAAGACTACGTGAGTGATCTAAGCCTTGCAATCAGCCACAATACCGTCGAGGTTGAAGGTCAGAGTTTGGTGAACGGTATCGCCCCTGTACCGCTTGCGGATATTGAAGACATCGAAAATAGCTATCCGAAATTGAAGATTGCTTTCTCGTCTACGACTTACCTGTCCCCTAAGTGGGAGTTGATAGTCCGAAGTCAGTATTACGGTAGGCACTATGACGAGCGTGGTCGAATTGGAGGTAACCCGCCGACCAAAGAACTTGACGCTTCTATTTATTTTGACGTGATTTCTAAGTACCAAATAAATGATAAAATGCATTTTGAAGCCGGCGCTATCAACCTATTCCACAACTTTGTCGACACCATCGGAGAACCGTACGCGAATCGGTTGAACGTTGGATTACCGTACGCTCGAAGAACCGCGGCAAATTTTGAAGGTGGCTCCATGTACGTCACATTCGGTTTGTCTTGGTAAGCAATCGATCGAAACACGAAGCACCAACAGTAGAAATTCATTCTGACTGAATAGAAGCAGGTCGTGTCGTGAGACACGGCCTGCTTCCTTACATTATTGCTTTGCTACGTTCTGATAGTCTATTCACGCTGGAGGGTTGATTTTTAGACAATGCCGGAACTCATTGAGTACCCCGATCCAAACATCTACTCAGCCTACGGTATCTATTTGCTTCGAGGACACCATCCACTCGTCCGAAAACTAAAACGATACTACAAACCCGTTTCGCACGGAACGCGTGCGTGGGGTAGTAGCTTTCTGCTAATGGATTTCCTTGAGCAAAATCCCCCTAAGAAAAGAGCAAACATTGTGGACGTCGGGTGTGGCTGGGGTCCAGTCAGCGTTTTTGCTACCGTCCAATTACGTGCAAAGGTCACCGCGATTGACTCCGATACAAATGTCTTCCCTTTTCTTGATCTTCTCGCATCCTTAAACGATGTTAAGATCGAAAAGCACAATAAAAAATTTGATGAGGTTAAACGACCACTTCTTGGCAACAAAGATTTGGTTGTGGGATCCGATATCTGTTATTGGGACGAGCACGTGAAGCAGTTGTTCAACTTGGTAAATCGAGCAATCACTGCCGGGGTTTCACGCGTGGTGATTTCGGACCCTGGGCGGGCTAGTTTCTACCGATTTGTAGAGCTGTGTGACAAGAGAAAAACGTGGAATACGAAACTTGTGCGCTGGTATGCACTTGAACCCAATCGAGCTACCGGAGAAATCGTCGAGATCAGGAGGCAAAAAGCGCGAGCTTAGACGAGAGTTCCTCGCTACTCTTGTTCGGCTTCGATAAATTTCTTTATCTGATCCGCAAGCGCCGAACACGCGCTTGACTGAGTGTCCGTACGACAAAAGGAATTGGAATCACCACTGCGAGTACGAAACTCATTCCTTTTGATTCCTGACATCGACAGTCTAGCTAATTAAATAATTGACCTTGTACAGTTAGCGGTGTTGTCGGTCGGTTTTGTTTTACTTCTTAAACTGAACATCAGGTCTGTGCACGGTTTAGGGACAACTCTTTAATCATTTTTTCAACAACCTGCACTGTGTGACCTTTAATTGAATGCTCCTTTTGTGTTCGGTTTTTGGCTTGAAATTGGCATTCGGCGCTACGGAATGTCCGTGTTTAAGAAGTACTGATTGATCCTGTCGGTCGCTTCCTGCCGCGTGCGACTAGGCTTCGCTGCTGCTTAGGGCTAGCAAATCCATAAGATTTTTCCTCCGAGATTTCGAATTCGGTTTCCTCGAGTGTTGAAACCATAACCAAACTGTCCAGTAAACTGAAGTAGATAAGTCACAATGACCCAAATCTGCGCTACGCCAAGAAAATATTTCGTAGCCCTACCAAGTCAAAGAGATTCGCAACGATCTAGTGCGGAATGATGCTCTGTTACGACTACTTAAAGAGCTATTTTGACGACCTAAGGCGTAATTCACCGTGTCATCTTTGGAACTACTGTCGAGAAAGCTCAAGCCACGAACACTTAAAAGTTGTAGCCAAAGCTAAAGCCATGAAGAAACTCTGGTGTGTGGCGCGACTTCACAACCATTTGCGCCGATCCCCGAGATGTACGTTCTATCAAACTGTTCGTCATTTTCGCTAAATTGCGTTAACTCTACATTAGTAATTCGATAGTATTCTCCATTTCCAAGATACGAGCCAGTTACGTTTGCAGTTAATGTATACGAATATGAGGTTGTTGGTGGAATTGTTAGTGGACCAGTTGAACTCCTATCAGTTGCATTTCCTATACCAACTTCATCTCCACTCGATGGATTTATGTGATATAAAGAATTAGACAACGTGACCCAATTTGCATAAATATCAGTTTGAGATACCGAGATGACCGTAGAGGCTTCACTCCTTACTGTCGACCCTGATCGATAGGGTCCATTTACGGTCGTATCTACTTTAACGCTATCAGCTAGTCCCATATGAAACGTACAACTTCTGTTTCCAAAACTATTGGTTACATTGCTACTATTTATCAAATTTGAGTCATCAATATCGTGTACATACGCATCATCCGGTATCTCTGTCTCAACCCTGTAAATAATCCGGTCGTCTCGATATTCAATTTGATATCGTTCTATTTTGATTACACGTTTCGTTATTAAGTCTCGATGATATCTAACCTTATTTACGTGGTCTATTTCCCAAATCCCTCTAATTTCTTGATGCACAACGTTGTAAGGGGGAATGTAGTTTTTCATAAAGTCTCTATACGCTCGTTCGTAGTTTATCTTTTGATCCGACTTTTCAAAACGTCCCAGAGAATCGGCGTCAGGATTCTTTTTAGGTACAAAGTGGAACTCTATAACATTTTCTCCTAGATTTTGCAATTCCATCTGAAAATATTTATATGTGATTAAACCAAACTCATCTTTATGTATATACATCAGCGTCTTTCCTTCCGGATCTACTCGCAAACCTAGATTTCCGTAAGAATCATAAAAATCTACGTGATACAATATATCTGAAAGTTCATATTTTGGATACGATTCTTCGAATTCAGAAAATAACAACTCATGTATATCTGAAATCAGACTACTCGTGCCGAATGCAAGGATCATGGCACTTACCGCAACTAATTTGTTTAGGATTTTCATTTGTGGGTTCCTTTAAGTGAATCTCAATAATGTATCAACCTGTTTATTTTGTCGAGCAAATCAAACCGATCGTGGTGATGTTCTATCTAACAAGCAAGACGAAGTGGATCCAGACTTCTCCGTACGGATAATTTGTATCGCAATTACTGGAATGTTCCGTTTTACGAGTAAGCGTGATTTTACACACATTCGTGAGGACAGTAATCACTTTCACCTACGCAGAAGAATATTAAATTGTTTTCGGTGAATCATTAAAAACTCATTCACAATTTCGCACGCGGAACACCGAACCAATACGAAAACACTGTTTGCTACGATTCGAAGACCACCTAGAATCTTGAATGCAGTAGCGAACGTTTAGGGAAAATTTCTTAGTCAATTTTCGATCGTTGTACATCCGAGTTCGTTGTCGACTGGTTGTTTTGTTCGCTGACCGCTCTT
The DNA here is from genome assembly GCA_009840305.1 of Gammaproteobacteria bacterium. Taxonomy (GTDB): domain Bacteria; phylum Pseudomonadota; class Gammaproteobacteria; order Pseudomonadales; family Azotimanducaceae; genus Bin55. Next base: position 61,040 of record VXNY01000023.1, on the reverse strand, counting down.
GGTTTGGTTGCATACGATAGGAGCTACAACCAAGAATTGTAGAAGTGCAAGAAGTAAAGATTGATTTTCTTGGTCACTTCTTGTATCGTCGAAGCACAAATTTGCGTTCTAGCAGTCCAAACATGCTATTTGCGCAAGCGTTGTCGACGTAGGATCGGACCCGTCTCATGCTAATCTTCAGACCAATTCAGTGCAAACAATGCAGATAGGCTTCGCTCGTGTATTGACTACAGTGGTCTGACTTGTAGGGGATGGTAATAACGTACGTGAATGCGAAGATTTCTAAATTTTGGCCAAGCACCGGAATAATTTTTATCACGATCAATCTATTTGTTGTTTACCGACTGAATTTCGACGCTCAAATAAACCCAAACTCATCAATTGCAGGATCCAAAGGTTGCGCTGCATCGCCAGTGAGTGCCAAAATTTCATACTCCAGACAATCTACCCTGTTGCAATGCTATTTTTTTGAGTTCTTGCACTTTTTACAGATTCTCTGGTCTTACTGTTCTGGGGGTTCAACCCCACTTGCCCCCGAAATACGGACTTTTACTTAGAAATAGTGCGGGTAAATATCATTTTTTTGCTACGAACCCAGAAATGGATAGTCCGTTCGTTAATCAAATAAGGTGCACTAAGCTTTCGGCGGTGACTCGCTAATACAAACTGTCAGTTTCCCTCAGCGCGCATGCGAACTTGAGAGTGTCCATGATTGCTTAGTGCGTCGTATCGCTGACGAAACCATAGATTCACTTGTGAGGAGGTGACTCGAGTCCAGTAATAGATAACGTCCACGAGCAGGGGATTCTCGGCTCGGGTGCATCTTCCACGAACCGTGACTCACTCGTCTCTCTGCCCACGGTAATTCCGACCTACTCCAGATAATGGATCGTCAATGGTGCTCTCAACGATGATCTCTTTGTACAATCTTCGTCCAGAATCTATTGCTCTTCGTGTGAATGGGCTTGAGACATGTAAGATTACGAATCATTCTTCTTTGCTAGGTTTGTAGGTGGAACCTATTGGACCGCCCTCGCGCCCTCTGGAAACCACGTCGAATGGACGACAAGTCTAGCAAAAATGCGGGTCGCGAAGCGACAACATATCTTCGATGGTCTCGGACCGAACAGATTCACTCTAGCTTACGAATCTGCTCCCTTCGTGAATACGAAATCGGTACAGACAAGTGTCTACGCTAAGCTAAATTGTAGTAACAACCCATCTGCCCTAATGCATACATATCAAACGGTTAATATGAACGCACGTCAAAATTCACGACATACAAAGATCACTTGCCATGTACGCTCTCGAAATTAATCGTAAAACGTCGTGATCTGCGCACTTACGTAAAACTCAAACGGATTGTAAGTACTAATCTAGTCCGCCTTCAATGAATTCCTTTATCTGATCCGCAAGCGCTGAACACGCGCTTGACTGAGTGCGTGCGACAAAGGGAATTGGGATCACCACCGCTGGTACGAAACTCATTCCTTTTGATTCCGCACTCAATTTCCCTACGGAAATGTTCCGTTCGACATCCCATATCACAGCTTCGTACAACGACTCTGCGCGCCAAGACAGAAATCCAAAACATGCGGGAAGACCACCAGTGGCAAAAGCGCATTGCAACGATCCGTTTTGATTTATTCGGGTCGAAGAGCCGTCAATCCAGACCAAGTAGCGAATGCCGAGCGATTCCATCCGATTCTTGATCTTGTCATTGTGCGAAATATCCTCTAAATCTTTTACACTAGTTGGTGCAATGCGTGGTTCGAACCAAGGGTAAAACGTGTCGATGAACTCTTCATTTGACATCACGTCGATGCCATCTCGACCTCTAGCTGTCTTTTCTGTAATGCAATCAATAAATGCTTGTTCGGTGTTGTCGCCGGTCAATGACGTCCGCTGAAGGATTGCGATGATCTGGTCCTCGCCGATTCCAGTATTCGCTTCCCGAAACTCTTCTTGCGTTATCTGTACACAACCCTGCATAGTTAGCAAACCAGTGAGGATTACTGTGGGAAACATCAGTGAACTGATTGTCCAATCTTTACATCTCTTCAACTTTCCTGCTCCTATTTATTGCGACTAGTACTAAGCCAGTTGCTCACCACATCGGGTCTGCTTTGGGGATTAAAACGTTCGATTATCTGCGTACTCGCGTCCCGGAGCGCATTCTCTGTTGCTTGCTGTAGGGCATCACTCGTTCGTTCCATTACGCTCCCGTAATCGCGGCGATGCACCTTCCCATACGCGTTGATGACCCAATAGTAAATTTCATCGCCGTTGGGATCAAACAATTCTATGCGATAGCGGATCTGCACCTCGTAATAATCTTGTCCTGTATCCGCTGGAGTCGCTAAGATTACTCCCACAATCTCGGGCACAAATATGCCATCGACTTCAGCATCTTCGGGAGTCGCCGATTCCAAAGAAACTAATTCCTCAAAAAGCCCACCGAGGCTGGAATCAAAAACTTGTTTTTGATTGCTACCCAGCTCAACGACGTACTTCTGACGCGCCCTTTCCTCTTCATGTACTTTCTCTTTCAACTCCGGAGGATAATAAATTCCAACAGTCTTCGGGAAGGGGTCAATCAACGGATCGGGTATCGATACAGAGGGTACGACGTGAGCCCCACTAGAACAACCCCAAAGAATAAAAACTGTGGTTATGCAAGTGGCGCGAACGCACCAGTCATTAAATATTTTCGCTTTGTTCTTCATGCCTCGCTACCATCAAGTATTATAGGATGAATTTCAGTCAAAGTCGAGGTAAACCCACAAACGTTCCATTGTTGCGAACGGTTAATTCACGCATCAATGAGCTAAGCTTAAAAAGATTAGGATAAGGCTGGCCACTGGGAGACATGTAGCCTGGAAAACCGATTGCATGAATTCTTACCCTGCGATTACCTTGTTTGTCTGCTACATTAATACTATCGATATAGTCGACCACAGATTCAACCGAACGTCCCATAAAGTCATCGCCAAAAACATATATACTGATCTGCTTCTTAGGATCATAATAAGTTTCGATCGCCGCGGTGACGCCTTCTACTGGGCTAGAATTTGACTGAGCTTTCCAAGACCGTAACACAGTCTTAATAGTCTTCCGCCTACTAGGAGTGTCGCGTAGCCATTCCCCAGGTGAGCGTGTGAACATATGCTGACCGTTGTCGTTCAGAACTTGAAGACCTTTGACTACCGGGTAAATATTTAACACTTCCTCAAATTTCCTAACCACTGACCCCCAAATTCGTTGCATGCTCGGAGAAGTATCGATGACAAAGATGATATATTCACTATCCACGGGAATGCCGCCAATAGTGTCGTCTTTTCTCACATAATTGTCACCAAGCAACGCGATCTGTTCTTCCGTTAATTGTTGTCGAGCTTCTCTAAGATCCGCTAATGTAGCCTGTTGTTCAACCGTCATTTCCCGCAGATTTTCAAATTCGCTGGTCAACTCATCCAATTCGTCCAGAAGTTTGGCTAACTTTTGCACTTCAATCTCCAAGTCCGCCTCCGTTTCGACTTTGGCGCGTTTGAGTTCCTCGGTAATACCTAGGATTTCATTGATTGCTTCCTGTCGCCTCGCGAGTTCAGCTACAACTTCTTCTAATGAGGGTTCGAGTATCGTTGGTAAATTCTCTTTGGTGATCATCAACAATAGAATGATCGCCCCAAAACCGCAACAGATTACGTCAAGAAAAGCTAAACTAATCTCACTCCCTTCGCGCGCGCGTCTCATGGCCAGTCCCTCGATGGAGTCATAAAGGTACCTCCGGTATTGTGCGAAAGTGCCCAATAAGCCCCCGCTGCCCACGGATCTCCCTCAAAGGGGAATAAGATTGAGTTAATAGTAATACCCGCGGGAAGTTCCCTTAATGCTCTGTAAAACAAGTTTAACCGTTCACGTCCATCAATCGTAGTACGTCGTTTACTAGCATTGCTGTCGTCCGTTGTCGGAAAGCTGTCGGTGATAAGAAACACGTTTTCAGGTATAGGTTTCATCTGAGCGATCAATTGAAACAAGCCCTTGAGATCCGTACCGTTCGCGGGCGGGGTCTCGCGTAACAACTGGATCGCGTCTTGCAGTGCTTCTGCATCCGTGGCGTCATGCCAATCACCATCATCGATGATCAACTTCGCCTCTGTGTTGTACGTTGCAATCTGCAGCTGACTTGTAAGTGGTGCCTTGGCTATAAACCATTCGACGGTGTCAACGACTCGGATCCACTTCTTCGAATTGAGTTGTGCTTCTTTATCTCTATTTCGTAGTATTGCGACATTAACAATCGAGTTGTGCAGCATGCTTGCAGATGTGTCCACTGCCACCAATATACGGTTCCCACCTAAGAACAGGCCTGTTAAGTATTGTCGATCACCCGTTCCCAAGATTTCTATCGTATCTGGCCGCTGATCGTCAAGTTTCTGTTTGAGATCAGCAAGTTCGTCTTCCTTTGATTCAATCTCACTCTGTAACTCCTCCTCGGTTTCGCTCTGATCGAGAGCTTGAAGTTCGACTTCTTCAACTTCTTCCTTTTTTTCATCTACCTCTGTTTGGACATTCTCGATCTTTTCTCTTGCATCCGCAATCTGAAGCTTGAGCAGTCCAATCTGTTCACGTAGGACAACTAAATTCTGTTGCCCTTCCTCTTGCCTCCTTTCCAATAAACGCACCTCAGCAAGCTGATCTCTGTTCGCTGATTCAATCGTTTCCACGGTATTGTGGTCAATGATCAAAAATATGAGCACGACTGCTCCAAAACCGCCAGCCATGATGTCAAGGAATGACAACAGAAAGACGCTGAGCTGACGTTTGCGAGGACGTTTCAAAACTTCAACCTTGAACCATGATCAGTTCATAGTTCCGATCAAGTACAGAAATACGATCACCTGGTTGAACAAATAGATCGGCGCGTACACGGGCACCATTTACTGTGATCGGTGCGGAAGTGGCAATTTTTAACGCCGTGCCTTGAGAACGGTGTTCCAAGGTGAACAGCTGAGAATCGCCCAGCTCACCACTATTCACGGTAAATTCCGTTCCAATTGGATAAGCTGTTGCTTGATGTAGAATGTGTGTTGGATGCACAGGAGCGTCGGTGTCGTCATCATCGTGTTGTACCACGTCTGCAGTGCTTGTCGTTCGCTTCGTTAAGCTAGTATGTAAAGTACACTGACCAGAATCTAATTTATGTCCCAAGGCACGTATTAGCTCATCGACCATGCTACGAAAAGTGCTGACAGAATGGTTACGTCTGTTCTGAGTCAAAGCATCCTTCAGTCCAGGTAAAGTATGCGTTGTGTTCGACAGAACAAGATCTTCTTCCGAGTTTAGGTAACTGAGTGCCGACGCATATCGGTCTTGCGCAACCTCAATAACTTCTGCTTTCGAAATTTCAACTTGACGAGTAAACCCTCGGTATTCTGTTTCGATGGCTGTATTGTTTTTAGAAGACTGAACGAAAGCTAGAATTTGGTCGAATATCTGCTGCTCTGTTTCAGCGAATTTACGTGGGTCAAATCGAGAACTCGCTAGAAACTTTTCGGCGACCATACGTATCCATGTGTTCGACAAAGGTAATAATCCAAGTTGTGGCGTTACGGACACCTTTTCTCGTACAACTCTGTCCGAGACGTTTAAGTGGGTTATTACGGTGCGTTGCATGCCGACGCTTACATATGCCATTGCCCCTTTCCCGTCACATGCAAGTCCGCCAGCGACGCCTAAATCAACAAAGTCGACGACTTTGTAACCTGCTTTCAAAACAATTCCATACAACAACCTCAACTGTTGCTCTGTACGGTCACTGGGGACTACGATTAAGATTTCATCCTTGTCGTCAAGATTACCTTGCTCTTTGATGTGAAGTAATTGTTGATAGACAAGGTCGGCCTGTGTCTCAACTGCAAATCCTTTGGGTTCAACGTGACTCTGATCCATAAGGTTCCAATACTGCGTATGAACCCGGGCTGGATACAACTTGGCGACGCTGAGTGCTGCCTCACCGAACTTTAGCTCCTTCACTTCCGCCCACGCAATACCGGGTTCTTTATAGACTACTTCGCCGTCTTTACAAAGGCGAATTTCCGTATCGTCGAGTTCTAAAATCCACATGCTAGCGTACCTGTAGATGTCGAAGTAAGTTGTCGTCGCACCATGATTCGATATCGATTACCATCTCTTCTTGGTATCGCTGTAGTTGATGTACAAAAAACATAATCACAATACTGATCACTAGGGCGACAAGTGTTGAATTGAACGCGATACCCAAGTTTTCAGTTACCCCCGTAATAGTTCCCTGTTGAAACACTTCATGCGCGAGACCGAGTGCTCCGCCGATACCACGTACGGTACCAATGAACCCAATGGACGGAATCGCCCACGAGATGTAACGAATCATGGCAAGTTCGCTGTCTAATCTGTCCGCTTCGCCTTCGCAAACGGTTCGCACGGCTTCGGAAGCATGTTGAATCTCTTGTGTAGATTCGAATCGCTGTAACGCCGTCATGGCAGCTCGAGGTAGCAGCGAATCTCGGGACTTTGCCGGAAGTGACTGAATTGATCGCATGTACACGCGAGCATCCTCGGGTAGCACGCTTGTACCCTCAACGATCTTTACCAGTTCCTGCTTCGTGAGACGATGTTGCGCCCGAGCACTTATACCCTTAGTAATCATGATCGCAAAGGCCCAGAACATGAGAATGAAACAAATTTCCTGCTCGTAATCCTTGAGAGTTACGTAAACTGACCGCTTAATCTCGTATCCTTCTACTTGGTTCTCAATGGCTTCTTTGCGTTCTTCAAGAATTGCATTGGCTTTCGGACGAATCAAAGTTTCGTACATCGTATGCACGAACAATACCGCCACAACCAATGCTAACAGTTGAGTAAAGAAATTTGTGGTAAATCGTTTAGTCAAACTAGGTCCTTAGTATTAAATGTCAACCGGAAAAGGAATCTCTATGTCTTCCGATATGTTTTCGGTGGGAACGAAATCTTCGTAGACCCTGTCATCTGATTCTTCCGTTTCCTCGTCGTTAGGGGGATCTTCCATAGTCGTCTCTTCTTCTGTACTAATGTCTTGGACTGCACTCGAGTCCTCTTCAGTACTCTGGGATGTGGTGTTCTCGGAGTCGTCGCTGTCGTTTGGGGACTCCTCGGTCTCGGAATCTTCGGTAGTTTCTCCCGAGGAACGTTCTATAGGTTCGGTCGTCTCCGATTCTTCGTCCGTATCTTCTTGTCCAAAACAGTGATTGCCAAACAATAGCACACCTAAGACCAATGCTATTCGAAGCAGCGATGGAGTCGTGCGAGTGGGTTTAAAGTCTGTTGCTTCCACCCTATTCCTTCTTTGCGTACCGAGCAATTCTGAAGCCTACATCGGCACGACTTTCGGTACCGTAGTCGCGAAACGACAATCTTAAGTCGGTTATGGTACCGTGAAGGTAACTCGAACCTCGCATCACTCGATACTGTCCTTGGATTGGTCCTAAGTTGTCGACGGTACTGTCTACTGCCGGAATGTCATAAAAATCATGAACCCATTCCGCTACGTTGCCTCCTAGATCGTGAATACCTTTAGAGTTTGGACTAAATGAACCAACTTCAGCGGACACAGTGTAGTTGTCGTTGTAATCGAAGATGATCCGGCCCACTATGTGCTGTGCGGCTGTATCACCAAAATTGCCTACACGATGTTCTGGAGGTGGAAATTCTGCTCCCCAAGGGAAGTGTAATAGATCAGCTTGACCCTCGACATGCCTCGCCGCCCAACTCCATTCTGCCTCCGACGGTAGCCGATAACCAATGGAATTCGGTTTGAAGCCTACGACCTTAGCACCTCGTACTTCGTAAAACGGTTCTAACCCCTGTTTCTCAGATAAGTAATTACAGTAAAGCGCAGCATCATTCCACGGTACGTTTACGACAGGTTGTTGGTCTTTGTCCAAATTGTGGCCATGGTAGTCTTCAGAATCATGGACTCGAACAAATTTGCGATAGTCCGCATTGGTGACTTCATACTTGCCCAGATAAAACCATCGGTTGAGATCGGTAGTACGAAACGGTTCATTTGCTCGTCGTCCAGGTTGTGATCTTGAAGCTCCCATGCGGATAGGAGAGGGCTGTAGGAGCACGAGTTCTTGTCCATCTACCGTAGTAGAATTCTGCTCCAAATATTTGATTTCGGCTTCGGCTTCGGTAAGTAGACGAACTCTCAGTTGCTGAGCTTGTCCTGGTTTGACTGAAAATTCTCGCGCCCACCCAGCATAACCTTCTTTTTTAACTTCAAACTGATGATTGATGGCATGTAACGTAATCTTTCGATCTTCAGGTAGCTCCACGCGCTTACCACCAATAAAAAACTCGATGTCTTCGGGATCGGTAATCACTTCGACTTCGCCTGTCTCTTCTTCTAATTCGATCGTTAAATCAATTTCTTGTCCTGGATTCAACAAGATAGTTCGTTTATCTACGTGATAGCCTGCAAGTAATACTTCGACTTGAACGTCTTCGTTTGGTTCCACTTCTATGCCAGGTAGTGGTGTCGTGCCCTTAAATTCACCATTAATTGTGACACTCGCAGAGGGTGGAGATGAAACAATCGAAATAGTTCCTTGCACTGGGTGTAGTTGAACAGAGTCTAATGTTCGCTGTTCACCAGCTTCCACGAAAATAAGATCCTTCCACGATGCATATCCTTGAAGTTTGACCGATATTTCGTGCTCACCCGCCAAAATTTCTACGGGACCCGGTGTCGTGAAACCGGAGGGTTGCCCGTCGACTAGGACAGTCGCTCCCTCTGGCTGCGTGGGAATAGTGATGTCGCCCCAATCAGGTGCCAAGTCAATGTGTCGACGCTGCTCGCGCGCCATACCTTCTACATCCAGAGTGATCGTGCTACTTTGATACCGCGGAGCGGACAATACAAAAGTTGCTTCTCCCGCTGGGACGTCGTGCGAAAGCGGCGCTTGTCCTAATTGAACGCCGTTCAACGAAACCGTAGCACCGACCGGTGTTGCAGTGATGTGTACTAAACCCGGCAAACGCTCAAAATTTACAGGGATTGTTTGCTGACTTTGTCTACCAACTTCAATGATTTCATCAATGTCGAAATAGCCAGATGCTTGACCGTTTATGCGGTATTCACCGGGCCTGAGTAAATAACGCTCTCCTGTTTTCAATCTTAATCCGTCGAGGATTTCGACTTCTGCATCTACTACGTTGGGCTCAAGCTTTACCGACTTCGCTGTTAGAACAAACCAGAGTGCGAAAACTACAAAGAGCGTGAGAATCGCTGCAATTACTTGCACCCAAGAAATGATTCGAGCGCGTCTTGGGGGTCGAGCTCGTGTAGGCTCAAATACATCAGGTTGTAGTAACGTGTTTTGAATACCATCGTCGGTCATGGTCTGTATACCATTAGATCTGTTCTTCGCAAACTATCGACACCGGATCCATGTCTTGTTGCACGATGACAGTTTTACGGATGTCGACCCAGCCGTCTCGGGTGCCGTGGAGGATGTAACGACCTGGTCTTAAGGTTAACTCATGCCGCTGGAACGATCCAATACGATGGCTGGTAGTAAGAGTCACTTCAGTCATCTCGTCGGAAATCAAAACTACCGGAAGCTGAGTTCCCGCATAGCTCACTAAATCAGCAAAGCTTTGCAATAACTTGTCATATTCTTCACTATGACCGCGATGACTTTGCGCTGTTTCTAAGGTATTTTTGGCTTCGTCGTAAACTTCATCTGTAGACAAGGCATGCGGATCTTGCAATGTGTCATTCATATCGTTCACAACAGAGACTATTTCAAATACTCGCTGCCGACCCTCGATAGCAAACTGCAACGAGTTATCAAGAGCTAAAGCTTCATCATAAATTTTCAGAGCACCGCGCATATCTAGTTGGTCTTCTTTTTCTCGTGCTTCAACTTTTAAGGTTTCTATTTTCGCGGCTTGTCGCGCTCGTCCAACTTGTTGCAAACCGGTTTGGGCCGCTGTGTTATCGGGATAATCGACGAGAATTTCGGTGAATATTTGTTCCGCGGAATCGAAGTTGTTACTCGCCAATTGCTCATGACCATCTGTAAGTGAATCATTGAGATCTTGAGATCTAATGTGTTCCAAGATTTCTTCGCGCCGATCTGTTATCCCAAGTGTTAGGGGATCGAGTTTCGTGACTTCGTTCAGATGCTCAAGAGCTTGTACCCAGTCTTCTTTTATCCTCGCCCGTTCACTCTCGCGGATAAGTTCGTTAACTTTTGGTAATAGTTCCACTCTAGCTAATTTAGCTTGCACTTCCTGATCCAATGGTTTAATCGCTTTAGCGTGTGTCCATGCGTCCAAGGAAGATTCGAAATCACGATCCTGCAGTGCTCTTGTACCTTGTTCAACCCAATGATCAAACTCAGTGTTCATGTCGTCAATCAGTTGTTTTACGTCTTGTAATGCCAGTTTGTACTCGCTGTCGGCTTCATCAAACCGTCGCTCCGTAAATAGTGAGTCGCCTTTGATGGTCCGCTCAATGATTGATCCATATGTCTTTAAGTGTTCGTCAGTGCCCCACTGATTTTTTTCTATGATGTCTTGATACTCAACAAACTCATCTATGATGGTCTGTGCAGCTTCACTCGCACGTTCTAGTTGGGCGTCCTGAAACGGTGTTATAGCAGCTTCGCGATTTGTGCGATTATTCCCTTCGCGAACACTTTCACTGTTCAGGGTCGTCAATCCATCGGTGTTTGGTGTGATCCAATCTCTTGGTGCCAAAAACCAGAAGGCGACAGCCATGCCAAGCAGAGTTAGCACAGCAAGCATATTTAGCTGGCTGCGGTTTGGTTTTACAAAGCGAAATCGCTTAGTAGGTGAGCTACCCGCGAGTTTAGGTTGAACCGGTTGTAATACCACCGGTTGGTGTTCGTCATTCGAGGTCCTGGATGAATTCGTCAGTGGTTTCTTCTCCAATTGACTCATCCGTAGAACTATCAGGGTCTGGCGTGTTTCCTAGCTCTTTTTGGTAAGTTTCGCGAATGTACTGAATGGCTTTGTCATACTGCTCTTTAAACGTGCCTTGTAACGAAATTGTCGCATTCTCAAGCTCGATGGTCATGGGACTGATCTGCTGCGACGCGCTAATACCAATTTCATGTAATGTTTCTTGATGAATTTTTGCATTAGCACGGTCATGAACACCGCCAACTATTTCCGTTCCGCCGCCGATAACACCGGCGTACCCACCGATCTCCCTTAACCCACCGGTTTGTCGTTGAAAGTAAGCACCTACAATCGCTAGTAGAACTCCAGAAGCTATTCGACTCTTGGAACGCTGTCTTTCCTCACGAAATGCGATGGCTATTGGATAAGACCCTTCGCGCCAGAGCCAGTAGGGCTCGTCCATGTTCGTAGCAAACCGATCAAAGCTTTCGTCCAGCGTGTCGATAATGACAAGTTCTCTTTCAAGTAATTGCCGAACGTTAGACATAGTAGGATCATCCGGAGTCGGCAATCTGTTCAACCTGTATCGACCATTCTTATCTTCGATGACGTAGTCACCGAATGCCTCTGGAACTACGGCTTTACCGTAGCGTACCAAAGTCGTACTTCGAATCTCAAGTATTTCTTCTGGAGTTAACGACTCTTGATACGCAAGCAGTTCATTAGACAATTCTCGATAATTGGTCTGAAAAGGATCGACATCTTTGGGTGCATCTGGCTCGTACGAGTATTTACTAGCGCGTGTCTCAAAAATGTCATCAAACCAAACGACTCCACGAGAATCCGTAGCTTTGATCTTTAATACCTGACGTTCCCCATCGGAATGGAGAATGCCGCCAGTAATGAGAACGTCGACGGCTAAGCTGGGTTTAGGAATCGCTCGCACAGCACCCCAATTTCCAGTGGCCTGAAGATACTCTTTGGCGTAATTAACAATCCAATTCGCCTCCGCTCGTCGGACTTCGGGAGTGATGTTAGCTTCAATAATGTCATCGTAAAGCTCTGGAATATTGGATTCGAATACTACGATGCCCACATCTAATAATTGTTCTTCTGGGATGACTCTGCTAGATTGCTTCGGTGGTGTCATATCAACACGACGCTTAATGACGGTCGCGCACCCGACCATGCTCACCATAACTAGTGAGAGAAGGAAAATGCGTAGTAATTTCATTTCAATCCTTCCACATAGTCTTCATACTCTTCCCAAAGCTTCTCTTTCAACTCAGGGTCTTCTTCCGCTAAAGCTGCTTCCTTTAGTTGGCGCGCCACTACATTCTTATCTGTCGCATCAGGCGTGTCCGCAACACCTTGCCGAGTTTCCGGAAGTAAAGGTTCATCTTGTTCTCCCACTCCCTTCCCGGTTTGTTGATCGTCGTCCGAGGTTGAGTCGCTGCCATCAGTTTCGCCGTCCTGAACTCCCGAGTCCGTCTCCCCAGTCTCAGTTTCAAACGTACCTGCTTCTGCGATTTCATCATTAGCACGAGTGTTCGCAGCATTTCGTTCGTTCATGATTTCGCCGTCAAGATCCCCAAGAACTTGTTGCATTTCATCTTCGCCGGATCCGCTAGCAGTCGTACTTTCATCTTCCCCGGCGGCGTTATTGCCACCTTCTTCCGAATTGCCTGCTTGTGGTTCCAATTGATTACTGGTTTCCCAAGCACCTTCACCACTGCCTTCGTCTTCTGGAATCATCATTCCACCACCATCACTCGATTGGCCACCATCTTGTTGTCCTTCCGGGTCACCTGCAGGAAATTGAACATCGCCTGGAGGTAATTCCATGTTATCGCCCATTGATCCGTCTTGGCCATCTTGTTGTCCTTCGTTACCTGAGCTCGATTCTGGTGTTGTCCTCCCATCACTGGATTCTCCAGAATTGGGGTCGCCCTGACTATCGGGGGATGGCAATGTCGGTGTTGAAGGATTACCGTTCGAGGAATCTGGGGAGGGCAACGGGGACGGTGGTGTCGGTAGCGAGGGATTTCCGGAACTCGGCGGACTAGGGGTTGGCAAAGACGGTGAAGGCATCGACGATTGCGAACCACTGTTTGGTTGGGACGTCGGGTTACCCGAAGGCTGTCCCGACGAGGACGACGGACTTGGAATACCTGCAGAAGACTGCGGCGATGGTAATTGGATATCTGGAAACGTCGAAGGCACACTTGGCATGCTATTCATGCACCCACTTAGTACAAAAACCACCATGGTTAGGACGACAACTTTCGTTGTTATAGCGATTCCCAAAATTCGGCGGAAAAAAGAACTAACGAATTTTAGGTTACCAAACTCCTTTAGCATGTCCATTCGTTTGTCCATGTTCAGACCTCCTCGCTCTTGGTGGCACTTCAAATTAGACAATTACGTGCACCACTAAGTTCCAATTTCTGCGTACTGTATATACATTTTATTTCTTTCCAATCGCGCTATGTGTTCGTCCTACTCAGTTTCAGGAAAGAAGACATAGGTGTGGTTTACCTTGACGTTCGTGCGCGGCTTAGGTTCGCCGTCTTCAAACCTAGGCCTGTAGATTGCGTTTTTCAACGATTTCTCGAATTCCTTGACAAAAGCAGTCTGCGGTTGCGCGAAGTCTAATTGTACTTGAATAACACGGCCGGTTTCGTCGACGTCGACCGAAAATCCAACTTCGCCGGTCGCAGGGGGAGACTCTAAACTAAGTGGTTGGGGATCTGGACTTGCAGACAACGGTAAAAATAGAGGTACTGCATCCCCGAATTCATTCTTCAAAAACTCTGTTTGGGTATTCTCAAAAGTATCTAGTATGTCTTGGTAAATAACCTTCGCCTGCTCATTTTTTTCAAACAATGTAAACCAGTCAGCGAGCTCTAGCTTTGCTCGTGCAACGGACTCTATAGTGCTATCACGGCGTTCGAGTTCTAATTTCACTAACTCGATTAGCGCTTCTTCACCGGACTCAAAGTCATTGACTTTCGCATGGTATCTAAAAGGTGTCTCGTCGGCCCAATACAAGACAGGTATGCGCGATCGAATTTGACCCAATGCACTCAAGGGTCGAAATCGTTCCAAACGATAGGTGCTTGCTAATCCTTGGAGTGCTCGAATATTCTCTGGACTAGTCCGTTCTAAGTGGTGCTCCACGATTTCGGTCGCATACTCGTACAACCCACGAGCTGCAAACACGTTGTAAATCAATACGTACCAATCAGCGAGCATAAAGATCGTAGGTAACAAGTCCACTGAAAAGGGTTCAAACTGTTGGTTGTAAATCGAGAAGATGTACTCGTAACTGTCGTTTGCGTTCCCAATGTGTCCAAGCTCGAAATAGGTTTCAGCCTCCCTATGTACCGCTTCGACTTGCTCAATCGAATTTAGTCCATTTGTTAGTCTCGATATTTGTCGGGCACGTTCATAGGCTTCAATTGCGTCGATGTATTGCCCTAGCTCGCGGTTGGCATCGCCGAACACGATGAGCGGTTTGACCAACCGTTCGTCATACCTTGTCCGACTCTCTTCGATTTCCGCAATGACTTCGGTGGCGAGTGTCAGTACTTCCTCTGCTTCACCCGCTTCTATGCGAGCGCGCAATTTACTAGGCTCAAGGAGCAGCCGCTCATCAGCGTTCTCCACCGAGGGCACGCTCAATGAAGGTGCCGAATCCTCTTGTGACTGGCTAAAAAGCGTAATCGAGCAATGCAATACTAACGTACACAATCCGATTCTCAATACTAGTAATTCCTTCAAAATAGATGAACCAATAATTTAAATGTGTGCTATCAACATGAGCACTAAATCTGACTTCTCCAGACTCAAACAAGCATAATCAACTAACACGATCTGCACAACTTGGAACGCATCAAGTCCCGATCTAATTCAAAATATTAAAACTAGCAAAATACCTTAGTATGTCTCATCCTGAGTACGAACACTTTGTCGATACACGCGGGCTCGTTTGTCCAGAACCACTCATGATTGTTCGGAACAAAGTCCGCACAATGCAGATCGGCGAGCGCTTACTCGTGCTAGCCACTGATCCCAGTACGGATAGAGATTTTAGAAATTTTTGTCGCTTCATGAAACATGAGTTGGAACTAGCGGAAGTTGCCAACAAAGAACACAAATATGTTATACGAAAGGGTGTGTGAGAAACGTCATGAACGAGTGTTCTAAATTGGACCCGTTAAGCTCGACATAAAGATATCAGACTTTCATATAAATGTACGACATTCAAGATAAGCGATAGTCGCGTAAACTGTTTTGTTACCGCAACAGCGCTCGACGATTTAGACAATTCGTTTGTGTGACCATGAATGGGATGAAGGTAGACCCAAAAGGTCGCTTAGGATAACCGAGACTCGCTTCCCAAACTAACACTGTAGACTACACCATCCGCTTATGTGCAAACCCTTTGAACTGCTCAATGCCGTATCGACCGAATAAGCGATGAATTACTACGTCTCATGGTAGAAAATGCTGATGTGGTCATTATCGGTGCGGGTGTAATCGGTGTAGCTGCCGGACGAGCATTCGCTCGGGACGGTCGAGAGGTCATTGTTCTTGAGCGTAACAGTGCCGTTGGCAGTGAAACATCAAGTCGAAACTCCGGTGTGATTCATGCCGGCATCTACTATCCAGAGAATTCGCTCAAAGCTCAGCTTTGTGTACGCGGCAAACAACTACTCTACACGTTTTGTAGGGATTACGATGTTAAATTTAAGCGTTGCGGCAAACTTATAGTTGCGACTGACGACAGTGAACTCTCACAGTTAAAAATGCACCAGAGTCAAGCTTTAGCAAACGGAGTTCATGACGTACATTGGTTGAGGCAACAAACTGTTCGGCATTTGGAACCCGAAGTGAACTGCGTGGCAGGTTTGCTCTCGCCGAGCACTGGAGTGGTGGATACAGCGACGCTATTAGCTCGTTTGCATTCAGACTTAGAAGCCCATGGTGGTAGCGTTGTATTTAACTCTCAAGTAAATCGGCTCAGTGGCTCAATGTATCCATGCGTTGAGGTAGCTGATTTCAAGCTAAAACCAAAATTGACGATTAATTGCGCAGGGCTAACTGCTTCATCGCTGGCGCGGGATATCGGAATTAAACACAATCAGTTTTTTGCAAAAGGTCAATACTATGAATATCAGATTCACAGCGAACATCGGCCTCTATTTCAACATTTAATCTATCCAGTTGCAACACCAGAAACAATAGGTATCCACATAACCGTGGATGTGCATGGCACTGTGAAATTTGGACCCGATGTACAGTGGCTAGAAGAAATTAATTACGACTTTGATGAGTCGCGCAAACACTTGTTTGTACAGGCAATAAAGCGATACTATCCAAACCTAGTTGAAGACGCCTTGAGACCCGGGTACACGGGTATAAGATCCAAGCTAGTCTCGGCACATCAGGGCTTTGTAGACTTTCGGATACGCGGACCGAAGGAAACGGGGATTCCCGGCTACATCGAAGCGATCGGCATCGACTCGCCCGGACTCACATCATCGCTAGCTATCGGAGAGTATCTTGTCGCGCTTGCAAACGACTAGTAATGGTTATTTCTGATTCTGACTATAGGTTGCAAGAAAAGCCCCAATACTCTCACTCGCCGAAAACAGTTCCGCTCGTTTTGACAAAAACACAATGCGAAAATGATCCGGTTCTGGATAGTTGAATCCACTACCTTGAACCACAAGAATTTTCTTGTCCATGAGTAAGTCGTAGACAAATTTCTCATCGTCATAAATCTTATATTTCTTGGTGTCGATACGGGGAAATAGAAAAATTGAACCCTTCGGTTTAAAACAGGAGATTCCAGGGATGGAAGTTAGGGATTCATGTGCCGCGTTGCGTTGTTCGTAGAGTAATCCACCTGGACACGTTTCGTCAAATATAGCTTGATAGCCACCTAAAGCGGCTGGAACCGCATGTTGGACAGGTACGTTTGGACACAACCGCATTGAGGCTAGTGTGTCCAAACCATCGATGAAACTTCGGGCGCGCGCTAACGCACCGCTAACAATCATCCAACCAACACGAAAGCCTGGTACGTGATAAGCCTTGGATAAACCGTTAAAAGTTAATGTTAGTACTTCCTCTTCAATCGATGCCATTGGTATGTACTTTTCATCGTCGTATAAAACCTTGGAGTAGATTTCGTCTGCAAATACGACGAGGTTGTGTTGTCGCGCCCAATCGGCGAGAGATGACAACAAACTATGTTCATACACTGCGCCAGTCGGATTGTTCGGGTTAATTACAACCATGGCTTTGGTACGGGATGTGGTTTTAGCTTGAATGTCTTGAAGGTCGGGGTACCAATCAGCCTCCTCGTCACAACGATAGTGCACTGGAACACCGCCCGCCAATAACACCGCTGCCGTCCAAAGCGGATAGTCCGGTGCAGGGACTAGTATTTCGTCGCCTGGATTGAGCAATGCTTGGGTCGCCATAACGATTAGCTCGCTCACGCCATTACCGAGATACACGTCGTCGACATCAACATTTGGAATACCAATTCTTTGGCACTCATGCACGACCGCGTTGCGTGCGGTGAAAATGCCCTTTGCGTCTTCGTAACCCTGTGACCGCGGCAATTCGTGAATCACTGCTCGCAATATTGACTCTGGCGCTTCAAATCCAAACGGGGCAGTGTTACCGATATTGAGTTTAAGGACTCGATGACCCTCCTGCTCGAGCCGTCGAGCTTTTTGTAAGACTCTTCCGCGAATCTCGTAGCGTACTTCGCGGAGTTTCTCCGCTTTTTCTATCTTTGCTCGCACTCGTCGCTTACGAGGTGAGTGTTCATCAGCGTGCTTTTCTGAATATTGCATGTATAACTCGATTTCTTTTTAAAATATTTTTGAAAATTTACGATTTACCTGAAACAACTAGTCGTGCCCCAATAACCAACAAATATGGCTAAAACTCCAAAAAAAGAAGTACCACCCACAGAGAAACTCACAGATCTTGAGTACAAAGTCTTGCGCGAACAACATACTGAACGCGCGTTTTCGGGTAAATATTGGAATACCAAAGCTGCTGGCACCTATGTTTGTAAAGGGTGTGGTAAACCCTTGTTTTCCTCTGCGACAAAATACGATTCCGGTACAGGCTGGCCGAGTTTTTATGCGCCCGTCGAAGAGGACGCGGTGGGAACTCAAATCGACAGGTCGTTGTTCGCGACCCGTACCGAAGTGCATTGTGCCCAGTGTAAAGGTCATTTGGGACATGTTTTCGAAGACGGTCCAGAGCCTACCGGGCTAAGGTATTGTGTGAATTCAGCATCTATATCTCTAGTAGAAGACAAAACGAGTTCCCAAGGCTAATTAAAAACCCGCTGCGATGCCTTCTTTGCGATGATCTGACGCGCCCACATAACCGTCATCAAGCCGCAAGATTAGTTGCGCCCCACCAAAGAGATCAATGTCGTGGCTGAGCTCTACCTTGTGACCAAGTTTGCGTAGTGCTTCCACCGTTGAATTCGGGAAACCCTGTTCGAGAAAAATCTCAAAATTTGGCGAGACGTACCAACGTGGTGCATCTGAAGCAGCTTGCGGATTCTCGTTGTGATCAAAGATTCTCGAAATCATCTGCACGTGCCCTTGATGCTGCATATGCCCACCCATGACCCCAAACGCAAGCTCTGGGATTCCCTCTCGTGTAACGAAACCAGGAATAATCGTATGAAAAGGACGTTTGGCCGGCCCTACTTCGTTGGCATGGTTTGACTCAAGCGTGAAACCAGCGCCGCGATTTTGCATTGCAATTCCCGTCCCACGGATGACTACACCAGAACCAAATCCGTGAAAATTTGATTGAATGAACGACACCATTTTTCCATCTGCATCACCGGTTGTGAGGTAAACGGTATCGCCACCGATATTTGGTACGCTGGGTACTGCTGCTGCTTGACCATCAGTAATTTGCGCCGCCAGTTGGTCGAGTACCGAATCTTCGAGCAATTGCAAAGGAGACACTATCATGTGGTCTGGGTCAGCGAAATACTTAAAAGAAGATCGAATAGCGATCTTCATGGCTTCCAATTGACGATGTGTCCATAGGGGCGAGAGCGGCTCAAGATTACGTGTGGGCAATCGTTCCAATATTCCCAGCGCGAGTAACGCCGCTAATCCTTGACCATTCGGGGGAATTTCGTGCGCGGTGACCTCACCGTAGGATTGAACAAGAGAATCGCACCATGTAGGTTCATACTCTTCAAAGTCTCTACGTTCAAGCAGACCTCCCTCGGACTCTGATTGTTGGATGATTCGATCACACAGGATACCTCTATAGAAAGCCTCGCCGTTCGTCTCAGCAATCAACTCAAGTGTTTGAGCAAGATCGGGTCGTGTGAACAATTCTCCAACCTGCGGCGCTCGTCCATTTTGTAAAAAGTGCTCGCAGAATCCGTCAAACTGTTTAAGATGCGCGGCGGCTCGAGCCCAATGATAGGCCGTGCGTCGAGCGACATGAAACCCATTCTCTGCGTACTGGATCGCCGATTGAAAGAGCTGTTGAAACGGTAATGCACCAAATCGTTCCGACAACGCAACCCAAGCACTCACAGCACCAGGTACCGTTATCGAATCCCAACCAGTCATCGGCATCGTCGCATATTTCTGGAAGTGCTCTCGATGCCATCGACGAGGGGAACGTCCGGACGCGTTGAGCCCTGTGAGTTCGTTTCCATCCCACACTAATGCAAATGCGTCACTTCCGATACCGTTAGAACTTGGCTCAACCACCGTGAGGGTTATTGCCGCTGCAAGCGCAGCATCTATTGCGTTTCCTCCCTGTCGAAGGATTTCTAATCCGGCTTGGGTTGCTAGTGGTTGCGATGTCGCAACAATATTCTTTGCTAAAACCGGGTCGCGACGAGAGCGATAAGGAAGATCCCAACTAAGGTCGTCGTAATGTACCACAATACACTAGCGCCCGGACCATCGTGGAGTTCTTTTCGCAGCAAACGCACGAGGTCCCTCCTTGAAGTCTTCGCTCTTCAGAAGCTGCATAACGGAGTCATATTGTGTATCCATCGACTCCTCTAAGGAGTTTATAGAAAGACTTCTGTATACAACATCCTTACTTGCTCGAACCGATAAAGGGGCACATTCCAAAATCTGAGCTACCCAATCATCGACGACCGTCAGAAGATCTTCATGTGGTACTACTTCGTTTACAAAACCCATCTCTGCGCCTTCTTGAGCGGTTACCGTCCGTCCGGTAAGAATCATCCCCAAAGCTCTTTTGGATCCGATCTGTCGAGGTAATCGTTGCAATCCCCCTGCAAGCGCAGCTAGTCCAAGTCTAGGTTCAGGTAATGCAAAAATAGCTTTATCGGAAGCCACAATCAAATCACATGCCAATGCGATTTCAAAGCCGCCACCCATCGCAGGTCCATTCACCGCGGCGATGAGCGGTTTGTTGAGATCAAACCTTGCTGTTATGCCGCCAAAGCCCTGTTCCGGAAACACAACTGCATCAAATTTTGCCTGTTCTCGCAAGTCATTCCCCGCACAAAATGCGCGTCCTTCGCCTGTGATTACCGCGATCCACAACTCGTCGTTGTTGGCGAACTCATCGAAAATATCGGACAACTCCTGATGTGCCGGCGGGTGCAGTGCATTCAATCGTTCGGGCCGGTTTAACGTCACCGTGAGTACGTGATTGCTAATGGAAACCTTACAAAATTTAGTCATTTTTTTTATGTCTCTGGGGAGATTTACTTTGCACGATCGATTGTCAATGCAGCCATGAATGCTTGCTGCGGCACTTCGACTCGACCAATCTGTTTCATGCGTTTCTTTCCTGCTTTCTGTTTCTCCAACAATTTACGTTTTCGCGTGACGTCGCCGCCATAGCATTTTGCCGTGACATTTTTACGAAGAGCTTTGACGGTAGTACGGGCAAGAACTTTTCGACCAATCGCTGCTTGAATCGCAACATCGAACATTTGCCTCGGTATGACTTCTTTCAATTTAGACGTTACCGCGCGTCCTCGAGACATAGCCGCTTCTTTATGCACGATCACCGCAAGGCTGTCGACTCGTTCTTCATTAATCAAAATATCCAGCCGTACCAGTGGTGCTGGTTCGAATCGACAAAAGCTGTAATCCAAACTTGCAAATCCTCGACTTGCAGACTTGAGCCGATCGAAAAAGTCGACCACAACTTCGCACATGGGGATGTCGTACACAAGTGAGACTTGAGTGTGTGTGACCTGCATACTCTTTTGCGACCCACGACGTTCCACACACAGCTCGATCACGTTTCCAATGTACGATTGTGGCACCAAAATATTAACCGTAGCTATGGGTTCACGAATCTCAGCCATGTCCTTTAGTTCGTCTAAATGCGAAGGGTTATGAATTAAAACAGTATCCTGATTTCGTAACAAAACTTCATAGACAACAGATGGGGCAGTAACTACTAGATCAAGTTGATACTCTCGTTCCAATCTTTCCTGCACGATTTCCATGTGTAGCATTCCCAGGAAGCCACATCGATATCCAAAACCCAGAGCATCGGAGTTCTCAACTTCAAAATGCAGCGCAGCATCGTTTAAACCAAGTTTCTCTAACGCATCTCCTAAGGCAACATAATCATCCGCATCGCTTGGGTATAAGCCTGCATAAACCTGAGGTTTAGCGCGCTCAAAGCCGGGTAACGGTTCGGTTGGATTGCGCGCGTGCATCAAACTGTCCCCAACAGGAGCGCCATTGATGTCCTTGATCCCAGCACTGACATATCCAACATCACCTGCATGCAATTGCTCCCGTTTTTCACGACGGGGGGTGAACACTCCTAATTCCTCGACAACGTGATCTTTTCCGACACTATGCGAGACGATTCGATCGCGTCGTTGCACACTACCGCCCCAAACTCGTACCAAGGAAACTACACCAACGTACCGATCAAACCAAGAATCAATAATCAATGCTCGAAAAGTATCGAATCCGTCGATCGATGGCGGCGGTATTTTGGTAACAATAGCTTCAAGCAATTCTTCGATCCCAGTACCGATCTTCGCGCTGATTTTTACCACATCATCTGTAAGCAATCCGATCAACGACTCAATCTCATCGATAGTACGTTCCGCGTCAGCTTGTGGCAAATCCATCTTGTTGAGTACTGGCAAAATTTCTACTCCCATCTCGATCGCTGCATAGCAATTTGCGACTGACTGGGCTTCGACACCTTGCGTCGCGTCAACGATTAGCAGAGCTCCTTCGCAAGCGGCGAGAGAACGCGAAACTTCGTAGCTGAAATCCACGTGGCCAGGCGTATCGATGAAATTTAGATAGTAAAGTTCTTCATCTCGAGCCCGATATCGCAAAGCAACGCTCTGTGACTTAATCGTGATGCCGCGCTCACGCTCGAGATCCATAGAGTCCAGCACTTGATCAGCCATTTCCCTCTCTGGAAGGGCTTCACAGTGTTGTATAAATCGATCAGCTAAAGTCGACTTACCATGATCAATGTGGGCGATGATCGAAAAATTTCGGGTCCTTGAAATTTTTGACGCCAGTGAATCATTCATGTGGGAAGTGACATAGGGACAAGTATCTGAGCCCGAAATTTAATGCAGTTGTAGTGACCGTGCGAGTCTCAGGACTAGTCGTTAAACGTAGTGCAAATCTACCTCAGATCAAATTATGTTTGATACCGCCGAGTTACGTGCGACACAAACGCCTCGGTAGTCAACGGTTTGCCCGTTATTTCGATGATGCGATCAAATCCAGAGGTCAGTTGTGCTTTACTGTGAATGTTATCTCTCAACCAAGACAAAACCGTTTCGAAATTTCCAGCTGCGAATTGAGTTTCGGCGTCGACATTTGTGCTGTTGTAAGCTTGGTACAGTTGTGCGGCTGTCAGAGCGCCGAGCGTATAACAAGGAAAATAGCCAAACAGACCCGCATACCAGTGTACGTCTTGCATCACTCCATTGGCAAAGTCGCCACGAGTGTCTAAACCGAAGAATCGATCCATAAGCTCATTCCAGGCATCGGGAAGGTCGTCAATCGAAAGAGAGTCATCAAATAGCGCATTCTCTAGTTGATATCGTAATATGACATGGAGCGGATAGGTACACTCATCGGCTTCAACCCGAATGTAGCCTTTTTCCACATGGTGAACGTTTCGAATAAAGTTCGCTACAGACCATTTCTCGTCATTCGCGTTCACCTGTAACGCCTCGGTGAGAATAGGTAAGACATAGGTCAAGTATCCTCTGCTACGACACACTTGTTGCTCCATAAACAGAGACTGACTCTCGTGAATCATCATTCCTAATGATCCGCCGACTGGCTGGTCGTATCTATCTTCTGGCAGTCCTTGTTGGTAAAGGGCATGTCCAGTCTCATGGAGCACGGCATACATTGACTCTAAGAAATCGTCGTCCCCGAACCGGGTCGTTATGCGCGTGTCCCAAAGATCACCGCAAGTAAAAGGATGGTCGCTAGTGTCGACTCGTCCACGACCGAAATTGAATCCAAGAGGTGGCATCAATTTCTTGGCTAGATCCATTTGTCGCTCGGGTGGATGTTCTCCCTTTAATGAAATGTGCTGCGGCTGATTCGCAATAACTTCATTCACAAAGTCTGGCAGGAATTTGGACAATTCGCTAAAAATCGGATCAATGACCGCGCGTTTCAGCTCTGCCTCATAGCCGTCGAGTAGAGCATCGTATGGCGAGAGAGCAAGTTTTTCACCGAGAATCTCTGCTTTTTGTTTTGTGAGGTTTAAGACTTCGTTAAGTAACGGTTTTACTTCCTCCCAGTTGTTAGCCTTGCGATTGCGACGCCAAGATTGTTCGCAACGAGACGATGCCAATGATGATGCTACAACTAGGTCAACTGGCAGGGCAGTCGCTCGAGTCCAACGACGTTTTATCACTCGAAGATTTGCTTGGTCCCAAGCGGATGTGGCTTCCTGTTTAGCCGACTCTAAGAGTTCTCCTATTTTGGGTGCGGTAGCCATTTCGTGTGAAATCTTGTGCAAGGTGGCGAGACTTTTCGCTCGCGCTTCACCGCCTTCTGCTGGCATGATCACGGCTTCGTCCCACGACAAATATTGTGCCGCGTGACCAATGTGGTGGAGTGTTTGAAAGTGTTCTTGTAATTCTTTTACAGCAGTCATAAGAGTGGTTTATGGTCAATCAAGTTGAGAACAGTAGGTGAGAATAAGAGGACACGAAGCGACACTTTGAAGACTCAGTGTCTGAATTGTGATTAATACAGGTAGATTTTAATGTTGGACATCGACGCGCAGCTTCCAACGACAGGTTACTACCTCTCCAAAAATTTAAAAATCTGTCAGGAAAACTCTAACCGAATATTAACCGTTCATTTATTACAATTCCAACAGTATTTCTGTCACTCGAAGAATCGTTAAAAATTGACCATAAGGTTTTTGAAAACGTCTTCAACTGCAACGACCAACCGAGGTGCTCTCATTGTCAGTAACTCTCGATCACACCATAGTCAGTACTCGTAATAAAGAAGAGACCGCAAAATTTCTCGCCGAAATCTTAGAACTCCCAGAACCGGTTTCTTGGGGACACTTTGCGATTGTGCAAGTAGGTGAACTATCTATTGACTTTGTCGATACAAAGGATGAAATTCAATCACGACACTTTGCCTTCAAGGTTAGTGAAAAAGAATTCGATGAAATTTTCGCCCGAATTCAAAGCAAGAATTTGCAATACTGGGCTGACCCCTCGAAGAATCGACCGAACGAAATTAATACCCGTGATGGCGGTCGTGGTTTTTACTTTTACGACCCAAACGGGCATTTCCTCGAAGTATTAACTCGTTCCTACGAAATTTCGTAAAAAAGGAAACTAAGCCGAAGTGGTTTTAGCAAACTTCGTGCAACTTTGACGCGGTAATCGTTCTCTACGATTCTGTAGTAGAGGAAGTCTCGGGTTGTTCCTCGCTTTCCTCGTCTTGTTCCGCTTGCGGCATCACTGGTTCTGCTTCAAGCGGTGGCAACTCCTTCATTCTTGGTTCGAAATCTGGAATGAGTTCTTGAGCTCGCTTTCTAACTGCATCAAGTTTAGCTAACGTAGAATCAATAGTCGCTTGGTCAAGGTAATTTAGTACTTCTACAGGATCGGGGTTGTTACCACTTAACACAACCTTTTCATCGCCCGAAGTTAATGCCCCGGCAGCTTCGGTATTCGGTTCCGATTTCGTAACACCTGAAGCCTCTTCGGTCTCAGCCAATTTTGCTGTTGACAGAAACCACGGCTTTAAGTTCTTTCCTTTGGCCGTTTCTACCAGCGCTGAACGATCTTCGTCCGTCTCTACGGCTACAACGACGCGAAAAACAGTACGATCATTGACCGTAGCTTGCATGGTCGTCGCTTTTCTTTCCAACAGTCCAGACATTCGCTCTGCGTCCGTTGTCGCTTTTTCCTGTGTATCCCAACTACTAAAAATCAATACACCATCAGCAGCGAAAGAAGAGGCCGCGCAAAGTGTGAACAGAAAAACAACTATTAGTACTAAAGCTTTGCTAGCTGTTTTATCTACACCACTGTTCATACTCAACTTCTCCGAAATGTCGTCAGCTGGTTAACTGTTTACGTCTAGATCGACGTAATCCGCCGACTCACGTTACGAAATAAATTAATTTATTCTACGAATTGTAGGACGTAGCAGAGAGTCTGCGAGACTGAAACGTCGAAATAACCCGACATTTACAAGGAGAGCTATTGCGAGCGACAAGCAAGCGAAAAGTACCGATCTAGTCAAGGTCAGACTCAATGCACAGGTGAGCATCGGTACTCCCAACAAAATAAACAACGCAACAGATAGACCGGACGATGGTATATTCAGCAGTACGTTGGACCCGACTATCATCTGTTCCGGATGCAGGAATTCGTTAAGCTTGGCGCGAGGACATTGATTCGTGCAGCCGACGCATTTAGCGTATTCAAATTTGATCAATGAGCTACTGTCGTCGGTAGCAACAACAGTACCGCGAGCTACGATCATCGTGGAACGCGGGTTATCGTTCGAACTTTATCCCTTCGGAGATTTTCCAAATAGTTCTACGAGGCAAATCACCAACCACAGTGATGAATTGAGGACGTCCGCGGGAGTCTATCGCTTTGCGTGAAGCAACAATTGTTGGACCAACCATTGATTCTAGCTGAATGTCCCCGGAAAAATTCTTTGGCAATGGGCGAATCTGCACCGTGACACTGTTCAACCCGTCCGAATAAGTACGGTGGAATAATACGCCATCTTTAGACTTTGTACCTGACAACTTGAAGCCTTCAGGAATGTAGCTAGCTTCCCAATCAGCTTGAATACCGGACGCTTCCGATTCGTCCTCATTCACGATACTTACGGACAGATCAGATTCTTTCGACCTCGCAACAGCCGAGAGCGATGGAGCGGAATCATCCAAAACCACCAATTCGGTAAATTCCAACACACTTAGTTTTTGCGCATCGTCGCAGTCGCACATTTCCATGCGGAGCAGCAATGATGTCGATTTGTCAATCCAAATCTTAAAACCGTGCCGATCAGCATGTTTAGGCGTGATTGAAACTCCCACCGCATCGCGATCAGCAATTCTTTCGTCAGGTAGTTCGGAGATGTCATAGGACTCGCTAAGTGTCGCAACATCAGGAGGAAAAAGCCGAGATAGAGAATTGCCGCTCAACTCAATACTCAAGTCCCGATATTCGTCATCCGCGGAGAAACTGATAGTTAGACCTTCGTCCGTTCTATTAATCTCACGTTGAGGTCCTTTACGTGGTTTGGCGTTGACCTGAACCTTTCCATCAATGACATATTGACAGTACTCAATCGTGGTAATATCCGAACCGTTCCAGAAGTATAAGGTTCCCTCGAAACTCAGTTCCGATTGAGCATTGTGCATTGCCTCAACCCACTCAGTTGCAGTTCGTTCCTCCCCGCGCACTCCAATCACACACACCACAACGAAGAAGCAGTAATAAATGGGATGTGTGAGAAGGAATTTCGAGTTTGTCATAACTCTTGAGACACGTTCCTCGAGACTACGTTCGCGTCATGCATCAATGACTGTTCTATACCAGAACGGCTAATGTCGTGAGCGAGCAAAGCATCCCACATCATTTGGTGAAGGTCCGCAAGAATCTCCGGAGGTACAATCGACGTACTCATTTCAAACGATTCATCAAAGGAACGTGGCTGCTGAGCGAAGTCTTGAGACGCGAGTGCCTTAGCGACGCTGTCCTCAGTCGTGTTGGCATTGGCGAAGTTTGAGGCCGACTCAGAAGGATTGTTTGAAAATATGAAAAATATCGCGACCATGATACACGCCGCGAGACCGGCACCAATACCTCCATGGAGCAACATGTTTTTTACCCGAGGTCGAGAGCGGAACGGAAGCACATCACCGTTAGCCGGAAGTGCCTCGGCAAGGGCATCCCAATCGGTAGGTGACGGCAAATTAGAGACGTCTTCATTTCTTAACACAGCAGCGATCGAGTGGAAATTTTTCCACTCTGTTCGCAATTCTTCGTCCTCGGCTAACTGCTGCAAAACTTGCGAGGATTCGTCTGTCGAAGCTTCTCCATCGACAAATGCAGAAAGGGAAGTTTTCAACGAATCGGACATCATGACTTCTCAACGTTTGTTGGGATGACCTTCCGGGAAACCCAAAAGTTACCACTCAATTTTATACGAAAAATCATCGCGCTTTCTGATATTCTCCTTCCTTTGACAAAGTTATGACACTATTCGTTACTTGTTAGAACCTGTTCTCTCGTGCGCGAATTTTTTCAGAGACCGACGCGCGGGCTCGAAATATTCGTGAACGAACCGTTCCCACCGGACAATCCATGATCTGAGCAATCTGTTCATAGCTCAAACCTGCATGCTCTCGTAACGTAATCGCACTCCGTAGTTCTGGTTCAAGATTTTGGACAGTTTCCTTAATTAAAAGTTCCAACTCTCGGGACTCTAACAGATTTTCTGGATTTTCGTTTTCTTGAAGATGGGTATATTCGTTGCTAGCAGCCTCTTCATAAATGTCGACATCGGTACTTGTGTGCTTGCGCGCTTTCGCTACTAGGTGGTTCTTTGCGGTGTTGGTCGCAATACGATACAACCACGTAAAAAACTGACTCTCCCCTCGAAATTTTGGTAGCGCTCGATAGGCTTTGACGAAAGCATCTTGTACTACGTCATCCACGTCTTCTCGGTTATCTAAAATTCGACTCACCGCAGACCGTAACCGGTGCTTATATCGATGGAACAGCAAATCGAACGCCCGGTTGTCGCCTGCTTGAACTCGCTTCACCAATACGGCGTCTGTGTCTTCCTTTACTGTCAAGTGAATGTTCCTTAGATCATTGACCGCGAGAATCAAGCAGACCACTGGTCAAAAATTTTTTAAATATTGTAGAGCATTACACTCCCCAATGACACGTGCGCTTAAACAACAGTACATTGATACTTAGTTTGTTAGTGGAAACGGTAAAAAGTTCCCCTATGCATGAATATCCAAGAAAGATAGGCTTGCTTCAGTGCATTCGCCGTCCAAATTTTGTAGTTCACCATGAGTTTTGATTCAGACGTTTTAGTTGTTGGAGCCGGGGCGGCTGGACTCACCACCGCTCTTCAATTGGCAGAGACTCACAGGGTGCTGTTAATTACCAAGGAAGATCTCAAAGCTGGCTCGACCACACAAGCTCAAGGCGGAGTCGCGGCCGTAACTCACAAAGGGGATTCTTTGGAAGCGCATGTTCAGGACACGTTAAACACGGGATTTGGCTTGTGCGACCCTACGATCGTACGCATGGTAGTGGGTCAAGCCAATCAGGTGGTCGCGCGTCTTGTAGAGCTCGGTGTTCCCTTCGATCGAGATACTGAAGGGTTTCAGCTCGCCAATGAAGGTGCGCATAGCTTTCCCCGAGTACTGCATGTTGCAGATGAAACTGGCCAAGCAATTGCTGCGACTCTCATACGCCATGTGAACGACCATCCCAACATTGAAGTTCGCGTCAACCGGGTGGCCATCGATCTTATTACGAGCAAAAAGCTGGGTAAAAGTGAAAACAGAGTGCTCGGAATGTACGTCTATGATCGTGGACAACAAGTCGTCGAGACCTTAGCGATACCGTGTGTTGTGCTTGCGACCGGCGGTGCTTCAAAAGTTTATAAATACACCAGCAATCCAGCAGGTGCGACCGGGGACGGTATTGCAATCGCTGCGCGCGCAGGGTGCCGCATTTCAAACATGGAATTCAATCAGTTTCATCCAACCTGTCTTTATCATCCAAGCGCTACCTCATTTTTGATTTCAGAAGCAGTACGAGGTGAAGGTGGAAAGTTGATCTTACCTAACGGCGATTCGTTTATGCATCGATTCGACGAACGGGAAGAGCTAGCGTCGCGAGATGTCGTTGCAAAGGCGATTGATTTTGAAATGAAACGTCTCGGAGTTCCCTCTTTGTATCTGGATGTAAGCCAACTCTCTGCTACCCATCTCCGAGAACGGTTCCCGAAAATCTATGAGAAATTACTGAGCATCGGGATTGATATGGCGCGTGAACCCATTCCAATAGTTCCCGCTGCGCACTACACGTGTGGTGGCGTCTTGGTCGATCGCGATGGACTCACGGACATTGACGGACTCTACGCTGTAGGTGAAACTGCTTGTACCGGATTGCATGGAGCAAATCGATTAGCAAGTAATTCTTTGCTCGAATGCTTCGTTTTTGCCAACGCGGCAGCAAAACACATTCAAAAAAATTGGACCTTACTGAAGCAAACGGATTTCGTTATTCCCGAGTGGGACGAAAGTCAGGTCACAGAATCTGAAGAAGATGTGGTCCTCTCGCAAGACTGGGGCGAATTGCGAGGTTTTATGTGGAACTATGTCGGTATTGTGCGAACCAACCAGCGGCTCGAGCGAGCTTCTCGCCGCATAGACATGCTGAAACGCGAAGTACACGAGTACTACTCTAAGTTCAAGGTAAATAGCGATTTATTGGAACTCAGAAACTTAATACTGGTCGCAGAGCTCATAGTTAAAGCTGCTCAATGGCGAGAAGAATCCCGCGGTCTACACTTCAACAAAGACTATCCTGAAACGAGTCCGAACGCAACTCCCAGTATCATCCGACCCGGCATGGATCCTCTGGATGTGTTTTAGCCGATTAAAGCGAGGTTTTGGGGCCGGAAATCTCGCCAGTTTTTCGAAATTGCATAACCAAGTGAATGAGCGTGGTGAATCGTGGAATCTGTTCTGGTTGCCGTGTCAAGTCTAACAGTTCAAAGTCGTCCCTTTCAAGCAATTCGACAAACTCTTGCTGTAACTCTGTCGACAGTTGTTCAAAACATGATTCTGCAAAAGGGCGAAACAAAAGATCTAGTTCGAGCATTCCTCGCCGAGACCGCCACAACGCTTGATGATAGAGTATCGATTTATCAGAGTATTTCACGACTTGAAAGTGGCCCGCTACGGTATCATTCTTCAGGTATCAGATTCTAAGAGAAGAATGGAATATCTTG
The DNA here is from genome assembly GCA_009840305.1 of Gammaproteobacteria bacterium. Taxonomy (GTDB): domain Bacteria; phylum Pseudomonadota; class Gammaproteobacteria; order Pseudomonadales; family Azotimanducaceae; genus Bin55. The sequence goes on along the minus strand of VXNY01000023.1, from coordinate 30,528 downwards.
CCTCACTAACAGTCAGTGGAACTGACGCTGCGAAATTTCTTCAAGGCTACGTTACCTGCGACTTGGACACGATTCAACCGAAGCAAGGATTACCAGCAGCGCTCACAGAAATCAAGGGTCGAGTCATTGCCAACGGATGGTGCTACGGAACGCCAACGCAAGTTACGCTCGTATTCCATCAGTCTTTAGTTGACACAGTCAAGAATCACCTGGGACGCTATATGGCTTTTGCGAAATCAGAGTTTTCCGAAATAACAAAAAGACTCAATCTTACGGAAACTGCTGTCGAAGGCGAGGTTAAATTAGCTCCGTTTGGTTGGGGTGTTATACCCGGCATGGACGCGGAGAATCAACTAAATCACCTCACAGTCACTAACGAATTTCCAATCATACAAACAGACACAAGCGGACTGTTCCTGCCACAAATGCTCAATCTCACCCGACACGGTGCGGTGAGCTTCACAAAGGGGTGCTATCTAGGTCAAGAGATCGTGGCACGAACTGAACATCTCGGTCAAGTGAAGCGACAACTATTCCGAACTCGGTTACCTGATCTGGACGTGTCGGTTGGTTCAACTATTAAGGTTGCCGATCGTGGTACTTGTACAGTTGTCGGTGTCGTTCCTCACCAAGCACTTCTAGTGGGTCGAACACCGAAACCTAACTAATCAGCTTGTACCCAACACTAGAATGACAAGACCCAAATATTAGGAGTGGTTTGATACTTTGTACCAGATTCTAGAAATCGCACCCGGAATTGTTTTCGTAGCTTCATACTTTGTAGTTCCACACTTCTTTCCTGAGGCTCAGCCCATTTATTGGGCCACGGGACTATTCATGATTGCTTTAGTAATCCAATTCATGATCTGTTTGATCTTCAAATTGAAAATTTCGAAGCTAATGTGGGTCGTATTGGTCGTTGGTATTACGGCGGGTGCTATAACGATCGTGTTTCAAGCACCGATCATTATTAAGTGGCGACCTACAGTGATTTCTTGGGCGATGAGTGCCGCGTTTTTAACGACTCACGTTTTTGGTCGTAAAAACATTCTGAAGTGGCTTCTCGAAGATTACGTACAACTCTCAGACCGCCTTTGGAACTATCAAACACTAGTGTTCGGGATCGTGTTTCTGTTATCGGGTACGACCAACATAGTAGTTGCGTATTCGTTTTCGGAGGAAACTTGGGTGATTTACAAAGTTGTTGCATGGGTTGTCTGGCCGGTGCTCTCTGCCATTTTGCTAGGAATTGTATTCTGGGTAGAGAACAAACGGACTGGAGGCGCGATCTTTGAACAGGATACGAGCGATACGAACGACTCTATTGCACAGAATGCTGAATCAAGCGAACGGGATTGGACTCAATGAGCGCTCGGCACTCTATCGCACCAGGTCAATACCACCTGTAATTTGCGGACGTTCCATCAGTCGACTCGATCTTACACACCTGTTCCCTCCGCGAACTCTAACTCGAAGAAGAGGAGTGTCGAGGCTATAATTGGATAAGTCCGATTTTGGAAGGCATTGATGTTTGTTCACGGAATTACTGACTTTTTAGCTGCGCTTGTTTTTGTAGTCTCTTACTTCTTATTGTTCGATCAGAACATTTACTGGGCTGCGGGGCTGTTCATGATTACTCTCGCAGTTCAATTCTGTTTCTTGAGGCTGACCTTCAATATGAAAATTTCCCCTTTCATGTGGTTTGCACTCATAGCTGGAGCAGCAACAACCATCATTGCGATTGTGTTTCAGTCGCCGATCGCGATCGAATGGCGACCCACGGTGATTTCGTGGGTGTTTGGAGGCGTGTGTCTAACCGCTCTACTTTTAGGGCGAGACGTTGTCCAAAAGTGGATCCTGAAGTATTGGATGATTGTTCTCACGGGTCGCCTATGGATGTATCAAATTTTGACCTGTGTGATCATCTTTTTTCTGGGAGGAGTCGTCAACTTAGCAGTTGCCTACACGTTCAGTGAACAAATCTGGGTACTTTACTTGATGATTGCAGGAATACTCTGGGCTCAACTCGGTTCCTTATTGGTTCGTTTTATCGTCTCAATAGAACATCGTCGAATAGGCGAAGCCATCCTCTTTGACGAAAACGACATCGACTCGGGAGCAGGGGAACTGCCCTCTACACTGTAAGTGCATACAGCACTATCCGTTAATATCAATAAGATTGCATGGCTACGAAATGCCCGTAATGGCGACCAACCAAATGTCGGTACCGCAAGCAAAAAAATCATCACAGCCGGTGCCGCGGGAATTACTGTGCACCCTCGACCCGATCAACGGCACATCCGTCCGGACGACGTCTATCAACTGAGTTCCATAACTAACTCTTTCAATGTTGAGTACAACATTGAAGGGAACCCAACTACAGGATCGCAAGTTAATGGCTACCCAGGATTTATGAGGTTGGTTCGAGACACGCGACCGACGCAATGCACTTTGGTACCCGATACATCGACTCAGCTGACCTCAGATCACGGTTGGAACTTACGTGAATCGAAACAAATGGAAACGGTGTCCCTCTTTGTCAATGAATTGCACGATCTAGGTTGCCGAGTCAGTATTTTCGTAGACCCGGATCCGGAAATTGTCAGCCTCGCACGCCAAACTCAGACCGATCGGGTTGAACTTTTTACTGGTCCTTGGGCAACTGCCGTAGAGAGTTTTGGCATCGAGAGTAGTGAAGCCACACAATGCCTCGCTAAGTACGTCGAAGCCGCCAACACCGCTCACGAAATCGGACTAGGCGTGAACGCTGGACATGACTTGAATTTACAAAATCTTACGGAGTTCTGCCGTGCTGTCGATGTTGCAGAAGTATCTATTGGACATGCACTTGTCGCCGATGCACTCGATCACGGTCTTGAATCTGTAGTACAAAAGTATTTGGATGCAATTAAGCGCGGTTGTCAACCGAGAGCAGGATAATGACTCATACTAAAATGTTCTGTGTGAACGACTACATATAGATAGGAGACTCAACTATGAAATTTTGGCGAACCTTTTCGTTGGTGGTTATAGCACCAGTTCTGGCGTTAGTAGCTTCTGGTGAAGAAACGGAAACCGTTGACCTTAACGCCGGCGACGAAGCACCAGACTTTACGCTACCTGGCAGCGACGACGAAGAGTACAAACTATCGGATCTGTTGAAAGAAGGGCCTGTTGTGCTCGCGTGGTTTCCTAAAGCAGACACACCTGGATGCACGGCTCAGTGTAAATCTATCACTAAGGACGGCGACCTAATACGTGAGTTTAAGGTTAACTACTTCATGATCAGCGTGGATTCCAAGGAAGACAATGAGGCATTCGCAGAAAAGTACGGTGCAGACTTCACGATTTTGTCGGATGAAACGAAAGAAGTTGCCAAAGCTTACGGCGTACTTTCAAAACGTGGATACCCAAGTCGACACACTTTTTACATTGGTAAAGATGGAAAAATCTTAAAGGTAGACCGCGATGTGTCTGTTGATACGTCGGCCGAAGACATGGCAAAAAATCTTGAAGAGTTGAAGGTGGAAAGAGTCGAAGAGACTTAACCACAAACACCAACCACATTAGCCCAATTTAACAATCGTAGGACACCAAGCCCTACTTCTTTTTGAGTATTGACTCGTAGCTCGGTGGCGGTCTTTGGTTTAACAGGTCGCTTGTGCATGCAAGTGATTCTCATTGCCTGCTCTGTTCTCTGCTTTGACAATGGGATTGAAGCAAATGAATCCTCTGATGATGTCGAATTGCAGGACGAAGAAATCGTCGTCAAGGGTGATCCTCGCGATATACCGACTCGGTCCAATCTTGGTAGTTTGACGATTGTCGATAGTCAAGATATAGAGCGCACGCGACCTCTCCATCCACACGAAATCTTCGCTCGGACTCCAGGTATTTGGGTTGTCAAAAATTCAGGTCAAGAACATCTCACCGGTCTCCGTTCAGCAGTTCTCGCAGGTTCGGGTGCTTGTGGATCCTACGTTTTACTAGAAGACAATATTCCGATTCGCCCTATTGGATTTTGCAATGTCAATGGGTTGTTTGAACTTAACATCGAACAAGCTGATCGAGTAGCGGTCTTACGTGGTCCCGCAAGCGCGATTTACGGTGGCAATGCTATGCGCGGGGTAATTAACGTCCGACCGTTCGTGGGCGGTGAAGGGACCAATGCACTAAGTCTCGAGACAGGAAAGCATGACTATAGGCAAGTTCGCATGACCTTGTACAACAAAAAAGTGCAAGCAAAATTTCACGCCACAGACACGAACGGATTCCGAGATGATACTGGATACACCCAACAAAAACTCAATGTTGTCTGGACTTCAAACATCGGAGGTTGGGAAGCGTCCCATACGTTCTCCATTACATCTCTCCGACAAGAAACAGGCGGGTATGTACGAGGTTACCAGTCTTACGACGATCAAAACGTCCGCCGGACAAACCCGAATCCAGAGGCCTATCGCGACGCAGACTCTTTCCGCTTGTCCAGCCAAATTGACAATGGTAGAAATCTCTACATATACCCTTACGCACGTGCCTCGCGAATGGACTTCCTGCAGCATTTTCTCCCGGGGCAACCGAGTGAGGACAACGAACAAACGAGTGTGGGCGCAATTTTGTTTCAGATGACTCGGCTCAAAGCGCTGAACATTAAGCTAGGCGCGCATTTGGAATGGTTCAAAGCTTCGCTGGTACAACATCAACAACGTCCAACAGTAGGATCGCCATTCTTACAGGCGACTCGACCAGCCGGTACACACTATGACTTCGTCGTAACTGGGGGAACCTATGCGATATTTCAAAGTGCTACCAGAATCTGGAACCACCGACATGAAGTCGAAGAGAGTCTCCGCGTGGAGCACTCCGAGTATCAGTATGACAATCGTCATTTGGATGGGAACACCCGCGACGATGGCTCGCCGTGTGGTTTCGGGGGCTGTCTGTACACCCGACCAAGCGACAGAGCTGACAGTTTCACAAGTATTGCCGCTAGGATTGGCTACAAATTTCTGGCCACAGATAGTTCGCAATTTTGGGTACTCACATCGATTGGCTATCGACCACCGCAAATTACCGAGCTCTATCGACTTCAGAGTGGCCAGACCGTGGCTGACCTCAACAGTGAAGATGCTCGGTCAGTTGAGATTGGTTGGCAATCTTCTTGGAGCACCTTTGACATAGCTATCTCCATCTATTTTGATTCGAGTTCCAATCTCATCTTTCGCGATGCCAATGGTATGAATGTAAGTGATGGCGCGACAGACTCTCGCGGGATCGAAATCGAATTTCACTGGCAAGTCACTGACGTTCACAAGATTGCCGTTGCAAGTACCTTCTCTAACCACGAGTACGACTTTACACGGAACCTTGCACGTGGTGAAGTAATTCTCTCCGGAAATCAAATGGACAGCGCGCCGCGCGTCCTCGCACATGCTCGTTGGTCTGCAAAAATCGGCTCTTCTGGTACAGTTGAAGTAGAAATCAATCGTATAGGATCGCACTACCTAAACGCGGCGAATACCGCGCGGTACGGGGGGCACAATGTAGTGAATTTTCGGATGGATTTACCGCTCAGTACGCAATGGTCGGTGTTCGGTAGAATACTCAACTTCTTCGATCACTACTATGCTGACCGCGCAGATTTCGCGTTTGGTTCATACCGCTATTTCCCGGCGGATTTACGTCAATTTTTCGTAGGAATTAAACGTCGCTTTTGACAATCCAATTACATCCCTCAAAACTCACCAATCTAAGCACTAACGATTTACTCTCTCTTGCTGGCACTTTTACGTCCGGATCGTGTTTAACTCGATATCTCGAACGCTAGCTGTCGCTGGTGCACAAATTCGAATTTGCCGATCCCAAATACGATTCTGGGTTACTAGCGTACTACTTACTTTAGTCGTATTGATTGGCTACCTGCAGTCCTGCGTTTGGCAAACGCTAAACGCCTCCTACTCTCCGTCCTTTAGCCTGGCTGAACCCAAGTATCTGTTGAGCAATGTCGATGCGTTAGTGTTCCTCGCGTTTCAGTTTGCCGCTGTGTTGCTAACGTTCGACATTCGTCAATATCACGATAGAAACCGCATTCAAACCGTCCTAGAGAGTCGGCAACTTACGAACATTGAGTATCTTTTGGGCAGCGTCTTGGGCGTAACGTCTCTGCTCTACGTGGTTGTTCTTTGCAACATCGCGTTGATCGAGGGCCTCGGTGCCTTAAGTCACTTCCTTGGCTCTGCTTGGGGTGATTTCCTAGAGCCTGTGTCGGTTTTGAATCTCCTTGTTTTTGACACGTTCCCTTCGCTTTTCTTGTGGAGTAGTGTCGCACTCACGCTCACTTGCATTCTACGATCTGGTTTTGTCGCAGTAGCCATCGCTTCGAGTTTGTTAATCGTGTTTTACATTGTTAGTTTGATAGTACCTTTCTCCTGGCTTGACATAGTTACGCCCTCGTCGAATTTCTCAGCGTACATTTCCGAACTTGTCCCAGACTTGGCCGCGCTTGAAATCATCGGGTTGCGAGCACTTACTGTTGTCGGAGCACTCGGACTCATCACCGTTGCAGCCGTTATATTGAATCGGCGCGATGCCCGTGTTGGCATAGTGAACTTTCCTCTCGGTGCCGTCATGATCGTACTAAGTGTCATCGGTTTTGGTTTTCTGTCGCAGCAGCTGGTAGAGTCGTACTACCAACCACAAGAGTGGTCGAAAATTCATACTAAATACGACCAAAACGTCGAGCTCGATATTGAAAGGATCCAAGGTTCAGTGACAATAGATCCGGGGCACCTCTTGTCTTTAAGTCTCATATACGATTTTGAAGTAAAACACGAACACGACATACCACACTTGACCTTCACGCTCAATCCGGGATTCACCATTGATCGCATTACCTTAAACGGAGAAGAAGTCGATTACAACTTTTCCGATGGACTATTGATCATTCCCACCGGCGTACCCCTAGAACGAAACGACCAGCATAAATTGACTTTTGAAGCATTCGGCATCCCGGACCCGCTATTTGCTTACTTAGATAGTCCGGTTCATTACTTCATCGACCGCGCGGTTCCACACCGCGCTGGGCAATTATTCGGTAAGGATGGTTCTATCTTTTCGAAGTCGTACGTCGCGCTCATGCCAGGGATGTATTGGTACCCCGTCCCTAACTCACAAAACCTTGCGCGATCCGCGTCTATAGGTATAGACTTTTTCGAGACTGACATCAAGTTTTCGATAACTGATTCAAATTGGTTGTTGGTTGGTACGGACATTACACAGACCGTTGACAGGAAGGGAACGTTTGAATTGCGCCCGGAGACTCCGTTATCGGAAATTGCAGTGTTTGGGACGAACTTTGTGAAACACTCTTTGAACGTCGCAAACGTTCAATTCAATCTTTACCTTCATAAAAACCATCAGAAGAATTTCGGTAAGTTCAACTTTGATGACGAACGAGTGCGAGAAGAGATCGAAGAAATCTTCAGTCCGTTCGAAGAAGCAGGACTAGGCTACCCGTTCAAGGAATTGTCATTCGTAGAAATCCCAAACAGACTGAGGACTCTAGGCGGTGGATTCAAAACCGAAAGCGTACAGGTGCTACCTGGCATGTTTCTCATGAAAGAGCGCGGTTTTCCCACGGCTCATTTTGATACTCGTATTCGACGAATTAAACGCTGGGAAGACAACGTGGAATGGGTGGAATACCACAAATTTTGGGCACTTGCAGATTACTTTGGAGATGCTGTAGGGACCGACAATCTCTGGGCTGGGTTTTCGAAAATTTTCTGGACTCACGCCACTTCTGTTGAAGGAAACCATGGGGTCGTACTGAACGACCTTGTTCTCAACATTATTTCCCGTGTTTCCCCCGCCCCCGATCTGTGGTTTTCACCCTATGCCACATTCCAAATATCCGACTTCACAAAAATGTTTTTCCCTGCCGCCGAATGGGCAATTGATGATGGCGGTGGTGGGGACATGATCAGCTGGGTACGTAACTTAGCTCAACGATATTTGAATCGCCACTCGGTATGGGAAGCTATGGAGACGAAGGCACTATTAGCTCTCCCGTCCACAGATTCGCATCAGAGCGATCTTGAGTTTATGCTCGCAAAAAATCGCATGATCGCAAGAGTATTTGTTCAGACCAACGATAACGATGCAATCTTAGCATGGCTTGCCAAACTAAGGAGCGCTTATCAAGGACGGTCCTTCACGATGCAAGAGTTGGAAAGTCATGCGGAAACTGCAGAGTTAGATTTATATCCCTATTTTGGAGAATGGCTTAGTAGCAGTAATCTACCGGGCTATTTGGTTTCCGACATTACTCGACGACAACTGGGAGAAGACGACGAAGGAAGACAGCAGTACGAATCGTCCTTCTACGTGCACAACCCGAGTGAAACTACCGGAGTGTTTTGGGCAGCATATCCGCCCGAATCAAGGCGAGAATGGCCACGGACGCCAACTATAGTGATCGACGGCAAGTCCTCTGTACGAATCAATGTGGTGACTACCCACGAAATTGACTACATTCACCTTTATCCCAATCTTTCATTAAATCGGAACGAGTTCGGAACCCGTCTTGATGAGTCCGTGGTGCTGGATAGCAACGGAGAGTCACTCGAACCAAGACCAATGTTTGAGGTGGTAGACTGGCGACCACCAAATCCTGGGATCATCGTCGATGATTTAGATCCTGGTTTTGCTATTGAACAACCACCTGCATTCAACAGCGCCGCATCGGTTGGTCCGTTGGGTTGGTTTCGCATCCCGCGACTACAAGCAGATAACGACAACGGTTTGCCAGCTCGCGCCAATTACGCGTACCGAACGAGTTCTGGTGTGTGGGGACGGATCTCTGACGAAGATTCCTATGGGCACTTTCGCCGTACGGCCACTGTGACTCGGTTTGCTCCCGAAATCCATCCAGTTGAATTTTCTGCGGAGTTGCCGGATACGACTTGGTGGAGACTGGAATACTTTGTAAATACTGGCTGGTTTCGTCGCAGTAGCAGACAAGGAGATTACCACTTAGAAATCGAACACTTGGAAGCAACAGAAATGCGCGACTTGAGCTTCGAAAACTCGATTTACGGGTGGAATGAAGTTGGTGAATTCGAACTATTGAAAGGAGAAGTGAACGTCCGGGTGATTGGGGCTACCAACGACACACCTTGGCTCTACGCCGATGCTATACGCTGGGTTCCAGTCAGTACGAGTCGTAATAGCAGTTTTGGAGATGGTGGAGGCGGCGGGAGTTGAACCCGCGTCCGCCAGAACTCGATCCTTGGATCTACATGCTTAGTCCAGTTCTCAAATTTAACTCGCCGTTAGCCCAACTGGACGAGGCTACGGTAAGCGAGTCCTAAGATTTAGTGTTTGTTGCTTGGACCGGCAAAAAACACGAGCTCACGTAGTATGATTCCGTCTAACTCTCCATGAGCAAACAGTTAGACAGAACTAGCGGCTTTAAGCCGCTAGAGCGTAGTTGTCGTCGTTGGCAACTATGTTTGAATTGAAGGATCGTTTTACGAGCTATCCTACAAACTCGACATGCACCTGAGACTTTGTATCCGTCGTCGAATCCAGATCGCCCCCAGAATGTGAAAGTAAAAATAGACATTTCTACCTTTTTATAAATTATATTCAGCTTTCAAATTGAAACCTAGCCATTATTCACCCCCTATGGGCGAAGCACTTCGAATTACAAAGACCATTTACGATGCGTTCGTGGCGGTCAGCGATGAAGGAAATTCAGCCGTGCGTCCAGGTGATCTCGTCCAACACATGCGAGACCAGAACGACCCTATGGGAATCTGGAAAATAATTGGGGAGTTAAACACACTTAATGAACTCGGACTCATACGGTTCGATGAAGAAACCGCGACCTGGCATTTAGTCGCACCAAGTTGGGACCCTACATGGTCGCCGCAGAGTTCCTAGCTCAGCATCAGCGTTGCCGATGCACGCACTCCTCCGCAAGTCTTTGTACTAAGGTCATATCCCCATCTATGGACTTTAGAATTTCAACGGCTTCATCGAGATACTGAATTGCTCGATTTCGGGTCTCCTCCGTACCTAAGAACGCTACCGCACTCTTCTTCCCTGCGAGTGAATCCGCACCCGCGGGTTTACCGAGTTGTTCAACTTCAGCTGTAGCATCGAGAAAATCATCCGTTAATTGAAACGCGACACCAATCTTGGTTCCCGCTTTACTCATCGTTTCAAATTGCTCTGAATCTCGCGAAAAACCGGCAACAATTGCACCCATTTCAAGCGCGGCGCGAAACAACGCCCCAGTTTTACCTTCGTGCATCGTGAACAGTTGGTCAAGGTCGTGTATCGCGCCATGCATGAGTTCCATATCCATAGCCTGACCTCCTACCATATACCGCCACCCGCTAGCATTTGCAAGTACAGCTGCACAATCCGTTCGCTGTTGTACTGTGAGCTGAGCCGCTTCCAGAATGGTTGAGAACGCTAGGGCTTGAAGCGCGTCCCCAGCAAGGATCGCGATGGTACTACCGTAATGTTTGTGGCAACTGGGTTTTCCACGCCTTGTATCCGAGTCGTCCATATCCGGTAAATCATCGTGCACGAGTGAATAAGCGTGAATTAACTCGATCGCGGCAGCTGGCGGCAAAGCTCTATAAGTGTCCTCTCCAAAGCCAACCGTCGTTGCACAAACCAGCACCGCGCGCACTCGTTTCGCAGTCCCGCATACCGAGTACTTCATTGCTTCCACCAAAGCAGATGAATGCACGGAAGCGAGTTGTAACCGCGCTTCTAAGTCTGATTCGATTTGATGCCGAATCTGATCTAGATCGTGCATAGTCACCACGTCGCTAGGGCAAAGCTGCTAGTCGTCTGTGTCAAAGTTCATTTCCTGCATCAACTTTGACACTCTCGCTTCAGCGTCAGCGAGTGATTGCTGGCAGCGTCTTGCTAATCCGACGCCCTTTTCAAAAGCCTTCAACGACTCTTCTAGCGTCAACTTACCGCTCTCCATTTTTGCTACTAATGCTTCCAACTCAGCGATGTCTTTTTCAAAGTCAACTGCTGTGTTTTCTTCCTGCTTCGACATAAACTCTCCTGTCATTGCTGCGTGATCCAGATAAGATTGGTAATGATCGCTGCTCCCGCACCAGCGATCACATCGTCCAAAATAATTCCGTATGCTCCCCGGATTCTCTGCTCAACCCAAGAAATCGGCCAGGGCTTTACGATGTCAAAAATTCTAAATATCAGAAATGCAATAATGTATAACCACCACTCTTTAGGCAATAAAAACAAAGCGACAGCCATACCAAGAAACTCGTCCAGAACAATACAAGACTCATCCTTTACACCGTATTTTCGAACGACAATACCTAGCGTAAGTCGAGCAACGATAAAAAGTAAAAAAATGATTGCGTACTGGTATTCCACGTCCAATTCCGGCGTGAAGTAAAAGATTAACGCAATCACCAAGGAAGCGATGGTTCCAGGTGCGAAGGGAAGCCAACCGATTCCGAAACCCGTAGCTATTACTACCAACGGATCTTTAAATGCGTTTGACCGTAATTGCCCCGCGTTCGACTCGATTCTCGAATTGTCCTCTGACATAAAAGTTCTTAGAAGTGTGAAAAACCGGAGACAGGAGAGCGTAGTTCACGGAAGGGGACAAATTCCCGATCCAAAGTAGAAAGGACGGTACCAATGCGTGAAAGCGGGATGTTTGATTTTTTGGCGTAGTGCTGCACAGCTTCACGATTTTCTGCAGATGAAGTGAACAACATTTCATAGCTATCGTCGTTTGCCAAAACATCGTCAAGCTCCGCGCTAAACCAAAGGGGAATTTCTTCTGTCTCGATTCGGTACCCGTTTGGAGCACCCGATACTAACCGATCTAACTCGAAAGCTAGACCATCAGTAATGTCCGTGCACGCACTAGCATAGTGACGCAAGAACTCTACAAATGACGTTCGTATCGGAGGGAGTAAATACCGCGCAATAACATCTGTGCTCGTCAGTTGTTTCAGTTCGGACAACCCTCGCGGTATCCAAGCAGCCATAGCCTGCAATGCAAGCGGTGTTGCGCCTAACTTACCTGTGACCCAGATGTCATCCTTCGGCTGACCAGTATTACGTTTTATTGCTCGCCCCATAGGTACTGAACCCATCGCAGTTATCGTAATCTGTTTCACTCCTTTAGCGAGATTGCCGCCAATCACCGTAGAATCGGCTTCCGCACACCCGTCGCGCACACCGTCTGCGAACGCAGTTAGCCAATCGACATCAGCGTGTTCGATAGTTAAAGCAATAGTTAAATATCGAGGCACAGCACCCATTGCGACGATGTCCGACACGCTCATTGCAACGCTTCGATATCCAACTAAATCACCGGGACAATTTGTTGGAACGTGCACTCCGTCCAAACAAACATCCGTACTCACGACCAATTCTTGTTCTGTTTCCCATTCAACTACAGCTGCGTCGTCGCCGGGTCCGATCTTAAGCTTTGCAGCTCGTCCAGCTGGTCCTAGTCGATCAAGGATTAGATCAATCAGTTCTACTTCATTCATGAGGTTTCGCGAGCACTGCGCGCCACAGCATCAAGCACGGCATTAATGTATCGAAAACTATCTTGTGCACCAAACAATTTCGCGAGTTCGACCCACTCATTAATTACTACTGTAGTGGGCACATCCTCACGTTCAAGCAACTCGAAGCTTCCAGCACGTAAGCACGCCCGTTCCACGGGTGTTATGTCGTCGAATGACCTATCGAGATAAGGTTCATATGTACGATCGAGATCTTGCACAGAACGCAATATTCCTTGCAAACACTGCGTAAAGTACTTTTTGTCCGCCTTCGCAAGAGATCCTTCATCCATCATGAACTGATGTAGATCAGCCTCGCCAGATCTAGCTAAATCCCATTGATAGAGCGCTTGCAACAGGGCACGACGACTCTGGCGGCGTTGTTTAGGCGAGAACTTTTCCGTATTAGACACAGGACTCACTATTGTTGATTACGATGCGTAGATCGTCTCCAATCTCTTCGATCGACTGTAGTGTACCGTCGATCGCGTCGCACAAAGCATCAATTTTTACTTGCGCTACGGGTCGAGCTTGAGATCCAAGAATCTTCGGGGCGACATAGAAGACAAACTCATCCCACAAGCCTGTTTGTAAATAACTAGAAGTGAGTGTCGGGCCAGCTTCAATCAAGACTTCATTGACCCCTGCTTCTGCTAGTCGCTCGTGTACACTGTCCAAGTCGGCTTGATCGTTATCGTGCTCCCACTTAATGGAATTTGGTGGCAACGTCACAGACGAATTACACACGAGGACAACTTCACCAGGATGTCTGAACAACTCAGCGTCGGGTGGGATCTGACCGTGAGTGTCTAAAACCACTCGCATGGGAGAACTTGTTCCGAAACGAGCGTCTCGAACTGTCAGTTTCGGATCGTCGTTGAGTATCGTATTTATACCTGTAACAATCGCGCCGCTGCGTGCCCGCAGTCGCTGGACATCCTGTCGGGCATCCGAGCTGGTGATCCACTGACTCTCCCCATTCTCCATAGCCACACGTCCGTCCAGTGACATTCCTGACTTCACGCGGATATAGGGTCTTGCAAGCGTCATCCGTTTATGAAATCCGGGATTCAAAGATCGAGCTTCCGCTAATCCAAGAACAGTGACCGATATCGATGCGTCCCGAAGCTCGCGAACACCGGAACCATTCACTTCAGCATTAGGGTCGAGTTCTCCAACGACCACACGTTGGATCCCCGCAGAGATTAAAGCCGAGGTACAGGGTGGAGTTCGCCCCTCAATACAACATGGTTCTAAACTAACGTACGCCGTAGCTCCTGTAGGGTCTTCCGAAGCGGTGGCTAGTGCTTGTACTTCCGCATGCGCACCACCATCTTGAAGATGCGCGCCACGCCCGATCACCCTCCCATTTTTAACCAAGATACAACCCACTCGAGGGTTGTTCCGCGTCACACGATAGAGTCCTTTAGCAGCGAGGCGAATAGCGGCATGGGTGTATAGTTCGTCAACTTTAGGCCGGTGCATTGCCAGAATTCCTGGATCGAAACTCGACCGTAAACGGTGTTATGGCAGCTCAATCACTGCGAGTAAACTGGATGCTTTTGACACATCTCGCGTACTTTTATTCTTACAGACGCAACCATGTTGTCGTTGGAAATGTCGTCAAGAATGTCGCACATCCATTGTGCCAGTGTAGAACACTCGTCCGTCCCAAAACCGCGACGAGTCGCAGCCGCGGAACCGATACGTAAACCGCTAGTCACGAATGGTGAACGTGGATCACCAGGTACAGTGTTCTTATTAACCGTGATATTAGCTTGATTCAACGCTGCGTCAGCAGCTTTACCCGTAATGTCCTTGTCGATTAGATCTAGCAAGAACAGATGATTGTCGGTACCGCCCGAAACTACCTTGTAGCCGCGCTCCACGAATCCTCTAGCCATCGTTCGAGCGTTTTCCACAACCCGAATTTGATAATCTCGAAATTCTGGAGTCGCCGCTTCTTTAAAACACACCGCTTTTGCAGCAATGATATGCATCAAAGGTCCACCTTGGGTTCCCGGAAACAGAGCAGAATTGAGTCTTTTTTCGATGTCCGGGTTGGCACGAGCTAAGATCAATCCACCTCGTGGACCCGCCAGTGTTTTGTGCGTTGTAGTAGTTACCACATCGGCATATGGGATTGGATTGGGATAGACATCTGCGGCTACTAAGCCGGCGACATGAGCCATATCCACCAACAAATACGCGCCAACAGAGTCTGCAATCTCCCGAAACTTTGCCCAGTCTAGTTTTCGGCTGTACGCAGAAAAACCAGCTACCACGAGTTTTGGTTGGTGTTCTTGCGCGATAGCTAAAACTTCGTCGTAGTCCACTAAACCATCATCAGGTCGCACACCGTACTGGACTGCGCGATAAATTCGCCCCGAAAAGTTTACAGGGGATCCATGTGTTAAGTGGCCTCCCTCCGAAAGGCTCATTCCCAATACCACGTCATTTGGTTCGATCAATGCTAAGTACGCTGATGCATTGGCCTGACTACCCGAATGTGGTTGTACATTCACATAGTCGGCACCAAACAGCTCTTTCGCTCGTTCAATTGCTAATACCTCCACCTGATCGACATAGTCACAACCACCATAGTATCTTTTGCTGGGGTAGCCTTCAGCATATTTATTTGTCATTCCACAACCCTGTGCCTCGAGCACTGCTGGGGAGACATAGTTTTCTGAAGCTATCAGCTCTATGTGTTCTTCTTGACGACGATCTTCAGCAACAATGGATTCCCATACTTCGGGATCAAGATCACTCAGTTTTTGTTGGTTGAACATAGGTGGAAAAACAATTTCTGTGAATTAGTGAAGGAGATATTTTAGTGTTGTGCGATGCTGTACCTTGGGAGTAGCTGTCGATCAAAATGGCATTCACAAATGGCTAGTGTTTTCTTAGAAAAGTTACATTTAGATAGCGGTTTATAATGATTCAAAAGTACTCTTGCGGAGGAAATATGGGCACTAATCAGTCGAAACAAATCCAGCAAATCGGTGTTTTAATTATTCTGACCATCGCTTTGATTAGCAGTGTTTTTGCGTACGCGGTAACGATTGCCCCAGCCGATGGAAATCTCCTCAAAGAAATCGATGCTCCGCTCCCAGTCTATCCTAAAAAAGATTGGGAAGAGAGTCCGAAGGGCGAGGTCACTTTGATGTTCGATGTTACCGAAGACGGTAATGTCGAAAATCCCTGCATCGTCAGCTCTTCCTTACCGGGTAAATTTGAACTTTATGCGTTACAGGCGATTAAAGAGCATCGTTATGAACAGCTTGGTGGATCATCCCGGTACATGACGGGCGTCAAAAAACAGTTCTCCTTTACTCTCGATTCAAATCCTACAGTTCCTGTAAAGGCCAAATACCCACGACCCGCCTTGGAACAGGCAGCAGAAGGATATGTCGTCGTGCGGTTTGGCGTATCTGCATCGGGTACTGTTCGAGACGCGAAAGTGGTTGGAGCTGAGCCTGCTGAATTCTTTGAAGCTGCCGCGCTTGATGCTGCGAACAAGATGAACTTTGAGACAACACGATTCAATCCAGACGACAAAATACTTCACAAGTTTATTTTCTCTCTAAACAGTAATCCCCGTAGGGCCGTTAGTGCTGTGTATCCCGCCGAAGCTAGGGATCAATTGCTACATGGGCATGTGATCGTCGAATTTGACATCAATGAAGACGGTGAAGTAGAAAACCCTGAAGCTATTTATTCCGATGCTGGTGTATTCGAGACTGCCGCAATCGTCGCCGTATCTCAATTTGTTTTTGATCCGGACAAACCTGCAACAGGGATGCTGCACAAAATTGAATTCAGTCTTGACCAA
Organism: Gammaproteobacteria bacterium; assembly: GCA_009840305.1. Classification (GTDB taxonomy): domain Bacteria; phylum Pseudomonadota; class Gammaproteobacteria; order Pseudomonadales; family Azotimanducaceae; genus Bin55. Next base: position 14,109 of record VXNY01000023.1, on the reverse strand, counting down.
GACTACTACCCTCTAAGCAAAGTTGAACCAGAGTATCCAGAACAGGCATTGTTGGACAACATTGAGGGCTACGTAATTCTTCAATTCGATATAAACGAAAGTGGTTCAGTGGAAAATCCAGAGGTTTTGGAAGCGAATCCGCCAAAGATCTTCGATCAATCGGCTAAAAATGCCGCTAAACAGTTCAAGTACTCGCCGCGGTACGTAGCCGGCAAACCTACAAGAACCGAAGGTGTTAAGAACCAGATCCGTTACATAATTGAGGGAGAAGAAGGTGAAGAGGACAACGAGCCCGCCCGCGCTCTCTATGACAATTCGCCAGAAGCTAAACAGAAATTTCCTGTTATTATGCCCCGTATTAACATGAAGCAGTTTCTCGAAGATCTTAAGGGTGCTTCACCTGAGGAAAGAAAGAAGAAGTTAGATGAATTGATGAGTCAAGGTACGGTGGTACGCGAGTCAAGACCGACCCATCGTTTGTCGATTAAGGGTAACCAAGAAGACGGAAGCGTTATTGTTGAATTCGACGTCAACGAAAGAGGCGTGGTTGAACAACCTAATATTCTTGAGGTTCAAGGTACGGTTCTTTCTCAAGAGGTCACTCAACGAATCATTGAAGAAGTAGGCTACTACCGGTATGAACCCTTCGTGATCGGAGATACTCCCGTACGGACTGATGGCGTAAGGCATCTGATCGAACTACGCTTCCACGAGGACTAGACCCTCTCTGCCAGCTGGTTTGTTTAAGTGTTTGGGGTCAGCTATCTGGACTCAACTCTTCAGAAGTGCACCTGATACATCTAGTTCGCGATTGCGCGTAGGGATGTAAGACACTTCCATCCCTACGGAACGTTGTTTCTTTTTGTTGGCGAACGGCGCGAATGGAAATTCGTTTCAGGGTCTAGAATCAGTTCGGTCATTGAATTTTTTGAACGGAACACACTCAGAAAATTTAGATCCTTACTCACTCGAGCAAGTAGCAAATGAGAGACAGATTTACCATTTATAATGGTTCAATAGGTACTAATGAGGAGGAGACATGGAAACTGATCAGTCGAAACGAATCACAATAACATCCGTTCTATTCACTCTGACCATTGCTCTAATTAGTAGTTTTTTTGCCCTTGTGGAAACGATAGCGCTAGCTGACGAACTCGACATTGTCCCACTACAAATCGAGGCCCCGATTCCAGTTTATCCGAAAGAGGCTTGGGAAAAGAGTCCGGAAGGTATCGTCATCGTAAAGTTCGACATTACCGAGAAGGGTTTTGTCGAAAACCCCTATATATATGACTCTACACTACCGGGAAAATTCGATCTATATGCGCTACAAGCAATTAAAGACCATCGCTTCGAACCGCCAAACGAGACTCACAACCATACAAAAGGAGTCACAAAAAACTTTTTCTTTACACTCGATTCCAAACCAAAGGTTTCCGTAAGGGTGAAGTATCCGAAGACCGCGATGGAACAAGGACCCGACGGCTATGTCGTGGTGCGGTTTGGAGTTTCAGCGTGGGGGGATGTACGAGATCAAGAAGTCGTTGGCGCGGCACCGGCGGGTTTCTTTGAAGCCGCGGCCCTTGATGCGGCAAGCAAGATGAAATTTACAAGGCATGTTAAACCTGACCAAAAAATAATGCACAAGTTTACCTTTTCGTTGAATAGTAAACCCAGTACTGCAGTCGTAGCTAAATATCCCGCTGCCGCCAAAGAACAACAATTACAAGGGCACGTAGTCGTCGAATTTGACATCAACGAAGATGGCGAAGTCGAAAATCCCAAAGCGATTTATTCCGACGCAAGTGTATTCGAGACTGCCGCAATAGCTGCCGTGTCAGACTTCCGTTTTGAGCCGAATACACCAAAAACAGGAGTGCTGCACAAAGTTGTATTCAATCTCAATCAAGACTACGAACCTCTTTCCAAAGTTGAGCCAGAGTACCCACGCGTCGCATTGATAAATAGCATCGAAGGATACGTAATCGCTAATTTTGACATTGATGAAACGGGATCGGTATCTAATCCGGAGTTGATCACAGCGAAACCAGCGAATGTATTCAATGAGTCAGCATTAACTGCATTGGCCCAGTTCAAGTACATGCCAAAGTATGTAGACGGCCAACCTACACCCGTCAAAGATCTGAAAATCAAAATCAACTACGAATTGGCCGATGGAGACAGGAAAAGCTCCGGGCGCGCACTTGATGAGCAGGCATCTAGAACCAAAGCGCGGTATCCGACGTATCGACACTCACTAAAACCCACTCACAAGTTGTATATAGCTGGCAACCAAGAAGACGGTAGTGTTATTGTCGAATTTGATGTGAATGACCGTGGGTTTGTCGAACAACCCAATATTCTTGAAGTTCAAGATACGAGGCTGACCCAGGAAGTCACTCAGCGAATTCTCGACGAAGTAGGACTCTACCGATATACACCGTTCGCAATCAATGATGTTCCGGTAGGTGTGTACGGTGTCCGACACCGGATCGAACTACAGTTCCGTGAGAACTAGTGCCGATTGAACAACCGTTACAAACGCAGGTATTCGGTCCGTATTTGTACCTTAACGGGTCAAAATTTCGTTTAAAACTTCCAGCGCATTGCTGAGCGTAGGAACGTAAGAAACTTCCACCCCTGCGTAAGGTTTTTTGGCTTTGTTTGCTAGTGGAACTATCGCGCGCGTAAATCCGTGTTTTTGTACCTCGCGCAGACGTTCTTGCCCATTGGGTACAGGACGTATTTCACCCGTGAGTCCTAATTCACCAAATACCACTAGATCGTGGGGGAGCGCGCGATTTCTGAAACTGGAATATACTGCGATCAACGTCGCTAGGTCTACCGCGGTCTCTGCTACTTTGATCCCACCAGTGACGTTGGCAAACACATCTTGATCCGCTAACGAGATGCCACAGTGCCGGTGCATGATCGCTAAATGCATCGCCAATCGTTGAGTGTCTAGACCCACAGAAACGCGACGTGGATAACCTCCTTGTACATCGTCAACTAATGCCTGAATTTCAACCAACAGTGGCCGCGTACCTTCCCAAGTCACAGTAACTACACTGCCGGCTGTTGGTTCAGTTGTACGTTCGAGAAAAATCGCGGAGGGATTTGCGACCTCTCGCAGTCCGCGATCTGTCATCGCAAACACACCAAGCTCATTCACCGCGCCAAACCGATTCTTAATTCCACGCAAGGTACGATAACGACTACCAATTGGAGCTTCTAACATCACAAAGCAATCAATCATGTGTTCCAGAACTTTAGGACCGGCGAGATTTCCTTCTTTCGTCACATGTCCGACTAGTACGAAGATCGTGCCAGTTTGTTTTGCCAATTGCGTTAGCTGAGACGCGCACTCGCGAACCTGGCTGACACTTCCAGGAACACTTTCGATCTCGTCGGAATGCATCACTTGGATCGAGTCAATGACCACGACAGCAGGTTTAGTCTGCTCCACTAGAGCGATCACCTGTCCGACATCTGTTAACGTCGCGAGTTGAACTTCACGATCCGAGATTCCGATACGAATAGCGCGACTCGCAATCTGCTGAATAGACTCTTCTCCGCTAACGTAGACACACCCCAAATCGCGAGCTATCTCACTCGCCATCTGAACAAGCAAGGTCGACTTCCCAGCACCGGGCTCACCGCCCATTAATACCACTGATCCTGGTACTAAACCACCACCTAAAACCCGGTCAAACTCCTGAATACGAGTGAGAATTCGAGGGTTTGATTCAAGTTTGACTTCAGCTAATCGAGTGACCTCAGTCGCACTACCGGAAAAACCAACTCCTGACGCGATACCGGCCTTTTTCTGTCTTTGCGAAACCTTGACTTCTTCTAAGCAATTCCACTCTCCGCATGTAGCGCATTGTCCCTGCCATTTAGGATAGGAAGCACCGCACTCGCGACAGGCGAAGAGGACTCTTGTTTTTACCACTCTCGCGCCCCTTCTACCCTTTCGCCATCGCTATTCGAAGAGTTTGAGAATTTTCAAATACCTCAACCAGCTTGATGAACGCACAACGCCCTCCACTCTGGTGTCAGACGTTGTACACAACTAAAACTTACTCCAGGTGACAGCAAGTCCAAAGTTGAGCAGCACTCACCAACGTAGCGTACCGCGAAGTTCGATACTGTGATCAGGTGATCGATGAATACTGTCTTGTCTTCCGATCTGCAATCCGGCGTTGAATCCTTGAGAGGATCGGAACTGTAAGCCCACTTGCATTATGCGGAGTTGGTTATCGTGGTCGGAACCACGGTAGGAAGTCCACAAGCCAAGTCCATCTGGCTTATTAAAGTCGTAACGAACCGCAGCATGTATCAATGGCGACGAAGACATCATCGTCGCGCGTTGATTCGGTAGCCGAACACCCCCGTATGACTTCATCGCATCCATTTCGAGCTCTCGATTCGCCATCCCCCATGAAGAGCCAAGGGACATAGAAAGTCCGTGGCCATCGCTACTCGGTTGGAAAGCGATCATGCCTCTAAAGCTCCAATCCTCGAAATCATCGACATCCGAGTGCGTAAGCAAGGTCTGAGAGTTGAGTTTAAACACCAGCCGGCCCGCGGAATATCCAAATCCTGCGCCAATCTCGAGTCCATTTCCTGTAGAACCGTCTCCACCGTCAATCCTCCAACCAGCTTCGATCGAAGGGGTAATTACTGCCTCCGAATCAAGTTTCCTTGAATACAAACCCTGAAAAGTCACCCGATGTTGGGACGCGTCTAAACTCGTTTGCTCTAGACTGTCGCCTTCATCGACTTCTGCGCTAGTGAACGCTGACTGACTGTTCAATTTGATGGTGGTGGTGCCTCCTTTGATCAGGTTCTCGCTCGACATCAACGCCAGATCAATACCTGCTGCAATCATACTCTGAGACAGATCACTAGCTTGAGAGTTTGTTGATTCAGTAAACTCAATCTCACCCCAACCAAAGCCGGCAGCAGCCCACAATCTTGCGTTGTCTGACATCTGCCAACCGAGATAGGGATTAATGGTTGAAAGCGAAGTTGAGAGTTCCCCCATTGCTAATTCTGGATCTTCGTAGTCCACCGACCCGCGTGCCAAAGTCATGGACACGCCTCCAACTAAGTCCTCGCCGACTTTACGATCGATACCAATGTTAGCACTAGTCACATTGCCGTCGTAAGCCATGACTTGCATGTTTTCATCAGAGAGTTTTCGGTAATCGGCGTTCGCCCAAAGCGTAAAGTGACTAAGAAAGCCGTTGCCACCGTGTGTCGCATTCAACGGGAGCACGAAGTACGATCCCTCAGAAAGCCAATTGGACAAAAACGAACCGTTGCGATTACCCAACAAAACGTTGGCGAGCGCAGCTGTGCCTCCTAGTCTGAAAACCGTAGAGGGAGAAGCTTTCGTATCGGATGTAACTTGTTCAATACGGTCAGAAATTGCATCCACGGTACTTGCAGTCATAGTTCGTAAGACTTGGGGAAGTACGGTCTGGACGACTTTGTTTTGGCGTATCTCAACAACTGCTGGATCAGTAAGATAGAAGCCCGATCCAACGATGTAGTTTGATGGGATGACGCTTCCGTCTTGTCGTTGGACAGTCCCCGTAAACTCACGGGCATATCCCACCTTCGGTGTATCGGCACTATCCGTGTCATCTGTAGGATCGTCGAAGTAATATCGCACAAATCCTCCTTCGGGACTACCTTTCGCAGCATCGATGACTTGGGGCAATATCAACTCGCCGGTCACCGCGTCTCGAACGGTTGCGATCAGCGGTCGAAATTCAAACCGGTTCGGATTCGCACCGTGAAAGAAAATAATGTTGCTCCTAAGATCCAGTATGTAAATGTACACTGAACCGTGTCGTCAAGGACCGTTCACATCTCTCATCGCGACTTTCGCGACCGAACCAAGAATACCATCTCGAGTATCTCTCTGCGCTTCGATAAAGTAATTTCCGGCTTCGATAACAAATTGCTTCAACGTGTCTCGATCGACCACATCGCTAGCAGTAACACTTGGGTTGCCGTAATCAACAACTTCTTCAGCTACGTGTGATGCGTTTAAGTCAAACCCACCGAGTACGATTAAAGGAATCTGAAAAGCCCGTCCTACATAGACTGCTACGTGGCCTTTAGCCCCCGGAATCCCTGGGCGAACACCTGGGATAGGTGTGGTAGCATCGAAAGCTGCATCCTGTTCTCTTGCCAAAGTAATGAGGATTGATCGGCGAGCTTTTGCAACGGTATCGGGATCAGAAGATCTCAGATCTGCTATATCTTGGCGAGAGACACCTAATGCAGTATATATCGTCCCGAGTATCGCTGGATTAAGCAGCCGGCCGGAAAGAGTCATGTCCTTCGTGTGAAAAACCACTCGCCCGAACGGAGTCATAAGAATCGGATAGACGGACTCCGTACGCCAGGGTCCCTCGTCCTCCCGTAGGACACATCCGAAATAAGCAATTTGTGTGACACTTGTAACTGTCAACGAATAGTTTTTAAACCGATCTCGCGTTAATCGTGTGAAATCTCCCAATTTCGATTCGTCTGCCACGACTTCTTGCGCAGTCACCTCAGGATCTTCAACCGGTTCAGTTCCCGGTGGGACTGGACACTCATTTTCTGTTTGAGCTACAGCAGAGTGGCTAACACATAACGCCCCCAAAAATAGAAAGCAGATGGCAACGAGTTTTTTGGGCGTAAAAATCAAACTGTTTGCTGAAGACCGTTTTGACACATTGCAGGGCTCCGTGCCAAGTCGAAAACGACTCAATGACGGCTCGTTGAGTAGAGTCTGGCCACTGTGCAAATACCGAGAGAGATCAGATTGACGATTCCTGGTCATAAGTTCTATTCCTAATAACTGATTTGTTTCTACCCCCGCACGTTACTACAAATCACGTACGAGACAGAATGATGCAAAAATCTCATTCTAGTCAAACTAACTACCATGACCTAGGAAAATCAAGTCAATCTATTGCGCTATTACGCGCCATTTAGTAGTTTGATGACTATCGATTAATTGTGTCTCATGGGTCTCCTACTGAACGACATAGACCTCGAGCCGCCGCGAGAATCTTAAGTGTCGGAGAGGTATTTCTACCGGCTGGTTGATGGAGACAAACTTTGACAACCAACCGCGCAGAGGGCTGATCTATTAGTACTTCTTAAATCGTTTGCGCATCTAGAGAGGAGGTTCATCCTCGTCCAGATCGTCGTCGATAAGTTCCTCGTCCTCATCATCTTGTGTCGCTGCAAGTTCGTCTTTATTGCCGTATTGAACGGGTGCTCGAAAAGCCATCTCACCCTCGTTCGAAAACTTCATGAGTTTCGCTTGAAAGTCTAGCGTTAGGTCTCCTCGAGGACCGTTCCGGTGTTTTCCGACAATGATTTCTGCTTTTCCTTTCTGGGCGGAGTACTCGTCGTAGACTTCATCTCGATAGATAAAGAGGATTAAGTCTGCGTCTTGTTCGATTTCACCACTGTCGCGAAGGTCTGACATTCGCGGTCGCTTGTTCTCCCGATTTTCGACACTTCTATTGAGCTGCGCGACACTAACGACTGGAATCTTGAATTCTTTCGCGAGTGCTTTTAAACCACGGGATACTTCACCTAGTTCGATCACCCGATTCGAGCGGTCGCGAGAAGGTTTGACCAACTGTAAGTAGTCCACCACTACCATCGACAACCGGTTGTTCGACTCTTTACTCTCATCGCGAAGTTCACGATTAATTCGACGAATCTGAGACATCATGTCTTCCAGTGTGATATTCGGACGATCTACGATGTAAAACTGAACCTTAGATAGACTTAGTCGAGCACTCTCCAGTTGTTGCCAGTCTTGTGTTGTCAGGCCCTTCCCTTGATCAAGTCTTCTATAGGACACTCCGGCTACTGACGAAAGCATTCGGCGAATTAGCTGTTCGCGATCTTGTTCCAACGAGAAGAACAAAATCGGTTTCTCCGAACTCAACAGGATGTTCGTACAAATATTGAGTGCTAGTGCGGTTTTTCCCATACTAGGTCGAGCCGCAATGATGATCAAGTCATTGTCGCGAAAACCGGCGGTAAGTTCGTCTAGTCGTTCAAAACCTGACTCTAGACCAGGAATGTAACCATCATGATCAGCGAGTGTTCTAATGTAACCCACGGCATCGTCAATGCGTTCATTTAATTTGACGACAATTTCTTCGTCATCGCGTTGTTCGCCCACCTTCAAGACCTTCGTTTCGGACTCAGTCAGTAGCTCGTCTACGGTTCGATCTTGAGGGTGCGTCGCGATCAAGCGAATCTGTTGTGAAACATGTACGAGTTCCCGGCGGATCGCGGTAGCGCGTACAAGCTCTTTGTAGTCGAGTAGCCGGTTCTTATCGAATAGCGTCTCCTCAATTTCCATCAGGTAGTTTTGACCGCCAACTTTGCCAAACAGATCGGAGTCCCTCAACGCGCCGCTAACGCTGATGGGATCTAATGACTTGTTTTGTTCCGCGAGCAATCGCATCGTCGCAAAAATTCGTCGATGTTTGTGATCGGAAAAGTCTGCTTCGTGGATAAGGCCGGTGAGTCGATCCCAAGCACTGTCTTCTCTCATCAAACAAGCTAAGATGGCTCGTTCAGCGTCTTGATTAGTTAGTGCTTCGTGTAGCCTTACCGGTCGTGAGTCATCCGCATCATCGTATTCAGCTCGCGAACCATAAATTTCGTCGTCGGAGTCAGATTGCATTTATGTCATTATCGGGAAAGTTTTTACAGGTTCAGAATGATATTAAACAGCAAAAACTGGTCCAGCACTAGCTGAACCACCGATATTCACACAAAATTTACCGATCGACCGGTGATCGGTTCAGTTTCGACGGATAACTGAGTGGAAAAGTCTTAGTTAGAAATTGGAAAACTATGTTGGAGCGACAATCACATGGACGGTACGAGACACATCCGCGTGAACCTGAATATCCACATCAAATTCTCCGATTTCACGGATCGGTCCGAGGGGCATCTTGATTTCACTCTTATTGACTTCAATACCGAGGTTTTCAAGGGCGCGAGAAATTTCTACCGGACCTACAGAACCGTACAGCCGTCCTTCGCCTAATGCCCGTTGAAGGATCGTGACTTCGAGATCTTCTAATTGCGCTGCACGTTTTTCTGCGCCTTCTAATTTCTCGATAGCTTGCGCACGCAACTCTTCCTCTCGGTCCGCAAAGATCTTACGATTTTCTGGCGTTGCCTTCAGCGCTAATCCCTGAGGGATTAAGTAGTTTCGAGCAAAGCCATTCTTTACCTTTACTTCATCGCCAATATCGCCGAGGTTAGTCACTCTATCTAGTAGTAGAACATTCATGATGGTCTCTCTTTTAGTGCTGGTCTGTGTACGGTAAAAGCGCGAGGTACCGAGCGCGTTTAATTGCCCTTGCCAATTGGCGTTGGTAGCGGGCACTTGTACCCATCATGCGGGCAGGTGTAATTTTTCCAGTCTCTCCTATATACTGCTTAAGTGTATCGAGATCTTTGTAGTCAATTTCTTTCACACCCTCAGCGGTGAATCGGCAAGTACGGCGCCGTCTAACGTTTCTGATCATTCCGCTTTCTCCTCTTTCTCCTCGGTCTCTTCTTTTTCCTCTTGCTCAGTTCCTTCGGCTGCTTCCTCTTCCACAACATCCTCCTGAGTCTGGTCATCGGTACCAGCCTCTTCTTCAGCTACTGGTTCTACGTCATCTTCTGGAGGGGACTCTTCCGTGTGGTCGGCTTCCAATTCCGGAGTAGCGGGTTCACCTTCGTGTTCGTCTTCAACTTCAGTCGGCGCATCCACCTTGGTTTCGTCAGATCCCTCTTCGGTTTCTTCGTCGCGGGCTCGTTGGCGGGCGGCCATGTCTTCTTCGCGTTGTCGCTCGCGCTCACGCTCTCGCTCTTGTTCTCTCAGCTCGGCCGCGTACAGTTTCGACATCTCTGTGACAGCTTCTTTTCTCGACAAAATCAAGTTTCGTAGTACTGCGTCGTTGAAGCGAAACGAACTCTCAAGTTCCGCGAGCGTATCAGCAGGCACTTCAATATTCAAGAGTACATAGTGCCCTTTGTGAATTTTCGCGATCGGATAGGCTAACTGTCGACGACCCCAGTCTTCACACCGGTGGATCGCGCCACCATCCCGTTCGATCATCGCTTGGTATCGTTCGATCATTCCCGGCACCTGCTCAGATTGATCAGGGTGAACGATGAACACAATTTCGTAGTGTCGCATGGATTGTTCCTTTTGGCAAAAGTCTCCGACCTCAAGTTAAGTCGTGAAACAAGGAGTAAATATGAGAGGCAGCTAAGTAGCTGCGGGCTCGAAGATTTTACAAACTTTCACTATCGTAGCGAAGTAATCAGGGTTGAGGTTCTTCAGCTTGTTACTGAAATTTAGACTGGTTCACTGTCATCCGTTCTAGGTCTCTAAGTGCACTCACGAATCGATTAGTGGATGCGTCTTCACCAAAAAAAGTAAGATCATATGGTGTAGGAAACACGATGTGATCAGTCAGAACCACCGGCCCTGTATCTTCATCCACACCGAAACTCTCGGCTACTTCGTGGAATTCCTGAGCGTAGGGAAGGGCTGAGTACCCATATAGGATCATTGCTTCCATGACTACAGCCACCAGTCTTCGGTTATCCGAGTCGCGGAGTGTAGCTAACAACGTTTCGAATCCTTCAATCGAATGAAATCTTCCAAGAGAACGTGCCGCAATCAACCTAAAAATCTCTGGGCCATCCGAGAGCAGAGTTGCTATTCGAAGATTGTTAGCTTTCAGAGTCTGGAACTCGCCACTGTCTAACAACAATAGAGTCATAGCAGGTTCCGTCGGTTCCGATGGATTGTGGATTGACCAGATAAAGTCGTGTACTTCTTGGTCCCGGGGAAACAACACTACTAAGATTTTTGGGATTCTAGTCCAAGGGAGTTTTACTTCCTCATACGGCTCCAATTCAAGTTCAAGTCTTTCTTGCTCGAAGAACCAGAGCTGAATCAAGAAATCTCGAAGACCGGGTTCTGACGAAAAATTCCGTAGAGGAGGTGGCTCGGTATTTAACCAACGATGGACGTTTACAGAGTGTGCGTAATTAAACAATTCGACGAGAATTTCATCAACCTTTTCTGAGTCATCGCTAAAAAGGGCTGCCAAAACATAATCCAACATTTCGGAATCAGTCACTTCAAAATCGCTGATTGCACTATATTCAACTTCTATAGGCTTTTTGAGAAAGCTCCTTAATTCCCCATAGAGTTCATCGATCGTAGTCTTTCCGCTGACACTACTTGAAACAACCATGAGTAGGCTCACAAGTGTAAATAGGTAAACGTTTTTTACCGTACGTGGATTCACAGCGGGAAAAGACCTGATGTAGATTTTGTGTTCATGGTTGTACTGTCTTAGGATCACATTCAATAATTAGTTTAGACAGTTTCAGCAAGCATAAAGTCCCTCAGAAGTACGACTATCGTCTCCTTTGAAGAATGACAGATCAAACAGTTCTCTGTCGCGTTGCTTCAAACAAGATTACTCCCGTTGCTACCGCGACATTTAAACTCGGTACAGCACCATACATAGGGATGGAAACTATCTGATCACAAATTTCCGAAGTTAAGCGACGTAGACCTTTAGCTTCGCCACCAACGACCAAAACCGTCGGGTCCCGGTAATTGATTGCAGTGTAATGAGTATCTGAGTGGTCAGAGGCACCCACAATCCAACAGCCTCGCTCCTTCAAATTTGAAAGACAACGGACTAGGTTAGAAACCTCTACCAAGAAAATTGAATCCAAGGCACCGGCTGATGTCTTATGAACAACGCCAGTCACAGGAGCGCTACGATTCTTACCCAGAATAACGGCGTCCACCCCAGCTCCTTCAGCAGAACGCAGGCAAGCACCTAAATTTCGAGGATCTTGAATCGAGTCAAGGGCTAAGATCAATGGACATTTCCAAAGGTCCAACATGTCTTCAAAATCAGCCTCAGCACGCGCACGAAAAGCTTGCACTTCCAAAACCACTCCTTGATGTGCAACTTTGGCGGCGAGTCTATCGAGATAGGACCGTGGTACGGACTTTGTTTGAATGTGGTTTTCTTTGGCTATGGTCACAATCTCGTGCAACTTTGCGCCGTGGTAGTGTTCAGCTATGAGTACCCTTCGAACCTTCTCGGGTTGAGTGCTCAAAAACGACTTCGCACTATGGATCCCACACACTATGTTCGACTCTTTAGACACTGTTGTGCGTACCCTCAGACTAACGATGAAACTTTAGTTTACCACGGCGAAATTCGTGCCGTTTTTGGCGAGGTTTCGACTCGATCAAATCAATGCGACACAATTCAACATCCACGGATACTACCACTACTTGTAGACGTTCGCCTAAACAATATTCAACACCGCTACGTGTTCCTTGCATGACCGGTCCGTGAGCAACATAGTAGTCGTCGCCGAGATCAGTCACGTGAATTAAACCGGAAACACAGTAATGATCAAGCTCTACGAATATCCCAAACTCCTCGACTCCAGAAATAACACCACCAAAAGTTTTGCCACTCATCTTCTTCAGTAAACGACACTTGAGCCAGAGATCGACTTTTCGAGACACACTTGTAGCTCGACGCTCACACTCCGATAAGTCTTCGCCCAAGTACGCAATCTCCGGGTCTCTCTGCAACTTCTCCTTTGAAAATTTAAGCGTATATTTGATTAGTCTGTGAAGATGAAGATCTGCATATCGACGAATTGGTGAGGTGAAATGGGCGTATTCAACTAAAGCGAGACCGAAGTGTTGGTTTTTGAGAAATGAATATCTTGCTTGATGCATTGCCCTTAGTACTTGTAGCTCCCATATCCATGAATCTTTGGTCAACCGGCGCAGTTCGTTAAGCAAGTGTTGAATCGTTTGAGAATTGCACTCCTCGAGATCAAAGTTGCATATGTGGCACTGTTGTAACACAGATTGCAGCTCTTTGAGCGCTTCTGTACGAGGACTCGTATGCACTCGGTAAAGGGGATTGATGTTATTCTTTTGCAGATGTTGTGCAGCGCAAACATTCGCTAAGATCATGGCTTCTTCGATCATCTGGTGAGCTTCGTTCTGGCGCACCGCGACGACTTCAATCGGCTCACCGTTCTGCACTTTTACTGCAGTTTCTCGAGACGTAAAGTCTAGTGCTCCACGCTGTTCGCGGCGCTGGCGTACAACACGGAACGCGTTGTAAAAAGCACTTAACGACGCGTTTATCGCGGGTGCACGATCGCGCAATTCTTCTCCTCGACACACAGAAACAGTCTCAGAGTACGTTAGTCGCCCGGCACTTCGAATCACAGCTTCATAGAACTTAAACGATTTAGTTTTGCCGCCCTTGGATAGCTGCATTTCGCACACCATAGCCAGTCGATCCAGATTGGGCTTAAGAGAGCAAATTCCATTGGATAAATCTTCCGGGAGCATGGGTACCACACGATCAGGGAGATACACCGAATTTCCGCGTCGTCTGGCTTCTCGATCTAGCTCGTCATTGGGATACACGTAATGCGCTACGTCAGCGATAGCTACCAACATGCGCCAGTCTCCAGTTTTCTGACTTTCTACAAACACAGCGTCGTCAAAATCTTTCGCTGACTCACCATCTATGGTTACGAATGGGTATTGGCGCAAATCAACGCGGTCTTGTACCGACTCCTCACTAATGAATTCGGAGAATTTTTCGCGCTTTGGATTCCAAGGATTACCGTGGGGCACTTCATAAGCTGTGAGAAGAGTTAGTGCCGCACGGCTCGCTTCGTCTTCTGCTGGAATCTTCGCTACTACCTTACCGTAATAATGATCTATATCGGCTTCTTCGATTTCTATGGTTACGATTTCGCCGTCAGCAAGGTTTTTAGTACCTCGTAATAGAATGTTCGGAGGAGAATTTGGTGTTAGTGACCGAAAGTGCCAATGACCGTTAGCGTTTTCAGTTAAACCAGTGTATTGACGATCAAAGAAAGACGGTAGCCGATCCAACTGTTGAGTTCGGCGCGACGACTGGTATTTGCCACGCTGATCGCAAACTATCGTTTCGCTGTTCTCAAGGGACTGTAATACGTCCGCCA
>VXNY01000035.1 GCA_009840305.1 Gammaproteobacteria bacterium | reverse complement strand
CAATATTGTTACATCCGCATACGTGATTCTATCTTGTAGCACAGACATAACTCGTATCCTTCTCCAAAAATGAGGTACATGCAATCTCAGTAGTATGTATGGGCGATTTTAGTACTGCATAAACTTATGCACGCCGCTATATTTCCGAGGCTTTTTTGCCTCGGCCCCATTGAAGCACATTACTTTGGTTTGGCGCTGGGCGTGTGGTACTAGATTTCCGAGGCTTTTTTGCCTCGGCCTCATTGAAGCGCCTCCATGCACTATGTCGTGTCTGCGGATTGCATTATTTCCGAGGCTTTTTTGCCTCGGCCCCATTGAAGCCAAAATAGTGCGGGCGCAAAAGGGGTATGCCACTTGTAATTTCCGAGGCTTTTTTGCCTCGGCCTCATTGAAGCAAAGTCGACTACAAGTTCGATCCAATAGACTTGGATATTTCCGAGACATTTTTGTCTCGGCCTCATTGAAGCGTGCCAATGTATCTGAAAATTTAAAGTACGTGGAATATTTCCGAGACATTTTTGTCTCGGCCTCATTGAAGCTTTCATGACCTAACCGCAGGTGTTGTTCCTTATTTCGAAAGTGTTTTGCTTTTTGAAGTACCATAAACAACCAATGATTGCTATTTAATGTCAAAGAATTGTTTAAAATGCCCATTACTGGTAGTAAAAACCCCTGACTTTTTATTTAGCGCACGCATCACCATTTTTACGCACGATCAACTTCAAAAAGCAAAACACTTTCCTTATTTCATTTCCGAGACATTTTTGTCTCGGCCTCATTGAAGCATCGTATATATCAAAGTTTATGCGTAATCATCATCCACAGATCCCTTTCTGTAACGAAAAAGTTACAGCCCCATTGAAGTGATCAATTACACTTATATTTAAAAGGAAAGGCACTCTCATATTGCAATTTGTAAATGTAGATAGAATACTGGCAGAAATTCAATTAGAACCAATTCAAGGTTCCAGATTTCAGCCAACCGGATTTCCATCTCTTGGCCCGGCAGAATTTTCAGACGTTTCAAATGGCAATGTAAACTCACTTCTAGTCGAATCAGCACAGTCGATGGCAAACAGACTAGAATTAGTTTGCTGGAATAAAGAAGATTCTAGATTAGTAAAGGAACTCCAAGGAATGCCAATAATAAACGTCATCAATAAAGACGACAACGTTTTTTTGACAAATTCACTATTGGAGGCGCATAGGATGAACTCTTCTTACATACTAGAAGGGGAAGACAAATCACTACTTGATACATTAAAATCAGAATTGCAAACTGACAAAACAAAATCAATAAACATCGCAGAAATGGCACGTTTTGCACTCAAATACGATCCAAATTCAATACTGCATGGATTATTCATAAGCAAGAGTGATATCGCTGGCGGTAGATACAAAATGACCCGTTCACTCTCCTCATTTATTGAGGCACACAACATAAGACAAGTGGTAAGTGGCGGAGTCAAGTTAGATCACGTTGACCCAAAAGGCGGTGACGCCGGTGCTGAAAAAGGCTTTGGCCATATTCCATTTAGTAGAACCGAGTATTCGGCCGAGTCAATTACAGCTTTTTTCAATATTGATTTGGCACTGATTAAATCATATAGTCTGGGCGACACTGCAAACGAATTTCTTTTGACACTGGCGATGTGGAAGATACAAAAATTTCTAAAATTTGGACTGCGTCTAAGAACGGCATGTGACTTGAAAGTAAAAGGTAAACTAAAAGTCACCCACCCGGATTCAGTCTCCATCCCAAACATCGACAGTCTTGATAAGGACGTGATACATTTGATCAAAAAATGCAAAGACGAAAAACTGTTTACAGACAAGCCTATTACCATCAAATACAAATCGGGCAAGGCAGGCAAAACTAAGCAGACGGAATGACTGATCACCTTGTTGGTAATTTCCATACATTTTTTGAGTGGGGCATATCACGCCACACCTTGGGGCAAGCACGTAAATGAGGGCATTCCAGAATGGCCGCCGTCAAGCTGGAGACTCTTACGCTCAATAATCGCAACCTGGAAGAATATAAAACCAGAATTTGAAGAGGAACACATTGTTCCCATACTTCAGAAATTAGCTAGTGAGCTCCCCACTTACCATCTTCCTGATGCAAGCGTATCACATACAAGGCATTACATGCCGACGAACAACAAGCCCACTCTAGTACTAAACACGTTCATAGTGGTAGGGAAGAACCCGATCCACATCATATGGGATGACATAACTCTAAATCAGCAGGAAACAGACATCTTGAAAAGTATACTGGCAAACATGCATTATTTTGGACGTGCAGAATCGTGGTGTAAGGCGGAGCTGTCTGCTAATACTATAAAAAGCAATTGCTCTCCACATGCTGACCAGAACTTCCCACCAAACACTGATCTGGTACAAGTTCTAACATCAAATAAAAATATAGAATTTGTAGATATACGCACTAGTACAGAAAATGAAAAAGATGCGTTAAATGCCATCACTGCCACCACCAAAATACTACAGGAAAACAAGTACAAGGATCCGCCGGGAGGCAGATGGGTGTGGTACACTAGACCCAAGAACTGTTTTGAGGGCTCAATGACCCCCAGAACCCAGACATCGTGGCTAAACGGAATAACTATAGTCAGATATGCGGTGGTAGGCTCACTAAGGCCGCCAATACGGGATACGTTGAGGGTAGGAGACTTGGCACGCAGTGCATGCATGTCAAAATACGGACAAAACAATAACGGTGAGATCTCTTCTACATTCTCAGGTAAGGATGGGGAAGGCAAGCCCCTCAAGAATCTCAAGAATTGCAAGAATCACAAACATGCATTCTATCTGCCCACATATGAAACGCAGAATGACGAAATAGATCACCTCACAATCATTGCGTTAAAAGAATTTAACAAAAGCGAGTTAGATGTCTTACTGAAATTAAACAAATTGTACAGCTACAACATGCCTGTAGTCAATTTGGTATTTCAGGGGTGTGGCAATACAAATACCTTTTCTGACATTCCAATATTAAAAAAGTCACGTATGTGGATCTCTGCCACCCCGTTGATTCTTAGCAGGCACGTCAAATATCGTGGAAGTGGAGCGAACAAGCATATAGTGGATGGGATCGAGGAGCAGATTCGTCGGGAAATACAAAACAGGTACTGCTCAAATTACAAGATAAAAAACATCAAAATAGATAACGATGATTTGCGCATGGCAAATACAAATACCAAGACGCTCAATTTTTTCAGGTGGAGAAGGCATGGAAGCATAGGTGATGGGAGGGCATACAAGGTGAAGATAGAGTTTGCAGACGCGGTGCAAGGGCCCATAATGCTGGGTTACGCATCGCACTTCGGCCTGGGTATGTTCATACCGGAGGAAGAGTAAATGAAAAAGAACACATATGGTAGTTTTGAGGAATATTTTGAAAAGGCCACAGGAAACAAGCCATACCCATATCAAAAAAAACTCGCTACATCAGAGACGCCAGACGTGCTCAACGTCCCCACCGGGGCCGGGAAAACAGAGGCCGCGATATTGGGATTGTGGCTATGGAAAAGACTGAATGGTAATGCGCCAAGGAAGCTTGTGTACTGCCTTCCCATGAGGGTCCTGGTAGAACAAACAAAAGCGAGGGTAGAGTTGTGGTTAAAAAAACTGGGACTTGATAATAGAATAGGCGTTGAGCTTCTCATGGGGGGTAGCGATGTAGAAATACAGAAACTGCTTCCAGACAAAGAATACATCATAGTTGGAACACAAGACATGCTTGTATCCGGTGCTCTGAATAGGGCATATGGAAATTCGCCTACGAATTGGCCGATTATTTTTGGGTTTCTTAACAATGATTGCATGTGGATCATGGATGAGGTTCAGATAATGGAAAATGCACTGCCCACGGCCATACAGCTAGCACGCATGCGTGACGAGTTTAAAACATACGGAGCACATAAAACTGTGCTAATGTCCGCAACAATAAACCAAGACTGGCTAGAGACTGTGGATTCACCAAGAGACTCTCTTTCAATATATAATTTTGACATGAAAAAAGACAGCAACGAATCACTCGAAAAACGCAATAAAGCACAAAAAACACTCTTCAAAGCACCAATAACTCTACAACGCCGATACGGCAAAGAAGAAGCAAGCAAAATACTGAAGCTTCACAAGCCGGGCACACCCACCGCAGTTATAGTGAACACTGTAGAGAGGGCGCAGTACTTGTACGAAACTTTGTCGAAGATGACAAATACGGAATGCAAATTGATGCACTCAAGATTCAGGGCACATGAACGAAAAGCACTAAATGAGTATGTTAGCAAGCTGGGTGAGAATGATGATGTTATAATTATCGCTACACAGGTGCTTGAGGCTGGAATAGACGTATCGTTTCAAACACTAGTGACGGAGCTGGCCCCCTGGTCCAGCATGGTTCAGCGTTTTGGAAGATGCAACAGAAGAGGAAACTTGAATGATGCCAAAGCATATTGGATAAATCTTGATCAAAAATATCATGCGCCATACGGCACAAGTGAGAACGCATACTCTGAAAAACAATTGGAAAAGCTGGAAAAAAAGTCTATATCGCCTCATGCATTGCCAAACGTCAATGAGCAAAAATTTTTTGATGCAATATTGCGCAAAAGGGACATACTTAATCTATTTGATACGGCATCAGACTTGTCCGGGAACCACACGGATGTATCAAAATTTGTAAGAAGTATGGAGCAGCAGCTTAACGTTGATGTGTTTTGGCGTGAAAATGCCGATGAGGGAAAATCTTTTCACAGAGTTGTCCGTGATGAAATATGTAGTGTGAAGATCGATTCACTAAAGGGTTTTTTACAGAAAAAGAACTCACATGGCTACATTTGGGATCACGTTGACGGTAGGTGGAAAAAAATCCGCCCCAGTGAGATGCTACAAGGCCATACAATAATGTTGGACAGCAAGAATGCCGCAGGATACTCGGACGAATATGGCTGGTACCCCGACAACAATGACGAAGTGAAAATGATTGGAACTATTCAACAGGATCAAAGTCCCGATTCATATGATGCGGATCCTACATCAAAATCAGTTCGACCTGTGACATTAGAAGCTCACACGGGCCATGTGATAAGAGAAACCAATAAACTAACTAAAAACATCATAGAAATAGACGGCGACACTAGGAAAATGCTTCAAATCGCCGCCACATACCACGATATTGGGAAAGTACACTGCATATTTCAGGGTACTATGAGAAACGGGCTAGTAGGAGAATATGACCAGAAAACCGTCTGGGCAAAATCACAGAAAAACACAAAGCACAAAATACGAGGCTTTAGACACGAGGCAGTAAGCGCACTGGCATATCTTGAGCAAAAAGATCAGACAAAATATGAATTGCGAGATTTAGTGGCATATCTCATAATGGCACACCACGGCAAGGTCAGAATGTCGCTGCGAAGATTTTCTAGAAAGAATCAGGATGGCGGCAAATACCTTCTAGGCATTAAAACTGATGGTGACTATCTACCAGAGTTTTCCTGCAAGTATGTAAATATAAGCAAATCCCGGATAGACACTGGAATTGGTGATATGGGACGCGAAGAAGACAGGCCGTCTTGGGTTGAGCGCACCCTGACGCTGCTGGAACAATACGGCCCATTCAGACTGGCCTATCTGGAGGCGTTGATTAGGAGATCAGACTGGCTTGCAAGCGAAAAGGAGACGGCAGGGGAATACAAATGATTAAGCACAAGTTAAACGGATGTCTGATGACTCCCATGATAAGCTATCTTAAGGCGCTGGGACTTTTGAAGATTCTGTCAGAAAAGGATCCTGATGCTGTAGCATGCTGGGAAGATGACATCTTTGTAATTCATACGGAAATGTCAAGGGAGGGCATCGTAGAGTTTATCTTGAAGGAGTACCGCCCCACCCCAATAATTTCACCGTGGAGCTATAACAAGTTCATAAAAACATCAAAATTGATCAAGGAATTACCTGATGAACAAAGATTCAATCCGTACAGGACAACGGCTAAGCAGATGGAGGATGTGTTTACAAAATTTTCCAATCTTTTGGGTATAAAGGAGATTAAAAAACCAAATGTAGAAAAAAACAAGAGCCTACTACTTAAGATATGTCGCAATGACCTGCCTGACGAAATCATACCCTGGTTGGATACGATTTGTGTGATTACTGCAACCAAGCCAAAGTTTGCTCCAGTACTGGGCAGCGGCGGCAATGACGGAAATTTTGATATTGCAGAGAACTTTCTAAAGAAAATTCACAAAGTGCTTGATCAGGAGGAGGAAATCGCGAAAAAATGGATAGAGTCAGCCATGTATGGCGAAATAGTTCCCCTGTTAAAGGGTACTACCATAGGGCACAATCCTGAGGGCGTTGGGGGGCCAAATTCGGGAGAGGGCTTTAAAGGGCTGCCCTTGTCCAATCCGTGGGATTACATACTTGCAATAGAAGGAACCATGCTGTTTGCTGGCAGCGTGTCAAAACACCTGTCTGTAAATATCGGTTATGCAGCATTTCCATTTACGGCAGAAACCTCAAACGCGGGATATGTCACTGCCTCTAATGAGGAAAAAGGAACAGATTCCAGAGGAGAAATCTGGCTGCCAATATGGAAAAACCCGGCAACATACAAAGAGATCAGACATATCTTCAATGAGGGCAGAATCCAAATTGGTAGAAGGCAAGCAAAGACAGGAACAGACTTTGCACGAGCCGTAATAACCCTGGGTACCGAGCGGGGCATAGAAAAATTTCAAAGGTTTTGCATACTAAAGAGAAAAGGACTTGATTATCTGGCAGTAAATGCAGGAACCATACCTGTGACAGACAAGGAATCCACAGCAATGCTTCTAAATGAGATAGATGCGTGGTATAGACCGATAATCCAGAAAAGTGGTGACAAAAGCTCCCCAAAATCACTACAACTAGTGCGGAATTTGGACGAGTCCATAATGAGTTTTTCCACAGCAAGAGAAAAGAGAAAGTCGATGCTACAAATTCTGGTAAATGTGGCCAAACTCGAACAATATATGGTAAATCAGAAAGACGGTACGCCGCTACAATCACTATCAGAACAATGGCTTGCAGAGTGCGATGACAACACGCCAGAATTCAGGCTTGCGGCATCAGTAGCATCTATACAAGGCATACGAAAAAATTTAGAAAATATTGAAGTCAAGAATGGAAGAATAGTACAAAAACTGGGCTCTGTTCGATGCGTTTGGAATCCAAATGAAACTACCATCAGTAACATGAATAATGTTTTGCAGAGGCGCGCTCTGGACGGCAAGATGGAATTGTTGGATCGTGTTCCTATATCGGGACTAATTCCAGTACAGCTCGGAGATGTGTTTGAATTTCTTCATGGATTCCTCGATATGCAAAAGCTGGGAGATCTGATTCCTGCATTGTCACTCATACGAGTGACAAAAGATGTAAAGTATTCTTGGAAGAATACCCGCGATAAGGCGGAACTGCTACAGCTACCGGAGGCATATTGCACTCTGAAGCTGGTCTGTCCTCCGGACAAGGATGAGAAAATACCATACGATATTTCCGTGATTAATCATCTTGCGGCACGTAGGATAAATGATGCGTATCTTGCGGCATCTCGCACACTGCAATCTCATGGACTGCAGCCTCTGAGATACTCGAAGAAGAGCGGCAATGCAAAAAAGACCACCATGTCCGATAATGTCAAAGAAAGGCTCATGCCATCTTTGTTATTTACGCTGTCCTGTGATGTTCGTAAAAAGATATTACGTGATACAATTGCATACGAGGAATCGAACTCTAGAGGTCATGCGTAATCGCGATATCAAGTCATATTCCGTCAGCACCTATGTTAACCGCTACGCCGTTTTACTGCACGTTGTCGCGTTTTACGTTCGTTCCGTGCCTGATATATATTAGTAAGATTTATAGCTGACGCTAGGATATGAAATGTGCAGGCAGACATGCATAGTTCTAACCAGCACACTTCATGATGCGGAAATTCTTCTGGTATAGTTCCTCATTACGGAGTTAATATGATGTACTATAGCGGCGTGCATAAGTTTCTGTAGTTTAATTTTCGCACATAAGGCGATT
>VXNY01000004.1 GCA_009840305.1 Gammaproteobacteria bacterium | reverse complement strand
CCCCCCCCCCATTTATTTTTTTAACCCCCCCCCCCCGCATACCCCCATTCCTCTACGTCTGGTGGGCGCGGAGTTGTGTATAATTGACTGGGGGCACCCCTTGTGGGTGCCCTCGTACGCGCCGCGATCAACTTTCTCCCCAATCCACCCATCCCCCGTAGGGGCACCCCTTGTGGGTGCCCTGTCCCGCCACCAATCTGGAACGGCTGCACTCCAGTAACGACGGCTGCCCCAGGACAATCCCGGCCCCGTCTCCAAAATACATCTCTGCATCTTGACGCCCTATTGGAAACGTTGTATAATCATTCATATTGGGGACATTTATTCTGATTATATACTAGGGTACATCGGTTCGACCTTGCGCGTTCTGTTCAAAAACAGACTTCACAAATTCTGGCAGAAACATCCCGACGCCCGCGGCGCCTTGCAGGCCTGGCTCAGCGAAGTCGAACGCGCACAATGGCAGATGCCCGGCCAAGTAACCGAACGCTACCCGACGGCCAGCGCAGTGCCCGGCAACTGTATCGTCTTCAGAATCAGGGGAAACCGTTACCGCATGGTCGTGGAAATCGACTTCCAGCGAAAGGAGCTCTACATACTCTGTCTGGTCACCCACGCGCAGTACAACCGCACAGACACAACAGAGGTTAAGCCATGTACACCATCAGACCAATCAGGAGCGAAGAGGACTACGAAGCGGCCTTGGCCCGCATTCGCGAGCTGATGGGCGCCCAACGGAACACCCCCGAAGGCGATGAACTCGACGTGCTCACCGACCTCGTCGAGCATTACGAAGACAAGCAATACCCGGTCGACAAGCCCACCGCCGTCAACGCCATCGAATTCCGCATGGACCAGGCCGGACTGACCCGCCGCGACCTGATCCCCTTGATCGGCAGCCGCCAGAAAGTCTCCGACGTCCTCACAGGCAAACGCGATATCACCATCTCAATGGCCCGTGCGCTGCATAAACACCTGGGAATACCCGCCGACATTCTGCTGCAGGAACCCGGCGCGGCCTTCGATTCAACCTTCGACGAAATCGACCCGCACCGCTTTCCCCTCAAGGAAATGGCCAAACGCAACTGGTTTCCGGAGTTGACCAAACTGCCCGAACCGCCCAACCTGCTCGACCGCGCCAAAGAGTTGATAAACGCCCTCCTCCAAAAGGCCGGAGGCCCCCAGGCCGCCGCCCTCCCCCTCTACCGCAAAAACGCCCATCGCCGCCTCAACGCCAAGACCGACCCCTACGCCCTCAAAGCCTGGTGCTGGCGCGTCCTCGCTCTTGCCAACGAAAGCCCGCCCCAGGCCCCCTACCGGCCGGGCACCGTAACCGAACCCTTCATGCGCCAGGTCGCCCAGCTCAGCGTCCACGAAGACGGCCCCCGCCGCGCCCGGCAGCGCCTCGCCGAACACGGCATCGCCCTCGTCATCGAGCGCCATCTCCCCCGCACCCATCTCGACGGCGCCGCCCTCTGCCTCCTCGACGGCCGCCCCGTCATCGGCCTCACCCTGCGCTACGACCGCATCGACAACTTCTGGTTCAGCCTCATGCACGAGCTCGCCCACGTCAGCCTCCACCTCGACTGCGACGAAAACGAACTCTTCATCGACGACCTCTCCCTCACCGGCGAAGACCCCCTCGAAAAAGAAGCCGACACCCTGGCCCAAAACGCCCTCATCCCCCCGCAACTCTGGCACGACAGCCCGGTCCGCCAAAGAGCCACCATCCTGGCAGCCTACACCTTCGCCCGCCAAATCAACGTCCACCCCGCCATCATCGCCGGCCGCATCCGCCACGACCGAGCCAACTACCGCCTCCTCTCCCAGCTCGTCGGCAGCGGCCAAGTCCGGCGGCAATTTGAGGAATGCCATGATAACTAAACGAATTTGTCCGAAATCAAAGCGTCGTTGCCGGCTCAAAGAGTCAAATTACCGCGACAGAAAAATCAATCTGCCGCGGTGTCCTTCCTAGGAACATAAGGTTCCAATAGCGTTGAATGAGCTTGGCCCCAGTAACTGGAAAACACGACAGAGGATGAAGACTTAATGCCACTTGAACAGAACGGACCGACTAGACGCCCCATCATCGAACTTTCAAACGACGAGGCCAAAAAGTTCTTTCTCAAGCACGAAAGCTACTCTCCCTTTGAGTTGCCGCCCTACTTCAGATTCGAGAGTCTGCTTAGTGAAGTCAATCAGAAGCTGAGGAGGAATCCATCGTTTAAGAAGAATTGTCGCGAGGCGAGTAAATTGGAAGGAGTCAACTACACCATTCTCAACAGCAGAGATGGCAGGTATTCTTGGCGTCCATATGAATTGATTCACCCGGTTCTGTATGTTTCGCTCGCCAACCAAATGACAACAAAGGACTTTTGGCAGATAATTGTTTCAAGATTTAGTGCGTTTGCCTCCAACCCTAGGATCTCTTGCCTAAGTCTACCGGTTCAATCGTTGACGCCTGAGAAGGATAAAGCTGAGCAAATCAAGAACTGGTGGGTAAATGTCGAGCAAATGTCAATCGAGTTGTCTTTGGACTATGAATACATTTTCCACACGGACCTAGTTGACTGTTACGCCGCTCTATACACACATTCAATTCCTTGGGCGCTTCACTCAAAGAAAACAGCAAAAGCTCAGAGAAACGGCATGGGCTTGATAGGCAACGTCATCGATTTTCATATTAGAGCAATGAGACATGGCCAAACTAACGGCATACCTCAAGGCTCCGTCTTAATGGATTTTATCGCAGAAATGGTGCTCGGATATGCGGATTCCCTGCTTTCACTCAGGATATGCGACGAGCATATAGAGGAGTATCAGATTCTGCGCTATCGAGATGACTATCGCATTTTCGTCAATAATCCTCAAGAAGGGGAAAAGATTCTAAAGTGTCTTACAGAAGTAATGATTGACTTAGGTCTGAAACTCAAACCAGAAAAGACCAGGGCCAGCAGCGAAGTGATTCGCTCGTCCATCAAGAAGGACAAACTTGACTGGCTATATCGCAAAAATGGTGACACGGTACTTCACAAACAACTGCTGATTATTCACGACCAAAACACAAAGCATCCCAACAGCGGCAGCATCAGTCGCGGCTTGCAAGACTTTGACGAAAAACTTGAAACTGTAAGTAAAGTCGACTTTCCAATGCCACTGATTAGCATCGTCGTGGATATCGCGTTGCGCAGCCCACGGACCTTTCCCGTATCGGCAGCAATATTGAGCAAGCTGATTGATTTTCTCGACAATGTACACGAAAAGAAAATCGTAGTCGAAAAAATCAAGAGAAAGTTCTCTGCCCTGCCGAACACTGGACATATGGAGATTTGGCTTCAACGATTTAGCATCAAGTTCGCCCCCGACATTGAATATGCCGAGCCTCTTTGTCGTCTTGTACGTCAAGACTCAACATCGATCTGGAATAATGACTGGATTGGCCTCTCGACACTGGATAATGTACTCGATCCAAGTAAGATGATCGATGAGGAAGAACTTGAGAATGTCGGGCCTGTCATCCCGAACAAGGAAATTCGACTTTTCGACGTGCCCTATCCATGGTAATTCTCCTACAGAGCTGCCTCCCCCCTGCAGTTCTTTTGTAAACTAATGTGAATCCCGTTTGATACTACGACTTTTTTGCGATGGAATTATGACTGGAACACACGAATCTCCGCCGCTGTTTCGAAATGCCATTACTCTTGGTTTCTTTTGTCATCTACATTGGACGGCTGCTTTGGGCTCTCACATGGAAAATTGACAACGAAGTATAGTCTTGGCACAATTGTTCGGCTGCAAACATCTCGAATGTCTTCGAGACACTAGCTGTATGAGGGAGATGATGTAGATGCAAATGAACGGCATGCTTCTCGAAAGCCTACTGCACCATGAGGAAGGTCCCGCTCTTGACTTCAAGCAGGCTCAATACCCGATTGACAAAGGATCCACACCGGAAGACAAGGCAAATCTCAGAGGTGAACTCGTCAAGGATATTCTCGCTATGGCAAATGCCTCCCGCGAAGGTACCGGGTATATCTTGATTGGCGTGGAGGAAATCAAAGGGGGGCGAAGCAGGATTATTGGAGTTCAAAATCACTTGGACGACGCCAATCTCCATCAACTCATCAATTCCAAGACGCAGAGGCCAGTCGAGTTCTCATATTTCCCCTTTTCTTACAAAGGCTCTGACATTGGTGTGATTGAAATACCGGTTCAAGACCGATTCCTCTTCCTAACTCAAGATTACGGCAGGTTGCACGAAAATGTTGTTTACATAAGGGACGGAAGTTCGACCCGAACTGCAACGCCCGACGAAGTTATCGAAATGTCTACCCCGAAGCCACCTCAGCTAGTCTTGGAGTGGGTTAAACCGGATAGTGGTGAGACTCTTCCATCACCTTGCCTTGTGAGTTCGTTGTTCTATGACCCGCTGCTTCCTGAAGATACTTTCAAGCAGCGTCAAAACCTGAGTAACATGCAAGTGATGGATTCACTTAATCCCAACTACTCGCGCGAAATCATCGCATTCGCTCGTGACAAAGCCTTTTACAAGCCTCTTGGAATGCGACTTCACAACACGGGCAGACTAGCTGCTCAGAGGGTGCGTTACATCGGCTGGATGGACAAGACGGCTGGCGCCTGCGTCAAGGAAGAACTGTCTAGACTCCCGAGCAAGAGCCGGGACCCCTTCAATTCTTGGGAATCCATGTATCATCCTAGTCTTGGTCCCATGGACCGAGTTTGCGCTGATCCAGAAGCCGACCTATATGAATCTGCTGAAGACTGGCAGGTCATCATTGACTTTGGAGACATTCGACCAGGTGAGATTGTGTATATGGGCAGTCCTCTCTGGTTTGGCTCATCGTGTTCTCACATCGCAAGGTTGGAAGGTGAACTCATTGGAGACAACATACCGAATCCAATTGAAGTTGCTCTGGATATTCAGTTTGATACCAAGCGTAGACCTATGACAAAGGAAGACGGTAACTCGTGCGAACGTGCCCACTTGGAAACCCTGGGCATTGACGAAGAGTAGCCTGAACCGGGGCCTTCAATTGTGTGTCTGGTGAAGTGAACATATGCTGATTTCGACGTTGGACATAACTGGCTATAGAGGGTTTGCTCAAGAGCAAACTTTGCACTTCGCGCAACCCAATGGCGAAGTCGGAAGCGGACTCACAATAATTGTAGGGCCGAACAACGGAGGAAAGTCAACGATTGTAGAATCTCTTCGTGCACTGTCCACGAGTTTTGATGCTACAGATCCCATACGGTTCTCCGAAGGCAAACGCAATAAGGCAAGTGGAGATCGTGTTCTTTTTCGTGTCAATACTTCCAGCGGTGATTTTCTTGAGCTTCGTACCGTACATGGAGGTGGATCAGAAACCACACTCTATGCGCCGGGAACGATTCGTTCGCTCAACTGCTATGCTCTTCTCTCTAGACGATTCTTTTTCCCGCAATTTGAACATGGTACGGAGACCGTCCCAGATCGCTACAATTACCAGTGTCGAGTGGGTGTGCCTAATACACGTAGCACTGCTATGAAAGACTTCGCAGAGATCAGGCTTCTTCGTGCTCACCGATGGAATGAGGAGTTCGACGCAGTTCTTGGACGGATAGTCGATCCAGTGCCTCACTGGACTATCGAACAGTCTGACGAAGGTAAACTATATGTGCGACTTAATACAGAGGGCACATTCCATAACAGCGATGGCGCAGGTGAAGGGATTGTAAGTCTGATGTTTCTTGTTGATTCACTATACGATTCCAAACCAGAGGACCTCATTGCCATCGACGAACCGGAGCTCTCTCTTCATCCTGTATACCAGCGTCGGCTTGCTCGCTTGTTCGCCGAATATGCTAAGGATCGCCAGATAGTGTTGGCGACTCATTCCCCTTACTTTGTTGATTTTGAGCACATCATCAACGGTGCAGAAGTCGCTCGCGTTCATAAGGGACCTGGCGGATGTATTATTTCGCATTTAACACGCGACACAAGGAGACAGCTAGAAGGTCTCCTTAAGAATCGAGATTTTCCTCATCTCTTGGGGCTAGAAGCTCGCGAGGCGTTCTTCCAGGAAGACGGTATTATCGTGGTTGAAGGGCAGGAAGACGTAGTGTACTACTCTATGGTATTTGATCAGCTTGTAGCTGAGGGCGACCTGCTCCCCCATAGCGCTGCATTGATTAAGGAACGCTTATTCGGCTGGGGTGCTGGAGGCGCAGGAAACATTGAGAAGATTGTCGCGATTTTGTACGATCTTGGCTTTGAGCAAGTGGTCGCTGTATTCGATCAGAATGAGCGCGGACGGATTTGTAAACTTCAAACGAAATATCCAGGCTACCGATTTTGGTCGATTCCTGCTGACGATATTAGGACTAAGAAAGAAGAGAAAGCTAGAGCTACCCGAGGCCTACTTGACGAAAAAAAAGTGATCCGTCCTGAAGTGAAAGCCGATACAGCAAGACTCTTCAACGACATCTGCGAATACCTACAATCCTAGGCCGCACTCCTACCGATTGCCACATCTGTACCAGTACGACAAGGTCTGCTTCGAATATCTGCAGGCACCACAAGCTGCGAAGCCCCTCAGAGGAGAAGTGATTTGAAACTCCCTAAGCGTCATCGCAAGTGCAAGACCTGTGGAGAGGTGTTCCGTTACGAAAGCAAAAATGTCAAACGCTGTCAATCTTGCCGACAAGCAACCGCTACGAAGCCTCGCTGTTATTTGCCAAGCCTGATAGAAGAACAGAAAGGGACTTGCCCTCTATGCTGTAAGCCCCTGCCTGAGACGATATCAGCAGATATCCACGTTGATCACCGCTGGCCGAAAATCTTCGGCGGCACAGACGATTTTGAAAATCTGCAGGCCGTTCATATCCGTTGCAATCGACGTAAGAACGCGTCCATCGCCCTCGAAGGATACAAGGTTGTCAAAGACATCCTTCATGCCGTCGTTGATGTCTCGCGGGTCTCAATAAAGGGGACCCGGAACGACTGCAGCATCATTCTGAATGGTAACAGCCGGGAATCGATATGCCAGATATGGGTCAAAAAGGGGAAAGTGTATCTGAACGTGTTCGATGAGAACAAGAAGGAGACGAGGACTAGAATCAACTCATTTGATGAAATTCGCGCCTTCGCTGAAGAGATCAGATCTACTACCCAGCGATACCTGGCGGATAAACAATAACCAAAATCACCGGGAAATGCCTCAATAGGCCGGGTCAGGGCGAGATACCCAAATCCGGCGCTTTTGTCAGTTTCTGCTCCAATTGGAACATGCTTTTTCTTGACAGGGGGCTGCAAGATCGTACGTCAGGGGAGAGTCGACTAAGGCGAAAACATTGGATGTGACTCTTCGTCAAGATAGTTTAGCAGTGTGTCATAGGCATCCGGCTTTAGACGTTTGACTGTATGTTATGGTTGGCCCCAATCGCTAGACCACGAAAGCCTGATCGGTGTGAGCCTTATTTTGCAGCAGCAATTGACTGAGCAACAGGAGCTGATTCAGCAGTTGCAGGAGCAACTGGCGAAAGACTATCACAACAGCGGCCGCCTGGGACCAACGCGGGCACAAAGGACGCACCTTGATTCGGGTGGCGGAACTGGCCCATGTCATCGTTCATTGGCTGGCGGATAATCTGCGCTGCCGGGCAAAGTTGGAGGCGGAGAGTACCAAAAAGCATGAAAAACGGCAGTTATTCGACATTCCACCAGCCCGCATCGGAGTGACAGAGCATCAGGCAGAGGTAAAGCAGTGTCCTGGCTATGGTGTGTGCGTAAGAGGAGAGTTTCCCGAAGAAGTGAGCCACCCCACCCATTGTTGACCATTTTGCTTTCAAAGAACAGAACGCGAGCCGGACGGCTAGATATGTGAACGGGATCATGCCCGTATATTAAGATCAAAACCGTTCGACTCACGTCCTGACAGTCAATGTATCAGAACCCTTTTGCCTCGTCAATATATTCCAAGCTGCTCACATGAACAAGCACCACTCCGAACGAGCTTACCTCCTCTACCTGGCGAAATCAGGTATACCTAGCGCCAGAAGACCCGCAGGTCCCATCACGCCGTCCGACTACACCGCCGTCTACACTCCGCCCACAAATAACCCGATACCCTACTATGGCCCATGCCTTATCTGGCGGCACCGACTGGATGCTGACGGCTACGGAACGCTCCGGCTGAACGGCAAAACCTGCAAAGCCCACCGCGTCGCCTTTGAGATGACCCGAGGGGCCATCCCGGAAGGCAAGTATATTCTTCATCTGTGCCACCGTCGTAGCTGCGTCCAACCCGCCCATCTCTACGCAGGAACGCGCAAGCAAAACGCCGAAGATCGGCAAACAAGGCTGACCGAAAAAGGCCGCTGGGCAGCGTCTCTAAAATTCTTTGACGAATATGAGTCACGGATGTTCGACAGCCTTAAATATCTCAGGGACGAACCGCCGGAGATCGAACGAACCCTCTTGCAACAACAAACGGGGGAACATCACTGCGAATACACCATCCCCGCTGGAGAACGCCTGACACGAGATGGCAGAGTCGAAGAAGCCAAGCTCTGCCAGATTTGCTTCACTCCGGAACACGGATGGGAATTCTTCTTCGACGATCTCGACCCCCAAAAGGAAGAAACCGTCTATCGATCGAAGTATTTCCAATTACTTAAAAGGTTCTCCTGAAATACAGAACCGGCAAACAGCCCTCAGATCTTCGACTTGGGTGGTCGCAACGCCATCCGCAATCACAGTCAATCCCCGCAATCCCCCCAAATCACAGTTCAGACAACCGCCCACCTCATCGCCCTCAGCGGCCAACCCATCCCCCTCCCGGGCTCGTTGAGACCTGAG
>VXNY01000018.1 GCA_009840305.1 Gammaproteobacteria bacterium | reverse complement strand
AAGTGACACCGACGTCGATCCGGCTTCGGAAGCGGCTGCTCGACGCATCTGCGCGCCGCCGAGCCGCACGCGTGAAATCGGCGTCGCGCTGATTGCTCACTAGGTGGAAGGCAGGCCTTTCAACGCAGTCCAAGCGCAGTGACAGCTCGTCGTGTTAGCCCGGCGGTGAGCATCACCCCTCGCTCCGATCCCAGCGCGGTCCTCGCCCGCTCATCAGCGGTGGGTACCGGCTGGCCACGTCTACGTTGCTAAAACGGCTCAGCCCGAACAATCGCTACCCCGTCCTGGGTTCACTGCGCATAAGCACTGGGCAATAGCGAAACTTCTCCGGTGGCGGCTCCAGATCTGTTCCTAAAGGGCAGGTGTGGGCGACGAAGGTTCTTGAACATAAAGTCTAAGCTCACCTACACGGTCAAATTCCATAGTCAGCGCCTTTTCCGCGTGGTTAACTGGTTGGCAGCACACACTGGAGACTCGCACCATCCGACTCAACAACGAGCACCTTTCGATATATGGAATTAACGTGCGACACGAAGTACTCTTTTCGCCTCCTTCAGCAGATGGGCGGCTTGCTCCGACGTCAATGGCGACTGGAGCAGTGCTTGGGGAAAGTAAGAGCGTTAGCGTCGCTATCGATCGACCAGACAGAGTCCGAAACACGCTTACAAAGCTATATGGGAATTGCCTCTTACCGCGAAGACTTGCTGGCGGCCTTCTGGGAAGGCGAGCCGACTGCATTACCGCGTTCTACAAAACTACAGTGTCGGTGTCCCTTCTGCGGCCTCGACTTCGTTGGCAAGAAGGATTTGAGTGCGCATCTGTCGTTGGCACATCGGGGTGAACGACCAGTCCTGCTCATCGCTGGGCGCGAGCCCGAATCAGACGCGACGATAAGGCAGTCGATAGGCCCGGACGATGTCACGGTTGAGAATTGCACATTGGTTCGAATTTCGAGAAGTGGCGTACCGTTACGCGGGAACTCGCCCGACACACTCCGCGCCTTGCTGTGCGACGAAACCAATACTGTGTTGGAAGTCGACCTGATGAACAGGTTCGAAACTTCCGCTGACCCTATCAGCCAATTCTATCGTTTAAGTGTACGCGTACCCGGAAAGTTAGAATTGGATGCTGTTGATCGTGACTTTGTCAGACTATTGGCCTCGAACAATGTGCACTTGTCAGATATCGATTATTTCTTGAGCCGGCCCTCAACACAAGGTGTGGTTCGGGAGTATGCCGATGCCTTGGGAGCATATGTGAGGGGCGTTCTAGTGAAAGATGGTCGGGGCGGCTCAACTCTCCCCTTTAGCGAAGGGGGAATTCTCTATGGAAAGGCACTAGAAATACTGCAGAGTTTTCGCCGGCCTCTTCCAATTGTTATCTGTAGTCTTGTGCGACTGGCTTCGAATGACTTTACATTGGCGCGAGAAAAAACAGGATTTGATCGACTCGACTACTGTTACGCTATCCTGGCACCAACACTGGGTCACAGTCTTCCGAATTTGACCGAGAACCAAACCAGATTAAGACGCACGATCGATAAAACTGTGCCGCTTTGCCCGATCGATGAAACGTTGGACACCATTCTCACACTAGCTGCACTGAACATCGAACAACAACAGTCGTTGGCGCAATACCTCCGGGCTACAGAGCATCCCAGGTTGACCGGTCAAGATCGGGCCAAGATATATGTTCTGCTCGCCCTAGCCGCATTGCAATTGAATGCGGCATTTGAAGCACGGGAGGCGCTCAGGCTATTGCGCAACGTATACCCGTTCGAAGCGTGGGCGACGCGCGAGTTGAACACATTAGAAGGATAGCGATATGGGGCACCCGAGATCCGATCAAGGCCATACCTCGAACGCATCAGTCAAGATGCCGCGTCTTTCCAGTTATTATGGATCCCCGACTGTACAACCGTTGGCTTTCCTACGTGAAGTACGTACGGCGGTGAAAGCCGCACGTGCATCTAAGGCTGATCCGCCTTCCTTCGACGTAAGGGATGCTGAAGAGACACTCGAGCGTCTCGCGGAGTTGGACCCCACGCTTGTGCGGACAGTAAAGTTGTTGGGCAAAGATCCGCACCAGGTCCGTCACTGGGTGGCCCGAGTAACCCGTGATGCCTTCGAGAATTCCTTGGCGGACTGCAGTTGCGATGAAGACTCAACGCAGGGGCGTTTTGAACGATTTATTGTGTCATCGGCGGATGACTTGTTGGGGACCGACAAACGAAGACGCGAGCGCGCACAAAATCTGCTACGGCTGAGCCTACCCTGGCTTGTGGAATTGCAAAACTTAAAACTGGAGGAGGCTTTGCCTCTGGTGGGACGGGCGAAACGAGCGCGCACCAAATCCACCGACTTGCGCCGAGCAATCGGGCGCCTGCTTTTCAGGGTGCCGGTTCCGCAGCTGATGAACATCTCGCTGGTGAGTGCATTCTTTGAAGAAGCGTTGGCAGACGCGCTAGATGCTCGGCAAAATGCCCTCTGGGAATTGTCGCGTAGCCGTGATGAGCAGGCCGCCCGAATAAGGGAGATCAGCGAACTTCGTAATGAGATTGAACGCGCGGTGAAAAAGCGCAACGAGCTGGCCGAACGTATGGCAGTTACTGAGGCACAGCTAAAGGGCCAAAAGGAGTTACGTGCCATCGACCGCGTCCAAATTCGAGGCCGAGCACGAAGCTTTCTGATAGATAGGCTAGCGCCCCTGATCTCGGACGCTCGGGACGCTCTGGAATTCGACCCTCCACAAATTGACGGTGCCAGACAACGACTTGACATGGTCATATCCGCGATCGCAAAGGAATTGGACAAACCGGATGAATGAACGCATTTTCGGGCTGGACTTCGGTACCACAAATAGCCTAGCGGCATTTGTCGCTGACGGAGAAGTCAGGGCTCTGACGGACAACGACGAGAAACCTCTCCCTTCGGTGGTCTGGTATAGGGGGAGCGAGACTGTCGTGGGTAGGACCGCTCGGGCGCACATCGATTCACTAGACGGCGGAGGCACTCCTGGCTTTGTGCGATCACCAAAGATGATGTTGAGACGCGACGGTCCTGTTCACATCGATGGTCGCGCGCTAGATGCTGCGGATATTGTGTCAGAAGTGCTAGCTCATGTCCGCTCTCAGGCGGAACTGCTGCACGGCCATCGGATTGACCGGGCCGTGTTGACAGTTCCGGTGGATTTCGCAGGTCCTGAACGCCGAGCATTGCGGATTGCGGCACGAAAAGCAGGCATCAGTGTTGTGCATTTCGTCCATGAGCCGGCCGCTGCTCTCTACGCCTACTTACGCAACCAACTTAACTATCAGCATCAACTAGCATTATTGGAAAATAAGGCTGTCTTGGTGTTCGATTGGGGTGGCGGCACTGTGGACCTTTCCATTTGCCGCGTCCTTGGCGGTGTGGTAAAACAAATCGCCAATCGTGGAAATGATAATGTTGGAGGTGACCACTTTGACGAGAGGTTACGTAACCACATTCGGGACAAGCATTCCGAGCATTACGGAATCTTTGACCTTTTTTCTCGTGAACAACCAGGTGCAGCAGCAACTCTGCTAAGCCAGTGCGAACTGGCCAAGATCGAATTGTCCGTCCATGATCGCTATACTGTTCTCGCAAGAGATTACATTGTGGGAAACCAAAGAGAGCGAAATTTGTCGGTCGATGTTACTAGGAATGACTTGGAGGCATTATCGCATGATCTAGTGCGAAAAGGACTGGAAGAAATTGATATAGTCCTGGAGCAAGCCCGCCTGGATCGTCATGACATCGAACTATGCCTAGCAACTGGCGGGATGGTCAACATGCCTATAATTTGGAATGGCCTCATTGAAAGATTCGGGGCACGTGTTCCTAAACTAGTTAATCGCGACCGGATTATTGCAGAAGGTGCAGCGTGGATTGCGCATGATCAATTAGGCCTCCAACTTTCTAAACCTCTTGAGATACTGGTTGCAGGTGATCAAGGCCGGGGAGAATGGCTCCCGCTCGTGGACGCCGAATTCAGCCTGCCTGTCGAGAATGAGACTGCAGCTGCTACGAATCGTCGCTTCTATTGCACCGATCCTCGCGACGGGCAGGCGGTGTTCGAGTTCGGCAAACCGAGAAAGGTAGGATTGGTCCAGCCTAAAGATGAAAGAGAAACTGTAGCGCTGTTGACGATGCCAGTCGATCAGACGGCGCGTCCTCTATTGGAGCGATTGGAGTGCAAGGTCCAGATTGACCATGACTACGTTGCTAAAGTGACTGTAGCGTCTGGGACAGAAGGTAGGGCGGTGGAGAAGGAAATTCACTCACTTGATTTCGGCCTCGCTTTGCCACAACCCAATGAAAGGTAGTCACATCAGTGACCAATGAAGACAATTTGAAGAACCTGGCCCTCAGGCCCAATATCACCGAAAAAGAGAACGCTTGGAACCTTGTTCCGGGAGACATCGTAGAACACTGGATGCCACACTACCTTTCGGTGGGCTCCAGGGAGGCGACTCAGTTGCAACGTGAAGAGAGAATGTACTACGCTCCATGCGTCTTCTGTGGGCGGCACATCGGCCGCATCAAGGTTGAAGGAGCAGTCGAAACCTGTGCGCGCAACAATTGTGAAGAAAGTAACCGCCCTCGCAAAGTACCGGAATGATTTTACGCGAGTTGCTGGCGCTGCAAAGCATGGCGCGCCCTTCATCCGCGACAGCCCAAGGAACCACGACGCCTTCAAGGCTTCTGTCGAGCAGGTCCTGGACCTGGAAATGCGTTCTGGCGACGTCGTTATCCTCGACGCCTTCTTGCCAACCGAACGCCGCAACTACGTCAGGGCTGCCGGACTGGCTGCTCCTAACATCTGCACACCAAATGGGTTCTATGGGGCAGACCTATTGAAGGCACTTATTCCGTCTTTGGCTTTCTCTATTCTGACACACGTGCACGTTCGCAGCTGTTCTGCGCATGCACACTGACCGTTTTCAAACTTTTTCGAACACTAGATTCGGATAAGCTCCGCAGTGGACTGGGCAACTGCGGCGCGGTGTTTCCGGCCATTTCGGCAAATCAACCCTTGACACCGGTCCGCTCCGACGGACTATTTGCCACGGTCGTCCCGTCGGTGCTGATCACAATCCCAATATCAGCACTTGTCCGATTCCGTTCCCGGGCAACCGGTAACCTCAAACACATAGATAGTCGCAACCCTAGCCCACCTGCGTTACGCTTGGTGCAGGACATTGCATCTGAAGGAGCGAACTGAAATGCCGCGAGAGGATGCCACCACAAGTGATGCCATTACTATTCACGAGCTGTTGGAAGGCACGCAAACCTACCAGATGCCGTTGTTCCAGAGGCAATATGAATGGACAGCGTTCGAACTTGACCGCTTTTGGACCGATCTGACGCGTGTACTGGAAGGCGAGTCCGACACTGCATTTCTCGGCGCAATAGTACTTCAGTTGCAAAACAGGGGAGGGTCAGCCAGATCTACCAAGTACGTCGTCATCGATGGTCAACAACGTCTAACAACCTTTTTCTTGACCATCTGTGCTATGGCAGCGCACGCCCAATCTTGCGGCTGGACGGACGTCGCGGAGGACCTGGAGACACAGTATCTGATTTCCCGCCTAAAGAGAGAGGAAAATAGTCCTAAACTAGTGCCAACGCCGCGGGATAATGCTCAATTCAACGCAATTATAAAGAACATGAACCATCCTTCTCCAAAGCTGCTGCCTCATCTTGGCACCGATTCGGGCCGGATGACAAATGCCTTTGAACACACCGCAGTTCGCTTAAGAGAAGCCCTGACCGTATTGGGCGACGGCAATGAAAAAGAGAAATTTGAACAGCTTAAGGACAGCTTTTTTGATAAGCTGGAAGTTGTGCAGATCATTCTGACAAAGTCACATGACGCAAATCAAGTTTTCGATCGATTGAACACGGCAGGCCGTTTGTTGCGTGTAATTGACCTTGTTCGAAATGAGGTATTTCAATCAGTTTCTGATGTACAGGAAGCCGTGCATTTGTTTGATCACAAGTGGGACCCTTTTGAGAAGGCACTGCTTGGCTCTGCAGGCGACCGCGATATCTCCTTTCGTCAACGTCAAGAAGATAACTTCTTTTTTCCATATTGTTTGGTTCACGATCAGGGCGCAGCCAAGAACCGGCTGTTTGTACACTTGCGAAAATATTGGGATGAGTTGACCAATAATACTGACGGGCTTGATAAGGCTGAACTCATCGTTGAAGATCTTCATTTGTACATTGAACCATATTTGGCATTGCACTCCGGGGACAAACCCACCAATATTGGAAAAGACTTCTGGCAATGGGTATTAAAGATCAGAAACATTCCGCTGCCTGCGGTCACATATCCCTTCTTTATGCAGCTGATACGACAGCATATTGATGACCACATATCGGAAGATGATGCTGTGTTGGCGTGCAGGACAATAGAGAGTTTTCTGGTTAGACGAGCCTTCGCCGGCTTCGAACCTACAGGTCTTCATTCAGTCTTTAAGCAATTGTGGGGACG
The DNA here is from genome assembly GCA_009840305.1 of Gammaproteobacteria bacterium. Classification (GTDB taxonomy): domain Bacteria; phylum Pseudomonadota; class Gammaproteobacteria; order Pseudomonadales; family Azotimanducaceae; genus Bin55. The sequence continues at coordinate 3,238 of VXNY01000018.1, read as the reverse complement.
GTGCAAAGGCAATGTTCGGGCTCTATCACCACATCTACAAACCTCAACAATTCAATTTCCCGGGGACGAGGACACAGCCAAGAACATTGCAAAAAACAATTTGTATTCCAGAAAAATTTGCAAATATGTCCTGACAGAATATGAATGGCACCTGCAGCACCAGACTCGCGAGCCTGCAGCCACTCTTCCAGATGTTACGGTGGATCACATAATGCCGCAACATCGATCAGGAGACTGGCGCCAAGTAATTTCGGCAGAAGAGCACGAGAAGCTGGTCCACGTATGGGGTAACCTGGTGCCTCTCTCCAAACCCCTGAACTCACTTAAGGGCTCGAAAAACTTCGCAGAAGCTTCCAGTTTCTTAGTGGAAGAAACGCAGTTTCGATCCGTTAAGGAAGTCCATGGAAGATATGACAAGTGGGAAGCTTCGACCATTCGCAAAAGAACGAAAGACCTGGCGAACTGGGCAATTGGGCGTTGGCCCAATTTCTAGATCAGACGGCGGTTAGTCGATCCTGGCGCGAAATCAGCTGTCGGCGCACCGGCGAAAGGCAAGCGCGGATTCAAGCGGATGGTGGACCAATGGATTCACTCCGTATTGCGCACGTGGACCAGACTCGGCGTTACAGAACCGCGAGACAATCACAGCTGACATATGCAGGGGCATGGCCACCCTACAACTAAGCTTGGCCTCCATGAGAGGAACTGCGTTTATCAAGGAGTTGCTCCAGTACATGGAGTGTCCCGAACATCTTCTTTTTACAAATCATGGCAATACTCATCGCGGTCATTCGTCAAGGAACCGACAAAGTTCAAATAACACTGCACCAGGTTGTCTCAATTGACACTCCCACACGGTCAACACGCGCCACCCTGTCGATGTAAGAGCAGTGATGTTTCGTTGATCCCGAACTCGCGTACGCGCGAGCTTTGGTCTCCAGTACGAAAGATTTGACTTTGGCAATCCAGCAATCGGACAATTTGGTTCTGGATGCCAATGCCAGAAGCAACCATGAACAAAGATTACCTTGCGGTGTCGCGGCAAGACCAGATCAGGCCGACCTGGCATACCCTTGCGGTGCAATCGAAATCGAAACCCAAGGGAATGCACCATCGAGCGGACAGCTAATTCTGGTTTCATGTCCCGCGAGCGGATCCTCGACATGCAGCGTGATCGAGCCTCAGGACTCAGGTTGTCCGCCACTGCAGATCACTTCCCTCCAGCCTGATCGACAGCAATCTCCGCTTCGTCTCGTAACAGCCGGTCAAGAGCTGCGTCGGGCAGCGCATCCAACAGAATGACCCCACCCCTGCGGTTCAAGGCGATCATCCAGTTTCGAAAGATCTTGCGTTCAAATAACGTACCCCCGTTATTCCAGTGCTCCCTCATGACCTCGTAGATCGCGCGCAGAACGCGACGGTTCATCGAAACCGACGGTCGCTCTATCAGTGCCGATCGCACATCTTGGCGATGTAGAAGCAATTCCAAAAATTGTTCCGGATTATCCGGATCAACTTCGTGTGCGACTTTTCCCAACCACCACAAACGCGAAATGCCGTTGTCCCGAATCACCCCTCGATTCCCAGTCGCAAAAAAGTGATTTCGAATTTCCCGTGTCGCAAGCTCATCGTTATCCAGTCCACTCGTCAACCATCGGACCGATACGTATTGGGGGCAGTCGAAATGGCACAGGTATACCCACAGCCGCTCAATTGAAGCTTGATGTGGGGTCAAGTCTCGCAACGAGCCATATACAGCAAGAGCATTTGCAGCGTCTGTTGTCGAAGGTTGCTTGGCTGTCAACGCGAGTTTGTTCGCCAGCTCTGGTGCTTGCAACGACGCTTCCCTAAAACCGCCAAGTGACATCGGAAGCGAAGAAGCTTGCGGAGCGTAGTACCAATCGAGCCTTTCAGGGACAGTACGCCTGAGGTTCTCCAGCGAATCAACGGTACAGTAGCGAAGGCGCATCAGGAGCCGTCCAAGCCAGCACGAGCAATCAATGGCATTCTCAGAAACGGTGAATCGAGCAGCTTTTGTGCGTCGATCGCCCGATTCGCATTTTCTTTACCGAGATGAGGACATCCTATAGCTTCGAGACGCTGACCAAGCGAAGAAAACCATCGATAGTCCTCGTACTCTTCTGCATTTCGGTCAACATCGTTCAGTACTGCTATCAGTGCTGGTAGGTAGAGGCCGTTCATGAGGTACTGCCCATCAGGCTGATTGTCCGCTTGTTCCCGCGCGGCTCGATATTGCTGGGCATCCGAATTCGACATTACTATCCAAACTCGATCGTCAGCGAGTTCATATTCCCAACGCCCATTTGGGAGATCCGAGCGGTACTTGTGTCCAAAGATAGAGCCGAGTGGTGCTTCGTCAGTTGTATCGATCCAGTAGTCCTTCGAAACATCCTCTGCGAGCACGGAGCCCGGATCAATGTCGAATTCTCGTCCGGAGAAGTCCGAGTGCCAGCCCTCCGCTTGAAATCCTCGAAGTGGCTGTTCACAAATCAGGAACGGCGCCAACTCCACCCGACCCGATAGCGCTCCGGCCAAAAAAGAGCGTCTAACATCGCGCTGACGGGACTTAAGCAGTTCCCGGAAATGGGTCTGTGGAGACCTGATCAATAGTGCGAACTGCGCCTTGCCTTGCCCTAGAATTCGGAGGAGGCTTGGTTCGCTCAGCTCAAACCGTGCTGACACTTCCACTGCGGTGCTCTTCTTCGTGCGCTCAACCTCAATTTCGACTTCAAACTCGGCGTTTGGATAATCGTCACCATAACTCGGCGGCCTGAGGACAGGATGAGGCCAAGCCTTGCCAGGGTCGAACTTCACGACGAGTTCCCCTCGTCTGACGCTATTGCAGACAGGCGCCAAGCTCGCCCATCAATGGGACCGTCTGCCGTTATGTCAACGCTAGTTCGTCGACCCTTGGTTACGCGCACACGATCAAGCGACACTCCGTTATCAACCGCCCGAACATCGTCGCGTGCGATAACTGACGAGTCGCCCGCCTCTTCAAGAAATAAACTTGTGACTCCATCAGTCTCCGCCAAGAAGCTAAGCCGATAACAATTGTTCCGATCGACAATCGGCAAGATCCGAACCGCTGACACGGGAATTCTGCTCCGAGCATTACTTCCCCCACTCGATCCCGAACCACCCTGGCCGCGACCATCTCCCGAACCCCCACCGCCCCCTCCACACCACCCCCGGGCCCCCCCCCGGCCCCCACGTC
>VXNY01000030.1 GCA_009840305.1 Gammaproteobacteria bacterium | reverse complement strand
GACGACTCATCGGCATCACCATAGGAAAAATCGCATTTGATCACGCCATGTCGTTTGTCGAACCGGATGAAGACTGAGTATTCAATGGTGCTGATAGATAACAAACCATTGCAACATTTAACCAGTTGAGAAACTCTTTATTGAACCTCAGCTACTCCTTTTTACTTCTCAAAATAAGTCGAATTTGTAGGGTTAAATATTCCGATATCGGCACAACTTGTGCATAGATAATCTATCGGGACCGAGATTTATGTCCCTTTCTCGTCGGAGTTAGAGATGGCCGAAAGTTGGTTGATTCGATTGGTAAACTCAAACCTTCGACACCCCCATGCCGCGTGTTTCAAGATGCATCCCACTTGTAAGGCCACGCACACGACCGTTTTTTACTACTTAAGAGGCTGAGGTGAAATGAACGGACAACTTATTTGGAGTATTGCCATTCACGAGATGCGCGCTCTTCAAAGATTACTACGTACCCACGTCTTCATTTGGACAGCCGTGTTAATCTGTGCAGCTTACTTCGTAACAGTAACTCTCACCCACATGTATAGTGCTACCGATCTGCCCATGCTTGGAATCATTAGTCCGCGATACATTTTGTCGTTATTAGGCGGGAGTTTTATCGGTTTGTTTTGCATCGGAGTCTTACTACTCACTTTCGATCAGATCAAACGAGATGAAATGAATCGCATTCACGAAGTGGTTGGCTCGAAGCCCTTGCGCAATTTCGAACTCTTCCTTGGAAGATTAACGGGTGTCTCATTAATGATGGCCATCCCCATGCTTTTCGTGCTCTTTTCAATGTTGACCTACGGGATAATTGCAGAGACATTCTCAATTCCATTTGGTGAACCAGTCGAGTTGTGGAGCGTGATTTCGTTCGTTATTCTTGACATCTTTCCCAATTTTCTTTTCTTTGGAAGCTTGGTACTCCTCTTTGCTTCGTTGTTCAAATCTAGACTTATAGCTTTGTTTATGACGTTCTCTTTTCTGGTTTTGGTGTTCTGGTTGAACAGCAGGATTTCGCTCGACGTCTCGAAACCATTGCAAACCGTGTCCGGTAATGTGCTTTTTCCATCCGAACTGACACCGACACTCTTCACGCCAGTCACTCTGTTCAATCGAATTTCTCTGTTATTAGTGTCAGTCGGACTATTGTGCTGGGTCTCCTGCTTCAGCTCACGAATTACCTCATCGAGATCCAGAGACCTAATGTTGGGTGGGCTGTTCACTTGCATCGGAGTATTAATCATTGCGGTGATGTTTGGTTTACAGTCCTGGGAAAACAGACATATCGACCATTGGATCCGCGTGCACGACCAAAATTTCCTCCCCAGGTCTTTTCCGGATGTGCAAGAGATTCGGGGTCTCGTTGATATCAAGCCAGGTCAATTGCTTTCTATAGATCTTACGTTGGATGTTAGTCTTGACACTCTTCAAGACAGTGGTTTCGTACTGTTTTCGCTGAATCCCGGCTACAAGATTTCAAAATTAGCGGTAGGTGGTGTAAAAGTTGAAGATGGTGATTTTCAAAATGGATTGCTGAAGATACCCTCAACGTACTTTTCGCCGGGCACTAACGAACTCAAGATTTCTGCGAAAGGACGTCCGGACGGACGATTCGCCTATCTGGACTCAGTAGCCACACTCTCGGAAATTTCTGGTCTAGATGTTCGACAATTACGACAGCTGGGAACTGAGAACTTCATCTACCGTCCCGAGTTTGTTGCACTAGTACCAGGTATCAAGTGGTATCCGACATCGGGAACAGCTACGAATGAAGATGCTTGGGAAACTCGAGAAAGAGATTTCTTTACGCTCGACATTGACGTTGTCGTACCGAAAAACTGGCTCGTCGCGGGACCTGCGAAACGAGAGTCGTCAGACGATACAAAGCGTACAACGTATAGTTTTCAGCAGTCCAGTCCGCTCCCCGAATTCGCCTTAATTGGATCACGGTTTAAATCCGGATCCATCGAAGTGGATGGAATCACTTTCGAAATCTTGTACAACTACAAGCACCGAAAAACTTTTGAGCACTTTGTACAAATTGTAGATCACATTCGCTCAACAGTTAGTCGATGGTATGTTGAAAAATTTCAAACCCATGGACTGAGCTATCCATACTCGTCATTCACCGTGGTAGAAGTACCTTCTACGTTGCGAGTATTCGGCGGAGGAGTGACAATGGATACGGTGATGTGTCCTCCAGGCATGGTGATGATCCGAGAGTCAACATTGCCCACAATTTCGATTGAATCGCTGATTGATTTCAATCGCGAAGAGATGTTGAAACGACCGGATTTCACAATGCAAGATTGGATCGAATGGCAATTCGGAACAATATGGAGCTATTTAAAGCAGCCTACTTTTGAGAGCAACATTGATTTCGCTTTTTTCCGAAATACTCTGGGGCATCAAACAGGCGCGACAGGTGAAAGAGCACAAACACTCAAAATGTTTTTGGACTTCTTTGCTGAATCTTTAGTCCCTGGAAGCGTTTCACATTTCGACTTTTACATCGCGTTAGACCGAGAGGTACTGAACTTAGCAAGTGTTAATCCCCTCGCCCTTTTGGTATCAAATATTACTCGTGATTTTCAAGACGTACCGAGCAAAATGCATGAGCTCAAGCAAGCATTTTATGACGCGCCCGAAGTTTGGAATTTAGTGGAAACTATTAGCTTGAACACTCCAATGTCGAAAGAGAACAGCATCAATCAAATGCGTGCGCTTAGAACACGTACCGAGCAGATCGCTCGGTACTTTCTTGATGTCAGCGGAACTGATACACTAGAGCCAATATTGGTAGATCTGTCGCAAAAATTTCAAGGAAAGAACATCGTCTTCGAAGAATTCTTTAACCTGCTGCAGGAACACGGAGTAACTTCATCTGAATTGGGCGGAGATTTGCTTGACGGTGCTGGACTGCCCGGGTTTACAGTGTCCGATCCATCTTCGCAAACATTGTTACTTGATGAACAAACTAAATTCGAGACTTCTCTATTTCTACAAAATGGGGAACCTGTATCAGGTCCAGTCAGACTTGGGTTGAAGTACTACAATTACTGGGGCAAGTTTCCTTCTCATACGCTATCCCCGATATTGGTAGAGGCAAATCAAACTCTATATGTGGTAATCGAAAGTGTGAATCCAGTCCAACACGTTTGGGTGGAACCCTATCTCTCACTCAACCGTATGAACATTCGAGTGGATCTGCCATCTTCCGAAGAATTTCAAGCACTTGAATTTGTTCGAGGGGAAGACCCGTTTGTTAAATCGATTGAAGAACGAGGAGCAATAACAAACGATAGTTCTTCGATTACCATTGATGATCTTGACCCTGGATTCTCGATAGTAGATGATCGTCGTACTAGTACGCTCAACAATGCATTTATCCAATCTATACAACGAATTTTTGATCTCCCAGAGCTTCAGATGGATCAAGGATTACCGGTATATGATTGGGAACAGGACGAATTCGTACGCGATGGAACCTGGTTGCGCACGACAGATCCCACTGCTTATGGAAAATATCGACGTACTTTTACGATGTCGAATAGAGGGGATGGCTTAGCGTTTGCCCAGTTTTCCACGGAGTTACCAAAACTTGGCGAATGGCGACTAGAGTACTACAGACCGGAAGGATTTTTCAATGAACGCGTTTCTTTCAGAGGCAGCTCGTCGCAAGTGTCAACGGGTATTCGGAAAGGGACCGCATATCTCGAAGTTCGCAATGGTTCGAAGCAATCATCACACTCGGTGGATGTACCGGAGTTAACTACCGGCTGGCACACGATTGAAACCTTCGACATAACTGATGCAGAAGTCGATGTTCTGATTTCTAACAAAACAGACCCAAGTTGGACTTATGTGGTTGCAGATGCGATTCGCTGGACTCCGGTTGATCCGCAAGAGTCAAGTCAATAAACAGACGAAATCGACAATATTTGGCTGTTTGATCTGCATGGTGAATTAGAACATCTAAAAAAACGTACTTTGTGATCTCTTTGATGTAAGTCGTTTTCTCATTCTGTTTCAGTCAATTTCCCACGGAAATTCCGACCATCTCAGAAACTCTTACGTAGTACTAGGTATCTTCTAGTAATTTATACTCTAGCACTATGAATACCCAGATTGTGTGGTGTATCGCGCGACATGAAATGCGCGGTCATCGAAGACTAATACGTACGCATGTCTTCATTTGGGTTGCGCTAGTCTTATGTGCATTTTTCTTTTTGATTGTGTCACTCAGTCATGTGCTTGATGCGGTTCGTATCGCGATGCTTGGTGTGATCAGTCCACGCTACGTTATGTCTCTGTTGGGCGGAAGTTTTCTAGCGCTGTTTTGTATCGGGGTGTTGCTGCTAACTTTTGATCAGGTCAAACGAGACGAAATCAATCTTGTGCAAGAAGTCATCCACTCTAAACCGATCAGCAATTTCGAACTCTTCCTGGGTCGTTTGATTGGCACAGTAGTATCGTTGATCATCCCTGCTATGTTTTTTCTTGTTTCTGTCGTCGCCTACGGGATAGTAGCCGAGACTTTTTCATTTCAAGTTGGCGAACCAGTGGAAATTTGGAGCGTGGTTTCGTTCGCTGTATTTGACATCGTTCCAAATTTTTTGTTCTTCGGAAGCTTATTGATCCTCCTGTGTTCTGCCTTCAAATCAAGGTTGTTATCCCTGATTATTGCTCTGTGCTGCGTCGGCGGCGTTTTTTGGTTAAATAGCAGGTTCTCTCTAGAAGTATCTAGACCATTGCAAACTGTTGTTGGTAGCGCGCTGTTCCCGTCTGAGCTCATACCGACACTATTCACACCGGTGATTGTGATTAATCGACTAGCTCTTCTATTAATGGCAATCGGCTTTCTATACTGGGCTTCCATTCTCGATATGCGAGAAACTACTGCTCGGTCGAACGATTTGTTGCTGGGTAGTGCTTCGTTTTGTGGTGGAGTGTTGTTAATTGTTACTTTGTTCATCGTGCAAATTTTTGAACACAATCGAATCAACGAATGGGTTAAAGTACACAACGAACATTTCAAACCGACTGCGTTTCCTGATGTACTAGCGATTCGCGGAACCGTCGAGATCAAGCCTGGTCGAACACTAGTGCTGGATCTAACTTTAGATGTGAGATTCGAAGCCAATCAGGATGTTGACTTCGTACTGTTTTCTTTAAATCCTGGTTACAAAATTTCTCATCTTTCGGTAGCTGGTACAGACGTAAGCGACCGGGAATTTCAGCATGGTTTATTGAAGATTCCTCAGCACCATTTCACTGTGGGTACGAATGAAATAAAATTCGCGGCCACGGGCCGCCCCAACAAGCGTTTCGCGTATCTGGACTCCCGTGCTACGCTATCTCAAATAGTTGGCCCAGACGTTCGACAGTTACGGCAACTTGGTACCGAAAATTTCATCTTTCGGTCAGAGTTTGTGGCACTTCTCCCAGGAATCAAGTGGTACCCTACATCAGGAACCGCAACAAACGAGCATAACTGGGAACATCGAGAAAAGGATTTCTTTACCCTCGACATTGCAGTCTCAGTACCACAAGACTGGATAGTCGCTGGACCAGCCAAGCGAGAATCGTTAGCAAGTGCCAGAGGAACGACATACCAGTTCCGGCAAACCAATCCTCTCCCAGAATTCGCGCTGGTTGGTTCAAAGTTTGAGTCTGCGGCGATTGAAGTAGAGGGAATCGTTTTTGAGGTCTTGTATAGTCGAGCGCATCGCCACACTTTTGAAGCACTCGCACCAACGAATAACAACACTCATGAACGACTGCAAGCAATCGTTCAGAGCGTACGATCTCACGGATTTCAATACCCCTACGATACTTTTGCTTTAGTGGAAGTGCCTTCGACACTTCGTGTGTTCGGTGGTGGGTACCGTATGGACTCCGTGATGAGCCCCGCGGGACTAGTGATGATTCGAGAATCCACGCTACCAACGATATCAGTGAATTCTCTGATTGACAGGCGTCGAAAAAAGAACTTCGTGCAATACAACATGGACGAAGATGTCTGGATCGATTGGCAGTTTCAGGCTATATCTCAGTATCTACAACATCCAATGTTTGAGAGTAACGTAAATCTCGGTTTCTTTCGAAGCTTAATCTTGGATCAAACCCATGCGACTCAGGAGGGAGCACTCGCACTAAACAACTTCTTGGAGCACTTAATAGAAGCACTGTTTCCAAACACTGAAGCAAGTTTCGATTTTCAACTCGCAATAAATCGGAATATAGTGAACATAGCCCGTGTCAAACCGATAGAGTTTCTGAGATTTCATCTTCGGGAAGGTTTTCATACGAAATTTGATGAAATACAGAAGAAAAAACATACATTCCTGAATACACCAATAGTTTGGGATACCGTAAAAGAGACGAGCTTGTACGACTCTGCGTTCAGTGAGAACGATGCCCAAGCCGCGCGGGCGATACGATTACGTTCTCATCGTCTAGTGGAGCTCATGCGAGACACTATAGGAACAGAGAAACTTGCGCAAATCGGTTTGGATTTGTTGAACCGTTTTCGTGGAAGGAGTTTTGAGCTGTCAGAGTTCATTGCGCTCTTTGAGGAGCATGGTGTTGAATTGGATGAATTAGGAGGTGATTTAACGCGTACAGCTGGGTTACCTGGGTTTATTGGAAGTAATCTGACAACTCAGAAACGAGTTATTGAAGATACGACTAAATTCGAAACTACCTTCTTGCTGAAAAACGGTGAACCCGTATCCGGTCCTGTTAAACTAGCTGTAACACTACCATTTTTATATGGTGGTACACAAACGTTCGATTTACAAACCATGGTGGTGGAACGAAATCAGTCAGTTGAAATTTCATTTGAAACCTTAAATCCGGTTAGACACGTCAATATAAAACCTTACCTTTCACTCAACCACATGAACATTCGGTTAGACTTACCCCAGTCGCGGGAATCGCAAAATTGGGAGTACGTTCAAGGTGACGTACCCATTTTAAAATCGGTGGAAGTGGTAACTCAACCAAGTAGTTTAACCTCCTCGATCACCGTTGATGATCTTGATCAAGGATTCTCCATAGTGGACGATCGTAGCATTTTTGGGCTATTTAGAGATGTCAGCGACTTTGCCCGCAAGCTCATGGGTGAAATCGATGCTCCCCAAGACCACGGACTCATGGTATATCAATTGAGTTATCGCCCGAAGACTAGGATCTGGTCGCGCTGGACTGATCCAACCGCCTTTGGAATTTATCGACGAACGTTTGCCATATCGGAAGCTGGCAATGGGTCGGCTGTTGCTAAATTCTCCACAACTTTACCGCAGACTGGTTCGTGGCAGTTGGAATATTTTCTCCCAAAAGGACACTTTTTCGAAGACGTAAAGCATAGTTCGGAATACGATCCCACTGTTTCAGTTAGCACATTTTCTATGACCTCACCACACCCAATGGGAACTTTCCACCTCACGGTTCTAAATGGAACAAACTCAATAGCGACAACATTAGAAGCATCTAATCTAAGTCCTGGATGGCAAACTGTAGGAAGCTTTGACTTAACAGAAAACGGTGTCGATGTGCTCGTCTCAAATAAAACGGACAAGTCACACATGTATGTGCTCGCGGACGCAATTCGATGGACACCGGTGGAAACCGAGGAGTGATCGGGCAAGCGAGAAATGAATAAATCTGACGATCCACCCGTGTTTGTAATATTGAACAAATGTGTTTTTATTGTTAATTTCCGAGGGATCTCTTTAGAGGTCCAAACACGAACCGAGGTACAGTGTACATGAACGGACAGAACGTTTGGCACGCAACGGTACATGAAATGCGTACGCTTCGAAGACTATTACGTACCCATGTCTGCTTTTGCGGCGCGCTGTTGATAAGTGCAAGTTATTTTTTGGCTGTGACCATAACCCACATGCAGGAAGGGACGGAAGTTCCGATGTTTAGTGTGATAAGTCCCCGGTACGTTATGTCTTTACTGAGCGGGAGCTTTCTTGCTTTGTTCTGCGGTGGGATCTTACTACTGACTTTCGATCAAGTGAAACGCGATGAAGTCACTCGGATCCACGAAGTTGTGAGCTCCAAACCTGTGAGCAACTTTGAACTCTTAACTGGGCGCTTGTTGGGTGTTTCGATATCGGTAGCCATCCCCATGCTCGCGTTCCTCGTTTCGATCATGACATATGGGATGATCGCCGATGTATTTTCGATCAAGTTTGGAGAACCGGTCGAATTTTGGAGTGTAGTCTCGTTTGTCTTTCTTGATATCTTTCCGAATTTCCTATTCTTCGGAAGTTTGGTAGTTCTATTTTCAATGTTGTTCAAATCTCGACTGCTAGCTCTAATTCTCACCCTAAGTGGTCTTATCGCGGTTTTTTGGATTAATAGTCGTTTGCCTCTCCACCTCTCCAAGCCAATTCAGACCGTTACTGGAAATGTTCTATTCCCTACTGAATTAACACCAGAAATTTTTACACCAGCAACCCTATTTAATCGAATTGCACTCATTGCTATGTCTATTGGTATGTTGCAATGGGCTTCTAGTTTCGCGACGCGAGTGACACCAACTAGGTTTAGGCATCTGGTTATCGGGAGTCTTGCTTTCTGTTTTGGGCTGATCGTTATTGGCACCATGTTTGGCGTGCAAGCTCTCCAAAACAATCAAATTCAACGATGGGTTCAGACACACGACGAACACTTTAACCCAAGTGCTTTTCCCAATGTGCATGAGATTCGAGGCAGTGTTGTAATCAAACCCGGTCGAGCACTAACGATTGATCTCAAGTTAGATGTGAGCGTCGACGTTACCCAAGACGTAGATTTCATACTGTTTTCACTTAATCCAGACTACAAGATTTCACGTTTAGCAGTGGCCGGTGAAAGGGTAACCGATCAAAAATTTGAACACGGTTTGCTGAAGATTCCCCAGCACTACTTCAACTCCGATTTAAACGAACTCGAGATATTTGCGACAGGTCGACCCAACAGTCGATTCGCCTATCTGGATACCGTCGATACTCTGTCCAAAATCGTTGGACCAGACGTGCGACAGTTGCGGCAACTTGGAACGGAAAACGCCATCTTTCATTCGAATTTTGTGGTGCTCTCACCAGGTATTAAATGGTACCCTACTTCTGGTACTGCGACAAACGAAGATGCATGGGAACTGCGCAAAAGAGACTTCTTCACGCTCAAAATTGATGTGTCCGTTCCGCGTCATTGGCTTGTAGCAGGACCAGCGAAACGCGAGACTTTGGACGATGGCAAACGAAGCGTGTTTCGTTTCGAGCAATCCAGTCCAATTCCAGAATTTGCTTTAGTGAGTTCTAGGTTTAAGTCAGCTTCAGTCGAAGTTGAAGGAATTTCGTTTGAGTGTCTGTATGCGAAGATGCATCGACGAAAATTTGAATGGTTCTCGGGCAACCCAGCAGATCAAATTCAGGAAAGAGTATCAGGTTCCCTCAATAGTTTGCGTAACTTGGGGTTGGAATATCCTTATGGAGCGCTTACATTAGTAGAAGTACCTTCAACTCTCCGTGTTTTCGGTGGAGGATTCGAGATGGATACGGTAATGCATCCACCCGGTCTCACCATGATTAGAGAATCAACATTACCAACAACTAGAGTGGATTTGATTTTTGAAGGTACGCGCGAAGAGATCATGGAGCAATACAAGATGAGCGAACAAAGGTTCATAGGTTTCGAGCTAAATTCGATGACACGTTACCTAGACGATCCAATGTTTGAAAGCAACTATCACACAGGATTTTTTCGTAGCTCATCCATCCAACAAACCAGTGCAACGGGAGACGGTGCGAGCGTCCTCAACGCTCTCATCGACTTTCTAATTAGAAGTATGGACCGCAGAGCAGATACCAGATTTGACCTCCACACTTCGCTCAACAGAAAAATTTTGAATTTAAGCAGTGTAGATCCCATACAACGTTTAAGATCCATTCGTCAAGGACGATCTCGATGGAACACTTCAGAGGAAATGCAAAAGAAGCAGATGGTTATTCATAATGCGCCCGAAGTTTGGGACGCCGTAGCAACAATCGGTGTGTTCGACACAGTGGGTACAAAAAACAGCAAACTGAAATTGCGCGCGTTGAAATTTCGCTCACAACAGCTCGCGCGGCTCGTACAAGATGCGCTTGGAAGAAATAACATCGGACCCTTTGTTGCGGATGTGATTAGTCGATTTCGTGGGAAAACGCTTACATTTACAGAGTTTGACGCCGTGATGGGGGATCATGGTGTAAAACTCTCAGAATTAGCTGGTGGTATGATTGGTTCGCAAAAATTGCCAGGTTTTCTAGTCTCCAATCCAACTTCAAGACAATTGGCAGGTGATGAACAACCCCAGTACGAATCTGACTTCGTTCTTGAAAACAGAGAATCGGTATCCGGACCGGTAAAACTGTCGCTGACGTACCAAAATGGAAAGGACCGATTTGGACGCACAGGTCCATCCTTCACCTTTCACCCAGTGTTGGTTGGAGCGAATCAATCTCTGCAAATAGTAATTGAGAGTGCAAACCCAGTGGAATATATTTGGGTGAAACCATATCTCTCACTTAACCGAATGAATCTGCGCGTCGACATGCCAGAATCCGATCGATTAAGTGAGTTGGAATTTGTACCCGATGCCGACCCGTTAATTAAGTCGATTGTCGTAATCGAACAGATCGAAGATGCTATGAATAGGTCGATCACGGTTGATGATCTGGATCCAGGTTTTTCCATCGTCGAACTCGATAGGACATCTGATCGAAGCAACGTATTTCTTGATTTCTTTCGTAGATTTTTGGGCAAAGAGGAAATCCTTATGGATCAAGGACTACCAAAATATTCGATGTTTGATCGTTGGCGATTTCAAGGTTGGTCTCGCTGGACAGATCCGACCGCGTTTGGAACTTACCGGCGAACGTTTGCGATCGCGGATAGAGGAGATGGACTCTCATTTGCGAAATTTAATACTAAACTGCCCTCTGCAGGTAATTGGGAATTGGAATATTTTTTGCCGAAAGGACATTTCAATGAAGAATATGAGCTTGTTAGATCAAGTAGCTCTACCGGTTCGTCCAAGCGTGATGGACCGTTGTATATTGAAGTTCAGAACAGTTCGACAGCAACAAATCACACAATCGATGTACCAAATTTGTCACCAGGCTGGCATTCCATTGGAACATTTGATATGTTAGCAGAAGAAGTGATTGTTCTGGTATCCGACAAATCAGATGAACGCGGCGCAGATGTCATCGCGGACGCCATTCGATGGACACTAATTGACACAGAAGAGTGAAATCGAAATGTGTTTGATAATCTAAATTATTAGGTAGCTCTCTAGTCCGAAAACTAAGATATACAAAACAACCTATCGGGCATGAACGAATCCGTAAGGTAGTTCGGGTCCCCGAGCGCTTTCGTCAGTCGACTACTCCACCGTTTATAAACAGTCGGTGAAGTTGATTAAATCCTGCCCAATAGCTGAGGTCACGTGGATGTGAAATATTCCACACTACCAAGTCTGCGCGCTTACCGAGCTCCAACGTACCACGATCAGTTAACAACCCTAAGGCTTGCGCTGCATTTCGGGTTACTCCAGCTAAACACTCCTCTGGTGTTAGTTTGAACAAACTTGTTGCGAGATTCATCGCGAGTCTTATTGAACACAGCGGTGAAGAACCCGGGTTGCAATCTGTTGCGATCGCTATCGGAACCCTATTAGCACGTAATTCATCGATCGGAGGGAGTTGAGTTTCTCCAAGTATCAAAAATGGTCCTGGTAGAAGCACAGCAACAGTACCCGACGATGCGAGTGCTTCGACTCCTGTGGCAGTGGTGTACTCGATATGATCAGCCGACAGAGCGTTGAAGCTAGCGGCTAACTCCGCGCCACCACAGTCGCTGAGTTGGTCGGCGTGTAGTTTTACATCAATTTTTAGAGATTTCGCTTTTTCGAACAACTTAGCTACTTGAGGCGCGGAAAACGCTATATTCTCACAGTACGCATCCACTGCGTCTACGAGCTGTCTTTCGTATGCTAATGGAAGTGCTTCGTTGATTACGAAGTCCATATATGAGTCTGAGTCGTGCTGAAATTCTTCCGGAATCGCATGTGCCCCAAGAAATGTCTTCACAATACTTGCTGAACAGCTCTGTTCTAGCTCTTGTGCAACCTCCAACATCGATATTTCGGTTTTGCTATCGAGACCGTAACCGGATTTAACTTCTACCGTCGCGACCCCTTCTCGTATAAGCGTAACGACTCGCTCCATTGCACTGTCTAATAACACGGAATGACTAGCGTTGCGAGTGGCCCGTACGGTCGATCGAATACCCCCTCCTGCACGTGCAATTTCCTCGTAAGATACGCCACTTAAACGCTGTTCAAATTCCATCGCTCGATCGCCTCCGAACACTAGATGCGTGTGACAATCTATTAGAGCGGGCGTGAGCCAACGTCCATCGAGTCGATGGATGGTCTTAGCGTCGTAAGACTGAAGTTCTGACTCAGGACCAACCCAAGCGATTTGCCCATCCGAAATCGCTAGTGCACCGTTGGAAATCGCACCATAAGGAGTGCTTCCAGAGCACATTGTTGCTATATTTACTTCAAGAAATAATTGATCCCAAGTTTGCATAGATCTGAAAATTGTTTGCGCGAACCACAATCATACCACAAACCTAAAATAGTCTTCTTTATGCATTCTTCCTTTCTATGACTGCCCTCTTCGCGAAACGCGCGTATTTAGAGTCTAGTTGGCAAGACGAAGTACGAATACAGATTGAAGACGGAAAAATCTCAAGCTGGGACGCTTCAACAACTCCATTATCTGAAGACGAGCTAGTCGATATCCTCATTCCAGGTGTTCCGAATGCACACAGCCATGTGTTTCAACGCGCACTGACCGGGCACGGCGAACGTAAGAGTCCGAGCGATAAAGATGACTTTTGGAGTTGGCGCGAGAATATGTACCGATTGGCTAAAAAACTTAATCCTGACGCTCTCAAAGCCATCGCGAGACAGGCATATGCCGAAATGTTAGCTGCGGGATACACTTCAGTGGCGGAGTTTCACTACATCCATCACAGTGGTAGTGGCAAGCACCACGAACACAACATGTTTGACGTACTGTCTGAAGCAGCTCACGATGTTGGTATTCGTCTTACTTATATACCCATTCTTTACGAAAGAGCGGGATTTGGTCAATCCAAATTAAACACGACACAAAGGTTGTTCGTATTAAATTTGGATGACTTTGTCGACCACTACCGCTATGCTAATGACAGTTCACACCCTGGCATGAGTGTTGGGTTGGGATTGCATAGCTTAAGGGCAGTTTCCGAGTCTTCTTTAGAGCATGTCGCAAATTTGGCGAAGAACGAAGAGTGTCCCATTCACATACACATCGCTGAACAAACAGCAGAAGTCGATGAGTGCATTGCTACACACGGTGCAAAACCCCTTCGATGGTTACTGGACAATATCGAAATCGAAGATAACTGGTGCCTAATTCACGCAACACACACGGACGAGAAAGAACTTGCTAGTCTAGCTAACACCTCTGCTGTGATCTGTCTGTGCCCAACCACGGAAGCAAATCTTGGCGACGGAATTTTTCCTATGACGGTTTGGAAAGCGCTAAATGGAGTAATTGCAGTCGGATCCGACAGTCAGATATCAATTAATCCCTTTGAAGAACTTCGATGGCTTGAATATGGACACCGATTAGTGCTACGATCGCGCAATTTATACGCAACAAACCCTAGTACCCGTACCGGTGAATCGTTGTTTCAAGACGCTGTTGTCGGTGGAAATCGAGCATGTGGACATTGGCGAAAACCTCTCACGCCGGGGAGTCCCGCGGATTTAATCACGTTAAATGAAGACAATCCCGTACTGGCCGGACACAACGCTGAGTCAATTCTAGATGCGCTAGTATTTTGCGGTATTCACAATGCTATCGATCAGGTGATGGTATCAGGAAAGTGGGTAGTAAGAGATGGAAGACACGTCGCAAAATCGAAATTCGAAAAAGAGTATGCCAAATGCGTACACAGACTATGGAATTGAGTGAAGACGCTATTGGTACTCCAAATTTGAAAATTCAGTTTTAACGGAGATTTTTTCTTGATAAATCCAAAGCAACGAGCCATAAAAGCTCCCAAAGGAACTCAACTACAAGCTAAGACTTGGTTAACAGAAGCCCCTTTGAGGTTGCTTATGAACAATCTCGATCCCGAAGTCGGTGAGCGACCTGACGAGCTCGTGGTATATGGAGGTATCGGAAAAGCAGCGCGTAATTGGGACTGTTACCACGCGATCGTACAACAGCTAAAAGTGCTTGAAAGCGACGAGACTTTACTCGTCCAGTCTGGGAAGCCTGTCGGAGTCGCAAAAACTCATCCAGATGCACCACGAGTGCTTATCGCCAACGCCAATCTAGTACCTGCCTGGTCGACCTGGGATCACTTTAGGGAACTCGATCGAAAAGGATTGATGATGTTTGGTCAAATGACGGCTGGTTCGTGGATCTACATTGGAAGTCAGGGAATTGTCCAAGGGACGTACGAGACTTTCGTTGAGTTGGGACGGCAACACTACGGAGGCGATTTGCGAGGTAAGTGGATTCTAACTGCTGGCCTCGGTGGCATGGGCGGTGCCCAACCGCTTGCTGCAACGATGGCAGGAGCATCATTACTGGGCATTGAATGCCAAAAGGACCGCATCGAGAAAAGACTCCAGACAGCATACTTAGATCAACAAGCGGAATCGCTCGACGATGCACTTCGCCTCATACATGAAGCGACACTGCAGAAGAAGGCAATATCAGTGGGCGTCGTTGGCAACGCCGCTGAGCTACTACCGGAAATTGTCGCGCGCAACATTTTGCCTGATGCGGTAACTGATCAAACCTCTGCACATGACCCAGCAAACGGATATTTACCCGCTGGTTGGACCGTTGAACACTGGGAGGAAATGCGACAGAGTGATCCAAATGCAGTAGCTAAAGCGGCTACTGAATCCATTGCAGTTCATGTACGAGCTATGCTGGATTTCCACCGTGCAGGAGCGCCGACATTTGACTACGGTAATAACATTCGTCAGGTCGCCAAAGATTACGGAGTCGCGGATGCTTTTGATTTTCCGGGATTCGTACCCGCATATGTGAGACCCCTTTTCTGTCGTGGAATTGGACCATTTCGCTGGGTAGCTCTCTCTGGTGACCCCGAAGACATCTATAAAACTGACCAGAAAGTGAAGGAACTGATCCCAGACGATGCACACCTTCACAACTGGTTGGACGCAGCTCGAGCTCGAATTAAATTTCAAGGACTACCCGCACGAATCTGTTGGGTCGGACTAGGACAGCGACATCGATTAGGTCTCGCCTTTAACGAGATGGTTCGAAGTGGTGAACTCAAAGCTCCCATTGCTATCGGACGAGATCATCTTGACAGCGGTTCCGTGGCGAGCCCAAATCGAGAGACTGAAGCCATGCGCGATGGCTCGGATGCTGTCTCGGATTGGCCCTTTCTCAACGCAATGTTAAATGTAGCAAGTGGAGCAACGTGGGTTTCGATTCACCACGGGGGCGGCGTTGGTATGGGATACGCACAACACGCCGGCCTAGTTGTAGTTTGTGATGGTACCGGAGACGCAGACCAACGAATCGCACGAGCGCTTTGGAACGATCCAGCTATTGGCGTAATGCGCCACGTCGACGCAGGATACGACGAGGCGCGCGAATGTGCAAAGGAAAATAATCTAACAATACCGATGATGCCAACAACCTGAAGTGGACAGCCAATCCATGAAGCTTCTAATTGGTGACACACCCACGACACTACAACAACTTCGTAGTGCATGGCAGTCCCCAATGTCAGTGGAACTCACTCAAGATGCAATTCAACGAGTTGAAAGTTCCTACCAATACTTAAAGAAATATCTCGCGTCCGGAGCCACAGCCTACGGAATCAACACAGGCTTTGGGAAATTTGCAACTAAGCCAATCGAGCTACACCAGCTAGAGATGCTCCAGGAAAACCTGATCCGCTCACACGCTGTCGGGGTTGGACCTCCTCTTGCTAACGACATCGTTCGACTCTGTATGGTGTTGAAAGTTTTAGCATTGGCACGCGGGTACTCAGGCGTGCGAGTACAACTCGTCGAATTGTTATGTGCGCTGATCGAACATGAAATCTATCCGGTTGTTCCGAGCCAAGGTTCCGTTGGAGCTTCTGGAGACTTGGCACCCCTCGCGCACATGTCAAGTGCTTTGATTGGTGAAGGAAATGTGTCGCACGACAATGAGATCAAATCTGCAACAGATGCCTTAGCCGCCGCAGGATTAAAGCCAATACGGTTTGGACCAAAAGCAGGCCTCGCGCTTTTGAATGGGACGCAAGTCTCCACCGCGTTGTGTTTAACGGCTCTCTTCCGATTTGAAAATGTACTCTCCGCGGCAATCCTCGCAGGCGTCATGTCAACTGATGCCGTTCAAGGAAGTGACACGCCGTTCGATTCGCGTATTCACCAAATCAGAGGGCACAGTTCACAACTTGAAGTGAGCAAAGTACTCGGAAAATTGATTCGAGGAAGTGAAATCCGTACTGCGCACCTCGATTGCAACCGTGTTCAAGATCCCTACTCAATTAGGTGTCAACCTCAAGTCTTGGGAGCGTGTATCAACACATTGCGCCACGTGGCCGAGGTCCTTGAAATCGAATCAAATGCAGTGACGGACAATCCACTTATTTTTGCGAAGGATGACGCAATTCTGTCAGGTGGGAACTTCCACGCCGAGCCTGTTGCGCTGGTCGCGGACAATCTCGCGCTGGCAATATCGGAGATCGGGTCAATCTCAGAACGACGGATCGCGCTTATGATGGATCCACCGCTTAGCGGTTTGCCACCCTTTCTTGTTAGTGATGGGGGTTTGAACTCTGGATTTATGATGGCACAGGTGACTGCAGCTGCGCTCGCATCGGAGAACAAATCACGAGCCCACCCTGCCAGTGTTGACAGTATTCCTACTTCAGCTAATCAAGAAGATCACGTAAGTATGGCAACGTTCGCAGCACAACGATTACACAAGATGCTCGACAACGCAGAGTACATTGTTGCTATTGAAATGTTAGCAGCAATGCAAGGTATTGAGCTGCGTCGACCGTTAAAGTCATCGGAGAAAATCGAGATAACCATCGAATCCTTAAGAAAATTCTCTCCTCTATATACCACTGACCGCTCACTCGCTCCAGAGATTGAAACCCTAGCCGAAAAGATCAAATGTGGCGCATTCAATGATGTTGCTAGTGCAATCTTACCCTCACTAAAAAAATGATTCCTGTCTACGACTTCGTCGAGGGAAGTATACCGCTCCTAGTTAGCGTACCACACGACGGACGTGAGCTGGCTCTCGGTATGAAAGAGCGAATGACCGCTATAGGACTAGCGCTACCGGACACTGATTGGTACGTACGACGACTGTACCAATTTGCACCTAATCTGGGTGCGAGTGTAATTTCTGCAAATTACTCTAGATACGTTATCGATCTGAATCGACCATCCACGGACGAGGAACTCTATAAAGGTCAATTGTTCACTGGACTGTGCCCTTCAAAGACTTTCGGTGGCGAGGACATTTACCTAGAAGGAAAGACAGTCTCCCAAAGCGAAAAACAAGAGCGTATAGAACAATATTGGCAACCCTATCATCACAAGGTCAGTACCGAACTTGCTCAAATGAAGGAAAAATTTGGATTCGGGCTGCTATGGGATGCCCACTCTATCCCCTCTCGAGTACCCTCTTTGTTCTCAGGAACGCTGAAAATTTTGAATATAGGTACTGTTGACGGGACTAGTTGTGATCACCGGCTAACTGAAGCCGTACATGAGTTTGCAAATGAATCTGAGTACTCCGCTGTGGTAGACGGTCGATTCAAAGGCGGGTACATCACTCGAGCTCACGGTAATCCGGACGAAAACGTACACGCCCTCCAACTTGAGAAGGCACAACGCGCGTACATGTACGAGGACACTTTAATCTACGATGAAACTGCGGCAGAACGATTCGTTCAATGTTTAGATACGATGCTATCAACTTACGTTCGGACAGCACAGGCCTTGTACTGAGATGCTCCCCCTACTCTCAACACGCAATGAATTTTCGTACTTTCGAGCTATTTTGGAGCGTAGTCGAAATCTCTAATGTTGAGATGTTAGGAGTTCTTTCCCTCTGGGTGAATGCCCTTGTAAATTCAGCAAGTCAATCGCTTTCGACTCTAAAGTCGTTAATCCTCCGTTAGCGGTACCCACCGAATTGCGTCAGCATAGATTGTCTTCTTGTCGGACGCACCCGATATCCAGACTTCAATGTGTGTTGAGTCAACATCAAACTCACCAATGGTGTTCCAGCCAAACTTGGCAGCTTGTGCATCGAATTCGTGCGTTTCTCTTGCATCACCATATGCTATCAAAATTTGGGTCAACCCAGGTGGATATCTTTCGTACCAGTCTATTTCTCTTCCTTGAACCAACTGAATGCGAGCCTCCGCACCGTTTGGATCTAAAAACTCGACCGGCATGTGGTAGTCCAGACGCCAACGACCAGATGTGGGTAGCGATGTGGTAAATTTGGCATACGACGGATGTTCCCGCTTACCTTTGTAGACAAAGGTATATGTATGACGATACTTTCCGTAAGCATTTTCATGGATACGACGCAGCCATCTCTGTTTCTGCGGTGGAACACCACGTTCCGGTACATACAGTAGCATGCCTTGGTCCCATTCTTCCACGAAGGAAGTGCCAATTAGATCACGAACGAACGAAATAACCGGTATCGTCGTAAGAGGCGGTCGTTCATACACTGTCTCAAATGCTGTGTCGAGATCGTCGACGATGATCTCAGGACTATCAATGGGCGACCAGGAAATGTCGACAACATAAGGCTGTGCAGGCTCGTCTACTATAGTGTCTACGTCAAAAGTCTCTGGGATGTCAATGCGAACAGCTTCCCGATTTAAGGACAAATAAGGTTCAACATATACAACGTCAATCGGTCTAGGAAACGAGTAGCTGACCACATTCAGTCGCACTGATTTCTTACCGCGAACTAAAAATGATTTTGATACCTTCCTAGTGTCGTCGCGCTGACCACCTCCTGCTCCTTCATGCAACCACGACACCGTCGCGAAGCCATCAAATGGTTCTGAGTTGTGAACGATAAGACTCGCTTGAAAAACTTTACCATACTCTGAATCTGGTAACCGTTTAATCGTTGGTTCAGCCAATATAAAACCAGGCAGTCCCTTCGAGGTGAACGAATCTCCAAGAACGTTTTCTAAGTCAACTTCAGCCTTTCTAGCCTCGGCTACCAGATCATCGTAACCATAGGGGACACCTTTGTACGTATTTACTAGAAGTCCTAATATCGTGGCGGTCGACCGTCTACCTAAGAGCTTAAGCATGATCTGAGATAATGCTGTGGATTTCATACGTACGGCTCTAAATGATCTTAGTGGTGCTTGAGAGAATGTAAGTTTGCCTAATGAATACTGTTCAAAATCGTTCCATACTTCAGTTTGACTACCTCGGCGCACTAACGCTAACTCTTCTCGGCTCTTTCTGGGTGTCCTTCGATTCATGTCAAATAGGTCATAGACACTTCTCTTTGCATTCTTCAGAGCCACCTCAAATATAAAGGCGCGGCTTGGGTAAATATCAATTCGATCATCCCAAAAAATGCTTCGATCAAAAATTAGCCGTTGAGCTACGTCCTCCAGAACTTGACTCAATTCTTGCGCGCCCGGTCCAGTGATTGAAGTTTGGTAGTGAACAAAGTTCCTAGTAAATCCGATTGTTGGATGTTCGCCAAACACGTTGCTGTTGAAATATGAAGACAAATCCGTTCCTGCTGAACTCCTCTGCAATCGTTGTGATTCATCATGTCTAAAAAGTTCGGAATTGTGATCAAAATTTAACTCATCCACAATGGATACATTGGAGTTTGGTAGAGACGATTCCCGCATCAACATCAAACCTGGAGGTCCCATGACCGTATCCATTTTCCACCCTCCACCATATATGCGCAACGCTGCTGGAACTTCAACAAGAGAAAAACGTTCATAAGGATAAACGAGTCCCACGTTGACCCAATAGACTAAGAAACTCGACAGACGCGTCTTGAGAGACGTTTCGATTTCTCTCAGGTCACTGAATCTGCGTCGATGAAGTTTCGAATAGAGCACTTCAAACTCAATACCTTCCACCACCGTACTGGCTCGCTCAAATTTCGAACTGACTACAGTCATTTCGGGGACCGGATTCTTTGGTGCAATCCGATAAACAAATTTTTTCGCGTCGTTTGTTGTGGTCAATTCACGATGCCCTGGGCCAGCGACAAGCCAGTCCTTTGGTACCGTTACTTTGAGATCAACCATGAAGAGATCACGCGGCCGTGTATCGAGTTCGTCTTCACCGGTTGCAGCTCCGGACGTCGGATACCACTTGATTCCTGAAGTTAGAACCACAAACCTAGGATGAAATATGAAGCTTGCCGTACCCATCGCAAACAAGTTCCGAACCTTCGCACCGGTAATGTCTTTAGTTTTTACAGCGGCATCTAAATACGCAAAGCGTGCATCAGGGCGACCACGAGCCTTAATTCTGACAGGTATGGCGTTCCCATCTCGAGTGAGGATAGGAATTCGTAAGATTCCGTGTTCGAAGCTATAGTCATCAATTTCATTGCCATCCACCCAAAATTTGTCAATTTGATAACCCGGATTGAACGACAAAGCCACGTAATCTTGACTGTTGTCCTCGGGTGGGATCAATTTGACGGTCAGGTCCAACTCTACTTTGTGGTTTGGGACTATATCGACACTGCCTCGTATGTGGGTTACGTCAGGAAATGTACTCAGTTCCAACGCAACGTGGGCGCGAACCCATCTTTGTATTTCCTGCTGGCTAAGTTGCTGATGAAACAATGCTCCACCGATTATCAAACTACCAAAAACGCAAGAACAAACACCAACAACTGCGAAACGAGTGCGATTCGTTAAAGGACGTTGCCAACAACATCCAGCTAATACCACAAATCCAAGGGTGAAAAACAACAAGGAAGACCGGTTGAGTAGTATCTCGACCGAAACAAAACGGGGAGCAATTTCCGATGGGAACAGTGTCGCCCCTGTAGTGGTAACAAGAGAGCTGGATGCGTCGAGCGGCAACCGGAGAAACAGCCAAAAAATGACTAGAAGACTTGTCAGCGCGATTAGGACAACGGTCGCTTTAGATCGTATAAACGTAGACAAAAATATGACCAAAGAACCAAAAAATGCGAGATTGGGTACTAGGTCCCAGACTAAGAACGCGGCGGTACTGTGTAATTCAATGAGATTACCATAGCCAAGACCAGCACCCTCTGCGATCGAACCGTACAGAATAATCGCGAAAACGAAGACCACGACTGGAATGACAAGCAACAAGACTAGTCCCAACAACCGACCAAACACGACCGTTACATTAGAAGCTGGAACGACTTCCAAAACTTCGTTGATGCTACTACGAAGATCTCTTTCCCGAAGATCGTAAGCGAGCAAAACGATCGCGAGACAAAAGAGTGCCAAGAAGTACGGACCTAGAGTCGTGGCTAAGTATGTCGGCGCCATGATGCCCACGCTAGCTGATTCGGCCGCCCTGAAGATGTACTGCCATTCGACGAGTGCGTAGAAGACTATACACACGGCGCTCGCGAGCAGAAGGTATATCTTGGTCCGAAAAAGTTTGAGTGTTAGCTTTACTTCAAACAGCGCTAGAACAAAAACTGCTTGCAACGTCAACATAACAGAGATTCAACTCTTTAGCTCTTTGTCGAGACCTCGACGCTTAGCCCATAGTACGAAAGATGTTTGTCGAGCTACTGCCGTTACAAGGGCACCATGAAAATTGATGTTTGCTCGTTCAAACACGAAAAAGTCAACGAAGTAACGACAGTGCCTTTTAGCTAGACGGACTAGGGTTCGTTAAAAGATCTTACAAATTGTCTAGTTTTTCGTGTTGAGCGTGTTTATGGGTCGTACCAAAAACATGGTCCCAGAGTGGTGTGAAACCGAAGTTAACGTTTCTACTGGAGTGATGCAAGTCGTGAGCATACATTATGTGGTCCAACCAACCGATCCCTGTTCGTAAGTTAGCATGATCCAACATGTTTATCAATGTGTGAATGAAAATCACCAACACAAACGACGGCACGCTCACTGGACCGACTAACGCAACACAAACCATAAGCATAGACAGTGCGAGTACTGTCTCATGCGGTCTCTGATATAGACCGTCAATTGCTGTTGGATGCCTACAACGATGATGCCACCCATGCAAATACCGCATTAGAAACTTTGTATGCATTACGCGGTGAAGCCAGTAATAAGCAAAATCGTAGATAAGAATCGCAAGAATGGCATCGTACCAGTACGTAGGTCCGGAACTGATTAAGTGTTCCGAAAATAGCAACACTGCGCCAATGTAGGTACCGAATATTGCAACCACGTTTAGCACAATAACGGTCCAATAGTTCCGTGCTGTTGAGATGTCTCTGCTGTTATTCCGTACTTTCGGTACGGAACTATAGGAGAGTTGACACACCCCCATCAGTACTCCCGAGCCAATCATGACTACGAAAATACCTAATATGGAAACTCCAATGATGCTCAATTTACAAACCCAACATATCTATACAAAGCGACAAGTGGCCTATATTCCAATTCTATGTAATTACCATGTGAAGAAATCGATATAACATGCAGTATTCTAGAACAAGCATTTTTATATACTGTTGTTATGTATAATAAACCGACTGTTTGATCCAATACCTGTCATCTAAAAACTTTGAAATGCACAGCAATCCTCTGAGTCGACACTTCACCTAGTTTTTTTGATATGTGGTGCTTGAAGTACGTGATCACACACTAGCCAACAACAAATACATAGCCATCAATAGGGTTGATAGATAAGACTCGATCTTGATGCACCGAATTCTCTCGTAATGAGGGACCAAGAGATCCGATTGAACACTTGTTGGTATCACACGAGTATTTAAACCACCCCACTCCGTAATCAGAATAATACTTAATTTCTAGTTCCTCCATACCAAGACTCTTTCAACGGTGACAAATCAATCGAAACCTACACCGCGATTGTCTTCCATCGACAAATTAATCCGTGCACCAGATTTCCTATCACTGATATCGGATTGGGGTAGACTTGCTGTAACTGAAGCGTTACGTGCGATACAGCAAGAACTGAGATCAGCAGATTTGAAATCTCAAGATTTATCTTTGGACGAGTATCGGGATCGCGCTACATCTTGGTTACGCAGAAATCGTGAACTCGGATATCAAAGAGTGTTCAATTTAACCGGCGTCTTGGTTCATACAAACCTTGGTCGCGCGACGCTCGATCCTGACCTAATTCAACGATCTGTCTCGGCGGCGACGTGGCCAACAACACTGGAATACGACCTCAAACGCGGAAAACGCGGCGATCGGGAAGCGGTAATTCGAGAGCGGTTATGCCACCTCACGGGTGCTGAGTCAGCAGTGATAGTCAACAACAATGCAGCTGCAGTTTGGATAGCTCTCAACACACTTGCATACGGCAAGGAAGTAATTGTGTCGCGAGGTGAACTGATCGAGATTGGCGGAAGCTTTCGCCTTCCGGAGCTCATGTCACGTTCCGAAACCAAGCTCGTCGAAGTTGGAACAACCAACAGAACTTGGCTAAGAGACTACGAGAATGCCATCACTCCAGAATCTGCATTGTTACTCAAAGTGCATCCAAGTAATTATTCGATTCAAGGGTTTGCACATAGTGTAAGTGAGTCCGAGTTGATCAAACTAGCGCGACGAGAAGACATTCCACTTGTACTTGACCTCGGTAGCGGTGCTCTAACGGATTTGCAGCGATTTGGGCTACCAGAAGAACCTCAACCCAACCATCTCATTGACTTAGGTGTAGATTTGATAACGTTTTCCGGCGATAAATTGTTGGGTGGACCACAGGCTGGAATCATCGTCGGTAAACAAAAACTGTGCAAACAAATCAATTCCAACCCCCTAAAGCGAGCCTTGAGGATGGACAAGCTATCGTTAGCTTTACTCAACGAAACATTGAAAGCCTATGAAGATCCCGAAAATCTTGACAAAAATGTTCGATTGATGCGAGAACTGAACCTCACTCCCCGCCAATTAAACCACCGAGCAACGCACGTAAGTGCTGTCTTGCAGGAAAAATTACCGGAATTTGAAGTACAAGTTGAACCGTCCGAATCCCAACTCGGTAGTGGGTCACAACCGACTACCGTGGTACCAACGGTCGCAGTTACCATAGGTCACGCACAGCAGTCCCACCTTATAAACTTGGAGCGAGACCTAAGAGAGTTAAGTTCTCCGGTGATTGGTCGGATCAGCAAGGAACGTATCGTGCTCGATATGCGTGGTGCGGACCCGCTAAATGAACTGTTGAGTTCGCTTTCTTTGCTGAAATGATTGTTACGCTAGCTGGACATGTCGACCACGGCAAAACTGCGATCGTTAAAGCACTTACAGGGATCGATACCGATAGGTTAGCAGAAGAACAGGCTCGGGGACTTACCATTGATCTGGGGTTTGCGTACACCGATTTTGATGATCATCGAATTGGTTTTGTGGATGTGCCCGGCCACCATAGCTTTATTCAAAACATGATCGCTGGTGTCGCGCGGATGCAACACGCACTTCTGACTGTAGCGGCAGACGACGGCATCATGCCACAAACCGAGGAACATCTACAGATCTTACAACTACTCGGTCTTGAAAGTGGCACCGTAGTTCTAAACAAAGTCGACAACGTCGACGAGTATCAACTTCAAACAGTCAATGCTCAATTACGCGACTTCTTGAAACCAACTTTCCTGAGTGATGCGCCAATCATCAATACATCAGCTAAAACAGGCGTGGGACTGAGTACGCTTCGAGATTCACTCACGAACAGTGCTAGTCTAACGGAGCGACATCCATCTTCACGGGCATTCAGACTTCCTGTAGATCGAGTGTTTTCCCGCCAAGGTTTAGGTACGATTGTCACAGGTACCGTGTATGACGGAGAAGTCAAGGTAGGCGACGACGTTCACCTCTCGGCTGTAGAGAACAGCGTGCGTGTACGACGTTTAATAGCGAATGGACTACCTTCCCAAATCGCACAAACCGGCGACCGTTGTGGTTTACAAATAGCCGGAGTAAATGCCACCGAAATTTCCAGAGGCGATTGGTTACGTGATCCAGATACAGCGGCTACCTCAGATGCGATGACCCTTGAGTTTGAGCTGGCTGTGGGATTTCCTAGAGAAATCAAAAATTGGTGCCACGTACATGTCTACCACGGAACCGCTCACCGATTGGGCAAACTATTTTTACTCGAGGCACCCTTAGTCCATGGTACAAAAGGACTAGTAGATGTATCAGTTGATACGCCCCTACACATAGCGATGGGCGACCGTGTCATAATTCGGGACCAAGGATTAGATAGAACGATTGGTGGAGGTATAGTGATTGCGACCACTGCGCCTTTCACTCGTCGCCGATTCCCTACCCGCCTTCAACAATTGAAGGAATTGACAAAATCAGTAAGTCTAGCAGAGCCGAGGCTGGCACTTCTAGAAGCATGTAGGCTGAAGAGTGTAAAAGGTGAGGAATTTCGCAAGCAGTGGAACCTGTCACAGGTCCAATTCAACTCAGTTGTAGATTGGAATACCATCCAACAGGTTAATAATCGCTTGTTAGCAAAGTCTAAGTTGGACACTACTAGAAAACAACTCACGCTGGTCTTAGACGAATATCACGCGGCAAATCCTAACCAGTTCGGTTTATCTCTATCTCAAATAGTGCAGAGAATTTCGCTCGATGAAGAAACTGTCCGCTTTACTTTGACTCACGGCCGTAATACAGGTTTCTTTCAAGTCCAAAGAGGACAATATGCGTCCGCTCGTCGAACAGAGGTAACGCTTTCGTACAACAAAGACCTGTACGCCAGGATTCTTCCACTCATCGATACGCAACAGCCCTACCCTATCGGAGATATCGCTCGCGAATTGCGAGTGCCCTTGCGAAGTCTTGAAACTGAACTCAAACGGATGCTAAAAGCGAAACTATTTGTTCAAGTCACCGATAAACGATATTTCTCCGCGAATCGACTTCGTGAACTAGCTGATATAGCTCTGGCATTAAATAAGTCAGGACCCTTCACAGTAAAACAGTTTCGAGACAAGTGCGGAATGGGAAGAATGATTTGCATTGATGTACTTGAACACTTTGACAAGGTAAGATTTACCCACAGGGAACTTGATACGCGACGCGTAGTAGGAAATTACCGACCCTAAAGTACCGCTCAGTACCGTTGGCTTGTGTCAACGTAGCCGACACTACTTCAATCTAAATCAAGTTTCATCCGAACGTCGGACCAGGAAATTACCTTAAAGTTCTGATTGGCTTTTGGTTTAGTGTTTTCTCCGTCCTGCAATACCATGAAGCCTTCTTCCATTCCGCGTACTGCAAGCGTACTAGCGGCGATTCCGTCGGTATCGGACGTTCCATCAAACCTTCTAGACGCCCGAACCCGGAAAGATCCTTTGTACGAGTGATCGGTAGCATCAAAAACGGCGTAGGAATTATTTCCCTGACTTGACGCAATGAGGTAAGTCTTCGACTCACCGTGATAGAGAGTGAGCCCTTCAATGTCCGCCGACAACGAGTGTTCTCCGACTCTTGCAACACTCTTTAATTCAGGTGGAACGTGAGGCACCGAGGATAACCACCAAATCCCCACTTCTTCTTCACCTAAATAAATCTTTTTTGCGTCATCATCGACAACACATCCTTCTGGTTGCGTCTCGGTAGCCCAATCGCGCACTAGTTTTAACTCAAAGGAAGGTGTGATTTCGTATTGATGAAAAGTACCTTTTTTATCGTTGAGAACCGCGAAGTATTTACCATCAAGAACGGTAGCGCAAATGCCGTACGGTTCTGGCAACTCGACCTCGCGCGCAACCTCAAAATTGACTGTAGCTTGTTCATGTTCTAGAAGAAAAACCACTACACGAGCGGGGTCTCTTTGAGATGCGACGACTATTGTGTTGGAATTTGTATATGGATTCGCTCGCAGGTCTACATTGTTTAACCGACCAATGTCTAGGTAGTCGACTTGATTACCGTAAAGATCTGAAATCTGAAGCCCGCCTTGTTTGTCTGTCCCCAGAATGAGGCTATCGTTCGGAGACGCTTCGTTAACCCAGATTGCTGGATCGTCAGCGGCATCCTCGTCATGGGGCACGGGTGTTGTTTCTGCCCGAACCTCCACGGAAACAATCTTCTCTAGCGATTCAGAACTACAACCGAACAGAAAAGCCGGTAGTAAGAATACCGCAAGCACGGGCAATTCGCGCTTGCGCCATTCTCGGAAAATCAATTGTGTATCACTTGTGATAATTTACTAGAGACGATATTGCCATCCAAACGCGTAGGTACTACCGTATTCTTCATATTGCGCGTTATAGTCAGATCCTTTGAAATAGCGATACAGCGGTTCGTCGGTTAAATTGTTCCCGTCTAGGTAAATTAGCCACCGCTCGGCTGGATAAATCTTTAGACTGAAGTCGAACTGGGTATGCGCAGACTGATAAACGTCAAACTCTGAATCTTCAAAGTCTTCAAGAGCGACGAGAGCTTCACTCTTTGAAGTCACTGCAAATCTGAAGGAGAGCTTATTTGTTTCGTAACCTAAGCTCAAATTGAATACAGTGTCCGATTGCTTCGGCATTGGGATTGCAGAATCGCGCAAAGCGAGTGTAGCTTCACTATCGGATATGGTCAGATTACTCGCGAGCAACAACCCGTTCCAAGGAGCCGGCAACTCGTTAAATTTCTTAGTCCATGTTAATTCGATGCCGGTAATCGTTGCACTGTCTCCATTGATCGGAGAGATCAATTCCGCATCGTCTACGGTTGCATCGCCGACAAACTGCGACAAGTCAGTAATGTCAGCAACGTCGGCGTAGACAAAGAAATCAGATATTTGCTTGTGGAAGAAACCACCAGCCAGCAAACCAATACCTACATCGTAGTACTCGAGAGAAACATCAAAGTTGGACGCAAGTAGTGGATCAAGTGAAGGGTTGCCCAATTCAGCCTTAAACTCAGTTTCCCCGTCATCCTCGTCGAATTCGATCTCACCTCCCGGGCTCAAGTCGCCGAAGGAAGGGCGTGCAATCGTTTGATAGTATGCGCCTCTGAGAATGAGATCATCTGAAAACGCGTATCTCGCATTAATACTAGGTAACACGTTGCTGTATTCCATTTCGCCGTCGACCCCATTGAATACAGGGTTACCATCCCCAACGACAGCGTCAAAAACTACACTCTGTCCGCTAGCCGAAAATGAAGTCCACTCCATCCTCAGTCCATAGACCACTCTCAACTGTTCTCGCGAGTATTTACTCATTACGTAGAAGGCATTCACGTCTTCCTGCATCAAGTAATCACCCACGGAAGAGCTAATGTTCGTGTCTTCGTCATCGCGTTCAAACTTGTGTTTGTTGTTGTTTATGTAATCGACGATCTTTCCAGCATCAAGCGCTGGTCCAAAGTCTCCAAGCGCATAAGAAATTCCCGATTGAACAAACCCAGTCATCGTTGGATCACCAGGAAAGCCGGAGTAAATAGCAATTTCAAGATCGTTTTCTTTCTCTCGCCTACGTAGTTTGCCACCAACTTTGAGGGTCGCCTTCGAATTTGCAAAGTCAAATGCCCTTTCCCAGTCCGTTTGTAAAGAAAACTGATCGTCTGAAGTAGTGTTGTCTTCAGTTACTATTTCGTCTAGTTCAAACTCTTCGGGGTCGTTTACTTCCGGACCAGCGATGAGCTCAGGCACGTTTCCGATTGCGTTATATCCTAAGTCGACATTCTTAACTTTGAACGTAGTATCAAGTCTACCGGGTTCATCTTCGCCAGATTGAGACAAACCGATGCTATACTCCACATCCCAGTCCATCAACTTGCGTTCTCCACCAACAACCAGCGACAGAATCTGTTGCGTTTCGAACCGGTCTTTCAAACTACGTTCAAGATTTGCATCTTCCCAATAAGCACTGGTATCAGTTCCGACTATGGCATCCCCTTTGTCAAACTTGTACTCAGTACGATTGCGATACTCTTGGTCGCCGAATTTGCTAAACAATAGTCTGAGGTAGTACTCGGAATCCTCGATTGGGCGATAGTCTAGATTCAAGGCGGCGCCAATTCGAGTCCGATTGATTTCGTAATTTCGTTGCTCAATCTCTTCCGCACCTTTGAATTCGGTACCGTCCTCAGTTTCCAGATCAGCGAACCAACCACCATCTGTCTCCACGTTTTCACTACCGAAATCGCGGTCGTACCAAGACATCGACGCAGCGATTCCGAGATTGTCGACACCGTCGAAGACGCTCATTCGATTACTGAAACGAGCACTCAGTTTTGGACTAGCTGTACCTTCAAGTTGATTGTGATTCAACTCGGTTTTGAAACGAAAAGAACGACCCTTGCGATCGAATGCAGAGAAACTCTTCACTTCAATCGAACCGCCGACACCCTCTGGTTCCATATCTGGAGTGAACGTTTTCTTCACAACGAGAGTTTCGAGCAATTCAGACGGGATCACGTCAAGCGCTACGGCGCGAGTTTCGCTTTCCGGAGCAGTCAAAATTACTCCGTTTATGCTCGTTGCGTTAAGTCCGGGATCGATACCACGGATACCCACGAAACGGCCTTCACCTTGATCACGTTCTAAGAACACTCCGGGCATGCGTTGTAGTGCTTCACTCAAATTTGCGTCCGGTAACTGCCCAAAATCGTCGCTGGATAGAACAGAGGAAACAATATCCGCAGCTCGTTGTTGATTGAGTGCCGCTGCGGTGCTTGATGCTTGTCCATACACGACCATGTTCTCAATCGTGTCAACTAACTCTACAGTAAGCGAGGTGGTTTCATCGTCTTCGATCGAAATTTCCTGGGTAAATGTTTTAAAGCCTAAGTATTTGACCGTAAGTTCGTATTTCCCAATGGGGACGTCTTCGAAACTGAAGTCGCCGTCAGAGTCAACGGTTGTTTGTAAAGAAAGTTCGTCAATACTGACGATAGCTCCGGCCAATGATCGACCAGTGTCTTTCGAAGAAACTTCGCCAGAAATTTGTCCATCGGCAAAAACTTGAAATACAACGAAAGTGCAGACAAGAAAAGATAAAAATATTCGCATGAGAACCTATATAAAGTGACTTGTTAGCACGTATTGTGGAGTTGTGCGTGAACGCTTTATGACAACTTGCAAAATAATTGCAAATCGAGCGCGAAGTACGGAAGAGCCGTTTTAAAGTGTGGTGCGAATCAAGTTCGATGCTTTTTTGGCAGAATCCTTTGCACTTTCGACGCTAACACTTCGCGCTAATGCGACTCCCATACGACGTTCTCCGCGAACCTGAGGTTTACCAAACAACCGTACTTCGGTTAGTGGTTGCGCAAGCACTCGCTCGAGATTTCCATAGACTACCTGGTCCGAATTGCCATGCACTGAAATCACAGCACTAGCGCTAGGTCCCAAAAACTCGATTTGGGGAATTGGTAGACCTAAAAACGCACGTACGTGGAGCGCGAATTCAGACAAATCTTGGCTAATCAGTGTCACCATGCCGGTGTCATGCGGTCGAGGACTCAATTCGCTGAACCGAACAGTGTCGTCCTTTATGAAAAACTCAACCCCAAACAATCCAAATCCGCCAAGTGAATCAGTCACTTGCGTAGCGATGTTTTGGCATTGATCTAACACGCTTCTCGCCATTGGATGGGGTTGCCATGATTCTTGATAGTCGCCCCCTTCCTGCCGATGACCTATTGGTTCACAAAAGGTAGTGCCGCCTCTGTGTCGAATTGTCAAGAGTGTGATTTCGTAGTCAAAGTCGATCCATTCTTCGACAATGACCTGATCTGCTGATCCGCGCGTGCCACCGAGTGCATACTCCCAAGCTGATTCCAGTTGTTCGTTCCTACGAATCGTAGTCTGTCCTTTCCCGGATGAACTCATTGTTGGTTTGACGACACAAGGCAGTCCCATTTGTTCGACTGCTTCCAAAAATTCGTCTTGGCTGGAAGCGAAGCGAAAGTCACACACAGGTACGCCCAATTCCTGTGCTGCTAAACACCGGATACGCTCTCGATTCATCGTCATGTGTGCTGCGCGCGCTGACGGCACTACATTAAAGCCCTGTGCTTCGAGAGTTACAAGTGCTTCAGTTGCAATTGCTTCAATTTCGGGCACGATGAAATCTGGAGCTTCAAGATTCACCAGTTCTATCAAAGCACTGCTATTTCGCATGTCAAGGGTATGAGATCGATGTGCCACCTGCATAGCTGGGGCATTGTCGTAGCGGTCCACGGCAATAGTTTCAATTCCGAATCGCTGCAATTCAATGACGACTTCCTTACCAAGTTCTCCGCTCCCAAGAAGTAACGCGCGATTTGCTCGAGAACTAAGTGGGGTACCAATTTCGATCACTTCAACAACGTCTCACTCAGGCATGTGATAATTTGGTTCGGTAATTAGATGCATTTCGAACATACCTTTCAGAAAATTTAGGTAATTCGTCCAATTCGTCCAGTGAAAGCTCACGAACGATCCGACCAGGGGAACCCAAGACAAGTACCCCGTCAGGTATCTTCTTTCCTTCCGTGAGTAAAGTGTTTGAGCCGACCAAGACGTTTTTACCGACTTCGACACCATTCAGTATTGTGGAATTTATCCCAATGAGACTATTGTTTCCTACGGTACACCCGTGTACCACGGCATGGTGTCCTATAGTTACTCTATCTCCTATGATGACTGGATAGCCAGGATCTGTGTGAATCACGCAGTTGTCTTGAACATTAGTCGCTCTTCCCACCAATATCGAGTCATAGTCTCCTCGCAAAACTGAGCCCCACCAAACGCTGGAATCTTGGCGGAGTACCACTTTGCCAATTACAGACGCAGTGGGTGCAATCCACACTCCACTTTCGGTTTCGACACGATGTGAGTCAAACTCATAAATGGGCATGAAAGATCTCTTTAACTCAATAGGTCAATTACGAGTACAGACGGAAACAAAATTAGGTTTTGGCGATCCCACCTCACAATGTGTGCTGTCGACAACTCCCATTTGAAATAAGACACTTGACTCACAGACGATTGGAAACTCCGCGACCATAAGTCCAGCGTCGCCACAAGTACTCTGCTGGGCCGTATTGATATCGCTTGAGCCACAAAGGACTATAGAGTAGTTGTAGAGCCCAAATTACAAGAACGACGAAGTACAGTTCGTGATACCTAAGTTGACCGAAGAACCCAAAAAGAATAAAGAATATAAGACACAGAATTGATTGCACTAGATAGTTTGTTAGCGCCATTCTCCCTACCGCTGCAAGACTACTCCGAACTCTTGGCAACACTCCTACCTTACATACAAGCATAATCGTACCAATGTACCCAAATGCCATAGCTAGTCGACCGAGATGATAAGTCCATTGGATTTGCGACGCAATACTATAGTTTTGGCTTAGCGTCGCATGCACCTCATAGACATTGATAGAGATTCCGATTCCGAATCCTAGTAACGCCATGGTAAGATATGTTCGCACGGTTCTCGACCCGTCGAATACCCGTAGTCGATAGAGCGCCATCCCGATCATCATCATTAACACTACATCCCAAAAAGAATACGTTGGTAAATTCAGCCATTGGATCAAATTTATCATTTCTAACACGTAAGGATAAGCCGAGAAATAGCCTTGTTGTTTCGCCTCAATTTCCGGCAGAATTTGGTCCTCAACGTCGACGAATTCGTTATGTATTTCGAGGTACTCTATTTCAAGCATATCCAACTCTTCACCGCGTTCAACTTTCTCTAATGCACGATCAATACCAGGCTCTAGCATATGTACTTTGAAGGCTTGTAAGCCACCAAACAGTAGAGTAGATATGACCAGCAATATCCCCGAGAGCGTCAATAGCGTCTTCGTCGAGACGTTCCTTAAAAAGTAAAGGAAGAGCCCGACAAACCCGTACAGGAATATGATGTCCCCAAACCACAGCAGTAAGTACATGTCGACTAAACCAAACACCATCAGTCCAATCATTCGGCGATAGTACAATCGACCAACTTTTGTATGTCTCTCATCCGCCGCAAGTCGCTCGATGAACAACAGCACGCCCGCACCGAACAACATTGAGAAAATGGTCCGTTGTGCTCCCTCAAATACGATTTGGGAAAAGACGAAAGTGAATACATCCACTCCTTCGTACGTTCCAAAAATTGTGGGATTTCTAGCTACTGAGAACGGTAGCGCGAAGAGAATGATGTTGATTGTTAAGATTCCAAGCACCACCCATCCACGGAGCACATCTATCGACTCAATTCTCTGTGCCGGTGCGGTTGGGACAACGTGTTCAACAGACATAGATACTCTCCAATAGATTAGTTCAATGCTTCGAATGCATTACAAAATAGTTGAAACCACGGACCAAATTCACGATCTCGATTTTGGGGATCATACCAAGAATTTTGAACGGTTCGAAACACACGTTCCGGATGCGGCATCATGGCAAGAACGTTGCCGTTTTCAGAGACGAAACCTGCAACCCCTTTTGCCGAACCGTTTGGGTTCAAAGGATACCTCTCTGTTGGGGCACCAGTCCCGTCGACGTATTGCATCACTACATGTTCGTCGTTATAAAGTGCATACTCACTAGATGCGGGAAAATCAACACGACCTTCGCCGTGAGCAACGGGTATTGGAAGTTGACTGTCCGACATATCCATCAACCAAACCGAGTTGGAATTTAGAATCTTCACTTGTACCGTGCGCGCTTCAAATCGGTCCGACGTGTTTCGATGAATTACTGGCCAATCGCTACTCCCGGGAATCAACTCCCTGAGTTGAACCATCATTTGACACCCATTGCATATTCCTAAGGCAAGGGAATCTCTACGGTTAAAAAACTCCTCAAACTGCGTACGCACTAGTTCGTTGAACAATATAGATTTTGCCCATCCACCGCCCCCACCTAACACATCACCATAGGAAAAACCACCACAAGCAGCAAGTACTTGAAACTGTTCTAACGAGACTCTTTGCGAGAACAGATCTGTCATGTGGACATCTACGCTGTCAAAGCCTGCGTAATAAAATGCTGCCCCCATCTCAATGTGCCCGTTCACCCCTTGATCACGCAAAACTGCAACGCGTGGTCGATGATTCGTTCTAACGTTGGGACGACGTTTTTGATCAATAGAAAACGTCAGTTTTTCCCGCAAACCTGCGTCGCGCTCTTCTACTAAAGCAAATTCACTGTCTGCAGAGTCGGAATCATCTCGGAGTCTCTGCATGAGATAGCTTGTTTGAGCCCAACGTTTTTCCAAATGTACGGTTGAATCCGCTAAGAGTACTTGATTTTTATGTAGGATGCGAAATGCTGCGTTCGGACGAACTTGACCTATTTCGCTAGCCACAAGATCATTGGCACTTGCCAAATCGATCACATCTTGCACATGCGAGGTTGGAACTTCCAACACCACACCGATTTCTTCAGTGAATAATTCTTCTGCCCAGTCGTCACGCACCTGCAAATCCACCCCTAAACGACCCGCGAACGACATCTCCAATACTGTTGTCACTAAACCACCGTCTGATCGATCATGCATACTCAAAGCCCACTGTTCGACGTGGACTCGCTGTAAAACTTCTAGCATCCTTCGAAGTGATGGCGCATCGTCTATGTCAGGGGTTTCCGCTCCTAGACAATTGTGAACCTGAGCTAGCGCACTACCTCCTAAGCGACGGTTCGAACCGAGTTCCAATAAAACTAGTACGGATTCGCTGCAGACCAAGCGAGGTGTTAGTGCTTGACGTACGTCAGGTACAGGTACAAACGCCGAGGCGATCAGCGAGACAGGGGATATAACCGTTTGCGGAGTCTCGGAGAGGGTCCATTGGGTTCGCATTGAAAGACTATCTTTTCCAACGGGAATCGCAATACCCATTGATCGACAGAGCGAAGCTGCCGCGCTGACGGCGTTGTGTAAAGCTTCGTCTTCGCCATCGAATCCACTTGCAGCCATCCAGTTTGCCGACAACACAATGCGATCAATTGAAGAGTACTGCACCGAGGATAAATTCGTTAGAGCTTCAGCGATCGCCAGCCGTGCAGAAGCTGCTGGATTCAATGTCGCTACGGGCGATCGCTCGCCCATCGCCATTGCCTCACCGGTATATGTTTCGAATCCCCCAATAGTAATAGCCGCGTCTGCGACAGGAACTTGATAGGGACCAACCATCTGATCCCGAGCAACAAAACCTGTAATGCTACGATCGCCGATGGTAATCAAAAATTTCTTGGATGCCACGGCTGGTAGACTCAACACTCTCGAAATCGACTCGACGAGATCGAGTTCTGTAGTGGAAAACTTCGTCTGAGGTCTTGCGGTACGAGTAAACTCACGTCGAAAACGCGGGGGACTCCCAAACAGCGTATCTAGCGTCAAATCAATTACTGATTCGTTGAAGACTTCGTCTTTCACAGTCAACTTCGCGCGATTATCTGTGTAGCCGATTACAGCAAAAGGACACCGTTCCCGATCACAAATCTCCTCAAACAGCGCTCTTTTCTCTGGAGCTATGGAGAGTACATAACGTTCTTGAGCTTCGTTACACCACAATTCAAGCGGCGACATTCCAGATTCCGCGCTCGGTACAGCACGCAATTCAATGCTAGCACCCTTTCCTAAGTCTTTTACCAGTTCCGGAATTGCATTCGACAACCCGCCCGCGCCGACATCATGGATCAATTGAATTGGATTGTCTTGTAGTAACGCGGTACATGCATCAATAACTTCCTGACATCGCCGTTCTAGTTCTGCGTTATCGCGTTGCACAGAAGCAAAGTCCAAATCTACGTCGGACAAACCAGAAGTCAGACTGGAACTGGATCCGCCACCTAAACCAATCAACATCGCTGGCCCGCCAAGCACGATTAAGATCGACGAACTATGAGGAACCTCTTCATTGACATGCTCCCGAAATACCGAACCGATTCCTCCTGCAATCATGATTGGTTTGAGGTATCCCCAGGCAACTTCATTAGAGACGCGGTATTCAAAAGTTCGAAAGTACCCCGTGAGAGCTGGACGCCCATATTCATTGTTGTAACCAGCCGCTCCTAAGGGACCCTCCAACATGATCTCCAGTGGACTGGCAAGATGGTAGGGTTTGCTCAATTCAGATTCCCAAGGTTGCATGTGTTCGGGTATGCGAAGATGGGAAGTCGTGAATCCGACAAGTCCAGCTTTGGGTTTGGACCCTCGACCAACCGCTCCCTCATCCCGAATTTCACCGCCCGATCCGGTCGCTGCCCCTGGAAAAGGAGAAATGGCAGTAGGGTGGTTGTGCGTCTCTACTTTCATGAGGATGTCATTTAATCCCATCATCGGTTGATAGAATCGAGTTTTTGGATCTGAGCAGAATCGAGAGTCAATTGCACCTTCGATGACTGCCGCGTTGTCTCGATAGGCTGAAAGGATACCGCGAGAATTAATCGCGCCAGTCGTCGTCCGAATTTTTTGAAACAACGACTCCGGATTTGCCTCGCCGTCAATGATCCAATCAGCGTTAAAAATCTTATGACGACAGTGTTCGGAATTGACTTGACCGAACATCATGAGTTCGACATCCGTCGGGTCTCGACCAACTTCGCGATATACGTCAACGAGGTAATGAATCTCGACATCGGACAAAGCTAAACCAAATTTTTGATTGACCTGTTGAATTGCATCAAACGGATCGTCGCCCAACACTATCCGGGAGAACGGTCGGGGAGTCTGTTCTTGGAAAATTTCGTTAAAACTCTCTTTGTAAAGCACGGACTCCGTCATACGATCGTGAAGCAGGTGCGCGCATTCATCCGACCAGGTGTTCAAATACCATCGTACACCTCGTTCTACTCGCTCAACAAC
The DNA here is from genome assembly GCA_009840305.1 of Gammaproteobacteria bacterium. GTDB lineage: Bacteria > Pseudomonadota > Gammaproteobacteria > Pseudomonadales > Azotimanducaceae > Bin55. Next base: position 27,438 of record VXNY01000030.1, on the reverse strand, counting down.
GTCTAAACCACACAATCGAAACACATCGGTTGCCTTACTCGACCAAGGTGAAATCGTACCAAGTCTTGGGACTACCGTAATTTGAGGTTCTGTGTCCGCATCAGCCGGTGCTTGCACACCGTAGCTGAGTAATGAATCGGCGATTCTCTGCAGTTGCCGAGTCAGCGAACTATTTAGTTTCGCGATATGAACGAATCGAGCAGAAACGTAAGAGAGCTCTGGATTTATTTGTTTCAGCTGTACGAGAAGCTTTTCATAGGCACTAGCCCCGTGCGCAATGCCGCCAGAGTGTATGTACAACTTAGTCATTTATGCCGTCTCTGTTTAAACGACTGCTAAGCAACTCGTCGAGAACGGAAAAACTCCTGCATCAATTGTTTGCTTTCTTCAGCAAGTATTCCCTCGGTGTATTCGATAGTGTGATTCCAATGTGGAAGCTGCAATGCTTGGATGTTGCTAACTATTGCACCAGCTTTTGGTTCTCTCGTACCAAAAACGAGCTGGTTTACTCGAGCGTGCACCATTGCGCCAACACACATCAAGCATGGCTCTACGGTAACAAAGAGGGTCGTACCGGGCAGTCGATAATTTCCAAGTTGCCGCGCGGCCTCGCGCAGTGCTTCACATTCGGCGTGTGCAGTAGGGTCCTGTTGCTGAATGGATCGATTGACTCCCGTCCCTACCACCGAACCTTCGAGTACGACGATGGCACCGACCGGTACTTCACCGGCAACTTTGGCTTCCCTCGCTAGGGTAAGCGCTTGGTGCATGTGAAGTTCGTGGTTCACATGCAGGTTCAGTCTTCTTCAATAGCAACGAAGCCAGAAGCTAATTCCTTCTGTAGTTGTGGTTGAACCGCAGCGTAATGACTGAATTCCATTGTGTAACTACCCTTTCCACCGGTAATCGAACTTAGTCGCGCGTGATATTGCTGTAATTCTCGCAAAGGAACCTGCCCGGAAATGTCCGTGGTCGAATCCTGCAGTACCGTCGAGCCGCTAACAATACCACCCATAGACGCGAAGTCTCCTGTTACGTCTCCCATACAGTCACTGGGTACGTTCATATTGACGCTGACTACAGGTTCCATGACAATTGGTCTAGCTTTCGCCACCGCATCTAAAAATGCTTTCTTCCCAGCTTGTACAAAGGCAATTTCTTTTGAGTCCACGGGATGGTGTTTCCCATCGTACACTGTTACTCTCACGTCTTGCAATTCATGACCCGAGATTGCACCTTTATCCAATATTTGTTTGACACCCTTTTCGACGGCAGGAATGAATTGACCTGGAATCACTCCTCCAACAACTTTGTCGACAAAATCAAAACCACCACCCCGCTCCATGGGTTCAATCCGCAGATAAACCTCTCCAAATTGACCAGCTCCGCCGGTTTGTTTCTTATGTCGATTGTGTCCCTCAGCAGCTGCCGTAATTGTTTCTTTGTATTCAATCGCAGGAATCTCTGTAGCAACCTTGATGCCGTGTTGAGCTTCGACTCCTTGTAGTACTTCCCGCAAATGTAACTCACCTAATCCTCGGATAACGGTTTCATTAAGGGCTGCGACGTGAACCACTCGAAATGACGGATCCTCTATCGCAACTGTTTGAAGCGCTTCTGAAATTTTTTGAGCCTCGTTATCGTTTTCAAAACGAATCGCGCGACCGAAAACGGGCGTAGGCACATCTACGGAAGGCGCACGTATGCTTTGGTCGCCTTTGGCATCGTGCAGAACACAGTTGTAGGTAGAAGTTTCCATCCTCGGTAATGCACATATATCACCCGCAAGTGCTTGCGTAATTTCGACTTGTTCTTCCCCAACAAGTCGGAAAATGTGTGGAACCTTAGTCGGTTTCCTATCGTCCCCTACAAATACCTGAGAACCAGCCTTCAGTGTACCCTGGTGGATACGAACAATCGCCATACGACCACGGAATGGATCGATCGCAATTTTTACAGCTTGACCTAATAATGGTTTAGATGAATCTTGATCTAGTACTAGTTCTTGCTCACCTTTGGCTGATCGAACTGTAAACGTGGGGTGATTACCGGCAGCAGGACTTGGTAACAAGTTAGTAGCAGTATCCAAAAACTCGTTGACTCCAACATCAGTGTGTGCGGACGCAAAGAAAATGGGAATTAAGTGTCCATCTCTGAGTGCAGATCCAAACGCCGCGGTAACACTCTCTGCCGGCAGATCTTCTTCGCCCTCCAAATAGAGTTCCATGAGTTCCTCGTCAACCTCGACGATTTGGTCGATAATTTTCTCGTGTGCGGACGCAACGTCGTCGATATCTGTATCAACTTCAGAGACTTCGCCAAAACAATCTACAACGTTGCTCCCGCCTCCAGCTGGAAGGTTTATGGGTAGACATTCTGAGCCAACAACTTGTTGAATTTGATCTACCAAACTTTCAAGATCAACGTTGTCTGCATCAATCTTGTTAATGACGATTGCACGACACAGACCTTGATCTCCAGCAGCCGCAAACAATCTGCGCGTGGATGTGTCAATTCCAGCTGTCGCATCGACAACCAATACGGCGGTTTCTACAGAGGGCAGCACCGACAGTGTACGTCCAACGAAGTCGTGGAAACCGGGTGTATCGACAACAGTGCAATATTTATTGTTAAAACTGAAGCTCAGAAACGTCGGATTGAACGAGTGTTGAGTCGACTTCTCTCGAGGCAAATAATCGGAAACCGTAGTGCCTGCGTCGACACTGCCTTTAGTAGTCGTTACCTTCGCCGCATGAAGTATTGCCTCACTCAAAAGAGTCTTGCCCGCACCGCCTGATCCAATAAGCGCTACGTTTAAGATTTGGTTGGTTTCGTGAGTCATGCTAGGATCCCAATAGTTTCATTTATGGTAAAGAATATTCTGCGACTTGGAATTTTAGAAATTTAGAAATTTTTGAGTCGTTACGTTCACTCCCATTCTATCGTCGCGGGAGGTTTGCTGGACACATCGTAAACCACTCGGGATATCCCTTGAACTTCGTTGACGATACGATTGGAAATCTTACTAATCAAGTCATAAGGTAATCGCGCCCACTCTGCAGTCATAAAGTCCACGGTAGTAACGGCTCTCAGCGCAACGACATAATCATAGACTCTTTGGTCACCACCGACACCTACGGACCGTACTGAGAGAAAGACGGCAAAAGCTTGTGCGACCCGATCATACCAACCACTTTTCCTAAGTTCCTCCAGAAATATCGCGTCAGCTTTTTGTAAAGTGGGTATGAACTCGCGTTGAAATTCGCCGGGTATTCGCACCGCGAGACCAGGTCCAGGAAACGGATGGCGACCAATGATCGAATTCGGTAAACCGAGTTCAACACCGAGTGCCCGAACTTCATCTTTGAACAACTCGCGTAAAGGTTCCAAAATCTTCAACAGTAGACGATCAGGTAATCCGCCTACGTTGTGGTGACTCTTGATGACGTGCGCTTTACCGAATTTCGAAGCAGCAGACTCAATGACATCAGGATAAATAGTACCTTGAGCAAGCCATCGCACACCTTGATGCTTTTTTGCTTCGGCTTCAAACACGTCAATGAACAATTTACCAATCAGTTTCCTCTTTTCTTCTGGGTCTGCGATTCCTTTCAATTCTTTAAAAAAACGTTCCTTTGCGTCAACGACCGTTAGGTTTAAACTCAATACCCCCGATTTCGTAAACTGATTCAACACTTCGTTCACTTCATTTTTCCGCAACAGCCCAGTATCGACGAACACACACTCCAATTGTTTCCCAATCGCTTTGTCGAGTAATGCTGCGGTAACGCAAGAGTCAACACCACCTGACAACCCTAGCAAGACTCTTTCGCTCCCTACCGTGGAACGAATTTGCGAGACCGTTTCGGAAACAATGTGTCCAGGAGTCCACGTCGGATTGCATCCACACACGTCAATAGCAAAGCGCCGAAGAATCTCAGTACCGTGTTCTGTATGCGTGACTTCGGGATGAAACTGTAAACCGAAAAACTTTCGGTCCGGGGACACGCACGCAGCGATTGGACACGTTCTAGTCTTTGCAGAAACAGAGAATTCTGAAGGTAATGCTTTGACTTGGTCGCCATGACTCATCCAAACCTGTGTGGCGTCTCCAAATCCTTTCAATAATGGATTGTCATCCAATAGAGTCAGCTCAGCGTGACCAAACTCGCGTTTCGAAGAGTAATGAGTTTCGCCACCGAGCTGAGACACCACCGCTTGCATGCCATAACAAATACCGAGAATCGGAATGTTTGATCCTAGGAGAGAAGAATTTACTGTTGGTGCATCGTCGGTGGTGACCGATTCTGGGCCACCAGACAACACAATTCCATTGGGTGCGTAATCATCATTCTCGAGAACGCTTAAATCCACATCGAAGGGAACGATCTCACAAAATACGTTTTGCTCGCGCAATCGACGCGCAATCAGTTGTGTGTATTGAGAACCGAAATCTACGACTAGTATCGCGTCGTGTTGTCGACGGGATACTCCGATGTCGTTATCCCATCGAGCTGTCTCTGTGCTCAATATGTACCTGGATAGTTTGGTGACTCTTTAGTGATAGCGACATCGTGGACATGACCTTCGACCATCGATGCGTGGGTCACTTTTGTGAAAGAAACTTTTTCTTGCATTTCGTCTATGGTCCGACATCCTGTGTAGCCCATTGCGGAACGTAAACCTCCGATCAGCTGACCGATGATTGGTCCAACTGGTCCTCGATAAGGAACTCGGCCTTCCACACCTTCAGGTACCAACTTCCCAACTTCTTCCGTGTCGTCCTGGAAGTACCGATCCCGAGACCCGTGGCGTTCTTGCATAGCCCCTACTGACCCCATGCCACGATAGTTTTTGTAAGTTCGGCCTTGAAACAACTCTACATCTCCTGGACTCTCGTCTGTCCCAGCAAATAATGAACCAATCATGACTCCCGACGCGCCGGCCGCGATTGCTTTGGCGATGTCTCCAGAATAACGTATGCCACCGTCCGCGATTACGGGCACTTCTTCTTTCCTCGCGATGTCAGAAACTTCACTAATAGCAGAAACTTGCGGGACACCAACTCCACTTACGATTCTCGTAGTACAAATGCTTCCTGGACCAATACCAACTTTAACTGCGTCAGCACCTGCATTGATAATTTCTTGTGCACCCTCAGCAGTCGCTACATTACCGCCTATTACTTGTAGTTTCGGAAAAGATTGTTTAATCCAGCGAATGCGATCGAGCACGCCACGAGAGTGCCCGTGTGCGGTATCTACAACCAGCACGTCAACTTCAGCATCAACGAGAGCTGCGACTCGATCATCCGTATCTGCACTTGTACCCACTGAAGCTCCAGCGCGTAATCGACCGTGTCCGTCCTTACACGCATTTGGATAGGTCTTCGCTTTTTCAATGTCTTTCACGGTGACCATACCGGTTAGTCTGTACTCCTCATCGACTAAGAGAATCTTTTCGATACGGTGTTCGTGCAAGAGTTGCGTGATCTCAGAAAATGATGCTGATTCGGCTGCAGTGATCAAACGAGATCTGGGGGTCATTACTTCTGAAACAAGTGCTTCCAAGTTTTCTTGAAAACGAATATCTCGGTGGGTCACAATGCCAACAAGATCGTTCTCTGTGACGACTGGGACACCAGAAATGTCATGAACTTTCGTGAGGGATAAAAGCTCTTGAATTGTTGCGTTCGGGCTAATCGAAATCGGGTTCCGAATGATTCCAGCTTCAAATTTTTTAATCTGCCGAACGTGCTGCGCTTGATCTTCAATGGACATGTTCTTGTGAACTATGCCAATGCCACCCTCTTGAGCTAGCGCGATTCCTAGGCGCGCTTCGGTGACGGTATCCATCGCTGACGAAATCAGGGGAATGTTCAACCGAATTTCGCGACTGAGCTGGGTGTGGGTGGACGTTTCGGTTGGTAGTACTTCGGAGTACGCAGGACGAAGAAGCACATCGTCGAAGGTATAAGCTTCTTGAGTGACGGTGACCAAACTTTGCTCCTTGCAAAGAAAGAATTTTATACAGAGCGCTGTATTCAGTTACAAGTGTGAATCTGTGAGTCCCTCGTAATCTTTTTTCTTCGACAAGAGGAAACTGAAAGAAACCGAAAACCTCAAGAGCTTAGAATTTGATTGAACAAAGTCACTCTTCATTCTCTGTGCAACAGTTGTAGAAACCTCAACCGTGTCCGAATATCTTTCACCGAATCTAGGCTTAAATGAACGTGTGTTGACCGTGAGTCAACTCAACACACAAGTCAAGAGACTCCTCAATAACAATTTCCCACTTGTCGTTGTCGAGGGCGAAATCTCTGGATTGCACCATCATCGTGCCTCTGGACACTACTACTTCAATCTCAAGGATGAACGCGCCGTACTCCGGTGTGTTATGTTCGCTAGAAGTGCTTCGAGGCTCACTTTTCAACCAGAAGATGGCCTAAAGGTGCTCGTGCGTGCTGAGATTTCGTTGTACGAGCGCGATGGTCAGTACCAAGCGGTAATTCAACATATGGAACCTCACGGCGAGGGTGAATTACGTTTAGCCATGGAGCGACTTCGAGCGAAACTTCAAGCCATGGGGTGGTTTGAAAAAGAATTGAAGAAACCGTTACCAGCGTTCCCAAAGAGAATTGTGATAGTGAGTTCTCCAAAAGGAGCAGCCACACGCGATGTATTTGTCAATATTTGGCGGCGCTATCCTCCAGCAGACCTTTTATTACAACCAACAGCGGTACAAGGTCAACTCGCAGTAAGTGAGATTTGTACGGCGCTAGAAAAGACTAATCAGTTAAAGATACGTCCGGATCTCGCCATCTTGACTCGAGGTGGTGGATCACTTGAAGACTTAGCGGCGTTTAATTCTGAGGAAGTCGCGACCGCCATTTATCAGAGTGAAATCCCGATAGTTTCAGCTGTTGGACACGATGTAGACTTCACAATTGCCGATTTGATGGCGGATCTAAGAGCACCTACTCCGTCAACTGCGGCAGAACTAGTTACTCCAGACGCTAGAGATCTTGGTATTCGGTTCGACGGGTACGCAACGCGACTAGAGAAAGATTTGCGAGCTATGGTGACAAGGCACAAAACCGTGGTCGAACACATAACACACAGAGTACAAGATCCACGACGAGACTTAGCAAGTCATAGACAGAGAATCCAGGACAGAATCAGAAGTTTCATACGCACTCAAACTCACAGTCTTGAGCAACAAGAGACTCATCTAGTACAACTACACCGCGCGCTGAATCAAGCGAAACCCGGCGTTAAATTACAACACTATAGAACGCAACTTATCGGCGCTCAGTCGCAAATGGGTCAATTGGTAAGTGCAACAAAAAGAGAAATCAGAACTCGTTTAAACCTTACACAGAAGAGACTTGCGCAACTCGAAGATCAGGCGCGGGAACGGACCACCACGCGATTTCAAAATCTCAGGAAAACTTTGATCCAAGTGCGCCCAGAATCGAAAATCAAGTACCATCGCTCGCAACTTGAGAGTACGCGATCTCGATTGAAAGTTCGTGGAGAGGAGAACGTTCAGTTTGCGAAGAATAGAGTATCAAGCGTCGTGAAGAACATTGAGGCCGTGAGTCCTCTAGCGGTGCTAAGACGGGGGTATGCAGTAGTCTCCAAACCGAAGGAAGGAACTGACTTCGGAGAGATTGTAAAGAGCGTAGACGACTTACAACCCAAAGAAGACATTGAAACTCATTTATCAGACGGTACCGTAAGTTCCAAAATTACGCGGATCTCTAAAAAGGAGAGTCGGGACATTCAATAAAAGCGTCAGATCATCCGAGTGCGCTGTAGCTCGAGTTCCCAGGACTTTAAGATGCAGAAAAACCGACTTTTTTCCCTTTTCAAGTTAGAATTTGGAATAGACATTGCATCAAGCACTTACCCGACAGGAGTCCCTAATGTTTTCTGCACGAATGTTCCGTTTTGTTTTGTTTGTGTTTTCCAGCCTCTTAGTGAACTCCATCGTAGTGGCGGAACATATAGGAGTTAACGGTGGGGTGATAGCCGTTAAGTTGCCCATAGGTGCTACAGAAGCTAAATTCAACGATGAAAATCAGCTCATGGTGCGTGGTCATGCGATCATCGCGATCCCTCATGAAGCTGAAGCAAAAGGGCACAAATTGATTGTCTCATTCGAAGATGGTTCTTTCCAAGCGATTGACTTTAAAGTGCAATCAAAAGAATATGAAGAACAACACATTACGATTAAAAATCAAGATTACGTTACACCACCCGAAGAAACCATAAAAAGACGTCAAGAAGAAGCCGCCATGATGCGCAAGGCATACGCGCGTCGTTCCCCAGCGACCGATGACATCCTGCCAATTGTTATTCCCGTTGAAGGCCAAATTACCGGAGTTTTTGGAACGAAACGCTTTTTCAATGGAGAACAACGAAATTACCATACTGGAGTCGACTATGCCGCACCAACTGGTACACCAATTTCTGCTCCAGCTCCGGGAACCGTGGTTGTCACCCACGATATGTATTTCAACGGGAAAACCGTAGTTATCGACCATGGTGCCGGTTTCATATCCGTAATGTGTCACCTCGACAAAATCGAAGTTGAGAAAGATTCAGAACTCAAACGCGGCGATGTCATCGGTACTGTTGGTTCTACCGGCCGCTCCACCGGACCGCACCTACATTGGACGATTAGCTTGCAGGGTACGAAAATTGACCCAGAGATGTTTATGCAAGTCGTCAATGGACTGGACGACAGCACCGACAATTAAGAAATTTTCCGGTTAGCGTCGTTTGCGATGACGAACGAGTCTCGCACGGCGTTTTCGTTGCCGAGATGTCAGTTCGTTTTTTCGACCTGAAAAGGGATTTGTGGACTTTTTAAAGTTCACTACCACGGGCCACCCAGCTAAGTCCAGAATGCGGCGAAACTCATTCTCCAGGTATCTGACATAACTCGCTGGCAACCGGTCTGTTTGATTACCGTGGATAAGAATAGTGGGTGGTCGGGACGCTACTCTGTGAGCATACCGCAAACGAATTAATCGTCGCTGCGCCACCGGCGGTGGATTTGTTGTCGTGATTTGTTTGAGAACCTCATTCAATTCGTGCGTAGAAATTTCAAAAGCACCACGCTCGTAAAGAACACTGACTAAGTCAAACAATGAAACAATACCAGTTTTCTTCAACGCGGATACGTACTTGACGGCAATCCAATCAGCGAATCGGAGTCTCCTTCGAATCTGGTCTTGACACTTTAGACGCGCTGGTGAATCAAGCTTGTCCCACTTATTCGCAACAAGAGTTACAGCGGAACCCGCATCGATCGCGTAGTCTATTAGGTGTAAGTCTTGCTCAACTAGTCCTTCAGACGCGTCTATTACTAACAATGCGGTATGACACATGCGAAGTGCATCAAGCGCTTTCACAATCGAAAATTTTTCCACGACGTCAGTCGTTTTGCCCTTGCGACGAATTCCCGCCGTGTCCACAAAGTCGAAAACTCGTTCGTCCTTTTCTATGCGAACACGTACCGCATCACGCGTAGTTCCTGGTTCATCAAAAACCAAACACCGATTGTCGTCCGCTAAGGCGTTGACTAAGCTTGACTTCCCGACATTTGGTCGTCCTATTACTGCAACAGAGATGCTATTGGGTGCGGTCTCAGCTTGAACAGAGTCTTGAATGGGGAGCTGTGCCACGACAGTATCAATCAATTGATCCACTCCATGACCATGGGTCGAGGAAATTGGCAAAACTGGATTGAATCCAAGTTGAGAAAACTCACTTACTCCAAATTCGCTACCAGCAGAAATGCCGTCGATTTTGTTTACCGCCAATAAGACCTTAGTGTCGGACTTCCTGAGTTCATCCGCAATTTCAAAATCCACGGTGGTGAGGTTTTCTCGTGCATTCACTAGAAAAACGACAAGATCAGCTTCGTCGACCGCAAGCATCACTTGATCGTCAATCGCTGTCGATATAGTCAGACTGTCATGCAGTCCACCCGTATCGATTAACGACACATCGGCATCGGCAATACCTCGAGCACGGCCGTATTGCCGATCTCGAGTTAAACCAGGTCGATCTAAAACAAGTGCGTCGCGGTTGCGACAGAGTCTATTGAAAAGTGTGGATTTGCCGACATTCGGTCGCCCGACGAGTGCGACAACGCCACTGCGAGGCGCGGTCATTCAATGCGAGAGATCCTTAGTGCTTCTAATTTTCCTTTATTACTCAGCGCGTAGAAAACTCCGTCTTCTTCGACCATAGGTGAACGGATTGAAGATCCTATGTCATATCGACCCAAGAGCCGACCATCGCTCTGGGCAATAACATGTAAGTACCCTTTATCGTCGCCAACTACGATGTAATTATGAAATGCCAAGGGATCGGTGAGGACACGGTTTTGAAATGCTTCTTGTTTCCACGCTTCGTTACCACTTTCCTGTTGTGCCGCGACAACGACATCATTATCGGTAACGACAAAGACCAAATCTAGACCTTCAGCCAGTGCGTGAAAAGATGGATCTGGTTTTTCCCATAGCATGAAGCCATCGTTTCGACGGCGGGCTTGTATAGTCCCTTGATGATTCGCGGCAAACACCACTTGACCGAGTACCAATGGACGACCGTCAACGTCATTTATCCGTTCAAGTTCGGATGTCCCTTCCGGGATTGGTAGACGATGTTCCCAAACCGGAAAGCCGCTGTCGAGGTCTACCGCGGCGAGCGATCCGTTTGCGAATCCCGCATACGCAAGACCGTCACTGAGTACCGGAGATGCTGTTCCTCTGAGAGACACGACTGGGTCCTGGGTTTTAAACGTCCAACGAGTAGCACCCGACTCACTCTCTAGCGCGTACATCTTACCATCTGCAGTTTGCACGACCACAACGTCGGAGGCACCCACCGCCGGCGCAAGGATTTCGCTACTCAGCGTTTCGCGCCAAATTTCTGAGCCATCGTCGACGTTGAGCGCAATTAGTTCTCCACGTACCGTGCCGATAAAGACTTTCCCAGCACCAACACCGACTCCGCCAGAAACAAAGGAAGGATCGCTTCGATTAGAGAGATCAAGCCAATTTCTGCGATCTGGGTTCCCAACTTCCGTTCGCCAAATCACATCACCGGTCAAACGGTCTAGTGCAAGTACTAGACCATATGCATCGCCTACAAAAATTCGGTCAGCAATTATCGCAGGTGTGATTTCGACGTACTTTCGCCCAAGACCTTTGCCAATAGTTTTCGACCATACCCGTTCCACCTTAATTTCGGGTGTGAACTCTACGAGTGGCGCGGGGTCCCCTTCATCGGGTGTTTTGTCTGCTCGATTGCCGCGAAATATACTACAACCACCTAAAAAAGTGAGTAGTACTAGGAAGCAAAGAAGTCGATTTATACGGATCATTTATTGTTCATCCCGTTCGACATTAAGATGATGTATTGGGTTGGTCATTTGTAGTCTCTTCACTAGGCATTAGTGCCATTTTCAATTCTAGTCGCTCACGGTCGATTCCAGAAGTTGTTAACTCCATCGCTTGCTCATATGCGTTTGTCGCTTCCGCGAAGTTGCCCCCATCGCGGTGGATGTCACCAGTTAGTTCCATCACAAAGAACTTGTAATCCTCTCCAACGTTTGCCAACGTCTTCAATGCCTCTTCGTCTCGTTGAAGTTGCATTTGCAATCGAGCGATTCGCACCAAGATCATATCGTCAAGAATTTTGTCTTTTGACCTCTTCAGCGACTCTTCCAAAAACTGTAGCGCAGTGTCATACTCTTCGGCTTCTACTGCATCTTTTGCTCGATACAGTAGCGCTAAGGGAACGTATCTCGCACCCGCACGAGTCTTACCCATTTCTTCGAGAAAAGCGTCTAAGTCACTGTCAAACGCACGTTCCACAAAAAACTCTTGGAACTTATAGGCAGCATCCTCCTTTGCTTGTGCTTGAGACTGTTGGTAATAATTCCACCCGACGACCGCACCTATACCAATGACTAGCGCAAGTACTAAGATGAGCCCGTAATCACGCCACAATTTCTGAAGCCGCGCTGCTTGTTCTTCCTCGGTTAGATAGTCAGCCAAATCGTTCTACTCCAAATTTTCTTGTAAGATAGTTACTAAATTTTCCACAGTTGTCGAAAGTTGCGACCGTTCCGATCGTAGCCACTTTACGGTGACGGTACGTTGCTGAAGTTCGGTATCGCCAACAATGAGTGCCCAAGTAGCGTTGGATTTGTCTGCCCAACGCATTTTGTTTCTCATGTTTCCTGACCCGATATGCTCCCTGACACGCAAATCCGTGGTACACCGTAAATGGTTCGCAACCGAATTGACAAATTCTCGATGTACCTCCTCCATAGGAATCAGATAGACATCTACAGCACAATACTTAGCTTCTTCCTGTTGTTCGCATAATTTTGCAATCCTGTCAATTCCAGCAGCAAAACCTACACCTGGAGTCGGATTACCTCCTAAAAGCTCAACTAGACCATCATACCGACCACCAGCACACACTGCGTCTTGCGCACCTAGGTGATCTGTGACCCATTCAAACACCGTATCCGAGTAGTAGTCAAAACCTCGCACTAAATAAGGATCAACGGTGTATTCGACACCCGCTGAAGTCAAAAGTTCGAGTACATCGTCAAAACGTTCCTTAGCGATATTACTCAGTGAATCTCGTAATTTTGGTACATCTTTCAGCAGTTCCTTCGTCTTCGGAATCTTTGAATCGAGAATGCGAAGTGGATTGGTTTGCAAGCGTCTTTGGCTGTCTTCATCGAGTTCAGCGGTAAGCGGTGTAAGTGCTTCGACAAGTCGTTCGCGGTACTGTGCACGAGCTTCAGCTGAACCAATGCTGTTAATCTTCAAAGATACAAGAGAACTGAGGTCCAGTTGACGAAACACTTCATTTCCTATTTGAATGACTTCCACGTCAATAGTTGGCTCAGCGAATCCAAATGCTTCAACACCTAACTGCTGAAACTGACGGTATCGTCCGGCTTGTGGACGTTCGTGCCGGAACATAGGACCCTCGTACCACAGTCTCGGTCTGTCGTTATAACAAAGATTGTTTTGTATTAGAGCGCGTACGACTGAGGCAGTGCCTTCTGGTCGAAGAGCTAGCTCTTTGCCATCGCGATCAACGAAGCTGTACATCTCCTTCCCAACGGCATCAGAAGACTCGCCTAAACCGTGGTAAAACAGTTCTTTGGATTCGAGAACTGGGATGCGTATCTCCTCGTAGGAATACCGTCGGAATACATCCTTGAACATTGCCTCGACACTGGAAAGACGCGCGGCTTCTTGTGGTAAGCTGTCGCGCATACCCCGTATCAAGGGGTAAATTGAACTCACGGCGGTAGTGTTAGTTCCGCGATGTTGCGCCGTGTATGGGGCGTTAAATCTACTTCGTCTCCTTCAAAAAACAAAGTTACACTGCGCGCAGAACCCAACTTTATCGTGAATGGAGCCGTTCCATCCAGTTCGAGTTTGGTACCTGCTTGCTTGGTTTCACTCACAAGCTGGTTGTCATCAGCGTCGGTGACTTCGATAAATGAAACATCGCTAAATTCAAACACCAAGGTCGGTTCTTCTTGAGGTGCTTCGTCAGTTTCCTCGCTATCTGCAGTTTCTAGTGAGGAGTCGTCGCTATCGTTCGAGTCTTCTTGCGGCGGTTCAGATTCGGAATCCGTCGATTCTTCGCCTGAGGAGAGTTGAGTTAGATTCATTAGATCTTCCCAGTCGGTGCTCGTATGTTCGCTCGATGAGACTGGTCCGTTCGAGCTTTCTGAGCCTTCGAATCCTTCCCCGTTTACCGATCCGTTGAAATTTTCAGAACTCTCTTCTTCGGTCGAATTTGAGGTTGCCCTATCCGTTGAGTCTAGATCACCAACCACCGAACTTGAGGTTTGACCAGCAGAACCCGTAGTGTTTCGTTCCTCAGAGGGTGGTGTATTGACTTGTTCCGAATTATCAAGCTCTGACAAGTCCTCATCCACAACTTCCGACGGCGAGGAGTTCGAACTTTCGTCTCGCGCAATCTCCCACCAATAATAAATTAAAGCACCAACTCCCGCTAGAACAATAATCGTAGTCGCAAGAATGGTACTCCAGCCAAAAGAATTTTTCTTCGGTTTAGGCGGTAGTAGTTCATGTTCTGGATCGATCGTTTGATGACTGGATTGATTAGTTGACGATTTGAAATCTTTGATCAATTCTTCCGCATCTAAATCCAACACCTTCGCAAGAGTTCTAAGGTACCCGACGATATAACCAGGTGCACTGATGTTTGATGTCTTGCCTTCTTCTAAATCAATCAGGTGTTGGGGATTGATCCGAGTCTCGCCAACGAGATCGTCTATTGAGAGTTGCCGCGCTTCTCGCGCCTGCCGAATCCGCTCGCCAAAGGACGCAGATGTGGTTTCGGTTGCTTGTTGTTCTTGATCGGAAGCGTTCACACCTAGAAATCACGCAATATCTAACCGGGTCTAACCATCCGCAAATGATCGATTCACCTTGCTTGGATTACCGAGAGATCGAAACCGCTTGATCTGATAGCTACCGGTACTTTGAAGACCGAAAATTTTACACAATGCTGGCTTCTGATTGTGCAGACCGATAACGCGCACGCCGGCGTGTCTTGTCCTGAAAATCTCCAATAAGTTGACCGCATGCAGCATCAATATCTTCACCTCTCGTCGTACGGTTGGTAACCATGATTCCTTCGTCGCGTAATTGTTTGTAGAAACGCAAGATTTTGTTTTCGGTCGGGCGACGAAACGTACTGAGCGGAAATGGGTTAAAAGGAATGAGATTGACCTTGCAACGAAAATCTCTAAGTAATTGAACGAGTTCCTTCGCTGCTTGGTCACCGTCATTGACGTCTTCGATCAGCGTGTACTCGAATGTGACAATACGGCGATCATGAAGAGACGACAAGTACTCCCGACAGGCGTCCATCAACATTGCAATTGGATACTTCTTGTTCAATGGGACGAGGTAATTTCTGACCTCGTCATTAGCCGCGTGCAAAGAGACTGCAAGGGACGCTTCGGTTCGTCGACACATATCAAGAATTCGCGGAACCACTCCAGCCGTGCTGATTGTGACACGGCGCTTAGAGATTCCAAATGCTAAGTCATCCATGAAGATGTCACAGGCATCCATGGTCGCTGCAAAATTCATTAGCGGTTCGCCCATACCCATAAAGACGATATTCGTTAGTTCTCCATAGTTGGAATTCAAACGCAGCCAATCCGTAACGATAACGACTTGACCGACTATGTCCGCAACCGATAGATTGCCCGCAAATCCCTGTTTTCCGGTCGCACAAAAAATACAGTCCAAGGAACAACCAAGTTGTGAGGAAATACACAGCGTATTCCGACGACCATCAGGAATTAATACACACTCAACAGCTCCACCGGATTCCGTTTCGACAATCCACTTCACAGTACCATCACGCGAAGTGTTAGTATGAATCAATTTTGGTAGAGTATTCTCGGTGCTGCTGGCGAGAGCTGAGCGAAAATTTTTAGACAAATTTGACATCAATTCAATACTAGCAACTCGCTCGTGGTATATCCATTTCATCACTTGTTGCGCGCGAAAAGATCGGTTATCAATCTCGCTTAAGAATTGTTGCCAACCTTCCCGAGTCAAACTATACCAGTTCGTCTTCCGGTCCGTAGAAAGAGTTTTCATCTCAAGCTTGCGAGAACAACTCTTCTTCTGTAAAGAAGAATGCAACTTCCCGCCGCGCAGAGTCTGGTGAATCCGATCCGTGCACCGCATTAGCATCCAAACTGTCACCGAAGTCTGCCCGAATGGTTCCTAGTTCAGCTTCTTCAGGATTGGTCGCACCCATAATCTTACGATTTAGCAGAATCGCGTTCTCCCCTTCTAATACTTGTACGCAAATGGGACTGGAAGACATGAAAACACAGAGGTTGTCAAAGAACGGTTTATTCGAATGTTCTTGATAGAAATCTTCAGCCTGCTGTCGGGTTAAGTGAGTCATTTTGAGCGCGACTATTTTCAAGTTGTTTGTCTCGAAACGATTGAAAATGTTTCCGATAACACTCTTTTGCATGGCATTCGGTTTGATAATCGACAGAGTTTGTTCGACAGCCATTAAATCATGATCTCCTCATTAATGTACTCTTCGTTCAAGAAGGATGTTTGACCGAGTAGAACCCGATTTCGTATAGAGCTAGTGATTTGACAAAGAAATTTGATAACAAGTCAATTCGAGCCCAATTTTTACTGAGACAGCACTTGAGTTTCGACTCACTTATCACAGACATGAAGGTGTAGTGCTTGACTACTCTTCGAAAAACAAAATTTTAAGGAAGGTTATGCATCACTCTGTAGTGCGCCGACTACTTCTGCAACACGTTGGACGGTGTAATCGATTTCCTCGCTCGTCGTAAATCGTCCGATCGAAAACCGAATCGAAGCGGCGGCTCGTTCCCGGGACAATCCGAGTTCTCGTAAAACATAAGACGGTTCAATAACAGCAGAAGTACATGCCGAACCAGACGACACCGCGATGTCGTCCAGAGCTGCGATCAATGTTTCACTGTCCACAGAATCAAATGAAATGTTCAGAATTCCTGGTACTCGTTCCGATGCATGACCGTTCAACTCAGCATTGGGCACTTGACTTAAGCAAGACCACAATCGTTCTCGGAGCTCAAGAATCCGATTGCTTTCGTGAGTCAGCTCGCGACGTAAAAGTCTTGCGGCAGTCCCAAGCCCGACTATTTGGTGCGTAGCGAGTGTGCCAGATCTCATACCACGTTCGTGGCCACCACCATGTATGGTGGACTCGATCTTTATTGATGGGTTACGACGCACGTAAAGAGCACCGATTCCCTTGGGACCATATATCTTGTGCCCAGAGATGCTCAATAGATCTACTCCCAATGCTGCCACATCCACGGGGATCTTCCCTATGCTCTGCGCCGCATCCACGTGAAAAGGGACGCCATGTGCTTTGCAAACTTTACCGATCTGAACAATGTCATTGATTACGCCAATTTCGTTATTTACGTGCATGATTGATACTAGCAATGTATCTGAGGTCAACGCTGTTTCTACGTCCTCAGGCGAAATTAGACCTTCCGAGTTCGGACGAACAAAGGTCACCTGATAGCCGCATGTTTCAAGATATCGACATGTATCGAGTACTGCCTTATGTTCATAGGATGAACTGACGATGTGTTTTTTGTCGGAAACAGTAGCTAATCCTTTAATGGCAAGATTGTCGGACTCCGTTGCGCCCGATGTCCAAACAATTTCCAAAGGATCCGCCCCGATGAGTTGAGCAAGATTTACTCTTGCTTCTTCCACTAGTTCTTCCGCTTCCCAACCATATACATGCGAGACACTCGCGGGATTCCCAAAACAACCATCCAACATTAGGCAGTCACTCATTTTGTGTGCAACACGAGGATCAACCGGAGTAGTCGCGGCATAATCAAGATACACTGGTTTTAGTGGTCGTTTCATCAAAGAAGCTTGGTTGGTAACAGACTATCCAAAGTCACTCTTCTGTGCATTGTCGTTTAAGTCGGACTCGCTCCTAAATCCCTTTTCAATGTGAGTCAATATCCCTCTCAAGATTTGTACTTCAGTGTGGTCCATATCTATGCGCCCGAAGAGTCTTCGGAGGCGAATTTCTGCTTTCCGAGGTTCCTCTGGATCACTGAAGCCGACCCTAAGAAGTACAGACTGCAAGTGTTCCAAGAAGTCGTTGACTTCCGCAAAAGTCGCAAGTGGTTTATCCCATGTCTCCGAATCTGAATCTTCCTGTCTCACCTGTAGAGCTTGGCAGAAAAGATCATAGGCAACAATTTGTACTGACATCGCTAGGTTCAACGATCCGTACAGGTCACTGGACGGTATGCGAATGTGCCTATTGCAAAGATTCAACTCATCGTTCGTCAATCCGTTGTCTTCACGGCCAAATAAGACACTTACGCAATCCTTCGGCTTAAATTTAGAGTGTATATACTCAGCAAACTCAGCTGATGTCATCATAGGCCACGGAATGTGTCGAGTTCGTGCGCTTGTACCTGCGACAAGAACACTATCTTTCACCGCTGCACTGATTGTGTCATAAACCTGAGCCTTCTCTACGATGTCTAATGCTCCTGCAGCGCGCCAATCTGCTTGTGGATCGGGAAATCGTTTGGGGTTCACTAATGCAAGCGAGCTTAAACCCATGGTTTTCATAGCTCTCGCAGCACCGCCGATGTTCCCTGGATGCGATGGTTCGACAAGCACAATGCGGATATCAGGCATCAGTGGTTTGGTCTAATACAATCCGATTATTCATCGTGTGTATTGTAAAAGTGAGTAGGATTCCATTTGTGTTTGTTGTTAGAATCACATAAACTTCACACTTTCCCGCTTAATCTTTACCTCAATACTTAGATATTCTTTTGGAAGGCTCAGTCCGTATCGCGCTCCGTACCGCGCGACAACAAGCACCTCAGCTCATTCAAGCACACGACCGACCACCCGTTAGTCGTTTTTCCCCGAAGGGTTTGCAAGAATACGTTCACCAGCTGCGTTCGCGTCTGACGTCTGCGTTCCACGAAATGGTGCAGACTCACTTCCCAGATCATAAGATCGCAAATGACTCCAACGATCTTACAAAACAATCGGGGTATTGTTGGTTTATCGAACCACTTTGTGGCGAAGAAAACTTCCTACGTTCCTTGTCCGACTACTGTGCGGTAGTCGGTATATTCCACCAAGGTGCGGCACAGCACGTTGTAATCTACCACTACCTTGACGACTTGGAGTATCACGCATCCAAGGATGAAGGTGCAACAGTCAACAAGATCCGACTTCGAGTTTCTAATACTAGTTCAATATCTCGAGCCGTGGTTGCATACGCACACCAAGACTCGACATCAAACTCCTCGAAATACCAAGAAAGAGTCCATACGCTGGTTCGCGGGTTGCGATGTTCTGGCTGTTTAGCACTCGACTTTGCTCGAGTTGCACAAGGGAAGTTAGATGCATGTATGGCTGTAGGTGCAAATCAGGTGATCCCTTCCGTCGCGAGCTTACTGGTTTCAGAAGCTGGGGGCTTCTCCACATCTGGTTCAATCAACAAAGAAATTTTCCTTGCGGGGAACCCTCAAATTTTCGCCGCGCTGGAGTCCGAACTCATAGACTGAAACAATACTCCAGCCAGAATGTAGGGATGTTGAAAAGCAACTACGAACGCGTCGCGGGAGCACCCTCTTTGTCTGGTAGAGCAAGTTCCTGACTCTTGATTCCAAGTAAAAGTAGTGAACTCGCAGCCACGTAGATAGACGAATACGTTCCTACTATTACACCGATCGTGAGCGCGATTGCAAACCCGAACAGTTGCTCACCCCCCGCGATCAACAATGCTACCAACACTAGCAGCGTCGTTAGCGAAGTTACCAACGTACGACCAAGAGTCTGGTTCAGTGAATAGTTAATGACGTCCATCGAAGTGCCGCGTTTAAGAGCACGAAAATTCTCACGAATTCGGTCGGATACAACGATCGTGTCGTTGAGTGAATAACCAATTACCGCTAGGAGCGCCGCAAGTTCCGGAAGATCAAACGTCCATTTCATGATCGAAAATATCCCAGCGACAATCACAATATCGTGTACAAGCGCGAACACTGCTCCTAGCGCAAACTTTCCGGTGAATCGAAACATGATGTAAACCATGACTAATAACAGTGCAACGAGTAGAGCTAGAGCTCCCTGTTGAGTTAAATCTTGACCTACAGCTGGACCCACATAATCGGACTTCAGCAGTTCTGTTCCACTGTAGTTCTGCGCGAGCAGCGCAAATATTTCGTCCCCGACTACAGACTGATCTACCCCATCCACAGGGGGAACGCGGATGACGATATCCCGTTCCGAACCGATGTTCTGAACTTCGGCGTTTACGTAGCCAGCTTCCTCAATCAGCACGCGAACGGGTGCTGGATCCTGCGGTTCGTCGAAACCGACTTCGACCAACACCCCGCCGGTAAAGTCTAGTCCCCAGTTTAAATTCATGAACAACAGAGAAACGACGGAAGCTACGAACAGTACAGCCGAGGCGGAGAGCGCGTAAATGCGCTTGGACATGAAGTCAATATTCATCAGATCCACACCTTTTCGACGTTAGGACGCCCATAAATGAGATGCACTATACCTCGAGACACAAAAATTGCGGTGAACATAGAGGTCACTATCCCAATTGAGAGCGTTACAGCGAAACCGGCGATCGGTCCACTACCAATAAAGAGCAATATCAGTGCGACAAACAGTGTTGTAAGATTCGCGTCAAGTATGGTTCGAAATGCTCGATCATATCCTGCAGGGATTGCAGCCCATGGTTTGGATACCTTGAGTTCTTCACGAATTCGAGAGAAAATCAACACGTTGGCGTCGACTGCCATACCCACTGTCAAGACCATTCCTGCGATACCAGGTAAGGTTAGAGTCGCCCCAATACTCGACATCACTGCAATCACGATAATCAGGTTTAAAGTTAGCGCGACGTTCGCGACAAAGCCGAAAACCTTGTAATAAATTAACATGAAGGCTAACACCAACAAAAAGCCTATGACGACGGCGGTGAAACCTCTTTGAATGTTCTCTTCGCCTAGCGAAGCGCCCACAGTTCGTTCTTCGACAAAGTACATTGGCGCGGCTAAGGCTCCTGCACGCAGTAATATCGACAATTCCTTGGCTTCACGCGTGCTTAACCCTGTAATTCGAGAGTTGTAGCTTAGCGCGCTATTGATATTCGCGACACTAATCAATCGCCTATCTTCCACAATGCGAGTGCTTTCCACACGCTCGCCGTCGACTATTCTTGAGGAAACAACTGGCTTCTGTTCGATAAACAAGATCGCCATGGAGTGATTGACGTTGTCTTTAGTTACATCGTGCATTCGATCTCCACCAGGACGGTCTAAAGTAAAGTTTACTTGTGGTAACCCATGCTCATCACGACCGGGTCTCGCATTTATGACGTTTTTACCTTCAACGATGATCTCCTTTTGAATTTCCTGCATCCGACCCCTGTAGGGAAACTGTTCAATTTCCGATGGTCGGTCGTTCGGCTTGGCAGCCAGCCTGAATTCCAACGTTGCGAATTTATCCAAAATTCGTTTTGCTTCGCCGCTATCTTGTACACCAGGCAAATCAACTACGATACGATTCCGACCGAGGCGTTGAACCAATGGTTCGGACACGTTCAATTCGTCCACTCGATTTCTGATTCCCTCAAGATTTTGGTCTATCGCCAAATCTTCCATTTCTCTTAGTCGTGACGAGGTTATGGAAAGCTGTAGAGCAGGATTTTCCGCCGTTTGAGTTTTGGTAAGTTCGAAGTCTGGTAAACCGTAATGTTCACTCAGTGTTGACATTGCAAGGTCTCGGACATCAGTATCTGCAAATTCGATAGTAATATATTGTCCCGTGACGATGTCCTGTCGACTTAGGTATCGAATTCTGGCAGCTCGAAGACGATCTAATACTTTTTCAGATTCGTCCTTCATCTGATTTCTAATCGCCGAATCCATATCCACCTGCAAAACAAAGTGGATGCCTCCAGCAAGATCTAAGCCCAATGTCATCGGACGTCCCCCAACACGTTGAAGCCAATTTGGAGTAGTGTCTGCGAGATTTAAAGCTATGACGAACTGTCTATCCTGACCCTCCGGATTTAACCATTTCTCCAGTAGCAACTTAGCGCCATCGCGATCAATTTCGGAGTTAAATCTGATTAAAGCACCTTGGTCGTCTAACAGTTCAGGTGTTTTAACGTCGATGTCGTTGTTTTCTACGTGATCTACTACCTGTTCGATAAAGCCGCTACCAATATTAAATGGTTGACCGGCGGAATTCGTTTTATTGTCAGTTTGTATCTGTATCGCGTAGTCTGGAGGGAATAAGTTCGGTAGTGCATACAGTACTGCCACCAAGACGACGAGAAGCGAGACTACATATCGCCAAGGTGGATAACGAGTTTTGGATCGGCTGGAACTCTGCGTACCGAAAATGTTCTGACCGACGAATCGGGAGTCAGCCATCTAGATTGGTAATCGATCCTTTGGGCAATGTTGCACTCACCGCTTGTTTCTGAAATCGGAGTTCAGTATTTTTTGCGACCCTGACCGTTACGTTGTCTTCTTCTACTTTTGAAATGATTCCCATCATTCCACTAGCCATGATCACTTCGTCCCCACGTTGCAAGGCGGAGACGAGCTCTTGATGTCGCTTGCGTTGCTTTTGTTGCGGCCGAATAAGGAAAAAGTAAAACAGTACTATCATTCCCGCGATAACAAGCAACATTGGCAGAGGACTGGCTTTTTCACCTCCCTGTGCTCCCGCATATACAACTGTTTCAATCCAGTTCATCGTGATTCTCCATTGTGTTCAAAAAATTTTAAGTATTGCTAGGATGTGTTTTCTTCAGAGCGTTTAAGTCTCTAATTTGGAATTTTTCACCTGACTGATCATGATTCCATTGTTCTCGGTATCAGTCACGAAAGCGAGATAGATTCCTTCTTCGCCTCTGTCTTCGGGTTCAGATCGTATCGAACCGCCACCTTTGATAATTGCCGAACACGCTTCAAAGATGTCTTTGACCGTAAACGACAATCCAGTCTCTGTAAACAATCCATCTCCCCCGCCGTGAAGAGCAACTATAGCGGATCCGTGTGTCAACTCGCTCCAATAAGGTGAAAAAACTTGAACAGCTAAGCCCATTACGTCTCGATAGAACTCTACGGCTCTGTCCATATTGGCAGCAGAAATTAAATATTTAGTACCGAGCAGTCCAACTCGGCCCTTATGGTAGCTCTGAGGGTTATTGTTTGATGTCATTCCTAAAGTCTCCTACTGTTCTATATAGTGGCAAAATCGAAAAATGAAAGCATCGTGGGAGAATTCGGCCCTGCGCGCATGGAAAGTTCATCGTCTGGAAGTCCATCTCGACTTCCTTTCTGTGCTCTTAGTTGCCGTACGCTCTAGTTGTCTCGGTAGCTCTTGAAAGTCGCTCAACTAGAAGATGTGCCGTACGGACTTGTTTTCCTGGACATTCGAGAATCCATCTTGAACTCTAGCTACGAGTTTTTTGAAAATTTTGCCTCCTTGGACTACGAGCCGAGTTCGCAGGAAGTCGCACGAATGTGTTTAATGGTTGGTGCAACAAATGCCCCGAGCAAAGCAAGACACTCATTGGTAGATTTTTTGCTCTACTACACAGGGATCCGCTTACTCGTACACTTCAAGCTCTACGGCAACTTGCTCGAACTTTTCTATCGCAGCTAAGACTGACGGAGGCTGGATCCCTCTTTCCTGACGTATTACATGGACGATGTCCTGACAGCTTTTAGGATTAAAAAAATCTTCTATAGCCTCCTGCTTAAGTCCGAATTCTCTTAGTTCCTCCGGTTCATATTCCAATAACCCCTCCAAGTCAGTTTCAGTAAACCGCACAACTATGCCACCTCTAACGTAGTCAAGAGCTTTTGAAAACGGAGGTATGCACAGGTGTTGTACCAACTGAACCCAATCAAACTGTATCGCTTTGAGTGTGTCGACATCTTGACTCTCCGCTCCCGACAACATATAAAAAGTCTGAAGGAAGCGATCAGCATTTGGAACTTGCTTTAAAATCAACTCCTGCCAAGTGTTGCTAGCTAAAAGTTCGGCAAATCGTCCAAACTTGTAGCCTTCCTCGTTCTTGTTACCGGGATTCGGAGGAAATACGAAATGTCGAGGCAGGGACAACCCCGCCGTCTCATCCCCCAGCCTTGCCGCGAGTTCAATCAAGAGCTCTTGAGCGTTCTTTTTGATTCTCGTCGACGGAAGCTGGAGCGACATCACTAAATCATGAAGATTTGGGTACTGTTCCGAAGAAAACTCCAAAGTTTGGTCGAACTCTTCACATTTCATTTCAACCCACTCGTGCTCTAACGATTCTTTCCACATGAGCCGATCTTGTTCCGGTGTTAGGTCGTTGTTGTTCGGGTAGTAAGTGTATGTCCGATCCCATCCAGATCCCAAACAAATGCGATTGATTAGAGCATAATTCAAGAATGCCTCAGCGTGGCAGGAATCTTTCAATTCCCAGTTGGTTTCATCCCCTGTCAACAAACATTCAGGCCTGGACAGCGCTTCTTGCACCCGCGAAAAATCTCCTGTTGGATCAGTAAAGATACGCTCAAACGTTAAAGGATTTTCCAAAACTACGAACTGAAAAGTGCGTCTTCTTTCATCATCTTCATCTAAATGTAAAGGATTGATAGTATGGATGTGCGTTTCCATAACCGACCAGCACTCTTCGGATGCTAGAGGTATTCTCGAGTCCCAGTCGGATTCGAATGTAATGGAATGATAGGGAGGGAAGTTATTAAAACCACACACCTCTTCTACCGAACCGGACGCGAAGTCCAAAGGCGGTAAACTTAGTCCCGTCTTCATAGCAACTTGGGAAACTTCAGTCGTTTCTATGGAAGCGGCAATGTCGAGCTCCACAACCGACGGGGGTTGGTCAATATTCAAAGATGAGAGCGAATTGCTACTGGGGGCGCGTAAAAATACGAGCAATACAATCACTACAACCGCTAGCCCGAAAACAACACTCCAAATCCAGACTGTACTCCGTGAGTTCCTACCACTCAGTATTGCTCTTGGCATTCTAACCCATTTTTGAAATAGTCTTTAGTATAAATCAATGCAAAAAATTTTTGTTGAAGCAGAAATTTGATTTTAAAAGAAAAACACATGCTCTCGAGTCCTGTTGGACTAAGAGGCAGAATAGATTGTGCTTCGAACGTTACGGAAGGAGTACCAAATTAAGAACCATACAGCAACTCTTAGCTCAGGACACTCATAGGTCGCCTGCTCTCAATCGCGATGATCCGTTTACTCGTACACTCCCAACTCTAAAGCAACTTGCTCGAATTTATCTAGCGAAAGTAGTAGCGGAGCGAATTTTAGATCGCGCTGACGGATCTCATGGACGATCTCCTTGCAACTGGAATGCTCTGGCGGCTCTTCCGGCTCCGGTTCAGAAAAGTGTCGGTAGTATGGCGGTTCGCACAAATGTCGTGCCACCCACTCCCAATCAAATGTAATCTCTTCGCGCGGGTCGGGTCGGCGCGCGCTAACCTGCGCTAGCATGTGGAACGAGAGTAGGAAACGATCAACACTAGGCTCATCTTTCTTAGAAAACTCTTTCCATTCTTTGCTCGTCAACAAACCAGAAAATCGTCCATACTTGTATCCTTGTTCTTCATAGGCTCTTTCATAAGGACTATGGTTAAAAGGATAGGTTAGCCCAGCTGCTTCATCACCCAGTCGTGCTGCTAGTTCAATTAAGGGTTCGTATGACCAACCTACAGCAACCATCGCTTCTTCTTCGATCCTACCCTTTGGCCAATGTTTGTTTGGTTCAAGAGACAGCACCAACTTAAAGAGTTCTTTTTGATATTCAGTGAGCTCTAAGGACTCATCTAATTCCTCACACTTCCTTCTGACCCAACTATCTTCCAAATCTTGCTTCCACATCAAACGATCTTGTTCTGTTGTGGGGTCATATTCCGAAAAATAATAAGTTCGGTTGCGTTTTTCGATTCCGTCTCCGTCGCTCCATCCGTCAAAACAAAACCGATTGACTAGGGCGTAATTTAGAATCGCGTCAGCGTAGCAGGATTCTTTCAACTCCCAGTTGGTTTCGTCTCCGGTCAACAAACACTCGGGGCGCGAGAGCGCGTCCTGAACTTTAACTAAGTCACCTGCGGGTTCGGTAAAGATACGCTCAAAAGTTACCGGGTTCTCTAACACAACAAAGGCTGCCGCTCGCTGCTGATAGAGTTCTTCTCCCCAAAGAAAAAAGTAGGGGTTCATACCATCGACGTGATCCTCTAAAGCCGACCAACAAGCTTCTGATGCTAGTTCGTCAGGGTCAGGATGATCGTTACTCTCAAAATTTTCGTCTGTAGCCCAATGCGGTGGAAAGTCATTCAAATCACATGCTTCTTCAATAGAACCAGCCGGAAACTCTAAGACAGGCAATTTGAGTGACTCGACTACAGCAACATCTGTATCGCGTGTAGAAGGCATGGATGAGGACACGACTCCATTTGAGGTGCCGATAACGGACTCACCTCCCTCGCCTGTGCGATTGTTTGTGAAAATCAGAACACAAACCGCCGTGCCTATACCGAGTATCCCAATACAAGCGGCCAAGAACCAACGCTTTGCACGGGGATGGCTCTTCATTAATCGCAGTCCATATCCATGTTGGGATCGTAATCACCATTATTACGGGGAACTTTGGGACGTTTATTCTCAAAGTACTTTTCTAAATCTCTCTTGTCCTGTTCTTGTTCTTCAGTCAATTCTGTTCCGGCTGCTTCCAATCTCTTTATTTCTTGATACGCTTCTACTTTTCTCCTATACCTTCCTTTGTAGTTACCGTTTTTATCTCTGTATTTGTAGGTGACCCTATTTGAAAGCTTGTAAAACGGTGAAGTGTTAACCGCATTACCCCGTCTATTCACTTTCGGAAACAGCTGTGGCCACCACGAGTTGTACACTTTGTTATACGCCTCTACCTCCATGTCATAAAACTCGTAGGGTGAAGGTGCCGGTCGGCCGTCATCGTCATTTACCCTCGATACAACTGAAACTCATGCACTTTTTCATGAGCCCAGGTGTACATCACTAGATGTACAAAACCAATCCGATCATTGGTTTCGATAACGTCGGTACAAATGTTGATATTAACACCGCGAAAAAATAACTGACCGGATTCTGTACCCTTTTGAATGATCGGTTTAGCTTCCCCATAGGCATTAACTTCCATACCTCTCACCATGTTCCATGCCGTACCTGAGGTGTCTTGATCTTTGTCCCAACCGTCTAGGTCAAGTTCCTCACCTTTTTCTTGCAAGCATTCACCGAGCTCTTGGAAAGCTTCTTCGGTCATAGCATCCGCCGAAGTTGGGGGGGTGGTGTAACACCAACACCGCCTCCTCCGCCGCCGTAGTGCCTACCGACGGGGACGAACGGCGTACCTCTAACAACAACTTCCTCGATATCAGACACCAAGTGACACGTGGGGTCTTCACCCGAGTCGTCGAATTCCGATGCTTTGTAGTATGACTCGAAATTCCAGGTTACGCCATACTGTTCCGTACCATTGAAGTCAAGCATATCTCCTATACTCTGAAATATCATCGAGTACTCGCTGTTACAGGTTGTATTAAGCCATCCTCAAACCCTAGTGTCCGTTGAAGAAGAGGTAGTTAGAGCAGTTAGTCCAAACGTGGTCATTGCGACCAATAGTATCCCTGACGAGAGTCTGTGAAGTGTCTTCATATTGTATTCTCCTGAGAATCCAAATTTTTTGAACAGAAATCGTTCGTTTT
>VXNY01000008.1 GCA_009840305.1 Gammaproteobacteria bacterium | reverse complement strand
AGAGTGCAGTTGAACCTTTTTTGTTGGATTCAATGTCTGATGTCGTTCGCGAATCTTATCGACCAATCGTCGATCAATTGTGGGGGGCGACAAAAGAACTGATAGCGACGAATCGAGAACTAGAACCAGCAAAAGTCACTCAATTTACCGAAAGTTTCGCGGACCTTCTCGGTCCAAATCGGTCGCGGTTGGGCAAACTTGCGAAAGAACACGGTTTCGTTGACGAATTGATAACCACAAATACGTTACAAGCAACAGTGAGTCAAGAATTCGGACTCGACAGACTCGCTGAATCCACAGCTCGTATCTCGACCGAAGACTATTTCCACACGATCAAGGACCGTAGAGATATCAGAATCACGCAGGAGGCTACAGCTAGTGATACACCATTGACTAAACGAGGCGGAACCATAGCTGTTATTACAGTGGAAGGAGCCATTTTCGGTTGGTCCGGAGGCGACAGTTCGCAACTCGTCGACTCTACGGGTGCTGTAGAACATTTACAGCTTGCGATCAACGAAAAAGTCGATGCGGTGGTTCTTCGAGTGAATTCCCCAGGAGGATCCGTGTTAGCATCCGAAGCCATTCGCTTGCAAGTTGAGGCGGTGAAGAAACAAGGCATTCCTGTTGTAGTGTCGATGTCTAATACAGCTGCTTCCGGAGGGTATTGGATTTCTGCCGGCGCTGATCGGATACTCGCATCTGAATCGACCATTACGGGATCAATTGGAGTATTTTCTATGATTCCCACTGTTGAAGAATTACTTCAAAGAGTCGGTGTAAATACCGATGGTGTATATTCAAGTGATGGGCACTTTCGCATTGATCAGACTTCAGGTATATCCGAAACTGAAGCGAAAATGTTGCAAGCTAGCGTTGACGACGCATACGATAAATTTTTGGAAGTTGTCAGTAAAGGGAGAAGCATACCAAAGGATGAAGTTGACACGGTCGCGGGTGGTCGAATCTGGACCGGACTACAAGCACTAGAACATGGACTAGTCGATTCCTTAGGGAATTATGACGACGCTATAGAGGTCGCGGCTAACCTAGCGGGATTGAAATCTTATGTTGTCGAGCGATACGGATTCGTGCGTCGGCCTCCTTTCATGAATCTCTTAGCACGAGCATCGAATTGGACGCCTCAAATTTCCCCAGAATCTCAAAGACTTGTCAAGCATGCAAGAAATACTTGGCTCGAAGTCAAAGACTATCTTGCCATAGAGCCGAGAACAATCTATGCTCTTTGTGAGTTTTGTCCTGAATTTTGAACAACTCGAAAATCGCCTATTTGAGCTGTACATTCATTTCGGTCGCTAGGCCCAGAATACTGCGCTCCATCGTCGCAAATCTACAAAATATATGTTGAATAGGCGCGTTTGGAGAATTGAATTAGTCGAAACACGTTATATCACTGAGTTATTTTGAACGTCTGATCCCGAGATGGATGGTATTCAAAGAAAACCCCGAGAGTGTTAGGTTTCAAACCAAGTTCGATGCGATAGAAATCAGGTCAAATGGCTAAACAACTGAAAAAACGATTTCCGTTCACGCCCTTCCCTATAGGATGGTATTGGATTGAATTTAGTGAAAACATCAAGAAAGGAAAGTTGTATAGCAAGCAGTGGATGGGTCAACAGAGTGTGTACTGGCGTGGCGAGACTGGTGATGTTTGCTTAGCCAAAGCGATCTGTCCGCATCTTGGGGCGAATTTGACTCCAGAACGTGGAGGAAAATTACGAGATGGTTGTCTAGTTTGCCCGTTTCATGGTTTCACTTACGACTCACAAGGTCTGTGTATCAACACACCTACAGGACCCTTGAGCACAACCGTCGAACTCGAGACATATCCTACTTTCGAAACAGGTGGCGTAGTTTTTGCCTATTGGCACCCTGCGCAGACTGAACCAGATTGGTGCCTGCCGGATCTAGATTCTCGTGATTGGTCGAAGTTCGTGTATACAGCGCAGGAGATTCGAACACATCCTCAAGAGACATCGGAAAATGGAGTTGACATAACCCATCTCCCCTATGTTCATGGTTATTCGGAGGTTGAGAGTTTAGCACCAGTGCACGTTGATGGTCGCCTCTTGCAAAACAGATTTAGACTGACGCGCCAAATTGGTCCATCAAAAAGTCTAAGCATTCGACTAGATGTCCGTGCAACTGTGTCAATGTGGGGACTGGGATTCTCCATGATCGAACCGGTTATGGATAGCGCTGGGCTCTATATCCGCCAACTTGCCCTTTGTACTCCGATTGACGATGAGACAGTAAACTTCGTGATGGCCATTCAGATGAAAGACATTGAAAGACCGAATGCGCTCTTTCCCGGTCTTGGACTGATGCCCAAACGCATTCTAAACGCCATGCTACTTCGATTGTTTTTCAAAGTTTATCTGACCGATATTTCGCAAGATTTTGAAATCTGGGAAAACAAAAACTATTTAACTTACCCCAGATTGTCTACTGCGGAAAACGCAATCATACAATTCAGGAGATATTGCGAACAGTTTTACGCGACATCCGAAAAGTAAGTTGTCTATGTATCGTTGGAGTAAGTTTTACATTTGCGATTAATAGCGAAAATTTGCTCTTTACCAACGTCAGATAAAAAGCAGGAAAAGTAAGAAAAAGCATATCACATAATCACATTGCAGGAATTGAAGACTCGCTTAATGAGAGGTCCTCAATTTCAGGAGGAGTACGAGGAAGCAGATGCGCTGTTTTCGCTTGTGGAGGCAATGATAAGTGCTCGATTGTCTGCAAATTTGACTCAGAGCGAAGTTGCCGAACGCATGGGTACTACGCAGTCTGCAATCGCACGCTTAGAAGGCGGGTGGGTATCACCTTCCTTCGCGACCCGCCGTCGATTCGCAGAAGCCACGGGGACAAGTGTGCGGCTGAAGCTTCTACCTCGAGAACGTCTGATTAAAGACGAGGATACTAACAGGGACTAGGTCAAATGTTGCTTCTTGTGACTTCGTTCGTCCACTCGTAGTCTACAACCTAAAATCGCGTTTCTAAACAAGAAACGTCCTGAAGGTACTGTTGCGGATTCGATATTGATAATGGGTTCCCAGTAGTCATTCTTAGTAAACGCTGACATTGATACATTTCACGGAGTTTGGTGTGCTCCGAGTCACCATTCATTATCATAGCGGATATTGCACGATACGCTGTCCGAGAGTCAACACATGAACGTCAATCACAATTTGAAAAAATTTTCGTTGTTCGCCGGAATGCTATTACTCGGTGTTGCTTTGTTCACAGTTATATTCATACGCGTTGTTCAACTTCAAAAGTACGGCGACAGTAAGACACCCTATGTGACGACCGAAAATTTTGACGAAGAAGTGCTTCAAGCTGACACACCAGTACTTGTCGACTTCACAGCTACATGGTGCGTACCTTGTCGCGAAGTAGATCCTATTATCGATGAACTTGCGGTAGAAATGGAAGGTAAAGTCAAAGTATTCAAGCTAGACATCGACGATTCTCCCGAAGTCTACCGAGAGTATAAAGTCAACGGTATTCCACACATCCTGTTCTTTCGCAATGGTGTGGAAGAAGATCGGGTCGGTGGCGCTCAAGCGAAGTCCATTTATGTTGATTATCTGGATGGTATGATCGAGGGAAAATCAGCATTCGACATTACATTAGAAATGCTTGAAGGAGACGCATTTCGAAGGTATTTCATACTGGGTCGAGACTTTGAGATTGTGAAGTCTGCGCTTGAAAGCGTTCCCAATTTGCTGACGCAGAAGTTTGAGAACGGGCAAACGCCGCTGTCTCTCATCCTAAATCGTCCGAGTGTGCGGCAAAACGAGTTGATAGCACTGACTCTCACTTTCGACCCCGAAATCAGTACTCATGATTTAGTTGGTCTTGGTAAATGTGAAGAATTTTTACTAGCGATTGAAGACGACCCTGACGTCGTAAACAGACTCGATCCGGATGGCAACTCAGTCTTAGTTACCGCGATGATGCGTTCCAACAGACTTGGAGAAAACGACTGCACAAAGGTGGTGTTGGCATCAGGCATAGATTTGAGCAAACAAGATTCTTCAAACTTTTCCCTCGGAAGAGCTGTGGTGCTACAGCAGGACAATGACATGTTGGAAAAATTCATCGAACTTGGTTGGGACGTGGACCTTCAAGATGACGCAGGGCACTCAACGCTTCAATGGGCTGCTTATTACGGATATGTAGACAATGTCTTGTACCTATTGGAACAGGGCGCAGATGCAACCCTCAAGTACCCGGATGGAGGAACAGTTTCCGATTACGTCAATAGATCGTACTCCCGTTCAAAGCAATCACTAGACGCAATGGAAACCAACGAGGAAACGGACTTTACCGAGCAGATCAAGACAGTGAAGGCATCGATCATGATGCACGAACGAGTTCTGGCGTTACTTAAAGTACAGCTAGACGATGAGACAGTTAGTGCAGAATCGGACTCGGAGTTGTGATGTGACTTAGTAAAGCTATTTCGAATTACCCTACACTATTTCTAACTCCCCTATAACGGTACACATCGTTCTTGCAACAACGTTTATTTGGTGACTGACCGCATGGTAAAAAACATTGATCTAAACATAACACTTGGTGTCGAAGAAGAGGCATTTCTTATTGATCCTCAGACTAGAGATCTGATATCTGACCCAGACCCATTAATCTTTGACGAGTGTGAAACCAAGTCAGTGCCCCACAAGGTCGTGCGTGAAATGCTACGAACGCAGATTGAAACAAACTCGCGAGTTTGCCATTCTGTTGCAGAAGTCCGACAAGCGTTGTGTGAAACACGTGGATTAATTTCTGCGACTGCAAAAAAGTATGGTGCAGAAATCGTTGCGATGTCAACACATCCGTTCGCGGCTTGGCAAGATCAGATACCGTCACCTAAAGAACGGTACGAATCGTTCGCTATGCTCTATCAAGAGATCATCCGACGTTTTCTGATCGGGGGTATGCATATTCACGCCGGTTTTGGGGATGCAGACATGAGAATTCGAGTAATGAACGTGGTGCGACATTATTTACCACTCTTTCTCGGGCTTTCTACTTCCTCACCCTTCCGAGAAGGAGTCGAGACTGGGTTTAAGAGTTCCCGTATGAATATATTGTGTGGCTTGCCTCGAACTGGTATTCCAAAGGCGTTTTCGAGTTATGAAGAATTCAAGGCACTTGAACGGGAATATCAAAGATGGGGATTCATAACGAATTCTGGTGAAGTTTGGTGGGACATTCGACCTTCACACAGCTATCCCACAATCGAATTGCGTGTGTGCGACGTGTGCACGCGTATTGATGATGCGATGACCATCGTAGCGCTCTATGCTTGTCTGATTAGGAAATATATGCGTACACAGTCCGCCGGAGCACTTGTGTCAGACGAAATAATGACTGAAATCATTTTTGAGAATCGTTTTCAAGCACAACGCTACGGGACTTTTGCTTTTTTCGCTGATCCAAATGAGGTTTCTCGTACAGACATTGACGATGTGTTAAATCGATTACTGAAAGAGCTGCACGAGGATGCGGAAGCATTAGACTGTGTCAGCGACATTGAACATGCAAGAGAAATCGTGAAAAATGGTACAGGAGCTGATCGTCAACTTGATCTGTTCCGATTAGCGAAATTGAACGGTAAGTCTTCTCACGAGGCTTTGTGTGAGGTAGTCGATAAAGTGGTGGCGGATACGCTGGAGGGCACTTAGCTTTAGATTTGAGGACTTCGATTCGATGCGTGACAATGCTCTAGTATCGCCGACGAACAGAACGAGATTGCTAGAACATCAAACTTAGCAGAAGTCCAAAAGGACCTGAAATTCATTATTTGTAGACTCTGGAATCATACAAGACATCGCTGGTTCGATTCCAGGCTATTCATAGGAGAACCAATCCATGAAGTCAAACCGCAATCGAAAACACATCAACCTATCCCTACTGGTTAGCGCTTTTGCTTTAGGTGTTGTATGCACGGTGCTAATTGGAGCTGTTATACCTGAACGCCTAAAGAGTTATGACATGGATCGAGACGAGCAAGCATTGAAAATTGCATCGGATGAAGCGTTTGAGAAATTCCAAAACGAAGTAGGAACAGACGAATTGACAATCTCCAAAAGTGAATTGTGGGATTTTGTCGAACTTGGCTACTGGCTTGGTGTGTATTCACACACAGTGAATAATGCGCAAATCATTTCATACTACGATTTTCAGATGCTTGACCCCCAAGAACGCGGCAGTTCGCTGGTTGCGCACATGAATGACTTCATTGAGGGTCAATGTGAGAGACTAACAAACCGCTTTGCAATTGTCATGCGTAGGAAATTCGAGAACAACACACCCGAATTCAAAGCCACTTTTGGTGAATTGCAGACTCTACTCGCACTGCGCGCCGATGCGGAAAACGCAAGAGTAGTTTGTCCTTTTGAAGACTCGGGACAAGAGCTCTACGACGTAGAAGAAACAGAGGACGAAACTCCTTAGTATTCCACGCAGAGTCTTGTCATCATAGTATGATCAAACGACAGTCTGGGACCGGTCTCCTAAGGACTCTTCGTAAAGAACTCCCTTGACGTATTTTTCATCTCCTTACTCAAGAGCGTAATTCCGACTAAGTTAGGCAAGGCCATGAAGATAAGCGTGACTGCCGAAATCTTCCATACAAGTGTCGTGTCCAACATAGCTCCTATAAAGAACATCACAGTGTATGCTATGCGATACGCCATAAGGTATTTCACACCAAATAGATAGACTATCGCACGATCACCGTAATATGACCATGCCACAGCTGTAGTGAAAGCAAAGAACACTAGTGTTAACGAAACAATATGTGGTCCGAAATCACCGAAAATACTCGTTCTGAATGCTTCTGCGGTAAGTGGAACCGAGTGGATTAAAGACTTCCCTTTCATCTCTGCTTTATGTAGATTTGGAAGCCCTTCGACAACGTAAATCTCTCCTGAAAGTGGTGTCCCGTCTTCGGTTGAATAAATCATTACTTCTTCGGCGATAGAACGATTGTGAATCACAGTCACATCATCGTCTTGAATGACTCCGTCAGCGATAGTCAACACACCGTCGAAGGGCTCGATTGAGCCCGCGTTAGAGTTTAGATATTGAACGAGATCGGCTTTATGATCTTCGTTGTCAAAATCAAAAGACCCTTGAACAATTTCCAAAGAAGAGAGTTCAAAGTCGTTCTCGTATTTCTGTGTCCACACACCAGAAGCAAGGATTACCAATGCGGTTATCGTGCAAATCACGAGGGTATCTATGAAAGGCTCCAGTAATGAAACAAGCCCCTCGGAAACTGGACTCTCCCCTTTCGCGCTCGCATGTGCAATAGGCGCGGAACCTTGTCCCGCTTCATTAGAAAACAATCCTCGCCCCACTCCTTTTGTGAAAGCCAACGCAAAACTCGCTCCAAGGAACCCTCCGACCGCTGCAGTCCCCGAGAATACATACGAAAATATCGAGCCTAAGGACGGAAGAATTTGATCGTAGTGAGTCGCGATCACGGTAACTGCACCGATCACATACACTGTTCCCATAAAAGGTACAACGGATGATGCAAACGTCGCAATGCGTTTGATACCTCCGATGATGATTAACCCCAGAATAATCGCTAGTACTAGACCAGTAGTCCAATAGGGAATCGAAAACGAAGTACCTAAGCCTTTCGCGATACTATTGATTTGCGGTAAATTGCCGCTCCCTAAAGTACAAAAAATAGTTGCCACAGCAAAGATAACCGCAAGCCACTTCAAGTTCAAGCGTCTTTCCATGTAGAACATAGGACCGCCTGCCATCTCTCCTTTGTCGTCTTTTATTCGATATTTGTGCGAGAGCGTCACTTCGACGAATTTTGTAGTCATACCGACAAATGCTGTCGCCCACATCCAAAATATCGCAGCAGGTCCGCCCCAAAAAATTGCTAACGCGACACCTGCGATATTCCCAGTACCAACGGTTCCAGACAGAGCGGTCGAAAGTGCTTGAAAGTGTGTGGTGTCACCTGGGGAGTCTGCCGGCGTCTCCTTCCCGGCCAGGATGCGCCAAGCTCGTGGAAAATGGCGAAGTTGCGGTAATCCTAAATAGAGCGTAAACCATACTCCAACACCTAACAGTGCAAATGCAAACCAAGGATGACCACCCAAGAAACTGTCTAGTAGGTCGAGAAAGTCTCCGAATATCGACAAAAACTTATTGATTGTGTCTTGTATAGTAGGAGCGTTTGTTTCCTTCATAGATTGCCTCGTTACGAATGTGACTCTCGTTTCGTACTAAGTAATGATTTATAACGATGAAGCTAAATATGCAAACTCAATAGCTCTTTGGATCTCGCATGGTAACGAATTCTTCTGCCGTTGTCGGATGGATCGCGATCGTGCGATCAATGTCCGCCTTTGTTGCGCCAGCGGTGATAGCGACTGCAAATCCTTGGATGATTTCACCTGCTTCAGGTCCCACCATGTGTGCGCTGATGAGTTTGTCAGTGCTAAAGTCCACGATTAGTTTCATGTAAGTCGTTTCATTGCGCCCCGTCATCGTGTGTTTCATGGGTTTAAATGACGACTCGAAGACTTCGATCTGTGAATATAGATGTCGCGCTTCCTCTTCCGTAGGACCTACGGTGCCGATGTTTGGTTGGCAAAACACACAAGTGGGAATTGCTGAATAGTCTACAACTCCTGGCTTATGGTTAAATTGTCGCTGAGCGAATGCCATACCTTCAGCAATAGCCACAGGCGTAAGCTGCGCTCGATCAATTACATCGCCAAGAGCAAAGACATTGGGTACAGTGGTCTGATAAACATCATTTACTTCGATCGCGCCAGTTGCACCAGTCCGAATCTGCGTATTGTCTAAACCTAAACTTTGAACGTGGGGTTTTCGACCAGTAGCGTAGAGAACGAGATCAGTCGATAGAGTGGAACCTTTATCCGAAGACAGTTCCAACCTGTTACGGCGTTTTTCGATTTTGGAAATCGTGGAGTTAAACTGCAATCGAATACCTTTCTCCTCCAGTTCGCGGACAACAATGCGGCGAATATCTTGATCAAATCCTCGAAGAAATTTGCTTCCGCGATACACTAACGTAGTATCTACTCCAAGTCCGTTCATGATTCCCGCGAATTCCACTGCAATGTACCCTCCTCCCACCACTGTCATTCGCTTAGGTAACTGATCCAAATGGAACATATCGTTTGAGGTGACAGCGTACTCGGAACCAGCAAACGGAGGAACGAAGGGAGCAGACCCCGTCGCTATCAGAATTTTCTCTGCACTAACGCAAGTGCCGTTTATCGTCAGAGTGTTATGATTGTGGAATTCAGCGTGAGATGAAAATATTTCAACGTTTGAATTTTGAAGTAAACTCTCGTAGACACCATTTAGTCTAAAGATTTCTTTGTTTTTGTTGTCCCGTAACAACTTCCAATCAAAGCTGGTTTCTTCGACACTCCATCCGTACGCGACAGCATCGGCGAATTCTTCCGCAAAGTGGGAACCGTAAACCAAGAGCTTTTTAGGTACACATCCAACGTTAACGCATGTACCACCGAGGTTTTTCTCTTCGGCGATCCCGATCCTCGCACCAAATTCTGCAGCCATTCGAGCTGCTCTGACACCCCCAGAACCAGCACCGATTACAAAGAGATCGAAGTCAAAATTTTTAGTAATGTTTAATTCCTTATCTGTCGGCGTGTCTATCGAAACGGAAGAGTTGGTGGAGAGTAATAAGTTGAAGCTAGGTGCCGACCGGGTAACGGAAAAAGATGGGGAAGACGAAACGCGTTACCCGTTTATAGGGCGGTGGAATCGACACCCGCCTCAGAGTTAAGAATACTCAAAATCTGCCTTGTATTCAAGTGCTAAGATATGTGTTGAACTCTCGAAGAAATTTAACAGGTACACGTCCTAGTCGCTGACACGTGTAGTGCAATCGGTTCTTTTTAACTGAAGTTAAGAACTGTATTTCGTTCTTGAGACAGTAAGACGTTCGCACAAATTGTGGCAGGAAATCAAAAAATTCAATTGATCTATCACAGCGAATCGAATTGGTACATCCTCTTAAAATAATCCGTCTCCGACGGGTAGATGATTCCGTCCGTATTAGTTAATAGATGATTTTGGTCTCTTCAGTCTTTAAGGAAAGAGTATTAGTCAACTACACGAAGCACTAGCACTCCAACGTCAACAACTAGTTGACATCGGAAAGCGCAATCCATTAACCAATACTCCACTCGATTCTGCGCGAGCACGACACTTAGAGATTGTTGATGAATTGTCAAATCAAGTGTTCAATCGCTTAGTGGATGAACGAAAAAAGTTTACTTTTCTTCCCTTATCTCTTGATTCGGAGATTACCGAACATACCGATCAAGAAGTGTATATTCCGGATGAGGTTGAAGGTGCGCTGTTGGAGAAACACACAGATTCAAAACTCCAGACTAAGCTCAGTCCTGACGGGCTTCATAAGAAACTTCTATCTCTGTACCGGGAAACTCGCCGGATCGAAGAAGAGCAAGGAATTAACGTTCTCTATCTCGCTCTAGGTTTTCTAAAGTACTTTGATTCAGAGAAATCTGAACGGCCCTTTTACGGTCCGTTGATTCTCGTACCAGTTGATTTAGAGCGTAGTAGTGTCCGTTCTCAATTTAGTCTTGTGGGGCGAGATGACGATATTGAACCGAATCAATCGCTAACAAGTCTCCTAAAGAGTGACTTCGGCATATTACTTCCACAGTTAGGTGAGGAAGGGAAAGAAACTCCTAGGTCTTATTGTCGCCGCGTCGAAGAGACTATCGCGACGAAAGATCGTTGGAACGTTCAATTGAATCGGATGGTGTTGGGTTTCTTTTCCTTCGGTAAATTTCGCATGCTACGAGATCTTGAGCTACAGGACTCAGACTCGGATGCTGGAAATCAATTATTAGAACGATTGTTGCTCGGAACCGGAAGTGAGACAACCGCTGGATCCCAAATTTCCATTCATGCCAAAATGGAGAATCTCGATAAAAAATACAGTCAAGTCAAAGACTTAGGGCATATTCTGGATGCTGATACTTCACAAACTCAAGTCATTACGGCAGTTAAAGACGGACGAAATTTAGTAGTTCAAGGGCCACCAGGAACGGGTAAGAGCCAGACCATTGCCAACATGATTGCGGTGATGGCGAAAGCAGGCAAAAGGATTCTCTTTATCGCAGAAAAACGTGCTGCGCTCGATGTCGTTTTCAAAAGACTCGCAAGAAGCGGTTTAGGTCCGCTTTGTTTGGAACTACACTCGCAGAAGAGTAATCGCAACCAGTTCTATCAAGAGTTGCGTAAGACAATGGAGCTACATGAACCTGTTGAAGTAGCGCAAAACAAGTACGAAGAAATTCAGCAAATACGCGATGAACTGAATCAAACAACGACGTTGTTACATAAAGTGGATGAGCAAACCGGGAATACGCCCTATTTGCTGATGGGCCGAATTTCAGAACTATTAGGTCGAGGTACGCCGCCGCCGAACTTTTCCATTGTTGGAATTGACACGTGGAGTAAACGTACTTTTGAAGATCACCTTAAAGCAGTTGAAGCATTTATCGCACAGGTTCAGTTAGTCGGACGTGAAAACACACACCTATGGCGCGGTGTGTACCGTCGAATGAATACCGCAAACAGGATAAGACTGTCAGAAATGCTAGTATCTCTGTCGCAATCTGCAAACGGAATCCACAGCGTTGCTTCAACATCGATAAAAGGTTGTTCTCTTTTTGATGCGCCGAGTCTTGAGGATTGCAAAAAGATCGTTGATTTGCTGACTGCTCTCGAACAACAACCCAGTGATCTAAACTCTGTTATTCAGTCTGCAATAGTAAAAGAACATTTTGAAGCACTATTAAAGTTATGTCAAGATATCAAAACAGTTCAACAATCTAAGAATTCATTGGAGCTGCGAGTAGTATCAGGCGCTTTCACTCAGTCTTGGGAGATTACTCTCAACGATCTCAAGAAACACGGCAATTCAGTATTCCGATCGTTTAACGGTGCATTCAAACGAGCACGTCGGCAGGTATTAAGCGTATCTAAAGAAAATAACAAAAAGATAGCGTACCTTGTCGATCTCGCAGAAGATCTCTTTAAATACGAGCAAGTTCTAGCAGAAATATCTAAAAGGGCAAACATTGGCCAAGCATTCTTCAATTTGAACTGGCAGGTGGAATCTACTAACGTCCAAGGCACTTTTGAAGCGTTAATTTGGATTAGAAACGTCGTTCATATTACGAATCGATACGAAGAAATGCAACTGGTAGTAGAGGGAAATCCTCCCAATAGTGAATATGGTTCAAGAGCAGATGCTCTCAAGCAACAAATCGTAGATTTGCAGCACAAGTTAATGGAGTTAAAAGAGTTTGCAGAGATTGATTGGCAGAACGTCTTTTCTGATGAAGAAATTTCGCAAGTACCGATATCGACAATTGTGTCGAAGTTTGAATATTGGACTCAAAACATGGACAGCCTTGATGGCTACCATGTGCTCCGATCGCTCGGCAATGAGCTAGACGAACGCGGTTTAGGCATCGTTCGTGAATGTCTCGCGAAAGACGTCTTACCCGTAGACAAGATCGCTGACATTTTTCGATTACTACGAGCGGAATCAGTGTTTTACAGAATTGCAGAAGCAGAACCGAGTATTCGTGAATTAGACGGTGCTGAACGAACAAACAACGTAAAGAAGTTTGTCGAACTCGACTCAGAACTGCAACATCTCGCGGCTCAAGAACTCGCACGCGACCATTACCTCAAAATTCCTCGAGGACAAACTGGACAACTTGCTTTGATTCGCGGAGAAATCAACAAGAAGTCGCGACATATGCCCATTCGAAGACTTTTGTCAGAAGCTGGCGACGCGATCGTCCAAATTAAACCAGTGTTTTTGATGAGCCCTCTTTCAGTTGCCCAATTTCTCGAACCGGGACGGCTTGCGTTTGATCTCTTGCTGATCGATGAAGCCAGCCAGATAAAACCATCAGAAGCACTGGGTGCTGTTTTGCGATGCAAACAGATGGTAGTAGTCGGTGATCAAAAACAGATGCCCCCTACTTCGTTCTTTGATCGACAAGTGTCTGGAGATGAAATAGATGAAGACGAAGATGTTAGCTTGGGAAGCCAAGCAGTTCATATGGAGAGTATTCTTTCACTGTGTGACGCACGAGCGATGGAACGTGCAATGCTGCGTTGGCACTATCGATCAGAGCATCCCTCACTCATCGAAGTATCGAACCACGAGTTTTACGACGCAAAACTAACCTACCCTCCTACACCATTCTCGGGACATGAAGGGCTAGGGCTCAGTTTCGTTCGAACTAATGGAGTGTATCACCGTGGTCGACAAAGAAACAATCCCATTGAGGCTGACGAGATTTGCGAACACGTCCTTGCGCACGTTCAAAACTATCCTGCACAATCGCTTGGCGTGGTAGCACTGTCGGTCGCGCAACGAGACACGATTGACAACAAAATGGAATTTTTACGGGCTGAGCACCCTGATGTCGATCAGTTTTGTGCAGAGTCCAAGGAAGAAGCGTTTTTCGTGAAGAACCTAGAGAACGTTCAAGGAGATGAACGAGACGTCATCTTCATTTCAATCGGTTATGGCAAGGATAAAGATGGATATTTCGGACAAAACTTTGGTCCG
Source organism: Gammaproteobacteria bacterium (assembly GCA_009840305.1). Lineage (GTDB taxonomy): Bacteria > Pseudomonadota > Gammaproteobacteria > Pseudomonadales > Azotimanducaceae > Bin55. The sequence continues at coordinate 53,601 of VXNY01000008.1, read as the reverse complement.
GTATCTTCTCAGGGCGGTGAGCGGCGACTAAACGTTTTGTTCACTCGTGCTCGGAAACGCTGTACCGTGTTTGCGTCTATTTCCTACGAAGACATTCGCTCAGACGTTAGTGCGCATCAAGGACCACGAGTTCTGAAGGCTTATCTCAAATACGCGGCTACTGGAGATATGGACGTTCCTCAGTTAACGGGTGAAGATATGGATAGTCCTTTTGAACGCGATGTAGCAAATGTTCTACTTTCTCACGGCTACGACGTTGAAGCGCAAGTTGGTTCAGCCGGGTTTAAGATAGATCTTGCCGTTCGACATCCAGAACGGTCTCAAGACTACGTGTTAGCAATTGAATGTGATGGTGCTCGCTACCACTCGTCCGCCTGGGCTCGCGAACGAGATCGGCTACGACAACAGGTGCTCGAAGGCAAAGGATGGAAATTTCATCGAATCTGGAGTACTGATTGGTTTTACAACCGCGACACAGAAGTAAAGAAATTGCTATCAGCGATCGTAATAGCTCAGCACACCGAAGTAGCCGGCGACAATCAGCTAAGAGAACCAGAATCAGAGTTTGATTCTCAGTCGCCAATTGAACGAACATTCTCTGCCAGGGACAGAGCTCCGGAGAAAGCGAATGGAGTGATCGCTTACGTAGAGCCGGTATTTTCGAGCGAAATGGCAAATTCTGCTGCTCGTTTAGACATTCATGAAGTTGCTCAAGACGATCTCGCAAACCTCGTTATCAAAATCGTTGAAATTGAAGGGTCAGTGCATCAAGATGTCATTGTGGCGCGTGTGGTGAAACTTTGGAACGTCGGTCGAACTGGTTCCCGAATCCGAGAAGCACTATCGCGGGCGATACAACACTCTCTTGATGGTGGCACGATACGCGAATCCCAAGGCGATGGAGACCATTTCTATGTTGCCCCGGATTTCACCCAGACGAGTCAATTTCGCGACCGAACAGATGTTGAGCTATCACTGATTAGAAAGCACGACTACCTCCCACTAGGAGAATTAGGTGCCGGTGTCGCAGTTATAGTGCAAGAGGGGATCAGTGTTTCCCGAGACGAATGTGTCAAGGTACTTGGAAATCGACTAGGTTTTAACCGAATAACTCCTGGCCTCACAGAACGCTTGAACCACGCGATCGAAGAGATGTTGAACCTAGGTACGATCGAAGAACGACGCGGGAAATTGAGGATCCGGCCTGACTAAGTTTCGCTTAGCTTTCCTCTGAGTCGTTCTCCACAAAGTCTTCAAGCTTGCGAATCGCTTGCTGGGTGCGATATTCAATCCCAATATCTGCCTTTATACCATATCCTTCGGGGCGCACCAGCGTCTCGCCTTCCTCTGGAAGTAGATCAAATTCTTGCGCAGTTTTTCGGAGCAAATCGAGGTGTGGGATTGCACGGACACCATGTGCAACAATGGAATCTATTAGGTGAGCTAATAGTACTCGATCTCCTGGGTCTGTTTCTAATCGGTCAACTAACGCGGCAAGAGCGTCAGCGGACTCGGTGAAGCCTAGACCAATAGCTGCATAAATAGGCGAAAGATCGTCCGTGGCGTTCAATAGTTCGAGACGTAATTTGGTAGCCTTTTCTGTCGTAAATCGTCCCCGATTGAGCCAATCAAGCATAGTCGTTGGATTCTCAGGATCGTAACCGTCCCAAAGAACTTCGTGGACTTCCTGATCCTTTGGAAACAGTGCAGCTAGCATCGAAGGGACAAACGACCAGGCGAATTCAAGAGTCGGAACTGGTACTAATTGCTCGTTGCGATATTCGACTGAATTTTCGAAATCTTCTTCAGTCAGCGGATATGTGTCTTCGTTTTTATTAGCGCGCCAAACATCTATGAGAGATTGCTTTAATCCTGGCACCGATTGCAAACCACGATCAAATCGTGGGTTGCCCAATTCATCTCTTTGCGTTAGCGAGTGAACCGCATACCAAGACAATGAACCAATGGTTGCATTAACAATGTCAGGATCCGCACTCGCAAGCCCTTCTGCTACCAATTTTTGCAATTCGTCGTTCGAAAAGTCTTCAGTGTAGTATCCATCAGTACCTAGCCAGTCGTAGAGTTCCACTCCTGCTAACTGAGTGTGGTCTATAGGTGTTGCTTCTACTTCGTCGTGTCCGTGTCCGTGTTCGTGTTGTGTAGGTATTGACGCAGAAGCGAACGTCGATAGCACAATAACGAAACTGGTAAGTGTTTGACTTCTCATATTCAAAATTCTATCGAGAGGGTCTCCTTCACGAATCTCAGTGAGACAATATGCGACCGATTAGTTTATGTGAACGAGTTAGTTTCTATGTGGTTCGAAGAAACAAGAAACTGCTAAGTCGAGTTCTCTTCAGTGTCGGTCTCAACAGAAGAATCCATATCAGGGTCTTTGCTATATTGACTGCTAAGCACCTCTTCCAGCGATGTGGTCGGAAGATCCTTTTGAAGAATGCAGCCATTACTGTCAACAAGATAGCTTTTGGGAACGAAGTGAACACCGTACTTAATTGCAACCTCTCCATGCCAGCTTTCGAGCTCGCCAAGATTTAACCATGGAATTTCGTGCTCGGCTGAACTGTCTTCCCAATCTTCCCTTTCTCTGTCAATCGAAATTGCAACAATTTCGAATCCTTCTGGTCCGTAGGTATCTCGAAGTTCTTTAAATTTTGGGAAGCTTGCAATGCACGGTCCACACCAAGATGCCCAAAAATCGATCAGTACGATGTCATTTTGACGTAGAACATCGGACAACGACACAGCTTCTCCATCCAAACTCGTCAGTGTGAAGTCTGCAACTTTCTGACCAGGTACGAGTTGCTTGTCGTTTCTGTATTGCTCATTTCGAGAGGATATTCGAGGAAGCTCGCTCCCAATGCCAGGTAATACGTTGTCTAGAGGAATGTGTTCACACCCGATTGCGGGTTCGTTCGGTACGACAATGTTTGGTGCACAGGAACTAAGACTCACTGTGATGACAGCGAGCACCAGAAGACTCAGCAACTTTTTCATAGGAACTTCTTTCGCTTATTCGCCATCAGTTTGGAGCGAAGATTCTTCGCTATCCGCTTTGTCAAACCTGCTAACTACCACTTTCTCCAACAGGTCTATGGGCAAGTCTTTTTGGAGAATGCAACCTTCACTATCAATAAGGTAGCTCTTCGGGATGAAGTGAACGCCGTACAAAGTGGCCACTTCCCCGTCCCAGCTTTCCAACTCACCGAGGTTGATCCAGGGTATTTCATACTTCTCTGACCCTTCAGCCCACTCTTCGTGGGTACTGTCGATCGATATCGCAACGACTTCAAATCCGTCTTGTCCGTGATTAGCGCGTAATTCTTTTAATTTCGGGAAGCTCGCGACACACGGTCCACACCAAGATGCCCAAAAGTCGATGAGCACAGTATTTTTCTCTTGAAGTACGTCAAACAAAGAGACCTTTTCTCCATCTAAATCTACGAGAGAAAAATCTGACACTTTCTGACCCGGAACCAGCTTCTTGTCGTTCCGTTGCTGTTCGCGCCGGTACGATTTTTCTTTTGTGGTAATGCCAGGTAAGAAATCGTCCAGCGAAACATGTTCGCAACCTAGTACTGGCTGAAGTGGAGTGTTTTGTTGCGCGCAGGAAATCAAAAAGATCGAACAGGCTGATAGTGCAATTGTGGTAGCAATCGCGGTCACGTTTTTATTAGTTACCAAACCGGTTCTTCGCAATAGAAGGTTTAAAAACATTGTGACGGCCGATTGGTTGAATGTTGCTAATCTAATTTGCTTCCTCAGTTTTCGCTGTTTTGAAATACGCATCAATTTCGCTCCGTAAACGCAAATTGTAAGATGATCAAAGCAAATTTTGTTCCGGTTCAAGTAAGTCGACGCTTTATGCACCGAAGTTGGAACCAACAGTCTATCGGCAGTACTCATAGACTCTTCAATCGAGCTCGGTGAGCAGAGAAAACTTGTTTGTGGGGCATCAATTCACTAAATATTCGTTAGAACTTTGCAGGAAATCTAAGAATGGTTCTGTCCTGTTTACTTCCAGTAGAACACACGCTCAATCCAAGGATTTGAAATCGAATTCAGCCGAATACGTTTCTACTTAGTCTAGGGAGCGTACAAAGTTTGTAAGAGTGTAACTTCGACCGTGAAAGAGTACCGTGAACACAGACTAAAATCTACAGTCTAGTATGAACACATCTGTTCGCACTTCCCGTTTATTTCAAAGAGAACTTTAGCATGTTGAGAAGATTTTTGTTGATTGGTAGTGTTATCTTCTACCTCACTACGTTAACGCACGTTACTGCAGAGGTGTTAGATGGACCGAGAGGTCCGGTCGAATTCATCGGATTAGAAGAGTGGACACCTTCCGAGTTGTATAAAGCAATTCAAGAGACTGACCCTGACAAACCATTTCATGCATGCGCGGCGGTGATGATAAGCGAGCTCAAGTTTCCTGCTGCAGCTGCCTTTGGTTTCATCAAGCAGAGCGAAGACGGGGCTATGGAAATGCACACAGTAGTAATTGGAGTGGAGAAAAGTGAATATGTTCGTTACCGTACAGTAGGAAGCGAAAACCCTGAGCTACCCGAAACCTGGCAGGAATTGCAGACAGCCGTGGAGGACAATGCCCAGAAGGTTTCAGTCGCTGCGTACGTAGGTTATCTGCTTGCAGAACCAGAGACGGCTATTCAGCTTACCGAACTTTCAGATGAAGAAGTGTTGGAGACCTCGCACGAATTTGCTGAAATGTTTGGGGCAAACGCCGAGTCGTTTGACTTGGTGTCAAAATTTATTGATGAACTCGACCACAACTCAGATCACGAATTAGCACTACAGGTGCACGAGAGAACAGAGTCCTGGTCCGCTAGGTTCGTAGCGACGATTGTCCTTGCTCACTTTCACGAGAAAGAAGTATCGTGGCACGCATTAGCGGAATCTTTGATCGATCCCGCTAGACAAGTACGAGATGTAGCTGGTAAACTACTTGAAGGGTTGGTTCGAGCCGAAAAAGCTGTCCCAGTCCAATGGTCGAAAGTTCGAGAGACTCTGTTGGCAATATTGGGTGGAACGAATCCATGGGAGTTCAACCGCACGTTGGACGCATTAGTAGCAACCGAGATCGATTCAAAATTCGCGCGGGAAATTGTGCGAGAAAAACCGAAACTGATACTAGATTCTGTTGGAGTAGATCATGACGGCTTTACGGAATCAGCTCATCAGTTCCTAACAACCATTAGCAATGAAGACTTTGAACGTGATGTTGAAGCCTGGTCTAAATGGATTCTTGACTCAGAGACGGAATCTGACCCCTAACACTGTCAAGTTCAGATTTGGTTTGTTGACAGAATCAGTCTTCATCGATTTGAAATAGATGGTTGATCGAGTATTCGAAATTCTGTTCCAACCATTGACGAATAGACAGTAGATTGTTCCAAAAGATCGTGTTGTGACCTACTTGGTCGACGATGATGTCCGCATGGGCGATTCGTTTGAGTACTTGCTTCGTCTCCTTAGCTGGTATAGCCCAATCCTTCTTAGAGTAAAGAACTAGCACTTTTTTGGGAACACTATCGAGACTTGCGCGAGTGTCAAACTTGTGACGCATAAGTAAATGCACGGGTACTAATCGCAGTAAGCTACGATTTGCTACATGCGCTAACGATCGAAACGGACTGATCAAAATCAACCCAGCAATGTTCGAATCAGAGGTTCTGATCGCAACCGCACTTCCCAAACTATGACCCATTAATATTATGGAGCGATCTGGAAATCGCTCGCGCACCATTTGCAATGTGATCTTTGCATCGGCAAGCAGTGTCTTCTCTGAAGGTTTACCGTCGCTCTTACCGTAGCCACGGTAATTTGACAACACCGAAGGAACTTCCAGCTCGCTAAATAAATGTGCATAGCTAAGTGCATCACCAGCATTTCCCGTAAAAAAGAGTATCACCGGACCAGGAAATTTCGAATTTAAGATATAACCTCGAGATTTGATACCTGCTGACTCATCAACAACGATCTCATACTCTTCTGTCGTATGATGTGGTTCCCAATCAACGGTCACCGGGTGGAAGATGAAATGGCCTTGGATTCCCCATAACAACGTACAGATCACTAAATAGGTCACGCCTACGATCTTCCCGATCCTTTTTAGAAATCTTATTACAACTTCCCTACTGGCGATCCGATCGCGAAAGCGACGAAACGCACTTCTTCTTTGGTTCACCGCCTTGTTAGGAATAGTCGGTCACCACGAATTCGGTGAATTTGTACAAAAGACTCTTTAGCTTTCCCAATGACCAGGCTTCTAAATACGAAGTTCTACGCTTCGAATACACCGAAGGGTTGCTAGCTCGGACTTGTGAAAGACGAAACTCCTAATCAGTTAAATCAGGGTTTAGCGGCTTAGTCAGAATCAAGCGTAGTATTGGTTTTGCCTTCTTTCTTCAATTTACCGGCCAATTCGACTTCGGTGCCAAACATTGACTCAGTTATGGTACCAGATAACCTATCCTTCTCGACTCTACCTGCGTATGTGATATCCATATCACCCATGTTTGTCGAAATCGTAAACGTGGCACTAAATTCGTTATCTTCCCCTTCAACATCGTCAGTTTCTGTGACTTTGCTGGCGACCAATGTTGCCGAGTATTCTCCATCTGTGTCTAACTCTATTGTCAACTCTGGTTTTCTTGAAAAAGACTTACTATCCAAGATATATGTTCCGACAATTTTTGGATTGATGGACTGAGATTCAGAGGAGACACTAACCTCGGACTCACTATCAGACCCGACTTGGTCCTCCTTAGGGCGTGAAGGTTCGTCCTCCGTCTTGAGTGTTCCGACGAGCTTGACCTCCGTTCCGAACATGGACTCAGTTATGGTACCAGTTAAGTTACCGTTTTCGAGTTCACCTACATACGTGATTTCGAGATCCCCTAGATCGCTCGACAAAGTAAAAATGGCAGTGAATTGTTGCCCGTCTACTTCGATTTCCGCGGATTCGAGCAAAACTTCGCCGGAACTGTCGGTTAACACAGCTGAATACCCTCCTTCGCCATCAGTTTTGATAGTTAATTCGGGCTGTTTCCACTTAAATCGACTCTCTTCACTGTCTTCCAATATATATGTACCTTCAACTTCTGCGAAGATAGAGGCTGAAGCGACTAAAACAACGAAGCTAATACCACACAAGATTCGATGCAAACTACTTTCCATTTCATTACTCCTCGTTCGCTTGGCTACTACGTCACTGTCCAACACAGTTGACTCTACAGGGGATTGCTTGATTTTAACTGGTTTAGTTGTTTCCTCGGAGAAACTATATTCGATCTTAAAGTATCTAAAGATGCGTCCCAACAGAACACTTAAGTCGAACTGATTCGACTAAATCAAGACCGATGAAGCTTCATCAAAGCCTAGCGCTACTTAAACTTTCTATGGTGTCTTTCACTTTGCCTATCTGGACTGAAACTGACAGCGAAGGAATAGACCCAACCGCTGACGAAAACGTCAACCTACGCCAAGGACAAACCTCGGATCGCGCGAATACCCCAGAGAGCTTGAATTTCATTACCACAAAGACTTGATTATTAACCCAATTTAATGATTCAACCGCTTAGAATCAATTGAATGGGCTCGTGGATCTCGTCTATTATTCCTACGGGAGTACTTAACTATGTTTAAATCAAACCAAACTAAAACCATCTCCGCGTTGATCGGAGGAGCTATTGTGGGGAGTGCTGCGACCCTTGCGGTCGTTTTCCTTCTACCTTTCTTCAAAGGTGATAGTGCTACGGATTGGCGCGCAGGTATCCCTTCGAATATTATCGAGAGCAAGTCTGGGACAACGGGTTCGAGCGATGCTCCCAAAGAGCTCGAAGATATCTTGCAATTTGAGACAGACTTTGAAAGAAAAACAGCGTTATTCGGATTGTTAATGAATGCCTCCGAATCTAGTGTCATCGAGTATTTGGAAGAATCCCAAGAACTTGAGCCCCCTTCCCTACGTCGTACGACCGAAAATGTAATAGTTCAAAAGTTGGCTTCCTTGAATGCACAAATTGCCCTCGATCAAGTTCACGCCCTGCCAATGAGTCGACAGCAAAACTTAATAACTGCAGTTTTTGAGGAATTATCACTTTCCGATTTAAACAAGGCAAAGAACCTAGCTTTGGAACTTGATCCTACTTTGAAACACGCTGCAGTACATGGGATTTTGTTAGCTAGACACAAACATTCTGATGACTTGATGTTGGAGATAGCGAAGGATTTAAATCAGGAAGCATACGCGGTGACCTATCTTGCAGAAGCCGTTGCATTCTCAGCCTTCGAAGATGCCGCGTTAGCTTGGAGCCGTATCGTTTCCGACAGTCAGCCAAACCTCGCACAAACAGAATTTCTCATTCAGGTCGCATCAGAGTGGCTCTTGCAGGAAGGAATTTCAGTGATTGATCAAATTAGTGAATCACTCACAGATACAGTCGTTCGTGATGCTGTCATCATGTCAGCGTTGCACCGAATCGCCCAAGACGACCCGCGTGCAGCTTTGATTGAAGCTTTACAGCTTACCAGCGATTCTCGGGAACTTGCTCTCCGGACTATCGCTGAAGTTTGGGCTCGAATCGATCCCCAGGCGGCTTTAGCGGAAATTTCAACCATGGAGAGTGGTAAGACTCTCACATTGCTCCAGGAAAGCGTGTTAACAGCTTGGGCCGAAAACGATCCAAACGCTCTGCTTGAAGCACTAGCATTCGTACCCGAGCACCTCCGCGCCATGGCTAAAGAGGAAGCAATGCTAGCGATCGCACGTATATCGCCGGAAGAAGCAGTATCGTTTCTCTCTGATATAGAAGACGACAATCTCAGGATCAAGCTCGCCAAAGAGATTGCTACTAATTGGTCCGAACAGGATCCTCATGCCGCGCTGGATTGGGTTCTTAACGAAGAATTCACAACCGATGTTCAGCAAGCTGAAACGTTGATGATCGTGTTGGCTAGTTTAGCGATCAAGGACCCTGAACTTGCCTTTCAAACTGCACGAGACCAACCGATCGTGTTACGTGGAGCAAACTACCGAGGTATGGAAGTTACCGTCATTCAGCACTTGGTCGAAACAGATATCGACAAAGCTCTCGCGATGCTGTCAGACATCCGACGCGAAGGCTTAACAATCACTCATGCTTATAGTGAGGTCGGTCGTGCAATGATACGTGATGGCCAGTATGATCGCGCGCTCGCACTTGGACAAAGATTGGGCGATATTCGCCGTCGAAACTACAACGGTTCGTTAATGTATCAATGGGCAATGACCAACCCAGAGACACTATTTGAAGCCTTGGACGAGCTACCCTCTGATCAATTGAAGGATCAAGCAGCGAAAGGACTTGTACGATACAACAACGATACAAAGGCACTAAGTTCGGCGCAGATGGAACAAGTTGGAAAGTTTTTGCCTGAAGGCTATGTCGATCCTTATAGCCGTACGAGAGAAATGAGACAGATGTCCAGCGAATGGTTTGATGAACAGGTACAACTAATCTTTATCAACCCAGTACAACAAGAAGAGAGGAAGGAAGAATGAGATGTACGCAGCTTCTACTGTATTCGGGTCAAGCCGCGCAGTCCATGATCAAACTACCGATAATTGTTAGTCAAATACACATTCACCCTAGAGTAATGTCGGAGAGCTAGAGATGAGTTCCCTAAAAACAAATCGAATTCGTACCATCGTACTAGTTATAACCGGGAGTGTCTTAGGCATCGTAGCAACGCTTAGTGTCCTTGTTGGTCTCAATACTATGAAGAGTGACTCAACCAATGAGAGTTTCTCGCACCAAACCTCGGTCGCGGATGCAGATCGTTCTCAAGCTGAGCTCAAGAACCCAAGTTCCACCAGTTCTCGTACTCGAGAGTCGGACTTAGGCCTTCTCAAGTTTTTAAGTCTAGCACCAAGTGCTTTCGAGCGAACCGAAGCGCTGTATAGTTTGCTGCTCTCTGCCGACACGAGTTTGCTGACTAAGCTACTCGAACAATCGAAGAATATAGGATCAGAATCTTTACAACACACCACTCAAACTGCAATCATTCGACGGTTCACGACTCTAGATCCTAAATTAGCTCTGACAACTATTGATCAATTGTCAGACGACCGCCACAATCCATTGATCACTAGCGTTTTCGTCGAATGGTCCCAATTAGATTTGAATGAAGCAATAACCCACGCAAAGACTCTCGAACAATCCAGGCAGTATGCTGCATTGCAGGGCATACTTGACTCTCAACACACACTCTCAATTGACGAAAAGCAAGCTTTAACCGAGAAGTTTCAGATTGACTTGGATGAATTTGAACAAGGTACATTCGCGGAGTCGGTTGCGGATGAATGGCAAAAATTAGTCGCGGACGATCAGTCAAATGTCGCTCAGACCGCATCACTGATACGACTGGCGCAAACATTGGTGAATCAATCGGGTTTGGAGGCGATTGCTCAAATCGACGAATCTTTAACTGATCCCATTCTTAAGAAGGTAGTACTAGGATCTGTACTCCAACAAGCCATACTCGCCGATCCCCATTCGACGTTGCAACAAGTACTGAATTTTGAAGGTGAAATGCGTGAGCTTGCTATGGAAACGATCGCTAGAGCTTGGGCGAGTATCGATCCTAAAGACGCGTTTGAATCAATTTCTTTAGTTGAATCACCAAGAGCACGTCGTCAAATGCTAGAACATTTTGTCACCGCTTGGGCTAACTATGATCCCAAAGACTTGTTCGATAATTTTGATCTCATACCTGAAAACCTTCGAGTACATGCCGAGGAACACGCTATTCGCACGCTTATGAGGACAGCACCAGAAGATTCGGCGCAGTATTTAGCTGAGATATCAGACGAGTTTTTAAAGTTTGAACTAACGATGGAATTGGCTATTCATTGGGCTGACAAAAACGCTCTTGACGCGTTGAATTGGGCATTAGCTCACGAATTCGCTGGTGCTTCGTTGCAACGTGAAGTGCTTAACACAATACTTCGTCGTCTTGCCGCAGAAAACCCCGAGCTAGCGTTGCAAACAGCACTTGATCAACCCGTCGACTCGATGGGTCTGGGTTTGGAGGCCACCGTAATCGCAGAAGTAGCTCGAACCGATATCGAAAGGGCCCTGAGTATGCTGGCACCGGTTCGAGAAGGATACACCAAGAGTTTCAGTTCTATAGCCGTAGGTCGAGCACTAGTGAGTAACAATGACATAGATCGAGCATTAGCACTGGGAGAACAATTGCCAGAAGAGAGTCGAGATATGTACTACAATCTGGTTGTCAACGAGTGGGCTTACTCCGATCCAAAATCATTGGTTGCTAGAATGGACGAACTCCCTTCAACGGACGCAAAGTATCGCGCGGCCATGGATCTTATCAGGTTCAATGTTGGAAGGAATGTTTTGTCAAAAGAACAAGTGTCATACGTTAAGCGGTTTCTACCTGCAGACTACAACTCGGAGACCGGACGACGCGGATCGGAATCGGCACAATTTGCGAGATTAAACAATTTAGAAAATATGACCGAAGAAGAAAGAGAGCAGGTGCAAAAGGATTTTCAACTGATGATAATGGACGGACGATTTCGGCGTTATAGAGCTCCTTCGCAATGATTAACGTGAGTTGAGACAGTAGTCCTCAAACTTTCAAGCAATTTCGGGTTTTTGCGCTAAAAAACACCCAAGTACTGAAAAGATTCCAGCTCTACCTCCTTCAATACTCGCATCAGCGACAGCAGCAGTCAATTTGGTTGCGGCTGCCGTACCTTTTGGAACGATACGGAAAGCCTCTGCTACCCTAAGTGTCATCAAGGTATAGGCACGTCGAACAGGACTCGTTCGAGATGCATGGAAAAACTGCCCTTTTCCTGTGAGTGGCATGTACCATGGGACAGAATCGGGATCAAGTCGTCCAAGGTCTTCACACTCTGAAACCGTGAACCCAACTTTTTCGAGCGCTGTCTTTACTTCAGAGATCGAACCAATTTCGTAAAGCGCCATGGTACTCATTAATCGATCTTTAACTCTTTGGTGTTCCGCGTTTTCTGCACTAAATTTATCTGTTAGTATGGTCTCTTGACCCCAAAAGTAGGCACCGGGTTTTAAGACGCGAAATATCTGGTCGTACGCGCCAACTTTGTCGGGAGCATGAGCAGTAGATTCGATAGCATAGACAGCATCATAGGAATTTGGTTGGAGCACGCTCATATCCATGAAGTCACATCGAGAAAATTCGGTCAAGTGATCGAGCTTCGCTTTTTGGTTCAATTCCTGCCCTACTTCGATCTGATGTTCATTGATGTTAATGCCAAGTACGCGGGCACCAGTCGTACGTGCTACGTGTCGCATTGGTCCTCCAATTCCACACCCAACATCCAGCACTGTCTTGGTCGAGTCTAGTTGCAGCTTATCCATCATGAATCGCTCATGACGTACGATCGCGTCGTTCAAAGACTCTCCTTTTTTCATCGGAGCGAAATGAAACGACTCATGCCAGCCCCATCTAGCTAACTCCGTCGAAACGTCGTAGAAGTCGTTCACCGTGTCAACATGGTCGTAATCAACTGGTGAAGAGTTCGCTGCTCTGGTTTGCCAGTCGGCAAGACGGTCTACTCGTTTCTGTACATCTATCCCTTCAAATGACTTAGCGAGTGCGCGGTTTAACTTACGATCCATATTTGTTCACGGAAGAGTGCAAAAAAAAACGAGGTTAGGTAATTCGTCGAATTGGGAAGATATGCTACAGATTTGAAGTAGCGAGTCCAACGTCAGTGGGGGGATCAATGTCTACCGATAAGTAAATGTTCTATCGGCCCAAATATACATCCGTAATCTCGATTCGATTGTGTCCGAGCTCGTGACTCACTTGAAGTCGTGCTTGTACGTCAATTATTCGTTGCTCCGAATCTAATGCTGTCCTTTTCGGTCCTCCAGCGAATACTGGCTCAAACCCAGCGAGATCGCGATAGCGGCGCTGTGCATATCCGTGTCTTAATCCGTGGAGATTTTTTAACCCTAGATTTGTTAACACCCATTGATATTTACTCTTCCATGTTTTTAATGAATGTTCTTTTGGGATCAACGAACCTTGATCAGCGATTGCGTGGATTCGGTCGATGAGATCACGTTGTTCATCAGAAACTACTGGAATTGAACGTTTTCGACCACCCTTGGTCCACGAACCTTTGAGTTCAATGTGTGACCCTCGATCAGCGTAGGAGGGTCGGAACTTCAAACTCTCTTCCTGACGCAGTCCAAACTCTTGCTGTAGTTCAATGCTCAAACGCATGTACTGGTTCGATATCTTCCTGAGTATATTTCTCGTGAAATACTGGGCCTTGGACTTAGTTGGAAGCAAATTTCTCTTGCCTATCAAGAGTTCATTGTTGGACTTGGGAATCATCTCGTCCTTTCCAATCTTACGTGCCCACCATCGTAAATAGGCTAATGCGTTCTTTTGTGTACCGATTGAGTGACCCGTTCTCTGCCAATAATTGATGAGAGCATGAACGTGCTTAAGCTTTAAGGAACGAACATGCATTTGGTTAAATCCCAACATACATAGTTCACGCGCAAACCGTTTTAAGTGCTTTTTTCGAGCCGCTTGGGTCGCGAAACTCCCGTCTCGGTTGTGGTAAACGAGTTGTTTCAATTGATAATCCAGACGCTTCAACTCGCCTTCTTCATTCGAAACGATCCGATACGTCGTGGTTCACCACGAGTATGTTGTCCGAACGGCGCGGTCGCGCTGTCTAAAGAATGTCCGATAGCGATCCCAGTCCAACCCAGCATTGAACTCCACAATAAAGGCAACCCAATGTATAGACATGAGGTAATAACATTAAGCATCACGCGTTTGGTTGTGTGTTCTCCCGAATTCGTCAATACTTCAAATAATAGGTTCGTGTCGGGATACATTGCGGTAAACATGTTCTGATCAATCCACTGCGCGAGATACCAGAGGACGGTCCAAAACTTCACCCCAAATATTGCGAGTGCACCGGTAATCATGATTGTGAATGAATATCGAGAAAACACGACAATTAAAGGAAGAAGCGAATAGATACCTAACAGGATCATAGCTTGAATCATCGGTGCAACCGCGATAATTCCAGTGACTATCACGCTGAATACTGCCGCAGTGGAAAACGCGCCCACAATATATAACAGGCCCTTGGCAAAACTTTCAATTTGACCGAGCATCCCCGTTGTTGATTGATTGCCTGCTGACAAATCGTTGCTAGTCCAACTTTTTGGCGTGTGTAGTAGGACTGTACGCGCAATTAGATCGAGCTGGCGTTCAGTTGCTAGAGCGGGTGCAAGGTTGTAAAACAGTGTAGCGAAACCGGGAGCACTAGTGTCTGCAGCGTCGACCAGTTTGGCTCGTAGGCCCTGTTGAACGTGTCCCCACCATTGAGTGCAATAAGGTCGCCCGTTGGAAGGCGGGTTGGCCACGTCGTATTCGATATCTCGACTGGGAACGTACGCCCACCCACTTACCGGTGTTCGCGCCCGTAATGAATCATAGTATCCTGAAATGTCACGATAAACGTGTGAACCGATCCAGTCAGTATCAGCGTTACCATAGCGCCTGAGTAAATTGTCGACTGCAGTCGATGACGGTTGTTCGGCGAGAAATTTAGAACGCGCCGGCACATAACAGGCAGAGTAAAACTCTGATACTTCTTGCCTTAGTCGTGGATCTTCTATCGTTGCGAGCCGAGATAGTTGCGACAATTGGCGAATTTCACTCGCTCTTGGTAGTCCTTCAACGACCGCATGATTGAACCCCGACGAAAATGCAATAACTGCATACCACCACATTGGAACGTCTACAGTATCGACCGCGTCACCAAACCCCGTGGTTCCGAACGTGCTTTGTGAGTTGGAAAAATCTACAGTTGGTGGATTAGGATTGTTGACAGTCGGTGGGGGCGTGTAACTCAAAGTAGTAGCGATAAACGGCGTGAGACCAACAGGTTGACCAGCGAAAACGACAACGACGAGAGCTAGTAGTAGTTCATGTTCCATTTTCCGCAAAGAAATTCCGCTCGACACATTGTGCGGTGCTTCTGACGCCGGTTTTCGCCAATAATCTATAACTATTCCAAGAAACGGTAGATACACGATACCGGTCGCTACGAGTACATCCCAGACGACACCATAAAACATCCAACCGAACATGGTCGAATACAGTTCAAGATAGCTGTCGACACTCACGAAAAGAACACCTCCAAAACACGAGGCAGCAATGCTTGTCCAAACAGTAATTCAACAATGAAGAACCAAAGTAAGAGTTGTCGAACGCGAGCATGTAGCCGCGCTTTTTTTGCAGCACTTCCGGTTTGTTCCGAGTTGTGAATTGCTCGTTTTCGTACCGAGTAAAAAACAACGAAAACTACAACGAAGAGCCCAACTCTGACAAGGGTCGTTAACCAGTGGTTCACTACCAACCAATTCGGCCAAGAGTCCACCGCGGTACCATCAACTGTAACCAACAGAATTGATACTGCTACGCCAACAAATAACGCAATCAGTAATCCTAATTTCGTAAATGCGCGTCGTTTAAGGACTTTCGACACGTCCGTCAATTAGGGGATAAGGATCGCGGCTATTACTTTCGGGAACGGTCAACGAAGCTTTCTCCCTTGAATCATGCCGTTTAAGTAAATTGGTTGCGGTATTCGACACTAGATCTTTTCTTATCCGTGCCTCGAACGCCAGTCGATCGATTTCGGAGTCAAGTTCTCGTACTACTTGCTGTACGTGCTCGCGCGCTACTGGATTTGCTTGTACTTCAGGTATTGAACTTCCCGACTTCACTAACCTACGTGCGATAAAGGCTTTCTCCACAGTACGCGCGACCGCAATCTCAGCGACTAAACGATCGATCACAATCTGCTGCTCGGTAACGGGCAACGTGTTGATACTCTCGATAACGTCTCGAGTAATGGCTATCCCAGGTGCTGAAACTCTCTCTAAGTTTGAGAGCGTAGGGGTTTGACTTCCCGAGACTATTGACTCTAAGACAGTTGTGAGATTTCTTTTCTCTTGTTCCAAGACTGGCCCTAGCCCGTTGCCGGGTATGGTCGATTTTTCGCATCCTTCACAAGTAGTCACGTTATGTTCACCAACCACATCAACTAACCAATCGGCTGCCGCACTTGGATCGTTCCAAATGAGCGTTAGACGTTGATCTGGATCGGCGGCTACTGCACCTTGTGCACTTGGCGAGCGATTCATCTGTACATTGAAACCCGCTCGTGTGATATCTTCAGTCAAT
This sequence comes from Gammaproteobacteria bacterium, assembly GCA_009840305.1. Classification (GTDB taxonomy): domain Bacteria; phylum Pseudomonadota; class Gammaproteobacteria; order Pseudomonadales; family Azotimanducaceae; genus Bin55. The sequence goes on along the minus strand of VXNY01000008.1, from coordinate 37,284 downwards.
GCCAAGGGATCTTGTCCGTCTCCACCAGCACTTCCATCGATCCAAGGTAAACCGTTTGCTCCGTTTGCTTGGGCAACTGCTTCATTAGCTGCAATCACGCTCCCACCCCCTACTCCCATCTGTACTTTCCAGTCATTGCCTTTTGATAGTACTACTAAATCTTCGTAAGGATTCTTGTTGTTTGCGATCGCGTTCTCCATTTGTTCACACGATTTAGTAGCGAGGTCCACGGTTAGCTCAGCACGTACTAGAGCGTTTTGAAAAAGGTCATATAAACCTGGATTAGCACGTTGTAAAATCATGGCAGGTAACGATGCGATCGCGCCCGTAGCCGCCTGCGTCATTGCATTGAGCATGTTTTCGGTCCCGTCTTTAACTTGATTCAGCGTATCGGTTACAGCCGTAACGGGATCGAATTTCAAACAACTATATCCAAGACCCAACTTCGCACTTCCCCCAATCGTTGTACTGTGGACTCTTGGATTAGCAGGAGCTGACACTGGTTTCGCACCACCGATCTCGTAGTACCACAGGCTATCTTCAGGTGGGGCTGGTGGTGCAGTTGCGTGTATGGACAAAAAGAGTACGCCAACTACACAGATAAAAGTCTTCAACTGATTCATGGGTACCCGTGGACGTCATCAGAACCGAGGAAAACTTGTCCCCTCTTGGCGCAACACTTATACGGACGCCACAGCACCCAGAGATAAGCGTTTTTCCTATCTACTTTACCACCACCCCAACCTGTTATTGACCAGAGATCGTTCGTACCGAACGCTTCACACGAACTCTCCTTTTGGGGATGAATCATTTGCCATGTTCCAGTGCTTCCGTTCGTTTCTCTGAGCGCAGGAGGTCCCCAGCGCTTCTGATGACCGGCAGACCTACCTATCGGAATTCTTACACGCAATAATCCGCCATTGACCGCGATATCGCCGGCACGTTGTGCAATGACGGCGGCAGCTTTTGGTGGGCTTGGCTGATTGGTCCAACCACATCGAGGATAAACTGAACCCCAAGTGAACAGTGGCCAACGACCAATTTCGCGTCTACCTGGAATTGAATTTATTAAGTTGAGGTTCTCGAATTCTGGATTTCTCCACGCGAGGATATCTAGTAAAGAACTGTAATACGGAATAAGTGGAATAGTGTGGGAAGTACAAAAGTAATCTGCGTAACTTGCTGGTAAATCTAGCAGTGGGTGTCCGATAACATCGCTTTCAAATAATCGCAGATTTCTCGAAATATGTTTCGAGCTGTGTCCAGGCTCCAAGGCATTCCCTTCTATAACGTTCCGAATACTCTCTGGTAGTGTGTGTTTGATTTGACTAAACGCGGTTTTGACTACCGTCTTGACCTCATTCCACGGATGAGACTCTATTGTCGGATAGACTGAAACCACGAGATCAGGTCGATAATGACCAATCTTCAGAGAAACTCGAACCCGACAACCGAAAAGATCACAGTGCAGCCACGTACATGTACCTATGACTTTCCACTTTAGACAGGAATCGACAGCTTTTAGGGTTTGATCTGTGATTTGAACCGAATTTAGTTTAGCAGATACGGTAGAGCCGATAAATCCGGCAAAGAATAGTGGTAGTAGAAATCTTCGTAGTACCGATTTAATTTGTATGGACGACATCCCTCGAAGCATCGATAGTGAATCTTTGGGACGGATTTTGGTGCGTTTAAATCAATTCTCAACCGTGTATTAACACATCGAGTGTAGCGAATTAAAGATTAGATGCTTGTAGTATCCCGCAAAAAAGTCACTGTTATGTCGTGATAACTTCGACGGAATTCTCGAGAAGTATGTGGGCTAACGACAAAATTTCGGCCAGATGGATACCAGGTTCGGAACTCTGCTAACGACTTTGAGGAAAAGGAATCTGGTTCAACCTTACACTCGATCGCATGGTACTCGTTCGCTTGGGTTCGAACGACAAAGTCAATTTCTCTATTGGACTTGTCTCGCCAGTAGAAGACTTGTTCTGATCGAAACTGCGACATGAGCAAGTCTAGGATTAAGTGTTCCCAAAGTATGCCACGATCTTCAACACGAACTCTGTCCCATCCCTTCTCGTGAGTCACAAATCCGGTATCAAAACAGTAACACTTTGGTCGGCTCACAATTTCTCTTGGGCTTGACGAACCACCAAGGGGTGGAACTAAGTGAACAACACATGCAACTTGCAACGCCTCAACGTAGCTTTTCACTGTTGGTCGACTGAGTTCTGTGAGTCGTGCTAGCTTGGTGTAGTCTAATTGTCCGCCACTCTGTCGTAACAATATTCGAAGTAGCGAGAGAAAACCCACTCGATTTCTTATACTAAAAAGTTCTTGTATATCACGCGCATACAAGCTGTCTATCCACTCAGAGAAAAATTCTGGTTCCTTCACGCTGGAGAGCAAGGCTTGCGGTAGTCCACCGTGCAATAGACGATGGTCGAGGTCCTTAACATCAAAAGTTGAAATGCACTCCGACCACAAAATTGGAGTCAGCTGAATGACTCTCTTTCTTCCGGTTAAAGAGTCACGGAACTTTCTTGTAGCAAGTAATGTGGATGAACCGGTGGCCAACACCCGCAAATCAGCTCGGGTATCTGCCGCTAATTTCAACACTGTGGAAGGATCTGACAAACGGTGCACTTCGTCAAAGATAACGATTGCTCCCCGAGAAATAGAATTTAGAAATGTTTCGGGATCTTCAAGCTCTCTTTGTACCGAAGGAAGGTCACAGTTCAAGTATAGAACAGACTGTGATGACAACATTTGAGCCAGAGTTGTTTTGCCAACTCGACGGACACCAGCTAACCAAACGATCGAGCTTTTTTTCCAAGATTGCTCGATCTTACGAAGCCAATATTTTCGTTCAATCATAAATGTATTTTACATTTAGACGTCTAAATGTAAATTACGTTTGCGTTTAGACTTCTAATTTAACGTCAATGCTAATCGTGCTTTTTGGCGTGTCCTGTGTTTCTCTCGATACAGACTTTCACAGCAATGTAGTCTTTTTATTCGTAGAGACCATCGTTCATGTTTTAAACTTCTACCGTAGATCAACAACTGTATCAGATCACATTCGTCTTACGGGGTGAGTTCTTTGAAGTTTAGAGTGTTTGGATTATCATTTTTGATATGAACTCGGTCGCGAAACAACCAATGACTGAGCAACCCATACGCCCAAACGAAGCCTGAAAGTAAGAGACATGTCAACGTTGTTCGACTCATTCTTTCAAAAAGGACTTTCCTGCGAATTTCATTGAACGGAGCACTCATGGAAGATTCTGACAAGCAGTCTGAACTTGAAATGTCACCACAACAGATGCGACAACTCGCGTCAAAAGCAGCAGACATTCTGATTGAACGTATCGGAGCGATGGACAGTGCTAAGGCTTGGGACGGCGAATTTCGGGAAATCCTTGCAAGAGAATTCGACGGTCCGCCGCCAGAAAACGGCCGAGTAGCGGAAGAAGTTTTGGAACAAGTAGCTCGGGACGTATTGCCGTACGGGGCACAACTAGATCATCCTCGATTCTTTGGATTTGTACCTTCTTCGCCAACTTGGCCAGGGATCTTAGCTGATTTCCTTGCGTCGGGTTTCAACATAAACACGTGCTCTTGGCTCGTTTCAAGCGGTACTAGCCACTTGGAACTAGTTGTTATAGATTGGATACGAAATTGGATTGGCTACCCTGAATCCGCTGGTGGATTGATGACCTCTGGGGGTTCAGCTGCAAGCGTGGAAGCGATAGTAGCTGCTCGAGAAGCCGCTGGACACCCATCGAGACCGGTAATTTATATGAGCAACCAAAGTCACAGTGCGTTAATTAGGGCCGCTTTGATCGCCGGAGTAAGGCGGGAACACATTCGCCTCATCGACACCGATGACAGATTTCAAATGGATGTGAGTGCTTTACGTCGGCAAATCTCGGAGGACAAAGCCAATGGGCTACACGTTGTAGCTGTCTGTGCAAACGCAGGTACTACCAGCACGGGTTCCATTGATCCATTAATAGCTCTAGCTGACTATTGCGAAAGTGAAGACATATGGTTGCACGTAGACGCCGCTTACGGCGGATTCGCTTTGCTCACCGATGACGGCAAAGTGAAACTTGAAGGCATCAATCGTGCGGACTCCATCGGAATCGACGCCCATAAGTGGTTTTTTCAACCATTTGAAGCCGGTGCGCTCATCGTGAAAAATGGTCAGCATCTAAACAATGCGTTCGCTATCCGCCATGATGCACTACAGGACACCATTTGGGGAGCGAACCACCCCAATTTCTCGGACCGCGGCTTACAACTAAGCCGTTCACCTCGGGCTTTAAAAATCTGGATGTCCGTGCAAATTTTCGGTTTAGCTCCGTTTCGAGCAGCAATCCAGCGTGGGTTGGACTTAGCAAATCGCGCTGCAGCCTATGTCGAGTCAAGCCCAGTTCTGGAGTTAATAACACCGGTATCGCTAGGGATTGTGTGTTTTAGGGTTAATGACGGTCGAGAGGATGAGCAAAGTTTGGACGAGATCAATCGGAAAGTATTAGCGCACTTGTTCTGGGACGAGTTAGCATTTGTCTCCTCAACAACGTTGAAAGGGAAATTTTCGCTTAGGATGTGTATCCTGAATCATACTACTACTTGGGATGACGTACAACGAACCCTTGACCTAGTTGTCCTTAATGGATCGAAGGCACTGACACCAATCTAAGACTGGTTCTTATAAACACGACAACACATATCGTAGTTTTGCGACGTGTTAAACATCCACGACTCACTTTTCGCATCACTGACCCTCTTCACGCTCGAGTCCGATTATGACTACGGCAAAGACAACGAACCCCGAGCTATCTGAGCGCTTACTCACACTTTTCGAAAAAGCTTTAACAGCCAATTGTTCCCGATCGTAAGGCCGAGGGAAAACTCTTTATATGGCGAAAATTTGCCTATGTTGTTTGGTAAATAGTAGGAACATGAGTTTTCGTAGCAATTAGTCGTGCTGCGAGACTTCCTCCGTTGGTTCAATCCAGTTATTTTTCAAGTCTTTTAGAAAACGCTCGAGCCTAATTGCAATCGCTTAATGCTGATGGTACTACCCGGCTCAAGGACTTCTGCGGGACGTGGCATCATCCTCTCTAGGAAACTACTGAAGAGAACTAGTTACTCTCATTCAGAAACATTTCGGTGCTTTCATTGAATATCGTAAGATTTGCTTCATCAGCTTCCGATTCCGATAGTCTCAAACGATATTCCTCCGCGACTCGCTTGGCTTCATCCGGTTTCTCCAATATGACTAAGTACTGGATGTAGGTAGCAGCGGTATAGGGATCGTTCTTATCTTTTTCGAATCCGCGCTGCCCTAATTCGATTGCTAAATCGTGATGTTTCACGTTGTCGGAACTGCTTAACTGAATCATGGCCCATATCAATTCTGTACCAAGGGTGTCGTCTGCCCCTTCTTCTAACTTTTTCTTGTAAAGGTCGTAATATCCGTCCCAATCCTGTTTCCCGGCAAGAAATATCGGTTTGAAATCTGCTTTCATCCGATCTGGGAGAAAATTACTAGAAGGAAAACGATGACGTACATATTCCACGGCTTTGTTTAGTGGATAATCCTCGAGGGCATCAATGTACTCCGAGTAATTTTCGTCGCCAGCTTGGGCAGCAGCACCTGCCGCAGACCAGGTTGCGAACAGTGTGAATTGCGTTAATGAGGATACGGACGACACTGCAAGAAATTCTTCGAAATGGTCCATTACAAATTCGACGAGTGCATCCCCACGTGGCATTCCATCCCAATAGTACATGACTAAATGAGCATCGATTTCATTGATTAGTTCTGAATGAGATTTACTTGCAAAATACCCTCTTGCAATATTCCTGTACTTCGCAGATTCTTCGAACCAGACCTGAGTGTTCTCTTCAGAATCGATATTTAGAAGGGCTCGTTCGACAATTGCTTGCATCAAAAACTCTTGAACAAACTCTGAAGAACGTTCACCAGAGTCGTATTTAGCTTGCATCTCGTCAATCGTGGATGAGGATTCTCCAAGCACGCGACTGATCATTGACAAGAATTGGTTTGGTAACGCACCATACCTGTCCTGCGCGCGGCCTACTTCACGACCCTCAGAATCCAGAATTAGAAACGTTGGAGGAATACTAAATTTATACCGTGTCGCGATCGCAGATCCATTCAATTCTTCGTCATTTAGATCGAACTTAACGCTGACAAATCGCTCGTTGATGTACTTGCCTATGTTCGGTAATGGAAACACAGCGTCCTCCATTACGATGTTTGCACCACGCCCGCTGTAATCGTAAGCATAAACGAAGACCAACTTTTCGGTTTGCGCGGCGTACGCAAGAGCGTCTTCAAACGTGCCGTGGAAGAACTCTACCCCTTCGCTAGAGGTTTTCGTGGTATCTGTTGGTGTATTTTCGGGTTCGTTTTCTTCCTGTTGTCCATGTAAATTCGAACACGCTATCAATATCAACGACGAAATAGCTATCAAGAAAGAATTTGTTTGAACCTTTGACGAGTTCATGAGTTAAAACGCTCCGAATGTAAGAAAGCTGGTGATCGCAAAGAGTATTAGATTCACGTGATGGAGATTAATTGGATTGTATCTTTTTCGGCAGTAAGCAAACTACATCGATTTGCCAACATGTGGACTCTTGATCTACAGCTAAAAACGCACAATAAGATAGTGTAAAAATCTGAGAGCTACATCAGCCTTTTCCCTGTTTTTCGGTCCCAACTTCAACCGACCGTAACAACTTGTTCTTAATTGGTGCCCCTAAAATTGAAGCGATGAAATTGAGAAGATATTGCCTTGTACAAGTAGCCCACGGTTAAGAAAGAAATGTTTATAAGCAAGCCGAGATCACTCCTCGATTCAACACACAGAGTTCTGGCCGTATGTAAATCCGAGTTACGAACCACTCGTCGTAGGATGCGATTTTGGATCTTGTGCGCAAGTCTTTTTCTGTTCGCATTCGTTGGGTACTTATTTTCGTGCATCTACCTACAAGGTGGCGCGATTTACTCTCCTTCGTTCGGTATCGCGACTCCTCGTTTCCTGCTAGGCAACATTTCTCCCTATGTGGTCTTGGTATTTCAACTTGGTACTCTTGTACTGTTGCTCGACGCTTCGCAACGGAATGCTAGAGATCGAATTGAGGAAGTATTGAGATCGAAACCAGTAACAAGTATTGAGTATCTTGTGGGAAGGATCCTTAGCGTGTCAGTTTTGTTATGGATCGCCACATGCTTAATCGTTGGAGCATTGCACGGAATAGGACTGACTTGCGATTGGACGGAATGGCAATTTTCCGAACCTTTCCAAATGCATTCTATGTTGAATCTTCTTCTGCTCGACGCTCCAGTCTCCTTTGTTGTCTGGTGCTCAGTATTGGTGCTCTTAACCAGCGTCGTACGATTTCGAATAGGTGTGTTAATTTTGGGTTTCGCACTAATGACAGGATGGTCAATCGTCGTGTCAGAATCTCCCTACTCGTTTCTAGCCATTCTGTCAGCCTCTTCCAACGACTCACTCTTTATATCCGAGATTTCACCTCAGTTTGCCTCTCTAGCGACGATGGGTGCACGATTAGCAAGTCTCGCTTTTGCTGGAGCGTTGCTTGTATTTGCTACATTGTTCCGACAGATTGACGGTTTGTCAGTGACTTTCAAAAATGCTCTTGGCTCGGGACTCTTAGCACTAAGTGGCGTTCTGTACGGTTCTGTAGCTTGGGGAGTCGTACAACACTACTACGTGGAACCTGCCAAGTGGCGTGAAGTGCACGAGTCGCAAACTTCAGAAGGGAGCATTGACATACTCGACATCAGTGGCTCCGTGCACATCAACCCTAAGACTTCACTGTTCGTCGATTTGGAATTGTTGTTGAAAGCCGAAGCTACTGAAAAGCTCACTTTTACCTTCAATCCTTCAATGAAAATTCAAGACTTGATGCTCGATGATCAGCATGCAAAACACTCTTTTCGAAACGGTTTGCTGAAGGTAGAGAGAGGAGATAGTTCAAACGAAGACGTAATCCACCGACTACGCATCGTTGCCCGAGGTGTGCCTGACCCACGATTCGGCTATATCAACTCTGCGATAGATTATTTGTCCGATCCCAAAGCACCAACACAAGCTGTCGAGTTATTGGGGAAGGACGGGTCTGTATACGACAAGGGATATGTAGCATTGATGGCGGGTGTGCATTGGTACCCCGCCGCTGGATCGCTTAGAAACTCGTCGAAAAAAGTCCGACGAGGAAATGACTTTTTCAACGTAGACCTAACGATTGAGCTAACGCCGAAGACCTGGCAGCTGGTAGCAGCTGGAACAAGAGTTAAGAGTGAATCAGACAAGAGTTCCTTGTATCAGGTCAATCCGGAGTATGCCACATCCGAGATCAATTTGTTCGCATCGCAGTTCGAACGTGCTACTTTGGTCGCTGGAGGGATGACCTTCAATCTTCATTTGCACAAAAAACACACGCAAAATTTGCAATTTTGGCAAGAGGAATTGCATACAACATTCCAGAAGCATGTCGAACTCCTTCTATTGCAATTTACAGATTTCGAATTAAGTCTACCTACCAATACTCTAAATTTGGTTGAAGTACCTGATCGTTTAAGAACCGTAGGTGGGGGATTGCGCATGAAGTCTCTTAGTTCATTACCGGAAATTGGACTCCTGAAAGAACGTGGTTTCCCGAAGGTAAATATCGAACGGTTGTATTCTGAACAAATTCCTACACAGTCTTTTGGTTTTGAAGAAGCTCAGCGTGACCTTCACTTTTTAGTCTTTATATCGTACTTTAATCGTGCACTAGGGACCGACAATCCTTTTTTAGGTATTGCGGAGAGATACTGGTCGCACCACACCTCAGCTACCGGCGAGTTTGCTGAGGTTCTGGATGAAGTCGTATTGGCTCTAATAGCACCGTCGATTGATCCGTTTTCGATTTATTCAACACTTCATGTCGCAGACCTATCTCTATTAATGCCCTCAGATATTACTTGGTTTTCGAAGTATAGCTCTGTCTCGAGAGCTCGTTTACAAGAACAATATTTTGGTTCTCGAACGGCGATATGGAACTCCATCGAGCGACAAGGATTGTACGATCTACTAAATTCCGACAACCGTCAGAAGAAGCTTGAACCCATACTGTTGAAAGCAAGGAAAATTGCTCGCGGATTGAAATTGATAAATGATGAAGAGCGATTGAACTCTTGGTTAACCGAGTTTCGTAATCAATTTACTGGAAACACCTATTCGCTTGCGGATCTAGTCGAGTCCGCCAAGCTCAATGGTATTCAAATCGAACCTTGTCTAACCAGTTGGTTAACAGGGTCAGACTTACCAGGATACGTCGTGTCGCCTTTGACAATTGCGCAGTTGGCAGATGACGAAACAGGATCTCCGCAGTTTCAAACTACAGTTGTTGTTCGTAATGTACAACCAGTTGACGGAGTAATTCAATTGACATATCCGACACAGTCTTCGGCAGCGGACCTCTATTGGACACACTGGATCGAAACTGCTGGTATCCAAATCGACGCAAACTCATCTACAAGAATAAACATTACCACTCCCTACGAGTTGCGACAAATTCAAGTTGTTCCGGGGCTATCATTGGACCGCAAGCCCTTTGTGATCCGCACTGATTCAAACATTGAAGATCTAAGGCTCTTTGCTCCTCGTCCATTCTTGGAAGATTCAGACTGGTTTCCAATCACAAATGAGCAAATTATCGTCGATGATTTAGATGAAGATTTCTCAATCTCGCAACCAGATGCAGGATCTAAACTTTACATTTCTGTAACTCCAAAGAACTGGTTTTCAAGGCGTGACTTAAGAATTTTTGAAGTTGATAAAGGGCTCGCAGTGTATACAGATGCGTTTTTTAACATGCCCCAAGAGGTTTGGCACCGAAGACTCGGGGCTGGATCGTACGGTCGACATCGAAAAACAACCGCGATTGCATGGGTTCCAAAGTTAAAACCACCTGGCAGGGTTAGTTTTGTTGCGGAGCTTCCAATTTCAACGACTTGGACTCTGGAATACCATCTACCAGTCGAATGGAACGAAGCGAATGATTTTTCAAGACTCACCTATAAACTAAGAGTCCACGATGCTGAAAATGTTTGGAATCTATCATTCGACACGAATTCCAAAGAAGTCACGAAGGGTTGGAACTTTGTCGAAGAGTTAAATTTGAAGGCTGGAACGGTTACCGTGCAAGTTTTGGGTACGGCGTCTCCTGGTCTGATGTTTGCTGATGCGATCCGGTGGACAAAGGTTCCCGATGAATGATCACTTGAGACGAAAGATCTTACGCGCTCATTCTTATTTCTTGCGCGTGGGATCATCGATTGACACTGAATCCAGTGAGTCTCACACACAAAAATTTTTGACTTTGGTAAACACAATCAGTAAACTTCGACATCGCTGTCGATATGAGCGATCTGTATCAATGATGGAGATGTGAGGGATGGAAATGAAAATTCTATTTGGAATAACGACGCTGGTCGCGTGTGTGATACTTGTTGGATGTGGATTCAACACCGAATCCACGAAATTTACCATAACAGGGGAAAGGATCTTTGTGTCGTCAGGAGCAAACGTTACCGACGTGGACGCAAATGATGATTCAGGTTCAGATCAATCATCTGAAGAACTCAAAGCAGAAAACCAACAGGAGATATCCGTCGTCATTACACGCAACGAGGGACCGACCGAAGAAGTCACCATAGCTTCGGGTACGTTCACAGATGACAAGATTGTCTTAGAGGGAAACGTGAAACAGTGGCCGACCCCAATTGACATATTCGTGTCCCGCGGAAACGAAGAGCCAATGAGACTGCACACAGCCCTTCTAGATTCAGAGACAAATCCGACTTTTGTATTGTTGGACTTTGAGTCCGACGACCTTGAAGACCGATTGCTTCTATCAGGGGTTTCAAGAATGCTTGGAGACGACAGCGACAAATTTAAGATCACCGGCGATCTTAGTTCGATCAGTGACCAGAATCTCACATTAGCACTCGCCGAAATCGAAATTCATTCAGAGAATCCGAAGTCTGTTAGTCTTTTGTCAGTAACAGAACTGCTACTGGACGATGGTAAGTTCTTTATCGAAGGAATAGCCGGCGAACCGTTTCTAGTCGATATTGGAGTCAGCACTTTTGACTATACGTATTTTGGACTCGTCAGCGTCGTGGTGGAGCCAGGTGCTCAAATAGAGATTTCGCCGAGCGCGACCTCTAGCTCATTTGCTCCCGGGAACTTTGCGTCCCCTTTACTTGCCAATTCTCAAAATAAGAATAGTCTGCACGCTACAGTGATTGAGAGCTGGCAAAACAGCGAGGAATATCTTGCCAAAATGGAAGAGTACGCCCATGCGATCGAGAATGCGGCACCTCCAAACACAACCCATTCCCATACTGAAGAGGAAGATACCGAGACCGCTGGCACAGACGAACAGCCTTTTAGGGAGCCGTACGATGTATATACAGAATTGCAAAAAATCGAATTTACTGCTCTGACATCAATAGCACAAAATTTAGAAGATCCTATGGCGTCACTACTCGCCATGGAAATTGGTGCCCTTGCTTGGATGGAATACAGTCGTAAATTGGAAAACTGGTATACACTTGCTAGCGTACTTAAAGAAGACGTCTTTTCGCGGCGAGTTGTACCGCAGAGAGACGCTTTAGAGAAGCAGCTCAATAAGGCAACAAATGCCGAGTCTATCGTCGAAGGTCAATCGGCACCCGATTTCACCCTTGCGAATTTGGAGGGCGATGAAGTTGCCCTGTATGACATTCTTGCTAGTAATGAAGTAGTACTGGTAAATTTTTGGGCATCGTGGTGTGTACCCTGTATTGACAAGTTACCCAAATTAAATAAATTGCATGCCGAATATCGAGACAAGGGATTCGAAATCGTGTTTGTATCCATTGACGATTCATATGACGATTGGAAGAAAGGGTCCGAAAAACATGATGTATCAGGGATAAACGTCGGTGATTTGCATGGCTTTTTAGCTGATACACCGGTTGCATACGGAATTCAGTCGATTCCTACAGAATTCCTGCTAGATTCCAAGGGGGAGATTTTGGAAAGAGATGTTACACCAGATGAACTGAAGAGTCTTCTGGTGGATCACTTTGGTGAAACAAACCGTCAAGACGAAGAAGATTAGTCAGCCTCTCCTCTCATGACATCAAAAATCTCTTTCAGTCGTTCATGCTGATTTTCCGGTAGATACCAACTTGCTGGATGGATACTTCGTTGCCAATCCGCAGCTTTTTTCAGAGGCTCTTCTTCTAACGCGTCAATAACATCAAGATACGTCTCATCTCCTTCGAGAGCCTTGACAACAGCAGTATCCGACGCGACAGCGAGTACAGTTGCACTTACCTGTTCCATCGAGGTGACTATTACATAAGCATCAAAGTGATCCAGTACTAGTTTGATACCCGGGTCATCCAAAAATTTACTATAGGCTTTGACAATCAAAAAATCGCGTTCATTTATTAAGTCTTCCGATCCCCGGCTAGCCAGATATTCTTGGGTTATTGCTGTGTATTTGTCGTGAGCCTCCCCCCAAGCTTTCATATGTAAGTCATTTACGTCTAAATTCTTCGGTAATACAGTCCGCGCATCCAGTAAATATTGCTGAACAAATACCGGATCGCGTTCGCCACCCTCGTACTTAGCGTCATCGTCGGCCATTGGATATTTGGTTTCGCCAGTCACCCAGCGAATAGTATTCTTGAGGACACTTCCTTCCATCGCTCTCGTGATTCGGTGCATTACCTCACCATCGTGGTCGAGAATCAACAAGGTCGGATAAGAATCTACACTAAATCTTGAAGCGGTGTCAGGTCCATTGGATTCTTCGTCGTTGGCATCAACCTTAAAGTTAATAAATCGGTCGTTCAAAAAGTACCCAACATATATGCCTTGAAACTCTTCGTACATGTACTCGCAGGAAGCACAATCAAGAGTGTAAAAATACACAAGGAGACGCTGATCTTCTTCTTTTGCGTTCTCAATAGCGTCCTCAATTGTTCCCTCGAAATAATCAACTGCAGACGGTATTTCAATTGGCTCTGAACCTAGTGTTGGTACAGACATGAACGTTAGTGCGACAACAGCACACTGTAATAATCGATTCAATTCCCAATTCCAAGTTGTTCCTCTCTTTTTATTGTATTCTGTAAAGAGTTCAGTTGGCACGAATCTTGCCTCAGTTTATCACAATGTCATGCTCGATTTCGAGATCACATAAGACTAATAAAATTCGTCTTCACCGAAACTAGGCAACCCTCGAACCACGATTATTTGGTCGTTCAAGTCGTTGGGACGACGAATAGTGTAAAGGTGGGCGAAACTGTGGTATAAGGAAGTAAATACATGAGTGTTTCGAGACTTTGGTCAATTGCATGTGCAGAAATAAGATCGTGTAGACGGTTAGCACGAACTTGGGTAATGGTAGCAGCCACCGTTATTTGTGGTTCATTTACGTGGTTGTTTCTGTCGTTAGCACACATGTTCGCATCGTACCTTTCTGCTTCTGCTGGAGTGCTGGGTCCGCATTTCGCGATATCGCAAATTGGCAGAATGACCTTACTGATCTTTACGTTTGGAATCGTCTTTCTTGCTTTTGACATTCGGCAACGAGATGTAAGAGATCGCATAGGAGAAACCATCGATGTGCGACCGATGACGAATCTTGAGTTACTCACCGGTCGATTGTTCGGAATCGTAATGTTATTCGCAGTTCCGGCAATAACTTTGATCGTTCTCATGTGCTGTTATGGACTGATAGCTGAAACTTTCAACTTTGGATTCGGTTCGGCAATAGAACCCGTTAGTGTCGCGGCATTTCTGTTTTGGGATTTACTTCCCAACCTACTTTTTTGGGGCGCACTGACCATGTTAGTCGCCGTAATAGTTCGATATCGAATGTTGGTCGTGCTAATAATGTTGGTATTGGTGCTCGGGTATTACTATTTCAGTAGTCGAATTCCCTTTTATCTCGCGTCGGCTTTAGCAACTTATACCGGTGTCGATTCCCTACCCTCTGCGATCGCACCTCAATTTTTCGATGTCGATGTCGTAATCAACCGCTTGTATGTCATCCTGTTGACGATAGGATTGCTCGGACTCACTTCGGTACTGTATCCGAGACAGGCAAAACTGCAAGAACAGCAGTTTTTTGCTATCACAGGATGCTCAGCGATTGTCATTGCGATATTCGGAGTCTACGCTCTAACTAATTCCAAATTGCTTGAACTGAAACAGGTGGACGAGTGGGCTTTACTTCACAAACAGTTCCAAACGCATTCCGAGACAAACATTGAATTAATCACCGGTTTGATCGAAATTTTCCCAGGTCGATCAGTACGACTTGATCTAGAACTGAGCATTTCGCCTACCCCTAGCGAATCTGACGACAAATGGTTATTTTCACTCAATCCTGGATACACAGTCGACACTCTTGAGCTCAATGGAGAACAGACTCAAGACTATGAATTCGAAGATGGCTTACTTTTAGTATCCATGAACGGTACGGGTACAACCGGCGCGGAAATAAGACTGGTCGCGAAAGGTGTCCCCGATCCCATGTTTACGTATTTAGATAGTTCGTTAACTTGGAAAGACATGAACTTCACGCAAGCATTAGCGGCACGACAATTTGGTACCAAGTCGTACATCTTTCATCCCGGTTTCGTTGCTCTAGTACCAGGCGTGAGTTGGTTGCCATCTTCGGGCGCGGTATTTGGTAAATCCAATGGGGAAACGCGCCCACAAGATTTCTTCAATATCGATCTTCAGGTAACTGTGCCTAATAACTGGATTGTCGCAGGTCCTGGATCACGTGCTCTCACGGAAGAAAATCGGAGAACGCAGTATCGATTCAATCCGAAGAACCCAGTCTCAGAAGTCGCTTTAGTCGCATCAAACTTTGAACAACGAACACTTGTGATTAAAGATACCAAGTTTGAACTACTGATCAGCAAGAAACACGCCCAAAATTTAAAGATCTTGGATCCGGTCGTTCCCGCTCTGAAAGAATGGATTGAGGAACGACTAAACCAAGCGAATGCTTTGGGTCTCAGTTATCCTTACGATACTTTGTCCTTCGTTGAGGTTCCCCTCCCATTGAGAACGTACGGCGGTGGTTGGAGTATGGAAAGTGTGTATTCACCACCTGGCATTCAAATGTTCAGAGAGTCAGGTCTATCAATCGCTCGATTTGACTACGCAATCAATTCCCAACTCCCAGAGCTGACTGAAGACGAAGAGAAGCTTAGTGCTTTCATTCTACAACTGTTGCAGGACTTTTTCGAAAACGATTTTGAGGGTACAAATCCTTTCCTCAACCTAGGCCGCAATTTGGTTAGCCATCAAGCAAAACCAATAGGTTCAGGAGCGGTAGCCATGGAATACTTGGTAGGTGAGATTGCAAACGAACTCGTCATCGGTAAAGACGGATACTTTTCGATCCACTCGGCAATGGAAGGAAATCGAGTGTCTGAGATGCTGAACTCTGTGGTGTGGTTCGGTGGCTCTTTTGGTGCCAGAGCACGTCTAGAACAGCTAGCTTGGCGCGAGCACTTTAGCAACCGACCTTCTGTTTGGGAACACGCTCTTACCACCCCCCTCTCTAGTTTAGATTTTGAACAAGATGCAAAGAACTCGTACCATGCCCTAATTCTCAAAGTTGACGCATTGAAAAACTTGATACTAGAGGTCGTCGACGAGGACGACGTCGGTTCTTTCTTGAGAGACTTGATCGCGGTATATCGTGGTTTGACTTACACTGAGGAAGATTTTCACAACACGGCATTGGGCGCAGGTGTGGACTTTAGAGATCTAATGGGTAATTGGCTGCATAGTGCTGACGTACCCGGTTTTGTGGTCGAACGTTCTATATTGGAAAGACTCGAAAGTCCCGACTCCGATGAACCAGTTTACCAGTCAAGCTTTTTCATAAGTAATGATGAAGCAGTCGATGGTTTCGTGAAGGTCTCCTTTGGTGAAGAGGGGGAGTTAGGATTTCAAGAGTTAGCGCCTCTACGAGTACCGAACCGATCGACACTGCAAGTTGCAATCCAGTCGACTGATCATCCTAGAGAAGTGTTGGTGCACCCCTACTTTTCTCACAATCGACAACCATTGAGTGTGAACATTCCAAAGCATGACGATGACATTCCGACGACTTCAATGAATTTACCCTATATCGCAGAAGTCGATTGGAATCCTCGCGAACACGAATCAATCATAGTCGATGATTTGGATGCTGGGTTCTCAGTTATCGGTGGCGCAGATGCTCTCAAAAAACCACTGTTTCCGAAGTGGGTCACATATTTATTTGGAGGCTACGACACTGAACTTGAGACGGACCATGGCTTGTTGCAATTAGATGACGCGGCCGACAGTTTAGAAAAAGACGTCTTCGATTCAGTTCTATGGTACAGGGATTCGGAGGCAACAAGTTATGGGATGTATCGACACACTCACGTGATTAATTTCCAGCGTGGCGAACAGACACAGTTGACTTATTCGGCGAATATACCCAAACCTGGGAAGTGGAAGCTTGAATTTCACATGCCGGCGATCAAGAGGAAGATTTACCGTTCGAGGCATAGTCCTGGTCTAGGTTCAATTTACTCGATGTCAAGGGGCTTTTGGCTAGCCAACGTTCAATTGGAAATCAAAAACTTGGGACTCTCAAATACGATTGAATTTAAACCTCAAGAAGCAAACTCAGGGTGGAACGATCTTGGACTGTTCGACTTGGACATAGGAACGGTTGATGTAGTGATAACACCTCTATCGGATGGTAATACGATCGGCGACGCCATCAAATGGACTCTAGAAGAGGAAGAGCACTAGTATCGCAGATCACTACAACCTCCTTTGTTTGACAACAAGGTTCCTATTCATCCACCAGTGATATAAGAGTCGAATAACATATGTACTGTTATGATCGTTGTCAGGTAAATATACGGTCTAGTCTCAACACTCGCTTGCATAGGTCCATGATGGGCTGTGTACCTCTTAAATTCCTGAACACAGCTAGGCGAAAAAATTGAAAAACAATATAAGAACGCTCGCATTCAGTACATTGATGCTGTTGACACTATTGTTCGTGTTATGCGGACAAGCCTCTCCGGCAACCAATTCTTACGCGAGCGCAAATATGTCGTCCGACTTAGAGACCTTGGTTTCTCTGACAAATTCATCTTTAGAAAATACAGATGACCATAAGGAGGTTAATGTAACTAAAGCGACGAGTTGCAAAGATGTGACAACCTTAGAAAAACCTGCCCGACTACCAAAATTCTTTAGAAATATGACGGGCGACCGCAAACTCAGACCGAAGGACAAGATTCCCGACTTCACACTTCCTCGCGTCGATGGTGACGAAGTAAATTTGTATGAAGTACTCGCTGAAAACGACTACGTAGTTATAGACTTCTGGGCAACCGCTTGCGGACCGTGCATCGCCCAATTTCCAAAGTTAAAAGAGATTTACTCTACGTATGAAGATGAAAAGTTTGAAATCGTATCTGTCTGCACGGACATTACTCACGAACAATGGGAAGAGTCGTTAGAAGAGCACAAACTTCCTTGGATTGACGTTGGAGAGATTAACGCCCAAGGTTTAGTCGGGCCTACTTCCAAAGCTTTCCGATTGCGTGGACTACCACGATCATACCTAGTGGATACAAACGGCTGTATTCTTCACACGCACATCTTTCCGATTGAATTGGAACGCTTTCTAGAATCGGAGTACGGTGAAAACGTCAGTGCTTTAGAAGAAAACGGGGAGACATCGACTACGGACATGACCGAAATAGAAGACGAAGGATGAGGTAGTTCAGGATACGACAGCTTCGATAGTCGCGACATGCCTACGTGGCTTGGGGACGCGCTATCTCATAGTCAGTCGCGCGATCAAAGTGCGGATTGGCGGCTCGTGAGCCAAAAGAATAGTCATAAAATTACTCTGACTCAACACCAATTGTGAATGGTCGAGATCGATGGACAAATCCTCTCAAGAATTAGGTTGGTTAGAACGCTTCTGTACACAACAACCTCTGGTCACGGCGGTGTTCACCGCATTGTTCATGGGATTTCTCATCATGGTCGGTGAGTTGTTGACGTATCCAATTAACCGAAAGCTTTTTAATGATTGGTGGCTTAGTACAAGTAGTTTAGAGTACATTCCTCTCTTGACATTTGTGCTTTACGTGATATTTAGTCGGTTTAAGGAAGTTAAAAATAATTGGGATCGTCGCATTGACAATAGTTTCTGTAAACATCCGGTACTCACATCTGGACTATTCTCCCTCATAGCGGGTTTCAGCACGATGATTAGAGATTTGATAGCAGTTTTGTTTTGGAATTCGTCGTTTCAACAGGGAACATATATAAACGGCATATTAGTGACTCTGTTTAGTTTTGTAATTTGTTACATCTCGGTCCGATTGCTGGCACCATTCATAAAAAAGAAAGAGAGTTTGAATTCAACTGGGGCGGATTCTTAGGTGTGCGGGACATTTGGCACACAGACCGTGAGTCTGCTTTCATCGAACGCTCTAATCAAGTAAGAATAGACGACTATGATTGTTCGCGATCGTAGGAGCTTACAAAAACAAAGACATACAAAACTTAAACCGCGGCTGCATCTTTGGTACTGGGCAGGAGGAATCGCGCTCGCGCTAGTCATGGTGAGCTTAGCACTCTTATATTTCTCTCGTGCAAACACCGGCGTCGATACTCCGTCTGAAAGTACAGATAGCAATTCTGACTTAGAGTTGCAGAGGTATGTATCGCAAGCAATTGAGGTGGAATCACCGAACATGATTCCCCAACCGTTCGATGCTCCTAATCTGGAGTCTTCGGTAGTCTCGCTTGAAGATGCGTGTGGCTTCGATCAGTTTGTACCTTTCCATGCAGCGGTACTGAATGACGACTTTCACTGGCCGCACAGTCTTTGGGACGCGAATGACGAATTAGCATCCTTCTTTACAGAATCTGAAGAATGTCGAACTGCGTTGGATAACCACATCACTGACATCAATCCTTATCTTTGGGGTGCGGGAGACAATAAGGGGTCGTTTGCATTTATTGAGTTAGAGAAGCCACTGACTTTCGGACGAATATTTACCGATCCCGAGGGCGATTTCAGCCGAGTTCAAGACGCGCTGGACCGTCCAGAGTGCATATTGCAACACAACAGCGAGTCAAACTGGGCGCTGAATGAATCCTGTCATTCTGATTCGATAATGAATTACGCATTAATTAACCGATACTGCTTTCACAACGGAGTGAGTCAGCGTCCACTCACTCATTACTGGGATAGTGCAAACTTTACATTGGAGCAAGATCGGTTCATGTGGAAACAAGCACTTGAAGGTGAGTGGATCGAAAAGAAGTGTGCAGAACTACCTCCTGATCTGCAACTCAGCACGAAACTGAATCCTGATCTCATTAAATTGCTCGTGTCGATAGACAATCCAATGAGACTGAAAGGTACAGTAGCGACGCTCATCGAACTAGCCGCTCGGTTAGGCGACGAAGCCGCAGGGTTGACTCAAGGTTATTTCATTCCTAGTTCGTCGATAGTTTACTTGGAACATGGAAGCGGGTTTGGGAGGTTTAAGGGCATTTTCTCGAGTCGCTCCTGGAAAGAATTGCAGTTTAAAAAAGCACCGAGTGTAGAGCGTTTTCTTCAAACGTTTCAGTTACTAGCGGACATAAGACAGACTCAGACCGAGTTGAACTGGGATTTATTAGTCCAACATCTTTGTAAACCTCCGTACGATGAATCCAACCTTACTCTACATGAATCTGAAGATCAAGAACAGTCCGATGAATCCCACATTTGTCGAACGGTAATCAACGAACTCTACGTCGAAGAGTTGATTTCAGGTCCGATGTTAGAAATAGTTGATCAATTTGAACGCACTGCAATGGAACTCGAGCTGATCAACTAGCTACCGTCGGGTGATATGCGTGTGCTAAGAGGATTACTCTCTGAGTTATCCCATTACTTTTTAAACAACTGCAGAAATTTAAAGCGCCCGTGTCGGTGGATAACTTACACTATTTTCGTGTTAGTCGCACTAGTTCGCTGACTCACCTTGCTCGTCGACTCGATTGCCTTTTAGTGTCATCGATTCACTTTGACCACCAACATCTGCTAGTACCGACAAGGTGACTTCATCGTCTGCTACTTCAACTTTCCAAGCTTGGGACATTTCTCCAACTTGCGTCTTCACTTCTGTGTCAAAAGAAAACTGATCCCCGCTGACTACGACATTTTCTGCCTCGAATGTCTCATCTCCAACTGTAACCACAACAGAGAACTTGTTATCATCGTCTTTCGCAAGGTGGATTGTGGTAGTGTCGCCTCGAACCCCTTCTGGTGGAAATGAATAAGTACCTTCTATTTCTTTGAGTCGCGTGCCTTTGAGAGAAATAGATTGGCTGAGGTCACCAAGTTCGGACAGTATGGACAGTGTGAATTCATCTTCGTCAAGTTTAACTGTATAGACTTGCAACATATCTCCATCTGGAGTCTCGACTACTATATCGAAGGAAAACTGATTCTCACCTATGACGATATTTGTACCTTCAATGGTTTCCTCTCCCACTGTTACTTGCGATAAATAATTTCCTTCCTCATCTTTGTCTAGTTGGATAATCGCTGAATCTCCTTCCAACCCGTCGGGCGGTGGAAATTCATAGGTCCCCGAAAGCTCTTCAGCAATTGAAAGAAAAGCTAATAACAGAATCGTAACTAACAACATAAGTTTCATATTTAACTTGTTCCTCTTGGTTGTGGGAGTTGCTTGACTCGCGTAAATTTCATAATGGAAGTTCGGGCTCAGAGCGCGGTAAAGTTTGAAAGTGTTGGTGTTCCGCGAAGGATTTTCCACTACTTTCTGAATTGGTGCAAGCGTTGTCGACCCTCGCTTGCCGTAGCTTCACTTCACAACGGGAATGATACACGTTGTAGCGAACTTCTTCTTACTGAGTTTATGCACACTCGATTCATGCACGTTGGTTCACCAAAATACAGTGCAAAAATCTTCAGAAGTATTCGACGGAGTCGTGCTCTCGTCATGGAGCGATGGTTTTACACCTGTCGATTAATGAGCCGCGATAAAACCCCTTTTCCTGTCAATAATCTCGTCCCCCTCATTCAACGACAATGGAGACTCGTCTGGACAACTCCCTGCTGATGGATGGAATTCATCTAACTTAGGTGGATCTTGCCATGCCGAACGTACTAAAGTCTTATTCTTTTCACTCATAGCCATATCTGTGTGCGGTACATCTCTACTGCGAAAAAAGAACGAACAGGACATTTCCGCGAAGAACTCGCCAGCATTGGTTTTCCAATAGGACTTTTGCTGTGGGTGTAAACACTCTTTAGACCACTTATACTGAGTTTTGATCTTGTAATTTTCAAAGCCGTTAGGTACAAATAGATCGTGCCACGCGTGTGCAAGCTCGTGTAACACGATCCCTTTGTAAGGATATTCGTGAACGAATGAAGAATAACACCGAATAGTCACCTGGCCTAATTTACGGTTAGAACCGTCTGTGCTCGCAAGTGTTGAGTAATAAACTTTTCCAGTTCTAACAGTCTTACCGATAGTTCTTTCGTTTCCGTATTCACAAGTGTCGTCCATGTACAAAATAACCCTAGTACGCAACTCGTTAATCGGGTCTGGCGGAAGAAGTGATACAGCTACTTTTAATTGCGCGGTCACTTTGCGGATCGCTCGAAGACGTTCATCTTCTCGTTGTTCGAGTGTGTATCCTCGCCACGAATACTGTTGGACCGGTAGTACATAGACTTTGAAGCCTTCAATAGTTAAATACTCCCGGCCCTCTTCATAGGGGTCTCCTACTACATTAGGTACGATTACTTCTGCAAAGACA
This sequence comes from Gammaproteobacteria bacterium, assembly GCA_009840305.1. GTDB lineage: Bacteria > Pseudomonadota > Gammaproteobacteria > Pseudomonadales > Azotimanducaceae > Bin55. Next base: position 15,286 of record VXNY01000008.1, on the reverse strand, counting down.
GCGAAAGAAGACACTAGCACAAAGCATGCTACTATCCATTGTCTGCCCTTCTTCATTATTAGCTCCTTTCCAATCGAAAGTTGAATGTGTTAGTACCATGCAAGAATGATGCCGCAGGATACCACGAATGTATGTGCTTAGAAGAACTGAATCTTCACGCTCTGCCTGTTTTTGTAGACGCTTTACCGAACTGAATTGGCACGAATTATGACAGTTATGTGACAACAATTTTTTTCATTGAGTTGCACGGTTGGGTAGAACACTTTCAGTTAAACCGCACGCACGAGTTTAGAGGACAACAGATCGCACTCCCAGAAGATCTCGATGTTAGATTCAGCTCAAGACGTCGAAGACAATAAGACATAGATAGTGCGAAGTTACCTCAGATTGAGGATCGTACAATGAGAACCCTCTTACTAGAGTCAGCTCTGGTTGAAGCAACAGGTATTCGATTGTTGGTGAGATTGTTAAACCTTACGGAGTAGTTCAGGTTCTAAGCAAAAATTCGCACATCATAAAAGTACTATCGGCTTGACTAAAACAAAATACTTTAATCGACTAGATTTGTTTAGTATCGCAAGGCTCGGGCTGGTTGAATCGCTAACTACTCTGAGTCGGTCTTCTCGTCGATGAGCATCCCCTTGAGTGTCATCAATTCGCTCTGTCCATCAACGTCGACGACTATTGAAAGTGTAGCGTCAGTATCTGATACTTTGATCTTAAATGTTTGACTCATGTTTCCAATTGGAGTATCAACTTCGGTATCGAAAGAAAACTGGTCCTCACCGACTACAATATTGTTTGCCTTGATTGTGTCATCCCCGACAGTAACAGTAACAGCAATATTGTTCTCTTCGTCTCTCATAAGTTGAACACTAATTGTATCTTCTGGTAAACCTTTCGGCGGTGGAAATTCATACGTGCCCTCAAGGTTCAAAACAAGCCTACCTTTAACAGAGATTGACTCACTTTCACCACCAATTTCATAATCTATAGACAAGTTCGCTTCGCCATCTGCGATTTGAATTTTCCAAAACTGAGTTATCTGAATATCTGTTCCGAGTGGCGGTGGAGGTTCAATCTCAAAGGTGAACCGATTCTCGCTAACCATGACATTCTTGCCTTTGTAATCGATTTCTGAAATCGTCAGACTCACTGAGTAATTTCCTTCCTCATCTTTGTTGAGCTGGACTATGTATGTACCCCCTTCCAACCCGTATGGCTCCGGAAATTCGTAGGTCCCAGATAGGTTTTGCGCGCTCATACTGTTAGCGAGTAATCCTAGAGTGCCGATTAGCAAAAGTTTCAAGTACATGAAGTTTCTTATGTTTTAAAGGTTGCTAAATCAACGCAATTCTCGTGTCAACAACCTAGTATATTACCAGATCCGTTTCCAATAAAAGGAGACTTCGTACTCGGGAACGTATGAGTTAATCCACTCCGCGAGTCGTCGGTTATTAATTTCGCAAATGCCCATCACACGAGCCCATTCGTAGATCGTTAGCCCTAATGAATTTGAAAGCAATTTAAGAATCCAAGGACTACAGTGATTGATCAACTCACGAAGGTAGGATACCTGACGCGAAGAGAGTGCCGAGGGATTCTTCATCATCTCGACCACTTCTTCGGTTGTAAATTTACTTCTAATTCCAGCCATGTGATTGCTGATTTGACCTTGTAGGAGATTCATTCCCCAATCTAATCGTTTCGGACGAAGGTGATTCGAGGGTAGATCGAAGTCTTCGAGGGGTAATACGTCAATAGGTACTCGGTTCAACAGCCATTCGGCTTTCAAACCACTCTCTTTTTCCCAAGTCTTCATGGACTCTGAGAGTCCGTGGTGTTTTACAAAGGAATTCAATGTGGGAACTCCTGATCTAAGTCCAAAATGTTTAGCAAGTCCTCGCGATGGAACCTCCTAGTCAAAACATCAAACAGGAAGGACTGAAGATTGTCCACGATTTGAGGAAACTTCGGTTGGATCAAATCCTCTAGATCTCTAATCTGCAAGTCAGTACGGTGTCTGTCGAATTCGAGGGATTCCGTTTCCAAAGGGTTTAGATTGTCAAGTACAAGTTTTAATTCATTAGGAGCGTACAACGTTGCAACAACTACATCGTAGGCGTCTCTTGAATAGTACAAAGCAGTTCGAAGCATGCGTGCACGAATTTTCCTTAAGAGAATTTCTGGAGTGCTTTGAGCAAAGACTCCAGTCCCTTTAATCTCCTCTTCGGTGCGTGCGTCTGCGAATACGTTCGGGTTTCCAAAAATACTAAACTCTCCGTACGACGTGCTACCAAGAACCCCTGTCCCTACGAAAAGCTGCTCGATGCAAATTCCTCCACAGACACTTGTCTCAGACCTTGCTAATTGGATGAATGCGTCGATAGACTCTGCCATACACTTCTCGCTTGTGAAAAGGGAGACGCCAGTGCTCAATCGATGATGCCATCGAGCTTCTAAGACAGTGCCTCCTCCTAAAAGAAATGAGCTTCGTGGAGCAATTCCATCAAGGAGTTCGAGTATTAATTGAAGGGTTTTCGAGCAGTTGTAGGAAAGGTTTAACATGAAGAGATTGCAGATGTTGATTCGATTGAACGACAACGACGCTCTCGCTTAAGTAGCTTGTGATTCGCCCAAGATTCGGACGACTCTGCTCTTCTAGATTATACTTGTCGTGACCGATAACAAACCTAGTCTACATAGCGACCTGAAATACACATTTAATTAAGTCGGATAAAAGGTCTCTAAAGAGAAGCTCAGCTCAGAAACAGTCAATCAAAACATTTCCCATCAAATCGCAGACCTATGCGATTGAAGGCTTCTTTTCCCAATGATTTTTTTGAAAAAATCATAGTAAATGATTTACAATTGCTAAATACTGCGTAAACAAACACGAAGGTTGGTTACGTAATGCTCACAGCACGCATAAGATCCATCAGACAGAAACTTTCGGGGTTCAATAGTAAATTGGTTCTCCCGTTAAAGTTTATGTGCGTGGGCGGGGTATTGTTTACAGGTATAGCCATCAGTGGCATCGGGGACGGCGATGGAGACATTGATCCAGGGATAGATCCCGGTGAAACAGTCTCCGATTACGAACTAAACGAAGCATCGCGTTTCGCGAGTCAATCCACTTTCGGATTGCGCTATGAAGAGATTGAGAAAATAGCGAACAAGAGGCGTTATCTCTGGCTTGAAGAGCAGTTCAATATTCCTCCGACGCTCCACAAACCAATCGCTGAAGATCTAATCACACGACAAGCCGCTGGCGAATGGGACGAGTTCGTTAGGAACCCGCTCAAACTTCGAACAGTAATCCACAGATTCGCTTGGTGGCAACAAACCATGACTGCAGAGGATGTTGTGCGCCAACGTGTTGCCTACTCACTCAGTCAATTCTTCGTCGTTTCTGACCGAGCGATAGTACTCAGACTCACTCCCTACTCCTTGACCTCTTTTTACGATCTCCTTCTAGAAAATGCCTTTGGCAATTTTCGAGATTTGTTGAAAGGTGTCGCTCTGTCTCCTGCGATGGGACATTACCTCAGTCACGCAAACAACCGGAAAGCCAATCCAGCACGAAATAGATTCCCGGACGAGAATTTCGCAAGAGAAGTCATGCAGTTATTTTCGATCGGATTGTATGAGTTGAACATCGATGGTACTTTAAAACTCGACGCCAATGGAGAACCCATTCCAACTTATGACAACGATGACATTCGCGAGATGGCGAAGATATTTACTGGACTGACATATGCTGGAGAAGGACATTATTGGGGACGTCGTTACTTCGATCATACGGACGCCGAGGTATTCAGTTTACCGATGATCATGTACGAGAACCGTCATGAGCCCGGTGAAAAAGTGCTCATAGATGGGACAGTGGTACCAGCGGGTCAGCCTGGGATGGACGATGTCGAAGCTGCTATTGACGTGTTGTTCAACCACCCGAACGTTGGTCCGTTCTTTTGCAAACAGTTAATTCAACGTTTGGTAACTTCCAATCCGTCTCCTGAATATGTCGAACGTGTAGCTCGAGCATTCAATGGCGAAACAGGGAGTCCTCGCGGTGATATGAAGGCTGTGCTTCGAGCGATTTTTTTCGATCCTGAAGCGGAAATCGGTACATGGTCTCAGACGTTTGGACGGCTCAAAGAACCGGTGGTTCGCATGGTTTCACTGGCGCGCATTTTTAATTACACGTCAGATTCCGGTGAATATTACAACACGGGGTATTGGCTGGAACTTTTCGCTAAGCAGCATCCACTCGCTTCACCTAGCGTATTCAATTTCTATCAACCAGACTACTCACCCGTTGGTGAGATTTTGGACAACAACATGGTTGCACCCGAGTTTCAAATCACTACCTCAACTACGGTAATTGGAATTACAAACTATATTGGACTCGCGATCTTCAACGAAAACCAGCTATTCCATACATTTCGTCCCCACTTCGAAGTTCCACGTATCGACTTAAGCGAGTACGAAGAACTAGCTACAGAACCAGATGATCTTATTAAACGATTAGACATTGTGCTAACGCAAGGACAACTAAGCCAAGCAACAAAGAATATTGTTAAAGATGTCCTTGACAACGTCGATGACGTTAAGGAGCGAACACAAATCGCGATCTATCTAATCTTGATTTCACCTGACAGTGCTGTGGAGGATTGAGTTGTGTTGAATCGCAGACGATTCTTGACGCATAGTTGCGGACTGGGCGTTGCCGCGGCGACGGCGTCAACAACTGCTCTAACCCTTGGTCTGACCCGTAGTGTCGCGGCATCGACAACAGACGGGTACAAAGCGCTAGTCTGCATTTTGTTAGCGGGTGGTAATGATTCGTACAACATGCTCTTACCGTACGACCATGATCAATACGACGAATACGAAAAAATTCGATCCGATCTTGCACTTGATTACGGTTCTCTGCTGCCTTTATCTAAGCTGTCGAGTGAAGGTCGCAGTTATGCACTACACTCGGGAATGGAAGCAGTTCGACAAATTTACGAGGCTGGAGATCTTGCTTTTGTCGCTAACGTTGGCACGATGATCGAACCTGTGGACGCAAAATCCATACGAGCAAAGACAGCAAAGTTACCGATTGGACTGTTTTCACACTCAGATCAGATAGCGCAATGGCAATCGGCGATTTCGTACCACCGGTCTTCTTCGTACGGATGGGGTGGAAGAATGGCCGACCTTCTTGATCCTAATCCGGCGACTGGATTGTCAATGAACATTTCTTTAGCTGGAACCAACCTATTTCAAACCGGCGCAAAAGTGAGTCCTTTCACGATTACCAATCGCGGCGATGGCGCAAACACCGTTTGGTCATTCCCCGAATTTCGATCTAACGGGATCAATTTACATGACGTCATTCGAGACTTACTTGGTGTCGAAGAGGAGAATATGCTCCGGCGTGAGTATTCTCGAAGATTGAAAGGAGCAATGGACAATCGAGATAAGTTTGTCAATGCAATACGTTCTACTCCAGAATTCGTGACCGAGTTTTCGGACAACAACTTCTCGACAACACTAAAACAGATTGCTCGTGTTATCGGAGCTCGAAGAGTTCTAGGACAGGGTCGACAAACATTTTTCGTACAGTACGGTGGCTGGGATCACCATTTCAATGTGGTCGGATATCAAGAGTCCATGCTACCCATTCTGAGTAATGGCTTAGGTGAATTTAGGTCTGCGTTGCAGGAACTCGGCGAGTTCGACAATGTGGTAACTTTTACGATATCTGATTTTGGTCGCACGCTCACTTCCAACGGTCAGGGCTCTGATCATGGTTGGGGTGGACATCACCTAGTGATGGGGAGTGCAGTCAACGGAGGTTCGATGTACGGAACGTATCCAGAACTTTCAGGGTCGAGTCCTTTAGATGTGGGACGAGGCATCTACATCCCGACAACCTCGGTAGAGCAATATTTCGCAGAGTTAGCTTTGTGGCTTGGAGTAGCACCAAGTGATCTCGACGAAGTGCTTCCAGCGGTCAGGAATTTCTACTCACCGGAAAGTAGGGACGCCCCCCTTGGATTTCTCGTCTGATTGACCTTCGAGATGCACTGCTCCGCTGGCTGTAAAATGCTAGCGGTAATTCTTAACTGAGTTGTCTTCGCGAACCGTGTCGATTGAATTCAACAACTAGCAACCGAAAGAGACCTTCACAATCTGATTAGTCGGAATTGGTCCTGTGTCGCTTCCCTCCCCCTACTGTAGGAAAACTATTATGAAGAAACTACTAACCTTTTTGAGTCTGCTCGTTCTCACTTTGGCCATCTCAGGTTGTCAAATGTTTAGCGATGCCGGGCCTCAAAAAAACTCATTCATCATTACTGGCGAAATAGTTTATGTCGCCGATGAACCTACTACCGAACACGAGCTTCGTGTAACGGTTGAATCCGATGAAGTCGATGGAGCCGAAGACTCACCACAGATGGAGATTACTTCGGGTGCATTCAAACAACGCAAGATTAAGCTGCGAGGAACGATAGATCTCGCATTGCCTGTTAAACTCAATGTCTTGAAAGATGAGGATGTAATTGGCTCATTTAATTTTTTATTGCAACCAAATTCGAAGATTGAGTTCGAATTTCTCGACACCGCGGACTCCCAGGTAGCCTATTTGAAAGGCTCGGATCATCGGTCGACCGATCCCGAACGCAAATTTACGTTTTCTGGAGACCTGAAACAGTTTAGAGACTATCACCCTGAGTTAACAATGGTGCGAGTTTATGGAAGAACTTATGAACTTGATGGCACTACCGAATACACGTCGTACGGTCCCGTTCTACTCGACGACGGTAAGTTCTCCTTCGAAGGGGATCTCGACAAACCAACGCTGTTTTCTATGTGGATTGAGGAATTCAATAGTTATTCCATGATCACGCTGATACAAGGAATATTTGAACCCGGATTCAATTACAGTATCGAACAAGTTGAGAATACAGAAGCGATCGTTATATCCGCTGATCGAGAAGGGCTTCATACTCAGTTGGTCACTAGTTGGGTGAACGATCCGGAATACCTACAAATACTTGAACAACAACGGCTGGCTTATGCTGAACTTGAAGAGTCGCTTGAATCTACCGACGAACCAAATCCAGAGTTAGAGGTAGACATAGCAGAATCCGATGAAGAGCTTGAAGAAACACCCACTCTTACGTTTGCAACCAATAATCCACCAGCTGCTGAGTGTCAACACGTCGATTTGTCTACTGTAGCAGCCGATACTGGTAGTACTTCACGCTATCCAGCCGGTTATGAGCGTATCGAAGAACTGCACCAACAAATTGCAGATAAACGAATTGAGTTACTCTTACCAACCATGCGAAACACGGACGACCTAATCTTGGCATGGATGGCATTTCAACTCGATCCTTTTGGATACGACCGCGATGAACAAAAACTTGCAGCACTTAAGGAATTAGAACCCCGATTCAGCGAAGAATTTGTTGCGCTACACATCACACCACAGATAGAAGAAGTTGTTCAACGAATCTCAGTAATACAAAACGAAGGAACGGTCGTTCCGGGCCAACTCGCGCCGCCGTTTACGCTTGATAATCTCGAAGGTGAAGCGGTGTCGCTGCACAACGTCTTGAAAGCAAACGAGCTAGTGTTAGTCGACTTTTGGGCTTCTTGGTGCGGTCCTTGCGTCGACAGCTTTCCTGCTCTGAAAGAGATGTATTCGAAGTATCAAAACGAAGGTTTTGAAATTATTACAGTTTCTATCGACAGCACCCTCGAAGATTGGAAAACTGGTTTTGAAGAAAATGATCTACCATGGATTGATGTGATCGATGCGGCGGACGATGGCGAATTGAAAGGATGGCAAGCACCGATGGCAACTGCATATGGTGTCAATTACATACCTAAAAAGTTCTTAATCGATACCGAGGGATGTATCGTACAACTTGATTTACCTACCGCCGAGCTTGAGAAAGTGCTCGCAACTCGCTGGCAAGAAGAATCAGCAGAATAAATTTGTGATTAATAATTTGCTGGGGAAGAATTTCCTCTACTTCTAGATACATTCCGCAGACTGTCGGCGGGCGATGCTGTTTTTAGCATAGCTTTAGCAATTAGTCAAATTCTCATCGTAATAGTGCTAATCCCTAGTCCTCTTTGCCTAGTGCAAGCCCGTCAGTTTTCATTCTGGATAATCGCTTCAAGAACCTGTAATTCTTGCGCGGTAAAAGTCCCTTTGTGTCGATTGTGAGAATACAGCGCCCCCGCTACAAAATCACGAATGCGTTTAGGTTCTATATTGTCAAGTTCTTCGTATAAATGCTGAGGTGCAACTTTTGTAAGTTTACTAGCTAAATACCGAACTTTGGTGACTTCATTTTGGCCCAATTGAAGAAAAAGATCCACGGCTAATTTTGTATCGTACTGCTCGTCAATGAGGTGTTCAATAACCTTTCGATACGCCATCACTCTAGTGATCCCTGAACGCACTTGCGGTAACAATTTGACGGCTGTATCTACCTCGCCCAAAATTACTAGCCGTATGATGACGGTAGACTCCCATCCCTCGCCGTCGTTGGCTTCGGGTCGAGCCAACGCTTCCTGCACACCTAATACCGGATTGGAGCGCGCCAATTGGTTAAACACTGTTCGATAAAGTTCATCTTGAATGTGGCTAACGTTACTGTCGGTGTCAATCCACTCAAATAACTTGGCAACATCTGTTTTTGCCCAGTTTACCGCTATGGCTCTTGCAACTACATCTCTATCTTTGCGAATTGAAAAGTCACTTAGCATGCTAACAACACTTTCTGGCTGCGATGCCGCGATCGCAATCAACGCGTACTGACGAACCAAAACCTGTATTTCATCTGGTAGAGAATCGACGATGCCGAGCAATGCGTCCGGATCAAGCCTAGCCCATTGGTGCGATACGCTACGTTGCAACATTCCTCGCAACGCTCGGCCAGGTACGTTGACCGTCGCTTCTAACGCTCGGCGTGGTTCAAATTCTGCCCATCGTCCAGCAATACTTCTTGCTAAATATCGAAATCCATGGTTTTGATCATCTTTAGCTACCATCTCCAACGAGAGATGCAAAGCCAACGAAGGCGTACTGTCCATTAGTTGATCGGTGACAAATGTGATGGTCTCTAATAACGAAACTTTTGGTGGCAAAATAGCAAGCGCTGGATCTAACATCTTTAGACCATCGCGCTCTATCCAGGCAAGCAGTATGTGCCCTAACGCTTGTGTCTGTGTACCGCTGAGATTCGAAAAATGATCTCGATTGTCTTCAATGAAGGTAAGCCACTCTTGTTCTGGATCAGCAAAAATGCTCTCTTCACTTCCGTCGCTAAGTAAATTTATCGCGACCCAATCACTGTTACACTGTCGCGCAATGTCGCGTCGTTCCTCCACAGTCAAATCATCTCGCGAACGTATCATGCTGGCAATGACTATCTCTTTCTGTTCGCTCTCCAGACCTGTCGCTTCAGCAATTGCTTCCTGCAGATTGACCACAGACCACTCGGCGAATATTGTGGTTAAGAAAGATTGTTGTTCAATACCGCTAAATTGTTCTTGGACTACTGAGAGAGCAGTCCTAGGATCAATCACTGACAGTCGTTGAATGATCGATGTCTGAACTTCTTTTCGAAAATGATGGGCGGTTATGTTTTTGGATTCGGCAAAATATTCTTGAAGTGAGTCTCTGTCTGCAAGAACTAGTAGATCAAGAAGAGTTCCGGTTCGGTCAAAGTGATCGCGAAATTGAACTGGGTCTTCGAGATCCAATAAAGACGGTATAACACGTTGTGTACTTAATTCTTCGACATCTCTGATTTGACCAATTGATATTTCTTGATCCTCATTAGAGACGGAAGGTGTTGTTTGGAAAAAGGGGGACACAAAGTATTGGGTAACGAATCCAAGGACGAACGCGGTGAGTGCTATGACGGATACTAATACACCAAGCAGTGGTTTTGATAGCTTATGATTTGACACTGTCATACCAGATAGATGGATGATTGATATTTCGTTCGGAGGACAGAATGTACTCGAACTTTCATTGATGATCTGATCTTGATTGAATCATCAGTTAGTGCTGCAAAGAGAGCCTGTTTTCCAGGCAAATTGCTTCTGACATTCTTGTTCTGTTCTTGAGTTGTTGAAATAGAGTCTCGTACGAGTTGCTATTAGCAACATTGTTGTTATTTCTGAACTCATGGTTCGACTCGGCACTAAGATTAGTATGGCAGGAAGCGATCATCGACTCCTATTCCTTTCCTAAACTTGCGATTTGCCTAATACGTTTCATTTCTTCTGGTGTAAACATATCAGTGTTCGCATATTCGTAGATGAGCCAATCTGCGACTTCGACCTTTGCTCGTCTGGATGCAATTTTGTCGATCGATGATAAAACGAGATCTGGCACCGTGAGGGTCAGCGGCATGAGAAATATACTTTGATCTGAGTGTTCTTCAAGTTCACAGAGTTGCAAGAAAACTTCCAAAGCTCGGTGGTAATCGCGGTCGTGCAGCGCATTGAAAATGATGCCGTCAAACGCTTCAACTCTTCCTGGTCCAGGTCGTACCCTCACTAACAAAGACTCTGCTAAATCTGAATTACGGTTCGCGAGCCATTGAACAACAGTGCCTTCCCATCCAGCACCTTTGGAATTGACAGGAAGTGATAGTGCTGTTTCAAAAGCTAAACGCCAATCAAGTGCTACAAGTTCTTGAAAAGCGGTTTCCTTCAGCTTATTTCGATCGATTGGTAACTTTGAGGTAGTCTCTATCCATCGAATAGTAGCATCAATGTCCTTCAGCGCCCATCGTTTTACGATTGCTTCCGTGACGAGCTTTCGTTCTTCAAGTTTGGAAACATTGGGCAACATTTCCGCCGCGGATTCAGGAGATTTCTTTGCTATTTCCGCTATTGCTAATGCATAGGCACGGTCTCGTAGGTGTTCCGGAAGTCTCTCGAGACTACTTAAAAGACTGAAAACATCTATTTCAGCAGCAGCTTCTAAAGCTTTTTTCTGCAACTCCCACCGTAAAGACTCAGCTTCGATCTCGAGTGTCGCGTCCAGAGCTTGATCTAGACTATTGCCTGCCCACGAACCAATTAGTTCAATCGCGAGATCTTGGTACCCTAGGTCGTGATCTATACTAGCGGCAAAAACGACTAGCTCCAACGCTTTGTCAGGTTGGGTTTCCATTAGCTCTCGAGCAACAAATTCAGTTGTCGCCAACAACGAGGTCGTTCGTGGCAATTCTTCACGCAAATGAGCCATTACGGTTGTACCTTCGAGGGTGACCCAAGATAAAGCTATGTAGCCCATCATGCGTAGTTGAGCTTCATCGAGACTGCTAAGTGTGTCTCGCTGCTCGCGTACAAATGCTGCCCACTCTTGGGCGGGAGCTTTGATGACTGCTTCAGAGTTCTCGTGCCGCAGTATTTCAATTGCGCGCCATTCACGTTTCAATTCGCGAGCGATATCACGTCGTTGCTCAACAGAAAGATCTTCTCGAGAGGTAACCATGCTGTCGACGACGACATCAATGAGATTGTTATCGAGCTGTTGGGCATGTTTTATCGCATTAGACAAGTTCGAACGCGACCACTCCTTAAATACCAGTTGAACCAAATGGATTTGTCTTTCTGCGGTGAATTCTTCTATGACCAAACTGAGTGCCTTCTGTGGATCTAGTACTGACCATCGTTGAATGAGCTGATCCTGCACTACTCGCAAGAAATTTAGACTGACCAGATTCTTTGATTGCGAGAAATAGAGTTCGAGTTCTTGTGAATTGGCTTTCGCGAAAAGATTGTGTAGCGTATGCCGACGATCGAAATGCGAGTCTTTGTTTGTCTGATTCTCAATCAGCTGTAACGTTGGCGCTGACGCTTTTGTAGTTGTGTACTGTGCGGTATCAGATCTGAATTCATTTCTGTCTGAGCGTCGTTCCTCCGAATCTTGACTTAGACTCAAGAGAGCGACCATAAATCCAAAAGTAAATGTACCGATTACGATAAGCAGCACACCACAGACATTCCGAAGCGATTGGAACGACTCAGTCTTCAAAGGCTTTACTCGTTTCCCCTATTTTCAAATTGAGTTTAACATCTTCGTCAAAAATATCAATTTGTTGAGAGATCGCTACGTTGTCGAGATGTGTAATCTGTAGCGTGTAAGAATCGTTTGGGATGCCCTTGATTAGATAGGAACCATCTTCCCGCACATTGGTCCAAAATGAGATTTTCTCTTCTTCAGACACACTACGCAATCGAACTATCGCACCTTTGATTGACGAATCCCCTCTAACATGTCCAGAAAGGCGATTTGCGTGAACATGAAAATCAAAGTAGGAATCTCCGTTAACCGTAATTTCCTGAGTGAAATCATGCATCGGTATCTCTACGTGATAGTCACCATTAATCAGTCCTTCTAGGCGATAGGAACCATCTCTAATCGTTCTGCCTCGTACTTGGGGCAACGACGGGTCAAACGGTAGTGCGAGAACGCTAAGATCCGCTAAACCAATAGAATTCGATAGCACTCGGCCGGATACCGAAGAAGTACCATTAAAGATAAGCTCTACGTACCCTTCTTTTGTTTCATCAATGACAACGGATTCATTCAACTCCCTACCGAGACTGGTTCTACTTTTCACTAAATGATGACCTGTCGGCACGCCCGTCAATTCAAAATTTCCGTTAGTCAAACCAGCCTTTCCACTGCTCGAGACACCATCTACCCAAACATGAACGGTTTCCTCATTCAATAAGCCTTCGACACTCCCATTCACGCGACCAATCACTTCGATGACCAAACGAACTCCATCAACCGATTCACCGTTCTCAACGGTTACTTCCACCACCGGAGAAGTACCCAACTCAGCTTCTGCCCAATAACGATGAGTTCCCGCCCCAACGTTGAAATGAAAATTGCCATCTTCAGTCCTTATCCCACCGCCCGCAAAATTGATCATCGCTTCAACTGGGGCTCCTTCCTGTGAAACCACTTGACCACTTATTGAACCGGTTAGTTCTAATAGAAACTCTAGGGGTGTATCGACGGATTCGATGGTCCGAATTTCGCCAACGTAACCTGATGCTCTTACGAGGATTCCACCTCCCCCTGCAGGGAAGCCATCCAACTGAAACTCTCCATTTCCATCCGTCTGCGTTCTGAAGTGCCAATTGTTCCACCTCAACATCATGACATCGCGAGCAGATCGTCCGACAAGTCTACTGTCATCGCGAAATACTTCGGCACTGTCAATTGGTTCTAAAGTCATTTTGTCTAAGACTCGACCCTGAACTGTATAAACCGGTTCCAACATTATGACTCCGTAGTCCACTTCGTTGTTGTTGACCTTTTTAATATTGATTCTTTCACTAGCCCAAAGAGAATAACCTGATGCGACAACGAACACTATGAAGTGAGGATGGTCATGACAAATATCTACATCGAATTGACCGTTCTTGGATTCTATACTGAGTTCATGGCGCGATGCTCTACCTGAGAGCAATTTGAACTCGGGAATGGGACGTTCAGTTTCTCGATCCATTACCGAACCCAATACACGAATCCATTGAAATACATTTATCTGAAGATCGTCGGCTGGTGCGATCACTTCAGTAGGACGCGATCTTAACTCGTTTTCAGTCCGTGCTACCAACTTGAGTGCCGCACCTTCAGCAAATGGACCGAGCTTGAAATTGAGATCATCGTCAAATTCAGTCTCAATTGATGTAGTTTGACTCTCAGGCGGTGTCACTGAAACTTCAAAAGTTCCTTCGACCTTTGATTCGTACTCGTGATCCACAATACTACCGTATATATATGTCGCCTTCATTAACTGAAATCGGAGCATTGGCGGTGTGCCCTCGGTTTCCACAAGCATTTTTTGCTCAGCGGGCATATATCCTGGGGCTAAGACAGTCACTGTGTGTTCTCCCGCTGGAAGACCTTGAATCTTAAACGTACCGTTTTCCTCAAGCCTCCACACAAACACAGAGCTGTCTTCCGGTAGAGGTATATCAAGCTTTTCGTCAAAACGAAGCTTAACTAGACCCTCTGATATGAGTGAACCTTCTTTGACCGAGACTACGCTCCCAGAAACTGTCTCGCCTTTCGAAAATTCAACAGTGATACCGTTATGTGTCGATTCGGGTGCTAAAGACTGAATGACCGGAACAGAATCTCGCTTCAATATGACCACTTTCTCCGGAATTTTCGAATTGGCGAACTCAACCGAGAAAGATGGTGTATTTGCATACGACCATTGGATGGAGTGATCGGATTCGTCCCCAGGCAATACACCGACCCACACCGGGTTGTTATCAAACCCGCGTGAAATCAGAACTGAAATCGAAGTGTTAGTTTCGTCCTGGGTGGTGCTTGATACACCGAGAACGTATGAGCAAAAAAGCACTACGAAAAACTTCAACGTTTTTTGGGCCATTTTCGATTAACTCGCAAAACGGTCTTAGTTCAAGTAAATGATAGCCCAAAACGTCATGAGATTCACGCAAGTTCGGTTTTACGTCTCACCTCTAATCATTCCCTCAGTGATTGAATAGTCATTAACTCCCGTCTGAATATGTCAGATAGTACAATCGGGTTCTTTACTGTCACGCTCAATTCCATCTTGCCGATTTGCATAGACTGTCGGTTCTCCGCACCATCGCTTTCTTAAAACATCCAATGGCTCGAGAACTCCTTCGTCTAAGCCCAAACAATCCACCAGCACGACTTTATCAAGCCGAATTCTTACAGGGTCTCTATAAGCTAAGTGCATAGGCATCATGTTCAGTAGTTTAAATTCCTCAAATACATTTAGGAAGGCATTAAGTTGATCTTTCCCCAGTTGTCGTACATTTAGTGTTGGTACGTGAGCATAAGTTTCCAGTCCGTGTCGAACACGACCAGCATATTGTCTAGGTCCAAAATACCAAGTCAACAACAGTCCTAATGTTGAATTACTCCATAAGACGAACGCGGTTTCCATGAGACGATCGCCAAATTTGACATTCGGCCAACCACTACCCCCCAACGATTCATCTTCCGTAAAACAAGCCGCTAGTGCTTGAGAGTTTACTCGAATGTTCGAGCCAAAGTGAGCCCAAGAACGTGTCGACCAAACATTTTGAAGTCGGGCTTCGTTTTGAACCACGCCTTCGAAATCAGGTTCAAGTACCATTGACGTGTCACGTTTCCCTTCGCGCAACCAAATCATAGGATAAAAAGTTCCGAGTTTACTTCGAGGTGTCTTGCGAAATGCTGCGGTTGAGC
>VXNY01000024.1 GCA_009840305.1 Gammaproteobacteria bacterium | reverse complement strand
GCGACGATCCGCATTCTTCTCTACAAGAGGTTTGGACACATCAAAAATGTGGTATAGGACCATTTGAAGTCGTGGATCAGCTTGGCAGACTAGGAGAGGAAGTTGGGCATCGTATGCGACAGCTTGACGAATCAGTTGTATGGGAAAAACTTTCGCATCTGCTGAAGACTTCAACAAGAGCTGATGAGACTGTAATCGGAAAGCGCAAAATTGTTGAACAACAAGCACAAATATATGCTGGAATGATCGTTGGGTGCTGGTTTAACAATACGGTCAGTACTAGTCGTTAATTGGATCATTTACGCGACAGAGATCGCTTGAATATAAAAAAGATGAAAACCTAACTCTTCGTTGTTGCGAGTGTTTGTAGATCATTGCTCGTGCTCTGAGTTTAACGTTTATTACACCGATTTTCGAATTTGAGCTGATCAATTCGATTATCGGTTTCAACCAAAAGCTCCACTCGAAAGTCGAGAAATACTGAAAGATTTTCTAACCCTACAGGCTATTATTTTGCACCACAAATCTGAGCAGGGTAAGTTCGCCATAACCTAACTGTATCGGCTTCGATAGTCTAATTTGGTCTCCATCCGAACAATGATTGATTCCTATAATTCTCAACCATTTTGACATTGATTAAGGATAGTGCGATTGGCAAAAACAGAGTCATTAAAAATGCCAAAAGGTCTACCGGCTCACCTGTGCCGCGCGGACGGAGGCTTTGAAAATCTTTGTAGACTTCTAGCGATAAATACCACTCGTCAGAAACAAGAAATTTTTAAATCCCCCTATGTAAAAAAATTTCTTAAGGGTACAGTGCACAAACTAGCACAGACAACCAAGCAATCAGAACGTCTCCAAAAGGGCCTCACGATGTTTTATAGTGACCCCGATGCGCGACGTTTTCTATGGCAGAAACGAATTGCGTATGGGGAGAACCCTAATTCAAATTTAGCCCCTTTTCCATGTTTGGAATACGAAGCGTTGAAAGTGCTTGACGAAAGTCTCGTAAACGAAGAACACGACCCTAGCGAAGTGAGGGAGAATTCAGAATATTATTCTTTGGAAGCGGTTAACGTCGAATGGAGAAGTGTTGCGGTTATTGCTTTGCCTCGAATCGAAGCTGAGGTTAAGCAGTGGCATGATTTGTCATCAAGTCGTAAAAACCGTCTCCTCTTAGCTGCATTTGCTACATCCACCATATTGGACGACGTTAGATTTTTAAAGTGGTGTATCGACCACACCAAAGTGGCAGCACAGGAGTTTCCATTTCTCAATTCATCCAGAGTGAGTCGTACTAGGAATTCGGATATTAATCCACCAAAAAATAGAAAACAAAAACTAACCGAAAATTCAGTGCTTGATCGGCTAACCCGAGCGGCAAATTGTCTCGGAGAAGCTGCATCTCAGCTTAGTCGAAATCCGCTAAACGAAGCTAAGTTCGATGCAGTAGCGTTGCATGCCCTAGAAATTGCAGAGATGCGAAAACAAGCTCTTGAGTTTTCAGAGCAGACCGTCATAAGAGGGACGCTTGATTCTTTTTTAGCTTTCTTACGGGAAAAAGCTCAAGAATACTCTTGGTTTTCTCAGCATGTTGATGAAATCGTCACGTTGTGGGATCACCCCCAGACCGTGAAGAATGCCGCGGAAGCGGTGGGACTTCAAGGCGATATTGACCAAAAGAAAAGAAAACTGACTACCTATTTTTGCGAGTGGTCGGAGGCAAGCGTGAAGGAGCAAGCTGCTCGGATCGCATTGAATGAGCTACTACGCACTAGTATAAACTCCGATAGTGGTACGACGGGATCGAACGTAGAGTATGAGCATCACGGACAAATTGTTTTGTACGGAAAGGCGAGATTGGAACTCGAAAAAAAGATTCTTGACGCTCTAAAGCCGAAGACTGAGAGCCACAGAACGCACGAAGGTACACAGAGTCAACCAGACAAAACTAAGCACGGAAGTAAAAAAAAAAAGAGTGATCTAACAACTCATGCTAAAGTTGATCCCAGCAAAGGAGAACCTAACCCACAACCTACCACAAACTTACAAACACCTTCTGTCGTTACAGAACGGACCGTGCCAACAGACAGAGTCGAAGATGTCGATACAAAGCCATCTGTCACTACAGACAGTCCAGAAAACCTCGCGATCTGGCGGACACTTAAGAGCGGGCATTTGGGAATTGCGTACCACATTGCAGTTTTGAATGAAGTCATTGACAAAAAATCAGAGCAACCCTCAGCCGATCTGTTAGCTATTTTGGCACTGGGACTCAAAATCGAAGGACCGGGTCACGAACTTGTTCAGAACTTTGGGTATCGAGTTGGTACTGTCGTAGCCTCGTTAGACTTTAATGGTATGGATATAGAAAGTAAAGACGCGGCGTATTTACTCGTACTGTCGGCATCATTACGTCCAGCCTTGTTCGCGGGCCAAGAAGAGGCTATTGTTCTGTTGAAACGACTTGAACTTTCAAAATCGTTGACTCCGGTCTACAGCTTCGCGAACTCAATGGCTACACACGCAGACAGACTTAAAACGGTTCAATTAGGCGGTTCTTTACTAGGAATTTTCTTCGACGCGGAACAATGGCGAATCCATTGGGACGAATATGTTCAATCCTTGACTAGCTGGAAAGACTCCCGAACTCCGAATTTTGGTTATCAACCGATCAGTCGTGTTTGGAACCATTGGACAAACGCGGGAGGAAGCTTGTTTGAATTGGGAGAAATTATTTCCCGACAGTCGGGAAACGGTAAGGATAGAGTAAATGAGTTATTGCAAGAGCTAACGCAAAGGTCAATAAAAAACTTGGTCCGTGCGACGTGGCAGAACGAATTGAAGCAAACTGGTCAGTGCGGTGTTTCAGGCCGGCTCTTGAATCAAGTCGAACGACACCTGAAAGAACCAATCAAACTTGCGAGACAGTGGCTTCACCTTATAGACACAAAACCAAAGAGTGCAGAAGGGTGGACGCAGACTAGTATTGAAAGTCTCCGCGAGGATATTCGTACCCATAGTGTAACTGCTCTGGCAGCAATTAGTAAATGTCAAGAATCGCCCATTGGGTTAAAGTTAAACGCAGCTCTGCACCTTGCGTCTTCGGCGATTTCTTCAATTGAAGAGATTCTTACATCTTCTGGACGGCTTGACAAAATATCACTTTCGGTAGAGTCCGAAGTCTTGTCGAGTGACTTGGTGTATGTCAAAGATTTAGTGTTGAATCACGAAGGAGAAATCGACGACAGTGTTTCGTACGCTGATGCCCGAAAACTCTTAGTTGAATACCCGAAAGGCTACGCGGAGAATCTCGAAGAAGCCTTCGAGATTCGTTTAGAGCGACATGACTTGGCAGGAGCAAGAGCAGTTCATCAGTGTATGAAGTATTGTTCGTATGAGAACGAATCTACATTTCAAGACCAACTGAATGTTGCATTTGCAGAACGATGTCAACATCTGAACCGTCTGCTTGACGAATTAACGGAGAAACTCGAATCTTCATTTATCGTTGGCGAAGTGTTAGAAGAAAAGTATTCGTCGTTATCTCGTCGCATCGCTAGTGCCCGACAAGAGTTTGAAACGAACGAACAGGACAATATTCTCCAAGCGATTTTGTTAACAAATCGCACGGAGAACGAGTTATCTACTGTTGTAAATGAGTGTTCACAGAAACTCAAGGAACAGTTTGACAGAAACAAGAATAGACTAAGTGAAGATGAGTGGAAGTTAATCAAAGAAGCGTTAGAGAGCGAGGATTTAATCGCTCTGCACGAATATATCGACTGCGTGAATTTGAACCGGCCGTTAGCTTCAAGTCATGTTGAGGAGTGTCGAACGTTCAAGAGTTTTCTTGCTTTTTTAGATCATGTTGATCAAGACCCAAAGCTAATCGGATCAGAATTAGTCCGTGCTTTTAA
Organism: Gammaproteobacteria bacterium; assembly: GCA_009840305.1. GTDB lineage: Bacteria > Pseudomonadota > Gammaproteobacteria > Pseudomonadales > Azotimanducaceae > Bin55. Next base: position 595,745 of record VXNY01000024.1, on the reverse strand, counting down.
ACGACGGGAGGATGTTCCTGAACTAAGATTTTCGTCATTTTCTGAAGAGCAACGCAAGCAATTTGAAGCTCTGATCACACCATGGTTTAAATTGGTAAAACACCAAACGCTCAACGAACCAGCTTTGGAGGAGTTCTTGGGTCAGCTTGGACTAAAGCTGATTGAACCAGTGCGTCAAGAGAGAAACAACGAAAGTGTGGTGGAAGTAAGAACGACTCCCCTACAAGATCGCGAATTGTGCCCGGTTCACTCGTACGGTTCTGAAGCAGAAGGAAAGTACGAAATTATCCTAAGCTGGACTCAACCAGCATATAGTTTCGTAATCCAAGCTGTTCGCACACGCGCCAATCGGCACGTCTTAGTCCTGCACTTCGGACATCTTTCTCGTGAAGATAGACAACAATTAAGTAATTGGTCCAGTAAGAATGCAATTAAATTTATAGTAATCGATGAGACGCTCGTATTTTTCTTGGCTTCGTTCATGTCTGGACGACTAAGAGCTCTTTTTGATTGTACACTTCCATTCACATGTGTCGAACCGTTTTTCACCGCAGCTGGACTGATGCCACCCGAGTCTTTCTACGGACGAGAACAAGAGCGTAGGTCGATTTTGGATCGTTATGGTAGTTGCTTTGTCTATGGTGGCCGACAACTAGGTAAGACTGCTTTGTTAAGGTCTGCAGAAGCGGCCTTCCATGAGCCACAGTCACATCACATCGCAATTTGTATCGACTTAAAACAACACGATGTTGGACCCGAGTTCAATCCGGAAATCATCTGGACAGTGCTTACTAACCATTTTGTTGAAACTGGTATCATCTCTTCTCATTACACTAAGACTCGTCAACGGGAACGACAGGTTTCGGTACTCAAGCAACATATAAAGGATTGGGTTTCGGACGAAAAAAACGGACGGATTCTTCTACTCTTAGACGAAGCAGACGACTTTCTTGCCGCAGACTTAAAAAACGAATTTCGAGAGTCGGAGACTCTTAAAGGGATGATGGATGAAACTGACCGAAAGTTTAAAGTAGTGTTATGCGGGCTTCACAATGTTCTTCGAAATACTGAACGAGCGAATCATCCGTTAGCCCATTTTGGAGAGCCTATTTGTGTCGGACCGTTGCTCAGTGAAGAAGAGCGCGAGCAAGCTCGCGCTTTGATTCGAGAACCTTTGGCCGCCGTTGGTTACGTATTCGAAAATCATGGACTGATGAACCACGTACTGTTTAGAACCAACTACTACCCATCTTTAATTCAGATATATGGTGAACACTTAGTTAGACACTTAAGGTCTTCCGACACATCTAGCTGGCCTCGAGACATAGTAAAAAAAGATTTAGATACTGTATTTAGTACTGAAGGCTTAGGCGACTACATAAAGCAAAGGTTCGCGCTCACATTGCAATTGGATCAACGGTATGAAGTTATAGCGTATTCGCTAGCGCTTGAGTTGCGTGGGGACCCTTCCGGGCCATTAAAACAATTTTCAATTGTCGAAATATTGGAGTTAGCACGGGAGCATTGGAACGAAGGATTCAATGTTTCCATTAACGAATTTGAAACTTTGCTTCGGGAGATGTGTGGGCTCGGTGTCCTTCGAAGGGATGTATCAAATAACGACTCAGTAGTCTATGCATTTCGCAATCCAAATGTTCTGCTGTTATTGGGGAATGAAGAAACTATACTGGAGGTGCTTGATCGAGACCGCATTCGACCAGACATTTTCGAGGCTGCCACCTATAGGGCTCAATATCCCAATAGCAAAGTTCCATCCTATAGCCGTGGTCCTTTAACTTTTGAACAAGAAAATAAGCTAAAAAAAGGAGGTCGAATTGCGGTCGTTTGCGGAACGCCAATGGCGAATCTTGAGAAGTGTAAAGAATTTTTGAATCAACGCTTGGACACCGACCTGTTTCGAGAATTGGAACCAAGCGCAAATGTAGCGGAATTAAGAAAAAAACTTACTGGGATGCGGCCTAGTAGATTCTCGATTGTTTGCATGGTTAACGAAAATGACCCTTATGCTAAGCCTTGGATAGACGACACGCTTATAACGCTGAAGAGGACAAAAGTTGGAAAGCTCATTCGTGTAGTCTTTCTCGCAGGTGCGGAAGAACTTTGGCACCTAGTAGTGGACTTACCATTGTCAGATATCAGTCAATCTTCGAGTAGTCCCGTGGATTGGATAAGTATTCATTCTTGGAGCAAGCCGTTCCTCCGTCAGTGGTGCATGGATGAGAATCTGGCAGGAGCACACGCGCAACTAGATGACTTTTTTGAAATTACGGGTGGGTGGCCACGAGTGCTTGAAGTATATGCTGAGTTTCGTGAAAACACATGGCAAGAGAAAAGAGATAAGTTGCTGAAATACATAAAAGAGAATGTAGAACAAATTTCAGTAGATTTAGGTTTGAACTCCCGAGACGCAATTCCACAGTTAAAGATTTTGCGAGACTTCGGTGCTCTGTCGTTCGAGGAAGTCAGTCAATACGAAGAGCTGCTAATGGACGATAACGATTTTGAATATTCGCAAGGTACATTGCAAAGACGCCTGTTCTGGGCACAAAAATTGGGTTTGGTTTTCGACCAAGGTGGTTCCCTTGTTTTCAACCCGTTAGTAAAGAGAATATTAGCTCAAGACCAATAACCCTGATTCAGAATAGAACCGATCAACGAAGTCAATTTTTAGGTCTATTCAAAGTGCGGCACTATTAATGCTAATCCGAGCCTAGATTTACGTCGAAGTATCGGACGATGTCGGACGTAGGATATTTCTATTTTCTCTACTACTCTAAATATCACTCTCCTAAGCTATTCGTGCATATGTCGATTGCAGTGGAGTTAGGACCACCAGAAACTGTGTTCGATTGAAAGCGATAACAGATAAACTTACATAGTTTGTGAACGAAGCAAATCAACTAACTCACACGCGTCGTGCGAAACATCGTAGACGACCTCGTCGACGAGAGCCTCGACCACCATCTGAGAGTAAGTTCGGCCGCACTTGGTGGGGCAAACTATGGCTTAACTCTTTTATTGGAATTGACTTCCAAAACAGAATCCCACGGGGGCGTCTGTACGCGAATCCCTCTCGGGTTCCGTCTTTAGAAATTAAGGGTACCACAGTGACCGCTCCGGTAAAAGGCCGCAGGAAGCACCCGTATCGGGTCAAAGTTTCATTACGACCATTTTCGAAATCTGAACGTTCCCAGATATTAAAAGCAGTAAGTAGTAATCCGTTTGTGTTGGGTGAACTGTTAAACGGTCAGTTACCGGCTAACATTCACGAACTCGCTAACGAACGTGGCATTAATCTCTTACCAAAAGATTGGAAATCTCTGAATGGCACCTGCAGTTGTCCTGATTGGGCAGTTCCCTGTAAACATCTTGCAGCAGTGATTTATTTACTAGCTAATGAGATTGATAAGAATCCATTTCTGATCTTTCGGTTACACGGAATGGACTTGCTAGCGGAAGTTAAAAAGCGCTCTCATTTCGATCGTGAGCAGCCGGATGAGTCCAACGCAGTCGAACAACAACCTTCTAGTAAAGCCACATCGACACCGAGAAAGTCGCCGTTGCCATTGTTGGATCTTGACCTCTCTGCAATCCCAGAGTTGGGGGAGAGGCTGTTTACGCTGCTGCAAGAGCGACCACTGTTCCACGAGAACGATTTTCGCGAAATACTAAAGACTCAATATGCTCGCACCAGTCTACGAGTAGCACGACTAGAACCCGGCTTACGAGATGACGCAATTGATGTCAGGGATTACCTTGGACATACGATCTATATCGATGATTTTGGTACGTTTGTCAGCTCCGTTGACGCAGAGGGAGAGGCCATACACAAGTGGCAACAAGACTGGATCGAAGATCTCTTTCGCTTACGCACGCATGGGTTGAAATCTGTAAACGAAGGGGACGCACACGCAGTCTTCTGGTATGTGGTGTTTCGTGTAGCACTGAAACTATTAACACAACAAGCGTTCGTTCCGCGTATGGTCGCATATCCCAATGGGGAGTCTACCATTCATTGGGGGGCTGCGACAATAGATGGCGCGATCACCGAGATCCTAACCCAACTTTATGAGCTCTGTCCCGACGACATGTTGCGGCACGACTCGTCCGAGAGCGATGGACTTCTTGAACCCAAGCAACAGGTTGATGGCATACTAAATCTGTTGTTGACTCACTTCATTAGTTTGGCTTTCCACTTCGCACCTGCAGAAGACCATGACGACACAGTGCAAATGTGGTTCTTCACTGGAACCCGATTCAAGTTCAAGTGGTTCGGTTACCGAGATACTCCGCAGGTGGTCCAACGTTGGCTGAACTGCCTAAGTTTTCGTGATCGATCCCATCGTGTTTTGATGTTCATTCAGGAAATTTTGCCTCCGGACCGAAGACCAGAACTACTCTCGTTGTCGCGCGAAGGCCTACAAATTTCTACAGATCTCCTTCTGGGCGTTACTTTCAAAGTCGAACGCGACACGAGAGTCTATTCGCTCGCTGAAATCGGGGCGGAAGCAACGAGCATTCCAGATGGTCCACTCATTCTTAGTGATCTTGCTTTCCTTAGCACCTATTTTCCGGACCTGAGAGACCTATTACAAAGTTCTGCCCGCGGCAATGAAGGACTCCGTTCGTATTCCTTTGCAGAGTTTACGCCGATATTGCTTCAAGTGTTACCGGTACTCCGGCTTCTTGGGGTCCATCTCATTCTACCGAAGAGTCTTGATCGACTCCTACGACCAAAGATGTCGGTCCGGGTCTCCCGAAAGTCTAAAGAGGAAGTAAAGAGCTATTTACAGCTTAACGACATCGTCTCGTTCGATTGGCAAGTCGCGTTGGGTGAAACCAAAGTCTCCCAAGCGGACTTTCAGCGGCTTGTAGAAGCCGCTCAAGGACTTATTCACATAAAAGGAGAGTACGTTTTTATCGATTCCGATGAAGCGGAAGATCTTGCAACAAGATTGGACGAACGGCCGAACTCGATGACGTCGATGGATATTCTTCGTGCTGGCTTAGCGGAGGAGTTCGATGAGGCTGATGTTGAGTTGGACGAATCATTTAATGAACTGTTAACTTCGATTATGCAAGTCGAACCGGTGGAGATTCCAAAAGAACTTTGTGGTACGCTGCGACCGTACCAACGTGTCGGATTTCAGTGGCTCGTAAAAAACACCACATTTGGTTTTGGTTCATTACTCGCCGATGACATGGGACTAGGTAAAACCATTCAGGTGATCTCTTTTCTCTTACATCAAAAAGCCCAGGGAGAATTGAAAGAATCTGGCGCACTCGTGGTAGCACCCACTTCTGTGCTTACGAACTGGCGCAAAGAGATTGAACGGTTTGCACCGTCTCTCAGAGTTAAGGTTTATCACGGAACCGCACGCAAGGTGACCCAATTAGAGAGTGATGTGATACTTACGAGTTACGGCGTCATTCGAAGCGACGTGGATGAATTAAAGGAGAACACGTTCCCAACTCTAGTGATAGATGAAGCTCAGAACATTAAGAATCCGGACGCACAACAGACCAAAGCTATTAAACAAATAAGTGCTGGGTCCAAAATTGCGTTGAGCGGGACTCCGGTCGAAAATCGTCTGCTGGACTATTGGAGTATTTTTGACTTCGCGATGCCGCGTTATCTCGGTTCGAGAAAAAAGTTTACGGACTTATTTGCGAGACCCATCGAATTAGATCGAAGTCAAGAAACGTTGGAGTCTTTCCGCAAAATTACCGCGCCGTTCATACTGCGACGCGTTAAAAGCGACAAGTCTATTATCAGTGACTTACCCGATAAGATCGAATCCAATAGATTCTGTTCACTCACGTCCGAACAAGCAGCGCTATATCAGAAGACCGTCGATGATACGATGCACAAAATCGACGAAGCAGACTCTAAGATCAAGCGCAACGCTAGTGTGTTGAATCTGATGTTGCGGTTAAAGCAGATCTGCAATTCTCCTAGTCACTTCCTAAAGAGGGATTACACTTCGACCGAAGAATCTGGCAAACTGTCTTTGTTTGTTGATATTCTCGGAGAGGCTTTAGACGCGGACGAAAAAGTGCTCGTGTTCACGCAGTTTGCGAAGATGGGTGAGCAACTGGTGACCTGCGTCGATGCTGAATTTGGATTCGAACCAGCCTTCTTACATGGTGGGGTGTCTCGAACGATGCGCGATAAAATGATCGACTCTTTCCAAAACGACAGCAAGTCGCGCGCAATGGTGCTTTCACTGAAGGCAGGAGGAACCGGAGTGAACTTGACTGCTGCGAATCAAGTAGTACATTACGACCTTTGGTGGAACCCTGCGGTCGAAAACCAAGCAACGGATAGGGCGTTCCGGATTGGTCAGACCAAGAACGTATTGGTGCACCGACTGATAACTGAAAACACCTTTGAAGAGAAAATTAACGATATGATCGTGGATAAAAAGGCACTAGCCGAGATGACGGTCGCGGACGGCGAAATTTCGATCACCGAGTTGTCCACTGAAGAGATTCGAGAGATCGTGGAACTTCGATGAACAGGTCGTGGTTAAAGTACTCTCTTCGTACATCAGTGTTTTTCATAGGACTGAGTATGTTGTCTTGTGCACACTTGGAAGTGGAGTATGAAAACATGTGGGATGCCATCATGGCAGATGATCTCGGAGCGATTAAGAAACTCTTAAACGAAGGTGTCGATCCCAACTCACGTCGAGAGTCAGACAATCGGTTACCGCTCATGCATGCGACGTTGCACGGTAAAGCGAAAGTCGTTGAGTTGCTGATTGATAACGGAGCAGATGTAAACGGTAGCGATATCGTTGGTAACACCTGCTTGATGACCGCTGCGTTTCTCGGTGCTGTCGACACTGTGCAAGCGCTCATCTCGGGTGGTGCCGACTTGTTTCATCGAAATGTTATCGGAGAAGACGTGATTGATTCTGTTGCTGTAAACTGGCGGATGACCAACTATTACGCAAATGAAATTTATCAACTAGGGGTTATCCGAGAGGATGTTGAAGCTGGTCGCGACAAGGTGCGTCCCATTCTGCTGGAAGCACGGGAACTAGCTGCTGAGCAAGACATCTGGGTTGCGTTAGCTCTGGATCGCTTGGACTTGGTCAAGAGGCATTTAGCCGAAGTCGACGATGTAGCCACTATTGTTACCACAGAGGGTAGTCCCATTCTTGTAGCGGCGTCCGCTCTCGGACAGACGGAGACTGTGAAATATCTTTTGCAAGTCGGTGCCGATATTGAGTCTCGCGACGCGCTTGGCTCAACATCACTTCTCGTCGCTGCTTTGTTTGGGCACGAAGAGACAGCGAAAGTTCTACTAGAGAATGACGCCGATGTTTCGACCGTCAACTATCAAGGTACGAACCTGAACGGTGCTCTTCAACTAGACTGGGACGTTACCAGCGGAATAGCCACACTGCTCGGGTTGTCACTAGACGAAGAACAACTCAAGAAAGCGCGGGCGAATATCAAAGAACTGATAGAGGCTCGGCAGGACTTACAAAATAGTGCCGACTAACAGAAGCAACAATAGACTTGTCGTGTTAAGCGTCTTCGATCGTCGGTAGCCATGGACCTTTGGCTAAGCGTTATTGTTATTGTTTTAGTAGCAATAGTTGCTATTGGAGTAATCGTTGTACTTAAACGGGAATCTCGTCAACTTGCAGACCGATTGCACGAGCTGGAACAAACCCAAACACGCACGCTAGAAGAACGGTTTTCGGGAAATTTGCACCAAACAGTCTCCCATCTACAGGGAGTTCAACAATCACTCGGTCAGATTCTTGAATCGCAACGTAGCATTCAAGATCTTTCGCAAGGTCTGCAAACGTTGAATGACCTCATGACCAACAAACAAGCGCGTGGTCATGTAGGCGAGACTCAATTGAAAGACATAGTCAAAGATGCGTTACCAGCTGATTTTTATGACTTTCAAGTGACCTTGGAGAATACCAAACGCGAATCTTCTACAAGAGTGGACTGTTTGTTGAAGATGCCTGAACCGTCCGGACACCTAGCGGTAGATTCAAAATTTCCATTAGAGAGTTTCATAGCCTATCGTCAAGCGACGGACGAGATTAGTCAGAAGCACGCTAAAAAAGAATTGCTGATGAGTCTCCGCCGCCATCTTCGGGACATTAGCGAAAAGTATATTATTGAAGGGACGACCGCCGACTGTGCTCTAATGTTCTTGCCGTCGGAAGCCGTGTACTCCATGATCCACGCGGAACTTCCTGAGATTGTTCAGGAGTCGCAAAAATATCGCGTGTATATCGTGAGTCCTTCGACTATGATGGCCACCGTTGTTACCTTGCGTTCCATCTTTAGGGATGTCGATATTCGCAAGAGGGCTGATGACATTCGAACGCGACTGGGCATCATTGCCGAAGACGTAAATCGATTCAACGAGCGTCTGACAAAGCTAGGTCAACATTTTGACCAAACCCAGAGAGACCTGAATGATTTGAATACATCTGGGAAGAAAATAGTAGCCTCGATCACGAAGGTACAAGACTTAGGTTAGCACAATCCAACGGCGAGCGTTAGGTGTTCGAAAGCGACACAGTTGGCTTCAGAACATGGTAATCCCGTGACTAACTACAATCACGTCTCAAATACACACATCACACAGTACGTTCTACCAATCAAATGACTGCGAAGACCATGGAAGAACTCACGAGTTTGTGTAAACGTCGTGGGTTTATATTCCAATCGAGCGAGCTATATGGCGGCCTTCAAGGAATTTATGACTATGGCCCTCTAGGTGTTGAACTCAAAAACAATTTCAAGACCGCATGGTGGCAGGCAATGGTTTATGAGCGCGATGATGTTGAAGGCATCGATGCGTCAATTTTGACGCACCAAAAAGTACTCCAATATTCGGGGCACGAGGCGACGTTTACAGATCCACTCGTCGATTGTAAAGTTTGTAAACGACGCAGTCGGTTCGACTCTCTGTCTTCCGATAAGTGTCCTCATTGTGGATCCACGGAACTCACAGAACCCAGACCTTTCAATCTTATGTTTAAAACTAATGTAGGACCCGTGGAAGACTCGAGTAGTTTTGCGTATCTGCGTCCAGAGACGGCTCAGCATATTTTCGCCAATTTCAAGAACATCATTGATGCCACGGCGCGCACGGTACCTTTCGGTATAGCACAAATGGGTAAAGCGTTTCGTAACGAAATCACCCCTAGAAACTTCATTTTTCGAGTGCGCGAACTTGAAATCATGGAGCTGGAATACTTTGTACAACCAGGTACAGACGAGGACTGGCATCGCCGTTGGGTCGAGGAAAGACTCAATTGGTGGGAAGCACAAGGAGTGGCGCGGGATCGATTGTCTCTCTACGAAGTACCAGAATCGGAATTGTCCCATTATTCCAAAGCGACGATCGACCTCATGTACCCGTTTCCACATGGCGTGGAAGAACTCGAGGGTATTGCGAATCGTACAGACTTCGACCTAGGTTCACATACAAAGCAACAAAGCGAACTCAACATTCAAGCCAAGGTGGAAGACAACCCGGATTCTACGACCCGTTTAGCACTGCACGATCGAAATAACAACAGTTGGTTTGTTCCTTACGTAATAGAACCCTCCGCAGGTGTGGACAGAGGGATTCTCGCTGTCCTAAATGAAGCGTACGAAATTGAACAACTAGACAATGGGTCTGAGCGTACGGTGCTGAGATTGCGACCACATTTATCTCCGATCAAAGTGGCGGTAATACCATTGAAGAAAAATCACGAAGGTATCGTGGAGCAGGCTCGCAATATCATACGACAACTTCAGAAGCTAAAACTGGGGCGGATGTTCTTTGAAAACACTGGAAATATTGGAAAGAGTTATCGGAAACATGATGAGGCGGGTACGCCTCTATGCGTGACCGTGGATTTCGAAACCTTGGAAGACAATACAGTTACCGTTAGAGACCGAGACACCATGTTGCAGCAGCGCGTAGCCAAAGAAGAGTTAGGTTCATTTGTAACCGATGTCGTTCTCACCGGCAGTTAGTCAGTGTCCGAATGACCCGTTCAGTCGCTCCTGTACCATGAGGACCGTTGATTCCACGAAGCTGTATTGCACCTAAATCTCTGCAAACGGTAAGGATCTAACTCCTTCGCCGAGACGTGTATTTACATTGCCCGGATGCACTATAAAACCCTCCGATGTCACCTTAGGTAGATCCTGTTGAAACTTTGTGATACTAGAAGCCATGGCACGGCGGGGAGTGGAGGACAACTTAACTTCGATTGGTGTTAAGCGGTCCCCAGTATCTACGATGAAATCAACCTCAGCACCCGTGGTAGTTCGCCAGAAATAAACATTAGGCGAGCCCCCGCGGTGTGTGTAAGTTTTCACTATTTCCGCGAGAACGGCCGTTTCCAAAATCGTTCCTCCCATCGGTCCAGCAAGTGCGTGTTCTGGATCTTTCAATCCGGTTAAGTGACACAACGTACCTACATCGGTGAAGTAAATCTTTGGAGTTTTCACGAGTCGCTTCCCAACGTTAGCGTGGTAAGGGCGGAGGATCGTGATCTGATAAGTCGCTTCAAGTACGGAAACCCAAGCTTTTATTGAATTCACAGCGACTCCTAGGTCACGAGCGATGCTAGTTAAATTCAACAACTGACCGCTACGAGCGGCTAGGGTGCGAAGAAATATTTGAAATTGGGTTAGGTCGCCGATCTGTCTCAAAGAACGAACATCGCGCTCTAGATAGGTTTGGATGTAACTCGAATGCCAGAGTGTGAGGTCTCGGTCTGGCTGAGTGGTAAGTTCAGGATATCCTCCTCTCAGTAAATCTTTCCACAATGTGCGTGGGTTGTACCGGGATTCTGTAGAGTCTCTAACCGAGTAATTTTGCTCCCAGCGGAGCGGGCGATTTGGTTCGCCCACAATCTCCCTACGCGATAAAGGAAACAAGCGAAGGACAGCGACACGTCCAGCTAGCGACTCGGAGACTCTGTCAGATAGTAGGATGTTTTGGGATCCGGAGAGCAGATACTGTCCCACTGCGTTTCGATTGTTGTCTATGAGTTCCTTGATATAGGAGAGGAGTGTTGGGACTTGCTGAATTTCATCAAAAATAACGGGTGCCGGGTGTGTTGCTAGAAATCCTCTGGGATCTTCGATTGCATTTGCTCGAACGTCAGGAGTTTCGAGTGAAACGTATCGGACTTCGCTACCGAAAATGTGTTTTAAGACTGTTGTTTTCCCTGATTGACGGGGACCGGTAAGGACTACTGCGGGAAATTCAGCTGCAGCTTTTGTTAATACGGACTCGAGAGAACGTACTATATATTGGTCTGCCATATGTGGATATTATGCATTTCAAATGCACAATATCCATAAAGTGCTTTTCTGACCTCGATAAAAGTTCAGTGTTACCTGTCTTTTGGGCGTCAATTTAAACTACAAAGGGAATGGCTGTTCTAGGACGGACTTCGAGTTGGGATAAGGACTATCTGAACGGACTAGATCGACTTTTGCCGATGCTGATTCGACGATCTCCAAAAAATAATTACAAAATCAGGACAGATTGTTTGGTCGTAGGCTGACGTTACTCACCATTCCGGTCGCGCAAGAACCCTCGGAGATGCACAGACATTTTTGGGTTGCGTAATTTTCGTAATGCCGTAGCTTCGACTTTTCTGACCTGTTCTTTTGTCACGTCAAGTAACTCTTTAATTTCCTCTAAAGAGTACTCGCGCGCTAAACCGACTCCAAAGCGCAGTCTGAGAATCTCAGCTTCTTCGGAGCTCAGTTCTGTGAGAAGTTCGGTGATGATGGCGTGTAAGTTTGCCGTCGTGGCATTCTCGGCAGGCCCGATCGTATTGGGATCGTCAAGAAAGTCGCCGATCGAATTTTCGCTGTCGTGCTGGACAGGAGCGTCTATGGAGATTGCTTCCACGCAGACGCGCTGAATCTGGTGAATTTTCTTGTGGCTTATCGAAGACTTCTCGCTCAGTTCCGCTACGGTCGGTTCACGACCTAACTCTTGTACTAATTGTCGATGAGTACGATTTAGACGCTTCATAGTCTCGACGAGATGAGCCGGGATTCTTATCGTTTGTGCGTTTTCAGCAATGTAGCGAGAAACCCCTTGTCTGATCCACCAAGTCGCATAAGTTGCGAACTTATACCCAAGTCGGTAGTCGTATTTCTCGACGGCTTTCAACAGACCGATATTTCCTTCTTGGATCAAATCCAATAGGTAGGGTCCTCGATTGGAAAGTTTTCTAGCGATAGAGATCACGAGTCTTAAGTTTGACCGCACCATGTCTTGTTTGGCATCTGCAGCTTTCCTTTCACCCAATTTCATCTGCTCGATGACTTCATTCAATTCGTTTCGAGAGATACCTGCCTTTTTTAGTAAGTTGTTAATGTACTTTTGCGACTTTGCGATATCGCTACGAGCATCTAGTAGCTCTACACTCCAAGGTTCTATCGACTTGGTTTCTTGTTGCAACCAGTACACATCAGACAGCGTTTGATTCACAAGTCTTGATTTAGGCATTCCGCAAGCTATACACAATTGGAAAATTCTGTGCTCGTGTTTTTGTACCTTTGTTTGCAACGTGTGCGGTAAAGCATGCAGTTCCTTACGAAACTCTGGTACCAACTTGAAGCGCGAGTATGTGCTACAAAGTCGCTTTTGTGCCCCAAGGAACTTTCTCGATGACTTACCGTCTTGACGAATCACTCTTTTGAAATTGCCATACACTCGTTTAAGTTCTGAAAAACGCTCTTGTGCAATCTTGGGATCGATGATATTGTTTCTTGTCCCATTTGATTCTTGAGCAGAGCCGGAGTTAGCGGTTTTTGCCGGCGTTACAGTGCGTACTGGGTCGAGAAAACCGTATACGACACTCTTTAGTTTTCGTTCTCGTCGTGCTTTACCGTGTTTAGTGAGCAAGCGTTCGACTACGCCCGGAAATCGCGCCGCGGCAGCTGCCTCTTCTCGCAAACCTTCTTCATAGCGCATTGCAATTTCAATCTCTTCGTCGCGCGAAAGTAACGTACTCTGTCGTAAGCCGCGTAAATAGTTGTATGAGAGACTTGTACTTTCGCCATTTCGCGTTTCACGTACATTGATTACTGCGGCATTTGCATCCGTTTCAATGTCCGACCCATTCGTCGTGGATGACTCTTGGGAAACTTCAAAATCTTCACGGAGTCCGTGAATAGGAATTTCTAGACTACACAACAAGCTTATAACGTTGTCTAGTAAATTCTCACGAGGGGATTCATCGTCAAGATATTCGGTGATTTCGTCGACTGTCAGGTAACCTTGTTCCTGACCTATGTCGATCAAATCCTTAATTTGGATTTGCCTTAACTCTGTGTGTGATGTTTGCATATTAGCACTCGGCATACCGCAGTTGCGAAAATATCACAGGGAGTTCTGTCTTACGACAAAATCGGTGCAACCGTTTATTGAGACATAAAATATTTGAAAAAGTTCGGGCCCATAGCTCAGTTGGTTAGAGCAGTGGACTCATCAAAAAAGGTGCGTTCTTCGTGAAAACGTTGAATAGAACGGGATGAATTCAGGGAAACCTAAGACGAATAAGTCATCGTTATGGCAACCTTGAGCCAAACCAACGATACATCGTTGGGAGGTGCAGAGACTACCTGAGAACTGATCGCAGTTCGCGCGGTCGAGAGTTCTTAATGACAGGCTTGAGCGTCCCGCGCCCTAACCAGCGTGTGCTGTCGGGCGATGAGATAGTCCACGCCACTGGAAACAGTGGGTGTCTAGAGTTTTCTAGATCGTGAATCCATAGGTCCCAGGTTCGAGTCCTGGTGGGCCCACCAACCCTGCATCTCATAGGCTTAATTGGACGAGCCAACAAAATCCTTCGATTTAGGGAATCGCTTTTACGGAGTGGAAATTGATCTCGTCTGAGCCATTGGCTAAGAGGGGGACTTATCCGTTCCAATCCGTAAGTCTGGACTTTAGATGTCGTAGAGCTTTTGCTTCGATTTGACGAATGCGCTCTCGAGTGATATTGAATACTCTACCAACTTCTTCGAGTGTATATTCCGTATTTTGACCGATGCCAAATCGCATCCTCAGAACTTTCGCTTCTCGGGAACTTAGCTCGCCTAAGCGTTCGTGAATGACATCTCTCAATCCTCGAGATTCTGCTTGATCCATGGGCGTAGATTCGTATGGATCTTTGAGAAAATCGCCTAAGCTGGCGTCGTCGTCTTCACCTATCGGAGCATCTGTAGATGCTGGTTGGATACTGATTCCTTGAATATGTCGAATCTTATCAAGTATCAATTCCATTCTTGCAGATAGTTCGTCAACCGTGGGCTCGCGTCCTAGTTCTTGCGACAACTGTCTATGGATGCGGTTATGTTTGTTAACTAAATCAAACATGTGAACAGGTATTCGAATCGTTCGGGACTGATCCGAAATCGAACGAGTAATTGCTTGCCGAATCCACCACGTGGCGTACGTCGAAAACTTATACCCGCGACGGTATTCAAACTTGTCGACGGCTTTCATCAATCCGATATTACCTTCTTGGATTAAGTCGAGAAAGTGGAGACCACGGTTGTTGTACTTTTTGGCGATCGAAATCACCAAACGCAGATTTGCTTTAACCATTTGGCGCTTTGCACTTTCCATCTTACGCTGGCCTTTGGTTATGCGAGTATCAATGTCTTTAAGCGTCGAAAACTTCTTCACGCCACTATCGTTGAGAATGGCATTGACGCGTCGCTGGTGTCGAAATATTTCTGTTTTCTTCTCAAACAAACCGCTACTGTAAGGAAAGTCTCCCCGAATGTGGTGACGCATGTCAGAGATAGTGCCGGGCGGCGAGACTCGCACCAGTTCTTTAAAAGTTTCTCGCGGCATACCACTCTCCCGTACGCAAATCTGAAAGAGAAGCTTAATTCGACGACGGACTTCGGCCATCGCATTGAGTGGTTGGCCAAGCAGCTCTTCATGTGCTTCGGGTGTGAGTTTGAAACGGGAGAAACAGTCAATTAATTTTTCGTGGGATGCAGCCAATTCGGCTTGTTCAGACTTATTCAACCGGCTGGGGCGTTTATTCTTGGTAATCCGTTCAACTACTTTCTTGTGTTTTTCGTTGACTCTTCGTAGCGCTTCAAATCGAGTGTGCGCGATCTCGGGATCAGGTCCCCGGGTACGTGGAGTAGTTTGTTGCGGAGGTTTTTTAGTCGCATCGATTTGCACGGGATTCTGAATTTCGGCATCTGGGTCTAAGTAGCCGACCAGTAAATCGCTTAGCTTTTTCTTTTTATTGGTGTTGTCGTATTGTTCGATTAACCAATCGACCGTACCGGGAAACTCGGCAACGGCTTTGAGAATGTCTCGCATACCCTCTTCGATCTCTCGCGCAATTTTTATCTCATCGTCTCGCGTGAGTAGTTCAACTCCCCCCATTTCACGCAAGTACATGCGCGCGGGATCTGTTGTGCGACGGGCTTCAGAAGTGACCGCAGCTAACGCGATCGCGGCTTCGTCAGCAGCTACATCATCCGAAGAGTTTTCGGTCGTGGTGAACAGATTTTCCCCGTCAGGGGCCGCTTCATCAACGCTAATCCCAAGGTCCATCAGATTATGGATGATGTCATCGATCTCATCTTCATCACGGTCATTGCTTAATACATCGTGAATATCTGCGATGACCAAGTAGCCTTGGTCGCGTCCGCGTTCTATGAGTTCTTCGATGGGACTCTGTTCGGTATCGGTATTCGGGTTGGGCATTACTACCTCTATTGATGAAACATTAAATAAAGTGAAACAATCACGTTGCTAACATTGCAAGCGCACAACTTATACATCGCGGCGGGCAATCTCCCGTTTAAATCGAAAGATCAATGTGTCAATCGCATTTAAAAGTGGGTCCCTAAGACCTGTTTCTTGTAATCCAGGCGGCGCACTCTCAGCAACTTGCACCAGGTAACGGTGTTCTGGCGAATCATTCTCGTAGGACGCGAGCAATTGCGCGAAGTTATTCAACTCGTTCTCGCGAATTCGCAAAATCGCGTCGAATATTAGTGACTCGTTTTGTAATTCGGTAATCGAATTCATTGACTTTTGCGAAATTAGAGGCACTACATCCATGTTGTGTACGAGACTTCTTAGGGTATTCCGTTCCCCTACTTTCAATCTTTCGCTCTTTCGGTCCGTGGATTTGTCTCGTTGGGAACTCAATTCTCTTGAGGTTCTCGACCCTACGGAAGGGTTGTAACGTAGGCCGAGACTTGGGATATCGTGTCCGACGATGTCCTGTAACTTCGAATACATGAAATCTCGGTACAGATCGTAGGGAATTTCATTAATAACGGCCCTCGCACGCTCAACGAACGCAGACTGACCTTCCGGGTCGTTGATGTCGTGTTGTGCTCGTAATTCCTTAAAGAAATAAGCGGAAGAATTTGGTGCTCTTTCCACAAGATCGTGGAACTGATCCACTCCGTGGGTACTAATGTAAGAGTCCGGGTCATCACCCTTTGGTAAGCGCACAACACGAATTCGCTGGCCTTTTTTCAGAAGTGAATATCCGTGTTCTAAAGCGCGCCATGTTGCTGTCGCTCCTGCATCGTCGCCATCAAAACACAGGACATATTCCGAACAATATTTGAGCATAAACTGTATTTGTTGAAGAGTAAGCGCAGTACCGAGAGGTGCGACGACGTTTTCAATACCGTGTTGAGCCAAAGCGATTACGTCCATGTATCCTTCGACGACAATCAAGCTGCTTAGAGAAACGTTCGAACGCCAGGCTTCATACATCCCGTAGAGACACTTGCTCTTGTTATATACCAACGATTGTGGTGAGTTCATGTATTTTGGTGCTTGGTCAGTAGACACAACACGACCGCCAAAGGCTATGGTGCGACCTCGCATGTCGCGAATAGGAAACATTACCCGATCACGAAACTTATCGTATGACTTCCCTTTGTCGCTTTGAGTAATGAGTCCACAGTCTAACAAGACTCGTTCATCGACTCTCGCTAGTGCTAACTTGATTGAATCGAACGCGTTTGGGGCGTACCCGAGAGCAAAATTTTCGATGATTTCTTGTTGGATGCCACGTGTTTGTAGATACTTGAAGCCTGCAGAACGTTCCGTTAAAGCCTTTTGGTAATAGTCAACTGCAGCTTCTAACGTACTGTAGAGGACTCGAAATTTGTGGAGTTCCTTCGGTGAAAACCGTGCTTTCTTCCCGTCGGGAGGCAGCGGAATCCCGACGAGATCGGCAAGCATTTTTACTGCCTCGGGAAACTTGAGCCCTTTTTGGTGCATGACAAAGTCAATCATCGAACCATGCGCGCCGCAACCATAACAATGGTAGGTTTGGTCGACAGGGTAAACGTGGAACGACGGAGTTTTCTCCTGATGGAATGGGCACTTGCCTTTGTAACTCTTCCCACTCGGGGTCAATTCCACAGAATCTCCGATCAGACTTACTGCATCAATTCGATCCTTGAGCTCGGTAATGAATTGTGGCGTGAAATTCGTCATAGACCGTTTAGTTATTACTCAGACACGCTCGTACAATCTTGCTCACTTGCGCCATATCTGCCCTGCCACCTAACGATTGAGTCAGGTGTCCCATGACTTTACCCATGTGTTGCATCGAATCAGCTTGCAGAGTAGCACAGGCCTGATCAACGGCGTCACTTACTTCTGCCTCGGTGAGTTGTTTGGGTAAAAATTCTTGAATGACAGCAATTTCATACTCCTCCTGTTTCGCAAGGTCCGATCGGCGTCCATCGCGATATTGAGTGGCGGAAGAAGCGCGTTGTTTTTGCATACGTACCAATACTCGATGTAGCTCTTGATCTGTCAGTGTGCTACGAGAATCGATTTCAGTTTGTTTAATCTCTGCATTGATTAATCGCAGTACTGCCAAGCGCGCTTTGTCTCGAGCGAGCATCGTCGTGCGAGTGTCATCTTTAATACGTAGTTTTAGCTGAGAATCCATGCGTGGACTCGTTCGTTAGTGTAACTGATTGGGTGAGAAGACGCTTAGTGCAGTCTTTCGAACTTTCTTGCTTCTCGATAGAGCTTTTTGAGGTGCCTCTTTACCGCGGCCGCGTTTTTGCGTTTACGAACAGCTGTCGGTTTTTCGTAATACTCACGACGGCGCGCTTCAGATAGTACGCCGGACTTTTCGCAAGCGCGCTTGAAGCGTCGAAGCGCGACATCAAAGTGTTCGTTTTCTCGGACGGTTACTGAGGGCATGTAGTGTTCTCAATTTCGGGAAACGAATTTTACTCCGATTTTGGGTAAATTTGTACAAAAAGTTGCAAAAATGACCACATAAAGCAACTATTTACTCTAACATAGATATGGTCAGTTACAGAGAAATCAATCGAACACTCACTAAAATTTGGTGCCTGCGTATGAATCAGCTCGCTTGATCGGTAAAACCCGCATCTTACGGAGTCCCTTGCATTCTCGGGTTTGTCGCCTTTTTGCTACCAGTTTGCCAATTCATCATAAGTCACAAATCGAAGAACTATTGTTCGTGTGTGACTACTCCCAAGGAAATCTCGAACTATGACCGAACTCACCGAATTTTCACGGAAATACGAAGAGTTTAAATCTCGTAATTTAACGCTAAATCTTGTACGTGGTAAGCCAGGCAAAGATCAGATTCAACTGAGTAAAGATCTCGACGGTGTGCTGGAGGGAAACTACTTCTCCAGAGACGGTACAGACACGAGAAATTACGGTGGTTTGTGGGGTATACCTGAAGCCAGAGATCTGGGTGCGTGTCTACTCGGGGTTCCATCAGAAAGAGTGATTGCAGGCGGAAACTCTAGCTTGCATTTGATGTATATGGCGCTGGATTTGTTAGCTCACCGTGGATTAGCAGGTCCGCCGCTCCTACGAAATTCGAAGGCGTGCGGAATCTGTCCTGTTCCGGGCTATGATCGGCACTTTTCTATGACGGAGTATCTAGGATTTAAGATGTCGAACGTGCCTATGCAAGTTCACGGTCCGGATATGGACGCAATTGAAGCATTGGTCCAAAATGACATAAACACAAGCTTGCTTTGGTGCGTACCTAGACACTCAAATCCCACGGGCTATACGTACAGCGAC
This sequence comes from Gammaproteobacteria bacterium, assembly GCA_009840305.1. Classification (GTDB taxonomy): domain Bacteria; phylum Pseudomonadota; class Gammaproteobacteria; order Pseudomonadales; family Azotimanducaceae; genus Bin55. The sequence continues at coordinate 576,622 of VXNY01000024.1, read as the reverse complement.
GAGACTGTAAACCGCATCGCGGCTCTGCCGAATCTTCGTCGTGGACGACCCGAGAGTCCCTTCTACGTATTGTGGGACAATGCATATGCAGTCCACGACTTCAAAGAACCGACACCGAAATTAGCGAATCTTGATGAGTTAGCGATTGCCCAGGGTACAGAAGATAGGATTATTCAGTTTGCTTCGACTTCAAAAATAACTTTCGCCGGCGCAGGAGTAGGATTCATTGGCTCGTCATCGACCTTACTAGCAGACTTTGAGCGTCACATAGGGATGCGTACGGTGGGATTCGACAAAGTAAATCAACTACGACAGGCACGATTTTTGCAAAACGGAAAGGGTCTGCAAGCACACATGAAGAGACAAGCAGCTATTATTGGACCAAAGTTTGAGATCGTGCAGCAAGTGTTGACTCAAGAACTAGGAAATTTAGATCCTCAAATCGCTTCGTGGACTGAGCCCACAGGCGGCTACTTCATTTCGCTTAACGTGCCAAAGGGGAACGCAAAAAGAGTAGTTGAGGTTGCCAAAGAAGCAGGTTTGGCATTGACTCCTGCGGGAGCTACTTTCCCATATGGCAGAGATCCAGATGACGCAAACATTCGCATTGCACCAACATATGCGAGTGTTGATGAAGTTAAGATTGCGATGGAATTACTCACCACTTGTGTCAGACTGGTGCATGCTTCGACGTAGTAACCATATGCGAAGGCAAGTCAGAGGGTACCCGCGTGGCAAATAGCGTGCGCATTGGGATCACACAATTGTGTTCGCGTAATGACGTTGCGCAGAATCTGCAAACCGTAGAGAACTTAGTAACAGAAGCAGTTAACCAGAGTGCAGAAGCAGTTTTTCTGCCCGAAGCGTTTGCGTATATCGGATCAGACGAAGGACAAATACCTCTTGCCGAGACGTTCGCCGACCCAGGTCCTATTATTTCATCTTGCGTGAACCTAGCTCGTACTCACGGTGTACACTTAATCGCTGGAGGCTTTCCTGAACGAGCTCCGCACGAAAAAATCTACAACACCTGCTTCCACGTTACTCCGCCCGGTGACATCCATGCTCGATATCGCAAGATCCATCTCTTTGACGTTGATCTCGCGGATGGCACGAAATTGCAAGAATCTCGAACGACTGCTCCGGGAAAGCAGGTAATAACAACAGAGCTACCCTTTGGCACTCTAGGAATGAGTGTGTGTTACGATTTACGGTTCCCACGTTTATATCAATCCTTGGTTGATGTCGGCGCAGTCGCGGTGACCGTTCCTGCGGCTTTTACAGCGTACACTGGACAAGCACACTGGCATGTACTCTTACGGGCTCGCGCGATCGAATGCCAAGCCTACTTCATTGCGCCAGCTCAGGTTGGCGATCATCGTTATCCGGGGCGACAATCGTTTGGACACGCTTTAGTTGTCGATCCTTGGGGAACGATAGTGGCAGAATGTTCGACAGAAGAACCTAGCGTGGCTGTCGCGGATATTGACCCCTCAGAAGTCATGCGAGTCCGATCTCAACTACCTAGTCTCAAACACCGACGAGAATTTCAATGAAGGAAGGTGTATCAATACGTAATACGGCACTAATCCTCATTGCATGCGTCGTAGTTCTAGCAGGTCTCAAACTTGCACATCAAGTCGTAGTGCCCTTCATGTTGGCCGTATTCATCGCCACAATAGCAAGTACTCCGATTCAATGGCTTACTCGACGCAAGTGCCCGCATTGGCTAGCGGTGGTAACTGTGCTGGTGGTTTTGGTAGTAGCGCTTTTTGGACTGGGATTAGTGTTTCTTCAAGTCGTAAAGGAATTTCAAGCCGAGCAAACCTTCTATCAAGATCAAATTAGAGATTTAACAGAAGACACCATCAATCCAATCATCAACACACTGTTTCCCAACTCGGATTTGGATTTTTCTGCGATCCTAGACCCCAGTCGCGTCATCCCACTAGCAAGCCAGGCACTGCAGAGTATAGGTCAGCTCCTTTCCAACACGTTTCTCATATTCTTAACGGTGCTGTTTATCCTAGCTGAGGGAAAACAGCTGCCGAGAAAACTGCGAGGTGTGCTGTTGGAACGCAAAATGGATGTTCGATGGCTCGACCAGTTTGGCGAGAATCTCAATCGTTATATTGCCGTCAAGACTTGTACGAGTCTGCTGACGGGAGTATGCGTCACAGTCTTACTTCTCGTATTGGGTGTAGATTTTGCGATTCTTTGGGGCTTACTGGCGTTCATGTTGAACTACATACCAAATATTGGCAGTGCGATTGCTGCGGCTCCTGCGATATTGGTTACTGTCGTAAGTTTGGGTTGGGGATCTGCGGCACTCGTACTCATGGGGTATGTTGGCATCAATGTTGGTATCGGTGCTGGTATCGAACCGCGATTTCTTGGTCGAACGTTGGGTCTTTCGACGTTGGTCGTGTTCCTGTCGTTGATCTTCTGGGGATGGATGTTTGGTCCGGTGGGTATGTTGTTGTCGGTGCCTTTGACAATGACGGCAAAACTTGCCTTTGAGGCGCACGAGTCAACAGCGTGGATCGCCCATTTACTGGAACCTAACCGGCCAGATTCAGAACCCTCAGTGCCAGAATGAGAAACTCCGTTTAGAGAGTCAAGCATCTACACTTAGTATGTTTTTCCCAATTTACGATCACAATCCGATAGATCGAAAACCAATCGTCACCTATGCCATCATCGGCATAAATGTCGCCGTGTGGATATTTGGTCAGGGAGCAAGGATGGTAGCTGGCCTCTATGAACGATCTTTGTGTTATTTTGCTCTGATTAGCGGCGATTTGTTAGGACAGATTCCCAAGGGCACATATATTTCATTGGGTGGCGGAGCTTATTGTCCGCTCGACGGACAACCCCAGTTTTACACCTTGATTACGCACATGTTCATGCACGGAGGGTGGTTACACATCATCGGAAACATGTGGTTTCTTTGGATATTTGGTGATAACATCGAAAACGCCCTCGGACGAGTTCGTTTTCTAATCTTTTACTTGACTTGTGGTCTGGCTGCAGCAGCGGCACAAATTGCTACGGATGTCAGTAGCAAGATTCCGATGATAGGTGCTTCGGGTGCGGTGAGTGGAGTTTTGGGAGCATACATCCTGCTCCATCCACGATCGAGAATCAAAGTTCTTTTGTTTTTCTTTTTGATTATCGAAGTACCCGCAGTAATCGTCCTTGGCTTTTATTTCGCGCTACAGGTACTCAATGGTTTGTATGGGATGGATGACGGAATTGCCTATTGGGCACATATCGGGGGATTCGTTGCCGGTCTTGCTCTGGTTAAATTAATGAAGAAAAAGGAACAAACGTTTTTACTGCGTCACTAATCACGATTCTGAAACCTCTGATCGCTGTCATCGTCGGTCGTCTTGCTTTTCTGTTGTAACATAGGTCAAGGTAACCTAACGGATCACGCTTGAAATAATCGATGCAATGAATAATAGCAGTAAATGTGTTTGGTTGGTAAGACACGGAAAGTCTGCTTGGCCTGCGGATACCCCCGACATGGAGCGACCACTCAGTCAACGAGGACGACGGGATGGTGCGGCAATGGCCGAGGTGCTTGCGACATCGGAACACATCCCACAAAAGTTTTATACAAGCGACTCCGAACGCACACGACAAACAACTGAACTGCTAAATGACGCGTTAAAGCTCCCGATCACATCAACACATGACCTTTACACCGGCTCTCATCGCGACGTAGAAAAACTCCTGCGCAAGACTGAAAGATCGTTGTCTTGTGTCGCAGTCGTATCTCATTTACCGACAATAGATTCTTGCATCCGCGCGACTAACGATTGGCCAGAAGAACATGCTTTTCCCACGCTGGCAGCTGTGTGTTACGAGGTAGGTAGTGAATGGGAAGAGTTCGAATTCAAGCACGCAAGGTTCCTACGATTTTTCATACCACGAATGTTTCGTGATGCCTCGGCCTGACTTATTAACCACCCGTCCGTTATCATTTTCACTAAACAGCCCAACAGGACCAGCTGATGTTGACCTTAATATTATTTTTACTCTTAGGTGTGATAGCATTCTTTATCTATCGTATTTGGGACGAACTTCCTGACATGATCATGGCGATGAAGGAACAGAATCGTGAACTCTCTAAGATCCGCGAGATACTTGAAAACGCATCGGATTCCAACTCATGATTCAGACAGCGCTCGCTCATAACGAGCTTTTTTAAACTTACGCGACCAGAAAGAGTACTAACGGAAACATCAAAACGAACGCGCAAATCAGGTATAACGTGACATTGAAGATGTCATTTTGAACGGGTTCTTTCGCCAGTTTCAACCGTGAACCGAACAAAACCCAAACCAAACCACTCAAGATCACCGCTCCCACAAGGGAAAAAATCAACGCAGCCACTTTCTTCAATCCTCTTCATTCGATCGGTGGTCTGAGTCAGTTGCTTCATCGCACCAACGTAGATATTCCAACCACGTCTTTTCGATGTGGGTGTAGTCTCGTTCAACAGGACCGTTTGTTCTCCTATCAGTTTTGACCGCGCGTTCAACCTGCGATACTATCTGTGCGACATCTTCGCGCTTCAAAGAGGTCTTGAACATGTCGATGGCGTATCCACCCTTGTGCCCCAAAGGTTTGGCAATCGGTACCGATTCAAGTACCGATTCGAGCACTCTAGCACTGTCACCGTCGCAGACTCGCAGCGTTTGTTCTATGAGCCAACGAGTGAGCACTGAGGGATGATCACAAATTTTTCTATATTCGTCCCATTCCATAGCCGGTGGTCATCTACATTAGGAAAGGACTAGCGTCTCACCGGTTAATAGTTCGTACGCTTCTAAATATCGCTGCATCGCTCCCGCTACGACCTGTGCAGGCAGCTTCGGGCCCGGAGGTTTTTTGTTCCATGCTCCGTCTCTAACCACGGTTTCCAAGTAGTTCCGAACGATTTGCTTATCGAAACTGCTTTGTTCACGCCCGGGTTCCCAATCGTCAGCGGGCCAAAATCTCGAACTGTCAGGGGTAAAGATTTCATCGATCAAGATCGGTTCCGAACTGTCTTCGAGAAGTCCGAATTCGAACTTTGTATCGGCCAAAATGATACCTTTACCACGCGAGTACTCACTAGCTCGAATGTAGAGATCTAGAGTCTTGGTCTGAAGCCATTCCATGGTTTCTTGACCCACCACACTCACACCTTGTTCAAAGCTAATATTTTCATCGTGGTCCCCAACTTCCGCTTTGGTTGAAGGTGTAAAAATTGGTTCGGATAAACGATCACTGTTAGTTAAATTCGGAGGTAGTTTGATCCCACAAACAGCTCCAGTTTGTTGATATTCTTTGAAGCCACTACCGGTGAGATATCCTCGAGCAATGCATTCGACTGGAATCACCTTCGTACGGCGACAGAGCATCATTCGATCTTGTAACATTGACCGTTCTGAAACGGACAATCCCGGTACGTCAGCGGGATCGGTGCTGATCAAGTGGTGATCGACAGTATCCGCAAAGAACTCGAACCAAAATTTCGAAATTTGAGTAAGAACTCGACCCTTACCTGGTAAGCCCGTAGCCAGCACAACATCAAACGCACTGATCCTGTCAGTGGCAACAATCAGTAGTGCCGCCTCGCGATTGGTTAATTCAACGTCGTATAGGTCCCGTACTTTACCCTGTCTTCGATTCGGCAGACTTAAGTGGGTCTGAAGGACAGTCTCTACCATGATCGGGTCAATCTGTAGGAGTAAGTGAGCAACGTTGAATCTCGAAAACCAAACGATATAGTATGCACAGCAAAAACTTCTGGAGATCTAGAACTCGGACGGTAACCAAACTGACGAAGGTCGTTTATTCGTACCCGGTCAGCTCCATGTAACCGCGTCCTACTACCGCATCCGCTTCTGTTATCTCGACGACGCCTTCCCAGTAACTAATACTTGTGTCCATAACTTGATCGTCGAACTTCGCAGCGATCAGATAACGGATATCGTCGATTTTTAAGACCCACTCAACAGGGTACGACTTCCAATATCGACTCGGTGTGATCGTCCAGCTTTCTGCGGGAATGAGAACGGTGCTCCCTTCAGGTTCAATCCACATAGCGGTAGGGAGAGTCTTTAAGTTCTTGTCTTCGGCATGGAGCTCGAATAGCACCAATTCGCGACCGTCCTCGAAGTTGAGTGAAAACCAATACCAGCCACGGTAGTGGGCGCTGAGAATTTGACTACTCCACTCGCGGTCTATCCATGAGAAACCCGACACGGTGTACTTCTCTCCTTCGATTTCCAATGTTCCATTAGTGGGCAAGCGCGAAAACGTGTAGTAGTATGATGCGTGATCAGGACTCTTTTGCGAAAAACCACTCGTACCGTGTAGGATCATCGGTTTACCACGATTGATAGCTAATGAGACGCGGTAATCCGGGGTACCAGCGGATAACTCCAACGGAAAGTAGGAAGACGATTGCGACGCGAACTTCCAATCTTCAATAAAAACTCGAAACGGTTCTATATGAGCACCGGCAAGTTCTGGATGCCCCCGACTAAATCGTTCATCGCTCCAATGACTTTTCGCTTGAATGTCAGAAACCGCGAAGTGTCCCATATAAACTTGTCCCGTTCGCCACGGATTAGAAGAAGCACGGTCGGAACCTAAGGCACGACGAAAAATCGTAAATTGCACTCCAAATTCACGACCCTTTTGATCGTCTAGAATCGCCGTAAGATACCACCATTCAAACAGGAACTCGTTGTGTGATCCATGGTCGAAAGGGAAGCTGAGCTTGTAGGTGCCGTCTACCTGTGCAAAAGCGTCTGTATTGAGGTTCGACCCCATCCATGCACTAATTTCTGAGGGAGAAGAGGGCGGGCTACAGCTCCAACAACCAAACGCCACTAAATGGAGCGTAGCTAGAACTTTCAGGAGACCAGCGTAGCCTTTCATTTTGGATTACGACTTAAGAAAAGCCACGGTAATATCGACGCTAGTACTGCGGCACTTAACCCGAGTAAAAGAGGAAATCCCAAGGTCGTAGGTGCTACATGTAAGCTTATCGTCCAGTGAAAAGCGCGTGGATTGACGAGTTCACACAGTATCCATGCGATTCCGATTCCGAGTGGTAAAGACAGCAAACAACAAACACCCCCATGTAGTGTTGATTGGGTGAACGATTGTCGGAATAATGCGAATCTTGAAAATCCTAGAGTATTCAGCAATCGGTACTCGGCATTTTTTGCACTCTGCAACGCCAGTGCTGAATTGAAAAGACCGATTACAGCTACCATCACCGCGATTAGTGCGATTAGGTTTGTTAGCGCAAAAGTTCGGTTAAAAATTCGGACCGCTCGTTCTCGAATCTCTCCATGGCTCAACACAGTAGCACTCGGGTACTTCTCATTCAGTCTTCGTTCTACAGACGCAATCGCATCAGGTTGTACAACTATCAACAAGCGATCGCGTACCAGAGGATTAGAGGGAACTTGGTCTTTTGGTAGTAGTACGACACGCGACATTTCACCGTATGACTTAAATATGTGAATGATCGGAAGACTTATCGGCGTTGCGCTGGGGAGTTTCAACTCCAATTCGTCTCCGATATTTGCCCTAAGTTGTGCCGCGACTTTTTCGTTCACATACACACCGACACGGTCGGCATCGTTTTCGTTGCCGTACCGACGCGCTTCATATTCGTCAATTGAAGTCGCTATCACATTCGTCTTTCCTACGGATAAGGTGCCTTCTCCTCGAAAGTATTCACGCACTTCGTCCACGCCGGTCCACTGTCTTATGATCTTCGGGTCCACGTTGCTGGCCTCACGTATTTGAAGTCCTGAAGGTAGTCGCGCTTCCAGTAATTCAAAAAAGTCAGTTCGAAGACTACTAACCATGAGTGTAATCCCGATTGCTGTAGCGATAGCAAGTGAAAACGCGATCGTAGCAAACTTCGCTTGTTTTAGATGTAGCCACATAGCACGAACGTTGATCCGCGAAATCAGACTCTTCGGCTTGAATCGAGGTAGAAGTGCATCAAGAAGTCGGATAAGTGCTGGTGTCAGTACGACAATGTGTAATACGCAGAGTGCGAAAACGGCTACGTAAGCACCAAATAGGGTAGTTGTCATCCAAATTCCGTAACACAACATCGCAACGGCTACTACAACCCCAAGTACGAGTTCGATCCAGGAGGCTTTGCGTACTTCTCGATTGAATGCTAGTATTACACCAATCAACGCAGTAGACAGTCCAAGAACCAATCCTTTGGAAGTAGCGATTAGAAAAGGAGTCTTGAGTACGTCGCGAATGAGATCGTTCAGCTGAAGAAACACGAACGAAACAACCGCCGCAACGAGTGCTGAAAACAACACTAAGGTGGATGCTTCTAGTATCAATACGGAACGAATCTGAAGAACTGAAACTCCAATCGTCTGTAAACGGTCAAACTCTTGTGCTCGACGTTCAATGCTACGTGCCGTGGATTCGTAGACGATGAACCCTGAAACCAACACAGCTAGCATACCCAACAGTCCCATGTTGAACGCGATTGACCCAACAAATGTTTGAGTCGGTTGCCAGACGTCCATCGGTTCGATGTTGTGGTCTGCTAACGAAATTTCTGGTCGACTGAAGCCAAGTCCCGTAGTGATCCCTGGGGAGAGATGTTCCATCCAATCCCATGCTCGTACTCGGTTGTACCGAAGCCATGCAGCATCAATTTCTCCCGTTCGCCCCAATAAATTTTGAGCCGTAGCAATATCTGCGAGCAGAAATGTTTGTTCTCCGGAGCGGAATTCCAACACTTTGATGTCGTTTGGAAATGATGTATTTGCTAAATCATCACCGAACGCGATAACGGAATCTTGTGTTACTAGTGTTGTTGGTATTTGGGCGTCTCCAAGGTCAAACATCGCTTGCGAATCGCTTACCAAATCGATACCAATCAATGGAATTGCGCGTCCACTGATCTCAAGATTTCCTTCTACGACGGGTACCATGCCAACAACTTCAGGGAGTTCGCCAGCTCGCCATCGTTCCCGAAATGTGAAGTATGAACTCTCGCGATTGTCAGTAAGGGGAACTACATACTGGTACGCAGACTGAGGTTGTCCCTCGACATATTCATGCACGAGAGTGTGGCCCGCCACATGTACTACAGAGATTGCGAACAGCGCGAGTACTAGATTTGCGAGCAAAGCAATCAAGACTAGGGGGCGCGAAATCAAATCACGCCACTGGCTACGAATGAGAAGTTTCAAGTTAACTGGATTGTGCGTGTAGCGTATGTGCCAATGTCATCGCTGTGCGTCGCAACTACAAGATTTGTACCCAATCGTTCATGTTCATCCCACAGCAATTTGAAGACTGCGGCAGAATTTTCTGCGTCTAAGTTTCCTGTGGGTTCGTCGGCAAACAGGAATTGAGGTTCGTGCGCGACCGCTCTTGCAATTGCTGCTCGTTGCTGTTCGCCTCCAGATAGTTGCGCCGGGAACGCATTCTTGTGAGATTTCAACCCTAGTTTGTGCAGACGATCTATCGCCTGTTCTCGTAGGTGTTCTCGCTTGGTTAGCGCGAGCGGTAATAGTACGTTTTCTTGGACTGTTAGTGTGGGTACGAGATTGAAAAACTGATATACAAAACCGATGTGGTCTCTACGAAATCGTAGTAGTTCGCGGGCGTTTAGACGATTTAACGAAGTTGGTCCTGAAGAGTCTTTAAGGTTTAGCTCAATTTCCCCCTTGTCTGGGTGGATTAAGCCGGCGATCAAATTGAGAAGTGTGGTCTTCCCAACTCCACTTGGTCCTCGGATTACTGTAGCTTGGTGCGGTTCAACTTTGAAGGAGACATCTTCAATTACCCAACGTTCTCCCTTACCGTCGGGAAATTTTTTACTAACACCCTGGACGTGAATTACCACTGATCGAGAAAAGGTTGCATCCCTTGTAGTTGCTTTCCCGGACGGACTGGAATCTTGTGATAGCCCGTTCGTACTTGCTTGATGAGGTCTTCTGTATCTGTATAGTTCGAGATCATGCGAAGTGTCGTCAAAGTAGGCAAGATCATTCGCCACGCTTTGGTTCTAAAATTTTCAAGAGCGACGTTGGGACGAACCCAACATGCTGAAACTATCTCTGTGGATTGAGCGTCAGCTCTTTGCTCCTGGGGAAGTTTGGCGAGAAAAAACCTTGTGTCAAATCGTACAGGAGCAATTTCCGGTGTGATCCAATGGCTGAAGTAATGTACTTCGTCAGTGGCTAACGTCAGTTTGTGCGTCTCGAGTACGAGTTGGAAATCCTCGGACGAAGTTGACACTCTTTCAGCCCACTCCCTTACTCGTAGTCGTTCTGTTTCAGTTCGTACCTTGAGAATCTCATCGTTTTGGTGGGCGAATAGTACGCCGCATTCTTCGAAACACTCTCGAATCGCGCAGACCCAATAACGCAAACCATGATCTTTTACACTCAGTATTTGCGAAGCTCTGATGTCAGTCAACATTGGACAATAATGTGCTAGTTCCGAGTCTGAGGGATCGATTTTGCCTCCAGGAAATACATGAAGCTTCGGGAAGGCGCCCTTTGCGGGACGTTCGATCATGAACACTTCATATCCCTTGGGTTGGTCTCTGACTAACACCATGGTCGCGGCGAGTAGCGGGCAGTCAGCGGCTGAATTGTCGATCGTGCCGTCCTGGTTTTGACTGGCGGGGTTGCTAGTCAGTCCTTTCGACATCATATTGGGTCGCCAGCTGCTGAAGATAATCGTAAAACTCTTCTAATTCCGCAGTTTCCTCTGTACCGGGCTCTTGTTTCAGCAATTCCTTTGTTTTCTCTTGCATGTCGATTAAATTTCGATCAGTACGCACCAGTTGTTGCCGCACGAATTGGTGATAGTCCTGCACTTCTGTTTTGGTTAACTTCTCCGGGACAATCTTGGTTTTTAGACGGGCGTAGAGTTCGCGTAAACGCGGATCTTCAAAATGCGCCGAAGTCCACGACCTACCATTTTTCAATTCCTGCCAAAAGTTCGCGCACGCGATCCGGTCGTTATCGGAGATAAAGTCATCGTAAAGTGCTTCCTCGGCGATTTTTGGTTGCATGTCTTGCTCACGTGCGCCAAAAATCGCACGTAATTTTCGAGGAAGTTCGGTTGCCTCCAAAACTCGCCTCATATTTCGTTCAATTCTGTTCAGATCAATGTTGAGCCGTTTGACGTTTTCTGGTAGCAGAGTTTTGAGTACTGCAACCATCGGAGATTGGTTTATAGCAACTACGTTTATGTTGAGTCGCTCTTCGGGTTCAATTTTCTCGTCGCTGTTAGCACGTTCGAACAGCAGACTCGCCAATTCATCCGAACTGGTCGTGAACAACAAGTCGATGTTACTCTCTAAATCAACAACGATAACCCGATTAAACATTTCCGGGTGTCGCGTAATAGGTAAGACAGGTGCAAGGCTGTAACGAGCATTGCCATACTTGGGAGACACGTGAAGGATAGCCTGACGTGTCTCTGGGTCTAGCAGTTCCTTCGCCGTACCTTGTTTTCGTAGAGTGTAGGCGTAGTTCCAGAGCTTCGGTTGTGCAGCTTTAATTTTGCGTGCTAACTCCAGGGTCATATGCACGTCGGCTAACGCGTCGTGCGCGTTGTCAGCTGCAATGTCGTTAGCAGCCGCAAGATTTCCCAAAGCGAACGACGGAACACCATCAACAACCGGCCACTCCAACCCATCGGGACGTAACGCACCTGTCAGTCTTACGATGCTGAGAAAATCTAATCGATTGTTACCTCGCTTGTGTTCGTGTTCGTAGGGTGGCAGAAGATTGCGGTACATCCCGAAACGAATAAAGTTGTCGTCAAACGAAATGTTGTTATATCCAATGATGCACGTGTTTGCCCCACTTAGCTCTTGTCTCAATTTACTAAACAGTTCATACTCGGGAATGCCTTGTTCTATTAGGGTCTGAGGTCGTATCTTCGTGATCTGAAAAGACTCTGCTGTCGGTACGATCTCAGGTGGTAATTGAACGTAAGTGTTCAGCGGTTCACCGAGTGGTTTTAGGTTTAGATCTGTACGTTGCCCAGCGAACTGAATGATTCGATCATAACTGCTTCGCAGCCCTGTGGTCTCGGTATCGTACCAATAAAATGACGGTTTCCTTCGAGTGGAATAGGCTTTACGCATGGTGGTAGATGGCATTAGTTGATCAAAGAGTCGGACTGACTCTTGGTCCGTTACTTGCGGTATTAGTAGCAATTCTAATGTGGTGGGGTGGGTTACCTACTGCAGCCTGGATCACTGGCAGTGTCACTACGCTTGTCGTTGTGTGGTGGATGCTGGAGCCCATTCCTATTCCGGTGACCTCACTCATTCCGCTCTTTGCATTCCCGTTGTTTGGCGTGATTGAAATCAACGATGTAAGAGCAGCTTATGGCCATCCGTTGATCTTGCTTCTGCTAGGTGGTTTCATACTCTCGACGGCAATGGCGAAAAGTGGATTGCATAAAAGACTAGCGTTTGTGATGTTAAGATTATTCGGTGCTACAAGTGGCCGACGCTTAGTAATGGGTTTCATGGCGACGGCAGCAATTTTGTCGATGTGGATGAGTAATACCGCAACCACTTTGATGTTACTGCCGGTCGCGCTCGCGATCTTGGACCGAATCAATGACCCGCGGCTAGTTGCACCTTTGCTGTTGGGCACGGCGCATGCTGCTAGCGTCGGTGGCATCGGAACTCCAATCGGAACTCCGCCGAACGTGGTTTTTCTTGGAATTTACTCTGAGACGACCGGTAATGAAATCGGCTTCTTCGAATGGATGACCTGGGGAGTTCCTGTGGTCATATTGATCGTACCGTTGTTAGCTCTCTGGTTGACAAGACATGTGAATTACAAGACTCAGATCGAGCTACCAAAAGTCGGCAAATGGACACGCGCAGAAATATTGGTTTTGGCAGTATTTACGTTGACTGCGTTGCTCTGGGTAACACGAAAACTACCCGAACCATTCGAAGGATGGTCATATTTATTTGGAGAATTTTTTAGCGGTGCGACAAGCGATTACATGGCCGCTTTTTTTGCTATCGTCTTATTATTTTTGATTCCCGATGGTAAGGGCGGGAAATTGCTTGACTGGGAGACCGCAACAACGATCCCTTGGGGAATGTTAATTCTCTTCGGTGCTGGTCTCAGTATAGCAACAGCCTTCACTAGTTCTGGATTGAGCGAAATTCTCGCTACACAACTCCAAGCACTCGAAGTCCTACCGGTCATCGTGGTTGTGATCATCATATGCGTTGGAGTAACTTTTCTTACCGAGGCGACGAGTAATACCGCGACTACAACGTTGTTACTTCCTATCCTTGGAGCGACCGCGGTTGCTCTTGCGGTAGATCCGAGATATTTGATGGTGCCAGCGACGATGAGTGCAAGCTGCGCGTTCATGTTGCCGGTAGCAACGCCTCCGAACGTGGTCGTGTTTTCTAGTGGTAGGTTCCCGATTGAAAAAATGGCACAAGAAGGGTTTGTGTTAAACTTGATCGGAGCCGCAGTGATCTCAACGATGTGCTTTTTCTACTTCGGACTTTGATCGCCCGCGAGTTTTTGAGCGTCATTTAACGTGCACACCCTGCGAGGAGTCGTGAGTTTTACGATTCTGTTCTGTTATACACTGGTTGGTTGCGCGACCGTCTATGTCCTATCGCTAGCGCAGTTACTCTGTCCCGTACCATACTGGAGAAAGCAAATACGGGGAGCAAACGACGGAGTGATCACTGCATGGGTGTTTCTTAACGAAAAGATGTGCCAACTGTTTCGTTGGATTCGAATTGAGGTGACACTGCCGGACACTTTAGCTACTCGTAAAGACTGGTGGATCATCGCCAGTAACCACCAAAGCTGGGCAGACATCGTGATCCTAGAGATCGTGTTTCGGAAGCTTGCGCCGCCCATCAAATTCTTCACGAAACGCGAACTAATTTGGGTACCTTTTCTTGGTTTCGGCTTGTGGTTGCTACGATTTCCATATGTGCGACGCGGCAAACGCGAGAAAGGACACTCGCGACAGCAGGTAAAACAAAAAAATCGCCAAGACTTAAAACGCGCGGAACAGCAGTTTCACGAACGACCGATCTCGCTTCTATTGTTCTTGGAGGGAACCCGGTTCACCCCAACAAAACACGCCCAACAACGTCCTGTCTACCGACACTTATTACGTCCAAAACTTGGAGGCTTAGCCTTCAGTCTCGAAGCGTTAAATGACGATATTGATCGGATCGTCAACGTAACGGTCAACTACGAGGGCGTGGTCCCAGGATTTTGGCAATTTTTGTGCGGAAGGTGCTCGGAAGTGACCGTACATGTCGAAACCATTCCTTGTACCGCTAGCTTCAACCAGAACTTGAAAAAGGAAGTTATGCAATTGTGGGAGGAGAAAGATCGAGCGCTCACAACAATGCGTTCGTGAGTCGATCTTAGAGCTATTCCGAGCGAGCTGTTGAACTAAACTCCCTGTCGAGGTGGTAAGCTCTTCCCTGTAAATTCCTTGAGGCTTGAAAGTGGTTTATGCATTCCTGCTCGGTGGGTGTGTCACTCCCACACGCCACGACAAGTTCATGGAATTCGTGCTCGATTTTTTCTAAGACATTCTTTAAGGGCGACTCACGGTCGAGCGAAGCCACTGTGTTATGGTCGTAAAACGCTATGTGATAGTGCGGGGTATTGCGAAAACAGTCGAAGCGAGCGAGTTCCTGAGTTTTCCCCTCTACCGGCCCAAAAAATCGAATAGTTACCCCTTCATCTCCTTCAAGTTTCCGGTACTTCACGTTCCAGTGAAATCTACCATTATTAATTTGTTCTTCGGTGGTGTCCATATTCCTCAGCGGTTGTGGGTGGGATCAATTACCGGATTCTAACTTTTCTAAACGTCTTCGAATGTCTAGTATAGAGGAATTCGTTTGCCTTCTAAAGTCATCTATGGAACCAATATCGTCGTCGTGGCGTTTTACGCGCAGTTCAAGTTGCTCAAGTAACGCGTTGGTTGTTTGTAGAGTAGTATTGAGTTCATCCGTTAAGTTACGCTGTTGGCGAGCGATTTGCTGCAACGTATTCTCAATATCCGTTAGTGTCCCCTGAATGGTAGAAATTCGCACATCCAATCCATCAATGTCTTGCCGCATTTGTGCTATCAACGGTGTGTTTTCGTTAATCCAGTCTTGGTGGCGTTGGTAGCCAGCCCAGACTTTCCGTGTTTCACTCTCCCAAAACGAAATCTCCTCGGTCATAGTTTCGTCCGATTGGCTAAACATTTCAGCACTGGTTGACAACTGCGACTCCAACACGCTAATGCGTCTCGCACTCTCTTGTAGGACCTCAGTTCGTTCTTTGAGCACGGAGTTCATCGACCAGACAAACCAGCCAAGTATGACGAGTGCGGAAATCGTAAAAAGCACAAAAACAACTCGTCCGACATTGAACCCGGCACCTGGAGGACGAACGTTCTTAGGACGTCGCTCCACTCCCGGTGGCGTGCCCGAACTTGAAACTATGGGGAGGTCATTCATCTAACGCTGATCAGCTTTGATCCAAATTGAAAAATTGTATCCAAGGAGCTATCGGCGTAGCCCCTTGGAGTCAGACCAAATCGACGATTTTAGGATTAGAGAAAGTTCAGTAGAAGTAGTGTAATAGCCGTTAACACGATCCCGGACGCAATCACGCCTTGCACGCTCTTAAGAAGTGGGTTCATTCTCCCCAATATTGCGTTCAATTCTATGATCAAGATCAATGCGAGCAAAACAAACATCCCATAGGATTCTGCCGTGATACTTCCACCAAAGCCACCTCCAACATGTGCGCTTGAAACCATCGTCGCTACCATGGGTATAGAGAACATAGTGTTCGTTCGGCTTGCGAGTAGAGCTGCGGCTGCTGCGCTTCCTTGATTGGGGTCAGCTTGACCGCCGTCCCTCAAACTCTCGTTTGATTTGATCACAATCTTTTGATTCGGCCAGATGATGAACCAAACATTCGCAGCCATTAATGTTGCCATTAAGCCAGCTATGAGCGTATCTTCCGAAAAAGTCCCTTTCGACCAAACACTATGTACCAAATACAAACCGGTCAAAAATGTCAGTAACGCTGCCCATCGGAACCACCATAACGCGGACGGGACTAATCCCGTGAATGCACTAATCTTAGCTTCGTCGGAAGCTTTAGCTAAATATCCACCCTGTACGAAATTGAAATAGTACAGTAAGCCAATCCACGCGATACCAAAAACAATGTGGGAAAAGCGGGCAAAGTAATCAATGATCGCTAAGTCAAATTCCATCATAATCTCCTCATTTTCGTTGCTGATTCGAGACAATCAATACCAGCTGTTGCATTCGATTATGCAATCTACACATGCAACATATGTCAATTGTAAAAGATTTGAGTAGAGGCACACTTTGAAAGTAAAAGCATCACCAAGTTTTATTCAAGTACTGCGAGAAACATCGGCCGCTGTAGAGTCACAGTTTGGCCAGATTCATATGCTCGTTGACGGTCTTGAACTTACTAGTGTCTTTTCCGAGTTTTCCGGCATCTCACTTTATTAATTAGCATTAGGTCTAGAATAGTGACATGTACCAGTTTCGTTCAATCTGCCCACTTGCATTATTCATCGGTGGACCTAAGGAGTCTGGTATGATTCTTGCTTTAAGACAATTCTCCTTCACACCCAGAGTCCAGTGACCTCCATTCTCGAAAGAGTGCCGTCGAAAATTCGTAGTCTTTTGAGCCTTCCGGTGTTGCGACCGGTTGCGATTTCGATGCTTTTCTTAGCTATGGTTATTTTGGGAACCGTCGGTATCACGCGCATGCCTGTGGAACTGTACCCGTCCTTTGAAGGGAATGTAATTTCAGTGGGTTTCTCTCGTGCTGGCAGTACGTCTGAAGTGGTCGAACGCGAAATTTTGCTTCCTCTGTATTCCCGAATCTCTGGATTAGGTGGCGTGATCGAAGACAGCGCTACTATTTCTGGTGCTTCAGGTAGCCTCACACTATTTTTTCATCCTTTGACCAACATGAAAATTCGCAAGCGCGAGGTCGAAGAGATTGCGAGTGTTTTAGTTCGTCAACAGCCTCGTAACTCTACGTCTATTTCCGTATATAGTCAATCGGGAGACGCAGGAAGTAGTGAGATCATGCGGCTATTGGTCACTTCAAAGGGGCTTCATTCAGACGTGATTTTTGATCTCGCGAGTGATCGAATTGAGCCAAGGCTAGCTTCTGTGCCCGGAGTATCGCGAGCGGTGCTTGAAGGTGGGGGAGGACGTCAAGTCAATATTTTCGTGGATCCAGATGATGCCGTCGCATTAGAAATTTCTCTTGGGGACATTCAG
The DNA here is from genome assembly GCA_009840305.1 of Gammaproteobacteria bacterium. Lineage (GTDB taxonomy): Bacteria > Pseudomonadota > Gammaproteobacteria > Pseudomonadales > Azotimanducaceae > Bin55. The sequence continues at coordinate 559,248 of VXNY01000024.1, read as the reverse complement.
GGGGCAATCGCAAATAGTTTGGGGCAAGTGGTATCGGTCGGTACTTTGGATACGGGTAATGGACGAACCAATGTTATGGTCGATGGGCAAGTCGATTCAATCAATCAAATCAGGAAGACGCGTCTTGACCCCTCGCGCGGAGTCAAGATCGCCGACATTTCGACGATTGAACTAGGGTACGCGCTTGGTGAAACTCGTTTGCGGTACAACGGTAATTCAGCGATCGGGCTCAGTATTTTTCAAGAGCCAGGTTCGAATCTCGTACAGGTGGGTAAAGCCGTTGAGCGGCGAGTCGAAGAAGTAAGACGCGAGATCAAAAATTTTGACTTAGACCTCGAGATCATCGACAACCAAGCAGAAGGGCTTAATGACAATATTGCTCGAGTCTACACACTTGGTTTCATCGGCCTTGGTATTGCGCTGTTAGTTCTTTATTTGTTCCTTCGTCGTTGGCGTGCGGTGTTGGTCGTTGGAATTTCTGTTCCCGTAAGTGTAACGTTTGCGCTAGCGGGCTTGTATCTGATGGGTCAAAGCGTGAACTTACTCACGCTATTTGGACTCACTATGGCTATTGGGTTATTGGTAGACAATAGTGTGGTTGTATACGAGTCAATTCTGCGCGGTATCGAACGTGGGCTGAGTACGGTGCAGGCAACTAGGGTAGGATTGCGTAAGACCGTGCGCGCTGTTGTCGCAGCAAGTGTTACTACAACGATCGTGTTTTTACCGGTGTTTATAGTAGGTTTAGAAAGTCCTGTGGACCAGCAGATGGTTGAAACGCTCGCTATTGCTGTGGTTCTACCAATTGTCGCATCCATGTTGGTAGCAGTGGGTCTCGTGCCGTTGTTAGCGCATAAGTTAGCAGCTCCAGCTGCTTTGAAACGCATCGAGCAACAGCGACGGGTGCGCAAACTCCGAGGTGGATTTCGAGCTCCAGAGCCTGCAAAAATTTTGTTGTCTGGATTCGCCGCTAAAGCGATCCGGCATCCCGCATCGTGGGTTGCCGCAACCATCATTTTGGTTGCAGTGACTCTGGTGGTAACTCTATCCTTTAATCTGATAGCAGCCGGACAACTCAATCGTGAAGCAGAACAAGCTGACGACGTAAGAATTCCCATTCTGGTCCAAGAGGACAAACGAGCTGAACTAGATCAAATTGAACAGCATGTAGGAACTATCGAAGAAATTCTACTAGAGAAAGAAGGGATTAAGTCGATTCAGTCTAGAGTATCGGTAGATGACGTACAGCTTTGGCTTCGGTTTGTTGATATCCAAGACCGTCCTGACGACTTTAATGCTCGAGAATTTAGACGAGTTGTAAATCAGATCATCCAAGAGAAATCAATGACCGACGTTTTCGATATCGTTGGTGTCAATCGTGGTTTTTCAGGAAATTGGGCTGGTGGTGGTTACTACGGACGTTCTTACTTTCGCGGCACTCCAAAAGAAGTCGTCGTCTCGGGTCCAGATCCTAAACTCCTTTATGATGTGGCTCAAGAAATTAGTACTCGACTACGGGAGCATCCTCGCGTCTATTCCACTGATGTTCCAGTACGGCGAAGCTCTCCAGAACTTTGGATAGAACCCAATCGACGAGCCCTAGATGCGTTTGGTCTAACGCTGCAGCAAGCGATGTCATTTGTTGATCTGTCTGGCCGCGGTGTAACTTCTACGGAAATAGATTTTCCGCTATCAAATGGCCGCGAAATTCCCATACGCATCGAACTCGAAAGTGCGAGAGATCGAAATGTCGCGCTACGAGAACTTAGGGAAATGCGCGTCCAAACCCCCAACGGGGTCCTTCCTGTCACTGCGCTAGCGAGCATTAGAAAGGGGACACCGCCACCAACCATTACGTACAAAAATGGTCGAAGAGAAATGCCGGTGATTTATTCCTTGGACGACGATGTGCCAGAGAGCGGACCGGAACGTGTCGCGATTGAAGAAAGCGTTAAGGAATTCATTCGCCAGATCCCACTGCCCGCCGGCTATGTAGTTGATACCCCAAGTGAAGCGGAGCAGTTTAGCTTTGCGCAGAAGTTAGTATTGCCGGTGTTGGGATTGTTGTTTTTGGTGTTAGCGTTTACCTTTGAATCCCTTGCTGTTCCGGTGTTGATATTTCTTGCGATACCACTGGTGATAGTGGGGTCGATGTGGGGATTGGTCGTAACCGGCACGCCTTTGTCGTTTATGGCTTTTCTAGGCTTTTTCGTATTGGCTGGCTTGTGCATTAATCCCTCCATCTTATTGCTTGATCGCATGCAACAATTTTCTCGTGCTGGATTTACGCGCGGCGGAGCAGCTTTCGCAGCCGTGCTCGAACGCACGCGACCGGTTTTGATGACCACAGCAACGACGGTTGCAGCCCTATTTCCGCTCGCCATTACCACTGGTCGCGAAAACGAGATTTGGCCGCCGTTTGCAATAGTAGTTATGGGCGGCTTAGTGTCCAGCGCGGTACTAACTCTCATCATTATTCCCGTTGGTTATGTGTTTCTAAAACGCCTTGATGAAACCTTTGGTCGGTTAGGAGCTTGGCTCATGATCGGTTGGATGACTCTTACCATTGGGACAATGTTTGTTGTCGTCGAATTTGCCGGTCTAAAAGCGTTTTTCTGGCAAATCGTTTGCTCGGTTTTGATCGGTAGTTTTTATTTGGGCTTGATTGTGCTGATATTCCGGCGGGTCGAATTGCCGGAACCGGAGGCGCGCGATGGACCTCCCAAGCTTGTTGTTACCTATCTTCGCAAGATTTATGGATTGCCGGGAGCGATTCGGCGCGCGTTGAATTCTCGCAAAGAGTTCGTCGCTAAAGTGTTGAAGGCCGGGGGGACAATCTTTACCCGGGCGGAAACGCTAGAACGAACGATGGTGCTATTGATTTTGGCAGTTGGTTTTGGCGCAATAGGGTGGATTAATAACGCTGATGGGTGGAAATTGTTGTTTTGGTTAGCTGCGTCGACATTCCTGTCTTTGATCTGTATTGAGATTCGAAAGTTTCGAGGATTTGTAACTCCAGAAGGCACTCATATTCGCGGTGGTATAGAAGGTTTTCTCAAGATAGTGCTTCCTTGGATCGCGATCCTTAGTTTCTGTTACTTGGAAATAGTCAATCCCGCTTATCTGAAAGATGAACCCGCGCGAGCCAACTGGTTTTGGCCGATATTGTTCAGCGCGTTGCTGCTATTTGGACAGTTGGTTCGACGAAACGCGCTGCAGCAATCCGCAGGGAAGCTAGCGCCCCGCGTCACTCGTGGGTTCTTAAAGTATCCGCGCACCTGGTATCGTCGAATGACACTAAAACTCGGAGGGTTAGATCTTCCGGGTAAAGAAATACATGCATTGTCATCTGTGTCTTTCACCGCGACTAAGGGGATGATCGGAATTTTAGGACCGAATGGTGCTGGCAAGACGACACTTCTCCGCCAGTTGGCAGGCATACTAGACCCGACACGAGGTAACGTCCGTTATGGTGGAGTATCGATCGGACCAATCAGGAAGGTACTTGCGCGTTGGGTTGGATACTTGCCGCAAGATGCTGGTCTTCCTCGCAATCTTTCGTCGCGGGAGTATCTCGCGTACTACGCCGCACTTTACGAAATTCCTCCGGCAGAACGAGCTGAACGAGTGCGCACGCTTCTAAAGGAAGTAGGTTTAGGCGAGAAGATAGATGATAAGATTGGTTCCCTTTCGGGTGGAATGCGACAACGAGTAGCTGTTGCGCGGACGTTGCTGAGGTTACCATCCATCATTATCGTGGACGAACCAACCGTGGGGTTGGACCCACGAGAACGAATTCGGTTTCGCAATCTGCTCTCGCGACTAGCAGCTTCACGTATTGTGCTATTTTCGACTCACGTGGTTGAAGATGTAGCTATTTCATGTGATCGCGTGCTGGTCATCGCGAAGAGCCGGCTGAGATTTGACGGTAGCCCAACCGATCTCGCGCAGAAAGCTATCCACAAGGTTTGGGAGGTAGAACTTGAACCGGGCGCAAGTTTTGAACTACCAATGGGTGCCACCCTAGCGGAGGAATCGCCGACACCGTCAGGAGGAAAACTACAACGTATCGTTGCCGCGGAATCACCAAGTGAGAGCGCGAAAGCCATCGGACCACGACCCGAGGATGGTTATCTTTGGCTCCTAGCACAGGCAGGGTCGTGAAAAACGTTTGGGCAAAAGTCTCGCAATGGTTCGAGTTGATACGACTTGCGATGGTTGCGATTGCCGGACACTTTTTTTGGATTTGGCCGCTGGTGCTTGTCGTCGGTTGGTTGTCGGTACATACATTTCTCGAACACGATAAGATCAACATTATCAATTCGATAACGGTATCGGATGTTCAAAATCGAATGCTGGGTATACCGTTAGCAATATTGGGTAGCATACTTGGACTGAGAATCATCGCCGGGGAAATTAATTCTCGGACGATTGAGATCATCTACACGGTTCCAGGTGGCGCGAATCGCGTTTGGACGATCAAGTTGCTCGCAGCGATTGCAATGGTAGTGATCACTGAAATAGCTCTAGCTTTGTACACCTGGTTTTACTTTACCCATTTTCCTATCGAAGCAATGTTGGGTGCATTTCTGGCCTCAGTGTTTTTCATGGTGCTGTCCATGGGATTTTCGGCACTGTTTCGCAGTGAGGTTTCCGGCGCGATCATTGCTGCACTTGTGTTCTTTGTTAGCATGCTCATGTTACAGGGACCAGGTGAAGAAAACATGAAAAAATTCCTTCCGTTCTTTAACCCATATGCGACGAATGTGGATGAGTCTGTGAACTTGCTTTCTTTAACAATTCAAAACCGAATTGGCTATTTTCTCGTCATTCTGGGTCTTATCTGTTTAGCTTATATGCGCGGTGAGCGACGAGAAAAGCTACTCAGTGTCTAGGGCTCTGCGATCCGATCACACGGTAACCTCAGAATCTAACGGGCTAGCGACTCCAGTCATTCAAAAAGACGGAGTCGTTATGTATTTACCGGGCTTCTTGTCGCCAGCAGTCAGCGATCAACTGTTAGCACGGTCCCTTGCTGAAATAGCTTGGGCTCAAGATCACATAAAACTTTTCGGAAAGTCGATGCCTGTTCCGCGTCTATCGGCTTGGTTTTCGAGCGTCAGTGCTTCATACAAGTATTCGGGTGTAGCACACCAACCTCAAGAGATGCCGGATTTTGTCAGAGACCTGTTAGTTGAAGTCATGAGAAGGACTGGAATCAACTTTAATTCAATGTTGGTGAATCTCTATCAGGATGGTACCCAAAGTATGGGCTGGCATGCTGATGACGAACCTGAACTTGGACCAGATGTCACTATCGCTTCGCTAAGTGTCGGAGCTGAACGCGAGCTGCGATTTCGCCACAGATATAACAAGGACCAGCGTCTCGCAATCTCCCTCGAGCACGGTTCGTTATTGATGATGTATCCGCCACTACAAGAGTATTGGTTGCACGAACTACCGAAACGCCGAAGTATTACCGAACCGAGGATAAATTTTTCGTTTCGCGTACTTTGATAAGATCTATGCGCGCCGCAGTATTAAGAGAAGTTAACGCGCCCTTAACAATCGAAGAAGTTGACATTAGCGAACCCGCTGCTCGAGAGGTTTTAATCCGAACGGTCGCAGCCGGGATTTGTCATTCTGATTTACACTTTCAACAAGGATCATTTCCCTATGATTTACCGACGGTTTTAGGACACGAAGCCGCAGGTGTGGTTGAATCAGTTGGCAAGGATGTAGTGTATGTACAACCTGGAGATCATGTAATCACATGTCTATCCGCGTTCTGTGGGCATTGTGAGCACTGCTTAACCGGACACTTAGTTCGGTGTTCGGCATCGACACTAGAACGAGATAAAAATCAAGAGCCTCGCCTATTCCAAGGGAGTAACAAAATTCATCAGTTTCTAAATGTCTCGGCGTTTGCCGAGTACATGCTGGTCCACGAACATGCACTCGTAAAGATTCGGCCAGACATGCCATTTGATCGCGCCGCATTGATAGGCTGTGCCGTTACCACTGGAGTAGGCGCCGTCGTGCACACCGCCGCCGTCGAATTTGGTTCGTCTGTTGCAGTGATTGGTTGTGGTGGCGTCGGTCTCTCTTGTATCAATGGTGCAGCATTAGTCGGCGCGCGACGGATTATCGCAATCGACAAGGTTGAGAACAAGTTGGAGCTTGCTAAGAAGTTTGGCGCAACTGACACGATTAATGCTTCTAACACAGATCCGGTAGAAGAAGTTCGTAGGCTGACTACCGAAGGTGTCCATTACTCGTTTGAGGCGATTGGTCTTAAATCCACAACGGAACAAGCTTGGAATATGCTTCGACCCGGAGGGTGTGCAACGGTCATTGGCTTGATTCCTGAAGGAATCATGATCTCAATTCATGGAATAGATTTGATGCAAGAAAAGAAACTGCAGGGATCTCTAATGGGCTCAAACAGATTTCGGGTCGACATGCCGAGACTAGTGGAGTTCTATCTCAACGGTAAGTTGAACCTCGACGATTTGATCTCTGGTCATGTCAAGCTCGAACGCATTAACGATTGTTTCACACAGTTCCAGACCGGGGCAGTGACCAGAAACGTGATTATGTTTGAGTGAGTAACGGTTGGAGCGGGTGAAGGGAGTCGAACCCTCGTCTCCAGCTTGGGAAGCTGGGGTAATGACCGTTATACGACACCCGCGTCGACTGCGCGTGCGGTTGTACTAACTTCAAGTGGCTTAACACGCGGTTTTCGATACAGTCTCCTTCCAAACTAGGCAATCTGTGCAACAGCTCGTTTGGCCATTTCAGTTACTAGATGACCGCGAAACTCCTGCGAGGCGTGAATATCGGCATTGAAGCTTGCATGATCCACTGAGACCCCTTCAACTGCAGCAGGTCGAAAGTCTCGTTGCAGTGCTTCTTCGATGGCTGTCGCTCGAAATACACACGAACCAGCACCGGTAACCGCTACTCGAACACCCGTCTGTAAGTCAGCGACGAACACACCAACGATAGCATATCGCGAGGCAGGATTGGGAAATTTCATGTATGCTGCTCGTTGTGGTGTCGGGAACGACACAGCAGTGACTATCTCACCCATGTCGAGCGCAGTCTCGAAGAGATCTACGAAGAAATCGTCGGCACTGATGTCGCGATTATTGGTATGTACTGTAGCACCTAGACCGAGTAACGCAGCGGGATAATCCGCAGCAGGATCGTTGTTAGCGATAGAACCTCCAATCGTGCCGCAATTGCGCACCTGTAGATCTCCAATACCGCCAGCTAAGTCAGCAAGTGCTTGTAAATGTTGGTTACTTGCCACGTCCGCATGACACGTCCGACTACCCACTCTGATGGATCCGTTCTCTTTGACGATTCCTTGTAGATCATTGATCGCGCGTAAATCAATTACATCCGTGGGATAGTCGAGTCGTTGCTTTAAGGTTGGGATGAGCGTCATTCCACCCGAAAGATATACAGCAGAGTCGCAAGAGTCAAACAACGCACTCGCTTCTTCCGTGGAACTAACACAGTGATAATTAAATGAATACATCTTAGTCTCCTGTCATTGCTCGCCATACCGTTTCTGCAGTAGCTGGCATCGCGAGTTCTTTTATATCTAAGGCATTTGTGATGGCGTTCATCACCGCGGCAGTTGCACCGATAGCACCCGCTTCACCACAACCCTTCGCGCCCAAAGGATTATGAGTGCAAGGGGTAACAGTAGTATCAACAATGAAATCAGGCACATCATCGGCGCGCGGCATCGTATAGTCCATGTAGGATCCGGTTAGTAGTTGTCCATCGGCGTCGTATACACCATGTTCAAACATGGCTTGTCCAATACCTTGGGTAATCCCACCTTGAACTTGTCCCTCGACGATCATTGGGTTAATAACGGTACCAAAATCATCAACCGCGATAAAAGACACTATCTTGGTAGCCCCAGTACCGGGATCTACTTCGACCTCGCAAATATGCGTGCCTGCTGGATAGGTGAAATTCGCCGGATCATAAAACGCTTTTTCTGATAGTCCCGGCTCTAATTCCTCGATTGGGAAGTTTCCAGGCACATATGCTGAAAATGCGACTTCGCCAAATGACAGTGATTCGTTAGAGTCGGGAATCTTAAAGATGCCGTCGTCAAACGAAACCTGTTCCTCGGTGCTATTTAACATATGGGCAGCGATCTTCTTCGCTTTTGCGATCACTTTGTCGGTTGCAGTTGCGATCGCCGAACCCCCCACTGCCAGAGATCGTGACCCGTACGTCCCAAGACCGTAGTCTGACTTACTCGTGTCTCCGTGCACAACGGTCACGTTTTCGAACGGAATACCCAGTTTGTCGGAGACTACTTGTGCGAAAGTCGTCTCGTGCCCCTGACCGTGACTGTGAGTACCTGTCATAACCGTTACGGATCCCGTTACATCTACTCGAACTTCCGCGGATTCAAAAAGACCTACACCCGCTCCCAACGACAGTGCTACTTGAGAAGGAGCTAGTCCACACGCCTCGATGTAGCAGGAGAAACCGATACCGCGTTTTCTACCATTCGCTTCACTGGCATTTCGTCTCTTAGCAAATTCAGAGTAATTTGCGAGACTTAAAGCTCTCTCTAAACTGGCTTCGTAGTCGCCAGTGTCGTACGTAAGTGCTACTGGAGTTGCATATGGAAAATCGCTAGGCTGAATGAAATTCTTACGTCGCAGTTCCACTGGGTCGACTCCGAGTTCTCTCGCGGCTGTTTCGACGAGACGTTCCACGACATATGTAGCCTCGGGTCGTCCCGCACCGCGATAGGCGTCAACGGGGGCAGTATTGGTGAATACTGACTTGACTTCGACGTGAATAGCTGGTGTCTTGTATTGTCCAGACAGCAACGTGCCGTAGAGGTAAGTGGGCACACTCGATGCGAAGGTCGAAAGATAGGCACCCATATTTGCGATGGTTTTCACCCTCAAACCAAGAAAATCTCCCTCGCCAGATAGTGCAAGTTCAGCGTGGGTGACATGGTCTCGACCATGAGCGTCGGCTTGAAAGGATTCAATTCGCTCTGCTCGCCATTTAATAGGACGACCAACTTTTGCTGTAGCCCAAATTACCGCAGTTTCTTCAGCGTATACAAAAATTTTCGATCCGAATCCACCACCCACGTCAGGAGAAATGACGTGAAGCTTCGCTTCTGGCGCCACGTTAACAAAGGCGGCGAGAATCAAGCGTTCTAGATGTGGGTTTTGAGAGGTCGTATATAAGGTGTAAGAGCCGGACGCAGGGTCATAGTTGCCAAGTGCGGCTCTAGGCTCGATCGCGTTTGGTATCAATCGATTGTTCATGATGTCGAGAGCAGTGACATGTTCGGCATTTGCAAATGCCGTTTCCGTCGCCACCCTATCGCCCAACTCCCAGTCATAACACTGATTGTGCGGTACATTTCCGTGGATCTGGTCTGCTGTAGTAGCCGTTGCGACATCTACCACAGGAGTGAGAATCTCAAAGTCGGCTTCAACCAATTCCGCGCCATTCTTCGCCGCTTCGATGGATTCCGCAATGACCATGGCATAGATGTCACCTACGTAATTCACGCACGTTGTCGCGATCGCCGGATGAGACGGTGCCAACATATCAGATCCATCTTTTGACTTCACCATCCAACCACAAGGCAAATCTCCAATCCCATCGGAACGAAGATCTTCGCCAGTGAACACCGCTATTACACCTTCCGCGTTTTCCGCATCGGTAGTAGCAACACTTTTGATGCTAGCACGCGCGTGTGGCGAACGAACGAAAACACAATAAACCTGACCAGGGAGGCTTAAATCATCGGTGTACCCTCCCGTACCAGTAATAAATCGAGCATCCTCTTTACGCAGGACCGAAGCCCCAATACCAGTCTTAGTTGTCATTTAAACGTTCCTGAGTTGTGATTGAGCAGCAAGAACCGCTTTCACGATGTTTTGATAACCCGTGCAACGACAGTAATTTCCTTCCAAGCCTGCACGAATTTGTTCAGCTGACAGTGGTTCTGTTGCAGCGTTAATCATTTCAATGGCCGTCATAATCATGCCGGGTGTGCAAAAACCACACTGCAACGCATGGTTGTCCCGAAAAGCGGTTTGCATTGGATGTAAATCATCAGGTGTTCCGATCCCTTCAATCGAGGTAACCGACCCATTGTTTGCTTGAGCCGCGAGTAACGTACAGGACTTAACCGCGCGACCGTTTAACTCAACGGTACAACTCCCACATTGGCTCGTGTCGCAACCGATGTGCGTACCGGTCAGCCGTAAGTTCTCTCTCAGTAAGTCCGAGAGCAATGTATTGTCTGGAACCGACAGCGAATGATCTGTCCCATTAACCGTGATTGTGATGTCTACCAATGTACCCTCCTATGTTGTCTTTAAACTGACTGTGTCGTGTCCCATCGAGCGCAAAATTTAGTGAAGAACGACGATGCCATCTTATTTGCTGCGCTCAGAAACAATCGCGAACCGAGTTGCGCCAATTTTCCACTCACAGTACCAGTCACTTCGTAGCTTAGCGTAGTCCCAGAATCGTTGGGCATCAAGGAAACGTGTGCTTGCCCAATACCAAAGCCTGCGTTGCCGCCACGGGCGTTGACCGCCAGCGTATAGCTCTCGGGTGCTACTACATTTAGCATGCGAATAATTGACCGAAATTTCGCTCGTACAGGACCGAGTCTGACCCTCACGAATGCTTCGTATTCGTTCGCATCCAAAGCTGTCATTTCCTCACATCCGTCGATGCACTCTTGCAGAATCTCTGGATTTCTAAGTGCCACCCAGACTTCTTCTCGTGTAGCTGGAATCACATGTTCGCCTGAAAATTTCAAAACGGTCTAAGGATATTCTTTTGTGGGTTCAAGTTAACCGAAAGGTTCTCCGTCGAACGAGTCGATCGTAGTAAAGTGCGAGATCGGACTGCGACGTAGTTTCGTAAGTTGTTTCACAGGTCTCCCAATGGGCAGTACGGCAGCTAGAGCATATTTATCAGGCACATCAAATAGCTCCTTCATCGCCGGCTCTTGGACTGCGGCGAATGTGGTGAGCGTACCGCCGAGACCCTCATTGCGCGCGGCTAGCAAAATGTTCCACGCGAATGGGTAGATCGACGCACCCGAAACAACTCCAACTCTTTGGAGCGCAGAGTCCATTGACGCGACGACTGACAAATCGACGAAGATCAATAGTAATATCGGAGACTTGAGATAAGGATCAGAGTATCCTGCTGGTAGTTCAGTTTTCGAAACATCTGTGTCTGAAACTTTAGTGGGTACCACTGTGTTAAAGGGACTTTCTCCGGCGGCGACTTGAGCTCGATATTTACGAATCACCGGTTCAAGCAAGGGAATCAACTTCTGACGCTTGTCTTGATCGCGCACTACTACTACTCGCCAACCTTGACGATTCCCTCCACTTGGAGCAAATCTCGCATTGTCTAGGATACGTTGAAGCGTTTCGTCAGAAACTTCGTCCTCTGTAAACTGCCGCGCTGCAAAAGTGGTTCGCATCACATCAAAAAGTTCCATGGCTGAGCAGCACTCCTCGTCTGGGTTTCTACGTCCGAATAAATATAGGTCTGAAATCAACTATTTGGTCGGAACATGCCATGCTGTTGAACTGAGCGACCAAGTTTTTCAAGGAAGCATTGGGTTTTGACAAAATCACAAAGAAAAACAACACATAGTTGAATGCAAAACAATTGTTGCGTAAGGATCTCAAATTTCGTTCAGTCGAGTTTACCTTACTGGAAGTCCTACTACTGCTTCTAGCATTAGCCGGAAAATTTTATTCTTAACTTGTGATTTAGTTCGTTTCGGGTATCCAAAAACAAACCCATGTCAATTTTGAGATCAGTCTTTAAATTCGGAAATTAACGCGGAGATCGATTGTTTAGCATCTCCAAAGAGCATGCGTGTATTGGAGTTGAAAAACAAGGAGTTATCAACGCCGGAAAAACCAGACGCTAATGAGCGTTTCAGTACGAAAACAGTCTTGGCAGAATCTACGTTAATAATCGGCATACCATAAATGGGACTGGTTTCGTCTTCCCTAGCGGCTGGATTGACCACGTCATTTGCACCGATAACAACGGCAACATCAATGGTGTTCATCTTCGGATTAATGTCATCCATTTCCAGTAATTGATCGTAAGAAACGTTGGCTTCGGCCAATAGTACGTTCATGTGCCCTGGCATTCTGCCTGCTACTGGGTGGATTGCATAGGTCACATCGGTTCCGCGTGTTTCCAAAAGTGTACCAAGTTCATGGACCACATGTTGTGCTTGAGCAACTGCCATGCCATAACCCGGTACAAAGGTCACCGAATTTGCTGCTTCCAAGATGAGATACGCATCTTCAGGAGTGATGGGATTTGCTTTTCCTTCGACTTTGGCGGCGGATTTTTGTGCGCCGAAGCCACTGAATAGCACATTTGCGAGTGAGCGATTCATCGCCTTACACATGATGTTGGTCAAGATGATGCCCGCAGCTCCTACTAAGGCTCCCGAAACAATTAAGATCACATTATTGATCGCGAGTCCAGCAGCACATGCAGCGAGTCCAGAATAACTGTTCAACAAGGAGATTACTACTGGCATGTCCGCGCCCCCGATGGGCAGCACAGTCAATATACCGAGCATCAAAGCGATCCCGATGATTGCAAATAGATAGTTAGAGGTTGGAGCTGGTTCAAGTACGAACAATACGGTGCACACGATTAGTGCGGCAAAGAGTGCCGCGTTTATGAACCTCTGACCAAGGAAAAGTAAAGGTTTGCTTGCAAGAACTGCGGAAAGTTTGCCCCACGCGATGCCACTACCAGCAAAAGTGATACCACCTATAACTACGGAGAGACTCACGGCGATAGCCACAAAGCGATCGGTGTTTCCGAACAGTGCTACCCAAGCAACCAACATGCTCGCGCCACCACCTAAGCCGTTGAACACAGCAACCATCTGCGGCATCGCAGTCAGCGCGACGAGGCGAGAAGCTAACACCCCAATCACACTACCGATCGCGAGACAGACAATGATTGTCGTCCAGTCCAAGATTTCCCTGGAGAGTAGCGTTACTACTACTGCAACGAGCATCCCAAGTGCGGAGAGCAAATTTCCAGTACGAGCAGTCTTCGGTTTACTTAACAGTTTTAACCCAAGAATAAATAGAACCGCTGCAATCACATAGACCGCGTTAATGTAAAACTGACTTAACAATTAATCGATCTCTTGGATGCGATTTGACACGTAGCTATATACGTTCACCCGTCTTTTTCTGTAGGTTTAGAACGTTGTTTAAATAGTCCAAGCATTCGGTCGGTAACTAGGTATCCACCGACAACGTTTACCGTCGCAAATACCACTGCTCCCGCACCTAACCAAGTCGCTAGTTCATGAGTTACGCTACTTGAACCAGCAGCCAAAAGTGCCCCTACAAGCGTGATACCAGAAATTGCATTCGCACCAGACATAAGCGGCGTATGAAGCGTAGCGGGCACCTTCGAGATGAGTTCAAATCCCAAGAAGATTGCGAGAACTAGAATGAGCGCGAGGAAAACGATTTCCATGATTACCTAACCGTTGTGTAGTTCTATCCTAACCTTCCCTTCATGGGTAATTACGCTTGCTTGGGCAATTTCATCTTCAAAGTCTAGGTCAAAGTCTTTGGTGTCATTGTCAAAAAACTCTTCAAAGTAGTGAAACAAGTTTGCCGAGTACATTTCACTTGCATGTGTAGCGACCTTTGCTGGTAGATTCGCGAATCCCACCAGCTGAACGTCGTCGACTTCGACGATTTGGTTCACTTTAGAGCCTTCCACGTTACCGCCGCTTTCCACTGCCATATCGATCACTACACTCTCGGGGCGCATTTGCTTAATCATATCGAGGGACACAATACGAGGTGCGGGTCGCCCAAACACCTGTGCTGTCGTTATCACTACGTCAGAACGGGCGATGACGTCCGCCATCCCTCGTTGTTGCAATTTGATTTGTTCCGGTGTGAGTTCACGAGCATATCCTTGCTGAGTTTGTTCGGTCGCACCAACGTCGATTTCGACAAATCTGGCACCTAGAGAACGAACTTCCTCGGCGACAACAGGCCGAGTGTCAAACGCATCGACTCTAGCACCCAGTCGACGAGCAGTCGCAATGGCTTGTAATCCAGCTACTCCAGCCCCGATAACAAATACCCGTGCTGGAGCTAAAGTGCCTGCGGCAGTCATCATCATTGGAAATATGCGCGGCAAGTGGTACGCTGCGACGATAACCGTCGCATAACCTGCCAAGTTCGCTTGGGACGAAAGAGCATCCATTTTCTGTGCTCGCGTAGTACGAGGAATCATTTCCAACGAAACGGCGGTAACCCCGTGGTATGCGAGCTTTTGCATCAATCCGGTGTTTTGAAACGGGTCTAGAAAGCTTAGATGGACCGTACCGCGACGCATGAGTGAGACGCGTTGATCGGACGGTGGTCGGACGCTAAAAACTAAGTCCGCATGCTTTAGAATTTCTTCAACGTCATGACCGATGTGCGCGTTGACTTCCAGATATTGTTGATCGGTGAACCCTGCGGAGTCGCCCAATCCGTGTTGTATCGTCACCGTACAACCGAGACTCACCAGTTTTTTAGCAATCGCGGGAACGAGCGCGATTCGATATTCACCTGGCCATTGTTCGCGTAGTGCTACTACATGCACAAGTTAACTATGCCTACTAAATTTTTCTCGAAACGCACAAGTGTTTGTACAGTTAGTATTTTGAGGTATTCTATGAAGTGGGACAAAAACGCCTTTAATTGGGTTTTAAGTGTAGGCTAATCTTTCTCCCAAAAAGGAACCGTGTTTAACGGACCCAGATTCTCTCCAAGTTGAATGAGCACTCCATGCGAGCTCTTGGGTGAAATAAACGCGTCGACACCACCAGTGTCCCGATCAAAGTTTTTATCTACTACGCGAACGCCATTTTCTTCCAAGCGATGGCACTGTTCGGGTAAATTTGGAGTTTGTAAAGTGATGTGGTGGATTCCTTCCCCTTTTCTCTCAATGAATTTTGCAAGAAAGCCATCTGGGTTGATAGGCTCAATTAGTTCAATGCAGAAACCGTCGAGATCAAAGATTCCAAGTTTGAAGTCTCCGCTGAAGTGCACAAACTCGCGAACGAACGTTGCACCAAGTTGGTCTTCATAGAACGTACGTGCTTGATCAATGCTTCGAACAGCGATTCCGATATGATCCATTCTTCCAATAGCAGTAGAGTTGTTCATAAAAATTTCCCCTTTTAGTGCTTGGTGACGACGGAAACAGAGTGAGTTCGCTTATTCACGGGAGACGAGAGAACTAGAAATTGAAACTGCAAGGTACAGCTGCAAGGATCTGGGACAGTTTAGGATCGAGAATTTGTGCGCGCTGAACGTAGACTGTACTTTGCGTTGGTGAACTGTAGCAAGCAACAAATCATTAGCCCAGTAAAGATGTCAAACACACGATCCTCCAACAAATTTGCGAGGTTCGATCGCCAGTATTGTCGTACAATAAGTCAAAGTCCTGAAGGGTTTAGAACAAATCCCCTTGAAACCAAGACTAAATATAGGGATCAATTGTAACACAAGCTGGAACTTGCCGGATGTGGCGGCACGGATGACCAAACGCACTTTTATTGGACTGTTGGCTTACACTGTCTTTTCGGTGTCTGTGATAGCCCAGAGCACCGATTTCAAACCAATGCTCGTCCATTACGAGAGATTCGAAGTCAGACCAGAGCAAGAACCGTTCCTGAAAATCTCAGATATCCAAGTTGAGGCTTGGAATCGTCTGGTTGAACAATGTACGCCGATCGATACTAGGGATTCTTTGAGTGAGTCCTGTTTGTTGTTCGCAGAGCAGTACTTTTCCAACGAACCTGTATGGGTTTACCACCGAATGTACTACTACGACAACTACGACGGGTGGGTTCCCGTCTTCATACGTCGGTTCGGTCAACGTGATGATCATAGCCACGCAGATTTTCTGGACAGTAATGTACCCTTATGGCGAGACATCTTTGATGGTCAGATTGAACAACGGCAAAAGACATTTCTGCAAGTTGTATCGGACGAGTCATGCATGGACCTTGCTAACGCAAACACTCTCGGGATCCATGAAACTAAGGCAGAACATTGTAAAGCTCGAGAATTGTTTAAATACGCGAGTTACCTCAACGCGTGCAACGATGCTCAGCAACGAATGGACTTTCTTCAGCAAACATTTCCAGAGGGAACGGAACTAAGCGGTTTAAATCAGTATGAAGTCAGTTTTCAAAGTCTTGACAAATGGGTTTCTGATGAAGCTTTACGGTCTTCAGCCAAGCGAAGAATGGAAAAGGGATATTTGCAAGCCTACTGGGTTGCAGAAGAGTGCAAGCAACACGGTTATGAATTCTTACCTAGACTTGCGAACGATGATTTCAAGAAGCGTGTAGAAATGAGTGCGAGGATGCTACGACGGGACAAAGACTTTGTTATGCGCAATATTACGCACGACCACGTCCTAAGAATTGCAGCAAAGAGTGGTGATGACTGGGCTATCCGGAGCTTTCCACTTGGTAGTTCGACCAGTGAGTTCAACCAAGACATAATGAAGAAGTACCCGCTGTTGATGCATCGTACTTTGGGAAAGGGAACAGGCTATGATTTTACCTGGCAAGAAGAAGCTCGTCATCGCGCGAAGGCCTATCTCCTGCTTGTCGAACAAAGCGGCGAAAAACTTGCGCGTCTAGAGTATGATCCAACGAAACTAACAGAAGAAATTCAATATGTCAAGGATGGCGGAAAATTGCGGCCACCACCCTCCCGCGCCGAAGTACTAGAGGAGGCAAATAAGTGGTTGCAGGAATATGAAGAAGATGAGCTGTTGAAGGAAATGAAAGGCGAGCTGTTTTGATGAAACTCTTACGACTGCACGTCTACCCATATTTATGACGGTTAAACAGGATTTTTGTCGATCTTCGAATCCGCGGTACCTCGTGTATTTGCAATTTCAGTCTTGATCTACTGTTGAGAGGAATTAAAGAATGCTAAGGAGAGTTTTATTCGGGTTCTGTGTGGCGTTTTTTTTAGTTGCAAACTCGATATCTGGCTCGACGTTCAATACTTTCTGGAACATGGGGGACTTTACTGTTCCTGCAGATCCAACTGCCCATATCGAGGAGAGTGAAGAGCACCAAGATGCGTGGCAACAAGCACTAAAGAAGTGTCTTCCGATCAACAGATTCGAGATTCTAGAAGACGAAGAGTGTCTTGAAGCACTTCAAAGGTACTTTCTCAACGAGCCAGTTTGGGCTTATAGCATATTGCACTATTACGATCGGGTCGAAGGTTTAAAACCACTCCCGGTGAAGCTAGCTAACTCTCGACCACGGATCTTGCCTTATAGCTATGCGGATTTCCTAACAAAAGACATACCGTATTGGCGGGATATCTTCGATGGAAACCTCCATCGAAACATTTCGCGTTTTCGGCAAGTCACTCGAGAAGACGAGTGCATGGAACTGAGCAAACAGACGAGCATTGGGATTCAAGCAAACCTAGCAAAACAGTGTGAGGCTCGAGGGATGTTTAAATATGCAACTTTTCTTGAAGCATGCAACGTCTCGATGCAACAGATGTTGATTCTCATCAATCATCCCGACATTGGCGGAGTTTTCAAAAGTGAAAGCTCAAGCGGGTACGAGGCTGCACTAGAAGTTATAGAGAAAGAAATCGAAGACGGTGCGCAACGAGAGATTGCCCGGCAACGTTTAGAAAAAGGATTTTTACACACTATCTGGTTACGATACGAGTGCGAGCCGTGGGGTTACTCGCTGCTACCGGACAGTGAAACGCCTCCACCACCTAAGCAACCTACTACGATGACGTGGAACGTTAGTCGTGATCGCATGTTTCAGCAGATTAATCGCACTCATGACACGTTGATGAAAATTGCAGCGAAGTGTGGAGATTCCTGGGCAATTCAGAGTTTTCCGTTGGGTATATTCACCAGTAGTGAATTCAATGACTATGTAATGGAAAGGAATCCACTGCTGATGCACCGTCATTTGGGTTCTCACACGGGATGGTTTAGGAGCGAATTGACGTTCACAGAGCGTTTGCAGCATCAAGCAAAAGCTTTTCTGTTGTTGGAGGAATCTGTTGGCGAGAAAAACGCTCGGAAAGAGTATGATCCCATCGAACTAGAGGAGGCGATTGAGTACGTTTCTGAGGGAGGCGAGTTGAAGTACGCCCGTCCTTTAAGGGAAATATTGAGAGCGAGAGAAGAGCGTTTCGATGATGAAGAAGACCTGATTTTGAAAGAGTCCGGTTTTCAAGAGTACTAAGCCTACTTAAATTTTGTGCAAGTCCATAGTGATTTCGAATGATTACAAGCAATTTCGGTATTGAACGCGATACTAGCTAACGAGGCAACGGTCAAACTGGGGTCGTTTCCTAGTTTCTCCGTATCACATCCTGAGAAATATTGTTGCGTTTCGAGGCTTAATCCTTGATTGCGAGCGCATTTGGTCAGCGGTATTTTTCACGTTCAATCTTGTAGTAGCACGAAACAGGTTGGAACTTTCTTAGCGCTTAGAGTGTCGAAATCGGACCAAGGAATACTCACTACTGTAAAGTGTGAGAATAGCAACAACAAACCAAGAAAATACCGTTGATTTCGTGCGTTCACGACGAATGAGAGTGGTTAATTGCAACGTATAATGGTTACAGAACCATGACATGAAATTTAATTGGATTTGGTGAAATTCTCACAATGACATTAGTGCTCTGAACTAATAGTCCAACCACTGATAGGAGAAATTGATGTTAGACCAACGTTTACATTCTCGAATACAAACAATTTTGCTAATTCTTGGCGGTATCTTTTTAAGTCTCGGTGTGTTCGCACAGGATGCGAACGACGATGAAGCATCTGAAGAGATTGAAGAAGTTGTCGTCACCGGATCGCGCATTGTGCGAACCGATTTGGAAGGCACAAGCCCTGTACAAATCTTTGAGCGTTATGAAATCGCAAGGTCAGGACAAACCTCTATTGGCCAATTGCTACGAGAGATTCCATCGGTAGCAGGTGGTGCTCAGACTACTCAAATCAACAACGGGGGCGACGGAACGAACAGAATTTCTTTACGAGGTTTGGGTTCGACACGTACCTTGGTGTTAATGAACGGTCGACGGCTTCCACCAAGTTCCACTGGTTTAGCCTCGACAAACCTTAGTAGTGCAGTAGACCTGAACACGATTCCCGTTTCTATGGTTGATCGAATTGACGTATTTAAGGACGGTGCTTCAGCAATTTACGGCTCCGATGCGGTTGCGGGTGTAGTAAACATTATTACACGACGAGATTTCCAAGGGATGGAAATGAACGTTCAGAGCGGGATCACACAAGAAGGGGACGGCGCTCGTAACGTAGTCGACTTAACGATCGGCGGAAGTTCTGACAACGGCTCATTCATGGCATATGCCGGATACGTTGATGAATCCAGCATCTGTGCTTGTGATAGGGATTGGGCCGCTACGCCGTTAGCGTACTTTGGTGGTGATGTAATTTTCTTAGGAAGTTCAGCACCTCCTTGGGGACGCTATCGATTTACCCAAGACGGAACAGCTATGGACCTCACGCGTGGTCCTGAATTTGGTGATTTCCGTCCTTTCAGCTTCTTTGGAGGCGATTCGTACAACTTCGCTCCTTCAAATCATCAACGACAACCGAGTATCCGTTGGAGCATGATGTTTGTCGGTGACCAAGAACTTTCAGATTTCCCTGTTTTAGGGGATGTTCGAGTGTTCGTACGTGCCAGTTATTTGAACCGCGATAGCAATCAAAAACTCGCGGAAACTCCACTCGCGCCCTTAGCATTCTTTTCATATAACGCACCATACAGCAAAGATAACTACTACAACCCGTTTGGAGCTGACATTCCAGATTGGCGCCGACGTATGGTCGAAGATGGTTCTAGAACTGAAGATACCCTCACCGAAACTAAACAAATTGTTATCGGATTTGATGGAGTGCTTAATTCGTGGCATTGGGATGCATACCATGCTTTCGGCGAAACTGCTTCCGAGGGACACTTCGGTCGCATTTACAACCTTGAAAAGGTTGCAAATGCCGTTGGACCGTCGCTAAGAGACGCTGATGGTAACTGGGTCTTAGATTCTGATGGCAATCCGATGTGTGCGAACGATACCGCCAACTGTGTAGTGCTAAACACTTTTGGTGAGAACAGTGTGACTCAAGCAATGGTTGATTACATCACGTTTGTCGACAATCAATCCAGTTTACAAGACCAAAAAATCTATGCTGTAAACTTTGTCAATCCTGCGATTATGGAGCGAGATGCCGGTCCAGTTGGCATGGCGTTTGGCTGGGAATGGCGCGAGGAACGAGGAGCAGATGTACCAGACTCGCAGGTCAACGCCTTGGGTAGTGGAGCGACCGGTACGCCTCGAAAACCGACTTCTGGAGGGTATACCGTAAACGAACTTTATGCGGAACTAAATATTCCTATCATCGCAAACCAAGACTTGTTTAAACTCCTAGAGACGAACATGGCACTCCGTTATTCTGATTACGACTCCTTCGGTGCTACCACGAATGGGAAATTTGGATTGAAGTATCGACCTGTCGATAACGTATTGCTGCGGACATCCTTTTCTCAAGCTTTCCGTGCTCCATCAACCTCTAACCTCTTCGGGGGCAGTGGATTTTCATTCCCAGCTCTCGCTGATCCGTGTTCTCAGAACCCAACGCAGTTCTGTATCGCTGATGGAGTACCTGAGACTGGATTCCAACCTATTTCTACTCAGATTCGTACCACTGTAGGTGGCAATCCTACAGCACAACCAGAAACAGCCGACATTCTAACCTATGGCGTGGTTGTTGAACCTATAGAGGGTCTTTCAATCACGCTCGATCGCTTTGACGTTTCTCTGACAGATGCTCTGACGACACTTGGAGCAAGCTTCATTCTGACACAGTGCGCCGAGACGGGTAATTTCTGTAATCTTGTTGAGCGTTTCACGAGCGGCCCGAACGCAGGTAATCCGATAAACGTTGTGAACACTATCACCAACGTTGGCGGAGTAGACACTAGTGGTTGGGACATCGGTGCTTATTACGATTGGGGCGAGACTTTCTTAGGCGATGTCTCAATCACCTACGAAGCCTCTCTTCTGAGTGAATATTTAATTACTCGTGCGGACAATACTACCGACGACTTGACTGGTCGCTTCTCCGACGATCTCGGAGGATATTACACAGAATATCGAAGTAGTACTAGTGTCGTATTGACACGCGATGCCCTCACCTTTAGCTACCAAATGAGAGTGATCGGTGAAGCTGAAGAAGAATACACGGACTTTGCCACGGGCGAAACGTTAGAGAGAACGGTTGAAAGTCGTATATATCATGACATTCACGCAAATCTCGACCTACCAGAACACAACATCGTTCTTTCTGGTGGCATCGACAATTTGTTGGACGCAACACCTCCGTTATCTTTGGATGGTTTCAATGACAATACGGATGTAAGGACTTTTGATACGGCCGGTCGCTACTTCTACTTCAAGATAAATTATTCGATGTAGCCAAAAGTCTTAACCTAAGCTTTCTGAAATAGGCACATGTACATGTGCCTATTTTTTGCACTTCCTACTTGGAAACATGATCTCTTGGGTTGAACCTAGTTCATTTCATGCGTGGGACTGGAAGTGTCTTGAGGGTGGTTATGGTGTTCACAGTTCTATAAGCACAAACTTAGTAGGCTTTGTGTCGAGATATAGAATACCCTGCATCGCAGTCGATAATTAAACCGCGTACGAAAAAGGAGATGAGTTAAAAGTTTTGTATTCCGCGACTCTTAATTACGGTACGAATAGGTCACTGGGAAAGTATTCGGCTAGAGCTTTCACTACAAATCGGGAGAGCGTCTTTCGAGTTCCCCTACAGTTTAGGTTGAGTGTCTTAGTGTTCCTTGCTCTGTCGGTACATACACAAGAAACAGAAGACACAAGCGCAACAGAGCAAGAACTTGAAGAGCTTGTTGTTACCGGGTCTCGAATTAGCAAATCAGAGTTGGAAGGACCTAGTCCAGTCCAAGTACTTGATGTTGCTTACATCTCAGAATCAGGTCAGACATCAGTAGGTCAACTACTACGTGAAATCCCATCAGTTGCTGGTGGCGCTCAGACAACGCAGGTTAATTACAACGGCGACGGAACAAATCAAATCTCTTTACGCGGTCTGGGTTCGACGCGTACTTTAGTCTTGATGAACGGTCGACGACTGCCTCCAAGTACTACGGGACTGTCGGCGACAAGCATAAGTAGCGCGGTTGACCTCAACACCGTACCAGTTTCCATCGTCGAACGGATTGAAGTCATTAAAGATGGGGCATCCGCGATTTATGGATCCGACGCAGTCGCTGGAGTGGTAAACATCATTACGCGACGAGATTTTCAGGGCTTAGTTGTGAATATACAAACGGGAGTGACCCAAGAAGGCGACGGTGCGAGGAATCTTGTTGATGTAACTGTTGGCGGCAGCGATGACAGTAGTGCGTTTACTTTTTTTGCAGGCTACGTTGATGAACAAGCTATCTGTGCTTGCGATCGCGAGTGGGCTGCAACGCCTTTAGCCTACTTTGGTGATGAAGTGATATTTTTGGGTAGTACTGCGCCTCCTTGGGGACGCTATGTATTTACCGACGATGGCGAAGACTTCGATCTTACCCGAGGTCCAGAGTTTGGTGATTTTCGCCCCTTCAGTTTCTTCGGAGGAGATTCCTACAACTTTGCGCCCGTAAATCACCAACGACAACCTAGTACTAGATGGAGCATGATGTTCTTTGGGGATCGTTCGCTGCGGGACTTCTTAGGAATGAAAGAGGTTCGGACGTTTATCTCGGCAAGTTACCTCAATCGGGATGGAAACCAAAAAATTGCACCCACACCGCTGGCACCACTTGCATTCTTTGCCTATGACGCACCTTATAGCAAGGACAACTTCTACAATCCATTCGGTGTAGACGTTCCCGATTGGCGCAGACGTATGGTCGAAGGAGGTGCAAGAGTTCAAGACATTCTCACACAAACCAAACAAGTGACGATAGGCATCGAAGGATGGGCAGGGGACTGGCAATGGGATGCATACCACGCGTTTGGAGAAACTACTTCAAATGGGCACTTTGGAAGGGTGTACAACTTGCATAAAGTCGCAAATGCGGTAGGGCCTTCACTTCGAGATGAAACTGGGGCTTGGGTTCTTGATGCAGACGGGAATCCAAAGTGCGCTAGCGATACTGACAACTGCGTAGTTCTAGACGTATTTAGAGAGAACAGCGTTACTCGAGACATGCTCAACTATTTGACATTCATCGACAATCAGTCAAGCATACAAGACCAGCGCGTGTTCGGCTTCAATATAGTAAATTCAACTTTAGTAACTCGAAAAGTGGGTCCAATTGGTTTAGCAGCTGGCTGGGAGTGGCGGGAACAACGTGCGGTGGACCAGCCAGATTCGCTGGTAAATACTCTAGGAGATGCTGCAACGGGCTTTCCTCGCAAACCGACATCGGGCAGCTATTCTACCAACGAAATTTACGCTGAACTCAATGTACCACTAATTGCGCAATCGGACTTTGTTGACTTGTTAGAAACAAACTTTGCCTTGCGCTACTCCGATTACGATTCATTCGGCGAGACCACCAATGGAAAATTTGGCTTGAAATATCGACCTATCAAGAGCTTGGCGATTCGAACCACTTATTCTCAAGCTTTCCGCGCACCATCGATTTCAAATCTGTTTGGTGGCAATGGCTTTGAATATCCTGCTTTAGTCGATCCATGCTCACAAAATCCTACCCAGTTTTGTATTGATGACGGTGTGCCAGCTACTGGATTTCAACCGATATCGACACAAATCCGAACTACGATTGGAGGAAATTCGGCAGCACAACCCGAGACGGCAGAAATTCAAACTTTTGGATTGGTGTATCGTCCAAACACGAGCTTTTCCCTCACTATAGATAGGTTCGATGTAGCACTTACTGATGCTCTGACTACCCTAGGTACGAGTTTCATTCTCACTCAATGCGCATCGACAGGTAACTTTTGTCACTTAATTGAGCGATTCAGCACGGGAGCGCTTGCTGGGAACCCGGTAAATGTTCAGAACACCGTGACCAATGTCGGCGGTGTTGACACGAGCGGGTGGGATTTAGCACTGGCTTATGATTGGTCGAATAGTTTCCTCGGCCAGATTTCTCTTCGTTATGAAGCTTCACTGTTGAGTGAATATCTTATCACACGCGCAGATATGACCACCACCGATCTCACCGGGAGGTTTGTGGACGATCTAGACGGCTACTTCACTAAGTATCGAAGTAGCTTAAGAGTTTCAATCAAGCATGAAAATCTAAATTTCATTTACCAACTTCGAACGATCGGAGAAGCAGAGGAGGACTTCACCGACTTTTTGACAGGAAACACTTTGCAACGGACTGTCGAAGGACGAGCGTACCACAATGTATTTGCAAGTATAGCCCTCACTGATTACAGACTCTCACTGTCTGGGGGCATTAACAATCTATTGAATGAAGACCCACCTCTCTCGCTCGATGGATTAAATGACAATACCGACGTGCGTACCTTTGATACTCCCGGTCGGTACTTTTTCTTCAAAATTCACTACTCCATCTAGAGCTCTGGATAGGGAGCTGAAGGAGCAAGAATCGTAAGTGACCGCGTTCACGTTTTAAACCAACCTAGCAGCAAGAAGCCTTTTGTCATTTCTGGTTGAGTTGGTTACGTGCTCAGTTGTGGAACTACGTACGGTCCCTCAGGGATCACTGCAATCTCAAGTGGTTCGATAGCATGTCCTGCGATTTCTAAGCCTGTCTCGATTGAAGGTATCCCTTGCGTTCCTGTAAGTTCAAATTGCGCTTCGGTTAAACCTTCGCTGTAAAGCATGATGCGAGCGCGTTGTCGGGCCAATGCTAGCATTTGGGTACTCCATTCGTCGATGTCTGCTTGATTTTTTTCGCTTAGTGCCCTTAAGAAGGCATCCGTCCCATTCAGACACAGCTTCTCTTGTGCTTGTTGAAAAGGTTGCGACCCCAGTCCCTCCTTACACTCGGCCGCAAGAATTAGAGTACCATTAGGCTCGACAATATCGAGTGGAGTTACTATTCCCTTAATTGCCTGGTAGAAAGTTTGATCTAGTGGGAAACCAGCGGCAGTAGACAATACGATCGGAAATTGGCGATCCAGCGCGACGATCGACATCCGACGAGAAAAATCCATAGCTTCTTCATGACTAGTCTCAACCTCTCCGAAATTCATAAAGACTAGTTGGCGATTTGCATCGATGACAACATTTACACCGTAAATACTCGAACAACTATGTTGGCGCAACTGCTCCACAATTTCTAGCAATTCTGCGTGTAACGGATTCTCCGCCACCTTGCACACCGCGCAGTTTGGATCGCTCAGGAATTTTGAGCTGTGTAGGGTTCGAATCGTGTCTTCATGCGCAATCCCTGGTACGATCACTTTTCTACCACCGGAAAATCCCGCCATAAAGTGCGGTTCAACCAATCCCACAACCAGTTTTAATTCTGCTTCTACAAATCTCCGATCTAATTTCACCGGAGTTTGACGGCTGCTATAACCCAAATCTACGTGCGAATGGTCCGATCGAGCAACGTGGTTTGCGACAGGAATTGAATTCAATATTGGGTCGTTTCCGATAATCGATTGGAGCTCTTCTCCTTCATTGGGTCGATGTAGCCCGGTCGCTACTAACAGCAGAATGTTGTCGTGCGCGATTCCTGAGTTAAGTAAGGTCTCGATTATCGGCGGGAGTAACTCTTGATTCGGTACTGGGCGTGTGATATCGCAAACTAATATACATGCGGTTCTGCACTGCGACGCGAGTTGTCTCAGGGACGGCGAATCTACCCCAGAATCTAGCGCAGAATTAATTGTGCGAGCGGGATTTCGAAGTACTGGTATAGACGGTTTCTCGACTATCGACACTCGACTGTTCGGTGGTAGAGTGACCTGTAATCCAGATTTACCGTACTGAAGTGATACTATCACCCAGAAACTTCTCCGGTCGGTGCTACGTAGTGTGGTAAATTTTTTTAGCAGAAGTAGTGTCGATTAACCCAATCAACCGATTAACTGTGTTATTGACTCGGCGCGAAGTTTAGGTGTATGAGTATCGACGACGTTTGGGTCGATATCGATTCGCCGCTCGCGCTTGTTTCGCCTCAAATTCGTCGAGTTCGTCTAGTTGATCTTGGCGTTTATAGTGTACCACCACAGGACTAACGACGAGAAATAATAGGTGCATCATACCATAGCCAAGGGCGAGTCCAATTACGAGAACAAATGGGCCAAAGTCGGCTAATTCAAACCAGCCGCCACCGCCACCAACGATTGCGGAGATTGCACAACCTATAAACATTGACAGAAAGGTCAACAGTATGGCAAGAAAGCCCCAACCAGCCCCAGCGTAAAACATACCAAAAGGACCGAAGAAAAATGCAAGCACGAACGCTAACAACACAGACTTCAAGTTGTGAGAGTGATATCGCATGGAACTAAGACCTCAATAGTATGCGAACAATCGGTGTCAGGGTAAAGTTCTTTCGAGTAGAGTTATTGGAACACAATTTGAAATCTTGCCGCCTCAGGTATCCAGTAATCGAGAGAACATCGTACTTGATAAAAAGCATTCTATGCAAGAGTCGTACCACTACAATCTTGAGCATGTTTAGAACTGTGTTGCTGCTCGGTCTCATCGCTGGGTTAATCGTGGCTGCATTGACGTTACTAGTGACTACAGTTGGGGATCCAACTCAACCGACCCTGTTCGCTCTAGCGATCAAATATGTCACTATTGCGGTTGTGTTATTTTTTTGTTTATTTGGAATTAAACGCGTTCGCGACCGGATGCCAAGTAGAACAATTTCATTACCACAGGGTATAGTTGTAGGATTTGGAATAGTTGCTCTCGCAAGTCTGATATATTGCATTGCTTGGGAGGTCTATTACTTTTCAACTGATTATCAATTTGCTCGAGAGGTGTC
This sequence comes from Gammaproteobacteria bacterium, assembly GCA_009840305.1. Classification (GTDB taxonomy): domain Bacteria; phylum Pseudomonadota; class Gammaproteobacteria; order Pseudomonadales; family Azotimanducaceae; genus Bin55. The sequence goes on along the minus strand of VXNY01000024.1, from coordinate 532,118 downwards.
TCAAAATCTGATCCAAAGAGCTCAACTCGAAGGCGCGAACGCGGTTGAAATAGCGGAATTAATGGCGCGGAATGGAAAAATAGTCGAAGCTTTTGCCAATCCGTTTCTACGCATTACGATGGCGTTCTTACAGATGTTTGTTATCGGTGCAGCGGTGACTATCGTCGGCGCAATGCTGATACGAAATCCAAAATTCTGGGCAAGTCAGGATGAGCACCAGAACAAGTCTTGATGTGAATCTTGCTCATCGAATTAAGAATTCCAACCGAGTGATAGCAGCTTGTTGAAGTGGTATCCAGGCAATCTTGATTCTCTGCGAACCTATTTTTTAAGCTTCTCCTTCCGGGAAGCTGGGTCAATACGAGAGGTTATTCGTCTCGTGTATAAACGTTCAGCGCGGTTTCAATCTGCTGTGCGAAGAAATCTCCATTTTCTTCGTCCGATTGCCGGAGTTCAGCGATTGTATCATTCAGTCGCGTCCGTTTCTTTTGGGTCGCATCTTCAAGAAGTTCGGTCAACGCGATCCAACCAGAAGCCATTTTCTTCCCGCTTGCTTCGTCTGCTTTGTTTCTCGCTTTTTCGAAGAATTCAATTGCAACATTAAAGTTTTTGGCGTTCAACTCGTGCGCGCCATTGATCCACAGTGCGTTAAATGTGATATCTTCAGCTTGATTCGCGAACTCTAGCGCGACCCGTGCTGCCGACAACCCTAGTTCCTGATCTTCACTTGCTATCGGCCCCATGTCATCCCAACCTGGCCAAGTGAATGCTGCTATGTTATATGCAACACCTCTGGCAAATTTTCGCAATCTGCTCAGTTCTGTGTCATCGTTTGCATCGGTTTGCTTGATTTGATTCAGCGCGTAATGTAGCTGCAAACGGGCAACTGGCACGAAAAGATTGTCTCGTTGAATCTTGCGGAGTTCCCCAATGAGTTCGGACATTTTCTTCCACTCCGCTTCTGTTATTGGTGCGAGGGCAAGTTCTTCTGCAAGCACTGGTGTGGGTCCTGTTAGCAGAGAGACGAGAACAAACGGTTCAGGTGCACGAACACGTAATTGGTCTGTAGCCGTAGGGCTAAAGTGATGTCGTTAGAGAGTCTCGGATACGTTAGAAACTCTTGCCGAGGGACAGTATAAAACGAAATTCAGCGCTGGGGTCATCTAAGGTCGAACCAACCAACGAACCTGTAACATCTAATTCGGCGATCGGAACCGTAACACTGAGGCTCGCATCCATGTAACTGTCTTCACCCGGTCCGAAAAAATTGTCGGAGTCGACGCTACTCCAACCGATGTGGGCGGCGACAGAAAACTGGTCTTCTTGCTCCCAACTTACACCGACGAATGGATAGATAAATGATGGACCATTTGCACCGAAGTATTCATTTGAGAAGTTCAAACCGAACGAAGTATTCCAAACATTGACGCCAATGGAAAACTCCATATAGTCCAAAATGTCTCCTTCCGAGGGATATTCGAATCGAATAATGCTCCCACTGATCGTAAATAAATCTCCGATCGTATCAGATGTCCATGATGCATAGAGATCGAGTTCCATCGAGGTCTCAGAGTTAAAGTTCACGTTTGATGCCCATGTGCCAATGGCGAAACCATTGTCCAATGCGATGTCAAAGCCACCTTGAATCGCAGGGTCTAAACCAGTTTGCGACACGCCGCGGAATGAATAGTCCGAACTTAGTGTCACGTTTGCTTCAGCTTCAACACCCTTTACACTTTGAGTGATTACGAAGAATGCGCACACGACAGCCAAGTGCATTTGGACTAGCTTAGGTAGTCTGCTCATTGGGGTCCTCCTTTTTTGAACAAATTGCCCTACAGCGTCAATTTGAATCTTACCAGTATTGTACTAGGTGATGCGTCCCGAAGCAAAAGTCAACTACGACTCTTCGTCTTCGGTGTCTTCTTCCGTTTCCGTTTCTTCTTCGCCGGTGATTAAGTATCGAATCGCGGCCTCTAACTCTGAGTCGGTGCAATCCACACAGGTGCCCATTGGGGGCATTTCTTCCCCGAAGCCATCCTTGGTGTGTTGAAGTAAAACGTCGTAACCTTGAGCAACTCTTGGATCCCACGCTTCGGAGGCCACGAGCGGAGCGTCTGCTACACCTTCATCATGACAAGCAAAACAATATTTGTCGTACACGCCCTTACCAGAGAGTCCGGTACCGCGCGGCATTCTGTCCGGATCGATGACGCTAACTGTACCGCAGTCTTCTCCGATTAGACAGAGTTTACCGAACGGCTTTAGGTTTGCCGCGATGGCTTCACGTCGTTTCCATTCTTCTTCTTCGTCGCCAATCGCACTGAAAACGAACAATCCTAGCAACGCAAAACTCGCGATTAAAGCGAAGCGACGGATCAAAGGTACTATCGTGTTAGACTCCAAATCAATTACGAAAAATTATAAGTAGACCTAAACTTCAACCGAGTCTATTTCGGTCGCTTTCTCGGGCGATGTAATGATCGTATTTTTTAGTTCTTGAACGCGATCAGCAACTCGATCCCAAGACGATTGCTTCACGTGTCCGTAGCCACGCACTTCACTGTAACATCGTATGAGTTCGACAGCGGTGGAGAAATTTTCTTCATTCAAATTTGCACACAATGAATTCATCAATTCATCAAAGTCACGCAGGAGCTTTCGTTCAAATTTTCGTTCTTCGATATGTTTGAAGGGATCCAGGACCGTTCCTCGTAACACTTTGAGCTTTGCTAGTAGTCTCAAGAACACGCGTACCCAACCGTGCACACGAACCTTTGATTTTTGTGCACGCGGTAACCAGGTCGGCGCGAACGCGAATTGAAAACTCTGGACGTTAGTGAATTGGTCATCCATGTACCGTTGAAAGTTTGGATGCGTCAGTAACCTTGCGACTTCGTACTCATCTTTAGTCGCAAGTAATTTGAAATAAGTCTCGATAGCAAGCCTAGAAAGTGTCTCGGAATCTCCCTCGACTTGTTTTTCGACATTCTGAATCTTTTCTGCGAAAGTCTGTAAACGGGTAGCGTACTTCGCATCTTGATATTCTGTTAAGAACTCTATTCGATCGTCGATGAGCTGGGGTAGTGTTCGTTCGACCTTTGGAAACATTGCTTCTTCAGGTTGACCTGAGATATCGAGAAAGTTAGAGTCAAGTGCGAACTTGCGACCCGCGCGAAATGCTAAGATGTTCTTCTCGACAAGGGTGGCGTTGATTTTCAAAGCTTGTTCGATACTGGCTGCCTTCAACGGAATCAACCCTAACTGCCAAGCGTAGCCAAGCAAAGTCATATTCGCAGTTGTGCTGGCACCGCTGACTCTAACGGAGAGCCTGTCTGCGTCAATGGTTTTCAGCGTTTGGCCAAAAGAGGCTAGCTGATTTACTAGCTCAGAATTTTCAACATCTGCTTGGCGTTGAAGCACGAACTTCGATGTAGGGACGAGATGTGTATTCACCACAATGTTGGTTCGAGTGTTGTCGAGCGTGGTCACAGATTCTTGGGATAGAGAGGTAACAAGATCGGAACCGAGGAGCACGTCGGTTTCACGCTCAGAGATTTGGGTGCGAAGAACCTCATTGTCGCTGATGCGGACGTTCGCAAAGACTGCGCCTCCCTTCTGTGCGAGTCCCGTCATGTCAAGATTTGAAGCATGTTTACCCTCGATAGTGGCTGCCATACCTAGTACCTGACTCAACGTCACCACACCGGTTCCTCCGACTCCCGCGACCAATATGTTTGCACTTGTCGGAAGCGCTACGCTAGGATTCGGAAGGGAACTCAAATCTATCTGCACAGTTTTGGGTTCGACAAGCTCGGCTTCAATTTCGATCATCGCTGGACAATAACCTTGCATGCAACTCAGATCTTGATTACACGCAGTCTGGTTAATCTTGCGCTTCACACCGAGGTCCGTCACGATTGGCTCGATCGCGCTACACATCGAAGCTCGTGTGCAATCGCCGCAACCTTCGCAAACTGCGTCATTGATTACGACGCGTTTCATTTTCTTTGGTATTACACCACGCTTTCGCCGTCGACGTAATTCGTTGGCGCAGACTTGATCGTAGATCAAAATGGTGCACCCTTTAACTTGTCGTAACTGTTCTTGTACTTTATTTAATTCGTCGCGATGGCTAACTTCGTAATTTCGTTCTTCATAGCGTCGCGGATCATCGGTCACGATATGCACCGCTGAAACATTTTCTGCGAGTACCTGCCGCACAATGTCATCTACAGTGAGATCACCTTCAACAGCTTGTCCACCAGTCATTGCAACGGCGTCGTTGTACAGAATCTTGTAGGTTACATTCACCCCTGCGGCCACACAGGCGCGAATCGCCATAAGACCAGAATGGAAGTAGGTACCGTCTCCCAGATTCACAAAGATGTGTCGATCATCAACAAAAGGTGCTTGACCGATCCAGTTTGCACCCTCACCGCCCATGTGAGTAAAGGTGTGCGTGTTGCGATCCATCCATTGAACCATGTAATGACATCCAATCCCTGCGAGTGCTCGACTGTCTTCTGGAATTTTTGTTGAGACGCTGTGCGGACATCCTGGACAGTACAGCGGTAATCGAGACGCATTAGCAGGCGTGTGCGTACTTCCCCAAGGTTCACCTAGTGCTACGTCTGATCGCGGAATCGAAATGTCGTGATCTCGAAATACATCAATGAGCGCGCGAACGATCATGTCACAGCTAATTTCTCCTACTGTTGGAAAGAGTTCCTTCCCGTGTCGCGTTCTACGACCTTCAATGTCCGGCGCATCTTTGCCGTACAAGATGCTTTTGAGAGAGTCTTCTAGATAGGGATACTTACCTTCGACCACTAAGATCGCCGGAACATCTTTCAGTAACTCTTTCACATGTGTGGGTTCCAGCGGCCATACTTGTCCTATCTTCACGATTCGAACGCCGATTGCAGCTAGTGTTTGCTCGTCGGCAAAACCGATCAATCGAAGTGCTTGCCGGACGTCAGTGTAGGCTTTCCCGACACCTAATATAGCGAGTTTCGGGTTGTCCGTATCCACGGTTATATGGTTCAGATTATTGACTGTACCAAATCTAGCTGCGAGTGCAATTTTGGATGCGATTCGTAGTTCTTGTTCTTGGGGGGTGTCGATCAGCCGGATGTACGGGTCTATTTCTGTTTCAGGGCATTCAAACGAGAAATTCAGTTTTTCGGTTCGAAGCGTAGTTGCACTATCCATGATTGCGGTGATCGCAGTAAGCGCAACCCAACAACCGGAGTAGCGCGAGAGCGCCCAAGCGGCGAGTCCTAGATTGATTAGGTCTTCAATGTCTGTTGGCGTTAGGACAGGGATTTGAAACTCTCGCAGCGCACCAATGCTATTCGAGGGGAGAGTGGAAGACTTACACGCAGGGTCATCCCCTACGAGAGCTACAACTCCGCCATATTTTGACGTACCAGCTCGGTTCGCATGACGAAATACGTCCCCGGAGCGATCTACACCCGGTGCTTTCCCATACCATAAACCAAACACGCCGTCGTAGCTTGCAGTTGGGTAAATATTGGCTTGTTGGGTACCCCAAACAGACGTCGCGGCTAGGTCTTCATTTACTCCGGGTTCGAACTTGATCCGATGCTCTTTGAGAAGCTTGGATTCTTGCTTTAACGCCTGATCAACGCCACCCAACGGAGAGCCACGATATCCACTTACAAATCCGGCAGTCTTGAGCCCATTCCTTGTGTCGAGACGACTCTGTTCTAACAACAGCCGCGTGATTACTTGCGTCCCGTTGATCCATATCGGCCCCTCCTTCATCGTATACTTGTCAGAAAGTTGAGTTTCGAAAAGATCGGCTCGGCGCTTCATTTAAGGAACATTGGAGTAGACATAGGGGACATATTATGTTATGCAAAACCAATAAAATATGTGCACCAATACTTTCTCTTTATTGTCAAATATTAAAATATAATTTCAATATCTTTAAATAATTTAGTATGTAATGCGATACAATTAGATAGACTAGATATTTCCATTCTCAAGGAACTACAGGGGAACGCATCCGTCTCCATCCAGGAACTGGGTGCTCGAGTAGGGTTGTCAGCTACGCCTTGTTGGCGTAGAGTCAAGCGACTTCAAAGTGACGGCTTCATTCGAAAGCAAGTCGCGCTGTTGGACGCACAGTTACTAGAACTTAAGGTTAATGTTTTCGTCCATGTGAAATTGAAAGCCCACAGCGACGAAATGTTGAAACAGTTTGAAGAGTCGGTCGCGACAATCCCAGAAGTGGTGGAGTGCTACAGCGTATCGGGAGACACAGACTTCTTGTTAAGAATAGTCGTCGCAGATGTAGCAACATACGAGACGTTGCTCTATAAGAAACTTATACGACTACGAGAAGTTGGGACGCTAAATTCGATGTTTGCGTTGCGACAGGTAAAGTACACCACAGAGCTACCCATTACTTCCGCCTCTACGTCTCGGTGAAGTATTTACATTCTGAATATTCCAAACTTGGTGGAGTTTGCAGAGAATTCGCGTGTAGCGCACTGCAATGCTAAACCAAGATTACTTCGAGTGTCCACGGGGTCGATAACTCCGTCGTCCCACAAGCGAGCACTAGCGTAATATGGATGCCCCTCTTGTTCATACTGTGCTCGGATCTCGGCGATAAATTCGGCTTCGTCGGTTTCCTTCCAAGTTTTCGCCTTTGCGGAAAGGCTATCTCGCTTTACAGTGGCGAGTACGTTTGCAGCTTGTTCGCCCCCCATCACCGAGATTCTGGCGTTGGGCCAAGTCCACAACATTCGCGCGTCATACGCGCGTCCGCACATCGCGTAGTTACCTGCACCAAAAGAACCGCCGATTATCACCGTAAATTTAGGAACAGAAGTACACGCTACGGCAGTAACCATCTTAGCTCCTTCTTTCGCAATTCCCGAATTTTCATACTTCTTGCCAACCATGAAACCGGTGATGTTTTGGAAAAACACCAATGGGACTCCACGTCTATCCGCGAGCTGGATGAAGTGCGCACCCTTCAACGCAGACTCGCCAAACAACACGCCATTGTTTGCCAAGATTGCTACGGGGTAACCAAAGATGCGCGCAAAACCACAGACCAAAGTCTCACCGTACAGCGGTTTAAATTCCTGTAGCCGCGACCCATCCACTATTCGCGCGATTATTTCTCTCACATCATAAGGTGTCCGCGTATCAGGAGGAACAATCCCGTAAATCTCCTTGGAATCGTAGAGTGGTTCTTCTGGAGACTCAAGCTCGACACTATGTCGGTAGTTTAAGTTGCTATCACGAACTATGTCGCGAGCGATAGCTAACGCGTGTGCGTCATTTTCGGATAAGTGATCAGCGACTCCCGAGAGTCGTGCATGCACGTCACCGCCACCAAGTTCCTCGGCGCCTACGACTTCGCCAGTAGCAGCTTTGACTAAAGGTGGACCTCCCAAAAAAATGGTACCCTGTTCCTTGACAATGATCGTTTGATCGCTCATTGCAGGTACGTAGGCACCTCCGGCGGTGCAAGAGCCCATCACAATCGAAATCTGTGGTAATCCACAAGCTGACATATTTGCTTGGTTGTAGAAAATCCGACCGAAGTGCTCACGATCAGGAAAGACCTCAGCTTGCGATGGAAGAAAAGCACCCCCAGAATCGACCAAATAAATGCAGGGAAGGTTGTTCTCTAAAGCTATGGTTTGAGCACGCAAATGTTTTTTTACAGTGATCGGGTAATACGTACCTCCTTTGACCGTAGCGTCGTTAGCTACGATGACACATGGCGTTCCGTGGATTCTGCCAATGCCGGTGATAATACCGCCACAGGGTACAACATCGTCATAGAGTTGGTAGCCAGCAAGTGGTGAAAATTCCAAAAACGTCGAATCTCGATCAAGCAGAGTCGAAATGCGATTCCTCGGTAAGAGCTTACCTCGTTTCAAGTGGAGGTTTCGAGCTTTTTCAGTGCCGCCTTGTGCGACTTCGTCAAGTAAGGAACTAAGTTTTGAAGCGAGTTCTTGGTTTTCCTGTTGGTTCTGTTGAAAAGTCTTTTCTCGCGTGTTCACTTTGGACTGAAAGTTATTCATGTGTTCTCCGTCTTGCTTCTATTCCCTCACAGTCGCGTTTCCAACATGAGTAAGAATCTCATATGCGATCGTATTTGTTCTTGTCGCAACTTCATCAACCGAGATTGTAGGACCGAAAAGTTCAACAAGATCATTTTCTTTTAAATCTGAAACTTGTGTACAGTCTACATGAATCGCATCCATAGAGACTTTTCCTATTATGGGCATGCGCTGGCCGCGGAACGCAACTGATCCGTTATTCGACAGCGCGCGAGATATCCCATCGGCATAACCGACTCCTACAACTGCTATGCGAGTTTGCCTCGAAGAGACAAAGGAAGCACTGTACCCTACCGGTGAGTTCGGAGGTACTTCTCGAATCTGAAGTACCTGTCCCTCCAAAGTGCATACCGGTTGTACAGGACTCTCTTGATTCACAAATGGGTTACCGCCATATAGTCCTATACCAGCACGAGTCACATCGCCTTGGAACTTTTCGCCAATGAGAATAGCGGCTGAGTTCCCAATACTCGTCGGTGTGTTGGGAAAATACGTTTTCACTCTATCGAACTGAGTGAGCTGGATCTCGTTTTGTGGGTGATTGGGTTCGTCAGCACATGCCAAATGGGTCATTAGAAGACGAACTTGTAACGAAGAAAAATCTAGGTCATCCAAACTATTGCAATCAAATCCAAGACGGTTCATCCCAGTATCTATGTGAATCGCACAAGGAAATTCTCGATTGGATTCCCATAGTTTGAGCTGATCGGGAGTGTTCAAAACTGGGATTAATTCGTGCTCGGTAATCTGTTGCACAGCCGTGTCGTTCATTGGCCCCGAGAGCACGTAGATATTTGCGGTGGTCAGATCGCGAATTTCGATACCTTCTCTTGGTGTGGCAACGAAAAAGTGTTGACAACCTTCTTGATGCAATAGGCTCACAACGCGACGAGCACCGGTTCCGTATGCATTTGCCTTTACTACAGCACCACAAGCACTCAAAGAGCGCGTTTTGAACAACGCGTAGTTTGCTAGGAAAGCCTGTTCGCTAAAAGTAAAACGCTTATATGCCATTAAGAGCTAGCATACACGTACGTGTCTGAATCAGACACCACTACGGACCCTGTGGTTTCTTAGCTTAACTGAAACTAGAAATTCTCGTGCGTTACGCTAGGTAGAAACCTTCCTCGCTAATCGGAAGCGTTCGTACTCGGTGTCCACATGCCGCGAAAATTGCATTTCCTACAGCCGGTGCGAGAGGAGGAAACACGGGTTCACCGAGACCTGTGGGAGGATATTCACCGGTGTCTATGAAGTGTGCCTCGACCGCTGGCGAGGCTGAAGCGCGCATGATTCGATATTTATCGAAATTCGTCTGTTCGGCCCGACCATTTTCAAAAGTTATTGATAAGTCCATCATCGTCGACAATGCGTCGATCACGCTACCTTCCACTTGATTCTCGGCACCGCTCAAGTTGATGATGGGTCCGACATCAGACGCCACGGTGACTTTGTGTACCGTCAGTTTGCGCCTTACGACATTCTCGCCGCTACGATTTTTAACGGTATCTTCTTCGCCCCCGACGCTTACTTCAGCAACTTCAGCTATGTGACCAGCATGACTATAGTAGAAAGCCACGCCCATTCCTGTATTTTTGGGAAGTTCTTTCCCCCAGCCAGCTCTTTCTGCAGCAAGTTTTACGACATTTGCCGCGCGACCCGTGTGCATACCCTGACCTCGCCAGCCTCGGCCGATAGCCCTAGGTTCGCCAAGGACTTCGAGCAATACCTCAAGAGAATCTCGTTGGGCTGCATGTGCGAGTTCGTCCAGGAAACACTGTACCACGAAAGCGAACACATTAGATCCAGGTGCGCGCCACGCAGCACATCGGTGCGTCCAATCTAGTGCGGCTTGTTCTACTCGTAAGTTATCAATCATTCCGCCAGGGAATACACCTCCACTCACACTACTAGCGGGTCGACCTCCTGGTGCAAAGGTGATAAATCGGTTACGCCATCCAGTGACTTTACCGTTTTCATCGACACATCCGTCCATTTGGTGAAAACCACCCGCTCTGAACAGGTCGTACCTTACATCATCTTCACGAGTCCACTGTAGCTTTATAGGGTTTTCGGAACGATATGCGATTGCTGCAGCTTCGCTAACGAAGTCGTTGTACAACCTCCTTCCAAATCCACCACCACAACGCATTTGGTGCAATGTGACTTGAGAAGGTTGCAAGCCCGTCATGTTCGCGGCAGTACGAATAGCTGAGCCTGGTGTCTGGGTAGGTGCCCAGAGTTCTAAGGAATCGCCTTTATAGTGTGCGGTACAGTTTTGAGGCTCCAAAGGAGCATGGGTCACGAAGTGATACTGGTAGAAGCCACTTGCGGTAGCAGTACTGGCTATCATTGCCGCATCAAAGTCTCCGGTGTTGGCAACTTGAGAAGCATTTTCTTGAGCAAGTCTTGCCGCTTCTTTTCGCGCGGCGCTCCAGCTGTCTTTTGCTGCTTGAGTTTCGTCCCATTGGACATTCAGCGCTCGCTTTGCTTGTAGCGCCTCCCAAGTACTGTTCGCAATAATGGCGACCCCGGGTAGAAGTTCGCCGATGTTGCCATTTCCTTCCAAGGTAAAAACATCAACTACACCGGGCATTTGTTTAATTTCCTCGATGTTGGCTGACTTCACGCTCCCTCCAATCGCCGGACACTTTTGATAGATCGCGTATTTCATATCCGGTACAGTTACATCAATGCCAAACAAAGGCTCACCACGCACTAAAGCTTCGTTGTCGACGCCCGTAACACGAGTGCCGAGCAATCGAAATTGCTTTGGATCTTTAAGTTTGATACTCTCTGAGGAGGGTACCGGTAGTGATGCTGCAGTGGTTGCTAGATCTTGGTAAGAGATCTTACGCCCAGTACTAACTTGTAAAACCTGACTTGATTCGGTTGATAGCGTACTGGAAGAGACATTCCATTGCTCGGCTGCGGCTTGGACTAGCATAGCACGTGCGGTTGCGCTGGCTTGCCGTAGTTTTGTGTAATTACTAGGAATCGCAGTTGAACCTCCTGCGAACTGTTGCCCGTATGCCACTTGATTAATTTCTGATTGGACTACTCTAATTTCGGTCCAGTCCGCGTCTAGTTCTTCCGCGACAATCATTGGCAAAGAAGTTTTGACTCCTTGGCCAATTTCTGGATTTGGAGCGTATAACGTTATTCCCTCTTGATCGATTTTGATGTAACCGTTCGGATTGAAATCAACATGGTCTGCGTGAGCTCGAGCGCGTGGAAGAGCAAACCCCAACATCAGTCCACTGCCTACCATACCGGTCAACTTCAAAAACTGTCGTCGGTCTAATTTGAAGATTTGTGCGCTTAGTGTTGCATCGCCCGCTAGAGACTTCCTTGTAAAAAATTCAGTGATCTCATTTACACCGTCGTAGTTCAATGTACTCATAGTTAGCCTCCGTTTTGCCCAGACTTATTTGAGTCTGCGACTCGTTTGATCGCATTGCGGATTCGGATGTACGTGCCACAGCGACAGAGATTTGGATTCATGGCTGCGTCAATTTCATCATCTGAGGGTGTGGGGTTCTTTCGCATCAATGCTTCAGCTGAAATGATTTGACCGGCTTGGCAGTACCCACATTGGGCGACATCTAGGTCGATCCACGCTTGTTGTAAAGGTGTAAGTGTGCCATCTTTGGCCGCGACTCCTTCGATGGTGGTAACTTGTGCATCTCCCACTGCTGACACTGGATAGAGACAAGACTTCATCACTTCGCCGTCTACTAGCACGGTACAAGCACCGCATTGACTGATTCCACACCCATATTTGGTACCGACGAGTGAAAGATGATCGCGTAGTACCCACAGGAGAGGAGTTTGGGGGTTGATTTCACCGAGCTCGTGTGTGGTGCCATTCACGTTGATCTTCATTGAGAAAGTTCTCCGCTGTGTTTAGCTCAAAACGAATATGTTATCTAATTGTGCACATCTCCGTCGACATCGTGATTCGTCATTAAGTTGATGACATCTCTTTCAAAAATTCAGTTCACTTTCATGTGGTCGAGAGGCAAAAAATTTGCTCGGCATCGTACACGATGAGTAGCGATTCACTACTTCAATAGCTGTGTTTAACTCGCCAGCAACCGATAACCGGACGTTAACCTACTAATCTGAATCGGATGGAGAACCGTTAAGGCTCTTACTCTGAGTCAGGAGAATTGGTATCCGTAGGTTGATCTGGTTCGAGTTCGTCGGCGTGCATTTTTAGCCAATTCCAAGGAGCGACTGGTTCAATTTCGCGCCACAACCCCAACTTGCGTTTTTGTGCGAACTTTTCTGCTTCACGGTAAGAAACTACATCTTCCACATCATCTTCATCGGTGACGGTGGACCATCCATGTCCTTCCATTAGCAAATGAACGTTGAAGTTTGAATTTGGATGATTAACGATTAGTACTTTGACCATGGGTTTTGCTGCATCATCCGTATTCATTTGTTCCAAAATTACGGTTTGCTTTAGTAGCTCATCCAACAGATATTGACTTGCTTTTTTTGAAAAAAACTGCTCTTCGGGAGTTAGTTCCGGGGCGTCTACACCCCATAAATCGACTTCTACCCATTCATCCTCAGAACACGGGTCGTCCTTCGTCGGGCAGTATTTAAACGTGTCCCCATCAATGACATCAGTGACTATACCAGAGGTAACAACAATGTTAGATTCAGTCTCTTCAGTGTTCTCTTCGGCAATGTAGACTATTCCAAGTCCAACGATAATCGTCACAATTAGAATTTTTTGTATCGTATGCATTCGGGAGTCTACGATATTTTTCCGCCAGTGTATGAGTAAATGAGCTTTCGTAGTCTTGTACTGAAGACTACATCTGTCCCTTTCTCTTTACACAATTCTATCGCGTAATCTAAAACAGTTCCCGTCGATGGGTGCGCTGGAATGCGAAGGTTAGCACCAAACTCTAACAATGTCTGAACTACATCAAGTTGTTCCGAGCGGATTGCACTAAATATTGGAGCAGGGCATTGACGATTTCGTCGAGCGTTGACTTGAGACCCAGCTACAAGTAATACACGAGCCAATTGCGCCTTATTTTGGATATCGTCCGGTAATTCAAACAAATTCAACAGCAAGGTGGAATTTGATGCATCGCGCCACGCAACAATCTCTGGATGTTGAACTAAGTGCACTCGTAGCGCGTGGTGATCTCCTTGGTTCATTAATTCCAATGCTTTTTCGAATGCTTGTTCCTTAGTCATTTACTGAGTCTCCAGCGAGTCGACTATGACCTTTATCGCTTCGGTTGCATCAATGTGCGTTGCTACAAGAGTGTTTGGTGCAAGTCGAGGTCGCGTTGTTCGTTGATCGATCACCGTCATACCAGATGTCAGAGCACCTTGGGTTTCAATCTCGACACAACATTCTTCAAACTCAAACAGAGTGGGATGGGTCACTGCTAGCACTGCGCAAGGATCGTGTAATGGTGCACATCGGGAACCAATCAATCTCTCTGCTCGCTTCAAGAGGAAATTTAGCAAGGCCGCAACGAAACTACTTTTCGCGGTGCGGAGATCACTTACCATGCTCACCGTTTCATCTGTTACCTGTAACTGATGAGTAAGATTGAGCCCGCACATTTTCAACTTTGCACCGGAGGTATAAACCTTAGCGGCGGCCTGAGGATCTGCGAAAGTGTTGAACTCGGCCACGGGACTGATGTTGCCGACGGACGTACTTCCACCCATGATTGATATGCCAGCGATTCGCTTACCCCAGTCTGAATCGCGCTCTAAAGTTTGGGCGAGATTTGTCAAAGGACCGAGAGCGACTACCCAATCGTCCTTTGAAACACAGTCTAGAAGGAAGTTGCAAGCAGATTTGGATTCGCTGGTGCGACTGTGGGAGTGCCTTTTAATCCCACCCAACCCGTCTCTACCGTGGTTAACATCGTTGTGTATCTGTGGTCCACTGAAGGGTAGACGCGCACCGGAATAAACGGGAGTTTCGGTATTGGCAAGCGCAACCGTCATCAGTGCGTTCGCAGTAGACTGTGCGACTGGAACATTTCCGCTTACGGTGGTGATCGCCTTGACGTTCGCATGTCTCAGTGCTAACAAAATCGCGATCGCATCGTCGCATCCAGGGTCACAATCGATAACCAAAGACCTCATGATTTTGTAATCGGTATTATTGCACGCACGTCGAAACAGATTTTTATACGGAACTAAGGAAGCAGAATATGTCGAGTAGAACTCTTAATCTAGATGAATCAGTCTACGCTTACTTACTGAGCAACATTCATCCTGAAACTCCTGTACTTCGAGAGCTTCGGGAAACCACCCGTGAAACGTTGAGCATGTACGCGATGCAAATCTCTCCGGAACAAGGAGCATTCATGGCGTTGTTGTGTCGTGTGCTTAATGCTCGCCTTGCACTCGAAGTGGGAACGTTCACCGGTTACAGTGCACTCGCGGTCACGCAAGTTCTACCAAAAGACGGGAAGTTAATCACTTGTGATGTATCGAAGGAGTGGACCGACATTGGACGAAAGTATTGGACAAAAGCGGGCGTTGCTGATAAGATTGATCTGCGACTTGCGCCCGCGACGGATACTCTCTCGCATTTACTTGAAGAGCGCGGCGTGGATACTTTCGACTTTGCCTTCATTGATGCGGACAAGGGTAACTACGACGCTTACTACGAACTGTGCTTACAGTTGATCAGGGTAGGAGGACTGATCGCTATCGACAATGTTCTTTGGGGTGGCCGCACGTCAGATCCTACGGTGACTGACAATGCGACGGTTGCATTGCGCAATCTCAATTCGAAGGTTCGCCAAGACGATCGCGTATTCGCAACGATGCTACCAGTCGGTGATGGTCTGACGTTAGTTCAGAAACTATGAAAATGACTAACCAGAAAGCTCTTACCGTGACACTTATCCTAACCACGGTCCTTCGATAGCAAACGTAATACCCGGCGATTGAATGTTCACGTAAAGAACTTTACCATCAAGAGAGAAGGTCGCGCCCGCCCATTCACTAGATTGGTAGTTGTCGACTTGAATTGTCTCCTTTTGTTCCAGTGTTTTGTCAATGCGAACGTTGTTCTCCGCGATGACTCTAGCGGTGTTGTCAGAGCCGAGAACCAGTAATCGAGCACCCATGATGAGTTCGTTGTCGGCGTTGCTAATCCCACCACCGTCTTCACACACAACAATCGCTCCATTAATAGGATTTACCGTAATGTTGTCGATGGCGTCGGCCATTAATTCACTCGATGAGGCGAAACAATTGGTAAGTTTTTCATTCTTGGGATCGTAAGCCCACACACTGCCATTACGGGTTGGGCCACCGGCGGTGTCAATGAAATAAACTAGACCTCCGTGATACCAACAACCCTCACCACGACAAAATCTTGCTGCCTGTTGCGCGGCACCTTGTAGGAAGGGTCCAGACATTCCTTGACCTACAGCTTTTGGTCCACCTTCGAAGGCGGGGACTAAAGTTTGCGGGTCGGCATCAGGTTCTTGGATTTCAACCCAACTAACATCGTACTCACTTTTAAAGGGCGCTTCTATCAAATTTGTCAGTTTCCCCTCATTAACCTGTAGCATATCGAGTCTCCCACCACGATCTAAAGCACCCGGTTTTTGTGAGTCGTCGTTAGGTATGAATCGGTAAAAACCTGACAAGTCGTTGTTGTCTTCGGTGAGATAGACATACCCTGTTTTAGGATCGACGGCAGTAGCTTCGTGACGCATAAAACCCATATTCTTTATTGCTTTGTGTGAAGATTTTCCAAGGTGTGCAGGTATTGCTTCGAACACATAGCCGTGATCCTTAGGTTCGTGGTCATTCGTCGATTTTTCCAGCGAGCGACGATAGACAATTTCTTCACAGCTAAGCCACGTTCCCCAGGGCGTCGGGCCACCCGCACAGTTCACCATGGTACCTGCCAAAATTGGCGTCGTCGCAGAGTACGTTCCGTTCTTGAGAGTCACCGCGGTAACACCACCGCCCGGCACATCGGGAGATTCGGTTCCGTAGTCTACTGCTGCTTGATCGTATGCATCACCAGCCCAATTAGTAAACCCGGGACCAATGTAACGTTCGTGATTTCGTAGTAGCAAGAGTTCGTTCCCCTCTTTTCCTGGTACTACTGCCATACCGTCGTGTCTATCAGGAGTAAGGTGTCCGGTAGTCATCTTGTCTCCTGTCCAACCAAATGATCTATAGCTGAAACCTGGAGCAAGTTTGAGCAAATCGAGTTCCGTTGTTGGATCGGTAAGTGGTCTCAATAACGGTTTTGCTTCGGTCGCTTTCAGTCCAAGCAAGGGTAACACGAAGGGGAATGAAGCACCGAACTTAAGGAGCAAACGTCGATTCATAGATTAACCTCGATGGGAAACACACACAACTCATACAATTATGGCGAATCGCATTAACCAATTGTTAAATTCATTCAAAAAGACAGAAATTGGAAGAAACGCATTCCGCTGAGACCGTAAATTCGCATCAATCGCCGCGACCATTAAGACTGCTAGTGGGAGTTAGCATAGGTGCTGCGTTTGTCGTGGTCGTACTCGGAGCGTACACTCGGTTAGTGGATGCCGGGTTGGGCTGTCCGGATTGGCCTGGATGCTACGGACAGTTGATGGTACCGAGTACGGACGAGGAAATCGCGGTAGCAGAAGCTCTTTTTCCGGATACACCAGTGGATCAAGCGAAGGCTTGGACTGAAATGGTACACCGATACTTTGCTACTGGTCTGGGTATTCTTGTAATTGGTATTGTGGTACTCGCATGGTATTACAAATCGTCCTTACGCTTCCCTCTAGTCCTGCTGGCGCTAGTGATTCTGCAAGGTGCGTTTGGCGCTTGGACCGTAACTCTAAAACTGTGGCCACAAGTGGTAGTCGCGCACTTATTGGGTGGATTTGCTACGCTATTGTTGCTGTGGTGGTACATGCTCACACTTTCGTCGTTTAAATTTCCAGAGATAGCTGAGAAGTTTCGTACTCCGCTGTATTTGTTTAGCGCATTGCTAGTCGTACAAATTTCTCTTGGAGGATGGGTCAGTGCGAATTACGCGGCACTCATTTGCCCTGATTTTCCTTTGTGTCACGGGACTTTACTTCCCGAAATGGATTTCGTTGCTGGACTAAACGTTTTTCAGGTGATTGGTCCGGACTACACTGGTGGGGAAATGTCACATGAAGGTCGTGTCGCGATTCAGAATTTACATCGTTGGGGCGCGTATGTGGTATTCGTATTTGGTCTCATTCTAGCATCGCGAATCAGTGCATTACCGGGGTTGGTTCTCGGCATCGTCGTTTGTGCCCAAGTCGCGTTGGGCATCTCGAACGTTCTGTTCGTATTACCACTGCCGATCGCGGTCATGCACAATGCCGGTGCAGCACTGCTGTTGCTAGTGGTAGTTACTCTAGCTCTCCAATCTCGAACGAATCACGAGGAAGATGCTCAATCCTAGGACGCTCTACGGGTTCTTAGTTGGAGCTACTGGTTTTAGCGTTTCTCGATCTTCTTCGGTGAGATATTGATCGAGACTCTCGATCTGTTGTGCCGTGAAGAAGTCATTCCCGTCGTTGAGCACACAAAGTGCGTATGCTGCTTTAGAACGTGCCTCTTCGTTGGGTAGATCTGGTAGCATTTCGTAGAGTTTATCTGGGTCCGTATTTACCCATATATAAGAAATGTATTGAAAGTAGTTACTGTGCGCAGAAGCACTCAGTTCAAGTCCAAGATCAATCGCTTTCTGATAGTCTCCGTTCCGGATATGGACACTACCAACTGCTCCATGGGCAAAATTTCTTTGTCCATCGCGAACATTAGAAAGTAGGTCTAGTGCTACTTGCATGTCTTGAAAGGCGATTGCTTGTAAGACCTCCGCTTCAAAACCAACCTGTCCTTGAGATAACGGATGCTTTCGCGCGAGTTCAAGCGCTTTTGCCGGATCGGTCGCGACTAATCTATTCACTAGGGGCTCATATAAGTATTCGCTAATATTGCTAATCGCAGGTTCTTCTAACACCCAACGGTGTGCTGCATCCAAGTCCTTACGACTCCAGATCGAAACTAAAGCATGGGCGGCTTCAAGTTTCGTATACGCGTCTTCAATTTCCAAAAGTCTTGAGACAGCGTGCTCGGGCGAATCGGAAGTGAGTGTTCCGATCGCGGTTACTGCCCCGTGCCTTCGTAGTTGAGGAGGAAAGTCTGATAGATTTTCCAAGACGTAATCGGGATCCTGGATCGCCCAGTAGTAGATGACTGTGAATCGTAATTGCTCTCGTACACCATTAGGATCAAGGTTGCTAACGGCTTCGAACGCGGCGACAGGATTCTGAGTCGCCCACACTCGTATCACCTCAGTTGCTACACTCGAATGCCTCGTTCTACTAAGATTTTTCACCACGTAATCGAAGGCAAAATCTGGTTCCGTTGTAGCGATGTAACTCAATACTATAGTAAAAACATTCTCTGCAACCGCGGCATTTTTCATCGAAGCGCGCATTTGGTCGAGAGCTTCAACTCCACTTTTGCTATACCAATGTTTTCCTAGTTCACCTAGTTGGGTAACCAAGGAACTCCCTTGCTTTGCGATGTCCATAACCGTTTCCCAAACAAGACCTGGATCGTCGACTTGTTCGAGTTTAAGGGAAGCCAAATACGACTCCACGAAAAACGCTTCAAGATTCAAACTTGCTGCATGTCTGCGTTGCTCATTCAGTGGTCGATTTTTCTCAGCTTGCAATATTCCCTCGAGCGCGAATTTACGCATTGATCTCGGTAGTTTCTTAGCCTCTTCGACGGCGGCAGCTAGATTAGTAGATGTCCAATCTCTAAAGAGCAAAACGAGCATGGATCCTGTGCCCGAACCGTCCTGAATGCGGTCAAGCACAAACTTTGACGCGTCCTTTGGGTTTGAAATGGAAAGCCTTTCTAGCAAGACGCTTTGAAGATCATCACGAGTCTCCGACGATAATTTCCATCGAAGGTCCACAGATCTGGTTAATAATTCAGCGATATTGGGATTGCTGAGTGCCGCAGCAAGCTCGTAGAGTGCAGTTTTCCGCTCGAAGCGACTCTGAACTTGTTCCAATGCATCAATTTGATGAACAGTACTACTCAATTGATCGGTACTACTGTTGTTGACGTCGCTCACCAGTGTATCTTCACTGTGCGGTGAAACTGAAGAGGAGCTTTCGTTGTAGTTATTGCTTGCGTGTTGAACGGGGTTAGAGCTATTAAGATTTGCTAGCATCCATACGCTTAGTGTCGCGACGACACCGAGAATCATTCCTGTAATGATTAGTACTAGTGTGTTAGTCGAGGGACGAATCCTCAATCGAATCATGATTCTGGTTTAATGTTTTTTCTGTTAACTGTCTTCTTCGTTAGATCGATATTCTCTGGCATCGGCAATAATTCATTTGGTAAACGAGCAATGACGTTTTACTTTGTTTCTCTAGCGTCAACTGATACAGACTTTCTAGCTTGATTTAGGGACCTGCTAAGGATCATCGGAAGGAGCTAAGGTTCCTAGATTTTCACGATCCTTTTCGCTTAGATATTGATCGAGAATTTCGATCTGTTTTTTTGTTAAACCGTTACTACCGACACTGAGTAGACAGAGTGCGTATGCCGCTTTAGAACGCGCTACTTCGTTCGGAAGACTAGGGAGCACTTCATATAGCCGTTCAGGGTCTGCTTCGATCCAAGCAAGAGTAATGCGTTCAAAGTAGGTACTGTGTTCTGACTCGTCTAACCGAAGACCGAGATCAATAGCTTTTTGAAAGTCGCCGTTTTCAACGTGAGCGCTCCCTACGGAACCGAAGGCAATCGCTTTAGTCAGACCGTCGCGAACACTCGGTAGCAGACTCAAGGCTAGCGCGACATCATCACGAGCAATTTGTTCAAGGATGACAGCTTCCAATCCGACTCGACCCGCTGCCGAAGTATGATTGAGAGCAAGTTCAAAAGCTCCAGAAGGGTCGGTTGCCACCATCGCATACGTTAGTGGTACAATCAAGTGTTCGCGAATGCTGCTGATCGCAGGTTCTTCCAGTACCCACTTTTGTGCTCGTTCCAATTCATTACGACTCCAAATAGAAACCAAGACTTGTGCGGCTTCAAGTTGCAAATTCGCATCGTCAAAACGCAAAACCTGAGAAACCGCTTTATCGGGTGATTCGGAAGCAAGTTTTGTAATTGCAATACCCACTGCAGCTGATTGTGTATGAAGAGGAAAATCTGATAAGTGATTTAGAACATAATCGGCGTCTTGCTTGGTCCAGCTTTGCACAACTAGGTGTTGCAAATTTTGTTTCAAAGCATTCGCATTCAGCCCGCTTATCGACTCTAGGGCAGCCCTCGGATCTTGAGTTGCCCACTCTTGAATCACTGATTCAGTTGCCTCCCATCCCCATCCCACATCGAGTTGTGTGAGTTGCGTGACGCTATAGTCGAACGCGCGGGCAGGTTCTGATTCGGCGGCGAACCTCAGCACGTTCGCTACGAGCGTACTTTTCATGCCCATGTCATTCATCGTACTCCGTATCTGGTCGATTGCTTTGAAGCCACTTTTTGCATACCATTGTTTCGCCAATTCACTAAGTTGTACCACGAAGAAATAGTCTCTCTCCGCTACATCAATCACGGCATTCCACGCAACTTCGGGTTCCGCGAGACTTTCGAAATCTGTCGAATTCAGAAATGACTCAACAAAGTGTGTCGTGAGATTTAGCTTGTTGGAGAGTTCGCGATGGTGAGAGATAGGTTGATCAGCGTAAGCTTGCAAAATACCTTGGAACGCAATCTTTCTGGTTGCAACTGGTAGCGTGTTGGCAGTCGCAATTGCGACTTCTAGTTCAACACTGGACCAGTTGGCAAAAATGGAAATGAGAATGGGTCGAAGAGCATGCATGCTTCGGTTTTGGTTAAGCACAAACTCTATCCCTTTTTTGGGATTTGTCATGGAAAGCCGCTCTAGTAAGACGTTCTGCAGTTCCAAACGAATTTTTGTTGGTATATTCCATTGCGAGTCAACAGATCGGTTGAGTAAATCTTCAAATTCTTCAGTGTCGAGCTGTGCAACGAGAGCATACAGGTTAGCAATACGATCAATACTCGGCCCCAGATTTGCTAAAGCTTCAACGGAAGCAAGCGAATCGTTTGAAGTTTCCGTAGAGTTGTTCGACAAATTGTTTTCTAAGCTGACTTCATCTTCGGTTTGTCTTGGTCTTTGCGCGTCAGTGTTTACATCGCTTAATTGTTGTTCAGGTGGATGAGTGTTGAGGGTTACGAGCATACCAACGACGAGGGTCGCACCGATGCCAAGTATCACGCCCGCAACTAAAACAAGAACTGGTTTTAATGAGGAATTTCGTTCGAAACTTGTCAAAGTGCTAGTCTTCTGTTTTCTGCAACAATTTACGGTCTTCTTCGATGAGATAGTCTTCCAAGGAGGCGATTTGTTCGTCCGTCAAACTAGCAACTCGGTTTTGTTGTTGAATGAGGTAGAGCGCCGCCTTTGATCGTGCCTTTCCTGTTGGGAAGTTTTCGATTTCTCGTAGTAAGGTTTCAGGGTCGTCATACGCTAATACACTTGCGAGAACGTCATAAAACTGAGTACTGTCCTCGGTTGGTAAATTCTGACCAAGAGATAGAGCTTTCGCGATTTCCCCGTGCTGGAGGTACGTGTACGCGACAACTGAATGTGCCTGAACTTTGGGTTGACCGGCTCGAACATGTGGCAACAACTCGGTTGCAGCTTCGAGGTCCCTCTCGGTTAGCATATAAATTAGCTCGACCTCCCATGCCTGTCCATCAGCAGTGAGTGGTTGTTGCGAGGCGACTTGAACTGCGCGCGTTGGGTCCGTTAAAGACAAATGAAGGACAAATTCGTACAACACCTGCGCGCGAAACGAATCTAAGCTCGGTTCACCTTCAATCCAATTCAATGCAGCATCGACATCTTGAAGTGACCAATATGCGACAAGCAAGCCGGCGGCAGATTGCCGCGCTTGTTCGTCTTCCAAACTCGATACGATTTCTGCAGCATCTTCCGGCGCAGACTCCACCATTGCATAGATCGCTAGTTGTACAGCATTTGGTCTTATAGCAGGGTCAAGGGAATCTTGGTGCGTGAGAAGATTCTGGGGAGAGATTTGTGTCCAAGCCCGTACGATGGTGAACTGCAATTGGTTTCGAAATGGGCTAGACTCTAAAGTATCAACAGCGTTGAGCGCGGCCTTGGGATCGGTTGTTACCCACGCATCAATCACAAGCTCTAATAGTGAGTTGCGATACTCACGGTCTAAATTTCGGACATATTCAAAAGCCGCGGCTGGGGTGATGGGTGTAAGTTGGGAAACAATGCTAAATATCATGTCGCGTTCCCAATCTACGTAAGGTAATGACTCTATGACGGTTTTCATCACCGAAAACCCATTTCGCGAGACCCACGTTAGACCTACGTGCACGAGGGTCTCGAAGTGGGCGTCAGCATACTCGACTAAGCCAACGGCTTCCTGCCAGATTTCTTCTTGGTTCGCAGTGAAATCGTTACATCGAATTTCGAGGTAAATACTTGTTGCAAGGGGTTCGAGCTGTAGTTCTCGACCATATTCTTGGCTCTTGGTGTGAGTAAGAGTAGTTTCAGAAGCTAGGAGTCCCCTGAGCGCGCTCGGTTTATCTGCACGGTCGAGGTTGTTAGCATGTGCCGTCGCTTCGCTAAAGGTCGACTCTTCCCAATGAGAGAACACCGCGGTAATGAATGAAGACCGGTTTGGTCCGGTAGTCTGTAGGGCGAAGTTCAATGCTTGATTTGGACTGCGCGCTGCTTGGAAAGCGAGTAAGACTAGTTGAATTTCGGAGTGCACGTGATGATCTCGACCCCAACTGGCGTTTGCAGAATGCGAAAGCAGCAATTGAATTTGGTCTTCATTTAAGTTCGAAAGTAACGCGTATAGGGCTGCATTGCGTTCAAACTTGTGCTGGAGAGCCGATGTTTGCTCGAAACTAGTGATTAATTCGCGCGCATTTTCAATTTGAACAGAGTCATTAACTCTTCGATCAAAACTGCTCAGGTTCTCTGTTCTCGCACTTCCTCCGGTAGTACTCACTGGTGTCTGTGAGGTACGGTCGTTGATGGTGAACTGCACGAAAAGTGTCGCGCCGACACCGAAAAAAATTCCGATCACGAAAAGTGTTACTAAGTTTCTAGGAACCCTTTTCACCTAATCGACACCCTCTCTCTTCATGAAATTTGCTGGTAAGTGCATTTCAATACCTTTCAAGTACAGACTTTCGATTGTGTTCGAGACTTCGAGTGCATGTAGCAAGTACCGCTGTTTCAATGCACTCACCCTACAACCTTGCCTGCAACACTTCGAGGTTTTTCACCATGGAAAATGCAGTTGATCTCGATCATCTTCCGTTAAGTGTTTTTGTAGAGTATCGATCTGCTTTTCTGAGAGTTGGTCGTATCGTCTGTTCCACCGCAGCAATCGTTGTGCAACAGTAGACCGAGTTTCCTCCTTCGGAAATTTAGAAATCTCATCGGCTAAACCACTAGGGTCTCCCTTAATCCAATCAAAAATGATTAAGCTGAAATACCAATCTCGTTCAGTTTCAGTCAGCTTCTGAGCAAGATCTATTGCTTCTTGTATGTCGCCTCGGTACCGCAAAGCACGTCCTACTTGGAGCGTAGCAACTCTCTTTGTGATGCCTTCCCTAACATCCTCTAACAGTTCTAACGCTAACGCTAAATCACTCTCTGATATGTCGTCAAAAATTTGTGCCTCCAGTCCCACGCCGGAAGTGTCGGATGGAATCATGAGTTGTGATTGTCTAATTTGCCCATCCCATCCAGGCTCCCAATCAGCAATTGGATGTTCACGAGCTAATTGAAAAGCACGAATAGGATCTGAATCTAACAAGTTAAAAACCAACTGTTCTCGTATTTCTTCGATCAATCCTGTATCGGAAGAGTCTTTGAGTAACCAGTCAAGAAGCGAGTGAGGTTCTTCTTTGGACCAAATAGGTAATAGCCACCTCACTGCTATAGTTCGTAATGATGAGTCTTCAATCTGCAAAGCAAAGTCACCTGCTTCGTGTAATGAAGACTTCGCGATTGTTCGGACTCCGACTCGAGCCGCTACAAATCTCGCTTTTGCTGGAATAACATCCAAATTTTGCAAGATATAGCGAGGTTCCATTTCTGCCCAGATTCCGGCAATGTCTCGTTGAAAATCCTCTTTCATGTCATCGGAACTAATCGCAGCCACAGCGTCAATAGCGGAGCGGAGGTCAGCTGTTGCCCACCGTCGTATTACTATATCCTCAAGAATGTATTCTCGTCTGGGGAGGTTAGTTACGTATTCGAATGCGTCTTGAGGGGAACTTTTCGTAGCACTCTTCAGGATAGCTTCGACTGAATAGGACTCCACACTATACCAAGAAAAACCATTCTTTGACCCATTACGAATTTCGTCTAAAACTGCGAACCCGTCATCGATGAACCAACGTGTCGCTAAGCGTTCAAACAAAGCTCTGTTTTCATACCAAGAATTGTCCTCTGCGGTAAGCTCAGCTATTTCATACCAGGATTTTCTTGGATCTTCTATCAATTCCACGTTGACATGAGTCCCGTACAACTCAACGGCAAGTTTTCTGTCGAGACTCATTTTTGACGCGATGTCGCGTAGCTCTGTTAAAGGTAATTCTGAATATGCGCGAACGATACTATCCAAAGCCTGGTGACTAGCTCTCCAGTTTAAGTCTCGAGCACGATCAATAACCTCTTCTAAATCTATCGTCACCCAAACGTCAAACACGATCCGAACAAATTTTTCACTTTCGTCTTCTTCGCGACCTAAAGAGAACTCTAACGCGGCATTCGGGTCATCGTTGCTAAGTCGTTGCAACAATGCTATCTGAAGTTCTTTTTGCACGCGAGGTGATAAATTCTTATACGGAAACTGTTTGAGCCTGCCTTCAACAGCCTTACTCGGCAGATCAGCTACATGAGAATAAACTGCGACAAATCTTTCGACCGAGTTTTCGTTTAATCGTTTGTCCGTCAAGGGATTAGCAACGAGACTTCCAGTACTCGACAAAAGCCCTATGGTTACTACGAACCAACCACATACGAAATTTGGGTTCATTACAAAATGTCCCAGATCGAATCAGCGATTTTCATCAAGAAATTTCTTATCTCTCTCATTCAAATGCGTGTCCAGTGTTTGTAACTGACTGGACGTGAAATAATTAGTCGAATGATTCCAAAGAATTTGTTGGCGTGCAACATAGGAACGAACAGCTGCCCCTGGAAATTGTCGGAGCGCGTTGAGAAATCCCGTGGCATCGGATTCTGCCCAAGGCCAGGATAATCGTAAGTAAAAGTGGTAGCGATCCTTCGACTCTAACTTGGTGCCTAGTTCAATCGCATCTTCTGTTTTTCTCAGATGAAACAATTCCTCTGCAACGCTTACGTATGCATTTATCTGAGTCTTTCCTTCGCGAACATTGGGTAGAAGTTCAAGTGCCAGAGATAAATTGTCTGACACGATATCAAGAATAAGGTCTCCTTCCAGACCAAAGCCGTGATACGGAACTGGTTGCCTGAGTGCTACTTGGAAAGCGAGCTCTGGTTCGTCTTCATCTAACAGTTTCCAAGCTAATGTATGGTACAGGTTGTTTCGTAGGTCTTTGCTCTCTGGACTTGAAAGCACCCACTCAACGCAAGAGTCGAGGTCCTTTCGTGTCCATTCTTCAACAAGTGCTTTTGCGGCACTCAATTGCAAATTCTCGTCAAGTTGGAAAACCATTTCAATAGCTCGAGTAGGTGATTCAGCCCAGACAAGTCTTTCGATTGCTCTAGCGCTGGCTTCTCGGTGTAGTGAGACAGGGAGTTGTCGTAGGTTTGCCAGCAGTTTCATAGGATCAGGATTCGACGTTGAAGTTGTTGAGCCCCATTCGACACCCATCAAAATCATCATGCCTCGGTTTTCCAAATCTTTACGGAGTTGACTGTAAGGTAGCCCATGCACTGTTTTCAGTGCTTCGACGCCATCGCCGTATTCCACCCAAATTCGAACAATTTCATTTAATGTGGCGGTCTTGCCAGGGAAATCATGTTTCAGCGCGTAGTTGAATGCTTGTTCTGGTTGAGAGAAGGCTCTCCAAGTCAGCACGCCAGTTAGGACTTGCTTTCTGAGCCCATAATTTTCGATAGAGTCGTTGATTTCATTGAGAACATCAACTCCAGATTCGTCAATCCAAACCTGGGCTATAGGGACTAAATCATCCAATGCTCTTGGTTGTGTTTGAGCAATTTTTAAAGTTTGATACCATTCTTCTTTGGGATTCGCCACTTCTTCACGTTTTTCTGAGTCAAAAACGTAATCGGGTAGTTTTTTTTCGTCGCGAAAGTCTTTGATGATTTGCCTTTTATCGTCGGCGTCAAGTTCATCATTGACTGCAACGATGGTTTCAAGTAGATCCAATCGTCCATAGACCCCAATGTCGATGCTCTTTGCCTGTTCAATTGCTGTTGAAAAATCTCTTGTTCCCCACTCAGAAAAAACAATGCTCAACAGTTGTTTGCGTATCGGGTCTACACGTGCGAGTGCAAAAGCCAAAGCCTGTTTGGGGTTGCTGGTTGCGAGACGTTGGACCAACAAAGTTTGGACTCGGTCTCTTGTACTCTGAGGTACCTTCCACGTGGCTTCAGAAGATTGGAAAAGCCAGTCGAACACCTTTTGTTCGTCAAGTTCCAAAATCCAAGAAACGATGGCGACGTTGCGTGCGAATGGTTCGTCGGGAAGCATTAAGTCTTCGATGCGCGACGGAAGTGCTGACTCACTTGAAGTGGTATTGTCGACTTGTGCACGCTCTGAAGAGTCTCCACCAAGAGTGTCTATCTCCGACTGTGCGACGATGTGCCCTTCATAAGTCATCACAGCGGTAAGCGTTGTAATCACAACGAGAACGTTTTGCAGACTGTTTAACGCAGATTTCATGCGTGCGACTTGTGATCCTACCACGTGTATTTCCGCATTACTCTTCTCGTGGCTGGCTTTCTTCTATTATGTACTGTTTTAGTGTTTCGAGCTGGCTATCAGAGAAGTTTTGAACATGCATTCTCGACAGTTCGCTCGCTACATTTGAGCGAATCTCGGCAGTTGGAAAGTCTTTTAACGCAGTTAGTACGGCTGCCGGATCAAATTTCGCCCATTCATAAGAGATGCTGCGATAGAAACTGTCTTTAGCATCTTCCGGTAGTTGTAGCGCTAGACTCAGTGCTCTCTCTGGTTCTCCGTTTGCTACAAGACTGACTCCAATGGATCGGTTCACGGCAGTTGTTGTCTCTCCGTCTCTAGCCTCCGGTAGTAACTCTATAGCAGTATCGACATCACGAAACGCTAGAGATGCGAGTAATTGGGCTTCAAGTCCAATATTTCGTCCTTCCGGAATGGGTTGCTGGGCAGCAATCTGGATCGCGCGTTTTGGATCTGAATCGACCATCATTGACAGGACACTCTCAAGTAGCCGCTCTCTGTTTGGTTCTGTTTTGGGATATTCCAGCACCCAATCCAACGTGGCGCTTACATTGTCTTGAGCCCATCGATACACTAATGATTCGGCTGCTCGTGACCGCATTTCTGAATCTTCCAGCTGCAGAACTAAATCACTTGCTTCGTTTGGCGAAGACTGTGCGAGGTTAGAGAACGATTGGCTCACAGCAGACCTTTGGGTTGCTTTGGGTAAATTTTCTAAATTCTCTAATAATTCTCGGGGATTGGAAACTGCCCAAGAGTTTACCACCGTGTTTTGCAGTCGTTCGCGCATACCGCTTGGTTCGAGAACTTGAACTGCCGCAAGCGCAGCTTGTGGGTCTGTTTCCGCCCACACGAACACTACTCGAAAAGTTGGAGGAAACATTTGAAACACACCTTCTTGTGGGATATCTTGTGCGTACTGGAATGCTCGAGCAGGATCATCGCGTGCAATCGATTCAAGAATTAGGTTGATTGAGTTGCTTAGAAAGTCATCTCCAGCTTCGGAGTTGAGAATCTCCCAGAGTACGTCAATACCGTCATTTTGAAACCACTGGTGCGCGATCCGACTAGCTAACTCGTAACCGATTTCGGTTTCCGCTTCTGGAAATGCTATCAACTCGTACCAACTAGATTTGGGATTCTCAATGTACTCTGTAGTCAATGATTCGATGTAATGTGATACAGCTAGCGATTCTAAATTTAGTTTAAGACCAATTTCACGTATTCGCGACAGCGGTAATTCCTCCCGAGTCTCAATGACTGCCTTCAGCGCAACGACTCTTAGCGGCTCAGCTAGATTAACCATCTCTCCTATCGATTTTTCCAAATCGGTACTCGCCCATTCACTGAATACGGTTTTTACCATCTTAAAGCGAATCGGATTCTCTTGCGCAAGAGCAAACTCCAGCGCTTCGCTTGGTGCGTTCAAGACATATCTCTCCAACAGAGCAGTTTGTAGCGAATCACGAACCTTCGAGGACTGAATCCAATTGTCATTAATGGACCGATGTAGAGTTTTTATTAGGTCTTCTTCGAGAACGCCCTGCACATAGGAGTACACTACCGTCAATCGTTGCAGTGTGTTGAAGTCTAGATCTGGATCGTTGAGCTGTGCACCTGAACTGTTTTTTGTAACCAAGCTGGATTCTTCACTTAATTCTTTGTCGCTCGATTGAGTTACGACATCTGTATTGTTGAGGTTTCTATCCTGGTTACTGAAGTGTAATGTGAAAAATCCAGCCGCGCCGATCGCGACGCCAACAACTATCCAAGTGAAAATCTTGATCAAAGAAAAGGGTGTGTGCGTGGTATTGTGGGAGGATGTAGTGGGATCGGTCACGGTGCGCTATCCTCCAGTGAAGCTTTGTCTTCAGCACTTAGGTATGATTCCAATTCCTCTATCTGAGCGTCAGTGAAACTTGGATAGGAACGGTGCATCCGGGTCAGTGACAACGCAATTTTGGACCGTACTTCATTAGTTGGAAAGTGCTCCATATCCTTTAACAAACTGGTGATGTTTCGAGAACCCCACCGTTGACCGAGATCAACTAAAAAGTTATTTTGGTCGGATTCTGGTAATTGCGAACCAAGGCTCAGAGCCTTTTGTGTGTCTCCCTTTTCAATTAGTGTGCTAGCGACTGAAACATAAGCCTGAGTTTTGGTATCGCCTGCACGAACCTGAGGCAACAGTTCCAATGCCAAACTCAGGTCGGAATTTGCAATACGTCCAATAATCATAGCCTCGGTACCAACTGTACTTTCACCCAATAGAGAAACTTGTCGTGCGATTTGAAAGGCGCGGTTGGGATCAATCCAAAACGCTTTATTTGCCAAATCATGAAGCACATAGGGACGGTCGTCAGTTTTAATGGACTCTGAATTCTCAGCCCAGTCTATTGCTGCCTCGAAATCTTGATTTATCCAAGATTCCAACAGTATGTCTCGAGCCTGCCATTGCAGCTCTTCGTCTACCTGCGTGACCAATGAAGCTGCTTCGTTTGGTGCGTCTTGTGCGATTAGATAAATCGCCTCTGTGACTGCGGACTCTCGAGTAGAAACTGGTACCTCCTGAAGTTGAACTAGTACCTCTCTGGGATCGCTGTGAATCCACTGCAACACTGCTGAAAACTCGAGGTCGCTGCGAAATTGACCAGGCGGTACGAGTGCGACAGCTTCCAGTGCTACATGTGGATCTTGTTCAGCCCATACCTCGACGACGCTTCTCGCTACATACTCACGATTGTCGGAAGTTAACGTCAGAGCAAACTTGAACGCCTGATCTGGCATTGACTTAGCGATGGCAACGAGAACTGCTTGTGTCACAGCTGCGCGCATTTCAATGTGAGTCATAGAGGCAATGACTTCCTCAAGAACTCTGATACCCGAGGCATCAACCCAAGAGGCTGCCAGCTGTGTAAGTATTTGATAGTGCTCTTGATTGAGACCCGCTAGTGCAACAGCTTGAAACCAAGTCTCTTTAGGGTTCTCTGGTGAGCTTTGCAGAAGTTTTTGCAAATGGTATGTTGTCGCGTAGATCTCCGCACCCAGTTTCTTGGCGATTTCTCTATGTTCGTCAATGGTGCGCGAGTCGGTAGCCTCCAGAATACCCAGAAGGGCGGACCGTTGGAGCTCCTCTTCAATACTGACAGCTTGCGCTATGGCTACATTTAGATCTGCGAGCGCCCATTCAAAAAAGACCGTCTCAACAAATTCGGCTCTCTCAGGGTCGCTTCGTGCAAGAGCAAAATTCAGTGCGGCGTTGGGGTTGTAGGAAGTCAGTCTAATAAGTAAGATCGCTTGAAAATCGCTACGAGCTTTCGCGGACACTTCCCAGTGGAGACTGACAGACTGTTCGAGCCAGTCGACCAATCGTCTCTCGTCCAGAGCGAGAATCCACGAGAATATTTCGATACGTCGTTCGTAGGCGGACGCTGAAAATCTCAGGGCGGTAACACTCTGTGGGATTGTGGCATGGGGAGAATTTGGACGTTCAATTGAACGATCGATGGTTTTCGGTGTTTCATCGGTCGATCCTTGATCTTCAAGTACTTTTTCCGGTTGAATGTTCGTAGGTGTATTTTGGAACACTGTCAACACAAGGAACGAAGAAGCAATACCGATACTCACCCCAAGTATCAACAAGATTACAACTGTTACTGTTCGTCTATGCACGTACCATATGTTCCTTGAATCAAAGGTTTAAACGAGAGTTCTTTTTGGAGCAATTCATCCGGCCCTCTTGTTAAGCCGAATAACCACATACGCACTACTCAATACGAAATTTGGTAGTTGCTCATATGTTTGCCGATCGACCATTTGTTAGACACATCATATTTGGGCGCAAAAGAAAGAAATTTGAGACACTGAAGTGTCAATCACGAGTTGCTAAAAGGGATTACGTATCGAAGTCGTATATCGTGCTCTGAGGAAGTCGAGCCTGATTTCTATTAGCAGACTTACGACCGTTCTGGTTGGGAAGTTCACGTGTCAATTCCACGGACTTGGTAGTTGGTTGTAGCAACGTAGAGCACTCACTGACTTGAGTTTCAGAGTGATTGAACAGACAAGAATGTTAAACAGTCAGCGCAGAGTAACGAATTGAATTGATGTGA
Source organism: Gammaproteobacteria bacterium (assembly GCA_009840305.1). Lineage (GTDB taxonomy): Bacteria > Pseudomonadota > Gammaproteobacteria > Pseudomonadales > Azotimanducaceae > Bin55. The sequence continues at coordinate 500,843 of VXNY01000024.1, read as the reverse complement.
GTGTCGGTGCTTCACCAAAAACGATGTTTGGCTACTCTATTGGTCTTCCAAAGCCTGTCTGTCGGAATCAGACAGGAATTGTTTTATCGTATCGATTTGTTCTTCAGTGAAATTTTCACGGTACCAACGATTCGACAAGTTTGAAGCAATCTTTGAACGAAGTTTTTCGGTGGGAAGCTGTTCTATTGACTCCACCAATCCGCCCGGATCGACTCTCGCCCATGAATGCGCGAGGTCTTCGAAGTAACGCAATTGATGTTCGCTGGGTAGTTTTAAGCCGAGTTCTAAAGCTTTACTTGAGTGTCCTTCATCAATATAACGATCTCCTACAGATGCATAGGACATTGCCTTTGTGATTCCGTCCCGAACTCGTGGCAGAAGCTCAACGGCAAGATCGAGATTCCGAAATGCGATTTGACGAATCACGTCGGCTTCTAAGCCTGGTGGTTGATATGTTCCCACACCCATATAACTCGATCCCTCGGGAATCTCTTGACTTATTGCTAAGTCAAAGGCACGACGCGGATCCGAGGGAACCATACTGCTGGTTAATGCGCTGATCCAACTATATTGATTTTCCTCGCTCACCGGACCGTTGTAAACCCAATTGATGGCACCCTCTATGTCTTGTTCAATCCACGCACGCATAATTTGAGACGCAACAAAATCAACCCTCGTGCCTTCAAGTTGCTCCAACGCAAGCTCTGCAGCTTCTTTTGGTGATTCTTGAGCGAAATACGCAATCGCATCGCGTCTCACGGCGTCCTGCAGGTTAGCGGGAAAGAGATCTAGATTGTCTAAGACGTACCGTGGTTCGTTCCTTGACCACGTTCGAGCCACGTTTCGTTGTTGTTGCTCACGCAGACCACTCTGTTCGATGCCTGTAACCGCTTGAAAGGCTGTCTGTGGATCAGACTGCGACCACGAGTTTACGACCGCGTTTAGAGCCATGTTGAACCCTCCTTGGCCTGGCATCCTCAGTGCAAACTGAAACGCCTGATCGGGATTGTCTTCTGCCGCTCGCGAGAGTAGCTGATAAATCAGATTAGATTTGATATTCAGTTCCAATGTGCTCTGGTTAATTTCATCAAGGACGCTGAATCCATCTTGTTCTAGCCACTGCGATGCGATGTTTAACAAAGGTTCAGAGCGGTGGAAATTATTTGGTTCTTGTAATGCTCTTACCTCATCCCATGCTGCTTTAGGATTTTCAATTCGTCCTGTTGAAAAAGCCTGTACATAAGAATCGACACCGCGTTCTTCATCGCCTAGCTCTCGCGCTATTTGACGATGTGTTGATAATGATTGACCTGTTTGTGTCGCTAATATTCCGGCAAGAGCGTTACTTTTGGCGTCGGAACCTAGTGATTTAGCACCACGGATAGCGCTTTTTAGATCGCTTAATGCCCAATCTGAGAACACGCTTCGGACAATGGGCATGTTGGGCGGTTCGTCTCCTCCGGAAGAGTACCGCCACGCATACCACTGCGTTGACCAATCCAATTCCGGGACCTTTTGTACGACCGCAAACTTCACAGCTGTTTCAGGTTTAACAATAGCTAGTCTCTCGACTAAAGCTGCCTTTAATTCATCCTGAACGCGGTATGAAAACTTCTTGGAATCGCTAGAGATTTCTTCTAATTCGGCTGTGAGTTCTTGTACTGAAAGTCCCGCAACATACGTGTAGATCGCAAGTCTGCGTTGGAATGCGTCGGTGTGTATGCTTGGGTCGTCTAAAGACGCTACGGATCCTTTGTTGATCAGAATTTGTTCAATCGATTCTCCATTCAATTGTGAATCGCCCTCGGTCGAAGACCGACTTGTACTGTTTTCGATGCGTACCTCAGTACCTTCTGTCGCGTTGTCTGCCGAGAATGAGATGTGAACCAAGTACATGCCTGCGCTGCCGAACACAATACCCGATGAAAGAAACAATATAGACGTAACGAGAGATTTTTTCATTGGCTTCTAATTCGTTGAGGTTGAAAACATTTTTTTGCGAGATTGAACTTAAACAAACCTTGAACCACTTCTATACATTAACGAAGGATTCGCAGAGTAAAGTGAAGTCATGGATGTTTGCCGTACTGATTACATCGAGTAGAGCTCTTGGAGAACTTCCATGTCATTTGAAGTCGGATTATTCATGTCAATTTTCTTCAGTCTATCAAGCAGTTCCTTATCGTCCTCGCTAATGTGGCTCTGAAGGCTCGTAATCTGTTCCTCGGAAAAAGACTTTGTTTCCTCATTTGTCATAATCATCATCATGGCGATTTTCGATTTCACTGTCGTGGGGAAGTCGTTGAATGCATTAAGCAGTCCAGTTCGGTCTTGTTCTGGCCAGGACATCGCTATCATTTGATAGTAATTGGGTTGTTCGTCTTCAGGTATTTGCCCTACTAGTCCTAGAGCTTGCTCGGTGTCTCCCTGTCGAATCAACGTGCTTCCTAGAGTAAAAGCAGCAGATGCCCTTCCTTCGATTCTCACTTGTGCAAACAGTTCAAGCGCGAGGTCGATGTCTTGCCAAGCGATAATATGCAAGATTGATTCTTCCGGAACTCTCGATATCACACGCCCAGAAAACTCCTCTTCTTCGATGGGTTGTTGACGAGCGAGTTCAAAAGCACCTCTAGGGTCTGTATGTACTATGGTCCTAGTGAGAGAATCCACTAGTGAAGCGCGCATCTGATCCGCTGCGGGGAGGCTGAGTACCCATTCCTTCGCGGCTTCCAAGTCTGTATTTGCCCATACGCGAATGAAACTTTCTGCGAGTTGCTTCCGAAACTCAACGTCTGGAACTTTCATGACAAGTTTAGCGGCTTCCGACGGCGAACTTGCAGTCAAAGTTTCAATGGCACGCGAACTGGCGAATTCGCGTTCGCCGGGAGGTATGATTTCTATTTTTTCAAGAAGTTGGCGGGGGTTACTTTCTGCCCACCGCCACACGGCATTTCGTATAAAGGTTCCTCTAAATCTGCTTGCGGGAAGAGCTTCTGCCTTGGCAAGCATACCCTGCGGGTCCTTCTGAGCCCAGAAGTAACCGATGTTGCTGTTTTGAATAATCTCAGTCGCTTGGTCCCCTAGATTGCTCATTACATAATCAAAAACCTCTTCAGGATGACTCGTGGCCACTCCACGAAGAATCCTGGGTAGTACGTTAGAGTACTCAGAAATGCTTGATATTGAACTCACGATTTCGTCGAGGACATCCAAGCCACTATCCTCGACCCACGCGGCAGCAACATTGCTCAATGCAAATCCAGTAGCGGATTGGACACTTTCAATGTTTGCCAAGTTGACTATTTCGTGCCATGTGTCTCGTGGGCTTTCAATATCGCCCTTCGCTAGGTTCTGGAAGTGAACAGCGAATGCTACACTCTCATCCCCGAGCACGATCGCGATTTCTCGCATTCTTGTTAAAGGAAAGTCATCTCGCGCCCTTAAGAGCGTACCCAAATGGTAATTCTTCGCTTGTTCGTTCAACTCCTTAACGCGGGCAACTGCTCCGTCGATATCTGTATTAGCCCAGACTTGAAACACCGTGTTAGACATTGAGTAGACTTGTCGTTGCTCTTCTCGGGCTAACGCGAAGTCAATCGCGCGGTCTGGCGCTGTTGTCGAAAGTTTTTGCAACAGGGTCGTTTGCAATTCCGTGCGATTAACCTGCGAAACTTGCCAAGATGGTTCAGTAGATTGTTCGAGCCAGTTCACCACTTCATCGGCGGTGAGAGTTGCGACCCACGATACAATGGCCGCCTTGCGCTCAAAGGTGCGGTCAGGAAAGACTAAATGTTCGACTCTGGAAGGAACCGTATCAATACCACCTGTTTCCTTTGTGGTGGACCGTATCTCTTTTACTCGCGCTACTTCAGTCGGTTCTGGGGCAATAGTCGTGTTGTCGTCGTGAAGTAGAAACTTGATTCCGATGAAGCCATCGATCCCTATTAAAACTCCGACAACTAGGAGAAGGATTCGTGCTAAGAGATTGTTCATAGGACGGCGACCAGAGAAGCGTTTGTGACAATTCAGATTATATGACTGATTTTTTGGACGCTACTTCTAATCAACGGCGACAAAAGCACTGTTGAACCTGTTACATGAACACATCTCGAAAGCCTTGAAGGTACCACGCTTGCGAATGAATGCGTTCTAGCAGAGAACGAGATGATGTAAAAAATAGGTGTTTAGAGAGATTACTAACCCTACAGTGTGTCTAACCTCAATCGTCAACATATTGATTAAGTATTTCTAGTTGCGCGTCCGAAAAATTTTTTCGGCTCGATCCTTTTACCAGACTTGAGGCGACATTGGCACGAATCTCTTTAGTAGGAAAGTCTTCAATTGACTCTATTAGTCCGGCCGGATCAATGTTTCCCCAAGTCCAAGAAATTGAATCAAAATACTCAGCCTGACTGTGCTCGGTCAGTTGTAAACCTAGGTTAAATGCTTTCTTCGAGTCACCGAGCTCGATGTACCTCTGTCCGATTGCTCTATAAGCACTTGTTTTCGTCTTTCCTTCCCGTACTTTTGGTAGTAGTTCGACAGCAAGCTCAAGGTCTTGGTCACAGATCGACCAGATCACTTCGGCTTCTAATCCCGTTTCATACATTTCCATCCCCAGGAAATTGATATCTGGACTTTCTTGATTAACAGCCAAGTCAAAGGCGCGGCGTGGATCCGATTCGACCAAGTTGCTTGTAATTGCACTTACCCATGTGTACCTTTTACCCTCAGCGAGAGGGGCACTGTATACCCAATTTAAGGCCGCTTCAAAGTCTATCTCCATCCATATACCGATAACACCGGATGGTAAGAAGTCGTTCGGCCCGCCAGTTCCGTGTTTAACAGCAAGTTCCGCGGCTTCTTCGGGGGATACTCGTGCGATACCTCTAATCGCATCATCAATTACATATTCTCTAATATTCGGTGGAAAACTTTCCACATTGTCCATGACTTCCCGTGGTTCGTTTAGCGCCCATATACTGACTACGCGATGTTGGAAGTACTCTCGATCACCACTTTTTTCGATACTACTAACAGCTTGGTAGGCGGCTGCCGGATCAGACATCGCCCATGTTTTAGCTACCCGGGACATCGCCGACGAGTCCCTGTTTTCGCTCGGCACTGTCAGCGCATATTGAAACGCTTGATCGGGTTCAATCGCAACCGCGTACTCTAGCAACTGCACGATTAAATCGGATTTAACGTTCTTTTCTAAGTTGCTGATGTTTACGTTATCGAGCACACCAAATCCAATGTGTTCATACCATTGCTTCGCGATGTTCAGTAATGCTCGTGCATGGCTAGTGTCATTTGGTTTGACAAGTTCGATGACTTCATGCCATGCCGTACCAGGGTCGTTGACGCGATTCGTTGCGAACGACATTATGTATGCGTTTGTCCCTTGTTCCTCATCCCCAAGTTCCTTAGCTACTTGTCGAAAAGTGTTGAGCGTTTCGCCACGCAGTGCCGCCAATATGCCGATAAGTGCGTTATTCTTGAAGTCTACGGCTAGTTTTTTTGCTATGTCGATGGCACTTTGAAGATCAGTCAGTGCCCAATCCATGAACACGGTTTGGACCATAGGCCTAGAAGTGTCTTGTTCTACATTCAAATAGCGTTGCAAGCGCACAAATTCCGATCGATTCGAAATAGGTTCAAATTGATCGACCACATATGCGGTTGCCGCTTTCGGATTCACTGTCGCAAGTCTTTCTATAAGGGCTTTTTGAAGTTCCTCTCTAACGTGACGCGAATGTTCCTTTGTTTCACTCGAAATGGAATGCAACTCAGTAATGAGTTCTTGTGCAGATAAACCAGCAACAAATGAATACACGGCAAGCCGAAGTTTAAATGAGTTTTCATACAAACTTGGGTCTTCAAGTGGAGTGGAGGACGTAGAGTTGTGGTGTAGATTGAGAAGGGATGCGTGGTTTAATCGAAAACCGACATTCGAGGAGTCTTTATTTGAATAGGGGTTCACACCGGATGGGGCAATCTCTGTGGTTTCGTTTGCCCAAACGAAGACATACACCAAGTACATTCCGAAACCACCTAACGCTATCCCAGAGAATAGAAGGATTGCGAAAATTGTTAGCGATCTTTTCAATGGATATTAGTTTAAATCTAAGTGACGACGGTTCTTGAGCGGGGACACAGCTATTCGATCCGACTCAGAAAATCGCTTCGTCTAGGTTCGAATAAAGGTTGCAAAACGAGACGTAAGCTACCATAAGTGCAACTGCTGAAGTACTTCTATTTCTTCTTCAGCTGGATTGTCTATGTCAATTTTTTGAACTTGTTTAAGCAACTCAGTGTTCTGTTCACTAATGTGTTTTTCCACGTGTGAGATCTCTTCATCTGAATAACAGTTCAAAACTCCATTCGCAATTTTTATGCCTACCGCGACTCTTGACTTCACCGCGGTTGGAAAGTCGTCGAAAACTTTCAGAAGTCCTTTGGGGTCATACTCTACCCAGTACATTGCGATAGCTTGATAGAATTCTTTCTGCGCGGTGTGATCCAACTCGTTCGCGAGATCGAGTGCATGTTGAGAGAAACCTTGTTCGACCAAAGAACTGCCAATGTGAGCGTACGCGGACACTTTTCTACCTTCTCTAACCAGCGGCAGCAACTCAAGGGCAAGTTGGACATCGTCGTCTGCGATCCTGGCTAGTATTGAATCTTCCAAACCATAGTCGATTGGCTCTTTAAGCGCGAGTTCAAACGCGCCCCTCGGGTCGGTTGAGACAAGTCGCCACTTTAGGGAGTTAATCATTGACGCATGGATTGGACTGTTCGTAGGTAGGTTCAGTACCCAATCTTTGGCGGAAGCCGCGTCTACTTCGCTCCACGTTTGGATGAACCTGGTGGAAAGTTGTTTTTGCATTTCTTCATCGGACATCTTCAGGACAAATTGTGCGGCTGCGGTTGGCGATTTTTGCGTAAATTCGTCAATAGCGTGACCACAAGCATATTCCCGTAGACCGGGTGGAACTTGTTTTAGTTGTTCAAAAATTTGTTGTGGGCTATTTTCTGCCCATCTTCGAATCGACAAGCGAATTAGATCTTCCCGAAAGTCGCTAGCTGGAAGGGTCTTTACTTTCGCTAGCATGTTCTTAGGGTCTCTTCGGGCCCAGTTTTCGGAAAGACGGGTCTCCCGAATGACCTCAATTGCTCGGTCGCCCAGATTACTCATCATGTAGTCAAAGACTTCTTGCGATCGATCAGCAGACAAGTCGTCAAATAGCCCGTCGAGTACGAAATAGTAATCGAAACCCTCCGATATTGAAGACACTATTTCGTCTAGGATCTTCAGGCCCCTTTCTTGGAACCAAACAATGGCAATACGATTCAAAGCGTCTTCCGCCTCTTCTTGGACATTTTCACTGCTTGCTAGATTGACGATTTCGTACCAAGTATCACGTGGATTTTCTATCTTATCCTGAGTTAGATTTGTGAAGTGACTATAAAACGCATGCCGTTCATCTCGCAGACCAATAGCTATATCTCGTTTTCTTTCGAACGGTAAGTCAGTACGCGCGTCTAAGATGGCATCGAGTGCATAGAAGGAATCCGGATGACCCAACTCGTTCGCGCGTTCTATAGCTTGGTTTAAGTCGTGTCGAGCCCAGGTAGCATACACCGTCCTGATCATCGAATTGCGTTGATATTGGTCACGTTCTACTACAAAGTCAAGAGCGCGAGCGGGTGCTGTTGTCGAAAGTTTTTGCAAGAGTGTAGTTTGCAACTCCGTTCGATTTGAATACGAAACATCCCAACTCGCTTCCGTGGATTGCCCGAGCAAATCTACGATCTGGTCGTCAGTGAGAGTAGCTATCCAGAAAACAATACCTGCTTTGAGTTCGAACGTACGTTTTGGAAAGACTATGTCATCTATCTGGGAGGGGACTTCTCCGTTAATAGATGTTGTACTATCTCCGTGATCGCTATGAGTACTCGCGAGAGTAACTGACTCTGATGTTTGCGTAGATGAAGTTTGTCCGACAGGCTTGCTAGCCAGATCATCTTTCAGCAGAAAGAGAGCGCTTGCGACACCACCAATGCCAATAAACGCACCGATTACGAAGACTACAACACGGGAAAAGAGAGTTCGCATGAATCCTACTACGGGATCTCTAAACTAATGTCGAGATCACGAATTAAAGGTTGAATACTTCAAAGGCAAAGCATTCTCGCGCAAACTCAATGTCGGCTCTCCAAGGCTATTCAATCAGATTTACTTAGATATGACTCTAAAACCTCTAGTTGCGCCTCCGTGAAATTATCAATCATCCACTGACTCGTCAGATTTTGTGCTATATTCGAGCGAATTTCTGCAGTAGGAAGATTCTCAAATGATTCAACCAACCCACTAGCGTCGATGCTAGCCCATGTATAGGCGATACTTTGAAAGTATTGAGCTTGATCATTCGTAGTCAGTTTTAGCCCTAATTCTAATGCCTTCGAAGACAGACCTCTAACGATGTATCGGTTCCCTACCGAGACATAGGCCTGCGACTTTGAATCACCTTCACGCACTTTCGGTAGCAGTTCGACCGCAAGGTCGAAGTCTTCATTGACTATTTGCCCAATAATGTATGCTTCAAGCGCAGGTATGTACATGCCCCCCACGCGTTCTGGAATGGGTTCCTGAAGAGCGATATCAAATGCGCGTCGAGGATCGGTGTTAACTAAACTGGTCGCTAGCGCATTAACCCACAAGTACCGATCTTCCTCGCTCACAGGTCCGTTGAGTACCCAATGTATAGCTGCTTCGGTATCCTGATCGATCCAGTGTTGGAGTATGTAAGTTGGAACATAGCTCAACGCGCTAAAACCTCCTTCTATTTGCTCAAGGGCGATTTCGGCCGCTTCTTGTGGCGAAGTCTCCGCGATAGCCTGAAGCGCACTCGAACTCCCAAGGTTTAGCATTTGTGGTGGAAGACTATCAGAGTTTTCTAAGAAGTAGTAAGGTTCGTTTGCAGCCCAAACTGATACGACTTGCCGCTGCAGACTCTCTCGTAGTCCACTTTGTTCAATACTGGTGGCGGCTTGATAAGCTGCTTGCGGATCTGCTTCCGCCCACACAGAAACGACGTTAGACAATGGTTGGGAATACACCCCTTGGCTCGGCATATTCAGTGCATATTGAAAGGCTTGATGAGGGTTTTCCATTGCGGTGCTGCGAAGTAAACCTGATACTAGAAATCTCTTGACATCTTCGTTCAGAGCTTTCGAGCGTACTTGGTCGAACACACGTATTCCATCTTGTTGGAACCACTGCTGCGTGACAGTTTCCAGTGCTACCAAATGGTTAGTGTCGTGCGGTTCGATGATAGTAACGAGTTCGTTCCAAACAGCTTTCGCGTCGGCAACGCGTTTTGAACTGAATGACCTCACGTAGAAATCGAGACCTTGTTCTTCAGCCCCCAACTCTTTGGCGATTTTTCTATACTTCGACAATGGTTCACCGGTAAGGGAAGCGAGAATTCCGGCAAGTGCTTTGTCCTTAACTTCCGCCGTGAGCGACTTTGCGTGTCTGACCGCAACAATCCTGTCACTCAACGCCCATTCTTTAAACACACTTTCAACGAAGGGCATTGAGGTAGTCGTAGCTCCTAAAGTCTCGGACAGCTGTACCCCCCATGAGTTGAGTGCGACAAAATCTCTGCCCAAGTCTCTCTGTTCTGTGACAAACTTCATAGCGGAGGTTGGATTTAGTGTAGCTAGTCTTTCGATGAGTGCAGTCTGTAGCTCCACGAGCACGATGCGAGAAAGTTCAAGCTCGCGATCCGCGGAGCGATCCAGTTCCTTAGCAATTTGCTGCTCAGATAAACCTGCCACGTAAGAATATATCGCTAATTTACGTTGAAACGAGTCCCTTTCTAAAGAGGGATCGTTGATTCTGGCTGACTGACCGTTGCTGATTGATATTGGGTCTAGAGTTTTATCTGCCTCAGTTCTCGTTGTAGAAACTTCCTCAGTTTTTTGGGGAATCACTACTGCATCAGGAACCATTGAGGTATCGTTGTCGTTGGTTGACGTTGCAAGATGTACTAAATAGGTAGCTCCACCTCCTAGCACAAATCCAGATGAAAGAAGGAGTAACAATATGCCTAAAGATTTTTTCAAGGGATTCTAGCTTGGAGTGCTGCCTTTGTCTTTAAAGAATTCCATCAGAATTGAAAATGTCATGCTGGAGCGTAAGCTAACCTACTTCGCAACAGGCGCAATTGCGGCCCTGACCACTACGTACTACCACGAATACAACTCTTGGAGAAACTTCCGATCTTCAGGAGACGGGCTACGCATGTCTATTTCTTGGAATTTTTCTTGGAATTGTTGCAGCTTGTCCCGAAATTCCTTAGTCATGTACTTTTCGACGCTAGCGATTTCTTCGTCGGTGTATATATTTGTAGTGACATTCATCACGCTCAACGACAAGGCGACTCGTGATTGGATCTCCGCGGAGGGAAATTCGTCGAATGCTTTAAGTAATCCTTGTGGGTCTTGCCACGCCCATGACGAAGACATGCTCCGAAAGTAATTTTTCTGTTCATCATTGGGTAATTGATTTGCGAGGTTTATCGCTTGTCGCGTCTCTCCCTTTTGAATTAATGAAACTCCAACGGTACTATACGCTATGGATCTTCCCTGGTCTCTAACTTGAGGTAACAACTCGATGGCAAGATCTACGTCCTGATATGCGAGCATACTGATGATCGAAGATTCGTAACCAGTAGAGGAATTTGGAAACGAAGGGTTCTCTTCGATGGGTTGTTGAAGTGCAAGTCTAAAAGCCTCTCGGGGATCGATGTGAACAAGTGACATTGCGAGAGGGCGAAGAAGCGCGGTGCGCAAAGGATCACTATTTGGCAAGCCTAACACCCAATCTTTCGTAGCTTCAGAGTCTTGATGTACCCAAGTGTAGACTAAGCCATTCGCAAGCGATATACGTGCCTGGAGGTCCTGTTCTTGAAGGACGAACTTCGCTGCTTCGTTGGGCGATGAACGAGTCAGTGCTCGAATCGCGCTATGACGTGCCTGTGTTTGATGTTCTCTAGGGACTAGGTCTATTTGTTTAAGAATTTGACGAGGATTGTCATCCGCCCATTGCCATATCGCTCTCGAAACTATTTGGTGCCGAAATCCGCTAGCTGGCAAAGTCGCCGCCTTTGCCAAAACAGCTTTAGGATCCCGCCGTGCCCAGTTATAAATGACATTACTCATTGGTAGTATGTCGTAAGCTCGAACGCCAAGGTTGTTAAACGCGAAATCAAACACTTCTTCAGGTTTGTCTTCAGACAGTGCGTTAAGTATTTGAGTGAGGGTAGAAAAGTATTCGGTCGCGCGTGAACTAGAAGTTGTATGAATAGAAATTGAATCTGAAATAGAAGACACTATTTCATCAAGAACTTCCATCCCCTCTCGTTCAACCCATGCGACCGCGAGTTCGCTCAGAGCATGCCCGGCCGTGCCTTGGACATTCTCACGGTTTGCTATGTTCAGAATTTCGTGCCAAGTCTCCTTTGGTCTTTCGATCCCTTCAGATATAAGGCTGTAAAAGTAATTGAAGAACGCGTAATTTTCATCTCCGAACTCTCTTGCGATTTCCCGCTGACGATCGAAGGACAAGTCTACTCGCGCTCGCAAAATGGTCGGTAAAAAGTTTACGGTTTCATCTTCGGTCCATTCCTTTACCTGTGCGATTGCTTCGTCTAAATCGATACTAGCCCAAGTCCGGAACACGACTGAGGCTAAAGCGTTCCTCCGGTACTCGTCCATAGACCAAACAAGCTTAATAGCTCGTTCCGGTGCCGTGATAGTGAGTTTTTGCAACAAGGTAGATTGAAATTCGTTCAGAATTTCTGTAGAAACATTCCAGGAAGGATCGTTGGTTTGTTCGAGCCAATTTAGTATTTGATCGTCGGTAAGGGGCGCAATCCAAGACAGGATAGTCGCCTTACGATCGAAGGCTTGCTCAGGAAATACTAACTCCTCGACATTAGAGGAAGCGGTAATGCTGGAACCGCGGCCCTTAGTACCGGAAGAAAAAACGCTACTGTTTTGTGTTCCCAGGCTGTCGTCGGTCATTCTAGTCGTCCGATTTTTAACCGAAGTACGATCGTCTTCAGGTAGCAGAGTTAATGCTCCAATGACTACTCCAATACCCATCACAACACCCACCGAGAGGGCTAGAATGCGGGTAAGAAAATTTTGCATAGCACGGTCGTCTGACTAATTCTTTCGTCAATTCAGATTATATCGTCATCCCCACTCTTCTTTTCAGCCAAAGTTTCTGTCATTTAACGAATGTCAATGTTGATGGTTGAACTAGATTTTGCGCTTTGCAATTGTTCTTGAAACCTATGCTCGATAGACATTCATCTTAGATCAATTTGTGATTAGCAAAATTTCCAGTTACCAGTTCGACTCAATGAGGTGTCCGTATGCTCCTTTATGACCAACAGAATGCTCCCAACCCGCGTCGAGTTCGAATCTTTCTGGCGGAGAAAAACCTCGCGTACGACCGCAAACAATTAAACATCGTGCAAGGCGAGAATCTCTCTACTGAGTTTCTTGCCATCAATCCACGCGGTTGTCTTCCCACTCTGGTCCTTGACGATGGAACAGTCTTGGATGAATCCGTTGCTATCTGCAGATACGTAGAGGAACTTTATCCCAATCCTCCGCTCATGGGTACTGATGCACTTAGCAAAGCGCGTATCGAAGCACGTCAGCGACACATTGAATTCGACGGATTACTGCCGGCATCAGAAGTGTTTCGTAACGCTTATCCGCGTTTTCAAACTCGGGGTGTTGGGGGAAGCGTAGGTGAAGTCAATGCGATTCCAGAACTAGTGGCTCGCGGTAAGACTTTGATGTCGATCTTTTTTGCGCGATTGGAAGTAGAACTGCATCATTCTCAATACATCGTAGGAGGGGAGTTCTCAATTGCAGACATTACTGCTTTATGCACGTTAGATTTTGCGACTACCCAAGCGCGCATACCGTTTCCCACTAATTGTCCTGCCTTACAGCGCTGGTATCAAACAGTCTCTGCCCGGCCTAGCGCTAAGGCTTAATTCGTTACCTCAAACGTATCCATTGAAAGTAGGCTGACGTTGCTTGATTTACGGTGTCGATTCTACGGGTTGGTGAAAGTAATAACACAAACCATCAGGGGCAGTAACAAAGAACACTTTTAGTTGTTTACCCTCGTGTTCGTCTATTCGCCAATCGCTCACATTGACTTTCCGAGATTCCAATTCAGTTCGAATCTCGGCGATACCAGACACTAACACTGCGGCACCATCCTGAGTTGGGTCCCCACCATTCTCAGCGAAGCCGATTTTTACTCCATCCCGCTCCAAAATTACGAAGGGATGTGGCTGTGCGCCGCGATCAATTTCTCGCATGCCAAAATTTTGTCCATACCATGAAGCTGCTTCATCAGCACTCGATACCGGTAATGCTAAAACATCATTTTGATATGGATAAGCGGCGAGGAAACTTGCGGTGCTCATGAGTAGTAAACCGATCGACCTGAAACCGTTACAATTTTAGTGGTGGCAAGTTGCTGTCATTTCTATACGGGCGGCACATCTTGCGAGTGGTATCGGTTCGATTGTCGTGTGAGCCTCACTACCGATTATCATATTTCACCTTAAAAATCTGAAAACACACCTTTGGAAAGAAAAAGATGAAGCTTATTACCGCCTTGGTCAAACCTTTCAAATTAGATGACATTAGAGAAGAGATGATAAAAGTTGGTGTTGCTGGTATGACCGTCACAGAAGTCCAAGGCTTTGGTCAACAAAAAGGACGTACCGAACTATATAGGGGAGCCGAGTATGCGGTTGACTTTCTCGCTAAGATTAGGATTGAGATGGTCGTTCCCGACGAAATTGTTGATGAGTGTGTCGAAGCGATTCAGAAAATATCTAACAAAGGTCAGGTCGGGGACGGTAAGATTTGGATTTCTCCTGTTGAGGACGTAGTAAGAATACGAACGGGAGAACGCGGTCCCGATGCGCTGTAATTAGGATTGGTTTTTCGCCGCTGATTCATCGATTGCTTGCACAGCTAAAGCAACACCGGCTAACCGCTCCACAACTTTGTCCGCGTGCGGGGAATGCGCGTACCGCCCAGTGAAATATTGAATGGTGTACATACCGACCCGTTTAGCGACTTCAAGGTCTTCAATTGGATGATCTCCTACGTGTATCGCCTGTTGGGGAAGTGTTTTGGTGTGGGACAACACAACCTCAAACATCGCAGGATCCGGTTTACGAGTTCCCATATTTCTAGCATAAACAGACAGCTCAAAGTAATCCTTTAGCGGTGATCGGTGGACTTCTGATGTTCCATTTGAGATAGATGCTAACAAATAGTTTTCACGCAATTCACTTAAGAGTGCGACGGCGTCATGGTGTAGTTGTAATTCGTTTCGGAACCCGTGAAAGATGCACAATGCCGCACTTGCTATTTCACAGGCTTCCTCTGGTTGAAGCCCACACCCTTGGAGGATTTCTTCGACAACCGCAACACGAACTTTGTTGAAATCGTAGTGGATCCTAGGACGTTTAGCCAGTGTTGCTGCGCGGACATCAGCGGCGCGAGTTCGATACTGCTCTGGAAATGTTGGAACATTTTGTGAAACCCATTTGACCATTTCGGCCTCAGCACGGAGTACCACTTCAGTGCCACCCCATAGAGTCTCATCAAGGTCGAACGTAATAAGTCGAATCACTTGTTGTTGTTGTTTGAACTTCGTTTTGCTCGAGGATGACTCTGATCGTAGACTTTGGCGAGTTGTTGGAAGTCAACGTGCGTGTAAATCGCGGTAGTACCGATGTCTTCATGTCCAAGTAGCTCTTGTACGGCACGTAAATCTCCACTACTCTCCAATACGTGACTCGCGAAACAATGGCGCAACAGATGCGGGTGTAGAGCGTTTGAACCAAGAACCTTGACACCTAACTTTTTACAAATGTCTTGAACTGTTCTGGACGCAATCCGTTGGTCATTTCGTCCCGTGAAAAGCGGTGCATTTGGACTAAAGTCTTCGCGACAACCGAGCCAGGCTTTTAATGCAGCAATCGCATGTGTGCCGACAGGAACTAAACGAGTCTTATTTCCCTTGCCCAAGACATGGGCTATTTGAGCCCGAAAATCGATATCTGAGACATTGAGATTTACAAGTTCAGATAGTCGCAGTCCACTGGAGTAAAGTAGCTCGATGATGGCGCGGTTTCGTAGATGCCTCGGTTCCTTGCGCGATTCTGCCGTAGCGAGTTGTGTAGTCACATCAACGTCGAGCACATTTGGAATCTTTTTCGCCAATTTTGGACCGCGAACGGATTTGGCTGGGTTGAACTCCAGTCGTCGTTTTCGCAGTTGAAACTCAAAAAAGGTGCGTAGGCAGGACAGTGTGTTTCGAATTGAAGCTGGGGACAAGTCTTGACCGCGTAACCAACTTACGTGGTCGCGAACGTCATAGACTGTGATATCTCTCAGACTTGGAGGTGCGCTTTGTTGAACGAAGCGTCGGATCGCATTCGCGTAGGTAATCTGAGTGTGGAACGACAACTGTCGTTCCACTTTGAGGTGTGCGAGAAACTCCTCTACATACTCTTCATTACTTGTAGGAGAATGGGTTGAGCTAGTTTCAATGTTGGAGTCGGACGATGACACGAGCGATTACTTCGCCAAGAAAGTCTAGGAACAGCGTATCAACGTCCACGTTGAATTTAGCGTGATCAGCCGAACCTATAGCTAGAGTGCCGAGATACGATCGATAAACAATGGGCACTAGCGCGACTGACGGGGGATCGCTCACAGATACTCCGAACAAATGGTAATATTCTTCTTCGCGACAGGTCTCGCACAGAGTCTTGTGCAAATCAAACAATCGTGGATGAATTTTGTCTGGTTTGTTCGCGGTCTTGATGTGCAAAAGCTCTCCCTCTTCGTGCAGTTCTTTTAAGAACAATGTCACGTGATTCACGTGTGTGAAATCGATTAGTTGGTGAAATACTACTTGGTCGAGTTGTGCAAACCCTTGGACTTCAAGCAGCTTGAGGATGAATGATTTGAGCCAAAGAAACTTCTCTTCGTTTCGGCGGCCTATTTCCAACATCAATTCAAGCTGTTGTTTAATTTCCGAGTTGCTGTCTTCTAAGGCTGAGAGACGGTGGGCAATTACAGTGGACATAACATGTTCTCTAAATACCGGTGAAAGCGTTGTCTTCTATCCGTTAATGATACTTGTTAGTGCTCATATTGCAACGGCTATGAGAAACTTGAAAAGGGTATAGTACCAGTGAAGGAGAATGAAGGTTTACAGCGCACAATAACAGGGGACTCTTGACCTTTCCAACGAACCAAAGCGGCTCCGCCAGGCATCAAAATACGTACTGAGTCAGTGAACAAATTTTGAAGTATTCCGGCCACAGTGGCGGCGGCGGCACCAGTTCCGCTAGCGCGAGTCTCTCCAACACCGCGTTCAAAGATTCGGAGCTTGCCATTCGATTCATCTTGAATTTCAAGCAATTGGACATTGGTCCCGTTCGGAAAAGATTCATCCTGTTGAATCTCAAACGCAATTGTGTCTATCGGTAAATGTTCTAAGTTTGGTACTACGACTACGGCATGAGGATTGCCTAAGGACAGCACGGACACAAGCACGGGTTTTGGCTGGCTAGGAACATTCAGTTCGTACTGTACTTTCTGTTCGTTGGCACAGAAAGGCACACCGTCAGGATGCAAGATTGGTGGACCGAGATTAACCTCAACTGTGTACTCATCTCTCGAATTGAATTCGGTGATCGTGCACTCGGTTATTTGGTCGGAGATTGCTAAACGGATAGGCGATTCTCGAACAAGTTGGTGTTTGTGCAAAAATGCTGCGACCGCGACACATCCATTACCACACTGGCCGGTTTTTGTGCCATCACTATTGAAAAACTGTAAAGCGATATCACTGCTGGAGTCGGGTGCGCGTTCGATAAGTATTAACTGGTCGAAACCCACGCCAGTCCGACGATCTCCCAAAGACCGAATCTCACCCGGTTCAAGTGAGTGTTTACCGGATAGTCCATTTATCAGGCAAAAATCATTGCCGTAAACATGTATTTTGGTAAATACCAACGACTGTTCGAAAGAGCTCAACTTGATAACTCGAGGTGCGAAGAGGTTGCCATCGCATATTGCAGTTTATTTGACTGATTTGCTGGTGCCGAACTCCGAATTGGGTTCGGATTGGCAATTTCGACTCCCATTACCGGTACCGTGTTGAACTATGTGTTCGTGCTGGTGAGCGATGATTTTGGAACCTGAATCTAGCACTTGTACCTTAAACCCTGATGGGTTGTTCACCACAGTGCAACGCACTACTAATCCAAGAAGCTAGTGGCATGAAAAATCTCCTCTTCTTCGGGTGGGAGCTCTAACGGTCCCTTCATACCGCAGCCGCCAGAACCAAGGCACACGAAGAGTATAAGAACTACACTGCCCACAAAAATGGATCGTGAGAGCATCTCTCTACAGAGTCGCGAATCACACTTTCTTTTACGATTCTTGGAATCCAACTGTGAACTTTTGGATTCGTCCAAAGGAAGGTTTGAGCATACAGGAGATTGTCTAAAATAGGGATTAGTCACAGGAGCTTTTAATGAGTAACAACATACAACACGTTAACGATGAGACTTGGGAATCCGAAGTATTGCAATCCAACGTTCCCGTTCTGGTTGATTATTTTGCGGAATGGTGTGGTCCTTGCAAAATGATCGCGCCCATTCTTGACGAAATAGCCGAAAAGTATGTCGACAAAGTTAAGATATGTAAGCTCGATATTGATGAAAGCAGGAGTACGACAGCGAAATACGGTGTTCGTGGTGTACCTACCTTGATGATTATTCGCGATGGTCAAGTCGAAGCAACTAAAGTCGGTGCTTTGTCGAAATCCCAATTGGAAGCATTTCTCGATAGCAATATCTAGCACCTCGACATAATCCTCAATACTCTGAGTTCCATCCTATGAATCCCGCAGAATCGAACTTGCCAGTTACGATTTGAGCATATCATTGAGTAAAATCCTTATGTAAGATTTCACGATACTAATCGACGAAATCACCATCTCATCTTCCCACACATCATTTACATGATGGTGGTGCCCGGTTTTCACGAGGCTACCTTCCACTTCCCCAAAGACTGTTAATTTACTATCCACGAACCTTCTGCGACTCTGAATCAACTAAAGGACTCCACCATTTCATTCCACCGCATACCCACTTAATCATGAGAGAAAACCTATCTAGTTCTCACCATCGCCACCAAGGCAACTCAAATCCCGCTAACGCTCCCCAAGCACAACCAACCGAACGAATACATCTATCGGATTTAAAACGGTGTCCGACACCAGAGTTGGTAGAGTTAGCCGAAGGTATCGGCATTGACAACATTGGCCGCGCGCGCAAACAAGACATTATCACTCAGATATTGCGGAAGCAGTTCCAGAGTGGGATCGAAGTATACGGCGACGGTACATTGGAAATTCTCAGCGACGGATTCGGTTTTTTACGATCACCGTATGCAAGTTATCTTGCCGGACCAGACGACATTTATGTTTCTCAGACACAAATTCGTCGCTTCAATCTTCGTACTGGCGATAGTATCTCCGGTAAAGTACGTGCACCAAAGAATGGTGAGCGCTATTTCGCTCTACTCAAGATCAATGAAGTCAACAACCGTCCGACGGAAAACAAAAAGAAACAACGCGATGTATTGTTCGAAAATCTCACACCTACTTTTCCCGAAGAACGATACACGTTGGAGCGTGGTAATGGGAGTACAGAGGACTTATCTGGGCGGATCATCGACTTAGTCGCGCCCATCGGTAAGGGGCAACGCGCATTGATCGTTTCCCCACCGAAAGCAGGGAAGACTTTGTTGTTGCAGTCTATAGCTCAAGCGGTCACATCGAACTATCCCGACGTGATTTTGATCGTGCTTCTTATTGACGAGCGTCCAGAGGAAGTCACAGAAATGCAGCGTCTCGTCAAGGGTGAAGTAGTGGCTAGCACATTTGACGAACCAGCAACGCGACACGTACAAGTTTCGGAAATGGTCATCGAGAAGGCCAAACGGCTAGTGGAATGCAAGCACGATGTCGTGATTCTTTTAGATTCGATAACTCGACTAGCCCGAGCTTATAACAACACCGTACCCTCAAGTGGTAAGCTCCTAACCGGTGGAGTGGATTCGAACGCGTTGAGTCAACCCAAACGCTTCTTCGGAGGCGCGAGAAATTTCATAGAAGGTGGTAGCTTATCCATCGTCGCCACCGCACTCGTAGATACGGGCTCGCGTATGGACGAAGTGATCTATGAAGAGTTTAAGGGTACAGGCAACCAAGAGATACATTTGGAACGGCACATCGCAGAGAAACGAATTTATCCAGCAATCAACATTAGACGTTCTGCTACCCGCAGGGAAGAAAAGTTGATGACTGAAGAGGAATTACAACGAGTATGGATTCTCCGCAAATTCTTACACGAAATGGAAGACATTGACGCGATCGAGTTTCTCATCGATCACCTGAAAAAATCTAGAACGAACGTGGAATTCTTCAATTCCATGAAGTCTGCAGACGCCCTATAGAATTCGAAGCCCTAGTGCCCAACGGCGTCTGACCGTTTGCTAATGACTATACCTTCGGTGTTGCCCCCGAGTCGAGAACAGATCCTCTAACGAATTGACAATAGCGTCGTCGGACGCCCCCTCGGCAAGCAACACAGTACTAAATTGCTGTGATTTGGCTAGTTCAGCGTCGCGAGGGGACGGTACAACCACCGGTATCGAAACTGAAGGCAGAGTGGCAAATTGTTCTCGAACTTCTGTAATTGCAGCTCCACTAGCTATCACAATAGCGTCGAAGTGTGAGGCTTGTACGTGGAGCTTTGTAGGTTTGCGCTCATACACGATCCATTCATGGCAAACATAACCATCGCCTCTCAACCAATCCGCCAAATCTTTCCTTCCATCGCGTCCAGACACGATGGTTACACACACTCCAGTTTGGAACCGCTTGCGAATCAAGTCATAAATCCCCTCGGAAGAGTGTCGATTTGGTACCAACGGACGAACTGTCAACGATTCTAATTGCGTCGCTGTCGCCGGCCCCACTGCAATCACAGGTTTAGTTTTGTCCCACGGACGATTAGCCGCATGAGACACTGCATGGGTAGACACGAACACCCAAAGATCGGTGTCTAATTGGGGAGTTGAAGACTCGACTCGATCGATTTCAAAGACTGGCGCGGTAATCGGCTGGTACCCTGACTCAAGCAACTTCGCAGCAAGTCGACTCGCGCCTGGTTCAGTCCGTGTAATCCAAATGCGTTTAGCCACTAGCGTAAAAGTTTTTCTACTCCCATCGCAATTAGAGAATTTGCCACGTTTGTCGCAAGCCGAACTGGGTCTTGGTCGTTTACTTTAAGTTCCAGTGTTTCCGTTCCAGCAATGTTCAGTACGATTGCATGGAGAACGTACTCAGTGCTTCGATCTTCACAATAGATTCCGATCGGTGAATTGCAGTCCGCTTCAAGCGAGAGAACGATCTCACGTTCACAACGGGCTGCTGCCTCCACTCTCAAATGCTGCAACGGTTCTATAGTAGATGCTAGTTGAACATCATCGTGTCTAAATTGAACCGCGAGTGTCCCCTGACATGGTGCCGGTACAAAATTAGATGGATCGAGGTAAGAATCTATCCGGTGTCTCAAATTTAATCGGTGTAACCCAGCTGCAGCGAGGAGAATCGAATCATACTCACCACAATCTAGTTTTTGCAGTCGAGTGTCGACGTTTCCGCGTATGTGAGCGACGTTGTTCGACTTGAAACGAAAGTTCAGCAGTGCTCGTCTCCTCGGGCTCGATGTGCCGATTTTTGCACTTGGGTTTAAGCAAAACATGTTCGCTCGTCCCACCAATACATCTCGGGGATCTTCGCGCTGCAAGACTGTACAGAGAGTGAGCTCATCGGGTGCGTTGCTGGGTACGTCTTTCAAACTGTGCACTGCTAAATCGGCTTCGTTCTTTAGTAGTAGCATTTCAATTTCTCGGACAAAGTCATCCTTATTCTTCGGGGGCAGATTTCCCGTCTCGGCCGACCGGTCGCCAGTGGTGATGACCGGTACATAAATGATGTCTCGATCGGGAAATCGTTGTTTGACAGCGTTACCTACTAGCTCAGCTTGAATGCGGGCGAGTTGGCTCGCGCGCGACGCTATCCTCAATTCGCGCTTAGTTTTCATTCTTCGCCGCGGTGTAAATTCGCTAGCTACTATTATTCAGCGTTTTGTTGAAGTCGTCTCGCAATATATTTACCGAAGTATGTAAGAATACCGTCTGCACCCGCACGTTTAAAGCATAGTAAGCTCTCAAATATGACTGATTCTTGCAACCATTTTTGGTTGATGGCGGCCATGTGCATGCTGTACTCTCCGCTGACTTGATACGCAAATGTGGGCATTCCAAATTTACGCTTGACCTTATGAATCACGTCTAGATAAGGTAAGCCCGGTTTGACCATGACCATGTCGGCTCCTTCATCGATATCCATGGCAACTTCCCTTAACGCTTCCTCGCTGTTCGCCGGGTCCATTTGATACTGACTCTTACTTTTAGAACCAAGATTACCCGACGATCCCACAGCGTCTCGGAACGGACCGTAGTAAGCGGAGGCATACTTTGCAGCATAGGCGAGTATTTTGGTATTTTTAAAAGAGTTTTCTTCCAGTGCGCTACGTATTGCTCGAATTCTCCCGTCCATCATGTCTGAAGGAGCGATTACATCGGCACCAGCCCGAGTACACACTAACGCTTGTTCAACAAGAACCTCGAGAGTTTCGTCATTGAGAACGTAGCCGTTTTGGTCAATGATTCCGTCCTGACCATGAGTTGTATATGGATCTAACGCGGCATCAGTGATCACACCTATAGTTGGGGCACAAGCTTTTGCAGTAGCGATCGCGTGTGGAATTAGTCCATTGGGGTTGATAGCTTCCGAACCGGTGGAATCTTTCAATGAAACATCCACTTTTGGGAACAGTGCGACGGCAGGAATTCCCAAGTCGACCAGGCTCTTTAGTTCGCGTTCAAGTTCGTCCAGAGATATGCGTTCAATACCAGGCATTGATGCTATTGGTTGTCGTTGATTTTTGCCCTCAACCACGAATATGGGGTAAATGAGATCGCGCACAGTGACCTCGTGTTCGCGCACGAGTTGACGTATAAATTCGTCGGATCGATTTCGCCGCATTCGGCTGTGTGGAAACTTAGCAACCATGTGAACTTAAAGCAACAGAACGAGATGATATTTTGTGTAGATAAGCCAAATTCTAGGAAACTGCTAAATTCGTCGCAGTAGAAAACCGCACATAATATCAGCCGACTTCAAGCTATACTATTTTCTTATGGCCAAGTACGACTACAACCTCATCGTGATTGGTGCTGGTAGCGCCGGTCTGGTTGCATCTTTGGTCGGCGCAACCGCAGGTGCGAAAACGATGTTAGTTGAAGCGAATCGAATGGGTGGAGATTGCTTACACACGGGGTGTGTTCCCAGCAAAACATTGATCGCTTCCGCCCGGATCGCACAACAAGTACGAAATGCTTCAAGTTACGGAATCGAAACCACAGGAAATGCAATAAATTTTTCGATTGTAATGCGACGCGTCCAAGAAGCTATCAAAGAAATCCAACCGCATGACTCGGTAGAACGCTACACTTCTATAGGAGTGCATTGCCAAGGGGGTCATGCTCGCGTAATAGACCCACATTGTGTTGAAGTAAACGATGAACGATATACCACGAGAAGCGTTGTCTTGGCAACGGGTGCTTCTCCGACCATACCTCCGATTCCTGGACTATTAAACTGTGAGTTTCTCACTTCGGAGACACTGTGGGAACTCAACGAGTTACCAAACCGACTGGTGGTTTTAGGTGGTGGTCCAATTGGATGTGAATTAGCTCAAGCCTTTGCTAGACTAGGGAGCGAAGTTTCGATCGTGGAGGTTCAAGATCAGTTGCTTCCTTTGGAAGATACCGATGCAGCGGAAGTCATCGCCGACGTTTTACGAACAGAAGGGGTCAATCTATATACGGGCTGGAAAGCAACTGCTTGCAAAAACCAACAGTTAACAATACATGCACTCGGTGAAGAAAAAATTTTGAAGTTCGACCAATTGCTGGTAGCGACTGGTCGAACTCCCCGAGTAAAAAATATCGGACTTGACGAAAACGGTATTACCCTGTCTACAACACAATCCGTCGCTGTAAATGACTACATGCAAACAGAGATTAAATCTGTTTTTGCGTGTGGTGATGTTGTTGGACCCTATCAATTCACGCACATGGCAGCACACCAAGCTTGGTATGCGAGCATGAACGCTCTTATCCGTCCTTTTTGGCGCGCGAAAATAAACAAAAAGTTTGTTCCTTGGGCAATATTCACTGACCCGGAGTTAGCTAGGGTAGGTGTTTCTGAACGTGAGGCAACTCGAATGAATATTCCTTACGAAGTTACTGTGTTCCCCTTCGCTGAGTTGGATCGAGCCATAGCAGAAGGGACGACAAAAGGATTCGTCAAGTTAATCACCAAACCGAAAAAAGACACCCTACTAGGTGCTTGTATCGTCGGGACTGGTGCAGGTGAATTGATTTCGAGTTGCATCAATGCGATGCGCCATGGCTACGGCGTCAACTCAATTCTGTCTACCATTCATGTTTATCCTACACGCATGGAAGCCGTCCGGTTAGCCGCTGGTCGTCTACGGCGCGCACATGCTCCTCCAGGATTACTAAAGCTAGCAGAACGACTTAATGCACTTTTACGCTGAGATACCTACCGTTAACTCGGCACAAGGGTTGTTGCGAGTTAAACAGATCGAATCAATCGACTGGGACTCAGTTCTCGCACTGACACAGCTGTGTTAACAAAAGGAGAATGCCGGAGTAGCTGAGCTCCCAATTTGCTACAACCAGGAGCAGTTTGTACCCCAAAGCCTCCAAACGCTCCGTACCAAAAGAACCCTGGATGATCGCAGTCATACCCAATGACCGGACATTGGTCCGGGACAAAAACACGTAATCCCGCCCAGCATTCCTCTGGAACAACTTCGCGTAGCGTAGTATTCTCTTCGAGTCGTGCGATGGCCTGAGCTATGTCGATCATCTCCGGTTGAGCATCACACGGTTCACTCGGTGTTGCATCGCACGGAGATAACATGAGCGATTGTCCTTCCGGTTTGAAGTAGAGGTGATCTGAGATCAGGTAACACATCGGCCACGAACTTGAGAAGACCTCAGGTTTGCACCGAATACCCGTTCGTCGTTTCGCTTGGACTCCCAGCGGCTGGACATCAGCTAATTTGGCGATTTCGTCAACCCAAGCTCCAGCTGCGTTTACGATGATATCAGCATTAACAGTCAAGCCGTTGTCCGAAGTCAATTTCCACGATCCCTGAACAGTCTCGATGGATACAACTCGAAAATTCGTTTCCACTCTGCCACCGAGCTCTTTAAACGCTTGGCGGGTACAAGTCAGCAAGTGGTGGACATCGAGATGGAGCGACCGTCGGTCAATAATTCCGTTTGAGAAGTCGCTCGAAAGAATTGGACACTTGGCATGCAATTGATTCTGTGACAATCGAAGGAGCCAGGGACAGCGTTCTATCCAAGTGTCAAAGAATTGCTCAATTTTTGGTTCGTCTTTGATTCTACCAATTCTGAGTGTCGACAAAGAATCCGCGACATCTTTAAAGCCTCGAGGGGGTGATCGGAAGAATTCGACAGACTCTAACGTGAGCCGGTGCACTACGTCGTTTTCAAATGGAATGTGTAATACCGCGGCAGAGCGACCGGTACTGTGATATCCCGGTTGAAACTCCGTTTCGAGAACAGTGATATCAAAATCAGAAGCGGCTTGCAAAGCCAAAGACAGTCCCGCGATGCCACCTCCGACAATGACAACCGATTCTCTCACTGAATGTTAGTGCTGTTTCAATATTTCACTGACAAATGCGTCAGTGTATACAGCAATTTCTTGAAAGACATCATCTTGACGAGTACGAGTGCGCTTCAAAGTCTTATATCCGTGATCTGCGGTGTCTAACCACTTCAAGGTAGCTTGGTGTTCCACAGATAGTTGTTGGATGAGATCCGCATTCGCCATGCCGTCTCGAGTACCGATCAAGAAAAGGATCGGACACTCAATCTTGTCAAAGTGGCTGGCTCTTTCAAGTGAGGGTTTCTTTGGATTGTGAAGGGGAAACGAGCTAAGAATGAGTCCTTTGACCATTAGCTTGTGTTCCACCACGGCGTGAGTTGCCATTCTACCGCCAAAGCTATGACCGCCAAGAAAGAGTGGATCTAGCTCTTTTTTAACAGCGAATGAATAGACTTCTTTGAACGTTTGTATTGAGACCGAGAGTGAGTCGACCCGGTTTCGACCAGCTTCCATATAGGGGAAGTTAAACCGAAGAGTGGAAATTCCGATATCGGCAAAAGCATTCGCGATAGCATCAAGCGATGCGTGCCTCATCCCAGCACCCGCACCATGGCCGAAAATAACGGTACATCTTGAACTACAGCCAGTGGTTAGACTAACACTTATTTTTTGTCCTTCAACCGTTATCGGTTGTTCATCGCATATAGATATCACGAATCAAGTTCTGAAACCGACTGAATAATGCGTCCTACTAAGCCGTAGTCGAGCGATTCCTTAGCGGAGAGCCAGTGATCACGGTTGGTATCTTTGTTGACTTGCTCAAGTTTTTGACCAGTTCGTGTCGCGATTGTCTCGTTTATTCTTTCCCTAATTTTGACTATTTCTTTGACTTGAATGGAGATGTCGGACGCATCTCCCTGCAATCGCCCCGAAGGCTGATGGATCAGAAATCTGGTGTTTGGTAGGCAGAGTCGGTTTTCTTTTTCGGCCGCTAAGTAAATATGCGTTGCGATACTCCCCACCCAGCCAGTACCGACGGTTCTCACTGGTGCTTTAATAAAGCGGATTATGTCATGTATAGTGTCGCCAGACTCAACATGACCACCAGGTGACCCGAGAAACAAAGTAATAAATTCAGAGTTTTCAGTTGCTAAAGCTAGAAGTTGCTCCACTGTTTGCTGAGTGACTTTTTGGTCAATATTTCCGAATAGAGTAACGATTCGTGCGTCAAAGAGTGCATTGCGTACTCGGGACAATGCGGAGTTGTTTACGTCTAGTTCTTCTGTTTTATTCGAATTCATTTGTTCAGACTGCTATAGGTAATGTGTTGTATGGAGTGTCTCTGGAAAGCAGGGAATTATGCTCAAAGACCAAGCACATCTATGCGCATAGTACTCGTTGTTACTTTACGTCTGCGAGACGTTCTTGAATGGCTAGATCAGAAGTCCCTCTCAAAATTTCGGATGAAACTTTCGTTGGGATCGTGATCGCGACATCGGTACCACCCGCAGGACTCGCACCAATCTCTAACGTCCAGTTGTGGATCAAACACAACTGGTTGACGATCGCTAAACCCAATCCACTACCACCAGTTTCCAAATTGCGAGACTTATCGAGTCGAACAAATGGCTGCAATATTCGCTGACGTTCTGCTTTAGGGATTCCTGGTCCGTCGTCCAGCACATGTATTTCAGCATCTTCTTGAGTTACGCGTACTTGTACCCGCACGTTTTTCCCATATTGCATCGCGTTCTGTACTAGATTGGTAACGCATCGACGTAAAGCATTGGGTGCCGTCTGAATGTCCGCGGGTTGTGCTCCGAACCACTCCACGACGAGAGCTTTATCGACGGTGTGAACAATCGATTGCACCAAGTCTCGGAAATTCATTTTTTGTGGTCGTTCCTGTTCGCCTTTCGCAAAAAGCGCTGCGTCGGAAATCAATGAATTCATGTGTTGCAGGTTTTCTTCGAAGGCTCGTAGGAGATTTGGATCAGTGTCTTCCGGAAGAAGTTCTAACGCCAATCGCATACGTGTCAATGGCGTACGCAAATCGTGCGACAGCCCAGCCGTAATCGTCGTACGATTCGATATTAATGCGGAGATTTCCTCCGCCATATCATTGAAACTCCTCGCTAATAACACAACTTCGTCCGAGCCGGTTTCAGGAAGCGGGTCGTAGCCCGATACACCACGAAAGGACTGTGTCGCATACGCGAGCTGTGTCATCGGTCGACTGATTCGGTTCATACTATAGAGTGCTGTGATCGCAGTCGCGACTACGCTCAGGATAATCGCGATCAACACCAAGTCCAACGTACGCAACGGTTTAGGACTGACAAATAACTTAATCACCAAAACGTCATCCGATTCAGTTCCAGAGGGAAAAATCACCCAAAATGCGGGGTTCTGATTTTCACTGTAATCCGCGTATGTCCTAATATTTTTATTGCTGAAATTTTCTTCGAACGCAGACTTAAGTCGATAAAGGACTCCATCGGCTCTTGTTATCGGACTTAACTCGTCTTGTTGAGCTAAATTGTTCTCTATGTATAACTTCTTTTTGTCAACCATGTAAGAGCGCAATTTAAAGTCAAAAAATTCTGGACTAACGTGCCATAAACGCTCGATCACTCCGACATCAGATACGCGGTTCTCTATCCACTGTTGTCTCAACGGTGAGAATCCGTATAGTTGGTAAAGAATCACAAAGCACACGCCTAACAATAAGGTCGAAGTTCCAATGATCAGACTGAATTTTCCGGCCAGAGAGTTAGCCCGAATTCGATTTAAGAGCTTTCTGGACAAAATACGTACCCTTTTCCCCACACCGTTTTAATAAACTTTGGATTTGAAGGATTAGTTTCGATCTTACTTCGGAGTCGAGTGATTCTGACATCAATACTACGATCTACACCGGACTTATTTTCATCGCCAAGTAGTTCCTGAATGCGATCGCGATCGAGGGTGCGATACGGATGTTTAACCAATATGTTGAGCATTTCGAATTCGCCCGAGGTCAGGGAAATTATTTCACCGGTTTTACGAGTTAGCGATAATTGAGTTACATCGAAAGTGAAATCGCCAAAGCGGTAAACGCCGTCTCCGCTTCGCATTGTTGAAGTTCCCGCATTGCGTCTAAGTACTGCTTTAATCCTGGCAAGTAATTCGCGCGGATTCACTGGCTTATCTACATAGTCGTCGGCACCTAATTCCAGTCCGACAACTTGCTCAACATCGTCACCCATTGCAGTCATCACGATGAAGGGTAAATCCTGATCTCGAAGTATTCGAGCTGTCGACTGTAGCCCATCTTCGCCAGGGATTCTCAGATCCAGAATTACAAGATCAAAATCAGTTCGACTCAGTTCTACTTCTAACTCTGCTCCGTCTGGTACGGTAACTACGTCAAAACCTTGGCGAATAAGGTAGTCGGAAAGCAATTCTCGAATGTTGGGGTCATCATCAACGACTAAGAGCTTCCCGATGTGGTGGACTTGATCTCTGTACGGAGCGTTGCGCCTACGCAACACCGAACGGATGCGTGCTAAGAGAATTCGTGGGCTAAAAGGCTTAGCGACATAGTCGTCGGCACCTACTTCGAGACCTACCACACGGTCGATGCTGTCGGTAAGTGCCGTGAGCATGATTATTGGGGCTGTTGTGACCTGTTTAAGTCGTTTCGCGATAGACAAACCGTCTTCGCCAGGTAGCATCAGATCAAGTACGATCAGATCGTATTGGTAAGTGCGAAGTGCTTCGTCCATCGACGAACCATCGGCGACGGTGTCGACGTTTAAACCGTGTTTACCTAAAAATCCTGCGAGAAGTTCGCATAGGTTAGGGTCGTCGTCGACGACCAGAACGCGTTGACCGCTGTCCGCTAAGCCACTTAATTGAGTTACTTATTTCTCCATGCTGGAACAAGTTGCTTTTGGTCTGAGGGCTTGTTGTTCCTTCTTGGATCTGCGACATTCTCAGTGCTTTCGTTCGGACGTGCAACCCGAACCTCAACGGTTTCTTCCTCTAATTTTGGGATTTGACCTTCCTCTTCACTTTCATCTGAGTTCAGTTCAGTCTCTTCTGCAATTTGTTCGGTGTCACCCCAATTTGGTTCGATCTCATCGGGACAAAGATCAGAAGAACTGTCTGTGCTGTCGTCAGAACATCGACGTTGATATTCCTGAAGTAGTGCATCTTGATCATTTTTGCTGTACTTATGACCTTCAAGTATGTACGCGGTAAATTCTTCCTTAGATAATTCTTCGAGGAACTCTTTCGTGAATTGATCTTCGAACGGTTCAGCGTCGAGAACGTCACTTGCATCAGACGTTGTGGTGATTTGATCAACGGATGAAGAATCCTCAGTTTCATCAACATCCTGTGCCGTGAGCACAAACGCTGAAAATCCAAATAGTGTTGAAATTACAACACTAAAGAGGCGGTGTCTCACAGTCATGCGGTTTAGTTCCTGGTTGGTTGAATTGTCCACGTTTCAAAACCTCCCTGTTTCAAAACCTGAGTCCGTCAGTTTGAGCTCCATCATATTCTGACGACAGATTTGTTGGCGCACGAATTCTATCAAATTCAAACCTGAGTGCGCCTCCTCTCCCTCCAAATGTTTGCTCTGTCTTTGCGACAGTAACTTTGAATCATAGTGAATTATAAGCGATAGTAAAGTTGTTATGAAGTGAATTTCACTAAAGTTGAAACGACATTATGTTCGCTCGAACAACCCTGCAGCCCCTTGTCCTCCACCGACGCACATGGAGACGACTCCATATCGTTGCTGCCGACGCGCAAGTTCGCGCAACAATGTGCCGGTGAGCCGGGCACCGGTCATACCAAATGGATGACCGATAGCGATGCTCCCTCCGTTCACGTTGTACTTGTCATTGTCAATGTCTAAGTAGTCGCGACAATACACGCACTGACTTGCAAATGCTTCGTTGAGTTCCCAAAGATCGACATCGTTTTGTGCTACGCCGGCGTTTTTGAGCAACCGGGGAATTGCATAGATCGGACCGATTCCCATCTCATCGGGCTCGCAGGCTGCGACGGTAAATCCGCGGTACACACCCATGGGTTGCAAATTGAGCTGAGTTGCTCGTTCCAGACTCATGACTAATGCCATTGAAGCCCCGTCCGAGAGTTGCGACGCATTACCTGCAGTAACTGTGCCTCCCTCTTCGAAAGCGGGAGGTAAGCGTGCGAGTCCTTCCAATGTCGTTGTAGGCCGGTTGCATTCATCTCTATCCACGGTAACAGTTCGTCGACTTTCGGCTTTGGTTTCTTTGTCGACGTGGAGCATTTCGACAGTCATGGGAACGATTTCCTCATCTATCCTACCAACGTTCTGTGCATGTGCATATCGTTTTTGACTTTGGACTGCATATTCGTCTTGGATCTCTCTTGTAACGTTGTAGCGCCGGGCAACTACTTCAGCCGTATTGCCCATTGCCATGAATATCTCGGGTTTTTCGTCCAGAAGACGCTGATTCTGTTGTGCTTGTGCCGGGGGCTGTCGGTTTCGCATAGAGATCGAATCAACTCCACCAGCCATGGCGACTTCAGTTTGACCGGTTGCGATTTGGTTGGCGGCAATGGCAATGGATTGAAGCCCGGAAGAGCAGAATCGATTGATCGTTAACCCCGCCGAGGTAATTGGCAATTCTGAGAGTACTACAGCGAGTCTTGCTAAGTTTCCGTCTTGTTCGCCCGCATGACTTCCAGCACCCACTATGACGTCCTCAATCTCGTCGGGGGCGACACTTGGATTTCGCGCTAAGAGTGCGTCGATTACTACTGCTAGCATATCATCGGATCGTGTGAGATTGAAACTCCCTCGGAATGACTTTGCCAATCCGGTACGAACACTATCAATAACTACGACATCACGCATAGAAAGGTCTCCAACAAAAAAAACATTAAATACTGAATAGGGGCAGAATTTGAGATTTTATCAGGATTGCGTTACTGGCTGCTTTTTCGCAACCGTGACTGTTGTTCTCTTGAATTGTCACCTCGCTTGAAGTTTTCCGATTAGGTCGGACTCCCACATTGGACACTTAGAATTTCCGCATGTTGAAAGATTCTCCAACCTCACACGTTTACTTCTCCCAACGATTAAGACTCCACTATGTGGCTTGGGGAGATCCGGAAGCACCGGTGTTGCTTCTCATTCATGGTGGTCGAGATCATTGCCGTAATTGGGACTGGGTGGCTACTGCGCTCAAGGATGACTATTTCATCGTCGCGCCGGACCTTCGCGGGCACGGAGACTCGCAGTGGATGGTTGGCGGTGCATACTCTATCGTTGATTACATTTACGATGTTCAACAGCTAGTCCGCCAAACTCAAATCGCCCCGATGCGCGTCATCGGGCACTCGTTAGGTGCAATTATCGCATTGCTCTATACTGGAAATTACCCAGAAAACGTCAAGCGGCTCATTGCGGTTGAAGGCATGGGAATCATGCTGAATCAGTGGCGAATGGCAACGAACCGAATGCATGAACATATTCGTGGCTGGGTCGAAGATGTACACCAACTCTCTGGACGTCAGCCGCGACGATATGCGACTATCGAAGAAGCGATTCGGCGGCTACAAACAGTGAATCCCCACCTTTCAGCAGAACATGCCCGTCATCTCACTATCCATGGAAGTATTCAGAATGAAGATGGGACCTTTAGCTGGAAATTCGACAACTATTTTCGCGTATTAGCACCGATTACATTGTCGTACGAAGAGACCGAACAAATTTACGCACGAATTTCCTGTCCTACCCTGTTAGTGCATGGTCAAGATTCTTGGGTTTTACATCCATCTCAAGACGAGCGTGTGAAATCTATGCAAGATGTCAAAGTGCATTCAATCGCAAATGCGGGCCATTGGTGTCATCACGATCAATTGGACGAGTTCTTGCAATTAGTACGCGACTTTTTATAGAGATGAAAGTTGCAGATCTACATTTATCGGATTGGGCTGGGGTGTGTTATTTAACCGGTGGCGGATCTCTGCTGTTAAGTCAATTACTCAATATACCTGGAGCATCAGCTACGATCCTTGACGCGCAAATACCTTACAGTTATGAAGCATTGACTCAATTATTGGGTAGTAGACCACAACAGGCTTGTTCGGAAACCACTGCGCGCAATCTTGCGATGAAGGCGTTCATGACTGCTCAACAACTGCGATCCACGGATGAGCTCTTTGGTTTTGGTATCACCGCAAGTTTGAGTACCAACCGTCAAAAAAAAGGTGCAATAAGAGCTTTCGTCGCACTCCAGACCATGAGTCGATCGCAGGTAACGAAGATGGAATTTACAGACTCCAACACTAGGGAAGAGCAAGAAACTATGCTAGCCCAAGTGGCTTTCTCAAAGCTCTGTGCAGGTCTTGAACTAGCGGCCGATTCTTACCCAAATTACAAAACTCGCACGGCAAACGCGCAAAATTGTCACAATCGCTTGTATAAGCGCGAACCGGTAACGATAGGTGCGCGTACGAAAGCATATTTTCCTGGTGCTTTCAACCCATTGCATGCTGGTCATCGTCGAATGCACGCACTCGCTGAGGAAATATTGTGCTGTGAAGTGCAGTACGAGTTGAGTGTCAAAAACGTTGATAAATTCCCCGTAGACTATTTTGATTTAAATGAGAGAATCAACCAGTTTGCTACTCATGAAGTAGTGCTTACAAATCTACCTCATTTCTTTCAAAAGGCAAAACATCTGTGCAAGAATGAAGCAGTCTCATTTGTCGTTGGGGTTGATACTCTTGCTCGAATCATCGAACCGAAGTATTACGACGCAGGGAAACAGTTAGATGAAGTGATAGATTTTTTCATTACATCCGGTACGAAATTTCTGGTTTTCGCTCGCATGGTTGACAACAAGTTTAGGACTATAAACGATCTTTCAATACCCGAGGGACTACTAAAACATTGTCAGCAAGTGGAAGTTTCGAAATTTCAATGCGACGTCTCTTCTACGACGCTACGGACGGAAACTTAGTCGTCTGAGCTATTGAGTTGGTCTAGCTTCTTCAAAATACACTGGGAGGAATGGATATGATCGAATTTGACGACAAAGTAGTTGTAGTCTCTGGGACTGCGGGGGTTCTCGGGAAAGCCGTAGGCCGGGCCTTTCACGAATCTGGCGCGACCGTGATTGGTATTGACGTTATAGAACATCCTGCACCTTTCAAGACTCTTCAACTAGATCTTTTAGATTTGACGCAAGCCAAACAAGCAATCGCAGGTCTGAGTTCGGTCAATATTCTTGCTAATATTGCGGGTGGCTTCACAATGGGTGAAACAGTTGCCGAGACTACAGATGAAACTTGGGACTATATGATGAATTTGAACGTGCGTACTATGTTAAATCTGGTGCGCGCCGTAGTACCGATGATGCGTGCGTCCGGCGAAGGTGGCAAAATTGTCAATGTCGGTGCTCACGGTGCTTTGCACGGTAGCGCACGCATGGGTCCGTATGTTGCATCTAAGAGTGCCGTGATCCGGACCACTGAGAGTCTAGCAGCCGAACTGAAGCAAGATGGTATCAACGTCAACTGTGTTCTCCCTAGCATAATCGATACCGCGCGCAATCGAGAAGACATGCCCAACGCGAACTTTTCCCAGTGGGTACGACCCGGTGCATTGGCACAAGTCGTGCTATTCCTCGCTTCGGCGGGCGCAGATCCGATTCACGGGGCGGCAATACCCGTTACGGGATTAGTGTAGCTGGGACAACTGATCAGCCGACAACTTTCCCGTGATCATGAAATGTCCGGTCGAAGATGCAATCAATAGACCGTCGTGTTCGCGAGTTGCACTTGCATCGATGACTGCGAGATTACGACGACGGGATACGAGCTTGCTTTGAAGAAGCACAGATTCACCGATCTGTAGAGGATTACGAAATCGGATTTCAGCTTTAGCCGTAACGCAAACTTCTCCCTGTAAGAAGAACAAATTTGCCATGACATCATCAAGTAGTGAAAACAGGATCCCGCCATGAGTAACCCCGTCGTAGCCCATGTAATCTTGACTTGAAGTCCAGATTGCTTGGCAGTGTCCCTCAGAATTTAACGTGAAGCGCACTCGCAGTCCGCTCGCGTTCCTAGGACCGCAGACAAAACAATGATTAGCATTTCGTTCAAACAAGTTCATTGAATCCACCTCATGAGCCCCGCAAATAATAAAGATGCCCGTGTCCTTTCAGCAATTGTTCGCGCGCTACGAGAAAACGCGTCCCCAACAAAAACCTTTCCGGCAAATGCTCGCCGTGCTGGCGTGGCATTGATATTGAAAGCATTAGGAAAAGACTTGAGCATTCTCTTCATCCAGCGAGCAGTACGTGAGGAAGACCCATGGTCAGGTCACATCGCGTTTCCAGGAGGACATTACGATCGATCAGACACCGATGTATTGCAGACCGTCGTCCGCGAGACTAAGGAGGAGGTCGGTATCACGCTAACTCCATCGGATTGCCTGAGTCAACTCCCGTTTGAGAAGCCCTACACGTCAGATCAACCAACAGATCTCGTTGTGCTACCCCATGTGTTTGTTCTCACTCACGAACCGGATATAAACCTCAATCATGAAGTGTCTGAAGTAATTTGGGTTTCCCTGGCACAGTTAGCCTCTGGCGAACTCATCACGTACAAGACCGTGCACTTCAATCGGAAAAAGTATCAACTACCAGGTTTTCTTCTGAACGACAAACAATTTGTTTGGGGATTGACCTATCGGATACTCCAAAGGTTTTTTTCAATTGTCGGTGAAACCTAGAACCATCTCTTCGACAGTCGATCTGCATCGCTGAGATTCAGTTAGTTAGTTTAGCGCTTGTCTTGAGTGTCCAAGATCGTGTCTACTCCACCACAGAGGACTCGACATCACACGCGATTCCGGTACCACCGACACCACAGTAGCCAGAAGGATTCTTCGCTAGGTACTGTTGGTGGTACTCCTCAGCATAAAAATACTCGGTGAAAGGTGAGATTTCTGTCGTAATTTCACCAAAACCAGCCTGATTTAACTTGTACTGATACTCTTTCATCGAATGCAAGAGATCGTTGTGTTGTGCTGAATCAAAATAGAACGCGATGGATCGATATTGGGTACCAATATCGTTTCCTTGGCGCATCCCTTGTGTCGGGTCGTGTCCTTCCCAAAACGTCTTCAGTAGCGTGCTAAATTCAATCTCACCGGGTACGTATTTAATGAGTACAACTTCCGCGTGCCCTGTGCGACCAGAACAAACATCCTTGTATGTAGGATTTTTCGTTATACCGCCAGCATATCCCGCAGATGTGCTATATACACCCTGCAGTTGCCAGAATTTTCGTTCGACTCCCCAAAAGCAACCCATGCCGAAAAGAGCAGTTGCTAGACCTGTAGGAAATGGCGGCGTGATACGATTTCCGCTGACAAAATGCTCGCTCGTTACCTGCATTAACTCCGCGCGATCGGGAAGAAAGCGGTTAGTTTTCTTAGAGTTTCTGTTGAACATGGTTTCAATTGTCGTGGATAATAAGTTGGTTATGATATATTTTTGTTTTTAGAAGTTGCAAGTAGTTTCGTGATAAGGTTTTTCTTGCGTAGTCTCATTTTGCTGAGTACTTACCTGCTCTTCGGTTGTGCGTTCATGACAGAACCCACAACATATTCTTACGAAGAGTTCATGTCGATGGTGTTCAGCGCGGAGGACCTTGATTTATCAAGTGTTGAAATAGACCTCTCTGAGTCGAATTTATCTGTGGCTACCGTTGCTGAACTCAATACCTATGGACGACGCGTAGCACGATTACTCGACAGTCCTTTACGATTGGGTTCAATTGGAAGTGCGATTCTTGATCGTCTTGAACTCAGTTATACGGGACATCTAGCGATGTACCATTACTACAAACACTTTGAGCATGAACACGCGATAGTTCACGAGACACAACTCGATCGAATTGTTGAGTACATGACTGCCGACAGAGATGGTTCTTTGGAAAAGCCATACCGAGCATTCAGTCCGATGGATGCTGTACTCTTTGTTCAACAGTCTGGTTATCGTGTGATCGGGTCGATTTACGTTCGGACAAGTATGGTTCCGATGGTCTTACAGGTCATGCGTTTAAAAGGAGAAGGACCTTTTGACGAAGTTTTTTTTGATTTAAGCGCGCTATATCCCATACTTCTTCGCGATTACGAGTCCCGCAATGCAGATGATTCACCAACCCCCTTACCGCTGGTACTGATAAATCTGGCAAACTCTGGAGATTCGTCGGCGCAATTGAGTTTGGGTCGCTTCCTCGCAAACGGTGGAGCAACATCCCGCGCAGAGACTCTGTTCATAGCTGCTAGTCGCGCCGACAACGGCTATGCGCACATGCTTTACGGAAATTTGTTTATGAGTCGGGCTTTCGATCCAAATGAACGCGATGCACACCGTTATCTGCAAGTAGCTCAATCGCATTACTCCCAAGCAATTGATTACGGCTATCACACTGCGCTTAGGCAACTCGGGTGGTTGTTACATCAAGGCTATTTCGGTAATGCTCGGAGACCTGATGGGATGGAGATGCTGGAACGTGCCGCTTCGTTCGATGACACCTTAGCCCTTCGATATCTGGGAGATGAGCACCGTTCGGGAATCCGGGAACCATTTGATTTGAAAAAAGCAGCTACGTTTTATGAACGTGCGGCGGAAGTGGGCGATCTTATCGCACGTATTGAATACTATCGTGTCGTTGCACATCCAGATTCAGGTCTAGAAGTGGATAAAAGAGTGGTCGATTGGCTACAAGATTCAGCAGCGAACGATGACGTAATTGCCATGCTCGAACTGGGTAATTGTTACATTCGCGGTTGTGCACAAAAACCTAACTACCGCAAAGCTCTACGCTGGTATCGTAAAGCGGTAGAGACAGCGCCAGAAAACCCAGAGGTCGTCAACAGTGTGGCGTGGACGCTCGCGGTTACGGACAAAAAACGCTTACGGAACCCTGCTTATGCTTTGAAAATTGTCGATCACCTCATGGCGAACGACGAAGTATCTCGCGCCAATCCAATGATAGTAGATACTTGGGCAGCGGCTCATGCGGCAGTGGGAAATTTTGTACGCGCGGTAGAACTACAACGAGAAGCATTAGAACTCGCAATTCGCGAAAGGTTTTCTACTGAATTGATTGACGATATCGAAAGTCATCTGGACAGTTTTCTGAACGGTGAAGCACTTAGCGAAGCAGTTCCTTGAAAGG
The DNA here is from genome assembly GCA_009840305.1 of Gammaproteobacteria bacterium. Lineage (GTDB taxonomy): Bacteria > Pseudomonadota > Gammaproteobacteria > Pseudomonadales > Azotimanducaceae > Bin55. The sequence goes on along the minus strand of VXNY01000024.1, from coordinate 463,576 downwards.
ACTCTTGAGGCAACGGCATTCGAAACGGTCGACGATTTTCAGCAGATTCTGCTAGACTCGATCCCAATCATTGATGTACGTGCTCCTCTTGAATTTGCTCAAGGTGCTGTGTCGAGTGCAGTAAATCTACCTTTACTCAACGACGCGGAACGTAAGAAGGTGGGGACCGCTTTCAAAGAAGGCGGACAGCCTAGTGCGATCGCTAAAGGGTTAGAAATCCTACCAAAAGAAGTTCGAGACGTTCGTGTCGCACGATGGGTTCGATTTCTGGAAGAACATCCAAATGCCTTGATCTGCTGTTGGCGCGGTGGTCTGCGATCGAAGATCGTACAGACTTGGCTCCACGAGACCGGTTGGCAGGTACCAAGAGTCGTTGGAGGCTCCAAAGCGATACGAACATTCTGCATGAACACAATTGATGCCGCTGGACAGTACGACTATGTCGTGTTGGCTGGACGTACTGGTTCTGGGAAGACGCAACTGCTCAAAGAATTACGACCCTCTATCGACTTAGAAGGTCTTGCTCAGCATCGAGGATCCGCGTTTGGCGGGGACACAGCGTCTCAACCGACTCCAGTGAATTTTGAAAGCGCGCTCGCTAGGGACCTTTTAAGTTTTCAGAGTACCCGACGCATACTTGTCGAAGATGAAAGCAGAGTAATAGGGAAACTAGCGATACCCCAGTCACTCTTCGAGAAAATGGCGATCTCACCCGTTGTTGTATTGGAAGCAGACGAGGTCGATCGAATTCAGCACATTTATCAGAGCTATGTACAAGGGACGCCAGAGCAGGTTATGCTTTCAAATTTAGAGAAAATTCGAAAGCGTCTTGGGATGGAACGCTATTGTGAAATTCGAGCTTCCATGCAGAACGCATATTTCACACGTGATCGTGAAGAGCACTTCTCTTGGCTCACGCTACTATTGCGATATTACTACGATCCGATGTATGACTATCAGTTAGCCCGGAAGAAAGATCGGCTGATTTACAGCGGCCCCAAGAGTACTGTCAAAGAGTTTTTGATGACTCACCACAAATTTCAAACAAAATGAGAATGTGCTTCTATTACCCCACGCCACGTGTAGGACAAAAAGCTGGAGAGTGTTTAGATTTCGATCTGACTAAAGATCTGATCAGTGTCTTGGAGAGTCTCTAGGACGAGAAGCTTCGGTAGTCGAGTCTTGGTTACTTTGGTACCTGTTCTAGTCCAAACTCAAATGATTCCTCGTTCAGATCCAATCTGAATCTTGTTTCGTCGCCAAGAATAAAGTCTATAGCGAGCACCTCACCCCCAATGTATTCGCGAAACTGGTTAACAATCGGTAGTATTTTCGGTGTCGCTTGATAGGTCACACGAATTCTGTCAGTTACGTGGAAGTCTAACTCTTTTCGTGCTAGTTGAATACGATGAACGATTTCCCGAGCCACTCCCTCATTTTTGAGATCGGTAGTTACCTCTAAGTCTTGCTCGATAGAAATTAACCGGTCGGAAACGACCGCACTACCCGGCTTCGCTTGCCGAAAAACGTGAATTTCCTCTAGGTTGAAGGTTTCTTCGTCTAAAACGACGGTACCGTTTGCCAAAAATTCCTCTAAGTCCGCAGAACTGAGTTGTTGAATCAGTTGCTGAACAGTCCGCATTCGTTTCCCTAGTCGTTTCCCTAACGAAGGGAAATTCGGCTTGGCTACCCACTCGATGTAATCACTTTCGTTTTGGTCGTAATTAACTTGTTTCACATTGAGTTCTTTTTTAATGTAGGACTCTAGCTGTCGTACATCTGCAAGCAAGTCCTTGTCTTTGTGGATAACAGTGAGACGAGATAGTGGTGTGCGTAGAGAAATCTTGTGATCTTCGCGTTGTTTACGGCCTAGTAGAACAATTTGTTGCAGCCTCGAGACGGCGGCTTCCAATGATTGATCCTGAAGTGTTTCGTCGGCGATTGGATAACTACAAAGATGAACAGACGGTTGGGACGATTCACGGTGTCCGAAACCTCTCAACTTTTGGTAAACATATTCGGATAAGAAAGGGGCACAAGGTGCTAAAGCTAAGGTTAGTTCTTTGATCGCGAGATAGAGTGTGGAATACGCTGCTACTTTGTCTACACCGAGGCCCGGTCCCCAAAATCTCGACCTGTTCAGTCGGATGTACCAATTCGTGAGTTCTTCGATATATACGAATAGTCGTGGTACTACATTGTCGAGCCGATAACGCTCCATTTCAAAAGTAATTGTCGACTTCATCGTCTGCAAGCGCGACAAAATCCACTGATCGAGAATGTTTGTGTCTGAGAGACTTAGTTTCTCGGGAGTCCACCCATCAATTTTCGCATAAAGCTCAAGAAATGAGAACGCGTTATACCAGGGTAAAAGAACTCTACGTGTCATTTCTCTTACTCCGGAGTCAGCAAATCTTTGTTCTTCACCACGAACCAGACCAGAGTTTATTAGATACAATCGTAGTGCATCCGCTCCATGCTCGTTCATCAACTGTTCCGGATCGGTGTAGTTGCGCAAGCTCTTGGACATCTTTTTCCCGTCTTCAGCGAGCACGAGTCCGTTGACAATTACATTTTTGAACGGTGGTTGTTGGTACAACAATGTACTGAGCGCGATTAGCGTGTAGAACCAGCCTCGCGTTTGATCGAGTCCCTCGGCGATGAAATCTGCGGGAAATCCTTGTTCAAACTGAGCTTTGTTTTCAAAGGGGTAATGACTCTGCGCATAGGGCATAGATCCGGATTCAAACCAACAATCCAGGACTTCAGAGACTCGGCGATATGTACCTTCTTCATTCTCAAGTTGGAATGTTTGGGGATCAACGAATTCACGGTGCAAGTCGTCGACATCCACTCCGGTGAATTGTTGCAGCTCTCGTCGAGAACCGATACACACAAATGCACCGGTGACGTCGTTTTCCCAAATCGGTATTGGAGTCCCCCATACTCGATTTCGCGAGATACACCAGTCATTTGCATTCTCTAGCCAGTTACCCATTCGACCACTTTGAATGTGGTCGGGAACCCAACGGACTTTTTGATTGGATTCGAGCAAAGAGTCTCTAAAGTCGGCAATTCGTACAAACCAAGAAGGCACCGCTCGATAGATCAAGGGGGTTTGAGAACGATAACAATAGGGATAGCTGTGCTGTAGAGTAGTGTGCTCAAACAGCCCGTCGTTATTTTTCAACCAAGCGATAATTTGAGGGTCCGCATCCTTAATAAACGCTCCAGCGAAGTCAGACACTTCATCGGTAAAAATACCGCTCATGGTGACCGGACATACGTGTGTGGGTATGCCGTACAGTTGGGCAATCCTGTAGTCGTCCTCGCCAAAAGCCGGAGCTTGATGTACGATTCCAGTACCTTCATCAGTTTGTACGTAAGCATCACTGACGATACGAAACGCGCCTTCATTCTTCAAGTGCGTGAAATAGGGAAATAGTGGATCATATTTCCGGCCGACAAGCTGTTGACCAGTTGTGCGTTTTAAGACTACCAGATGATGCTTCGAGCTATAGCTGTCAAGTCGCTCTTCAGCTAAATAAATCTTCCGATCAGACGCTGCATCATGCACTAGGACATAGGAAATGTCAGCACCGACGCAGAGAGCTAGATTGGAGGGTAAGGTCCATGGTGTAGTGGTCCAGGTGCTGACGTATACATCGTCATCTGCTAGCTTGAAGAGTGCGGTAATCGACGGATCTTGCACATCCTTGTAGTTCATTCCTGCTTCAAAGTTAGACAAGGGTGTTTCCAGTCCAGTGGAAACAGGCATAACTTTATTACCTCGGTAAATGAGTCCTTTGTCCCAAAGTTCTTTCACCACCCACCAAACAGATTCCATGAAATCAATGTCCATGGTTTTGTAGTCGTCGTCAAAATCGACCCACCGTCCTAACCGTGTGATAATGTGTCTCCAATCGTGGACGTATCTCTCAACAATGTTGCGGCACTCTTGGTTGTACCCCGAGATTCCAAGCTCATTGATCGCTTGATGTGCCGGCATCCCAAGTTTTTTGTTGATCTCGTGTTCAATGGGAAGGCCGTGACAGTCCCACCCGAAGCGACGTCCCACATATCTTCCTTTCATTGTCCAATAACGCGGAACGATGTCTTTGATAACGGATGCAAGCAAGTTTCCATGGTGCGGAAGTCCCGTAGCAAATGGTGGTCCGTCAAAAAATACGAAGGGTTGCTGCGATTCGTTCTGACGCATTGACTCTCTAAAGGTATCGTGTCCCTCCCAATATTGAAGGACTCCTTGTTCCATCTTGGGAAACGAGAACACCGAGTTTTGGTTGAGTGAGTCGGACATGAAATGAAGCTGAGGTGAGGGGATAAAGTTACTGCTGTATTTTTTGACCTGAATGATGCTAGTACGTCATCACAAAGCGACAAATTATGCAAGTTGCGTGCTAAGTTAAAACGTTGATCTCACTAGGAAAATGCAAAATTTCGGGAACTATTACGATGGCCACTCAATATGCGTTCAAATCTAAGAGAGCCTACTATCAGATTTAATCCAATCTTGTGTAGTATCCTCATTCTGCTCATGAGCCTTCCATTTACTCAGCAATCTGAAGCACACGAAAACGTAGTTGTACGGAACGTTCCGGAAATCGACAAAGAAATTCTGAAGTCGATCGAACGGTATAGAAATGTTCGAACGGCTTCGGTGGTCGACTGGCTAGGCGACGACCTGTTGATTCGCACTCGATTTGGAGAGTCATCTCAACTCCATCGAGTGCGCACACCGATGGGCATGCGAGAGCAGCTGACTTTTGCGGATGAACCTGTATCTGGTGTTCTAGTGCCAGATCGAAAGGAGGTTCAATCGTTTTTGTATCTCCAAGATGTAGGTGGTACTGAGTCTTATCAAATTTACGAATTTGATCTTACCGACGGCAAACAAACAATGATTACTAGTGGGGACGGCCGTTATACAGGTGTCAGTTATAGTCCTGATAGCTCTAAGATCAGCTACACCTCGACCAAACGAACAGGTCAATATTCCGATCTATACATCTATGATCTTGAAGACCAAAAGGAGACTCCTTTACATATCGTTGATGAAGTGGGCTGGTCATTCGTGGCCTGGCACCCGAGTGCGGAAAAAGCACTGATTCGTAAGTACATCTCAGTCGCAGAATCGCACCTATTTGAGATCGAATTCCAAACTGGTGAAAAAGTCCGGTTGTTGGAACAGTACGGTGAAATATCGATTGGCGGTGTTGAGTATTTACCCGATGGTACGGTCATTCTGATTACAGATCATGGTTCAGACTTTCGACGGTTGCATCGAATCAATCCAGAGACTGGGGAGCTAGAAGTACTAGTTCAATTTAACGATTCCGATGTTAGCTCGTACTCGCTTGCTTGGGATCGTTCCAAGATGGTAGTCTCGCAAAATTTGCAAGGTTATAGACTTTTTCATCTGTACGATGTCGCCACGGGGGAATTGTCACAGTTGTTACCTGACTTCTCAAATGGACTGTTAGGTGGTGCGCGATTCAATAACGACGGTTCTGCAATAGCATTTACGTTTCATTCAGCGCAAGTTCAAAGTGATGTGTACGTACTCGATTTAGCTACAGAAGAGGTCGTACGCTGGACCAAATCTGAACTAGGAGGTATTGATGCGGATAAACTGGTGCGAGCTCAGTTGGTGTCGTATGCCAGTTTTGACAACTTGGAGGTTCCGGCGTTTGTGTACAAGCCTCGGAGTGAGGGACCACACCCAGTTTTGATCTACATTCACGGTGGTCCTGCTTCGCAATATAGACCAGGCTTTTCGTCGAGATTTCAATACTACGTCAATGAACTAGGCATTGCCGTAGTTGCACCGAATGTTCGAGGGTCAAGTGGCTACGGTAAAGAGTATCTCACTTTGGATGATTGGAAAAAGCGTGAAGATTCGGTTCGCGATATTGGTGCATTATTAGATTGGATCGACGAACAATCTGATCTCGATTCAAAACGTGTTATGGTTGACGGTGGTTCCTACGGAGGATATATGGTCTTAGCTTGCTTGGTGCATTACAGTGACCGATTGCTAGGTGGATCTGAAAGGGTAGGTATCAGTAATTTCGTCACTTTTTTAGAAAATACGCAGGGTTATCGACGGGATTTGCGACGCGTTGAATATGGAGACGAACGTATTCCCGAAATGAGAGAATTTTTGGAATCGATCGCACCCATGAACCAGATCGAGAAAATCAGAAAACCGTTGCTCATATTCCAGGGATTTAACGATCCTAGAGTCCCTGCTTCCGAAAGTGAACAGATCGCGAAGGCTTTAGAAGATTCAGGAATCCCCGCGTGGTACGTACTCTACATGGACGAAGGACACGGGTTTCGTAAAAAAGTAAATCAAGACCACTCATTTGCGGTGCAGATTCAATTTTTGCGTTCACTTCTCGATGATTCGATAACGTCGCCGGATTCGTAGAGGCAGAGGAGGGGTTCGGACTCTTTACGATGGGATGGTTAAGAATGAGTCGATCGTTTAATTGAAGACGACTGCTGTGCTTCGAGACATCGTGGTTCTAGTCGATGCCCAAGATCGTGAGATTGGTACTTTAGATAAGTTGTCGGCACATTCTGGTCGAGGTACACTTCATCGAGCTATTTCAGTTTTTCTTACCGACGAATACGGTCGTGTTCTCATGCAGAAGCGGCATCCAGACAAACTCGTTTGGGGAGGCTACTGGTCAAACAGTTGCTGTACGCATCCATTTGTGGGTGAATCAACAATCGATTGCGCAACCCGAAGAGTTCGCGAGGAGTTGGGTTTGTCCGTCGAGTTGACTTTTCACTTCAAATTGAAATATCAAGCATCATTCTCAGAAGAACATGCTGAGCACGAGCTTGTTTCCGTATTTACCGGAACTGCCCAGGGACAGCCCGTCATCGCCCCTGATGAGATCTCCGAATTTATGTGGATCGAGCCTGAGAAACTTAGTCAGGAACTTTTAGCGAAGCCAAACGACTACACGCCCTGGTGCATTTTGGAATGGAAGGAGCTGTTAGCCCAAAAGTTGTTGAGATAGAGTTAAGTAACTCTTTCACAGCACTCCAGAATAGCCTGCTAAACGCGCGACTATCACAATCAGAACTAGCAGCGTCAAACAGATTCGAACCAAGTAACATCGAAATAAAAATTTCGCACAATCTATCGTTCTCTTACGTTTGAGTGAGTCAACTTCACACTCCTCCAAATTTGATTTGGGCTCGCCATAAATATCTTTTAACTCAGACAGTTATATTGGCCCTTAAATTACTAAGAAAACGATAAGTATAGATAAGACACAAACGATTTGAATCACAGCAAACACATACTCAAAATTATGATAGGACTGAGACTTATGAAAATTGTGCGAGTAATACCGGTAGATGAACCAAGTCCGAAATCTTTGAAAAATATTTTTTCTGAAATAGTTCCTTCTAAACATGCGAATCGACAATCACCAAGTTTGAGTATTCCTCGTAGAATGCAGTCTTAGGGACTCTAAGCATACTGCGTCTATTTAGTATTTGTATGGGTCTCAACATCACCTCAAAAATTTGAGAATACCAAAAGTCGTAGTAAGGAAGTTGGCAAGTAAATCAAACCGATTAATAAGAAATGAATAACCCAACAACGAAACATAAACTTAGCATACTTTATAGTGTTTTTGAACTTGCTGATGTCGATGTTCAACCGTTTTAAATCTGATTTCGGTGCGGCATAAATTTTTTCAAGTTCGTTCATCGTGCTAACTAAACATCATCAATACAGACAATCCAGAAAGAAGAACCCACAACACCAAGAGTAGAACACTACAGGTACACATAAAACGGTGGTAGGATTCAGGCTTATGACCCTGTTTATCACAATATCTATAAATCCACCAATTACGAAATCTATGGAATAAACTTCGACGTTTTGCCACCGTAATCTAAGCGATTGGTTTAACCGGTTGGTAATTTGGTTGCACTGGTTTGTTTTGTTTGGTAATCGAACATTTCACTCGGACAAACAGTTCGATTTTCTGTAGTGATGATACCGTCATGTCGCAGGTTTTAACATTTTTTTCATGAGCCCGTGTATGGAGGGAACTGAATATCGTTCGCCCCGTCTGATCCAATTGATACACGTGTGAACGAGATCGCATGCTCGACCAAGATCATCGTTCACAATCACATAATCGAACTCATCATAGTGAGTAAGTTCATCAGTCGCTTGAGACATACGATATTCAACACTCGTGAGGGAGTCTTGACCCCTTGTACTCAGTCTTCGTTTGAGTTCTTCAAGGGAAGGAGGGATAAGAAAGAAGCTGACAACGTTGGCTGCCCGTTGTTTAACCGTCCGCGCTCCCTGCCAGTCTATGTCAAACAGTACATCGAACCCGTTCTGTAGCATACTTTTGACTTGTTCACGTCGCGTTCCATAGCGGTGTTTGAACACGGTCGCGTGCTCGAGAAATTCATCGTTTACGACCATTGTGTCGAACTCGATTTCGGACACGAAGTAGTAATGCTGACCCTCGATTTCGTCGAAACGCTTCGGCCGGGTAGTCGTAGACACCGAAGTTACCAATTTGGAATCCATTTCGCACAGTCTCTTGACAATGGTAGACTTTCCGCAACCGGATGGCGCGGAAAAGATGAAACAATGTCCAAATTTAGTACTCACTAGTAACCTAAAGTGCGGTCTTCAGACGGTTGATGCTTGGACAGTTTCTAGCCTGAACCATCGATTGAACTCTATTCAATGTTTTGTACTTGCTCGCGCATTTGATCTACACAAACTTTGAGATCGATTACTAAGGATGCGCAAGCAGGTAGTTGTGCTTTTACTGCAAGCGTATTTGCCTCTCGCAATATTTCTTGCGCGAGGAAATTTAGACGACGACCTACAGGAATTGTTTCAGTGAGGCACTTTTCGACATCATGTAAGTGAATGGTCAGACGATCCTGCTCTTCTTTGAAGTCAGACTTCTGCGCGAGCAGCGCTATTTCTTGAGCTACTCGGTTTGGGTCGACGTGTTTGTCGAGAACTCGTAACCGTTCCATAAGACGTTCTTGGATAAGCTTGGGTTGTGCCTTGCCTAGATCATCAATTTTTGTGAGTAAATTACGCGAAGTTTCTACAGACTCTTGAACAATGCTACGTAGTGCTTCACCCTCTCGTTGTCTAGTTTCAATAAGCTGTTTAAGACAGGATCTGAATCTCAACAAGAGTTCGTTTAAATCATACTCCGTTCTAGTAGTATGCGCTCGCGATAGACTGGGGTTCTGCAGAAGACGAGTGACATCGACAACACTCACAACTTTTTTTACGGTTAATGCTTTGCTCACTTCTTCGATTGCTTGCAGTAGTTCAGGATCGAGTTGTTGTGGCTCTGCAGATGAAATCTGTTCGGGTGGCGTTTCGTGAAAAAAAATTTCGACATAACCACGCTGGAGAAGTTGCCGAGTGTGTGCTTTAATATTTGCATCCAACTCCCGTATTGCCTCTGGAATTTTCGTGCGAATTTCTAAATTACGATGATTCACTGAGCGAATTTCCCAAGCGTACGAGGGCTCTTGGATTCTAGCGAATGCAGTCATGGAACAGGTCATTTGAGAAATATGTGCAATCGTATAATTTTTTGTGGCACGTTATTGTATTAGGATTAACAAACAGTCGAGTGTATAAAAGAACAAACGGTCGAGGTCACGATGAGTTGCGTCCTGTTTCTATCGAAACAAATTTCGTAACTAATTCAGGTGGTTCTGCGTTGATTACATATGGATCCACGATGCTGTTGTGTACTGCCAATGTCGATTCTGGCGTCCCCCAATTTCGACGCGATTCCGGACTCGGGTGGCTCACTGCAGAGTACGGAATGTTACCTGGTGCTACACACACGAGAACACCGCGCGAAGCGGCTAGTGGTAGGCAAGGGGGCCGCACTATGGAGATTCAACGTCTCATTGGACGCAGTTTACGACAGGCTGTAGACTTCAAGCAACTCGGGGAGAGTACTGTTCAAATTGATTGTGATGTGCTACAGGCCGACGGAGGCACGCGTACAGCAGCGATTACCGGAAGCTGTGTCGCGCTCTATCATGCGCTACAACAAGTCTCTCCGGATGCTTTTCTTGGTTGGGTTGCCGCGGTTAGTGTCGGCGAAGTTTGGAACGAGGTCTTATTGGATATGGACTATTCCGAAGACGGCCAAGCAGACTCAGACGTGAATGTCGTCATGATGCAAGATCGAGGCATCGTCGAAATACAAGGTACGGCGGAAAGAAAACCTCTCGCGCATTCAAAGCTTCAAGCTGCACTAGAGTTAGCAGAACAAGGGGTTACAGAGCTGTTTAAGCTTCAAGAAAGTAGCATCCCTTCGTGATGCTGTCAGCTACGGCTTTTGTCGCTGATCTGATCGAAGCGAAAGCTATTCAGTTCGGTCAGTTTCAGTTGAAGTCTGGACTACAGAGTCCATACTTTATGAATCTGGGTAATGTCGCGTTCGGCAGCGGGATCGACAAGGTGGGGTACGCGTTCGCTAGACGCATTTCCGAGTTGAACTTTAATCCAGACATTCTCTTTGGTCCGGCATACAAAGGCATACCGTTAGCAACAACGACATCGACAAATTTGTTGAATTTTGGACTCGATGTAGGTGTAACCTTCAATCGTAAAGAGATTAAACAGCATGGTGAGGGTGGTGCGTTGGTTGGTGCTGACTTACATTCAAAACGCGTCTTAATTATTGATGATGTAATAACTGATGGTGCTTCCAAGATTGAAGCGGCTGAACTCGTGCGCCAAAACGGGGGCAAACCCATCGGAGTCTTAGTGGCTCTAGACCGCAAAGAACGAGAACCAGTTAGCGGTCGCACATACTTAGAGACCGTGGAAGAAAAATTGGGATTAGGAATCTATTCGGTAGCGACCATCAAGGATGTGTTGGCGTATCTTGAACTTCATGATCACCTCAGCGATACACTCGACGTTCTTCAATGCTACGTTACTAAGCACTGTGTACTGACTTAATTCTTGACTTCAGGAATCTCTAAGTGAGGGGCAACTCGGCGGAGTTTTTCGAAGAAAAGTTTTTGGGTTTCTCGAAGTCTATTCGGCGTACTCGCTTCAAATCGCATCACGATTTTTGGGGATGTATTTGAGGCACGAATTAATCCCCAAGCATCCGGAAAGTTCACTCGCACTCCGTCTATCGTGATCACCTCACCTTGATCAAAGCTACTCACCTGACCAAATCTCTCCACTAGATCAAACTTTTCTCCATCCGCTGCGCGGACTTCAATCTCAGGCGTCGCACTTGTTGTTGGTAGGTCTTCCAGAAAGTTGATGAAGTCAGCAGGATCTCGAGACACTGACTCAAGGAACCTACATGCTGTGTAGAGTGCATCGTCAAATCCATACCAACGGTCGGCGAAGCAAATATGACCGCTGAATTCACCACCAAGAGGTGCGCCGAGTTCTCTGATTTTTGCTTTAATGTTTGTGTGCCCCGTCTTTTGGAGAACTGCTTGTCCTCCGCTAGTCTCAATGCTCTTGAGTGCATTTGTCCCACACTTTACGTCTAAGACAATTGGAGCTCCTGGATGATGTTTCAGTACATCCCTAGCCAAGTATGCTAATAGCGTGTCGGCCGACACAATAGTTCCATTTTGAGTTACTACGCCGATGCGATCTCCATCACCATCGAACGCGATGCCGAAATCTAGAGCTTGTTCATTTACTGCTTGGAGAAGTTGTTGTAAGTTCTTTGGGTCTACCGGATCCGGATGATGATTTGGAAACATGCCGTCCAATTCGTTGAACATTGGAACGACTTTGCACCCTAGCATTTCGAATAGCCGAGGTACTAGGACACCAGTAACACCGTTACCGCAATCCACTGCAATACACAAACTTCGCTCAAGTTTGACGTCATGGATGATTCGATCCACATACGAGTCCAAGACATGTAGCTCGGAGACACTTCCCGATCCTTTGACTAAACTGTTAGTGGAAATTCGACGGTGTAAATCCAAGAGCTCATCCGCCGCAAACGGAACATTATCCAAGACAAACTTTAGACCGTTGTATTCAGGTGGATTGTGGGACCCAGTGATCACAATTCCCGCTGGAACCTCTAATTCGTGGACGGCGAAATAGAGAACCGGAGTGGGGACTGTGCCGATGTCGATAACGTTAACCCCACCATCATTTAGTCCTTGCTGAAGAGAGGTTCTAAGTGTTTCCGTTGAGCAACGGACGTCGCCTGCTACGAGTACGCTTTCGTGTCCCCGATTTGCTGCAAGATTCGCAAATGCTTGGCCGATCAAACGAGTATTTTCTTCAGTTAACTCATCGTTTACGCGACCACGCACATCGTAGGCTCGAAAAATGTTGAGCGGTAAGTATGACACTAGTGGTGCCGTTCGCCTAGGTAGATCTCGGTAGCGCGCGTGCGACCAATTCGATAATTTTCTTTGCTATCTTGTATTTCGATTGTCTTTCAAGTCTTCGTTCGGACTCGGGAAAGACCACTGTGACTTGATTCTCATCGCCTTCAAATCCGATTGTTGGATCAGAAACATCGTTGACAACGATCACGTCCATTTTTTTGCGTTTTAGTTTTTCGCGTGCGTTTTGGATTATGTTGTTGGTTTCAGCGGCGAATCCGACGACATATGGACGTTTTCGCTTTGCAGTAACCGCGTGTACGATGTCGTCGGTTGTCCGTAGATGAATAGTAAGTTCCGATTTTTTCGGGTCGTGCGGGCGCTTCAGCTTTTGCTCGAGCAATTCTTTTGGTTGAAAGTCTGTTACTGCTGCTACCGCGAAGAACACGTCATATTTATCGATCCGGGACATTACTGCTGACTTCATTTCCGCAGCGGTCCTCACGTCTACTCGTTCAATTCCATCGGGCGTTTTCAAGTTGACAGGTCCGCTAACCAAAGTAACCTTTGCGCCGGCATCCATCGCGGCTCGCGCGATTTCAAAGCCTTGTTTACCTGAACTACGATTGCTAATAAAACGTACTGGGTCTATTCGTTCTTGCGTGGGACCTGCGGAAACTAGCACTGTGAGGTCTTTCAGTGCACGGGGCATTTAGTTTTGCTGCCACATTGTCTTTAGGAACAACTGAATGTCCAGAGGTTCTGGCATTCTCCCAATTCCCACATCTCCACAAGCTTGTTCACCGTGTTCTGGATCCATGATGCGGACACCGTCTTGTTTGAGTTGTTCAAGATTACGTCGTGTCGCGGGATGGTCCCACATTGCTTGATTCATTGCTGGGACAATGACGACGGGACTCGTCGTCGCAAGGTATACCGTCGACAGCAGGTCGTCGCAACGACCTTGCGCAAGTTTGGCGATTGTGTTTGCGGACGCGGGCGCTATAACAAATGTGTCCGGCCACTTAGCAAGTTCAATGTGTCCCATGGCTCGTTCCGCATCTAAATCCCACAGATCAGTCCGCACGCGCTTTGAAGTCAACGCAGACAATGTGTGTTCGGTTACAAACTTGTGCGCGGAGCGGGTCATAAGCGTCGCGACTTCGTGCTGTTCGGTCACAAGTAACCGCACTAGCTCGGGTACTTTATAAGCGGCGATACCGCCTGTAACTCCTATTAGTATTTTCCTGTGATTCATGCGAGAAAAAGAACTCTTAATCGCGGTATTTTCTACAAAACCGATTTAAGAGAGTGTTTTTTCGGTGAGTCGAGTCTGTGGGTAGGCGTAAATATTGGAGCAATTCATTAAAATTCGTCGTTCTTTTTTGCTATCCCCCGTTATGAGTAAAGTCTGTCAAGTCACTGGAAAACGACCGATGTCGGGTAACAACGTCTCGCATGCCAACAATGCTACAAAGCGTCGTTATCTTCCTAACCTTCATTACCATCGGTTTTGGGTCGAAAGCGAAAATCGATTCGTTCGATTGCGCGTTTCCGCGGCTGGAATGCGACTTATTGACAAAAAGGGAATAGACTTCGTACTCGACGACATGCGTAAGCGCGGAGAAAAGTTCTAATGAGAGACAAGATTAAACTCGTATCCAGTGCAGGCACTGGGCATTACTACACCACGGATAAAAACAAACGCAACACCCCAGACAAGCTAGAGTTCCGGAAGTACGATCCAGTGGTACGAAAACACGTTATTTACAAAGAAGCGAAGATCAAGTAAATCCCTGAACTTCCAGAAGTTGAAACTACCCGTCGAGGGGTCGCTTCTTATTTAGAAGGATCGCAATTACAACACTGTGTAGTTCGCGAAACGCGGCTTCGCTGGCCACTGCAAATACCGAAAAACTTACAAGGGCAACGTCTAGTTGAAGTAACTCGTCGTGCCAAGTACTTGCTTTTTCAATTCGAACATGGCACTTTAATAATTCATTTAGGCATGAGTGGTCGACTACGAGTTCTGCCGACTACTCAATCTCATGAAAAGCACGATCATGTCGATTTGATCTTTACGAACGGCAAGATGCTTAGATACCATGACCCTCGTCGCTTTGGAAGTTTTCACTGGCAACCAAAAAATACAGTTCATTGGACGTTACAAAAATTAGGTCCGGAGCCACTTGCGGAAGAGTTTGATGGCGACTATTTATTTCAAAAGACCAGAAAACGCAACGCGAGGATTAAATCGTTCATTATGAATTCGCATATCGTCGTTGGCATTGGAAATATTTATGCCAATGAAGCTCTGTTCCTAGCAGGAGTGCGGCCTCAACGAAAATGTGCCAAGTTAACTCGTGCTGACAGCGTACGGCTCGTAACAGCAATTAAGAAAGTATTGGAAGCTGCAATTGAGGCAGGTGGTACGACTCTAAGGGATTACTATGGAGTTGATGGTGAGACTGGTTACTTCAAGATGGCACTCTATGTATACGGCCGGGGTGGAGAGCCGTGTTTGCATTGCACATCGTCGTTGAAGTACGTGAAAAATAGCCAACGACAGTCTATTTATTGTCCTCAGTGTCAGCGCTAACTCTATATTTCCGTAGATCGATAGTGTTTTGCTAAGAAATTTGCAACGACTGGATGTACGAATTCTGAAACATCTCCGCCAAATGCTGCGATCTCTCGTACTCGCGTCGACGACACAAAAGACCACTTACTTGCAGTTGGTAGCAACACATACTCGAGCTCGGGGTCGAGATGACGATTCATTTCTAACATTTGGAATTCGTACTCATAGTCCATCAAGGTTCGTAGACCGCGCAGTATGAACTTTGTGTCTTTCGCACGTACAAAGTCAACAAGCAATCCAGAAAACTTTTCAACCTCTATGCGGGTTCCGAATTGGTTCAAGGCTTGTCGGCAGAGTTCCATGCGTTCGTCGAGCAACACATCCGGGTGTTTGTCTGTTGCAGTACCGAATGCGACTATTACTTTGTCGAACAGTCCTAGTGCTCGTTCAATAATGTTCATGTGTCCGAAAGTTATTGGATTGAAACTACCAGGATAAACGATGATTCGCATGGTGAATTAGATGATCCTATTGTCGTGTTTTAAAATTCTAGGTGGGTATCCAGAGCGTGAGCATCTCCGCGTTATGTTGGAATGATTGTGATCGTCCTATCTAGTTCTACGATTCCCATCGAACACAGCGTGTATATTCTAAGTTCCATGTGGAACACTAATTGCTTGTATTTGTCACAGTAGTGTCCATGGAAACTTTTTCCCTCAACACAGGGTTCAAAAGGTAGGAAATTGATCGCCAAATAACCAACAACTAAATGTTAAACTCAAAGGAATCACAAAAGTGAAAATTCGAAATCTGTTTCTAGTTTTAATCGGCATGCTAGGTGTCCCTCTAACAGCGGAGGGCAACGACTTTAATTGGTACATTATCGGGGGAGTTACCTTGTTTCCAGAAGGTACTTCGGTTGAGGTTGCCAATACTGAAGGTTATGGTAACCGGTGGGGTGTTGGTTTTCAAATAAACAGTTTTTTCGGACTGGAATTTGCGCGGGATTCCGCACCAGCAATGAACGATACGGTGATTGTCAAAAATTTTGAGCGGGACTTTGAGGATACAATCACGAACTACGACATTGAAGCAGCCTACAATCGTTTTTCCTCATTTGTTGGAACTTTCTCAGTCCCTGTAAGCCGGTCCACAAGTATCGTAGGAAAGGTTGGGTACTCAAATTACTCCTATAGATCCAAAGTATCTTTTGAATCTAAAAGTGGTCTTCAGTTTGATGGTAAATTGGAGGAAGACTACGGTCTCACTCCGACGGCATCATTAGGTGTAGCGTTTCCATTTCGATCTGGCTTTGGTCCAAAACCAGCTATCGAACTAGCGATAACCAAGGTTTTTGAAGAAGAGGTCGAATCAGTATGGGGAACCGTTTCGTTTCTCCTTCGTTTCTAGCTGGCCAATTCGAACAGCACCGAAAATAAACTAGAACGCGTCGACGCGATGACAATGGCGCGTCGTCGGAAGTCCTACTTTCTGGTCTGAATAGCAAACCAGTATGATTCGAGAATTCGCCGCGCGAATGCCACGTGGTAAGACACATCGCGAGTTTGTGAAGAAAGACCAATTTGCTCTCAGCAAGCACTCTGTTTACTAGTCCCCGAGTCCAAGGACAACAAAGAAAACTGAACTTCGCCGACAGTAGCTACTTTCCATACCGAGTAGGGGTTTGTATCAATTGGTGTTCGTTTGGAATGTTCCAAGTAAATAAGTCCGAATTGACTCACGTGTGTTTGTAGTTCGTGAAGGATTTTCGTGTAGAGATTCGAATCAGCGAATGGTGGATCGACGAACACCAAATCCCAAATTTGTTCGTCCTGTTTTAACCAAGGCACACAATTTCTACAAATGACCTCCGCTTCTTGAGCAGAGAGATTCAACCGATGGCACGTATCCTTGATCTGAGAAGCGATTTTGGCTTGTTTTTCGATGAAGGTTACATTTGGGGCACCCCTTGAGAGCGCTTCAAACCCCAGCGCACCAGATCCGGCAAACAGGTCAAGAACTCGCATACTGGTAATTCTGGATCCGATCCAATTGAAAAGTGTCTCTCGAACCCGATCAGATGTCGGACGCAACCTTTTTTGGTCAATAAGCTTTAGACGATGACCCTTGAAACGTCCGGAAACGATACGTACTCTATGATTCAACACGGTGCAGTCTACAATTGCCTAAGACATCGGAATAGCATATTTTTCACAAAAAATTGATAATGTTGTGCCCAACGAGCATACACTGAGGTTTGGTGGTAAAGATCAGGGAAGTAACCAAAACAAATAAGAGACCCAATTCTTGGTCGCGTTTGGGAAAAGCTCTCGCAAACACTCGTGCTCGCGTATCTAAAGGGATTGCTAACGTCTTTTCCTCGGGCCAAGAGATTGATGAGCACTTACTTGAGGAATTGGAATTTAGTCTCTTAAGCGCGGACATTGGTGCCAGTACCACGACACTAATATTGGATCAACTTCGAAGAGATATATCCAAATTGAAACTCAGTTCCCGAGAACAATTTGTGGGAGCACTGGAATCCGTTCTACTTGACCTCGCAAACAAGCTGTTAAAACCCTTTTCCGTATCGGATTCCCGGCCCTTCGTAGTACTAGTTACCGGGGTTAATGGCGTTGGAAAGACGACCACCATTGGCAAACTTGCATATCGTTTTAAGGGAGAAAATCTTTCCGTGATGTTAGCTGCTGGAGATACTTATCGTGCTGCGGCTATCGACCAGCTAAAGCGATGGGGACAAACCAATGACATACCTGTTTTTGCTCAACAAACCGGCTCAGACAGTGCATCGGTCGCACATGATGCGTTTCAAGTTGCCAAATCTCGAAACATCGACGTGCTGATCGTCGATACTGCCGGAAGACTGCATTCTAACAAAGGGCTCATGGACGAGTTAGCAAAAGTGCATCGTGTCATTCAACGATTAGATCCTTCTGCCCCGCACGAGTCGATACTTGTCCTCGACGGAACGATTGGTCAGAACGCCTTAATGCAAGTAGAGCAATTCGATTGTGCAGTTGACCTTTCTGGCTTAGTGATGACTAAACTTGATGGCACCGCTAAAGGTGGAGTAGTTCTGGCTCTACCTAGCGTCACTTCTCTACCGCTGTACTTTGTTGGTTTGGGAGAAAGTGTCGACGCTTTACAACCTTTTGAACCGCAAGAATACGTTAGTGGATTGCTCGATTCATGAGCAAGGTAGTACTGGACAATATTGGGAAAACTTTCGAGAACGACTTTGAAGTACTACGGGAGGTAAGTGTTACCTTTGATCAAGAATCCGTAAATTTCATAATTGGTCGCTCCGGTGCGGGGAAGACGACTCTCATAAAAATCTTGCTCGGTCTCACGTCTCCTACCAAAGGAAGGGTACTCTTTAACGAAGTTGAAATTACGACGCTGAGTCGAGCAGAAATTGCGAGTTACCGTCGATCGGTCGGTATCGTGTTGCAAGACCCTTCCCTGATTCCAAATCGCACTATCTTTGACAACGTGGCGATGCCTTTGTGGGTGCGGGGTCTACGTTCCAAGGATATTCGTCATCGAGTTGATCGTTGTTTGAATGTTGTAGGACTAGATACTGTTCGAGACTTGTACCCCGTACGACTGTCAACCGGCGAACAGCAACGAGTGTCGATCGCGCGCGCGATTGCGCATCGTCCTAAGCTTCTTGTGGCAGATGAACCAACTGGTAATATGGACAATCAACTCTCACTAGAGGTGCGTTCGCTTTTTGACATGTTTCCTGAACTAGGAACAACAGTGATCGTGGCAACACATGAGCCGGAGTTGACAGAACACATGAGGCATGTGTTTGAGTTAAAGGACGGTACCCTGCATCGGGTTGCTCCTCAAGTTCGTGTGGCCGACAGTCCTTCTGCAAATCCGTGAACCCACAGACCCTTCCTAAGCAAAGGGACCCTGAATCCCGCGGCTCAAATTTGAGAATTCGGGCTCACAGTTTGCTTGAAAGCGTGCAACACCTGAGTAGACATGCATTGGTCACATTGTTTGTCTGGCTATTGATAGGGGTTGCACTGTCTCTTCCAGTAGGATTTTGGTTGGTGCAACACAACATTCATCTCCTAGCAGAACAATTGCATGACGATACGGGTTTTACAGTGTATTTTGTTCCCGCGAGCTCTACCGAGACGATCGAAGAGGTGCAGCGGTATGTTACTCAGAGTTCCGTGGTCCAATCTGTAGAGTTCACCTCGGCCGAGCAAGCAATGGAGGAGTTTCAGCTCGTCACTGGATATGATCAAGAATTGACAGCTTTAGGAGACAACCCCCTACCTGCGTCGTTATCTGTGGTTATACATCAGGACACACCAACTACAGAAGTCGACTCTCTACTAGATTCTTTGCGCAATTATGCCATCGTTGATAGTATTGACTTTGATACCGAGTGGATTCGAAATTTAAATGCCATACATCAGGTTGCTTCGACCCTCATGTGGATTGTGGGCGCGTTATTCGGCTTTGGGGTCGTGTTTGTCACTTTCGCTTCTGTACGTTTAGCTATCGAATCTCGATTCAGGGAACTACGTGTGCTTTCGCTCCTTGGAGCATCAGACCGCTATCTACGTCGTCCCTTTATCTATTGTGGAATTCTTTATGGATTCGGAGGGGGTGTCGTCGCGACGGCAATTGTTTTTGGGGCACTTTTTGCTATCAAAGATCCACTCAATCAACTCGTACAAAGTTTCGGCGGGACAATCCACATAGTTTCGCTCGACTATTTTTCTGCGAGCGTGGAGATAGTCATTGGTACCTTTTTGGGATACCTTGGTGCTTTGTTCGTATCAATTTGGGAGATCCAAAAGCGTAGAACATTTGAATCGATCCACTAATTTCTACTGTGGGTGAGTACCGTAGTAGAACTCTAAGGACCATTCGGTAATTTCTCCCGTATCCTCGGGAGCTGCATCAACTACCTTCAGTGTCCAATCTCCGTTTGGAGACTCGCCATAAAACGCGTTTGTCAACAAACTCCAGGATAAGGTCGTATTGTGAACTAAAAAGTCATTGAATACTTTATTGACAATACTCTGGGTACCATCAGGTGAAATTAGAGTGATACCCATATCAGGCATGAAGTCGTGTGAACCTTCAAGTTTGAGAACAACAGCTTCAATATTAGCGGACTCGCTAAAACCAGTCACGGTCAATCTTGACTCCACACCATCACTGTGATAGTCTGGTATCGCGATCGTGGATTGGTTTCTAAAGTCATCGGACTTGATGAAAGTTCCGAGACTATCGGGTTGAAGCGTCCGCGCTAAAGCGACCGCGTCGTCCAAATTTATCGCGCCGAAACCAAACCAGTTATGGAAGTTGTAACCCGCACCATTTTGAATCCAAGCGTGTTGAAAAACGTGCGGTTTTCCGCCACCAAAAGCGATACTAACTGGAAGGATATTGGGGTCAATCTTGCGCGCGGTTCTCGCCAAGATGTACTTCACGTCTCGCCACGTTAAGTTTGGATTCGCAGAAAGCAGAACTGCGATTGCTCCGGATGCATTTGGTGCTGCAGCAGATGTACCATTAAATGTACTGATGTAATTCCCCGTCGGATTTAGAGTGTCTTGATTTGCGAGCCCCCTATTTGCTAAGACTACGTAGCCGCGATCTCTTCCTTGTTGATCTGTACTGATTGAGGCTGGAAATCGATCGCCATACTCGCCGGCGGGTGCTGAAATCCACAGATTACTACCTGTGGAGGAATATCCTGCACGAGTGTCGCTAGCATTCAACGCTCCGACTACAACAAGAAAGGGTAAATTGTTAGTCGGATCACCGTTCGACGAACTACAGCCTATTTCATGCCGAATCGTGTGTTCGACACTCTCACATGCAAAGAAACTGTTCCCAGCCGACTTCACGTACAAAGCTCCCCGACCGGCTCGTAGGTCAGTAATACCTCGTTGGTAAAGGTTGTAAGTCCAAGACGAACTAGTACCCTGGTAGGGCAATGTACCGTATGACATATTAAAAATGTCAACGTCGGAAGAACGCGGTTTGTCGTCGCTAAAACCCAAGGCTTCCTCAGCATCGCCGCCGGTTCCTAAATAATTAAACCCTCGCAAGCGGCTACGGGGAGCCACACCACGTCCTCCGATCCCGTTGTTAGCCACGGCACCGATGATTCCGGCAACTGAAGTTCCGTGGTCGCCTAAATTTTCGGGGTTAAAAGGATCGAGTTCGGTGGCACCGTACCATTGTTTGTTATAGGTGCCGCGAGCTGCAAAATTGTAGGAACCATTCATGTCGACATTTGGAGCTAGATCGGGATGGCACAACTCTAGACCAGTATCGACTACTGCCACAGTAACGTTTTCACCGTAGGGACCTTCAACTAATACTCGATCCATGTTCAGATCTGCACCGGGTACTCCTCCGTTTTGCGCGAATGCGTTTTGGCCCGTGTTATCAAGATTCCAATGATGTTCAAGGAAAATGTCTGGTTCCTCCGTCGGTGTCTCTGGTTCCGTGTTTGTACAACGTGAAACGACCTCTAGCTCGTTGTCGAGAGAAAATCCAAAGTAGCTCGTACCATATCGAGAAGCAGCACTGACTTCTTCAGGAGTGGGGTCTAGAGCGGCAAACCCATAGTAGGAAGTATTGGGTTCAAACGTAGAGTTTGTCAGTGGAATCAATATTGAAGTACTGTAACTAGCCCAACGAGACAGTGCCGGTATGTCAATCGTATTGCTGTATACGTTGCTACTTGTGTCCCTCAGTACTTTACGGAGAACGATTCTTGCTTGTGTGCTGGATGCCGCTGCGCGTCCTGCGTTATACACGGTGAAGCGGTATCGAATACCAGACGAAAATATTGTTGCACGAGAGAAAATTACAAGGTTTGCGCTAACGTTCAACTTGTAGTCTGACGGTGTCGGACCATCCTGAAGAAATATTTGTACTTCATTCTCGTTGAAAGCCGCAGTACCGTTACCCTGAATGCTCCCAATGCTGATATTTATCGACTCATTTGGTTCATTCTCCCAGTCACGATATGGTTTAACAGTAAGCTGCACTGAAGTAGTTCCCGCTGGGAAACGAATACTCGTAGCAAACAGTTCATAGTCCACATCGGGAGTTGCGGTACCGGTTACGTCCAGTACTACTGAAATATTCGTTGAAGACGACTGTGAGAGTGAAACCGTGACTATGACGGCATCTTGTGAGTCTTCAAAAATCGAGTCGGTTGGCGTAGAGATCGATATCTCGACAGGTGGTGCGCCGCCCGAAGATCCACCGCCACAACTGACCAAGATCGGTAGTAGTAATAGCAGTGCTAAACCAAATAATCGATACACTACGAACCCACTTGAAACTGTGAGAGAGTCATCACTTCGAACTGACCGCATGCTTAACGATTATATCCAGCTTATAGACGCAAAATTACACCGAGATCAAGCTTATAAAGGACGCCTCAACGGATGACTTGATTCACGGCGTAAGGTGCTTAACGGTGTAACGAGATCGCTCAGTTTTCGATTGACTGCTCGGTTCTAAAAGACACTTTCCCGTGCCAATGCTGGTAGATCCGCTGCGTCATGGTCAGGAGTAGACACAAAACGATGAGATAACCTGTTGCCTCAGTATTAGTCCTGCAACTATACAGCAAGCGAACAGACATGAGTACGAATTTAAAATGATTGCGTTTCTAACATAGATCTTTTAAATGTCCATAACGCAGTCGGTAAGAATTCTCGGTATGGACGAAACGATTGCGATATTTGGTCACAAAAAAAGCCCGATAGTCGGGCTTCTTATTGATGATTGTATGGTGAAATTTACCAGTTCACATGTGCTCGAAAGTATGCTACTCCACCATTGAATCCGAATGGGCCGGTCATTGAGTATTTTGACCCGGCCACATCAGCCCAAGGATTCCCAGTTGGAAAGATATTTGTCGAGTTTTCAAGTCCGAAGGAGAATGTTGTATTCTCGTCGAACATGTAGTTGACTTCTAAATCAAGCAGCACATCTTCGGCAACTTCATACGGGTAAGCTTCCGAGAACAAATGTGGCTCCCAGATCTTGTGGTAATATCGAAATCTTCCATGAACATTCCACTTTTCATTTACAGCATGAAATCCTGAAAGAGTTAGCCGTAGCTTTGGAATATTTTTTCGCAGTTCAAGAACGCGTTGTTCATTGATGACCGCTGGATCGTGGTTCTCAATAGTAGTCTTGATGAAACTGGTTACCAAAGTGAAATCTATCTCGCGTCGAGCTATCACCATGGTCTTCTCTGCGGTAACTTCTACGCCCTCCGTTCTGGTGTCGAAATTGTTTGTGAAAAATCGAATCGCTCGGAGATTACGATCGACGACTTCACCCTGCGCTTCGAGCTCATCAAAAATCGCTGGAGACAATTCAATCGGAGATGTACGGGCAAGCCGATCTATGACGTCAATCCTAAAGAAATCTATCGTAATGTCGGTCTGCCATGCCTTTAACACTGCGCCGAAATTAGTATTGTGAGCAGTAACGGGTTGTAACCGTTCCGCACCAACAGCTTGCGCAATGGCATCGGTGGCCGGCAGTGTAACTTCATCGGTGAGACACGGAGTTCCGGGAACTGGACAGATGTCGCTGACTAGGAAGTTGGTCGAAACTACACGAAAACTTTCTTGTCCAACGGTCGGAGCAATGAATCCAGTACTGAAGCCTGAGCGAATCGCGAAGTTGTCTGTGTAGTCAATACGCGTGCTGACTTTAAAATCGAGTGTGTCTCCAAAGCCTTCGAACTGTTCATAACGCATTGCAAACGTGCCCAGTATGTTTGAGGTGAACATTTGCTCGGCGTCCACCCATAGTGCTACGCTCACTCGAGATTCATCTACTTCAGCGGAAGGCGGATAGCCAGGGAAACCATTGGAACCAATACCGAATCCCTGACTGACGAAATCTGGGTTGACGAACCAAGAGTCTTCTTCGCCTTGTTCGGTCACATAGTTCTCACTTCGAACTACTAGGCCGGTCGCAAAGTGTATGTCGTCATATCCCGAGGCGACATTGATGTCTCGGTGCATCGACCAGTCGAACGTCCAATCAGTTTCTCCGGTTTCCCCTACTTGATACATAGTTGGGATGTTGTTTTGTCGATCGACGAGTTGTGGATTGATTGTGTTGTTCATGTAATACGCAACTGTGCTCGAACCCCACACAAAGCTGGCATCAAAATTCCAATCTTTGAAGATCATTCCTTCAACGCCTACAGCGAAACTGTAATCAGAAACTTCACCGCCGAATTGCGGGGTAAATCCGCCTGGGAATAGCGATAAGAATGAGTAGCAATTTGGATCCGCTTCGACTTGTGCGAGTAAGTCTGGATCGGGTGTTAGTTGATCTTCGATTGGAACTACCGGACAATCGCTACTGTCGTCGCCAAGATCCGCGATAAGCGAAGTTTCCCCACCGTCGATTGTGAATACGCCGGACCGAGTCGCTGGATTTCGGAAGAAAAAGCCACCCTCAACGTCGCGCACCGACACATTTCCCCATCCATAGAGCTTTAAACCGTTCTCCATTGGCATGTCAAAATTTGCAAATCCTCGGAAATCGGAATGGATGTCAGGAGCTCCCCAGATCTGAGCAAATGGTTCACGAACGTGGGTATTTCCAGCAGCGATCAAGTCCTCCGCGTCGCCTCTTTGCACACTTCTAACAGTAGCTTCAGTCTGACTGAAATCGCCACTGACCGTAAGGGAACCACCATCTCCGATCGGTAAACCAAAGATTCCTGCGAGAGAAACTGTAGTACCATCCCCTTCATAAGTTTGAGATCCTTTAAATTGAACAGCGCGGACGCTGTCACTCTTTCGAAGTACGAAATTTATAACACCGGCAACCGCATCAGACCCGTATTGAGCCGATGCGCCATCGCGCAATACTTCAATTCGCTCCAGTGCAATACCAGAGATTGCATTGATATCCACTCCGTGTGCGCCTTCGTTCTTTCCACCACCAAGCAAGGCGATCACGGCTCCGCGGTGTCGTCTTTTACCGTTCACGAGTACAAGCGTCGAATCTGAAGACAACCCGCGAAGATTAGGTGGACGAATAATGGTTGCGGCATCCGCAATTGGAAATTGTTCAATGTTGAACGACGGAATTTGACTGGCGATTTGCGCCATCAGGTCAGCACCACCGTTATTTACGTCTAAGCTCGCGCCGCTGATAATATCAATCGGGAAGGGAGAGTCCGAACTAGATCGGTCAGGGTTTCGAATTCCAATTACATTGAGTAGTTCCATCTCCTCGTCGTTCTCCGCAGCCGGTGTGTCATCATCGGCATCTTGTGCCGTGGTCGTGACTCCCACCCAGAGTAATGTGCCAGCGAGTAGCATCCAAATTTTTACAATTTTTGATTTGATCATGATTCTCCTATCGTGTTATCCTATAACACATCCATGCCCGGGGGATGGGCATACACACTGAGCCAACACGAGTTAGCAACAAGTTTTGAACGAAATAATTTTATACATTTAATTCTATACTGTGAAAGCACAGAGACTCGTAGTGTGTAGGCTAATATTTCATATTTCGGATCGGTCGCAATTTTCAATCCCATAATCGTTCGGGGAAAATTTATTGAAGCACATTTCAATCATCTCACGTTCTTTACCAACAGCAACAATCTTCGCGTTGATCGCGTTATTGGCAGTTTGGCCTAGCTCTGAAGGACAGCTTCGTTCACCTCTATATTTAAACGAACTCGAAACAATGGTGGTTCGAACGACAGAGGGATTTTCCGCGCAGTTTAAGGTTGTCACCGTAACCACCGACGCAGATCAAGCTCAAGGTTTAATGTATATTCGTCATTTACCTATAGACAGAGGCATGCTCTTCTCATATTCACGAAGCCAAGTGTTGAGTATGTGGATGAAAAACACTCATGTACCGTTGGACATGTGGTTCATTGACGATCAGGGGCGGATCCAAAAAGTTGTGACTCATACCGTACCTCATTCTTTAGATTCGATAAAGTCAGATACCCCGGTGCGAGCTGTTATTGAGGTTAACGCCGGTCTCAGTACGCTCCTCGGAGTAACTAAAGGTGCGGTCATAGAACATCGCGTCTTTCAACGTCAGTGAGTTCTGAACTGACAGAATCTGGAATCTCCTGTTTCAATTGGATTGATACCCGATGAAGTATTTGTGGTTACCGTGGTATTGGCCTACCTGGACTATGTTCGGTGTTGGTTGGTGTCTAGCACGACTTCCTTTGGGGCTGCAATACCTAGTAGGAAGGTTGATAGCACATGTGTTCTTTTCGCTCGTACCTAGACGGAAGGCAATCATTCAGGTGAATTTGCTACTAGCATTTCCCGAACTTACCGTCGTACAGCGCGATGAGATGACGCGAAAGACTATCGAGGAATTTTCGCGAAGCATGGTCGAAACACTCTTTGTCTGGTTCCGTGGTGTGCACGCACTCTTGGAAAGAGTGAATATTTCGGGGCTTGAGCAGCTGTGTAATCACGAATTCGCGCAGGGAACGATCTTATTAGGCGCACACTTTGCTTCTCTAGATCTTTGCGGAACTGCGGTAAGCCAGCGTTCCCCCTTCCAAATCACCTATCGCGACATCAAAAATCCAGTAGCAAATTACCTCGCAGTCAGTCGTAGACGACGAGCGTACGAAAAGTTATATCTTGCGACAGAGTTAAAGACTGTCGTGAATGAACTACGAAACGGCAAGACAGTTTGGTTCGCAACTGATCAGGACATGGGTACTCGAAAAGCTACTTGCTTCGCCCCTTTTTTTGGAGTTGAAGCATCGACAATCACCACCCCATTCCGATTGGCGCGGCTGACCGGTGCTCGTGTCGTTTTGATGACCCACACAAGGAACAACAGAGAACGAACTTGGGACGTTGAGTTACATCCTATTGAGTTATCAAAGCTTGCAGCACCAGATTGCTATGTTGCTGACGCAACCAACGTAAATCGAGTGATTGAGCAGGTCATTCGAAGTCAACCGGCGCAGTACTTTTGGGTGCATCGTCGATTCAAAACGATGGCTAATGGGCAGCGACGTGATTACCGTTTGCAGAAATCGGGTCACTCGACTAGAGTGAGCCATTCAGGATGATTTGTGCTCTTGCCTTGGACTTGGTCAAAGTACATTTCTTGTAGTTGTTCTGTGATGGGACCACGGGTACCATCACCAATGGTACGACCGTCCAAGTCGCAAACGGGCACCACTTCAGCGGCGGTACCAGTCATAAAACACTCATCTGCGATGTAAAACTCATCTCGAGTAATTCTGCGTTCGACGACTTCATAACCAAGCTCTTTAGCAAACGTCAGAATCGTATCGCGAGTGATGCCCACGAGGCATGAGGTGAGTTCAGGCGTTTGAATGACGCCATTTTTTACTAAGAAAACGTTTTCACCCGTACCTTCGGCAACATAACCTTCGTTGTCCAACAACAAAGCCTCGTCGTAGCCACCATCAAGTGCTTCGGATAGCGCTAACACCGAATTTATGTAATGACCGACCGCTTTTGCTTTACACATGCTGATATTGACGTGGTGGCGCGTGTAGGACGACGTTTGGACTCGAATACCGTTAGCGAGAGCGGCTGGGTCCATGTAGCTAGGCCAAGACCAAGCGGCAACACAGACATTCACGGACAGTCCTTTGGCGCGCAATCCCATAGCTTCTGAACCTAAAAACGCTATAGGTCGAATGTAAGCTGATTCCAACTGATTGTGTCGCACTGTGTCAACTTGAGCAGTAATGAGAGCATCGTATGAGAAGGGAATGTTCATTCGTAAGATTTTTGCTGAGTCAAAGAATCTTCGCGTGTGATCGTGAAGCCTGAATATTTGAGGACCTTGAGAACTAGCATATGCGCGGACACCTTCGAAACACCCGACTCCATAATGCAAAGTGTGTGTTAAAACATGTACATTGGCGTCCCGCCAATCTACAAAATCACCATTCATCCAAATAGTGCCCTCGCGGTCTGCAAAACTAGCGGGTGTCGCTACCATACTCATACATCCTCAGTAAACTTTTTACATCTATCACTTAATGAGCAACCTAGATTTCGCATAACTGCTGTGTCCTTACCTAACTTTTCAGAAATGCTTGGAGCGTTAGTACAGACACCCTCTGTCAGCAATCTGTCGCGCGAGCTTGATTGTAGTAATCGCGCGGTCGTTGAACTCTTAGCCACTTGGTTGGAAGATCTTGATTTTGATATTTCAATCCAGACGCTGCCGAATGAATCCAAGTTCAATTTGGTCGCGCGGAAGGGTAAGGGAAGAGGAGGATTACTGCTTTCTGGTCATACCGACACCGTCGCGTGCAATGCCGATCAATGGACCAGTGATCCATTTGAGTTGAAGTCTAGCGATGGAAAATTGTATGGTCTCGGTACCTGCGATATGAAAGGATTTTTCCCTACGATACTCGAGATCTTAGAGCACACGTCCGCAACTAAACTGACAGCGCCGATCACCGTGCTAGCCACGGCTGACGAAGAGACCGACATGGCGGGTGCTCGACATTTGCTAGACACGGAAGTGCTGACGGCAGAAGCGGCAATTATTGGCGAACCGACATCATTAGAAACCGTAACTGCGCACAAAGGGATCTTCACCATGAAGATCTCAACTCGTGGTAAATCTGCACATTCGTCAAACCCGAACCTTGGAGTCAATGCGCTTGAGGGGATGCACCAGATATTAAGCGCACTCCTTGACTATCGGGATGCACTACGCGAGCGCTATCACGATCACGCATTTGATATACCGTATCCAACCATGAATCTTGGGTGCCTTCACGCGGGAGATAGTGCGAATCGAATTTGCAATAATGCAGAACTCTTGATCGATTGTCGAACTCTACCTGGAATGTCTAGTGTCGAGGTTGCAGAGGAGCTCAAGATTCATTTAGTGTCGCTTGAGTCGAAAATTGGTATGCCTATCGATGTTGAGCTTGGAATGCCTCCGATCGAACCATTTTCGGCAAACTCTGACTCGAAGTTGTCGAAGCTAATGGAACAACTAACGGGAAGAACAGTTAAGACCGTCGCATTCGGTACTGAGGCACCTTTTTTGCAACGCATGGGTCTCGACACGATTGTGTTCGGCCCTGGATCTATTGATCAAGCACATCAAGTGGACGAGTATTTGTCGCTTGACCAGGTGCGAACCGCACAAGACACCTTAGTTCGAGTGCTTGATGTGTATTGTTTTTGACCTCAACGGACAAATTTCTAACTATCTTCATCGGGGGAGATATCACTGACCGTGAAGAATTCAGTGCCAGTGCTAATTTAACCTGAAAGACTTGACAAAGTCGACTAGACGTTTAACGTGTTCAACTGGTGTACTAGGAATGATGCCGTGTCCCAAGTTGAAAATGTGTCCGGGTTTAGCGGCAACATCAACAAGGATGCGCTGTGCATGCTCAATGACCACGTTCTCGTCTGCACATAACGCGATTGGGTCCATGTTACCCTGAATCGCGCGGCACTGTAATTCATCCCACACTTCTACAAGTCGGGGTCGCCAATCGAGTGCAAGAACGTCGGGACCCGTTTCATACATAGTCTTTAGTAAATGCGTGTTGCCCGTACCGAAGTAAATTCTTGGTATTGTGTCGTTTATGCCATTGAACAGTTGTTGGGTAAAGGGAAAGACATAAGTTTGATACTCTTTCGTACCTAAACACCCTATCCAACTGTCAAAAATTTGAATTGCATCTGCACCTGCTTGGATTTGTAGATTCACATAGTCTATTACGGACAGAGTGATCTTCTCGAGAAGTTCGACCCAACTGTTGGGATATTGATACATGAACTTTCTCACATTCTGAAAGTGATGTGATCCCTGACCTTCGATAGCGTAAGCTGCAAGCGTAAAGGGAGCCCCGGCAAACCCAATCAAACTGACATCGGTGGGAAGATCTTCTAAAACATATTGAATGGTCTGTGCAATGTATCCGCAATCTGCTTCAACTTCCAAGCGCCGCAAACTCAAGCAATCTCTAGGTTCACGGATTGGATTGGCAAAACGAGGACCCACACCTTCGAAGTAATCCAACTCCAAACCCATAGGATGGAGCATCGGCAGTAGGTCAGCGAAGACGATTGCAGCGTCAACACCGAGTATCCGCTGCGCGTCCAACGTGACTCTCGCTGCTAAATCAGGATTTGTGAAGAAATCTAGACTCTTGGTATTCCCTTTGACAGCTCGATATTCGGGCATGTACCGACCAGCCTGACGGTTCAACCAAATCGGGGTATATTCGGTAGGTTCTCCGCGACACGCTTTCAGAAATATCGAGTCGCGAGGTCGATTAATCATCCCTGCAACGGGACCGGGCTGACCTCCGCGTCGTAATTGACTTCAGGGTGTCCGAAACCGAACAATCTCAAAAAATCTGCCTGAAATCCGCTGACATCAGCAAGTTCATGGACGTTTTCAGAATTGATCCTTTCCCAGCTCTTTGCAACTCTAGCTTGTACTGCTTCGTCAAGTTCAAAGTTATCCATACGAATACGTCCGGAGTCGTCCACTCGACTCGGTTCTGGATAGAGCTGTTCTTGAAAAAGCCTATGAATGTGATCAATACAGTCTTCGTGGGTACCTTCAGATTTCATTTCTTGAAACAAGATTGAGAAATACAACGGAACTACTGGAATGGCAGTACTAGCTTGTGTTACGACCGCCTTAAGAACTGCGATGAATGCTTTGCAGCCAGATTGACCAAATCGTGTGTTTAGCTTATGACAAGTCTCGTCGAGGTGTTCTTTTGCTTTTCCAATTGTTCCGCCGCGATAGATCGGCCACGTCAGTTCATTACCTAGATAGGTGTACGCGACGGTTCTAAAGTTCGGCGCCAGTACGTCAGCTTCTGAAAGAGCTTCGATCCAATACTCCCAATCTTCTCCACCCATGACCGCTGTCGTTGCTCGGATCTCTTCGTCTGTCGCTGCATCAATATCGATCTCTGAGACTTCACAATTCCCGGTAAGTACATCAAGCTTGAGCGTGCGCGAACTCATAGATTGTCCAATGGGTTTGATCGACGATCGAAACACTTCATCAGATTTCGGGTGTGTTCGTATCGGTGCCGCGAGGCTGTAAATTAATAGATCAATTGAACCCAAATTGTTCCTAATAGCTTCGATCACTGCCGTTTTAGTATGATCGGCAAACGCGTCGTCGTTGATCGTGTGAGAGAACAGATTGGCTGAACTTGCTAGCCGATCAAATGCAGCGTTGTTGTACCAACCAGCGGATCCAGTTTTCCTTTCGGTGGGATCTTTTTCAAATGACACACCAATGGTGTTTGCTCCACAACCGAAGGCTGCTGATATGCGCGAGGCTAAACCGTATCCAGCGGAACAACCAACAATAAGCGCGTTAGATGAACCGGTTAGTTGAGGTCTCCCACGCACGTAATTTACTTGGTCTTGTACATTCTTTGCACAACCAATTGGATGCGCGGTGGTACATATAAAGCCACGAATTCTGGGTTTGATAATCATCAGGGTTCCCTATTCTAAAGATGGAAGATGACCGCAAGTAGTCCGTGTGGTGCTTAAGCTTAATCTAGTCGCCTGAGCAGATTAAGGCAATCTATGAAGTTGCTGTTTTTTTACCAGACACTCTATATCGGAAGAATTGTTGAAACCCACATAATCTTTTCCGTAGAAGTCGACATCGGTAGGAATATTAGATTGAACAAAGAACAGGTTATCAATCAAGCTTGGGAAGAACGAGACTCGTTCTCTGCGACTACGGGAGGTGCGGTACGTCGTGCGGTTGACGAGACGCTCGCTGCACTCGACAACGGTAATTTGAGAGTTGCCGAAAAACTCAACGGTGAATGGGTCGTTCATCAATGGTTAAAAAAAGCTGTGTTGCTCAGTTTTGTCCTAAATCCGTTTGCACGTGTTGCAACTCAGAATGACGCACTAACTTGGTGGGATAAAGTACCTTCAAAATTTTCAGGGTGGACTTCGAAAGAATTTGGCTCACGAAGTTTTCGTGCTGTTCCTGGTGCTTTCGTGCGACACTCGGCATACATCGCTCCTAATGTGGTACTCATGCCATGCTTCGTTAACGTGGGAGCTCATATCGGTCGAGGTACGATGATTGACACTTGGGCAACTGTAGGATCTTGTGCACAGATTGGAAATAACTGTCACATTTCAGGAGGAACAGGTATCGGTGGCGTACTTGAACCGCTGCAAGCTAATCCAGTAATAGTGGAAGATAACTGTTTTATCGGCGCGCGCTCTGAAGTTGTTGAAGGTGTCATCGTCGAGGAAGGTTCAGTTCTTTCGATGGGGGTCTTCATCGGAGCATCGACGAAGATTTACGATAGTCAATCGGATCAAATCCTACGTGGACGTGTACCGGCATACTCGGTAGTTGTGCCGGGCACTCTTCCGATGCAGAATCCGAATGGGGACGTTTCGAATCTCAACTTGTACTGTGCGGTAATCATTAAAAAAGTCGATGCAAATACACGAGCAAAAACATCGATTAACGAGCTATTGCGTGATTAGGAAGCACGTTCGTATCGCATAATGTCATATGAGTAATAGTGCTCTGAATCCTGAGGATGATGAGTTTCGGCGACAAGTATCCATCGGTCTTCGTCATATACAGGGAAGTAGGCGTCACCTTGAATATCAGCGTTAACCGTAGTTGCGTACAACCTCTGTGCATGCGGTAACGCTTCCGCATACACACTTGAACCTCCAATTACAAAACATTCTTCAATCGCTTTCTCATCACAGTGTTGTTTCGCGTGATCCAAAGCTTCTTTGAGTGAATGTACGACAACTACCTTGTTCAAGTTCTGTTTTGATCGTGTCAAAACGATATTTAATCGGTTTGGGAGGGGAGACGAAATCGACTCAAAGGTTTTCCGACCCATAATCACGGGCTTTCCTAGCGTTTGCTCTTTGAAATATCGGAGCTCGTCTGGAAGCTTCCAAGGTAGTGCGTTGTCCCGACCTATGACTCGGTTGCGAGACATAGCCCAAATGAGAGAAATGATCACGGTCTAGACAGCCCAGCCAACCAAATCAATTATTGGAAATCGTTGCTGCACTTTGGAAAGAGGGTTCTGAAAGTGGTTTGCGAGTTAAAGAGTCTTGCTGGCTATACCTGATTTGGTAGTTTGCATCGTGCCCGATCCGTCATTACACAGAAATGTCTGCTTTCAAGACTTCGTGACTGGTGTAATCCACGATTCGAATGTCCTCGTATCTGAACGCAAATAGATCGGTAATTGCAGGATTGAGTTCTAGTCGTGGTAGTTCGAGAGGTTCGCGCTCCAATTGTGCTTTCGTTTGTTCCAAGTGATTTGCATATAGGTGGGCGTCACCGAAGGTGTGAATAAATTCTCCTGGCTCTAAGTTGGTTACCTGAGCAACCATGTGCGTGAGTAATGAATAGCTGGCGATATTGAAAGGTACTCCCAAGAACACGTCGGCACTTCTTTGATACAGTTGGCACGACAACCTATTCTGCGCGACATAGAACTGGAAAAAAGTGTGACATGGCGGCAATGCCATTTTGTCGATGTACTCAACGTTCCACGCTGAGACCAAGTGACGGCGTGAAGACGGATCAGTACGAATAGAGTCGACAACTCGTGAAATTTGATCAATAAATTCACCGTTCGCGCAAGGCCAAGAGCGCCATTGATAACCGTATACCGGCCCTAAGTCACCATTTTCATCTGCCCATTCATCCCAAATGTGCACTTTGTTTTCTTGAAGATAACGGATGTTCGAAGAGCCAGACAACAACCAAAGTAGTTCGTGCACGATTCCGCGAACAAACATCTTCTTAGTGGTTATTAGCGGGAATCCATCACACAGATCGACACGAAATTGATGCCCAAAAACAGACAGTGTTCCCGTGCCAGTTCGATCTTCTTTAGGCACTCCCTCATCGACAATTCTTTGCAGTAATTCAAGATACTGTTTCATTTTTTTGAGCGACCCGTTAAGTATTGATTGACTGTGGGGATCAGCAGTAAGCCGCCAATCAGAATCATCGGAACTGAAAGTAATTGTCCCATGGTGAGCCAGTCTCCCGCGATGAAGCCAAGCTCAACATCGGGTTCGCGAAACGTCTCAGTAAAACACCGGCCGACACCGTAAAGCAGGAAAAACAAGCCCGTGACAACAACGCGGTCTCTGGGTTTTCGCGAGAACCACCAAAGCAGACCAAAAACGACTACACCCGTTACGAAAGCTTGATATAAGCTTGACACGTGGCGCGTCAATTCCTCATAGTCTCCTACGCAGGTAGGGTTGAGATCCGAAACTGCGTGACAGGGAAAATGAACTCCCAAGAAACTCTCGGTTACCCGTCCAGGCAACTCGGTGTTAATGAAGTTGCCCAGCCGGCCGATACCTATTCCGATGGGCACAACCGGAACGACAAAGTCACTGACGCTGAGGAAAGCAGTCTTATTTATCTTACACCACAAGAGGATCGCAGTTGCGACGCCGATGACACCTCCATGAAAAGACATACCTCCTTCCCAGACTTTCACTGCCCAGAGCGGATCGGCTAAGAATTTATCAAAGCCGTAGAACAGAACAAAACCAAATCGACCGCCAAGTAGGGTTCCAACAATACCCCAAAATAGTAAGTCATTCCATTGCTGGACAGTTAGGTTAGAATGCGTTTTTAGCCGTTTTCGACCTAAGCTATAACAAA
The DNA here is from genome assembly GCA_009840305.1 of Gammaproteobacteria bacterium. GTDB lineage: Bacteria > Pseudomonadota > Gammaproteobacteria > Pseudomonadales > Azotimanducaceae > Bin55. The sequence continues at coordinate 428,856 of VXNY01000024.1, read as the reverse complement.
CGACAAAAGCAACGACGTAAAGTAGTCCGTACCAACGAAAGGAAATCGGTCCGAGTGAAAAAATAATTGGATTTATGTCTGGATAGTTCAATGCTATTCTTTCTTAGAACGACGTTATGAGACCGGAAATTTGAAAAATTGGACTTAAATTTATCGCGCGAAGAAATTGTACTTCAGACACGAGATTGTTGCTTGTGGTTCATCTGATTGCCCTCTACCGCAAAATCTTGAAGGAATTGAAGTTGTGTGCTTGATACTTGTTGCCTTCAAGGTAGGCCAAGAACATCCATTGGTCGTAGCAGCAAACCGAGATGAGTACTTCGCCCGCCCTACGAGTGCTGCTCACTATTGGCAGGACCATCCAAACATTTTTGGTGGTCGAGACTTACAGGAACATGGTACGTGGATGGGAGTTAGCACCACAGGTCGATTCGCCGCCGTAGCGAACTGGTCGAGGACCAATGAACAAGGATCGGATTATCGCTCCCGAGGTGATTTGGTACGAGAATTTCTTCTTTCAGATAACAAGTCGCTGGAGTTTGTACGTTCGATCAAGTACAGCGATTACCGCGGATGCAATTTGATCGTATGTGATGGGGTTAGTTTAGTATATTGGAGCAATCACGAAAATTTCTTTAGGTTATGTAGACCGGGTTATTTCGCGATCAGCAATGCAAGTTTAAATAACAACTCTCCACGGGTTAAATTTGGACGTAGTCAGTTTGAGCAATTAGCCACAAAGCAGGATACCAACTCGCTACTCGAATTACTTGGACCTAAAGAACCACCTCAAGACAGTGATTGTTTTGTTTTCGGAGAAACCTACGGAACTCGATCTAGCACTACTTTATTGTTCAGTTCAACAACCATTCTTGTGAATGAACAGCAATATGGGCCAAGAGCAGAAGTAGGTACTCTGATTACTGAAGAAATAGCGCTACGTGCTCGCTAGCAACTTACCCAAACCGGCTTCTTGGAGATGATCCCGAACGAATTGGACGATCTCTGTCGCGTCATCCATAGCTAATACCTCTGCGAGCAGTTGCTGACAAGACTCGTACGATAGGTTTCGAATCAACCATTTAATCCTGGGAATGTGTGTAGCGTTCATTGAGAGCGAGTCAAAACCCATCGCGAGAAGTAACACAGCACCTTCAATCGTACCGGCCATCTCTCCGCAAATTGAGATAGGTGTATCAGCCCGATGCGCGTCCCTAACAATGGAGTTTAATGCGATTAAAACTGAAGGGTGAAATTCTCGGTAAAGATCAACAACCCGCGCATCGTTGCGAGAAACCGCGAGCAAATATTGTGTCAAGTCATTTGACCCGACCGCTAGAAAATCTACTTGCTCTGCGATAGCACGAATCTGAAAGACTAGCGCCGGTACTTCGACCATAGCACCGACTTTGGGGTGTTGAACACTAAAGCCTTCTTCCTTAATCTCCTGAAAGGCTTGATCAACTAGATTCTTGGCGAAACAAACTTCTTCGAGATTGGAAATCATCGGCAACAAAATACGCAATTCGCTTTGCAAGTCGTCACTTGCTTTCAGCATTGCACGAACTTGTACTAGGAAGATATCCGGATGGTCTAGAGTTACCCGAATACCCCGCAATCCGAGGTACGGGTTATCCTCTCGAATACGAAAGTAAGGCAGTTCCTTGTCCCCGCCAATATCAAGTATTCGCATGGTTACGGGTTTTGGTTCAAACGACAACATGTGCTGGCGATAGATTTCCCGTTGCTGCGCTTCTGTTGGGAAGTGTTTCTTGGACGCGAACGGGACTTCTGTTCGAAATAGCCCAACTCCTTCTGCGCCATTGTCGAGGGCTTGCTGAATCTCTTCCAACATCCCGATGTTGACTTGGATTTGTACTCTATGTCCGTCCGTCGTTTCTGCTGGTAGTTCGCGCAGTGTTTCAAGTTCACGATCAAAGCTTTCGCTCTCCTGAATGCGAGCCTTGTATTGATCAAGAGTCTCAGCAGTCGGATTTATGTAGATCTCGCCGCTCGAACCATCAAGTGCGACGGGAGACTCTTCCGCTTCGAACAATGGCAAATCCATTGCACCCATTACTGCAGGAATTCCCAATGCTCGGGCCAAAATGGCAGTGTGCGAATTCGCAGATCCAGTTTTTGAGACGATACCGATGATATTCTCGGGTACGACCTCTGCGATCATTGTCGCAGTGACGTATTCGGCTATTAAGATCGCGCTTGCAGGTGGATTGTTACGATCGCGACTCTGAATATTCTGAAGTTTCTCCAACAGTTGATCGGCAATGTCGCGTAACATGTCCCCGCGCTCAGCTAGATAAAAGTCTTCGATCTCCTCTAAAGTTACGATATGTCGAGCGAATACTCGTTTAACTGCACCAGGCGCCCATTGCTCCTGTTCAAAGATCTCACTCTTGACTTCCTCCACCATAGTTTCGTCGTCAAGAATATGCAAGTACGCGTTGAAAATCTCCTGATGTAGTGGATCGAGTTCGTCAAATGATTGTGAAATTTTTTCGTTATGGTCCCGAACGGCTTTGAGTGCGACTAAGAATCGCTGAAATTCTGCTTCTGGTTCTTCAGTTTCCCTCTCTGGTACATCATCGAGCATTAAGTCGTCGTAGAGTACAAATCCGGTACCGATACGACACCCAGGTGAGCTCGGTATTGCTCGAAACTTTTTCTGTACCCTATGCCGATGATAGTTTGGAGTAGCAACAATCTCTCCAAATTCAATGGCATGTGCAATCGTGGACGCCAATGCCGTAGCCAAAGAAGTCAGAAACCCTTCTTCTTCGTCCGTAAACTTCTGACTGTCTCGACGAACCGTGAGCACGCCAACACACTTCCGGTTATGGACCATGGGGACCCCAAGAAACACATTGAACTCTGATTCGGCTATAACGGAATTCTTCACGAAGGCGGGGTGAGAAGAGGCATCAAGCAAATTGAGAGGTTCAGCGCGTTGAGCAATAAATCCTACCAAACCAGTGTGCTCTGGCAACGCCAAGTGATGGATTTGATCGGAGAACGGTCCTTCGTGTGCGATTAAGCGAAAGCTATCGGTAGTGTGATCGAGAGCATACAACGAACAACAATCCACACCGAGATTCATACCAATCCGAGCTACCGCCATAGCAGCACCCTTACTCCAATCAGGTTGCGCGAGGATGTCGCGGGCAAGCCGAACCATAGCCTCGTACATTTTTACTTCACCACGAACCGTAGATTAGGTACTAGTTCAGTCAACGCACGATCATACATGTCGCGCTTAAACTCGACGATTAGACGCAAGGGTTCCCAATAGGCCACCCATTTCCACGCGTCAAATTCCGGTTTTGCTACGTTTTGAACGTCGATACCTTCATCTAAGCCGAAATAGCGTAAGAGAAAAAACCGAACTTGTTGCCCAGCATATCGCCAAGACTTTTTCACATTCAACTCTTGCATCACACCAGGAGGGTAATCATACTTCAGGTAGGTTTGAGTATTCCCGAGAATTTCTACACTATTTTGATCAATCCCAGTCTCTTCCTTTAGTTCTCGAAGTACTGCTTCGTGCGGAGCTTCATTCGGGTCGATTCCGCCTTGCGGGAACTGCCATTGATTTTCCATGTCATTGCGTCTTGCTATGAGCACTTGACCTTGTTCGTTGACAACAATGATTCCAATCGCAGGTCGATAGGACAATAAGGTCAAGTTAGCAAATACCCCGCAACTCTAAATCGAAATTAAACTATGCCTGCGCAACACTCTTGAGTATGCGAAAGGTCTATACCGAATATTAGGTTCTATCCCTCAATCCGAGACCAGTTTAAGTCTAACTCACGCGCGGCGCGTACTTCATCGAGTCGCCGAACCACTTGATTATGCGGTGCTTGTTTCACAAAGTCTGCATTCTCTTGCGCTTCCTCCCGAATCTTACACATTGCAGAAACGAACTCGTCCAACACTGCTTTGGCTTCGGTTTCGGTGGGTTCGATTAAGAAACACTCTGGTACGAGCAGAGGAAAATACGTCGTAGGGGCATGCATATCAAAGTCGAGCAACCTCTTTGCGAAGTCCAGTGCTCGGACTCCAAGGTCTTTAGCCTCCTGATTTAGAGTGATGAGGAATTCATGAGTCGCACGCCTTGTTGGGTAGGCAAGTTGAAAACCAGCCTTCGATAACTCCGCTGCTAGATAGTTCGCGTTGAGTGTGGCATATTCCGCGACTCGAACCATTCCTTCCCTGCCGAGCATGAGAGCGTATGCTAGAGCGCGAATCAGGATCCCTGCGTTCCCCATGAAAGCGGCAAGTTTGCCGATAGTCAACGGGAAGTAGCTCTCATCAAGCCATATAAACTGATCATCCAGTTTACCCACCATGGGGATGGGTAAATAAGGTTGTAGCAAACTATTGACGGCAACGGGTCCGGCACCCGGACCACCACCACCATGAGGGGTCGCAAACGTCTTATGTAGGTTTAAGTGCAGTACATCAAACCCCATGTCTCCCGGACACACCTTGCCAAGGATCGCGTTCAAATTAGCACCATCATAGTAGAGTAAACCTCCAGCATCGTGCACGATATCAGCAATCTCCAAAATTCGTCTTTCAAATACCGCGCAAGTGGATGGATTCGTAAGCATTATTCCAGCTGTCTTCGGTCCAACCACACGTTTTAGGTCTTCAATATCTACGTCGCCGTCTGCGGCAACTCCGATTTCCCGAGTTTTGTACCCACACATCGTAGCAGTAGCTGGATTGGTCCCATGGGCGGCTGTTGGAACGAGAATCTCATCCCGTTCATAATCACCGCAATCTTCGTGGTAAGCACGAATCATCAGTCCGCCGGCTAATTCGCCTTGCGCCCCTGCCATCGGAACCAACGATACGGCTTCCATTCCAGTGACCGTCTTGAGAGTTTCTTGCAGATCCCAGAAACAACCAAGCAAACCTTGACTTGCAAACGCGGGAGTCAATGGATGGCGATTCAGGAATCCTGGTTGCGACGCGGCTCGATGCGCACCTCTAGGGTTGTACTTCATGGTGCATGAGCCAAGCGGATAGAAATTTCCATCAATCGAAAAATTCTGCTGCGATAACCTGGTGAAATGTCGCACAGCTTGAAGTTCTGACACTTCCGGTAACACCGGCTTTGATTCACGGAGCAGATCGTTAGGCAGTCCCGATAAGTCCCCTTCTGTCGGAGTTTGACCACCCGCTATTCGACCGGACTTTGAAGTGTCAAATATGGTCGGTATCGTTGGCATGACTTAACTCTCCTTTAGAATGCGGTTAAAGAGTTCGACAAAGCGATCAATTTCGTCGCGTGTGCGTTTCTCCGTCGCACAGAGAAGCAAGCAGTCTTCGAGGGACTCATCAATCTCGCCTAAGGGATAGCCGGCTAGAATGCCATGGTCGTTAATCATGGATTTTGTCAAGTTACCGACATTGCCGGCACATCGAAGGACACATTCATGAAAGAACGGTGAGTGAAAAGCCCTTTGTGCTCGACCCGTTGCTTCCAGTTGCGCAACGAGATACTTTGTGTTCTCGTGACACCGAGAGGCAGTATTTCGAAGTCCCGTAACTCCCATTATTGACAAATAGATTGTGGCCGCAGTAACTAATAGCCCTTGGTTAGTACAAATGTTTGAAGTTGCTTTAGCGCGCCGGATATGTTGTTCCCGAGCCTGCAACGTGAGTGTGTACCCGACATCGCCATTCGCGTCTACCGTTCTGCCGACGATCCGACCGGGCATCTGTCGCACATGTTTCATCTTGGAGGAGAGGAACCCAAAGGACGGACCACCAGAAGCCATAGGCACACCCAACGGCTGACCATCCCCGCTGCAGATATCAGCACCAATCTCACCCCACTCACCTGGTGGTTTTAATACCGCCAACGTCAGTGGGTTCACCACCGCAATCAACAATGCATTGCGTTCAGCAGCCCAGTTTGAAATGGCATCAACGTTCTCTAGAAGTCCAAAGAAATTTGGTTGTTGGACGACTACTACGTTTGGTTCATCAACAGTGCATTTGTTGGGGTCAAATACACCGTTTTCGTGCGGAACTTGAACTAATTCGATCCCTTGACTGCGAACGAGAGTATTAGCGGTCTTAACGTAAAACGGATTCACCGCCCCCCCTATGACGATCCTGCGGTTGCGGGCACTTCGATTACTTCGTACGGCCATGAGAATTGCCTCTCCCAGACCCGATCCACCATCATACACTGAGGCATTAGCGACATCTAAACTCGCCAAGGACGCCATCATTGTTTGAAATTCATACAGAAGTTGTAGAGTACCTTGACTTGCTTCAGCTTGATAAGGGGTGTAAGCGGTAAGGAACTCCCCACGTGTTGCAAGATCCCACACCGCCGCAGGGATGTGGTGGTCGTAAGAACCTGCACCGAGAAAACAAGAACCTAGTTCATCAAGCTTCGCACGTTCTGCCAGACGGTGCACCATCTCCATTTCTGTGAGTGAATGTTCAATCGCGCGGAAATTCGCTATTGGAACATGGTCTGGGATCTCATCAAACAGTTCATCAATGTCTTTGACACCGATACTCTGTAACATGGATTCGACTTCAGACGAAGTGTGGGGTATGAAAGGCATGAATACGTTTCCCTAATGGAGCGCTTAGTGTTCGTTGCTATCTGTTTCGCAAAACTCTTGGTACTGTTCGGCAGTTAACAAGTCCGCGTTGGGATCGTCAGAAAAAGGTTGCACCACAAAAATCCAACCGCCATCGTAAGGCTCAGAATTTACCAGATCCGGTGCATCTGTAAGTTGGTCGTTTACTCGGATGATCTCACCTGAGACAGGACTGTATATGTCTGATGCTGCTTTCACGGACTCGATCACTGCAACCTCAGCGCCTGCGGCCACTTCAGTATCCGTTTCTGGTAGCTCAATAAACACAACATCACCAAGAGCATCTTGAGCAAAATCAGAGATGCCCACACAGACGGTGCCGTCGGGATCCAATCGAGCCCATTCGTGGGTATTGGTGTAACGTAATTCCTGTGGTGTTTCGCTCATTTGTGTACTTTTTCTCCATGTCTAACAAACGGTGGTCGAACGATTCTTCCCGCTCTCTGTTTGTTCCGGATGAAGACCGAACAATCTCCTGTAGATGCGCGGGGAACTCTCGCTAAGGCGATACTGTAACCAAGAGTCGGTGAAAACGAACCACTGGTTATGGTTCCTAATCCTGCGTTGGATTGTACTTCGTACCCTGAACGCATTACGCCTCCTCGTAGCACAATACCGGTAAGTTTCGTTGGGATATCTTGTCGGCGGGTTTCTTCTAAAGCGGTTTGACCGACAAAATCGCGCGACGGCTCAAGATCCAATACCCAAGAAAGGGCACATTCGTAGGGGGTGTGGTCCGAAGTCATGTCTTGACCGTTCAAGTTCATTCCAGCTTCGAGTCTCAACGTGTCGCGCGCTCCTAGTCCACAGGGAAGCACGCCAGAATCTAAGAGTTGATTCCACATTCGTGGTGCGTCCGTATTTGGACAGATTATCTCTACACCATCTTCACCGGTATACCCAGTACGACCGATAAAAAGCTCATTGTGAAGAATCGCCGTGAAGGGTTGAACTGCCAATAGTTGAGGACAATCAAATAGTTCGGTAACCGTTTGTATTGCCTTTGGACCTTGTACCGCAATGATGCTTAGATCTCGTCTGGGCTTGATCGAAACAGCAAGTGCTGTTGTCTGTTGCCAAGCGGTGACCCACTCTAAGTCGGTAGCCGCTACACCAGCGTTAAACACGATACGAAAGCTAGTCTCGTGCAGACGATAGACGATGAGATCGTCAATAATGCCACCTCGTTCATTGAGCATCACTGTGTACAGTGCTTGGCCATCATTTGAGAGTTTGTTCACATCACTGGCTAGCAATTTTTGCAAAAATAATGAGCTCTGGGAACCATCAAAGTCAACAGCTAGCATATGAGACACATCGAACATTCCTGCATGTTTCCGTACGGCGTGGTGCTCGTCGATGGTGGAGCTGTAACGCATGGGCATTTGCCACCCCGCGAAATCTACGAGTTGTGCATCTAAATGCACATGATTTTCGAACAAAGCTGTTTTCAATTCACTCTAGTCATGGGTCCGAATCCCATTGCCTCCCTGATGATCTGCTTCTTTATTGCGGGTACATGCGAAAACGTCCTAACGCCAAAGTTCCGCATCCAGTGTGAGAGAGGATTCTTCCACCGCCAGGTGCTGTCGAACAACGACATTAACCGTTGCATGATAATTGCTTTAGCGCGTCGACGTTGCGCCAGTGTACGTAGCCGAGTTGGAGAAATGGTTTGAGTATTAGCACTCGTTCGTAAGACGTTCTCAAGCCCCCGGACATCTTCGATTCCTAGATTCATACCTTGTCCTGCTAACGGGTGGATAGTGTGGGCTGCATCCCCAACAATGAAAATCCAAGGCTGGGGTAGAAATGTATGCGCGAGTCCGTGGTTTAAAGGAAATGACATTCGCTGATCGACTTCAAGCACCGCACCGCATATCCGGTCACTTGCGAGAGTGATCCGCTCTTTAAATTGCTCGTCATCTAAAGAGTCTAGTTCTTCAAACATTGGATTTGAGACGCTCCATACAACAGCGTGAGTATGCGGGCTATTGAGTGGTAGGAACGCTAGGATTCCACTTCCAAAACGTTGCCACGCCGTACGGTCGTGAGTAAGTTCGGTCTCAACTACGGTGACTATTGCGCGTTGTCCCAGCCTCTGCGACACCCACAGGGTCCCCGCCAGTTCTCTCGTTGCCGAGGTTGCCCCCTCAGCTACTACTAATAATTTGCAGGACACACTTTTGCCGTTCGTAAGCGTGAGGCGTTGCTGAGCCTCATCGATTTCTGTGATTGCTTCTGCTTCAATGTTTCCAACATGTGCTTCACACTTCTTTTGTAATGCAGAAACAACTTTTGAGTGTTCCGCAATCCATGCTAACGAATCGGAACCAACCTCCTCACGACAAAAGTCAATCGTGCTCGTTCCTAGTTGTTCCCAGATGTGCATACGATCAACGCGTTGCCGCGGAAACTTTTCATTTTCGTGAAGTTCGTCCAACCAATTGACAGATTTCGGGGAAAGTGCTAGTGTTCTTAGATCGAAACCGAGACGTCCGATCGAGTGTCGTTCGTTTGGCTGATCCAACAATAACCAGCGGTACTGTAACCGTTCACAAACCAAAGCCATTGCGGTGCCAATTGCACCGCCACCGCTGATTACGATGTCTAAGTCAGCCATCACCCATTCATAAGAGCTTCGATATCGTCCGTTTCTTTCGGAGCTTTGCTGCTCAACACATGGTTGCCATCCGCGGTAATAAGAACATCGTCTTCAATTCGCACTCCAATTCCGCGCCAGCGTTCCTCCACATCGTGCATCTTGTCGTTGTTCGGAATGTAAATACCGGGTTCTACCGTTAGTACCATTCCCGGTTCCAAACTTCTTGGTTTGCCGTTGTGGGTCGTCCGACCAACGTCATGGACATCGAGTCCAAGCCAGTGCGAACAACCATGTACAAGAAAACGACGGTCGAGGTTCTGTTCTAGAGCTTCTTCTAAGGTGCTGTTCAATATACCTAAATCGATAAGTCCTTCCGTAAGAACTTTTCTTGATGTTTCATGAGGATCGCGAAAACGATTCCCTAAGGAAGCCGCTGCAATCGCATGGGTTTGTGCCTCTAACACAAGTTCGTAGATTGTGCGTTGTGCGTCTGAAAACTGCCCATTGACAGGGAATGTTCGTGTGATGTCGGCCGCATAGTGATCAAGTTCGCACCCAGCATCAATGAGCACCAAATCACTTGCGGTCATTTGACGAGAATTATCGATGTAGTGCATGATGCAAGCATTTTCGCCACTCCCCACGATGATAGGATAGGCTGGCGATCTTGCTCCGCGACGCAAGAACACTGACTGAATTTCCGCGTCGAGCTGCCATTCGAACATTCCTGGTTGACAACTCTGCATGGCTTGAATCATTGCATCGGCGGAAATGTCCGCGGCTTGTTGCATCTGCGCCTGTTCATTCTCCGACTTGATCAGGCGTAATTCATGCAGCGACAAGGCCAAATTTATCACATCCTCAGGTGCTTCTCGTCGTTTCCGCTTTAGCGTGTGTAGCCAGTTTGGTATACGTTGGTCAAGTTTGGTATTCGCATTCCACAATGCATGAACTGCTTCTCGGCCAGTCATGAATTCGAGAATCTCACTGTCAATTTCCTGGATTGGGAATGCCGCATCGATTCCTAAAGCTTCACTAGCACGTTCGGGACCGAGTCGGTAACCGGTCCATTGTTCCATACTAGGATCGCGCGGATTGAGGAACATTGCGGTTTCTCCTTTCTCATGGAACGGTGCTAACACCAACACTGCATTAGGTTCGTTAAATCCGGTTAGGTAGAAAAAATCACTGTGTTGTCGAAATGGGTAATGGGTGTCACCATTTCGTGGTACCTCGGTGTTACCGAACACGATCGCGACCCCATTTGGTCCGATTGCCGCCATCAATCGACTGCGTCGTCGCTGCAATTCCAAAACGTTCAAATTTCTTCGTCCTTAACGATTTCAAACATATTTAAGACACCGATACGAAGAAATTCTAAGATGCTTGAAAGAGCTTCTTCGATTTCCTCGAGATCGTCGTCATCTGAGTCATCAATGTCTTCCATGTCCGCTACTTGTTCGAGGTCCGAGTGAAATTCATGGAAAAAATCAGCCTGTGGTCCGCTCAGTTTGCGTTCAGCTAAAGGTCGTACTGCTTCCAAGAATCCAAGTAGCCAAAGTTGCAATCCAGTTACTTTGGTACTCAATTCCTCCTCGTCCTCGGGAAGCAATAAGCGATACGAGCAGTCCGGATCAGTCAGATCGTCGCACACGACCTTGGAAAATTGTTCGAGGGCGTGTCGATCACAGAGACCTGGACGCATTTGATCGACTAGTCTCGCAATAGATTCCGCGTCGCAATCGGGTGTTCGCACAATCATCCCGGACACCAGTCCGTGCAACTCACTTTCATGTAAAGAAAGAGAGGCGAGTAGGGCTAAAGAGCTCAAGTCATTCTTACTCATACTATATCAATTTACCGTGTTAACTGTAACAAAGAAACTAAAATCAAGTTCTTAGCAGAATGGGATCAAATTCTTATGGCTGACGAGTCTATTGTGCAACTCGAAGAAGTCGTTTACCGGCTGGTTGACAAATGCCGTATTTTGCAAGAACAAAACACACGGCTCATCCAAACGCATGAACGGTGGTTAGAAGAACGCAGAAACATGATGCAAAGGTTGGAGAAGGTAGAAAATTGTATCGACTCCTCGATCTCGCACTTACAATCGATTCAAGGAACTGAATAACCATGGAAGTCAATCGAGAGGTAACCGTTAGCTTTGAAATTCAAGGTAAGCAGCATGTCTTGCGCTGTACGGAGGCTGAAGCTGAATCGCTCCAGCGAGCAGCGGAGAAGTTTGGTGAGTACGTGGATGACATGAGTCGCTCAACTTCGACCTCTTATCTCTCTACCGACAGGGTTATTGTTGCCGTTGCCGTGAATGTACTCGATATGCTTTTAAAAAAGGAACAACAACTAGCTTCCCTTCAGGAGCGAATCGACAAGTTGAATGATAAAGTCTGTCAGATTGAAAACGATTTGTTTCGAGAACCAGATTGAGTTGATCGCTCCTAGTGCGTCGAACTAAGACTTCAGCATTTGGCACTTCGAACCGAATTGGACACGATGCGAGCAAATTCTATGCCCAACGCCTGTACGAAGACATTGAACGCCTATCGGACCAGGAAGTACTAACCCCCGAGAATATTCCTGATCAGCTCGACGTAATCCATTGCGCGGACAGTAGATCTATGCACCACCTGCCTGATGATTCGGTGCACCTAATGATTACATCGCCGCCGTATAACGTTGGGAAAGAATACGACCAAGATCTATCGCTCAAAGAATACATTGCATTGCTTGGTGACGTATTGCGGGAGGTCTACAGGGTTTTGGTTAACGGCGGTCGGATGTGTGTAAACATAGCAAATGTTGGACGGAAACCATATATTCCGCTACACTTATATTTGATGCAAGTAGCACTGGACGCAGGTTTTTTCATGCGCGGTGAGATTGTTTGGGATAAGGGTGCTAGTGCAGGTACATCCTGTGCATGGGGTAGTTGGCAATCGGCGCGTAATCCTACCTTGCGAGATGTACACGAATACGTCTTAATCTTCTCTAAAGGGAGCTTTAAACGTACGACAGGAGAACAGGACAGCATTGGCCGTGAGGAGTTCTTGGAATGGAGTAAAAGCGTGTGGCGTTTCGCTACTGTTCGGGCCACGAAATATAAACACCCAGCCCCGTTTCCCGTGGAATTGCCATTGAGACTCATTCACTTTTACTCATTCGAAGGCGACGTAGTGTTGGATCCCTTCATGGGTTCTGGCACAACTGCCGAGGCTGCTCTGCTATCAAATCGTCGATACGTTGGCTACGAAATCAATGAGGAATATGTGAGAACTTCGTCAGAACGTTTAAGTGCCTTACCGTTTCCAAAGACCTCCGACCAGTAAACTTTTTTATAATCAATCTGTCGCGGAGTATTGTGGGGTCGGTTTTTGGCCCGATCCGTTAATACAGACTCAGGAGATCGAGTGGATCGTCGGTGTGCAGGCCGGTCCCGCGACCGGAAGCCTAAGGCCGATCCTAGGTCGCCGCCTTGAACCCCTACGGTTCAGGGTCTAACCGCTCCATGGATACTCCGGACAACTTCTTACTCACCGAGTGAAAGTCACTATTCAATCATCACTGGCTCGTAATAAGCAGATTCGGACTGCTATGCGAGCACGACGAAACTCTCAAACCCTATCCTTAATTCAGGAAAAGTCTGAAACTATCGCAAGTAGTATCACCTCTAAGTTAAGAAATTTTGACTTGGAAGTGGTCGCTTGTTACCGCGCTCAGGATGGTGAGGTGAAACTTGAACCAGTCGTCAAATCGTTATTTCGCTCGCACATCAAAGTAGTGATACCGGTGGTTCGAAACCAAAGCATGGAATTTACGTTGATTGAAGCAAACTCTAAATTCGTACCTGGTCCATTCGGAATTGAAGAACCAACTGATCTAAGTTTCGTCGACCCTTTTCAGATTGATCTTGTGTTAGCGCCACTGGTCGCTTTCTCTTCAGCGGGCCAACGGTTGGGTCGTGGTGGTGGCTACTATGACCAGATGTTTATCGAAAATGATAAATCGGTTTTTGTGGGTGTTGCTTACGATTTTCAGCTCTCCGACGAATTCTGTTCTCATGCGAGCGATAAACCACTCGATGCCGTGGTCACGGAAACTGGGTGGCGAGTGTTTCGCAGCGAAAAATTAGTGTTTGACTCGAGAGTCTGAAATGGCAGTTAGAGAAATAATTCGAATGGGGCATCCTACGCTCCGTAAAGTTGCTCGAAAATTGCGAAAAGAAGAAATAGTTGGAAAGGACATTCGTACTCTAGTGGATGACATGGTCGATACGCTTCACGCTTCCGGAGGTATTGGACTAGCAGCACCCCAGATCAATGAGAGTGTGCAGCTAGCAATCATTCAGATTCCAAAACTCGGATCTAGATACGGGGTATTAGAAGAACTGCCATTAACAGTTTTTGTCAATCCGGAAATTTCTGTGGTCGCTGATGCGGAATCAGCAGGAAACTGGGAAGGGTGTCTATCTGTCCCTGGCTTACGCGGCTGGGTGGAACGACCCCAACACATCAATTTACAGTACCAAGATTTAGACGGTGTTCAGCATGCACGTGAATTTACCGGATTTCATGCTACTGTATGCCAACACGAACTTGATCATTTAACGGGCCACTTATTTGTCGACCGAATGACCGATATGACAAAGTTAGTGTTTGAAGATTTGCTCGTTCCCGAGGATGCGTACCCTGACTAAGAGTCGAATCAATGTCACCTAACGAGCTAAAGCAGAGGGTTGCTGAAGCAGCGTTTCTTCAACTAGAACAGCTGTTCCAACCGAATTGGGTGCTTGGTATCGGTACTGGTTCAACGGTAAATTGTTTCATTGATTGTCTCACACAATCGAGTCAAACTCACTTGAGCACCGTATCGAGTTCAGTGCAAACCACAGACAGACTCAAGGCTGACAACATCAAAGTAGTAGATATCAACGATGTCTCCGAAGTCATGGTTTACATTGACGGTGCTGACGAAGTAGATCCGAGTTTTGCATTGATTAAAGGCGGTGGCGGAGCACTCACAAGAGAGAAAATAGTCGCGTCGATGTCGCGCAATTTTGTGTGCATCGTAGATGAGAGTAAATTGGTTGATCGTCTCGGTAAATTTCCGGTTCCGGTTGAAGTGCTCCCCTTAGCCCATCACCCAGTTGCTACAAAACTAGGCAAATTGGGAGGGCACCCCAAACTAAGATCGGGGATGACTGATAACGGTAACTGTATCCTAGACGTGAGCGGACTTGAAATAGACGAACCGGATTACTGGGAGCGAACCATCAACGACATTCCAGGTGTGGTTACCACTGGTATTTTCTCGTTACACCGACCTCAGGAAATTTTTGTCGCAACAGTTGACGGAAGCGTAGATCACAGAGTGGCCCCTAAGAGTTTCAGACTTAGTCCATAACGGCGAGTAGTCGTATCCATTTCCGGTGTAATGGTACCGAATTGCACTGGGCACGATATATTCAACAGTGGGAACGAGAGTTTATGAATGCACAGAACACAAAGAATCCATTAAACAGGCAGGGTTCGATTATTTTCATCGTGCTCGCGGTGGTAGCTGGGGTACTAGCTCTTGTTAGCTGGTTGACGTTCGGCAATATTCATCTTTTGGGAATTTACGTAGGAGTTTTTATTGCTGTAATGGCGTGGAGTTTATACACCGGACTATTAATAGGAAGACAACAAAGAAAATGGTTGTGGCTCGCAGGAGTCTTCATCTTGTTAGGGGCAACAGTTGTAGGTCTAAAGGTCTTTGATTTCATGAGTTACTTCTTAAGCATTACATACGCCGTACCAGCATATTTATGTGTTATCGCTGGTACTGTTTTACGGACGATAACTCGGCACCCAACAAAAGAAGACGACTAAGAGTAATCGATTGACTATGTAACGAGTAGGGACTCTCTTCCTTCGGGACACTCTTAAGAGTTCGAGATGGGTGGTACGCTTAGGGATGGTGAAGCGGTCTGAAACTTCCAAGTATGTAGTCTCGTTTGTTTTGTCGTACAGAACCATGGTGCTCGAAAGCGCAACGAGTCAAGTTGCTACAACTAAACTAGTTGGCGGATAGTGCTTCAATAGCAGGAAATTGTCGACCTTCGATAAACTCAAGAAAAGCACCACCACCTGTGGAAGTGTAGTCAAAAATGTGCTTCGCAGTGTACTTCGAGATTGCTGCTACGGTTTCGCCACCGCCTATTACGCTGAATCCGTCGCAACTCCCAACGGCCTCAGCTATAACACGTGTTCCTTCGCCAAATTGATCGATCTCGAACACTCCCATTGGTCCGTTCCAAAGAACGGTACCAGCATTACTGATGAATCTTGCAAACCTTCGCCCAGTTTCGGGACCGATGTCGACAATCATGTCGTTTTCGGCAACTTGATCTAACAATCGAAATAGAGCGTTTTTCATTGGTGCAATTTCGTCACAAACCATCACATCAACAGGAAGTTCTATCGACGTCGTAGTCGCAAACCTCTGAGCGGTTGCGACAAGTTCCTTTTCCACTAATGATTGACCAACTTGCCATCCCTGTGCGAGCAATAGGGTATTAGCTATACCTCCCCCAATTAGTAGTGTATCGGCGATTTTTCCAAGTCGCTCCAGTAACTCGAGCTTCCCGGAGACTTTTGCCCCTCCAACAACTGCGACAAGGGGTCTGGACGGTGTTTGCATAACATTAGATAACGTCTCAATCTCTTGAGCGAATAGCAATCCCGCTACCGACACTGGTGCAGCTTTGATCGCTTCGTATGTTGACGCGTGTGCACGATGAGCTGTCGCAAATGCTTCAAAGACGTAAACGTCTCCAATCGTACCTAGTTTTCCCCCGAATACCTTGGAGTTCGCTTCTTCACCAGGATTAAAACGAAGATTTTCCAAGAGTGATATCTTGCCAGGAACGATAGTCTCAGCGTTTGGTAACGAGTGAAAGTAGTCGTTTGTGTTTTCAATAAATTCGACAGATCGGCCTATCAGCTGTTCCAATCGCCGGGCTACCGGCCGGAGAGACAGTTCAGGTTTGATTCGACCCTTGGGACGACCAAGGTGCGACAATAAAACGATTTCCGCGTTTCGGGAGTGGCAGTATTCAATCGTTGGGATCGTTGCTTTGAGACGTTCCTCATTGCTGATCGAACCCTCTAAGATCGGTACGTTGAAGTCTACACGGACGACTACGCGCTTGTTCGCTATTGAAACGTCATGTAGTGTCAGCATGATTGGACGAAATGTTGTCTTCTAGGAGCTCTTGGGCTGCGTCAATGATGGCTTGAGCATGAATACCCATGTAATTTAGCGCGATATCGCCAGGAGCTGAAACCCCAAATCGGTCTATGCCAATTACTTTGCCGTCCAGACCTACGAACTTTCTCCAATAGTCTGGATGAGCGGCTTCGATTGCGATACGTGTTCTTACCTTTGAAGGAATGACCTGCTCACGATACACTTGGTCCTGAGCGAGAAATTGATCTGTACTTGGGATTGACACCACTCTCGTGCCGATTCCCGAGAGTTCGAGCTCGTTACCTGCTTCAATCGCGACGCTTACTTCTGATCCAGTTGCTAACACAATTAGCTGCAAGGTGTCTGATTCTCGTTTGAGAATGTATCCACCGCGCTCAATATCGTCGATTTGATCGTTGGTTCGAGTTTGTTGCGCGGTGTTTTGTCGCGTTAGGACCAATGCTGTTGGACCAGCTGTACGGCGCAACGCGAACCGCCATGCACATAGAGTCTCCACTCCGTCGCAAGGCCGCCACACCGAAAAATTAGGGGTAGTTCTCAAGTTTGTAAGTTGTTCGACGGGTTGGTGAGTCGGTCCATCTTCGCCGAGCCCGACGGAGTCATGGGTATATACGAAGATGTGTTGAAGTTCCATTAACGCGGCTAGTCGCACGGCATTTCTAGCATATTCCATGAAGACTAAGAATGTTCCTGTATAAGGGATAAAACCGCCGTGAAGCGATATTCCATTTGCGATCGCTGTCATTGCGAATTCACGCACTCCAAAATTTATATACCTCCCACCGTTCATGAGCTTTCCGGCACCTTGCCACTCCGTATTGTTGGATCCGGTGAGGTCAGCGGAACCACCAATCAGTTCGGGCAACATTGGTCCGATCACATCCAGACAAGCTCCTGATGCTTTTCGTGTAGCAACCGCTTTCGGCGTCTGAGATAAACCCTGTAAGTACTGGTTTAGCGTAGTGTCAAATTTTGGCGGTAACAAGCCATTCATTCGTCGCTGAAATTCTGCAGCAAGTTCAGGATGCTTTTCAGCATAGCTATCAAACTCAGCATTCCACTCTGTTTCTAACGCAGATCCGCGACTGCTTAGATTCCAGTCTTCAGCTATTTCTGGAGGAACTTTGAATGGTTGTTCAAGCCAATCTAAATTCTCTCTTGTAGCTTGAACCTCTTCGCTACCTAGTGCAGCGCCATGAGTCGCAGCCGTACCAGCCTTTGTAGGTGCACCATATCCGATTGTGGTCTTCAGGTCTATCAGCGTTGGCTGATGGCAAGAGTTCGAGGTTACGGTATGTAACGCTTGTTGGATCGCTTCGGGGTCATGACCATCGACGCGCGGGAACACTCGCCAACCGTAGCTTTGAAATCGAGCAACAACATCTTCAGTGAACCAACCGGAAGTTTCGCCGTCGATCGAGATGCCGTTGTTATCGTAAATTGCGACTAATTTATCGAGTTGTAAAGTACCTGCTAAAGACGCGGCTTCGTGGGAAATACCTTCCATGAGACAACCATCTCCGACAATCACCCAGGTGCGATGGTCAACAACGGTGTGTGTGCTCGTGTTAAATGTCTGAGCTAGCTGTCGTTCTGCGATTGCCATACCGACAGCATTCGCGAATCCTTGACCAAGAGGTCCAGTGGTGGTCTCTATACCTGGCGTAATTCCAAATTCCGGATGTCCTGGAGTTTTGGAGTGCAGTTGTCTAAATTGTTTGATATCCTCAATTGAAATTTCATACCCGGCAAGATGCATGACAGCATACAAGAGCATCGACGCGTGTCCGTTCGACAATACGACTCGATCTCGGTTTACCCAACCTGGATTTGTCGGGTTGATTTTGAGATACTCGCGCCATAGAACTTCCGCGAAATCGGCTAGTCCCATCGGTGCACCTGGGTGTCCAGATTGTGCGAGTTCTACTGCGTCCATCGCTAATGCTCGTATGGCGTTAGCGCGTTCAACTTGAGAAGTTTTACTCAACTATTTTTTCCCTATAGGCTCGGTTCGGTGGTAGCGAATGGTTTCGTTCTATGCACAAATATTAAGTTTAGAATCTGAAATATGCCTCTAGGAACATAGAATGAGCACCTAATTTCAGCGGAGATTAAATGAACGGCTACGATATTTTTACTTCGGAATCGGTTTCGAATGGACATCCAGATAAACTTGCAGATCGAATTTCTGATGCCGTACTAGACGCTTACCTGACCACAGATCCAGACGCACGTGTGGCATGTGAAACATTGGTCAAATCAGAACTTATAGTTATCGCAGGTGAAGTGAGGTCTACTGCCGAAGTAGACATTGAGCACATTGCGCGCAAAATTGTGCGCGACACTGGGTACACCGAAGAAACAGGGATGGATCCCGACGGTTTTCGAGTCGAATCTGTACTTAATGAACAATCTCAACAAATTGCCAAAGGCGTAGATGAAACGGCCGGACATCCTCAAGGCGCTGGCGACCAGGGCATGATGTTCGGTTATGCGACAACCGAAACGGAGGTGTTAATGCCTGCACCCATTACGTATTCCCATAGGCTGATGAAGCGACAAGCAGAAGTTCGCGATTCGGATTTACCGTTTTTAGGACCGGACGCAAAGTGTCAATTGACATTTCGGTACTCCAATGGATCGCCCATCAGTGTTGATACTATCGTATTTTCGACGCAACATGCTCCGAACTTGAAACCATCCACAATTGAGGACGGAGTTCGCGAGTTAATTATTAAAGAAGTGATTCCTACAGATTGGCTAACCTCCGATACCAAATGTTTGATCAATCCGGCTGGTGAGTGGGAATTCAAAGAGGGTGGACCACGCGCTGATTGTGGCTTGACTGGTCGAAAAATCATCGTAGACACCTACGGTGGTATGGCACACCATGGTGGCGGTGCCTTTTCGGGTAAAGACCCATCTAAGGTAGATCGATCAGCCGCTTATGCAGTACGACACGTCGCAAAAAATATTGTCGCCGCGAAACTTGCTAAACGATGTGAGGTTCAGGTGAGTTATGCAATCGGTCGCCCGGACCCAACATCGATTTCCCTCAACACTTTCGGTACGAGCGACTTTTCTAACAAAGCAATCTTAGATCTTGTCCATGAGCATTTTGATCTTCGACCCAAGGAATTGATCCAAAACCTCAAGTTAAAGCGTCCCATATACAGCTCAACTGCAGCGTTTGGACACTTTGGTAGAGAAGAAGATTTGGATATCTTCACTTGGGAAAGGAAAGATGTTGCCGACCGACTAAGGCTCGAATAAAAAATAGTGAAATGGGCGGTACAAATTTTCATTTAAGCTTTGAGTTTTTTCCTCCCAACACACCTGACGGCTGGTCAAAGTTGTTGCGTTCTGCACGACGTCTACAAAATGAGAATCCCGATTTTTTCTCGGTCACCTATGGGGCAGGTGGATCGACAAAGCATCGCACGTTTCAAACCGTAAAAGATCTTCGCGCTGAAGGCCTTAACGTCAACCCGCATCTCTCATGGGGTGATGTGTCGCGTGAAGAAATTTCTTTGACCGTGCAGAGTTTTTTGGAACTCGGGATCGAGGGGATGGTGGTATTACGCGGCGATTCCCCGTCGGGTTCCGTGCCCAGTGTGATGCACAACGCTAGTGAGTTGGTTCGACTGGTCCGCCACGAAATCGCTTCGGATTTACAAATCTATGTCGCCGCTTATCCCGAAATGCACCCTGACGCGCAGACTCCATCAAAGGATCTAGAATTTTTGCTCGAGAAAGTACAGGCAGGAGCAAACGCGTGTATTACTCAGTACTTTTACAACGCTGATGCGTATCTAAACTTCGTTGAACGATGCCGGGGTTTTGGTATAAACGTTCCAATTATTCCTGGTGTCATGCCAATTTATAACTACGATCAACTCGTCCGTTTTTCACAGAATTGTGGTGCCGAAATTCCTCGTTGGATCGAAAGACGTATGCACGAATATCGAACTAACAAGAAAGCGCTGGAGGAGTTTGGTGTCGACGTAGTAACGGAATTGTGCGAACGCCTTCGCGTTCAGGGAGCACCAGGCTTTCATTTTTATACCCTTAATCGCGCGCTAATTCCAAGGCAGATACTGCAGAATCTTAATTTACAGCGAGCAACTGTTTAAGCCTACCAAAATCGACGTCCCGTGCGAAGCATGTCACCTCAATTGGATCATTCTTCATGTGTTTGTGGGGCTGGACATCGTCTTCCACAAAAATCAGTACTTTTACCTTCAGCGATGGCATCGAATGCGCTAGTCTCGTTAAAGCGTCAACTGCGCGAAACTCGTCCTGTTGGTCTTCTATGATTAGATACTCTGGTCGAAATTCTTGAAGTTGCGTTAGGGTTTCCGCTACCGTCTTGGTATGTCGAACGAGTATTTGATCGGAATCAGAACACCGCCGAATCTTGTCTTCAAGTGCCTGCGAAACATTGAGGCAAAGAAAGTGACTGTTGTAGATGTTTACAGAATCCGAATTGCGGTTGAAGCGTTTGGGAAGTAGTTCCGACGGGTCCAACAACAGTTTCATTTTTCTCTCACCAAAATGCTTGTGTCCACGATGAATCTGAGAAATGGAAGGTACTGAGATTTGAAACTCCGGTTCTTTTATAGTCTCTACCTCTAGTGCGAGCTTGTGCTCCTTGGTATCAAGCAACAGTATCCAAGTCTTCGAGCCCGTCCGTGGTTTGATGGCTTCGTCTATCCAACAGCATTGGTAATATTGGTCCGCATACTTGACACTGGTTTGGGATGCATTCCATTGCGCTTTGGTAGACTCCAACACTGCAGTTAGCAAGTAAGATTCAAGCAAAAATAAATCAGATCGGACGACGATCGGAAAAGTGTGTAGCGCGCGAGCTTCTGAAGGCAGTTCAACTGTTACGCTAAGTTGATCTTCGTCGTTGCTCGCTATATCAAACCGTCCCTGAGCACAATCGACGAACTGCTGAAGCTGTACTAGACTGTGCGCGATCCGTTCTTTACGTGTTTTTGCTGTTATACTTAGTCCTTCTTTGTTGGATTTGTCTTGCTCAGAGATCGAGAAATCCTCGAACTTTAAACTCAGATCGTCCATTCGTTTACTAATTAGATCAAATGCAGTTCGTAAACCGAAAAAGTCGACCTTCGTCGAAATGTACGATTCGTTGAAACTGATCTCCATGAAGATTTTCCCGTCAGTACTTGACGTTAACTCAGCACCAATAGAGACCGCTAGATTACGCAACTGCCAGCGAAATATTTCGGCAAGACTTCGATACATGACTCCATCGGAAACTTCATAATTAAGAAAGTCATCGGGCTTGTTCGTATTCTCTGTTCCGGAGGCAGAAATGTCCTGTGCAAGTTTGGTTGCAAACGTATTTAGGTCGGTTTTGGTGTTTCGTTTTGCTGCTTGCAGACAGTAGTTGGCTAGCTTAAGCTGTTCAAGTTCTAACGTGTGCTTATGGTTGGATTCGCTAGTTCCGAGTGTTCGTGCAGACAGAATAACATTTAACGACTCTAACCGTTCTGCAGCATGTAAAACTCTTGGGTCTTCAAAGTGTTTAGGGTGTTCTATTGGAAATTTCGGAACATAAGCAACCGACTCAGTAATTGCGTCAGATTTTTGAACTCTTGGTACTTCGTCGTCAGTACCGCCTGAAGCAACAAAGTCTAAGCGTTCTAGCAATTCATCGAGCCTTTCGGATTCACCTTCCAGAACCGCGGTGGTTTTTGATTCAACAAGGAAAGTAGCGACGTCGCATAGGACTTTAGCGACCCCGCTGTTCGACTCCACGAGCTCAAGTTTCAGGTTTTCAAGAACGTTCTGAACCGCATTGAACAGTTCTCTTGTTTTGCCAGTTTTTTCACTATCTAGTTGCTGAAGAACAGCCAGTACTTCGTCGAGATTCCCTTTTAAGCTAGTGTCCGTATAGGCAGACAGCGTACGTACTACACCGTCGAACTCGGTTCGTGGATGATTCTCGGTCGTTGCTCTCTTCCAAAGAGTTTTTTTATCGGCTTGTTTCACGCGCCATTGAGGTTTGTTGGTTCAAATCTAGTGTTGTATTTTCTTACGAATAAACATAATATTTTCGTGGAACGTAGAGACTTCGGTAACTGTCGGGGTCTTTTTTTTACTTTTTTTAAGGAATATGAGGGCTAACTCTATGCGCATTGGCGTTCCTCGCGAAATCAAAAAAGACGAGAATCGCATCGGCTTAACTCCGACCAGCGTGCGCGAATTAACGAATGCTGGGCACGAAGTTGTCGTTGAAAGTAATGCTGGGCTCAATATTGGTTTGTTTGATTCGGACTACGAAGCCGCGGGTGCTCGGATCGCCGGTGATGTCGCCGAAGTCTTTGACGCGGAGATGATTGTAAAGGTGAAAGAACCTTTAGCTGTTGAGGTACAACGACTGAAACAGGATCAGATACTGTTTACTTACTTGCACTTAGCTCCAAATCCGGAACTTACGCGAGGATTAATGGAGAGCGGTTGCACCGCCATCGCGTACGAGACAGTAACTGACGCGAACGGGCGACTCCCCTTACTAGCACCAATGAGTGAAGTAGCCGGTCGGATGTCCATTCAAGCAGGCGCGCATGCTTTAGAAATAGCTCAGGGCGGTCGAGGTACACTGCTCGGAGGGGTTCCAGGCACACCCCCAGCAAAGGTAACCGTTCTTGGAGGTGGCGTAGTCGGAACCAACGCCGCGAGAGTGGCGATGGGGATGGAAGCCGATGTAACCATATTGGATGTAGATTTGCGACGTCTAGCTGAACTCGATTTGTTCTTTGGACCAGCGCTCCGGACTATTTTCTCAACGGTAGATGCCGTGGATACCCACGTCACTGAATCAGATTTAGTTATCGGCGCAGTGCTGCTACCTGGAAAGACTACTCCGAAGCTTGTTTCCGAAGATCTGATTCGACGAATGCAACGCGGATCCGTTATCGTTGACGTAGCAATTGATCAAGGTGGCGTGTTTGCGACCTCTCGTCCGACTACCCATACCGATCCCACATATGTCGAACACGATGTCGTACACTATTGCGTCGCGAATATGCCTGGAGCGGTTGCTCGAACAGCAACGTTTGCTTTAAATAACGCAACTTTGCGTTACACCGTCGCCTTAGCAAACAAGGGCTTAAAGCGAGCGTTGACAGAGGATGTTTACCTCCGTGAAGGTTTGAACGTATTTAACGGTAAAGTTACGTATTCGGCGGTAGCAGAAGCCGTGGATGAGCCCTTCCATCCGGCGGCAGACTACTTTCCAATATAGCAACTTTCTACGCGGTCAGCCCACTCTGATCGTTCAAAACCATGGGACTAAGAAAGAAGTACTTTGACTAAAATACTAGCCTGTGAAATCTCCTCGCGCGTGGCGCGTTGAATAGTCCATATTCACAGCCCTATCGCTGTGGGTCATATCTAAAAATATTTTTGTACGTGATCATTTCGCGACAAATCGGCGAATTCCTTTAATTAATTTGAGAAGTAGCACTTAATGCGAATCGCATACATCGCAATAATTCTTTTTTTGGTTACGCTCGGTTCGGTCGTGTTCAATTTCACTACGCCGTTCCACTTTGATGCCATTGGTTCAAACTGGAATTTGATCGATATTACTGTCTATATCACTTTCGTAGTTTGTGGTATAGTGTTTGTCGTGTTAGGTCTCCTTATGGCTTGGTGGGTGTATAAATTCCAATACCAAGAAGGCAAGTTCGCGGAGTATGAGCCAGAAAACGCGAAACTTGAGAGTCGGCTGACCATTATTACGACTATTGGTGTAGTTGTCATGCTCGCACCTGGTTTGGTAGCGTGGAATGACTACATCAATCCTCCGAGTGATGCCTACGAACTAGAGGTCTACAGCAAGCAATGGAATTGGATGTATCGATTCCCTGGTGCGGATGGAATCTTCGGTGCGGCGCACAACAAGTATGTCAATTTAGACAACCCCTTTGGAATGAAACCCGGTGACCCCTATGGGGAAGATGACATTCTGATTACTAACAAAACAGTAAAAATCCCTGTCGACAGACCAGTGAAAGTACTATTACGCTCCCAAGATGTGCTTCACGATTTTTGGGTTCCCGCGATTCGAGCAAAAATGGATGCAGTACCGGGAATGGTCACCTACTTCTGGTTCGAACCGATTGTGGAGAGAGTGTATGAGGTACTGTGTGCAGAACTTTGTGGTCGAAATCATTTCAATATGCGCGGTGAAATGCATGTCGTTTCAATGGATGAATACAGCACATGGCTAAATGATCAGGTCACTTGGGCGGGATTGCAAGCAGGGGCAGTACCCCTTTCACCGGAAGCGGCAACTGGTCGGGACATAGCAAATGAAAAAGGCTGTTTCGCATGCCATTCCGATGATGGAAGACAGTTGGCTACCGGCCCAACTTGGCTTGATATTTGGGGAGGTACGGTAGAGTTAATCGATGGTACCACTCGTGAACGGGATGAAGCTTACATTGTAAAGTCCATTCTCGATCCTCATGCCGAGATCGTGTTAGGATATACTCCGACGATGACCGCTATTGAACTCACGGATGAAGAGTTGCAGTCCATATTGGATTACATGAAGGTTCTAAAGAGCGAACCAGCAAAAACAGCGATTGAAGACGAACAAGATGCCTCAAACACACTACCAGAGGGTGAGTCAACATCTGAACCCACGGAAGAACCGGTTACAGATTGACGCTGGACAAGAAAATCGAATAAATAGAAGAACGTAGATGGCGACAGTAGAAGTACCCTATCAGGAAACAGTTCCCCTTCACCATCCCAAAACGTGGATCGGGAAGTACATTTTCAGTCAAGACCACAAGATCATCGCGGTGCAGTATGGAATTACTGCAATGGCGGTGGGATTGGTTGCATTAATCCTATCGGAGTTCATGCGACTTCAGATCGCATTCCCGGGTTGGGAGTTTATGAACTTCTTTACTGCGGATCACTACTACCAAGCGATCACCATGCACGGCATGATCATGGTGATTTATCTCTTGACGGCTTTTTTGCTCGGCGCATTTGGGAACTTTTGTGTTCCGTTAATGTGTGGTGCGCGCGACATGGTATTTCCCTTTGTGAATATGTTGAGTTATTGGGTATATCTGTTATCTGTGATCATTTTGATGATCAGTTATTTCGTACCAGGAGGACCCACCGGCGCAGGCTGGACGCTCTATCCACCTCAGACAATAACTGCCGGCACACCGGGTTTTGATTGGGGTATCGCGACAATGTTGATCTCGCTTGCTGTGTTTATTGTCGCTTTTACGATGGGGGGTCTAAACTACATTACCACGATTCTTCAAGCAAGAACACGCGGACTAACCTTGATGCGCATGCCGCTCACTGTTTGGGGAATTTTTATCGCGACTTTCCTCGGTTTGATTGCCTTCCCTGCTCTTTTCGTTAGCGCGGTGATGATGTTGTTAGACAACTTTCTAGGAACGAGCTTTTTTATGCCTGCCGTCGTGTCGTTAGGTCAGAAATTAGATTATTCCGGCGGTCAGCCACTGTTGTTCCAGCACCTGTTTTGGTTTTTTGGGCACCCAGAAGTCTATATCGTTGCTCTACCAGCCTTTGGCGTAATCTCTGATCTAATTTCAGTCCATGCGCGTAAGAATATTTTTGGGTATCGCATGATGGTGTGGGCTATCGTTGCGATTGGAGCACTTTCGCTTATCGTGTGGGCACATCATATGTACGTCGCGGGCATGCACCCTTCGTTTGGGTTTTTCTTTGCAACGACAACCTTAATTATTGCCGTGCCGACCGCACTCAAAGTGTATAACTGGATATTGACGCTTTGGCGCGCAAATATTCGGATTACCGTACCAATGTTGTTCGCGCTTGCGTTCGTACTGACTTTCATTGTCGGAGGGATCACGGGACTGTTCTTGGGTAATGTGATCATCGACATCCCTCTATCAGATACTTACTTTGTGGTCGCACACTTCCACATGGTTATGGGAGTTTCGCCCATTCTTGCTATTTTTGGTGGGATTTACCACTGGTATCCTAAGCTGACCGGACGCATGCTCAACGACACCATAGGACGGATTCATTTTTACTTTACGTTTATTGGAACTTATGCGATTTACTTTCCAATGCACTATTTAGGGTTTATTGGAGTTCCTCGACGCTATTACGAAACTGGAATATCAGAGTTTTATCCAATTGCAGCCCACAATCTTAACAAATTTATTACGATTGCGGCTTTGATTGTGGGGATATCACAGGTCTTGTTCATTTACAACCTCGTGCATAGTTATTTCAAAGGTAAAAAAGCGCCGGCGAACCCGTGGGGTGCTAATAGTCTGGAGTGGTGTACACCGGAAACCCCACCGCGACATGGAAACTGGGAAGATCGATTACCTACGGTGCACCGTTGGGCGTATGATTTTGGTGTTCCTGGGGAAGAAAAGGATCATATTCCACAAACAGTTCCTCGTAGAAAAGCAAATTAAGCAAACACAACGCTAGTAGCTAAGGACTGCAATTACACCGCATGACTGATACCACGTTATCGACACAAGAAAGTATCTTTACGAGCACGGCAAGAGACTGGTCTTCCGATATGAGCACCTTCAAGGGCGTACCTTGGGGCAAGGCGATGATGTGGATCTTTCTACTATCCGATACTTTCATATTCACCTGCTTTTTAGTAGGTTATATGGTTATGCGCATGACAGTGACCGAACCATGGCCCGTAGCCAGCGAAGTGTTCGCGCTGACGGTTTGGGGAGTGTCTGTACCTCTATTGCTCATCGCCATCATGACGTTCATTTTGATCACGTCCAGCGGCACCATGGCGATGGCGGTTAACATGGGCTATCAACGTCGAAAGTGGGCAGTATTTTGGCTGATGGTTGCGACTGCTGCGTTAGGAGCTTCCTTCGTTGGTATGCAGTGCTTTGAGTGGACCAAACTGATCCTTGAGCGAGTACGACCGTGGTACAACCCAATGGGCGCTCCTCAATTTGGTTCGATTTTCTTCATGGTGACCGGATTTCACGGTTTGCACGTGTCCGTGGGCGTTGCTTATCTATTAATTGTCGCCACTCGGGTTGTTCGAGGTAAATACGATCACACTAATTTTGAGATTGTCGAAATAACAGGCTTGTATTGGCACTTTGTAGATCTTGTCTGGGTGTTCATTTTTGCATTTTTCTATTTGTGGTAAGGACTGAGGCTTAGCGTTACGTGGCAACAGAGGGTCAACAACATCCTATCAAGATTTACTTCTTGATCTGGTTGTTATTGTTCGTCTTTAGTTTTTTCTCCTATCTGGTGGACTATCTAGATTTACAGGGAAATCTCAGATGGTTTTTGATTGTCGTCTTCATGCTTTTAAAAGCAGGATTCATAGTCGCCATTTTTATGCACATGAAGTGGGAGCGCTTTGCTTTGATTTTTGGAATATTACTTCCGCCAATAGCGTTGGTCGTATTGATGTTTCTGATGGCGATAGAGTCAAACTATGCATGGAACACAAGGGTTTGGTACATGGGAGAGGATATGGCTCCAAAGCCCAAACCACCAGAGCACTTGCACCATGGAGAGTCTGAAGAGGAAACTCACTATTAACGCGCAGCTAATATAGACTTCTGATTCGAAAGAGACAGGGAGTTTTCATTACGAACAGTTGGTGAGACAGAGGGTCGCTAGCACATAGAACTCTCACTAGTCTCTTGGAATAACCTAAAACTATTTGTTCGAGTTTCGTTGAAACTTGGTTTGAGTCTTGGAGATTCGGTTCAGGCTAAGCGATTTTTGAAGCGTTATTTGCACAAGGTGCCCTGCTGTCTCAAAGACAGAATGGAAGTGTCGTTGGCACGAAAAGTTACTACTACTTAACCCGGACACGAATCGTTAGGAGATTACGGCGAATGTCCAATTATTCGTCGAGTTCAGTGTTATTTTCGAGATTCTGTGTTCCGTGTTGGAGTAAGTAAATTGAACCGACTGATTCCGCGCTCAGACACATCATCCGTTGATCTTCGTCTGAAGCTATATCGTGCATTTTGATGGGCACGACGTTGAACCCTTTTTGTACTAACTTGTCGGTAAAGTCTGAGCCATAGATTCGTACAAAATCTGCAGGGGCTTCCTCGTCTCCTCCGGCGTGAAATTCACGTGTCGATACTCCGCGACAGGGGACATTTACGATAGCCCATCCGTTGTAGGACAAAACTCGAGAGATTTCCGCTAAGGCTTTATCGTCGTCCTCCACAGCTTGTAATACATGACTGCAATATACAACGTCAAATGATTGATCAGAAAACGGCAACGCTTGTATATCAAACTGCGTCAACACGTCATTCCTGACTAAGTCTCCGCTCACGTACAGTTGTGTCGCGAGATCTCGTAAATTAGGAACGACGCATGGTTCAGGCGCGATATGCAGTAAGCGACACTGCTTGCGACGGAGAATTTCTTTTTTTTCGGCAAAGAACAAGTGCATGACTCGATCTCTCTCCCGACCAGCACACTTAGGACACACCGAATTAGGTCGTTTATATTTGGACCTACCAGCTGATTTAAATTTTCGAAACGTCTGGTCACACATGGGACAATAAACACTCTTTCCTGCGTACAAGATGTGCGCATATTTCCTTCTTAAGTTTCGAAGTCTATTTTCTAATGCGAGTAAGAAACGAATTTTCATTGTTTCACTCGCAAGCTTGCAACTCGATGGTCGAACCTAAAGAGCTTACGTTCAATTTTCCGGCGAGCAAAGGAGCGAAACCAAGTGGATACTGGAATCCATTCGCTATTACCCAATCCATCGACAATCATGAGCCGGCAGTGTTCCAGTGAGTCACGAACGACGATGATGTTATGAGGCAATAAGTCGCGTGTAACAACTAGCTCGTGTCGCAACCACGATTTAAAGTTTTCAATTCCGTTCTTAAGAGCGTCATCGATACCGTGGGGTACTTCTTGCTCTAAATTTCTCGGGAAGTTACCATCAAAATTTCGAAAAATCCGAGTCACGATCCCTAGTCCGAGATCAGTCTCCACACTTCCGAAAAACTCGGGGATGTGTCGCCATAATGTTGGCGTCTCCCGAGCGAGCAACTGTCGATACGCGGATAATTCTTTCTTCTGATCATCCCAATGTTTCGCGGGTCGTAACTTTTTAATTCCCTTAGTTAGTTGCCGACGAGTTTGAGGAGTTCGGTCT
The DNA here is from genome assembly GCA_009840305.1 of Gammaproteobacteria bacterium. Classification (GTDB taxonomy): domain Bacteria; phylum Pseudomonadota; class Gammaproteobacteria; order Pseudomonadales; family Azotimanducaceae; genus Bin55. Next base: position 399,131 of record VXNY01000024.1, on the reverse strand, counting down.
TCTCGTAACACTTTGATACACTTGTTCGAGTCATCCGGATGGACGAAACACAATCTAGTACCACCAATCGCAAACGGAGTGAGTTGATCCAACTGAACCGTAGTAAGTTGTTTAGGAGCGCTTGAGTCGATGGATCCCATGACCGTTCATTACCACATTGAAAGAGTCTACCAAGGCTCTTCTGGGACGAGATTTACACTTCTTCGGGTGGGCTTGCAAGCCCTAATCGTTGGTGCATCAGCGGACTGGTAGTCGTGTATTGCAAGAATGCTTTTTCTTCAGGAAACAGTCGTTTCTTGATCGCGAACGAAACCAAAGCGGCTTCGTGGAAACCAGACAGAATGAGTTTTTTCTTGCCGGGGTAGTTCGCAATGTCACCAACTGCATAAACTCCCGGAATGTTGGTTTCAAACTTCTCGGTATCCGTCTCGATTTGATTTTTGGTGATCTCAAGGCCCCAATCAGCGATTGGTCCTAACTTCGGCGACAGACCAAAAAAAACTAACAGGTGATCGATCAGTAAGGACTCAACCTCTCGATCGGGTTTTGTGATGTGTACTTCCCTGAGTTTGCCATTGTCGCTGACTACATTTGTTGCGTTCCCCACAAAAAAGTCCATAGCGTTATCGGCAACGAGGTCTCGCATACGCTGTACCGATGCTTCAGCGGCGCGAAATTTCTCACTTCGGTGTATTAAAGTCAATGAAGATGCGACATCTACTAACTCTAGTGCCCAATCCAGTGCCGAGTCCCCCCCACCAAGGATGACGAGTCGCTTACCCGCGAATTGAGACTTGTCAGTAATTCGATAATGAAGGAAATCGGAATTGACTTCCTCAGCACCTTTAGCACGAAGCGGCATGGCTTGAAACGAGCCTACCCCTCCAGCGATCACAATTGACTTCGTTTGAAACACCGTCCCCTTCGACGTCTCAACTCTAAAAGTGTTGGGGTCTATCGATTGAATTCGAACTACTTGTTGGTCAAGGTGAAAGTTAGCCTCAAACGGTTGTATTTGCTCACTAAGTCGGCTAACGAGTTCTTCTGCACTACAGACAGGGATTGCAGGTATGTCATAAATAGGCTTGTCCGGATATAGAGCGGTGCATTGCCCTCCGATTTCCGGTAACGCATCGACGATGTGAGCTTTTATCCCTTGCAATCCCAATTCAAAGACTTGAAAAAGACCACAGGGTCCAGCACCGATGATCAAGGATTCTGTATCAATCATAGGCTTTTTATTCCTTAAAGTATTGTACGATAGGAGGTTCGCTAAATTTAGTCGTCATTCTCATTAGAACAGTGCTTTTCGTCCGCTAGTACAAGCCTTTCCAAGGCTTGTCGCACTAGATGTGGATTAGCTTTCCCGCGAGATAGTCTCATGACTTGCCCGATGAAATACTCATAGAGCTTCTCTTCACCGTCCAGTAGCTTTGGAATGAGCTCTTGATTTTCATCTACAACTTTTGCAGACCACTCTGAGATTTGATCACGATCGGAGATCTGAGTTATGTCGTGAGTCTTGACAATCTCGTCAAGATCCAGATCTGTAGCCCAAAGTCTTCCAACTAATTCCTTACCTGTGTTCAAAGACAAAGTTCCATCTTTCACTCGCTCGATAAGTTGAGCTAGTTGCGTCGCGGTGATCGTGATTTTTGGGGTTTGAGGTTGTGTACGTTTTCGTATCGCAATCACTTCTCCTAGAATCCAATTTGCCGCTAATTGAGGGTCTTTGCATAACTTTGCAGTAGCTTCAAATAATTCTGCGAGTGGTTTTTCGAGCGTGAGTCGATATGCTTGGTCTGTTGCCAAACCGTAGACTTTCACAAACCGGTCTCGCACAGTTTCCGGTAATTCCGGCATGCTCGTTTTAATTTGAGAAGTAAACTCGTCCGAAATTGGTATTGGAGGTAGGTCAGGATCGGGGAAATAACGGTATTCTTCTTGTTGTTCTTTTGGTCGAAGCGATATTGTGGATCCAGACGCCGGGTCGTACGATCGTGTTTCTCGTTGCACTGACGCTCCGCCCGATAACACTGCGACTTGTCGTTCAATCTCATACCGCAAAGCTCTTTTTAAGAATTTGAACGAGTTGAGATTCTTGAGTTCACAAACTGTTCCATACCTATTGCTACCTCGATGGCGCAAAGATACGTTGGCATCGCACCGTATCGCGCCTTCATTGAGGTTTCCAGAACACAATCCTAACCAAATGACGAGAGCATGAAGCTGCCGCAGACAAGTTGCTGCCTCCGACGGAGTTCGCAAATCTGGTTCGGTAACAATTTCTAATAGAGGCGTACCTGCACGATTGAAATCAAGAACGGTTTCGTTCGGTAACCGATCGTGTATTGACTTCCCTGCATCCTCTTCCAGATGGACTCGACGGATTCTAACTGCTTTGGCTTGACCGTTTTCATTCCACAAGTTGAACACCCCAGAACTGACGATTGGATGGGAGTACTGACTGATTTGGTAACCTTTAGGAAGGTCGGGATAAAAATAGTGCTTTCGATCAAATAAGCAGACTTTCGCAATCGAGCCGTCGATTGCCGCTCCAAATTTAACCGCGTGTGTTAAAGCTGTTTGATTCAAGACTGGCAGTGTTCCTGGATACGCTAAGTCAACAAGGCTCGCACTCTGATTAGGTGCAGCGGATACGTCTCCATTTCGAGTACGAGAAAATAACTTAGTACGCGTATTAAGTTGCACATGAACTTCCAGGCCGATTACTGCTTCCCATTTAGATGCCACTTCATTCATATCTTGGGTCGTTGCAAATGCCACGAAGTTTCCTTCTGGAAACGTTCCGCGAGGTCGAGTATCAGTTCATCGCCGAATTGTGGTCCGATAAATTGCACGCCAATCGGTAATCCATTCACTAGACCGCAGGGCACACTTATTGCGGGCAGACCGCACAAATTAACAGGGACTGTAAACCGATCTTGCCGGTACATGTCTGTTGAGTCATGTTCTTCATCGAGCCGAAAGGCTGTTGACGGCGAAGAAGGCGCTAGTACAACGTCCACTTTTTGAAAAAGCTCGTTATAGAGTTCGTACACCATGCGGCGTATTTTTTGAGCTTTCTGAACATAGTTCTCCGAAGAATTGTTCGATAGAAAGTAGGTTCCTGCTAGCAGACGACGCTTAACCTCAGCACCGAAACCATGACTCCTCGTGTCTTCGTACAAATCTTGTATCGACGATACTGACTTCGCTCGAGAGCCATAACGAACGCCGTCAAAACGGGCAAGGTTGGAAGAAGCTTCTGCGCATGAAATAATGTAATAACTAGAAAGTGCTAGATCTTGGTCAAATACTTCAACATCCACGAACTTACTACCAAGTTGTTCTAATGTATTACGGGATGCTTCGATACGTGCTACGATGTCCGAATCGAGACCGTTTAGAAGAGAAGCGGAATATCCAATAGTCAAAGGGTGTTTAATCTGTACTTTCTTATTAATCGATGATGGTACGCTGGTAGCGTCTTGTGAATCATGACTCTGCAGTATTTGAAACATAGTGGTTGCATCTTGTGCGGTACGGGTGAGCGTGCCGGCTTGATCTAGGCTCGACGCAAACGCGATCATGCCATAACGCGATAAGCGTCCGTACGTCGGTTTGAAGCCTGTGACGCCGCAGAATGAAGCTGGTTGGCGGATTGAACCACCCGTGTCCGAACCGGTAGCGACGGGTACTAAACCGGCAGCAACCGCTGCAGCTGAACCGCCAGATGAACCGCCAGGGACTCTACTCAAGTCCCAAGGGTTTCGGACTGGCCCCCAAACACTGGTTTGATTGCTAGTTCCCATTGCAAACTCGTCCATGTTGGTTTTACCAAAATAGATGCCGCCAGCTTTTGCAATATTTTTGACAATGGTTGCGTCATACGGCGCGATGAACGTACGCAGCAAATTTGAACAGCATGAAGTTCGTTTTCCTCGAACGCAAAAGTTGTCCTTGTGCGCTACCGGTATGCCGGTTAGTTGTCCGTTGACGCCTTGGTCTATGGTCTTATCTGTGCTTCTAGCCTCGGCCAGTACTTGCTCCGGTTCCACGGACACGAAACTGTTTGTACGTTGGTCAAACTGTGCGATTCGATCGAGAAAATATTGGCACAATTCCGTCACACTAATCTGTTTGCTATCAAGCAACTGTCGTAATTGCTTGAGGGATTGGTATGGATCCACTAAGGCTTGATTACTTTTGGTACAACGTAGAAGTCTTCAACCGTCTCAATTGATTTCATTTGGATCAAGTCTTGATGTCTTGTCGTTTCCGGTTCATCTAACTCCCTCACGTTTCCAATATTGAGAGGGTGGATTAGTGGTTCGAATCCGTCTGTGGTTACCGCATGTATCTGGTCGACATAGTCCAGAATTAGAGTTAAATCTGCAACCATACGCTCGTTTTCAGTGTCATTCAAAGCGAGAGCGCAACGTGCGCAGAGTTCTTTTAGAATTTTTGAATTCAATGTAGTCTAGGTTGTTAAACGGACGAAAAAATTAAACCATGGAGCCGAATCTCGTGAGCGTAAGGACAAGGTAGTGTGTTGCGAAAAAAATTTTTCGTAATTGTGCGATGTTTTGGCTCTATCTGTATGGAAATAGTGCATTACGCGAACTAACATATTGCAACTGACAGAGTTTCTTTTATGATATTAACCTGACCTAACCGGCCACCAGGTATCTCGCGCAAATACACATCGTAAATTTCTGCCCGGACGAGTTGACTACAAGTTCCGTAGGCATTCCTTTGCGCGTTTACGCAATCTCGTAAATTGAAAGGACTAGAAGAAAGTAGCAAATTATGTTGAAAACCATCCGCGGTCTATTCTCCCCCGATATGTCTATCGATTTAGGGACGGCAAACACTTTGATATTTGTCAAGAATAAAGGCGTGGTTCTCGACGAACCTTCAGTAGTAGCTACTCGCGTAAATGACAACTCAATTGTCGCGCTCGGCAAGAAGGCTCGAACGATGCTGGGTAGAACTCCTGACGCGATCCTAGTCACAAGACCGATGAAAGATGGGCACATCGCAGATTTTCGAGCTACTAGCACGATGTTGCGGTATTTCATGGAACGTGCGACTGGTAACAAGTTTTTTTCAGGAAGCCCTCGAGTGCTGGTTTGCATGCCATGTAAATCTACTGAAGTTGAAAAGAAAGCTATAAAAGACACGGTACTTGGAGCTGGCGCACGCGAAGTTTTTCTCATTGAAGAACCATTGGCTGCGGCGGTTGGTGCTGAACTTAACATTCAAGATGCCAACGGTTCCATGGTTGTCGATATCGGGGGTGGAACTACCGACATTGCGATCATTGCCTTAAACGGCATCGTTGTTTCTGAGAGCATCCGCGTTGGCGGTGATGAGTTTAACAACGCAGTCATTCAGTACGTGCGTCGGAAGGAAGGTTGCGTTATCGGGGAAACTACGGCCGAACAAATCAAGATTCAAATCGGTACTGCTATATCTGTAGATGAAGTGCAAGAGGTAACCGTGATCGGACACGACTTAGCTCAGGGAATTCCTCGCACCTTTCGCCTTAATAGCGATGACATGGTTGAAGCCCTCTATTCGTCGGCCACGACGAAAGTCGTCGGTGCGGTGTTGTCTGTATTACAGCGATGCCCGCCAGAACTAGCAGCCGACATCGCGAATAGTGGTATCATGTTAACCGGTGGTGGGGCTCTATTGAACGGCTTAGATGAGTTGTTGAAAAGAGAAACAGGTATGCCGGTGTTGGTGGCTGATGAACCACTGTCCTGTGTTGCAAAAGGATGTGGTCAGATTCTCGAATTTGACTACTTAGACAATTTGGTCATTTGATCTTCTTGAGCCAGCTCATGACGTCGAGCTAGGCTATAGATACGGTAAGGAAAACAACAAGATTTAGGCGAATTTAACGATGCTGATTGGGTGGTTTCTTCCGTAAATGTCCGCCGCGCCTCAAACGTCGAATCTCCACACTTTGTTGTTACTCTGCTTTATTTGCCTGCTGTCAATTTCCTTAGAGCGCTTTACCAACTTTGTAAATCATCCGCGACAATTTGTTACTTGGGTAACTCTCGGAGTACAACGTGTTGCGAATGGATACGAGGATGTTCTCCGGTTCTCAGGAAACTACTTGAGCGATCGCAATGAACTATTAGAACGGATTGAAGTGTTGGAAATTGAGAATGAGCAAATATCCGCACTCAATTCACAACTTCGTGCGTTGGAAGCATCTAATATCGAGCTACGTGAGGTACTTGGGTTTCGAATACGAGAACCGATGATTTCCTATGAAATCGCCGAATTGGCTGCTCCGTTGGTTTCACCCGCTCGTGATGAAGTGACGTTGAATCGGGGACTAGCACACGGAATCAAAGGGGGCTCTGCGGTGCTTGATGCTTCGGGAGTCTTTGGTCAAGTGGTTGAAGCGCTCCCATATACATGTCGAGTATTAATGGTAACTGATAAGCGCATGGCGGTACCAGTTCGAGTGGAAAGGTCTGGACTCCACGCGGTGCTTACAGGTGTTGGAGATTCAAAACATCTCACTCTTGAACATGTCGAAGTGACAGCTGACATAGCAGAAGGTGACTTATTGATCACTTCTGGATTAGGAGGTACGTTTCCTTACGGTTATCCGGTTGGAGTAGTGACTGTAAGTGAACCTGACCAAGCTGGGGTTGCAGTTCGCGTGACCATCGAACCGCTTGCGGAACTCAATCGTCGACGTTATATTCTGATCCTCACTGGAGCTTCGTATTCTGAAACTGCCGCGGAATAACATCGGTTTTATCATCACCGCGTCATTGAGTGTCTTTGTTTCTGCTTTTCACAGTTTTGCGTTTTTACCGGAATTCGTTAGTTACTTCACGCCCAACGTCGCGTTGCTGGTGTGTTTCTATTGGGCTTCCAATACCAACACTTCAGTTTCTCTGCTAATACCGTTCGCAACTGGATTCTTTCTCGACACATTATTTGCGTATCCGTTCGGAGTAAATTCAATAATTCTTTGTCTAATTACCTATCTAGGTATGAAGATTCCCAAACGAGAGAATAAAGCAGTGTTGCGATTTCAGTTGGCTGGTTTGGGTGTAGCGAGCATATGCGCGGAAGTCCTGAGATATTTGAGCCTACTCATCATTGCAGAGTCTCCACTACCTTCACCGCTCGTTCTCGTATACTCAGTAATTGGAACGCTAGTTACTTGGGTTCTCGTGGTATTTTTGCTTGATCGTTGGTTAGTATCTGAGGAAACAGAAGTTTCTTTCTGACAGTTACATTGCGGTCTTGAAAATAACTACATATCGGAGTACACATTCATGAGCCTCAGATCTGGTCATCAAATTTGAAACCGAGTACCGCTATCAACAACGAATTCCCAGTATCGTGCTGAAATTACTGATAAAAGTATTTCTCAATACGCTCACGATCTTAGTTGTGCTCTTTGCCGGCTTGTTTTCCCTCGTGCGAATTGGATCGTTGTTTGCGCCCAATTACGTTGACAATCTGAATCAGAGATTTGCTGAACAGGGGTTGGAGTTCTCGCAACTCAACGTTAGGTGGCGCGGTATTAATCCGGTTATTGAGATTGGAGAAGTAGCTAGTTCAACCTTACTTATCAAAGATATCACTGCTGAACTCGATACATTGGCCTCGTTTTGGCGTAACTCCTTTGTGTTTCGCACGGTTCACGTTAAACACTTATCGTTGGAAGTAGCAGAGCAGTCTGCTTGTAATTTTGAACTCCCTAGTGCCGAAGATGATTCGTTTGGCATAGACACAATATTGCGTAATACTGACAACATTGATGTGACGTTTAGTAGTTCCCTGACTTGCGGGTCTGCAAATTTCGAGCACGAAGGATTTTTGCGGTCGGTCAAGCAACAGGGCGTATACCGCCTGCACGCAACGATTCGTGAGTTAGGTGATTGTGATCACTGCTCGATTTCGTTGCTTTACGAATCAAGTTCTCGAGGTTTTTGGCGTCGAACTGAGGAACGCGTGCTCAACGTTCAGGCACACGATTTTGAAGTGCCAACTAGCTTGATTGGATGGGATTTTCTTGAAGAGATCGTGGTAAACTCGCAGGTATTGATGAGTGGGACATCAACGTCCGCATCGCTGATTGGAAACATCGACTTGCAACCAACGCATCCACTCGGTACTCCCGCCGGTCTGTTCTTAGATTTGAGCTTTAGTCTGGAAGAATTGGGTACTTCAGGAAGGATCGATGTGTCGATGGTGGATCACAATAGTGAAGTGGTCGATGAGCTGGAGCATTTTGTACGACAAAGTGTCCATACAAACTATATCCACGGTTGGAGTCACGATATTTCTGCGGAGACGATCTACACCTTTGTGGACATTTTTAGTGTATCAGGGCACCCGGTTCGAGAATTGCTCGGTGGGCTCGAACCTTCGGGTATGTTGTCTACCTTACAGTGGGTGCAGGACAGTTCCGGTGTTATCTACGGCGCGACAATAGATCAGCTCCGGATACAGCAACACAAAGGCATACCTGCATTGACCTTGGATTCTTTTGTTCTCAATGGACGTGGACCGATAGCTCTCGCAGAAGCCACGACTCAACAGATAGACATCGATGAAGCAGGTTTCTTGTTTGCGCCACTCTCCTTGTCTACGGTTGACTTTTCCAGCTTGATTTTGTGGAAGCGAGACTATTTGGGATCGACACTTTATGGTCACTGGATTCCAAACTCGGAAGTGGTCGCGATTGACTTCAACATTGAATATAGCAAGTATTTTCCGAGCGGTCGACAAAGGATGGAGTTCGCACTTGAAACACCAAGTGTCTCGGCATCACAGTTGCGACCCTATTTAGGTGCCTTGGTACCCGAAGACGCTTTCACTTGGATCGAGAACGCGGTTCATCAAGCTCAGTTTAACGAGGCTAGGCTACAGTTTGTTCATAGTTCAGATGAATTCAACCAAAGAACCAACACTATAGAGATTCATGCGTTCATTGACGATGCGAAAGTAGCTTTCCTTGAAGATTGGCCGGAAATTGTTCAGGGTTACGGTCGCTTCTGGTTGACGCATGAAGCATTGATGATCGAGGTCACTTCTGCGTATACACAAGGTAGCCACATAGAGCAGGGTACGGTTTTGTTGCCCTTAGCAGAACCATTACTGGAACTGGACTTTACGGTTGATTCAAACTTTTTATTGTTGCAGAGCTATTTGGCAGAATCACCCTTAACGAAACTGCTTCCTTTAGATCCTCTGGAGTACGATGGGTCCGGGGCGATCGACTTGAAGGCTGCTCTAAAAATTCCCCTTAAACCAGAACGGGAGAATCTGTGGGATGTACAGCTCGATCTAGTGTTGGCGGATGTATCCTTGGATCTCAGAACTGCGAATTTGCAACTAGACGATTTGTTCGGCAATGTGGGTTATCAATATCCTCACAATTTTTCTAGTTCACAACTATCTGCGAGATTTCAAGACGATCCGGTCTCTTTAGATTTGAAAACTCGAAATGGTGATACACATTCTCCCGAAGTAGTGTTGAAGTTCGATCTAAATACTTCGGTTAATGCAATTTCCCGTCTTACTGGCGACTGGTTACATTCAATTGCCAGCGGGTCACCTCATATTTCCGGCGAAGTAGTTTTTCCTATCAATAGTGATACTCCTCCTATTGTCGATGTTCACACAGATTTGGTTGGCGTCGCGCTCACGCTACCTAAGCCTTTCCGAAAAGAAGTCGATAGCGGTCGTCCGATGCATGTACAAATTACGTTGGACGATCCAATGACGGTGGATATTACGATGGACGAACTGAGAATTCGGACGGAAGGCACCGAACACTCTCCAATGCGTGGTAGTGTCGGACTTAGTGTCCCTCCACCACCGTTGACTGAATCAACTAGAGACTGGCTCATCGCCGGCAGCGTGGCTGAGCTAGTGTTTCCAACCGATCAAATGTCTGATACTACTCTACCTGCTGGTGTGGACGTAGAGTTCGACGATCTTCGTATTGGAAAGCTTGTGCGAGGAAGGTTTCAACTACATGATTTAGTGTTGGACGGCACTTTTGGAGGCGACAGTTCTGCATTGACAGCAACGGCGGAGGAAGGTAGCGCATCACTGTCTCGAGAGCAAGGAAACGACTGGGAACTTTCAATTGAACAGCTGCGATTATGGCTTAGTGCTTTTGACTCGCCGGATGAAGCACCCATGGACCCAGCCATTTTCTTACAACTTCCGGCTACCAAAGTATCCATACAGGACTTGTACATGTTTACCGAGGATGGAGAGGCAGAAGGCTTTGGAACTTGGTCGTTTGATCTGAATACCTCAGATCAACAAGTTCAATTACAGAATGTCGTTGCTGACATCCGCGGTGTGAACTTAGACACTCGTGATGATATTGGAATAGTTTGGGACACGGAAAAGAACGAAACTCGATTTAAAGGCGTCATCTCCGGGGACAATCTCTTACAAGTTCTTCCGGAATTTGACGTCGAAGCAGAGGTTGAAAGTGAGAACTTCACCGTCAACAGTGACTTAATGTGGCCCGGTTCGCCGTTTGATGTCGACACCTTGAAAATGAGCGGAAGAATCCATGGCGACGCGAATAAGGGAACGTTGTTAGAGGTTGACGCTGGTCAAGGAATTCTCCGACTTCTGAGCATGTTCAATATTGCTTCCATCATACAACGTATGGACTTCGTTCCCACCGCTGTGTTTGCGAAGGGCTTTCAATTTGATCGTATATTGTTCGATGTAACCTTGGACCAGTCAATAGTGAAGATTCAGGAACCAATCCATATTAAAGGACGAAGTTCCGAACTGATGTTTACAGGAAATGCGAGTTTAGCTGACGAGAGTTTGACGATGGATGTTGTTGTAAGATTACCCTTTACCACAAATTTAAAGTGGTATGTTGCCTTAATGACGGGTAACCCGACCGCGTTTCTTGGAACATTGATTGGCAGCAGAATTTTTAGATCTCAATTGAACCGAATGTCAAGTGCAAAATACAGAGTGGAAGGGACTTTCGAGACCCCAGAAATAGAACTCATCGGCGTCTTCAATGATGACTTATCAGATTCACCCACCGAGGACAGTACGACAAATGAAGATTGACCATTCTTGTAGGAGAGTAAAGAAATGACCGAGACCGTATCAAATAGTGCGAAACATGACCTTCTGGCCACAGGGGACATATCAGACCGGCAACTGGAAACAATGATGTCTAGGATGATGTCTCGTGAAATTGATCGAGGCGAGCTCTTTTTCCAGTGTAGACGAAACGAATCTTGGTCGTTGGAGCAAGGAATCGTGAAGAGTGCCGGTTTTTCGGTATCTCGAGGCATTGGAGCAAGAGCAATCAGCGGTGAGAAGAGTGGTTTCGCGTATGCCGACGATATTCAACTTGACGTACTTGAGCAAACGTCAAGTGCTGCAAGATCAATTGCTCGAGTTGGGAGTTCCCAGAGTGCCAACTTACCGGTGAAACGTAAACTTCCGGAGTTTTATCAGGGTATAGATCCTATTGTCTCGGTCTCAAAAGACGAAAAAGTCAAACTCTTGTCACGAATCGACAAATTTGCTAGATCATTGGATCCGCGCGTTAAAGAAGTATCGGTTTCGATCAACGCCAACCATGAGTCCACCTATATTTACTCAAGTGATGGTACGGACCACGGCGATGTACGTCCGCTCGTACGTTTTGGCGTCTCCGTCGTAGTGGAACAAAACGGAAGGCGCGAAAATGGTAATTGTGGCGGCGGTGGACGGCATGACTTGTCGTGGCTGTACGAGAACGAAACTGCAGAAAAATTTGCACGGGAAGCAGTCCGACAAGCACTGGTAAACCTTGAAGCTGTAGATGCTCCAGCGGGACCTATGCCCGTAGTTCTCGGACCTGGTTGGCCCGGAGTGTTGTTACACGAAGCGGTCGGCCACGGATTAGAAGGTGATTTCAATCGCAAAGGAACTTCGACATTTTCAAACCGAATTGGAGAACGCGTCGCATCTCCGTTGTGCACCATTGTTGACGATGCAACGATCCCAAACCGTCGCGGTTCGCTCACCATTGACGACGAAGGAACTCCCGGTCAGAGGACCGTGTTGATCGAAAACGGAGTATTAAAAGGGTATATGCAAGACAAACTGAACGCTAAGCTTATGGGTGTAGCTAGTACCGGGAACGGACGTCGAGAATCCTATGCCCATCAACCATTGCCTCGCATGACGAACACGTTTATGCTTGCTGGCGAAAGTGATCCGGAAGAAATAGTTAAGAGCGTCGATAGAGGAGTCTTTGCGAAAACCTTTGGTGGCGGACAGGTTGATATCACTTCAGGTCAATTCGTGTTTTCGGCGACGGAAGCCTATCTAATTGAAAACGGAAAGATCACAGTGCCTGTTAAAGGTGCAACACTGATCGGTAACGGTCCGGAAATCATGACCAGAGTTTCGATGGTTGGAAATGACTTGGAATTGGATCTAGGTGTCGGAGTCTGTGGTAAGGAAGGACAAGGGGTTCCGGTAGGAGTTGGACAACCCACATTAAAGATCGATCAGATTACCGTTGGGGGAACTCAAGCATGACCACAACGTTGGTTGATGTAAACGCAAACACTTCACAGGGAGTACATTCACCGGAAGACGAAGCGAAATTATCAGAGTTTGTGAGTCGAATCCTGGATGTAGCTAAATCGGGAGGTGCAACTGCCGCTGAAGTTACCGCCGGAGACGATATAGGACTTGACGTTAAGATGCGTGAAGGTGACATCGACACCGTCGAATTCAGTCGTGATCGTGGGTTTGACATTACCGTATATCGTGGAAATCGTCGGGGTAACGCCAGTACTACTGACACGCGAGAAGATTCAATTCAAGAAGCAGTAGACGCAGCGCTTGCGATAGCAGAACACACAGAGGAGGACTCTTTTAGTGGTCTGGCAGATCCCGATTTGTTAGCCGTTAACTTTCCCGACTTAGATTTGTATCGCTGTGATCCAATGGATGTAGAACAGCTAAAAGATGCCGCCCAAACAGCGGAATCGATAGCTCTAGATTTTGATGAGAAAATATATCGATCCGATGGAGCACGTGCGAGTGTTTCATCGAATTGTGTCGCTTATGGTAATAGTCTCGGTTTTTTGCACGCGTATCGCAGTTCTAATTCGAGTCTGTATACCGATGTGATCGCGAAAAGCAGTAATGGGATGCAACGCGCAGCATGGTTCACGATGGCTCGGCAACGTAGTGAACTGGATACACCCGAGCTCGTAGGGACCAAAGCGGCAGAACATGCGATTCGAAAGTTGGATCCGCGACCTATTCCGACAGGAGAATATCCTGTGCTTTTCGACCAGACCGTCGCGATGGGACTCATTCTACACCTCCTCAACGCGCTATCTGGTAGACCTCAATATTTGCGATCAACGTATTTACTCAATGCTTTAGAGGAACAAGTGACTTCTCCGGAAGTTTCTCTTAAGGAATATCCTTTTATTCCCGGTGCAATGGGGAGTCGTGCATACGATTCCGAAGGCGTGGCGACCTCAGAAAAATACATCGTTGAACGTGGTATGGCGAAGAATTACCTGCTCAGTAGTTATTCGGGTCGAAAGTTGGGAATGCAGTCCACAGGAAATGCCTCTGGCGTGTGTAATTTGACAGTAGAAGCGCTGACTCTTCCTCTAAAAGATGTACTAAAGCAAATGGACCGAGGTCTCGTTGTTACTTCGCTCATGGGTCAAGGAGTGAACATTTTGACAGGAGATTACTCCCGAGGTGCGTCTGGCTATTGGGTGGAAAATGGCGAATACGCCCATGCGGTTGACGAGCTTACAATCGCAGCGAAACTCGACGACATGTATAAGAATATGGTTGCATTTGGAGACGATGTGGAAACGCGTCGTAATATTCGTACAGGTTCTATTCTTATATCCAACATGACCGTTGCTGCGCTGTAAAGTTTGTAGCTTCCCGTAGCGTTATCCACTCGCAGACACATTTGAAGCTAATGGCGTCGTTGGACCAATAGATTAGAACGTACTGATTACTCGCCGCGAAGCATCACCAGTGTCGTGTCTGAGTCTGCGCGCTAGGACAGAACGCTATTCACTACAGAGTGACTTACCACATACTCATTTGAGCAGGACCGTACAGCACTCCATTCACACCAGTTTTTTTGAGTCCTATTGGACAGGGATTACTTGGTAGGTTCTATTCATTCACGCTGACGCTTTGGCGTTCAGCACGGACTTTGTTGGTGAGAAAGTCAACAATAAGAAAAATCCGTTTGCGTGACTGAGCTGTGCCTATATTCACGAGATACTTTCCATCCACAACCACGGTCGGTGTGTTCTTTATTCTCAATGATTGAATCTTTTCGTGAATTTTCAGAATTTGATCCACAATTGTTTCATCTTCATGAAAGGTCTCTCGGAACACTTTAGGATCAATCTGTGCGTCTTCTTTAAATAGTTGCTCGATGTTTTTCGGTTCGTGCATCGCTCGTTTTTCTTCGTGTACTGCTTTAAACATTGGTGCGTGAACAGAGTCAAGTACATCAAGCTTAACCGCAGTATAGTAGGCCTTCGCGAGCATTGCCCAACTTTCCTGAAACACAACCGCTTCGCGTCTAAATTCGACATCTTCTTCTTTGTTTTCCAACCAGTTTGAGATTTGAACTTCAAACTTCTTGCACGCAAGGCAACCATAAGAGAAGTACTCAATCACAGAAATTTTGTCGGACGCTTCAGAAGTACGATCGTACGCATCCGTATCTTCGTTGTTCTCAAGGACTTTGTAGTCGATTCCCGCTTCGTATTCTTCCGTGGTAGTTCCTGCTTGAACTATCCACAAGATCATACACGCTAAACTTGCTCTCTTGAAAATTAGTGCTTTCATGGTGTCAATCGAGTGTTTGAAGGTTACGATTATGCAACTTTACGAAATTACTCACATCGGGTGCTCAGCGCGAAGATACTCATTGATGGATTAAAGAAGAGACCAAACTGAACGCCTGGCAAGAACCGGATTCCCGAATCCAAAAATCAATACTGTTATTTTACACATGTATTTAGCCAAAGCACTTACACCCCAACTTTACGCGGCAATCGTTAGCGTGGTTCAATGAGACTCAATGTTTTGTTCTTTTGTATGGTTTCATACTGCATTTTGACCAAAACTTTAAAAAGAGATCATCTGAGTATCAGTAAACCAACTAAGCCCAAGCGTCACTGAGAGAATTCAGTTAGTCTTACAAAGTGTAAATTTCACACAGATGGTTGCTCATTCTGCTTCGCCAAAACGATCAGCAATGAGTTGTTCAATTGTGTCGTACGCCGCGGTAGCCTCTTCACCGTCGGTCTTCAAGATCAGTTCGCTACCTTGAGTAGCCGCGAGTGTCATGATTTGCATCATGCTCTTACCGTTGACGAGTTGGTCTTCCAAGTATCCAAGTTCGACTGAACAGGGAAAGCTCTTCGCAACTTGGACAAATTTAGCGGACGCGCGCGCGTGCATTCCAAGCTTATTAACGATTTTGACTCGGCCAAGCATTTGCGTTAGCTGTTACCATAGTCGCGATGTCGGATGAGCACATGCGGGTAAGTTGATTTGAAGGTTTCAGCTAGTCGTTCGGCCATGTACACGGAGCGATGTCGACCTCCGGTACATCCGAGAGCGACAGTGAGGTACGCAGTATTTTGTTGTTCAAAAAGGGGTAACCAACTAGCTAACAAATCAACAATTTGTTGATACAACTGTTCGACTGTATCGTGTTCTTCAAAAAATTCTTGGACGCTACGGTCACGCCCGCTCAGGGCACGTAATTCGGAAACCCAATGTGGATTCGGCAGGCATCGAAGATCGAACACAAAGTCTGCATCAACGGGCACGCCTTTGCGATAAGCGAATGATCGAAACAACAGTGATAATTGTTGATTACTCGACTCGATTAACCGTTCTTTGGTGACATTGACAAGATCGTGCATCGTGAGTTCGGTCGTGTCAATTTGCAGATCAGCAACTTCCGCTAGATGTGCTAACACCTTACTCTCGCTTTCAATGGCTTGTCTGAGATCTACGCCTACACGCTCAAGAGGATGTCGACGTCTTGTTTCGTCAAAGCGTTTTACCAAAACCGCGCTAGTAGCATCGAGGAAGACTAAACGTGGTCGAAAATGCTCTGAAGATATATCATTCAATATTTTTGGCAATTGAGTTAGATCTGAAGTCGGACTTCGAGCATCTACAGAAACTGCAATGTTGGCTTGACTATCCCTTGAAACACAGTCCTCAACTAGTTGCACAATCAGTGGAACTGGAAAGTTATCGATGGACTTGAACCCACCGTCTTCTAAGGCATGCAACACAGTACTCTTTCCAGAGCCGGATCTGCCGGTGATTACGTAGAGCTTCACGTCAATCCATTTGCCTGGCATAGCGCAGAAATGTAGCTCGCAAATTTAACGGTCCCCTGACTTCCAGCAGTTGGCTTAGCTGATCAGGGTTGGTGCATACCACCGCTATAGTCTTTAGGATTTGAAGGTGCGTCTCATCGGTCTCTGGAGGTACTACGAGTGCAAAGGCTAAGGCAACGGCACCGGCGTTCCCAAAAGAGACCTCCGGTACAAATCGAAGTATAGCACCAATCGGTGTTAAACATTCATCAAAACGGCAATGAGGTAGTGCCACCTTCGTGTCGTCAATGACAGTGCACCCAAGTTCTTCACGTTCAGTCAACTTTCCCAAAAGTTCGCGCGGATCGATCGACTTTCTTTCTTGATGAATTATTTGCGCCGCATGCTGCAACGCAGATTTCCTTGAGTGACAATCGTGTACGAACTGTACCGTTAACGGAGTAAATATCGATTCAAAACAGATCACAACGTGTCGGTATACGGAGCTCCGAATCTATGACGCACGATGTTTTGTTAGTTTTTCTTTGTGTTTTATGATCTGGCGATCCAATTTCGCAACGAGGCTATCTATCGCAGTTTGCATATCACTGGCCGACGCGTCTGCGTAGATTTCATTTCCGAGTGCATGCACGGTAGCTTCTGCTCGGTGCGTGATCTTATCGATGGAAAGCACGACATGCACTGATGTGATTCGGTCGTGATGCCTTTCTATTTTGCCGAGCTTGCGTTTCAAGAAAGAACGCAAGTGTGCATTGACCTCAATGTGATTCCCAGTGATATTTAGTTGCACTTCGTCGCTCCCGTATTACTAAAGAAATTACCAATATCAGTACAGATTTGGCTTAAGCAAGATTTTTCGATGTCTAATGGAGTTTTTCTCAGAACGATTGTAACCACCGGTTAAATACGTACTCGCCGATGTTGCACAGCGGGAATTTGCAAAGACTCGCGATACTTGGTTACGGTTCGTCGAGCAATCGATATTTGTCGGTCTTTCAGTCTTTCTGCGATGGCGGTATCGGTAAGAGGGTGAGTCGGATCTTCGTTGTCTGTCCATCGTTGAATCATTGCTCTAATGGTCGTACTGGAGACGTCGTCTCCGCGATGGGCGCGGAGCGCACTGGAAAAGAAGTACTTTAACTCAAAAGTTCCTCGAGCACACAACAGATATTTTTCGGTCGTAATTCGAGAGATGGTTGAGGTATGAACCCCAACCATCGATGCTAAGTCAGATTGAGCCATCGGGCGCATAAAGAGCTCTCCGCGTTCGAAAAACTCTTTCTGTTCTTCAACAATCATGAGAGCGACTTTGAGTAGAGTCTCTTTCCTTCGGTTAATTCCATAAATTAGTGCTTGAGCACGATGGAGGTATTCTCTGAAGTAACTGCGATCTTTGGTCGATAGTGAGGATCGATTTAATGTTTTGTATTCTTGATTGATTCGCACTGTAGGAGAGACTTTATCGTTTAGAGTTACTGTCCATTCTCCGTCTTGCTTACTTACAAGCACATCAGGCACAATGTACAACGGATCAACATTCGCGAAGGCTGCCCCAGGACGAGGATGTAACGACTGTATCAATTCGATAGCATCAACAATCTTGCTCTCTTCTACTTGTAATACTGTCTGTATCTGCTGATGAGTTTGGTTTGCTAAGCAATGGAAGTGATTGCTTACGATCGTTAGCGCTAGGTCACGACTCTCTTTGCCTTTTGGAAAAGCCTGAAGTTGTAGAAGAAGACACTCTTGAACGCTACGAGCGCCGACACCGGCGGGCGCCATTGACTGCAAGACTTTTAGGCCACTTTCAAGCTGTGCTACGGAGACATTCAGACTTTCCTGGCTCTCGGAAACCAGTTCTTCCCAATTGAATATGTACCCATCTTCTCCGACTGCATCGATCAGGTAACCAACGATGCCATGAGCTTGTTTAGCGATACCAAATTGATTGAGCTGTTCTTGCAAGTGTTCTTGTAAGGAAGTGGAATAGCTAGCAAGAGCTTGGCCATCTACACTGCTTGCTTCATTCCCATCAGCAAGATAAAGATCAGACCATTCCGTTTCAACATTCAGTTTTAAAGACGATAAATCTGCAGAAGCGTCGTTATCGATCACCGTAGCAACGTCTTCGCGATCGTGAGTGGTCGCTTGTGGCTGAACGTCTTCGTAAGGGTCGTCTTCGTAATCGTGTTCTAAGTCGTGCTCAGACTGCTCGTCCTGAGGTTCGTCGTTAATGTCTTCTATAACGGAATCAATGTCATCTGCGACCTCTAGGAATGGGTTTACGGCGCACTCAGCGCGAATCTCTTGCTCTAGTTGCGCGGCCGACAATTGCATCATGCGAATAGCTTGTCGCAGTTCGGGCGTAAGGTTGGTCTGAAGCCGCTGTTGCAGTACGAGAGAAGGTTGGTTCACAGACCGCGACTCTTAGTACTTAAACTCGGAACCAAGATAGGATCGTCGAACCTCTTCGTTGGCGAGGATATCGTCGGTCGTCCCCTCCGCGATGACGTGTCCTTCACTCACGATATACGCTCGATCACATAAATCGAGGGTATCTCGAACGTTATGGTCGGTAATGAGTACTCCTATGCCTCTTGACGTTAAGTGGCGTATGTTGTGTTTAATGTCTGCGACTGAGATTGGATCAACCCCGGCAAACGGCTCATCCAACAGAACGAATCTTGGATTAGAGGCCAGTGCTCTTGCGATTTCTAACCGTCGACGTTCCCCACCCGACAATCTTTCACCTAAATTGTTCCGAACTTTCTCAAGGTTGAATTCTTGGACGAGTTCTTCGACTCGTTGTTGTCTCTCAACGCGATTTGTCCCTGCGTGCAATTCCACTGTCGTGAGAATATTTTGATAGGTAGTTAAACGACGAAACACGCTTGCTTCTTGAGGTAAGTAGCCTAGTCCAGCACGTGCCCGTAGATGCATAGGGGCACTGGTAATCTCGTTATCCCCTAAATGAATCGTCCCAGTGTCCATTCGAATCAAACCGACGATACAATAAAAACTCGTTGTTTTGCCAGCTCCGTTAGGCCCAAGCAATCCGACGACTTCGCCCGTAGATACAGACACAGAAATATTTTCGACGACTAGCCTCTTACCGTATCGCTTCGAGATACCATCTGCAGCCAACGTTGTCGAAGATACTACATCGCTGTCACTAACATCTTCCGAACTCATACCAACATCGGCCGCACTAAGGTGTCCCCGCGTCGAGGAGTGTGATTTCTACTTGTTCATTGTCTTCCCCTTTCGTGGCGACAATTTTCTGAGTGTCTAACTCGATACGAATCTTCTGAGCGCGAATCTTCGCTACCTCAGTTTGAAGTTGAACATCCCCGATGAATTCAACCCAGTTGTCCTCGTTATTGAAAGTCAGTTCTTGAGCAGAGGCAACAATTTTCTGTGAATCTTCTTCATCTTCTTGAATTTCTAGTTCTAACTCAAGTGGCTTGCCCTTGGCAGTGATAGACTGGAGTTCCGTACCGTCAACTTTCGCGTGTACCTCGTCTGCGCGTAACTTCACTTCGTCAGAATCTATTTTCACGCTACCTTTCGCTGTAAATTCGCCTTTGTCAAGGTCTAACTCTGTGTGATCGGCTTTAATATCTGACATCCCAATTGAGATGGTCGGTGCGCTCCAAAAGAGTACCAACACGAGTACTAAATACTCGACAAAAACACGGGCGTTATTCTGGTTCAATACTTTCATGTTTAATCTCGACTTGACTACCTGGTTCCGAGCTTAGCTGTAATCGCTTCGTCGCGAGATCGAAGCGAAAGGAGTCAGCATCGTACGTAGAAACGCCTGCTTTGATATATACGTCTTCATCGCTATGAATGGTGTTGGTTCGAGGATCGAATACGACGTTCATCCCACTAAATAAATACTCCGGATCATTGACATCCCCTGAGTATACGTTGACGGAACCAAGCAATTCAATGGGTTCTAAGATTTGGCTCAGCTCGTCGGACTCCGGTTGGACAGATCCGAGATCGGCGTTCATTTGCCACTGGTCTCCATTCTCTCGCTCAACTAAGATCTTTAGATTCTTAAAGAGCATCTTATGTTGCGCAGTAAACTGCTCAATTTCTTCCGCGGCTAATTCATAAGCAAGTTGTCCTGTCTCGTCGAATGCTTGAATTTTTACATCTTTGAGATAAATGTCTGGTACATCCGCGAGATCTGTGGTGGTACTTTCTTCAAACTCTTTTGGGAACACAAGATACAAAATCACTCCAAGAATTCCGGTTATCACAGCACCGAAAAGAATCTTCTTCGTCATGTTCGTTGAACACTCAATATTAGGTCAGAAAACTCTCGTACAGCCCCATCGCCGCCAGATCGTGTCAGCACAAGATCTGCGGCTTCTTTTACTTGGGGTACTGCGTTAGCGACGGCGACCGCGAAACCGACGTTTTCGAAAAGCACTAAGTCCGGAATGTCATCCCCAATATGTGCGATTTCGGCATAGTTCAAACCATGTAAACGCGCAAATTTCGCCAACCCCGCAGACTTGTCTTTGAGACCTTGATACACATCGGTAATGTTCAACTCCTTAGCACGGTACTCCACTGCAGTGGATCTACGTCCTGACATAATAGCAACTCGAATCCCTAACTGCATAAGAGCTTGAACACCGTATCCATCCTGAACATGGAACGTTTTGAGTTCGTTTCCACGATCGTCCATAGTTATTGCACCTGTAGTCATCACTCCGTCGACATCGAGAATTAAAGCTCGTGTAGCCTCAAGTTTAGCCCTAACGAGTGCGTTTCCTTCGAATGAATACATTAAGTGTATTTCAACACAATGTAGCCGACCCAAGCAGCTAACAACAGTGCTCCTTCTAGTCTCGTAATTACTTTCTTTGCACCAACGGCATATGCGAAGAGCGCGATGACGACGGTGAGAAGAAACATCATGCCGTAATCGGTCACAAACTCCAATAACGTCAATGTGGATGGTCGCATTAAAGCTGGGACGGACAGTACTACCAACAGGTTGAGTAAATTTGAGCCGACGATATTACCGATCGCAATACCGTATCCTCCTTTGATTGCTGCACGGAGAGTAACCACTAATTCAGGCAGACTTGTACCCACCGCCACGATCGTTGTACCGACGTCGAATACTTCTACGTGTAATGCTTCAGCTAAATTTCTCGCCGGCGATACAATTAAGTAGTTCGCAGAAATAACCAGTATTACCAACCCGATCAGGGCTTGAAGTGAAGCCCGCCCTGTACCCATACTTGGTATATCACTCAGAGCGTTTTCGAGTTCGTCGGGAAGTTGCTCCTTGTTTTTTGAGGAACGAACCATGCGATACATGATGAATCCGAACAACGTCAAAAAGATGACTCCGTCAACACGTCCTAATTTCATATCTATAAGACAAAATCCTGCTAACACTGTCGCAAACAACAACATCGGTAGCTCGCTTCGTAGAATGCGTTTGTCGTAAGGTAATGGGACAACCATAGCGGTGATTCCGAGAACAAGCCCCATATTCGCGACATTTGAACCAATGGCATTCCCAATGGCGATGTCAGGTTCAAATTTAAAAGAGTCCATGATGGCGATGAAAATTTCTGGCGCTGAGGTACCGATAGAGACTGCGGTGAGACCGATAAACAGGTCAGATACCCCTATGTTTCGGGCCAGTGCAGCCGTCCCCTCTACAAACAGATCAGCACTCCAGACTAGGAGGACGAAGCCTGCTACAAGCAAAATTAACCACAGCCAGATCATGTTTCGTTATGGACTTTCATTGTGAGTTGAACGATTTTAACAATGCGCGAAACTCTCGTTCAGCTACATTCCGTTCGTTGATGTTGGGATTTCTTCTCAGTGTCGCGGTGCTGTTTATAGATTGAATTTCCAACTGAACACCATTAAATATGAAACTTAGCGACGAACTTAAAAAAAGGTTAAGGCAACAATTTGCAGATGCGCAAATCTCAGTGCAAGTTCAAGGAGCTTCAGCGATTCTCGGTGTAGTTTCCAAAGATTTTGACGGTCGGTCGCAGGTACAGCGTCAGCAGTTGATCTACAGTTTGATTGGTGACCTTATTCAAACAGGAGATTTGCATGCTGTAACCATTCAAGCCAAAACTCCCACGGAGATTGACGGTCTAGCTTGATGGATAGCTTACGCATTCGTGGTGGGACTCCGTTAGATGGGGAACTCCGACCAGGCGGATCAAAAAATGCAACACTTCCAATTCTGGCGGCGACTTTGTTATCGTCTGGGTTGGTAGACATCAGAAACGTACCCGAAGTGCGCGACGTCACTCTGATGCTGGAACTACTCTATACACTCGGAGCAGATATAGAAACAAATGGAAACGGGAGAGTTTCCATCAATACCTCCGAAGTACACAACTTAGTTGCCCCCTATGATCTTGTACGCAAGATGCGAGCTTCATTTCTCGTACTCGGTCCACTGCTGGCACGTTTTGGTCGCGTGGAAGTGTCCCTCCCCGGTGGATGTGCGATCGGTAGTCGCCCTGTCGACCAACATCTCAAGGCGTTACGCAAACTTGGCGCAACCATCGACTTAGAGCAGGGTTATGTAACTGCAAGGTGTTCGGACAGACTTAAGGGAGCTGATATTGAGTTCGATGTGGTAACGGTTGGTGGGACGCAAAACGTGATGATGGCGGCCACGCTAGCCGAAGGCACGACTAGGATGCGAAATGTAGCAAGAGAACCCGAAATCGTGGAACTTGCGGACTGCTTACGTTCCATGGGTGCTCTAATATTTGGGGACGGTACCGAATGTATTACGGTTGTTGGTCAACATCAACTAAATAGTGGTGGTTGCAAGGTAAGTGGGGATAGGATTGAAATTGGGACTTTTCTCGCTGCTGCGGCCGCAACCCGCGGTTCGATTCGAATTGTAGACTCTGATCCACTTGTACTTGAAACTGTTCTGGAGACCTTTCGACAGTTTGGTGCGACGATCAACATTAACGGTTCAACTATAGAACTTGAAGCAAAGCATGGTGAGTTGACGGCGACAGATATTGTCACTGGCGTGTACCCTGGAATCCCCACCGATCTACAAGCTCAATTCCTTGCACTAAACTGCGTTTCACAAGGAAGTAGTAGAGTGGTTGAAACTGTATTCGAGAATAGGTTCATGCACGTCCAAGAACTAGTTCGTCTAGGTGCGAAAGCTTCGTTAGAGAGCCCTACTATAGCGGTCATTCGAGGGGTAGACGAACTCCATGGAGCTAAAGTAATGGCTACAGACTTGCGGGCTTCTTCGAGTCTCGTGATCGGTGCCCTAGTGGCTGATGGTATTTCTGAGATAAACCGAATCTATCATCTCGATCGAGGATATGAACGAATTGAAGAGAAACTTCGATTACTAGGGGCTGATGTCGAGCGCGTAAGCGCAAACTGATGTATCAATGATCTTCGATTGAACACGCGCTTGCACAAATATTGATGCTAAAAGCCTACCGACGTGAGGATTGATCCTTCTCAACAACCGATTGCGGACGAACTCGCACGTTTGGCAATTCAGTTAGAACGTTCAGAAGCCTCACCTAAGTGGCGACGAGTTCTTGGTAGCATACTTTCGAAACGAAACGCAGAGCGCATAAAAGGCTTATATATTTGGGGAGGAGTCGGTCGTGGAAAAACTTGGTTGATGGATCAATTTTTCGTACAAATCAGAATTGAACGGAAGACTCGAGTACATTTTCATCAATTCATGCAATTTGTGCATCAGCAGCTCGCTGGTCTTTCTGCTACGGAAAATCCACTTGAGGTGATCACAACGAAACTTGCTAAGGATACCCGGTTGTTATGTTTCGATGAGTTTATAGTGTCTGACATAGGGGATGCTATGATTCTGTCAGAACTCCTGAAACACATGTTTCAGCTCGGTATAGTATTGGTAGCGACTTCTAACATCGAACCGCAGCGGCTATACGAAAATGGTTTGCAACGTCGGCGATTTCTACCCGCGATTGGGTTGCTTACGAAATTTTGTCAGGTCGTACACTTAAATGGACCAATAGACTATCGCTTGCGAGCATTAAAACGGACTAAGTTGTATCGGATCGGTACAGAATTGAGTTCCGAACTTCGGGAGCGAGATATGCTGCTGTTTGGTGGGAACGCTGTGGAGTTAGGTCCGAGGTTGACGATTAACGACCGAGAAATTCAGACCGTCTTTTCCGATCTCGGTGTAGTAGGATTCACTTTTAAAGAGCTTTGTATCGCGCCTAAGAGTGCACTAGACTACATTGAGGTAGCAAAGCTCTATCATACCCTCTTCATCTATCAAGTCCCTCAGTTGACCGCGACACACGAAGATGCTGCGAAGCGCTTTATCACCTTGGTCGATGTACTATACGATTACAACGTAAACTTTGTTGTACAGGCCGCATCTGGTATAACTGACCTATACAAAGGTACGCGATTTAGCGAAGAATTTGAGCGAACGGTGAGTCGAATTGTGGAGATGGCTTCAGAAGAATTTCTATCTCGTGCACATCGAGCTTAGCCAGGCGTTTGGTCAAACCTGACGACACCCAACAGTTCATGCAATCCTTGATACAGTTTTCATTGCTCACTGTATTTTTGACTCAATCGATCACGACGATCCAAGCTTCATCGGAGATGTTGCCGGACGCGATGAAACTTGGAGCCAAAGACTGTGGCTACTGCCATGCATCGTCCACTGGTGGGGAAGCTCTCAACGAACGTGGAACTTGGCTAAAGAATGAACTCAGTGAGCGATCTGAAACCACGATCGATGTGGAATGGCTGTTGGAACGCGAACAAGACGAAATGGAAGATACGAAGATCACGAAACTGTCACCGGATCTCGTCGAAGAAGCGAGCAACGAGGGCAGAGACGAGGAGATCAACCATGTCGTACGCGAGTTTGACTATACGTCACGATTTGGTGAGTGGCCAGCGTACGCCGGTGATTTAAAAGCAACGAAGTATTCTCCGCTTTCACAGATAAAGGAAAACAATGTCTCGAAGTTACAAATAGTCTGGACGTGGACATCCAAGATTGACACCGGTTTGTATGATCCAAAAAACTCCAATCGCCCGCCTGACTTTTCGAAAGCTACTCCTTTAATGATTGATGGAAGATTGTTTGTAAGGACGCGTTACTCAACTGTCTCGGCAATCGATGCGGCGACAGGAGACGATATTTGGAGTTTTGACCCAGGCACCAAGGACGGCCCAATCCCCCCAATGTACGGCTTTAGTACTCGAGGAGTAGCTTATCATCGAACTGCAGATAGTGCGCGTATATTGTTAGTCACTTCGGATGGTTGGTTGATCGCATTAAATTCTCGATCAGGAGAAATGATTGAATCGTTTGGAACCAAAGGTCGGGTGAACTTGCGCACGGGGCTACGAAGACCTCTTGATCCCAAATACACATCATGGAGCAATGCTCCTACAGTTTGTGGTGACGTGGTAGTTGTTGGGAGTCAGAGTGATGACAATTCTCACGAAGCTCGTACCGGCAACAATCCGACTAAATGGAATTTACCGCTCGGAGACGTTCGCGGTTTCGACGTCAAAACTGGCAAACAACTGTGGGTATTCCACACCGTACCGCAAGCAGAAGAATTAGGAACGGAAACTTGGGGAAACGAGTCGTGGCGGTGGATGGGAAATACCAACGTCTGGACTAATGCCAGTTGTGACGCGGAGTTGAACTTGGTGTACTTACCGACTTCCGCACCTTCACATCACTTCTATGGTGGCGAACGTCCCGGCACTAATCTTTTTAGTACTTCGATCTTAGCTCTCAACGCGACGACAGGAGAGCGGGAGTGGCACTTTCAAACAGTACGACACGATGTATGGGATTACGACAACCCTGCAGCTCCGGTGATTGCCGATGTCACGATCAACAATAAACCACGCAAAATTGTCGCAGTAGTAACTAAAACAGGCTTTCTTTTCGTATTGGATCGTACCAACGGAGAGCCCATTTGGGAGGTCGAAGAAGTCGAAGTACCGCAGAGTTCTGTGGCTTCAGAACAGACGGCGAACACTCAACCTCGCCCAACGTGGCCTCCCCCCTTTGAAATGCAAGGCATAACGAAGGATAACATACTCGATCTCTCGCCCCAGTTGTACGAACTTGCTGAGAATGAATTGAAGAAGTATGACTACGGTGAATTGTTTACACCACCATCAACACGCGGTACGGTGGTCGTACCGGGAATCGGCGGCGGAGCGAACTGGTCGGGTGCGTCCTTCGATTCAAGGCTTGGTTGGCTCTTTGTCGCGTCGCGACGTTTTCCTACCGTCATCCGATTATCAACTTTAAATTCTTCGAGCGACAGGGTTTTAGTTCAGTCCCACGCTGAATTTCGTAGTTTAGGTGGGATTCCTTTTGTCAAACCGCCCTGGTCAAGTATTACAGCTTATGACATGGAAACTGGACACATTCGCTGGCAGGTACCAAATGGTGCTGGGCCGAAAGATCATCCATTATTGAAACCGCTTGAAATATTTGAGGATCTAGGGAGTGCCGATCAATGCCCAAGTCTTCTTGTTACCTCAGAGTTAATTTTTTACGGTTTCGGTGATGTGGTGAGTCAGTTGCGGGTGATGGATAAGGACTCAGGCGAACTACTGTGGTCTGCGGATCTACCAGGCACAGTAGCCGGTGCTCATCCGATAACCTACGAGCTTGGGGGGAAACAATACATCGTAATTGTTACTGGAGCGCCGACCGAGCCTCTAAAGGTGGTCGCATTTACGCTTTCGGATCAGTCCGAAGAGTCTTCGGAACACGATCGGTGAGAACAGCAAATAACTACTTTTTTACGCCGTTGTCAGACTTCTTTCGCACGTAAAGCACCAGTTCGTGATCGATCAGTTCATATCCGTGTTGCTCCGCAATTTCGTGCTGCAACTGCTCAATTTTCTCATCAACAAACTCAATCACTGTTCCATGGTCGATATCAACCATATGGTCGTGGTGCGACTCTGGCGTCAGCTCGTATACCGAGTAGTCTTCTGCGAAGTTGTGTCGTTCAACTATTCCAACAGATTCAAACTGTGTAAGTACCCTGTAAACTGTCGCAAGTCCTATAGCTTCGTCCATGGCTAACAGTTTCTTGTAGACGTCTTCCGCAGAGAGATGGTGCGGATTCGCTTCTTCTAGCACTTGAAGGACTCGCAACCTTGGTACGGTTACTCGAAGTCCAGCTTCCTGAAGTTGAGATTTGGACATGTTTCACCCTCACGAGAGGTACTTTGTCTCACTAGTTTATAGCGAAATAAACGAAATCAGAAAACTTCAATAACCCAAAATGATTCTTTTTGTGGAAAATTGTTTGTTTCCTACCCTGTTCCGAGACCATTGTGGTATGAGTTTCATCTTGTTGGTCGAAGGAACGCTCAAATTAGTGAGACAAGTGTCTAAAGTTTTAGAGGTTAACGATCTTCGTGTCAGTTTCGGTTCCGAAATGGCTGTCGACGGAGTTTCGTTTTCCATAAATACAGCAGAGACCGTAGCTCTTGTCGGCGAATCTGGATCTGGGAAATCAGTCACAGCACTTTCGGTGTTACAGTTACTACCCTATCCTTTGGCTCACCATCCGTCCGGTAGTGTTCTCGTGGAAGACCAAGAAGTAATTGGTGCTTCTCGCGAGGAACTCTTAAAGATTCGAGGCGCTAAGGTGAGCATGATCTTCCAAGAACCCATGACCTCTTTGAACCCCTTACACAAAATCTCGAAGCAAGTAGGCGAGGCATTACGCGTACATAAAGGGATGTCGCGCCAGCAAGCTCTCACACGAACTCTGGAACTATTAAAGCTTGTCGGTCTACAAGACGCGGAGAGTCGTCTTCAAGCTTATCCACATGAACTGTCGGGTGGTCAACGTCAAAGAGTGATGATCGCGATGGCGTTAGCTAATGAACCCAAGTTATTGATTGCGGACGAGCCAACGACCGCACTCGATGTTACCATCCAAGCTCAAATCTTGAAACTATTAGGTGAACTGCAGGAAGAGATGCGAATGGCAATGCTCCTGATCACACACGATTTAGGAATTGTTCGTTCAGTCGCTCATAGAGTCTGCGTCATGCATGACGGATTGATTGTTGAACATGGTACGAACGCAGAGATATTCGGCAATCCCCAACACGAGTACACCAAGCATTTACTAGCTGCGGAACCATCGGGTGAGCCTGCCCGTGCAAACGATCAAGCTCCCATTCGAGCTGAAGCCCGGGGTTTTACTGTGAGATATCCCCGAGGGAAGGGATGGTTTGGAAAGACAAAATATGTGGTCGCCGTCGATGATGTAGAAGTTACCGTGCGCGCGGGACAGACTGTCGGTGTTGTCGGAGAATCTGGATCCGGTAAGACAACGCTAGGCTTAGCGATGTTGCGTTTGCTTGCTAGCGAAGGTGACCTGGAGTTCGACGGCGAAGATATTCTTCCCTTGAAACGCAGAGCACTTACCCGACTGCGTAAAGATATGCAGATTGTGTTTCAAGATCCCTACGGGAGCCTTTCGCCTCGGATGACTGTTCAACACATTATTGAAGAAGGACTTGGGGTACATGTACCCGGTTTATCCCGAGCAAAACGGCAAGCCCAGGTCGCCGAGGTCATGACAGAAGTCGGTTTGGACCCAGAGACTATGGTTCGCTACCCGCACGAGTTTTCCGGTGGACAGCGTCAGCGTATTTCCATCGCGCGAGCAATGATATTGCGTCCTCGATTTGTCGTTCTGGACGAGCCGACCTCGGCTTTAGATATGTCTGTGCAAGCTCAAATTGTTGATTTGTTGCGAGATCTACAAAAAAAGCACAACCTAGCCTATCTTTTTGTCAGTCACGACCTTAAAGTAGTCCGCGCACTCGCGAATTGGTTGATTGTGATGAGAGATGGAAAAATCGTTGAGCAAGGACCGGCGCAAACAGTGTTTAACGATCCACAGACTGACTACGCCCGCGCACTATTCGGCGCAGCATTGGATATGAAAGTCGACGAAGAATTCGTACGACAGTAACCCTTAATAGGAAATAAGAATGGCACTAGAAATCTATGGAACCGGCGTTTTTGTCGATGATCAAGCCAAAGCTCTCGACTTTTATACCAAGAAGTTAGGATTTAACTTGAAGCACGACATTCCAGTGGGAGAACATCGTTATCTAACGGTAACATCAAGTGTTGCGCCTGACGGAGTGGAGCTATTGTTGGAACCAAGCGCTCATCCAGCAGTTCCTCCGTTCAAGGAAGCTCTAGTACGTGACGGTATACCCGCAGCTTCGTTCCGAGTGCGAGATCTACAATCGGTCTACGAACGTTTGTGTAATCTGGGGGTAGTCTTTGTGCGCGAACCTTTTACGGCAGGAGAAACAAAGATCGCGATGCTAGACGACACCTGTGGAAACTTGATTCAGTTGGTTGAATTCAACGACTAAGATTCAGTTGAATCGCTATCTTCCTGTGAGTTAGACGCATCGCTCGTAACGTTCTTGCTTCCATCCACAGTCAACGACTGCACCATATCTAACACATTCATCGGTACCGGGAACACTATAGTCGACGATTTTTCGCCGGCAATTTCTGTTAGCGTTTGAAGGTATCGTAGTTGCATGGACTCCGTTTGGGACGCAAGTTTCGTTGCGGCATCTACTAGCCTAGCAGATGCTTCGAATTCCCCGTCCGCATGAATGACTTTCGCGCGACGTTCCCGTTCAGCTTCTGCTTGTTTCGCGATGGCGCGCACCATCGTCGCGTCAATATCCACATGTTTGATTTCGACATTTGCGACCTTGATGCCCCATTGGTCTGTTTGTTGATCCAAAATCGCCTGAATGTCCTCATTTAATCGATCCCGCTCGGCGAGCAACTCGTCGAGCTCGTGCTGTCCCAGAACCGATCGGAGAGTCGTTTGCGCTAACTGTTCAGTTGCGACCATGTAGTTTTCCACATTGATGATCGCTTCTTTGGGTTTAAGCACACGGAAATACAAAACCGCATTTACGTTTACAGAGACATTGTCTCGAGTAATCAGGTCTTGCGACGGTACGTCCATGGTCACTGTTCTGAGGTCGACTCGGATGGCTTTTTGCAGGAACGGAATGACCACGATCAATCCCGGACCTTTCACACTTTGAAAGCGTCCTAAAAACAAGACCACAGCACGTTCATATTCGAGCATGATGCGTAAAGAAGCAAACAGTAAAAAAAGAATGATTACTGCGGTGACTAGTACATAGGTCCAAGGCATAGATTAAGTGATCCTCTCAACTTTTAAAGTAAGTCCGTTAATATCCCGGACGACAACTCTGTCATTTCGTGCAAGGGGTACATCTGCAGTCGCGGTCCAGGTCTCACCTTCGGCAAACACTCGACCTTCATCCGTGAAATCGGCTAATACTCGAGCTTCCTTGCCTATTAATCCATCTATCCCGGAGACCGGACCTTTTTTCCGCTGCTTTAACGCGGTTCGGATGACAAAAATCAAGAGTAGAGCCGTTACCGTTGAAATCGCGGCGACGACAGCAAAAGAAATTTGAAAGGCCGGAATGTCAGTGTCGTATAGCAACAACGACCCAGCAATAAATGAAACAATTCCTCCGAGACCAAAGATCCCATAGGACGGGGTTATAGCTTCAGCAATGAACAAGATCACACCTACTACCAATAACGCCAATCCGGCGTAGTTTAAAGGGAGTAGGTGTAGAGCATATGCACCCAAAACTAGACAAATGATCCCTAGGATTCCAGCTCCACCCAAACCTGGGTTGTAGAGTTCGATAATTATGGCATTAATACCAACGATTAGCAGTAGGTACGCGACGTTTGGATTGGTAATAATCTTCAAAAACTCGTAGATCCAGTCGGTTTCGATTTCCACGACCAACGCATCTGCAGTATCCATGACGACCGTATTCCCGTTGACGTTCTCGACGGTGGATCCATGGATTTGTTCAAGGAGGTCCTGTACGTCCTGTGCGATATAGTCCGTGACGTTGAGTGCCAACGCTTCGGATGCAGTTAAATTTGCAGCTTCTCGAACAGTTTTTTCGGCCCATTCCACGTTTCGGCCGCGAAGTTCCGCTAAACTCTTAATATACGCTACCGAATCTTCCAGAATCTTCCGATCCATTGCATTAGCATCGCTCTCATCGCTCTCTTGCGCGTCGTCAGCCTCGTCTGATTCGTTAGGTGAATCGGGTGTTCCAGGGATCCCAGGGACATTGTTAGGTGTTGATCCCATTGTCACAGGCGTGCTTGAACCAATATTTGAAACTGGACACATAGCTGAGATATGGCTTGCGTAGGAGAGATATGTACCAGCGCTGGCGGCTCTTGCACCGTTCGGCGCGACGTAGGTACAGACCGGTACAGGAGATGACAGTACGTCTTGGACAATCGCTCGTAAGGAATCTACCAACCCTCCTGGCGTGTCCAGCCGTATTACAACCAATTCGACGTTGTCGTCGGCTGCTTTTTCTAATGCTTTTGAAATATGATGCGACGTAGCTGGTCCGATCGCACCTTCAATAGTCAGTACTCGAACTTCGTTCGCGGCAAGTTGTGAAGAGCCAAGAACTAAGAATCCAGCACCGAGTAATAGACGTACAAAGGTATGCCATCGCCAAAATCTGATCAATGCTCACCCTGTCTACAGTTCATTCTTCACCTGTAACGTGCACGATATCATATTGTACCACTCTGAACTGATGCGACACTTATCACTGCGTTGCGGGAAACATTTGTGGTTTCGCAACGGGGTTATCTATCGGAGAAGGTATTTCCTTGCTTGTAGTCCCGCCAGCTCGACTTCTTAAAACTGTGCCAAACGGAGATTACCTTTTTGTTCACCGGTTCGACTAACACAACGACGGCGTGTACTCTTTCTATAGTCTTCGGCGGATATCCTTGTGCTTGTAGCTGTCGAATTTTTTTCTTACTAATTGCGAAGGACATTTTCCCTTCGCCACGATGGTTTCTTACATCGGCGTTGTAGAGTACACATTGAACGGTCTCTAGTGTGATGCCGCGTTGTTGAGCGGCTCGCTGTGCGTGTGGAGTCAATGTGTAACTTCCGTGCAATTCATCGGTTCTGTTCATGGGTACATTCTGTTCTGAACTGGTACTCGAGATACACCCCATATAGATTGCTTCTGCACGCAAATTAGACAATCGCTACGCTCCTTAGTTCCGACTCATCTGACTGCCAACTGAGTCGAATTCGTTCACGGATACCATGACAGTTCGGCTGATATCGAAGGCTTTTTTTAGTCGTACCAAGACTTAGAATGTAGCGTGTTATGAACCAGAAGTGCCCACGCGAAATTTCGCTGATATCGGTTTGGGTTGAATAAGTCTCAGTCGATAAAAGGTCGCGGTGCGACGAAAAATCCTAGTTCAAGGTATCTCGGCTCGGAGGTAGTGCCAACAGACGATGGTTGGTCGACGCATCACGAACTTTATTTGGAAGATTTGGGTTGTGCTCCCGATACGGAGCTACGACCGGACAAAACAGCCAAAATCATTACAACAAACCAGTCGCCAGACATTCCTTTTTCCCAGTCGATCAATCCTTATAAAGGATGCGAACACGGTTGCATTTATTGTTACGCTCGCCCCACACATGCGTATTTAGATTTGTCGCCTGGACTAGATTTCGAGACGAAGATTTTTTATAAAACAGAGCCTGTCGCGCGCTTGCGCGAAGCGTTCCAGAAGAAGTCTTACGTTTGTGAGCCCATCGCATTGGGAACTAACACTGATCCATACCAGCCTGCTGAAAAGAAACTTGGTATAACCCGAAAACTGCTAGAGACGTGTCTTGAGTTCCGCAATCCCGTATGCATCGTAACTAAGGGAGTTTTGATATTGCGAGATCTCGACATTCTGAAGGAACTTGCTAAGTTAGGACTAGTGTCCGTCGCGGTGAGTGTCACCACACTTCAAAATGAACTTAAAACTAAGTTGGAACCGCGAACCGCATCACCAACAGCACGTCTGCGAGTGATTCGAGCGTTGGCACAAGAGAAAATTCCAGTCGGCGTCATCGTAGCGCCGATAATTCCAGCACTGACAGATCATGAGATCGAAGAAATCTTAGAACAATGTTCCCACTTTGGCGCGCAGTTCGCTACGTATGTGATCTTGCGTCTTCCTCTCGAAGTAGCAGGACTCTTTGAAGCTTGGCTACAAGAACACTATCCATTAAAAGCTAACCGAGTACTGAATCAAGTACGAGAAGTTCACGGTGGCAAGCTTTGTAGTTCAGAGTTTGGTCAGCGCATGTCTGGTACTGGGGTGTTTGCTGAGCTGATCCGGCAAAGGTTTAGGTCTGCGAAGAAAAAGTTTGGCTTAGTCGCGCCGACAGAAACAAGCGAAGCCGGGGCTAAGGACACATCGACGCTACGTACTGATTTGTTTCGGCGGCAACTACATGTCAGAGATCTATGGGACTAAACGCTTCGGCTATATTACTCAACAATTATTTGGTAAAGAGGTTTGCTAGGTGATATGAATATGACAAGAGTTTTACTCTTACATCCTGGGTCGATGGGTTCCTCGTTAGGGAGTAATCTAGTAGAGAACGACCACAAAGTTTTTTGGGTTGCTGAAAACAGATCAGAAGCGACTGAGGAGCGCGCTGCACAGGCCGATTTAACGCGAGCTGGTTCCCTAGCAGAAGCAATAACCGAAGTTGAAGTCGTACTCTCGGTGTGCCCACCCGAGAACGCGATTGACGTCGGTCGTGCGGTAGCAAAGACTGAATTTTTGGGAACTTACTGTGATGCGAACGCGATTGCTCCATCCACCGCACAGGGACTATTAGATATCTACGGCGAACGATATGTTGACGGGGGTATAGTGGGTCCTCCCCCGCGTGTTCATGGACACACACGGTTGTATCTGTCAGGATCGAATGCGCACCAAATCGCGAAGTTGTTTCAGTCCACTCGAGTGCAAACCGAGGTCTTGGTAAACGGACCACTAGCTGCATCAGCAATGAAGATGTGCTATGCAGCTTACACCAAAGGCACAGCTGCTTTAATTTTGGGAATTCGTGCCCTGGCTGAGCACTACGGTGTTAGTAAGTCGTTGCAAGCAGAATGGTCTCAGTCAGAAAACTCGTTGTGGGATCGGTCTGAACGGATTGGACCAGGTACAAGTCCCAAAGCTTGGCGTTTTGCGCCAGAAATGCGCGAGATTGCTAAGACTTTCAACACTGCGGAACTGCCATCTGGCTTTCACGACGCGGCTGCGGAGATATATTCACGTATGGCTTCTCTGAAGCACGAGGAAGACGTAGAGACCACTAAAGTGTTACAGTACTTACTCGTAGGGAGTGCCACGGACTCTTGAAAGTAAAGACCCATCGCCTTAGCACAGACTGAACTCAGCTAGTATCCCAATCGAAAGTCTCTGAGGTAGGACGAGCTCCGAGTCGAAGTAAGACTTGTCTAGTTGTGTCAAACGCTGCTGACAGTTGCTCGATTTCCGTTCCACGGAACACAACTGAGGTACCAATTTGGCCGTCGCGTACAAAAGGGTAACTTCCGACTTCAAGCATCGGAAATTGCCGTTGAACCTCATCCAACTGGCGAGCAATGTGACTCTCCCCCAATGCTACTTCTAAACTGCACGAGTGCAAAGGTGCGCACGAGGCGATATCAATGGTCGGTAGCATGGCACGTAAAACACTTGGAATTCCAGCCATTACGTACACATTTTCAAGGTAGAAACCCTGAGGACCGCCGGTTAAATTTTCTATAAGACTTGCGCCTTGGGGTACCCGCGCCATACGCAAACGATTGGTCAACGTACTATCCCGGGGAGTGCGCGTTTTGATTCGATTCGCAATGGTCTCGTTTTCGACCAAAGGTAGGTCAAATGCCAAAGCGATACTCTCAGCGGTTATATCATCGTGGGTCGGACCAATTCCACCCGTGGTGAAGATGTAATCATGTTTTTTGCGAACTTCATTTACAGTGTCAGCTATCCTCTGGTGGATGTCCGGTATAACGCGCGCTTCGGCGACGCGAATTCCCTTAGCGCCTAGATATTCCGCGATGTAGTGTAGGTTGGATTCACGTGTTCTACCCGAGAGTAATTCATTCCCGATAAGTAACACGCAACAAGTAATCTGTCTCAAGAGCTTGGCGCCATAGTTAATTGCAGCATTGCACTTTGCGATTTGTCAAAAATTTTAGACAGAGGTTAATTAGCCTGCTCGAAGGTCGTGCCGATGTAGTGCGAGCAGTAAATTTGGTATTGAATCTCCGAAATTCAAATCTGGAGTGCCCCTCCCGATCACCCATTCCTACAATGCTTCCAAACATGCCGTTCTACACTGTCACATTTCGCGTGAATTACTTTTTTGGACACTACTGTTGTGAGTAATGACCAAGACTGTTCAACATTCTCTTTAGCACAGGGAGAGAGCATGCGAGGAACAGCTCCTCGAGTGGATCTTTGGATATTGCTTGAATTTACCGGCTTGTGGGCGCACGATCCGATCAAATCGAACTCTCTGTCTACGGATATTCAATTTTGGATTAATCGTACTTTAGACTTACTTCGAGAAGGCGGGCGATTCCCTCGAGTACAGATGATCCGAGGTAGTCGTTCGGCGCGCTCTGGGTACAGTATTTTCATCGCCGAATCCGGCCAGCTACGTCATCAAATATTGCATTCCTACGATGAACTTATTGATCTTGACGTTTGCAAAGACATTGGGGATTTAGTTGAGTCGAACACATACTTCGTGTGTACCCACGGTACACGAGACCGGTGTTGTGCGAAGTATGGTCACCGAACTTGGGTTGTCTTGAGTGAATTGTCCAACGGCCGAGCGTGGCAGTGTAGCCATCTGGGTGGCCATCGATTTGCACCAAACGTTTTAGTATTACCTCAAGCCCGACTCTATGGACGCGTTCATGCTGAATCGGCTGCGAACTTTTTTCGCGTCATCGAGAATCAGGAGATTGCGACCGTACATTTGCGTGGTCGATCGGAGTTCAAGCCAGAAGAGCAAGTACGCGAAATCGGGATAGAGCTCGTTCGCGGCGGACCCATTCAGATTCGGGAAAGTTGTTCTAAAGATAAACTAAAAACGGTGTACCCGTTTATGGAAACTTAGTTTTTCCTTCTTTCAGTTCTGCTGTAACCCAAGTACGTAGTTTCTCAGTCTGTTCGGCAATGTCGCCAACTACTTGAAAAGGCTCACCTATGTTAAGTTTGTATCGTTGGCCAGTTTTGTGTAGCAGTTCTCGGAAGATCATGATGTCTTTCAGTTCCGAATTGATATACCAACTGAGATAGTACAAGAACGTGTTGCGCCCTGTGATGTGCATGGGTAACACATTGATTTGATACTTCTGGGCTAGATTCAAAGCAGTAATTTGCCAAGGTCGCTCTTGTAAACCCTTGATGGTCGGGCGCGCAAGCCGACCGGAGGGAAAAATCACTATGAGACGCCCATTCCTAATGGCGCGAATAAGCGCGCCAATTGTCTCACGATTACGAGTTGCAGTACGAAGTTCGTCGCGCCACTCAACCGGAATGATCGTTTCGCTCAATCCCGGTGACACTCGAATCGCATCACGATTTGCGACGAATATGATGTCATCGCGTATCGATTTCAAAGCGTCGTAGACCGCAATTCCATCAGCGATACCTGCAGGATGATTTGGAGTTAGGATGGTCGCTCCGGTTTTAGGTACATGTTCCAAACCCGATACCGTCAGTTTTAACTTTAGCAAATCCGACATGTAGTCAAATACTTCGCGCCCTAGCATCGGTGCAATCTTATCCGCCATACGAATTGCTTTGTTGTAACCTAGGATACCATCACCCAGTTTGCGAAGCAGTCGCCAAGTTGTTGGGCGTTGCATAAGATTGATCGCCCGTTCTTCGATCAATACATCAACGATGTGTGCGCCGGATTGTGTTTTGGCGTCCGAATAGTGGGACGAAAGCGACACGGGTTTTACGTTAG
This sequence comes from Gammaproteobacteria bacterium, assembly GCA_009840305.1. Taxonomy (GTDB): domain Bacteria; phylum Pseudomonadota; class Gammaproteobacteria; order Pseudomonadales; family Azotimanducaceae; genus Bin55. The sequence continues at coordinate 361,711 of VXNY01000024.1, read as the reverse complement.
ACACACTTCTCACGTGAATTTGTTGCAAGTAGCTCCAAGCCAATGGAGGGGCATAAATGTTGGTCTAGCAGGATTTCTGAACACTGGATCTAAAGTTTATTTTACGAGTTATCAGATGGAATCAATAAACATAATCCTTCCGGTATGAATTGAATCTAGTTGCAACCACCGAGCCGGTTGACATCGACTGAATGACCTCGTTCAATAAATTTGTACAGGCTGATATTTATCCAATCCAATGTTGACTGAATGTAGTAAAAAGTCGTGCTTTCCATGCCTAGGTTATGTACTCATAGTATTGGTGATTTGTGCGTGTAGTACCGGTTTCGTGAGAGCGCAGGAAATTGGTGCCGACTTGAGATCTCTGTTGGACGGAGTATTGAATGCAAAAGAAACAACCAAGGTACGGACGTTAAGAAATTGTGCGTACACACAACAAACTACCATTAAGGATGTTGGAAGTATGCAGGAACGCTTCGATCCTAGCGCTGGGTTAGGATTGGAATGGCAACTTTTACGGTTAAACGGTAAAAGTCCAACAGAGCAACAGTTTCACAACTACGAACCCAAACCACGACAACGCCATCCTGCGGTCCTAAATTTTGAATTCATCGACATCGACTCCATACAACTATTGGATAAATCTCAGTCAAAGTTAAAGTTTGTATATAAAGTCTTACCCTCTGTAGCTCAGAGTTTGAATCAGCAAGTGGCGCACGAGCTAACGATCGACTCGAATACGGGACAGTTGCTTGAGATGAAGAGTATTGCCCGAAAGTCTTTCCGAATTCATCGTTGGACGCATGTCAACGAATACGAAAACTTTTCGACTTTTCGTTTTGAGGAACAAACCAAAGGTACGGTGTTGGAACAGGTAACGTTCAAGCTCGGAGTGAAATCTGGAAGAAACACACTGTACCGCGAAGTTAGCAAGAATTTTTCAGATTTTGATTGCACACATGCATCGATCAGCGAAGACACCATGAACACTGACGGAGACCAAATTAATGATGAATTGGATTCTCGGGTACCGTTGGATGAAACATCGAATTCACATGGTCCTTCAATTCGGTGAACTATGCCCTGGGTGAAGGTTTCGTTAATCGTGGCTCAGAATAGACTGGGATCGATTGAAGAGACGCTTTTTCGCTACGACGCACAATCGCTAACGGTATCGAGTGTCGGAAATGAGACATTTTTAGAACACACATTGCATGAATTACCGAAGTGGTCTCACGTTCGAGTGGAAGCTCTATTCTCCTTGCACGATGACATTAGTAAGGTAATTGAACGAGTTCAAACAGCAGGAACTGAATCGTTGGACATCAGTTTCGTTCGGGACGACGAATGGAAACAAACTAATACTGTACGACTTGAACCCAAGGATTTCGGCGGGTTATGGGTCGTTCCGCGAAGGTCGCGAGCGTTGGACTTGACGAATGTAATTCGATTAGATCCAGGCTTAGCGTTTGGAACGGGAGAACATCCGACCACAAGTATGTGTCTCTATTGGTTAGCAAAGCATCCACCCAAAAACAAGAACGTACTTGATTTTGGAACCGGTTCTGGAATTCTGAGTATCGCCGCCAAAATACTAGGTGCCAGGACAGTTGATGCGATCGATATCGATGTTCTAGCAAGAGAGACCACACGAGATAATGCACGTTACAATGACGTAGAATTTTTGGTAGCCGAGACGATTCCTCCGGGAAGAACTTATGATCTGATCCTTGCCAACGTCCTGTTAAACACGATCGTAGAGTTCGCTCCTATTTTGACCACTTGTCTCAGTTCCGGTGGCACTATCCTTCTCACTGGGTTGCTTCCAAATCAGATTGATCGTGTTCAGTCCGCATATCCGACAATCGAATTTGAAGAGATTGTGGAACAAGAGGAGTGGCACTTGATGATAGGCAATAGGATGCCAACCATTAATTGAGAAAAAGATTGACATCGCTAGCTCCAAAAACAGTTTTGTTGAGCGTCCACGACAAAACAAATATTGTGGAATTTTCTCTGCAGCTTCAACATCTGGGGTGCACGCTCTTGGCCAGTGGCGGCACGGCCGCCGCTCTTGATGAAGCTGGTGTCGGTCTCGTCAGCGTCGACGAGGTCACCGGGTTTCCAACGATGATGGATGGCCGAGTGAAGACTCTGCATCCACACGTCCACGGCGGAATTCTATCCCGTCGAAAGAAGGATCATGATGATGTTGACAAGTACGGTATCACAGAAATCGACATCGTTGTAGTAAATCTATATCCCTTCTCAAATGTCGTTTCACAAGAAGCTTGTTCTCACGATGAAGCGATAGAAAATATAGACATCGGCGGCGCAGCCCTGATTCGAGCTGGAGCCAAAAACCACGAGCATGTTCTTGTTGTAGTGGATCCCAAAGATTACAGAGCAGTCATCGCTAGATTTCAGAAAGGCGAACTAGATTACGAGTATCGGTACCACATGGCAACTAAGGCATTCGCGCACGTCGCGTCTTATGACATTGCGATAGCGCAGTACTTTTCTCGAGCGGAAAAGTTTCCAGAGACTTCGTTTCTAGCGTTGAACAAAAGTTTTGACTTACGCTATGGAGAAAACCCCCATCAGGAGGCCGCGCTGTATTCTGTTGACAATTCCAATAGCTCGGGAACTGTGGTTTCTGCAAGCTTAGTACAGGGTAAGCAACTGTCGTATAACAACATTGCCGACGTCGATGCCGCGCTGGAGTGTGTTAGTCGTTTTTCAGAACCGGCGTGTGTGATTGTTAAGCATGGGAATCCTTGCGGAGTCGCAATTTCCACAAACGCCGAACAGGCTTATCTCAAAGCCTTTGCAACCGATGCTACTTCCGCTTTTGGCGGCATTCTAGCCTTTAACGTACCCTTAGAAGGTGATACCTTACAGTTGATCATTGAGAACCAGTTTGTGGAAGTGGTTATTGCACCTCAGATTGATGCTTCTGCTCGGCAGGTAGCTAAGCAACGCAAATCGCTTCGGGTATTAGAACTCGGGGCACGTTTCTCTCTTAGAAACGAACTGCAGTACCGACACGTTTCGGGTGGATATTTGTTGCAAGACTCCGATACGAAAACTTTGGACTCACAAAGTTCCAAGTGTGTTACGGAACGCGCCCCTTCAAAGACAGAACTGGAGGATTTAGAGTTTGCTTGGAATGTCGCGAAGCACGTAAAGTCTAATGCAATAGTCATCGCAAAAGACAAAAGAACTGTAGGTATTGGAGCCGGTCAAATGAGCCGAGTAGTGAGTGCTAAAATTGCAACCATGAAGGCACAGGAAGCTGAGTTTAACATGGTTGGCGCAGTACTAGCTTCCGATGCTGCTTTTCCGTTTCGCGACAGCATTGACACGGCAGCAGCAGCAGGTATTAGTGCCGTCATACAACCTGGTGGTTTACGTAGGGATCAAGAAGTCATCGAGGCAGCCAATGAATCGGGTATGGCGATGTTGTTTACCGGCGTTCGACATTTCAGACACTAGGAACAGTTCGAACACTAAATGAAGGTACTGGTGATAGGGTCGGGGGGGCGCGAACATGCACTAGCCTGGAGTTTAGCCCAGTCCGCTGAGGTGTCTGAAGTACTCGTAGCACCCGGAAATCCAGGAACCGCACGCGAACCGAAAGTTCGCAACGTTGCTTTGAGTGTATCAGATCATGATGCGATCGAAGAGGCGGTACGGACACACGCGATTGATCTCACCGTTATCGGACCCGAACAACCGATCGTCGCCGGTTTAAAAGACTTCCTCGACAGCAACGGTCACAAGTGCCTGGCTCCGACGATGTTCGCGGCGCAGCTCGAGGGATCAAAATCTTTCGCTAAAGAGTTTATGAAAAGACATCAGATCCCAACGGCAAAGTCGTTTGTTACTCATGACATCGAAGAAGCTTGTGCACGTATTCGTCGAAGCGAATTTCCAATCGTGATCAAAGCGGATGGCTTAGCGGCTGGTAAAGGAGTGGTCGTAGCGCGGTCGTTGAATCAAGCCCTCAACGCAGCTCGCAATATGTTATCTGGTCGTGCTTTCGGTGACGCAGCTTCCACTGTTGTAATCGAAGAGTTTCTAGCAGGTGAAGAAGCAAGTTTCATTGTTTTGACAGATGGAGAGAACATTCTCCCCTTCGCAACGTCTCAAGACCATAAACCGGCATTTGACGGAGACCAAGGACCAAATACCGGTGGCATGGGAGCTTATTCTCCAGCACCTGTAATTGACGATGATGTCCATGAGAAAATTATGAAACGCATTGTGTCTCCAACGATCCAAGGAATGCAGGAGGAAAGCAATCCTTACCACGGATTCTTATATGTAGGTCTAATGATCCAGGATCGAGAACCATACGTGGTTGAATTTAACTGCAGATTTGGCGATCCGGAAGCACAACCTGTTTTGATGCGTTTGCAATCAAATTTTGCGATGCACTGTCTAGCGGCGACTGAACCTGGTGGATTGAAAGGACAACAGCTGGAATTTAAGAAGAACTGTACCGTTGCGGTAGTTTTGGCCTCACCAGGATATCCCGGCAAGTACAAGACCAACCTACCGATCACAGGTCTAAATGCGAACGTTCCAGGTACTAAAGTATTTCACGCTGGTACGAAAGAAGAACAAGGGCGTATCGTCACCAATGGTGGTCGGGTGTTAACTGTGGTCAGTTCAGGTCCTACGGTAGAACTTGCGCAACGGAATACTTATGCACGTGCAAACAAGATCCAGTGGTCAGGTGTACACATGCGAACTGACATTGGCCACAAGGCGATCGAACGTGAACGCAATAAGACTGCGTGAAATTTGCGATTGAACTCAGTGCCTTCTGACAGTAGTCAAAGTTCGATTGACTCGCTACGTCCGATTGACAGAGTCATCGAACTCCTTGATGCGAGTCTGCGGACTTTGACCGGGTCGAGTCGGAAGAGCGTTTCTGCTCAAGAATTTCCCGAAGGAAAACAATTAAACGAGCATGAATCTCGAGTTTCTGCTTCTTTGATGCGAGTTAACCACACCGGCGAAATATGTGCCCAAGGTTTGTACGAGGGTCAAGCATTTGTTGCGCGCGACCACGCTACTAGACTGCAACTTCGAACAGCCGCAGCAGAGGAAGTAGAACACTTGAATTGGTGCCGAATGCGATTGCGAGAACTATCGAGTCCAGAGAGCATGTTAGCCCCAGTTTTTTTCCTCGCTTCGGTAGGCATAGGTGCGATAACAGGAGCGATGGGTGATAAGATTAGTTTAGGATTTGTAGAAGCGACAGAAGACGAAGTGAAAAAACACATCGACAAACATTTAGCCCAACTACCAGAACAAGATGAGCGTTCGCGAGCTATACTCGACAAAATTCGAGAAGACGAAATCCGGCACGGCTCGGAAGCATTGGACAGTGGCGGCGTTGAGTTTCCACGTTCGGTGAAACAATTCATGACTCTGATGTCCAAAGTCATGACTATTACGACACAACGTATCTAGCTTGAGGAACCGGGAACATTACCGCGCATTTAGGAATTCGATGCTTGGTTGCTCAGTGGCGGGTGGTAAATGATCTGGACACTAACGCCGTCTGGGTCATACACGTAAAAGCTTCGAGCACCATCTCGATGTGTTTTTGGTTCTTTCGCGATTTGCACCCCTTCTTTGCAAAGGTACGAATACCACTGATCCACGTCTGCTTCAGAATTTAGTATGAATCCAATGTGGTCCAAGTTCGAGTCCTTTGGATTGCCCCGATGAATCGCAAGATTGTCGTTTCCATTGGTTAAATACACGTTATCGGAATCGGGTTCCCATTCCACTTGCATTTTCATAATTTCAGAATAAAACTTGCGACTCGCTTCATAGTTTGTGGAAGTTAACGCTACATGGTGAATACCTAGGGTTTTAAGCTTGGAAACTGACGATTCATGAGTGTTTGGTGGTTCTGAACTGGGAGGGTTTAAGGTATGGGCATGAGTGATGTCAATTCCAGCGCGACGCAGGATGTTGGACACAGGGCAGTATTTTTCGGTGCCTAGATTCAACGCCCGAACGATTGTCGATTCGTTTAAATGGTGCCCCAATAGGTCGAAGTGTAGATGAATGGCGCTTATGTCGTTTAGATCTGACTCTTCTGGTATGGTAGTCACTTGCGTACGACACTCTGTAATGTCAGCCTTGGACTTGTGGAGTATGTGGACTACAGAAACTGTGCAACAGCTGCCAAGACCCATGAGTACTAGATCTTTTGATGCCAATCCCCCGCGCTGGAGATCAAAAAGGTCTTGGGCTCGTAGCGAGACTGTGTATCCAGAATTCGAAATGCCAGTAAAGTTCTGTTCTGGCCTCATGTTGACTTTAATGGTCAAGGGTCGTCTATTGTCTTGGGATGGTTGGTCGACAAAAAACAGTTCTGGAAATCCAATTTGAACGGCCGGATATCGATGTGTCAAAGAAGCAAATTATCACGAGTCTAGAACAGTCAGGACGCGAATTTATGCTCGCGTCGACAGTGATTTAGATGAGAATCAATGAAAAATCTCTAAGCGGAACAAATATAGAAACACTGTCATGCAACTAAATCTCAAAACGATTCGAGGCGACATTCTCGGGGGAATCACAGCTGCGGTTGTAGCACTCCCTATCGGAATGGCGTTTGGAATTGCTTCGGGTATGGGTATTTTAGCTGGCCTCTACGGGGCTGTAGCTCTGTGTCTCATTGGTAGTATTTTTGGTGGTACGAAGACCCAAATATCTGGTCCAACAGCACCCATGACGGTCGCAATGACTGTTGTGATCGCCACGTATGCAGATGGTAGTGTCGCGCAAGCTTTGGTGATCGTTGTATTCGCTGGTTGCATTCAGGTGTTGTTGGGTCTCTCTCGAATTGGTCGTTTTGTGGTATACACACCCTATGTGGTAATTTCTGGATTCATGACAGGAATCGGTTTGATTATCGTTCTTGTACATCTACCACCGATTCTTGGTGCTGCTACTCCTAGTGGAGGTGCTATGGGCGCAGTAAATGCCCTTCCGGAAGCATTTGGTGACGCGAATCTTCACTCAGTGTTTATCGCATTGGTGACTATAGGGACTGGTTTCTTGTGGCCGAAGCGCTTCCGAAGGTTCATGCCTGCGCCGCTTCTCGGTCTAGTCGCAGGAGTCTTACTCGGATATTTTTGGTTAACGGATGCTCCGATTCTGGACAGTCTGCCGATTGGGCTTCCCGAGTTTTCTTTAGAACTCCCTAGTGCTGGGTTTCTGCTACGAGCGATCGAACCAGCACTCATACTCGCTTTGCTCGGTTCAGTCGATAGTCTGTTAACTTCTTTGGTCGCGGACTCCATGACGGGTACGAGCCACAATTCCAATCGAGAGTTGATCGGTCAGGGATTGGGAAATATCACTGCTGGGTTGATCGGTGGACTTCCAGGTGCTGGAACCACGACTTGTACGGTGACCAACATCATGTCGCAGGGTACGACTAGACTGTCTGGGATTGTCTGCGGCACACTGTTGCTGTCGGTCTTGCTTTGGTTAGGTGAATATATGCCACGTATACCTTTGTCGGCGCTCGCCGGAGTCATGGTGTTGGTCGGCTTAGAAATAGTCGACTGGAATCTAGTTAAGCGACTCCATCGGGTGCAAGCTTACTACTTGAGTGTGGTTTTGCTCACCTGTGGACTAACTATATTTGTTGACTTGGTTACGGCGGTTGCGGTTGGATTAATCGTAGCAGGTCTCACTCATGCAGCACAATTAGAATCGCTTGAGCTTGACAATTTGAAATCTCTTCCATTGTTGGATTGGAAGTTTCTTCACGGACTTGATCCGGACGAATCGGCATTCGAAGAGCGAATGTCCGAGACAGGTGTTGACATGTTCTCGGCTAGAGTTGGGTTGGTTGAGTTCAATGGGATATACACCGTAGCATCTTCCCGCGAGTTGTCCTCAGTCATCGGAGAAGACATAAAAGATCATGAAGTCGTGATCTTTGACTTTTCGAAGACGGTGCACATTGACGACAGTGTCGCGATGGTGATCGTCCGCTTGATCAATATTGTGGTTAAGAGTGATACACACCTTATCATTACAGGTCTCGGAGGAATGGTTGCTGAAACTCTCAATTCCTTGGATGTGTTGCACCAGGTACCGGAAGCTCATGTGGTGGAAGATATGGATGAATGTAAAACTTTAGCAAAACGGTTACTTGAACTCGAAGACGAGAAAATAGAGCCTCGCTAAAATCTGGTCTGTAGACACCAAGAGTAGGAACCACCATGGGATTTGCACTTTCAGAAATCGAACTCACTAGCAACTCGTTCAAATCGCAGGGACGAATTCCCCAGGACCACACGGGCGAGGGAGAAGACTATTCTCCGCATTTGGCGTGGTCGAACGTGCCCGAGAAAACAGAGTCATTCGCTGTGGTTTGCCATGATCCGGATGCGCCACTCCTCACGCCACGCGGATACGGATTTGTGCATTGGGTTCTTTACGGTATTCCTCGACCTGTTCGTGAACTACCAGAGGATTGTGAAGAGTATGTACACGGTAGGAACCACTTTGGCAACATTGGATATGGTGGACCGATGCCTCCCCCGGGACACGGCACTCACCACTACTACTTTTGGATCTTGGCACTAGACACGATGTTGTCGCTTCCCGCTGGATTGAATATGGAGGAGTTGTTTAGCGAGATTGAGCCAGCAGTTGTAGGGATGAACCGACTTGTCGGGACTTATTCCCGAAGCTAATCATCCACCACGAATTTTTGAAACTAGGTAAACAAACAGAAATTCTTAAACACTAGCAAGTCGTTCACGAAAACTGAACTCGGGTTTGGTAGAGGAATGGCTACGTAATCGAGGATTCATAGCACCGGTTTCCGGTATTTTTACCGTTCAGGTCCTTCTGTTGCCCATTAGTCAATACTTCGTTCGTGTTACCTCGATTTCTTGAACGAGTTCCGCTGAGTAAGTGTGTCTTGGTAGGTTGCGAAAGTTTCTGTTACCATCTTCTTGACTGTCATGTCTCCAGCTTGAATCCACACAGACTCAAAATCTTGTTTTGCTCGCTCAAAATCCCTCAGCGTTCTGTTAACCGTGAGGGAGACGTTTGCCACGCTTAGCGGGTCAATTAGATATTCATTTGGAATCAAGTCAGCCGCGATTCCAGTCGCGGTGGATATCACCACTAAATTCGCTTGAAGCGCTTCCAAAAACACGTACCCAAAGCCTTCGCGCTCAGAGGTAGCGACAAGCATTTGATGATCAGTGAATAGATCTTGGACATCGCTCCTTTCTCCTAGGAAGTTCACGCGATCTTGTAGTCCAAGATTGGCAACAAGCGTTTCAAGTCTAAGACGCTCGGGACCGGCACCAACGATCGAGATGTGGTTTGGAATGTGTTTCCAGGCTTGAATTAAAACATCAAATCTCTTTACTGGGACTAGTCGACCGACTGCGATTGCTCTAAGATCTGAAGTCACGAGCAGCCGTTCAATATTGTTTGGACGTGTGGATGATCGACTCTCCGGGCGACTGCTGGACTGACCGCGATGATAGTGTCAAAATTCTCGTACAGTTGAGATTTGATGTTTAGGTTGTGCACTGTCAATACGCATCTGCTTGGAAATTTTTTTCGAGTTAAAGAAACGACCTGCGCTGCTTTTCGACCATGAGCGTGAACAATGCTAGGATTGACTTTAAGAACATGCTTGGTAAATTCTCGCAACAGGAATGGACTGAATCGCCATCGATCGAAACGTATGGTTCGGAACTCTATCGAGTTCTCAAACAAACTTCTATAGGATTCATGTGCAAGAATCGTGACACTGCAATCTGCATTAACGAGACCGCGAGCTAAATCTCGTACATGCCGTTCGATACCTCCTCCTGTGTTTAGTCCGCTGATTGCGAAACAAACGGAGAGCGTCTGACCAGTGTTGTCAGTTAGAGTCAAGGTTGCATTTCGACAGGTTCGGAGTGTTCGATCGCTTCAAGATACTCAGCTTGGATTCGCGACGCGACAATCTCTAATGCTCTGATGGAATCAAGGGAATTTTGGTCAATCGCTTCCGGAAGTGAAATTACTAGACTCCCATCAAGATCTACGACTTGTGGATCTTCATTCATTTCTTTGAACAGTGAGTGTTGTAAAGGATCGATGCGCCACTGAAAAATTCGGATGGTTGGCGGTAGTCTCTTCGGCAGAATGTCGCCACATTCTCCGTCACCAAAAACACCGACTGTACCATTGAGAGGTGCGGCGACAACGTGTCCATCGAGTCGTATCAGCGCTTTCCAACTACGCGCAAATTGAGAGAGATACACTCCGCCCATACCGTGACCTACTATAGTAACTTGATTGATTGATTCATTGGAATTCAGTAATGTCGATATATCTTGTCTCACTTCTTCGTTAGTTGAGTTAGGACATTCACTTGGATCCCATCGGATAAAGAAAGTGTCTGTGGACTCGTCGTCCATTGTTTGAAGAGGTAGCGTCCATTCGAAACCATCGGTGTTCTCGTCATGAATTGCGATTAATATTCGATTCACCTTATCGCTTCGAGGTTCGATCAGATGAAGACCGAGAGGCAGCTCCATCAACTCCGAGTAGGAATCTTCTAGGTTTTCTGAAGGTAAAGCTAAATCGTGTAAGTTAACTAAGGGTTCAGGGAGCAGTTGACCCGTCGAGCAAAGCAGGGAAGCCGCGAACAGTGCTTTGACTCCCAGCCAGTTTTCTTTCATTCGAATATTTTGGACGATTGGAACTACGAGAAGTTTGAATCCGATTAAAGAGTCTATTCGTCGCCTGTCGGATGGACTTCCTCAAGTGTGTCCGCGTCGTATACCACGCCGCCTTTGATCACGTACACAAGGTCATCTGAACTGCGAATATTTTCAAGTGGATCACTGTCAAGCACTACAAGATCTGCTAATTTACCGACTTCAATGGTACCGATATCTTCGGCGATGCCAAGCATTTCGGCACCATGCCGTGTCGCGGCTCGCATCGCTTCATAGTTACTAAAACCTCCCTTAGCTAAACTCCACAATTCCCAGTGATAACCGAGACCTTGAAGTTGGCCATGTGAACCGACACCGACTTTACCTCCTGCTAGAACAATCTTGTGACTTTGCTTGGCTTGAAGAAGAAATACATGATCTTCTTCATGTACCCAAAAAGATCGCCGGAGTTTGCTATCGAGAATCTGTTGAGGGGTAAAGTGGCGTAGTTTTTCGTTACGAAGGGGTGATTCTTCCGCGATGAAGTAGTTCTCCCCCCTTGGTCCCCCGTACACTACCAAAAGCGTCGGGGTATAAGCAATTTGCGATTGCGCAATTAGTTCAACTACATCTTTGTACATTCCGATTACTGGTAGACTGTGTTCGTTTCCGCTGAATCCGTCGATTACGTGTGTGAGATCGAGTTTAGTATCCAGTGCTCCTTCAGCGGTTGGCATGACTTTCAGCTCGGCCGCGGCCTGAAGCAGCCACTGTCGTTGTTTTCTGTTGCCTGAAATGTAAGCCTTAATGTGTCTAACACCATAACTTTCGACGTAATTTTGGAGAACCCTATGCGCATGTTCTTGATTTTCAAAATCATGGTCGCTAAATACGGCCGGTCCGGTGGAGAGGGTTCGCGGACCCGTCATCTGGCCAGCATTAACTAGATCGCCGTAATCGATTACGTCCACCGTACTAGGTTGCACGTCGGTTGCTGTGGTAATTCCGTAGGCAAGATTCGCACGAAGAGACCAAAGATCAGGGTCAAGGACGTTCCGATACATTTTGAAGTGTGCATGAGTATCTACGTATCCAGGAAAGATGAACGCTCCAGATACGTCGATAACGGTGGCCTCTGGCGGAATCTCAATGTCAACACCGATTTCTTTGATACGATCCCCTTCAATTAGTACAGTCGTGTTTTTAAGTTGATTGCTGGCTTGCGACGTCATTGAGGAAACCGTACCTCCTACGAGTGCGATTGAACCCTCCGGAATCTGTCTGGCGTGATAAATCTTTACTGGGATCTGTACCAACGCGGACGATTCCATGGACTTCGTCTCAGATCCGTTTCCTGTATTACTCAAGGTATCTTTACAGTCTTCTTCTGTAGTATCGTTCTGTTCTAAACAGTCAAAGGCTATTTCTATATCAGCGACGGATCGATAAAAGATATTGTTCCCGACGCTCCAATACACAACGGAAGAATCGTGAGACCATCCTAAATGGTCAACCCCGGTATCAGCAAGTGTTAAGAAAGGAAGTTTCGGATCATTGATTGAGGTTTCAAAACTCGCTAGATCGGTTTGCAGGGTACGAAGTAAATACAGTCGATTCGTGTGTTGGACTAGAACGTACTGACCGTTGGGTGAAAGTTCTACATTTCGCACTGGAATCTCGCCTTCGTCGTAGTAAATTCCCGGACCTTTAACAGTTATATGAGATCGAAAGTCTGAACCATCTAAACGAATCGAAACAAGACCAGAATTACCCGATCGAAAAATTCCAGGATAGAGATATGCGTACAGTCGGTTCTCATCTGGTCCCCAATGTTGATTCGTAAAACCACGTGCGTGTCGAACAACACGATCTTCAACACTTCGGTTGGCTACACTGATCTCGACAATGTCTGTTCCTGGAGGCTGACCAAAATCTCCTCCATCGACGACTCGTTCATGTTGAACTCCTCTAAAGACGAAGATTGAGTTTCCGTCTATAGCCCAGAGAGGCTGTGTGTAGAACGCGTTGTTGCTAGAGACTCTGGTAGGACTCATTTTTTCTCGTGCCGGAACGGTCCAGAGTGCGCCTCCATCGGCAGACCAACTCACGAATGCTATTTGCGTGCTATCAGGAGACCACGTCGGATGAGCAGAAAATCCAGGTACATCCTCGACGTGCCAAAGTGCATTCGTCTCTTGGTCAAAAACGTAAATTTCCGCCATGGCAGTGAATACGAACTTTCGTTTGTCGGGTGAAAGCTCTAGATCATGAATCATTCGTGCCCTCACGGGTTCGATTCCAATACGATGGGGGAAGTACAGTCTTGGTCCTAATTTCTTGTTGATTTGGACGCGGAAAGGAATTTCTGTTGCCGTAGAGTTTTCGTCTTCAAACACATCGGTGACACTTTTTCGCCACAACTTTCCACCCGCCGTGTATACGATCTCGGTGTTGTGGGGAGTGAAGGAGAAGTTAGGGAAGACATCGCGAGTAAATCGGGATTCCTGTTCGTCACGTTGTACGGGGAACGCTAACCAAACGTCGTCGCCTGTGTGTAGATCTCTGATACGAAGGCCCGTCTGTCCCTCCGCACGCGTACCGTACGCAAGGTAACGACCATCGCTAGAAATTTGCGGACGAAACGCACCTCCCGAAGACCCAGTTAGCGTATCCTCATAGTTGTTCCTCAGCTCTCGTCGCACTAATTGCCAAATGGGTAAGCGCAGGTCATAGCCAAAACCACCGTATTTACGGGCGTAATATAGATATTTACCGTCAGGGCTATACACTGCCCCCAACGCGTTGTGTCGCGCACTGCGTGCCGCTGATTTGTTGGCATAGGTAATCTGAACTCCCGAACCTCCATTTAGGTGATAAGCCCATATTTCGTAGGTGGCAAGTCCCCAAGACGACTTTGATACGATAACATGGTCGCCCTTTGGAGACCAAGAAGGCGACGCAAATAGTGCGTCGTCAGCAGCGTCAGAAAGGTTTCTCAGGTTCTCTCCGTTTGCATCCATAATCCAAAGGTCTTCCTTGCCGCCTCGATCGGAGATGAAGGCGATCATAGATCCATCAGGTGAATATACAGGTTGCGAGTTAAAAGCCATTCCAGAGGTGATTGCGGTAACTTCTCCACCGGTAATGGGCAACGTGTACAAGTCACCTAGGACTTCAATGATCAAGGAATCCCCTGTAGGAGATACATCCACCGAGAGCCAAGTTGCTTCATCGGTGGTTATGTTGATCTCACGTACCCCTTCTATCGGAAGATCTGCTTTCACGACCACGAAGAAAATTGTCGAAACCAGAACTACAAAAAACTGTTTCATGGTAACGAGTGAACCTTACGCTCTTCGCTACTCGCACTCTTTTCCATGTGATCTTGGACTCGCTTTAATGCTTCTCGCGTTTGCTTTAATTCGCGTATTACTTCTGCAGTATCTAGTTCCTCACGTAGCGCTGCGAGTTGGGCTTCTTTCGCGTCTTGTACATTTGTGACCACGATACCAATAAAGAGATTGATGATCACGAAGGTAGCGATCACGACGAAACTCAGAAAATAGATCCAAGCCCACCAATAGCTCTCTAACGCGGTATACATAATGTCGGTCCAATCTTCTAACGTCACAATTCTGAACAACGTCAATAATGACACTCCAAGAGATTCCCAATGCGTGGGATCTACTTGGTGAAACAAGTGATATCCTGCGACACCGTAGACATAAAAAATTACTGTCATTAACAAAACGACATTGATCATCCCAGGAAGCGAATGGATCAAGGCGGTAACGAGAACTCTGAGTTGCGGTAACACGGAAACGATTCGTACGACTCGTAAGAGTCGTGCGATTCTTGCGATCATGGCTAACTCCCCAGTCGCAGGAATTAAGCAAAACACAATGATCGCGAAATCAAAACAATTCCAGCCATCCCGGAAGTAGTGGTGCACTCTTGGATAGTTCGCCATCATTTTGATTAACGCTTCAACGATAAAGATCCAGAGTATTACGTCGTATGCGAAATTTATTTGAGTGGCGAAGTGTGCATGGATGAATACCGATGTGTCCAATCCTACTAAGATGCCATTGAGAACGATGAACGCGATTATTGCACCTGAAAACCAAGAACTCGCGACGATGCGTTGCGCCGTTTGCTGTAACGAATTTAACAACATTTGACTGTGTGTTAGAACCTATAGATAGCTTCGCGGACTAAGTACTAGATTTTTGGGTTGAACTAAATGAGATCGACCAGTGACTCGACGGTACGATCGGCACCCAGCGTACTTACTGATACTCCTTGATTGTAACCGTACGGTACCAGAACGATGGGACACCCAGCTCCTCTTGCACAGGTTACGTCGGTGATGGAGTCGCCTACAAATATCGCTTGTTCAGGAGTTGTACCCAATTCTTTACATGCGTGCAATAGTGGGTCTGGTTTTGGTTTTGCTACCGACAGAGTGTCTCCTCCAACGACGACCCTGAAATAACTGAGCAAGTTCAACTCCTTCAATAATAACTCCGATAAGTCAAACCGCTTATTGGTTACCACACCCAATTTGAACCTTTTTTTCACCAAATGCTGTATAGTCAATCTGACTCCTAGAAACGGTTTGCTGAATATTGCGATATGTTGTCGGTAGTACTCGAGGAAATTTTCATAGAGTTCTTCGACTAGTGCATTCGAAAATCGTTCATTGTGTTGCTCTAATGCGCTAGAAATCATCTTTCTAGCACCGTGCCCAACCCAATGACGCGTAAGCTTAATGTCAACGGATCCGAGTCCTACGGAAGCTAACGAAGAGTTCAACGCATGATGAAGATCAGGGGCGGTATCGACTAGTGTTCCATCAAGATCAAACAGAAAGGTATCGGTCATGTCTGATCGTTACGACAATTCCAACCGCATTTTGTCAATAACTGTTTTGTAGTTTCCACTGCTGAATATTGACGAACCTGCGACAAAGAAATCTGCTCCAGATTGCCAAGCTTCTCGAATGTTTTCAAGACTGACACCGCCGTCCACTGCAAGTCGTGTATCTAAACCGTGGGCATCAAGTATAGTGCGGGCTTTGGCTAGCTTGCGAAACGTCTCAGGGATAAACTTTTGTCCTCCAAATCCAGGATTCACGCTCATAACTAATACGAGATCGAAATTTCCGTGCAATTCGTCAACAACATTCACCGAAGTCGATGGATTCAAAACGATACCAGCCCTAGCGCCGCCGTTCCTGATTCGGTGTAAAGCTGCATGCACGTGATTTGTTGCCTCTGGGTGTATCGAAATGTAAGACGCACCGCTATCGAGGAACGCATCAATCATGCCTTCGACTGGTTTAACCATCAAGTGCACGTCAAACTCTGTGTCGGGGAAGCGAGTTTTTAGCGAGTCGAGTACCACGGGTCCAAAACTTAAATTCGGTACGTAGTGGTTATCCATCACATCAAAATGGATCACGTCTGCTCCAGCATCCAAAACCTCTTCGACTTCGTTTCCGAGTCGCGAGAAGTCGGCAGCAAGTATAGATGGAGCAATAATCGGTTTCATGCGCGTTGCATATGTCTGTTGATGAAGAATCTAGGTGCCATATTATCAGGAACTATTTCGAATCCATTTTGCGAAGTACGTAACTTAGTCGCGCTCGGAACAACCTGATGACCTTGACACTCTAGAAGTCAACAGTTCTTCGTTGAAGAGGGCTGGGCAGAATCCCTTAGTTTCGACAAATTATCGAGAGAACCGATGTCAACCCAATCACCATCAAATATTTCCCCGGTTATCTTCTGTTGGTGGATGAGATCGAATACTAGATCTCTAGTAAGTGAAAAGGGCTTTGCTTGTCGCGCGCGAAAGATACTTGGGTGCAGTACCGCAATACCACTATAAGTCAGGTCATGACAACTGGAATCTGTAAATCGTTTTACGATCTCACCGTCTAAAGCAAAATCTCGGTTAGATTCGTTGTTCACGGGTATGAGCACTAGATGCCCATGATTCGTTCGACGACGAACTAGTCGTGTCAACGGATAGTTCGTCCAGACATCACCATTCAATAAAAGAAAAGGATGCCCTCCCAAGACGGGTAAAGCGTTGACAATACCGCCACCGGTATTTAAGAGTTCAAATTCTCTACTAAAAGTGATCTGAACTCCAAAACGGGAACCAGTGCCTAACCGGTCGATCAATTGATCTGCTAAATGATGAACATTGATTACGATGTCTCGTATTCCAGCTTTAAGGAGCCAACCAATTTGATGCACGATGAGCGGTGCACCGCGAACTTCAATTAACGGTTTAGGGGTCGTGTCCGTTAACGGACGTAATCGCGTACCGGGCCCGGCCGCGAGGATCATGGCTTTCAATTTCGGCGACGAATTTTGTGCAACGCCACTGGTATAACGTCTCGTTGGAGCCACAGACCAAGGGGTCGAACTGCTTCGATCTCTTCGCAAATACTCTGCGCTTTACGCAGAGTTGGAAGTACAAACTTCAAATGTGTAGATTGCTCTCGTTGTAACCAAAGGCGTACAAAGATTCCAGCCGCTTTCAGCAACCGTTGTAACGCGGTGAGCTTCACATCAATTGCAAACTTCTGTTGGGTCGATGCAATTTGATGTTGAGCTGTCAAAACACACGACCAAAACAATCGGATTTGCCTTTCGACAGTGGCGTGGTCGTGATCCCAATAACAGTCATAGAGAAGAGATGCAAGGTCGTAAGTTATCGGCCCGACCAGTGCATCCTGGTAGTCGACAACACCTAGAAACGGCGGATCTAGTCTCAGCAATAGATTTTTACAATGAAAGTCTCGATGAACTGTACAAGTTGGAATTGCAGAAATTTTGGTGACCAAGTAGTCGAAGCAACTCTGAACTTCCTCAGTGTTCACGTTTACTAATCGAAGACACAGGTAATCTTGGAAAATTTCTAGTTCATGAATGAACCGAGTTTTTTCGTACGGCAGGATGATTGGATCTGAAATCGCTTGAATCTTGCATAGTGTGTGGAACGCTAGTGTCCAACAGTGGTCTACGTTACCCAGTGCATACTGAGAACGGAAATCTTCCTCACCTAAATCCTCTAAGAGAAAATATCCTTTGTTACTGTCGTAGTCGTAGATTGTTGGAACTGGTACGCCGTTTTGTTTAAACAAATTGCCGAAATGTATGAACTGGTCATTGAGTTCTGTTTCGGGGGGCGAAAACATGAGCACAAAAGACTCTGATTCGGTTCGGCACCGCCAAAACTTCCGTGTGCTGGCTTCTGTCTTAAGAGGTATTACTTCCTTCCAAGCTAAGTCAGAGAAGGAGGGAGTCCAGTGAAAGATCTCGTGTGTATTGTGATTAAGCATAATCATCGTCAAATTTTAGAGTCATGATTGATCGGTTGGACAAAATAAGACACCAAGGAGCACGGCGGACAGGTCTGTTCTTGTTTTGCGCTGTTACGCTGTCGGTCGGGGCCGAATCTGACTTTGCCAAGAGTATTTGGCGAGCTTCGAGTACAAAGACTTGCCACGGGCAATACGACGTAAATCTGATCGTTAAGCCACAACCAGACGAATCCGGTTCCGATGAAGTTAAGGTGCATGCGGATCATGTTGAGCTTCACCTGAAAGGTACGAGTAAATTGACCGGGGATGTTAGTCTACAACTAGGTGATCTCTATCTAGCCACGACGAAGTTAGAGATTGACTCGATAGACCAAATATTTAGTACCACGGAAGGTATGACGATTGTAAATGAAAATTTCGCGCTGCACGTAGATGCCACGACGATTGAGGCAAAGGCTAGGTCGCTGCAGGTGCAAGGTGCTGACTTTGTCCTGCTACAGGATGGCTATCGAGGAAAAGCTGAACGACTGTTTGCAAACGACCTAGGTGCAGAATTCGAAAAAGTATCAATTACATATTGCCCGCCCGAAGTAAATTCGTGGCTGTTATCTGCGGGCCGTATCCGATTGGACCGAGCGCAAAACATTGCGATCGCGCGGGATGTTCAGCTGAGTGTTGGGAGACTGCCCACGTTTTATGTGCCTTATTTGCGCTTTCCTTTGTCCAACGCTCGTACAACGGGAATGCTACCTCCAAATTTTGAGCGTAATAGTTTGCGTGGATACGAGCTTGCGCTACCAATTTATATCAATCTCGCACCAAACTACGACCTTACGTTAACCCCACGATTGTCTTCACAACAAAATCATAGTTTGGAAACCGAATTTCGATACTTAACGCGGGTATCACATTCGGAGTTTAACGCAGTTTATTTGCCATCGGACGATGAGTATTTAAATTATTTAGCGAGCCGCATTGATCGTCCAGCGGTTGCTTCAAAACATCCCTCTCGAAGGTGGTACGTCGGTGTGCAACACAACTTTGCAGTAGACGGATGGCTTGGTGATGTTGACTACTCGTTTGTGAGTGATGAAGATTTTTTACGGGATTTCGGGGGTTCCATTGATGACCTTGGACGAGTGGGACTCTGGCGAACTGCATATGTCTCTAAGCTCGGTCGTGATTATCAGTTGATGTTTTCTAGCGAACGATTTGAGCCCTTTCGATTTTGGGGTACATCGGTTTCGAAATTACCGCAGATCGAATATCGACATGAGTTCCCATTGTTCGGATTCAAATTCGGCTTTGACACTCATTTAGCTAGGTTAAAGTCTGTCGAATTTAATGACGAGTTCGAAGTTGAACGTCGTCATGGAAACGTGTCTCTTCAGTTACCGCTTCGACGAACTTGGGGTCGACTGAATATTGAAAGTTCTCGAGCCTACACTTGGTTTGAACTGCCGAATGAGCGACATACTCGGCATACGACGACAATAAAGATGGACTCGAGCCTTATATTTGATCGAATACCGGATGATATGACCCCCTCAATGCAATCGTTCGAACCGAGGCTGGTGTACGTTAAACGGGATCCTGGACTGCGAAAGTTACCTTT
Source organism: Gammaproteobacteria bacterium (assembly GCA_009840305.1). Lineage (GTDB taxonomy): Bacteria > Pseudomonadota > Gammaproteobacteria > Pseudomonadales > Azotimanducaceae > Bin55. Next base: position 342,036 of record VXNY01000024.1, on the reverse strand, counting down.
TTCATTCGATGTCGGACCACGCTCCGTTACTATGGATTCAATTTTGAATCCAATACGCATCACAGGGTACGACCAACTACCTCCGGTTCATTCCATCGCGTTTGGACTGAGGGGAAGTCTTAGCGATCTAAGTGTGCGTCGAAATTTACTTGAAATCGAGTTAGCAGTTTCCGCACCACTTGAGAGTTTTGATTACAACCCGCATAAGACTCCATCTTTCGGTCTAGCGGTACTTGGATCACTAACGGTTGATCTTCAGTGGAGTGCCGCGTACTTTCGATACTTCGATCTAGTCCGAGAAGAAGCCAATGAATTTCGTATTCGGTATCAACTAAATCAAACGCGGATCAATGGTTGGTTACGCTACGAACAAGAAGCGGAAACTTTGCAAAGTTACGTTGACGTTGCAGTACCGGTAGCTCAAGGTTGGAATCTTTACGGACGTTGGCATCACGATTGGGAGCATGATGCACACGTCGACTCGTATGTTGGAGTAGAGTTTTCGGGTTGTTGCATGGAATATCGCTTGCTTTGGCATCGAACCATTCGCTATGAATGGCTACAATCAGAACGAATTCAGTCTCGAACCGGGCTTCGCTTCGAACTGTCGATGAAGGGACTAACTTCTTTTGGAGATAACGTATTGTCAATCGTTAATCGAAATATCAATTCACCCGTATTAGTTTATTAGAGAGGGCCAAATGTTTCAGAATTTGAAGAAGAGAAGTTCTTCTCATCGCCGGAGTGTTGCTCTGTTTCTAATGAGTGCCTTCTTGGTAGGTGGGTACTCAGTAACAGCTGAGTCAGAAATACTGGATGGTGTGGCTGTAATCGTCAACGATTCGGTGGTGATGGTTTCAGAAATCGAAAGGGAGTACGAGCTTACGTTGGCCGATCTTGCTACGAAAGGTGCGACAAATATTCCACCTAAAGACCAAATCGTTGAACAAATCACTGAGAGGTTAATCTTAGAAAGTATTCAAATCCAAGAAGCTGGATGGCGCGGCATCGTCGTGAGCGATGAAGAAGTAACGAATGGCGTCCGTGAGACGGCGCGGCAGCAGTTTGATATGACGATTGAAGAGTTCCGAGAACTTCTCGCCAAAGAGGGAATACCGTACAATCAATTTCGGGAAGACTTGCATCGCGAAGCATTACTTGAGAAGGTGCAGCAACTTATAGTGGGTCCGCGTGTATACATTTCGGCTCAGGATGTCGAAGTATTTCGGCAGCTACCCTATTTTGACTATCTAGCAGCGGATCAGTTTCGCGTCGGTCATATATTGATAGCTCACGATGATTCGGATGCCGCGAGTGCAAATGAGTTACAGGCACGAGTCGAAGATCTTGTCAAAGAGTTACGAGACGGCGCAGACTTTGCCACTATGGCAGTGAATCACTCGTCCGCTTCTACCGCACTTGAAGGAGGTGATTTGGATTGGCGACGGGTCGAAGAACTACCGCGATTATTCGTAGAAGAAGTGTTGAAGATGGAAGTGGGTGATGTTGCAGATCCGATTCGGAACGAACGTGGCTTGCACATTATCAAGCTAGTAGACAAGCGGACCGCGACAAGAGATCAAGAGGAAACTTTGGTTCGACATATTCTGATTCGACCTAACGCGATTAAAACCGAAGTCGCTGCGAAGAAAGAGCTTGAGGAGATTCGTCAGCAAATAGTCGACGGGGCGGACTTTGAAGAACTGGCGCGCCAACATTCTGACGATCTTTCAGGGCGCGACGGAGGGGAGCTCGACTGGACAAATGGTGAAAGACTCGACCCAATATTTCTTGACGTCATGAACACTTCAGAGATTGGCGAACTGTCTGAAGTTTTCGCGTCTGCATTTGGATGGCACATTCTAGAAGTCCTTGATCGCAGAGTTACTGATGTGACCGAGCAAGTACTTGACACGTTCGCGTTTAACGCCTTAGCAAACAGAATGTTTGAAGAAACGCTTGAAGACTGGTTGCAAGAAATACGAGCAGAAGCGTTTGTGAAAGTTGTTCGAAAGTCCTTTTAGGGTTGATCGGCCTGTGCCTTAGTGAAAGTTCGCAAAAGATTTGGCCAGCACTTTTTACAAGACCCAAGCACACACGCAAAGATTCTTGATGTTCTAAACTTTCAACCCGAAGATCGTGTTCTTGAAATCGGTCCTGGTCGGGGCGAACTAACATCAGGAATTTTGCAAGCGACTAAAAATGTTGTAGTTGTCGAGATAGATCGAGACTTGTCTCGACACCTTCGTTCGCGTTTTCCAAAACTTGAAGTCGTAGAAGCCGACATTCTCGGCGTGAACGCGACTATGTTTCGCGCGCGACGGATAGTGGGTAATCTGCCTTATAACATTTCGACTCCCATACTTATTCGGTTGACCGCGTTATTAGATTGCGTTGATATACATTTCATGCTCCAGAAAGAACTAGTCGATCGATTGGTAGCGACTCCGGGAACCAAGGCATGGGGCCGCTTGTCCGTCAAAATCCAACAGGTCTTCAACGTACGACCATTGTTTGATGTAGATCCAAGGGTATTCGAACCCTCACCAACGGTTTTGTCCACGTTTGTTCGACTGACCTATAAGTCTGATCCTCTCAACCCCAAGAACCGATCTTTGTTCGATGCCATTTTGCGACAAGCCTTCAGTCACAGACGGAAGACTATCGCGAATAGTCTCGCTTCTTTTCAAATCGATTGGGAACATATTGGAATTCCCGAGACACGACGCGCTGACCAACTGACAGTCGCTCAGTATGTAAGAATCGCAGACGAGTTAGTTCAATAAATGTAGATCAATGACCACCTATGTAATTGGTGACATTCAAGGATGTTTAGTCGAGTTCACCAAGCTATTGACAAAAATTCGTTTCGATCCTTCGAAGGATACACTTTGGTTAACGGGTGATTTGGTGAACCGGGGACCCGATAGTGCAGAAACGTTACGATTCATTCGAGATTTAGGGTCTTCTGTTGTGGCGGTTCAAGGCAATCACGATCTCCATTTGATGGCGATCGTTTTTGGCAACCACAAGGTCCAACGAACCGACACAGTGCATGACATTTTGTCGGCTAGGGACTGTGAGCAGTTGTGCCATTGGTTGTGTGAGTTTCCACTGTTACACGTTGAAGCTGGATACATCCTTGTTCATGCTGGGATACCACATATTTGGACTCTCCCTAAAGCGAAACGCTATGCGCAAGAAGTGCACGACGCAATGTTGGGAACGAATTCAATGCATTTTTTCCGCAGAATGTACGGTAATGAACCTGCGCAGTGGTGCGATTCTTTAAGGGGAGTAGATCGACTTCGGGTCATCACGAATTTCCTAACACGTATGCGTTGTGTTGATCCGGACGGCCAATTAAACTTTGAACATGTGCTAGGGAGAGAGCAATGTCCAAAAAACTATCGAGCTTGGTTTGATTACACTCCACAGTACAGTGAACACGTCGTGTTTGGTCATTGGGCTAGCATTGGCGGTGTCACTAGCCGATTTCAGTTTCATGCTGTCGACACGGGATGTGTTTGGGGTCGACAGCTAACTGCATTGCGGTTACCGGACCACAAACGGTTCTCAGTTTCAGCCGAGTCAATTTAGTAGCATATCACCTATGGACGGGGACAAACAGATTAGCCGTGAAATCAAGATTCCTGGTACTGTTTACTTGGTTGGTGGTGCCGTTCGGGACAGGTTAAGAAACACCGACCTAGACACTGACAAAGATTGGGTGGTCGTGGGTGCCACTGTTGAGGAAATGAAAGTAGCGGGATTCACCCAAGTTGGTGCTCATTTTCCGGTCTTTTTGCATCCAATCACGAATGAAGAATACGCACTAGCGCGAATTGAGCGAAAACTGGGTGAAGGACACAGAGGTTTCGCGACTGATAGCAATCCCAGTGTCTCAATAGAAGAAGACTTGGAACGACGGGATTTGACGATCAATGCCATTGCGATCGGAAACGATGACACGGTGATCGATCCATGGGGCGGTTTAGCAGACATTGATGCAAAGATTTTGCGGCACGTCTCAGACGCATTTGTCGAAGACCCGCTGCGAGTATATCGCGTAGCCCGATTTACCGCGCTACTGCCTGACTTCGAAATAGCAAAAGAGACACTTGCGTTGATGGCTCGGATGCGGGGAGAGCTGACGACCTTGCCTGCAGAAAGAGTGTGGGTCGAATTTGCTAAAGCGATGCGCGGACTTACTCCCAATCGCTTTTTTGAAACTTTGAACGAAGTCGGAGCAGTCGATCCTTGGTTTAGTGATCTCGCAACTTTGAGTGTTGCAGGATTGATTCGAGAACGATGGCTTCGTCATGCCAACGCAGTTGCCGCAATAGGTTGGCTCCATGACGAAGATTCAGTCACCAAGTTCTGTCGGCGGCTTAAAGTTCCTGGCAAGTTATTTCGCTTAGTGCGAAGCGTAGCGCGGCACGGACAAGCACTCTGCGATTTACAGGAAAAAAATCCTTCGGAGGTAATGCGCGTGCTACAGCTATGTCATGCCTTGAGACCGGGCGACGCCTTTGCTCGATTGGTTGATGCTGTAGAAGCTTGTTCGAGCACCGATTTAACCACTGTTCGAGACTTAGTGCAACAACTAAAACAACTTCGTGTTGAAAACGTTTCTTCGGAACAGTACGGCCGTGAATTGCAACTTCGTCGATTGAACTTCATCGAAACTCGGTTCACAGGCTAGCGTGGTTACACAGGATCGAGTCGGGCTAGATCCCATCGAGGTCTTACGTCAATCGCGAGAGAATCAGACACTCCTGCAGTTAATCGTTGGTGTCCGGCGAATGCTACCATAGCGCCATTATCGGTGCACAAATCGTCCGGTGGAAAGAAGACCTGACAGTCTAGGGTTTGTGCCTTTTCGCGCAAAGTTTTGTTTGCTGCTACTCCACCGGCAATTACGAGGGACTTTGCCTTCGTTTTCGCGATCGCACGTTGGCATTTGATCACTAGGGTATCAACGACAGCACTTTCAAATGATGCTGCGATGTCGGCAAGACTCTCAGGCGAAAGTGGCAACCGTTTCTCAACTTCGAGTTTCACTGCAGTCTTCAAACCACTGAAGCTAAAGTCTAGTCCCGGTCGATCAGTCATTGGTCGAGGTAGTTTAAACTTAGAAGGGTCTCCTGTTATCGCTGCGCGAGCAATTTCGGGTCCGCCAGGATAGCTCAAACCAAGTACGTTCGCAGTCTTATCAAAAGCTTCTCCCGCGGCGTCGTCGAGAGACTGACCCAAGAGTGAATAGTCACCAATCGCCCTTACAAACATTAATTGCGTGTGCCCTCCGGAAACAAGAAGCGCGACGAATGGAAAGTCAGGAGGAATCTGATCGAGCAACGGTGCTAAGAGATGGGCTTCCATGTGGTGCACTCCCATTGCGGGAATGTTTAAAGCCCAAGCAAGTGAACGTCCAATCGATGCGCCAACTAACAGCGCGCCCATTAATCCCGGTCCAGAAGTATAGGCTATGGAATGAACATCGCGAAGTTTGAATTGAGTCTGTGAAAGTGTCTGACGAATCAGGGGTACAAGCTTTTGTACGTGGTCGCGCGATGCGAGTTCGGGTACAACACCACCATACTGTTCGTGCAACTCGGTCTGACTGTAGATACTCTGTCCGCAGAGTCCTCGATCAGTGTCGTAGAGTGCTACGGCAGTTTCGTCGCACGATGTTTCGATACCTAAAACTAACAAATGCGGGGACTCTGGTCGAAACTAATTTAGGTCTCGTAAGACGGTTGAGACCACTTGATCGAGTGGAAGCTCTATCTTGACTTCTCGTTGATGTTGGTATTCGATCGCATCGTGTTTTAAACCGCGCTCACCTATGGTTATTCGGTATGGAATACCAATGAGATCAGCATCCGCAAATTTCACCCCTGGGCGTTCGTTTCGATCATCATAGAGAACTTCTATGCCTTGTGTCGTTAGCTGTTCGTAAACTTGGTTTGCTGCACCCGCGACTGCTGAACTTTGCGAAACGTTCAAAGCAACTAGGTGAACTTGGGCTGGTGCGATTTCGATTGGCCAAAGTGGCCCGACGTCATCATGCTTCTGTTCAATAACTGCAGCAGCCAAGCGCGTAATGCCAAGTCCATAGCACCCCATTAATACATTTACCGATTCTCCTTGTTCATCTAAGACGGTAGCATTCATCGTATGGGAGTACTTTTTGCCGAGTTTAAAGATGTGTCCTACTTCGATTCCTCGCAGAATTGATAGTGGTCCGCTGCCATCGGGAGCTGGGTCCCCTTCTACGACTTTGCGAAGGTCTTGAACAGCTGAATTTCGAAGAGACTCGTCTCTATTCCAATTGACACCTGTCAGATGAAAGTCATCTTCATTTGCACCACATACGAAATCACTGAGTACAGCAGCACTTCTATCGACGTAGTATGGAATTTGCAGTTGTACTGGCCCAATTGATCCAACGTTGCAACCAACATGATGTCGCACGTCACTCTCTTTCGTAAAAGTCAGTGGACTCAATACGTTTGGTAAACTTGCTGCTTTAATTTCGTGAAGTTCGTGGTCTCCTCTTAAGACCAAACCGATCGGCGAGTCTTCGCCTTGTACGATCAATGTTTTAACTGTCCGTTCAATCGGGACATCTAAACACTCGACTAGACCGTTGATCGTTCGAACGTTTGGTGTCGAGACTTTGGTTAGCGTTTCAGAGGCGGGTGCTGTTTCTCGGGGTGCAACGGCTTCAGCTTTTTCAAGATTGGCCGCGTAGGAACTAGCAGCACTGTATGCGATAGCGTCTTCCCCTGTGTCTGCAAGCACATGGAACTCACGATTCTCTTCGTCCCCAATTACCCCGCCATGCGCTTCAACGGAACGGAAGTCGAGTGCAAGTCGAGTAAAAATCGCAGAATATGCTTCATGCATTGCGATGTACGTTTTATGCAACGAGTCCTCATTTAGGTGAAATGAATATCCATCCTTCATAATAAATTCTCGTGAACGCAACACACCGAAACGGGGTCGAATTTCGTCTCGAAACTTTGTCGCAATTTGGTAGAGATTAAGGGGTAATTGCCGATAACTTTTGACGTTTTTTCGGAATAAATCGGTGATCACTTCTTCATGAGTCGGGCTCAAACAATAATCGTTCTCGTGCCTATCTTGCATTCTTAGCAAATCAGGTCCCATAATTTCCCAGCGTTGAGACTCTTTCCAAAGCTCTCCTGGTTGCACAAAGGGCATAAGGACTTCTTGAGCGTCTTTCTTATTGAGTTCGTCGCGTACGATTCGTTCGACCTTCTGTAGTACTCTTACTCCGAGGGGAAGCCAAGTGTAGAGACCGGACCCAAGTTGTCGAATAAACCCACCTCGTAGCAACAGAATGTGACTCGCGATCTCTGCATTCGCTGGGATGTCGCGAAGAGTTGGAATTAAGGAATTACTAAATTTCATGTTCTAAAGTTGTCAATTTGACCAAATTGGTTAGCTCTCAGTCTGGTGTGACCGCGTGGTGTTCGACCTAAAACCAAATATCGTTGACAGAATCAATCGACAAAAGGTTAATGAAAACAGTTTGTTCTATCTTTAAAGGGCTTGAAAAAGTGGAACTTTTGCTAAGCTTGCACTTATGATTCGTTTGCGCGATTTAGAAGCACAATGTACTAAGATGCATCGTGTAGCGCGAGATAAATTATAGCCTCCAACAGTGAGCTACACTCGGTTGCTTGGCGTTGTAGGCACTCCAAGGTGCTGGAAGCAATTTTCTAAATTTGTCAAGGGTAAAGACAGTTCTCTAAGACTGCGCCACGAAATACTTTTTTCGCCAGTTCTTTGCAGCAACTCTCCGAAGTTAGGAGTGTGTCAGTAAATCTTATAATTTTTTGCCGATTGATGTTTGCTAGGAAGTACCAAATTGCCTATTTACGAGTATGAGTGTCGAGCTTGCGGCCACGGTTTTGAAGTCATGCAAAAGATGTCTGATCCTGTACTCGTAGATTGTCCCGACTGTGCCCAATCAACGCTGAAGAAGCTTATCTCTCCCGTAGCATTTCGCCTGAAGGGAACAGGCTGGTATGAAACCGACTTCAAAAACTCACAAAGGACTAAAGATACTTCCAATCAACCTAAAGCAAATGGAAGCGAAGCGGACAAAAATTCCAAAAAGGAAGACGAATTATCGTCCAAGAGTGTTAACACCACAGAGGACGGTGGGTCAGCTAAATCATTGGATTCAAGTGAACGGTCAGATTCACCGAAGGCATAAAACGCGATATTAGAGCACTTCACTCGCAAGCACAGAGCTTAGAGAACACATGCGAACACACTACTGTGGCGACCTCCGTACCAGTCACCTCGGCGAGTCCGTCGAAGTGTGTGGTTGGGTGCATACACATCGCAATCACGGTGCCGTGATCTTCTTGGATATTCGTGATCACAAAGGCCTATTACAAGTTGTGTTTGAGTCTGAAAATGCGTCCGTGTTTGCGCGCGCGGAGAAGTTGCGGAACGAGTTTGTGATTCGAGTTGTTGGCAAAGTACAACATCGACGCGACGGTGAGACAAATCCAAAATTAGGTACTGGGGCGATTGAAGTCCTTGCGAGTGAACTTGAGGTCTTAAACACTTCCGAAGTACCACCTTTTGCATTACACGAGCACATCGGGATCGGTGAGGATGTTCGGCTGCGTTATCGATATATCGATCTGCGTCGAGCCGAAGTCCAACAAAGGCTGCGCGACCGTGCCTCGATCGTTAGTCAGATAAGAAAATTTATGGAGGCACAGGGTTTCGTCGATATCGAAACTCCCACCCTAGCGCGATCGACACCAGAGGGTGCGCGGGATTACCTTGTGCCGAGCAGAGTTCATCCTGGAAACTTCTATGCATTACCTCAGTCTCCACAGATTTTTAAGCAACTCTTAATGGTTTCTGGGCTGGATCGCTACTATCAGATTGCTCGTTGTTACCGAGACGAAGACATGCGCAGTGATCGCCAACCGGAGTTTACTCAACTCGACGTTGAAGCCTCCTTCGTGGACGAAGCGGAAATCATGAACTTAGTCGAAACGATGTTAGTTGGTTTGTTTAGAGTTCAACTGGAAGTGGATCTTGGAGAGTTTCCGGTTATTAAATACGCTGAAGCAATGTATCGTTATGGATCGGATAAACCTGATTTACGCAATCCACTACAGCTAGTTGACATCGACGATTTAGTGGTTGACAGCGATTTTAAAGTGTTCTCGGCTCCGGCAAACGACTCGAACTCCCGAGTAGCGGTGTTAAAGGTACCGGCTAGTGTAGACCAGCTTTCTCGAAAACAGTTGGATGAATTAGTGGAATTTGTTAAGAAATTCGGTGCGCAAGGACTAGCGTACATTCGGGTAAAGGATCGTTCAACCGGTCGAGACGGTTTGCAATCGCCGATCCTAAAATTTTTAACAGATCGAGAACTGTCGGAGATTCTGACTCGGTGTGAGGCGGCATCTGGGGACATTCTCTTTTTCGGGGCTGACAAGTCTCAGACAGCAAATGTATTTCTCAGTGAATTACGCGATCGCGTCGCGAAAAATCTTGAACTGATCGAACAGGGGTTCTACCCGTGCTGGATCGTAGATTGGCCAATGTTTGAGCTCGATCAAGACCAGGGTCATTCACCGGCTCATCACCCGTTTACCCGACCTACCTGCTCACTAGCTGAATTCAACTCAAATCCATACGACGCCAAAGCTCATGCATACGATGTGGTGATAAATGGGTACGAAATCGGTGGAGGATCGTTGAGAATACACGATCTCGAAATGCAACAGGCAGTGTTCAGTGTGCTTGGGATATCTCAGGAAGCTCAAGTCAAGTTTGGTTTTTTACTAGACGCGTTAAAGTTGGGTTGCCCACCACACGGTGGTATTGCATTAGGGATTGATCGCCTTGTCATGATTTTGACCGGTGCACAGTCAATTCGAGATGTAATTGCATTCCCCAAGACGCAGACAGCTTCATGTTCCATGACCCACGCGCCAAGCGAGATTGATCACGCGCAGCTCAGAGAGTTAAACCTAACCTTACGGAAGGAGAGTAGGTAATGGCTGGTCATTCTAAGTGGGCGAACATCAAACATCGTAAAGCCAGACAAGATGCAAAGCGCGCGAAAGTTTGGACGAAAGTTATTCGGGAACTGACCGTCGCAGCACGGCTGGGTGGTGCGAGCCCAGCAGACAACCCACGTCTCCGCGCGGCGATGGATAACGCGCTTACCGTTAATATGCCAAAAGACACAATCGATAGGGCGATTGCACGCGGAGCAGGCAACGGTGACGAAGTAGCACTGGACGAAATCACCTACGAAGGCTATGGACCGGGTGGTGTTGCGTTTTTAGTCGAGACGATGACCGACAATCGGAATCGCACAGTCGCAGCTGTACGCCATGCTTTCTCCAAATACGGTGGATCCTTAGGCACTACTGGTTCGGTAGCTTTTCAATTTGATCGCCGTGGTGTCTTACATTTTGATCGAACCACCGACGAAGACATCATAATGGAGTTAGCACTCGAATCCGGTGCCGAAGATGTCGAGAACGACGATGAAGGAAACTCTGTAGTATTCACCACATTTGAGACTTTTAGCGAGGTGTTGGCAGCGTTCAGAGAGACTGATTGCGTACCACTACACGCGGAAACCACAATGTGGCCTTCAACTACCACTAGTTGTGACGAAGCACTGACTGAAAAGACTCTAAACCTAGTGGACGCGTTGGAAGAGTTGGACGACGTTCAAAGCGTTTACACGAACGCAGAGCTAAGTGACCTCTCAGAATCGGGATGACAACCATCATCGGGATAGATCCTGGTTCTCGCGCGACAGGATATGGTTTAATCTCGTGTCGTGGTTCAGACTTACGATATATCGCGTCCGGGAGTATTAAAACGCAACAAAAGAGCTTTTTTGAACGATTGCGGGATATCTACGATGGAGTGGATCTTGTATTGTCCGAATACACCGCCGATATTTGTGCCGTTGAGGGAGTGTTCATGGCTGAGAACCCCAACTCCGCGCTAAAGTTAGGACAGGCACGTGGAGCAGCCCTAGCCGCGGTGCTCGCACGGGAAATAACTATAGTCGAACACAGCGCGCGTCAGGTCAAGAAAGTGTTAGTTGGGACCGGAAGTGCCACTAAGCAACAAGTACAGTACATGGTAAAGAATCTGTTGCGTCTAGATGGGACCATGAGCACGGACGCGTCTGATGCTCTTGCAATCGCGATATGTCATGTCTATAGCGTGCAAACCGGAAGCCAAGAGGGTCGGGGACAGTTAAACCCACGCGACTTATACCGAGACTAAATTCACAATTCACCCATACATCTATTACTCATGCTCAGTCGAATAGTTGGAAAGTTTGTCGAAATTAACGAAAATACTGCATTAGTAGATATAAATGGCTTAGGGTACGAAGTCGAAGTACCACCATCTACCTTCGACGATGTATCATCCGGAACCAAGTGCACGTTGTATGTGCACGAAGTCATACAGCAGGATGCTCACACACTATATGGATTTACCAACAACGCGATGAGAGATTTTTTTCGAATTCTCATCAAAATCCCAAGCGTCGGTCCTCGAAGTGCATTAGCCATTCTGTCCACGTACTCTCTAGAGCAGTTGAATCGCATAGCACAGGACCGCGACATCGGTTTTTTGACTCGAGTCAAGGGTATTGGGAAACGCGGAGCGGAGCGAATTGTTGTTGATCTTGCGAATCGGCTCGACGACTTACCCCTTGCAGTGAGTAGTTCCATAGACCAATCCTCTGACCTCAATGAAGCAGAACGCGCCCTAGTGAATTTGGGCTATCGTCAAGGAGATGCTCGCCGCGCGGTGGAAGCAAATTGGCATGACGGTATATCCATCGAAGATTTAGTGCGCGCCGCGCTCCGACACTTGGCCTCGACAAAATGACGGTGCAAGCTGATCAGGTTCGAGTGTTAGATGCGCACCTACAACAAGATGAAGCTAGTTTTGATCGGCAATTACGCCCAGTCTCGCTGGACGAATTTGTCGGCCAAGAGTCACTGAAGGAACGACTCACAATCTTCATTGAAGCAGCGCGCCAACGTGACGAAAACCTTTCTCATGTACTTTTTCACGGCCCCCCCGGACTGGGCAAAACAACCTTAGCGCTCATTCTCGCGAACGAAATGCAATCGCCACTTCGGATTACTTCGGGACCAGTACTGGATAAACCGGGCGATATGGCGGCGATTCTAACAAATTTGGAAAAACAAGGAACGTTGTTCATTGATGAGTGTCACCGAATGCCGGTCGCGGTAGAAGAGATTCTTTATCCTGCTATGGAAGAGTACAAGTTTGATATCTTGCTCGGAGAAGGTCCCAGTGCGCGGTCAATAAGGATGGAGCTACCGCCCTTTACGATCGTTGGCGCGACGACTCGAGTTGGGTTATTAACGAATCCTCTGTTGGATCGGTTCGACATCGTGTTACACTTGGAATATTACGCGCATGATGACCTCGCGCAGATTGTGTTACGCTCCGCTCGAAAGCTTTCGATTTCGATTCACGATGACGGCGCACATGAGATCGCACGTCGGTCTCGAGCGACTCCGCGAGTGGCAAATAGACTGTTGCGATTGGTTCGAGACTTTGCACAAGTCCGAGCCGATGGTGTCATTACTAAGGACATCGCGGATCAGGCCTTGAGTCTGTTCGAAGTTGATCAGGCAGGACTCGATTCGTTAGATTTGAAATACTTAAACTCTGTCGTTCAGAAATACCAAGGTGGTCCAGTCGGTATTGAGACGCTGTCAGCCTCACTAGGAGAAGAACGCGATACACTTGAAGAAGTAGTGGAACCATTCTTGATTCAGCAGGGTTTTCTTATGCGAACTCGACAGGGACGCGTCGCTACAAGACTAGCATGGGATCATCTTGGCATCAGCAATTTTGGTCTAGACTTTGTGGATAATCAAACAAACACGGATCGTTAAGAAGTACCAAGGAGGATATTCCGATTTTTGCCTTTTTAGCCTTTATAAAAAACGCGTCGCCCCCAGTTCTCGCGATTGTTTTCCTTCTAGTAATAGCTTCCGTGGTTTCTTGGACCATGATCTTAGTACGCTATATCGCGTTAAGACGTGCGAAGCAAGAACTCGCAGACTTCGAAGACTTGTTTTGGGGTGGGACGGATCTCCGTCAACTGTACTCAGAATTGTCCGAAGAACCCGCTACGGTGTCGGGTATCGAACGTATATTCGTTGCAGGGTTCCATGAATTTGAAAGAATGAATGTCGAAGGTAGTGTTGATGCTGACGCAGTACAGATTTCAGTTACAAGAGCTACTCGAGTTGCGGTAACACGAGAGGAAGAACTTCTTGAGACACATTTGGGTTTTCTTGCGTCGGTCGGTTCGGTCAGCCCCTACGTTGGCTTGCTCGGAACGGTGATTGGACTGATTTACTTGTTTGCGGAATTAGGACGCATGAGCCAGGCGACTCTAGCATCCTTAGCACCTGGGATTTCAGAAGTACTTGTGGTGACTGCAATGGGGCTAATTGCTGCCATTCCAGCTGTAATCGCGTTCAACCGTTATACTGCGCGTATTGAGATGCTCATGAAGCGCTATGACAGTCTCATCGACGAGCTTGTATCGATACTCTATCGGGCTGCCAGAGGTCAAGCGCAATAATGGCAAAACGCCGCCAGCCTATGTCACAGATCAACATTGTGCCATTGATTGACGTGATGTTGGTTCTATTAATTGTTTCTATGGTGACGGTACCACTTCTAAACCAAGGCATTGAGGTAAACTTGCCGCAAGACTCTTCCGGCACCCTTGAAGACTATGACGAAGATCCTTTGGTGGTAACTGTACGGGCCGATAAACGAATCTACGTTAATGTGGGTGTCTCGGAGAATTTTGACGAGGATTCATTCATTACATTTGAAGAAATGGAGGAACGAACAAGTAGGGTGTTAAGTGCTCGGCCCAACGTACCGGTGTTTGTTCGTGGTGATCAAGCTTTAGACTATGGGTACGTCATGCAAGTCATACATGCACTTAAGGAAGCCGGGGCAGACGATGTTGGCTTGGTCACAGAGCCAGAGGAGATTTAATATCCATGGATTGGCTTCGAAATTATGGGATAGCATTTGTGCTGGCACTTCTGCTCCATGCTGCAGCTCTACTTTTTCAATTCGCACTAGTAGATGGGTTGAAGTTTCAGTCTGAAGAAGTCATACTCCAGCCAAAAGTGGTCCGAGCGACTCTAATCATATTGGATGCTCAAGAGAGTACGCGTGAGATGGAAGCACCGCCAAGTCTATCCCCGATGATTCCCTTGCCAGAAACCGTGTCAACCCCCACGGCAGAAGAAGAGAAGGACATTCTCGACGATTTAGATTTGTCCGAGGAGTCTCAAAAGCGATTGGAAACTTTAGAGGAACTTCGTGATTCCACTCTGGATGAAGACATCTCGGAAACGATACAATCTTTAGCCGACCTAGCGCTTGACGAAGAAAGCGCAACGTACGTCAACCTAATTAACACTGCGATTTCGGCCAAGTGGGACCGTCCACCGAGTGCAAGAAGAGGAATGGAAGTGACATTGCAAGTTGAACTTTTCCCCAGCGGCGAATTGAACACGGTAAATGTAGTAGAATCTAGTGGAAATGACGCCTTTGACCGATCCGCGGAAAAGGCGGTAAAAGACGTAAAAAGATTTACGGTACCAGAGAACACGGAATTGTTCGAAAGAAATTTCAGAGTATTTAAGCTTCGATTCAAGCCAGAGGACCTGCTCCGGTGAATCGTGTAACTCTCGGCTTCCTACTACTCCTAGTTGCGCTCCCGGTCCTACCGTTAGAAATTGTCATTACACAGGGTAATGACAAAGCAAGTAAGATTGCCGTCGTACCATTCGGCACACCTGAAGGTGTGAAAGATATGGCTTCGATTGTCGAGTTCGATCTCTATCGTAGTGGGCAGTTCGCGCCGATTGCCGCTGAGGACATGCTTTCCTTGCCACAAACACCCAATGAAGTGAATTTCCGCGACTGGAGAGTGCTAGGAACGGACTACGTTGTCATTGGCCAGATCGAACAGGAAGAGGATGAGTTAACCGCTACTTTCTACGCATTTGATGTGAGTTTGGAGCGTAAACTGATCGCCGGTAAAGTTTCAGGCGTAACAAGCCAACACCGTGAAATTGCACACATGGTTGCGGACAAAGTGTTTGAGGGGATCACGGATATACCAGGTGCATTTTCGACAAAAGTTATGTATGTTCTGGTGGAGGGTCGCGGGACCGCAACCCCCAGTTGGCGTCTAGAGATTGCCGATTCAGATGGCGAAAACGCGCAACGGGTACTAGAGTCGCTTCAACCCATTATGTCCCCTACATGGGCTCCCGACGGAGAGACGATCGCGTATGTCTCTTTTGAAACTGGGACTCCCAATATCGTTGTACATGAAATCTACTCAGGAGAAAGAGAAGTGGTTGCCGCGTTTGAAGGCATCAATAGTTCACCAGAATTCTCGCCTGATGGTAAACGTCTTGCTATGAGCTTGTCGCGAGATGGTAATCCAGAGATCTACATCATGGACATTGCTACTCGTAAATTCAAACGCATCACCACACACCGTGCGATCGACACCGAGCCCGTGTGGGCCTTGGATGGTGAAGAGATTGTTTTTATGTCGGATCGCAGTGGCAACCCTCAGATTTATCGGATCAACATTGATTCTTTGAAATCGAAAAGATTGACATATCAAGGCGATTACAACGCGCGTCCGAGAATATTACCCGATGGCAAGCACATGTTGTTTGTGCATCGCATCGATCGTACTTATCATATTGTTTGGACTGCTTTGGATAATTCTGGTGACAACATCGTATTGACGAAGAACGTACTAGATGAATCACCGTCAGTTGCTCCGAATGGATCGATGATAATTTTCGCGACGAAAGAGCAGGGTAAAGGGATATTAGGAATTGTCTCGGTTGATGGACAGGTGGAGTTCAGGCTGCCGTCTTCTGAAGGCGACGTTCAGGAACCTGCTTGGTCACCCTTTTTGTCGACGACCTTAACTTTTCAACAACTATAACTATTGGAGTATTTTTGCATGGAAGCCAATAAGCTTACGACATGGCTACTGTTAGGTGTTCTAGCGGTATTGCTTTCTTCATGTGCTTTACTACCCTGCGGTGCTGATACCGACACTGCAGACGGCACTACAGATCCAGGTGAGGTAGCGCCAGCGCCACCACCGCCGCCACCACCGCCGCCACCACCACCGGAAGAACCCGAACCTGAAGATCCGCCAGATTTCGTAGCGGGTACCGACGAAGAAGGTAATGAAGTCTTGGTACCGACGGACGACGATGGTAAAGCAATCAACACGACTTTTAACTTTGAATTTGACAAGTCTGACATATCAACTGCGGACTTCACAAGGTTACAACAGATAGCCAAGAGACTCGTTGAACACCGTGACCGAAATGCGACCATCAGTGGACACTGTGATGAACGTGGAACTCGAGAGTACAACTTAGCTCTAGGTGAGCGCAGAGCAAAAGCAGTCGCAGACTTTCTGATGTCAGCTGGAGTTCGCGCATCACAAATTACTACTGCAACCTTCGGTGAAGAAGTTCCCCTCGACACTGCGAGTACTGAAGCCGCTTGGGCAAAGAACCGCCGCGCGGTGATTGATATTAGATAACAACGGGTTCGCGCGAGGTCGCGAGACAAACCATGATAGGTCGGCAGTCACCTCGATATTGGGTTGCTGGAATGTGCGCCACAATTCTTTCCTGTGGTGTGACGTTTGCCCAGGTAGACAACTTCTTGGATGAGGACAATAGTACTGAAGTTGATCAGGATGAAGCCGGTACGACAGAATCTGAGAATCCAGAAAACAGCAATCTCAATCTCACCATCCTCTTTAAAAAATTAAACGATCTCGAGAGTGAGAATCGTACTTTGGTTGGCCGCATCGAAACGCTGGAATATGAGCTCGATAAGATGCGCCAAGAAAACCGCGAGCGATATACGGACCTCGACGAGCGCGTTCGCGCGTTGTCGGGTCAAGCTACATTGCAATCAGGCGATGTGGATGTACTTGATCCAGATCGCAGCACCGAGGGTGGGATGTATCGAACAGCAGTCAACCACATCGGGGAGCAGGAGTATGACGAAGCAATTTCTGTTCTAAATGAGATGATCGAAACATATCCAAATGGAAATCACGTACCGATGGGTTTTTATTACTTGGGCGAACTGTATAGAACAAAGGACCCGAAGGAACTAGAGGAAGCCAGACAGAATTTTGTGCAACTTATTCGCTTACACCCAGAACACGCGAAAGTTGGTGAGGCGAAGTACAAGTTAGGGACCATCTACGACGAACTTGGGGACAGCTCAACCGCACTGGACTATTTGGACGAGGTTGTACAGGAGTATCCAGGTACGAGTGCTGCTCGATTGGCGAAAGAGTACGCGACAACGCTACGAGAAGCCGAAAACGACGAAGAGTCTACTGAGTGATCCTACAGGCTAGATCAGCTGCTGTGTAAGAGAGTGGTGGGTCGTCTGGGACTCGAACCCAGGACTCACGGGTTAAAAGCCCGGTGCTCTACCAGCTGAGCTAACGACCCATTTCAGAATGGCGTATTTTAGGTGAAGTTCTTAGCGATTACGCAAGAGTTAACCGAATCCGTCAATCGATTTTTCTGTTGATCGCTTGTAGATTCTTTGCGAGCGTCGTCTATCGTCACCACTTTATAGAAAACGATAGTGATTTGTTTTTCTACACTGAAATCTGTTCGACTCGTAAACTGAACCCCATCGTGTTGTGTCGGTGTATTGAAATTGAATTCAACTCAGATTGAGCGAACCCTTCGAGCCATAACTGGGAACTAAGTTCCGCGCTGAACTCTTTTTTCTCCCAGTACTCCACTATACGATGACGAACGAAATTGTTCATTAGACGTCTCAAGTTGCATCTCACCACGTCATAGATCGGCGCAAGTCGCTGTCAAACTGCATAAAAATTTCGTTATAGATATCATTTAGTCCCGATGTTTTCTGTAGATCCTCGTTAGTTACTTTACAAGGCGTTCAACTTCTAAGCTAATAGATTATTCGATAGTCCGTCCAAGCGGAGGACAACAACTAATGCGATTGTGGATTGGTATTCAGATATTGCTTGTCCTAGTGTTTTTTGCACTCGCAACAGTCATTTGGGGTCCTTTGACTCCGTTGTTTTTGTCTGTGCTCATCTTTCCACTCGTAATGTTTGCGCGGGTGCAGCACGCCATATGGACTAGCGGTGTTGCCGTAACGAATGATTTTCGAGTAGTTGCATTGTTTCTAGCATGGTGTGGTCTTTGTTTTGTGGTTTTGCCAGTCGGTTTGCAAGCGCTTTTTTGGCAGATTAAAGAAAATCTCTTGGGAATCCAACGAA
This sequence comes from Gammaproteobacteria bacterium, assembly GCA_009840305.1. Lineage (GTDB taxonomy): Bacteria > Pseudomonadota > Gammaproteobacteria > Pseudomonadales > Azotimanducaceae > Bin55. The sequence goes on along the minus strand of VXNY01000024.1, from coordinate 323,576 downwards.
ACGATGCGTTTTGGACTTTTGGTAGACTCACATTCATCGCCACGGGAGTCGCGCTTACTTGGAGTGGGGTCTTTGTTTTTGGTAGACTACGAACCCGTTATGCGACCTTCGAAAAAATTAGGTCGAGCTACTTTTCTGCATTACTTCGTGGGATCCTATGTGCAGTCGAAAAGCCATTCAAGTGTACGTGTATAACGTGTCTCACTATATTTCTCACTTTGGCACTAGCATTTTGTTTCGGTACACTGCTATTTGTATTCGGAGGTTTTTCCGCCGCAGAGATTTATGAAGAACCCACTGTTGGGCTGCAATATACGATGGTAGGAGGTGGTTTTCTATTGACCCTCATCCTGGTTTATTACTTGACACTTCTTTGGTGGCCGAGAGCTTCGCTCACGACATCCATTGTGAGTGATGATAGTACTTAGGAGACAATCAGAAGATTGTTTTGTTTGAGTACTTAAGTCAGGTTGAATGAGATCGTTGTTTGGTATAAATTTTTGGAGAGTCGGAAGTTTTTTTCAGTCTGTTTTGATCCCACGGAATGGATTGAAGAGGTAAACGAAGCCAAACCAACGTGAATTTGAAACAATTTTCGGATCCCTCGTCGATCGATTGAATCGACGTGTCCGAACGGTGGTTGTCGGTATGAGGACTCTGATTTAGTACGGTTGGTTAGTAGAAAACCGAACTAGCTTAGTATCCGTCTTTAGCCCGCTTCAAATACAGTTTTTTGCTTTAATTTTTTGCAATGCGAAAGCTCTTTTTGTCGGTCAATTACGCTCGAGTCTGGATTGGTACTCTAGCCACCGCACTGGCCATGAATATGCAGTATGTTGCTCGGGGTTGGTACGTCTACGACATTAACCAGTCGAATAGTGACTTGGCATGGGTGCTTATGGCATTCACTCTTCCACAGATATTTCTTTCGCTTCCTGGTGGAGTATTGGCGGACCGCATCGCAAAGAGAACGATAATCGTTGTCGCGCATGCCCTCAACGCGGGAGCTACGATGGTCATGGGACTTTTAATACTAGGAAATCGAATTGCATTCGCTCACTTTATATTCTTTGGCATCTTGAATGGATCTATTCTGGCACTGTCGTTTCCCGCGCGACAGGCTATTGTTCCGCATGTAGTCAAGCAAGACGTGGTTTTCTCTGCACTCGCGCTCAGTGCCACTGCGGTGAATATTTCACGAGTTGGTGGACCCGCATTAGCTGGTTTGCTGATCTACTGGATTGCTGCGGGGGACCAAAGTAGCGAACTTGCAGTGGGAATCGTTTTCCTTGTTATTGCGAGTCTCTATCTCCTGGCTTCATTGATCTCGATGACTATCACTGTTCCAGGTAAAGCAACAGAAGCTTCTAATGAGTCTAGTCTCAAGCGAGATTTGTACGAGGTAGCCGAGTTTTTTGTACACAAACGGATCGTTTTTTCGTTAGTACTTTTGTCTGTATTTGCCTATATGTTTGGACACTCTTTAAATACATTTTTACCTGCATTCAACGAGAGTGTATTACAGGGAAGTGCCAGGGAGTATGGATTCCTATTAGCAACTCTGGGGATTGGTTCGATCATTGGATCATTCACGGTCGTATGGGCGAGTGACATTCGCCGTCAGGGTCTATGGCTAATTGGACTTCAAATTTCCTGGGGAGCACTGATTTTTATTCTTGGATTTACAAGTAGGATGTGGCTGGCGTTTGTGTTGTGGGGTCTAATCGGTTGGTTCGCCGGTGCCGCCATGGCGTTAAATCGCTCCTTATTGCAGAGTCATGTCCGAACTAGTTTGTTGGGACGCATCATGAGCATAGACATGATAGCTCACGGTATGATGCCATTCAGCGCGTTGCCGTTGGGAATGTTAGCGGATGCAATGGGAATCGACTTCGCATTTTCCTTTGCCGGCGGACTCTTAGTATTGACCATTGCCCTTGCGGTTTTCGGTGTTGGCGCACATCGCACCATCACTAAGTAACGTGTCTTGTTACATTGTGGCTGCGGAATCGAAGTTCCCACTGATATCAGATCACGTAGTTACTTCAGTGCTAACAATGGATTGATCGCCGGCCAAGATTCTTGCGAATGGAGAATGTGCTTACCCAACTCGTCAAGGTCCCACGGTCCTTGCTCTTCATCTTTGACTGCTAACGGTTGTAGATTCCAACTCAGTAGAGCCACTCTGTTTCCAGCGACGAGCCATGTTCGACCGGTAATGTCCTTCGCTGCATCAGTACACAACCATACTACCATCGGTGCGACTTTCTCGGGAGCTAGTTGATCTTTGACTGCCTCATCGAAAATGTCTTCGGTTAACCTTGACCACGCGGTCGGTGCAATTACGTTGACGTTTACGCCGTACTTGCTCCCTTCTAGGTACAAGCTACGCGCCAAGCCGGCGATTCCGGCTTTTGCAGCGCCATAATTGGTTTGACCAAAATTGCCGAACAGACCAGACGTCGAACTTGTCATCAGAATCCGACCGCCATGACCTTGTGCTAACATTTGGTCGTAGGCAGCTTTCACCGTGAAGTATGTACCTTTGAGGTGAACGTCCATCACCGTATCCCACATCTCATCGGTCATGTTTTTAAAAGTCTTATCGCGCAGGATGCCGGCGTTTGCTATCAGAATGTCGATCTTTCCGAAGTTTTCGACGCCATCCTGGATCATTTGTTGAGCATCGCTCTTATCTGCAACGCTCCCATAGTTTGCGACTGCGCGACCTCCAGCTTGTACGATTTCTTCGACTACTGAATCAGCCATGCTCTGGTTACCACCAGTACCGTCTCGCGCACCACCCAAGTCGTTCACTACGATATTTGCCCCTTCTTTCGCGAGCAACAATGCATATTCACGTCCTAAACCACCACCAGCTCCGGTTATGACAACTACTTTTCCATCCAATAGTCCCAAGATAGTCTCCTTGTTAATTAAAAATTTGTGAAAGTTAAATGATCAAAAGAGGCTCAAGCCCTGTGCCTCGGAGTGTTCACTGAACACGGTTTATAGTATCAAACAGTCGTCGCGTATCAAACTTACACTTCAGAACTGACTTGTCCATCTGAAAACGAATCCTTGAGTTGCGTCACGGACAAGGGCGATTGTCTGGGCAAATTCTATCGAAGAAGTCCTTTTTACACAGTGTCTCGCTCATAGAATGCGTCCGTGGTATACACTCGCTTCTTTTTCTAACCGGTTCAACGCAATCTGGCAGTAATTGGAGTCTATTTCGACGCCAATTCCTCTTCGCCCTAGAGTACTAGCGGCGATTAAAGATGAGCCGCTGCCAACGAACGGGTCAAAAATAGTGTCTCCAACAAAGCTGAACAGTTTGATACATCGTTTCGGCAATTCGAGCGGGAATGCTGTTGGGTGCCCCCCGGCACCCTTTTTACTTTGTCCGTTGAACGTCCACAGTCCGTTTGTCCAGTCGATGAACTCTTGCCGTTCAATGTCGCTCTTTCTTTCACCTCTAGTCTTTTTCCATGATTCTTTGTACAAAACGACAATTGTTTCTACGGGTGCAATCACGTAAGGAGCGGACGCTGACAACCAAGATCCCCAAGCAGTGCGCCGAGACACGTTTCCTTCGTTCCAAATAATCGAAGAGTGATAGCGCCAGCCGATACTCTTGGCGATGGTCGTGAAATCTGCACATACCGATTGCTGTCCGCCCTTGTTTTTGTCAAGTGGTATGTTGAGACACAATCGACCATCAAACCGACATAGGTCGTAGCATTTACGTAACCATTCATCTGAGAAATTTAGGTACTCGTCATAGGAAAGGTTATCGTTCGTGGAACCATATTCGACGTCGATGTTATAGGGCGGCGAAGTAACAATCAAATCAATAGACTGCGACTCGATTCCATCGAGTCTCAAGAAGTCTCCGTTGTACAAAGTAATTCCGTCCGTGTCCAAAACAACAGTGTCGTGTTTTACAACCGAAAGGGCAGTCATAATATACAGTTGTCCCATGAGGAGTCCATTTGGCTGAACAATTTTATGGAAAATTGTTCAGCAATCTCAATAGCAGTAGGGACTAAAAATTAAAATTTACACCATGAATCCTACCGAATCGTTCGTCTGCGGAGCATAGAGACATCGAATGCTGGAAATAGCTAAAGACTACACGCTCGCTCTAGAGGACGTTCCAAATTTCAAACCAGAAGACTTGTCCAAAGACCAAGTCGTACGGTTGAAGCACGAGATAACGGAATTGTTAAACAAGCGCAATGCTGTTCTCGTCGCACACTACTATGTCGACGGTGATGTTCAAGATATAGCTCATGAAACTGGAGGGTGTGTCTCGGACTCGTTGGAGATGGCAAGATTTGGTCGTGATCACCCGGCTCCTGTGCTCGTGGTGTCTGGGGTTCGATTCATGGGCGAGACCGCAAAGGTATTGTCTCCAGAGAAAACAGTCTTGATGCCTACTCTTAAAGCTGAGTGTTCCCTCGATTTAGGTTGTCCCCCAGATGAATTTAGAGCTTTTTGTGAAGAACACTCCGACCGTACAGTCGTCGTGTACGCCAACACATCTGTAGCCGTGAAAGCTTTATCAGATTGGGTTGTAACTTCTAGTGTTGGTCACAAAATTGTCGAGCATCTGAAGACTCAAGGAGAACAAATCTTGTGGGCTCCAGACAAACACCTTGGACATTACATCCAACAAAAAACTAAAGCGGACATGTTGCTTTGGTCGGGTGCTTGTGTGGTGCATGAAGAGTTCAAGCATCAAGCTCTGTTGGATATGAAAAAGGTCTATCCAGACGCGGGAATCTTGGTACATCCCGAATCTCCATCGTCGGTGATCGAATTAGCGGATGTCGTTGGTTCGACGAGTCAAATATTGCGAGCTGCTTCAGAGCTTCCACAGAATGTCTTTATCGTCGCGACCGATCGTGGTCTGTTTCACCAATTACGCCGCGCAGAACCGCAAAAGCGTTTTATTGAAGCCCCGACCGCTGGGGATGGCGCTACCTGTAAGAGCTGCGCACATTGTCCTTGGATGGCTATGAACGAACTCAAGACACTAAAGCACAGCTTAGAAAATTTCGACAACGAAATTCATGTAGATCCAGCGATGGGAGAACGTGCTATGATCCCGTTGCAACGAATGTTAGACTTCCCCCGGTAACGGAGTTTCGGTAATCAGGAATTCAGTGCTGCGGCTTTTCGTAATTCCTGAATCCGTTGGTTCAAGCTCGCTTCAAGAATAGAGCTCTTATCTTCAATTAGTTTTTTCGCGAGCTGAAGATTCTCGATCGCGGCAGGAAACTGACCACGCAGAGCATACCTCTCTGCGCGAGCACGATGAACTTCAAAAATGTTCTTTGCAAGCCCAGCTATAACTTCCAGTTCTAACCAGAGATCGGGGTCATTACTCGACTGGCGTACGATACGTTTGACGATGCTCGTAGCGTCTTCATACCTTTCCAACGAACGAAGTGCACGAGCTTTTAGCAAAGATAAGGGTTCGTTGTTCGGGGTGTTGGCTAGAGCGGCGTCAACAAGCTTTAGAGCGCGCTCCCCTTGGTTTGCTTTAATAAGCAAATCGGCGAAGCATGCAATCACTACGATGCTATTCGGATCCGCGTCGTACACCTCTTCCATCAATTCGACAGCCCGCGTTTGCTCATTATTTCGCACGAGCGCTAGAGCGAGATCGTATTTCTCGTGCAGCGCATCGCCGTCTAACGATTCTGCATGAGCCATCGCGGCACCGCCGGTGTCGAAATATCGGTGTGTTACACGAACTCGCATCAATTGGTATTCCAAAGACTGTTCGAACTCTGTTTCTTCAGTAGTCTGTGCATGGTTTCGCAAATCAGATATTCGTTCGTCGGTGAGTGGGTGGGTCCGTAGAAAATATGATTCTGAGGAGGAAGCATACCTGAATCGTTCCTTCATTCGTTCGAACATACGAACTGCACCCATGGGATCGAACCCAGCATCTGTTAACGCATTTAAGCCGATGCGATCTGCTTCGTGTTCTTGAATTCGACTGTACTTAAAGCCGAGATTTTGGTTTAAAGAGTTACTGACTGCCATAGCAGCAAGCCCTGGATCAGTGCCACCCGCAGCAAAGATCGCCGCCGAAGTTAGAAATCCCAATAAGTGTGATACCCCCAATTGCCGCGCCTGATCTACGCGACGAGCGAAGTGCCGCTGACTCAAATGCGCCAGTTCATGAGCGACTACGGATGAGTACTGATGAATGTCGTCTGCAAAAATTAACAATCCTAAATTTATCCCGATGACGCCACCGGGCGCGGCGAATGCGTTAAGCTCATTTGAGTCGACGACGATTGGAGTCAGATTGGAAACTTTAAGGTCAGAATGTTCGGCGAGTTCGAAAAGGTTGTTACGCACGAAATATTTAAGAATTGGATCATCCACTGTGGGAATATTGCGGTGGACGTGCATCAAAAACGCTCTCCCCAAATTTGCCTCTTCATAGGGGGAGAGGGCTGCGGACTCTCTGTCGCCGAGATCAGGTAAGAGAGTATCTTCTGCACTCACATTACTTGAGAGAACGAGTGTTACAAAGAGTCCTGTCGCGACTTTGAACGCGAAACTTAACGGGGTATTCATGCGTCTAACTTTATACTTTAGATGTTTTTGCAACGCGATAGTTGCACACTCTAAGTAATTCTATATTCTATTGTATGCGCACACCGAGCCCCGTCGAAGGGCTAGTTTTTTTGGAGGTAACACACGGTAGCTGATCATGGAAAATGAGCTGGTCGTTGTACTGGATGTCAAAGGACTTCAATGTCCAATGCCTCTTCTGAAAACAAAAAAAGCACTCAAAGACATCCCACCGGGTGGTCTTCTTCGGGTGTATGCGACCGATCCAGGATCCGTGAAGGACTTTCAAGTGTTCTCACTACACAGTCGGCACACACTGTTAGAGTCAACAGAAAGGGATGGAGTATTTTCGTATTTGTTGCAAAAGAATGCTGTTTGATAAAGCATGCAATTTGTAGAGGTCGTTAAACAATGGATTAACCGGTACTTCTCAAATACCGAAACCATTTATCTTCTCGTTGCAGCCTTGGTATTCTTGCTATTGCTGCTCACCATCGGACGATATCTTGCACCAGTGCTAATTGGGTTTGTGTTTGCATACGTCTTGCAGGGCATCGTAGATCGTCTCGTGAAGTGGAGAGTACCCCACTTGTTAGCTGTAATCATCGCGATGTTATTGTTTGTGGGCGGTTTGTTTGCGTTAGTGCTGGTAATTCTTCCGGTCGTATGGACCCAACTTCAAGAAGTGCTCGAACAATTACCCAAATTGGCAGACGCAATCGAAGACGCACTGTATAACTTCAGTGAAGATTATCCTGCCCTGCTATCGACCGCACTAGTCGACGAAGTCCTTGCTGAATTTCGTACTACACTGAGAGATTCTGGTACAGCGAGCTTAACTTGGTTCGTTAAACAGCTGCCGAATTTGATCGCGACTGTAGTCTTTCTATTACTCGTACCCATTGCGATGTTTTTCTTTCTGAAAGATCGTGAGACTCTCAAGCAGTATTTCGCGCGTTTCTTGCCCAAGAAACGACCCATTATTGATCGTATAGGTCAAGATGTTGCTATGCAACTAGGTAGCTATATTCGAGGTAAATTTTTAGAGATATTGATCGTTGGAACTGTTACTTACGTTGCCTTCATACTTCTTGGTTTGAAGTATGCAGCCTTGCTCGCGCTTCTCGTCGGCTTGTCGGTAATATTTCCGATTATTGGCGCTGCGGTTGTGACTATACCCGTTGTAGTTGTCGCGCTTATGCAGTTTGGGTTGAGTGCTGAGTTCCTGTGGATTGTTTTGGCATACGCAGTAATCCAAGCTCTCGATGGAAACTTACTCGTACCCTTACTATTTGCCGAAGTTGTAAAGCTTCATCCGTTAGCGATAGTGGCAGCAGTTTTGGTGTTCGGTGGATTAGGTGGGGTGTGGGGTTTGTTCTTTGCGATTCCGTTAGCGATCTTTATCAAAGCAGTAGCGGAAGCTTGGCCGCGCGAAGAACCAATAATAGCGTCGCCGTAATCAAGTAATGGATGTTTTGTGCTTTAACCCGAAGTAGGACTGTTGAATTTGACTATCGAAAACGGATTACTCAGAGGTAGTATCGTCGCCTTGGTGACGCCCATGGCAGAGGATGGAGTAGTCGATTGGAAGAGCTTGGATGCACTAGTCGACTGGCACCTAGAAGAAGGTACCCACGGAATCGTACCCGTTGGAACGACAGGTGAGTCCGCCACTCTGACCGTCACGGAGCAAGCGGCAGTCATTGCCGCGGTCGTAAATCGAGTAGATGGTCGCATTCCTGTGATCGCGGGTACAGGAGCGAATTCAACACAACAGGCACTCGCGCTCACGCATGCAGGACGGGCAGCTGGTGCGGACGCTTGCCTAATTGTCACACCTTACTACAACAAACCACCCCAAGAAGGTCTATACCGACACTATAGCACCATTGCAGACCAAGTAGACTCGCCAATAGTGTTATACAACGTTCCCTCAAGGACCGCTTGCGATCTGCTCGCTCCAACGGTTGGAAGACTAGCTCAACATGAACGCATCATTGGTATAAAAGAGGCTAGTGGCACTCCTGAAAGAGTTTTGGAGATTAAAGAAAGAGTTGAAGAGAAATTCGTAGTCCTTTCGGGTGAAGACGCCCAAACATTGACAATGATGCAATATGGGGCAGTCGGTACAATTTCCGTGACGGCGAACGTTGTGCCAAATTTAATGTCCAAGTTTTGCCAGAGCTACCTATCGGGGAAGAACGCAGAAGCGAATGAATTGGACCAGTTGCTACAACCACTGCACGACGTTTTGTTTATACAAACCAATCCCATACCCGCTAAGTGGGCTTTACATACGATGAACCGAATTCCACCTGGCGTAAGGCTACCATTGGTAGCGTTAGCGAAAGAACATCATGCCTCTGTCCGAAACCAGTTATTAAAGATAAAAGCGTTATGAAAAACTCGAAAATTTTCACGGTCATCCTATTGCTGGGTGTTTTGGTATGGAACGGTTGTAGTGCCTATGATCGGGAACACATTGATGTAACCAGAGCGGACGACTACACCAATATTCGTAGTACTCCAGAACTTGTCATTCCATCACACATGGACCCTATCGAGGTAGAAGACCTGTGGGTTGTACCGGAAATCGAGTATCGACCGTTAGCGCCAGCATTTACAAGGGAAGTACCACGCCCCAGACAGATAGTTGGCGATGCAGATCGAGAGCTCGTGAGCCTTCAAAATCTCGGACCTAATCGAAGTTGGATGGTGGTACAACGCGCCGCAGAAACTGTATGGCCAGTCATCAAACAATGGATTCAAGACTCTGGAATCGTGATCCGCCATGAGGATCGACGTAAGGGTGCTTTGTTTTCCGATCGAATCTCTTTCGAGGGCGCTGAAACTGATTCACCTAGAGCACTGATCGAATTGGGCAAACAAACCGCTGATCTCGAGGGTGGTGCGGACTGGTTAGCTGTTCAATTAGAGAATGGTTTTCGGAGAGGCTCAACAGAAGTACATTTACGTTATATAAACGAACCATCCGATGAGGCAGTATCAACAACCGAGTGGCCAGAAAATTCGACATCAATCGATATTGAAAGAGCGATTCTAAACAATCTCGCGCAGTATGATGCGTCCGGCTATGTTGCGCCTACTGTTTCCATCGAAGCCGCGAACATTTCACTCAAGCCCAAAGCTGAAGTTGTGGAAGACGAGGATGGATTCCCGTTATTGCGGCTATATGTAGATTTCACAAGAGCATGGGCGACAATACAGAAATCACTGAATAACGCCGAAATCGATATTCATTCCCAAGAGTCCGGAAACCGCTATTTTGAAATTGAAGTGTCAGAAAACGTCCTTCGGAGTAAGGAAAAGCATTTCTTTCGTCGGCTAATCCGATTTGGAAACGAAGGGGCTAAGCGATATCCGAGTATCGTTCGGATCCATATCGAAGGGACAGAAGATTCTGACGAATGGTATACGGTTCGGCTCGCAAACGTTGAAGCAGAAGAGCCTTTACCGGTTGAGTTCGCTAGGGAACTGTTGTTGATTGTGCGAGAACATCTAATCTAGCCCATACAAGTATCGAACTGAATCAAGACAATGTTGACTAGGATCGAGGCGTGAAATATGCGTCGCTCGGTAGTGGTAGTCGTGGTAACTGCACGGTCATCGTCTCACCACAAACGACAATATTAGTTGATTGTGGATTCGGCTGTCGCGAAACAGAAAACCGGCTCACTGACAAGGGAGTGAATCCTACTACAGTAGAAGCAATATTTGTTACTCATGAACACGGCGACCATCACCGTGGTGTCGGTCCGTTTGCAAGAAAGTATGGTGTTAGCGTCTACGGGACCAATGGAACCTTGTCGAGGGTCGATCTGAAGCGATGTAAGTTCATAGAGATTCAGTGTGGGCATTCAGTGGATGTAGGAGATTTTGTCGTGCACCCCGTAGCAGTACCACACGATGCTCGAGAGCCATCTCAATTTGTCATTGAAAACGCTAATCGAAGGCTTGGAATCCTGACAGACATTGGTTCTCTCACGCAATCTGTCGTGGAACACTACCGGCACTGTGACTCACTGTTAGTAGAAGCAAATCATGATTTGGAAATGTTGTGGAACGGACCGTATCAGTACTCACTGAAAGTGCGAATTGCGGGGGACGAAGGACACCTATCGAACGACCAGACTGCAGAATTTGTGAGTCTAGTACACCATTCTGACATGCAATCCTTGGTTCTCGGTCATTTGAGTCAGGAGAACAATCATCCTGAAATAGTACGCAGGTGTTTCCATGAATATCGTCAATCGATGGAAGTTTGGATTGCGTCGCAGGCAGAGGGCACGGATTGGATTCACGTGACCTAGCTAAACTCGATTTTGATCATCCAGCCACGTACTCGCTATGAAGTGTTTAGCGGTGTAGCAAGTACATGCAAAACAGTTTGTATTTGGGCAGTACAGGTGTTCCAAAATTGTGAAAATGCGATCAGACTAGGACATAAAATTTAATGTTTCCTTCGGAGAGGTGCCAGAGTTGGTCGAATGGGCCTGACTCGAAATCAGGTGTGTCCTTTGGGCACCCAGGGTTCGAATCCCTGCCTCTCCGCCAGAAGTTTACGATAAGTGCCCCGATTCACGACATGCGGCGTGATTTCTTTACGAGATCCCAAGCTTCATTCAGTTCACTTGCTTTCGCTGTTGCCGCTTCAATCAAAAACGCGGGTAAGTCTCTACCTTCAAATTTGTCTGGGTGCGTTTCCGCTATCTTGCGCTGATATGCGCGTTTTACTACTTTATCAGAGTCGTTCGAAGACACCCCCAATGTTTCGTAGGCAGCTTTGAGTTCTCCATTTTGTGTGGACGTTTGTCGATTGCTGCTGGTTCGGTCGTAAGAGCGACTGGTTCTTTCGTAAGAATCACTTCCAGAATACTGCCTTCGTTGTCGAAAATGTTCACGATGTGACTCATAGCTGGAATACTGTTGCCAATAGCTTTGATGGTGTCGAGAAATGTAGTTCTGAGCCGTCTGCAAATTGATGCCCAGAGCATCAGCATATGCAAGGAGGAGTGATTGTTTCGTACTGCTGACACCGTCGATTGCAGCGAGATTAACCATAGCCTCAAACAACAGTTCTCGGGCTAACGAACCCATTCCTGACGATGCTCGCAGTTTCTCGAGACAGCGTTTGAGATCGAAGGACGGACTCTTACCGTCATTAAAACCGTCAATAGCAACTCGTCGCTGTTCGCTACTTAGCGACAGTCGGTCCATAAAGTTGTTGGCCTGTCGAATTTCCAGTTTGGAAACCCGACCGTCAGCCTTGGATATGTGCCCCGCTAATTGAAAAAACGTTTTAAAGCCGGTTTCCGTGATGCTTACACTCCCAGATTCGCGATGCGTACCAAAACGCCCAGCGGTCGAACTGAAGCTACCGAAATATCTCGATCTTGCTCGGCTGCGAGTGCGGTCGTGCGGAGAAAACGTGAGGAACGACGAAGCGACAAATATGGCAGGAATAATTCCCCACGCGCCGAAGTTCAATGCTACTCCCACCGACACTATCAAGACGAAAACGCCTACTGCAAAGAGGAACCGCATTTGCTCAACGGGGAGAAAGATTGTTTAGAAACAAGATGGTCTGAACCACATACCGCACGGCCTTGATGAAATCCGTGTTCGACGCTAAGGTGTTGCAATCATGCACGAATCGTTCCAAGGTCGTTTTTGAATGAATACAGTATACCCTTCTGATGCTTCGTTTACTCTATCTAGCGCAGACCATTAGATGGATTGTCCCCGTGTAGCAAAACATGCTTGATTCGCCATGATCTGGATTGATACAATTTTCCGCAATAAAAATTTCTTAAATTCATGGAAAAAAACGAGTACATCTTCGAAGTTCTTACCGAGACGTTTCAGTCCGATGTAGTTAACCGCTCTCAAGAACTTCCTGTGTTGTTGTTGTGCTGGGCTACTCAGATTCAAGCTTCTGTTGACACGAAACACATTTTGGAACGACTTGCAACGCAGTTTCAAGGTAAATTTGCGCTTGCCCTGATGGATGTTGCGAAGGATCCGAGAATGGCACAACAACTGCAAATTCAGGGTCTACCCAGTATCCGGATGATTGTTGAAGGCGGTATCGCCGGACAGTTAGAAGGGCCGCAACAAGAAAGCAGTTTGCGCCAATTGATCGAACAATTTACTATGTCGACCGGAGAGCGACTTCAAGATAGTTTAGAGTCTGTGTTGGCCGCAAAAGACTGGGACCAAGCACTCACGATAATTGAAGCTTCGTTGAATCAGGAACCAAACAATCCGAAATTCTTAGCCGAGCAAGCAGATGTACTGATTTGTAAAGGAGACTACACGGCTGCACAGCGCGTACTCGATTCTATGCCAGAGGACGGACCAGAGAAACAACGTCCTCAGAATAGGCTGGAACTGGTACAAGAAGTGGCAGGGATACGCCCCGTTGATGAGCTTGAGTTGCAACTGCAAAATACGCCAGAGGATCTCGAGGTGGTTTACGAATTAGCCTTGCATCATACAATGGATTTTCGCTACGAGCAAGCACTAGATAATTTGCTCTTCATACTGCAACGGGATCGTAAATTTCGCGATGACATTGGCCGAACGACAATGATTCGCGTGATGTCTCTTATGCCTCGCGATTCACAGATTGCACAGAACTATCGTCGGCAGATGTTTAGTTTGATGCACTAATCGGGTCTTACATCGATTCGAACTTCTGTCGATCCCGGCAGTACAAGAAACTAGCGTTGTTGCAGCATGTATTGTTTGCACACACATACAAACATTTGTGTAAGAAGAAAGAGGAAACTTGACCACTTTAGGAATAATCAAAGCAGACGATGTCGATGTGGAGCTTAGATCTCGATTCGGGGACACTCACGGTATGTTCCAACGATTGTTCGAAGCTGCAGGCACTGATCAGCTAACGCTCCGGAGCTATGATGCACGTGAGTATCTCTATCCCGAAAATTTAGATGAATGTGACGGATATTTAATTACCGGGAGTCGTTATTGTGCTTTCAGTGAAACGCCTTGGATTCAACGATTGATTGACTTTGTCCAAATACTTGATTGCGAGCGCAAGAAGTTAATTGGCATATGTTTTGGGCACCAATGTATCGCGTTAGCATTGGGCGGATCAGTAGTGAACGCGCCTCAAGGTTGGGGCATGGGGGTGCACGAGTACCAATTACTTTTACCGGGCGTACTCTCTGAGGTAACGACGCCAACTATCCGTTTGCGATGTAGTCATGAGGATCAAGTCGAGCACCTACCGACTCGAGCAAAACGTTTAGTTACAAGTGAGTTTTGTGAAAATGCGGGTATGGTTGTTGAAGACCACTTTGTCTCCTTCCAAGCACACCCGGAATTTTGTGAAGACTTTACGAGATATTTGATCCTGAACCGAGAACAAGATCTTGGTCCAAACTTTGAGACCGCGTTAGCGTCATTGGATAACGAAGTCGACAGTAACTCGGTTGCGCGTTCTTTGGTGCGGTTTCTTCTAGAACGCTCTTAGTCCTGGACACGTTCTCCTGAACGTCTGAGAGTGTCTAGTGCGCGCTCTTATTAACCGCGTCGATGGCGGAAAAAGATGACCCAGACGAGCAAATAGACCGCGATTGTCTTTAGCGGCATGAAGAGCAGACAACAAAACGTGACCACTCGAAGAATTGCCGGATTGAATCCAAACCGATTCGCGATTCCAGCACAAACGCCAAGAATCCAAGCTGAATGCCTCGAAAATGCCTCGTCCATGTACTCGGCGGTGCGTTCACCTGCCATGTATCGATTTCTCATATTTCTATTACCTTAGAGATGTAGTTCGGGTTGTAGTTTGTAGTACGATCTCCCAATTCATGGGTTCGCACAGTAGCGTCCTGTTCTATGGTGTTCGTCTGTTGTGGAACAGTAGCGGGTAGGTGGGTCACAAACGTCGCGACAAAAAGTAGAAGAACAAATCCTGTTGTGATCCCTAGAGCTAATAGCGAAGTTCTAGGAGAACTGTACCTGGCGATTCTGATCATCGATTCCGTCCCAGTAGGACGTTCTCTTTTCGTGCGTGCCGTACCGAGTGTATTCGACCATCAATTTGCAAATATTCGGTTGTAGTCATGCCGGTGTTTCACGTCGTTCTGTTTTGTATTGCAGATTAATAAGCACAAACCGTGCCAAACCTTGGTGATTGGTGCTCAAACTAGGAACAAGCAATCGATTCTCTAAATAGAGTCTGTTTCTTCGTAGAGCACTCACACTATGCCGAGTTTCTCAAAGTCCTCCTTTTCCGTGCTTTACGAGTCGTTGGAACGGATCCAAACAAGTCTCGGACAACGACATCGAAACCAATCAAGAAATCAGAATTTCTTCGCTTGTCTCCCGAATACGTCCGAGCTCCGTTCACGTTCAGGACGACAGGATCCGGAGAGTGAGCTGGTTGTTCCAACGAGTCAACGAGGAATTTCGTGTGTATGTACTTGTTCAGCGAAGTTAATATCGCGTTCCACAACGAGAACTAGCCACTCTTTTTTTGGAGGAAACGAAGAGTTTTATGTCCTTGCGGTACGATAGTTGCTTAGGAATTACACATCAAACCATAAACTGATAGGAATCTCCCATGTATAACCACGCAGTAACTTGCTACCTAGTTCTTCTTTTATTCGGCTTAGGAATGACTTCTACCCAAGTTGTGCAAGCTCAGTCTCAGTCTTTTGACAAGCAAGTCGAGCTGAAAGACGCTGAGGGAATTAAACATCGGTTACCGATCGATTTTCACGTACAACCAGGTCCGCAAGCCACGCTGACCGTTACAGGCAATCAACTATTTCACGATGCGCTGATCATTATTACAAAAAAAGGTGGAGTTGAAGTAGATCTTGACCTCGTGGTACTCTGTCCAGATTCTCGACAGAAGTTTGCGAAAAGCGACAGCTACCCCTCTCAACGGTACAACAGTTACAGCCTCTTCCAAGAAAAAAGTAAAGGTTGGAAACTAGAGTTCGGTAAGGACTGTAACGTGACTGCTCAAGATTTGGGTTATCCTACTATTGAACTCACGACTCCGTCGTTGGCTTGGATAGAGGTTTCACGCTCCGGCACAGTCAGAGCTATGGAGATGGTGACGGCGCATGTTCGAATCGATATGAGCGGTTTAGCTGCCGCGGAGTTAGATCAAGTCCAAGCTGAACGAGTGGACATAACGGGCACCGGGTCGAGTAATCTGAGTATCGCTTCCTTGGATGCCAATACTTCGCAAGTGTCGCTCAGTGGACTTGCCGACTTTGAATTGGACTCGTTAGTATGTCCAAGAGTCGAATTCGATCAAAGTGGATCATCAGATTCGAATGTGACGAATGTGGTGACCGACCGATTAGTCATATCAGTCAACGGTTTGAGCGACTTCAGCGCAGGTAAGATTCAAACATCCAAAGAACCGGCTAATTCGAGTGCCGAAGTCTCGGCAATAAACTTGAGCGGATCGGCTAATGTAACTGTTCAGTCCCTTCGGTTACCAACACTGGAACTTAAGGCGGACGGTCTATCAGACTTGGATCTCGGACAAACGGTGACAAATCGATTGAAGCTTAGCGCTAGTGGTTCTTCTGATGTTTCACTAACGAATTTAACAGCGGAAGAGTCTCATATAGATACTTCAGGGCTGGCAGATGTCGAAGTTGAAACTCTGGATAGCGATGTATTTGAAATTCAAGCATCTGGATCCGCACACGTCGAAGTACAGAAAGCAACAGTAGCGCACATGGATGTCCGATCATCAGGGCTAAGCGATGTTTCAATCAAGAGCAAAGAACGAACCGATTCAAATGGAGCTAACTAACCCGTTCGTTGGTCGTTGGAGAACGTGAAATTTACGTTAGCGGTCTGGATCGATTAACGGCTACTTTAAGAGTTGCGTTCTTGTGATTAACACTTCACTTTTACGGACAAGAAGTCGACGTCAAAGTACTTTTCGTGTTTAACATGCGCTGAGATGTGGCGTAATATCCTCAACGAGTAGTCATCTTCGTTAAATTCTCCCGGGGACTCTTGAAGCATCGCGACTCGATCTTCGATATTTTCCAAGTCGAGTGCTAAAACATACTCAAGCTCAATCACGTTCAATTCTTTATGGACCGAGATGCTTAATTTCCGTTGTTCATCACCAGGTCTACTCTGTTGAAGAATGTGCAAAGTTTCTTCATTAGCTAATTCGATATTACTTCTGATTTCATCAGACAATCTCCAGCGGGTACACACTTGATTTAAAAATGATTGGAGTTCCTGAATCGCCTCTGGTTTTAGGTCGCATTGAGTTTTAATTCGTCGCGAGGAAGTCACTCGCCAAAGCAACATTAGAAAGATCGCAGTAAGTCCCCCGACAGTCATACCGTTCTGTAAGAGATCGCCCCACATACCAGTGAATAGGCCAGGAAAAATGAACTTGTACTGAAATCCGATGCCCACCCACATGGAAATACCGACAATCAATCCCGTACGATAGTCTAATCCGCTGCGTGCTACCATTTGCAAGCCAACGACAAACAGTAGTCCCAACACGATTAACAGATATGCGCCAACAACGGGTGGTGGTAGAGAGACTATTATTGCCTGTAACTTAGGTAGGAATGCCGCGACAAGGAAGATTCCGCCTATGAAACTTCCCACTCGTCTAGAGGCGACACCGGTTAATTCGGTCACCGAGACGGAACTGGAGTATGTGGTATTGGGCACGATAGCTAAACATCCCGACAACAAATTTCCAAAACCGTCAGCTCCTACCGCACCTTGAACTACTCGATAATCAGGTGATTTGGGCTTGCGCTGTGATACTCGTTGAATAGCAATAGAGTCTCCAATAGTTTCGACCATACCTATGACGGTAACAAATATGAACGATGGGAGTAAGGTAAGAAATGAAGCAAAAAACACAGAGTTCATTGAAAAATCAAGGGACATCTCTGTAAAGTTTGGTATCCCAATCCATGCGGCTTCTCTAACGGGAGAAAAGTCATATATACCGATGAACGCAGCCGCGATCGTACCGATAACAATGCCAATTACAGGAGTCCAAAGACGTAGCATTCCTTTTGCAAGAATTCCTAATCCGACACCTACAAGAACGGTCAAAAACACGACAAACGGAGCGCCAAAAGACAAGTGTTCTTCAGGTACGTTCGCGAAGAATTCGAACGCAAAAGGCATGACCGTAACGGGAATCAACATGATCACGACTCCGCCAACAGCGGGAGTAATTACTTTTCTGAGCCAAGACAACTTAAAGGCGAAAGCGAATTGCACGAATGACGACACTAATACGAGTGCTCCTAACATCAGCGCCCCTCCAGCTTTCAGCGCTGCGATACTCACGGCGATGAACGCTCCCGATGTTCCCATCAACAGTATGTATCCCGATCCGATCCGCCAAACAGGTCGAGCCTGTAAGAACGTGCAAATACCGCACACTACGAGTGAGGCGAAGACTGCGTATTCCAGATAGCTCGCGCTCTCCCCAGCAGCTTGAATCACAATAGCTGGTGTGACTACGATCCCAGCAATTGCGATAATCGTGAATTGAAGTGCTAAACCAATAGCTAGCGGCGTAGGTGGATTTTCGTTTACTTCATAGCGTAATGGAGAAGACATAGGGTCAGAGGTTCCTTAGTTGTTGAGCATATTACATAGAAGTGGAGTCTTCGATGGGTTCCGCCCACCCATCAAATTATGTGGGTCTGTTATACGTCAATGGGGAACCTGGCTGAGCTGAACAAATTTCACCATTGGCGTACACTAGGTTGCCATTGACGATCGTGTGTGTGATTTCGTTAGTAAATGTGCAGTCCTCAAAGGGAGTCCAACCACATTTGGACCATACGGGACGCGCGTCAACCGATGTGTTCCCATTGGGATTGACGACGATCACGTCCGCAAAAAATCCCTCTCGTAAGAAGCCACGGTCTTTCAGTTCAAATCGTTTTGCCGGTGCATGGGCAATTTTTTCGACGATTGTTGTGAGTTCAAAAACACCTTGGGTGACCAGTTCCAATAGTGCGGGGACGGCGTATTCGACTAAGGGTAAGCCAGCGGGTGCATCGACAAATTTCACGGAATGTTTCTCTTCCAGAGTATGCGGCGCATGGTCGGTCGCGATCACGTCGATGCGGTTTTCGTTTACGGCCTGCCGTAAAGCTTCTCGGTCTGTTTCATACTTGACTGACGGATTGCATTTGATTGAAGCTCCTTTACTCGCATAGTGTGAGTCGTCGAATATGAGGTGATGTACACAAACCTCAGCTGTGATCTTTTTACTTTCGATTGAGCCGATTTCAAACAACTCCATTTCTCGTGCTGTGGTGAGATGTAATACATGGAGGCGGGCATCGTGTTTCTTTGCGAGCCCAACCGCGAGCGACGAAGACAAATAACAAGCTTCAGCTGAGCGGATTTCAGCATGTAGCTCAGGGGGTGGGTCACCAGCATGTTGTCGACGTGCTTCACTTTCATTTTTTTGAATAGTGGGTGAGTCTTCACAATGTGTAGCTATGACTAGGGGACACGAAGCGAAAATGTTTTCTAAAGATTGTGGATTGTCGACGAGCATATTGCCTGTCGAAGCACCCATGAAGACTTTGACACCACAGGCTAGCTGGGGATCGACCCGTTTAATTTCTTCAAGATTGTCATTAGTCGCACCCAGGTAAAAACCGTAGTTTGCGATCGAGGTCCGGCTAGCGCGATTGTGTTTCGCAAGCAGATTTTCGTGTGTGGTAGTTTGCGGTATGCAATTGGGCATTTCCATATAGCTGGTGATACCGCCTACTAAAGCCGCACGAGACTCTGTCGCAATTGTCGCTTTGTGCTCCATTCCAGGTTCGCGAAAGTGCACTTGGTCATCGATCATACCGGGCAGAATCCACGACCCTGTAACATCAATCTCCAAAGTTCCAGCAGCAGTACCACCAACCTGACTAATTCGGTCTTCACAGATAGCGAGATCACCATCCAGAATACGTCCTTCATTGACGATTTTCGCGTTTTTCAAGACAATGGTATTTGGCATGCAAGTAAAAATCCTTTGTTTGAAACTAAGTCAGGGCAATTAGTGTTGGTCTTCAAGTTGAGGACTGTTTTTTAGAGTCGTTTGTAAACCTTTAACATAATGCGAAGAATTATGTTAACTTTTGTGTGATGAAACTTGAGAGCAGTGAGAGCGTAAACAACACGGTACCATACACGATCAAATGATTACTGAATTTGCATTAACACAACTGTTTGCGGAATTACCCGAACGTGCCATACTCACGGATCGGTACGAGAAAGAACCTTTTGAATCTGACGCATACACCGTCAAGAAAGAATTACCAGGTGTCGTAGTTTTAGCAGAGACCGTTGAACACGTACGTAGCGTATTGCGGGTGTGTAATGAATGTAGCATTCCTCTAGTAACGAGAGGTGCGGGTACGGGCTTGTCAGGGGGTGCTCGACCTCATCGGGAAGGCGTTCTTTTGGTGCTATCGAAATTGAATAGCGTGCTCGAAGTAGACCCACTAGCTTGTACTGCTACGGTTGAACCCGGTACAACAAATTTGCACATATCGGAAGTGGCAAAGGAACACGGATTGTTTTACGCGCCTGATCCGTCTTCACAGATTGCATGTAGCATTGGAGGCAATGTAGCTGAAAACGCGGGCGGCGTACACTGCCTCAAATACGGTCTGACGTTACACAACGTCGTTGGACTGACAGTTCTCACAATCGAAGGGGATGAATTGGTACTAGGCGGTAAAGCGTACGACTGGGACGGGTATGACTTCCTTGCATTGATGGTGGGTTCTGAAGGCATGCTTGGCGTGGTCACTGAAATTACGGTTAAGTTGCTACCGATTCCTGCTGTGAGGCATGTCATACTTGGAGGGTTTGATGATGTAGAAATCGCTGGAAATTGTGTCGCCGGAATCATTGCAGCGGGAGTAATTCCCGGTGGTCTGGAGATGATGGACGAACTCGCAGTACGTGCCGCGGAAGAGTTTGCAGAAGTCGGTTATCCAAAGGACGCGAAGGCAGTGCTACTGTGTGAACTAGATGGGACTGAGGAGGAAGTCGCTAGCACAACGGAAAAAGTTACTGAAGTGATGAAACAATTCGATGCTTCTGTGATTGAACTGGCGACAGATCCAGAGCAATGTGAAAGACTCTGGCTAGGACGCAAAGTTGCGTTTCCAGCCGCGGGACGAATGGCATCAGACTTCTACTGCATGGACGGTTCAATTCCGCGATATCAAATCGGACCAGTTCTAAAAGCCATTACCAACATGTCCGAACGATACAACCTCGGTGTTATGAACGTGTTCCATGCGGGTGACGGAAATCTACACCCACTCATTCTTTACGATGCGTCTGACAAAAGTCAACGCGAGGGAGCCGAGCAATTTGGGGCTGAGATTCTTGAACACTGCATTCGAGTGGGCGGTACTATTACTGGTGAACACGGAGTTGGCGTGGAGAAAATTGATCAGATGTGTTCCCAATTTTCGCTCGCTGAAATTGAACAGTTTCACCGCATACGCAATGTGTTCGATGTCAACCGAAATATGAATCCGGGCAAAGCGATCCCAACGCTAGCGCGGTGCTCTGAGTTGGGAGGCATGCATGTCCACAAAGGACAAGTCCCCTTTCCCGAATTGAGTCGTTTTTAGCTCCGTGTCTACTGACTCTTCGCCGTTGCAAGACGCAGTCAACACCGCTCTAGGACAGAATCAACAATTACGGATTACTGGTGAAGGTAGCAAGGCGTTTTTGTACTCAGGAGACACGACAGTCCCACTCTTACCGACATCCGATCACACGGGCGTGATCGAATATCGACCTGAAGAACTCGTCATCACATTACGCGCAGGCACGAAGTTATCTGAACTTCGGGAAATTACCGCTGAACACGGACAAATGTGGGCTTGTGACCCACCACTTTTTGATGGTCGTGGTACGGTTGGTGGTGCTATAGCGAGTGGCTGGTGCGGTCCTGGTCGGCCTTGGTTCGGCACTGTACGCGACAGTCTCTTGGGAGTCGAAATGATTAACGGATACGGAGAGCTTTTAAGGTTTGGTGGTAAAGTGATCAAGAATGTCGCAGGGTTCGACGTAGCGCGTCTTCTAGCAGGGTCTCAGGGTACTCTTGGCGTCCTGCTCAGCGCGAGCCTTAAATTGTTTCCCATGCCGGAACATACTCGGTCAATTGCTACTTGCGTAAACTTGCAAGAAAGTACGTCATTGATCTCGCAATATGCTAGAAAAACCTCATCGCTGTCTGGCACTTGTTACTTCGATGGGAAGTTGTATTTGCGTTTCACTGGTGTCGCAGCCGCGGTGGACCACGACATGAAAGCGTTTGAGTCGAATGAGGAAATCGACCCGCAATTTTGGCAAAAGCTCCGCGACCATACTCTTCCATTCTTTGCAGACGACAAAGCTTTGTGGCGTGTTTCGCTTCCACGCAGTACATTGTTTCAAAATGAAGATACAGAAGAAATTGAAGAGTTCTTAGCAGAGTGGAATGGGAGTCTCTTGTGGTGCAAGACCAAGAACTCTCTGCGCCCGACCATTTCGACGAAACCACAGGCAATCCGTAGCTTCCGAAATATCAAACATGAAACGTCTCAGTCCAGTAAGTACGCGCGCCGACTGAAACATGCGTTTGACCCTCAAAAGATTTTCAATCCCGGAGTGGTACTGTAATGCGTACGATGATCGCGCCGACACTCAAAAATGAAGACGCAGTCCAAGAACTCGTCACCGAGATCAGTAAGTGTGTCCATTGTGGGTTCTGTAACAGTGTTTGTCCAACTTATCAGCTGACAGGGAACGAACTTCAAGGACCTCGAGGTCGTATTTATCTTGTGAAAGGTATGCTAGAGCGAGACGATACCAATGAAGCACTCGAAGACAGCTTGAGCAAATGCTTGACATGTCGTGCGTGTGAACCGTCGTGTCCGTCAGGAGTGCAATATGGCAAAATCGCAGAAGAAGCACGATTCCTCATATACAACCGACCGAGCCGTCGGCCGTTCTTACAACGATTGTTATTAAAGGTAATTCCCGACATTGTCAAGTTTAAGCGGCTCTATCGGATTGGTCGTTGGTTTCGTCCATTAGTTCCGTCTAAATCGTTTCGGGAAGCTTTATCTCGCAAACTGCCGTCGCCGCCCACGATCACCGGAATGAAGGAAGGAAAAGTAGTTCTTTTGCAAGGATGTGTGCAGCAAGCACTCACACCCGAGGTAGTCTTACATTTAGCAGAATTGTTAGAAACGCGTGAAATTCCATTTAGGGTGATGTCCCAAGAGCGTTGCTGTGGATCTTTGAATCTTCACTTGGGGGAGAAGGAAGTCGCCCAGCACGAGATGACCACGAACGTCACCCAGATGCGAATTGAGTCGGACGAAATCATTTTGTCAACGGCTAGTGGATGTGGCGTGACTTTGAAGGAGTACGATCGTTATCTACCTCACTTGGAACACGCTAGTAGTTTTGCCGAAGCCGTGCTCGACATTAGTGAATACCTTGTTCAGTTTGAATTCAAAAAAGCTCACGAAGCTGAACGTGTGGTATTTCATTCACCATGCACATTACAACACGGACAAAAGATTAGTGGTATAGTGGAAACAATTCTCACCCGTACAGGGTACGAGGTGCTACCATATCGAGATTCAGGTCGGTGTTGTGGGTCGGCTGGAACGTATTCGCTTCTACAGCCAAAGCAAGCTACAGCGCTTCGTGACAAAAAAATTGCGGCGTTAGCCGACGTTGCCCCTGATGTTGTTGTTTCTGCGAACGTCGGGTGTCAGCTCTTTTTGGAACCCGCGCTAGACGTACCGGTGTTGCATTGGATTGAATTACTCGGGTGAGTCCGGTTCACCTGAAGATTCGTCATCAGATTCGTTTTCGAGAGGTGGTTGTTCGGGGAGCGTAGCATCGTTTTTTGATGCAGGTTCCTCTTCGATGTCCTGGACAGCTTCCTCATTGTTTTGTTCCAACTCTTCACTCGATGGTTCTTCTTCCTTTAACGGAAGGTTTCCCGCACGGATATCATTGATAAGTTGATGCAACGTCTGCATCATGGCTGGCGGGTCGTTGGGATGGATGACATACTTGTTCGCTACCAGTAGCGAAGGGGTACCACGAATTCTTACTTCTAGCGATTTGTCGTCGTTTTGTTCGACCAATCGTAGCACGCGGTCACCTTGGTATAAGTTTTCAAATCGAGTTTTAGTGATCCCGTGTCCGTCGAGAAAGTCCCCAATTCTGTCTAGAGAATTGAAGGTGTTGTTATTTTTGGCTGCTTCTTGGAAGATTCGATCATGATTCTGATCCAGCGCATCGCTTAATTGGAGCGCAACGTGCATTTTTGCTAAGCGTTGAACTCCAGTGAAAGCCACATGGATTCGTGAAAAGCTAACGTTTTCGGGAAGATTTTCTTCAAAGTGTTGTATGCGCTGTTCCAAGCGTTGACAAGCAATACACTCGTAAGAGAAAAATTCAATGACTTCTATGGGATCCGTTTGTACTTCACGGTCAGCTAGCGTCAAATATTTTTCCGATGAGTCAAATACACCTAAGGTGTAGAGGACGGCATATACCACAAATGCAGCGATTATTAAACCTACCGTACCCAAGATACTCCAACGTACGATTTCTACGGATCGGTCGTGTTTGTGTTTCTTCTTTGCCATATTTTCTCGAATTAATTGTTTGAAAGTGTATCGCTAAAGTCGTTCTTACGGTTCGATCACTTCCACCTGAAACTGTGAGGGAACAAACGGTTCGGAACGAGGCAACGCAAATAATATCTAAATTGTGAGGGGAGTTGAAACCGATTCGTTTGATAATGCACAAAAGAGGTCCATATAAAGGACGCGACAGAACGTTCCTTGGCCACTTAACTAGACTCAGAAATCCAAAAAGTAACCAAAAACTTGTCGCAAAATATTGAATAACAAGTCGGTAATCGCTATCATTCTCGCTCACAAACCCAACGACACTATTTGATCTTAGTTGAAAACCGTAAGTACCCGGGCGCGAGATGTCGTTCATGATTGGTATGTTGTGGACGCATCGCAGTACACCCTAGGCCGACTAGCTGCTGCGCTAGCACATCGTTTGCGCGGGAAACACAAACCACAATATACGCCGCACGTCGACACGGGCGACTACATCGTCGTCGTAAATGCTGAACAGGTGCGAGTAACGGGTCGTAAGGAAACGGACAAGGTATATTACCGCCATACAGGCTACCCTGGAGGGATTAAATCGAGGACGTTGCAGGAAATGCGGGAAAAACGACCAGAGCAAATCATTCAACGTGCGGTGAAGGGCATGTTACCACGCAATCCTTTGGGGCGACAAGTAGCCCGTAAATTAAAAGTTTACCGCGGTAGCGAGCACCCACACACGGCACAACAGCCGCGCGCGTTGACACTATAAACTTGTAGAGAAAACGGTATGGCACTAAATTCTGGATATGGTACAGGTCGGCGTAAGACGAGCACAGCTCGAGTGTTTCTAGCTCCCGGCAAAGGCGAAATATCCGTAAACAGAGCTCCATTGGACACCTACTTTGGTCGAGAAACGGCACGCATGATTATTCGCCAGCCCTTAGAAGTCACGAAAACATTGGAAACCGTTGATCTGCAGATCACCGTGCGCGGTGGCGGCAGTTCTGGACAGGCCGGAGCAATTCGACACGGAGTCGCACGAGCACTCGTGGATTTCAACACCAACTTCAAAGCGGACTTACGTGCGGCCGGTTTTTTGACTCGCGACGACCGAGCTGTTGAACGAAAGAAGGTCGGGTTGCGAAAAGCCAGAAAACGTCCGCAATACTCCAAGCGATAAATTTGCTTCTCTACACTCAAATTTGGCGTTAGTACGATCAAACGAAGCGTAGTTGCTCAGTGCCTGCCGTCAGAAAGGGTGACTACAACAATCCTAGGCACGTAAGGAGGAATTGCTCACGTGGACGACACGAATCCTAGTTCGGTTACTCGAAGATATCTGTTGATAGCTACTTCGGCTGTGACCACGGTTGGCGCGGCAGGTGCTGCGATACCGTTTGCGCGCTCCTGGACTCCGAGCGAGAAAGCGAAGGCACTAGGCGCTCCGATTGAGGTGGACATAACGAAGTTACAACCGGGCGAGATTTTAAAACCCGCACCGGAATGGCGTGGTAGGGGAATAATCGTGGTGTATCGAACACCGGAGGCGATCAAACGACTTGAAGAGGAAAACCGCAAGCTCGCTGATCCCATGTCGAAACGCAGCGAACAACCTACCTACGCAAAAAATCCGACTCGTTCGATCCGCCCAGAGATCGGTGTGTACCTAAGTCAGTGTACCCACCTTGGATGTGTCCCGAAGTACTATGGTGAAGCTAAACCGGAGCAATTTGACGCGCGTTGGAAGGGAGGTTTCTTTTGCCCTTGCCATGGTTCCAAATTCGACCTAGCAGGTCGCGTCGAGAAAAACTTACCCGCACCACTTAACCTGGAAGTTCCAGTGCATCAGTTCGAAAACGAGGCCATCCTTCACGTTGGCATCGACACTGGGGAATTTGATGAGTGAGTCGCTGGAAAATCGCGGCTTCGTCGCGCGTTCAATGACATGGATCAATGAGCGCTTTCCATGGACTCCCACCATGGAGAAACACGCAAGTAAATATTACGCACCTAAAAACTTTAATGTTTGGTACGTATTTGGCGTCCTAGCCTTTGTTGTCCTAATAATCCAACTGGTTACGGGTTTGTTTCTCACAATGAATTACGTACCCACGGCTGAAGGAGCATTTGGTTCAATCGAATATGCAATGCATGAAGTTGACCTGGGATGGCTGATCCGATATGCCCACTCAACGGGTGCCTCAGCTTTTTTTGTCGTGATATACCTACACATGTTTAGGGGTTTTGCGTACGGCTCCTATCGCAAACCTCGGGAGCTTATTTGGCTGATTGGTATGGGTATTTACTTAGTTCTCATGGCTGAAGGCTTTTTCGGGTATTTATTACCTTGGGGCAATATGTCGTACTGGGGAGCACAAGTTATCGTCTCGCTCGTCGGTGCTGTACCGATAGTGGGGGCTAACCTTGCTGAGTGGGTGCGAGGAGACTTTGTGCTATCGGGAATTACTTTGAATCGATTCTTCGCGCTCCATGTGTTTGCGTTACCTGGAGTACTCGTTGTGCTCGTCTTCGTCCATATGGTTGCCCTTCATCATGTCGGATCGAACAATCCCGATGGTATAGAAATTAAGGATAAAAAAGACGAAAAAGGTGTTCCATTAGATGGAATTCCATTCCATCCTTATTACACAGTGCATGACTTTTTCGCCGTAATGGTATTTCTCATCCTCTTTTGCGCAGTGATGTTTTTTGCGCCGGAAATGTTCGGTTATTTCATTGAGAAACCAAACTTTGAGATTGCAAACCCAATTGCTACACCAGACCACATCGCACCCGTTTGGTACTACACGCCTTTCTACGCGATGTTGCGAGCAGTTACGTTTCCCTTGTTTGGTCTTGACGCAAAGTTTTGGGGTCTGGTAGTGATGGCCGGAGCCATCCTGATTCCGGTAGCGCTGCCGTGGCTCGATAAGAGTCCGGTCAAGTCAATTCGCTATAAAGGCAGAATTTCGAAATTCATGCTCGGCATGCTAGTCGTAAGCTTTATCGTACTAGGATATCTCGGTACCATCCCACCCTCTGGATTCGGTACGGCAACAGCACAGATCGCGACCTTGGTGTACTTCTCGTACTTTTTGTTGATGCCTTGGTATACCCAACGAGAGAAAACGAAACCTGTACCTGAACGGGTCACGGGCGGACACTGATGAGTCGTTTTGAGATAGTCAAGTGGTCGAAGCATATCGGTAGCTTAGTCGTTGTTGCGATCTGTTCGAGTTTGTGGGGTGCTTCCGATACAGATTGGGAACTCGAACCTATGAAACCGGATCTCCGCGACAAGGATTCGCTACAGAGAGGGCTTGGTTTGTACGTGAATTTTTGCCTTGGGTGTCATTCGTTGCAGTATCGCCGCTACGAACGGACGGCAAAAGACCTTGGAGACATTCCTAAAGACCTAATGTTGGAAAACGTAATCTTCACCGGGCAACCGATTGGCGACTACATGAAGTCCTCAATGTCCAAGGAAGACGCGAAGAATTGGTTTGGAGTAGCACCGCCGGATTTGACAATGGTGACACGGGTACGCAGTCCCAAATGGGTCTACAATTTTCTGAAGGCGTTTTACATGGACGACACGCGACCATTTGGTGTGAATAACAAGGTTTTTCCCAGCGTTGGAATGCCTCACGTTCTCCTCCCGATACAAGGCATCCCTGAAGAAAACTGTTTCGGATATGAAGCTGTGGATCTCTTGGAACTCGAAGCGATACTCAGAGAGAAAAAGTTGGAAGGCATACTCACTCGGACTGATCGGGAAGCCGAAGTCGAGCCACTTGATCGTGTTGAAGGACGGGAACCCAATTGTCCCGAGCTTAGAACGATACCAGAGTCTGGTTTGTATACCGTCGAACAATTTGATCAAGCCGCCTACGACCTAGCCAACTTTCTGCACTACATGGGTGATCCTTCCCGGGAAATTCGCATGTCCATGGGCGGCTACGTAATAGGTTTTTTGGTGATCTTGACGATCTTCGCGTACTTTCTTAAAAGAGAATACTGGAAAGACGTACCAAAATCTCCACCCCGCGTACGCACCGAACATACATCCGAGCTCTAAATATGCCTAGCATGAGCATTTCGGGGCGTCGAACGCCTATGGTCTTGTTCTCAAATAGTTCAGACCAATACAGCCATCGAGTGCGACTCGTATTGAGAGAGAAACGGATCGCCGTAAAAGAAATTGCCGTCGATCTTGTGAACTTAGATGAAGATCTCATTGTGGCCAACCCCACAGGTGAAGTACCCGCATTGGTGGATCGAGATTTACAGTTGTATCACAGTATTGTGATTATGGAGTATTTGGACGAGCGGTATCCACATCCGCCGCTATTACCGATCTATCCTGTCGCGCGTGCGGAGGCGCGTTTGATGATTCATCGAATTGAGCAAGAATGGGCTCTTCGAGTCGATGTAATTGCAGGGAAAGGCGTTCGGTCAGGGAAACGTGAGCAAGCGAGAAACGAATTACGCGAGAGTATTATTGCGTTTGCCCATCACTTTTCAGATCAACGGAAATTTTTTCTGAACAACGAATTCACGATCGTCGACTGTTGCGTCGCACCCGTACTTTGGAGATTGGATAGTTTGGACATAACACTTCCTCCACAACAAACGAAGAATCTGCGTCGATACATGAACAATGTATTCTCACGCGAATCTTTTCGCACGAGTCTAAGTGAAGTCGAAGAAGAGATGCGGAGAGATTGACGTCTTTTCGTTCCTATCTTGTCGATGCTCTTATCCAATGGTTACTCGACAATGAATGCGTCCCGCACATTGTGCTGCAATGCGATCAACCAGATGTTAAGGTACCGCAAGAATTTGTTCGCGACAATCGTCTTGTACTGAACGTTGCTCCGAGTGCAGTCCACAACTATTCACTGACAAACTCTTCAATTGCGTTTGATACCCGTTTTAGTGGTGTGTCGCACCATATTTCAGCACCCATAGGCGCGATTGTGGGTGTCTGTGCTCGAGGGAGTTCAGTTGGTATGATGTTTGAGCCAGAAGTAGCATCTGCAACGGATCTACCGGACGTGCATACACAGGCACGGGCTAAGTTTCAGTTCGTTGAATAGCGGATATTTGTTCGAATTTAAAATTTTTTCTAAAGTAAGCAACTACAAAAAAGCTTCAGTCCGCATACTCCATCACTTTGATTACGGCTTTGATGCCTCGCACGTTGCGAATAATGTCAGTTGCACGGTCAGTTTCGTCCTTAGTCGCATAGCCTAACAGGTAAGCGGTACCGCGATCTATAACCACGTCGAACTTGTCAAAATCGACATCTTGGGCTGTTAATAGCTTAGCGCGAACAGTGCTAGCCAAGTACGAATCTCGGGCACGTTCCACGACTCCCCTGAAATCGTCGGTCGTCAGTTCGTTTTGAACGGCACGTACGTGTTCGATGTTTTCGACGACTTCTGTAGCAAGTTGTTTCCGTTCTTCGGTTGTGATCTGACCCGTGAGTAATACTATACCGTTAAATACAGAGACTCGAATGCGCTCGTCCTTCTCGTGGTGTAGCTCCTCTTTGAGTAGTTGTGCTGCACGTTGTTGGATGAGTACATCGTCTACTACAGTTCCTGGTGTTCGTACATCTGGTGCTGTGAGTGAAGAAGTGCATGACGATAAAGTCAAGTACGTTACTCCTAGCAATATCCAAATATTCAGTGTCGATACGAAACGAGTCTGTGACATATATTTAGTAAATTAATAACGATTTCGTTTGTCCTCGGCATACTGTATTATGTGTGTTCGAGGTTTGAGAGCACGGTCCTGGACCGTTCCCCAAACTGGTTGTCGCACAAGATTCCCCTGATCGTCTTGTCGAAGGAATCCAGTGTATCCAAAAACCGGCCCTCCTCTCAGTACCTCATCAATGTGCATGGTGGTTCGATAAGCGTCGATTCCAAAAACGTACAGCGGAAAAAGCACACTTGCGTCGGCAAATGACTCCCGGATTTGTGCTGTGAGTGGGACGGAGTACAAATGCGCGGGAGTTGCTGTGAAAGTTGCACCATCAGCATAACTGCTGGCCCGGGACAAATCACGAAACGTAGGTTCGGCGAGTATGACCGGAATTTCCCCTGCGAAGTGATAATGCAACGCCGCACTGAGTGCAGCAAATTCATCCTGATCGACAAATGCAATAATTGCGTCAACATCATGCCGGCGGCGCGCTGTAAATTCGATAGTTCTGCGAGTAATTGATGCTATTTCTGCTTGCCTTGAATTGCTTTGAGTTACCCGAAGTAGATTTGCAACACTCACGGTTGAATCACTGAGATTGGAAAGTTTCGTTTCCGCGACGATTGCTACGTCATCGTTGATCGTATTCCTGAAACTAATTGCGGCTCGAACGCACCAGTAATCTCTACCCAAGACCAATAGAACGCGTCGTAAATTTTGAAAATTGACATCGTTTGCTATGGCTTTTGCATCGTCTTCGACCACTTGTGCTAAACGTACGAGATTGCGGTGGACTTCTAGTCGAGAACTGCTTGTAGGCTGATTCAGAGCAACAATCGGTATGTGCGCTACGTCTTTTTCTAACACTCGCCTTACATTTTCTTTTTCCAATGGACCAACAATGACATCTACGCCTTCGTCGATCACATGCTCGATGAGTGTCGTTATTTCCGTCGTCGTCGTATCGTGTACTTCGATGGACAGATCGTTGGGAGACGGAGCGTGTAGGTGCGCGCTCATGAAACCGTTCTTGATGGCGGTCGCAGCACTGGATAGTGGCCCGGTTTGCGGTAATAAGAGTGCAATCTTCCGCGGGACGCTATCCTGTGTTTGAAAGTGTTTAGGAGGAAATCGCGCGGCAAAGTGTTGTGGGTACTGTAATCTCCATCGACGAAACTTCGTTGTTCGCTCCACTTGAGAGTTACTAGTTACAGCGATTCTGCCCAAGTCCCACCACCCCTGAACTGAAACATTGTGTATAGGCATAGCCGTTAAACTTCGGTACGCACAGGGACTTTCTAGAACGGACCAAATTCGTTCCGTCCAGAGTAGGCTTTCGTTTTCGGAATCGGGTTCGTATGTGACCAGTGTGTTAAGGGCACTCTCGCAATCGTCAACCCATCTAAATATGTAAGACTCCGCGACTACCTTGGCACGGTCCTGTGCCGCGTTTTGTGTTCGGAGTTCATTGATTTCCGTTAAAGCTTGTAAGGGAGTATCGAGCGCTTCGAGAACTAACTCTGATAGTGTATGTACATAATTCGAAGTGTCTGGATCAAGCATCCTTCGTTGTTTTGGAAACCAGTCGAGAAATTGATTGCGGATAGACTGTGCCGACACATTTACGTGCATTTGATGAGCGAGATCTAAGCGGCGAATGAACTCCTCTAGAATGGAAGATGCAGGTGCTGATCCGAGTGGGTCATTTTTGTTATTGCCAACTTGAACGTCGAACACATCGTTTGGCTTTCTCGGCGTGGTCGTACTCTGACATCCACCACTCATCAGCACGAGAACTAAGGATATCAGGATGGCAAAAGAGAAGCACACGGTGGGCTGTTTGTATGTTGTTGCCACGCCGATCGGAAATCTTGAAGACATTTCAATCCGTGCTAAACGAATGCTTTCAACTGTATCGGTCATCGGTTGCGAGAATGTGGTACGGACAAAGACTTTATTGCAATCCCTACGGATCGAAGAAAAGGACAAACACTATATCGTCCTAAATGATGCATGTGAAGATCGAGCGACGGCACAAATCTTAGCAACTCTCAAGTCGGCGCAAGATGTAGTCATTGTATCCGATGCGGGGACTCCTCTAGTCTCGGATCCAGGGTTTCAATTAGTTCGCGAAGCACTCGATAGTGGAATTCAAACGGTACCAATACCTGGACCGAGCGCGGTAGTGGCCCTCGCTTCTGTTTGTCCTATTCCGTTGCATGAATTTCGCTTTTGCGGATTCTTGGCGAAACGAGGGCGAAAACGTACGGAACAGTTGACACAACTAAAAACTGCGGACACTCCAACAATTATGTTTGAATCACCGCACCGAGTCGTACATACACTCAAGGATATGTTAGATTTCGACATGGGGGAACGGAACGTGTTCCTAGGTCGTGAAATGACGAAGCGATTTGAGGAGTACTTGTACAGAACCCTTCGAGAGCTGTATGATGAGCTTTTAACTAGACCTAATATTAAAGGCGAGCTAGTGTTGGTGATCGAAGGCGGTCACAGCTCAAATTTCGCATGGTCTGAAGAGAAGCTTTCTCAAATTCTATTACCCTATCTCAAACCGTCTCAGGTGGCAACAGTTTTGGCACAACTAACCGAGCTAACGCGAGAAGAAGCCTACGCGAGCATTACCGGTCGAAAGGTCGATTCAACACACGAATAAGCCGAGTACTTTCTGGAGTTCCAATGTGATAGTGATCGCTTAAAAACTAGCAAAGACTTCGATTGAATCGTGAGGTTCGCACCTGTGTAGGAAAATTCTTCATCCCGCGTTAGTAGCCCAGATCTAAATCACGCGACATGGCGATCCAAATTCGAACATATTTCGGATCATTGGCGAGAGCATGGGAACCATTTGCCGTTTACTCGAAAATTAAACGGGTGATCCCCAAACATCGTAATACAATTCGTAGTAAAATTTTTAGTTGAGAGACGGCCAAGCGATCACTGATAACACTAAGTTATTGGAGGAAAGTCCGGGCTCCGTAGGACAAAGTGCCAGGTAACTCCTGGGAAGCGCGAGCTTACGGCAAGTGCCACAGAAAGTAAACCGCCGCGTCGTCGGTAAGGGTGAAAAGGTGCGGTAAGAGCGCACCGCAATCGCTGGTAACAGCATTGGCAAGGTCAACCCCACTTGGAGCAAGACCAAATAGAGATCGAATGACATGGTCCGTGTCTGATCTGGGTAGGTCGCTAGTAGTACGCATAGTCGTGCTCGAGATGAATGATCGTTCTTGGACAGAACCCGGCTTATCGGCCGTCTCTTACTTTCCTACTAGTCATGAACTCTGCGGATGGTGCGCAAGCAACGCTGTGCAATTGGTAGATTCAATGCATCATCCCTGCGCCATTTTTGATGTGTAAAATGTCTATTAAGCAAGCTGTTTATTGTGACACATTGATATAGAAGACTCAGTTGATGAAAAAAAATTGCTAAAGTTCATTATTTCTTCATTTTCTGTTTATAATTTATTCACATTGTGAAACATTATCGTAGTACCTTTGTGGTACACACGAAACAGTTTTGAATCAAGCTCAGAATATCGATATTTATCGTTTGAAGTTGGTTCAATGCTTTCGGTTGTTCTTGACCACTGCAACAAGTCGGATTGACGGGGTTGTTCAATTGAAGTCAGGAATAAACGGGTGTTGAGTATCTAACCTTTTGGGAGGGACTTTAAGATGCCAGACAGTAATTCAACTGTGAACAATAAAGGATTCCTATCCGAACTTCTACCTATGTGGGTAGCAATCTTCGGATTGGTGTTTGCAACGGGGTCTTTGGTGGCTCAGGAAGCTGAGAGTTCTGAAGACTCAAAGAAAGTCGTCGAAGCAGACGAAGATGAAGAGGACTCTAAAGAAGACGCGAGCGCGAATTCCGATGAAGCCTTAGAAGAAGAAGTTGTCTCTGATGATGAAGACGAAGACTCTCCTAAGTCACAAAGTCTTTATGCGGATGAGGACATGGAAGAGGTCATCACGACTGGAACCTACATGCCCATTTCCGACCCAACCGCGCTAATTGTTCGGTATACCGCTGCAGACATTGAAGAGATGGGCGTAACTGACCTATCTGACTTTTTCCGAAGGGTACCGGAACAGTTCAACTCAACCACACCCCAAACTTCAACCTCGTGGTCCACGGGTGATGAACTTGGTGGAGATTCTGGTGGCATTTACTATGCCCAGAACCTTGCCACGGTGAATTTGCACGGTATGGGATCAGGTAACACCTTGGTGTTATTGGATGGTCGTCGAGTTGCGGGCTTTGGTGGTTCCGAACGAGACATCGTCAATATTTTGGGGATTCCGTTGGAAGCAATTGCTGCGGTCGAGATTCAACTTGATGGCGGTTCTGCCGTGTATGGAGCAGATGCTCTCGGTGGCGTTGTGAATTTCATCACCAAGAAAAACTATCGCGGTATTTCATTGAATATGAAACAAGACAATAGTTACACTGGCGCAGATGACTATACCACAGGTATGACGTTTGGTTTCAACTGGGCGAAATTTAGGACCACGGTATCGATTGAGACTGGTGAACGTGAGCCTATCATCAACGCGAAGACGGGACACAAAACACTTGACTTTCGCCATCTGTTCGGACCTGAATATGATTATCGGAACTTCGACTACGCGCAACCTGGAATCGTTAGGGAGTGGAACGGAAGCTCTCGATATCCCGGTCCGTATTACTCTGATTGGTATATCAATGGATCTTTCACTATCGACTGGGAAAAGCGTAATTTCATTGCACAACTTCCCCCGGACCACACCGGTTTGAATTCCACACCGGAAGATTTCAACTATGGTAGGGAAAATATCCACCCGTACAATCGGATCGAGCCCGTGAATGGTGCACATTCCAGTCGAGACGGGATGGTGATGAATGTCTACTATGATCTCAACGATAATGTGGAAATCTTCATGAATTCCCGCTACTCAACGGATACGTCATTCCAAGAGATGTGGAGCATCTATTCCCTAGCAATGCGACTAGTGGTGCCCGCAACCAACGCCTACAACCCATTTGGACGACCCATGCATGTGACCTATGTGCCAGGTAACGAGCAAGATACTGGAATCTTGCCCATACCGTTCAGAAAGGTCGAAGGCGAGAATAAGAACGTCACCCTTGGTGTGAAGTGGAAGCTCATTGGTGAAAATGAACTTGAGTTTTCCGTTACCGAAGGAAGGTCCTCGAATTTACTGCTGAGGTTTCAAAGCTCGACACGTCGCGAACGGTATGCGCCGGGCACTGACGAGTTTTATCGACGGCTCGCTAGTCCGGATCCTGATGAGGCATTCAACTTGTTTGGAAATGGTACCGTAGGGGGAGCTCCCTTCAGAGACTTTCTGGGTAATACTTCTCGACAAATTGGGACTAATCGTGTAACAGAAATCGCAGTGTTGGCGAAGGGATTCTGGTTTGAGTTGAACGGTGAACGAATCAGCTATTCGCTTCGCTATTCACAACGCGCGCTTCGGTACACCAACCGCTATCAGTATCTAGCTGGGTTGTACGTTTACGATTTTGACTATAACGCAATCTGGAACGGATTTTCAGAGCCGGTTTCCAGAAGCAACAATTTCAGTTTTGAATTTTGGCTCCCGATATTTAGTCATGAAGAACCGAAGTTGTGGGGTAAGGAAATGCAGTTCACCATTAAGAACACTCGAACTGGAAACTTTAATTGGGGTGTTGTCAGTGGATTTGATTTCCAATTCGAAACGACAGAAGGATGGGTTTGGAATCCATCGACTTTGGAATGGGAAACCGTACCTGTTAACCAATGGGAGTATGGAATCGATCGAGCAGAAGCTGAATTTATCAAGTTTGAAGAATATGACAATGCGCCATCGTTTGGTTTGTACTATGAGCCGTTGCGCGACCTCACAGTTACCATTAACTATTCGAAGAACGTAGAGCCGCCCTTGACTTCTCAACTATATGACTCACTAGAGGGAAGTGATTGGTGGGTTAACGATGTTGTCGATCCGTGCCATCGAGATGCGGATACGCCAGAAGGAGAGTATGAAGAAGTATTCTATGATCGTGTTCCTTACCGGTATTCTTGGGCGAATCCCAACTTGAAGTCAACGAAGTCAGTAAATTGGTCGTTGCGTATGGTTTGGAAACCTCAGTTCTTCCAGAACTTTGAGGGAACGTTCACTTTTGCAGACCGTTCAGTTAGAGACAAGGTTGATCGTGGGATTAACTATCGAACTGAACCACGGGCTTTGTGTTATGACGTAATCGCGTCGCGAACGCCGGAAGGAGTTTTGGAGTTTATCAACTACGATTATTTCAATGCGTATCAAGACAAAACGGTGACTGCAGGTGCGATTATCAAGTATCGATTGCAGTTTGAGTCTATTGGGTTAGTCGAGACTACATTGCAATACAACGCTTACATAGAACGCAAACGAGAACCTTTGAAGGGGCTTGTCTTTTCAGCGTTGGGGACGGCGCGAGATCCTGATAAATACACCGGATCTGTCGGCGTATTTTGGAGTAAGGGGAGCGCGTCTGCGAACTTAAGCTTTGACTATACTCCTGGATATTTGAATGATCGCGCACACTACTGTAGCTATTTGCAAATCATCAATGAAGTTGGACAATGCTATGAGCTATATGGTCCTTGGGGTGCTAACGGAGTCTATCGAAGTGGTTACTTACAGATGGAAGTTGGTTCGCTAACGACAGTTTATTTTTCAGGAGCCTATAGATTTAGTCCAGAATTCTCGGTACGCTTCAGCGCGCAAAACTTGCTCAATAGGAGTGCACCGTTGACGATTCGCGACAGAAAGCCTTACGACGCTACTCGTTGGGACGCTCGTGGCCGCGTTTTGTCGATGAGTTTCAACTACACGCCGTCTTTCTACTAAACGATCAACTTGAATCCGATTTGGGAGGTCAGACTCCTCAGGATTCAGTCGATTCAACAATCGAAAAAAACGCCCGTTTCGGGCGTTTTTTTTGGTCTGGACTTGATGCAAAAGATCAATGCTTCGTCTTTACCAATTTCTGGGTACGCTAGATCAAGATTGGTCGGCGGTGGGAAGGTCGACTCGTTCAATGGTGGCGAAAATTATTTTCTCCAAACTATTTGTACCGGCTAATCTTGTACGCACGAATGAAATCGATTGACGTGTTTGTGTAAGTTGAGTCGTCATGGCGTTTAGTCGTGAAATTCGATTCTATAATCGTCGAGTTTTGTTCGTGCCACCGATCGCGCAAGCGTGATATGCACCGAATCTCTTGACTATTCGAATGAAATGAACCGCTAGCAATTTGGATACACTCAACGGTAACTAATGTATTTCCGCCGATGCGTGTGATGGCGTATGTCAACGCGACGATTTATTGGCGTATGCTACTAAAATTAGATTTAGGTACGAATGTCTGCTCTATGTTTTTTTCATTTCAATTTATTTGCTATGGAAGTTGAAGATGGAGGTATGATGTGTGTGTAAGTAAAAGATACGAAACGTGACCCAGTCTGCTCGTATTTCACTAAAGATTCTCTATGTGTTTTTCTTGATCTTCACGGTTCACGGGGTTGCTGATAGTAACTCCTCGAATCTCGAAGACATTGAACTGTTCGATTGGATTGGACACGAGGGCGTAGAAGATCCTACGTGGAGCGATGAACGAATATTCAAGGCGATACAACAGGGATTGAGTAACGATGAGGCCGATATTGTTAACGCAACGATCGGCGCGATGGCTTGGATTGCTGCGTACGCTGATCTAAACACAGAAGATCGTCGGTCGACGCAACGCGTGGCTCGAGACGTTGGATCACTACCAGGAATGAAAGACTATTTAATTAATCGATGGGACGAAGCTTACCGCGAAAATTCAAACCCTTGGATTGGGTCGCAGAACACGAAGTTTGTCGAGATTAGAAATTCAAAAACTGTCTGGAAATCGGAGTGGGCGTGGTTGACGATTCCCGCGATTCTAGCAACCTTTTTTCGAGGTGACCCAGACATTATTGAAGTTCTTTGGCAAGCGCATAATCCGAACCATCCGGAGTTGTTAATGTCGCTGCTAAACGTTGCTCAAATCGAAACTGAAGAGGCGAACAATTTTCGAGTTCAAATCCTTTTCAATCAAAATGTAAATCCGTTTGCAACCGCACTCGCCGTCGATAGTTTGGGTAGATTTCGCAGCGACGACGGTCTTGCGGCCTTAGTCGATCGTCTAGGCCGTAAGGATACATCCAATGAATTGGCAAATCTCCTATTGAGTTCGATTGGAGCGTATGGGGACTCGATCAAGCCTTACCAAAATATGTTGAACAAGACGACCAAAGAACTAGGGTTAGAACTTCCCGAAAGTGTTGAGGTAGAGTCTCCGGACCATGAACTTCTCGCGTATTTATTGTTCATGGTTCAGAATGGCTACGAAAACGATGAGGATGGAGAGTTAACTGATTGACCGTATAAAGCGTTGTAGTCGTTTATGGTAGTAGAACGACTCAAGCACCAGTTTAAGTCCAACTGAACGCACGCAACAAGAACTTTGCGTCGATCGAAGTTCTAGTCCTGCTAAGATCCTAACACCGACCACCACTACTTTCATATCCAGTAAAACACGCTCAGTACTTGCTTCATCATCCCGTTGGAAAGAGAAATTCGATTGTAACATCTAAATACGAACCCTGATAGCCGTCATTCCCTCGTGTGAATTTCGAAAAGTTATACGGAAGATCATTTTCCGAAGTTTTGTGATCAGGTCGGAGCGATTAGAACAAGGGAAGCACAAATATTTCCGGACTCCTTACCGAAGTAGGCATTTTTTACTTCCTTGTTGTAAAATATAGGTAACAAAGTAGATTCTGTGCGTTTTGGTCTAGGAAGGACGAGCGTGCGGAAACTTTCCAATATACGTGATCTCTCAATTGAATGGAGGCAGCGAGTGGATTTCACGCGGAGCTATCAGATTAACGCGCCTAGCTAGTTGATGTGAGCAGCTCATGGTTGCGACCAAACACGTACCAGTCTTAGTACGTGAAGTACTATCGATGCTGGTCGTTAGACCCGACGGTAATTATCTCGACGCGACTTTTGGTGGCGGGGGACATACCCGCGCTATACTTGAAAACATCGGTGAGAGCGCTAAATTACTAGCCATAGACCGCGACCCAGATGCAGTAGAACGCGGCAAACAATTAACAGCTGAAGATTCACGAGTCGAGACTGTTCATGCATCGTTCGATCAAATAGCAGACGTTAGTCGCCGCATTGGCTTTGAACAGTTTGACGGAATTCTATTTGATGTGGGACTTTCTTCTGATCAGTTAGAAGATGGGGATCGAGGTTTCAGTTTCCAAAAGAACGGACCTCTCGATATGCGTATGGATCCCACCGATGGAAAGCCTGCTTCCGATTGGTTGAATACGGCTTCCGTTCAAGCGATAGCTACAGTACTAAGAAAATTTGGTGACGAGCGAAATGCAAGGGCAATTGCGAACGCGATTGTACGCGCGAGACCGCTCAGCGAAACTCAAGAACTAGTAGAGGTAATTAGTCGAACTTGTAAAACTCCTGAGACCAACAAACACATTGCCACTCGCACTTTTCAAGCCATTCGGATTCACGTCAACGACGAGCTCTCTCAGCTTCGAAAGGGACTTCGAAATGCGTTTGAGCTCATCGGTCATGGGGGTCGAATCGCGGTAATCACGTTTCACTCACTGGAACATCGAGCGGTACGACGGCAGTTTTCCCAATGGGTGGATTCTTCGATGCCCGCACGAATGCCTATTCGTGGAGTCAGCAAAGGACCGATGAAATTCGTCGAGAGAGGTTTAACTCCAAAAAGGCAAGAGACCGAGAGAAACCCCCGTGCACGTTCCGCTATGTTGCAGGTGATCGAACGTGTCCAATAGTTCAACGGTGCAAGCACAGAAAAAACGCCAAGCACCTGCTTGGTTCTGGTGGGCTGCATGGGTTTGCGTACTGACTGGTATCGTTGTGATGGGATTTCT
This sequence comes from Gammaproteobacteria bacterium, assembly GCA_009840305.1. Taxonomy (GTDB): domain Bacteria; phylum Pseudomonadota; class Gammaproteobacteria; order Pseudomonadales; family Azotimanducaceae; genus Bin55. Next base: position 283,549 of record VXNY01000024.1, on the reverse strand, counting down.
CATCATCTATCAAATCGACGAGCGCTTGAGTCTATATGATCAAATTCTCGAACTTCGTGTGCAACAAGACGACGCACTAGAAGAGCTAGAGAGCTTGAAAATTGAACGTGGAAGCGAGCGATCCTACGAGCGAGTAGTCGACATCGCAGTGAACGAACTTCACATGCAGTTTCCAAACAAGGTAGAAGTTACTGGTTCGGAGACTATCGAGTGAGCGCGTTCAGATATCGACTGTTGTTCTTTGGATTGAGTGTCGTAGTACTGATCCTACTCTTTCGTATGTTTTCGCTCGCCTACTTTGATCGCGAGTTCCTACAAGCACGCGGTAGCGCGATCGCCGAGCGAACGATCGACGTGCCCACTAATCGCGGAATTATCTACGATCGAACAGGACAACCTCTAGCTTTAAGTATTCCAGTTTATTCTTTCTGGACAGATCCAGGATTTGACACAATTCTAGAGGAGGACATTCCAGCATTAGCACAAGCCCTAGCAGTGTCTGAAGAGCACTTACGAAAGGTGTTGTATAACGGTCGAAACACTAGGTTCGTATACCTCAAACGGCGGGCTTCGAGAGAGATCGCAGACGCAGTGGAAGCATTAAAAGTCAAGGGTGTTCGATTTGAGACTGAGTATCGGCGCTATTACCCAACTGCGGAAGTCGCATCTCACATCGTCGGCGTAGCAAATGCGGATGGAGCAGGTATTGAAGGTTTGGAAGCGGCTCACGAAATTCAGCTTCGCGGAGAACCGGGGAAACGGAGAATCTTGCGTGGTCGTGATGGTCGACGACTACGGGATATTGAACTTGCCGATCCTCCAGAGTTCGGTGAACATGTAACCACGACGGTGGATTTGGGTCTACAGTATTTAGCTTATCGACATTTACGAACTGCTGTTGAAGAACACGAAGCTCTTTCTGCTTCTGCGGTGGTTATTGAAGTCAGTTCCGGCGAGATTTTGGCGATGGCAAATTATCCGACCTTCAATCCGAACGACGTGCGCGATAGAGTTCCCGCTCGAATGAGAAATCGAGTGATCAAGGATGCGTATGAACCAGGATCCACAGTGAAGCCTTTCTCTGCGATTGCTGCAATGGAAAGCGGGAAGTTTGACCCAGATTCTCAGATTTCGACCTCGCCAGGTCATTTCCAAGTGGGCGACAAGCTGATTGAAGATCCTCGTGACTACGGGATGTTGTCGTTGAAGATGGTTATAGTGAAATCTAGTCAAGTAGGAATCGCAAAAGTTGCATTGGAACTAGAGCAAGAAGCTGTTTACGACGTCTTGACCCGAGTAGGTTTCAACGAGGTACCGTTTTCTGGTTTGCCGAACGAGACTGCTGGCATATTACGGTATGAAGAACTCGAACGCGAAATTGGTCGCGCGACCTTTTCATTTGGCTACGGTATGACAGTATCGCCACTGCAACTGGCGAAGGCTTACCTAACGTTCGCAACTGGTGGTAAACGTCGAGCAGTGACGATTGTGAAGACTCCTGCGCGCCGAGTTCCACGAGATGAGCAAGTTCTCGATCCCGACCACGTAAGAGATCTGATGGACATGTTGCAAGCAGTAACCTCGATCCCAGGAACTGCACCGAAAGCTGCAATTGAAGGGTTTTCGGTAGCAGGTAAGACCGGAACGGTTCGAAAGGTCAAATATGGACAGTACGACGAAAACTTACACATCGCTTGGTTTGTGGGCATCACTCCTGTCGAAGATCCAAGATTCGTGACAGTCGTTGTAGTGAACGAACCCAAGGGTGAAGTAGTCTCTGGTGGCGGAGTGGCTGCACCCATTTTTTCGCGGATAACTGCCCATGCATTACAGTTGGTTCCGCCGAACTACTTAGCACAAGAGCGATGACAACGATGTTACTTAGTGAAATCTTGGGTCGAAGTGATGTACCCACAGTTGAAATTTCAGGGATATCAAACGATTCTCGAGATGTTAGTCCTGGCGATCTATTTATTGCTTACCAAGGTTCGCAATTCGACGGTCACTCATTTATCCAAGATGCTGTGAATGCAGGCGCGGTCGCTATATGTGCGGAGCAAGACCAACCGTCTGATTTTCGGATACCTTGGATTAAGGAATACGATGTCGCCCAGCGTCAAGCGGAGTTCGCGGCGCGTTTCCATGGATTCCCCTCAAGTCGTTTAAACGTTATCGGAGTGACAGGAACAAATGGTAAGACTTCGGTAGCTTTCGGAATCGCGAATTTACTCGATAACACCGCATTTATGGGTACTCTTGGTTGGGGACTACCGAGTACCTTGGAAGAAACACCGTTGACAACAATAGGCTCCGTCTCCCTGCAACTAAGTCTGAGTCAGCTACTAGCGCGAAATTTTGATCAAGTCGCTATGGAAGTGAGTTCGCACGCACTCGCTCAAGGTCGAGTCAATTGTGTTGAATTTGATGGCGCGGTATTTACCAATTTAACTCGCGACCACCTCGACTACCACAAGAGTATGCGAAACTATGCTGACACCAAGATGAAGCTCTTTGAACAGCCAGAATTGAGCTACGGAATTGTCAATCATGATGATGAATTCGGCTGTGTCATCATAGACAAACTACAGCAAAGAAATATTAAATGTTTAACTTACGGTGCGAATCCAAGCGCGGATTTGAGCTGGTCTGGAGTTCGCCATACATCTAGGGGGTTGTGTGGTTATTGGCTCAGTCCTTGGGGCCATGAAGAATTTTTCTTGCCGTACTACGGGAGCATGTATGTGTCAAATGCGGCTGCCATTTTGCTAACGAGTCTATGTAATGGTCAAGAGTTTGCGGATGTGGTAGCTCAGATGCGTACATTACCACCGGTACCTGGTCGTATGGAATTCATCAAAAGGCATGGTCGACTTACGGTAGTCATAGACTATGCACACACTCCAGATGCCTTACGACACGCACTCGTTGCTGCAAGAGCACACGCGCAAGGACGCGTTTTTTGTGTATTTGGTTGTGGTGGCGACCGTGATGTTGGAAAAAGACCCGAAATGGGCCGCATTGCTGAAATTCTTGCTGACGAGATTTATCTCACTTCGGACAATCCTCGCAACGAATCTCCAGATTCGATAGTGGATGACATTATGCAAGGCATTGCTGAACCGGACTCGGTAGTGGTTGAATTGGATCGCCAAATCGCAATTCAACTTGCAATAGAAGCGGCTACGCCAAAGGACGTTGTTTTGATCGCTGGTAAAGGACAAGAAAGCTCTCAAGAGATACAAGGACAACGGATCCCAGGAGATGATCGTTCGATGGTAGAAAACATACTCGATGGAGCACATTTATGTTACTCTGGCTGACAGAGAGATTAGCTGAATATAGTGGCGTGTTCAATGTGTTTCACTACATCACGTTTCGCGCTATGGTTGGCGCGGTTACAGGGCTTGGGTTAACTCTATTGTTTGGTCCGATAGTGATCCGACAGTTTTCCCAACGAAATATCAGTGAGTCGATTCGACCCGACGGACCTACTTCCCATCATACTAAAGCAGGTACCCCCACCATGGGCGGAATTATGATTGTCGTAGCAATCGTATTCGCGGCTCTACTGTGGTGTGACTTGACTAGTCATCGGGTGTGGATTGTGCTCGTTGCATTAGTCGGTTTTTCGCTGATTGGATTTCTCGATGACTACCGCAAGTTTCGACAACAGCGTGGAATCTCCGCTGGATTGAAGTTCTTATTACAGTCCGTGTTAGGTATCGGCATCGCGATCACACTATTTCTTTTGGCTACCCTACCGGAAGAAACCGAGCTCATCGTTCCATTATTCAAGGATGTCATCATTCCCTTAGGAATGGGTTTCGTTGTTCTTACTTATTTAATGATTGTTGGTATGAGTAATGCGGTCAATTTAGCAGACGGGTTGGATGGACTCGCAATCTTGCCTGCTGTGATGATTGCCGCGGCTCTCGGGTTTATCGCATATTTGGTTGGCCACGATGAGCTGTCCGCGTATCTATTTATTCCAAATATCCCCGGATCAGGAGAACTCGCGGTGTTGTGTGGCATTATCGCTGGTTCCGGATTAGGTTTTTTATGGTTCAATGCTTATCCAGCACAAGTATTCATGGGAGATGTTGGAGCTCTCGCAATTGGTGCTGCATTAGGGGTAATCGGTGTTCTCGTTAGACACGAGATCGTACTGCTGATTATGAGTGGAATTTTTGTACTCGAGACCGCGTCTGTCATCGTGCAGGTCGCGAGTTTCAAATTGACCGGTAAAAGGGTCTTCCAGATGGCACCGTTACATCATCACTTTGAATTGAAAGGTTGGCCTGAGTCTCGAGTCATCATTCGCTTTTGGATCATAAGCTTCGTACTGGTATTGGTCGGATTGTCGATGCTGAAATTACGATGAAACAAGAACACGATATAGTATTAGGTCTAGGTGCAACCGGATATTCCGTAGTACGCCACCTACACACACAGTATCCGGTGTCAGTGTTCGACTCTCGGTTGGGACGAGACACAGACGCGATTCCGTTTTTAAACAGTGTTCGTGTGGACTATCCTGATGTCGATGTTATTTCTCCGAGAGGGTACAAGCGCGCGTTAGAAAGTGCTCGACGAGTCATTGCAAGTCCGGGTATTCCCCTGTCGAACAGCATGCTTAAATGGGCACAGATAGAACGAATTCCAGTAGTAGGGGACATTGACTTGTTCATGGAACAGGTTAGAGTTCCAGTAATCGGAATTACTGGTACCAACGGGAAGAGTACCACGGTCACTCTAGTTGCAGATATGATGCAGGAACGAGGTTATGTTGCTTGTGGAAATATCGGCACTCCCGCACTCGATATGTTGAAGTCCAAAGCTACAGGATACGTTCTGGAATTGTCTAGCTTTCAATTAGAAAGATTGCAGAACGGGCCATTTAAAGTTGCGACAATTCTCAACATTAGCGAAGACCATTTAGACCACCATGGGTCAATGGAAAACTACAGAGCCGCAAAACAGAGAATCTACCAAGACGCGGAATTTGCGGTTTATGACCATCTTCGACCTGAAACTGTTCCCAACAATGTGCTACCGGGTATTGAGTTAAACAGAGATCCAAATTGGACAGTTCATGAAAATGGAATAACAGTCGGCGGGGAGTTGCTCCGACAAAGTGAAATCGCGTTGTCAGGTTTTAACTATCTACAAAACCTACTTACGGCTGCCGCAATTGCCTCACAACTAGGTGCTAGCATCGAAGATGTTGTTCGAGTCGCTCGTACGTTTAAGGGCCTACCACATCGAGCACAAAGTTTAGGTGTCTTTGGTGGGGTCGAGTTTATTAACGATTCCAAAGCGACAAATGTTTGTGCCGCCATTGCATCTATTCACGAACAATACGTCGAAGGATCCAAACTTATCCTCATTTGTGGTGGTGATGGGAAATCAGCCGGTTTTGAAGAATTGGGAGTATGCATCGACAAGTTTGTCGCGCACGCAATCCTGTTCGGCAATGATGCACCCAGCATTGCGTCCTGTATTCACCGCACCAGTTACGAATTTGTGCCATCCATGGATGTAGCAGTATCGGTCGCGGTCGACGTGAGCCAGTCTGGTGACAAGGTCTTGCTTGCACCAGCGTGTGCCAGCTTTGACATGTTTACCGACTTTGCACACAGAGGAGCTACCTTCGCGAAATGCGTTTCGGGGCTGCAAGGATGATCAATCGAATTGATCCCTTTGTCGTTTGTTCGACATTCTTGCTAATTGCGCTAGGATTGGTTGCCATTGTCAGTGCGACGATCTATCGTGCTGATGAGGTACTCAATCCTTATGTTGTGCGACATGCTATCTATATGTTGCTCGCCGTGGTAGTGTTTTTTACCCTACTACACATTCCACTAGCCTTGTTTCATAAGTTTCACAAGATACTGTTCTTGGGAACGCTAGTGATCTCGGTATTGGTGTTGATTCCTTGGATCGGAGTGGTAGCTGGTGGTGGTCGCCGATGGATTGATCTTGGACTAATGACGGTACAAGTTACCGAAGTGGCTCGATTCTTGGTCCCCGTTTATGTCGCGGGACATCTAGCAAATACGTACTCTGCAATTAGGGTATCAACCTCAGCGACACTCAGACCCATATTTTGGGTTGGCATCTTACTTGTGCTGTTCATACTACAACCTGATTTTGGTTCGGCAGTACTTATCGGTGGTGTAACCGTTGGTATGTTATATGTTGCAGGTGCACGGTTCCGAGACTTAATCCTACTGGGGATAGTTGGTGCGGGAGGGTTAGCTTATGTCTTCTATCATCGCTGGGATCGAATCACCGCGTTTCTCGATACATGGACGCATTCTTCTGGTGAAGGCTATCAGCTCGCGCAGTCTCTGATCGGATTCGGCCGTGGAGAGTTGACGGGTGTAGGTTTCGGGGATAGTGTTCAAAAATTTCTATATCTACCAGAGTCACACAACGACTTTATTTTTTCTGTCATCGTCGAAGAAACTGGTTTCCTAGGTGGTGCTTTGCTTTTACTGTTGTTGGTGGCCTTGGTCTGTAGATGTTGGCAGATTGGCAAACAGGCGCTTGAGCAAAACCGATATTTCGCAGGATATATCGCGTTTGGGGCGGGGTTAATGTTGGGCTTTCAAACATTAATCAACGTGGGCGTTACCATGGGCGCTTTACCCACAAAAGGACTCACTCTACCGTTCATAAGCTTTGGCGGAAACAGTCTTTTAGTGTGTGTCGCACTCGTGGCTTTGGTTTGTCGCGCTCGCGCGGAAACACTACATCCAAAATTGCGACGAGATGATCTCGTATAAGATGAAAGCGATACCTGAACATACGTTCGAAGGAATGCCCTTAATGCGGCGCGTCCGCAACGTGCACTTTGTTGGTATAGGTGGTGCAGGGATGTGCGGGATTGCCGAAGTAATGCATAACCAAGGCTATAAGATCACCGGATCTGATTTGGTTGCAAATCAGGCAACCGAGAGACTACAGGGTTTAGGCGTAACGGTGCACGTAGGACACAACGCTAAATTTGTCAGTGATGTGGACGCAATAGTCGTTTCAACTGCGATCCCTGCGAATAACGCCGAGTTACAAGCTGCTCGGAATGGTCGAATTCCAGTTGTGTCGCGAGCGGAAATGCTCGGTGAACTTCTCAGAGCAAGGTACGGAATCGCGGTTGCCGGTAGTCACGGTAAAACCACTACAACGAGTCTCATCGTAAGCATTTTCAACGAAGCTGGTTGGGACCCGACTTATGTGATTGGTGGGTTGTTGCGTAGCGAAGGGCGACACGCGAAGTTGGGTGGGAGCCGATATCTCATAGCGGAAGCAGACGAAAGTGATGCGTCTTTTCTCTACCTTAATCCATTGGTAGCGGTGGTTTGCAATATCGATCGCGACCATCTATCCACATACGATCACGATTACAACCGGCTCGTTCACAGTTTTCAGGAATTTGTGCACCGATTGCCGTTCTATGGACTAGCGGTAGTGTGTTCCGATGATTACGGAGTACAACAGATTCTGAATGAACTCGCCCGGCCTGTAATAACCTACGGTTTGAACAAGGATGCGGACTATCGCGCCTTGAACGTACTGTACGAGAATACTAGGTGTAAGTTTACGGTCGTCCGTCCAGATGGTCAGGCGTCGCTGGACATTGAGACTTGTTTGCCTGGTACTGAGAACGTCCGAAACGCGTTAGGAGCAGTCGCGATCGCTTCGGACGAGGGAGTGCCAGATCGGTACATCGTCGACGGCTTGCACAACTATGAAGGAATACACCGTCGATTTGACAACGAGACACTTACCGTTAATGGTCAAAAAATGGTACTTCTTGATGACTATGGACACCATCCCACAGAACTTGTTCATATGGTGTCGACCGCGCGTGAGTTGTTCCCCGAACAGCGCATCTTCATGGTATTTCAGCCACACCGTTTTACCCGAACGAGAGACTTGTTTCACGACTTCGTAGAGATTTTGGGACGCGTGGATCATTTAGTTGTGGTCGACACATATGCGGCGAGTGAAGAACCGATTGTCGGTGCACACGCAAGTGATCTTACGGCCGCGATAGTACACAAGGGCACAGTACCAACAAGCTTTGCAGCAACGACGCAAGCGGCGCTCGACTACGTATTAGAAAACGTCCAAAACGACGATGTGGTCATTGTGCAAGGTGCAGGGAGTGTCGATCAAGTTTCCACCCAGTTGAGGCACTTGGCTGAATGAAGACTCTGATCCGATTCTGTCTTGGGCTTTTCGTCGGTATGGCATTAACCGCTAGCACAATTTATGGATATCACTTCATATACGACTATGAACCAAGTATAGTCGTGCACGGAGAGTTAACCGACGACGAAAAACTTGCAGTAGTTGAGACGGTGAGTAGCGCGGTAGAACGGTCCGGACGATGGGTGTCGTCGCTGGGTCTCGCGGAGTCGTTGCTTGAACTTTCTTGGATCAGAGACGTGTCGATCGCACGTTCGCTTGACAATAGGATTAATGTCAATGTGGATGTGAAGAACTTCATGGCACGCGTCGATTCAGAAACCGCGTTAACTGAACACGGAGAAGTCATCCAAACTGTACGCGAACCGCCTAGTTACTTACCTACCGTACAAGGCTATCCCCTCAAACAAAGTTCAACTGACGTCGCAACCCTAAAGAAAGTACGTGCTAGATTTGCCCTTGCCGGAGAGAAGGTCTCACTTTTTGAACTGACAGATAAAGGGTGGCACATCACCTTAGAGACTGGCCACACGGTGTTGTTAGGGGATAGTGACTTGGTTGCGAGAGCCGGAAGATTTTTGCGAATACATCGAGAGTTAGACCTGTTGGATGAAGACACGATCATTGTTGCTGATGCAAGGTATAACCACGGTGTCGCAGTACGTACCGAACCACGCCACAGAGACTCACCTAGTGATTCCGATCTTGCGGTTGAAACAGTGCAAAGAGAATGAGATATGAACAGTAAAACAAAAAATACCGATCATGGAAAAGTATTGGCTGGCTTGGATCTCGGCACTACAAAAGTATCCGCGTGCATGGGAAGAACATGTCCAGACGGATCGGTAGAAATTACGGGTATTGGAACCAGACCGTCTAGTGGTGTTCGGCATGGCATGGTCGTAAACATCGAAGCCACCGTAGACGCGGTGAAAGAGGCGATTCAAGAAGCTGAATCGATGGCGGGTGAGAAGATGAACTCAGTGTACGTTGCGATCGGTGGTGAACACATTAAGTGCGTTAATTCTCAAGGGAACGCTGCAATTCGCGAGGGGGAGGTCACTAAAACCATCCTGGATCTAGCATTAGAGTCAGCCATCGCGATCCCACTGAGTAATGATGAAAAAATCATTCATGTGATCCCTCAAGAGTATGCGATTGACTGGCAAGAAGGAATTCGAGAACCCAGTGGTATGTCTGGGACACGACTCGATGCCAATGTTCATGTCGTAGTTGGTGCAAAAAATGCACTCAGCAACATCGGTAAATGTGTCGGCATGTGTGGCCTTGACATTCAAGACATCGTTGTTGAACCAATTGCGGCCGCTACATCGGTACTCACTGACGAAGAAAAAGAACTTGGCGTTGTGTTACTTGATATTGGTGGAGGAACGACGGATGTAGCCGTCTACACAGACGGTTCATTGAGACACACAGAGGTTATTCCGATCGCTGGGGATTCGGTAACTCGCGACATCGCGATGACGTTTCGGACCCCCGCTCAACATGCGGAACAAGTTAAGATCAAGTATGCGTGCGCATTACAAGAGCTGACGGACGAAACAGAATCGATACACGTACCCGGTCTTGCGGATCGTCCAGCGACACAGATACCACGTCAAATGCTTGCTTCAGTAGTAGAGTCGAGGTACAGAGAACTGTACAATTTAGTTCATAACAAGTTGCAAGAAGCAAAAATTTCTAAGGAAAAACTTGGATCCGGTGTTATACTTACCGGTGGAGCAGCAACCATGGAAGGAGCTGCTGAACTCGCAGAGGAGATTTTCCATCTCCCCGTGTCCAGCGGCAAGCCTAAAAATCTTCAAGGATTGAACGACCTATATGACAACTCTGCGTATTCCACATGTACCGGTTTGCTGGTATATGCTAGTTCGCGGAAGCGTGGATGGATGTATGAACCTAGGGAGTCTCGAAATGGGTTCAAGTTCTCGTGGCGAGCCATTCGTACGTGGCTGCACAAAACATACAAACAAATTTAAGTTGAGGTCTAAGTGATGGAACACACAGATACTGGACACGAAAATTTCAAGTTTTCGATACCTGACGAGAATCAATCGCCGCTCAGTTCGGAGCGGTTTAAATTTGAACCAGCCATAGAAGGCGACGCGGATGTTTCCCCACCAGCGGTGGTCAAGGTGATCGGGGTTGGAGGAGGAGGAGGTAACGTATTGAGTTACATGGCTGCGTCCGACTTAAGTGGCGTGGAATTTATTGCTGCCAACACAGATATACAAGACTTGCGCTCATTACCAGACGAGATTCGTAAATTGCAGTTAGGTACTCCCCGGCGTCGAGGACTTGGTGCTGGGATGAATCCGAGTACGGGTGAAGCGGCCGCGAAGGAATCGATTACGGAAATCGAAGATGCGCTGGATGATGCCAACTTGGTGTTTGTTATCGCGTGCTTGGGGGGAGGTACCGGGTCCGGTGCGGCACCTGTGATTTCTGAAGTCGCGAAAGAAAAAGACATATTGACAGTTGCAATTGTTACCTTGCCATTGATGGAAGAGCAGATCGTCCGCAAACGAAACGCGGAAATTTGTCTGCGGGATTTGCATGGTATCGCTGACTCGGTAGTGGTAATTCCGAACGACAAGTTAAGCAAGGTGGTCGACGGTTCGATGGGCTTTTCGGACGCATTCAACGAAATGAACGACTTTCTCGCTGAGTCGGTAAAAGGCGTAGCAGACGTAATCAATACGGCTGGACTATGGAATTTGGATTACAAAGATGTTGAGTCCGTATTGGCATCCAATGGCGACGGGGTCACTTTAATTGGTAAGGGGATAGCTACAGGTCAAAATCGAGCTGAAAACGCAGTGCGCGCAGCTTTGAATAGCCCACTCATGGAGGACACCGATCTCAGTGGAGCTCGTAGCGTGCTTTACAACGTGCGTGCTAACGATTTGAGCTTTGATGAAGCACGACACATCATGCGCATCTTCAATGAGATCATGATTGCGTCCGGTGGTTCTGGTGGAGTGTTTCCTGGAATCGTGGACGATCCAAGCATGGGTGAACAGTTGGAGATTACCGTATTGCTCACAGGAGTCGACCGGGGCGTAAACAGTCCTTCGACAATGGAAGTAGATTCTCATCATCGAGAAAGTCACTCAACACGAGAGCGACCCAAGGTCTATCGTCCTGAACGTCGAGTAGAAGAGCAGAGTGAACCGAGTCAAACTGTTCCGGAAGAACAGGAAGGGGCTCGAGTAATGAGCGGGGGATCACGAACAATATCTCGTCCAGCGGGACGCAGACTCAATACGAGCGACATCCCAGCGCTATTCCGAGACCAGGCTGATTGAGAATAGAAACTTTACTTGATTGAATTCGTCCCTAGAGTGTTAGGGACATGAAAAAAGGGTTCTACAGAACCCTTTTTTGTAAATAGTTGTTGATCTCAGAAAGTGATACGACCGGCTACGATCACTCCAGAGTTGGTCCTATCTTTCTCTATTGATGTGAACGAGGAAAGGTCGAACGACGAGCGACCGAACCCAACACTGTCGTCGGTTATTCGAACCCCTAGCTTCAACTGATTGCCTTGGTCAAACCGTGAGACTACTCCATAAGGTTCTATGAGACCTTGGCGATCCGATGTAATTCCGTATGCCAACTCTATGTCAGCACGAACGCCCGAGATAGGGCTGTCGAACGAATTGTATAGTGGAAGTTTTAGATCGAGGTTGTGTTCCTGTAGTGAGGAATTTCCCCACGACGGTGTAAATTGGAGACTCATACCTGAACCATCGGTAGCGCTTTCTCGACGAATGTCGAACTGAAATCCGAGAGATTGGTAAGCGTCAGCCTCCATAGATCGAACGAATCGTAACTGACCACTAGCAGACCAATTTTCGTTGAAGAACACATCGACCTGTCCGCCGATGTCAAAATTAGTTCCATCGGCAATTCCACCATCTTCAAAACGCCCAAGAAATTCACCGGTCAGAACCAAATCTATATCCACGGCCGTGTAGTATCGTCGGCCTTGTACTCCAACTCTAAGCCGGCGAACAGTATTCGAGAGAGAACCTTCAAAGTCCTCAGTTTCGTCGGTATCAATATCGGATTGGAACAGATCTCCCTTAAGAGCAAATCCATTCTCTCCGTTTTCATCAAAGTGAAAGTGAACTCCGGCTGCGAGTACGGTTGCGGTGAGTCCAAGATCGTCAATTTTCCCCCAGCGATCTGTGAGCGTGGTAGATCCGGTCCCGCGACCAAGCGTCCCCCACACTCTTAATTGTTCATGCAACTTACCTACCGCATACGGATGTAGACTCGTGAGCGAAAACTCGACATTGTCTTGTTCAGTATTGCTGATCGAACCATTTTGAAGTCGGTCTATGTCCACATCGCCTGTCGCGTGGGATACCGCAATTCCTAACCTAACATCTTCAGCGACTTCGAACTCTGCACCCAGCCAAAAGCTCGTTGTTTGAGCATCTAAAGAAGAGACTATTTCCTCGTTATTTACTACTTCCATAGGATTGGCATCGCGCCCTGTGGTATCAAAACTCGCCCATGCAGCCCAGTCGATGCCGTTTTCAGCATCAGTGGGTCCGCTCGAATTGTTGAGTACGAAATTGGCAGATCGAGGGAGCATTGATAACAGTCTCGCGTAAGGACGAACGGACGATCCATACTCGTTATGCACTCGAACTGTCGATGCACTTCCATTGAATTTCGGTACAAGTGAGTAATCAGTCTCTCCAAAGTAATATGGTGGCGTGTACCCTTCGTCCTTTGGACGCTGTGCTGAATCAATTAGGTTAGCGCGGTTGCCTATTCTCTCTACCGCATTTTCGCCGAGCAATGTTCCCGCTACTCCTAGGGCATGGATTAGGGGTCGAGAACGGATTTCGACCGGTACCTTAGTAGTCGTGAATTCCATCCATACGGACCAATCGCTAGGTCCCACGTCGTTGATTGCTCGAATGCGAACCTCATAGGCGGTCTGAGGAAGCAAATTTGTTGCAGTAAAGCTAGTGCTTGTGGCACCGTGCTGAGTGACATTGCTTTGCTGTCCAGACTCTCGCAGTTCTAGGTCATAAGATGTAATGTTCGAACCTCGAGCATCCGGCATGGACCAAGAGATCTGCGCAGATTCATAACCAATGTCTTCAATCATCAAGGCTGGAGAGAGTGGTGTGTTTGCGGCGACGGTAATCTCAAAAGTCAAAACTGACTCGTCGTCTTCGGTAAATTCATCGGAATCCGCAACAGTGTATGAGTAGGTAGTCGTAGTCTGAGTTGCCGTAGGTGTTCCGCTGAGAGTTCGAACATTGGGATTGAATCGAACCCCTGGAGGAGGAGTAGGAGAAAGAGAATAGACTAGATAGCCATCGCCCTCGGACGCAAGAGGTAGTTCTAAGGTTGAAATTGCTTCGCCCACTTTATAAGACTGGTTCGGTATTGATGTTCCCATGGCGAATATTGGTCGAGAATTTTGAATCGTACTAGCAGATAGATCGTCAGACCACGGTCCAGTTCCAGCAACGTTTACCGCGCGTACACCGATGAGATATTCAGTTCCTTGTTCGAGTCCAGTAATCGTGAAAGATGTTGTTCTAGTCTCTTCTTCGATCCAGGTACCGGCTCCCTTCTCGCGATAACGCACATCATAGACTACCACTCTGCGACCACCGTTATCTGCTGGTTTATCCCATTCAACAGTTAGAGTTTCGGTACTTGCTTCCACCAAGGTGACATTGCGAGGCGCACTGGGTGTTGCATAGGGTCGTGTCTCCGCCTCGAAAATACTAGAAAAACCTACGTGCCCTGACTCGGCAACATTCTTCACCCGAATCTGATAGGTGGTATTTCGCGTTAGTCCAGTGATCGTGTAACTGGTAGCCGGGGCATCAATACGTTTTCTTTTCCAACGCGATGTCCCCTTAGCTCGATATTCGATCTCGTGTTCGACAACAGGAACAAAAGGTGTTGAGGGATTTTCCCAAGTAATAGTAATACGATCGGCGTGTGCTCGTTGTACCGCGAGGTTGGTGGGAGCTTTGGGAGCTTTTCCGAACACTCGAAAAGAAAACGTCAGTGAATCCGTTTCTCCTTCGATGTCGGTAGCAGTGTACGTATACGAGGTACGTTTAGTCGTAACCGTCGCGGTTCCTTTTAGTTTCCCTGTCCGTCGTACGATTTCCAAAGCGTCGGGTAAATCAGGATCGACAGAGTACGAAACTGGTCCGTCGCCACCGATTGCTAACGGTAGTTGAATCTCAACATAATCGCCTAAGGTAAGATCATCGACTACAGCTCTCGCGTCTTCCGCGAACGCCAACGGTTCAGATACGTTTGTGACTTCAACCGTAACCATCACAGTCGACTCGAGCTCGCGTGCGCCGGTACCGCCAGTTGCAGTTACTTTAACGTTGATCGTCGGCGTCGCTTCGTGATCTTCACCGTCGCCAATGTAATATAGAATTCCTGAGCTAGCTCCAATCGTAAATCTATCGGTGTCAGCGGAATCGAGCGAATAGGTGACGGAATCTTGTGGGTTAGGATCGGTAGCCTCCACTTGCCCTAGTCTGATCCGCCCGCCGCGGCCAGAAACGTTTTCGGTCAAAGTGAAAGTGTATTCGGTCTCCTCGAACGTTGGAGCATCGTTACCTAGGGTGTAGGCCTGTACCCAATCGGACCACCGCCCGCCGCGAATGCGGAGCCTCGCTTGGTATTGAGTATCCGTCTCTAGAGAACCAATGGTCAAACTCGTGACCGTATTCGCTAGTTCATAGAGCTCGGATCTACCGCCACCGAGAACTTTACGAAACTCTAAGTCGAAGCCAGTGATGTATTCACGTTCATCTGCGTCGACCTCCCACGCGAGGTGTAATGTATTCAAGGCTGGAGTCGTAATCACCGGGCTGTCTGGTGCAGGATGATCGTCGACAACTTCTAGTACGACGGTGGTTTGCGAGGTTGCAGTGACATCTTCTTTGTGTGCAGTTACTCGAATTCTGTAGATGCCGATGTTGTCACGGTCGTCACTGATCGATTCGGTGAAATACACAATTCCATTTTCGTATGTGGACTGGCCGATGAAGTTTAAAAATGCCGGACAACTCCCAATGTAATTTTCTGCAAGATCGTACTTACCCGTACACCGAGCACCGTAGGTAAGTGCTGCACCTTGCTCCGTCTCGTCCGGACCGGCAGGTTGCGTCCATCGACCTCCGAGATGCACTTGGCTCCAACCGTAAAACGGCTTTGGTGGTGGAGTTTGATCGAGTTCTTCGGAGTCTTCAACCGGGGGTGTACCGGTGGTTGAACACATGGGATCGGTTTCGTCATCGTCGTCGTCCTTGATACGAAATACCACTTCCAAAGTGGCGGGCGTGCAACTGCAAGCATCGGGACCTGTCGCGACTAAGGAGAATTTGTGCCCAGACAAGACTTCGGTCGAACAACCACTAACCGTCACGTCTTCCTCGTCGAATGTAAATCCGTCTGGTAATACTGGATCGGTTGAACGTCGAACTTCATACTGAATGTCATCGACATCATCAACGCAGGAAGCACCGTTAGGATCGAGACTAGCGGTAGGGAGCTGGAAAGTCTTGGACTCGCCTACTTCTAGTTGTAATAGTTGTGTCTTTTCATCTCCCCAAGTAGCGCAGTTGAATGCTTGACCATAGGCGTTGCCCAAAAATGAGAAGGCTATGGCAACGATTACTGAGGTAAGACACGTGACAGTGCTTTTACCAGATTCCTTACGCAATACAAATTTCTCTCTCATGTATAAAGCTTCCTGTAGTTTCGTCAATTCTCAAGGACGGGACTATCGTTCTGAGTCAGCACTTTTGACCGTTGCTGCTAAAGTTAGTTCGAACGCGGCGATTCCGTGCGACACTCAGACTTGAGTAGTCTAGAAACCATTGATCTCTATAGTCTTATTCTAGTGTTTGGTACTGTTTGCACCGAATCAGAGTCACTTCGAACTGGGACCCTAAATATTTAACACCTATGAGTCAATAGTCTTTTAGAGGACTACGATGATTTATTTGTCGGTGCTGCTTTGCTAGTATTGACGATGACTTTTTCCAAGTGCGAGTATTGTGCGAGTTCTTGCATGTGTTCCAACAGCAATGGTGCCCGAAAACGAGCTCGAGTAGCCCAAGCATTGGAGTCAAACGTTACAAAAACCGTGTCACCTTGAACCCTAGCACCGGTGCAATGACTCGCCTCCTCTTCTGGTAGAAGAAATCGCACTACGCGAATAGTCGCTTGATGTGCATCAAGTTCCTTAATGATGCGAGCCAGTTTAGAGAAACGTCTTTCCGGCGCCGCTAACGAGTCTTTCAATCGGTAGTAGTTCATATTTGGATTTTATAACACGAAATCCTTAAAGCTCCGAGCAGCTTGGAGTTGTAAACGTGATAGGGATGAGGTATTGAAACGCATAAAATCTGTTCATATATACGTGACAGTTTATTTATGCTGACCAAAACTTTTCAGTCTGTTTTCGGAAGTCGAAATTCGCGCGAATTGAAGCGAATGGAAGGCATAGTTTCGCAGATAAATGCGTGGACGGACCGAGTGGCAGACTTAACCGACGAACAAATGCAGTCTAAGACCGCTGAGTTCAAGCAACGATATTCGGATGGTGAAACCTTAGAACAGTTGTTGCCTGAAGCGTTTGCTTTGGTGCGCGAAGCCGCTGACCGCAAAAACGACACTCGCCATTACGACGTCCAACTTCTCGGTGGGATCGCCCTGCACGAAGGCAAGATAGCGGAAATGCGTACAGGCGAGGGGAAGACTCAAGTCGCGACACTCGCTGCGTTCTTAAATGCGCTGTCAGGACAGGGTGTTCATATCGTTACCGTAAACGACTATCTAGCGCGTCGCGACGCGGAATGGATGGGTCCGGTGTACCAAGCACTAGGGATGTCTGTTGGTGTCATTCAGTCTCGTCAAGACCAAGAAGCAAAACGAATCGCGTATTTACAAGACATCACCTACGGTACGAACAACGAGTTCGGCTTTGATTACCTACGCGATAACATGGCGTTTCGATCACAAGATCGTTATCAACGTGGTCTAAATTATGCGATCGTTGATGAGGTAGATTCCATCTTGATCGATGAAGCTAGGACACCTCTGATCATCTCCGGTCCGGCAGACGACAATACGGAACTCTATAAGCAAATCAACAAGATTGCACCTCGACTTGAACAGCAAGAGTACGTCGAGAGCAATCTGCCCGCAGTGTTGGGAGGAGAACGGCCCGAAGATACAGGCGACTTCTTCATCGAACCGAAGAATCGCACAGTTGAAATGACAGAACGAGGTCATAACCGTGTCGAAGAATTTCTAAAAAAGGCAGGCTTACTCGACGAAAACGATAGTCTGTATTCGTCCTCAAATCTACAACTATTGCATCACGTGACCGTCGCGTTAAAAGCACATTTTCTGTTCAAACGCGACGTTGAGTATATGGTGAAGGATCGTGAAGTCATCATCATCGACGAACACACCGGTCGTGCAATGCCCGGACGACGTTGGTCCGAAGGGATACACCAAGCTGTCGAAGCTAAAGAAGGCGTACCCATTCGCCACGAGACCCAAACTTTAGCTTCAACGACGTTTCAGAATTATTTTCGACTCTATTCCACGCTAGCAGGCATGACGGGTACGGCGGATACTGAGGCGTTCGAATTTAACCAGATATACGGTCTCGAAGTTGTCGTGCTACCCACACACATGCCGATGATTCGCGAAGATCGCAACGACTTGATTTACCTATCGATGGACGAGAAATACGACGCGATCGTTGAGGATATCAATGAATGTACCGAACAACACCGCCCGGTCTTAGTTGGTACCACCTCGATCGATTCCTCGGAGAGGTTATCAAAAGAGTTGCGCAAACGCCAGATCGAACACAACGTACTCAATGCGAAGCAACACGAACGAGAGGCGGAAATCGTTGCACAGGCTGGGAAGCCTGGTAAAGTCACCATTGCAACTAATATGGCTGGTCGTGGAACCGACATTGTCTTAGGGGGAAGTTTCATGGCCGAGGTAGCCAAACTCGGAGACGAACCCAACGAAACAGAAGTTCAGAAAATTATGTCGGAATGGCAACCACGCCACGACCAAGTTGTTGCCGCGGGTGGATTACACATCATCGGTACGGAACGTCACGAATCTAGACGTATCGATAATCAATTAAGGGGACGTTCAGGACGTCAAGGGGACCCGGGGAGCTCACGCTTTTACCTTTCGATGGAAGATGATCTGATGAAGCGGTTCGCTTCTGAACGATGGAACAACATGATCCAATCGCTGGGGTTGGAACGTGGCGAAGCAATTCAACACAAGATGGTTAACAATGCGATTGAACGCGCACAACGTCGAGTCGAGAGTCAACACTTTGACATTCGGAAGAACCTGTTGGAGTTTGACGATGTCGCGAATGACCAACGACAGGTGATTTACGCACAGCGGAACGAATTGATGGAGTTCGAAGAAATCTCCGCGACCATCGAGCAGATGCGAACTGAAGTCGTCGAAGATACGGTGAGTGAACACATTCCACCTAATTCCGTACCCGATGAATGGGACTTAACTGGCTTGGAAAACGTACTGCGAGCCGAGTTTGGCAACCCACAACCCGTGCAAGAATGGATAGCGAATAAAGAGGTCGACAATATTGAGCAGATTCAAGAAAGAATCTTACAAGACTTTATTGCGAAATATGAAGAGAAACGAGCCAGCTGGGTCGAACGAGGTATTGACGCTAACCTAGTAGAGAAACAGATTACGCTATCGATTCTCGACCAAAAGTGGAAAGAACACTTACATACGATGGATCACTTGCGACAGGGCATCCATCTGCGAGCATATGCGCAGAAGCAACCGAAGCAAGAATACAAGCGGGAAGCTTTTCACTTATTTCAAACCTTACTCGCGAACATTCAGCACGCCTCTGTTCGCATTTTGAGTCGCATGGATGTAGGTCAAGAACAAGCCCGGCGCGAAGAAGAATTACAGCGTCGGCGTGAAGAAATGAAACGAATGCAATTTCAACACGCGAGCAATTTAGACGGAGAGTCGAAGGGTAAGCCGAGACCAGAAGCACAGAAACCTTTCGTCCGGGAGCAACCTAAAGTAGGTAGAAACGATCCTTGTCCTTGCGGTTCGGGGAAAAAATACAAACAGTGTCACGGACGAGTAACTGAAACGCGATCCGAAGTTGGTTAGCGAGCTGAGTGCTGTTGTCCCTTATTGATCCTCGGGGTCGATGGGGTGTTGTGGTGGAATTTCCACGGGATCTCCCGGAATAGATCGTCGCTCCTCAATCCATTCGTTCAGATCAATTAATTTGCAGCGTTCGGAGCAAAACGGTCGGTACGGATTATCTGGTGCCCATTCACTCGACGTCTTACACGTCGGACATTGAACTAGACGCGATCTCATCTGAGTGCAGCGTGATGAAAGACGTAAAAAATATTTCGTTCAGTATTCCCGTCGAAGTATTGCATGGTGGTTCTAGTAAGCACGGAGGTTACTGCGTCTTTTCACTTGTTGGTGCGGAATCTTTACCGGATTTTTGTGCGATCAAGCCATTATCTTCGGTCTCTAACGTGTCCTCTACGTCTTCGTGTTGCTGTTGTGAAGAACTGTCTGTGCCTGTGGTTTTGACTTCGCGAAATACGGTTACACGATCATCGAGAGACCACATCGCACCGGTGAGTGGATCGATTACAAAGAATCCAATCAACATCCCTGGACCAGTGAAAAAGTTTACGAAGTACCAACCATCAATCGATCCATTTATTTGTTTTCGGCCGACAACGTTACCTGAGTCATAGAGTTCTATAGTGAAAGTCTCGCGTACAAAGTAACCACCGTGAGCATCTAGGTTCACGAGTGCGGGAGTCCGTCCACGAAATACGATGTCGTCATTCTGATCAACAATCACTATCTCCATGTCCGATGGAACACTGTCAATTCGGACGGGGTACTCTGACTCGCTGAACACTGAGGCGCACTCATTCAGCATCAGCGTCGACAGCCCGATTAACACTAAGCTCAACATAGTCAAAAATTTAGCGGTAATTTGTCGTTTCTTAAGAATAGCTCTAACTCTCATAAAAAAGTTTTCCGTTCACTGTGGAAACTGTTGGTCTCTAGTCGATCGTCCTGTGGTTGACGCGGGTCACGGTTAAGCACCAGGAAAAGCGCTAAGCATTTTAAAGTTTGTAAGAGAAAGAGGGAACAGAAATTTACGAAATCGATTCACCTAGTGGGTGCTTTGTTTGAGGGGTTGCGCAGCGTTTTACAGAACAAAAAAATTGGTCCAGCTCAACAACGAACTGTCAAACACCAGATAGAAAAACTCCTGGCGGTATGTCACAACACAAACACATCCCATACATAAAGACGGACCGAACGGAATGCCCACGTCTTTTGAGTAACTTTTTTGCAACATTCGCACGAGCCCATAGACAACACCGATTACGGTAGCAACGATCATGACAGGAAATATCAAATGCCAACCCACCCAAGCTCCTATTCCGGCCATGAGTTTGAAGTCTCCCTGCCCTAAACCATCTTTATTACGTACTATGCGAAATAAGTAATTTATCAACCAAAAACTCACGTATCCTACGATCGCACCAATGATTGCCTCGCTAGGAGATGGGAACACGTTTGAATGCTGAAAATAAATGCTAGTGAGTAAGCCACTCCACAATAAAACGTAGTTCAACTCGTCAGGTAGTATGCCGTGTTCAATGTCGATAGCACTCAGTGCAATCAATAGTGCCACGCAAATTGCGGCACACCCCGTCGCGACCCTCGTGTCGAAGTGTCCGACCAGCAAGATTGCAAACAAACACCCAAGCGTCTCCACAATCGGATATCGCCACGAAATTCGAGCTGAACAATCACGACATCTTCCCTTTAGTAACACCCAACTCAACACTGGGATAAGGTCGCGGTAGCGAATAGGTGTCAAGCACGAGTCACAACGCGACCGAGGTAGCCAAAGATTGAATCTGACGTCGCGAGTTTCGTTGTCATCATTTTCTTCGTTGTCTCCGGCGCTCACGATTACGGGTAGACGAGAGATTACTACATTGAGGAAACTCCCAATGACTAAACCGATCAAACCTGCGAGCGAATAGGTGTATAAATTGTTCATCTACGGTTGAACTTAATGTGGCTCCTCTACGGTGCAGACTAAAACTCCAGGTGTGCGATACATCCTGAGTATGTCTTTAGACGAATAATACCCGATCAACGGTTACATCACTTAGTAATCGTAGAAGCAGCAAATTAAAATTTGCGATAGTACGTTGCCGGAATAGCTCAGTTAGGCAGAGCAACTGATTCGTAATCAGTAGGTCCGCAGTTCAAATCTGCGTTCCGGCACCAACCTAACTCACACATCATAATTTCTGTGCAGTCGGTCCACATTCTGTGAAAACTGACTCTTGAAAGTCATTTCCAAGTTCAAACTCTCAAGTAAAAACTACTTACAGCAAGAAGAAATACCCGATGAAGGCATGACGACAGCTAGCAGGTAGCCAGTGTACAGCACACTCATAGATCGAAGGTTGACACAACGAGCAATGTATATTCCTCAATTCAATTGGAGTCTAGTTCACCTGAGGCACGCTGTTGTTGACATGTCCAGTTGATCACGTCAGCACACTTAGAGAATGCTTTGATACGATCACTACTCATGCACCACCAAAACAGTGACCGAACACGAACCGCACCTACACTAAACTTGTCTTGAACTCCCACCTGCGACACGCACCAACTCCCCAAACTGCAGACTTCACAGCAGTACCACCTAATTTACTGCCATCCGCAATAAATGCCAATAGTCCAAAGAGGCTTTACACGGGATCGTAACGACGCAGGGCCAACTACTGTATTCGTACAAATACACAAACCGCAACAATCGGTGCTTCAAGTTCTCTTCACACGTTTTTCTCGGTACAATTTTTTAAACAATAGATCGCTCAATTTGTTCACGGTCTAGACGCAGGAGACGGGTAGATGAGTGATACCTTGCAAGAATTTGGTCGAATCGAACGCTTCTGGATTGAACGTCCGTTGGTTAGTGCTACACTCACTGCGATGTTTCTCGGTGTCGCAGGCATCTGCGCTGAGTTGTTTCTCTTCCCAATCCTCAATTCACGTCCGATCAATTGGGGACTTTCTTGTGGTAGTTTGCTTGCAACACCGTTGTATTTCATTGTGTTCTACGTTTTGTTTCGCGGTCTCCATGTATTGTTTCGACGTTATCGTGGAGCTAGCAACGCTCGGGATCTCAAAGTAGATTACCTTTTTCGCCTAAATCCGTTTCTGGCTTCCATATTTTTCGCTCCTGTCGGGGGATTCATGGTAATCTCAAGAGACTTTTTTGCTCTCTTAATTTCAGGTTCTTCGATGCGCTGGGGTACCTTGGTATTTGCCACTATAGTTGTCATGATTAGTTTTGTTTTGTGCTACACAACTGCACGTCGCAGGCAAAACGATGCAAGATGACCGTAATGTTGCCATACTTAAGAACCACCAGCTCACTAAGTCAATTGCGCGGCGGGCGACGAATTACATAGCTCGAAACGTCATGGCTAGCTCAAAAACAAACACGATCTCGTCGTTTGTGCTAGGAGTCTTAATAACTGTACTGCTGTTTGGAGCAGGATTTCTAGCATACAAATTTCTTGTACACTCAAGTTCATTAACTCCTGTTGCAGATGAAACCAATATTTCAACGAATTTTGACGAAGAAATATATTTGAGTGAGTTCTCTGATAGTGTCGAGATCGACATTTCAGAGCTCCCCGAAACAGAGAGTAACTATGCTCGATCAGTTGCACTCAGGGCGATGTTGGCATCTAGCGACGAAACAGCATTACTTGCCCTACTCGAACAATCCAAGAACATTTCAAACGAGTATCTGCGAAGTACAACTCAAAGTGAAATTTTGCGACGATACGCTTCCCTCAATCCCTCTGAAGCAATAACCCAGATAAGCAAATTCTCATGGAACGACAGAAAAATATTGGTTACTGCGGTATTCCATGAATTGGCGACAACGGATATCGAATCTGCAATCTCACATTTGAGAACTTTAGAGCAGTCCGATCACCGACTTGCTTTCGCAGCAATACTGAGTGTTAGACGGGGGTTGCCCGACAGTCGGGTCAATGAACTAGCGAGTGAATTAGATCTCGACACGGTCACCGTGGATGTTCAGGAACAAAGTATCTTAGCTCAGGCTTTGAAGGATCCTGAATCAGCTTGGAATGCAATCCTTGGGGATGGGCGCAATGACGAAAATCAGGTTCTCGTTCTCGCGACCATTCTTGAAACTTGGTTAATGCAAGACGGATCCACCGTAATCGAGCAAATTGAAAACTCCCTAGCGCACTTGAGCTTCCCTCAAAGCGTGCTTGTCCCGGTATTTTCACAATGGGCTCGTAGTGACCCAGACAGTGCGTTCGAGGCGGCTCATCAATTGACTTCGAATGCCATGTCTGATGTTACCGCAAGTGTTTTACAAACGTGGACCAGCACCGATCCAAAGGCTGCATTGGAAGCACTATCCGCAATCGACTCCGCTGAAGAGCGAACGCAATTTCAGCAACAAATAGCTTACCATTGGGCAAGAGAAAACCCGCGCGAACTTTTTGATAGCCTTAAAACATTCCCGTCAACGGTGCGTTCGTTGGCACGATCACAAGCACTCAGGGGTCTTGCGACCGAGGAACCTTTGGAAGCGATACGATTACTGGGTAATTCATTAAGCTCGTATGAAGTTGGCGATTCCATCATAGGTCCTTGGGCGGAGAAAGATGTACACTCGGCACTTGAATGGGTGTTATCTAAGAACCGAAACAGGAGGCATGATTACTTGTGGTCAATCTGGCCCTCTCTAGTCCGAGAAGATCCGGAACTTGCTCTAGAGACGGCGATAAATCAACCCGTTAGCAGAAACAAAGTAGCTTTTGAACCTCAAGTAATTCGCCATCTTGCTCGTATTGACATCGATCAAGCCATTGCGATGTTGCTCCGCGTACGAGATGTTGCAAAGGTCCCTTCGTTTGCGGAAGCTGGACACGAACTGTTAAAACGAAACGAACCGGAGCGAGCAATCGAACTCGTTCTGCAGCTTCCTCCGGCACAGCACGACGACTATTTCGTGCATCTATTCAACCAATGGCAGAATGAGGATAAGTATGGGTTATTCGAATCGCTAGATCTTTTCCCGACTGCCGAGATCAAGTCCCGTGCGGCGCTTGTGTTGTTACAAGGATATACAACTAAATCTTACAAACTCTTTTCTGACGACCAAATTGCAATCATAAAAAGCTATCTCAGCGATAAACACTCAAAGAGTCTTTTACAGTATCGTAGGTGGTAGCCAGGTATTTTGGGACATGAGTAGACTTCAATTACTGTTTTATCGCCCGAAAGATGAATAGTCGTTTGATTCACTCACAGTGTTCATCGAGCCGATGACTACTGCAAAAGATAACAAAGAATCGTGGTTTCGGAAGGTCCCGTTTGTTTTAGGAGTGCTCTTTTCAGCTGTGCTCTGCTCCACCATCCTAGTCAATTTCACCGGCGAAAAAAATCGAAGCACGACTACAGAATATCAACCCGATGATGAGCAGATTGAAGAGCCAGCAGATCAATCACTAGAGGAAGTCGCTGAAACCGGCGATCCCTCCTCTTCTAGCGAATTTCTTTCAGGATTGGATGGATTAGAGAATATCACATCGAGTTTTGCACTTGCTGTCGCGATTGACGGGTTGCTCGCTACCGCAACGTTTGAGGACACGGTGGATTTGCTTAGCGAGTCTAAGATGGTCGAAAAATTGGTTGTTAGAGACATTGTTCAAGACCAGATATTTCGTAAGTTAGCGTCCATTGATCCACAACGAGCACTGACCTATGCCAACGATTTTCCTCTGATTCTGCGCAACAAGTTCACGTCTGTGATATTTTCAGAATGGTCATTGTCTGACATCAATGCAGCAATCGCATTTGGACGAGGATATATTGGACGGCTGGAATCGACGCAAAAAATCGCGGTACTCACCGGGATTTTGGAATCAAATCCTAGCCTCTCAGAAAGCATCAAGCAGATAGTTGTTAGCGATTTTGAACTCACGTACGACGAACTCACTCTGCTGGAGCGATCAATGGGTGCGAACTTGTTTGACGAACCGTTAGAAGCATGGAGCAGCATCCTAGCTGATGCCGAGGACGACTTTAGCCAAACTGAGGAACTCGTAGATGTCGTGCTTGCAGCAGTCGAAAGAGGAGGGATTGAGGTTTTAATTGAGATGCACAAATCTCTTGAAGATCGAAGAACCAGAAACGAGGTCTTTCGAACAGTTTTAATAGACAACCTCGCGCAGCAAGATATCGCAAGCGCTTTTGACTACGCAGTGAAATTGCAGGATGGGACTAACCGAGCCACCGTCTTTGAAATCGCCGAGAATTGGGCTCGTAATGACCCCAATGCCGCATTAAGCGCGCTGAGACAAATATCGGATGACGCACTACGTGAACACGTTCGCGGTGAAATTCTGTTAACGTGGGCTCGTTCCGATGCAGAAGTAGCACTAAAAGTCATCTCCGAGCTTTCGCAATCCGATAAGCGAGATCAAATACTTGCAGAAGCTCTTTGGGTGTGGGCAGGGAGAAATCCGCGTAACGTACTTCAACGACTAGACACTTTACCGAGCAATCTGCAGGCATTAGCTAAGGAACGAGCTGTGGGTATGTTGGCTCATGAAGCTCCTCTAGAAGCGATTGACTACTTGTCTGATTTACCAAACCCGCGCGCAAAGCGCAATCTGGCAACTGACATAGTTTGGAAGTGGGCGCAGCAAGATATCCACGTAGCATTTGAGTGGTTGTTGACCGAGTCAGAAGTAGAGGATTATCGAACTAATCTAGTCTCTCAAATGCGGTCCTTTGTAACCGCTGAAAATGTAGAGTCTCTGATCGAACTGGCGTTGAAACACTCTCCAAACGAAGCGGGTATTGGATATGAGGGCATGTTACTATCGCAATTGAGTGTTAAAGACTTAGAGTTGGCCAAAACGATGCTTTCTCGAGTTCGCGAGGGTAGATCTCAATTGATTGTGCAGGTAGCGATAGGTACCAAATTACTATTTACTGAAGATGATCGGCAATCAGCGTTCGACTTTGGCAAACAAATACCAGAGGGGCAAAGAACAGAGTATGAGGGTATGTTGGTCGCCGTTTGGGCTACCCGAGAACCGAAAAAGGCGTTCGAGTACATTGATCAGCTTTCAACCTCTTCGGCCAGATCTCGTGCCGCCATGTGGTTAACAGCATACCACAATGTTTACAGTACACTCTCCGATGAACAATTGGAAGAACTAAGTGGCTACCTGACCGATCGGGAAAAAAAGGAGCTAGAGTCGAAAAATCTCTGGACCAACGTCTTCGGATTCTGAAACCATACCGATACCCATAGCGAAAGTTTTTGCTCTAATAGTCCTTTTGGCTATCGCTTTTGCATGGTCCTTGAAGCGACAACTAGTGCCCATCATCGCTGCTCTGACTTCTCGCTAATTTATTGTTAGTCTAAATATGTCCACTTAATCGCATCGGCGTACACATACGTTCCATCGGACTCGTTGCTCACCGCGACCTTAATCTCTCCAGGTGAATCCACGTCAATGGTCGAAATTTCATTCCAACCGACGGTCAATTCGTTAGCGGAAATTCTTAGATTCCAATCCTGTTGGTTCGTAGTGACTTCAAGATCGTATTCGTCGAGTGAAACTCCCACCATCTCCAAGAACAAGAAGACATCAGGATGGAAATATGACAATGACCAACGACCTTCTTTGGGTAAGTATGCATTAAAAGCAACTTTGTGGACACCGGGCTTGCTCGTATCTGCGAGGGCATACGTGCGTCGATACTGACCCCAACTACCACGGCCACTGTTTCGCGTCCAAGGACCAATGGGATTTTGAATGATCGGTAGACCATTGTCCATACCGCTTGGTACAGGAAAGTAATGACGAAATAGGCTAGATCCTAAGGTCCAAAAATTGGATGCCTCGCGAAAATTACTAGCAGGTATTTCAAATCCATGATCTAGGTCGTCGACGATGATTTCGTTTTGATTCGGCGTCGAGTTCCATGGAGAATCAACGAAGGAAAACCATTCATTTGTCCCATCGCTGAGCGTACTGAGTTCTTCCGTCGATTTGGTGTTTTCTACAGCAAGTACTACTTGACCTCTGTTTCGTGATAGAAAAGTGTTCGCGTCTAAATTTCCTATGAAATTGGCGGTGTTCAATTCCAGTTGATACGAACTATGTTTTTGAAGTTCAAAAGGTCCGAGTTTAAAGTCATTAGCCACTGTTCGAAGAGTCTGATCTCCTTGAACAAGTTCCCGAGTTTCCACAACTTGGAACGAGACATAACCTACCGTATCCTCGTTATTTCGGAGATTTAACACTGTGTGGAAACGCTCTCCGTTCTCATTGGGCTCTTCAAACTCAGTCTGATGAGCGACTGAGAAATTAATACCTGTGAGCTTGTCATTCAGTAGTGTATTCTGAATTAACGAGGCAATTTCCATGTCATTCGATGCGGCAATACGAGCAATAAGATCCAGATCAATGGGAGTGGCTTCACCCTTGCTCAAAATGTCAGTCAGCGTGGTTGCTATGGTTTGCTCTTCGTACAGATCGGCAAGTATTTCGGATAGCTTCAAAACACGGAATCGTTGCAGGCGAAGTCTATTTGGTACATGCAGCAAGCTGTCCTGATCTGCGTTTTCCCCTTGGCTTACGAATGATCGCTCGATCGACTCCCAGAATCTATTGGAATTTGTAAAAGCATCTTGGAAGCCCAGTAGGTCAAGCCTGAACGAGCCATGCCGATGAATCCAAATGTAGCGAATGTTTAGTCGTGACTCTAGAGCGAGAGAATTGGCGAGATCAAAGTCAAATCGGTAATTTTTGCTCTCTAGAAGGTTGAAAAGCAGCGTCTCTAAAACCAACTCGGCTAAGTTCGAGTGTTCGTCAGTACGATTGATCCGACCAGACACTAAACTTTCGACGATAGCATCTTCGTAGGTGTGGTTGAAAATTGGATTGGTCCAATACAAAGACTTCATGAAATCGACTTGACTCTTAAGGAACCCTGCCATCGGCGATTCATCGGCCTCGGCTTGTTCATAATCTTCTTGCCAGTCGTGCAAGCGGAAGAGCCGAGCGAACGGAATACCAGATTCTCTGAACATAGCGATCGACTCCATACCCAGATTCACGTTGTTTTCGTGGTTAAGTAGAGAGAGAGTCGCGGGGACTTCGACGATCGTAAACTGATCGAATGGATAGTCGATGTCGTAGGATTCCAATTTGGTTATTGCGTCGCTAACGTATCCGACGAGAGCATCCATGAGGAGCTGATTCCCTTCCAGTCTCTTCGCGTGTCGTTTGTGTACGACTACGTTTACGTCTACGGATTCATTAGAGTGAGTGGAGACGCGAAAGTCGGCCGCAATTAATCCCACCGTCTTGAAGCTTCCACTGAGTAAACGACTACCATCTTGAGCACTTGGTGCTTGTAGAAGCTCTCCTCCTGAGGCGACCAACGTCCATGACTTCGGAACTAGATCGATTTTGAGTGAAACATCCGTAGCATGTGTTGTCGCCGAGTCATCACTACAAATGGATCCGGACAACAGCTGAGGGTACCAATGACTCGAAGGAGTTAATGCTACGTAATCCGACGTAAAGATACTCGACTTCTGACCCATTAGCCGTACTAATTGTGGATCCACATCGGAACGACCCGCGCGCGGAATGTGTTTGACAAGGTAGCGCGGATCAGGTTGTCCGCTCGCAACAATATCAATAGAGTACTCTTGGTTGTCGTATGGATCACAGGAAAACAAGTCGATTAGGAGGGTTCCGTTTTCATGTGAGAAGTTCAGTTTAGAGTTCGAACAGTGAACACTCTGAACCTTCATTCCTGGGTTGAGAGCAAACCAAATTTCTGGAGATCCAAGTTGCGAAGCGTCCTCAGTATCGGTGTAATCGAGCACGAACTTGTAGTTGAGATTCATATTCAGTTTCGAACCTGGTTTGATTAATACCTCACCTTCAATCGCGTGGATTGATGCTCGTTGAATGAATCCATCAGCAAAAAATTCCTGCTCTTTGTTCCATGTTTGATGCCGACTGTATCCCATCAAATTTGATGTCTGAACCACGCCTTGACTTGCTATACCCAACGACGTGAGAATCACGATCATTGGTTTGTAAACACTTTGTTTCGCGGGGTCTGTGCGTTCGTGAAACCATGAGGTTGCAACGATGAACGCAAAAGCGAGACCAACTATCGACAGACAGTAGAAGACGTGATTCGCTTCCCAGTAGGCGGGTGCAATTTCCGAAACGTACAAGTTCGCAGCACCGTACCCGAACGTAAACGAACCCAACTCGCCGGGTAGTACAGGGCTAATCCATGCCTGCAGAATTAGGATCACAAGAGTACTGAGGAATCCTTTCAGAGCGCTTTTGACGACTTGAGTGATCAGGACCGCCAAGCTAGTCCAGAATAGCATTGCTAAAAGTAGTTCGACTAGAACGAAGATGAGAGATTGAAATTCGAACGGCTCTACGATACCGGGCTGGTTTGCGACATCTAAGCTCGAAATAACTTGGTAGGCAAATGCTGTTGCAGCCACGCTTCCAAACACAAGTAGTGTTGGTGTTAGCACTCGCGACAGAGTCAATAAAAAGTTGCTCGGCTCGCGATAGCTAATGACGACGTTTTTGATCGTTTCTTCACGATAGCTCGGTAAGCGAAAAGCGAAGATCAGAACGACAACGATACAAAGATAAAACAATAAAGGTTCGTATCCACCTAAACTAAATTTGGGATTGGAGACGCCATGCAACGGTGCATAAACGGACGTTAGATAGTGAAACGTACCGAGCGTGAGAGCGAAGGAGACGAGAATTATCAGTAGCGTCACAATTACGATGGGGTTCGTAATTCGTTGAAGTAGGTGCTTTAGATCGAGTCGTAACAGATTTAGGAAAATTCGTAGCGAATAGAAGAACTTTTCAGTCATGAGTGAGTAGTTGGCTGCTAGGCGACGCTGTGGAATACAAGAACTACGGAATTTTAGTTTACGCTTCTGTGAGGAACGGTTTCCCGCATCGCTGAAGGGTCAGCTCTATTGCGTCATCGAGATTGAGAGTGTGGACGAATGTTGTAGGACTGATATACTATTCTCCTACCACAAACAACATTGGATTTAGTTAAGAAGTTTATGAAGTCAAGGTCAGAAGAAGAAGGTCGCGCATGGTTAGCCATGAACTCTATAAATGACAATATTTTCAAGCTATTCCTCAAATATGTACCAACATTTACAGTCGTAATCACCGCTTTGGCAGTAATTATGGGTGTAATGTTTGCGGTGAATGGCATTCTAACTGATTTTTGGAATTGGCGCCTGTTCCTAGTAACCTGTGCATCCATTTTGCCTCTCTCCTACCTTTCTATTAAAGTACGACGCAAGGGTGTTGATTCCTTCTTCAGCAAAGAAGCAAGCGAATCGCTAGAGCTCCTATCAAACAAGGAAAAGAGAAATTACCAAATTTTTTATTGGTTAGCATCTGGGCCTGGTTTCTTGTTTGTAGTCGTCTTCCCGGTAGCACTCATCGCACACTTCAGCGGAGAAATTCAGATTCCCTTCATGGGTTGGATGGCTTTCATAATTTGGCTCTTACTGAGTGTTTGCTTGTTATATTGGGCTTTTCAGCGTACTCGCCGATTGGTCAGTAAATTAACCGCCCAACTAGCCGAAGAGCACGCACCTTTTTCAGTTGAAGATAGTGAGACTTTATGACAGATGAAGAAACCCTAGCAGGAATCTTCACTTTCAACGATGAATCCAAATTCAGTGAGGCACGGAAACCAAAGTAGTTAGGGAGCCTGTGCAGTCAGACATGTAGATTCCCGACTAAGAAGAGAGAATTCTGACCGTTCAGCCGTAATAGGCATCTAAATGAATATGTTTTTTGTATTCGCGCTGACTGAAGTAAAGCAGTCTCTCAAACTGCAACGCACAAAGGCGATTCTGTTCATGGCGTTCGTAGTTAGTGCCTCCTTTTACGTATTGGTTGAACTGCAATACATCATGCGAGCGGCGGAATCTGCTAGTGTGGGGATGATGGCTCCAACCTACTTAGCTGCAACACTTGGACCCTACTTCTTAGCGCTCTATTGCATCGCAATGATCTTGCTTGCGTACGACCTGCGTGGGAGAGATGTTCGGAACAAGATCGACGAAGTATTGGATGTCGTTCCAGCCTCAAATGTCGTTGTGTTGTTAGCACGGCTACTGGGATTAGTAATGCTCATTGCTGTACCCATGGTAGTGTTTATTACTATGGTCGCACTATACGGTTGGATCGCCGAACTGAACAACCTCGGCTACGGAAATCTCATCGAGTTGCACAGCGTGGCTTCGTTCTTAATCTGGGATCTCGTACCGAATCTAGCGTTCTTCGGCGCGTTAACGATATTTCTATCAACGATCATACGATCGAGGATAACCGTCATTGTGCTGGCACTTGGGGGTGTAGTCATCGTATTTTGGTTGTTTCTTCGATTACCTCTCGATTACGCCGGTGCCCTAGTCACCAGCACAGGTGCTTCACTCTTTCCATCGGAAATCGCGCCTCGCTTCGTATCGGGTGAAATCTTGTTAAATAGGTTTACCTTCACGCTATTCACTGGGAGTTTTTTAGTGCTGGCGGGATGTTGTTTACGACGTCCGTTAATGCACCGGCGACACTATGCAATTGGCGGTGTCAGCGCACTCGTACTCGGCAGTCTCTTAATAGGTGGAGCGATAGGATTTCAACATCTGAGTCGAATGGAAGTTCAAGATTGGGCTCGTACCCATGACTCGCAAGATCTCAGCACATTCCCTGACATAACCCACTTGAGAGGAACTGTGGAAATTCTCCCAAGTCGTAGGGTTGAGTTAGACATCAAGATGGACTTGATCCCACCAGAGAACAACGTGCATGACTATGTCGTGTTGTCATTAAATCCAGGATATCGTAATCTTCAGCTATGGGTTGGAGGAGATGAAGTGCCAGATCCTAGTTTCGAGAAAGGAATCCTACAAGTTCCGTTACCCGCAAGCGACGACAACTCAGTTGAAGTCAGAGTGAATGCGCATGGTCGTCCCGATGCGCGCTTTGCTTACTTAGACGCGGCGGTGAAATCGAAAGATATTGCGGGAGCGAAAGTCCGGAACCTGTTCGCCCTAGGGACCGAAAATTACATATTTCATCGAGATTTTGTGGTGCTAACTTCGGGAATAAAGTGGTATCCCACTTCAGGTGCCGCTACGGGTGAGGACAAATTGGAGGTAAGACCGCGTGATTTGTTCTACGTAGACATCACAGTATCAGTTCCTGAGAATTGGTTGGTAGCTGGGGGCGGTCATCGAGTGTCCCTAGATTCAAAAGATTCACACCAGTCTATTTATCAAATTGCTCCTAGGAATCCGGTACCAGAAATTACCTTAGTAAGTAGTGACTTTGAGCGCGCCAGCATCACAGTCGAAGACATCGAGTTCGAAATACTGTTCACTAAGCATCACCGTCGCACATTTCATGACCTGAGTGTAATCGAGAAGAACTTGAAGACCCGGATTTTGAGTTGGCTCCACACACATAAAGAGGTTGGCGTTGTGTATCCCTATGAGGTGTTTTCTCTCGTGGAAGTCCCGAACTCTATAAGGGTCTACGGCGGAGGGTGGAAGATGGACACAGTTTTGGGGCCTCCAGGCATGGTTTTAATGCGAGAGTCGTCCTTACCAAATACCAGAGTGCCCACTAACCCCGAAGATTGGTATGAAAAAAATTTTGGCGGCGAA
The DNA here is from genome assembly GCA_009840305.1 of Gammaproteobacteria bacterium. Classification (GTDB taxonomy): domain Bacteria; phylum Pseudomonadota; class Gammaproteobacteria; order Pseudomonadales; family Azotimanducaceae; genus Bin55. The sequence continues at coordinate 250,359 of VXNY01000024.1, read as the reverse complement.
GGTTTTTCTGAAGAATATCGACTACTGGTGTCTTACCCCGGATCAGAGTTATCCGCGTATTTCAACAGCAATGTTTTTGGAGAGCATCCCACGATAGGTTTCGCAAGAAACTTTGTTAAATACCAAACTTCAACCTCGGAGTCTGGTGCAACGGTACTCGATCATGTTCTGGAGGAATTGGTTCAGCGCTTAGTATTTAATCGAAGTATCTTTTACGGAGATCACATCGGTAGCGGACCGGGTCGTTTTTTTGTCTTTGAATTGGCCTTAGCACATGCGAAGAGAAGTGTGTTCGATCTATTCGATGTGGGAAAAAGTGAGTCACAGAGGAGCCGCGAAGAGCGCGCGTTACTTCGATATCGCACGCAATCTGTAGTCTGGAACGATCTAAAGCGGTTTTCACTCGGCGATCTCACAACCCAGCAAGCACCTCTTAGGAGTTTTAGAGTCATGTCTACTAAGGCCACGACTTTGAGTCGAATCATCTTGGAAATACTTGGAAGAGACCAAACCGCAGAGCTACTTGGACAACTAGTATCGTCGATGAGAGGATCGTCGTACAGCTACGATGATTTGATTCGTGAAGCGAAGAAACTCGATCTTGATTTAGAAGCCACTCTTGGAGATTGGCTCAATGTGAAGGGGTTGCCCGGCTTTATCGTAGCCGAACCTACGAGTAGGAGACTACCGAATAACGAGTCAGGTGAGAAACGATATGAAGCTACTGTATTCGTGCACAATGCCGAACCTCATGACGGTTTTGTAGACGTGTCTTATACGAACATAAACCCTGAAGGTCACGGTACTCGTCGTGATGTTTCTCGAGGCTGGTTCAAAGCATTTTTAATTCGTGGTAACGAATCGGTGAAATTGTCTATTAAGAGCATCGTGCATTTTCCCGTCGAAGTTATGTATGTTGAACCGTACTTATCGTTAAATAGGGACGCAATACGGATCGTCATTCCACCGATTATTTATGAGAACGAAATTTCGGAAACGCAGCAACCTTACGTTGTCAAAACTGAGTGGTCGCCACCCATTAGTCAGGCGGTTGTAGTCGACGACTCCGACGAAGAATTTGAGATTGTCTACGAAAGTCCACCGTTGACTTCGCTACCAGTATTTTCATTTTTTCAAGATTTATTTGGTACGTCAGAAGTCTTAGCGTTGGACGATGGCATGCCTGCTTACGTTTTTGAAGACGGCGAACCGCCACCTAAACAGCGGTGGGTACGACGTTCGGATCAACGAGCTCACGGAAAATACCGACGTACTTACGCTTTAATTCACGACGGTCGCGAGAACAAACCATCTTATGCAAAGTATCGGGCTAACTTACCAAAAACGGGTCGATGGCAGCTCGAATATCACCTACCAGTTGAAGAACTTGCACCTAATGATCAGGAAACGCGAATTTTGATGAGGGAAGAGCTACCAACTGATTGGCACAAACTCTATCCAGCCGGTATGACGCGGATCAAAGTAGTGATAGGAGAACGAGAAGAAACTATTCAATTCAACGCACAGGATGCCAAGCATGGATGGCATGCACTTGGTACATTTGATGTCGAGTCGACGCAGACCGAAGTTTGGATTTCGGGGTCGTCTGATAAAAAGACTATTTATGCGGATGCGATTCGATGGGTCCCTCTCGACTGACAGTTAAAAGACGCTATTAATCCTTATCAACCTTAGACCATCGTATTGCGTCCGCCCAGAGCGGTCCTCGTTGTGAAATGCCTACTAAATGAACTTTGACCTCTCCTGCATCTAGATTGAAATCTCCCACAGAGTTCCATCCTACTTCCAAGTTGTAAACGTCGAATTCCACGTCCTGCGAACCAGTCCGATCGGTAATTTCCAATTGGTATTTAAGACCCCTGTGCCGATCGCTGTCGTGTGAATAAGGAAGGTGGTAGTCTAACTTCCAAACCGCGGAATCAGGGATTTCCGCAGTAAAAGTCGCTCTTTGACTCACCTGTCGAACGTAATTAAAAACAGCGGTCCTTCGAAATTTTCCGTATGCGTAGTCTTCGGTGGTTCTACTCCATTCACCATCTGGTACGTGGTATTCAAACAAGTAATGTTGACCACTAACTGGAATGCCTCGATCTAGTTCGCCGTCGAGTCGAGGAATCCTAAACCACGCAATCGGACCTGCACGAGGAGGACGAACTGTACGTACTGACTTTTGCTCCACTGAAAATCCTGTGTCCAGGTCATCAACAATAATTCCTATTTCTTGAATTGGTTTCCAAGAGCTGGCTTCTTCAAAGTCGGCAGGTTCCATGTTTGGTTGAACCTCTGACACTTCCGATTCCTGGGAGAGTGTAATCACTTCTCGATGTAACGAAAGTCCGGGGTCGACTGATACATGACGAATTTCATAAGAAGTCAGCATGTTTATTCTCTTAGCGGATCCTCCATCGATAAGAACCCCCTTGCTTTCAATGAGCCAGGATCTTGACGACTCCCACGGTGGCCTTCTCGGGTATTGCAGCCGTACAAATCCCGCCACCGGTTGGGTATTCTTCACCGATACACTAGTCTGATAGCGAGCATTACCTTCCGCGTCGTCGGCTATGCGTACTGAAGTGTAGTTGGATGCTTTATAACCTGGAAGAGAGTTGGTACGCAACCATGCTGTGAAAAATGGATCAACCATAACATCGTGTGCTTGCGCCGATGAAATTACGTTTTCTAAGGTATATGTCTGACCTGCATGCTGTGTCAAAATATCTACTAACCACGCAAAGACCTTTTCCTCTCCATTCACGGACAATAGCGCGGTTGCAATCTGTTCACATTTCAAGAAAAGAAGATCAGTGTCATGCTGATTACCCTTTGCAGATGGTAGATCCGAGAATCCGATATCTTCGAGGCTGTTCCAAACCGATACACGCTTCGTATAACTTTCTCTAAGCCTTCTTGCGGTTCCGATAGTACTTGGTACTCGATCATTCTCCAGTCCATCTTCAAGTCCGACCGAGCCCTCAAACAGACTCAGTGCTGTTAGGTCTGCGAAATGCAGCGTAGAGTAGATGGAAAAAAATTCGTGCTCTTGTCTTTGTAGACTAGCGATGAGTGAGAGAATAATTTGATCGAGTGCGATCGCATATTCACCGCGAGCTGAGACTTGATGCGTCCAATATCGTTCAGGTAACCCCATCCAGGGATTGTCGGTTCCCAAACCATACCAGAAGTATTCAAAGAGTAGTCTCAGTGGTGCTTCGTCAATCGAATCTTCGTCCTGTTCACGATTGGTTAATCGATCGAGCGCAAGATCCATGCGCGCGGATGGAAACCCGTGCTCTTTCAATAGTACCATACCCGGTAGTGTCTGCAACGAGTTCATGCGCCATCCGCTCCCGACTGTCCGTAATTGCCTAGGTATCTCGACAAAAGAGAGAGTGTCAAACGGAAGAGTCAAGCCGTAAATAGAAGAATCTTGAAGATGACTCTTTACGAAGTCTTCCAACTTTTCATTAAATTTGTCCCACAATCGAAGATTGTCGGCATGTTGCTTGTGAAGATACATCTTGAATTCGATACCCTCAATTTGGATGGAAGCGCTTTCAAACTCGGATGCGAAAAGAGCAATTTCGTGAACGGGGCTAGTAGGATTCACTCGGTACGAGTTGGTTTGGTCCGTTACATGAACGACTGCATCTGTTCCTACTAGCTGCCAATGATTGGGCGCAAGTTCGACCGATAGATCCAAATGAAAGTAGTCGATTCCGTTTTGAGAGGAACGATAGTCACTGCGCGCTGGGCCAGGTATTGGATACCAATACACTCCAGGCATCAAAGCGACATATTTGGGCGAGTAGATAGACCCCTTTTCTCCAAGTAATGAAACGGTGTGGTTAGACACGCCCGAGGTTCTTAAGTAGTCGAGTGGACTATCAAAATACGCAAATCGTTCGTCAGGAATACCGTACGCAACTATGTCTAAGGTATGAGAGGCGTCCGTGTCGAGCGGTACCGAAGTCGAAATTGTGAGCAGCCCGTCATCGAATGTGTAATGCGGCTCATCACCATTGAGGAACAGTTCGTCAATCTGCATTGACCGATTAAAGGTAAAAGTAAGTGGACTAGAAGTGTGGACGGTTGTTTTGAAACGTGTCGAAAGTTCTACGACAAGGTGCTTCTTGGGATCGATCTTCACTTTCCCTGTGATCGCTTCGAGATCGATGTGGTCATCCCACTCGTGGTTTTCATGGACTTCTCGCCATTTTTCGGAGGCGGTGTGATCACTAACGACGCTGGACGAACCCCAAGCATAGAGTATGGTGCCTACACACAAACAGATTCCAAGTGGAAGATACTTTTCAAGTTGGTTGTTGCTGTTCTGACGACTCCAAATCAACGCACCGATGGTGATGAGCGCAATTGCTGCCAGAAGGGTCCCAGCACGAATCGCTATGACAGGTAACGATGCTTGTTGAGGTAACAGATCGGAAACAAACAGAGTGTCGTTTGACGATTGTGACGCGATTTCAAGTAGCGAGTACGGCGTATTCGAAACCAGGAAAAACCATCCGAACATCAAAGCACTCGCAACGACCACAACAAGCAATCGAAAGCGCAACAAGCACGATAGAAACACCACAAAGGAACACGAGATCAGGAGGGTTGCAGGACCATCAATAACGAGGAGATTGATCAACGAGTACCATTCGATCGTATCCGCAATTCCAATATTTGTTATTGTCGAAATGAGTCCAAGAAGCTGCATCACAAAGACATTCGCAGCAGCGACGAGCCACAACAATCCTGCAATACCAAATACTCTACCTGCTAGATACTCGAAATTTGTGATGGATTTAGAGTCCAGCACTTCAACGATGCGGTCTCAGTTGTGCAGGTGTCCGGCATCGAAAGCCAAGAAGAGCACTGCGAATTGAAAGAATAGGAAGAATGTTGGGTCGATGTTGCCGAATAGGTATTTGGGTACGCCCGTTCCAAAAGATGGTGAAGTCAATGCCGCGTAACCAAGAAAGGAGCACGAAATTAGATAACCCACGATTGAGAAGAGGGATAGGAAAAATACGATCGTCCAAAACCGAGCGCGTCGCCTGGCGGTACGTACTTCGGCCTTGGCGACGTTAAAGATGTTGATCGCGGATGAGAACATTGGTGTTGTTTAGAGCTTGCCTGTAAACGTCAGTACAAACAAGCATTTATCGTGCCGTTGCACGGTTCAATCGAAAGTCATCAACGAACCGAGCTGGTTGAGTACGTTTACTTTTTTACTCAACGTGAAAAAGTAAGACAAGGAAAACGTCAGAATGAAAATACACCTACTAAGATTGAGCAGGACATTTTGAAAGGTTTGCAAGTGAAATGCCGACCGTCCTTCTCGCAGGAGCCAATCCAGGAAGAGGATGGTATCAACGAGCTGTCTTCGCATCGAAAAAATGTATTTCAGTTTGAATGTACTCAGTTAACGTTGTAGTGCTCGCCCTCCGGAGTTCTCTCAGATCTATCAGCTAGCTCTCAGCTGCGTTTCTGTATGTGACTCTTCCCTCCCAGAAAAGTTAATGAAAAATTGTACGACACGAACCGCCGGCGTCACTTACTCGAGCCCAAGATTTATTGTAGGCCAGTTGTCAAAGAGCGGCAGTGTGTGTTTAAGACTGGGTACGAGAGCATATATCGCAACTTGCGTTTGATTTCATCGGGATAGATTCCATCAAGGTATTCAAACAACAACTGCGACTTCACCGAAACACCCGTTTCCACGACTGACTTCGACTGCAAAAACACGGTAGGCAGGTATTTTGCGCGGTGGAAATTCGTCGGGGAAACGCAAACCAGTTGTTCTAGCCCAAATTCAATTACTGCTGAAATTTAAACAAGAGCCTTTTCCGAACTGTTTTGTATTTTTTTCGTGAAATTTTGCAAAAACTGTTCAATTTTCCTTATAATAGTATCGTATAAAGATACACTATACAATATAATAAGTGGGTTCTAATGAGTAAATATACACAATATAGCCACGTAGGGCAGTATGTTCGAGAACACATTCTTCCCGATGATATTTCGGTTACTAAAGCCGCAGAAAAGCTTGGAGTGGGTCGAGTTGCCCTTTCGAACTTTTTAAACGGGAACGCATCGCTTTCCGAAGAAATGGCTGAACGTCTGCAAATTGCGTTTGGGGCAAATCCAGATGATTTGATGAACCGACAACAGGAGTTTGAGCTTCGAGTCACGGTTGATTCTACAACTGTGAAAACCTACGTACCGCCGTTCTTTCAAGTGAAAGCCAACGAGATTTCCGAATGGGCTAATGGCATTGGTGCTCGGTCTACTTTGGCCGTGCTCATACGAACATTGATCAATTCAACTTGTAGCAAGATTGAAAGTATAAATTTTCCGGGGCACGATGATGCAGAGCGTCGAGGTTGGGACGGCTGGGTTGAAACTAGCCAAGGCAATCCGTGGGTACCCATCGGGCAATCAGGGTGGGAATTTAGCACGACAGAGCAAATCGACGATAAAGCAAAGAAAGACTTCATGAAACGTACGGCATCAATTTCTGAAGAAGATCGGCATCAAACTACCTTTGTGTTTGTTACGCCAAGGCGCTGGAAAAAGAAAGACGAATGGTTAACGGAAAAACGCGCCGAAGCGAAATGGAAAGAGGTTTTCGCGTGGGATTCGAACGATCTAGAGCAATGGCTAGAACAATCAATTCCTGGTCAGATGTGGTTTGCAAATCAATGCGACAAGGATTTTCGTGGAGTCAAGACACTGGATAAATGCTGGATCGAATGGAATGCGGATTGTCAACCGTGTTTCAAACTTAGTGTTTTTGAGGAAGCTATTTCCACGTTCGGCGAGAAGATAAAGTCACACCTTGAAGGTCCAGACAATCGGCTCATGCGTGTAATCGCAGACTCGAAGGAAGAAGCGTTAGCGTTTGTGTATGCAGTGTTTACGAAGGATGACGACTTAGTCCAGTATTTCGATAAAGCTGTTGTATTTACTAAGGTCGGCCCACTTCAGGATCTGCTACACGGGAAACCTGGATTTCTACCCATTGTGACCGATGCAGGTGTAGAAAAGGAAATTGCGCTGAGCGGACATAAACTCAAAGGTTTCGTAGTCGACGCTGGAACAGCCCTCAGAGAAAAGGACGACATCACTTTGGAACATCTCAGCGGACATGCTTTCCACAGCGCATTGTCAAAGATGGGTCTAAATGGTGAACAGATTGCTAGATTGCACCGTGAGTCGGGAAAATCCCTTACCGTCCTTCGCAGACGACTTGCGAAAAGTCCTTCGATTAGGCAACCACTTTGGAGTTCAGATCAACGGACAGCAAAATTGCTTTTTTCGCTCATGTTGGCGGGTGCATGGAAAACTGACAACGATGCTGATCAATATTTGATAAACGAACTGGTTGCAGGTGATTTGGATTTCGACATTGAAGACCACTTCAATGAATTATTAGCACTTGAAGACTCCCCTGTTTGGTCTGTCGGCGGATTTCGAGGGGTCGTTTCAAAAATTGACATTCTGCACTCAACGCAACAGTGGGTAACGACAGCCATATTAGAACAGTTCATCAGTGTTGCAATTGTTGTCCTTGACGAACGGGATCCTTCTCTGGATCTCCCAGCGGACCAACAATGGGCAGCGGCAATGTTTGGCAAGACGCGAGAAATATCTTCGCTAATGCGAAAGGAAATCGGAGAGAGTTTGGTTTTACTGGCAATACACGGCAAGCGACTTTGGAAAGAACGCCTCCACGTCAACTTAGAGCACAAAATTAATCAACTAATTTGTGATTTATTGCAACCGTTGACCATAGAACGATTGCAGTCTCAATCGTGGGCCCTTCCTCTATATGCAGAGGCAGCGCCAGACACATTCTTGACGATATTTGAACGAGATTTAACAGAAGACAATCCGGTAGTTTTTCAATTAATGCAGCCTTGCAACAATGCAATGTTCGAACGAAGTGATAGAGTCGACATCTTGTCTGCTTTGGAATTGTTGGCATGGAATAAGAAATGGATATCAAGAGTAGTCGACATACTCGCTCAACTAGCTGCATCAGAGCCTGTCGACAATCTGTACAACAAACCAAGTAACAGTCTTGAGACGATCTTTCATTTGAGAATGCCACAGACGGCTTTACCGGTCGAGGATCGAATCATGGTTTTTGATAGATTGATCGAACGACATCCTCAAGTCGCCTGGAATATCGCAATCCGTCAATTTGGAAGACTATCACAGGTTGGCCACTACAACCACAAACCAAGGTGGAGCGACGATGCAATAGGATTTGGAGGTACATCGAACCGCAATGAGAAAAATAGGTTTAAAGAACACTGCATTGAGAAGTGTATTCACTGGCCCTCGCACTCGTGTTCGACTCTTACTGATATGGTCAAGAGAGCAACTTGGATACCGGGCAAAATGCTGAGTCAGTTACAAGTGATAATCACCGATTGGGCCGAGACTGCGTCGGACGAAGAACGAGTGCAGCTTCGTGAGGAGGTTAGGATTTCCCTAAGAAGAAAGCGTTCGCGAACTCAGGACAAGAACGCTGAGAAAGAAGTGGTGAGTTTTGCAAAAGCTGTCTTTGATCTTTTGGAACCGCAAGATGTAGTTTGGAGGCATGCTTGGTTATTTCGGGAGCACTGGGTTGACGAATCTCGAGACGAGCTTGAAATGAACGACGATGTGAACTACGAACAACGTACGAACCACATCCACAATCTTCGTATGTCCGCTATACGAGAGGTTACCTCCGCCTCGGGTTACTCGGGTGTGCTAGAACTGGCATTTTCGGGAAATGCTCCTTTCGTCGTCGGCTGGAGTTTAGCAGACACACTAACTGATGATGAATCGCGTTTAAATTTTTTGAATGATGTTCTTGAAAGTGGAGATATCTTGAATTCCGAGCAACATCAATCAATTCTGGAAGGTTTTTTGCGTGCTTTGGATACTCCAACCACAATCAAACTAATCGATCAATTGTGGTCTCAACACAATGAAGATATTGGGATTCGGTTGCTATGTCTAGCGAAATGCGACGGCTTAGTTTGGCAAGCAGTAGAAGAAAGGGGAGAATCGGTCTCAAGGAAATATTGGACACGTGTACGACCAACGTGGAATAACCCACCTGCATTCGAGCAAAACTACGCAGTTTCACGGCTGCTAGATTTAAAACGTGTGGAGGTAGCATTTAATAGTGCTTTAATCGAAATTAAGCAAATTGAATCCAGACTAATTTATCGAATACTCTCCGAGTTACCGTTCCACAACAGTCAAGACTCAACCGCTGTCAATATCGGCGTTCACCAAATCCGTCGTGCATTTAGAGTCTTGAATGACAGGAACTCACTGAACCAGAGTGAAATGGCTACTCTTGAGTTTTTATACGTAGAGATGTTTCCATTCGATGATCCTAACATTCAAAATTTAGAAAGAGAAATTGAATACAGCCCACAACTGTTCGCGGAACTCATTTCGATGGCGTTCAAGAAGGAAGATTCGAAAGAAAATCGCTCACTCACCGAGAACGAACGAGAATTTGCGAAAAAAGCGCGCCGCGTACTTGAAGTACTTTCTCGTATTCCAGGAGTTCAAGGAGACGGATCCATAGACGAGATCAAATTGATGGCCTGGATCGAGCAAGTACGAGTACTGTGTGCTTCTAATGGACAATCTAGATTAGGAGACGAATACATAGGTCAACTCTTATCAAATGCGCCTATCGGTGAAGATGAGGTCTGGCCGAATGCGTCGATACGGTCGGTGCTTGAAAAGGTTCTCAATCAGAATGTTGAGAATGGGTTTCACGTGGGAAAGCAAAACTCAATAGGATTTGAAGAAATAGTTGACGGAGGTAGGGTGCCTAGAGACAGGGCGCACCAGTATGAAGATTGGGCGAAAGTATGCGACTATAAATATCCCAAAGTCGCGGCACTCCTTAGGAGAATGTCTGAAGACAATCTGGAGTACGCTGAGTGGGAAGACAATCACGCAAGTATTGAACGGCGTGTCGGGTACTGATACGACGAGAATGTTTTGTCAAGTGGTTGGTGGAGTAGACTTCACCCCACGTACCGAAGGTTCTGAACACCTTAGCTCGCGTACCAAGGAAGTAGGTCGCTAAGGAATATAGACGATTAAGAAATAATTATTGAAATTCTCGGTCGTTTCGTACCGCGACCTAAACTAGCTTCGTTACGCCAATACACGATTGCACTATCCGTAGACTCTTTCCGTAGCCACGACCACTTTACAGGATTGAACTCGTCCCATGCTAACCCTCAGACAAGGTCTTTGTAAATGTTACCGGTAAGTCTAGCTCGTGTACTGGCTTTTGTGATCTGGCAGGAGGAGCGTGCTACGGCACAAGGATGTGTGAAGGAATATTGCTATCGGTACACATGACTCACCAGCGGCGCGATTCAATTGTTTTGGCAACCCAGAGACGATGTTCATATCTATAACGAAATTAGAGATTTTATATTGAGTCGGAGATTGTTGTGAAAGCTTCTGAGCATTGAATTAACACGTAGTTTTACGCATACAACATCGTACATCCTGGAACAACCGCGCTCACATATTTGCGGACTACCATCATTCTAATTTGAACTCGATCAAGGACAGTTGCTTTATGTTTACTGAACGACTTTCGTTTGCGCGTCATGGATACGTCGCTCCAGTTCAATTTGTTTTTGTGGAGACTGGCTCGCGAGTTGTGAGAAGTCGAGATGTAATAGTGAGTCTGCGCCACAGCATTCGCAATAATTCTGAGTAGCCACAACAACCATCTCAGCCGCTACCAGAAGGGGTGGAAATTCATTCAAATCACCAAGGTTTACCCAATTAAGGTCAAAATAGTAGGAGTCGCCTAGAAGTTCGCATTGAGAGTGTGCACCGTGCGCCTCTTCTGTCTCTTCACGTAGGGAGCACTCGAATCCAAGTGATCTCAAACCACCGAGGAGGCGTTTCAACTTGGGTACGGACATACCTGTGACTCGTCGAAGTAAATCGGCATCGATGTGGATTTCATCGGGTAAGTGCGCCGGACATCCATGTCGAAGTAGACTCTGTACTGCGTAGCGTTCATCGACGTTCATTCGTTTCAGTACTTGAAAGAAAGACGTTGCATGCGAATAAACATGTTCCTGCAACTCTAGACTATCAGATACTTCGAGGCGTTCGTATAGACGATCCGGTACTGGAGGAAAGTAATCCTTACGGAGTGGATTACCTAGTTTGATCAGGGTAAGTTGAACGAGCTCTTCAAGTGATGTCTCGCGGAGATCAACGTAGTGGATTGTGTCGCTTAGTCCCGGAATTTGGGTGTCATCGATCTTTACTGGCAAAATATATTCCTCTTTTTGCTGTATCGCTCGCGCTTGGGCACTCTGACGTTCATGGTCGGGCCAAGCCTTCGTTGCGTAGTCAGTGGACGCGAACAAAATGCAATATTTGCATTTGTGTTGGTAAATCTCCGCTAAATGGGCAGAAAGGTCTTTACCCCATAGACCGGCCTTTTCGTATTCGTCGAGGAACACGCGAATACCATAGGATGTCAACTCATCAGCGAAATGTTGAACAAAGTCTCGCTGTTCGCCAGCAAACGAGAGACCGATTTCGTACTCGAACTGTTTTTCAACCATATTTCATTTCCCAGGTTATTACTTGAAGTCCCATTAGGTTTGATGCTTGATTGTTGAGTAATCGCAAACAAGAAAATTTCAACAACTAAGCGAAGCCTTTTTCAAAACAATACAAATTTTAGAGATTTAACTTTGTGATTCGAAACCTTTTCGCACAAATTAAAAGCTCGGGTCTGAGCACTGTTTAAGGGACAGTCGTCAAAACAAATACAGGAGAAATTAATCGGTGACTGATACTACGAAAAAACGAACTCGGAGAGGTTTTAACGAAGAGTTCAAACGCGAAGTGGCACCACTGTTTCAAGGTTCTGGTGTTTCCGGCGAACAGGTGAGTGCTGAACTTGGTATGTCGACGTCGTTACTGTATCGCTGGGGGCGTGATGTACGCGACGATCAGCCGAGTTTAGATCGCCCCAGTTACAAGGAACTGGAGAAGAAACCTCAGCGTACCTGTAGGTAAGCTGATTTTTTTGAAGACAGTATCCAGTTTCTTCGCCTCAAAGCGGCCCAACGGTATGAGATCATAGACCGATGACGCCAGTATTTTCCGAACACTTCAAAGTGTTGCCTGTTCGGCAACTTCCGGTGCAATCACTTCGCTCCAATCGAGCGTGTTCGCGAATCGAAATATACCGCTTTGGATCACCGTTTATTAGTGTTAATTTGAAATTCGCACCAGAATTGGGAAGGCATCTTAGCCTATCGGCACGTGCATGCTTGTTTACAGCAGCAATTTAGTGGATGCATCGGCAAGCATCGAGTGCGTCGGTTGACGCGTCTGGAAGGGTTAATGGGTATTCCCAAGAATCGTCGGCGCTCACCACGACCAAGGCGCAGCGATCTCAACTTTCCCGATTTGCTACAACGTGATTTTTCGGCCACCGAACCGAATGGGGTTTGGGTCACCGACATCACGGAACGGAAGACGAGAGAAGGTAAGTTGTATCTGTGCGTGATCAAAGATCTTTACTACGGTGCCATTGCGGCGTGGAAAACGGGCACTCGGCCGACGGCCGAGTGGGTCACTTCAACGGTGGAAATGGCACTGGTGAAGCGACCTGAGAGTCGTGGTGCGATCTTGCATTCGGATCACGGTAGTCAATACACTAGAGAGCGGTACCGTCAATGTTTGCAACAAAATGGTTTATAGATCAGCATGGGCAGAGTTCGGACCTGTGCCGATAACGCGTCGGTAGAAAGCGTGTTCGGACAGCTCAAACGAGAACTAGTACGGCGATGCCAGATTCGAACTCGACAAGAAGCCGCTGAAAAAATCAATCACTACTTCTTGAACTTTTACAATCCATGGCGACGCCCTCCACTGCTGAGCAACAAACCTAACGCGATCCAAGCATGTAACTCAAGGGAACAGGATGCTGTTTGTTGATCAAAAAGTGACTAAAAATGTGTCCCCTGAAACCTACGCAGTCCCCACATCGAGCTAAACCTTCAAGAGCTTGTTTAACTAAATTCTCAGATTTGGCAGTTGTTTGATTAATCGAGTAGTCTCCAGACTCACTGTCACAATCTTTTTCAGCAATGTCAATGGATAACTTTCGTCTTCGAATGTCTCCAGTGCAAAGTCATTTGCGTCATTGACAATTTCACTTGCCTGGTCAGTTTTCAAGCACTGTCGTTCCATGATCCACTCGATCGCTGGTTTACCGTTCACAACGTAATCATAGGCCTCCATCGGTATGCCACGTATGGTTATATAAGGGTTGTACACGATAGATGACCTATCTTTACCACCTCTTGGGAATTTATTGTATTTCATCTGTGAAACACGGAGTTGGTTATTCAAAATGTCAGACGCCTTAAAACTAGACGAATATTCAGTCTCAAGTGGATATTCTTTAGCGTTTTCGTAACCGACATGTAGATCTGCAAGTTCACGACCAATTTTTGCAATTAACAGAAAGTCATCAGCATTTTTGACAGGAGGAATCCGGGGTAGTTGCTTCATTAAGTTAATAGCGAATTTCTCTTTGTAATTTGGTGAATGGAGAGTTCCATATACATAGTAGAAAAGAGTCTCTTCGTCTACTTGGATTGAGGGGTACCGAGATTGGAAATACGAGAGTCCTAATTTTGATACATTGCAAACCCTTGAGATGCAATTCTTCGAATCTTGAAAACTCAAACCGGTAGAATCGCGTTTAGTGCTAACGTATCGAAAGTAAGGAAAACACTGGGTTCCTGCATTCAGCAAGTTCAAATCCGGAAGTGTATCGACCATTAGTACAGACTCATGTGATGCCCCGATTCCGTTGACACAAATTAGGCGGTTTTGACTTGTTGCGACAGGAAAGACTTCAAACAACATCGCTGTTCTATGATTAAAGTCTTTGTCGAAGTATACGTTTGTCTTTGTGAACGGTCTATACAAAGCTTGTCGGACATTTTCCTTTCGAAAATGAATCTGATGTCCCCTTTGTACTTTACCTGGCAAAAGAGAACTGCTCCAACTAATTTTTTTCGAGTCTTTACTCACGAAGTCAATAGGATTTGCTTTGTGATTACTCTCTTGGTAACGTCGGACCTCAGAGTTAAAGAAGTTGATACTTCGCTCGACGTTGCTGAGTAGTTTGGCTCTACTAGCGTTATAGCACCATGCATCTCTAGATGTTCCCAGTCCGGCAGAATACACATAGAATAGCCGTTGTTCATGGACAGGTTTTTTACTGCCGATCAACAAATACTCATCAAAGGATGGATCTCTTTGATTAATCCAATCTCCATAAACATCTGGTTTCAGAGACTTCCAAACCGTTTTTGATATACTCCCTAAGTCCTCGATATGAGACAGTTTTTCTTCCCTACTGAGATAGTCTCCAATATCGCAATAAAAGATTTGACCCTTCTCCGGAGCGCTCGGGTTCTTGAGGAAAATGTTTATGGATATTGGGGCTCGACTCCCGCTTCCAAATATTTTACCACCCTCACGTTTGGAACGGTCGCCAGAGGTGCGTTGGTTGCCTCGCAAGTTAAGTATCCACATTTTCGAATACTCTTCAAAAAGGTGTTTCCTCATTCCATCCTGCGCCGTACCATCCAACCACCCAGCATTTGTAACAAATGCAACGACACCTTTTTCACCGATTCGATCAGAAGCCCATTTTATTGCACGAATATAACTATCATACACGCTGTTTTTGTTGGTCGCGTTGGATTTTGCTACGTATGTATCGGTTAACTTTTGATCTAGCAACGGATAGGAAATGTTCGCTGCATTGTCATTTGCAGTTCTCTGTTTTGCAGAGTACGGAGGATTGCCAACTATCACTCTTACATCGAGGTTTCGCTGATGATCTATTCGTTTTTGGTTTACTGGAAAAATGGAAGCCAACATTCCTTCGGATTCATCAAGGTTGAAAGTGTCAGTGAGCAATAATCTGTTAAAGCCTTCGTACGAAGCTTTGGGTAGCCGCTTGTAGTAAGCTTGCTCTATATTCACTCCGGCGATGTAATATGCAAGTAGTAAAATCTCGTTAGCGTGGAGTTCTGCTTTGTATTTGTGAGTTAGATGATTGTCACCGATCAGATCTGATTCGATCAATCTCGCCAGAAAAGTTCCTGTACCTGTGAAAGGATCCAACACGTGAACGCCTTTGTTGCCAATCGAGACTCCAAACTCCGACTGTAGTACATCTTCTATCGAATATAGCATATAGTCGACGAGTTCCACAGGTGTATAGACAATACCCAACCGTTCCGACACTCTTTTGAATGCAGTTTGAAAGAATCGATCGTAGAGTTGTCTTATTAAGTCCTGTCTTGCACTAGGTGTTTGAACTTGAGAAGCTCTCGTTCGGACGCTGTCATAAAACATTTCCAGTGTTTTCGACTCTTTTTCGATATGGTGAGCATGTAGCATGTCTAAAACGGACTCTAGTGCTTGGGACACTGAATTGTGTTTGGAGAATGGATGGCTTTTAAAGATTGCATCGAACACAGGCCGTGTGATCAAGTGTTGCGCGAGCATTTCAACTGCTTCGTGTTCAGTGACTCCAGGATTTAAATCATCCCGCAACTCGTCAAGAAACTGATTGAAGGTGTGTCTAGCGTTCTCGTTTTCTCCTGCTATTATTGTTTCGATCCGGGTGATGTGGGTTTGAGCAATGTCTGCGATGTCAGAAGCCCAGTCGCTCCAGTAGAGTTTTGATCCACATTTCTTGACAATCATGGCATGCAAACCACGAACGAGGGCGTCATTTAAGCTCAAGTTGGAAAACAAGTCTCGAGACTCAGATGAAATTTCTCCTTCCTCACTTTTTCCATTGTTGTGGCCAACGTTTGGGTCCTTTTCGTAGTTTCTAGAATCTGCTGGAATTCGATCCACTTCCTCAAGTTCGGAAATACTCGCATACGATATTTTTAGTCGTTCGTCCATTGGATCTCCAAACGCCATTGCATTTATCCCAGCATCCAGTCTCTCATCATGTGAGCGCAAAGCATTTAATGTTTGCCATACGACTTGGTACTTCTTGTTATCTCTAAGTGCTGTTTCGACATTTGTTCCAGCAGGTATGCCAATCGGAAGAATGATGTAACCAAATTTCTTTCTTGCGCTTCGACGCATAACTCGACCGACTGCTTGAACTACTTCTATTTGAGAATTGCGCGGGTGCATGAAGATCACGGCATCCAATGTTGGTACATCAACACCTTCTCCTAAGCAACGAACATTCGAAAGGATGTGGCAAGTTTCCTCGTCTCCGGTCTCTAGCCAATCTAACGACTCAGTTCGAGCTTTACTGTTGAAGGTACCATCGATATGTCTGATTTCGCAATCGGTGGAATTAGAACTTTTCACAGAGTTGTAGTTGTGTTCATCGACAACATGCTTAAACAATTTAGCGACATTTTTGGAGTTTTTAATAGTGTTGCAAAACAACATAGCTCGATTCATAGGATCCGGGTCATAGTGAAAGTCAGTACCCTGTTTTGTATCCTTGTTCAACGCTTTATAGCAACCCAAGATCCGGGTAGCACTATCCAAACTGAGTTCGTTGTCTTGAGATAGAAGGTTTTGCAATTCCCTGCTTACTTCACCCTCGTCAAGCGCTAAGATCACAACTCGGTAATCTGACAAAAGATTGTTCTCAACCGCTTTGCCAAAACCGTAGTAGTAAAAAATGCTTCCAAACAATTCTTCGTCGTCCATCGAACATAGTTCAATAGCCCCTTCTTGCGCGGCTTTCTGCGTTCGTGCCGAAAATATCCTAGGTGTTGCGGTCATATATAGACGTTTTCGACCCTTAATGTGGTCGTTGTCGTGAACTCGAACAAAGTTTGAATCGTCCTTGTCTTCAACGATCTTTCCCGTAGTCCGATGAGCCTCGTCGCATATGATCAAATCGAAACTTTTAAGTCCATAATTTTTCTGTGAGGATTCCAGAACGTCGATAGATTGATAAGTGCTAAAAACGACAGTCATTCTGTCTAGGGCATCAATGTTGGTGTGTTCTGCTAGATTTGCCGCATCAGTGGTAGCAGGTAGTGCAAGATCCTGTAGTTCAATCGAAATCGTATCTTTGTTCCCAATACTTCGCCTCTTACCAACGCTTAGATCGGAGCACACTGAAAACGATCGGAGGCTAACAGAAGTGTCCTGATTCCATTCTAGAATTGTCTGTGCCATTAGTGCGAGTGACGGGACGAGCACTAATACAGTTCCCCCTTTACCAACGATATTCTCTGCGATTAATTGCCCAGTGAAGGTTTTGCCTGTTCCACATGCCATAATCAATTGACCACGATCACTTCTCTCGAAACCCTGAATGGTCCGATTCAACGCTTCTCTTTGATGAATCTGCGGTTTTTTACCAGTTCGTTGGCGTACGTCTAAGTTTTGAAGGACCGAGAACCAATCGATTGAACTAGCTTCTAAAGTCTTTCGTGTGATGTGAATGAAAGGCTTGTCGCGTGTCCGAATTAGACTTTGCGCGTTTTTGGACAATTCTTTTTCGGTAGTTTCCACAAGAATTCGAGAGATGAAGATTGGATTTGAACTCTGGGCGATAAAGCCGTTAAGATGTGCTTGTCTTAGTGAGGTACCACTTGCATAAAACTTTGCCTGAACTGCGACGAATCCTGATCCATCTCTGCGCTGAGCAACAATGTCGATTCCTCTATCACCCGCGTCAAATCCAAAATCTCTCGCCCAATCTGAAAACATCCAGACTTCGTCGTAGATACTGTTTTGAAGATTGTCGTAGGTTAGATAGTGCTTCGCTAAATATTCAAAAGAAGTTCCCTTAGCTCTCGCTGTTTTGGAATCCAGAGAAAACCTATCCAATAATTTGATTAGAGCACTGTCTCTCAAGAAGATTTTCCTCCCCAATAAATTTGTGCAGACGTGTAAACTGAAACTGCCCCAGTTTGATGGAAATCTACAGATACAAAAATTTTTTCAAGTCCATTTTAAGGCAAGAAAACACTACTTTTTGGTGTATCGAAATCATACCATTGCGTTGGTGCAATCTGGACGTTCGAGACAGTTGTTGTACCGTAGAACGAGCGATGTTGCAACTCTGATCATGAAGAGGATACCAACATCTCAGGAACTGAAAACGAAGAGTAAACAAGAACGTGATCTTAGTACCAAATCAAGTCTGTTGTGCGTTTCTTGCAGAGCGGTCAAATCAGTTCTAGGGGGACTGCTGTGACTCACATGTTCGTTACAGAAGAAACCGTCTGCTCGGACCTGATTGATTGTGTGTATCCGCGGTGCTTTAAGAGATTTCAACAATAAAAGACATAAATTTATCGATTCGATTGTTGTTGGTTGTAGTCCAATTAGAACGCGTGACACTAACCATTGATCACTCTCATCGTTTCTCGACGAACTCTTCAAAGAAGTATTGACAAATGTATGGGGCCGGGAACGTGAAGTTATCCAAGGCCCCGTCGTTGATCGGTATGACAAAGCCATGGTATAAAATTTTTGAGGTTTTGGAGACCGAGTTTATCGATTGTCATCGGCGACAACGCGTTCGCAGCCGTGTGGAGAACTTTGTTGCTGTTTGGAAGGCTTCTACAATCCATTTCGAGTGCATTCAGCACTAGATTATCTGACTCCAATGGCTTCTGAACGGTGATATGCGGTGGAGCACGGTTCAAAAGCAAATCCCAAGATAAACTGTCAATCAAAATGAGGTAAACTCATACATCAATCTGAGGCGAATTCAATTTAAAGTTCACGTCAAATTCAACAAAACTATGATGGGATCAATTTCGTTTGGATTGATTAACACTATTTAACTCGCACTGACCGCATTCTCCAAAATTTTGTAGTGTTCAGGAGCGATCTCCTGCATCAAGTCAAAAATGTTCTCGATTACGTTAAGCGTCTCGGGCACCAACGAAGGATTAAGCCCTGATCCTGTTATATGACTTTGGTCGTTCGTGAATTTGTAGATCGAATCAAGTTTTTGCGAGTCAAATCCTCTTCCTTTAAGGAGCTCGTTCTTCCTGTACATGGTCATGCTATTGGGAATGTGGTAGTTGAGAAATGACTCCCATAACTTTCTTGCCACGTTTGGAACTGGATATGCCATTTGAACTGTGTTGTTTTGAGTACTTTGAAGATCTTTGAAACACTTGAACAGAAATTGATACTCTGTCTCGAATTTAATCAGCGTAGGGTCTAATCCTTCTAGCAGAGCTCGCCGTTCATTTCCATGGATCTCATTCTTGATCATAAAGAGACTCGCCTTGCTTTCGAAGTTCTTGATCCAATTGATGAGCAATCTCAAAAACTCAAAATTATGAGTGAATATGAAAGATTGCAGACAACCTGCAATACTGTTTTTTAGAAATGCAAATGCCTGGTACATTGATGAATTATCTAGGCTTGAAACAGGATCATCAATTACAACAATTCCATTAGATTTGTCAAAGTGACCATCCTCTAAGTGCACAAGAAAGTACACAAATGCAATAGCTGTCTTTTCACCCGAGCTGAGGCTTTGGGCAGGTTGACCATTCCTCAGTAACGAGTAACCGATGTTACCTTCTGTCTCCATACCCTTGCTGTCGTTTACGGAAAATTGAAGTTCCTCCCGCCCCAAAAAATTCTGAAGATTTTCGGTCAGATCCAAAGCGGCTTTATGGTCAGACGAAATACTTGCGCGTAACATCTTCAACTCTCTTTCCGATGCCTCAATGCAGCGTTCCAGAGTAATCTTATCTTGTTCGAGTTCGTGGATTGTTGTTTGTCTCTCGTCTACTACTTCACGTATGGAACACAGAAAGTGTGTCTTTACTGCTTCCATAGCTCGCTCTTTGACTTTGTGAAAGTTCTCGGTCTTCTCATTGTGCTCGTCAATCAAGGACCTGGATTCTTTTATTACCTGAAAAAAGTCTTCGTAACCGACTTCGAGTTCGCTAGACATTTTTTCACTAGTGGTTTGCCTTTTCCGCTGTAAAAATGATTTGAACTCTTCCAATTGTGACAATAGATCATCTTTCGCTATTTTCAATCTGGGTTCTATTTGCGATGCAGCTTCGTAAAGTTCTGTGTACAGAGAATTCGGATCCGAAATCGCATAGTTATTGATGAAATTAGACCACTTGTCGATGTCGTCAATAACTCGATCAATTTCAATCTTCAATCGGCGATCTTCATCGTTGAAGTGTTTTGCGAGCATTTCAATCCGAAGAGCAGAAATCGTCTCTCCACAGTATTCGCACTTAGCCGAGTTGTATTCTTTATGAAGTTTGATTCCATCTTCCACCCACTCACCGATCCTCGGCTCTTCTACCAATCGAGAGATGGTTCGAGAGGACGTAGTCTGCGAGGCTAAAGCTACAGACTCATCTCGAAGTTCTGAAAGCCAATTAAACAGATCAGCAATAGTTCGGTCTTCTTCAAACGGAAGATCAATCTTATTTCTAACCTCTTGGTTTAACTCGCGTTCTTTATCTACTAATTCACAGTCCGATAAAATTCTTTGATCGACCAGATTTTGAAAGTCCGCTTTTGCTTGCGGTCTTTTATAGTTTCTTGTGGCTGTGTTCGATTGACTCAGTGCGGCACTGATCGTGCGAGCAATATTCGTGAATTCATTGTCGTTCTCTTTATTCAGCTGAAGTAGTTGACGGTTCACTTCATCCAGTTTTTTCGCTTCCCCTACTGCTTGAGGGGCGTCCGTTCTTCCAACAAGAAATTCTTCAAGCTTCACGATTTGCTTGAGTATGGATGTGTTCTCTTCTCCTAGGAACACGGAAATACTGCGCGTGCGACTCTCAAGAATGTCGATGTTTTTATTTACATAGTCCTCATTGAACACTCGAATCTGATAAGGAAACAACGCCGTTTGATTAATTTCGTGGCCTTCGTGATCTTCAATGTCATATAAGGTTCCTGAGTCTGAATCCCCACACAACATGTCGAAGAAGCGCGCGAGAGTAGTTTTGCCGGAACCATTCCATCCATATACAACGTTGATTTTCTTGAAATTGGGAGCTGACTCGTCCCAGCTAAAATTTTTGAAAACGAGACCTAGATTCCGAATTGATTGAATACGTTTAAGCATCTGACGTTTTGTATTTAAAGTTACTTCGTGCGTGGAATGGACCGTTTACGCAACGTGGTCACTCCCATAACACGTACCTTTGAAGTTCCTATTGCTTTGGTAGTCGTTGCGTTGATTAGTATCGAACAGATAAAACAGGAAATTCTACTCTAGGAATGCAAACTTGAGGCTCATCACCTAAATTGCACCTCTTGAATTTGTGGGGATGGGAAAATTTACGCCAAATACAAGGCGACTATCTGAATGTTCTAAATCGAATGTAAGGAACGCGGGTGTACTGAAATCTGAATTTGCTTCAGGTTGGTTGAACGCGTAGATGGAGTAAACACTACAATTTATACTCGATACTCCAAAGACTTTTTCACTTTTTTTTAATTGGAATGCTCGTGCCGGCGTGATTGTAGGTGTTCGCCAAACTGAGTAAGCTTTAAACTGCCTCACTTTCCCTTGGTTTTTATTAAAAGAAGGAGAAATTTTGCTTGACCCCATTCGGCATTGACACTTTTTTTCTCGGCAAACGTTGCTGCCGAAATGTGCGCGAAAAACGATCAACAGTATGGCGCGATGCCTCTCTCATATGCTGAAAACTTAAGAAACATCGTTCTAGCCAAGCTTCGCGCAGAGACTAACCCAGAACGAGCGAGACAACAACAACTCTACATGAAATCCGAAATGCCGTATTACGGTTTAAGCGTTCCACGATGTCGCCGTATCGCCCACGAAATGTTGCGTGATAACCCACCGCAAAATTCTCTGGCTTGGGTATCCTTGATTCTCCTGCTATGGCGCGACGCTACGCATCGGGAAGAACGCTATGTTGCGATCGAACTGTTACTTCACAAGAAATTTGCCCATTGGTTGGGTACAGACCTATTACCAGTATTAGAAGAAATGGTTGTCACCGGTGCATGGTGGGACTATGTGGATGCACTTGCTGCACGAGGCGTGGGAACCATGCTTGCCAATGATCCCATTCAAACAAGGCGCACACTCTACAAGTGGGCGAAGGATCAGAACATCTGGAAGCGACGAGTTGCAATCTTGGCGCAGCTCAAGTCGAAAACCAACACCGATGTCGAACTTCTATCTAAATGTATCAAACCTTCAATTGGTCATTCAGAGTTCTTCCTTCGCAAGGGAATTGGTTGGGCACTACGTGAATATTCCAAGACAGACCCTGATTGGGTTAAAGAGTTCGTCGAGAAACATCCAGACCTCTCTGATTTAAGTCGACGAGAAGCACTCAAACATATTGCTCGTGCCTAGGTAACTGAAAAATTTTCGATTTCGTTCCTGTAAGTCGTCAAAAAAACACAACTTCGTGCGTAATGTATTTCTTCTGTTTAAACGCTTCAAATTCATTCTTTTAGTCGAGGTGGATATACCTGATCGCTTAGCAAACACAATCACAAGAAGAGCACAGAGATTTGAACTTCAGAATACAGATTTTGTGCTGATGAAAAAGCGCAAAAGTTCTTACGTTAGAGGTACGAAGAAGAGACGATGCATTTATTTTGCGGCTCTGCTACAATAGTCATTCCATACTTCGTCTAGTGGCTACGAACCTGAACATGATCATATCGACTATTTGAATCTCAATAGGCGATCAAACGAGGGTTGCGATGTATACCTGTACTCGTACGGCTAGCCCACTCTTTTGTTGAGGCTCATTTCGTTCGCTTCACAAGGCTAAATCACCTGACCTAACATGACCAAAATCTCTACGTACGCAATGAATATATGGCATCTCGCTGTCACAGAGATGCGTAGTTGTACCAGAATGGCTCGGACCTGGCTACTTGTCGTCCTAGGGTCAGGTATTTTCCTTCGTATGACTGGTAGTTGGAGCTCACAAGCGGCACTCTATTCATACGCGTCGTTGAACTCTCCCGCCGTGGGTGTATTTGCACCTCGCTACATGATCGCTTATTTGGCTCAGCTGATCGTTGTGTGGCTCGCGCTATGTATGTTGTTTTTTGCGTTCGACATAAGGTCTCGGGACGTTCGAGATCGCGTTTTCGAAGTTTTGGATTCTCGTCCTGTAACAAATCTAGAACTCCTCGCAGGGAGATTGCTGGGGTCCACGATCCTACTGATGATTCCTGTGGTACTGATCATGGCCTTGATCTTGGTCATGGGCTTTCTGAACCAAATTGTGGGTGGGGATATGAGTGGTGTGGTAGACCCCATTAGTATCTTGTCCTTGCTCACATGGGATATTGTTCCGCACGTAATTTTGTGGGGAACTTTGACGTTATTGCTGTCTATGGTCCTGCGGTTTCGAATCGCTGTAGCACTCGCCGCCTTGGGAATCATGTTGTTCTACTTTTTGTTCCATGTCGCGATGCCGCTGTACCTCAAGACTGGACTGTCGACTTATACCAGTATCGGGTTTCTTACTTCTGACATAGCTCCACAATTTATAACGTGGGACATCTTTCTCAATCGAACTGGAGTGTTAATCCTCGCTAGTTCCTTTCTGTTG
This sequence comes from Gammaproteobacteria bacterium, assembly GCA_009840305.1. GTDB lineage: Bacteria > Pseudomonadota > Gammaproteobacteria > Pseudomonadales > Azotimanducaceae > Bin55. The sequence goes on along the minus strand of VXNY01000024.1, from coordinate 226,678 downwards.
CTCGCAACAGGTCTGTATCCCAGAACGGTCAATCGTCCCGTGCGACCTCAATGGATCGGTGGGGGACTCAGTGTGTTTCTTGTCGGAGTATTGATCATAGGTGGATTGGGATATTCGAAAATTCTGGATTTGCAAGATGTAGAACGTTGGGCTAGCGTCCACAAAGAACATCAATCACATCAACAAACCGATATCGATTCGATCGAGGGAGGTGTAGAGATTCTTCCAGGACGATCGATCAAGCTTGATCTCACATTGGTTATGGCACCTCAGACTGACGGGAATCTCGATGCCTGGCTATTCTCGCTAAATCCCGGATATCGAATAGATAGTATCGCTGTTAACGACGAAGTTGTTGCCGATGACGACTACGAGTTCAAGGATGGCATTCTCCGCATACCGACGGCTAACAGACCGGATTCAGGAGGCACCGTGCACCTCATGGCACAGGGTGTCCCTGACCCTTTGTTTGCATACCTAGACAGCGAACTGGATTGGAAGACCATGGAACCGACGCAGGCCAAGCGGCTCTTGTTGCTCGGACATCGACCTTACGTGTTCCAATCACAGTATTTTGCTCTGCTCTCTGGCGTCAGCTGGTTTCCATCTTCGGGGTCTGCCTACGGCAAACATGTTTTCGAGACTCACGAGAGAGACTTTTTTGATTTAGACCTCGAGGTCAGGGTACCCAAAAAGTGGATCGTAGCAGGACCGGGAACACGACAGAGTTTAGACTCACCGAACACGGGATTTAGGTTCAAATCGAGTCAACCCGTACCCGAATTCGCACTGATAGGTTCCAAGTTCGTGCGTCGATCGTTCGAAACGAATGGCACCGAATTCGAACTGTTGCTGAGCCCCAAGCACACGAAGAACTTGTCCGCATTGGCATCGGCGGTGCCAGCTTTGCAGGAGTGGGTCGCAAGACAAATAGATAGTCTGGAGAGAGCTGGCTTACGTTATCCGTTTGGAACTCTGTCTTTTGTCGAGGTACCGACTCATTTACGTGTGTACGGCGGCGGCTGGAATATGGGTAGCGCATACTCTCCGCCCGGTATCCACATGATCAGAGAGTCGGGATTTCCCATGGCCCAGTTCCATAGTGTCAAAACCGACGCCGAAAAGGAGTTCGGTGACGATATCGAAAGCGTGGGAAGCTACCTATTCGAACACCTTAAGCACTATTTTCAGTACGACCTTCACGGAGGTAGTCCCATGGTCAGCCTCGGCGAACAGTTTCTTGGCTACCAAACTACACCCCACGGGAAAGGGGCAACGGCACTCCACACATTCGTTAACGAACTTGCGGGCAGCTTAGCCTTGGAGGGGGATAGCGTGTTTTCGGTCTATTTCATATTCGAGGATAACTCTTTGCGGGAAAGTACGGTCATACCCAACGTGAAGTTTGAAAGAGACTATCTCAGCTTATTTCGCAGCGGACGCTTCAACCGAGCCCGAGTTTGGAAACCGGGTTTATACACAGCGTTAACGGACTTGAACTTTGAGACGCAACCAAGAAATTCACTCGAAACACTCTTGCTCAAGAGCTACGCGATTTCTAGGACGGTGCGGGAACTGGTTCCGCGAGAGAATGTCGCCGCGTTCTTGGGAAGACTCATTTCCGATCACCGCGGCGGGTCCTATACAGAGCAAGATTTTTTCGAGATTGCTTCTGAGACTGGCATTGACTTTGAGTCGTTGGTTGGAGATTGGTTGAACAGCACGGAGCTGCCGGGGTTCCTCGTTTCAAAACCGTTTTTCCAGCGAGTTCCGAACGAAGAGGGCGAATTAGAGTATCACACTGTCGTCGTTGTGAGAAACGACGAACCGGTCCCGGGTGCGGTGAGCATTGACTATACGTTAGAGGACCAATTTGAAGTATCGTGGGCCGATACGGTGCATTTCCCGGGAAACACCACGTTGCGGGTAACTTTGCGCACCGAAACTCCGGTTGAGGGCTTGAGGCTACATCCGCATCTTTCTCTCAATTCCGGGGAGATTAGAAAGCGGGTTTCGCAAGAGCGTTTCACGTATTTCCAACCCGGTGAGTCTGTACCTTATATAGAAAAATACGATTGGGTTCCCGCTGAAGACGACGCTATTGTGGTCGACGACTTAAGTGACGGATTTTCCCTTGTGAACAGTCCCGATTATTCGGGTGAGCGCGACAACCCACCCTTGTTTGCTTATTTGTTCGGTCCCAACGAGTTCACTCCCTATTTATATTACGGGCTACCAGGCACTGGAAATGTGCAACTTTTTACCAAGCGCGGGGAGTATTCCGTCTGGTATCGACAGTACGATCGCTCGAGTCACGGCAAGTACGACTATACCTATGTTTCAAATGCCATGGGGGCGAAGGAATCTCAACCGCGGTTCACTGCTAAGCTTCCATCGGAGGGACGTTGGTTGCTTGAATTCCATCTACCAGAAATCGGACACGACTGGCGATACGATCTTAAAGAACGACAAACGGAGTACTTTTGGTTAATTCGTTGGCCAGGGATCCATAGCTTTAAGATCAATGTAGGGGACGAGACGGAATTGGTGGTACACGACTTCTTTAATGCGTACCCAGGATGGCACACGATTGGTGTTTTCGATACGAGCTCACACGACGCGCACGTTACTATCGTCGAAGTCACCGAAGGTATAGCAATCGCTGATGCGATCCGATGGACTCAAGTGGAATAGACTGACGTTTGATCGTGCATAACAGGTGCGCGTTTTCAAAGTTTAGAAGAAGTCAAGCAACGCACGCTTTTTAGAGTCCATCCCGACGTGTAAAGCCTAGACAAGTACCTGCATAATGGACGCAAACCCGCTTTGGGGTCCTCAAACTGTTGCATTTCAAAGCTAGACGACCTCATCTAACACGACCAAAATCTAAGTGACAGCAAAGAAGATTTGGCATCTGGCGATCGCCGAGTTGCGAAGTTGTACCAGAGTCTTTCGAACTTGGCTGATTATCGCCTTAGCGTCCAGCGTTTGCATTCTTCACTGGATCAATCTAGCGAACGACTATGTAAGAATGTCACCGAATTCTCCGATTGCCGGTGTAATGGGACCCCGCTTTTTGATCATTCAATTGGCTCAGCCTATCGTACTGTTGTTCGCGTCCGGTATCGTCTTCCTTGCATTCGATGTCAGGACTCGAGATGTTCGCGATCGTATGATCGAAGTAGTAGATGCGCGACCGGTAACAAATATTGAACTCCTCGCGGGGCGGTTACTGGGAACCTTAATTCCACTGCTCGTTCCAGCGGTATTGATCGTGCTGGCGATCCTATTCCACGGTTGGCTGGCACCAATGTTCGGATGGGAATTGGGAGCTGTGGTCGAGCCCGTAAGTGTGTTGGCTTTTCTCGCATGGGGCATAGTTCCGAACTTATTGGTGTGGGGTTCGCTGACGATTCTGCTGTCCGTAATCCTGAAGTCTCGAGCGTTAGTGGCATTTAGCATGTTGGGAATCATGGTGATCTACGCAATGCTCCATAACGCAATGCCCTTGTATCTCAAAACCGGATTGTCCACCACCTATATCGGCACAGCATTTCTTGCTTCGGATGTCACTCCCCAATTTCTTTCTTGGGACGTCCTTCTCAATCGTACCAGCATGTCGATACTCGCTAGTGCCTTTCTGTTGCTCGCTACGTGCTTGTATCCTAGATTCATCAATTCAGATGCACGACCGAAGTGGATTGGTGCTGGCATTAGCGCGTTCCTCGTCGGAGTGTTGACTCTAGGAGGTTTGGGATACGCCAAGATGCTAGATCTGCAACGGGTCGAGCATTGGGCTAACGTCCACAAAAAGCATCAATCGCATCAACAAACTGACATCAATTCGATTCATGGGAGTGTGGAGATTCGACCTGGCAAATCGATTAAGCTCGATCTCACCCTTAATATGGCACCTCAACCCCTCTCGGAAATGACATTGGATGCCTGGCTGTTCTCGCTAAATCCCGGGTATCAAATAGATCATGTCGCCGTCGACGACGAAACTCTCAGTGATGGCGATTACGAGTTCAAGGATGGTATCCTCCGCATTCCTACAACCGAGAGGGAGAATACAGGCGGTACCCTACGCCTCGTCGCCCAAGGAGTCCCCGATCCTTTGTTTGCGTATCTCGACAGCGCATTGGATTGGAAAACGATGGAACCAATTCAGGCGAACCGAATCGCGTTGCTTGGTCAGCGACCTTATGTGTTCCATCCGCACTTCGTGGCGTTGCTCTCGGGCGTTAGTTGGTTTCCTACGTCAGGTGCCGCGTATGGAAGACAAGTTTTTGAGACCCACAAAAGAGATTACTTTGACTTAGACCTCGAGGTCGTGGTACCCAAAGAATGGTTCGTAGCGGGTCCGGGAACGCGACAACGCGTGGATTCACCTGAGACTCGATTTCGATTCAAACCAAATCAACCGGTACCCGAATTTGCGCTGATAGCTGCTAAGTTTGAGCGCCGAGCTTTCGAAACGCGCGGCATTGAGTTTGAATTGTTGCTCAGTCCCAAGCACACCAAGAACCTTGACCTATTCGAGTCGGCGGTGCCGGCATTGAAGGAATGGGTTGCAACACAGATTGTGAGATTGGAAGAAAACGGCTTGAGCTACCCGTTTGGAACGCTGTCATTTGTTGAAGTGCCTACTAGTCTTCGCGTCTACGGGGGTGGTTGGAAGATGGGGAGCGCGTACTCTCCGCCCGGTATCCACATGATCCGCGAATCGGGATTTCCCGTCGCGCAGTTCGAACGTGCCAAAAGCAAAGCCGAGGAGGAATTCGGTGACGATCAGGAAGGCATGGGGAACTATTTGTTCGAGCACCTCAAGATTTACTTTCAGAACGACCTTCATGGTGGTAGCCCAATGGTCAGCCTCGGCGAACAGTTTCTTGGCTACCAAGCGACGCCACATGGCATAGGGGCGACTGCACTGCACGCATTTGTTAACGAACTTGCCGCCAACGTAGCCTTGGACGGAGAAGGTCTGTTTTCGATCTATCTCGTACTCGACGGTGATGTGGTGTTGCAGACCACCACAAGACCGAACGACTGGTTCTCGCGAAACTTCATCGCATTGATCCGCGGGGGGCAAATCAACCGTTCCCGAGTTTGGGAACCTGCTTTACGCACCGCGCTCGCGGATCTGGACTTCGAGACACAGCCAAAAATTTCGAACGACGTGATCTTGCTCAAGAGCCATGCCATTTCTTGGACCGTGCGGGAGCTGGTGCCCCAGAAAAAAATCAGCGCATTCTTGGGAAGGCTCATATCAGAATATCGCGGCCGAAACTACTCCCCGGAAAACTTTTTCAATATCGCTCTAGACCTGGACATTGATTTCGACATGTTAGTTGGAGATTGGCTGAATAGCACGGAACTACCCGGGTTCATTGTGCATGAACCGAACTTCGAGTATGTACGGGAAGGTGAATATGGTGCGTACGAATTTCAGACGTCCGTTGTGATTAGAAACGACGAGCCAGTTCCGGGCGCAGTAGGAGTCGAATATTGGTTGAGGAACTCCCGTACTTCAGAAGAATTGTGGGCTGATACTGTGCATTTTCCGGCGCATACCGCGTTGCGCGTCGCGTTGCGTACCGCGCAACCGGTGGAATCCCTGACGCTGCATCCTCACTTAGCGCTCAATCGTACCGAATATCACTTCTACCCACCGAACACTAGAGATGCTCTCCCTCGGGGATTAGCTTCACCTTATGTAGAAGATTACGACTGGGTTCCTGTCGAAGACGATTCCATTATCGTTGACGACTTGAGTGAAGGTTTTACCATAGTGAACGGGCGTGAACATCAACCCCCACCGGAGAAACCATCCGTGTTTGAGTACATATTGTTCCGAGAACCAAATTTGTTCAATCCCAATCTCAACCATGGTCTGCCGTCTCTACGGGGGGCAGATGATTTCGCGCAACGCGGGGACTTCTCTCTCTGGTTCCGGGAATCCGAGCGCACCAGTCACGGCAAATACTACCGTACGTATGCTACGAATCCCACGGGATCGACGGAGTCTCAGCCACAATTTACTGCTCAGCTTCCATCGGTCGGACGTTGGCTTCTTGAATTCCACGTTCCTTCGATTGTACGAGAGCGGTACCCCATAGGCTGGAGAGCCGCATTTGGGATTGTTTCTTGGCAAAGTTCGGAGCTGCGAGATCTAGGGATCCACAAATTTGAGATCAATGTAGGGGACACGACAGAGCGGACGGAACTCGACCTGTCGGAGGTACCCGCAGGATGGAATCAGCTTGGTATCTTTGATACAAGCTCACACGATGTGCGCGTCACCCTTGTCGAAGTGACCGATGGCGTGGCTATTGCCGATGCAGTCCGGTGGACGCCTATGGAATAGTCAAAATCTTGATCGTGGCACTTATGTCGATAGCCACTCTTTTCGATTTAAAGTCGAAATGTAGAATCATACAACTAGATGAATCACGCCTATTGGTGTAGGTGAACGGACTTGAAAAAAAGGTACCACATCCTGAGCAAAATTGAGCGCTCTGTTATTCTTGGTGCTTTGTTGATTGTCGTAGTCTTCGTGTTGATTTGGGGTATATCAACGGCAATCTCACTTTTCACATTTGTTGTTGCTTCGGTTTTTCACGGGGTGGCTGATTGTGTCTCACATGCTACGTTCGCTACTTTGTGTTAACTACATGATGCTTTCAGACCGCTTTCACACAACCATAACTTTGTATTCTAAAAGGTGGTAGCCGAAGATAGTCTGCCGATTGTGAATACCTGGAGCCGTGCATAGTCGAACTTTAGAGAGCACTTGTTTGTAGTCGAGTCCAACGTGTATGACTGGAAGATTCGAGTTAGATTATTTCAGACACTGAGATGACTCAAAACTTTTTGATCCCTTAAATTTTTTAAACGAGGTAGATATGTCTGACCGCTTTGACAACAAAAGTAGCAAGAAGAGCTTCGACTTGAAGGCTTCAATGGGAAGCGGACTTATTTCGATTTTTCTTGTGACCGCCGTAATTATTTCCGCGGTCGCGTTGGTGTCCATTAGTACGTCGATTGCAGACGAACACGTTTCTGAACAGAACGCTGAACCGTCCGTGATCGCGCGCGCATCCTTAGCATTTTGCGAAGACTCCACAGCCGAGGTTGGAACTGCCGAACTTGTGGAACGTTGGTCTGAGGAAGGAGTGAAACTTGTCGATGTTTACATACGTGTAACAGGACTTGCGGACGAAGCAGGTCTTCATGCAGTACATATTCATGAAACAGGTTCATGCGATCCGTGCTCGGCCGCAGGCGGTCATTTCGACCCCGGACCGCACGGCCATTCGCATCCCGATGGCAACCATCCCTTCCATTCTGGTGATTTGGTGAATATCAGGGTCGACGATGCGGGCGATGGAGAACTTAGAACCACAACCTCCCGAATAACGCTGTCACCAGGTCCATTGTCAATCTTCGACGACGACGGGGCGTCGTTGATTATTCATGTTGATCCAGACACGTATTGCCCTGGAGGTGAGGAAGCAGGTTGTGCCGGTGGGGCACGACTTGCCTGCGGAATCTTCGCGATTCACGAAGAAACTTAGTGTTGTTCTAACTTTTAATTCAACAAAGAGAACAAATAGACTCATTCTAAGTTCTTTGTCTGAGTTACTGTCCAAGTAGTAACACAGACATCCTGTTGAATGTGTCGGTGTTGGTAGTAGCACTTCTGGACGGAGCGTCGCGTGTGCGCTCCGTACATTCGTGACGCGTCAAAATGTAAGAAAGTTGCAGCGTATATCACTTTGAGTGGGAGTGCCTTGTTTTGTGTAGCTCGCCTTTTAACCAGCGAAACTGTTCGGATCGCAAGGAAAATAGGTGGTAGAAACCGATTTCCTAGCTCCCCATTCACTTTCTTAACATATACTACCTGAGATATAACAAGTTGTATATCGATTATAAAAGTTTATAATAATCTATATATAATGTATTAGAGCATTTAATAGGGAATTATATACTTGAGTTGAAAAAATAGCCCAAACCCCTTGCAAAAAGTTATATACTTTGATATAATACTCGTATCAGTAATTTAGTTCACAACGAGTTTAACAGATTAGGGAGAATTGAATGAGTAAGAAGAAAGCACCAGGAAAGCACTACAGAGAGGGAATTTCCCTACTCGAATTGTCGCAGATGTTTCCGAATGAGAAAGCGGCACGAGATTGGTTCGAGAACATTTTGTGGGCTGGTGGTAAAAATCGAGTGTGTCCACAGTGTGAGAGCGACAACACTTATGCTTGTAAGCACAAGACCATGCCGTATCGGTGTCGCGATTGTGGTAAGTATTTCAGTGTCAAAACTGGAACGCTCATGCAAGATTCACCTATTCCCATGCTTAAGTGGATTTACGCTATCTATTTGGATGTATGCTCATTGAAAGGCGTATCAAGCATGAAACTTCGTCGCGATCTCAAAATCACGCAAAAGACTGCATGGTTCATGCAACAACGTATCCGCGAAGCATTTAAACAAGAAGGTCCAAATGTCATGTTCGGTCCAGCAGAAGTGGACGAAAGTTACTTTGGCGGAAAGGAAGGAAATAAGCATAAGTCAAAGAGACTGAACGCGGGGCGCGGTACAGTTGGTAAAACTGCAGTTGTAGGTATTAAAGACCGAGCAACGAATGAGATCAATGCAGAAGTCATTGAGAATACAGATGCTAAGACTCTACAAGGTTTTGTAGGTGAGCATGTCATTGAAGGTACGACCGTCATAACGGACGACGCACCCGCCTACAAAGGTATGAAAATGAACCACAAAGTGGTCAAACACAGTGTCGGCGAATATGTCAAGGAACAAGCCCATATCAACGGCATAGAAAGTTTCTGGGCGACCTTAAAACGAGCGCACAAAGGAACATTCCACAAGCTCAGTGCAAAGCACTTGCAACGCTATGTCAATGAGTTTGCAGGGCGTCACAACATCCGAGAATTAGACACTATCGAACAAATGGTGTTAATCAGTTCTCGGTTCTCAAACAAACACCTTCCCTATGCTGAGCTGATAGCAGAAAACGGGCTTGATAGGGTTGCGACCGAAGCATGACAGAACACGAACAAGCTCAGCTTATCGGTACGGTTTTGCTTGAGGAAGCAGAAGCAATAAAGCAAATTGATTGTCTTGAGACTAAATTAGATCAGATCGCAGACTTCCTCGAACAAATAGCCGATCTATGCAGAAAATACCATCATGCTCAAGGGTATGACTTGGAGGGTACAAAAACCAGTCCTAACAGTCCTCTTCGTATCAATTTCAAATCTGTACCTCATTCTGATCAAGACATTGACCAAGCAATTAAAGAGGTTAAGGATTGGCGAAGTAAGCTTACTAAACTCGAAGTTCAAAAGCGAAAGTTACCGATCAAATGACCGCGTTTTTTGCATATTTCTGCATATTTTTGTGTTAGAATACTCTTTAGATTGTAAATTTGGACGCGACCCGAGTCGGGTTGCCTGTCGAATACCACAGCCCGATTTAATGACAGAACTAGCTATTTTGTCAGGGTGAATAGATGGGAGTTTTTTGTCCTTATTTGCAATCAATGCCCGACACCATTTTGGGGTCGGAAACTTTCAATTTGCAAATAAGGATGAGACAACATGAAGTTTGTAAATTCTCTTAAACAATTGACACTGGGCGCGGTGCTCTCTTTGACGTTCGCGCTCTTAATCATTCATCCGGGGATGTTTGCGAGTGCACACGCATTTCCTACACCGCCGGACTACCAATTTGACGATCCAGTAAACAGTATCGCTCCCGATCTCGAAGGCGAGGACTATGGCTTAAATCCGTTTTACGCCGGTCGACCTTTGTATGATGAGGATATGGTGTACCTAACAAACTGGATTGTGGGAACTTGGAATTTTTTAATGAAATGGGGAAAAATTTTAGGGGGTATTTTTACCGCTGGATGGTTATTGTGGTATCTCTACCGAGCCATCAAAGAATCAATAGATTTTTTCGTTGAAGCGGAGTACCGAGACGACTTTAGAGAGTTTGTCGAATACTTAGGAGGACGGGGTGTTATTGGTGCAACCTATTGCGAAAACGACAAAAAGAAGGGTGATAGAATATACGGGAAATGTTTAAAGGGACAATTTAGAGAGATGTCGCAGTCTTTTCGAGATCACGCGCGACAATGTGAAGGGGGACGTCACTCGGGTCGAGAAAAAGGTAGATCTAGTTTCGATTGGATATGGTCAGGTAAAACAACATGGTATTGTCACCAACATCATCCCGACCAAGGCTATATCAAACTTGAACCCGAATGGGACGGGAGCGCGTGGTTGTGATGAGAAATCCGTATCGCTATCGTCCGCTTGAACATGATGAAGATGTCAACAAAAAGCCTCCCTTCCTTTCTTTGATATTCAATGCCGATTGGAACGAGTATACGAGAAGTGAAAAAGGAAGATTTATCTTTGGATGTTTAACTGGTTACTTGGCAGCTCTACTCACTGTGTTCGTAATTTGGATAGACCTACCGGGTTTGATTTGGAACGCGTTTTTCTGATACACTAGAAGAATGATTAGGGTAGGTGTACGATACTCTTACCCTTTTCATTCTCCACTCAATTGCAAGGAGTCTTCATGAAGCAAAAGACCGAACCTAAACAGAAGAAACAACCGCTCCCTGCGGACTATGGTGACGCGACGCCCGAACAGGTTGCAAAAGCGTTTCTGAAGTACCGCCCTAAGCTAGCCAAGCCTCAGAAATGAGGTTGGTTTATTCAACTCAAGTATATAATTCCCATTTAATAAGGTATGAAGAAATATTCAAGATCCATATCCCGAGCAATCGCGAGAATAGGCGACGATGTGCGAACAGCGCGCATCCGTCGTCGGTTGTCACAGAAAGACTTAGCGATGAATATGGGCGTGTCCATCGGAACCGTTCAACGAATTGAAGCTGGCGATCCTGGTGTTTCGTTGGGCAACATTGCTATGGCATTTCTCGCCTTAAATTGCCTTTCAAAATTAGAGCAAGTGTTAGCACCGTCCGACGATGAGATAGGCGCGACGATGGACAGGGTGCTTTTACCGCAACGTGTACGTTCAAGTAAAAGACGTCCTGTGGACTCTTACCGGCCTCCAAGCTCCGAACCAGACGTGATAGCGTTCTGAATCTTGTCCGTCGCCAGTAAAAGCGTGTAATTGATGGATTGAATTCTAGGAACGGGCTGACTAGCGATACGCGAACACTTCACACATGCTGTTAACGCAACTTCTAAACGAAAACTGTACGATCGACTGAGAATTCAAGGGAACAACGAGATCGTCTTACGACCGAGTTAGTTCGAATCGATTATTGAACGCGCATTGAGAAGTCTAGTGCAGCAACGTCTTTTGTGAGCGTGCCCAAGGAGATGCAGTCAATACCTGTTTCTGCGACTGCGACTATGTTCGACAGATTGATTTGCCCAGATGCCTCCAATTCCGTGTGTTTATCGTGTACACGGTCAAAGTCTCTCGCGGTTTGAATTGCTTCCTTCAATTGATGCAAAGAAAAGTTGTCCAGCATAATTCGATCGGGAAAACCCTTTAGCGCTTCTTCCAACTCTGACATATTCTCGACTTCAATCTCCAAGAAGCGGTTGGGGTGTCCTTTTCGAGCCAGTTGGAGTGCGGTCGTGATACCTCCCGCGCTGAGAATGTGATTTTCTTTGATTAGGAACGCGTCAAAGAGTCCAAAACGATGGTTTGTACCACCACCGGTGAGCACCGCATATTTCTGCGCATACCTCAATCCGGGTAGAGTTTTACGGGTATCCAAAATACGAGCAGAAGTGTGTTGAATAAACGTCGCAAATTCGTGGACTCTAGTGGCAGTTCCGGAAAGCAATTGAAGAAAATTCAACATGGTTCGCTCTACTCGTAACAAAACATGACAGGGTCCGTTTAGGGTGAGAATTTTGTCATTTCGCGATATAGTTGCACCATCTTCGACATGCCACAAAGAAGTAATTTCGTCGGAACTTTGTCGGAGTGTTTCATTGACCCAATCTTGACCACATAATATTCCCTGAGAACGAGTGATTACATGCGCAGTGCTGAACTTGGTAGATTCAACGAGTACGGCGTGTAAATCGCCAGAGCCGAGATCCTCTTCTAGTGCGGCGCGCACGTTAGCAGAGATAACTTCTTGAGGTACTTTCACCTACTCATCACATATGGTCAGTATTAAAGCGGTAAACGACTTAAAAATTACGGAAGATCATTGGTTGGATCACGTGCGTCGGATTCCGAGTCCGAATCAGGACGAACGTCCGATGGGATATGATATTTCTTTGATTGTAATCCACGCAATTTCTTTGCCGCCTGGTGAATTTGGAAAGGGTGAAGTGGAGAGATTATTCACTAATTCGCTAGATTGCGATGCTCATCCAAGTTATTCTTCCTTGGATGGCGTCCGCGTATCCAGTCATGTCCTCATCGACCGAGAGGGAATCGTCACACAGTTTGTGCCCTTTGATCGGCGTGCGTGGCACGCTGGTGAGTCTTCGTTCCAAGGACAAAAAGAGTGTAATAATTTCGGAATTGGGATCGAACTAGAAGGGACAGAAAGCGTACCGTTTACCGAAAATCAATACTCTGTACTGATCGCGATCGCGCGGGGTTTGATGGATCGCTATCCTTGCATTCAACCACATCGGATCGTTGGTCACAACGCAATAGCACCTGATCGAAAATGGGATCCAGGACCGCAGTTTGATTGGCCGATGTTTAAAGACCGATTGTTCAAACTTGGTGTTCAGCAGAAAACGTAGAACGATTGCTCAAATTCATGATCCTCGAACGACCCAAATCGGGTTCCGTCGATCGTTGTTAAACCCAATTTCGAATGATCAGTTAGACGCAGCTGTGCAGCAATGTCGATCTCGCGAACATACACAACTTCCGATTGACTGAGAATCGTTTTTTTGCTACACGGTCAACCGCGCATACAGATTAGCCGCAAGCGAGGCTTTGCTCGATGAGAGTTTTCACTCTCTATTTTCAATCTCGAAGACTTTTTTCTACCTGCGACATCGAAAACCGTAAAGAAAATACTCCAGCAAAAGCTAGAAGCGCTGTTCCCCCAATCATGATCCAATAAAACTGAGTAGAGAATACTCCGCAAATATACGCACCAGTTGCGCCAGCAAAGTTCAATAGAAACAGACCACCGAAAAACAGCCAAATACCACGTTTAACTTTCTTTGTAACGATCATTGCTTTGCTTACTCGTCTTTTTTGACTCAGCGACATTGTACAAAAGAGAATTTCCCCGATTGCGTTCTCAGGATGCCAAAGTTGGTACATATTTGCCTCGTTCAGTTCGGCGGAAAGGACTGAATTCCATTCGCAATTGGGCATCGTAACATTCACTACGTCTTATAATGAAAAAAGAGTAATAGTTACACCGCCGATAGTGAATACCACGCAACGCAACTACCATGATCTTCAAGCGATGTGGGAATTGAATTGGAAGTATCCAGTGCTAAGAACGGTAGTTTCCGCAATGTCTTTCTCGGTTTGATTGCTCTCTGCATACCACGCAAACACCTTCGGTGACTGGTTGACACTATGTCTGCTTTTGTCAAGGATCGACTCTACATTTCACTCGGTATTGGAGTTTTTGTCGGTGGACTGCTGGCAGCTATAGCCTGCATATTTTGGTCGAACTTTGGCCACGATTCTTCGGATCGCACTTCCGAGTATCGGACACAGCCCGCTGACGAGATACGACCCCAATTAGTTTTATCGGGATCGGAAGACTTTAACGAATTGGATGACTCCGTTAGCAACTTTGAGCTAACCGCATCTTTGCGTTCATTACTTGTTACTAAGGGTGAAACCGATTTACTACACTTATTGAATCAGAACGCCAACACTAAATCCAAGATAGTGCGCCAGACAGTGAGTTCGCTCGTGTTCGAACGACTAGTGGACCTTGACCCTAACATGGCACTAAAACATGCTCTCGATCTTCAAGGGCAACAACAGATTGATTCGTTACAAACAGTATTTCGAGAATGGGCGTTATTAGATATGGATGCTGCCATCGCCGCTGGGAAAAGTCTAGATCATCTCTTCGCTACAGTCGCACTTCGGTCGGTTGTATTAGCGAGAAATGATTTGTCTGAGACGATGCGACACGACATTGAACACCATCTTGGCGATGATAACTTCATACAAACTGTGATAGCTGAAGAACCCATCTGGCTACAAACGCAAAACCCCGAGGAGGCATGGCGCATGGCCATTGGAGACGGTAAGCAGTTAACCGACAAAGTTGGGCTACTAGCGAGCATTGCCGAGGTTTGGTGGCGACAGGACAGCGAGGGGGTCCTGCAAAAAATGGTTGAGGCTACTGAGCCCACTTCGGATCAATGGAATTCAGAGACACACGTAGCCCTTCGAGTGCTGGTACAAGCACTTACTGAGCATTCCCCTCAGGAAGTGTTTGAGCAAGCAGTGAGCTTATCTGAACCATTTCGGGAAGCATTGGTGCGAGCGGTGTCAGAACACTGGTCGCAGTTCGATCCGCGGGCTGCGTTCATCGCAGCGTCCGCGCATGAGTCGGATGTTCGTCGCAAAATCTTGACGAGAATCGTCGCGGAAATTTGGGCTCGCTCAAATCCGTATGAATTGATTGATTTCACGAGTTCGTTATTAGCAAAACCTTCGCGAGAAATTGCTATGGAGGAAGCAATACTATCGCTCGGTCGTAGTAACCGCGATGAAGCGATAGAGCTTCTACAGGATGCCCACGGTAAAGGATTTGTTGCGATGAACTCATTGGATACTTTTTTCTCGGATTGGACGAAGGAGGATCGTCACGCTGCAATACATTGGATTCTCTCTGATCAAGATCTGAAGGAGCACGAACGTAAAGGAATACTGAGAGTCATCTTGGAGACTATTGAAATAGATGACGCTCAAGACCGCGCACGGGCTTGGGCTACGTTGTCTCGTCGGTGGCATCAATCTGTGGAAGAACATGAATCAGAACTAGTTGGATTATTGGCGAAGACTGACATCGAATCAGCAATTTCCCTTTTACCTAACTTACGAAGAGAATCCAAGCTAGCTTCAATTTCTGGGGTCGGAAGAATTCTGGTCTCTAGCGATCAACCTAATCGTGCGTTAAAGTTGGCTGACCTACTGATGGAAGATCAACGATCGGACTACTACTCGAGCATATTTCTTCAATGGTCTGGTAACAACTACAAGCACCTATTGAAAACTATTGAATCTCTACCGACGAAAAAAATATAGACATTGGCAGCCAATGCTTTAATCCAAACTCATGCCAGAATACCAGTCCTCTCCCCTGCGGAGTTGGACTACGTCAGGACATACTTAGATGACAAATAGTCCTTGAGAATGTTTGCATCTGTTCAACTTCGAAAGTTCATCACATTCATTGTCGGACTTTTGTTCGGTGGCGTTTTTGTGTCGATTGCTGTGATCGGCATCGCCTCTCTCTTTGGTACAAGAGCAGAAAGCAGCATAAATAGTCTATCTCTCGATACATCTACTGAAGTAGGTGTGAGCATGGAGTCGAGCGACGATTTGCAAGCAGGTGTCGAACAGTTCCTCGACAGCATTGCTAACTCGGCTCAGCAGGAGTCACGATTCACTAGAAAAGCTACTCTCTACTCAATATTAATGAGGGCAAATGTTAGACTGCTAGTGGTGTTTTTTGAAGATTCTCAAAGCGTATCTAATAACGTGTGGCGACAGGAAATCCAGACTGCCATTCTACGACGACTTACGATGATTGATCCAGGTAAGGCACTTGATCTCGCTTTGACGCTTCCTATCGAACAGCGTCCGAATTTGATTGAATCAGTTTTTTACGAATGGTCATTACTGAATCTTGATGGCGCAGTGCGTGCCGGATCTCGCCTTGACTTCCCTAATCGGGAATTCGCACTAGGCGCAATGATGCTAGCCACAGTCGACTTACACACAGAAGAACGAATCGAAATAGGTCAAAGCTTCGGGTACGAAAAATTCGCTCGCCGGCTAATTGAGACAAGTACAGCGATGGAACTGATCGACACTCCGCGTAGTGCATGGGAAGTCTTGATTGGCGATGGGCTAGATGTGCGATTCAGGCTCGACTCGGTTGTTGACGTTGCGAGAACGTGGGTGAGTGAAGATGGCGTAGGTGTTCTTAGCGAGATTCTTGAGTTAGGCGGTGATTTACGCGGATCCTCCGCGATCAATTTATTGTTAATCCGGTCGATCGCCCGAGCAAATCCGGAAGAGATCTTCAGACAAGCAACATTGGAACCAGACCTTCAACCTCTTCTTTACGAACTCGCTAGCGTGTGGGCCGAAACTAGTCCCATTGACGCGTTGAAAGGCGTTGCTGTGATCGACGATGTTTCACGCAGATGGTCGTTGACGCGGGGGATTATGCGGTCTTGGAGCGAAAGAAATCCTCATGACCTTCTTGAGAAAATAGCTGTTCTTCCAGACACAATGGAACTACAGGCAATTTCCTCGGCGATTAGAACCATTGCTAAAACAGATCCTCGCGAAGCAGTTCGGCTAATTGAGAACTTTCGCACCGAAGGAGTCAACACGTGGCCCGTTGCAGAGTCGTTGGTCTATGCATGGGTAGAAATCGATCCAGGAGCAACTCTTGAATGGGTCGTATCTGGTTCAAACGATGACAATCCGCGTTTCGGCCGCTTGGTAGAAATCGCACTAACCAGACTCGCAATTGAAGAACCGGAACGCGCGCTGGATTTGGCACTGAATCCCCCGAGCTCGGCTTGGCCAACATGGTTGGATCGAGTGGTAATTCGTGAGTTCGCACGTGAGGATGTCGATGCTGCCGCGAAATTCTTACCCCGAGTAAGTGATCGAAGTCGAGTGGGTGCTTACACCGGGGTCGGTTTTGAATACGTTCAAAGCGGCAACCCGGAAGGTGCTTTAGAGCTCGCGCAACAGTTGCGTCAACCAGAAAAGGACAAATACTACTCTTCTATTTTCGACTCATGGGCAACAATCGACCCCCATCAATTACTAGAAGCGATGGAAGAAATTCCTTCGAATAACGCCCGGTCATTAGCTGCTAAAGCCTTAATCTACAGGAATGAAGAAAGGCACTTTTTCTCGGAAGATCAGGTGAAACGCGTTAAAACATACTTGAATAAAGAAGATGCGGAGTAGGGGAAACTCCCCTTGCGAATGAAGCTTTGTAAGTGACTAACTGTGTTCTGGTTCACATAACAGCGACAATGTTCGCTTTGGTTTGACACATGACTTTTCTAGCTAATTCAAGAGCAGGTTTTCGATTATCCTACCCTACTGTAAACAGGATCCGGACTACTGTTTGACAGGTCGATGTTTAAGGATAGACTGTGTAATCTAAGCCTTCAGCCGAGAAAGTAATACAGTTACGGGAACTTGGTTGCTAGAATCGGTACAGATCTGAACCGAATGGGTTGTGCGGTCGGGTGCTTATCCACCCTTATACTCACTAGCTTCTATAATGCACGCTCACTAGTAATTTACATCGTTCATGGCAGACGGCACACAACATAGAGACCAAAATCCGGACGAGACTCGAGAGTGGCTCAGTGCGCTGGAGAACGTCTTGGAGTTTGGTGGGCAAGAGCGCGCTTCATTTTTGCTCAAACAACTGTCTGCTCGTGCGGCACAGTTGGGTACACCGTTACCCAACTTAACAACACCTTACCGAAATACGATCCCCATTGAACAACAAGTACCTCTGCCGGGTGATCCGTACATCGAACGACGTATTCGCAGTATGACACGGTGGAATGCCCTCGCGATGGTGGTACGCGCGAATCGCAAAGACGGCGATTTAGGTGGTCATATCTCTACGTTTGCCTCTGCCGCGACCTTGTATGATGTTGGGTTCAATCACGTTTTCCGTGGTCCTACAAAGGATAGTGCGGGCGATTTAGTGTACTACCAAGGACATAGTTCACCGGGAATCTACGCGCGCTCTTATCTCGAAGGCCGAATTAGCGAAGAACAGTTAGACCTGTTCCGGCAGGAGACTGGTGGCGATGGATTGTCTTCGTATCCCCACCCAAGACTGATGCCTGATTATTGGCAATTTCCTACGGTATCCATGGGGTTGGGACCGATCCAAGCAATTTATCAAGCCCACGTCATGAAATATCTTGACGCTCGCGGTTTGGTCCCTATGGGCGATCGCAAAGTTTGGGCATTTCTCGGTGATGGTGAGTGCGACGAACCTGAATCGCTAGGTGCACTCTCCCTCGCTGGTCAAGAGTGCTTGGACAACCTCATATTTGTCGTAAATTGCAATCTTCAAAGGCTCGATGGTCCAGTTCGAGGTAATGGAAAGATTATTCAAGAGCTTGAAGGCGAGTTTCGCGGTTCAGGCTGGAACGTTATCAAAGTCGTTTGGGGTCGGTACTGGGATCCGTTAATCGCACGGGATAGTACCGGCGTACTACAACAACTCATGGACGAAACGGTCGACGGTGTCTACCAAAACTGCAAGGCGAAGGGTTCTCAGTACACCCGAGACGAGTTCTTCGGGAAGTATCCCGAAACCAAAGAGCTGGTTCAAGACATGTCTGACGAAGCGATTGAGCAACTCAATCGTGGCGGACACGACCCATATAAGGTTTATGCTGCCTATGAACGTGCGATTAAGCATCAAGGTCAACCCACCGCAATATTAGTTAAAACAGTCAAAGGCTACGGCATGGGCGACGCTGGCGAAGCCGAGAACAAGACTCATCAAGTCAAGAAGTTGAACTTTGAGGAGCTGAAGCACTTCCGCGATCGATTCAACATTCCCATTAGTGATAAAGACCTTAAAGATGTACCTTATTATCGTCCGCCAGAGGGTAGCCCAGAAATGGTTTATCTGCAATCTCGACGGGAAAAGTTAGGAGGACCGATACCGCATCGAGTTGAGATTGAAGAACGCTTTGCAGCACCGGGTTTGAGTACGTTCAAGGCGCAGACTGACGGCTCTAGAGGACGCGCGATTTCCACTACCATGACCTTTGTTCGCATTCTGGCTACCTTGTTGCGGAACAAGGAAATCAAAGATCGAATTGTCCCGATTATTCCCGACGAAGCCCGGACTTTTGGGATGGAAGGTATGTTCCAACAACTAGGAATTTATTCGTCGGAAGGTCAGCTTTACGAACCAGTTGACTCGGGCGAGCTTACAGCCTATCGTGAATCGCGGACGGGTCAGGTGTTGGAAGAAGGAATCAATGAAGCGGGGGCTTTTTCAGCATGGTTGGCCGCGGCGACCTCTTATAGCACGCATCGATTCACACTCATTCCGTTCTACATTTTTTATTCCATGTTTGGATTTCAACGTGTTGGTGATCTTTCATGGTTAGCAGGCGACATGCAAGCCCGAGGTTTTCTGTTGGGGGCAACCGCGGGTCGAACGACGCTGAACGGCGAGGGGCTACAACACCAAGACGGACACAGTCACGTACTAGCGAGCACGATTCCCTGCTGTATCTCATACGATCCTGGTTTTGCGTATGAATTAGCCGTCATCATCAACGAAGGTATGAGACGCATGTTCGAGGACAGTGAGCATGTGTTCTACTACATTACGTTAATGAACGAAAACTACGAACAGCCAGCGATGCCGAAAGGAGTGGAAGAGGGTATATTGAAGGGTATTTATCCTTTGAAGACATTTGGAGACGAAAAAAGAACAAGCGGTCGTGTAGTGAATCTACTTGGTAGTGGGACAATTCTTCAACAAGTGCTACAAGCGGGTCAGCGATTGGCAGAGGACTACGATGTTTCAGCTCGTGTATTCAGTGTCACGAGTTTCACCGAATTGGCGAGAGATGGAACTTCCACGGAACGTTGGAACTTGTTGAATCCCACTAAGGAACCAAAACGACCGTATGTTGGGACTGTTTTGGATGGGACCATACCGAACATCGCCGCGACCGATTACATGAAGTCCCATGCTGACTCTATTCGAGGCTTCTTTGATGCACCGTACCGTGTTCTAGGTACTGACGGGTTTGGTCGTAGCGACACAAGAGCCAATCTTCGTCGGCATTTTGAAGTCGACCAGAATTACATTATCTTAGCTTCATTGAAAGAACTTATGGATGCACAAGTAGTACCAGCAAAGGAAGTGCAGAAAGCAATAAAGGACTTAGCAATTGACGTACACAAGAAAGATCCAAGGTTAGCATGACTACTGTCAAAATTGAAATTCCAGACATCGGCGATGCTGCTGATGTTGAAGTTATAGAAGTATGTGTCAGCGAAGGTGATTCCGTTGCAGTAGGCGATGCATTGATCGTAATAGAATCGGATAAAGCTTCAATGGAAGTGCCAGCTCCCATCGCTGGACAGATCAAGGAAGTACTGGTTGAGCTGGAAGCAGTCGTGAACACCGGTGATCACATCGTCGTGGTAGAGGCCGAGAGTGAAGCCACTGACTCGGATGCAACGGAAGAGCAAACCCCGACTACCGAGGCGCAACCTGCAGAACCGGAACCAGAGACAACAACTGAAGACAAAATTACCCCAACTGATGAGGTAGAACTGCCGACGCCGCCAACACCTCCAACACCTCCGACTCCACCTACGCCACCGACCCCTCCCACTCCTCCACAGCCATCTCAGAGAGTAGAGACGGAACAAACCGTAGAAACGGACACTACTCTCGTCTATGCGGGTCCGGCGGTGCGAAAGTTGGCGCGCGAACTAGGTGTTCAATTGACTGAAGTATCTGGATCCGGTGCTAAAGGCAGGATTCTCAAAGACGATGTCAAGGTTTTTGTAAAGCAGCGAATCACGACGGGAGTAAGCTCGACAGGTGGATCGGGCATTGAACCCATCGAACTACCGGACTTTACACGCTTTGGTGAGGTCGAGACTGTACCGCTTTCAAGAATGCGCAAGAAGGGTGCCGTAAATCTTCACAAGAGTTGGGTCAATTTACCGCACGTAACGCAATTCGACGAAGTTGATGTAACCGACTTGGAAAATTTTCGAAGTGAGTACAACGGTAAAGTCGAAGATCGATCTGAACGACTTTCACCGCTTCCATTTATCCTGAAAGCTTGTGCAAATACACTGAGGGAGTTTCCGACTTTTAACTCGTCGATACCTCCGAGCTTTGACCACCTTGTCATCAAGAAATACATTCATTTGGGCATGGCAGTCGACACCCCTGAGGGTTTGGTAGTGCCGGTTATACGAGATGTTGACAAAAAAGGCGTACGAGAAATTGCTGAAGACGCTAAACGCTTGGCCAAAGCCGCAGTCGATAAAAAGCTCGTACCAGACGATCTGGCCGGCGCGACATTTACAGTTTCGAGTTTGGGACCAATTGGGGGTACTGGTTTCACACCGATAATCAACGCACCCGAGGTCGCGATTTTAGGAGTATCCAAACTCGCGACTAAGCCGATTTGGATACATGGAATGTTTGCACCTCGGCAGATGTTGCCTTTGTCCCTTTCCTATGACCATCGAGCGGTGAATGGAGCGGAAGCAGGACGATTCATGCAAGCATTAGGTGCTCAGCTAGCGAACATTCGCATGCTGTCTCTCTAAGCTTCGTCGACATTGGCTGCATACAATTGAATGAGTCCTTGAAGCATATGACTCACACAGGTACCTTCAATTCAAGCAGGCATTCGTACTTCAGGGTGGGGAACGGAAGAATTAAAAATGAGCCTAGTTCCAACTCAGAAGAGTAAAGCTGCATCAAATTCGTCCAAGATGGCGATCTCTGATTCAAGGAGGATTTGGATTTCCGTCTACATTTGGATCGCGGTCTTGACAGCTTCTTTTTCTTTCGATGATATGACCATACTTCTAGCGAATGGTATTGGATGTTTGTTCGGTGTGGGTTTTTACGTCCTTAGTTTTACACTTTTTAGTAGAAAATCTACACATTTATTCAAGATTCCTATGTCCAATAGGTCTAGGTGTGCTTTTTCCGGTTTTTTGACGGGATTAGCACTCGCAGCTTTTCAAGATCATCTGGGGCTACTCGGAGTTTTCGGAATTTCGTTGTTGTTCGGAGTGGGATTGTATTTGACTAGTTTTTTGTTTTTTTCAAAGAAGGTGGATTCACCGTTGGCAGATGCAAACAGGGCAGGTGTTAGCAAGTCTTCGTGATAGAAAATTACTTAACTAACGATCCTCGTTGTCAAAAATAAATCCTATAGGATGGATCAGCAACACACGCTTCGAAGCACGCTTGAATTTTGGACTTTTGAAGCTTCTGACCTAAACCGAATCGGGTAAGCAATAAGAGCTTAGCGCGGGAACGTTCACACGCTCCCACTCTAAGAATTGTTTAAGGTGGTTTCAGCGGTTGCCAAATTCGTTCTTCATCAGCGACGATCCGGCTTAGCACAAAGAGGTAATCTGAAACTCTGTTCAAGTACGCGCCTTGCCCAGATGATCGCAATTCATCACTGGCAACGCGCCAAAACACTCTTTCCGCATGACGGATTTTGGCACGGGCAACATGCGCATGCGCCGAAGCTTGACCTCCTCCAGGAATGACGAATTCCGTTAAAGGCTCGATAGTCGCGTTGAGCTCTTTAGTGGCGTTTGTGATGGTTTCCGTTTCTGCGTACCAAACAGATTGAGGTATTCCAGTCGCCACCGCTGCTCCAATATCGAAAATGCGCGACTGTATCTGCTGTAATTGATCGTGATACTTCGGCTCGATAAACTGTACCAACACGCCGAGTGCACAATTTGCCTCGTCAAGAACTCCAACAAGTTCGATTTGGTCATCACCTTTTTGGTGTATCTCACCGGTTGCCAGTCTCGTGGTACCACCATCTCCGCTCTTTGTTGTGACCTTGGTTATTCGATCAGGCATATTGAAAAGTCTCGGTCGTCAGTGTAATTAGTTTATAGAAAGATCAAACCTGAGAGCAATGACCCATGCCATCATTTGACGTAGTTTCACAAGTCGACACTCAAGAAATTCGGAACGCTGTTGACCAAAGCTGGCGAGATTTGCGTACTCGGTTTGATTTCAAAAAAGTCGATGCCGGTTTTGAATTTGATGGCACTTCAGTTTTGTTGTGGGCGGAAGAAGAGTTTCAGCTAGGACAGTTGAGAGACATATTGCGGGTGAAATTGGCAGGACGTGGAGTGGATGTTCAAGCTCTGCAACCTGGAGACATCGAAGCACTCGGCAAAGTTAAGAGACAGAGTCTACATGTCGTGAGCGGAATTGAGACAGACATCTGTAGGAAGATCGTGAAGTTGATCAAAGATTTGAAGTTGAAGGTACAGTCTCAGATTCAAGCTGAGCAGGTACGCGTTATGGGAAAGAAACGAGACGACCTTCAACAAGTGATCGCGACCCTGCGGGAAGCAGAATTAGGAATTCCAATACAGTTTAAGAACTTTCGCGATTGACAAATTTCGTTGTTATTCGTGATAGGTCTTTACTTGAACACCTTCGCCTTCACGGAGTTTTACCAATCGCGTGAGTACATGGAGAATCCCCATCACGGGAATGATCCAAAGCGCTGTCAAGATAAAAAACAGCGTCCAATTTCCACCAAGCAAGTCAACTACAAGACCAGATAACATAGCAATCACTGTTCGACCAGAATTTGCTATTGATGCCATTGCAGCGTATTGTGTTGTAGCATGCAGACGCGCGGTATACATAGTGATAAACGTAACAAAAGCTACCGTTGAAAATGCCGCAGTGATGCCGTCGAACAATATTGTGAAGAAGTACAAAACTAAGGAGTCTCCTACAATGGCCATCCAGCTTAGCATCAGATTTGTCGATGCCATCGCGATTCCGGCAACGACAAGCGTCGGCGTTATCTTAAATCTGCCTACAAACATACCGGCGAGAATTGTCGTCGGAACGATGACCGCAAAATTTCCTAGTTTTGAAAATAACCATAGTTCAGTATTCGCGAAACCCACTTCTTTGTAGAAATTTGTGGACATGTTGCCAAGGAACGCTTCGCCAAGTTTAAAACTCACAAGAAAGAAGAGAAGACACAGTGCAAGAGCTACACCGTTTCGCTTGAAAAATTCGATTACAGGACCAAGCAAGCGCTTCACAATTAATTCGTCAAATATCCGGTCTATTCCACGTTCTCGGGAAGCAGCGTGCGAAGGTCGTTGAGGCTCTTTGGTGCAGAACAGCAAGAACAAGATGAGGAGTACGAAGAACACCGCCAACCATTTAAACACTGTCGGCCAACTCCAACCCAAGAAATCGGTACCCACAATCGCGACGGCTGGTAAGGTGAAGCCTGCCCACCACCCCGCGATTTCCATTGAAGCTGCTAAACCGACTAGGTGCCCTTCATTCTCTTGAATAATCGTAATCCTATAGCCTGCAGTGGCAATATCTAATGTCGCGGACGCGAAAGCTAGTGTCACCATCAACAGTGCCAAAATAAACAGTGGTGAAAATTCCGGCAACCAATTTGGCCGCTTCGCAGATTGATCGTCGCTCTCAGGTTCGACGCTGGCGTTGTTCGCTTCCTCCCTAAGAATTACGATCGGGTCATCCGGTTTTACAACATCCCCGGACACGTTTGAGACATTGATGACGCGGCCCGAAGTCGGTGAACTCACAGACTCGGTGGAGGAACCTGCACGAACTACAAAAAGAACGCTACCTTGTTCAACATATTCACCTGTTTGAACACGAACTTCCGTAATGTTGACAGTCGGAGACGATTCAATAGAGGGAGCTTTAATCGTTACGTGTGTAGGAAGTTCCAGAAAACTTGCTCCGAGAGTACAACCAAACATAACAACGAGGCTCAGGAACAACCATGATCTGAGTTGCCCAAGCCTTGACACAAACGGTATTCTGAGGTGGTCAACTAACGGAGCCCAAACAAAATTGAATGCATAAGGCAACAGTACGGCAGCAAATAGTCCAATACTTGTTCGACTTCGACCCTCGGATATTAGCCACAAGGTCACGGGAGTACGGTGAATGAGAAATCCGAATCCTGAGGCGACGCCCAAACCAAAGATTTGCCAGAGCCGAGCTTGGGTAAACATCGCATGTATTGTCATACCGAACGTTCGATGCACGTCTGGCGTTGGAGATGTAGAAGGGGAATGCTGAGAGTTCATAGAGTAGGTAGTTTTCGTCCTTGAAAGTGTCTGATTTCCTGAGCAGTCGTGCTAATTATCAGTATTAATCGAAATTTCTAGGGATTCTTTAGCGAAATCGTTAAAAAACTTCAGAATTTTTCTTGAAAAACCAGCACTCATCCCTACATAATCTGCAAATTAGCACTTTCAGGCTGAGAGTGCTAACTTTCTTTTTAACAACAAGTCTTCGGAGAAGAATTAATGCAAATTAGACCACTTCACGACAAAGTAATTGTTCGTCGTCTGGAAGAGGAGACGCTATCTGCGGGAGGCATTGTGTTGCCAGACACGGCGACCGAGAAACCTCAGCAGGGCGAAGTATTAGCTGTCGGTCCTGGTAAAAGAGATGACCAAGGCAATACGCACGCTCCCCAAGTCAAAGTCGGCGATCGAGTTGTCTTCGGGCAATACGGTGGTAATACCGTCAAGTTTGAAGGCGAGGAGATACTCATTCTGTCAGAGAATGAAATCTTCGGTGTCATCGAATCCTAAACGAAATCTACAAAGGAGCAAAAATTAGTTATGGCTGCAAAAGAAGTTAAATTTGCCGACGACGCGCGTTCAAAGATGCTAGAGGGAGTCAACGTTCTAGCTGACGCGGTTAAGGTAACATTAGGTCCAAAAGGACGGAACGTCATTTTGGATAAATCATTTGGTGCACCGACAGTCACGAAGGACGGTGTATCAGTAGCGAAAGAAATCGAACTTGGCGACAAGTTTGAAAACATGGGTGCCCAGATGGTCAAGGAAGTTGCAAGTCAGACTTCTGATGAAGCTGGTGATGGCACTACTACTGCGACGGTGTTAGCACAAGCCATTCTCGTAGAAGGGCTGAAAGCCGTCGCTGCAGGGATGAACCCAATGGATCTTAAACGTGGGATTGACAAAGCTGTGCAAGCTGCGGTGAAAGAAATTCACGACATGTCCATTCCTTGTGAAGACTCTACTTCAATCGCTCAAGTCGGAACGGTCTCTGCAAATAGTGATACGTCCGTCGGCGAGATCATTGCCGAGTCCATGGAAAAAGTTGGCAAGGAAGGCGTGATTACGGTTGAAGAGGGAAGTGGCCTTGATAACGAACTTGATGTCGTTGAAGGTATGCAGTTCGACCGTGGATATTTATCCCCTTACTTCATTAACAAGCAAGAATCAATGTCTGCCGAATTGGAAGACCCGTACATCTTGCTCTGCGATAAGAAAATCTCCAACATTCGCGACATGCTTCCCATTCTGGAATCAGTTGCGAAAAGTGGTAAGTCCCTTATGGTAATCGCCGAAGACATCGAAGGCGAAGCACTAGCAACTCTCGTTGTCAACAACATGCGCGGAATCGTAAAGATTTCTGCAGCGAAAGCTCCAGGGTTTGGTGATCGTCGCAAAGCTATGCTAGGTGATATTGCAATTCTCACTGGTGCAACAGTGATCTCCGAGGAAGTTGGGTTAACGCTTGAAGGTGTAACACTTGATGATCTTGGTACTGCTAAACGCATTTCGAGTACCAAAGAAAACACTACCATCGTTGATGGCGCAGGAGAGAAAGACAAGATCGCTGGTCGTATCAACCAGATTAGACAAGAGATTGAGGACACCTCTTCAGACTACGATCGAGAGAAGTTGCAAGAACGACTTGCAAAACTCGCTGGTGGTGTAGCCGTAATCAAAGTCGGCGCGCCCACTGAAATCGAGATGAAAGAGAAGAAGGCTCGAGTTGAAGACGCTCTGCACTCTACGAGAGCGGCCGTTGAAGAAGGCATTGTTGCCGGTGGCGGTGTTGCCTTGATTCGCGCTTT
This sequence comes from Gammaproteobacteria bacterium, assembly GCA_009840305.1. Taxonomy (GTDB): domain Bacteria; phylum Pseudomonadota; class Gammaproteobacteria; order Pseudomonadales; family Azotimanducaceae; genus Bin55. The sequence continues at coordinate 199,727 of VXNY01000024.1, read as the reverse complement.
ACAGAAAATCGGCGAGCTCACGGGCAACAACGAAGATCAGAACGCAGGTATCAACATTGCATTGCGTGCCATGGAGTTCCCGCTTCGACAGATCGCTCAAAATGCTGGTGCCGAGCCCGCAGTAGTCGTCGACAAAGTTCGTTCCTTATCGGGGAACCAAGGCTTCGACGGTGCGACTGGTGAATATGGCGACTTAATTGAGCGCGGTATTCCTGATCCTGCCAAAGTCGTCCGACACGCATTACAAGCGGCAGCCTCAGTTGCTGGATTGATGATCACGACCGAAGCAATGGTAAGTGAAAAACCAGAAGACAAGCCTGCGATGCCTCCAGGCGGAGGTGGCATGCCTGACATGGGTGGCATGATGTAATCACGCTATCGCGTGAATGCTACGCTGCTTTAAGCAGTACAAAAAAGGGATCGATCGATCCCTTTTTTTGTTTCTCTAACAGTCGTAGAAAAAGATTTTTGAGTTTTAAATGGTCTTTCGTTATTAGTGTTTGGGAACAACTGCTTGAAATAAACATGCCCCTTTAATTAGCTCAAAATTCACGTGAGCTAGCGCAAGTAGTTTTAGTTCCTCAAACAACCCCGCCTATTAGAGTTAGCAAAGCGAAGAGAACTAGGAGCAATGGAACAAAAATCATCAAATTTGTCAGCAAGACTCGTCCAATGCAGACTCCGATCCCTTTAGCGGTCCAACTCCTTAATCCTAGGATTTGGAGAACTAAAGACCACAGTGAGAAAATAGCTGTTATGACTATGTAAAAGTGCGCACCTTGAGCATAAATCTCAAACAGTAGAGGCCTATTTTGACCCATCACAGCGAATACTACGTCTAGAGCAGATGAGACCACGTATGGAAGTTGGGACCACACGCAGAATCCAAACCACTGTCTCCACGAGAGTTGGGATCCAGTCCACCGATCCACGAAGTAAAAACATGTCCCCATCCACGCAACGAACACCAGAAATATTAAGGGCCAGGTGACAGGTGCCCATGGATTCGCCGAGATTCGAGTTCCCAGAACAATATCTTGAGGACCATAAGTTTCCTCAATCAATTCCTGTCTTCTTTTTTCCCAATTCTCTCGGTCAGGTTCACGTTCAAGCAATACCAACTGCTTGTGGAAGTTTAAGATTTCCTCACCAGATGGTCGAGGATGTGGGGCGAGAAAAGCGATGGCTATTGCAAAAATTGCGACTGTGCCAAGGATCGTTACGAGTGGAACGCGTACCTGAACATCTGTAGATAGCTCATCATACACCCGTCGAGGAGAGTACAAGATGTGCCAGAGTTTGTCCATCGATGTGGTTCAGTTTGGGTTGTCGTGGCGAAGTTCCAATCTACTCAGTTGCTTGGAGCCGTACAGCGTCGACTGCGTACCAAAGGAGCATTGGACGTATGCTTGATTGCATGCATGAATTTGGAATTACTCGTTCTGCGCGCTTGTTGCTTCCGCTTTCGGGGTAGCATCTTCCATGCGGCTATCGGCGCGACTCGAAGAATCCGACTGCATTGTCCTCTTCGTCGATCCATCCTGGGAAATTCAGTTCTCTCATGGTGGAACTGTTCGCCACAGCCAGTCGTCCTCAAGCATTTCGAATTTATTTTAAGTGATAGTAACGGCCTATTTCAAGAGGTATGTATATTTAAGCGAGTAATCCGTTAGTGTTCTCTTGTGATGAACTTACACACTCCCACCAATAACCAATCACAATTGGACCAGACTTGCAACGATACCGCATATCGGTAAATATATAGGTAGTTCTAATAGACGTTGAGACGTGGTAAATTTGCTAAATCGTTCTATATTGTTTGAGTCCTACTCCAATGAATTACATAAACAACACGGTTAGACCTGCTAATCGGAGGCCGCGCGGAGCATTAGGAGTAAAAAACCCCTCTATCAGGCAGATTCTGTGGCAACCGCTGGGTTCTTCCTCCGGAACAGATCCGCGAACTTGTCGAAACTAAGATACAAGCACGGCAAGATAAACAATGAACCAATCGTCGATGCCACCAGCCCTCCGATTATCGTTAGTGCCATGGGCTGACGAAGTACCGCACCTTCACCACCACCAAAGAGAAGTGGGGTTAAAGCTAATGCGGTTGTCAAAGTAGTCATAGTTATGGGTCGCAGACGAATACCCGCAGCTTCAGACAGCGCCGCGACTCGATCTTTGCCTTCTTGCATTAACTGTTTCGCGGTGACGATCAAAAGTACGGCATCATTCACTGCAACCCCTGAAAGGACGATGAGTCCCAACATTGACATTACGCCCAATGGATTTCCCATTGGTACAAGAGCGACCGCGACACCCACTAGCGCGAGCGGGATCGCATACAGTATTGTTATTGGTTGCAAGAGAGATTCGAACGTACCTGCAAGAACCATTAAAACCAATATGAACGCAAGAATTGCGGCCAGTTGCAACTCGCTAAACGTCGTTGCTCGTTCCTGTTCTGCGCCGCCTAACTGCGCCGTCATGCCAAGTGTAAGTGGTTGTTGTTGCAGAATGCTGTCAACCGCAGCAATCGCTTGTGGCAGGGTGTAGTCTTCGCTAACCAGCGCTGTGATCTGCGACGTAAGTCGCTGATTTTTCCGCAAGATTTCTCGTGCTCCACTAACTTCCTCAAACTCCGTGACTTCACCGATGGTAGTTTTGATCCCTCTTGAAGTAGTGAATGTCACATCTTTGAGTTCTTCCCGAGTAGGTTTGTCAATTTGCAACATAATGGGATACTCTTCGTCTCCAACTGCAAGTCGCGTAATTTCCTGACCTTCAAGGCTCGACTGAATGACTTCAGCGACGGTTCTGACGTTAATTTGCAACGCATCCGCCATACTGCGATTCAATTTCACACGGAGTTCTGGTGGACCTCCTTCAAAACTAGAACGAACATTCCATAACTCATTGAGTTCCAACATTTTGTTTTGAACACTCTCGGTGACTTCACGGATGTCATACAGTGTGCTACCAGCAATCTCCACCACTACAGGGGCATCTCCGCTATCCAATACCTCACTGAGTGCTGAGCGGTTCAACTCCCACTCAACATCCGCGTTTGAGATTTGATCTAGATCATCTCGTAGAGCGTTTGCATATGCGTTTGCAGGCGGACTTTCGTCCGTAATGCGCACGGTTAAGCGCGCCGTGTTCTCTTCGGCCGCTTCGCGGCGGATAGTTCTTTCGTCGTCGGGTAGCCGACCAATTTCAGCCAACGTCGCAGCAACGTATTCAGGAACTGATTCGCGGATTGACGATTCAAGGCCACCGATTACGTTCGTGGTCGCCTCAACACGCTGGCCACTTTGACCGATGTATCGAATGGAAAATTGCTTTGGATCTGACGGTGGAAGTAATTCGGTACCAAGCTTAAGTAGTTGCCACACGGCACCACCGACGATACCCGCACTCAAAACCACGATCAAGAACGGTACTCGAAGAAAACCACGAACGATTCTTTCAACAGTACGTCGTGTGAGCGGAACTCTTTCAGGAATGACAGCCCCATGGTCGTCAACCTTAGCGGGTGAGAGAAACCATCGGCCCAATGCTGGGATGAGAAAAATCGCGACGAACAACGATGCGCCGAGTGAAATTACGACAGTGAATGCGATTCCGTCAATGAGTCGCGCCGCTAATCCCTGAACGAAAAATACTGGAATGAAAACAACACAGGTCGTGAGGGTGCTTGCGGTGATTGCACCCGCAACCAATCCGGTACCTTTTTTCGCTGCTTCAGCTGGAGTATCACCAAGTCGTATCCTTCGATACATGGATTCGACTACTACGATGGCGTTATCGACGAGCATACCTGCGCCAAGCGCAAGTCCTCCCAAGGTAATAATGTTCAAGCTGTGGTCTGAGAAAGACATACAGAAGATCGCTGCGAGGATCGAGACCGGAACTGCAGCACTAACAATAAACGTTGCGCCTACGGAACGTAAGAACACGGCTAGCACCAAGATCGCTAAGGCGATACCTAGACCCGCTGCAAGTCTTAAGTCATCCAGTGCTTCTACAACGAGCGTAGCGTTATCAGAGATTTCGTGAACATCAACTCCAGGTAAATCTTCGACCGCGCCAGCAAGGGCTTCTTTAATCGTGTTCGAAACCGTAACGGTGTTTGCGCCGGCTTCCTTGTAGACGGATAAACCTACACCTTCACGACCATTCACTAAAACCACATGGTCATGTTCTTGTTCACTTTCGACAACATCAGCAACATCATGAACCCGCACCGCGATACGAGCGCCGCCTGTTTGCGGTTGCAGGAACTGAACGACGACGTTTTCTATGTCGTTAATGTCCTCATACCGGGTTACTCCGCGGATAGTAAAGATCTGGCCCTGATCTTCTATCACACCTGGGCTAAATTCTCGATTTTCGGCGGCGATTCGCGATCTCAGTTGGTCTAGAGTAATACCAAATTCCGCAGCGCGGAATTCATCGAAGTGAACGGATATTTCTCGTTTCCGTCCTCCTACGACACGAACCTCCGCTACGCCTGGTAGAGTTTCAAGCGCAGTAGCAATTTGACGACGTGCGATCTGTCGGAGTCCGATGAGATCAGGATTACCCTCTTCCTTGGCAAGCATTCCTAATGTTAAAATCGGCTCCTGACTTGGATCAAACCGACGAATGGTTACGTAATCAATTTGCGGATCGCTACTGAGACTGCTAAGGGCACTGCCAATGTCGATTACGGCATTGTCGACATCGGATTCCCAATCAAGGTGCACAGTAGCAACCAATCGACCCGTGCGAGCAATTTGCTCAACGCTTCGCACGCCTTGAACGGACAAGACCAGATTCTCCAATCTCTCACCGTAGAGACGTTGCATTTCCTCCGGTGGTCGGTCGCCGGCGTTAACGGCGATGACAACTGACGGAGTTTTAATATCGGGTAACAAATCAATGGGCAGTTCATTGAGCGAAAAAATTCCAACTAGGGCAACCGCAACAGCGGTAGCACAAACTGCAATTGGCCGGCGAACTGCGACGCCAGCGCAGGACTCAAAGAAGTTCACAGTTCGCGAACGACGTTAACCGTCTGACCGCCCCATAAATGTTCGACTCCACCAAACACGACGCGCTCACCTGGTTCGACACCCTCCAATATTTCTACGTTGTCGTCGTCCTGTAAGCCTAGACGCACGCGACGTTCTTCTACGCGTTGTCCTTCAACGACAAAAACGACATCGTGATTGTTGCGGTTCTTCTTGACAGAGTCAAGAGAGACATAGGGTACCTGAACTCTCTGTTCAACAATAATCTCGACTTCTACGTAACTGCGGGGTTGGAGTACTAGATCGTCATTTGGTACTACCACAACGACGGGATAAGTGCTGGTTTGTTCATCAACCAAAGGCAAAATTCGTTCGAGAATTCCGTCGTACGTTTCGTCATCGTAGGTCGCAGAAGGTCGTATCCGTACTGGATCGCCTATTTCAACTTTTCTTCTTTGGGTCGATACCAGACCGATGTTCGCTTCTAAGGTGCGAAGATCAGCGATTTGTGCAATTAGTTGGCCACTACTAATTAGGGTTTCGTCCGCCAACAAAATATTGTCTTGGTCGCGAGCTAATTTCAAAATCACACCGTCCATCGGTGCAAAAACTTCGGTATTTTGTTCATCTAATAGTGCTCGACGATATGCGGTCTCGGCAGTATTGAAGGTTTGCCTTGTTTGCTCAAACGCTCTTTCTGTGATAATGCCGTCCTCGTACAAACTGACTTGGCGGTCATACTCCCGCTGGGCGATTTCAAAATCTTGCTTCTTGGCGGGTAAATTTAGATTGAGTTCAGCTTCTTTTCCTGAAATGCGCGCGAGGACATCGCCCCTCTTGACATGGTGCCCTTCGTAAAACCGGTCGCCGTTCTCGTCGCGTTCATAGTACAATCGACCGAGGACTTGTGCGGTGACCGTAGCACTTTCGCGCGGTTGAAGTTTACCCTGAGATACTACTAGATTTTCGATGTCTCCAACTCTAACGGCTTGCACTTGTACGGGAGTCCGTACATCCATGTCAAAGTTTGGCTGAGAAGGTGGATTACAACTAGAAAGGCCAAATAAAACAAAGCAGATTACAGCAAGCAGTGGTAATTGCCGTGCGGATCGTACGGAGTTCCTAGATCTGTCCAGTAGGTGGTTGAGGCGGGAAGGTTGAATGAACTTAACCGTTCGATCCGATGTTTCTACCATAGTAGCGAGATTTGTGGTCATAAAGCAAAAAAACTGTTTGTTAGTATTAAGATACCGTTCGTATTAAGGAAGTCACGAGGAAACGATCTCGACAGAAAGAAAAGTCGTTCGGTCAATGGACAGTAACGCCCCCATTGTTTTCTCAAGTACGACAATAGCACTCGACTGAACGTCTGAAATTTTCAAGAATTTTACACACTGCAAGGATGTCAGAATAGCGAGTCATATAAGGAGAAAATTGCGCAAAAGAATCCAGATTTACGACGTCAATAATTTCCGAATAATCTGAGCTCGCGACCGTCATAACACTCAATATGCAAAAAGCGTTCCCATTAATGAATTACACATCCTGTTGTAGTATGAATGGGAAAATTGAACGCAGAAAATTAATTGAAAATAGCGTGGGAATTCAGAAAAGACCAATTAGTCTGAGTTTCCATCTCCCAGGTTTGTCCACCTAATCGCGTCTGCGAAGGTGTCGCGAATAGAGCTCTTGTTCGAAACTTTGACCGTGACTCGGGGTTCTCTTATGTTATAGGAACCGAGAGCAGCCCAGAAACATGGTGTAGCCGAACCTTCAATTAAACGTCGATCTCCAAAGTCGAATTCGTTCCTGAGTGTGAATAGATCCAGATTGAAAGGAATTTCTTCGTCGTCAAACTGAACAACGAGTGCAAGAGTAAGATTGTCTTGAGAATCTGAACCTACTCCGTCACCTGTATCGGTGTTCTGCTCGTCCAGGTCAAGCTCTTGAAGAATCTGTTCAAATAAAATCTGACTCGGCACACTGTATTCGAGTGTCCACTCTCCACTGTTCGGTAGCTCTCCCACAAATTCCGCACTAAAAGCACTTGCATCAGGATCATCTTTCTGCGCACTTCGCACTCTGGTGAACGTGTTGCGATACCGACCAAAACCTGAGCCTTGGAAACGCGTCCATTGCTGGCTATGATTCCATTGACTGTATATGGGTAAGCCTCGGTCAACTTCTTCGAGCTCCCCCATAAATGATCTGCCCATTTCCACTAAGAAATTTGGCAAAAACCATGGGATTTGCCATTCTTGAGGTGCCCCAGACACTGAGAATCCTTGATCGAGATCGTCGATGACTATTTGGTCCGGTCTATTCGGATTCCATTGAGTCTTGGTTGAAGTAGGACGTGAGCTAGCAGTATTGATTTCAGTGTCATCTATAGATGGTGTCGTCAGTTCGATCGGTTCTCGGTTCAAAGACATCGGTGCTTCAATTACAAGCTTTGTTGGTTTAAGACTACTCTTGATCGCGATCCTGTAGGAACTATTTGGTTCAATTAGCAAGGGATCTAGGCTGTTTCGAGAAACGTCTTCGTCCTCAGAACCAAACCCTTGCTCCTCATCCCAACGAATTGTTACTACTCCCGGTCCCGATTCTTCATTTCGAAGGTCAAAAACTGTTTGGAAAATTTGGGTCGTTGGATCTTCGGTTGCCAATTTTTCAATTGAAGGATCCGAAACAATGTATCCTGGGAGTGAGTTGGAAGTAATAAAGTTCTGAGTGATTTCGTCAAATCTCGGTTCATGGTTGATCGCGATTTCTCGAAATTCGTCATATGTAAAGTTTTCACCTCGAAATTTTTGTAGTAAATCTCTAAGAATATTGCCCAATGCTTCCTCGTTGACCCATGCTTTCAATGCGGCTAACGCGTATGTATTCCTGAATAGGACCGCATGATAAGACTGAATCGGGTCTTCGTGGAAATTGAGCTCAGACAATGCACTCTCTTCAATCTTACTCCAGATGCTTGCGTTGTGAGTGTTACTCCTTCTCAAAATCATGCTACCACTGCCGCGGCTTCGAGTTTGTACGCCGGGACTGCCTACACTGATACTTACAGAAGTACTCGCACCTTCACTCGCGACATCGATTTGGGTAACTCCCAGTGGATTTAGCGCAGTATCGGTTGTGAAGTAGGGTAGCCTCTCTACGATGAGATCTCCTACCATGTCTTCAAGAAAAATTTGTAGTGCGGTAGCGCTTTGACCATACGGTGCAGTCTGGTATGCTAAGAAATTGCGTGCAATCCCATTGAGTAGATTGCCACTCTGATAGTCGTTGTCGACATAGTAGAGTAAATCTTGGAACGATTGCTCACCTTGCTGATCTTTAAACTTCACATCAAACCGCGCGGTTGGGATTCCCGTCTCTCGAATCATGACGACGCCCGGACCGTACAGGCTAGAATCCATGCTCCACCCTCCGCCTAGCACCCTCAGATGGGATGGAACTTCCACGAGAGTAAGCGCTTCGTACGGATATGCCAATCCTAATTTGTTCGCAATCGAAAGTCGGTCGGTAATCCAATCCTTTAGATCGGGGATGAGAACTTCCATTGCGGCAAAACTTTTTCGATGTTTAGCGCTGTACAGTAATTCGAACTCTATATCCTTAACTGTCATCGCAAAACGTTCAAATTTCGACGCTGCGAGTACGATGTCAACAACAGGGTTCTCAGGTCTGAACCGAAATGTATTTTTAGAACCATTGTTATTTTGAAGCTCGCGTTTGCCAGGTCCAGCTACCGTCCAATTCTTCGGGACCGTGACAGACAAATCCATTAAAAAATGATCTTTTGGATAGGTTTGTGGGTCGTCGTTCCCTATAGCCACACCAGCTGTAGGATACCAAGAGACTCCAGGTAACAGAGCAACATAGTCGGACCTAAAAACGTAACTCTGATTTCCTAGGAATCTTGCCATCGCAACGCTAAAGTCCAACACGCTGGCACCGCCCAGATCCATCTTGGCATCCAAATAAGCAAATTTTGGATCTGGTATCCCTTCGCATTCAATTAGGAGCGTTGAGGATTCGTCCCCAAAGTGGTATGCGGGGATTGTTAGTAGTCCATCACTAAACGTATGGTCTGTAATCTCGTTAGTGTTTAGAGCGACCTTACTGATTTTGTAGTTTGGATTGAGAGTAAACGTCACCTGATTAGTCGCGTTTTGTTGTGGAGGCAACAGTGTAAGAGTCACATTCAACTCGATGCGATTTCCCGGTTTGATGATTACTTCGCCCGTGAGATTTTTTACATTTGGGAAAGAGGTTGTATCTTGACTCTGATGAATGTCTAACCACGCGGCTCTCTTATTTGCTTCTTGTGATTGGGACGAGAATAAACTTGTCAGAAGGAAGACTCCGACCCCAATCGCAAACACGCCGGCGGAAGCGACGATCACTCTTCGAGACATTTGCCGAGGTAAAAGTGTGGCTGCACCCACTAGCAAACCTACGGAAAGAAGCATACATGCGACACGATGAATAGTGATCTCCGCGGTAGTAAACACGGGAGCAACGTCAGATGGATAAACGATTTGACTGGTGACTGCACCCGCAATTTCCAACTGACTCCAAGTCAGTTGCATCTGTATCCACGTAAACAATGCGAAGAGACCAATAGCCGTGAGAACGACGAGTAACCGGTTTCGAAGAATTACCGCCAACAGCATGATTAGCCCACCCCACCAAGCTAGTTGTGGTACAACGTCCCAAACCAAGAATGAAAAAATGCTCCAGATTTCGATGGGAGCACCAAAGCTCCAACCAAACAAATCTGCAAGGATTCCATGCAATAAAGCCAGGCCAATGAACAGTAGCAATGGAATACAGAGCAGCATTAGTATGCCAGACAATCTCCCCACGACTAGTTCAAGATTGGAGACCGGTTTAGCGTCAATGATTCCAGAAATTCTGTCTCTTACATCGCGAGCACGTATGTCAAATGCTAAGAAAATGATTCCAATAGCAAAAATCCCTACAAACTGCGCAGCGGTCTCGCCGACGATGAATCGAGGAATCTGCGCTAAGGGTCCCACCGTCGATGCAACCATGTGATTTCCGCACACGACAAGGTACCCTACAGTCGCAATCAAGAATGCTGAAACCATTACGACCCAAGTTCGGGCCAAACGCCTACTGGATCGCATTTCGCAAACTGCGACAGCCCAAAGAGTCTGTAAGTTCATTACGGAACCCTAGGAATGAAAAAAGTTTTTAATTGACGGTTAGTCTTGCTTAGCTTTTCTTCGTCGTTTTTTCTTCTTGGGTTCTTCAGCGACGGTCTCAGTCTGATCTGCTTGTTCAAGTTTCCCGCGTTTCGCCATGAATGCGAGGTACGCTTCCTCCAAGGTAGGTTCTTCTACCTTGGACGCATCGGTATTAAACTCTCCCGCACTCTTCCCAACTACGCGAAAGACTACGTTTGCTCCATCAAACGTTCGTGACACGATTTCGTGTTTCGATTCAATCGCAGTGGCACTTTCTGTGGGTACCTTGATTTCAAATACGCTTCCGACGGCGTTCGTGAGAAATTTAGTCGGGGATCCCTGAAACGCTAAAGTACCGTCGTCAATGATCGCGATTTCTGAACACCCGCTACCTAAGTCAGCAACGATGTGAGTAGAACATAGAATCGTGCGTTCTCGACCTAAATTTGTCATGACTTGCCGAAAACGCATTCTTTCCTCTGGGTCGAGACCTACTGTCGGCTCGTCAACGACGAGAACTGGCGGGTTGTGAACCATGGCTTGTGCGACACCCAGACGACGCACCATACCGCCAGACAGTTTTTTAACTTTGCGATCCGCAACTTCTGCTAATCCGACTTCTTCCAGTACTTCAGCAACTCGTGCCCGGCGTTCTTTCTTGTTATTCATGCCGGAAAGCGCGGCTAGTGTGTCGACTACTTCTTCGACGCGGTGTAATCTCCATGCACCAAATTCCTGCGGCAGATATCCGATGCGTTGGCGAACTTGATGACACTCTTTGATCACATCAAATCCGCAGACTTTAGCGCTGCCCTCAGTTGGTTTGAGCAAAGTACAGATGATGCGCATCAAAGTGCTCTTACCTGCTCCGTTTGCACCGAGCAAACCAAAGAACCCGGCTCCGAGTGATAGATTAATCTCGGACAGTACCGGTTGATTCTTCTTATAACAGTGTGTTACCCCTTCAATATCAATTGTGGGACCGTTTTCAGAATGCGCCTGAGCTACGTCAGTCATTGGTTAAAGCTCCTTTGATGGTTAGAAAAATAATTGTAGTGAGAAGGCCAGTGTTCGACTGGCGTTTTGTAGAAATTGTTGTCACGGAGAAGACTCTTCATTCTCTGCGGTGTCGGAAACGGGAGTCCACCGAATGGCATCAGCGAAAACCATAATTTCCTCGTGTCCTGCCCATGCACTGAGAAGAACTTCTACCTCTGTTGAACTGAGTTCAAACGTTCTAACTTCATTCCATCCTTCTGTAGCATTGGCGACATCGAATTTTTCGTTACGCTCCGCACTACCATCTTTAATAGTCAATCGATAGTGTTCTTCGGGAACATCTGGATTGGCAGTGCGGCTCACGAATCGATTGTCATCGAAAACGATGCCCAAAAATTCCTGCCAACCTCCGTAGTATATCGAGCTGAAGGCACCCTTAGGTAGGTAGATTTCCAAAGTCCATTTACCGTTGTAGGGCAGATTGGCGACAAATCGAGCTGCGGAGTTTTGGTCTCCTTTAACGATAGGCACGGCAGTTCGCCGATACAAACCATAGTACGAGGAATCATACAACCGACACCAAACACCGAACCGGATCCCCGAACTCAGTAAAAGTCCTTGGTCATATTCTTGGCCGGAATAGAGTGGTGGATCAAGTGTCTTAGATACCGAAAAAACCTGTGATTCGTCAGTTCGTTTGACAATTCTAAAATTGGGATCGAGATCGTCGACAATAACAACGTCAGTCACTGGCGGCTGCCAATCGTCATCGGTTGCGATCGGAACGACCGGAATTTCTGTGACGATGCTATCAGCAGCTGGCGGTACGAGTACCTCGAACACAGCTCGGTTATGTGAAAGGTACGGTTCGATCCAGATACCACCTAGAGGATGTACGGAGGAAATCGCAATCTTTTTGGACTGAAAACCCTTAAGGAATAGTGGTCCAGAATCGAAATACGCTCCTCTCGGCCAACCGCGGCGGAATTCATTTTCCTCAGGTCCTCTACGATCTTCCCAAAATATGCGAACGAGTCCAGCCATCGGTTCTGCGTTGTGTAGGATGAAACTAGTTTGATAGTTGTTGCTGTCTTCCGACTGTTCCTCTAATTTCGATACCGACGGAGTAGTTGTTATATATCCAGGTAACGCGGTGTCTTCGAGCCAGGAGATTACCCATTCATTCAAATCTAATCCGATATCGGAAGCTACATCCATAAATTCTGCGACCGTGAAACCATGTGCCCGATGATCGTGAACCAGTTGGTCCAAGAATGATCCAATCTTGTCTGCTCCGTAGTGATCGATCATAGATCTTGCAAGGGCTCGACCCTTCACAAGCAGAGTTCGATGGGAAGGAATCGGCTCCGTACTGAAATCGAGATCAAACAACGCGGTTTGATTTATTACTTTCCATGTTGACGGTATTGCTGCGAGTTTAGCGCGAGTCTGAAATGCCCAGCTATTGAAGTCATCCTCAGGTGTTTGACTCCAGTCAACACTAGCGATAGAGGTACCGAATTCCGCTAAGGTTATGATCGAATAACTATCGGTTTTTGTAGTCAATTGGTTCGATAATTGCTCCAGCAGATATTGAAGCACGGTAGCGCCTCGACCAGTTGCGGAAACTTGATGCGACACAAAATTTCGGGCAAAGCCGACAAAGGGGCTACCACCGTGACCATCGTCTCGGAAGTACTTAAGCAAGTAATCGAATATCCGTTCGTCCTGTTCATCCTTTGAGTACCATCCATAACTGCGTTCTCGGGCTACTACTTCTTTAAATCGTTCCGTTGGAAAATTTGATTCTCGAATCAGCATCATCCCAGGAGGTTGTAATACTGTATCCATGCGCCATCCGCCACCATATATTCTTAAGTTACTGGGAATTTCGACGACATAGAACGCTTTGTAGGGATAGATTAGAGAAGCGGCGTGAGCGTTACTGATTCGTTCTGCAACCCACTGGTTGATTAAGTCGGTCAAAGGTGAAAGGGCTTCTAAGTTTTGTAGATGCTTATTGCTGAACAAGATTTCAAACTCGACACCTTCAACGGTTGTGGCTCTTTGATCGAATTCGCTAGCGAGCAATGCAATTTCGGGGACTGGCGCGTCGCTTTCAAATTGGTAGGATGTTCGTTGCTGACTCTCATCAACTTCGCGCTTCCCGACGGTAGCTACCTGCCAATTTCGAGGGACGTTAATTCTTAGGTTTGAGGTAAACAGATCCCTTTTCTGAAATTCAGGCTCATCGCGATCAACAACCGAACCAGAGATTGGATACCAGATCAAACCTGGCATGAGTGCAACATAGTCACGATGAAAAATGTGGTTTCTTAGTCCTAATTGCCGGGCAGCGCGATTAGGAAACTTTTGAAAATCTTGCTCTTGATCTAGATAGGCGAAACGGTCATCTAGTTTTCCAGAAGCCCGAACTCGAATGTCATGAGACAAATCTGGTAGTAGGTCGTTTGGTAGCTTCAAAATCCCATCGTTAAAACTGTGCGCTGTAGTCTCTTCACCGTCAACGAAAAGCTGTTGGATTTTGTAGCCTGGATTGAGAGAAAGTATCACCGAATCTGTGGTATTCAGCGTGGGTTTATGAACGCTAAGGGTGACATCCAAAGTGATTTTCCGACCTGGTCGGAGGTCAATCGTTCCTTCTAAATGTTGCACGTCAGGGAACGAGGAGGGGTCGAGTTGCCGGTGTTCAATAACCCATGCTTCTTGGCGGTGTTCTGTACCGGGTACTGAGGTGATTAATCCCCAAAAAATGAAAACAGCGGTAGCTGAAGCGACGATGCCAAATATAGTGGACTTTCTTTGTAGTTCGTCAATTCTTGGGAACATGCATGCCGCGAAAAGGAGCAGAGCAATTGATACGAACAAAATTGCGCACTTGTTTCCAATAATTGCCGGTGAAACAAATGCAGGTGCGAGATCCGAGGGAACTTGAGCACTACCACCGAACAATGACAAACTTTCCTGAAAACGTATCGGAATGTAGTCTTCGATCCAATTGAATCCGTAGATTAAGCCGAGTGCGATTGCCGCGACCAATATACGAAAACGTACTAAGGAAACAAGACATGCGACCAAGGCACCAAAGAAAATCAAATTTGGAATTAGGTTCCAAGTAATGAATGACAAGACTGAAATTGGAGGTATTCCTAGGTGGAAACGTGATCCAACGCGCTCTACAACTATTTCATAACCGGTCAGGAGGCCGAGAAAAAGTAAACAGAAGAATAAGAAAAAAATTAAGACTCCAGAGAGTCGCCCTATGAGGATTTCGATATTTGACGCAGGAAGTGAATCGATGACATCCGACATGCGATTCCGATCATCGCGTATTCGCGCGTCGAACATAAGGAATAACATCCCGATAGAGAAAATTGCGACAAATACATTCATCGTTGTCGAGATCGTGTAGCGTTCTGTCATTTGATCGAGCCAATATCGCGGTGGACCCGGCCAACCAATAACATCAACAATGTCCCAATATCCCCAAATACACACAAAAAAAGTAACCGCGATGAAAACCCAGGTTCGGATCATCCGACGACAGGTGCGCATTTCCGCGACCGCGAGAGTCCAAAGTGTGTGTATGTTCAACATTTGATTAATGTGTTCAGAGGTTAAGGAACATTCTGGTTTTTTGGAGTCCAACGAATAGCATCAGCATAAACCAGGACATCTTCGTGACCGGACCAATTGTTTACTAACACTTCGACTTCGGTGGAACTGAGTTCAAACTCTCCGACATCGTTCCAACCAATGTTGGCGTTCGCAATGTCAAATTTTTTGTCCCATACAGTGTGACCATCTCTTATTGTTAAGGCGTAGTGTTCTTCGGGAGCATTTGGGTCAGCTGGACGGGTACGATACCAATCATAATCGAAAAACGTTGGAACCGTGTACATGGTCCCACTAAGAGCGTCGCGAGGCACATAGTATTCCAAGCTCCAACGTCCGTCGTGAGGAAGATTGACCTTAAATCGAGCGGCAGTATTTTGATCTCCTCGACCAATGATTGAAAAGGTCCGAAGATACCCACCGAAACCTGAAGGCTCAAACTCTCTATGCCATATATTGAAGCCACGCAAATCCGGACCAACCGGAAGTCCCTGTATGTATACCGTGTTGGTGTTGGAGGACTTCGAAGGGCTTCTGGTATGAACGAAGTATCCAGTATTAATGTCCCGCTTGACGATGCTAAAATTGGCATCGAGATCATCGACGACGATCGCCGCTGCCTTTCGCGGTCGCCATTCGACATCCGCAACAAATGGTAATGCTAGACTCGTTATATCGGTATATTCGTCATTTGTGGGTAACTGCACTTCAAATGCATCGCGGTTGTATGCGAGGAATGGCTTGATCCAGACCCCTTTTAAGGGAGTCGCTGAGCGGAAGGCAAATCTCTTGGCTTGATGACCAGCGATAAAGACTGGGTCTGAACGGGAGAGGTCGTCTCGAGCCCAATACACGGCTCCGTCTTTTTGGGCTGTCCAATATACGTGAATGAGTCCAGGCATGGGTTCCGTGTTGTAGACGACAAAAGTTGTCTGGTATTGGGTACCACGGGCTTCTAGCGACTCAAGTGTCGAAACAGTGGCTGATTCAACAACAAATCCTGGTAAGATCGTGTCTTCAAGTGCCGACAGTACCCATTCGTTGAAGTCTAAGCCGACTTCGGAAGCTATGTTTAGGAAGTCGGCTACAGTGAAACTTTGCCCACGATACCGGGCCAGTAGATGACTCAAAAACTCTCCGATCCGTTCTTCGCCGTAGTAAGCGATCATAGATTTGGCGATGGCATGTCCTTTAGTTAACAGAACTCGATAAGACTGGATCGGATTTCCAGTGAAATCCAGATCGAATAACGCGAGCTGATCCATTGCTTTCCAGGTTGACGGTATACCTGCTATATTCTGTCGCATGTAAGTACCCTGCATAGTTCTTCCCCAGTGGGAGTCTGGCGTTCGACCCATCGAGATCCAGGGTAGCTCGGTGCCAAATTCCTGTACTGATATGACTGACAAACTTTCCATTTGCGTGATTAGTTGATTCGATATTTGTTCCACTAAATACTGCAACACCGTCGCACCTCTATGGGTTGCCGATACTTGATGCGATACGAAGTTTCGGTCAAATCCAACAAAGGGGCTACCACCATGCATGTCATTGCCGAAATATCCCAGAAGCCTCAGAAACACTCGGTCGTCCTGTTCTTCCTTCGAGTTCCGCTGATTTGCACGTTCTACGGCTAGGGCATATTCGACTGTTCTGCTTGGGAGAACTGGTTCTCGAACTAACATCATTCCTGGAGGTTGCAGTACCGTATCCATGCGCCAGCCTCCGCCATATATCCGTAAGGTGCTCGGCACTTCGACGACATAGAGCACTTCATAGGGATAAACCATAGATGCTGCTCTAGCGTTTCTGATTTTTTCCGCGACCCATTCCTGCAACCGACCGCTAAATGGTGCTAGAGCCTCTAAGTTCTGACGGTGATTTTTGTTGAACAGAACTTCAAATTCCACACCTTCGATTGTTGTGACTCGCTGATCGAACTCGCTAGCCACTAACGCGAGTTCCGGGACAGGTGCCCCGCTTCTAAACCGGAATTGATTCCGTTGTTGTTGAACTAAGGCTGTACGTTTGCCAACCGTCGCCACTTGCCACTCTAGGGGTACAGTAACTGTCAGGTCAGTCGTGAATAAATCTTGAGGCCGCGATTCTAGACTGTCTCGAGCTGTTGTTGTTCCGGCAATCGGATACCACGCTATACTCGGCATGAGTGCAATAAAGTCTTTGTGAAAAATAGAGTTTTTTAAACCTAAGTGTCGAACTGCCACATCAGGGAGTGTTAGGAGGTCTCTAGCTTGATCGAGATAAGCGAAACGGTCATCTGGCTTCCCCTCGGCCTGTACCCGAATTTCATGTGAGAATTTCGGCAATAAGTCAGACGGCAGTTCCAATATTCCAGCTTCAAAGTTGAATTTGGTGGTCAGTTCACCGTCTATATATACACTTTGAATTGTGTAACCAGGATTCAAAGAGAATACGACCGAATCTGTACTGCGCTCTCTAGATGGATGAACGGATAATGTGACATCCAAAATAATTTTGCGTCCAGGAAGGAGCTCGACGTTCCCTGTTATGTCTTGAACATCAGGGAATGAGGCCGGATCATACTGTCGATGTTCGATTGCCCATTCCTCTTTAAGGTTTTCGGTGCTATAAACCATACCTATCAATACAAACACTAAGAGGGAAGCCACACCGATGGCCGATACGCCCGATACTACATTGAATACTCGTTCTCGCTTGGCTCTTGTCAGGATACTTGCCGAGAAGAAAAGTAGTGCACTTGAAACAAATAACATTACAAGCGAGTTCCCGATGATTGCAGGTGTAACAAAAAGTGGTGTGAGATCTGAAGTTACCAGAGTATTACCAGGAAACTGCGATAGGCTTTCTTGAAGTCTCACGGGAATCTGAGTCTCTATCCAAAATAGTAGGAGAAGTACACCAAGCGCAATAACCGCAACCAGAGATCGAATTCGTACCAGAGCCACTAGGCACGCGACTAAAGCACTAAAGAAAATTAGATTTGGAATTAAGCTCCATGCAATGATGGACATTACCGCCAGTGGTTGTATGCCCAAGCGGAATTCTGTTTCAGATAGTATGGAAGCTATCACATGGCCGCCTGTGATTGACAGGAACACGACCGAGCTGAGAATCATTACAAGTAGAAGTATTCCAGCAATGCGTCCAAAAATGATTTCTACATCGGAAGCAGTGTGCGAAGCTACCACATCAGAATAACGATTGTGAATGTCGCGTACGCGGATGTCGAAGGCTAATAAAATGATCCCAATTGAGAAAATTGAGACAAACCCGTTCATATACCACCAGGTACAAAACAGAAGCGCAGCTGCAAGGAAAACCCAAGTCCGTACCAGGCGACAGCATGAACGGATCTCAGCTACAGCTACGTTCCAGAGTGTTTGGACATTCAACATTAGATGTTCAACGCTATAACACTAGGATCAATCAAGTTCGACAGGGATCCAACGGATTGCATCAGCATGAACCATAATGTCTTGGTGCCCGGCCCAATCACTGAGTAATACTTCAACTTCGGTTGATCCGATCTCAAACTGTCCAACCTCGTTCCAACCAAGTTTGGCGTTCCCTATGTCAAAAGTTTCAGTCCGGTCAGAATTACCATTTCGAATGTGCAGGGTGTAATGTTCGTCGGGAGAATTTGAATCCGCACGACGGTGCCGAACCCGACCGCCGAGGCTTCTACCAAAACCGTCAAAGCTTTCACCGTAGCCTCTCTCTCGAAAGACTGGTTTGGGTACGTAGAACTCCAGCTTCCATTGTCCTTTGTGTGGTAGACTTGCCTGAAACCGTGCCGCCGAAGTCTGGTAGCCACGAGCAATTCGGGCATAAGTTCGACGATAGCGTCCATAGCTCGACGAGTCATACAGTCTATTCCATTCCCCGAATTGCGGATAGGTCTCCACGCGAAGCCCCTGATCATATTCATCTAAAAAAATTCTGGAAGAATCAGTATTAGTGATCGAGTAGTCCACTAATTCTCCGTCTTGTGTGACGATGCTGAAATCGGGATCGAGGTCATCAACGATAATTGTTCCCGTGTCTGTAGGTTGCCAATCGACTTCAGACACAAAAGGGAATGCGGTACTGTCGGGTATAGTATCCTCGTCAAATTCTGGAACTAGCACCTCGAATTGGGCGCGGTTGTGTGCAAGGAAAGGGTGAATCCAGATCCAGGTCACTGGTTTTCCAGATGTAATAGAGATGCGTTTGGAATCGTGTGCTGGGATGTAGATTGGATCCGAGTTTGTAGTTTCTTCGTATCCCCAGTGATCAAATCTTTCTTCTTTAGCCGACCATATCACACGGACAAACCCTGGGATTGGCTCGGCGTTGTGAAGAATGAAGGTCGTCTGATATTCGACGTCTTGGAATTCTGTGGACTTTATCTTTGAAACAGAAGCGGGTTCGACAGTATAGCCGGGTAAGACAGTATCTTCGAGCCAAGGAAGTACCCACTCCTCGAAGTCTAATCCCACTTCGGTAGCTACTCTCAGAAAGTCCTCGATGGTCAAACTCTGCTCTCTGAAGTTGGTCAGAAGTCGCTCCAAAAACGCACCAATTTTTTTAGGACCAAAGTGAGCAATCATGGATTTTGCGAGCACATACCCTTTCGTCAGGAGCACTCGGTAGGAAGACTTTGGGTTTGTATTGAAATCAAGATCAACTAACGCGACTCGATCCATCAGTTCCCAGGTGGAAGGCAACGTAGCAATGCGTTCGCGGATTTCGGTCGCGCGGGTAGTGGTGCGATAGTCAGTCGTCTGTTCGATCCCAAGATAAGAAATCCAAGTCGCATATTCAGTAAGAGGGATGGATGAACTACTTTCGGTTTGAGTAATCAATTGGTTTGACAATTGATCTAATAAATACTGTAACACAGTCCCCCCTCGTTCAGTAACAGAGAGTTGGTGCGAGACGAAGTTGCGCGCAATACCAGCGAATGGGCTGCCTCCTTGCAGGTCATTACTGAAATATCTTAATAGTTCGCCGAAAACATAATTGTCTAGGTCTTCCTCTGAGCGCCAGCCCCAGTTTTGAACTCCCGCAATAACGTGTTTAAACTCTTCAGTCGGGAACGATGACTCTCGAATCAGCATCATCCCAGGAGGCTGTAACACTGTGTCCATGCGCCATCCGCCGCCGTAGATTCGTAAGTTGCTTGGTACTTCGACGATATAGAATGCTTTGTAGGGATAGTCCAAAGATATCGCGCGTGCGTTCTTGATTCGTTCCGCGATCCACTCTTGTATTTGGTCGTAAACTAGAGTGAGGGTGTCCAGGTTATGGAGGTGTTTTTTGTTGAACAAAACTTCGAACCCGACGCCTTCGATAGTATTTCCGCGTTGGTCGAAGTCTGAGGCTATCAACGCGAGTTCGGGAACCGGGGCTTCGCTCTTGAATTGAACAGTGGTACGTTTCTGATTCTCTACTTCTCTACGCTCTCCTACTGTCGCTACTTGCCACTGTCGAGGAACAGTTACTCTTAGGTCGGTAGTAAAAACATCGATTGGTCGAGTTTCAAATTGATCTCGACCCATTGCAGAACCGGAAATTGGATACCAGAAGACGCCTGGCATTAGGGCAACAAAATCGCGGTCAAAAATAAAGTTTTTTAATCCAAGTTGTCGGACACTCTTATGTGGGAGTTTTAGAAAATCTCGAGCCTGATCAAGATATGCAAAACGCTCGTCTGGTTTCCCCTTCGCTTGCAACTTCATTTTGCTCGAACCATCCGACAATAGATCAGAAGGTACTTTCAGAAGTCCATTTTCGAAACTGTGATTTTTAGTTTCTACGCCGTTGATAAAGAGTTTTTGAAGAGTGTAACCTGGATTGAGAGAAAAGATAACTGAATCGGTAGGGTTCGCCGTGGGTTTGGTCACTTCTAGAGTGACATCCAAAGAAATATTGTTGCCGGGCCGTAGCTCAACTGTACCCTCTAAATGGTGAACGTCGGGGAAGGAGCTGGGACTGTGTTGCTGGTGTGTTTTAACCCATTCTTCCTTACGGTTCTCAATATTGAGTATCGCGGCGAACAAACTGAAATACACTATGGTCGCAATACTCACAGCCGCGACGCCCAGCGTCGAGTTCAATATGCGTCGGGGCTCAGTTCTTTGTAGCATGCTCGCTGTAAACAAAATTAACGCAACTGACACAAACAACAGTCCACACCTATTCACAAGAATTGCGGTTGAAAAGAATGTAGGTGCAAGGTCTGAAGGAACTATCGTGCTGCCCAGAAACTGGGCGAAGCCTTCTTGAAATCGCACAGGGATGAAATTATTAATCCAGAAAAATCCGATTAATGCTCCAATAGCGAGTATTGCAGCCAATAAGCGAAACCGTACGAGGACGGACAGGCAAACTACTAGAGCACCATAGAACAACACATTTGGAATTAAGTTCCACGCCACCAGCGACATCACTGAAAGTGGTTGTATACCTAATCGGAATCGAGATTCAAACATACCAGAAATTGATTCATAACCTGTTAATAGGGCTAGAAAGACCAAGCAAGGAATGAAGAGGAGCAGATAGATTCCGGCGAGACGTCCGATAATAATTTCAATGTTGGCCATGGGTAGTGTATCGATAACGTCTGAGATACGATTTTGAACATCACGAGCTCGGATATCGAACGCTAAGAAAATAATCCCAATTGAAAAAATTGCGACAAAGCCGTTCATCAAAGTCGAGATCGTGTACCGTGCAGTCACATCGGAATCGCTGAAAAAACTTCCCGGTGGTGAAGGCCATTGAAATTCGAGCGCATCTATGTACCAACCGGCACAAAACAGCAATGCAACAACGATAAACACCCAGGTTCGAACGAGGCGACGACAGGACCGCATTTCAGCGGCGGCTAGAGTCCAAAGCTTACGTCTGTTCAACATGGGCAAGATGTCTCCTTCAATGATGTATTACTCCGAATCTACGGGAGTCCAACGGATGGCATCGGCGAAGACGATAACGTCCGCACGACCAGCGAAGTCGCTGACTAGAACGTCGACTTTGTCCGACGAAAGTGCAAAAATATTCACAGCGTTCCATCCACGAACTGCATTTGCAATATCGAACTGTTCGTTCCACGTAGTTTGTCCGTCGGTGATTTGTAAGGCATAGTGTTCTTCAGGATTGTTTGGATTTGCTCGCGGTTGGGTCAAAACACTACTTTGATACACTGGTGCCGAACTTCTAGCGAAGGTGTAGGGATGTGCACGCAACGCGCTACCAGGAACGAAATACTCTAACTGCCAGTTTCCCGAGTGCGGTAACTCGGCCGCAAATTTGGCGAACGTATTCTGCTTGCCCCTGGCAATCAACGCAAGTGTGTGCCGGTATCGACCGAAACTGTAGGTTCGCTGGTCGTTTTTCCGTTCCCATTCCCCGACGGTAGACATACCACGCACCGGTAGCCCCTGATCCACAAACTCCTCAACAGGCGATCCGATTTCGATCCCAGCGAGATCGAACTTCATTTTATTCTTCTGTTTTTGACCCACAATACTAAAACCTGGATCAAGATCATCGACAATGATCGCATCTGTCTCCGGTGGGAACCACTCCACCGAGGACACCAGTGGTTTTGCTGATTTGTCTGAAGTAGATACACCATCGTAATTTGGTACATGTACTGGAAACAGATTACGATTTCGGGCGAAGTTTGGTTTAATCCAAATGTCGTTGAGTAGTTGCATATGTGTTTGAATCGCGACTTCTATTGACTGATACCCGTGCAGAAATATTGGGTCTGTGCTGTTATCTTCTTGGTCGCGAAGCCAATTAACTTCAACATAGCCCGCGACAGGTTCCGCATTATGAATAACAAACGTGTATTCATACGGTTCACCCCGCACCGATTTCAGTTTTGTGAGTTTGACATCTGCTACGATAAAGCCGGGTAAAGTCCTCTCTTCAAGCCAGTCAAGAACCCATTCATTCAAGTCGATCTCACTCTGTACAGCAACTTCCACGAAGTCCTCCAACGTGTAATAGCCCCCTTTGTAGGTCCTGGTAAGGTCACTAAGAAAAGACGCCACTTTTTCTGCACCGTAATACGAGATCATTTGTTCAGCTAGAGCAAAACTCTTTGTCAATAGTGCGCGAAATGTAGAAATCGGTCGTGCACGAAAATCTAAACTAACCATCGGCGTTCGTTCGATCTCTTCCCAGGTTGAGGGAGTGCGAAGAAGGTCTAATCGTTTTCTTGTTGCAGGGCGCCCTCGGACGTAAAAAAAGTAAGCTGCGTCCGCCTGTGCGGGTTGTACATTGAATTCCCATAAGCTTGGGACGAACACGTACTCGTCTTTCATAATCAATTGAGTCGACAATTGCTCCAGCAAGTAATTTAGCGCGGTGCTACCGTGTCCAGTCGGCGAACTCAAATGATTCACGAAGTTGCGCGAGATACCCGCGTGAGGACTACCGCCCTGTAAATCGTCCCTAAAGTAGGCGACCACCATTTTGCGTATAAAAGAATCCAACATCTCCTCGCCCCTTTCTTGATCTTGTACGTATAGTTCAAATCTTGCAGTTGGGAACGAGGATTCACGCACGAGCATCATTCCAGGTGGGTGTAATACGGAATCCATGCGCCAACCACCACCATAGACTCTTAATGTACTAGGAACTTCTACGACGTAAAACGAGCCGTACTGATATTCAAGGGACAGTGCTTGCGCATTCTGGATTTGTTCAGCTACCCATTGTTCAATGTCGCTTGCGAATGGTGCTAATACCTCCAAGTTTTTAGTGTGTTTCTTACTGAACAGAAGCTCAACTCCAATCCCTTCAATCTTTTTACCGCGTTGATCGAATTCTGAACTGATTAATGCCAATTCCGGCACCGGTGCTTGCGATCTGAATCTGTAGTGGGTGTGTAATTTTCGTTTACCCGTCCATTCACGCGTTGTTATTTCACGGTTGCCCACCATTGCGACCTTCCACAGCTGGGGTACGGAAACAGTGATATCGGTTGTGAAAACATCTCGTGGACGCTCTTCCAATAGATCCTCATACATCGCAGTACCGGATGTCGGGTACCACTTAACACTCGGCAACAGCGCGACGAAGTTTGAATGAAAGATGTAGTTTTTGGTGCCGAACTGCGCAGTTTGCACGGACGACCTCGCTGAAAAGTCTCTAGCTTGATCCAAGTAAGCAAAGTGTTCGTTTGGTATTCCCTGCGCTGTGACTCGGAGTTGATGTACATCACTCGTCCACTCTGATTTGGCGACTTTGAGTAATCCGTGACCAAAAGTGAAGTCCGTCACTACGTTCCCATCGATGTACACTTCCTGGATATCAAAACCTGGATTGAGTGAAAACACCACTGAATCGGTGGGATTTGACGCGGGTGGACTCACTGTTAACGTTAGATCGAACTGAATATTCTCTCCCGGAAAAAGGTCGACATTTCCGTGAAGATGTAGGATGTCAGGAAATGCCTCTGTTGATTCGGCGTCGTGCGCTGCTATCCACTCTTGTCTTATATTGTTGGGTTTATCAAAGGACATCATCAAACCACTCAGGCTCAGTGCTCCTACTATCAAGCAAATAGTCCCACCGATACCAAGATACGGAAGTCGAGGTCGAGTTCGTGGAAGTAATGACGAAGTAAATGCTATAAACGCAGCAGACAGCAGAAGTAGAGAAATCGGAAACACTAGCTTTGAAGCTGTAAACGGTTCTGAAACGACGTTCGAGTAAATCGAAATTTCTTCTAGTTGGAAGATTGGTTGCTCAGACAACATAACCAGGCCGTAAAGTAATCCCAGTGAGATCAGTGCGACTAATAGGCGATTACGCACTAGTACAGCTAAGCAACATACAACGCTACCACAGAACGCTAAAAAGATCATCGTATTGAAAAGCGTACGCCATGCGATAACAACCATGAAGAGACCATAGCGGTACGAAAGTTCAAGGAAGTGAGCTAACACTTCGTAGCAAGTGAACGCAACTAGGAAAAATAGGATCGGAACTAACAGTAACAGGAGGATCCCCAATAATCGGCCAATAGTGATTTCTAGGTTGTTGGCTGGCTTAGAATCGACGACATCACTGATCCTATTTGTTACGTCTCGTGCGCGAATGTCGAAACACAGAAAGATGATCCCGATTGCGAAAATCATCGCAAAGAGATAGATGACTTTATTTCCTCTGTATTGCGGAGCAAGTGTAAGGCTTGACCAACCGGACGGTGCTTCCGGCCACCAAGTTTGATAAGCACCTCCAATCTCGAGAGCATACCAGAGTGTGCATAACGCTAGTGCGATACAGACAAACACCCATGTGCGCGCAAGTCTGCGGCACGAGCGCATCTCTGCACGAGCTAGTACGCAAATGGTGCGAAGATTCACGATTTGTTCCCTCTAAAGGTGCTCAGAAGATGTACTTATTATGACAATCGACCACGAAAAGGGAGGGGCACCGGGACGTGAGGAAAGCGAAAGAGGAGATTGTGTACTGACATCCCGGTGCTTTAGAGTATTGAGTCTTATACTCCAAGCAAGTATCGTGCCGAAATATCGAACGCTATAAAAATGACGCTAATTAGGAAGATTGCAATCAACACCTAGATTCGTACGAGCCGAATACAGGACCCATTTCCGCGAAGAACTGTGGCCGGCCAAAGCGAGCGTACTTTTATGTGGAGTTTTCGTCTCCTTAGGCTACTTTCACTCAGAATCTATAGGAGTCCAACGTATGGCATCGGCATAAACAATAACATCCGCACGACCTGCGAAGTCGCTGACGAGAACATCGACTTTGTCAGAAGAGAGTTCAAACTCATTCACCACATTCCAGCCTTGTGTGGCATTTGCAATATCGAATTGTTCGTTCCATGTCGATTGCCCGTCAGTGATTCGTAGGGTATAGTGTTCGTTAGGCCTGTTGGGATTAGCTCGAGGTTGGTACAAAACAGTTCCTGGTGAGAAAGTTCCTGAGTTTCTTGCAAATTCGTAGGACGCTACGTGAGTTGCTCTACCCGGGACGAAATACTCCAACTGCCAATTCCCGGTGTGTGGTATTTCGGCAGTAAATTTCGCGTAGGTGTTTTGGTTTCCTCTCGCGATGAGTGCGAGTGTGCGCCGATATCGGCCAAAGCTGTAACTGTAAGGATCGCTCTTCCGTTCCCATCCACCAACAACGGATATCCGTCGAACGGGTAATCCTTGATCCAAAAGTTCCTCAATATACGGACCGACATGAATCCCAGGGATATTGATGCGATGCTTTTTCTGTTGCGGTGGGCCGACGATGCTAAATCCTGGGTCAAGATCATCGACAACAATGGCTGTAGTTTCCTGAGGCAACCAGTCTACTTCAGACAAAAGTGGTTTCGTTGGGTCTTCTGCAACAGACTCCCCATCGTAATTTGGTAGCCACACTCTAAAGCGTTCGCGGTTTAGCGCGAAGTTTGGTTCAATCAAAAACGAGTTCAGTGGCTCATCTGATTGAATAGCAATTTCTACCGATTGGTACCCTTCTAGAAAAATTGGGTCTAGCTTGTTCCCTCCGTGCTTGGGATCCCACCGAACTTCAACCAATCCTGCGACAGGTTCGCCATTATGAACAATAAACGTCGTTTGATAAGGACTACTTTCGTTCTCCTTCAGTTTAGCGACTCTCACTTCTGCTATGATGAAGCCGGGCAACGTAGTTCCTTCAAGCCAGTCTAGCACCCATTCGTTTAAGTCGATCTCACTCGTCGCTGCAGCTTCAACGAAGTCATTCAAACTGTAATAGCCTCCTTGATACGCGCTAGTCAGTCGCTGGAGAAAAGCGGACACTTTTTCGGCGCTGTAATACTCGATCATATTTTTGGCTACTACGTAGGTCTTTGCTAGAAGTGCTCTATAAGCTGGAAGCGGCTCAGATTGAAAATCTAATGTGAATAAAGGCGTTTGTTCGATTGTTTCCCAGGTGGAGGGTGTACGAAGAAGATCAAGTCGCCTTTGTGTCGCTGCGCCCCCAAAGGAGGTGTGAACGACGCCAAAGTCCGCCGGTTCTGTTTCAAAACCGAATTCCCATAAACTCGGTAGGAATAGACTTTCCTCTTTCATAATTAATTGAGTTGACAATTGTTCCAGCAAGTAATTTATCACCGTGCTACCGCGTCCAGCAGGCGAACTCTGATGATTCACGAAGTTGCGTGAGATACCGGCGAAAGGACTACCACCCTGTAAATCATCAGCAAAGTAGCCAACTACCATATTTAGTGCAAACTGATCTGAGACCTCAAAGCTAAGACGATCTTGTTCCCCTACTACGGTTTCAAATCTAGCAGTAGGGAACGTGGTTTCACGTACGAGCATCATTCCTGGTGGTTGCAACACGGAATCCATACGCCAGCCGCCCCCGTAGATTCTCAATGTACTCGGAACTTCGACAACGTAAAACGACTCGTACGGATACTCGAAAGACAACTCACGCGCGTTCCTGATTATTTCGGCCGCCGAATCTTCAAAATCCTGCTCATACGGTGCTAATACTTCTAAGTTCTGGGTATGTTTCTTACTAAACAGGAGCTCAATCTCAATCCCCTCAATCGTCTTTCCACGTTGCTCGAATATTGAACTGATTAAAGCCAATTCCGGGACCGGCGCTTGTGACGTAAATCGGTAGGTGATACGATCTTCTTGAGAAACAAGTTCCCGGCGTCCAACCATCGCTACCGTCCACTTCTTGGGAACAGAAACGGTGAGATCGGTTGTGAACACATCTTGGGGACGGTTTTCCAACAGGTCCTCATGCATCGCCGTACCGGATGTCGGGTACCATTTAATGCTCGGCATCAGTGCTACAAAATCTGAATGGAAAATGTAGTTTTTCGTGCCAAAACGTGGAATCCAAGCGGACGGAACCCTTGATAAGTCTCTTGCTTCGTCCAAGTAAGCAAAGTGTTCGTCAGGTTTTCCCTGCGCCGTTATTCGTAATCTATGTTCATCTTTAGTCCATTCGGCTGCAGAGATTTTGAGTAATCCGTGTCCAAAATTGAAGTCTGTCAGTTCATTGTCATCGATGTAAACGTTCAGAATCTCGTAGCTGGGATTGAGTGAAAATATCACTGAATCCGAGGGATTCGATCCAGGAGGACGCACTGTTAGTGTTAGATCGAATTTAATGGTGTTGTTGGGCCAGATATCTACTGATCCTTGAAGATGTTGGATGTCGGGGAACGCCTTGAACTCTTGTGAGTCGTGTACGGCTTTCCACTCCTGTCTGAGACGATCGGATTTATCATTTGATGACATCACGCCAGCGATGCTCAGAATTCCTGCCAATAGGCAAACCCCACCGCCTACATTAATAAATTGTCGTCGTGGTTGGGTTCGTGGCAAAAAGGACGAAGCAAAGGCTATGAACGCACAAGACAACACAAGCAGTGCCAGTTGAATCACGACGCTTGCTACTGAGAATGGATCGGAAACGATATCGGAGTGTATTGATGCTTCTTGTAGATGGAAGGAAGGTTGCGCGGAAAGCAATACCAATCCGTACATTAGTCCTAGTGAGATTAGAGCGACTACGAGTCGATTCCGCAAGAGCACAGCTAAGCAGGCTACAAGGCTACCAAACAATAGGAGAAAGATCATAAATTCAACAACCGTGCCCCACGCACTCGCAATAGTTAAAAGACCGTAGCGATAAGAAAGTTCAAGATAGTGTGCCAAAACTTCGTAGATGGAGATCCCACCGAGGAAAAACACCATAGGAACTAACAGTAAAAGGAGTATTCCTGCTAGCCGACCCACAGTAACTTCTAAGTTGTTCGCCGGCTGTGAGTCGATGACTTCACTCATTCTATTTTGAACGTCTCGTGCCCGAATGTCGAAACTAAGAAAGACGATCCCAATCACGAATATAGCTCCAAAACCAAAGACTATTTCATTGACTGTGTATTGTGGAGCGATTGTTGTATGTGTCCAATCCGATGGTCCTTCCGGGTAGTAAAACGGTGCGGTGACACCAATCTCAGACACATACATAAGAACGCAGAGTATTAGTGCGAGAGCGATAAACACCCATGTGCGTGCTAGTCTGCGGCACGAACGCATCTCTGCTTTAGCTAGAACCCAAATGGTACGGCGATTCATGTTGAAGTTTCCTTGCAGTGCTCAGACGATAAAGTTATTGTGACTAACGCTCTCAAAAGGGTGAGGCAACGGGATGTGCGAAAGCGATAGAGAAGATGGTGTTCTAACATTCCAGTGGTAAGAGTATCGAGTTTTAACAGTTTAGTAAATCTCATACCGGAATGTTGGATGGTACCTATCAACTACTCGTTTGTTGCTCGTCGGGTCGCACTGTCGCATCGGAAGAATCACTAAATTCCTTCGAATAGACTTCTTCGAATTGTTTGAGACCCAAATAAGGGCGTAGTAACTTCACGGCTAAGTACGCGGGACCCGTGTCTACTAATGCCACCAAGAGTTTGAATACATAGCCTGATGCGATAATCACAATTAGCTGTGCCCACATCCCTTTGTCTGGATCTAACGGTAATCCGTTTTGCGAGAAAAAGTGTGCGATCAGCACGACAGCAACGGTATCGATGAGTTGACTAACTAGGGTGGAACCATTATTCCGTAACCAGAGATGCCTCCCCTTTGTGAGTCGTTTCCAAAAGTGAAATAGTTGGACATCGCAGAATTGAGCGCACAAGTAGGCGACCATGGAGCCACCAACGATCAGAAAGGCATATTCCTGAATTTCAAAGAACAGTGGTCTACGTCCAGCCGCGTCGATAGCGACTTCAGAGCTTGATCCGGGCAAAGCTCCGCCGAGCCACAAGATAAACACCACCCAGACATTCACCAAAAAACCAACCCAAACCATGTCAGCAGCTCGTTTTCGACCGTATAACTCGCTAATCAAATCGGTGCACAAAAACGTTACTGGATAAGGCAGAACGCCAACGGCGAGTGTTACGGGGATATTTAGACCGAAAACAGAAAACGAGAGGTCTAAAAATCGGGTAATGCCGACGATGTTGAGCATCGCAAGCGAGCCTAAGAAGATTCCCGAAAGAACAAGAAAGACGCGTTGTCGTCGTACTTGATATATCTCTTCTTGGCGCATTAAGTTAACTTTCCTTTTGTCCTAAATTTGCATGGATCACACTACCGTTTATGACTGGATTTTGTGTAGCCCAGAAAATGGTTTGAGCTATCTCCTCTGGTTGAATAATGCGGTGAAACGTGGATAACTGTGCAACATCATTCAGATGCTCCTCAGGAATGCGGGAGCGTAGCATTTCTGTATCCGTGAATCCCGGACAGATGCAACTCACGTGGACTTCGGAACCAGCGAGATCTTGGCACAACGCGCGCATCATACCGACCAGAGCATGTTTTGAAGCTACGTACGAAAAAACATTTGCCACTGCTTTTTCTGCCAGCGTGGATCCAACTAGCACAATGCTCGATCCCGCAGCCATGTGAGGAATGAGAAGTCGATTAAGTGTGTTAGGGGCAAGGACGTTTACCTGCATAACTTCATGCAAGGTACCATCATCCGTATTAACTGCAGAGTCACTGTGCAGTTTCGCGGCATTGTGTATCAGATGGATTTCCGTGGGCGCGTTGAGATCTAATTGAGCCATCAATGTTCGTTTTAATTTTGTTGCGAGTATCGCCGAGGAGAGATCTATCTTTACACTCGTGACTCGCGAATCCGGACAACGACGACGAGAGAGGTTAATTACTTCATACTGATGTTCGACAAACAGTTGGGCGGTCGCTAAACCAATTCCAGAGCTCGCACCTGTTATTATGGCAAGCTTCACGGTGTCCACGTAGCAGTTGCAGACTCGCTCGGTCCGGACGACACTGATAGTTCAAAACGAACGATCGATAACGATTGAAATTTTGTCGTTGAAGTCAGTTTTGTAATAAACCAGTTTGCGAGTTCTTCGACGGATACATTGCGGATGTCTAACTCCTTCACGTCGCGAGGTAAGAATTTCATTGTTTCATCCGCGAAGTCCACGCAGACATAGTCAGACTCGTGTCGAATCGAAAGGTAGGGCGACAGCGCGGGTACCAAAGTAGTCTCATCCAGCGAGTCGCAAATATCCTCAATCATCTGTTTCAATTCGTTATAGTCGAAACATAGTCCTGTATCCGCGATGGAGGTTTGTGCTCGGGCTCTCACAAAGTAGTTGTGCCCGTGAAGATTTTCTCTTTCTGTCGCTGAAAAAATCGTGAAATGCGCACACGAAAAGTGATGAGCTTCCTTGTGGAATTCCAACCATACTTGTTTAGCGGGAGATCGTGGCATTATTTATCAAGTACGCCGTTAAACATTCGTAGTGGATCACGAGCGCGTACATTAACCTCGCAAAAAACCGGTGGTTGCGTAAGATTTTTTGGGTGGATTGAAGACACTACGGTCCAGTCTCCCTCAAGCTTCACTTCTTTGAAGGGGTATTATGGCTAGTGTTGAGGAACTATTCTCCAACGGTTAGGGTCATTGTTTAGTATGGGGTATAGATGGCAAGTGGATAACCGTATAATGAAATTGGCGGATTACCAGCACAATCGAACACACTCGTGACTGATCAAGACAATCACACGTACCGCGACGACTCCGAGGAATACGTCGCGGGTCCCATCGAACACTTTCGTACGATCTTTATTTCGGACACTCATTTGGGTACGAAAGGTTGTCAGGCTGAACGTTTATTGAACTTCCTCCAGTCGCGTAGTTGCGATCAGTTATACCTCGTCGGCGATATCATTGACGGTTGGCAACTCAAGTCTAGCTCTTATTGGCCGCAGACACACACCAACGTGATCGTCGAAATACTCAACCAAATGGCCGCGGGAACAGATGTGGTTTATGTTACAGGAAACCACGATGAGTTCTTACGTCGATATTCCACTTTTATGATTGGGAATCTCAAACTAGTTGACGACGTAGTTCACGAGACTGCTGACGGTCGCCGTTTGTTAGTACTACATGGTGATCAGTTTGATGTAGTAACTTTGCACCATAAGTGGGTTGCACGGCTGGGCGACATTGGTTATTCGATTCTTTTGGTTATAAATCGTTGGTTGAATTGGTGGCGGGAAAGGTTCGACTTTGGATATTGGTCCCTGTCGGATTGGGCGAAGAAAAAAGTCAAGAATGCAGTAAATTCCGTGAGTGATTTTGAAGCTGCAGTGGCCCGTGAGTGCCGAATCAACAAACACGACGGAGTTGTATGTGGACACATACATCATGCTGAATACCGTAGAATCGAAGAAGTGGATTACTATAACTGCGGCGATTGGGTCGAAAGTTGCACCGCGTTGTTAGAAGACGACGACGGTACTATTACAGTATTTAAAGATGTTGTTGAAGAAACACCAGCAAAACCCCGACGGGTTCGAAGACGTCGAGCTAGGTTAATCAACGGATCGCCACGTCGCCGAGCTCGTAAAGCTAAAGAAAAACTCTAGGCGCTACCTGCTGAACTTTCTTTTCGCTACAGACGCTTGGTATCCACAAACCAACGGCGTCGTAGTTTCGCTAGACTCCTTACGACAGGCACTTACTCGCAAAGGAATCGAAGTGCAGGTCGTGCATCCAGGCTTGTTTCCTCGAAAACCTTTACCAAAATATCCCGAGATTAAACTAGCTACAACTCCGTGGCACCTCAGCGCGCTCACGGACTTGTCTAATGTAGACTTTGTGCACATTCCTACTGAGGGTACTCTAGGGATCACCGCGCGCTGGGCTTGTCAACGACGAAATCTAATGTTTTCCACGGCCATGCACACGAAATTTCCAGAGTACGCCAAGATTTTGGTAGGCGTACCGGAATCTTTGGGATATCGTTACCTCCGGTGGTTTCATAAGCCCGCAATCTCGACGATCGTACAATCACCTGGCCAACGAGAAGAACTATTACGACATGGTTTCGAAAACCTCGATGTAGTTGGTGGCGGAGTTGATGTCGCGAAGTTTCGGCCCCAAAAACGAATTGAGAGAGAGCTTCCGCAGTTACTGTTTGTCGGGCGTGTTAGCAAAGAAAAAAACATTGAAGCATTCCTGAACCTTGACATCGCTGCGAAAAAGGTCGTTGTTGGTGATGGTCCAGATCGCGAAAGACTAGTGCGTCAATATCCCGATGTAGAGTTTAGAGGCTACCGTTTTGGTACCGAATTAGTCCATGAATATGCCCAAGCAGATTGTTTAGTGTTCACTTCAAAAACTGACACTTTCGGTCTGACTTCTTGTGAAGCCATGGCTTGTGGTACGCCGGTCGCTGCTTATCCAGTTACTGGACCGATTGATGTCATTCGAGAAGGTGTTAGTGGATTTCTCAACGACGAATTAGGCTATGCCGTGCGGCAGTGCCTAACGCTTGATCGAGACCGCGTGCGACAGGAAGCACTACGGTTTTCTTGGGACGCGGTAGCAGATCGATTTCTCTCTGTTCATCAACGAGTAGCGGACTCGCAGATTACGGAGGACATGTAATGGATCATACTCTGCGAGAGCTTCATGCAAATCTCGGGATACCCACGACCTATCGCAAAACGACTAAGCTTGCTTGTTTTAGCGCGCCAACTGATTTGGTTTCAATCGGTGCCGATGTCTATGGACGTCCTCAACGGCTTGAACAACGGGCTGCGTCTGCGTGGTTGGCAATGCGTGATCATGCAAAATCCGATGGAATTACATTGCAAGTAGTTTCAGCCTACCGATCGGCGGAGTATCAGGCTGAAGTTATTCAAAGGTCACTGGATAAGGGAGACCGAATTGAAGAAATTCTTCAAAGGATTGCGGCTCCCGGCTTTAGCGAACATCAGAGTGGTCGTGCCTTAGACCTTACTACCCCTGGATTTGAAAATGTTGAGGAAGAATTTGAAGAGTCTAAAGCATTTACTTGGTTAACCAAGAACGCACAACAACACGGGTTCGAGTTGTCTTATCCTCGGGACAATCCTTACGGAGTCATCTACGAACCTTGGCATTGGTGCTACCACGAATAGTTTAGCGAAAGTTCTTCTTCCGCTGATTACGCCGAAAGAAGACAATACACGACGCTGTTTTGGTGTAGTTTCGATATTTGGGGTATGTGGATAATGCTTGTAGCAAAACCTATGGCAATTCGCACTTTAAAATTTTTTTTGTTTTTGCTTGCGTTTAGCGCATCTGCTCGTGCTGACTTCGACGAAAGCGGTCAGGACTTCGCGGAAGATAAAACTTCGATGGATTCAGACACTATCGAAGAAGTGGTCGTTACTGGTACTGTCATTCCTACTGGCATCCATCCTGCCG
Organism: Gammaproteobacteria bacterium; assembly: GCA_009840305.1. GTDB lineage: Bacteria > Pseudomonadota > Gammaproteobacteria > Pseudomonadales > Azotimanducaceae > Bin55. The sequence continues at coordinate 165,568 of VXNY01000024.1, read as the reverse complement.
CGGTACCAATCACCTCAATTACGTCGGAGGACCTAACAACAACAGCCCCTTCAGACTTCAAAGACATTATTCGCAATCTCAGTTTCAACGTGAGTTCATTGGGACTCTCATCGACCAATTGGGTGGGAGACAATAGCTCTTATGGAAGTGCTAGTATAAATGTCAGAAACTTAGGAAATGGTGCAACTTTAGTTCTATTGAATGGTAAGCGGGTAATCCCTTCACAGTTCAATCAAAACGGGGGAACATACGCCGACATTCAGACACTGGTTCCTAACATCGCGTTGGCGCGAGTGGAAATTCTCAAGGAAGGTACTTCCGCGATTTACGGGTCCGATGCGGTTGCAGGAGTGGTGAACTTAATCTCCAAAGATGACTTCCAAGGAGTGGATATACAGTTCTATGCTTCCTTGGACCACGAGTCTCGTACTCAAAGCGACCTAAACTTTGAAGTGCTCTATGGTACTGGCGACGAGCAAAATCGCTTCACGATTTCCGCAAGCTTCTTAGAACGCAGTGCACTTACCTACACAGAACGTTTTGATCGGTTCGGTAGATCTGGGCTTTCGAGTTTTGGTCAACCAGGACGTTATATCCCGGTGGTTGACGATGACGGACCTATGCGCGTAGTATCAAATTTCTGGTGGCCTAACGGCGGTCCCGACAGCTCAATGTTTCAGGGGAGTCTTCCCGACTTGGAGTGCGAGCGGGCAGCAGCAGATGATCGGTATATGGGTACATTGGGATTACATCCAAATTTTCCTCATATTTGCGTTTACGACTATTCCAGTTTCTTCTCTATGGTCAGAGCTGAAACACAGTATCAAATTCGTATGACAGGAGAACGTGAACTAGGTTCCGAGCGAGTACTTTACGGGTCTCTGGCGCAATTTAGATCTGAGTCTTCGGGATGGAATTCATACTATCCAGATGTTCGATATGTGATCGTCCCCGAACACAACCCAGGACTTCAGCTCGACGCCGCACGTCGGGGTTTTGAACCTGTTCCCTATCAGGCACTACAACGTGTCGTGGGGGGTACCTCAGAGTCTGCGTTTGAGAATCGACCTGTGAACACTCACGACCTATATGTACGAAGGGGACTAGACTTACATGTAGGTCTTCGGACACATTGGACGGTGTTTAATCGACCTTGGGACATTGATGTAAGTGTTTCTACCTCCAAACGAACGATTGTGACTCACCTTCCAACAGATTCGATAACGGAACGAATGAACTTAGCGTTCGAAGGATACGGTGGTCCAGATTGCGATCCTGCCACGGAAATGCCCGGTTCCGGAAACTATGGATCTGGTGGTTGTTTTTACTACAACAGTTTTCAAACGAGCGTTTACGATCCGGTTACTGGAGAACGTTGGGTTCAGTCGCAAGAGGAGTGGAGACCTAATCCAAACTTAACCGTTGCAGAAGCTGCACGACTGTATCAAAATCCCCCGGACCTGCTGCAATGGTTGCACGGGACTTATCAATCTAGCCGCTCAGTTAGGCAACAAGTAGCAGAATTCATCGCGCATACTGACATCGCTGAATTCAGAGGATTTCCCGTTGGTTTTGCAGTGGGCGGACAAGTTCGAAGAAACTCTGCGAAAGCAGATTACGATGACATTTCGAACACTTTTGGATTCGCCTTTTTAAGTGGTGATAGCGACTGGACAAATTCAACTCAAAGCTCGTCGCTGTTCACTGAACTTCACCTGCCCCTTAGTCGTCGTTTAGAACTTTATGCTGCGTTACGCAGAGAACAGATTCAAGAACCTGACGCCGTTTCTTTCGATCCAAAGATATCCGCGATCGCAAAGTTCAATGAAAATCTCTCGATTCGCATGAGTTTGGGTACTTCCTTCAGAGTTGGCTCACTACTTCAAACGGGAGGTAGCCGAACGATTTTTCGAAATTCGAGTGATCCGTTTTCGAATGCAGTATCGCTTGCTTATAGAGCATCTCAAGCCCGCGGAAACCCAAATCTTGATCCAGAGACTGCCGAATTCGTCAGCGTTGGTTTCACTTTAACCCCCCGAAGCGTAGAAGGTTTTGAGCTTAGCCTAGACTGGTACCACTACGACTATAACGAGTTAGTAATAAGAGAGGGACACCAAGCATTGATAGACTTGGATAACTCGCTCAGATGTCCGAATGGTGTTAACGGGAATAGAGAAGCAGGACCGCTTTGCGGTGTGTGGGATCATGACAACGATGGTGTAGAAACTGTCTTCAGTATCGGCCGTGGAATACCAGAAAAAGTGATCAGGCGCGAAGACGGCTATCTCGTACGAACTGAACCGAGTTACTTAAACGCGAACCGGTTGATTACAAGTGGTGCGGATGCGACCGTTGGATACTCATTTCAAGTTGGAAACGTTGGAGATTTCAAAGCTACCGCTTCGATAAGCCGCTTCCTAACTTACGAATTGACTCTTGACTCCGGTGTAGTTATCGATGGATTAGGTCGGCGAAACGCGATCAATGCGATCGCCCGACCCATGCCGAAATTACGTACACAATTTACCTTGAATTGGACTTTAGAAAATTCTGCCGCAACGCTCAGTATCAGCACCATTGGAAGTTATCGCGACGAGTCGCCGCAAAATGCGTTTTTGGGTGCTTACCTAGGCTATGCAAGCGATATCGAACAAATGTCAACAGTGGATGTGCAATATCGCTGGTGCACCAAGAAGTGGTTTGGCGGTAGGCTACCGACGCGGTTTATGATCGGTGCCAAGAACCTATTGAATCGCGAACCGCCACTAGTAATTGTGGATGGTGCTTATGACTATTACCTACACGATCCTCGAGGACGCATCTACTACACTCGCGTGCAATTGATGGGTCCATCGCACTCTGCTGCTTGTCGATAGACTGCTAAATTTCTGGTTCTTGAGCAAGAACACACGGTATTTAAGAGTCAAGCTGGGACGTAGGAACTACTTGCGGTTCTTCGTGATCCAAGCTACCAAGAGTTTTATCTCGGTGTTGTCCAGGAGTGTCTTGAATGCGGGCATTTCACCGTTTCGTCCTTGCGCGATGGTGTACTTGATCGATGCGCGATCGCTTCCGTACAGATGAATATCGTTGGTCAGGTCAGGCCCGCCCAGTAGGGGATTACCTGTACCGTCTGCCTCATGACAGGCAGCACAACTTGCATCGTACAAAGGCTTGATTGGGAGTTCTTCTACGGACTCGCCTCGGCTCATTTCTAGCACTAAGTCAGTCATGAGGTTCAATTCGTCGTCGCTAAACGAGTCCGCCCAACCCGCCATATTTGCGGTTCTACCCTCCCGAATCGTCTTGTCAATGTCGCCGATAGTACCACCCCAGATCCACTCCGAGTCAGTCAAATTGGGAAACCGATTTGCTTGGCCACGGGCATCGAGACCATGACAAGCTGCACAGTGCTCACCGAATAGTCGCTCCGCGATTTTCATTAGATCTTCATCGGCTTGAAGTTCGCTATAGTTCTTCACAAGTACCGCTTCGCGCTTTGGACCGAAGGTCATTTCATACGCCATCAGTCGATTGGCTAGTCTATGGTCTGAGGACCAATTTAAGGCTCCTTGGAAAACCCCAAGACCGGGATAGAGCATAAGATAGACGACCGACGCGACCAACAAACTCAACAACAGCCAAAACCACCATATCGGTGCTGGACGACCACCCTCTCTAAGATTTTGATCCCATACGGTGTCAGATTGTGCCCCTTCTTCATCGGCTTTCGCGCGCCGATCTGGTGAAAAATATGCGCTGTAAGTAACCCACCCAAGTCCAAATAGGCTGGTCAGAGTAAGGATCGCGACCCACCAGGACCAAAATTCAAACGGCATACTAGTCCTCGCGTACTTCGTCTTTTAGCGGAATCTCCGCACTTTCTTTGATTGTGTCGTCGGAAGATTTCCAAAAAACCCAAACGATTACTACCACCATGAATAGCATTACGAGCATGTCGCCTGTGAAGATAAAGAGTGTCATCGTCAGTGTCCGCCTTCGCTGGGATCGACTGACGTGTCGATTTTCAACGACTGCAAATACGCCACGATAGCATCGAGTTCAGTCATGCCTGCGACATCGGCAGCTGCTCGCGTAATCTCTTCGTCAGTGTAGGGATGTCCAAGTCGTTGAAGTGCTTTCATGCGCAAGTGAACGTCATTTCCGGAGTTAGCTTTTCTGCGCTCCAACCAAGGGTAGGCAGGCATAATCGATTTGGGTACGACTGCGCGCGGGTTCACTAGGTGAATACGTTGCCATTCGTCGGTATATTTTTCCCCAACTCGACTCAAATCAGGACCCGTTCGTTTAGAACCCCATAGAAATGGCCTGTCATATACAGACTCTCCAGCATGCGCGGGGGCTTCATACCGGATCACTTCTGCGAGCAAGGGGCGTACCTGCTGCGAATGACAGGTGCTACATCCTTCGCGTATGTATATGTCGCGACCTAGGAGTTCCGCTGCAGTGTAGGGACGAGTTTCTGCCGTGGGTTCGACAGTTTCCTGAAATATACTTGGAAGTATTTGTACAAGTCCCCCGATCGCAGAGACAAATAAGATTCCGAAAATGAGGAGTCCAGCATTTTCTTCTAGCTTACGATGAATGTCTATCGCGTTCATGCGGTTACCGGTTGTTGGGGTGCGGTACTAGGCGCGGGAATTTGCACAGTAGCGGTTTTCCTGCCGGCGATCGTACGGAAAAAGTTATAAATCATGATCACGGCACCACTCAAGAATACGAGACCGGCGATAACCCTCAGAATGTAATAAGGTTGCATGCTTGCCATGATCTCCCGGAACCCATAGCTGAGTTCACCAAGGTCACCCAACGCTAACCAGAGTAGTCCTTGAGAAATACCTGCGCCCCACATCGAGAGTACGTAAAGCATGGTCCCAGAAATTGCTAGCCAAAAGTGAATGTCGGCTAGCCGCTTGCTGTAAAGCTGAGTGTTAAAGAGACGCGGTACTAGGAAATAGAAAGTACCAAAAGTTATCAATGCGTTCCAGCCTAGAGCACCAGAATGCACGTGTCCAACGGTCCAATCAGTAAAGTGGCTTACTGCATTGACACTCTTAATCGCCATCATCGGTCCTTCAAAGGTCGCGAGCCCATAAAACGCGAGTGCAAGAACGATGAACTTCAGGGAATGATCCGTCTTAAGTTTCTGGGGTGCCCCAGATACAGTCATGACCGCGTTCACCATCGTCGCCCAACTCGGGGCGAGGAGGATGATGCTCATCACCATTCCCAAAGTTTGAACCCAGTCCGGAATGGCGTTGTAATGTAGATGATGTGGTCCCGCCCAGATGTAGGAGTATGTAAACGCCCAGAAGGCGATGATGGACAGGCGATAACTCCAAATCGGCCGATCAGCTTGTTTTGGTAAAAAGTAGTACAACATGCCTAAGAAACCACCGGTGAGTAAGAACCCGACCGCGTTGTGGCCATACCACCATTGAACTACCGCGTCTTGCGCGCCCGCAAAGAGTGAATACGACTTTGAAATGGTTACTGGGATCGCTAGGCTGTTGACGATGTGCAACATCGCGATTACGATGATGAGCGCACCATAGAACCAATTTGAGACGTAGATGGGTTTGACCTTTCGCTTAGCGATAGTGCCGAAGAAGACTACACCGAAACAAACCCAGATTACGGCAATCAAGATATCGATCGGCCATTCAAGTTCTGCATATTCTTTTCCAGCATTCCAGCCTGCGAGAAGCGAAATACCGCCTGCGAGGACGGTAAACTGCCACGCGATGATGCAAAACCACGCCAGTCTAGGGCTGAATAGTTCTACGTGACAAGTTCGTTGGACACTATAGAACGCAGTGCCCATCAAAGCAGTTACACCGAATCCAAAAATTACTGCGTTCGTGTGGAGCGTCCGTAAACGACCATAAGACAACCATTCTTGACCGAAGTCTATAGTTGGAATCACCAATTCAAGAGCGATGTAGACACCAGCAGCCATGCCGAGAATGGACCAGATGAGTGAGAAGATCACTGAGTAGGAGACTACTCGATCGCTATATGTCCCACAACTGAGTGTCTTCACTTACACACCAATGTTGGGTCCGATGCCCAGTGTCCAAAGCACCACTGACATCCCGATTAAGGAAACACCTGCGACCATGACGATACCTACTAGACTGGATGCATGGAGCATTCCACGTTGAGGATCTGTTTTAAGAAGTTCAGGTAAAGTGCTATACAAGACCCACAGACTCCAAAGAAGCATTGGGATGAATACGAGGGAATTGACAATGATGTGTGGGTACAAGTGGGCAACCGATCCCAGGAAAAGTGGAGCTGCAGAAGTTACGATTACCGTAAGGTGTGAACCAAGGTCCTTGGTCGTCGCGTAAGTTGGAGCCATCCATCGGGACAACAAACTCAAAATCAGTAAACCACCAAAAAGCAATATGTAGTAGAAAATACATATCGACAGTAGCACTGGCCATTCAAAGTACAGCGGCTCTTCGGCACCGATTCGCCAACCGAAAAAGTAAGTACCGATAAACAAAAAACTCGGTGGAATAAGGCTAAACCACCAAATTTCTTTTTTTAGGATCGCTGCAAAGGATCTAGTTTCTTCAGGTAACAGCAACAACGCAGAAGGTCGTCGAATTACTGCGTTGATGGAAACTAGTGGCACAGAATAGCGCGAGTCAAATAGTATTTGCTTGTACGTGTTCGGGCGAAAATGATACTGAAAAGAGTTTTAAGAATCATGCACTGCGTCCACAAGTTCAGTTAGTGATTGGAAGGTCCATTGAGGCTCAGCTTCGGACGATGCAGTCGCGCCCGGCTGTCCTCCGGTCCTATCGATCCATGCAGTGGCGATTTTGAGAGTACTTGCGGGTGCGATGTCATGAAAGCGACTTTGGGCGACATGAAGGACTCGCGATTTGGAGTAGGAAAACTCCTTTAGAGCACGTTCAAAAACAGCAAGACTCGGTTTGTATTCTCCAACCTGCTCTGCCGTTATCACGTAATCAAACGCAACCGCTAAATTTGGAGCCGTAAGAGCAAATAAGTCGTCGTCGGTATTGGAAATGATTGCGAGTTGGAAGGATTCGCTGAGTGTTTTCAGCGCGTCCACAGTGTCTGAAAAAGGAGTTGCCCGAGCAATACACTCCTCAAATTGCACCAATTGTGACTCGGTTGGGACAAAACCTAGACGGGTACCAAATTCTTTGAGCACTCTTCTAAGTACATCGCGATAAGAACCGCCTTGTTCTTGTTCTGCTGGTTCCAAGCGTGCGAAGTGTTCTAGCAGCACGGTGTCATTCCAGTGCGCATCATGAGATAGCAGGATTGACTGCAAAGTCGTGGTGATTGCACTCTCCCAGTCCACGAGAGTACCGTAGCAATCGAACGAGAGAATGTCGTAGTCGGAGGCTCTAGGTTGAGCCAGTGTATTCATCAAGACTAGTGACTGTGGTCTTTATGGTCAGTAAACCATAGAAGCTTTTCTCGGATTCGAAGAACCAACCCAAATGTGTGCGACAATTCCCACAAGAGGCAAGACGCCAAGTGTGTCCGGGAAACCAAGTGTCCGCAGCTGTCGGTCGCCCTTCAATCGCACAACCAAGTGCATCTCGAAAACACCGAAACTTGTGCACGATTCCGTGTGGATTGGTGAGTTCAAACTCGTGCAATCCATCCACAAAAAGTGCATCGTCAGCATCTGCCAAATGATGTCGGCATTGCAAGCATACCACTAGTTTACGAGGACGCGTGGGTGTAAGCTCGACGAATTCTTCTAAGTCTGTAACTGTTTCTATGTTTGCGGTACTCATTTGACTACGGTAGAAGGGATCATTACTTTCTAACTTTTATACACCACAAATTATCCAAAGGGATTAGGATTGTGTATGGACAGCACATTCGTGGCAGAATCCATTTGAAGATTGTCTAATCCTGGTGCCAAGGGTAGTGAGTCAAACGCGCGGCGGAGACTGTCCGACCAATTCTTGCGTAGTTGCAACCAATATTCATGGTCTCGATCTAAACTTTGTTTTAAACTAGGGTGGTAGGAGTCGTTGAGGTACACAAGATACTCAATAGGAGGACCCACTGTGGCATTGCTACGAGTCGTCGAATCCATAGAAACTAGCGCACATAAAACCGCGTGCGCGATATCACACTCGCTATGGATCATGCGATCAAGTATCGGTTTGCCGTATTTGGTCTCGCCTATCTGTAAATAGCAGGTTTCTTTGCTACTGCGAATGAAATTTCCCTCTGGGTAGATTTGCGCGACCGCCGGATTTTCGCTTAAAACTTGCCCGCCGACAATGAAGGAAGCTTCGGGAGAGAAACCCTTGTCAGACTCCTTCTGTTCGAATACTTTTTGTTCTTCCCGCGATATCTCTCCGATGTAACTTGCGGCTTCGCCAAGATCCTGCATGGTATATAGATTGTTAGTCGGACTGTCCTTTATATCTTTTTGTAATCGAGCAACGACGCCTTGCGTGGTTGCGAGATTACCCGCTGTCAAGAGTACATAGAAGTGGTGGTGTTGAGAAAAAACATGCATTTTGCTGAACGTATGAATTTGGTCGACACCGGCGTTCGTGCGCGAATCGGACACAAAAATCAATCCGTCTTGGACGGCGATTCCAACGCAATATGTCATGTAGATTAACTCCTAGTGGTGCAACGACGAGTTAATTGGGAGGTCAAGTCTCGAAGATCAAGACCAATGCTAGTAAACAGAATTCTAACAGAAGTAAGGTTCTGTTTTGAAGATTTGTAAAACAAATCACTTGAGAATAGTCTGATCTCTACATTTGAAGTACTTCTCGTTAGGGATCTGTATTCTGAAAGACAGTGGGTGGATTAGTACCGGAATTCATTGTGGTACAAAGCAACAACACCGTTCACCCACTTTCGATGGTTGGCACACCTACAACAGTACAACGATTCGATCGAAACCAGATCGACAACATCGTTCAACAAACGCGAAACTCAATCCATAAACATAATTTGCATTTGGCAACCGTTTGCTAGCATACTAGTGGACGGTGCTGTCATTTCTATTGATTGAATTTCTACCGGAACAATGCAAAAATTACTTATCGGATGTGTCATGACGTGTCTCCTGATGACATCCTGTAGTGTAAAGAAAGAGAGTCTAAAAATGTCTGAACCACCTGTTGCCGAGCGCAGAGCACACATCGCAACCTACCACGGTATGGAGTTGAAAGATCCTTATCACTGGCTGAAGGATCAAAGTTATCCGCAAATCGATGATGAGGATGTGTTGGAGTATTTAAAAGCGGAAAATGCCTACTTTGAAGAATTCGCAGGATTGATTGAAGAAAGAGTTGAAGACATTTACAACGAACTCAAGGGGCGATTGGAAAAAGAAGATGCGTCAGTGCCTTACCGCGATGGAGATTATGTGTATCAGTCACGGTATGTGCAGGACAGTCAATACCGACAACACATCCGCTGGTTAGCTCCAAGTGACTCGACGAATCCGGCGGACCCATTCGTCGTTCCGGAAGAAGGTACGGAGGTCATATTAGATCAAAATGAGCTCGCAGAAGGGTTGGAGTACTTTCGACTTGGCGCGTTCTCGGTGAGTCCGGATTACAGTTTATTAGCGTACAGTTCTGATACTAATGGTAGTGAGCGATTTACGTTGGTTGTTAAAGACTTAACGACCGGCGAATTACTAGCCGATCGTATAGAAAACACGGGTGGTGGTGTAGTATGGGCTAACGATAGCAAGAGCTTTTTGTACGTAATGGTCGACGAACATTGGCGTCCCAATCGAATACGTCATCACGTTTTGGGTACCGATCCTGCTAGTGATCCGATTGTCTATGAAGAATCTGATCCTGGCTTCTTTGTCGGCATTTCCCGTACGACATCTAGGGAATTTGCAGTGATTTCGACTGATGATCACGAAACCAGCGAGGTCTACGTGTTACCACTCGACGATTTGACAAAAACGCCACAATTGATCGTGGAACGACAGGATAAACACTACTATTCGATTGACCATGGTGGTGGAGATTTTTTCATTCTCACCAACGACACTCACAAGAATTTCCGACTGGCGCGAACGCCTTCCGATTCGTTAGCGCCGGAAAATTGGTCCGCAGTGATCGAAGGCTCAGATTCTCGGTACATTACAAACTTTCAGTCACTGGCAACTCGATTGATCGTTAGTTACCGCGAGGAAGGATTGGATCAAATCGGAATTCTCGAAGATGACGTTCCACTCCAACCGATAGAGTTTGAAGAAGCTGTGTACAGTGTTGGATTTGGATCGAGTAGTGCAGGTCCTAATCCATCCGAGATTCGTATCTATTACTCATCATTGGTCACTCCAAGTACGACTTTTGACTACGACCTTGCAACGGGCGAGAGATATACGCGCAAGATTCAAAAAATCCCGAGTGGATACGATGCGAGTCTTTACACGTCTGAACGAAGAATGGCACGGTCACATGACGGTGTATTAGTTCCGGTTTCCATTGTGTATCGTAAAGACACGCCGTTAGATGGAACCGCACCACTTTATCTTCGTGCATATGGCGCTTATGGGTCGAGTTCGTCCCCGAATTTTTCGACGACCACTAAATCTTGGTTGGATCGTGGGTTTGTGTATGCGATCGCTCACATTCGAGGCGGGAGCGAGATGGGCTATCACTGGTATGAGGATGGAAAACTCGATAAGCGTATGAATACGTTCCTCGACTTCATATCGGTTGCTCGCTACCTTATTGATGAAAACTTCACTGCCCCCAAACGCATTGCAATAACCGGTGGGAGTGCTGGCGGCACATTAATGGGAGTGGTGGTTAACGAAGCACCGGAATTGTGGGGTGCAGTAGTGTCTCACGTCCCATTCGTGGATGTACTCAATACGATGTTGGATGACACGTTACCTCTGACTCCCATTGAATGGCCTGAGTGGGGCAATCCCATTACGGATCATGAGGCGTACGAATACATTCTCTCGTATTCTCCATACGATCAGCTCGAAGCTAAAGAATATCCACCAATGTTAGTCACCGCAGGGTTGAATGACCCGAGAGTAACTTACTGGGAACCTGCCAAATACGTTGCAAAGCTTAGACACCTAAAGACCGATGACAATCTCTTGTTTCTCAAGACAGAGATGGGTGCTGGGCACGGTGGCAGATCAGGTCGGTACGAATATCTACGTGTTCTCGCTGAGACGTTCGCCTTCGTGCTGCATGCTATGGACATTAGAGAAGACTGAATCTAATGCGGAGCGGCTAACTCCGACTCAACAACCTTGCCACGCAACCATGAACAACGGTACTCTGTAGTTATACCATCATATCAGTTTATTCTCCCAATCAGGCGAGAACGGTTGTAAGCGACGATCTTTGTTACTTCTTTCCAGGTAGGGGGATTGGAAACGGAGTCACATTACTGCTTTCAGCTTCGACGATCTTAGCAGTTCCTTCCTTGCGCACTCGATCAATGCGAATAATGGCATGAATAGGCACCCATGTACTATCTACTTCACCAAATTCATTGCGCAGTTTTTCCTCAGAAGGGTCTATAACCATCTGCGAGGGTTTGGTGAACATGAACGAGCTAAGTTCAACAAATCCGTACACGTCTGCGCTATCGATGGTGCGAACGTAGACTTCGTAAATCTGCCCACCATTGTAAAACTGCACACGATAAATGTGGCGTTTATTGATGCTTGTCATGGGACGTTCGTCGGTCTATTCTCGTAGCAAAATTTTTGATGCGGTAATTGTAGAAATCGACGCTCAAGCTCGCATCACAAAAAACCGAGCAAGTATCGGATCGAATTTCTCTTGTCTCCGTGAACAAACCTCAACAGATTCGACATTTGCTTCTACGACAATCTAAGACTCTTGCTCCAGTCGTTGAAGGTTCTTGGTAGCAAACATTAAACCTCCGAGTAAGACAAGTAACAGTGCGACTCCCGCAAGCAATGCGTAATTATCTAGTTGCAGTATGAAATATAACGCACTATAAAGCATCACGAGGAATATCCCGATCGTGATGGTGATATTCTTTGTTCGGGTGATAAACCAAACATACGTCGTATTCATGGCAGTCAGAATGAACGAGGCCAGAACGTAACCAGCAACGAAACCAATGTGTTCCGTGAGCGCTAACAAGGTAAGGAAGAACAGAACTAAACCAATCCCTACAACACCATACTGAACAATGTGAAATTTGATCTTTGAGACGAGTTCGAGGCAGAGTATGCTCACCAGAGTCAACACGACGAAGAAGAGGCCATAGGTAATCGCTCTACGAATGTCGCGATAGTCTGTGTTCAGATTGAGTACGTCGTAGCCCACAGCTAAACCAGAACGCGACCAGGTCGTGTTGTGGTAGACAGGATCGTAAATCGCGCCGGTACCAAGCCGATCTGCTATAGCGTCAACGGAGGCGTCCGAGTCAAATCCTCGTGCAAGTTTATGCACGGTCCATGATTGTTCGAATCCTGTAGAAGAAATTTCTTCAGATACGTCTGGTAGGGTTCCGATAAATTTCGGATGAGGCCAATCACTGCGCATTGTGATATTTGAAGTATCGCCAACAGGAACAACAACAAAGCTACGTGACCCTCGGAATTTCAATCGGAGTTCAACTTCCGATGCCTCTAACAACATGTCCTCAGTTAGGTCGACTTGTAGTGTATTACCGAGAAATGTCTGGCTGGAATACGGGTCTGTAAAGTCTGTAAGTTCAACACCGTTCCAAAGAATCGAGTCCGCACGTAATCCTCGTCCATCTGTGATTCCAAGTACGAGTGAGATACTCTCGATGCGACGAGAACTATCATCGAATTCAATCGCTGGAAATGTTGCGGAAGCATCGAGCGTCGCGCGAAATACGGGTACTTTGTAGATACCACGAGATTTCATTGTGTGGGTGGTTGCGTGGTCCAGATTCAGTTGTTTAGGCATATAGGCTCGATCATCATTTCGCACAACCCGTGTCGTGCCAGTCGTAGTCTCTTGCTCAGCGCGGACCAAAATAAACGGACCGACGATGCGTTGCCCACTACCGCCCCAACCTATACCAATTTCTTGAGTAGCGTTTTCAAGATATTGACTTCGTTCGAGTACGAGAGCACTCACGAGGAAGAGCGGAATCATGAGTGCGAGCACGATCGCGATTACGAGAACAAAGCGAAACGTGACCGAAGCACCGAAGTGACTGATGTTACGACGGAGCCAAGAGTCGTCCGGATTTGGGTGGTCGGAAGTGTCTGTCATAGTTTGAGAACTCCAAATTTTCGATAATTTTTTGCGTTCTCACTCCAAATTCCAACAGAGATTTTAATACATCGTGTGTTAAAAATTATTTTATAAACTATATATATTTATAGTATAAAATACTAACAACTCATAAGTGGCTAGTGTGTGATCATTTTTTTGCCGTTCGCGTTTAAGACTTCAAGCGGCTTTTTGTAGTTGCGTCTTGGTTTCCGGTTTGTGTCTCGCCGCTCGGAGTGTACGTGTTACCTCGAGCAGTGAAACAACTTTACCGAAATCTGTTTGCTCAAGAAGTCTCCAACCGGTTCGAATGCGCTGGCTGTTCATATCGATGGATTGCACTGTCTGTTGACAATAATCCAGAATTTGCCAAGTAGCCGCTCTCGCGGTTTGGGTTCTATTCGGAGAGCGAAGAATATGGTACCCGATCGTGTTATTTATAGAACCAGAAACACAGGCAAGGAGGCCTACACTTCGGGCGAGGTCAAGAGCTAATCGGCGCGCGTAGCGTTTGCGTCGATTGGTCACTGCTGGCGGGAGATCAAAAACTAAAGGAATGTACTTCGAGGAAGGGTCTACGACAGTCGTGTTCGTAATTTTTGGCTGAGCAGGTTTAGGGAGCGGTCGAGTCACAGGCATGCCTTTCCGATCTGAAGTAGCAATAGATTTAATTAGGTGAGCGCGCTCTTTATGATCGACCATGAGCATAGCGCGTACGTATTGCGAGTTTAAATCGCACCAGAGACAAATTTCACGTTCCATTACTTCTAGAAAGAGTTCGATGTCAAATGTCTTTTCATCACATTCCTCGCAAATGTCTTCAAACGCTTCATGACAGTCTTCGAGATCTTCACCGAAAGATTTCCAAACTTCTCGCATTGCACGGTTGAGCTTGCGGATGGTAGCAATGTGTCTCCGGCCCAATCCATTACAAAGTGCTTGAGGTAGAAGAGGGTACAGCTTTCTTACAGTAAACAGCATGTCGCTGAGTAATGATTGGCTAATCGGAAAACCGTGTTCACGTAGCCATCTCACAGATTCGCGTTGCGACAGTTTGCGTGCAATCTCCTTTTCTCTTGCCTCCAAACAGTCGTTGAGATGTAGTGCTCGATCAACAAATTTTCGGCGTCTCCGAATGTGGTTTTGAATGAGGTGCGACAGTTCAATTTTGCTACCTGAAACTGTTTCGTTTCTCACTATAGTAGGTACCGGAACAGGTTCTTGCCCATTCTCCTTACGCTCCTTCTGTACCGCGTTGAGAAGTTTGAGCCGTCTTCGACCTCCACCGAATAGTTCGAACTCTTGTGTGTTGCTACTTCTCACGTACACAAGTGGCTGGAGCAATCCAATTTGTTTTATCGAGTCTTTCAAACGATATTCTGAAGTACGACTATGCTCGGTTGGAATATTTTTTTTGGACTCGGCAAAATTGTTCATGGTCGAAGATCGGTCAAGTTATCAATGATTATACGTACAGTATTCATCTCCGAACAAGGTTTCACTCAGAGCGGTGATGTGAATTGTTGGTATGTTGCGTACATAGAGTTTGTCCAAACTTTACACCTGTAGTTTTCGCGGTCTAGGTTCGATATTTGAGAACTACTCGTAATCTGCGTACTTACTCTTGATCGGTGTTTTTTCGCCAACGAATCGCGTCAGCGTACACTATAGACGGCTCCGATGTACCCACAATGACTACATCAGCATTTCCGGCGACTAGATCAAATTCGCCTATAGTTTTCCATCCCATTTTCCACCGATCGGGATAAAACTCTTCTGTCCAACGATTTGAACCATTCTTCGCTTCGACGACAAAGTTTTGAAGGTTTCGATATCGGAAATTCTGATGTCGATGAACATGAAAGTCTAAAAACCATCGACCGGAATCCGGAATTTCAACGGTAAATTTAGCTTGATTTAACTTCTTAGAACTACCCACAGATGAAATAGCGGTCGTACGTCGATATTTACCATAAGCATATGGTTCGCTTCGACGTACCCAATACACCCGCGGGATCAACGATCCCGATCCAATGTCGAACAAACTGCCATCAAAAATGTCGTAGGCAATATTGCGCACAAACCAATCCCTCGGATAGAAACGAAATTTCGAGTAAAACGGTGGAGGTTGTTGAACGCTGAATCCTGCGTCTAGATCGTCAACAACGATTCCGCTTTGGTGCTCGTCAAAGATGATGTCCTCAACAAGATCTTGAGGTGCGAGCGACTCATCAATGGGGATGTTTTGAGTGGGAACAAAAAATCCGATTGGACCTCGGTTATACGACAAACTTGTACCCACATCGAAGGAAAGTCCGGAGGTCTCACTCGACGATGCGTCCCACGTGAAGGTAACGCGTTTAGCTGTATTGCCATCAAGTGCGAGTGTCGAATTTACTGACGATAACGGTACACGTACGTACCCAGCAGTCGATTGTGTATTAGCTATGTCAAAACTGAACAGAAAACGCGGCATCCCATTCTCATCTGGTGCGATCTGAGTTGTCGTGCCACGAGTATTTTCAAATCCTGCAAGTGTGTCTTTAGCAAGCCAATCACGGAGCAAGAATGCTACATCGATACCGAGATCGCGCCCAGACGCAATAGCAGTGTTATACGTGAAATGTCGTCCAGCGAATTCTTGTTGAAGTTCGACTAACCACCTACGAAAATTTTGTTCTTCCCCTCCAAAAGTGTAGAAGTAACTCAGAGCTTTGGCTATCTGAGCAGTTTTGAGAAGTAGTACTTCGACATTTTTCTGATGAGTCTGAGAATCGAAGTTTAAATAAGGCAAGGCGGTTTTTTCCATACGATCCCAAACGTCTGGGCGCGCACCATAACTGTTTTCCGAGTCACGCAATTTTTCCCGGTCAAATATGCGACTGCCACGGCCTCGACCAATCCCTAGAGCAGAAGGAAGATTTAAACCAGTCAAGCGGGTTGTTTGGCCAGTAGAGTAAACCGAAAACAACTCGACAGCATCATCCAGTTTAGCAATTCTTCCCACCATCGCCGGAAAAATAAGACTGAGTGCTCTTTGATGTTCTCCAGTCACAGCGACTACGTGCTTCCAGATTTGATCTCGAACCCCGTAATTCACTCTATCGCTACAGAGTGCATTTCTGTCAGCACGAAGTAAGCTTAGCCACATCCAGTTAAAGGGCTTCTCTCGGTCTGCATAGTCTTGCTGCACCACACTCACCATTCGTTCGACATTCAAGGTGGGAAAGCTGCGTTCTTTTAACAAAATCACGCCCGGAAGAGAATTCAATCGACCCATCCGCCATCCACCCCCGATTGTTCGCAGTTTATTTGGGACTTCGACTAAAGCGAGAGAAGCATATGGAATAGGAAACTCAAGCTCTGCTAGGTCGTTTAGGTATGTGTCAATTTTCTCCAATAAACTGCTGTTATATTGTTTTAGTGCATCGAAATTTCGAGCGTGTCGGTTATGCAAGTACAAGGCGAGTTTGAGTTTCTCAAAATCGTGTGAAATCTCTACATATTCGGAAGCAAATACACCTAATGAAGCGATGGGAATGTTCGGTTTTAGTAGATATCTCTTTTGTTCCTCGGAGTTTAACAGCGCTACACCCGGTCCGACGACTTTCCAAGTCGAAGGTGCATCCAATTGGATTTGTAAATCTACATCAAAAAAGTCAGAACTAAGTGAATCATCATCCTTCGAGTGGGGAATGGTCCCAGGGATTGGATACCAGTACACACCCGGCATTAGTGCGACGAACTCTCGGTTGTAGATTGAACCTTCCGTACCAAACGAATGGAGAGCTTGAATGGGAAAGTTCGTATCAGCGACGTAATCGTAGGGAGTATTTAGATAGGCAAAATTGGGGTTCGGTTTGCCTATCGCAACGACTCTTAATGAGTATTCTGCGTCCGGTTCGATTAGAAAGGGTACCGACACCACCAAGATTCCTTTATTAAAGTCAAACTTACTCGATGTCCCGTTAACCTCAATCGTTGAGACGTCAAAACCCGGATTCAACGTGAATACAAGAGACTCGGTTGGTCTTTGCGAGGTTACTTTGAAATCCACATCCAGCTCAATGTACATTCGAGATTTTGGGTTGATGTGCACATTCCCACGAATCGCTTGAACGTCTAATTCGGTATTCCACTCATAGTTCAGATGTGCTTCAAGCCAGCCATTGATTTCATTCGATTTACCCAGTTCGTGTAATCCGCCTACACACCAGACGAGAACTCCCATGCTCAAAGCACTGGCGGGAATTACTTTGCTCCACAATGGTCGCGTCGAGTCCGATCGACGATAAATCCAAGCTCCTAAACCAAGTATCGCCACCACTAGAAGAAGAGTACTAATACGTGACATCCAAGAAGTTGTCGAGGGCAACTCGGGCAAGATGTCGGAAACGAATAGAGTTTGATTGGAAGAGTGGGAGACTAAATCAACAAATGGAAAGGGTGTGTTCACCACTAATAGGTAATACATCCCTACCACGAGAATACTAGCGAACAGAATCAATAACCTGGAACGAATCAGCTTGGTGAGCACAAGAAACAGTGAAGTCCAGAATAGTAGGGCAACAGGTGTATCCACAACCAGCAGATTGAACATCGAATGAGGTTGGATGGTATCGGCGACATCAAATTGAAACAGCTGAGATACGAAACCGATCAGTTGCATCAAGAGCACGTTCGCACAGACGACCCCCCAAACCAATCCGCCGTAACCAAGCGTACGACCCAATTGAAACTCTAAATTCCTGACGGGTTGAGATTCAATGACCTCTTCCAGACGACTCCTGCGAATACGGTGCCGACAGTCGAACACCAGGAGGAGTAACCCCACTTGGAAGAATACGAAGTACCCGGGGTCTAGGTTTCCAAGTAGGTACAAGGGAGTTCCACCAATGAAACTGACGTTGTATGGTGCAATGTTCACTAATACCAAACACGACAGCACGTAAGCACTAAGAGCCGCGCCTGAAAGGAGGAGCGCGACGAGCCAAAAGCGATAAAGACAAACAACACCCCTGATTTCAAAACGTGCTATATGAGCTACTGTCCGGAAAGACATACCTTGTTTCGTCGTTTGCATTTCAATAATTCTCAGATCCACAGAAATGGCAACTGATCACTCTAATCAGTGTTGTTTGATTGTAAATTTCTAGTTCTCCGATGACGTTCTTGCTAGGGCAAATACGAGAAAAAGTAGTGGTATAGATCGAACGTTCTTAGTCGCTTCTGATCGTGTGAATGCGTTAAATTAGTCTTGACTTATAAATTACTATTATTGACATCGATGTTTTCGTGGCTATTCTTTAATTCCCTTCACTACCAAGATACGTTCATTTGAACGACGATTCACCTGCGTGTGATTCGATCACCACACTAAATCTCGAACCCAATGACCACCAACGTTTAGCGGCGCTGTGCGGTCCAGACGACACGAATATTCGCCAACTTGAGCAACGATTACAAGTCGATATTCGTAATCGAGGCAACCAATTCCAGCTCGTTGGTCCCGGACCACAAGTATCCGCGGCACAATCGGTGCTGAGCCGCCTGTATCAGGAAACTGCATCGCGCGACCTACTTGATCCTCACACGGTACACTTGTTCTTGCAGGGGACATTTGTGGACGACCTGAGATTGCAGAAAGACGAAGAAGAAATCACTACCAACGGACTGATCGTAACCCGCAAACGGCACATTGCCCCACGGGGACACAATCAAGTGCAGTTTGTTGAGAACATGCGGAATTTGGACATCAATTTTGGTGTCGGACCCGCGGGCACGGGCAAGACTTACCTTGCAGTCGCATGTGCTGTAGAGGCTTTGGAGAGCGGGAAGGTATCGCGCATATTACTCGTGCGACCGGCTGTCGAAGTAGGGGAGAAGTTAGGTTTTCTACCGGGTGACCTAGCGCAAAAAATTGATCCATATTTACGTCCTTTATACGACGCACTGTACGAGATGCTTGGAGCACAACGTGTTCTTAAATGTATCGAAAAGAACGAAATAGAAATCGCGCCGTTGGCTTACATGCGGGGACGAACATTGAATAATGCGTTCATCATATTGGATGAAGGTCAGAACACGACGATTTCGCAAATGAAAATGTTTCTCACGCGCATTGGATTTGGCTCAACTGTCGCGATCACGGGTGATCTCACACAGATTGACCTACCGCAACACCAGTACCGCCAACAATCCGGATTGGTTCACGTCTTAAAAATTATTACAGAAATCGAAGGCATCTCGGTCGTACACTTCAATCGCCGCGATGTGGTTAGGCACCCTTTAGTACAGGACATCGTCAATGCGTATGAACGCGATGATGTACACCGACAACGAAAGAACGACGACTCGGCGGAATGAACATCCTTCTTGAATCAACTGCATCCGTATTCGTGCAGTTTGCTGAAACTGTATCGGATATTTCTGATCGCGAAGTTACTGAATGGGTGGACACTGCGCGGGGAGACAGAACGGGCGACGTGTGTGTGCGTTTTATGGGTCTAGACGAAGCTCGGATGTTAAATAGAAAATTTCGAAAAATTGATAAACCGACAAATGTTTTGGCTTTTCAAAGTGACTGTCAAGAAATATTGGGTGACCTCGCGATTTGCGTGCCATTAGCCCAGCTAGAAGCACGGGAACAAGGAAAAGCTCTTTCATCTCACTTAGCTCATCTCGTCATACATGGGACGTTGCACTTGTGTGGGTTAGATCACCAAACTGAACAGGAGGCTCAAAGGATGGAATCGTTCGAGGCCGACTTAATGCAAAGATTGGGCTTTCCCAATCCCTACCAGGACTATGGCTGAAGAAGTAGAAAGTAAACCTCGCTGGCGAGAATGGTTTGAACAACTGTTTGCCGATGATCGGGACGAAGATTCCTCCAACAAGTTTAAAAAAGCGATCAAGGAGTTTGCGTCAGAAGAAGTTGAGAGCGCAGATACGCTGAAAATAATTTTTGGCGCGCTCCACGTTGCCGACATGCGTGTACGGGATATCATGGTGCCACGGGCTCGCATGGCGTACGTTCGAGCTGACTCGAATCGCGAACAGATTCTCGCCCAAATCGCCAAGTCGCAGCACACTCGGTTTCCCGTAATCGGAGAAGATGTCGATGACATTCGTGGAATCTTACATGCCAAGGATTTGCTCATTGACGCAAATGTGAAAAACGACAATGGCTTTGATGTCGCCCGAATTTGTCGCCCACCGTCACTCATACCCGAAAGTAAACGGCTTAACGTACTGTTGAAAGACTTTCGCTCCTCAAGACGCCACATGGCAATAGTAGTTGACGAGTTCGGACATGTTTCTGGATTAGTAACGATCGAAGACATTTTGGAACAGATCGTCGGTAATATCGAAGACGAACACGATCAATCCGACTACGAGGATCAGAGTATCGTACCCTTGGCGGACCATCAATATCGTGTGCGCGGGGACGCATCTATTGATGAGTTTAATGAGTACTTTAACGTTGAACTTCCTCGCGGGGAGCTAGAGACTGTAGGCGGCGTCATTACACGCAAATTTGGACGAGTACCGGCGAATGGAGACGAGTTGCAAATTGGTGCGATGAAGGTTCGAGTTGTAAACGCTGACGATCGGAAGATCACGTTATTGCAGGTGATTCAACCATAGTGCAACACCGCGTTGCGGTGATCCTCGCACTAGCATTTTTAGGCGGGGCAATCTACCCCTTAGCGTTTGCGCCATTTGAAATTTGGCCGATTGCGCTGGTCTCCTTAGTGTTGCTGTTTTTTACCTCGGAGCAAGTCTTCGAGCGTTCGTTTTTTCTGCGGTTGTTGGTTCCCTTTGCTTTTGCCGTCGGTATGTACGCTGTGGGCACGTCTTGGGTGCATAGCAGCTTCTTGGCCGTGGAGGGTGTTTCAAATACGATCTCTGCTTGGGTGACCGTTTTGTTCGTGTTTGCCGCCGCGGGCGTGTTTACCGGGATCATCGTCATTTTTCAAGAACTCTGGGCCCGTACGCCGAAGTTTGTTCAGACCGGCGAAAATGCGTATACGTTAGAGTGGAACCCTTCGCGCGCGCTCAGAGGTTACTCGGTTTTGGGAACAGCATTAGGATGGGTGGTTTTTGAGTTTCAAAACACTCTAGTAGAGTCAGACATCGCGTTTCCGTGGTTGCAAGCTGGTTACGCGTTTATCGACACCTGGTTGGTTGGAATGGCAACCGTTGGCGGTGTGACTCTTGTCAGTTTCTTCGTATTAGTCACGGCGATGGCTTTGTATCGAATTCAGCGCATCAGGTTCGTGACTATGGCTTTGGCAGCGTTACCATGGTTGCTAGGAATCGTGTTGCTAAACGTACCTTGGACTCGACCGCTAGAAGAGAAGGAGGTTGGCCTAGTACAGAGTAATTTTTCGATCGAAGAGAAAACGAATGAAACCGGTTCGAGAGAGTCTTGGCGGGCGAACACTCGATTGTCTCTTGAGGTGGTGGGTGTCGACTTTGTGATTTGGCCGGAAGGTGCTCTCCACACGATGTTAAGGCAAGATTGGATAAATGTGCTTCACGAGTTCGCAACATACGTCGATGCGTCGGTGATTACCGGTATATTGAGTCAAACTATAGTACCTGACGAAGACCCTATTCTTCACAACGCTGCAGTGGGGGTAAGCAAGCACGCTCCAGAGTATCAGGAATATCAGAAGACAAAAATGGCTCCATTTGGTGAACAAATTCCATTGGATGTCGTTCTTAGACCCATCATACGGTGGTTGGATCTACCGATTAACAGGATCGGTCCTGGAATCGGTCCCCAAAGCAATATGGAGCTGGATGGAGTAACCGTGGGGATGACTATCTGTTATGAGATTGCATTTCCTTCTTATGTCGCGGCGCGTAGTCGCGATGCCGATTTTTTGGTAACAATTAGCGAAGATGGGTGGTTTGGAAACTCCATTGGTCCGGCGCAACACATGCAAATCGCGCGTATGCGATCTGTGGAAACTGGTCGCTACTTAGCGCGCGCTACGACAAAAGGAATTAGCGGGATCGTTGATTCAAAGGGAAAATTGATCGCGACGATTCCCGTCGATGAAGAAGGTGTTGTGCGTGGAACGATTCAAACGATGGAAGGGGAAACATGGTTTGTTAAATACGTGTCGGGATTATCTGCCTGGGTCTGGGGCGCGGTTACTGTGCTTGGCGGTGGTGTACTCTCTGCGTTCGGAGGAGTGTTGGGCTTGTTGTTTCTGAGACGCGTATTTGCGGGCGAATCCGACGCAGCCGACGAAGCGGAAGAGTCCGAATTAGATGAAGACGGAGATGAACTTCCCGAGGAAGATGAAGATCCGGATGACGATTGGAGTTAGAGGTTCCCTTGTCCACGGAGAACCCAATGCGAAATCCCTTTCGCATTTTGAAGCATCCGTACCTCGGGGTTCAACCTGAGGTTGAATTATGCACATGAATGCTGACTTGTTAGTTTTTTTGCCATCGAATTTAACAAATAGATTGTACCTTCGTCATTTGAAACAAACACTAAGGTAACAAAGCGATTTGAAATGCAAATTTTTGCGCACGGAGCGATTACGGTAATTCATAAGTTGCAGAGTCTGAAAATCAGCGAGGTTACGTCATTGACGTTTGTCAATTCCGTTTCTGTCGAGTGATTATTCGCACGACGATCTGTTTCGACTTGGGGAACAGAATTGATTGGTACGAAAGATCCTCATCCCATTCTTTTCGACTTAACGATCGCGCAAGGGAGTGGATCACCACGTTCTTGCTGATTCGGTATAGATTCAGCTCTTAAACTAAAACAAGTCCGAACCGGACTCCGTGGCCTGACCAACTCTTTTCTCTGAGGACGACTGGATACACCATGAAGATCGTAGTGGGTGCATGCCACTTATTCTCTACTTCGATGAAAGAGTATTTACCACCTCCGTTGTTTTCAGTCTCAATAGCGATGTTCCGTCGTTCTCTGGAGATTTGCATAACAGACTTCTTGACTCTTTCTATTCGTTCTAGCAGTGCATAATTTGTTTCCATTCAGACGCACGCACGACACTCACTACTGACCTCACATTGAATATCTCTTACGATCCCACTTCCATCGAACAAAAGTGGCAGAAACGATGGGAGGAACAGGGTACCAACACACTCACTGAGCACGAGTTGCTCAAAGCCGAACATCCTTTCTACAACTTGATGATGTTTCCTTATCCTTCAGCTGAAGGCCTACACATCGGCAACATTTATGCATACACTGGAGCGGACGTTCAAGGGCGCTTTCAACGACTTCTAGGCAAGACCGTTTTTGAACCGATAGGATTTGACGCGTTTGGTATTCACAGCGAAAACTTCGCTTTAAAGACAGGTACTAATCCAAACGAGCTGATTCCAAAAAATATTGCGAACTTTACGCAGCAGTTAAAGCGCTTTGGGGGAATGTTTGACTGGACTCATACGGTGGACACTACAGATCCAGAGTACTATCGGTGGACGCAATGGATATTTGTTCAACTATTTAAAGCCGGACTAATCGAACGCCGAGAAGCGGCGGTCAATTGGTGTCCGTCCTGTTTAACAGTTCTAGCAAACGAACAGGTGATTAACGGTTTTTGCGAACGTTGCGATGCGAAAGTAGGTCAGCGTCAGCTTCCACAGTGGTTCGTCAAGATTACTAGATATGCGAAACGATTGCTGAACAACATTGACGAGTTAGACTGGTCAAAAACGACCAAAGCCGCGCAAACGAACTGGATCGGCGCTAGTACCGGTGCCCATGTGCAGTTTAAGCAAGAAGACTCTAACGAAAGCATCTTAGTCTTCACCACTCGACCAGACACACTGTTTGGTGCGACGTACTTAGTCCTTGCACCGGAGCATGAAATTGTCGATTCAGTAACTACGGGTGGACAACGCAAAGCGGTTAATAGATACTTGAGTCACGTGGCACAACAGGACATCGTCGAGCGACAGTTACTTGACCGAGACAAGACCGGTGTTTTTACAGGATCCTATTGCATTAATCCAGCGACAAAAGAGCGTATTCCTATTTGGATATCCGACTACGTTTTAGTCGATTACGGTACAGGTGCAATCATGGCGGTTCCTGGACACGATCAACGCGATTTCGAGTTTGCAACAAAGTTCGATCTACCCATTCGGCGTGTAATTGCGGAACCCGGCGCGAACAACATGATAGATCTCATCGCCGCATACGAAGGCGACGGTACTTTGGTCAACTCTGGTAGATTTGATGGCTTAGACGTCGCGGACGCAAAGGACAAAATAGTAGAGTGGTTGCACAAGGACAACCTTGCAAGAGTGGCGATCTCCTACCGATTACATGACTGGTGTATCTCGCGGCAACGGTATTGGGGGCCACCTATTCCGATTATTCACTGTAGCGATTGTGGTCCCGTTGTTGTGCCAGAATCGGATTTGCCTGTTCTACTCCCCTATCTAGAGGATTTTCGTCCTAACGATCGTGGCGAAAGCCCTCTGTCTAGGGACCCAGACTGGGTTAACGTACCTTGTCCAACATGTGGTAAAGACGCTAGGCGCGAAACTGATGTTTCGGATACCTTCTTGGATAGTGCATGGTACTTCCTCCGATATCCATGTACGGCTACGAAGAATCAGCCGTTCAACTCAGAAATTCTTCATAAGTGGCTTCCGGTTACTTCTTACATCGGCGGGAATGAACACGCGGTCTTGCACATGCTGTATTCTCGATTCCTGACAATGGCGCTCTATGACATGGGTATATTGAATTTTGAAGAACCTTATAGAAAGTTTCGTGCACATGGTTTATTGATTCGCAAAGGACGGAAAATTTCCAAGAGTAGAGGCAACGTGATCGTACCGGACTCGGTAATAGCTAAATTCGGAGCTGACACAGTACGACTCTATCTCATGTTCTTAGGACCTTTTGAGCAGGGTGGTGACTATCGTGAAGACGGAATTCAAGGTCCCTATAAATTTTTGAACAGGTTGTGGCAGTCCGTTCATGAAGCAGTACCGAGTACATCAGAATCTCCGCTCAAAGCATCGTTGCATCGCACCATCAAACAGGTCACGGATGCATTGAGCCAGCTTCGATATAACACCGCAATAGCTACGATGATGGAATATCTCAACGAAGTTCGTGCGGAAGGACGTACCCCTTTGATATCAGAGGTTGAACCCTTAGTAGTTTTGGTTTCGCCTTTCTGTCCTCACATTGCCGAGGAACTCCATGAGCAATTAGGACGCCAAGGTGGTCTTTTTGCTTGTGGATGGTGGCCTTCCTATGACGCTGAATTACTCAAGGTGGAAACCGTATCCATTCCAGTCTCGGTGAACGGTAAGCGTCGCGCGATGATTGATGTTACGGTTGATAGCTCCGACAGCGAAGTAGTAGAGCTCGCAAAGACGCAACCCAATCTAGTACGACACCTTGAAGGGGTTGACGTTCAACGGACCATTTACGTGAAGAACCGGATGTTGAATTTTGTTACAAAACCCGCAGCGTAGTCCTGCAATGAGAATCTTTTGGTGCTTCAGGTCGTTCTTCTTGTTTGTTGCAACGCTAGTGTTGGTGTCTGGGTGTGGCTTCTATCTTCGAACGACGACGCTCGGCACGTACCTGTCCTCGGTCAACATTGACATAGCTCAGTCTCCAATCCTTGAAAAAGAACTCATACTCGCGTTTTTGCTCAATGAAGTATCTGCGTCCGATTCTGAAAGTGCAGATTTGTCAATTCGTTTGAAGGATTCAAACTTACAGAAGTCTACTTCTTTGGTTGTGCCTAGAGAGGGATTACAAGAGTATGAACTGATTCTTCAGGTCACGTTCAAACTTTGGTTTAACGGAGACGAAGAGAGTGCGGAAAATATTTCATTCACTAAAGCAGGGCGCGTGAGAGTGCATCCTAATCAGTTACTTAGCACGTCAGCAGAAGAACAGAAAGTGAGAACTGAACTCATTCAGGGTGTTGTTGATGATTTTGTACATGATCTGTACCTTCGTTACGCGCGTCAGCAGGGATCGGAGTCGGAGTGAGTATCACGTACAGTGATCGTCACTTTTGATAAATTTAAACAAAGTGTAGAAGAGCAACTCAACCCGTTGTATTTCTTAGCGGGTAACGAACTACTTCTTGTTGAGGAAAGCGTCGCTCTTATTGCTTCCGAGGCTGAAGGGCGGGGTTTCGCGGAAATCGAACGTGTGGAGATCGCGCAACCAGATGATTGGTATTCTCTATTAGCTGATGCGTCGGGTCGCTCGCTGTTCGCAGAAAAACGCCTATTCGATGTCCGTCTCACCAAGAATGTACTCACTTCAACAGTGCAAACGGCCTTAGCAGAATGGATTCAGATCGTAAAGGGTGAAACGATTCTGATATTACGCGGTTGGTCATGGGACTACCGGTTTCGTAACGCAGCGTGGTTTAAATCAATATCTGCTCTGGCTACTACTGTCATCATTGACGCAGTTCCGGCCGCGAAGCTGTCCTCTTGGATTAGAGATCGGGCGCAAGCTCTAGGTTTAAAACTAAGTAATGAAGCGATTGCGGAACTTTCGGATCTAACCGATGGAAATCTCTTTGCTGCTCAACAAGAACTGGAAAAGCTTCGGTTGATATTTTTGAACGAAGACACCGTGGTGGGAATCGAAGAATTGACGCGAATAAATTGGAGCATCAGTGGTGCGTTTGATTTGGTAGATGCTGCTTGCAATGGAAACGTAAACAAGCTATCGACAATGCTAGCAGCCGTTCGCAGAGAAGGAGCGCAACCATTGTTCCTTGTCGGCGCTTTAGGTTCTCAGCTACGTAAGTACCATGACTTAGCTTGCGGTCGTCGCGTTCACCTAACGACGAACCGTCGTCGTGTAGGTGAAAGAGTCATAAAGCGGCTCGGTCGAGTAGGACTTGAAAGACTGATTAGCGAGTGCGCGCACTTAGATTGTCAACAAAAAGGCATCTTGCACGGAGACTCGTGGCTTGCTTTGGAATCGATGTTGTTAAATCTTGCAGGATACCAAAACCGAACTTTGGCGACAGATGCAACCCGGTTACGCGTGGATTACGAAGCTTAGGAAACGGACGAATAAAAAATCCCTAAGTGCCGCTTTAATTTTTGTTATTGGCTACCGACCCGTTTAGAACTAAATTTCTTTTCAACTAACATGTTGTGGATTGCGCGACACACACCTATCTACGATCATGGTTCCAGCAAAATTCGAGGAAAGACATATCCGAGACTACTGGGAACTCGCTTTTCTGTTAGCTTTTGAGGTAATAATCTGAGTAACAACTTCGTGCACTCCTCTACTTCCTATCAAGAGAGCAATGGAAATTCCTAGCCCCTACGAGATCGACGCTTATAAGGAAAGATTGTTAGACGACTATGTCTACTCGCTAAATTTGGTGTTATTGATTACCACATTTAACGTGTAGGAAAGTTTCTACAAACTCTAGCCGTCTTTCCTCGAAGAATTTTTCAAAATACGTCAGAATCTTTTTGTTGAGAGCAAGACTCCCAACACAATCACAACTGACAAGAAACTAAACGCAACACGCAAAGTGAAAGGAATCGCTCCATTCACGACGCGCAATTTATCATGACTAGCTGCTAATTCGGGGAACGAATCGCGGTCAATCCCGCTAATTCCGAGATTGCCAAAAATTTATCACCTTAGCCGGTACCTGTAAGACGACAGAGACCGGCCGTTGTTATAGTGATTTATTAGTTCTTACAATCGACGAGAAATTCCGATAGTTAGCGATATACCATCGCCGTCGCGTTGACCAGCACCGGATTCGCTTTCGCCAACAACCCTTTTATATCCTATGGAGAATACCGGCTTGGCTTGACCAATAATAGGAGCCTGATAGAATAGCCGGATATCGAATGCTAAATCAGCGCTAATCACGCTTGAAATTTTTGCACTAAACGTATCTGTGATGGGATTGTTTACTAGAACTCCGATCCCAAAATTTACGCCAGACCCGTAAAACAAATCCACAAGGTCGGTCGGCTCTTCTTCTTCGAGATCCGCGCATGCTTCAGGGTCTATCTCACATATGTCTGCGACATCGTCGTCAATGTCTGTTTCGGTTTCGGTTTCTTCCTGATAACCTGCTTGCTCCCTTGTGAAAGACACGTTGATAAACGGAGTCACATATTTTGTTTTGATTCCAAATTCACCAAAAATAGTCTGTGCCGTGTCATGCACCCCGTTCGTATTTGCAATAGATCCTCCACCACCGTAATAGAAACTATACTGTTTCGTTCCATTAATATCGGGAAATATCATTGTCTGTACCGCGAGCGAGATATTCTTTTGGGATTGACTGTTTTCAATAATATCAACACTCGTACCTAAAAATGCCCCAAATTCTTTAACGGCCGTTTCTTGAGCAGACGTTGATAACGCCGTCAAAAATAGTGCGACGATCATCAATTGTAGTTTCTTCATCATAGTCTCCTTAGGTATTACTCGATGAGTTTTTTATTGAAGGGGAATACGACAAAATGCTCTACCCCTTGTCAACCGTTTACGGTTGTTATCCAACAGAATGTGTGAGTAAGTGGATGCAGTCGCTAAAAACCCCGCTCACTATCGCAAGCCACTAGTCTCAACCAAATATGTCGGTACTAAAGCAATTATATTCAGAACCCATTCCGTGGAGAGAAAAAAAATTTCATGAAACCAGGCATCCCTCCTAGATCTGCTGGAAAACTTTTGAAACACTTTCACTCATTCTACAACCTGAAACAAACCTAGAAAATTACTGAGTCCGATTCACGTATTATTGTCAGATTTACAAGTTCTGAGTCGTAAAGACGCTCTCGCTCCCTTACGAAATCGCGTACTTGAAGAATACGAACGAATGGATCTGTAGGGCACAAGTTCAGAACAAGAACAAAAATCACTCCCAGCTTCCTAACTTACTAGTTAATCCACAGATACAAATTTGTACCGGCCCGGTGTTTGTCCTGATTACTCAAAAGTCCCTTAGCTGCGACTGCAACTCGAGAGGCAAGAGTCGGTATGGAATATTCTGTATTAACTAACCCTCCTGAGCGTCTTTCGACCAATCCAATTTCCGTCGCCATAGGCTTTTTGTCAATCGACCCGATTGCACCAACGCGACGATTTGCTCTTGACGCACCATAGAGTAGTGTTTTCCTTTCCAATAATTCTTCATCAATTTCTTAGCGTGAGTCTCCTTCACACTGAGACACCGACAGAACCGATTCAAAATTAGTACAATGAAGCTAAGCGATTTTTTTTCGCAAAGAACTTAGTTGAGGAGCTTCAGTGTCGTCTGGTTTAGCTAGTTTGACAAGTGATCATGGCACAGGAAAGTAAGAAAAACGATAGTGGTGGGGTTGTAGGAATGGGAGAAATCGTTCGTATGGCTTTCTTGCTCACGTTTGTGATCATGATATTAGACCCTCTTCCAACACTTTGGGAAAGGGTGCTTTTTTGCACGGTTATGCTTAGCGCGGGCATATTTTTCGGATACATATTTAGGAAGATAAAACTGTGGCAAATCGCACGTGCAGCAGAGTCTCAAAAAACGTGACAGTACTGAAACAGATGTAGTTTCGTATCGTCTAACTAGCACATCGCTGAGAGCTGATCCGGAAATGAGTTTGAATTACTCTAAGTGTTTAGGAAATTGAGGAACCTCTGACTGGATTAGATCCAAGGAACATCGTTGAGAAACACGTTTCTAAAAGCAAATCCTAAACTACTGTTACCTCTGATTACAGTAGTAGTTGTTGCCATATCTTTTGCTTTGGGTTACTTGTTTGCTTCCCAAAGAAAGTTCGAGAGCTCAAACGTAGCGACTAAAGAAGTTCCGATATCTACTCAGAGAGCCACTACAAGTAGCCCGACAGAAGAGAATCTACTCTCCTTGTCAGAAGCTTTAGATCCGTCTCAATTCGAAAGTCGCTTTGCGCGAATCAGCCGGTTCCTAGAAATACTTGCTGAAGCCAATGTACAAGTGATAGCAACATACTGGGAGCAAGGAAAAGTTATAGACGCTCCAAAGTTTCGAGAAGAAGTACAACAAAAGATTGTCCGAAGGTGGGCTGTACTTGATCCACCAGAGGCACTGAATGCGGTATTGAAACACAGCCCTGAAGAACACCGACTTAACTTGATCAAGCTTGTGTTTTTGGAGTGGTCTTTAGCCAGTTTGGATGAAGCTCGGGTCCGTGCACTTAGTCTTGATCAAGCGAGTAAAGAAGCCGCAGTCTCAGGAATGGTTCTCGCACGAGAAGATCTGTCGGTGTCCGAACGAAGACAGATCGCTCGAGAGTTAGACTGCGAATGGATAGCAATTGAAGTCCTAAATAGTGCAACTACACAGCCTGTGATTGCAAACCCAGCCGTGGAATTCAAGAACTTTGTTGAATCAAACTTTGCGAATTTTCAGAAATTCAACTCTTCCCAGTCTCTACTATTTGGCTACCTTGTGCATGCTTGGGTAGTTCAAGACGGGGTGGATGTGATCGAGATCATGAGTGAAGCTCTTCCATCCGATTTTTCTCTGTTAGCGACAGCAGAGTTTGTATCGAGCCAATTGTTGCTCGCTCAACCTCAACTTGCTATGGAGTTCCTCGTGGAACTAGTGAATCGAGACTCGGATGAGAGATTTCGGGAACTGGCTGTTAAGCTCGTCGGCGAGTGGGCAGAATGGGATGTAGATGCAGCACTTGATTCCACCTTCACCGTAGAGGCGCGTGCATTCCGGCGAGAACTTCAGAGACGTGTATTAGAAGAATTTGCTCAGTCGGATCCCCCCGGAATGTTAGGTCAAATTCACAATCTACCAGAGAACTTGCAATCCTTAGCGCATGAGATTGCCTTGATTGAAATTGCTGTGTCTTCACCGGAGAAGGTCGCTGACAGTTTAGGAGATCTTCGCGAACGCGAACAACGCGATCGAGTTGCAGCGGTCGTTGTTGCCAATTGGGCAGTAAAAAATGTAAACGATGTTCTCCATTGGATCTCGACAGATCCCAAGGTTGCACATTATCGTAGCGAATTGATAGAAGTTGCACTGCGAGAATTAGCGCGCACGAATCCTCAAAAGGCTTTTGATACTGCTGTGACCTTACCACTCAATACCGAGGGTCAGGGATGGGAAGGAAGGGTAATTTTCGATTTGATGGCGCGGGACATCGACTCAGCCGTTTCAATGTTACCAAAAGTACGTGCCGGACCAACGCGCAGAGAGGCGTACGATTGGGTAATTTTCGACTGCATATCTTGGGAAAACGATTCCGCAAGAGCTATTGAACTGTTGATAGAGATGTGCGAAGTTGAACCAATGGGGACTAGGTATTCGACCCTGTCTTTGGCGTCAAGAGCCCCCCGCCAGGTATTCGAAGCTCTTGATAAGATCTCTTCGGCATACGCTAAGGCAGAACTAGCTAACTGGCTTATACGGTACAGCGATGACCATGGCATGTTTTCGGACGAAGAACTGGAGATTCTTGAACGCATAAAGCGAGCAAAACCGCGAACGGTATCTCCACGGTTTATAAAAGCTGCAGAAAGTGTCCGTCAACTGCGGCAAGAAGAGCCCGTTGACTAGAGGAACGGAGGGGTCGTGTTTTCTATTTTGAGAATTTTTTCGGGTCACATGGACCAGACTTTCAGATATGTTTTCGATGTCGCAGAATTCGAAAACCTTGAAGTTGCAACAAGTTCATAAGAAATTAGGCACGAAGGAAAATTGAACATTAGCAAGAGTGCTCGGACTGTGGAACGCAAGACATTTAACGGACCACTATTAGCCGTCGTTCTAACAACTACAGCTCTGGTAGCCTTTGTATCAGGATACTTTCTCTCGAACTCAAGCGTCGATACTCTAGATTCACGAGTTTCAAATGGCCAGAGGAAGACAAACAACACCTCGGTTGCTGGTACCAATCGGACCAATAGTCAAGTACGGGTAGAAGCACTTCAGGAACTTACAGAACTAGATCGTTTTGAGAGTATGTTTGCAAGAACGGTAGCTCTTAACGGCTTGCTTGACCGAGCCGACGCGGCGTCGTTACAGCGGTATTGGGATCAAGTTGAATCGTTCGATTCCTTGAGTCTACGGTTTGAAGTACAACAAGGTATTGTGCAGCGATCGGTGGTAATTGATCCGACCATGGCGTTAGCTCTGATCACCGATGAACTGACTCGAGATCAGCGAATTACGCTGCTTGATGTGTTCTATCGAGAGTGGTCTCGCGTTAACTTGGAAGAATCACTTAGATATGTCGAGAAGCTTGATGAAGATTCCCAATTGTTTGCATTAACGAGTATTCTCCTTGAACGAGAAGACTTAACCGTAGAACGACGGCGACAGTTAGCACGCCGTCTGGATCGAGAGTGGCTTGCATATGCAGTAGTGAGCGACACAGTAGAAAAACCAGAATTGGAGTGGATGAGATTTGTGGACCACAACCGTGATCGTTGGGAAGACCTTGGCGACTCACCATTACAAATGCTGTCTCACATCGCTTTTGCTTGGGTGGTTCAGGACGGTGTCGAAGTTTTTAGCAAAATGCGCGACGCTTTGCCCCCCGCGTTTTCGTTGTTGGAGACAACCGAAATCGTTATCGACAAACTCCTAAACAAAGATCCTCAGCTAGCCTTCGACCTTGTCGCCAATCGAACGCAACACGAGACCGACACAGGGTATCGCCAGCTTGCCGAAGAATTCGTTGATCAGTGGTCCAAAACGGATCCGAGAGCAGCACTTGCTAGCGCATCGGACATAACGCTTCGCGGTTTAAGGTTGCGGCTACAACACCGAACCGTTCGAACCTGGGCGGAGCGAGACCCTTACACAATCATGGGTGAGCTTGAAACCTTGCCAGAGCATCTTCAAACCTACGCGCGCGAATGGGCACTGACGACGATCGCGGGAGCGTCTCCACAGTTTGTATTGAAGACGTTGAGTGACATAACAGATCCAATCGTACGAAATAACGCCATAGATACGCTGGTGAGGGGTTGGGCGCAACAAGACCTTGCCGGTGTACTCGACTGGATTCATACGGCCCCAGATGTTGCAGACGTTCAGACAGATTTAAAACTAACTGCCTTTTATAGTCTCGCAGAATCCAATCCGCAATTAGCGCTTGAGTCGGCATTAACTCAGCCACTTGAGGATGGAGAAGTAGGCATGGAAGGAAAAGTCGTTGCCTGGATTTCGCACGTTGGCCAACTCGATGTCGCCGTATCGATGTTATCTCAGATGCGGGACGCTTCCACGACAACTTATGCGTACGAATCTGTAATCAGAGATTTGATAGACCATGAAGACGCTTCGAGAGCGATGGATTTGTTGTTCGAATTGTGTAAGAACGAATCGTTAGACATAAAAGCTCCACTTAGTACTGTCGCGCATCATGCTCCTGACCGTCTATTCGCAGCTTTAGATCAGATGGAGAGACCAATATTACGTGCGGAAGCGGCGAGACTTCTCTACAAGTACCATAAAGACACCGGCCGTTTTACTACGGCTCAAATCACAACTCTTCAAGGATTAGTTCAATCCGAACACAGGAGTCGTCTAAACAGCGCTTACGATGAGTTGTATGAGGCTATGCGCGATCAAGAATGATGTTCTTCTAACTTGTTTGCGCCTGGGCTAATTCGATGAGAAAACTTCGAAATGTCGTAAGTGTGTTGACACACATTTAGAAAGTAATCGCCCTCGCGTCTCGCACAACGCCCGTAATCAAAACGATTCGTTGTAGCGCGGCGAGTTTCAATCAGTGAGCTTTGTATCGACTCTTCTGACCATTTGGATTTTTGGTTGTACCAGTTTGTTCGCGAATTGTGGTTTGTCCAGTTCAAAAACCGTGGAAACTATACCAACGAAGTATCGCGCCGTGATTTCAGTGACTATTCATAACGAGTAGAAGTGAATCATGAAGTAACGAACATCGAGATTCATTTGTATACACCGACTCAGGAAGAGTGAGTTGACAGAGTCCCCTCTGAACTTTGTCTCACTCTTAACTAATTGAGCGTCAAGAAATTCTATTGGTGTGATCGGTACTCGCCTGTCGGTAAAGGTGAGTGTTCAACGTGCTCGCTAGGTATTTAGATTAACTGATTCGTGCCGGACTCAAAATCGCGTTTCTATTATGAACGTGTGAGCTAAACCGTTGAAAATCTGAAGCGTAGCGTTCGTGTTGTTCAGTCCAACTAATCCAATTTGAAAGTCTTTGTTCATATGCAGCATACTTCAAACGAGAAGTAATTGCTTACGTAAAATTCCTTTTTCTCTATTTCATTCGTCCATCGGTGCGATAGGACGTTTTGATCAGTTTTTCTCACGTAATACGACATGAATCCTCACGAGTCCGGTCTCTGTCCCGACATGAAACCGGACACTACCGTACATATTGAAGAAACGTTTGGCATCGACAAGGATGTCGAGGTTCCAGCTTTCAGCGAACGTACCGATTATGTTCCTGATTTAGACGAAAATTACCACTTCGACCATGACACTACACTGGCCATTCTTGCTGGCTTTGCACACAATCGCCGCGTGATGATTCAGGGATATCACGGAACCGGTAAGTCGACTCACATTGAGCAGGTAGCCGCTCGTTTGAATTGGCCCTGCGTACGCGTAAATCTTGACAGTCATATAAGCCGAATCGATCTTGTGGGGAAAGATGCAATTGTGGTGGAAAATGGGCTACAGATCACAACTTTTAAAGAAGGCTTGTTACCTTGGGCGTTACAACACCCTACCTGCTTGGTTTTTGACGAATACGATGCCGGGCGACCCGATGTCATGTTCGTGATTCAGCGCGTACTTGAAGTCGAAGGCAAACTGACCCTACTCGACCAAAACCGCGTGATCACACCGAACCCTTGGTTTCGTTTATTCTCAACCACTAACACGGTAGGTCTCGGCGACACGACAGGCATGTACCACGGCACTCAGCAGATAAATCATGGTCAAATGGACCGCTGGAATATTGTGGCAACTTTAAACTATTTAACGCATGATGTGGAAGTCGACATTGTGTATCGCAAGGCTCAGTCTTGGCAGAAACGACCTGATGGACAACGCGTATTAGCGAATATGGTTAACGTTGCTGATCTCACTCGCAAGGGTTTTATGAATGGAGATGTCTCAGTGGTTATGTCGCCGCGAACGGTGCTCACTTGGGCGGAAAACACAGAGATATTTGATGATCTGGGATTTGCATTTCGCGTAACTTTCTTAAATAAGTGCGATGAACTTGAACGACCAACGATAGCTGAATACTATCAACGGTGCATGGGGGAAGATCTCGGCGACGCGAGTGCTGAAATTACACTACGTACGTAGAGAACCATGGTTGCTCACGTTGCTCTAGTAATCGAAAACACACAACTTTGGGATGGCTAGCGCGTTTTCCGATAGTCCTTTGGAATCCTTCAAGCGCGCGATGACGGCTACTATTCGAGCGCTTGCCGAAAACGACAACCTAGAAGTTGCTTTTTGTAAAGAGAATCCAGAATTACAAGGTGATACCGTACGTGTAGTATCGCCTGAACTTGGGTGTTCGCCGGAAGAACTTAACGCGATTCGCGGAATCGGTGACGAACTAGCTCTTAGAGTTCGGTTTCACGACATCAAAGTCCATACTCACCACTGTCCACCGGCTGGACCCGCTCGAGAGTTGTTTCAATGGGTCGAAGATGCAAGAGTAACTTCGCTTGGCGCGCTAAGGATGGAAGGCGTAGCACAGAATCTTGATGCTTCGTTGGATCAGATATGTCGACAAGCCATGTTCGATCGAATTACTGCGGCAACTGATGCTCCCCTCGGTGTTGCAGTGGGATTGATCGTGCGAGAACAGCTAACCGGTCGCAAGCTACCTCCCGCCGCGGAAAACGTCGCGCGATTCTGGCGTGATTACGTGCACCAACAAGCTGGCGATGCCATTGAAGCATTGTCCACTTGTATCCGTGATCAAGTGACCTTTGCTGCACGTTGCCGCGATATTCTGAAGGACCTAGGCTTGATTAGGGAACAGGAGCAGCAGTTGGATACATCGGAGTCTGATCAACAAACCGACACTGATTCGGAGCGGGAAGACGAACAGGACGCTTCTGTAGACGAATTTATCGCAGCGGACAATGAAGAAGGAAGTGATGAAACCGACGCGAGTTCGGCTCAGGTAGAAGCGAGCATCGATGGGGAGGAGTACGAAGACCAGGGCGATGCGGAAGCCGACGATCTACCTCAAACAAACATCGACAAAGGCGGCAACATTAGCCGCGACTTTCAGTACTACCCTTATACCACGAAGTATGATGAAGTAGTGAGCGCTGCAGAACTGTGTGATGCGGATGAGAGAATCAAGCTGCGAGCCACGTTGGACTCACAGTTAGTTCCACTAAAACAGGCTACAGCAAAGTTAGCAAACAGATTGCATCGACGATTACTAGCAAAGCAAAATCGCACTTGGGAATACGATCTCGATGAGGGGACTCTTGATGCCTCAAGACTAGAGCAAGTAATCGTCGATCCCATGAATCCATTGGCGTTTAAGCGCGAGAAGGAGATGCAATTTCGAGATACGATCGTTTCAATGCTCATCGACAGTTCAGGGTCGATGCGAGGACGGTCGATCGTGACAGCTGCTATCTGTGGAGATATACTGGGCAGTACTTTAGAACGATGCGGCGTTAGCGTAGAAATTTTGGGATTCACGACAAGTGCGTGGCGCGGTGGCCTGTCTCGAGAAGATTGGATTAGTGCGGGAAAGCCTGAAAACCCTGGACGATTGAACGATGTCAGGCACATTGTTTTTAAAGCTGCCGACATGCCATGGAGACGTTGTCGGAACAACATGGGAGTCATGATGCGTGAAGAACTTCTCAAAGAGAACATTGATGGTGAAGCACTCATTTGGGCGCACAACCGGCTGACGAACAGACCTGAACAACGCAAAGTACTGATGGTCATTTCCGACGGTTTGCCTGTTGACAATTCGACGCTACTCGCAAATCCCAGCAATTACTTGGAACAACATTTGAAATATGCCATCGACATGATTGAAAATCAATCACGCGTTGAACTCATCGCTATTGGCATAGGACACGACGTCACTAATCATTACAGCCGCGCGGTTACGATTAACGAACCAGAACAGCTAGCTGGCGCGATGATTGACCAACTTGCTGCTTTGTTTGATGTTCCGCAGTAACGCATTGCCCGTCTTAAGTTCTTTTCGAAAGCAATTGTTTTTCTTGTGGTACCTCTGTGCACTCTCGCCTTGTGCGATTGCCGAGACCACCTCAATTGCTTTTGCTTCTTGCATCAACGATGAAAAACCAAATCATCCGATATGGCAGGAACTGCTAAAAGCAAATCCAGATGTCACAATCTTCATGGGGGACAACGTGTATCTTGACCTATCTCGGATGAAAACAGATGTGATATCCGAAGAGTTCGACGCAAACTACACTAGACTCAGGGAGACTCCCCAGTTTGGAGAATTACGGATGTCCAGTCGAATCTTGGCTATCTGGGACGACAATGATTACGGACAGCGCGATGGTGATGGCAGTTTCGAGCACAAAGAATTTTCTAAGCAAAAATTTTTAGAGTTTTGGGATATTGAACCTAGTAGTGCCCGCGCAACACGCGCTGGAAATTACGAATCGGTTTGGATTGGTGAGGGCGAGGAAGGGATCCAAGTGATTTTGTCTGACACCAGGTACTTTCGCTCTTCTTGGAAACGCGACTCTCAAGCGGCCGAATGTGCGGCCGGAAACATCGTTCCTTCTGCCGACGAGCACACTACCATGCTTGGTGCGGCTCAATGGAGTTGGTTGGAAAAACAACTAAATGAGCCGGCAGCGCTGCACATTTTTGTGTCTGGGATTCAAGTGATTCCCGAAGAGCATTGTTTTGAGCGGTGGGGTGGTTTTCCGCATGAACGAGATAGACTGGTAGAACTTCTCTCTCAGACAAGTGCACGATCGATTGTCCTGAGTGGCGATCGCCATCTTGCTGAAACGTCTCGGTTGGTACCAACAGACAGTCCAAAAATCGAAAACGAATTGATCGAATTCACTTCCAGTTCGTTTACATCTCGAGTCGGCTTTGGTGCGAGTGAAACAAATCGTTATCGCGTCACGGAGGAGAATGTTCGAGTTAACAATTTTGGCTTCTTAAAACTCGATTGGGAGACGGCAAACTTCACAGTGGAATACCGTGACGAAACAGGTACCATACTTCAGAGACTCGAAGTAGATCTTTTCAACAAAAAAACCGCGTTCTAAAGAGCGATTTTTACAGGAGAGAGTACGATGGGTAATGGTGGACGCATCCACAACACGCAGACAGTGATTTGCTTAAATTCTTCCATTGTTCGCTCTCGCTGCTTCACGTTAAGGGCGAATGCTACATGGATGTCTTTCTTCAGCTCTAATAGCAGTTCGACCGAAGTTATGAGTTGTCTACCTCAGAATGTTCTTCTTTCGATTTATGCATAGAATCGTTGGGTGAGACACGACATCTAGTTATTGATATCAAACAGTCATTGGGTCTCAAGACGAGAGTTGAATGAAAGAACCAGCACAACAGGAAAAAATTGTTACCCCTAGCTTCAACTGGCGGTGGTTGTTGTTGACTCTTTTGGTAATAATCGCTTTTTTGGGATATTCACTTCTGGAATATTTCACAGATGACTGGGTTCCACTTTGGATACAGATTTCAGTTTTAATACTCTTCTTAGTATTCTCAGTATGCAACTGTATCTTCTACACATACCAAGTTAGTACAAATGTAAATGCCCACGAAGTTTCGTGGCGTACAGCTAAAGTGGTATTCAAACCGCATTTTCTGTGGGTAAGTGTCGTCTTGATGACTCTCAGCTGGGTAGTCGCGTTGGTGATTTATAACTCGTGGTGGTTTTTCATCGCGTTTGGAACCACCTTGCTAGTGTTCGTGATCGGCTTTTTCAGCCTTCGAAGTCTAGTTCAACAAATAGAATCAACTGAAACGGACATACTTTAAACGTTCCTATTTTCTCGACGATCTTTCACTTGTTGAAACGTACGCCTGTTCCGGTGAGGCACATTGTTCAATAAATGTAGCTTCTAGTGGCGAGTTTTTAGACTTCACCTCGTCAGTACGCCCTCAGCCCTATTCTTTAGAAGTCAACAAAAAAAGCACACAACCGCGGTAGCGATTGTGTGCCCTTAAAGTTAAAGTCTAAGTGTTTGAAGTTATCGTTGCCAGGTAATTCTTCCGTAGATATATCCACCGTTGAAACCATAGGGCGATTGTTCCCCGTAAAGGAGCCCGGCGATATTTCCGTTAGGATTTTCTGACGGATACACGTCAGTCATGTTCTGCATACCACCTGTAATCGTCATTCCATCATTCATGTGGAAGGAGATTTCAGCATCCCAAATCGCTACCGCATCTGGGTAATAAGCTGCATCTGCATCATTCGTGGGTGTGTCGTAGTACTCACCGTAATATCTCAACCTAACCATTGCGTTGATTTGGTTCACTCGATGATTCCACGTAGCGGTGATACGCGTCGCAGGTTGCCCGTCTTCAATCTGATTCTTGCGATTGTCGGAAGTAAATTCTGGGTTGAATGAAGACAGCTCAACAGCGTTGAAATTTGCTGCAACTGAGAAATTAGACACTCCCCCGGCAAACTCCCTTGATGTAGTCGCAACTATATCAATCCCTGAGGTCTTCAGGGTTTGTTGATTTGACAAAAATCTTACGCTAGAAAAACTCGAAGCATCTGCGACCCCCTCAGCGAGCAGAGCTTCAATATCAGCATCGGATAAATGGAAACGGCTTGTGAATGCGATACGGTCTTTCACTTCAATGTTGTACCAATCGACTGTTACATCGATGTCGGCAAATGAACCGATGATTCCGATAGTCGTATTGACTGACTTCTCGGGTGTTAGCGGCTGTGCCCCTTTCTGAATGGCGATCGGATTCGTTGGAGGTAACGTAGCGATGTCTGCAAGCATTCCCATGTTGAATTCTGTGGTCACGTTTCGTAGATTCGCTTGTCCAGCAGTCGGTACTCGAAATCCTGTGCTAACTGCGCCACGAATCGCGGTCGAGGGATTGATTTCAATACGCGCGGCTAATTTACCGTCCAAGGTGTCCCCGTAATCTGGGTAATTCTCATAACGTAGTGCTCCCGCGAGCAGGAAATTTTCTGATACATCCGATTCTAAATCGACATAGAACGCGGTAGAGTCGACGCTGTTAATTCCTGCATCGGTCGGCGGGAAGCCAGGAAATCCATTCGATCCGATTCCGAATCCCTG
This sequence comes from Gammaproteobacteria bacterium, assembly GCA_009840305.1. Taxonomy (GTDB): domain Bacteria; phylum Pseudomonadota; class Gammaproteobacteria; order Pseudomonadales; family Azotimanducaceae; genus Bin55. The sequence goes on along the minus strand of VXNY01000024.1, from coordinate 124,978 downwards.
AGCAGCCAAGTTTGGATCAATGTAGTAAGAATTAGGTTCGCCATTGCTTATGCGAAACGAATCTCGACGTTGTTCATAACCCCAAGCAAAGTTGACTACAAGTCCATTGTCTAGGTCTATTGGTTTCGCCATATCAATATTAAATACGCGGTCTGTTTCCGTGTATGCGCCAGATTCGTAATGCACTGGAATGTCGTTTCGAAGGCTCAAGAGTTGCGGATTAATCGTGTTGAATATGTAGAAGAGCGCATAACTGCGGCCAATCGACGCACTCACATCGAAGTACCAACCGTTGTCTAGAGTTCCACGCATGCCGCCGACAAGCGCGAGGTCAGCGATTTGTCCACCGAAGTTAGGTGTGAACCCTCCAGGGAATTTCTCAATTAGAGAATAACAATTTGGGTCATTGCGAATCGCGGCAAGAGCGTCCGGATCCGCAACATGGTCGACGATCCTAACAACAGGACAGTTTCCGGACATGTCTCCAGTCAAATCGGCAACTTTAACGGTATTGAATCCATCGACTACATCGCCGAGAAACACCCCGCCTCGAGTATGTGGATTTCTGTAATAAAAGCCACCGACCACTTCTCGTTCAGCCCAATTTCCAAATGCGTAGGCTTCGCTGTTGTCGCTGACTTCAACTCCTACATTTGCCCAAATCTTAAAGTCGTCGTAAATATCTGGGGAACCCCAAATTTGCGCTGCCGGTTGACGTACATCAGTATTCCCTGCGCCAATCAAATCTAGAGCATCGTTGCGTTGGGCACTCCGGCTGGTCGCTTCCTGTTCCTTCCATTCTGCGGCAAAAGTCGCGAACCCTACATCACTGAGAGGGAAGCCGATATATGAAGCGACTGAAATTTGCGCACCATCGCCTTCAAAATACTGGCCTGTTTTTACATCAAGCAAGAAGCCATCAGTATCTTCTCGTAGCACAAAATTCATGATGCCGGCGATTGCATCTGATCCGTATTGAGACGAAGCACCATCTCTTAATACTTCAACTCGCTCAATAGCAACCGCAGGGATCACTGAAAGGTCCGGTGCTTGTGCACCTCCGGAAGCCCCAGCGCCCAGAAGCGCTATCACCGCGGCACGATGACGGCGTTTGCCATTAACCAGTACTAACGTAGAGTCGGGCGACAGTGATCGTAATACTGCAGGTCGAATGAATGTCGCGGCATCACTGATAGGTTCTAATGAAACGTTGTAGGAGGGAACCAAGGCCGCAAGAAGGTCATCCATATCGTTACCGCCCTGAGCAAGAAATTCATCGGATTGCAACACGTCAACGGGTACTGGGGAATCCGCTGCAGATCGGTCGAGTCGTCGAGACCCGACTACCTTTACTTCCTCAATCTCGTCGTTAGCGGCTACGACTTGTCCTTCGTCGTTTTCCGCTTGCGCAATCAAGACACTGGCGGGTAGTAACAGCACTGTGAGGCAAATTAGTTTGACAAAAATGTCTGGAATCTTTGAAAACACAATAACTCCTATGAAAGGTCTGTGGTGATAGGTGAGACAGTGAATTTGTTCACAACAAATGTCCCACGTTTACATGTGGTTTGTGGAGAAAGAACTCGCACAACTATTTGATTTTACAAATTACTCGTCTTCGTATAAGTAGCAAGCGACAAGTCGCTCTTTGCCGTTAGCAGCGATGTTTCGTAGCTCAGGTGCTTTCTTTCGACAAACATCCATGACTTTTGGACACCGACTAGCAAAGCGACAGCCCGGTTTAATGTTGACTGGTGAGGGAATTTCACCCTGAATTTTTGTAAATGTACGCGACCGCTCAAATTTTGGATCGGGTTCAGGATTTGAACCGATCAAGACTTGGGTGTAAGGATGTTTTGGATTGAAAAATACTTCATCTGCGGGACCGAGTTCAATCAGAGAACCGAGATACATTACCGCAATTCGATCCGACACATAACGCACCATGGACAGGTCATGGGCGATAAATAAAAGCGTGAGTCCTAAAGAATCTTTAAGCTCGCCCAACAGATTGATCACCTGTGCTTGCACCGAAACGTCAAGCGCGGAAATCGGTTCATCACAGATAACGAAATCAGGTTCTAAAATTAAAGCGCGTGCGATACCGATCCGTTGTCTTTGTCCCCCTGAAAATTCATGCGGATAACGGGAGACATGGTCCGCGTTAAGCCCGACGCGTTCTAACCATTCCCGTGTCTCATGTTTAATTTTCACACGTCCCTTGGTCCCAAGTAACTTTGGACCCTCAGCAATAATTTCCCCGACGGTCATTCTGGGGTTCAAGGACGAGTATGGATCTTGGAAGATCATCTGCATTCGGTTGGCGAATTTACGAAAGTGGCTAGTCGAAAACCTAAACGGTAGCCGCCTGCCAGCGAAAGTCACGCTGCCAGCGGTTTTCGCATGAAGACCGATAATCGTTTTACCTAGAGTCGACTTACCGGATCCACTCTCGCCAACAAGACCAACAATCTCCTTTGGACGAATGTCAAATGAAACATCATCAACTGCATGTACGGTGTCTCGTATGCCAAGCCTAAAGTGTTTTGTCAGTTTGTGGATCTGGACAAGAGGTTCAGTCAAACTTGCTGCACCTCCAATACTCTGTGTTCGCAGGCTTCATGGTGAAGCCAGCACTTGGAAAAATGTGAGTCGGAAACTGTGAACTGTGTAGGACGATTTGCAACACAAGCTTCCATCGCTTGAGGACAACGTGCTGCGTAACCGCAACCCTCCGGTGGGGAAAAGAGATCTGGAGGACTACCAGGAATTGGCATTAGTGTTTGTACAACATCCCGACGATTGGTTGGCATTGCGCTCAAGAGGCCGAGAGTGTACGGATGCGATGGTGCGAAAAAAATCTCGTCTGCCGTCCCAGACTCAAGAATTTCTCCTGCATACATTACAACTACTCTGTCTGCCACACCCGCCACGACACCAAGATCATGAGTGATGAGGATCAATCCCATGCCCACTTCTTGTTGTAAGTCTTTGATCAATTCCAAGATTTGTGCTTGTATAGTCACGTCGAGTGCTGTTGTAGGTTCATCGGCAATAAGAAGATCGGGTTCACAGGCGATCGCCATCGCAATCATCGCGCGTTGCAACATCCCACCAGAAAATTCAAAGGGATATTGCGACGCGCGTTTGGCAGCCTCGGGGATTTTTGTCATTTCTAACAATTCGATAGCTCTTTTCTTGGCTTGTGCTCCCGACATCTTTCGATGCAATTTCAATGGCTCAGCAATCTGATTACCAATCGTCATTGTTGGATTTAATGATGTCATGGGATCTTGGAAGATCATTCCGACTCTGTTTCCGCGAATGTCCTTACCTTCGATGGTTTGATGACCCAAAATTTGGTGTCCATCCAAGATCGCCTCACCCTGCGTAATTCGTCCTGGAGGAATTGGAATGAGACCCAATACGCTCTGCACTGCCACCGACTTGCCGCACCCAGATTCACCGACGATCGCAAGAGTTTCTCCCCGTTCCACATGGAAGTCAGCACCTCGAACTGCGTGCACGATCCCACCATACGTCGTGAATTCCACATGTAAGTTTGAGACCTGTAAAAGTGAATTTGCTGTCATTCACGAGACCTCAAACGGGCATCGAGTGCATCGCGCAAGCCATCTCCCAATAAGTTAAACGCAAGCACCGTGATGCTGATAAACAGCGCAGGGAACAGAAGTTCATGCGGGGTTTTTTCCATCGTGCGTATTCCGTCATTACACATCGCACCCCAAGATGGAGTCGGCGGTACAACTCCCATGCCAATAAATGAAAGAAAAGCTTCGGTAAAAATGGTTGCGGGAACTGCAAACGTGAACGAAACTAGTACAACACCCATTGTGTTGGGAATCATGTGTCGACCGATTAACCAACTATTGGAACCTCCGAGAAGACGCGATGCCTCTACATAACCGTGCTCGCGAATCTGCAGAACCTCGCCACGCACAAGTCGTGCAACACCCGGCCAGCTCAGTAAAACGAGCGCGACCACCATCGCCGGAATACCACTTCCACCGGCTTCAATACCAAACCAAACCATGAATAGGATCATGAATAACAAAAAGGGAAGTGCGATGACGAAATCCGTAAATCGCATTAAGGCTGAATCAACAGCACCGCCAAAGAAACCAGCGACACTGCCAATCAGAATACCGATGATGATGAAGAGTAGCGGTGCAACTATGCCAATGCTCAATGAAACTTGAGCTCCTTTCATGAGTCTTGCGAGCATATCGCGTCCGAGGTAGTCTGTCCCCAATGGATGCCAATCAAGTAAAACGGTATCCCCGGGTTCGACCTTGGACGCATCGGTGATGTAGCCCAGCCTCAAGGCTTCACCCACGGTGATATAGAGTCTTGGCCGGACTTCGACAGAAGTAAATTCTTCAAAATCTTTACCGTCTTCATCCACGGCAGCAACAGAATACCAATAAGTCTTCTGTTGAATGTCCATCCTGTCCTGAAAGCTCACGTGTGTACGGTCTTCAGTTTCGCCAATAGGCAAACCTAATGGGAACCCTGCTTTGGGTTCTAAGATGTGGCGATAGATACGATATCCTGCTGCATTTGGCACCGCATCCCACTTGAGTCCAACGCTGGTTGTTCGTGCCTCTCCTATTACTTCGACACTCATAGGTGCCTGATGGGTACCCGTCGGATCAGCGACAACAACGTCTTCCCATTCAGCTTCTTCGGCGATGAGTATGGCGTTCCGATTGACCCAAGGAGCTTGGGAAGTCTTGTCCAAGTGCTGTTCCGTATGGTCTGCTCGCCAAACTAACGGACCTAAGTATGCAAAGAGTATTAGAAAGATGATCACGAACAACGATGTCATCGCTCTTTTATTCGCGACTAGTCGAAGCCAAGCATCTTGCCAGTACGAAAGCGATGGACGACTTGTTTTTTCGACGTCCTGCGCAGTCTCGACAGGTCTAAAACTGAGTTCAGTCATTTGTTAAGTCGTACCCGCGGATCAACGACTGCATAGAGTAGGTCCACAATGATCACCATTAACACCAAGAAAGCACCATAAAACACGGTTGTTCCCATGATGACTCCGTAGTCGCTTTGTTGTACTGCGGTGACGAAATACTTACCCAGTCCAGGTATTCCAAATACATTCTCGACGACGAAGCCTCCTGTCGTGATCCCCGCGATCGAAGGGCCGAGAACGGTGAGGACGGGTAGGATCGCATTTCGAAGTTGATGTCGAGAAAAAATCTGTGCGATGGGTACGCCTTTAGAGCGTGCGGTTCGAATATAGTCGGCATTAACAATTTCCAACATCGAAGTACGCATTAACCTCGTTAGGAATGCCATCGTGCCTAAGCCAAGGACTAAAGCTGGAATCAACATGTGCCATACGGTTCCCCAACCCGCGACCGGTACGTCTATCCCAGCAATCTTGTTGAGAGTAACGATTCCAAGTTGCCCCACTGTAGCAAACACGAACGATGGGACCGATATTCCCAAGATAACCAATATGATGATCAGAACATCCGGCCATTTATTTCTATACAACGCCGTGAGTGCGCCCCAAAGAACACCGCCCAATCCAGCGAACACAATCGCGAGAATACCAAGCGTTGCGGAAACTGGAAACTGTTCTGCGATGATGTCGTTTACGCGGCGATTTTCGTGTTCAAAAGACCAGCCAAAATCTCCTCGTACCATGTTGCCTAGAAAAATCCAGTATTGGATAAACTCATTCTTGTCGAGACCATACTTTGCTTCTAGATTAGCACGAATTTCCGGACTCATCGCCTTCTCACTCTCGAGAGGATCTCCGGGAATACTATGCATGACCCAAAATGTAGCAGTTGCAATGAACCAAACGGTGAAGATCCCTTGCAACAACCGCATTCCGATGTAACGGGGCATCGAACTAACTGTCTACTTCTTCTTCGATGTATGCTCGCGTGTAATCCGGATCGGTACCCACAGATCTTCGAGTAACACCTTTGACTCGGTCGTCAAATACATAGACACTACCACGTTCGTACTCAAAAATGATCGCGGCATCTTCATACAAAATGTGTTGTACGCGATCCATAGCATCCATTCGAGTTTTAGGATCACTCGATTGTTGCGCAATTTCGACTTGACGGTCCAGCTCTTCGTTGTGATAGAGCCCCCGGTTATTCGCATTCCAAGATGTGAACAGGTCTCCGAAGGTAAGCACGTCGTCATAATCTGGTCCCCATCCGGCCGCAACGATGTCATATTCTCCAGAGGTCATCTTTGCAAGTCTTTGTTTGAAAATTTGCTTGTCGATTTTGATTTCGATACCTAATTTTTCCTTTAACATGCTTTGATAGTATTCCGCATGTTTTGCCGAAAACGCACTGTCACCGGTGAGAAATACCAGCGAAGGTGGTTCGTCTAAGCCAAGTTCGTCAAGTGCTTTCTGCAAATATTCCTGCGCGCTTGCAACATTGCGCTTGTGGTCTGGTCCAGGATATTCGTCGCGAAAAAATCCATTGACGCCGCGGAGCCACACGGGAAAAATAGACTTTCCTGGAATATTGCCTGGTGTTTTCAATACTTTGTAGACTAACTCTTCAGGATCACAAACTTGTTGAATTGCTTTTCTCAAGTTTAGGTTTGAAGTAGGTCGTTCTTCGCGATGATTGAATCCCAAGTAAAACACGGAACCATCGCTGTGTGTCTCAATACGCCATCCCTCGGTTAGGGCGCGTTCGATATTCTCTGCATTCAGACCGGCGAGTACGATTTTTCCCGTAGCGAAGAGGTTGAGCGCGGTATTGGGATCCGGCGTAATGTAGCCAAATTCAATCGCATCAAGCCGCGTCTCTGAGTTGTTCCAGTAATACTCATTTTTTTCGAGACGTACATCTTTGTCGTGGACCCATCGAGTCATATGGAAAGGACCGTTATAGATCATGTCTTCAGCGTTGGTACCGTAATTACCTTCTCGAGACTCATAGAATTCTTTGTTGATCGGTAAATAAGTGAAGAACGCTAAAAGCTTGATGAAATACGGTGTGGGTTGTTCAAGTTCAATGCTAAGCGTATAGTCGTCGACCGCTTTAGCACCGAAAGAATCTAGTTCCGCTTCACCGATATTTATAGCTTTACCGTTCTTTATCGGATAAAGGACAAAGGCATATTGGGACGCTGTTGCAGGGTTGAGTGCCGTTTGCCACGAAAACACAAAGTCGTGCGCCGTAACTGGGGTACCGTTGCTCCAAAACGCGTCTTTCCGGAGATAAAATGTTCCCGCTAGTTCTCCCATGTCCCAGGACTCGGCTACGCCAGGTAAGATTTCATTGTCGGGTCCGTAGCGAATAAGTCCTTCCATAATATGGCCTAACAACATACCGGACACCATATCGGTGGCTCGCGTAGAGTCCATCTGTGGTGGTTCGGACGTGAGGGACAAGGTGATGGTGTTTTTCTCAAAATTTACCGCCGAAGTCGAAGTTGCACCAACGTTAAATTTCTCAGTTAAAAAGCCTAAAAGCAACAACAATGCGACGCACAAGAGCAGGGCATAGAAAGCAAATTTAGTGAGTTGCCAGCCGGGGCTTGCAGTTAAAGGAGGTTTTGAAGTATGAAGGGTGTCTGTCAATTTAACACTCCACTATGCATCGTTCCAAGTGTTGCGTGGAAATAACACGTACGGATTGGGTACGAGGAAAACCACTGCTATTTATCATCGCTTAGCTTCGACTGTTATTGCAAGTAATTCGACAAATCGTCGTAGCATCACCAGATGTATGATAATTCTACGTTTTGAAATTAATTTGCGAAATAAGGGAACAGATTTTTGACTGCACTGCTAACTCACGAAGACTGTATCGCGCACGAAGTACCGCGCCGCCATCCCGAATCGAGTGCAAGAATTCATTCAATCTTGCAACACTTAAACGAAACCGGATTGCTACAGGAGGTCGCGACACTCACTCCGGATCTTGTCGCGTACGAACATTTAACCCGTGTGCACACCGAAGCATATGTTGCAAACCTAAAGCAGTTGTCGCCAGAGCAAGGTTTAGTGCGCCTTGATATCGATACAGCGATGGGACCGACTACTCTCAGTGCGGCACGGCGCGCCGCAGGCGCGACTACCACCGCGGTTGACTTAGCACTACAGGATGTTCACCCTCGGTCGTTTTGTGTGGTTCGTCCCCCAGGTCATCACGCGGAAACAGACCACCTCATGGGTTTCTGTTTGTTCAACAGTATCGCAGTCGCGGCAGACTACGCGCTTGACCGAGTCAATCGCGTCGCAGTGCTAGATTTCGACGTACACCACGGAAACGGAACAGTAGAAATTTTTGCAGAAAGGCCGGAAGTCTTGGTCTGTTCAAGTTTTCAATATCCCTGTTATCCATATCGCTTGCAAGAGATCGAGCGTTCCAATATCGTCAATACCCCATTACCGGAAGGTACCGGAAGCCGAGACTTTCGATTGGCGATTGAGCGCGACTGGATTTCCGCTATTGAGAAACACAAACCTGAGCTGTTCTTGGTGTCAGCTGGCTTTGACGCTCATCAGGAGGATCCGTTTGCGGGACTCAGTCTAGTAGACGACGACTATCGCTGGATCACTAACTTAATTGTGGATCTCAGTAAGCAGTTTGCTGGTGGCCGGGTGGTCTCAACGTTGGAAGGTGGGTATGAGTTAAATGCTCTTGCGAGATCAGCGAAGATTCACTTAGAGGCACTGCTTTAAGTGGTAACATACTAGGAGAGTTTGCGTTAGAACCCGTCGTTACAAAATGGTTTGCTTTTTGTAGCGAATAGTTGATTGAGTTCGCTTTCCCGATTACGGTTGAGAATCGCAGCCCGTCCACAAGCTTCGAGCTCAGTAAGGTTGTTTTGACCAGTCAACAGTGTAGCAAATCCGTTAATGTCGATACGAAAGTCCGCACTCTGTTTTGTCGTCGTCACAGAATTGTTCTTACCATCCGTTTCGAGCAGATAAGTACCGACATTCCATGGACACTCTCGGTCTTCGGGAATTTCAAACACGACATTTGCTTGGCAGGGGTACGGGCGACTGCCAGTTAGTTGTTTTATATTTACGGCTCGCAACCACAAACCTTCAGCCCAACTAGCATGTAACTGTCGAGGTTCCAACAACATCAGAAAAGCTGGATCATCTATCGGTGCCCACATTTCAACAGATACTACCAAATCGTGACTTCGAATATAGTTCCACAAACCGCGGTATGCACCTCGATTGAGCGCAAAAAAGTCACGAACAAAGATCTTCTGGTTTGGTCCGGGAATCTTATCTCTGGACTCCGATAACCGATAAGAGACAAAACCGTCTGCCACTCCTTTTTCATCGTAGTGAATGGCAACGTGTAATTTACACTTTTTGTCCAAGTATGCTCGTTGCCAAAACACGTCGTGTCGGTGGATTTGTAGGTTTGCATCTGCGATGCACTGTTCGTATAAGTCTTTGAGTATTGGAACGGACGAATTTCGATCGGAGCGCACACAAGAACCAACTTCCGGTTCGTCAAATTGAAACTCACAAAATCGAGGATCGAACTTGCATTTAAAGGCCGATGAAGCGAGTCCGTATCCAAACCGTTGGTAGATTGCACCCAGCGTCGCCCAGAGAATAGACGCAGCCACGTTGTTTTCATAGGCTTGTTCAAAACGGATCGTCATCATGCGTCGGACGAGCCCTCGACGGCGAAATTGTGGATCTGTACCTACTGATGTGACTCCATCCGCTCGAATCGTGTTGCCGTTCAGTTTTAGTCGAAAGGGGAAACCACCAGAGGTAGCAATGATGCGCCCATTGTGAAAGGCGACCGTAGTCATTTCCGGTCGCAATGGATCTGCAGCTTCGTCTTCTTCGGTCAACTGTCGCTCGTCGGCGAAGACGTACCTTTCTAAATTAAAAAACTCACGTCGTTCGCTTGTTTTAATTGGTCGAAATTCAACCTCGTCGAGAAAACTCATACGCTCTCTTGTTGTCTGCCTAGATCGGTCATGAGTGAAATTCTATGAAACGAGTAAATGATTGTTGTGTTTCCGTTTGGCTCGATTTTCGAAAACCTTTCAAGTCGTTTCTTCCTCAATCATTTCACTAAACTAGTATGGGACCGAAAATGAGATAAGTACGTTCTTGGGACAACGAAAAATTTCCAAACAGCTTGTAGAATCGCTTAGTAACAAATTTGATGATAAATAACACACGTTCCATGACCACAAGGAGAGTCTATCTGTTTCGACACGGAGAAACAGTTTGGAACACGGAAGGTCGGTACCAGGGTATGAAAGACTCTCCGCTGACTGCGCGTGGGCGACAACAAGCTATGCGACATGCGGCGTTGATGGAAAAATTTGACATCAAACACATGTATGCTTCTCCACTTGGTCGCGTTCGAGAAACCTTGAGCTACATTCAGCAGAAAGTTCCTATATCGGTCAAATTCGAGAATTGCCTAGTCGAGCTAGGTGCAGGTGAGTGGGAAGGAAGAAAATACGACCAAGTTAAAAAACTCTATGCGGAACACCTCAAACAGAGGAAGGACAATCTAGCCCAATTCAAACCACCTAGGGGAGAGAGTCGAAGTGAATTACTCGCACGTTTACAGATTATCCGTCGTCGTATACTTGAAGGTGAATCGAATTCCGATCATTGTTACGCCATACTCAGCCACGGCGCGGTGACCCGCGTGTTGATCATGTCTTTGCTAGGTATATCGATAGCCACCGACCCTCCGTTCAGCACCGGTAATGATGTTGTATATCGCATCGAAATTACTGGAGCAGACGTGAGCGTTAGTCACTTTGTTAACGGTGAAGGTCCACTTGATGGGCTGTACTTCCCCGGATTAGCGAACTAGGAATCTTTTGAACTATCGTGAAAGTAGATGTCCCAATTCCCCATGACTTGAAGCAGGTAGGTCAGCTGGCGCGAAAGATTGAAACGGGTGGTTTTGCTGGAATCGTTACCGCAGAAACGAATCACGATCCTTTTTTACCATTAGCAACAGCCGCACAATCGACGACTCGGGTAGACTTGATCACCAGTATTGCTGTCGCGTTTGCTCGTACTCCCATGAGCCTTGCTTACATTGCTCATGATTTGAACTACGCCGCGAATGGGCGGTTTATTTTAGGGCTTGGATCACAGATTCAACCTCATATCACTAAGCGTTTCTCCATGCCTTGGTCTAGACCAGCTGCGCGAATGAGAGAATTCATACTTGCGTTACGAGCGATTTGGTGCGCGTGGTACGAGCAGGAAAGACTCGCGTTTAGGGGTGAGTTTTACCGCCACTCTTTGATGACGCCGTTTTTTACACCAGAGAATTTGGAATATGGCGCACCTAGAGTCTTTTTGGCCGCAGTTGGACCTCTGATGACACAAGTTGCAGCAGAAGTAGCAGACGGCTTGATCGTACATCCCTTCACCACGCTCGAGTATCTACGAACCGTTACGTTTCCTGCTTTGGAACGAGGATTTGAGATTTCAGGACGTAGTCGAGATCAGTTTGAGATTTCAGTACAACCATTAATCGCAACAGGTCATAGTGAGAAAGAAATTGCTTCCGAAAAGCTTGCGGTGAAGCAGCAACTTGCTTTTTATGCCTCTACACCGGCTTATAAACAGGTTTTGGACAGCGTGGACTTGGGAAATTTGCAGGAACAGTTAAACACCCTCTCCAAACAAGGAAAGTGGGTCGAGATGGGGGAACTCTTTAGCGATGAGTACTTAAACCACTTCGCGGTGGTTGCCGAACCACAACACGTAGCGACTCGGTTGCATACAAAATTTGGTGACTTCGCTGACCGAACTTCGATCTACAGCAAGAAACTCACCCCGCAAGACTACTACGCCATACGCAAGAAACTTAGTAAACTCGCCTAATTCTTCGAGCCTTCACGAATTTAGGGAGGATCTCTATTAGCTGAACCTCCATAATTTCTCCATTATTCCTTCACTTTTTGTAAAATTTCGTGGAACTTTTTTGAATGTTGTTGGTCATTAGACCTGATATCATCAAGACTGTTGATCATTTATGCAAGAAACGAACAATATAGCTCAGACTGGTCGTTGGGGAGCCCGAGTCTTACTAATATGTGCATGCTTGTGCATAGCAGGACTAGTTAGTCTACTTGTGATCCAACCAAAAAATGACACGATGGCGGTTGCGTTCATGGAGGAAGAGTTGGGGACCAACGTCAGTTCTCCAGACATAGAGACTGCAATTTCTGCTGTCTTTCAGGAACGGGAAAAGCCAGACCTTGTGGGATCGTTGGAAGTTAAGATTTCTTCTCATTTTCCGATACCCCAAAATGAAGCAAATGAGTTTGCGAATTGGATTGTTCAATCCGCAGACAAGCACGGTATTGACGAAGTATTACTCACTAGTATCGTTGCCACCGAGAGTTCGTTTCGGAAAGACGCGGTATCACATAAAGGTGCCATCGGTCCCGCGCAAATCATGCCCAAATATTGGGAAGAGTTTTGCGCTCCCTTGGATCTCAGTGTTCCACAAGAGAACATCGAGTGTGGTGCGCGCATATTGTCTCATCTACTGGAACAATGTTGGGACGAGAGTTGTGCAATACGCTCTTATAACATGGGATTTCCTCGAGTGAAAGCAGGAAAGATTTTTCCATCAGTTGAACGCTATGAACGAACGGTAGAACAATTTAAAGAAGTGTTCGCGTTCAATGTTTAGCACATAACCCTCTCCACAACTCGCACTCTATTTTTGATTCGCACTGTCGCGTGCGGTGTCATTAAACTAGTCGTTTGTCTCGCGGATCGTAGTGGAACAAATGGCAACCTCACAGGTGCGCTTTTTCAGTCGAATCAAACTAAAGTGCTTTGAACTCACTTTACGTATTCTTGCATTATTTCCTTTAAGAGCTCTGCGAGTACTTGGATGGCTGTACGGAAATCTTGTGTATTTCTTGAACGGTCGCTCCAAACGAACGACTCGCATTAATTTAGAACTGTGTTATCCTGAAAGGAGTCCTCAAGAGCTCAAGGCTCTAGCTCGCAAATCTCTGATCGAGACGAGCCGCGCAGCCCTAGAGATCGCACCTCTTTGGTATTGGCGACCAACTGCTTTAGAGCAACTGTTCGTTGAATATCAAGGGGAAGATCTGTTGAGAGAGAAACTCAGAGAAGGGGCTGTCATCGCGGTGTGCCCACATTGGGGTAACTGGGAATACACCACCTTAGCTCTTGGTGCTCGATTTCCAACCACCGCGTTATTTGATAGCCGACGTTTAGGAAATTTCGCGGCACGAGTCCAAAAAGCGCGTTCAAGATTTGGATTTAATCTGGTTCCTGTATCCGGTACCGGATTGCGGACGTTAATACAAGCGTTAAAAGACGGACAAGTGGTACTAGTACTGCCAGATCAAGTCCCCACTCGCGGCAGTCATGTTTTAGTCGAATTTATGGGAGTCAAAGCGCAAACAACGGCTTTGGTACACGCACTTGCGCGACGTGTGAACGTATCAATAGTATTGTTCACCATTCAAAGAGTACCGAAAGGATTTCGCATACAAGTGGAATCGGCGGCATCAGATGTGAAGGCCAAGGACGTCGAAGTCGCGGCACAAGCTCTAAATGATGAGGTGGCGCGAGTCGTACAACGAGACCCCGCGCAGTATCAATGGGAGTACAAACGATTCCGTCGCGTACCTGATCGAGATGTCTATCGGAAGAGCTAGCTAGACGCGCTAGAACTTTGCGGTTCCTTGTTGAATCGATTCTAAGAAGTCCTTGTCCAGACGTTCATAAGAGACTGAGCCTTTTTTCAGAACATAGACAGGATCCGAAATTTTGTCAATGTCGTACCCATCGGAGCGGAGTTCTTTTTTAACAACTTTAAACGTACTTGTAGTTTCCACGTTCATTTGTATGCGTACAAACACCGGCCGAGCAAAGTGCGGGAGATTTTGTGCTACATATTTAGAGAATGCAATAGTATCGAGTTGGTCAATGCCTTCGTTAAGACTGATCGCGACCATGCCTGCGCGACCCTCTGTACCTGGGACTTTGACTCCATAAACATTACTCACTGCTACTTGCTCAAACCCGTTCAAAATCTCTGCTACTTCGTTTGTAGAGACATTTTCCGATCTCCAGCGATAAGTATCGCCAATCCTGTCTACGAACTGAAAGTGGGTATAGCCCAACGCGAAGCCGACGTCGATAGTCTTTAAAAGGTCGCCGGAGTTAAACCATTGGTCGCCGTCCTCAAATACGTTCTCTAATATCTTTTTCTTGGTCGCCTCAGGATCTGTGTATCCCTCAAATTTCGCACTTGGATTGATATGACCCAAGCAAAGACCAGGTTCCCCCGGTGCAACTTCAATGCACCGATCGTTTTCATCCTTCACGATCTCATCGTTTTCCACATCGTATTTGACCAAAGCTACTTTTGCGGCAGTAAGCCCTACCGTTCGGTCTTTGTTCATAATGTTGGCAAACGCAAAATTTCCTTCACTCGCACTATAGAACTCCGTGATTCGCGTTATGCCGAAACGTTGTTTGAAGTCGTCCCAGATATCAGGTCGAAGCCCATTTCCCATAATGGTGTGTAGAGGGTTATCCGAGTCGGTTGACTGCCGTGGGATGTTATGAAGGTACCGCAATAATTCACCCACGTAAATCATGTGGGTGACATGGTGTTCTCTGACGTCCTTCAAAAAGCTTCGCGCTGAAAACCTTCGACGAATAAACATTGCTGCCCCGGAGCAAAGAGCAGCAGAAAATCCTACCACTAAACCTGTGCTATGGTAGAGTGGGAGACAGAGGTAAATTCGGTCTCCAACCTTGCAACGTAATCCGGCTATAGTTGCTAACCGACCCAACTGAAGAAATCTACGATTCGAGACGACGGCGGCTTTCGGTAATCCCGTCGTACCTGAAGTGAAAACATAGAATGCCGTTTCTGCTAAGGTGGATTCGAACTGGGAAGATGGATCGTCTTCACTCTTGTCCGTACTCAATTGCTGAAAGTCCGTTGCCCACTCGGGGGTTGTGTCGTCTCTGTCCGGTACTGCTAAAAGTTGATCAGAAGTTAGGTTTACGTTTTCGCGTACTTCTTCGATAGCATTACTGAGTTCAGTACCGAATACACAAACTTTGGAGTCAGTTGTAACTATACAGTGTTGAAGCGGTGTGGCACGAAGGTTGGTATTGATGAGTCCGGCGATCGCCCCTAGTTTGTTAATTGCTACGACCAGCGCGAGGAACTCAATGCGATTTTGCATGACAATGCTAACCGCGTCGCCTCTAACTACGCCTAAGTCTTGGAGTGCGTGAGCATATCGATTTGCTAACTTGTTGCACTCCCCCCAGCTAACAGACTTGCCTTCGAAAAGGATAGCAGTTTGTGCTCGATAGGTCTTCGCTGTTTCACTGAATTGCAAACCCACGCTGTCCTTCACATTCCCGGGACGAGGTTTTAACCCCTTCTTTAGAGCTAAGAGTGTGGGAACGTCTTTGATGACAGAAAAGAAATCAGATAAACTCATAATGCGTACCGTGATACATTGAACAGTAAATGATAAGGGACAGTAATGTGTGTGGATTAAAAATACTTGAACAGGGACAAGTCAATGTTTTGACCGAAAAATTAGGTAGTTCGGTTTGCTAACCTCGCACACTAACGAGACGGTTTGGAATCTACTTCACTTCGTTCTGCGGCACGGATTTCATTTCTTAGTTTTCTCATCCAAACACGAATCCTCCTGTAGAAGTAGGGTATGCACATTCCTATCATCAAAATGCCTAAAGGCAACATCCATAGTCCCAAAACAGGTAAAAACCACAACAGTCCCCCTATCATGAAAACAATACCCAGCGTAAGACGAACGATCAGTCTTGGGACCACCGGTAAGCGGCTACCAACGTTCAAAAACTTAAGAATCATCTGCTTGAATTGTCGAGAATTAAAGAAGTCCTTTACCTTTCGAAAAGGGTATAGAAAAATTTGTCTAATTCGACGAAAGATCGTAGTGTCCTTGAAAAGATTAGTCGATTACTAGCAACGAGTAAATACTAGGTTTATGAGTGAATTACGATAGATACAGTACGCTGAATAAATTTCAAATCGGAACGTTTGAAGCCGCGAACAGCTGAATCACGTGTTGTATATTGTGTTAGTCTTCTGTTTGAGTTTTTATTGTACCTTTAAAGAGACTCTGGGTAGCACAAAGGCTATGCTAGTCAGTTCTATTTCACTCACATCTTTATCTCTTACGCATAATCCTCGTTAATCAACGCTGCTGAAGGACGGTGCATATCATGGATGAATTGATCGAACAGATCGCAGATGCATTACGAACTCGATCCACATTACCAGAGTTTCCAGAGTCACTCACAATAGCGGAAGCTTACGAAATACAACATCGAGTCGTCGCGAAATTTGAAGGCGATTCGATGATAGGACTCAAAGCAGGCCTAACGTCCGCGGGGAGCCAAGAGTCGATTGGAGTTCCTCATCCTATTCTTGGACGCTTATTTGCATCAGGACGACTGTTCTCTGGTACAACACTTCCGACCATTCCAGGTAGATTTCTAGAGTGCGAAATCGGGATTTGTCTCGATGAATCCGGCAACCCGAGTTCCGTTTGCCCAGTCATCGAATTGCCTCGCATCGCTTTCCGAATATCAACCGATACAACGGGGCCGAATTTAATCGCATCTAACGTCGCAGCAGACCGTTATATTCTGGGAGCTTGTGTGGAATCTCCGAAATCCTTCGTTGGTCGTTCTGTTAAACTCAAACGAGACGGAAAAAAGCTGTACCAAGCGAATCTCACCGAACCCCTAGGTGGTCCGTGGGAGTCGCTTGCTTGGATGTTAAATGAATCGCGATCACTAGGATATTCAATTCCAAACGAAGCGCTAATGCTCACAGGAGCCTGTGGTGGTATTCACCCAGCATCACCCGGCTCATATGTAGCAGACTACGGGAATCTCGGTTGCGTCGCATTCGAAATTACAGATGATTGAATTTCGATCATCGTAGCTGAACATCCAAGTACCTACGAATTCTCCCAACTCCTAGAGTAACCTTCAATTTCGTAGTCGGTCGCACTGACTGTGAGCGGATCACGGGTATCTAGCATTACAGCAATTTCATCTGTGTGTGAATTTGGTTGTTCAAACACGCGCTTTAACGCTCCAGGGTGTGGACCATGAGTGATACCGCCCGGATGGTAAGTCATCATCCCAACATCGATGTGGTCCCGACTAAAGAACTGCCCTGCATGAAAGAAAATCACTTCGTCATAGTCTTCGTTGTTATGGAAGAAGGGTACTTTGATCGCGGTTTTATCCGTTTCGAACGGGCGCGGCACAAAAGTACTTACCATGAAGCGATCGCTCATAAACGTCGAGTGTGCAGAGGGGGGTAGGTGATATCGATGACTATTCACTGGCAAAATGTCGTCTACGTTAATACGTACTGGAACAAGATCGCCGGTCCAACCAACAGCATCCAGTGGGTTATAAGGGAAAACCACTTTTGTGACTTTGTTGTGTTTTTTGATTTTCACGGTCCATGCAGTCTCGTCCTGCTGAGCGAGAAAAGCTTCGTCCATTTCCGGAGTGTCTAGCTTCGCTGGATCAAAAATCGCGTGGGTCCCCAACATGCCTTTATCTGGTAGTGAATATTGGGAATTCGTAGCCTCTACAAGTAATACGTTCATAGGCGCTTCGTGTTCAAGTCGCCACATCGTGCCTCTTGGTACCACGATGTAGTCCCCTTTACGTACCGCGAGATGTCCAAAATCACAGAAAAGGTCGCCGTCGCCTGAGTGTATAAACAACAACAGATCGCCATCTGCGTTTCTTGCTAAATTCGACATAGACTTAGGAGTATTCCAGAGTGAAACGCGAACGTGTGTGTTATACAACACTTCCAGACTCTCCCACGGTTCGTTTGTTTCGGGTACGTTTTGAAGATTGAATGCCCGTGGCTGCAATTCACCTTCGATATTTGACCATCCTGTGGGAGGCCGCTTGTGGTAGATTCGAGAAGAAGGACCAGAAAATCCTTCTCGTCCTATTTCACGTTCAAAACTTCCCTCTGGCAAGTCTCTATGCGCCTGCCTAGAGGTTTCGCCTTTTTGCCAAATTGCGTTAAACGGTTTCACTGAGTACTCCTCTTTGTTGCTGATCTCTTTCAATGCTCTCAAACAGAGCTTGAAAATTTCCTTCCCCAAATCCTTGGTTGCCCCGACGTTGAATAATCTCAAAGAATATCGGTCCAATCAAGTCGACGGTGAAGATTTGTAATAAGTACCCCGACTCAGGGGACCCGTCGAGAAGAATTTGACGTTTGCGCATTTCCTCCACGCTTTCACCATGACCTTTTACTCGGTCATTGAGTGCTTCGTAGTAAGTATCCGGAGTCGATTGAAACTCGACGCCCTTAGCTCGCAACACATCCACCGCATCAAAAATGTTATTCGTGTGAAGTGCAATGTGCTGAATCCCTTCTCCGTTATAGCGGTGTAAAAATTCTTCAATTTGTGACTTGTCGTCAGCAGACTCATTGAGTGGAATTCGAATATTTCCGCACGAACTTGTCATCGCTTTTGAAGTAAGACCGGTTTGAACACCGTGAATTTGAAAATACTGGGCTTCATGAAACTCAAAGACTTTTTCGTAAAAATCAGCTAACTTTGTCAGATTTCCGCGATAGAGATTGTGAGTAAGGTGATCGAGGTAAGTGAGAGGACCATTCGCACTCGTGAATGCAGCGTCATCGAGTTCAAAGTCGACATCGTAAATAGTTTGATCGCCATACCGGTCAACTAAGTACAGATACGACCCGCCGACACCCTCAAATGCTGGTATAGATAGTTCCATCGGTCCGACAGTATTTGCGACAGGTTTTGCACCACGCTCGATTGCTAATTTCGTCGCATGGTTCGCATCCGCGACACGTATCGCAAATGCATTCGCTGAGTCGCCATGCGTTTGGGCAAACTGATGGGGTTGTCCTTCATTTTCCGCATTAATCAGAAAATGAATGTCGTTTTGCTTGTACAGTAAGACATTTTTTGATCGATGCTTCCCGACTAGGTTGAAACCTAAGTTTGTGAAAATGCCTTGTAGACTCTCCGGATTCTCACACGCAAATTCGACAAACTCAAACCCGTCGGTGCCAATAGCATTGTCTGTTTTCGACATAATTTACTCTCCGTATTTAGTTTCATTATTATATAGTTTCAAATGGAACAAAAATCAAGTTTGCAGCTACAGGATTTTCTACCGTATAGACTTTCGGTTTTATCCAATAATGTCAGTTCTTTGTTAGCGTCTTTGTACACGGAAAAATTTGGTATTTCAATTCCGGAATGGAGAATGGTAGCGGTGTTAGGTGAGGAACCTGGATTAACGAGTACACAGATCGCAAGTCGAGTAGCGATGGACAAAGTAGCTGTGACGCGCGCCGTTCAGAATTTGATCGAAAAACGACTCGTTCGACGAAGTTCATCTCAAGCGGATGGTCGAGTGTCCCATCTCAATCTGACCAAAGCAGGTCAAAGAGTCTACGATGACGTGGTGCCTATGGCTTTAGCTGTAGAGCACCAGGTTTGGGGTGCATTGAATCCCGCCGAAAAGGATTATTGGGACGAGATGCTATCCAAAATGGAGCGTCGTGTCAGCACGCTACGCGATGAATTGCTCGAAATCAACAAATGAAACTATCGATAACGCTCCGTATCTTGTGGATTACAGCACTGAAGTCTCTAAGGCACCCATAGCAGTTTCAAGTTCTTGAATCCGCCTTTGGACGGCATTCAAATACGATTCGTCCCCTGTAGCTTCTCCGATTTTCTCAAGTTCTCTTAAGACCGAAAGTCCCGCTTGTTCAATTGGAATCAAGCTTACTGTTGAAAACGCAACATCTGTTGACTCCGTTTCCCGCAGGTTCTGTAAGAACGGTACCAGTTGCTCGTTAGTGAAAAATTCATAGACAATACCTTCCGCTAGCAATGCAGGAAGAAGCGGAAAATCAGTTTTTACAGCTAATGTAGCGATTGGCTCTAATTCCGTACGACTCAGACTGTCAATATTGTCATCCACAAAGTCATTTACCTGCTTTGCGATCTGCTGAAGTTCTGTCGTCTTTCCGCGTTTGCTGCACTCGTACGCAATCACACCTAGTGTGTCGACCAGTTTGGTCTTGTGCATCGACTCCTCAAACAACCAGCTTGACAGGGCAGCAGAAATAGCCTCCAGCCAATCAGAATCTTCGTAATCTAACAATAAGTCGAAGGACTGAAACACCAAATCTACGCTAGAAGGAGCTTCCGTGTCAAAAGCGTAGAACCTACTCGGTCCTGGTATCGTAATTCCAGTAATCGAGGTGTAGCTGTCAATCGCTGCTTGTACTTGATAAATAGGTGGAGGAAGATAAATAGAGGACGATTCCGGTGGTAAGTCGCTGAACTCTTTTGAAGCTTCGACTTGCGCACTCTCAAACAATGGTTTGACATACTGAAGAGCTTCTTCCCACTGACCAGCTTTTCTATAAATGGAAGCGATGTGGATCAAAGGAAGTGCTTCGTAACCTCGCAGTAAGTTCTTACCCGTTGGAAACGCTAAGAGTTCGTTTAAGGTGGGGCTAAGCTCCTGTGCTACTGGAATGACTTCTTCTATCGGATAGACTTTTGCAAGCATCTCGAGAACTACGATGTCTGCAAAGAACTTCGACTCAACGCGGTCGTCATAGCGACGTAGAATCGGCAATATGCTTCTAACAAACGATCGACCGTAATCACCAGGCATTAACTCGACTACGTTGTCAACAATCTTGCCAACGTTTAGGGGCGCAGTCGCACCTGGAAAACTAATAAATCGGACGTTGTTGAAGTCTCCAAACTTGGCGATACTAGTTACGAGTAACTTGTAGTATTGCAATGCATTTTCCCAATCTTCTAAACGGCTGTAGAACTGCGCGATATTCAAAATTTGCGAATTCGTAAAGCCCGTTAAGCTCTCGGTCCAATTAAAGAATGCATTACGCATCTCCTCGGTGAGTTCTTGATTGACTTCGTTCGAAAGAAACATCCACAGTGTAAACTCATGATCGTCTGCGTTGTTTGAGATTACTTCTTCTGTAAGTTCAGATAAGCGTTCATCCCGATCTTCTTCGTGATGGGCGTAGGCTCGAGCAACGAGTTCATACCATTGCGGAGAACTCCTTCGAATCCATGGGTCTTGCGAACGTATAAGGATCTCTAATTCACTACCGATAGAGAAGTTTTCAATTATCCTTTCTATGAGTTTTTCTGATTCCCCGGTACTATCGTCCGACTCTTGCTCAAGATAACTAGCGAACGACCCCACGGGACTACTTCTACCGAACGGCACGTACGAATAACCGTATAAGATTGAGTACCCGTCGATTTTGGTTTGGTCGAAGGGCCAATTCAAGAATGTGTTCAAAGCGTTGCCGACGTAAGAAAACGGATCTTGATTGAGATTCTGTAAATTGATATTTCGCCAGAAATGCCGTACCAAGTTCGCTACTTCAGCACCTGAATTGTCCTGTCCCATTTTTGCTAAATCTGCAGCGGCGCGCTTCACGTTCTTCGGCAATCGCTCTGAGTATGGATCCAAGTCGTCCTCTTCTTCAGATTCAATATCTCGGATCATGTGCAACACGGCATCGGGATGTGTTCCATTGATATTCGGAGATTCATCGTTGCGGGCGAGAATGTCATCCATAACTTCTTGGTATCGTAGGTCATCGCCACCGTCTTGCGCCACTGCGAGCGCGATGTCGTAGTGCTCCTGTCGCTTACTCCATATAAAGTATGCCGCACGTAGAGGTTCATTTGTCTTGTCGCGTTCGTAGTTTTCTCGTAATAATTCCGAGACTTTAGTCTTCTCTTGTAAGTCTTTTCCGATGGCGTATTGCAACAGACTCATACGGTGAGTCTCATTCTCTGGGAAACAGGCGATCAGTCCTTTCATAGCAGCTTCGGTATCCACGACTGGAGGTGCACCTTCGACACGGCTGTATAGGTAGTCTCCCCGTTGAACAAGAAAAGTCGCTTGCTCTTCTGTGGGGCAATCACCCGCAATCATATTCTCTAACATCTGCACCGCTTCATCAGCGTAATTTTCGTCGATGATGGACCTTACGTAATAGTCGTTTCGCAGTTCGCTTGCAATCAGAGTCTTAAAGGCCTCAAGCTTTGAGCCTTCAAAATAGTCAGTAATCATTTGGTGGACGTCTATAGCAAGCTCCGTACGAGTGGTGAGAACGTCGACCGTGTTGCGTAACACATCTAAATTGGTCGGTTCGATATCGAAGTCAAGAATAAACTGATAGACGTAACTGATTACGTATTCGTCTTGAAAGTCAATCTGATTGATGAATTGAACGGCAAGGTCTTTGAAGAGTTGTCTTTCGCTGTTGCTAAATTTCAATTTGAGAAGATCTTGCATCGCGGTTGTTTGATAATTAATTTGAAGGACTTGGGGGGTGCCTGTATCCCCCGTTTCCGTCATTGTGTATTCAAAAAACTTTAGAAGCTCGGCAGGATCATCTCGTTGCGTTAGGTACGCCCAGATGCTTGGTTTCGCGGAGTAATATCCTTCGATGTAGCTCCGAACTTCCTCTTCCTCCAATACAGCCATGAAATCATCGATGGTTTCAAATATCGGCCCGTAATATTTCTCCAACACGGACAAAAACTCGGGATCTTGTACGATCGCTCGTACTAAACGTATTGGTTCGTCATTCAGTTCTAACACCGCGGAAGACGCCAATCGAGCAATCTCTCGTTCGCCCAACACGAACTCTCCATAGCGGACTGCATTTCGCACTGCGCCGTCATTAACCAAATCTTGAAAGATGTCCGCAACGGGTTTTGGAGGTTCGGTGAGGTTCAGTAATCTGGTTACCGTTTCCACATCTCGCCCTTCAATTGCTGCCGCTAGTTCTTCACTTAAGATATCACCTTGTTTCTCGTCTTCCTCAAAAAATACCTGAGGTAGCATCGCCTCAAGCTGAGCGGACATTTGAATACCAAAGTGGTTGTACTGCCCCTTTAGATGTCTGGAGAATTGTCGTACCGTTCGAAAACTGTCGTAGTGTTCGTGATCTTCGTCAAGTTCATCGAGGTTTGCTAACTCTTCGAGGACTTCGACCGGGGGTGGATTTGCAAGAAACACCTCGGCAAGTTCAAGATCCATGTCGTTAACGATGTCGGGTCGGTCTAACGCACCACACACTCTTCGAATAAATTGGCAAAGATAGTTGAGCTGGGAATAGCGCGAAAGTGGCAGTTCTTCACCGTCTGCGCGGAGAGTTTCGACATTCGCAAGAATGCGTCGAAACACCGAAAGAATCTTACTAAAGTTAGCATCGGAGAGCGCGTTGTTACTGGGCCATGTCGAAATCACACCTTGTGCGAATGCTTCGTAATAAGTGGTGTAATCTCGATTGACGCTGGTGTTTCGCGATCCAGAAAATATGTAACTGGGTCGACGGATTCGTCCTGGATTCACTTGGGGGGCATCTGCATGGAGTTTTTCCGGTTGACTCTGTAGGATGTTCAGCATGCCATTTAAATATAGTGTGTTGGCCACGTCATATTGGAAATTTGCTTCTCTGAGGACACCTGTCTTGATCAGTAAGGTGTTGTTGTCTTGATTCAAGGACAGTGCGTGGCTGTAGAACGCCAAAGCTTGCTTTTTGTGTCCCGCTTCCTGAAAAAGATCTGCTTTGGTTTGATTTACATCCAAGTCGCCGGTAATATCACGAATCAAATTGAGAGACTTCTCCGCGCCGAGAGTGTCGTCTCTTTCCAACAGAGTCTGAGCGAGTGAAATGTATACCTCTGGTGGTAATTGTTGGCGCAATCCGATGAGTCGACGGCCGTAGGTTAATTGACGTTCCGGATCACCTTCTTTCGCAGTGAAGGCAAAAAATCCTGCGTCGCGCGTTGCCATGGTAACAAGTTCTCGCAATACCGACAACCGGCGAATTCCTGCTTGCGAGATCGAGTTTTCGATTGCGACAAACTCGGCCTCGGTGTCTAACGTTTCTGTAGCGATCTCACCGAGAAGGGTATAGAGATAAAACCGGTCCTCTGTACGGGTGATTCTTTCCAAAATAATTCGATGCGCCCAGCGAAATGTTGCTTGGTGCTGTCGTGGTAGCCGAAATCCAAAGCGATTCTGACCAATCATGTTCAGGATCCCGTCGATTGAAACGACGAACTCGTTGTCGTCTTTCGAGTGTTCTGCGACATATTGGAAAACTGCGACAGCTTCGTCAGTTCGATTAGATTCTTTTAAGAGTTCTCCCATCAACAGTAGGTTGTCACTGTGTTGGGGTTGATGGATGAGTGCGAGTCGATAGGCCTCAATTGCCTCTTCGGTAAAGCCACTCATGGACAGGACGCTCGCCTCAAACTCGCCAGTCACCGCTTCTTCGTCGTACTTCTTCAGTTCATTTAACCAATGGAGGATGTCTGCAAGTTTTTCGTCACTACTCTCTACTTGGTTAAACGCTACCATGTTTAGCACGATGTTCTGAATGTGTTCGAGTCGATTCTCTATATCGATTTCTGCTAACTCACGAAGAACAGTGTCGTACTTATCGAACTCGTTCAATTGCACGTAAATCGCACCCAACTGTCGTAGTCGGTCGACAGCTGGCATATCTGAATATTCGGCAAATTCTTCGACCACTTCTGCAGCCGTAAAAGAGTCACCTATTTCAGTGTAAATTCGTACAAGTAAATTGATCTCATTTCGATCCGCGGTTCGCTCCCAAAGCTTGTCCTCCAATTCGATCGCGAGATCCGCGAGCACATTCAGTTCCGCCGCGATTAGGAGAAACTGACTTTCCGCAAAGCTCCGTCTTGCGGGTGCTTCTTCAGCTAGCCAAATTTCTTGCCAAATTTGAAGGGATTCCTCTTTATTACCGTTTACACTGTGGAGCCATGCTAGGCGCATGCGGTCATCGTATCCTAAAGGTTCTCCGTTCATTTCCTCCAGCTTTGTGAAAATCGCTAAAGCACTCTCATACTTTTGCAATCGTTCAAAGCCGTCCGCGACGATACGCAGATCTCCTGAATCCTTTGGTAGGTCGTCTAGTAGTATGTTCAATGCTTCCGTTGCTTCGTTGTAACGCCCCTTACCGTAATGAGTTTCGAACAGGAAAATCTGTCCCGTAGTTGTAGGACCGTACGTATTGGCATGTTCTTTGATCATTTCTAGGCTTTCAGATTCAAACCCCATTTGGTTCATGAATCGACCTCCATGCGTCAACACGTCGATGTTGTCCGAATTACTGTCAATCAGCTTGCTCCAAACTTCCCAAGATTTTTCCCGCTCAGCGATACTGATGTAATGTGAAGCTAAGCCAGAGTACCAGAGTACGACGTTGGGTTCTTCCTCAATTAGACGTTCGTACTCTTGAATCATTTCCGCGGTACGTTTGGATATGTCGTAGATTTGCAACAAACGGTAGCGAGCGTCTATGTCGTCAGTTTCTTGTTCGATCGAGTGGTAGAGCGAGATCGCTTCGTCGTAAAGTTCCAAATCTATGAGAAGATCAATTTGTAAGTCGATTAAATCGCGATCTTTGTTTTGATGATCCCGAAGAATACTCAATAACTCTTCCAGTTTGTTCTGTTTGCGATAGGTTTCACCAACCAGAGTTAGTGCATACAAACCGTCAAATCGGGTCGTGGTATTTTCGTAAGCAAGCCAGGAGTACTCTTCTGCCACCTCGTAGTCTTCTGCTGTGAGTCCCCATTCGGTGAGTCGGAGCAGTTGCCGGAAGTAGTGCTTGGAATTTGGATCGGGACGGTATAGTTCGATAGCTTTGTCAGGCTGTCCTAAGATTGCCAAAGTCAATGCAGCTCGATTTTTGAAGTCTTGATCTTGTTGTTGGGCTAATGCGTACAAGTCTTCGACGTTTGTAGTGTTTACACCAATCATCGCGAGGCGAATCCGAACGAATTCGCGTTCATCCTCTAGCTCGGTTGAATCTAACGTTTTGTTGTACCAGTCAATAGCCTCGCGTTCTTCGCCTTGAGCATCGAGTAAACGTGCTTTTAACAAGGTCCCGTCGGTTGTTTCATGCAACTCAAGGCCTTGATCTACAGCTTGAATCGCGTTTTCGAAATTTCCGTATCGCCAATACAGATGTGCGATGCTCAAGAACGTCTTGGCTCGATACGCGGCGGTTCGATTCTCGTCTTCAGCAATTTCGGTGAGCGTAGTGACCGGTTCTTCGATACTGCGGTGAGTTTTTATTGCGTCGGTGTACACTTCATCAATGAGAGACAAAGACAAACGGTTAGTATTGGCATTGTCCTCCACTAAGTCGTCAACAGGCAAGCCGAACGTAAACCAACACAGACTGATACCGATGATCGTCAAACATAGTCGAGAGTAGAGAGTAATTGTCTTAGGTTTCATATAACTCATGGAAAAAACACAGGTCTATCTAATTTTTTGAGAATACGTTCAGTGGAACCGTCAGCACTTGGTAAAGTCTAAGATTGGAGGTATAAAACAACATGAGCCGTACTACGGCTCTGTCCAAACGGTTCGCATGGAATGAACGGAAGTTTTGACCAAACAGTGCTAACTATACTGCGGAAGAGTTCCTCGTAACAAACAACCGATTTTAAGGAAATGGGAACTCGTTGAAACTTTTCGCGTTTTCCTGCAAATATTGAAATTAAGGTTGAGTAAACGCCTAGTCCCAATTACCGCAGATTTTGATTCGGCCATCCGGCATGGATTCAATCTGACTTCTCTTCTTCATATACTCTGTTGAAGTTTTCAATAGCCTCTTGAAGTCTAGCAGATCGTTCTCGTTGCGGTCGCTTTGGAACCGGTTTCTCAGTGAGTTCTTTCAACTGAGCTAGTTGTTCTTCAGCAAATGTACCGTTGTCTTTGTTGTGCACGAACAATTGCCAAGCTACACTACGTTTCAACCAAGGTGATTCCAAATCTTCGATTTTGTTATACAGTCGAATGGGGATCTCGCGACTGAGGGTCCCGATCTGTTTACCGAGTATTTGTTTTTCTTGGTCATCATATTGAATCACTAAATTGATTGCGCGTTCCCAATCTTGTTCTTCTATAACAAGTTCGACGACACTGTTATAGGCTCGACTTCTTGTTTTTCCCGGGCGAACGTACTCTAACAGTCCAGCCGCGATGTCCAAGTTGTCATCCGCGGTCCATATGACCACCCAGGCTTCCCATCCCTCGTTCATGTTGTTGAGTGGTTGCTTCGCCGCTGTTTGTACTGCAAGTTTAGGATTCTCTTTTGCTAGAGAGAAGTAGGCCGATCTCTGCAAGTCGTATCGGAAGGCAGCGAGACTGTCATCTGAGTCAATCCATTCGAGCGTTCCGGGTAGATCGGTCAATGCCCAACCCTTCACAACTGAATCTGCGATTACGTTTCGATAATTAGGGTCCGCTACACTGCTTAACATTGCTCGAACCTTATGGGGCGACTGTCTAGCAATATAAGTAAACGCAGTCTTGCGGGCTTTCAATTGCAATGATTTCGGTATCTCGCCCACACTATTTAACAGAGATTCAGGGTTGTTCTGTGCCCACGCCCATAATAGTCTTTGTCGTAATCTCATCTGAAACGCCTGTCCTATAACTGCACCCGTCGCGTCAAAAGCTTTACTGGGATCAGTTTTAGCCCATTCCGTGACCACATCCATAGCAAGTTGAAGGTATGCGGTCTCTTTTTCGCGTAGCTTTCCCGCAACGACGAGATCAAATGCTAACTGTGGGTTAGCGTCAATGAGTTCTAAGCTAACAGATTTAGTGATTTCCAATAACGAGAAATCAGAAGGCAAAGAATGTCGCATCTTTTCGAACGCGTCGACTCCGTCTCGTACTATCCAAGAGTAGGCGAGCTGACCCAACATTCGGTTTTGTGCTTCGCTCAGATTTGGTAAATCGTCTTTGTTTTCCCAAATGAAAGACCTCCACTCCTGTGCGGGCTTGTCGATTACGGCTGAGTCGGTAGTCTCCCTCAAAACATTAATCGCGACCCACTCACAATCAAGCCGTCGAGCTATTTCTCGTCGCTGCTTGTAGGTCAAGTCTTCGCGTGCTCTCACGACGCTTGCTATCGCCCGTTGTTGAGCATCCTTCTCAAGACCACCAACATAGTCGACGGCACTCTCTAAGTCGATTAACGACCATTCATGAAACACAAAATCAAAGAGAACATGCTTCCGAGCATCAGCAGCTTCTCTTTCAATGACATCTAACGCCGCTATCTGGTCTAACACCGACCATCGTTGAATGATCACATTCTGAATCTCGGCGCGCACATTAGATGCTTCAAGGTTTTGTGCTTGTTCCCAATAGTCTGGAAGCATCTCCAAATCAACATGTGCAAACAAGTCGTAGAGTGCACTGGATCGTTCCAATTGACTATCAAACGGGGTACTATCCAAGAAATCGACGAGTGTGTAAGTAGCATCCATTTGAGAACTCTGTTTTTCCGCTCTGGTTACTTGTACGGCAATTTCTGTTTTCACAGATTTTGGAAGATCAGCGTCTCTGGCTCCAGTAGTGACGAAATACCCAATCGCTGTAGAACCAGTTGCTAGA
This sequence comes from Gammaproteobacteria bacterium, assembly GCA_009840305.1. GTDB lineage: Bacteria > Pseudomonadota > Gammaproteobacteria > Pseudomonadales > Azotimanducaceae > Bin55. The sequence continues at coordinate 96,354 of VXNY01000024.1, read as the reverse complement.
ACAATCACAACCAAACCGAATAGAAACAAGTTTTGCAGTTTTTGTGTTGCCTTCATTGATGTAAAGCCTTGATGCTAAAGTACATTAGACTAATTGGTACCTTCCGCTTCTATCGCGTTTTGAAGTTCGATATGTGCTTCCCGTAAGCGAGTCGACATGCGGCTAGGTAATTCTTTTTGTTCAGAACGCTCTATTTCGCGAAGAAGATTGATTTGTGCAGTCGAAAATAAGCCCTTGTCTTCTTGGTTCCACAGAAGAGAACGTGCTGCATCCGTTCTCGCTTCGACAGACCGTATCACACCTAACAACTCAAAGAGTCTTTCGGGTGCTAGCCGAGAAAACAAATCAATTGAATTAGGTGCTCTGGATTTCTCTTCAGTCAGATCTAGGAACAGCTCCGTTGCGAACTCGAAGTCTGAGTCAAATAGCGACACAATGACTGCGAAATCATAAGCGCGAAACCTAGTCTCGCTGGTTCGTGCGCGCGGAATCATGGTAACTGCCGTATCCATGTCCCGCAAAATCACTTGGTCGATCACGTCCTCTTCCCATCCTTCTCCGTTGGTTTTGAGCGGTTGTTGCAAAGCAATCTCCAAGGCAAGTTGTGGGTCCGTGATCGCCAGAGTCTTAAATGCTAGTTCCTTCAAGCTGCCTCTTCTATGTGCAACCAGAGGTTCACTCGCGATCCACTCCAAAGTACTTGGAAGATCAGTCAAGGCCCAGCTTGCGACTATAGCCTTGGCGACTTGGTCGCGATTTCCCCGCACGGTCAGATCACCGAGCATTCCGATCACTGTTTGCGGAAAGTGTTTTGCGAGTTCGGTCAGCGCGATTTCTTGAGCGAGGTTTTGTAGATTATCGGGAAGCTCGCTGAGACCGTCCAAGAGGACATATGGATCGGGAACTGCCCATTGTTCGAAAACTCTTCTGTGCATTTGACGGCGCATCGAATATGCTTTGATGCCTTCAGTAGCTACAAGTGCTTCGCTAGGGTCAGTTTTTGCCCATCGGGAGATCATTTCGATAGCTAACTCGTGGTAGCCAATTTCTTGTTCTAGGTCGACTCCTTTGAGCACGAAGTCAAGTGCGAGTCGAGGGTGTGTACTGATTAGCTCTTCTGCGACACCAGTCACGGTTTTCAATAGCGAGGTGTTTTCAGGAAGTGATGCTTGCATTTCTTCAAACACTGAAGCACCCTCCTGAAGTACCCACGAATGACCGATCTCTGCCAGCATTCGAAATTCGTCATCGCTAAGATTTTGAAATCGATCCAAATGTTTTCTGACGAACACATTCCATTCCTGTACAGGGAAGTCGATCACAATGTCGTTCTTGGTCGCTTTTAATAGTTCGATTGCAACCAATTCACGATCTAGTCTACGGGCGATCTCTCGAAGTTGTTTTGGCGATAAGTCTTCTCGAGAGAAGACGATCCCAGTCACGGCGCTGTTCTGGTGGTCGACACCCAAGTCTTGCGCGAATCCGATAGCATCTTCCAGATTCGACAGGGACCATTCGCGATAAATCAATTCGATAGCCGCACTTTGTCTCCGAGTTGGCAAGTCATCTCTCACCGTTTCAATAGCGTCGTACGGATCAAGCACTGCCCACCGCTGAATCAGGTTGTGTTGGAGTTCTTCTTGAAATTTGGGAGACTGTAGTTCTTTCGACGCGTTCCACAATTGATGAACAAGTTCGATGTCTGCGGTCGTTACATACTTGAGAATCGCTTTCGTTCTGTCAAAGAAACTTCCAAAATGAGAAGCGTCACTAAGATTTTTGAGCGAACGTGCAGATATCAGTCGGTTGAAATCTTCATCGCTGTCGGCACCCTCTGAAGAGATAGTTTGTGGTGTGTCTAGGTTCCTTGAAATCTCGGTGAAGTTATTTGACAGGAAATACCCCAAGCTGAAACCACCCAACGTAACAATACACGCTACGACTGCGAAGAAGTGCCAACTCTTCCTTTTACCTACTGTAGCCATAGAAATGCCACGTTGTCTTCTGCTTTTTTAACTGAGATTGTGATCTACATCTTATATAGTGTACGTCAAACTCAGTAGTCTTGCAATTTCTAAGGAACTCAAGACTCAGCAAGAGTCTCTAGGGACCATGTGGGTGAACTAAAAGCCTCTCCTAGAATTCACTAAATTTTAGAAAATCGGTTACAGTACTCGAATCTCCAACGTTGAAAGCGCTGACTCAAGAACTTCAATTCTTGCATCCAAGTTAGCAACAAATTCTTCCTGATTCACTGATGCTCCAACTTCTCGAAGTTCTTTGAGCATGGAAAGCCCCGAAGTCTCAAGAGGAATTTCTTGAACTGCTAGAAAAACGTCTTCAGGGTTGCTTGTTTCCCTTAACTTCTGAATCAGTGTAATGCGTTGTTCGGTTGAAAAGTATCCAAACTGCAGCATTTTGGAAAACAGCGACGGCGTCAACGAAAATTCGGCCTGACTTGCTAGATAAGCAAAAGGAACTAAGTCGGTCTCAGAGAGATTTTCTAAATTGTCTATTAACCATTGGCTCAGGCTGGTTGCAAGCGCGTTGCTACTCTCATACTTTTCTAGTTTGTAGTACTCGTTGTACATGACCGCGAGAAGCTCAACTACAGTGGTTTGTTCCACAGAGTCGTTTTCTAAGAGCTGCAACAATCCATTGGACAAACGGTCCATCCAAGTTCCATTCTCAAAGTCAAACAGTTTATCTCGCAAGGCAAATAATAGTTGCGCACTCGAAGTAAAACCATCACCTGCCATGTTTTGTAGCTGAGGCACCGAAATTCCCAATGAGTTGGAAAACTCTCGAATCATGTTATCCACGTAGTAGAAGTCATTGACGTAACCAAAAGGACTGAATCGATCAATATTTATATCGCCGCTATCTGAAGTTGAAGCAACATTTTCCTTGGATGTTAATTGGCGAATTTGATTGAGCGCGACGTTGTACTCGGATGCATCAATCTGTATCTGAATACCGGCGATGAGCGGTAAAGCTTCAAACGGTTTCAAAGGTGTGTTGTGATCGTTCGGCAGAGTGGTCGTCGCGCGAATTTCGCGAGCAAGTTCGAAAATCTCCTCAGGTTTAAATACTTTAGCTAAGACTTCAAGGTTGAATAGATCTGAAATAAACCGACCAATATCCTCATCATCAAATCGCTGAATTACCGGCAGTACATTCCTGATGAACTTCCGACTTTCACTTAATGGTAACCCCTTAATAACATCGTCGAGGATGAGTGCTATAGATAGAGGCTGATTACTTGACGGGCCATAATAACGACTATCCTGAAACTCGTTGAAGTCTGCGCGATTCACGACCAAGAGCTTATAAACTTCGATCGCTTGCTCCCACTCACCTAAACCGGCAAAAAATCGAGCTATGTTAATCAGTTGTGGTTGTGTAGGAGCGTCAATCGCACCAGCCCATTCCTCGAATTTGGCAATCACTTCAACGGCTGGTTGGGTTTGAGACTCATTTAATAGGTGCATCCACATCATGAATTCATGCTCGTTGGCCCGACCTGTCAGAATCTTGTCGGTGAGTTCTTGCAATCGTTGTTTAAGGTCATCGGGGTGATGTCCGTACGCGGCGCGGATTACTTCGTACCACCTTGATTTTTCGTCGGTTTGGTTTCCGTAAAAATACCGATACTGGTAGGGATCGTATGGATTGTTTTGGGACCGAAGTAAAAGTTCCAGTTCGCGCCCCAGCGGATAGGTCTTGATCGTACGATCCAACAACCGCTCGTAGTCGGTTTGTCGTCCGTATTGAGTGTTAGAAGAGCTGACGTAGGTAGCCCAGTTAACCGCCACGTTTCCTGGGGAGTAGAAGCCAGATCCATAGAAGCTCACGTGCCCCGACTCTTCAAAGTCAACCGGCCAATCGAGAAACATAAGAGTCGTGGATCCGCCCATAGAGTAAGGCGAACTGGTGTCCAAACTCTGTAAATTTATATTGCGCCAAAACAGTCGAACAGCCTCGGCAGCTTCGGTAGCCGTAGCGGTTTCATCAAGTTCCAAGATTTTGGTAGCTGCCCTAGCGACGTTTTTTGGATATCGATCTACTATTGGCGGCGCTGAGAATTCGTCAGTCTGACGCAGTTCGCTAGGTATCAGCCTCATCAATAAGTAAGCGTCTGCACCTCCATTTCTAATGTTCTCTGAATTTCGCGCGACGATATCCTCCAATACTTCCCGGTTGCGGAGGTCAGGACCACCATCGGTCGCGACTTTCAGCGCGTCGTCATAGAATTCACGCAGTTTATTCCAAAAGAAGTATGCCGCTCGGATCGACTCGTTTTCTTTATCTAATTCATAGACTTCATTAAACAACTCCCGCGTGCTTTGAACATCGTTGTTATTTAAGGTCGAGCGTAGTAGCTCGGTCCGGTACGTCGTTTCCTCGGGGAAACATTGGATTAGGCCACGGGTGAAGTCAGTTTGCAATTTTTGGCGGGCTTGTGAGTCGTTGTTGAATCGACTCAAGCGATATGGAATAACCTCTCGAAGCTTTGCGACTTGTTCTTCGGAAATACACTCGCCCTCAACCATTTGTTGAACTGTCGCGATGATTTCATCTTGAAACAGACTGCCTAATATATTCGGTATCGCCCAAACGATTTGCTCGCTGGGATTCATATCTAACAGAGTCAGAAACGCCTCTTGCTTTGATCCTTCGTAGTAAGCAGGAAGGATTTCTTCAAGCTTCCAATCTTCTGATTGTCTTTGATCTACCGCTTCATAGACAGTCAAAAGTACGTTCAAGTTATCTGGATGCGCATCAAAGATCGCGACCAGTTCCCATATTGATCGCGCCACGTACTCTTGTTGAAAGTCAATAGTCTTCACCATTTCCAAGGTAGCTGTTTGCAACTTCTTACGCTGTGAGCCTGTTAAATCGAGCTTTACTAACTCTCGGTAGATTTCCGATAACGTGCGCACATGTGGTTGGTAAGGAGGTGGGTCTGGCGGAATACTTTCTACTACGTACTCGTAGAATTCGATGCTTTCATTGGGATTGTCTCGTGCTTGAATGTAGTGCCACAATCCCATGTTTCCATACTGCAGACTCCGGCGCGCATCTATGTTATCGGGTTCTTCGAGGACTACTTTAATCTCGTCAAAGTTTCGAAAGAATGGTCCGACTACTTCTTCTAACTCTGCGATCAATTCTGGATCAGACATAATCGTCCCCAGTAAATGAGAGGGTTCCGCTTGGAGCTTGCCGGTGATGACTGGTACCATACGGACGTACTCGCGTTCACCAAGAATCGAACGTGCGTATCCCAGTACATCTCGAGGATTTACCATCGCGAACATACCTCGACCAAAAGGATTCGGCACAGATTCATCCAATTCCGGTTGATCTAAGAATTCATAAAAAATTTGCGCAACAGGCTTTGAAGATTCAACAACATTTAATAAACGCGCGGTACGTTCTACATCTTTAGTGTCGATTGCCTTTTGAAGTTCTTGGGAGAGTAAGTCACCTTCTGCATCAGAGTCAGCCACAATCTCCTCAGACGGATCATCGAGCAACTCGGCTAATTCGTCGGACAGATACAAGCCGTTCGCTTCATACTCGCCTCGAAGGTAGTCAGCGAAGCTAGCGGCACCACCTGTTTCTACTCCCATCTCCGCAGCGATCATAGCTGAAATGTTGACAGGCATAGCAACTCCCATCGATCGAATCATGCTCATGGCGCTCGCGACCGCAGGGTCGACCTCGTCTTCCGATGAATCTGTATCAGACTCCTCAGAGGTCTCTTTGAGAAATACGCTTGCTAATTCCAAGTCCATGGCATGGGCGAACTCAACTCGCTCCAGGACAGAACAGAGTCGTCGCACGAAGCGACAAAAGTAGTCTAAGCGGGAAAAGCTGGTGATCTGTAGACCCTCCTCTCGTTCAGGAAGTGTTTGGATATATTCAAGTTCATCTACAAAAAATTCATGCAACGTTTCGAACTGTTGCTCTGACTTCACAGGGTCCTCGGGCCAGGTAGCGATCAAGCCTTGAATCAGCGGCTCGTAGTAGGTGTTGTAATCGCGATTCACACTAGTGTTTTGAGGACCACCCCATCCCATACTGCTACCGGACACGGGTACGCCCGCGTAAAGTTGCGCAGGTTGACTTCGCAGGACGTTCAGCATTCCCTTCATGTAAAGATCTGCAGCGACCTCGTCTTGCCCGTTCCCTTCTCTTAAAGCCGCAGTTTTGATGAGCAATAGTAAATTGTTCTGATTCAACGCTAACGCGTGACTGTAGAAAGCAAGAGCCTTTTTGTAAAAGCCAGCCTCCTGAAATAGATCAGCTTTGGTCTGATTTACATCAAGGTCGCCGGTTATGTCTTGGATAAGATCAAGAGCTTTCTCAGCTCCTAGTTGATCGTCTTGACTCAACAAGGTCTTTGCAATGCTGATATACACCTCTGGGGGTAATTGTTGTCGTAGACCGATGAGGCGACGTCCGTAGGTAATTTGACGGTCGGGATCGTTTACACTCCGACCATAGAAGAAATAACCTTGCCCAGGTGTAGACATGGTCACGAGTTCGCGCAGCACCGATAAACGACGAATACCTGCCTGTGAAATAGAGTTTTCGATGGCGACGAACTCACTCTCCGTATCAAGAAATTCGGTCGCGATTTCGGACAATAAAGAATATAAGTAAAACTTGTCCTCTTTCTGCGTAATTCGTTCCAGAATAATGCGATGAGCCCATTTGAACGCAGCTTGTCGATTGAACGCCAAGCGTTGTCCGAATCGTTGCTGTCCAATCATGTTCAGAATGCCATCGATTGCGACCACAAATTCGTTGTCGTCTTTCGCGTGTTCGGCGATATATTGGAAAATCGCAACTGCTTCAGTTTGTCGATCCGACTCTTTCAGTAGTTCCCCCATGAGCAACATGTTGTCGCTATTTTCTGGTTGCTGGACCAACGCTAAGCGATAACTCTCGATGGCTTCTTCTGTGAAACCACTCATGGACAATACACTAGCCTCAAACTCTCCAGTAACGGCATCATGATCGTACTTTCGCAGCTCTTCTAGCCAGTAAAAAATGTCTTCGAGTCTATCTTCTGACTCTTCATTAACGGTGAACGCGACGGCATTAAGGACGATGTTTTGAATGTGCTCCATTCGATTTTCTTCATCGATCTCTACAAGTTCTCGAAGGATCTTGTCGTACTTGTCGTATTCGTTTAATTGCAGATAAACCAAGCCTACTTGACGTAAGCGTTCTGTCTCGGGCATATCGGTGTATTTCGCAAATTCTTCGATGACTTCGCTGGCACTAAAAGCATCACTGACTTGGGTATAAATGCGAACTAACAAATTTATCTCGTTTTTGTCGGCTTCTTGGTTGTAGAGTTTGCGTTCGATCTCGATTGCGATGGTTGCTAACTGATTGAGTTCCGCAGCAAGTAGCAAGAACTGAGCTTCCGCAAATTGGCGCCGAGCAGGAGTGTCTTCTCGTAGCCAGATGTCTTGCCACAAGCGCATTGCTTCCTCTCGGTTTCCAGCCACGCTTTCTAACCACGCGAGCCGCATACGATCATCGTACCCAAGTTCGCCTTCTTCACTCTCTCGGACTTTGACGAACACCTCAAGCGCAAGATCGAACCGTTGCAGTCTTTCGTAAGCGTCAGCTACGGTACGTAAGTCACCGGAGTTTTCTGGCAACGCTTCAGATAATTCTTCCAATTCCGCGGTAGCCTCGTCATAGCGACCATCTGCTAGATGAGCTTCAAACATGAAGATCTGACCTGTGGTTGTAGGTCCGTGTTTTTCGCGATGGCGTTCAATAATTGCCATAGCTTCCTCTTCAAAGCCCATTTGAGACATATACCTGCCACCATGAGTGAGGATGTCAATATTGTCAGGGTTGTTTTCTTCAAGCAAATACCAGACGTTGAGAGACTCCTCCGGTTGCGCAACGCTTACAAAATGCGATGCTAGACCTGAATACCATAGCACCGTATCGGGTTCTTCCCGTATCAGTCGTCGATACTCAGCCACCATTTCATCGGTGCGTCTTGCTACATCATAAATTTGAAGCAAACGATAACGAGTACTGAGATCTTCAGGATTCGCGTTCATGGATTGAAAAAGCGCGATTGCCTCATCGTAACGCTCAGAGTCTGACAACAGGTCGATGTGTAAATCAGTGAGATCTCGGTCTTTGTCTTGTCTCTCGTTGAGGACGACGAGTAGCTCTTCAAGACTCTCTGCTTTCCGATAAGCTTCGTCGACTAGGGTCAAAGCATATAGCGCATCAAAACGAGTCTCCGCGGTTTCATACGCGAGCCATGCGTTCTGTTGTGCTAGTTCATAGTTCTCACATAGAATCGCCCACTCTGTAATGCGTAACAGTTGGCGGAAAAAGTATTTACTTTCCGGATTGGGCTGATACAAATTTACTGCGTCTGTGGGATGCCCCAGCACTGCCAGCGTGAGTGCTGCTCGATTCTTAAATTCTTGATCCTCTTCCGTGGCAAGATTGATCAACGCTTCAACATTCGTCGGTTGCACGTCGATCATCGCGAGCCGAATTCGAATAAATTTTTGTTCTTCTGGGAGCTCAGTTAGTTCGAGAGTCTTCTCGTACCATACGACAGCATCCCCTCTTTGACCTTGCGCGTCTAGTAAGCGAGCTTTGAGAAGAGTACCGTCTGTCGTTTCTTCTAGTTCAATCGCTTTGTCAGCTACTTCAATCGCGCTGTCAAAGTGACCATAGCGCCAATAAAGATGAGCCATGGAGAGGTACGACTTCGCACGAGTGCGTTCATCAACTTCGGCATTTTCACCAATATCGCGTAACTCATCGAGAACTGGGTCAAGATTTCGGTGCTTCAAAATTGCATCATTGAATACCTGATACACAAGGTCTAAATCTAGTCGTTCCTCGCTCTTGTTTGCATCGTGCAATTCCTCTAAAGGTCCCGCAAAACTTGACACCGTTAAGGTGGTTGCAATAACAGTAATAAGCAATCTGTGGAACAGATGAACGCGTGGTCGTGTGTTTTTCATGAATACTGGTATCTTCTTTTGGTTACTGTAAGAAAAGCTCATTGCTTAGTATAAGCAAAAATTTTGTTACTATTGGTGGAGTGCTTGAACTATTCCCACGTGTATGGGTAGGTTGAGAGCTGGACGCACATCGACGCTATTGAGTCTGTCGATCGACGTGCTACTGTGATACTGTTGTATACGTGAGTCTTACCAGCGATCCCAATGAGTTGATAGCTGTCGCTGTAGCACTATCTAATTCAACTCAGAATATTCTCCCGAGCTAAAGCACGCTTGGTTCCAACTCTCGATATGCCGCCTCTAACGTTTGAATCTTTGAAGTGACTCCTCTTACATAGTCGTCATCGTTCACTGACTGGCCGATTGTCTGAAGTTCTCGCAACACCGATAAGCCTGCGGAGTCTATGGAAATCAACGTTGCCGTTGCGAATGTTACTTCAGCAGAATTCGAAATCCGCAAAGTCTTCAATATGGTAGCAACATCTATAGGGCTAAGAATGTCTAGTTCAAACGCATACGACACGACCTCAGGATCTAACGGAAACTCGGCGTCAATAGCTAGTTGTAAAAACGGTCTGATACTATATCGGTCAAGAGACCTATGATATTGCGTGAGCCACCCACTGATCTTCGACCACGAATTTGCTACTTTTTCCGGTTCATCCCGTAAGTCGTATTCGAATGCGATAACTGATAGCATTTCGATGAGGCCGCGCTCATCCATTTCTTCATTCTCGAGCCAATCAGTCATCGATTCAACGAGTAAGTTCATCCATTCGTCGTTGTCAAAATCAAAGACTGTGTCGCGGTCTCTGAACAATGCCATAACGTTTGGCGAAATTAAGGGAACTTCATCTTCAGGTGCCAATTCAGATTCCCCGGAACCTACCCGCAACGACACACCAGAAGAGCTGAGCGCGCTGATCACCGAGGCCGCTTGAGCTGCGCTTACGGATATCGTAGATCCTGAGACGGAAATTACGGTGTTCCCTGCGCCATCGACGACTTCTGTGTCAGAACTCTCTTGATCCTCAAGCTCGTCTTCCACGACTGTTATAAATATGGGTCGAAGATATCTTATGGCTTCGTTCAATTCACCCGAAGCGACCAATACTCGAATAATCTGCAATAACGGTGCAATGTTTTCGGGTTCGGGCGCGACCTCGCGTTTGCCACTTCGAAGCAGTTCATCGATAGATGGTCGAACGCTTTTTGCTACTTCTATTACTTCGTCTGCTGGATAGACACGAGACAATAGATCCACAGCTTTGGCGTTGAGACTCTGTTCGGAAATTTCCACATCGAAGGGTCGAACCATCGGCAGGATTCTTTCCACGAACTCCTGCGCCACTGTTATCGAGGTGTGTTCTGCTACAGTGTCTATTAACCCGAACAAATCTACCGGGTTGTTGGAAGCACCACCATAAGTGATCCTGACCGTACCAAAGTTGGGGTCCGTTCTCGAAAGATTTAGCGCGTAGAGCGTGTAATAGTCTAGTGCTTTGTCCCAATGCTCAGCGCGGGCGAACATCTCTGCGATGTTGAGTGTCTGGAGCGGGGTCGGGCTAGTCAACTCTACCGCCCAATGATCAAATTTTGCCAACGCTTCCGACGAAATTACCCGTTCGGCGATGTTGGATAGATATATCCACAAGCTAAACTCATGCTCGTCTGCGGTTTCAGCTTCGACGGCATTCGTAAGTTCTGCTATTCGCTCGTCCCGATCGCTCGGATGGAGGGAGTATGCTTGGACCAGCAGCTCGTACCACTTGTACGAAAAACGTCTCTGTGAGGGCAACTGAGCCATCAAATGTAGCTCAAGATCTCGACCTACGGAAAAATGCTGAACCAGCCATTCCAATAGTTTTTCCGATGTCGGTGGTTGCTCAGCGCTTTTTTGCATGAGATACTGTGCTAAAGTACTTGCATATCTCACGAAGGGAGACCGTGAATATCCGTAGAAGTCAGTGTTTCCTAACTCACTCTGATCCAGCGGCCAATTCAAAAACATCCCCATCGGCGATCCAGGTAAGTAAACAGTACGACTCCCACCTAGATTCTGAGTGTTTAGATTACGCCAAAACAATCGAATAGCTTCGGCGGCGTCTATCGTCGTGTTTGTGGAATCCAACTGTGCAATCGCAGTCGCCGCGGCCTTAATGTTTTTCGGAATACGATCATCTAGCCCGCGTATTGTCATTGATAGGCTGTCTAGATCGTTGCCCCTATTTCGAACCAGGGTTAAGATGTAGTCTGGGTGGTTGCCATATTTAAAACGAGATTCGTCGTTTCGTTTTAGAATGTCATCAAGTATGTCCCGTTTCGTAAGATCAGGTTCACCATCTTTTGCGACTGCAAGTGCCGAAACGTAGTCTTCCTGTTGTTTGTTCCAAAGATAGAATGCTGTTCGAATGCCGACAACGGTGTTGTCCCGTTCGTAAGCGTTTCGCAGTTGCTCCGTGATTTGGCTATTTACCCCACGTTGGATTGAAGAAACGATTAAATTTCGACGATATTCTTCATTCTCGGGGAAACATTCCAACAAACTCTTGCCAAGTTGATACTCATCAATCTCTGTATCAATCAGTGGACCTACGAATCCTCGACTCGGCATCAACAATGCAATTTGATCCTCGGTCGGACATTCTCCAGCTACCATCGCGACCATCATTGCTTGCGCTTGCTCTCTGAAGTATTGCATGACGGTTGATTGCACTGTATAAGCCCAGCGAATATCTAAATTGGACTCTAACAACTTGAGAAATGCTGCCTCTTTGTCGTCAGAAAAGTAGTCTTCAAAAATACCAACTACATCTAGTCCCAATTCCGTCTTTTGAGAGATCATGTTGATCACATCTAGATGTACGCCCTGATTGTTTTCATGGATATTGAAGTTAAGAACCAGACGCAACAAAGAAGACATGACAAATTCGTCTTGAAAATCGATTTGACCGATCATGTCTGTCGCGGCAGCCTTGAAGCGGTTCCGCTGCTGGCGGTTCCATTCCATATTCAATAATTGCGAATATTTGTTGATATGGTCATAGATCATGCTACGCATCATCGGATCGTTGCTCTGTGGTTGGGCAACTTGGTATTCAAAGAATTGCAGCAACTCGTCGTTGTTTTCTCGAGTTTTAACGTAGTCCCAGATCCTTGTAATCATGAAATACGATCGCGGATTAAGTTGTTTTACTTCTGGAGACTCAAGGACGTCAAATATTTCATCAATTGATTCAAAGAACGGACCGAAATCCTTTTCGATTTCTTGAATCAGGTAAACATTTGATGTGAGTATCTGAATCAACTCCTCGGGGCTCTCTTTAATTCGGTTGACAATCCGTGACGTCAAGCGCGCAACCGTTACTTCGTCAAAGAGTTGTTTCGCGTATCTGAGAGCTTGTTGGTAATTTCGATTGTCTACCATTTGTCGGAATATTTCGTCAACTGGTTCCGGCAAAGTCATGATGGCAGCAAGTCGTGCGATGCGATCAACGTTTTGGCGTTGTACTGCCAAGCGAAAATCTCGTGTGAGCAAGCCATCGTCGGTGGGTTCCGTTTCGGCAACGCTCTCATCGTCTTGCGGCTCACTTTCAGAAGCCATTGCGACAATTTCGTCTGGCATCTTGAGTCCAAAAAGTTTGTATTGGCTCTTAAGCGTGGAGAAAAAGTCTCCCGAAGAAGCGACTGTGGTTGTCAGCCGATCGCCAGTGGGAAGTATGATCATTGTGCTTGAAAAACCACCAATCTGACCCAATAGGTTCTCGTCCAGTTCTGTCGTCTCTTCCTGTTCCGGTGTCGGACCATCGATGAACTCTTCCGCAAGCTGAATATCACGAGCATAGACGAACTGTTCCTGGCGTACCGAAGCACCTAGGCGACGGATAAACTGGGCGAGATGATCCAAACGAGAAAATCTTGAGAAGTTGGTCTTCTCCTCTTCGTCACTTCGCATCGCAATAACACTCGCAAGTTCTTCTTGGAACATCGTGTCAATTTGTGCGAGATTGGCAGCGATCTCCGACTCTTCGGCCGGCCAAGTTGCGATCACGCCCTGTGTGAAAGGCTCGTAGAATGTCTGGTAATCGCGATTCACGCTCAAATTTCGGTTCCCTCCCACTCGTATACCGACAGGGAGCATCGACTGTACGTTTGATTGCGATCTAGAGTCTGTGTGGAGCTTTTCGGGTTGTGTGCGTAGGACGTTGAGTAATCCCTTCATGTAGAGCGTGTTGGCAACATCTAGCTGCCCATTAGCTTCCCGTAATACAGCTGTCTTGAGTAGCAAAGTGCTGTTGTCTTGATTCAACGCCAATGCGGTGCTGTAAGAAGATAACGCTTTCTTTACATACCCCGCTTCTTGGAATAAATCGGCCTTTGTTTGATTTATGTCAATTTGGCCCGTTATATCTCGTACAAGATTTAGCGATTTCTCTGCGCCTAGGGTATCGTCCCTCTCCAGCAAAGTCTTCGCCAGACTGATGTAAACTTCGGGGGGTAGCTGCTGTCGTAGACCAATGAGTCGCCGTCCGTAGCGAAGCTGGCGCTCGGTATCTCCAGCTTTTTGACTCAGTGAGAAGAATCCAGCGTCTCGAGTAGACATCGTCACCAGTTCGCGGAGTACTGAAAGTCGCCGAATACCAGCTTGAGAAATTGAATTTTCGACAGCCACAAACTCGCCCTCGGTGTCTAGAGTCTCCATGGCAATTTCGCCCAATAACGTATAAAGATAAAACTTGTCTTCGCGGCCAGTGATCCGTTCCAAGATAATTCTGTGCGCCCAACGGAAAATTGCTTGGTCATTAGGCGGCAGTCGTTGCCCGAAGCGTTCTTGCCCAATCATGTTCAGGATGCCGTCTATGGCAACGACAAACTCGTTATCGTCCTCAGAGTGCTCAGCAACATATTGGAAGACTGCAACGGCCTCATCTGTGCGACCCGATTCTTTCATCAATTCGCCCATAAGAAGTAGGTTATCGCTATGCTGTGGATGACGAACGAGTGCGTAGCGGTAGCTCTCAATTGCCTCTTCCGTAAACCCGCTCATCGAAAGTACGCTTGCTTCAAATTCACCAGTAACTGCTTCTTCGTCGAATAAGCGTAGTTGTTCCAACCAGTGTTGAATGTCCTCTAACTTCTCGTCGCTCTCTTCTTCGACCGTAAACGCGACCATATTGAGAACAATATTTTGAATGTGTTCAATGCGATTTTCGGGGTCGATTTCTTCGAGTTGTCTCAAGACTTTGTCGTATTTATCGTACTCTTGTAGTTGTAAGTAGACGGTTCCTACTTGACGAAGCTTTTCCACCTCCGGAAGATCTGCGTACTGGGCATATTGTTCAACAACCTCTGCAGCCGAAAAAGAGTCTCCAATTTCTGTGTAAATACGTACTAGTAGGTTAATGTCATTCTTGCTAGCGGTCTTTGCGGTGAGTTTGTTTTCGATGTCGATCGCAATTCGGGCGAGCTTGTTGAGTTCTGCGGCGATCAGTAAGAATTGACCTTCGGCGAATGCGCGTCGTGCAGGAGCGTCTTCTTGCAGCCATATTTCTTGCCATAGTCGTAGCGCTTCTTCGCGATTTCCTATTACACTATGGAGCCACGCCAATCGCATCCGATCGTCGTAACCGAGTGCTTCGCCTTGGTGTTCTTCGACTTTAGAAAAAATCTGTAATGCGTTTTCATATTTTTGCAATCGTTCATACGCGTCCGCAACGGTTCTCAAGTCTCCGGCATCTTCTGGTAGATACTCGACGAGTTCGTTCAACGCGGCAACGGCTTCGTTATTCCGACCTTTGTTCAAGTGAACTTCAAAGAGAAACATCTGCCCGGTTGTAGTAATACCGTGCGCTTCGCCGTGGCGGTTCACCATCTCAAGGCTTTCGGTTTCAAAGCCCATTTGACCCATCAATCGCCCAGCATGTACGAGTACATCAATTTTGTCAGAGTTGTTCTCTTCAAGTGTGCGCCACACTTCACTTGCACGTTCTGGCTCTGCGACCGCGACGTAATGCGATGCCAACCCGGAGTACCATAACACGGTGTTCGGTTCCTCGGTGATGAGTCGTTCGTACTCCGCGATCATTTCATCAGTCCGCTTGGAGACGTCGTAAATCTGAAGTAAGCGAAAGCGTGCGTCAAGATCTGTTGGGTCGAGTTCCATCGAGTGGTACAACTCGATAGCTTCGTCATATCGTTCTAAGTCCGTAAGTAGGTCAATATGTAGATCGACAAGATCAGCATCTTTTTCGTCTCGACTACTCAATTCGGCCACAAGCACGTCTAGTTCGCCGTTTAAGCGGTAAGCTTCGTCGACCAGAGTCAGGGCATAGAGTCCGTCAAACCGGATATCTGTGTTGTCGTAAGCGCGCCAAGCAAACTCCTGAGCACTTTCGTAGTCTTCACCGATAATTGCCCACTCGGCGTAACGAATCAGTTGACGAAAATACTTTTCGTCGTTCGGATCGGGCTTGTACAGTTCAAGTGCTTTGTCAGTATGTCCCAACACTGCGAGAGTGATAGCGGCTCGATTTTTAAATACTTGATCTCGTTCAGTTGCAAGTTTGTAAAGCGCATCGACATTACTCTTGTCCGTGTCGATCATCGCAAGACGAATCTGGATAAATTCTCGTTCTTTGGGGTCGTCGGTGCTCCCAAGCGCGTGTTCGTAATGTTCTAAGGCTTGTAACTCATTTCCATTTGCATCTGCGATTCGGCCTGCAAGGATGAAGTAATCAACCGTAAGCTCATCCTGCAATTCTTTATTTTCTGCTAGCTCTGTTAAGACTTCGGTGGCATTAAGCAACTGCCCATAACGCCAGTAAAGATGCGAAATCGAAAGGTATGCCTTCGTGCGATGCCAAGTGCTATTTTCAGGACTTTCAGCAGTCTCGGTCAGACTCGATACCGCACCTTCGATACTCTGGTTTTCAAGGATTGAGTCGTTAAACACGTCATCGATCAATTCCAGGGATAGTCGTCCCTGCTGCGCGTTGCTCGCATCGAGTGTGTCCAGTGAAGGTGTCGCGGCGTGAGTGGTCGCGCTGACAACAAGTAGTGCTAGACAGATTAGCGAGGAGGTGAGTGGCAAAGCTTTCATCGAAAGGTCCCTCGTCTTGTCAGGTGTGTGGTTAGCTAGCTCTAGGCCAGCGTCTATAAATCAAATCAGCAAGATACATGAAAAGTGCTAACAGGATGATCCATGGTCTAAAGTCAAAGATGCCGTAGGCCATGCTTCCTAAGCTTACCCTTTGTGATAGTTCCACGGAATCGGTGTCGTCCGTTACTGCTAGACCACCGGTTTGAGCAGAAAGTGCTTCAAGATCTAAGCCCTTAAGGGGATCAACTTGATTTTCGCGAACCTGATCGGTCGAAGCTAAGCTCACGACACGCCATTGGCGGTCATTGAAATTGTTTCCAATACCCATGAACAGGTCTGCTTTAGCGGACGAACGAATATCGGCTTCAAACAATCCTGGTGCGGTCTCATCAAAGCCCGGTGGCGACTCTGAGTGTGGCGTGGAATCAAGTTCATAGAGTTGAAGGGTAGGGTGCAAATCAGCAACCCTAGGCACTCGATTTGCGATTACAGTGGTCTCGCCGTATTGTCTTCTGACTTCGGTTTCAAACATGCGCACCTCGGGTGCAGTTTTTCGCACTATACGACCGAGAAATTCTGAGTAGTCTTCCCAATTATTCCAAGATCGCGTACCTTCACCGACAGGTTCAGTCATCATAGCAGTAACGCGACCTAATCCAAATAGCCAAGTTGCAACTACTGGATGTTCAGTTTCTTCTACGGAGAGCAAGACCTCAGCTCCGTCTCTGGCTGAGACTTCAACATAACCGTTTAGTGGACGGATTGTTTCTGTTTCAATTTCACCCCACCAGCCGGTACCAGCGCTAGCAACGAGTTGAAACGCACCCCGCTTATACATCGGCGCTTTCTTTGTTGAAGATTGTTTAAAAATCAGGTCGATTATTTGGAACTGATTGCCGACAGCGTAGAATCGACCGCCACCCCAGTTCGCGATATCAGCCATCACCTGATTGTGCCCACCTTGTCCGACTAAGATGGTCGACAGTGTAATTCGGTCGCGGTTTATGCGACGGACCATCGCTTCATAGTTTGCGTCTTCAACTCCGGCGTCGGTGATGAGAATGATGTGTTTAAATCGCGTATTGACGTTTTGCAGACCGTAGTAAGCCTCCTGTACTGCCGGGAATAGGACTGTACCACCGATTGCTTTCATTCGTCCAATCGCGCGGTCAACCTCAATCTTGTTTGTTGCGGGTTGCATAGGGATCGCCCAATGCTTATTTCCATAGAACTCGACGATTCCAATCCGATCATGCGGTTGTAGTCGTCGCACCGCGAGCCTGGCGATGTGTTTGGCTAATTCAATGCGACTGCCTGCCATCGACCCCGAGGTGTCAAGAATGATTGCGACTCCTACACTCGGATCAATTTTGTCTTGATCTCCTGGGATTTCCACAGGAAACAGGTCAGTAATCGGTGAGTCGTGATATCCACCATCGCCGAACGCGGCTTCGCCACCACTGTGAATCAATCCCATCCCGTTTTCTTGAACCTGTTGTGAAATATTGTTTAGTAGGTCTTCATTGAGAGAACTTATTGGAACATCATCTAGGATCGCGACGTCGTAGGGAGATATGTCGAAGTCCTCGTCGACGGTGTTCGGGTCAGGTGCATCCATCTCGAATCCAGCTCCCAGCAAACGTTCTAAATTGTTTTTCGCGCCAACCTGTCGTTCGCCCAAATAAAGCACACGAACTGGATCCTGAATCGGTAAAACGGTTCTCAAAGTGTTGTTTGTGAGATCGGAATCAAGTGTCTCGTCGACATTTAAGGACACCTCGACTTCTTTGAAGCCAGGAGTGTCTACACGGAAAGACAGTACTTGGCGTACTCTACCATCACTTTGCAGTTGTTCACTCTCTGCTAGAGTCTCATCGGTTTCGACATCACGGACCATGATAGTAAAGTCGTTTGCGTTGCCAACCACGTCGACGTAAATTTTGGCGTCATCTCCTGCTCGGACGTCATTGGCTTCTACGCCACTAATAAAAATGTCTGAATCATCACTCAGTTTGACGGAGTTAACGGGTATACCCCGGGTCTTCAAATGGTCGTAAGCATGTCCCCAGTGGCGGTCGGTCGCAAGACCGTCGGAGATTAGCGTGACGGATCCTTGTTCACCTAGCGGAATCATCTGTGCAGCTTTATCTAACGCATCTCCAAGTGGTGACAAATTGTCGTCTAAATGGGTAATGCTTTCTCCGTCGATTGCCGGTTCTTCACCACCAATCTGAATGAAACTGACATCGCCTTCTCGGCTGTACTGAGTGCGCAAATCTCGGGCAATTTCTGAAGCTTCGTTTCGTTGCGACTCACTCAGGCTTACGGACTGGTCCAAAATGATTGCAAAGTGCTTGTCATCACTATCAGTAACAAAAACAGGCTTCATCAAACCAACAGTGAGCAGCGCTAATATGGAAGACCGGATTATTAAATGAGGAATACGGCGTTGCCCGCCCGGCCAAAACCATAGGACTGGCAACAATAAGAACAATAACGCGAATAACGGGTAGGTGAATGAAATATCCATCTTAGGGCATGAGCCTCCGTTGATAAATGTACCACTCTGAAACCACTAGAGCTAAAGCTAAGAGCATCAACCAGGTAATCAGTTCCCAGAGAGGGTAAGGTGAGGTGGTAGCGACGGTTTCACTTCCGATGTTTTCACTAGAACTTCGGATCGTCGAAGTTTTATCCAATAAAGAGATGACTCCCGGAAGTTCATCGGTCAATTCAAACTCTCCGGTGGCATTCCGTACAAAATAAGTTCCAACCGCGAGTTCAGAAAGTGCGTCGGTGTCGGCAAGAGACGTTCCGGCACTTTGTTCGATAGCTTGTCGTCCAGCAGCTAGATACGCATACCAAGGAGCTTCATCTGCAAGGTAGCGCATCGACTTGGAGATGAACAAAGGAAAGCTAATGCTTTCGCGGAAATTGAACTCATCCTCAACAACAGGTAACCACACAGAAACAATGCGCTGATCGCCAAAACGGAGCCGCACGGTAATTTGGCGTTCAATCTCTTGCGCGATTGCAGTAGCATCAATATGCTCTATACCTAGCCGTTCAATCGTACGGTCTAGTGCTCTTTCACTGTTTTCATCCTGTGGTCCGACATACCAAATTTCAAAAGCTTGTTCTTGTGCTGACTCGTCAACAACATGAAAAGTCGGAAGTGTTGACGGTGAATCTCCTGGTCCTAATACTGCTACTTTAGCTTCACTCTCTGGTACAACGATTAACGCTGTATCCGCGTTGATGGCAGGAAGTATGGATTCTGGAACGTTGTTTCCAAGGTATATTGGAATCTGAGTTCTGATCGGTAGTACTAAGCTCGCCTCGTTGTCAAACTCAAGGTCGTCTTCGCCAGATATTGAAACCTGTAATTCTGAGCCGTCTGCTAAAACGTCATCTAATAAAAAGTCCGAATCTCCAACACCTGTCAATTCGTCGCTCGAAATAGTTTGATCACCAACGGTGATAGTCAGGTCTTCAGCGGTGACTTCGTCTGCATTAGTTCTTAGGACGCGAATTAGCACGTCGACTTTGTCCCAAGCGCCAGAAAGTGGTTCCCCAACACCGAGTGCTACGATGCCACGATTGGAAAAGTTGTCCTCATCGTCCGGCAACCGTTGTTCGACGCTCATATTTTCAGGTAAATCGTCAATTACTTCTGAGGGTATAGCGGTCCTACCATACACGATAGCATGTACTTGATTTTCCGCATTGACGGCATCTCGTGCGAGCAGACGAAGTTGGTCTTCAACACTTGATCGGGCAGACACTGGTGTTTGATCGTCCAATCGTTGCTTCAGGACTCTTGTTTCTTCGTCATAAGCGAGTAACTTCAGATTGTGTTCGCCCGCGTAATAGACTTCGCGCTGTTGTTTTGGATACGAACGCACATCGTTGAGCAATTGTTGTTTCGAGACCTCGAAATCATCTCCAACAGCATTTTGTGCTGAACCATCCAATACTAACGCGTAAAAGTTTGCTGTTTCGGAACGGTCTGTTCGCAAATCAGCAAAACCAAGCCAAAGTAGCCAGCAGATAAGTACCGCAAGCAACCACGCCAGCCAATGCTTAAATCGTTGCCTGAAGACCCTTACCGGTGCATCACGTACGGCTTCGGCCCAAAAAAGCGTGGTTGGGACTGGAACTCGAGTGTAACGAATTCTCAGTTGCTGTAGCAAGTACAGTCCCACGGCCAAACCCGCGAGACCCGCACCGAAAAACAAAGGACTTAAATTTAAAAGGTTCATACTAGTAAGTTTCTTGTTTGGAACATCAAGCTCAATTGGTCTAAGATGTCCTTTTCACAATCGATTTGAACTAAACCAGAACCAAGAGAGTCAGCAAGTTCGATCAGAGCTTCGTTGAAGGTACCGTAAATACGTTTGTATTCGCGTATCACTTGCGGTTCGATGGTAACATCAATCGCGTCATCCAATTCGCAGTCGACTAGGCGAAGATCACCTACGATTTCTGGATTCAGTTCTGGGTCTGCATCTTCTTCTTTCGTGAGTTGAATGAGAAGAATCTTGTGTCGTACCTTGCGTATGGCATCGTCAATCGCTTCGATTCCGGACGGGTCAAAGAAGTCAGAGACAATTACTAATAACCCACGACGCAGTTTTTGGTGGGACAACTCATCGAGAACATCTGACAGATTAGTTCTATCGAGCTCATCGAGCTCCGCCATTTGCCGAGCAAGGATGATGAGTTGTCCTTTCGACGAAATAGGCTTGGTCTGCATGTCCAAGTTGTCTGAAAACGAAAACAACGATACGATGTCGTGTTGACCCGCAGCAATTGCCCCAAGAGCAAGTGCTGTGCGTAGGCCAGCGACGATTCGCGGTGGATCCTCAAGAAACATACTCTTCGACAAATCGACGAGTAGGTATACGGGCAGGTCCTGATACTCTTCGAACACATGGACGAAGAGACGTCCTAAGCGCTGATAAATACTCCAGTTTACAGCGCGTAAATCGTCACCAGGGACGTACGCCTTGAAATCTTTAAACTCCTGACCGAAGCCACGGTCATGTGACAATTGTTCACCGTGACGTCCTTGCCGTATAAATCTTTTGATTCTTAAATCAAAGACTTCTAATGCACTAAGAAACTCCGAATCAAAGAGTTCGTCAAATGTTAGTCTAGCCACTTCCGATGGTCACTCCTAGCCTAGTTTACGGCGTGAGGAGTTTTGACCTGTTCGAGAATATCGTCAATCAGTTGGTCTGGGGTCACGTTAGTCGCTTGCGCTTGGAAGTTAAGAATGAGACGGTGTCGTAACACGCCATGTGCCACGGTTTTCACGTCGTCTGTACTCACTGCAAAACGATCGTTAAGCAGAGCTTGAACTTTACCCGCCAACATAAGTCCTTGAACACCTCGTGGGCTTGACCCAAGCAACGTGTATTTCGAAACGCTTTCAGGGGCATAACGGCTCTCAGGCTGTGTAGCCATGACCAAATGAACGGCGTAGCTCTTGACGTTCTGTGGAACTGCAACGGCTCGTGCAACATCACGAAGTTCAAGGATGGTTTTTCCGTCGGTTACGGGTTTTATTTCAACCTCCTCAGATCCAGTTGTACGGTCAACAATGTCTGCATATTCGTGCTCTTCGGGATAGCCAACGATGAGTTTGAACAAGAATCTATCTAATTGTGCTTCAGGGAGCGGGTAGGTACCTTCCTGTTCAACGGGGTTCTGTGTCGCCATGACACAATAGGGTTCTTCGAGTTGAATAGTTCGACTACCGACGGTAACTTGTTTCTCCTGCATCGCTTCAAGCAGAGCAGACTGAGTTTTCGGAGTTGCTCGGTTAATTTCGTCCGCGAGAATCAGGTTGCTGATAAGTGGTCCTTGCTGAAATGTTAATTCGTGGCCACCACCAGAAGTTTCCGTCAGTACCATCGTACCTTGAATGTCGGCCGGCATCATATCAGGAGTAAACTGAATACGGGAGAAATGCAGATGCACTGCGTCGCTCAAACACCGAACGATCATGGTTTTACCAAGTCCAGGCACGCCTTCAAGTAGTACATGCCCTCCAGCCAATAGTGCAGTTAGTACACCATCGATTACGGCGGTTTGGCCGACCATCATTTTTTGGACTTCGGCCCTTATGTCGTGAAAGACTTGTTTAAAGTGTCCCGCTTGCGCAGCTACCGCTGAATCGACTTGCGTGGTTGCTTGATCTGCCATAAATATTCTCTCTTAAAAATTGGTTGAAGGGTTAGTTGTCAGGATTGTTGTTTTGGCGGAGGTCGAGAAAGTACTTCTTCGCGACATCTCGCATCCAGGGTTTCAACTCAGTGCGGGAGAATGTACCGACACTGTCGTCCATTTGTCCCCGGTTCTCACTGTTCGCGGTTTGGACTTGATTGGGGATGGGTATCGAGCGTTCCCGTTGCACCTTAATTCGACCCACGTTAATTTGGGAGCGTAATTTATCGGGCATCGGAACCCCGAGCAACATCGCGGCGACGCCACGAGTTTTCTTGAGACCACCAGGACCACCGCGACCATTTGCTCGCTCGTCCTCTTCAAAGCCGACACCAGACGGTGTCAACTGTCGATCTACCGGAGCTTTTCGCTGGTTTAGCATGGGCTTCGCTGCACTGGCAGCTTCTTGCTCTTCGTCCTCTTCGTCATCAGATTCTTGATCGACATCTTGATCAAAGTCGTCTTCGCGTGAGCGGCTGTGTTGTTCTAACATTTCAGTTGATGCCGATTGTCTACCCGAACCCGTACCTTTACCGCCAGCGATACCGCTTGCAGAGTCATCTTTCTCTTCTTCCTTCGATTTGTTTTCTTTCTCTGGTTTGCTCTGGTTCGGCTTTTTCTTCTCCGCGACTTCTTCTTCTTTCTTCTGTTTCTCGTTCCCAAGACCAGCGATATTTGATGCAGCCTGTCCAGGCTGGTTTTGTTTCGAAGCACTCGCACTCAGTCCACTCTCCGAGGTCTGTTGCGGTACACTTTGTGCTTCGTCCGACTGTGCGAGGGAAGATTCCGAGTTTGTCGCTTCGGTGGCTTTTTTCATCTCGGTTGGCTTTTGTTCCTCTGCTGCAGGAGCATCGGGCTCTGGCACCTCTTGTTCGGTACTCTTCTCGTCCGGAAATACCGGCGGCTTTACGTCTTCTTCGGATTCATTCGGATCGACGTGATCGTCGGGACTAACCATCGCAAGCTCAACGGTGGATTTCTCGAACTGCAAGCCGTTTGTCGACAACCCTAGAGCAAAAATGAACATCGCCGCAAACACCAGTGGCCATTTAATGGTGTCCATTGCGGGCTTGGCGATTTCAATGTTCGCTAACCGCGTCTGTAGTGCTTGTTCCGCATGGGGCATCGCATCGGAAATCGCTGCTTGTTCAAACGGTGTTGCTTGTTCTTTCACCCGAAATTCATCGGCAGATTGAAGCCGGTCTTTTAATCCCAACTCGCGATCGAATAGAGCTATTGAAGTCTGGCGGTCGACGCGCCCAAAGGAAAAGCCGAAAAATGCCCACAGGCCGATAAACACTAAAGGAATGGCAACCACTAAGACCACTGCCAAGAGTACCGCCAAGCTGAGGAACGGACTGAAACCATAGGAAACGGTGGCATATTGACCAAGAACCTGGAACAGGTAGGAAACAAAATAGCCTACCGGGAACGCAATAGCGAGCAGGAAGACCACCGGCCATGCGCGAGCCAAACTTTGTTTAGCACTTTGATAACGGCGAGACTCTAAGTAATAGAGAAGTAACCAAAATGCTGCCGGAATTAACAATGCGATCAGCATCGTCCACAACAGTCCCCAGCCTACCGACACGAGCCCGAAACTTCCACCTGCAGCCGTCGCCTGGAAGGCTTCATATACTTCGTAACAACGATAGCCGAAATAGCCGAGTGGAAACAACAGGGCAACAATACCCACCAAAGGCCAGGCTCTTTCCATCGCCCCCTTCAACGCAAACCGTCGCAAATAGCGAGAGCCTTTTCTTGCTAATAAATCTAGATTTCGTCTCAATTCGTTCATGATGCCTGCTTCCGCGTTACGGAGTTGGTGAAGTTACTGTGTTGCCCCCTGTGCTCAATATGCTATGTTGCTCACTCTTGGGTAAGAGCCCGAGTCCTCGCGCGCAGGTCAGACTATTTCGTCGCCTCATTTACAAAGGATGGTATTTTATTCTAGAGCGTTGGACGCGCAACATGTCTTCGATTCGACACACTCTTTTATGAAGATCCCAATACCTAACGAGTAAACAAACTACATAGTGCGACCCCAATAAGCACGTCATTGCGTTCTAATGGTGATCCCTAGTTGTAAGCTCTTATTTGTTTGACGTAGAAAGCTCTTTCCAAGTGTCCCGCTTGTACAACTTCCGCTGAATCGACTCGCGTGGTTGCTTGATTTACTAAATATATTCTCTCTAAAAATTGGTTGATGGGTTAGTTGTCAGGCTTGCCGTTTTGGCGGAGGTCGAGAAAGTACTTCTTCGCGACATCTCGCATCCAGGGTTTCAACTCAGTGCGGGAGAATGTACCGACACTGTCGTCCATTTGTCCCCGGTTCTCACTGTTCGCGGTTTGGACTTGATTGGGGATGGGTATCGAGCGTTCCCGTTGCACCTTAATTCGACCCACGTTAATTTGGGAGCGTAATTTATCGGGCATCGGAACCCCGAGCAACATCGCGGCGACGCCACGAGTTTTCTTGAGACCACCAGGACCACCGCGACCATTTGCTCGCTCGTCCTCTTCAAAGCCGACACCAGACGGTGTCAACTGTCGATCTACCGGAGCTTTTCGCTGGTTTAGCATGGGCTTCGCTGCACTGGCAGCTTCTTGCTCTTCGTCCTCTTCGTCATCAGATTCTTGATCGACATCTTGATCAAAGTCGTCTTCGCGTGAGCGGCTGTGTTGTTCTAACATTTCAGTTGATGCCGATTGTCTACCCGAACCCGTACCTTTACCGCCAGCGATACCGCTTGCAGAGTCATCTTTCTCTTCTTCCTTCGATTTGTTTTCTTTCTCTGGTTTGCTCTGGTTCGGCTTTTTCTTCTCCGCGACTTCTTCTTCTTTCTTCTGTTTCTCGTTCCCAAGACCAGCGATATTTGATGCAGCCTGTCCAGGCTGGTTTTGTTTCGAAGCACTCGCACTCAGTCCACTCTCCGAGGTCTGTTGCGGTACACTTTGTGCTTCGTCCGACTGTGCGAGGGAAGATTCCGAGTTTGTCGCTTCGGTGGCTTTTTTCATCTCGGTTGGCTTTTGTTCCTCTGCTGCAGGAGCATCGGGCTCTGGCACCTCTTGTTCGGTACTCTTCTCGTCCGGAAATACCGGCGGCTTTACGTCTTCTTCGGATTCATTCGGATCGACGTGATCGTCGGGACTAACCATCGCAAGCTCAACGGTGGATTTCTCGAACTGCAAGCCGTTTGTCGACAACCCTAGAGCAAAAATGAACATCGCCGCAAACACCAGTGGCCATTTAATGGTGTCCATTGCGGGCTTGGCGATTTCAATGTTCGCTAACCGCGTCTGTAGTGCTTGTTCCGCATGGGGCATCGCATCGGAAATCGCTGCTTGTTCAAACGGTGTTGCTTGTTCTTTCACCCGAAATTCATCGGCAGATTGAAGCCGGTCTTTTAATCCCAACTCGCGATCGAATAGAGCTATTGAAGTCTGGCGGTCGACGCGCCCAAAGGAAAAGCCGAAAAATGCCCACAGGCCGATAAACACTAAAGGAATGGCAACCACTAAGACCACTGCCAAGAGTACCGCCAAGCTGAGGAACGGACTGAAACCATAGGAAACGGTGGCATATTGACCAAGAACCTGGAACAGGTAGGAAACAAAATAGCCTACCGGGAACGCAATAGCGAGCAGGAAGACCACCGGCCATGCGCGAGCCAAACTTTGTTTAGCACTTTGATAACGGCGAGACTCTAAGTAATAGAGAAGTAACCAAAATGCTGCCGGAATTAACAATGCGATCAGCATCGTCCACAACAGTCCCCAGCCTACCGACACGAGCCCGAAACTTCCACCTGCAGCCGTCGCCTGGAAGGCTTCATATACTTCGTAACAACGATAGCCGAAATAGCCGAGTGGAAACAACAGGGCAACAATACCCACCAAAGGCCAGGCTCTTTCCATCGCCCCCTTCAACGCAAACCGTCGCAAATAGCGAGAGCCTTTTCTTGCTAATAAATCTAGATTTCGTCTCAATTCGTTCATGATGCCTGCTTCCGCGTTACGGAGTTGGTGAAGTTACTGTGTTGCCCCCTGTGCTCAATATGCTATGTTGCTCATTCTTGGGTAAGAGCCCGAGTCCTCGCGCGGGAAAAGCAACGCCTCACTCGGTACTAAATTTTGCTTAGATGAACACATTGCGATTGAATACTCAATTATATTGTGCGAGACTAACAAGCATGTAACCGCAAGTAAATTTGCTAGGTTTTAAACCTTTGTTTGATTTTCAAGAATTCTGTGAAGTTTGCCTATAGATGCA
Organism: Gammaproteobacteria bacterium; assembly: GCA_009840305.1. Lineage (GTDB taxonomy): Bacteria > Pseudomonadota > Gammaproteobacteria > Pseudomonadales > Azotimanducaceae > Bin55. The sequence goes on along the minus strand of VXNY01000024.1, from coordinate 69,719 downwards.
ATAGCTAACCAATCGGTTACACGCTTAACAACAATTTCTTAAAAATTTCTGAAATCAAAAGCACCGATTGTTTGAGTGTTGTGATTTCCAATGAGAACCGCCGTGTAGAACAGATTGAGGACAGTACCACTCTTAAAATATCTAAGTTTCGCTACCTTAATAATTTCGTTGTTTTGGTGACTCGCATCCTAGACTTTTTCGACATGACGAAGCCGCGCGTCGTGCTTCTAATGTTGCTCTGTGCACTTGTCGGCATGTTACTAGCATTGGATCCACTACACCTGTCGGTTCCAAGTTTTCGACTATTATTGTCGGCCGTCTGCGGATTGGTCGGCATCGCTCTTGTAGCAGCCAGTGCCGCGGTCGTAAATCACGTGGTGGACGCGCGGATCGACCAGCAAATGGCTCGCACTCGTAATCGACCGGTACCAACCGGTCGCGTCCGCTCTCGAGACGGCATCATCTTTGCGACTGTATTAGGTGTCACAGGACTAGTCGTTCTCTTTGTGTTAGTGAACCCTTTAGCAGCTTGGCTAAATCTCGCGTCTTGGGCTGGCTACGGTCTCTTTTACACGTTCTTTCTGAAACATCGAACATCGCAGAACATTGTTATCGGCGGGTTATTTGGTGCCGCTCCGCCACTCTTAGGTTGGGTATGTATCACGAGTACCATTGAACCTCAAGCACTCGTACTCGTCGCCATAATTTTTCTGTGGACTCCGCCGCATTTTTGGGCACTTGCAATTGACCGCGCTAAAGACTATGAAACAGTAGGCGTCCCCATGCTCCCTCTTACCCACGGCGACCGTTATACGCGGCTTTCAATCTTAGTCTACACTGTCTTACTAGTGGGTATCACTTTAGTCCCTTTGTTTATTGGGATGAGTGGTTTGTTGTATTTGGTGATGGCACTCGCACTTGGTCTTATCTACCTGGGATTTTCTATTTTTATGCTGATAGACGATAATCCAAAGTTGCCCATTCGATCGTTCAAATTTTCTATCGTGTATTTAGCTGTTCTGTTCGTTGGTTTCGTCCTCGATCATTACATTGTCATTGCATAGATATTGAACTTTTCGAAATTACCACTATCTAATAGGTTGTAATTCGACGTTCTGTATTGTTAAAATACCGAGCTCGAGGTACTTGGGACACCCATGTCCGAAGTACAAACAGGTATGAGAAACACCAAAAGTGAATCCGTACCACACAAGAATTTCGTTTTATGTGTAACCAAAAGTCGCACATGAGTCAACTAAATCCTCACAAGGGAGTAAAGAAATCATGCAAGTTAGAACCAAATCCATAGTCCATCAGGTCATTCGACCGGTGTGGAATGCGTGGATGCGATTCGGCCACCACCAATTGTCTTTGACGACCTCGCTTGACGACGGGGCTAAAGTTGGGCACGAAACTGAATGTCCATGCCCGCAAACGATAGGACAAGGAAGTCAGGATTGCTCACCGATACACGGCGAACAAGGGATTTAAGACTAAGTCTCATTAAATCCTAGCAAATTCGAAAACCTGAATTAGGTTACGTTATTTCGAACTAAATCTGGGACTCGTGGTCGTATCTGTTTTTGAGGTGACGAGTTCTCGATCGCTCGTAATGGTGTTGCGGTGAGTCCTTTTTGGCGTATCGTGGGACTCACTGAACCGTACAGTGTTGTACGTTGTGCGGGAATTCGTCCTAGCGAACTGATCAAACTTTCCATTTCAATCGGATGTAATTCTTGACCGTGTAAGGTACCTGCTGCACGCGAAATACTCTCATTCATAAGAGTACCACCAAGGTCATTGCACCCCGCACTGAGGACAGCGCGCACGCCTTCACGTCCGAGCTTGACCCAACTAGCTTGAATGTTTTGGATGTGCGGATACAGAGCTATCCGTGCAACTGCATGCATAAGAATAGCTTCGCGAAATGTTGGTCCGCACCGAGACTTACCCTTGAGATACATTGGTGCTTCCATGTGGATAAACGGAAGTGGAACAAACTCCGTGAAACCGCCAGTCTCTTGTTGGAGCTTGCGAATTTGGCTGAGATGACGCGCCCAATGGACGGGCTGTTCTACGTGACCGTACATGATTGTCGCGGTACTCTTGATTCCACATTCGTGTGCTGTCCGCATCACCGTGAGCCATTGTTGAGTGTTAATCTTGTCGGCGCAAATGAATGCACGAATTTCGTCGTCGAGAATTTCGGCTGCCGTGCCGGGGAGTGTACCTAGTCCGGCTTGTTGAAGATCGAGAAGGAAATCTTTAAGCGATCGGTTTAAAGTTTTCGCTCCTTGCCAGATTTCCAACGGAGAGAACGCGTGTACGTGAATGTCTGGAACAGCATCCTTTACAGTCCTAACGACATCTAAATATTTCTCACCGGTGTAAGCTGGATGTATTCCACCTTGGAGACACACCTCCGTACCACCCCTAACCCATGCTTCGACAACGCGGCGACTGATTTCCTCTTTTGACAAGTCGTACGGACGACCGCGCAGATTCTCTGCTAGTTTACCCTTTGAGAATGCACAGAACTGACATTTGAAGTAGCAAATATTTGTGTAGTTGATGTTGCGGTTTACCACATAGGTAACAATGTCACCGTTCGCTTCTCTTCGAAGCTCGTTGGCGAATTCGACGACTGCGTCAAAATCTCGATCACGGGCGGAAAACAATCCAGTGATCTCAGATTCACTGAGATCCCGAAGAGTAGCATTTTGTAGTGTTGCCGAGATAGGTGTGTCTGTGCTCCGATTCGGCGCGCGAATATGCCGCAATACTTCTTGCGGCGGTTCAGTTACAGTTCCCGGAGCCCAATCGTCTGTACGTGGTAAGCCCTCAGCGTCAATCCGTTTGAGTACGTCAGACAGGAGATTCGCGTCAAGCCAACGATCATTGATAAATCGAGGATAAACAGTCAATCGTTCGTGTAGATTCTTACCTGCTTCTTCCGTGGCTTGTGCAAGTTTCTCCAATTGTGGCCACGGCGCTTCAGGGTTCACGAAGTCTGGAGTGAGTGGCGACACTCCACCCCAATCGTTGATCCCAGCATTGACGATAAGACGTAGCGTATCTGGGCTTAAATTTGGCGGGGCTTGAATTGACATATTCGGTCCGAAAATTAACCTTGCTACCGAGATCGTCCATCTTAGTTCCTCCGACGTCGGTTCAACCGCATCGGCCATTAATGTATATGGTTTTGCGCGAAAGTTTTGTACGATCACTTCTTGTATATGGTCATATTCTTCGTGCACTCTTCGAATGTCTAAAAGTGATTCGACTCTTTCAGTACGTGTCTCTCCGATGCCAATCAAGATACCCGTCGTCGTTGGTACGCGTTGTTCGCCAAGACGCTTGAGTGTTGCTAACCGAACCGCTGGAACTTTATCGGGAGAACCAAAATGTGGCATTCCTTTTTGCGTGAGTCGTTCCGCGGAGGACTCCAGCATTATTCCCATGGACGGAGCAACGCGGCGTAATGACCGGATTTCCTCAGACGTCAAATTTCCAGGGTTTACATGCGGTAAGAGATTGGTATTTTCTAATACTTGACCCGCGACGTGTATGAGATATTCGATGGTCGAATCGAATCCTGCATCATTTAACCATTCACGTGCGACTCGATAGCGTAACTCAGGTTTTTCGCCTAGGGTAAATAGAGCTTCTTTGCAACCCAATGCCTCGCCTTTTCGCGCGATAGCTAACACCTCGTCGACGGTGAGAAATGTTGACTTTAATTTCCCCGGAGTCTTTGCAAAAGTGCAGTAATGACAGACGTCCCGACACAGTTGTGTTAATGGAATAAAGACTTTTTTTGAATAGGTTATGGTAGATCCAAAACCATCGTCTCTCAGTTTTTGTGCAGGTACGATGATGTCATCTACATAAGGAACTTCCACCAAGTCGTACGCTGCTTGGATTGTTAGCGGAAATTCCAAGTTTACACTCATTGCGCGGCGATTCTCAGAGCTTCGCTTAACAGATCGAAATTAGTTGCATGCCGGTAAAGAGGAATCATGCGTCGTCAAGTTTCGGTAAACCGCGGCCGTACGGGAATCAGGGCTCATTTGGATGACCAACATAAGATCGTCAAACGTGTCTACGTCGTATGAAAATGTGTCGATTTGGAGAGATTTTGGATGTAAACCAGCTACTTGTGCATTGTGTTGGTGATGTTGGTAACTCTGACCATTGAATACGAACTCAAATGCGTTCGGCGGCGTGGCAATAATACCGTTTGTTCCCTTGAGACGCGCGTCAGGAATGATGGTAACTTGTTCGTGTTGCGTGATGGCAAAGTCAATGTCTTCGGGTGAAATTAACGGTAGATCTGCGGGGACAATAAAGGTTGTGGGACATCTCAATTGTTTGGACGCAAACCGACTGGCTTGAGTAACAGCATCTCTCAAGTTAGTCGTCTGAGTTTCGAGAATGATGATGTTCTCTTTCAAGGTAAATTCCGCTAGGTTCGTCGAATCTGAGACTAGCAAAATGCCCTGAACGTGTTTTGCCCTCAACAGTGCTTCAATGACAATATCAAGCATCGTTGCCGCAAGAATGGTACGTTGTGACGGGGTGAGTCTATTCGACAGACGGCTCTTTCCGAAGGGAGGCTCTTTGTACGGAACTATCGCCCACATGGTACTTAATTCGACAATGCGTTCCCGAAATCTAAAGTTTCTCGCGCCAGCCGAACGCGATCCTCAATCGTTCGCATTACAGTATTCCGAGCGATACATTCAATTCCAAGATCGCGAACGTTATCGCAATCCTTGGCGTCTCCTTCATCAATGATCAATCCTGTCAGAATGTCTTCATAGTGGTGCGCGATGGTATTGTTGTCAACGGTGCTTCCAAGTTCAGTCATGATTTTTGTTGTGGGTCCTCTAAGTGCACGACCTTGAACGATTGGTGAGACGGCCAATACTGGAACATCAGGATTCCGCAAAAAATTCCGAAAGTTTGGGATTGCTAGGATGGGGTCGACAGAAAGATAAGGATTTGAAGGACAAATAACAACCAATGAGATTGTAGCCATGTCTAGGTTCTCATTGAGTCGGGCGCGGTTTGCTCCTTCGTACTGTATCCCCTTGACGTACGGGCGACACTGATGCTTTACAAAGTAATGTTGAAATGAGAGTTGTCCAACGTCAGAATCGACTATTGTCGCTATGGGATCGTCACTGCAAGGTAGTACGGAGTGTTTAACGCCTAAAGCTTCAGAGATATCTTTTGTCGCCTCGGTCAGGGAACCACCATTACTCAGAATTTGAGTCCGATAGACGTGTAAGGCGAGATCCTTGTCCCCCAGCTGAAACCATGTAGGCCCCCCGAAATCTTGAAGAGTTTTGAGAAACGACCAAGTCTCGTCTATTCGTCCCCAACCTTTATCGGGACAGGCATAGCCTGCTAGCGAGTAAGTTAGTGTGTCGAGATCTGGCGATACGTGCAAACCTAGATGACGGAAATCGTCTCCGGTGTTAACTAAGAACACGAGGTGATCCGGCGTAAGTAAGTGAGCTAGCCCAACGGCTAACTTTGCACCGCCCACACCGCCGGTGACCGCTAAGACACTCATTGGAACAAGTCTTCTTCTATAGGTCTATTTCCTCTGTGAGCTCCGTCTGGACTATCTAAGGACGATAGCCCGCGAACTACGGCTACGGGTATGCACTCGTCAGTCTCTCCCATGACCAACAACGCTGCTGTTGCAATGGAATCCGCTCTGTTTGATACTGTTATCTTGAGCTTGCGTCCAAATAAATCGGCATTTCCGCGCCGATCGTCGAGTACCGCGGTATGCGAGACCCCGATAGCAATACCTACGCTGCCCAATCTCCAAGGCCGATTTACCGAGTCGCTAATGATGACACCGATATCGGTATTGGTGCTATCGATAAGTGTCGCGCGGATTTCCTGAGCGGAACGATCGGGTGCTAACGGCAATAGAAGTGCGTGCTCTCTATCGGAGTGATCAACATTTGATTGGTCGATCCCCGAGTTTGCCGCAACGAATCCCAGTCGATGACGAGTAATGAGAACTCCTTTCTTTTGTCGAACGATGCCAATTGACTCACGTAAGATTAGTTCGACCAACCGAGGATCCTTGTCAACGTCGATTGCAAGTTGCAGTGCTCGTGCAGAAGGGGTTACTGAATCCAATGCGACCATGCGGTTTTCTGCTTTCGATACGATTTTTTGAGCGATCACTACGACATCATGGTCTCTTAAGCTCACTTCGGAGTACTGCAGCGCTTTGATGAGTACCGAACCTAGGTCCTCTCCTCCCCTAATAATAGGAACACCTCGGAGAGGCAAAATCTGCACATTCACGTTCTGTTAGTCGTGAGAGTCACCGACGATTTTGATTCCAGAATGAGAAATCGGATATCTCTTGTTGATTTGGATCAATATGCTTGTGAGTGCTTCGGCAGCGGCTGCATTGTCGATTGGACCGGCATGCCAAGCTTGCATACCCGCATCCTTAGCGAGTTGAATCACTTTTTCCCGAGCTACTTTTTTATTGCCACTCACCAACACGTCGCATTCAATGTCGACATCCGATTTCATTAAGTCTGCTGCAACGTTTTGAAACGCGCTCACCACCATGACATCGTCTCCCAATAGTTCTTGTGCACGTTTTCCTGCACTACCTTCAGTGGGGAGTTGAACAGTGCCAACTTTAGGTGGAATCAACGGCACCGTCGCATCGACAAGGATTTTTCCCATCAGCTGATCTTTGACGCTCGCCAATGTACTAATTTGATGCGCAGCGGGAACCGTAAGTACAACTATGTCTCCCGCCTCTGCGGCTTCGCGATTTTCCATTGCGACCACGGACAGATTTGGAAACGACTCTAGGAGCTTCGATACCGCGGTCTCCGCTTTTGCTCGAGTTCGGGATCCTATTATGATCTTATGACCAGATTTCCCCCAGCGAAGGGCAAAACCGGTTCCTACGTCTCCGGTCCCGCCCAGAATCGCAATCGTTTCAGAGTTATTGGTCGAAAACATTTTTTTCATCAGACTACGCACAGGTGACTCCTAATCATGCTGTCCAGCGAGTAAAGTGTTGTCCGTCCCTCATGAATAAACAAATGTTGTATTTCGTGCTTAAGCAACCAATCAGATTGATTTGGACTGTAGCGCGCAAACTCTTTCACCAACTACTCTCACGGAGCTACCGCGGCGCGGGATGCTCGCGAATGTGAGTAACAATTTCCTGGAGAATCTGCGGTATTAGCGGTTCGGGTAAGTCGTGCCCCAATTTTTCGATGATTAGGAGACGAGAATTCGGGAGCGTTTCCGCAAGATCAAAAGAACCAAATTTATCTACCAGCGGGTCTTGGTCACCGTGGATCATTAGTGCTGGGACTTGTACTGAAGCGAGCTTTGAACGTCGATCACCGTCACTCAGAATCGCTCCAAGTTGCCGGCGAACGCCGTCGGGACGACTGGCGCGATCATAGGCAAGTTCGACAAATCGACCTATCCCTACTTGACAAGAGTCGAAATACGGTCCACCAAAGATTCTGTTTGCGGCACGAGCTGCTGCTATACTCTCTTCCCGCGACGGGGACACTACCGTTGTACCAAGAGCTCCCACGACTTCGGGTGCAGGTGTTGGAATTTCGGGGTTTCCGGTTGAACTCATAATCAACGAGAGGCTAAACACGCGCTCAGCGTGATTCAACGCGACATATTGCGCAATCATTCCACCCATTGACACGCCTACCAAGTGAGCCCCGGATTGTCCGAGGTGATCAAGCAAATGTACTACATCTTCTGCCATGTCAGCGAGGCGATACGGTGGGTCCACTGCAGCAGGGTCTTCCAAAGCCTGGATGAGCTGCGCGATATCGGGAGTTGATTTTGCATTACCAAACGAGAGTCCTGCATCTCGATTGTCCATCATTACCACTCGAAACCCTTCTAATCGCAAACCCTCGATAAACGAATCGGGCCAGTGTACGATCTGACAGCCAAGGCCATGAATCAGTACAATAGGGGGGTCAGCGCGCGAACCCCTTTGTTCAAAGTAAATTGAACCTTGTGGAGTTTGGAATGCTGGCATAAAACTGAAGCACGGAAATATTTCAAACACGTTTTATACGAATTGAGCGTTCTAAATCGCGTGGTGAATGAAAATTTCCGTTGAGTTGGAAGAGTTGACCTAGAGTATTCAGGAATTTTTTATGAAGATTAAGAAATTTTTGCTTGTTGTCGCTGCGCTGTTGTTAACCGGTGCCGCGTTAGGCGAAGAAAATAAAGAAACATGGGGTCCCGAAGTTGGTTCAGACCTACCGGACCTAGCAGTCAAAGATACAGAAGGTAATGATCGTACCGTCGATGACCTTCGTGGTGAGAGCAAAGGACTATTAATCTTTTTTGTTAAATCATCGGACTGGTGAGGGAGTTGCCAGGAGCTACTAGTTGAGTTGCAGGAAAGAATTACAGAAATTGAAGAAGCAGGTATTGCCCTTACGGCAAGTACATATGACGATGTAGAACAAAATGCATCGTTTAAGAGTAGTGAAAAACTAACTTACCCGCTGTTATCAGATCAAGATGCAAAAACCGTGAAGAGCTTAGGGATTCTTGATGAAAGCTACGAAGAGGGTTCGTCGTTCTACGGCGTTTCACATCCTGGGGTTATATTGGTCGATTCCGACGACAAAATAGTACTAACTCGGGCTGAGCATAGATTCGAAGATAGCGAGTCCATGGACGATTTATTCGAAGATGTGAAAGAGCTCATAGCAGCGGCAGCGTCGGAAGAAGAAGCCGATTCGGACGAAACCAACGAAGACTAGTCTATTCAGAGCATAAGTTCCTATGAAGATAAAAAAGTTTATGTTCGTTGTGGCGCTGCTATTGTTTGCAGGTGCCATCGTCGGCGAAGAGTATCAAGATACTTGGGGTCCCGATGTTGGTTCAGACCTTCCTGAACTAACCGTCAAAGACACCGAAGGAAATGATCGAACAGTCGACGATCTGCGAGGCGAAAGTAAGGGTCTATTGATCTTTTTTGTGCGCACCTCAGATTGGTGACCGTATTGCAAGGCGCAACTAGTTGAGTTGCAAGAAAGAGTTTCAGAATTTAACGAAGCCGGCGTAGCCGTATCGGCAAGTACGTACGACTCAGTCAAACAGAATGCCGAATTTAAAAGTAGCGAAGAATTAACGTATCCGCTATTATCTGATCAAGACGCAAAAACAGTTAAGGCTCTCGGAATCCTCAACGAACGCTATGAGGAAGGTTCTCGGCCTTATGGTGTGCCGCATCCTGGTGTCATATTGGTCGACATGGATGGTAAAGTTGTACTAAAAAGGGCTGAAGAAAGATATAGCGATCGCCCATCGATGGATGACTTACTCGAAGACGTGAAAGAGTTTGTAGCTGGGGCCGATTCAAAAACCGATGCCGACGCGGAGGAACCCTCCGAGGAGTAGATTAGTCGGAGTTTGAACTCCCGGGTCTGTCCTGATTTCCCGACAGGCTTCTCCAACCGGCTGCTGAAATCGCCGGCGCTAGCGCGATCAGATAGCTCGAGCGCCATGCGATCGAGTTTTCTAGCGCGCTTGTGTTTTCAAACAGATTTGGGACGATAACGAACAGCGCGACATCAATTGACAACAGAGTACACAAGATGAGATAAAGGACTGACACCCAGTTCCGTTCACTCTGTTTGCGGATTCTCATCCAGGCAAGCCACTGTGCGATGAAGGTAAGCAGGAAAAACGTCGTCGTGCTGTAAGATCGGATTGATCGACAGACACCACACTCAATTCCTAAAACAGTCGTTTGAACTAATAGAGCCGTTGCTCCGAGACAACCTAGGATTGTTGGCGCTAAGTTCAAAAAGTGTCCATTTGGCGCAGAAACTTTGTTCCACCGAGCCATGTCTAACCAGTACACGAAAGCTAGGAACGCGACCGGGATCACAGCAATTTTGAATATATAGAAACTTGTACCAAATCTTCCTGTCCGACTGATACTTGTGCACCCTTCAATGTGTGGGATACACCAAGGTACGAATTCTCCGAGGTATGAGAATAGATACGCTGACGCGGAACCGAGCCAGTAGAGTAACAGGATCAGAATTGGACCGAATTGGAACCAAGGACGGAACGATTCATGTTCTATAGCACTGCGCGCCAGACCACTATCCATGTTCACACTCCGAGATGAGTCTTCCATTCACCGCTCCAAACATTCAACTTTAGTCACCGTATTGCCAAGCTAAGAATTCGGCTACGAGAGAATCACATTGTACGTCAACCTATAGGACAAAATTTGCTACAATGACGCAAATGAAAGCTCGATTCGTGAAGTTAGCGATTGGCGCGTTGGTTCTTGTTCTAATCACGGTTCAAAGCGGGTGTCAATTCGTTATATCGTCGGCGACAAACCGACTATTCAAAGATCTTGAAGCGTCGGTATTGAATAGCGATGATCCGGAGCTGATTGCGGCTGGGATTCCTTCGTTTCTGATTCTGCTCGACGGGATGCTGCAACAAAATCCTCGAGACATTTCGTTGCTCTTGGTTGCCGCCCAATTAAAGAGCTCTTTTGCAACTGCTTTTATCGAGGACGTGGACCGCCAACGTCGGTACACAACGAAAGCACGTGAACATGCTTTAACAGCCGCTTGTTTAGTTAACACGAAGCTATGTAACTTGGACACTAAGCCATTTTCTGAAGTGAAGTCTGTGATTGCGTCGTTGTCACAATCTGAACTGCCTCTTCTCTATGCCCTCACCGGTGCTTGGTCTAGCTGGATCCTCGTGCACTCTCATGATCTTCGAGCTATTGCTCAGCTCTCCAAAGTGCAACTACTCGCGGAACGCATGCTCGAACTCGATGAGACTTATGAATATGGCACGCCCCACATGTACATGGGCGTGTTTAAATCCTTAGTTCCACCCGCGCTCGGAGGTGATAGCGAGAAAGCACGGTACCACTTTGAACGTGCAATTTCCCTCAGTGAGGGCAAGAACTTATACGCAAAAGTGTTATTTGCTGAACGTTTTGCCCGTTCTAATCTTGATCGCGAACTCCACGATCGATTGTTAACAGAAGTAATAAATGCAGATCCGACTGTTGAAGGACTCACCTTACAGAATAGGCTAGCGCAACAACGTGCTCGAGAACTAAAAGATTCAGCAGATGATTTCTTTTAAAGCATTGCGTTTTACCATCCTGTTAAGTACGGTTTCGGTCGTCGTCGCGCTTCACAGCAATGCGACAACTTTTAAGATTGCGACGACCGCACCGGATGGCACGGCACTTATGGTCGAATTACGGGAGGCGGCGAAAATTGTTGAAGAACGAACTGACGGTACGGTTAAGTTCAAGTTTTATACCGGCGGAGTTATGGGAGATGACTTTACCGTCAAACGCAAAATTAGAGCTCGGCAACTACACGGCGGTATAGTACAAACTAGTGCTTACATAAATGATCTACCAAATTTGAGCCTCTACACTCTGCCGATGTTGTTTCGAGATCACGAAGAAGTCGCGTCAGTTCGAAGAAAGTTGGATTCCTCACTCATGGGCGAACTCGAAGATTTTGGTGTAATTCCCATTGGTTTTACAGCAGTAGGATTTGCGTATGCGATGGGGACCAAGCGGCTAGACACAATTCAAGACATACGCCGATCAAAAGTGTGGACTCCCAAAGACGATCCAATCGCTGAGCAAAACTTGAAGGTGTTCGGCATCACGCCCATTCCACTTCCAGTAGGAGATGTTTTGACTGGGCTACAAACCGGTCTCATCAACACAATCGCATCACCGCCCGTTGCAGCAATAGCTTTGCAATGGCACACGCAGGTTAAGTACATGTTGGATATTCCTCTGCAGTACGTATATACCATCTATTCATTAGACCAACGAAGGTTCAATCGACTTAGTGATCCGCATCAACAAGTAGTACTGAGCGAAATGAGCCGCGCGCTTACGAGGGCAGAAAAACAACTGATCGAAGAGCACGATGAAGCAATTGAAGTCATGCTAGAGCAGGGTGTCGAATTGATCACACCCAGCACTGACGCGCTTGCTGAGTGGCAAAGACTATCCCAAGACGCCGTCACCCGTTGGTTAGACCGCGATATGGTGGACCGGGAACACTACAAACTGTTAGAAAACGCTCTGGAGCAATTCCGTAACGAACATTCTCCATAGGATCAATCGTCATTTGCGATGGATTGAGTCGGCGGTACTTGTCGCGCTCTTTCTTTCGCTGCTACTTGTAGCAGTTATCCAGATTGTTTTGAGAAATGCCGGCGAGCTTTTGTACGGTCTATCATGGGTAGCTGAGCTAGTGAATATGTGGGTCGTCTGGGCATTTCTACAGATTGCGATCACAAATTCCGGCGGTCTTTCGTTGGGTCTTTCCTGGGCAGACGAATTCGTAAGTATGTCAGTCCTGTGGATTACTTTCATTGGTGCGATGATCGCTGTTCGGCAAAACGGGCACATTCGAGTGGACTTTATGGAAAAATTCCTGCCCGAGAACTGGTCGAAATTCACCAAGATTTGTGCCAATTTCTCTGCGGGTGTCGTTTGCTGGGTCGTCTGCTATTTTTCGGTCATATTTGTGATCTGGGAATTTCAATCCAGAAATCCAGGGATTGGTGTTGTTCCATCCTGGATACTGGTTTCGATAATTCCGATCGCCTGTTTTGTCATGGGACTTCGATTTGTCCTTAGCATCTTTCTGAAGAGTGTCGAATGACAATTCTTGCCGTTATCGTGTTGGTCCTAATGGTGCTTTGTGGTGCGCCTTTGTTCACAGTTATCTTGGCGGGGGCAATATTTGGTTATCTAGCATCAGACTTCGGACTTTCTGTTATCGCGATGGAAGTTTTTCGACTCACCAATACTCCTCTGCTCGTAGCGCTCCCTCTTTTCACCTTTACCGGCTATATGCTTGCAGCATCGGAGTCGACGCAAAGACTGCTACTTCTGATTCGCGCACTTTTTGGTTGGATGCCGGGAGGCATGGCAATTGTCGGATTTTTTCTCTGTGCGATTTTCACCGCGTTGACTGGGGCTTCTGGAGTGACAATTGTTGCACTCGGAGCAATATTGTTCCCGATACTGGTGAAGGCAGGTTATTCGGAGAAGTTTAGCTTAGGTCATATCACGACTTCGGGGAGCTTGGGGCTACTCCTCGTGCCGAGCATCCCACTCATTCTCTACGGCGTTATCGCACAACAGATGAATATCGGGGATGAATTTACGGTTGAAGAACTCTTTATTGCAGGTCTGGTACCCTTTATGTTGATGGTCTTAGCACTTTCACTGTGGACAGTTTTTCGTCACCGAGAGGTACCCACTACCCGTTTTAGTTTTGCAGATTTGAGACACGCGGTAAAGATGTGTAGATGGGAATTGCCTCTTCCTCTCGTTATTTTTGGTGGAATTTTCGCAGGCTTTATCTCAATATCTGAGATTGCTGCTATCACAGCTCTCTATGTATTGATCATTGACGTGTTCGTATATAAGGAAGTCAAGTTCAATAAACTCCCTGGCATTATTCAAGAGTCAATGATTATGGTAGGGAGCATCATCTTGATTCTTGGTAGTTCGCTAGCGCTAACAAATTACTTCGTTGACATTGAAATTGCACAGAAGTTGTTTTCGTTCATCAACCAACATATTTCCAATCCCCTCGTGTTCTTAATGCTGCTCAACATATTTCTCTTACTCGTAGGAGCATTGCTTGATATTTTCTCAGCGATCGTCATTTTGGTTCCTTTACTTTTGCCTGTGGCAGTTGGATACGGAATCCATCCGGTTCATCTTGGAATCATTCTTATCGCGAATCTGCAAATTGGCTATTTCACCCCACCTGTCGGAATGAACCTATTTATTGCAAGCTATCGTTTCAATAAGTCGATATTAGACTTATATGTTGCCACGATACCGTTTATGTTGATATTGCTTGCTGTGTTAGTACTAATCACTTATATACCGTTTCTTTCAACATGGTACCAGCACCTTTAGTGTCTATTCGCCACTACACCAAGAGGACAAGGCTAATACAAGCTTCATCACAAGACTTCCTTGTCTTTAGGTGCTATGATCGGTACTGTGTTCGACTTTTAGTACTTTGATGCGAAGGTTCTTAAGCGTACTGACGATTTCGTGTTGGTACGCTGGTGGAAATTCGATATGGGTCGCATCCGCGCGAATTTGATTCCAGGTTGGGTCTACAATACGAGTGGAACCATCCTCAAACAAAACTTCGTTCCAAGCATGAATCCCAAAAGTTTGCGAGCTTTCGTGATATGCTAACCCAACAACCGTTCGAGTTGGCAGTTCGGCAGCTGTTGCGAGTGCGGTAAAAAGTTGAGCGAACTCCGTACAGTCACCAATTTTTTGGGCTATTGTCTCTTCTACTGACTGAAGTGTATTCCAGTTTTTATAAGTGATGGTTCGATTTACATAGGCGACTAGGGTATCGACAATTAATTGTGCGTCATCGATTCCTTTTATGGCTTCCGCAACAATTGGCCGCAATTTTTGTGCGGTACTCCTATCCAACAGCTCTCCACCCCATTCGAAGAGTTCCAAAGACGAAGGCTTAATCTCAGTTGAGGTCGTTAGCGTATTGCGTGCGTCAAGCAAGGTCGACCATGGACCGAGTTTAGCGTCGTCAAATTCGAACTGTACCGTCAGCGTTGTAAGAGTTCCAGGACGCTCTATTGGCTGATCAACTGGTATTCTGATGTCTTCGACCACATGAAGGGGTCGCAAGTTTAAAGCGTCAAAATCGACGACGGAGATCCACTGCATACTCAACCCAGTGTCGTCGATTAGTTCTTCTAAACGTGGTAAACCTTGTTGGAAAGAGAAGGTTGCTCGGTCACCAACTGTACTTGACACCATGACACTCTGGTCCCCACGGTAACTAATGGTCCATTTCGTCGACTTGACATTCTTGTGAAACGGTGTTGGAACAGAAACTAGCTCACCTTCAACAGACTCTATATTTGCCATTAGTGCTAGCTCCAAAGCAAAGAAATCCTGCAATCCATATTTTTTCTTCGACGCTTCGTTGGCTGGTCTGTCCACGTCGCTAGTCGCAAACGGATAGAGTTGTTCGACTCGGTAAGGTCGGTCTTTACTTACAGTATAGGTTGTCCGTGTCGCGGCTGACAGCAGGTACGGGGACCGCTTTTGAAACTGGTATACTGCATCCGTAGCGAGTATTAGACCATTTGCGCTCGGCATAGTCAGAGTCGTACGAAATTCGTACTCGTCGGTATCGGTCAGACTAGCGACACGAGTATAAGTACCTATAGGAAGTCCTTCGTGCGCAACGACATAATGCTGTGGATCAAAGAAAGTCGCTCTGATGCGATCTAGTGGTTGTTCAGTTTGTGCGTTTTCGCATCCTGCCAAGCTCCCCCACAGCAATAAGAGGAAGCTCCATGTCAACATTTTTGAAAATGTCATCTCAAACTAATCGGTTCAGCGTCGGTCTGTCGGGTCTGTGTCGTTCATATCCGGATGAAAAACAAGGAGTTTTCTACAATTTCCAGCATGTATGACGACACCATAAAAGATTTCATTCGCGAACGAGTCTCACGAGATATTCAAGAAGAGCGAATAAGTGGCGGTGTAGTAACGAGATTTCCTCCTGAACCGAACGGTTATCTGCACATTGGTCATGCTAAATCTATCTGTCTAAATTTTGGCATCGCTGAAGAATTTGGCGGAATTACCTACTTACGGTTTGACGATACGAATCCACTTAGTGAAAGTGAAGCCTTCGTGGTCGCTATTCAGAGAGACGTAAAGTGGCTCGGATTTGATTGGGAAAGTCGTTTAACATTCGCATCCGATTATTTTCCACAACTCTACGAGTTTGCCGAGGAATTGATCAAGCGCGATAAAGCTTTTGTGTGTGATCTGAGTTTTGAAGAACTACAGCGAAGTCGTGGTTCGTTAATTGAACCAGGTACCGATAGCCCTTTTCGAAACCGTTCTAAGGAAGAAAATCTCGAATTGTTTCGCCGCATGAGAGCTGGAGAATTCGCGACGGGATTAAAAACGTTGCGTGCAAAAATTGACATGCGCGCACCCAACATAAACATGCGTGATCCAGTACTCTATCGCATCATCCACGCTTCACACCATCGTACTGACTCCCAATGGTGTATCTACCCGATGTATGACTTTACACACTGTATTTGTGATGCCTTGGAAGGGGTAACGCACTCTTTGTGCACGTTGGAATTTGCTGACCATCGACCTCTATATGATTGGGTGCTAGAAAACATAAACATCAATTTTCACCCACCACAGATAGAGTTTTCACGCTTAGGTTTGGAATATAACGTAATGTCCAAACGAGTGTTGAATCAGCTTGTGGAAAACCGTTTCGTTTCTGGATGGGACGATCCGAGAATGCCGACGCTGTCTGGGCTCCGAAAGCGAGGAGTTCCACCTGCGGCGATACGTGATTTTTGTAATCGAGTAGGGGTTACCAAACAAAACAACAATATTGAAACCGAGCTCCTCGACTTTTGCATTCGCAACACTTTGGAGAGCACGACCAGACGCGCGATGGCCGTGAAGCAACCCTTAGCAGTAGAAATCACTAATATCGAGGCCGATGAATTGGTGCTTGAAGCTCCGTGGCATCCTAAAAATGAAGAGTTAGGAGTTCGAACACTTACATTCGGTAGAACGATCTATATCGATCACGACGACTTTGCGATTAGCCCACCACCGAAATTCAGGCGGCTCGTGCCCGGAGGTTTAGTCCGTCTTCGATATGCATTCATTATCGAATGTTTGGACGTGGAACGCGACGAAGATGGTACTGTTACCAAAGTGTTTGCCAAGTACTACCCTAGTTCTAAGAGTGGCTCGGACTCAAGTGGTCTCAAACCCAAAGGTGTGATTCAATTCGTTACCGCCAACAACGGGGTCAAAGCAGAGATGCACGATTACGATCGATTATTTAGTGTTCCAATCCCACGTCAGGAAAAATTTGAACTAGAGTTCAATCCGGATTCACACGTGGTACACCACGGATTTGTCGAAAAAGCTGTATTTGCGATTTCAGATGACCCCAACTTTCAATTCGAGCGATTAGGTTTTTACTTTAGAAGTTTTGACGAGAGTCCTAATCAAGACCAGCTAGTATTTCATCGAACGGTTCCACTCAATCAAGGTTGGAAACCCAAGCTTTGAGAATTCCCACGAGGGATTGCGTACAAGCAGCAGCATCTCGTATTGCACCACACATCCATCACACGCCCGTTCTTCGGAGCCGGAGTTTGAACGAAGTAGTGGGAACGGAGCTTCTTTTTAAATGCGAGAATTTTCAGAAGACGGGAGCTTTCAAAGCACGAGGTGCCGTCAATGTCGTAATGCAACTGTCTTCCGACATTGAGTTCGTG
This sequence comes from Gammaproteobacteria bacterium, assembly GCA_009840305.1. Lineage (GTDB taxonomy): Bacteria > Pseudomonadota > Gammaproteobacteria > Pseudomonadales > Azotimanducaceae > Bin55. The sequence goes on along the minus strand of VXNY01000024.1, from coordinate 52,292 downwards.
GTAACCCACTCTTCGGGCAACCATGGAGCGGCGATAGCTTGGGCTACGAGTTTGCGCGAAATGAAGAGTTTTGTCGTCGTACCGACAGATGCGTCGCCTTTCAAACGTCGCAACATGGAAAGGTACGGTGCTACGCTTGTAGACTGTGGCCAAGAACTCGAGAGTCGCGAAAGTGTGCTGGAAGAATTTTTGAGGCAACATGAAGCAACGTTCATTCATCCTTATGACGATGCGAGAATTGTTGCTGGTCAAGGAACCGTCACCATGGAACTGCTAGAATCCGAACGAAATCTGGATCAAATATGGGTTCCAGTCGGAGGTGGAGGACTTGCGAGCGGTGCTATTCTTGCGGCAAACGGAAACGTTGAGGTTGTATGTGCCGAACCGGAGTTAGCTAAAGACGCATATTTATCAATGCGGTCTGGTTATCGGCAGCCTCCTCAACCACCAGTCACCATTGCGGACGGGTTGCGCTCGTCGTTAGGAGAACTAAATTTCGGTATTCTCAAAGAAGCCAAGACACGAATAGCCTTAGCAACCGAAGACTCAATTAAGCGCGCGGTAGGTCTAGTATTTGAGATGATGAAAGTCGTAATCGAACCATCAGCGGCCGTCGTCGTCGCAGCCATGCTGGATAACCCATCGTACGTCGCGAAGCGGGTTGGTGTGATTTTGAGTGGTGGGAATATCCCGTACCCAAGTTAGACTAAGCGCGAGAACCTTTGACGGCGGAGCTACCAAACATTCCCAGTTTCACAAATCCAGACATATCGTCCCCATTCACCTCTACCGCAAACTCCAAAGTCATTGGCATCGGTTGAGTGATTTTCACAGACCAAGTTAGCTTGTTCCCATCTACTTGGCCGTCGGTTATTGGAGAGGATCCTTGAGTGATCGCGATTGACCCCGTAAAACTATCTCCATCGGCGTCAACGCTTACTTCGGCACTTTGCTTGCCCATGGGAGTGTTTACTTCGATGTTCCAAGTTCCGTCGACTTCACTCATTCTGTCTTACTTTTCCTATTGTTGACTTCGTAGGTGGGAGATTGGGATTGTAGCAAGTTGCGTTCGCGAGAGCTGAAGTCCATTCGCGCTAGTTTGTACGTCAAAGATTTGGAATCGCTATTTTTACTACATCAGTGAGAGTCTCGACTAAACTAATCTCCATGTCTTCACGTACGGATGTCGGGAGCTTCTCTAATTCTGACGCGTTATCTTTCGGAAGAATCACATGTTTGATGCCAGATCGATGAGCAGCAAGGATCTTTTCACGGACACCACCAACCGGTAGTACCAATCCCGATAATGTGAGTTCTCCAGTCATCGCGATGTCGTCTCGGACAATCTTCGAGCTGTAGGCACTAGCAAGCGCTGTAGCCATAGTGATGCCAGCGGATGGTCCGTCCTTTGGTACCGCGCCCGCTGGAATGTGGATATGCACGCCTGACTCTTCGATCGCTTCACGGTCAATATGTAGTTCATCAGCTACTGACCATATGTAACTTCGGGCTGCTTTCGCGGACTCTTGCATAACTTGGCCGACATGACCAGTGATGGTAACTTTGTCATCTTTCGAGGTTAAGGAAGCCTCGACGTAAAGTACGTCACCTCCAGCTTCCGTCCAAGCTAAGCCGGTTGCGACACCATTCGTGAGCGTTCGTCGATTGCGATCTTCGCGAAACTTTTCTGGACCTAGTAACTCGACAACCTTCTCGACGTTTAACTTCCCGCGAGTTGTGTTTTCAAGAAGGCTATTTTTTGCTCGTTTTCGAGCAATGCTCTCGATTGTTCTTTCTAAATTTCGAACTCCGGCTTCGCGTGTATAGCGTCGAACGACATGTTTCAAACCACCGTTGGTGAACTGCATTTGAGGTTCTTGCAACCCAGCGTTTAGCGTTTGACGAGGAATTAAAAATCGACGAGCAATTTCCAGTTTTTCTAATTCGCTGTATCCGGTCAATTCTATAACTTCTAATCGATCAAGCAGTGGTCGTAGTATGCCTTCAAGTGTGTTTGCAGTTGTAATAAAGAACACTTTTGAAAGATCAAATGGCAGATTGAGGTAGTTGTCTCGGAATTCGATGTTTTGAGCGGGGTCGAGAATTTCCATCAACGCGGCTGAGGGGTCACCACGAAAATCCCTTCCCAATTTGTCGAGTTCGTCGAGCATCAGAACAGGGTTTCGCACTCCACATCTGCGAATCGCTTGGAGAATGCGACCAGGCATCGAACCGATGTAAGTCCGACGATGTCCTCGTAGTTCAGCTTCGTCGTGCAAGCCGCCAAGGCTCATTCGTTCGAATTTGCGACCCATCGCGCGGGCGATTGATTGTCCGAGAGAGGTTTTTCCAACTCCGGGCGGACCAACGAAACAGAGGATCGACGCTTTCGCTTCGGGGTTGAGTTTCAAAACCGCGAGTGATTCGAGTATTCGGTCCTTGACATCTGCTAAACCAAAGTGATCCTCTTCTAAGATTTCTTTTGCATGGCCTAGTTCAAGATTGTCTTCGGTCACCACGTTCCAAGGTAGCTCAGCGACTAGTTCTAGATAACTTCGAGCAACTTGAAAGTCTGACGCATGCGGAGACATCCTAGCGAGTCGACGTAGCTCCCGGTCAACTTCTTTCTTTGCGTTTTCAGGAATATTTGCCTGCCGGAGTTGTTCCTTGAGCTCTGCAATCTCGTCGTCGTTTTCGCCTTCACCCAATGCTTGTTCTATTGCACGCTTTTGTTGTCTTAACAAATGTTCCCGTTGTTGTTGCTCCATTCCTTCGTGCGCCGAACTCTGAATTTCGAGTTGAATTTCCGCAATTGACAGTTCGTTCTTCAGTACATCGAGTACAAAATCCATGAGTTTGTCGACGTCATCTATTTCTAGAATTTCTTGAGCTTGTTCGACGTGGAGATGTTTCGCGTACGAGGCAATTCGGTACATCTGCGTAATTGGATTTTTGTATTGCCCAACAAATTGTTGGTAGACCTGTTCACTTTTATCGGGGTTAAGAACGCTAGCAATTTTCTGAGCATATTCCAGCGCCGTGGCATGGGTTGCAACGGCGCTAGCGCTAACCTTTGGAAAAACATCAGCGAGATTTGTGAGTTCAACATACTGCGCGGACATGTATTCTTTGTTGTTATATACTCGATGAATTTGCACTCGTTGTAGAGCTTCTGCAATTACCTGTGCACCAGAATTACGTTTATCGACTCGTTTAATGGTACAAAGAGATCCGATGGTGTATAAGTCCTGTTTGACTGGATCTTCCATGTCTTGCTCGCGTTGCAGTACGGTCAGGATCAAGTTATTAGATTCCATCGCCTTCGTTACTGCACGCAGTGACTTTTCTCGACCCACGGCAATTGGCGCAATTTGCCCGGGATAAATCACGAGATTTTTTAATGGTAAAACGGGTGCAACTGCCATCTAATGAGTGCTTTGTTCGTGTCTGTTCATGAATTAGTAAATATGGTCAATTGAAGTGAATTCAACCAATGGTTTACTGGCTCTTCTTTGTTGCTGAAGTCAGAAAACCAGAGATTCAAATCAAACCTAGTTATCTATAGATGATTTTATTTGATTAAACGATAAAATCTTTGTAGCCTTTCTTCGTTACTGGCAACATTTGCATGTGAGTTCATGGATGAACGAACAAATTGGAATCGAAGAACGATTTCGTGCATTATTTCTTAGAACATTGGAGCTTTGCTTTTGAACAAGTTGAGAGTTCGAAACAGAAATGTATTTGATATGACATCCTGGAGTGACGCTACGAAAAAAAGCGCCCGAAGGATTTATCAAGGATATATTCTTCTTGGAGTGACTACAGTGTTCCTCTACATACATAGCTACAAGGTAATCAGGTTGGTAGTGTTAGGTGAAACAGAGACGATTCTCGCTATGCTATCTCAAGGACTGCTTCTCCTTATCGCAGTGTCTGTAGGTATGCTCTGTCTCTCTCCGTTCATGGTTGGCATTTTCGCACGACAAAATGAAGTAAAAAGATACGTGAACCAATTTGAATTCTTGAATCGGTTCATAGGTACTCCTTTATCCGCTACAGTGTCGATCAGTGTAGTAGCATTTCTTGTGTATGGGGGACTCACTGGCACATTACTCTTCTTTTTTGGGAGTCAACCCTTCGGAATTTTAGATTACACAGTTTTACTAGCCGCAATACCGTTAGCCGTAGCATTTGCGTACCCTATCGGTTTCCTAGTCCTTCGTGGAATGAAACACCATATGGACTTACTGAGGGCACAAGCATAATCCTACTCTTAGTCAAATCTGCACAGGCTGTTTCGTGTGCGGATGTTTATTCGGCATCCCTCTGTTTGAAACGTTAGTGCAACCTGCGCTGCTACTTCTATCGGCCGTTTCCATTACCTCTGTCGTCGGCGATTAACTGGTGCATGACGACGGTAGCCGCCGCCGAGGTCATGTTTCCCAAAGTCCCCGGGCGCAACGATTGTCAGATTCGACAAGAAGCTATCGAATTATGTGAATGGCCTCATCAAGAATAGTCCTCCTCGGGAACCGTTTTAGATGCACGATGGGCGGCCTATGCATTGTTAGTAGCGACATATCTACATTCGTTGGCGGTGTAGAAGAAATTTGACGAAGGTACCATTCTTCGTTCTGGATAGTTAAGTTGAAGTCAGACGAAGAGAAGCCAAAGACACCATTGGGTGATTACTACGCTACGCCAAAATCGAAATTCGATTGCAGATCGTGCAAGGTCTATCAGCCTAGAATCTGTAATCAATCCTTCTCGAGTTTGCCATTCAGTCGGAACATTCTTCAAATTACCGTGTATTTCGTTAATTTCCTTGCTAACATATTGTCAATCCGACTTGATCGTACATTAGAATCAAAGTCTGAAGTTTGTTCAGGACTATTGTTTGAACTGGGTGAAGTACAAGCGATAAAAGCTGTGCGCCGGATTTTTCGTAGAGTTAAGCCAATCGAGAACAGGAAAGTTAACAAGTGACTGCGACATCTTTTGTCTCGTGCCTACGCGAAATGATGGATTTACAGCACACGCACAATCAACAAGTACATCCCCAATGGCACAAGCAAGGCTATCCGTTTCACCGCGCCATTTGGACCGAATGTGCAGAACTTCTAGATCACTACGGTTGGAAGTGGTGGAAACTCCAAGAACCAGATCTTGTTCAGGTCAAACTAGAGATCGTTGATATATGGCACTTCGGTCTTTCGATGATCATCGTTGCTGAACAAAGTATCGAAGAACTCGCGCGCGAGATGGTCGCGCAGGAGCAGGATTGTAGCGTGGTTGGTCCCAGTTTTATTCCCTCTGTGGAAAAACTAGCCCACCAAGCTTTAGACGGTCGATTCGACACGATGGCTTTCATGGACATGATGAACGCCCTGCCTTTTCCTTTGCACGATCTATACGGCATATATAAAGGGAAAAACGTTCTAAATCGATTTCGACAAGCGAACGGTTACAAGGATGGAAGCTACCAGAAATTTTGGAATGGGAAAGAAGACAACGTGCATCTTGCGGAACTTGTTCTGACACTTGATCCCTACCACTCTAAATTCCTTTCCGATTTGTATAGCCAGCTAGACAATCGGTATCGTGAACTAACCGAAAAGAGACAGCACCCCTAGGCACGATGCACAGTGGTCGCTTATTTCTCGAGGATTGGAAACCTCCCGTTATAGCGACACTCATCTATGTCTTACGAGATGAAGAAGTTCTTTTAATCGAGAAGAAGCGCGGGCACGGCGCGGGAAAAGTGAATGCGCCTGGAGGAAAGGTCACAAAATCCGAGTCGCTCCTTGCTTGCGCGGTTCGCGAGTGCGAAGAAGAAGTTGGAATCATTGCGCACAATCCTCAAAGTCGTGGCTTATTGCGTTTTCAGGATTTGGTGAACGGGTTTGCGTTGCAGGGTGCGGTTTTCGTCGCTACGGAGTTCTCAGGAACACTAAAGGAAACTAAAGAAGCGACTCCTTTTTGGTGTTCAAAGAGTGCCATTCCCTACGCATTAATGTGGGAAGACGATCAGTACTGGTTGCCCCATGTATTGGGAGGAAAGCAAATAGCTGGCGATTTCTATTTTCGCAACGATCAGCTTGTGTCTTGGGGTCTTGAGATTAGGTAGAAGTGAAACTCAGAACGGGAATAATTCGTACGTCCTAGTTCACTTCCTGCATGACATCATCGACCGCGTCAGACAACACATTCACGATCTGGTCTAAGTGTGATTCATTCACTGTCAGGGGCGGTCCTATCAGTACCACGTCGCGCACAATTCCGGTGCCTGCACCGTAAAAATGGACACCTTTTTCAAAACATTTGCTGATCAGTTTGCCCGTCACGTTTTCGGAGATTTCAAAACGTTCCAAGGTACTTCGATTCTTTACTACTTCAATTGCCTGGAGTAGCCCCTTCCCGCGAGATTCAGCCACGTGAGGATGATTAGAAAATGCGGACTGTAATTTTTGTTCTAAGACTCGTCCCAAGCTATCCGCCTTTGACACTAAGTCTTCGCGTTCCATGATTTCCAGCACTTTGTCTGCGATTGCGCAGCCAGATGGATGCGAACCGTAAGTATGAAACATAACTGCTAATCCCGGTACTTGTTCAATCGTTTCGGCGATTGTATTTTTTGAAAATACTGCGTTGATAGGCGCGTAGCCAGCAGCTAAACCTTTACCACTGATGATAAAGTCTGGTAGTACCGGCCAATGTTCGTATCCCCACTTAGTTCCGGTCCGACCGAATCCCGTCATTATTTCATCACAAATCCATAGTACGTCGTAGCGATCACACAGATCTCGAATTCCTTCCCAATAGCCGTCTGGCGGTACCATGGCTCCGCCGCTAGCCCCGATTATTGGCTCACCGAGAATTGCTGCGACCGTTTCAGGACCTTCAAGTTCAAGAATCTGTTGAAATGCTTCAATATAGAATTCAGCTGGTTTCTCACTGTCGCATCTGAGCGTGTAAGGTGTCGGGATAGTTGGATATACTGGAAGAGTGTGTTCAATTCCTTGTTTCCGCGCTTGATGCCCTCCTATCGCCATCGTTGTATGTGTGGTTCCATGATAGGAGATGTCGCGACCAATGATTTTGTACTTTTTGCGTTGGTTCTTTGCGGCGAAATACATCTGCGCGATACGCATGGCAGATTCGATTGCTTCCGAACCGCCACTAGTGAAGTGAAATCGATTGAATTCGGGGGGTAGCCAAGACTTCTGTAAACGATCGACCAGTGCTTCGCGTTCGTCACAATTCCAAGGAGGAATAATGTAATCTAGCTTGAGTACTGAGTCCCGCGCGACGTCGGCAACTTCACTACGTCCATGGCCAATGTTGGACACAATCGCTCCACCCGCCCCATCCAGTATTGCTCGACCGTCGTCGGTGTATAGGAAAACTCCGTCAGCACTAGTGATATGGATTGGTTTGCCGTTGTGCAAGAAAGGCCAGTTAGCCATTACTTTCAACCCTCGGTTATTAACAAAATAAACAAAAATTATGCATGTTGGGGACCACTACATCCCTGTCTCTGAGTCGACATCAATTAAATCCGTTTCCTGAATTACTTCATCGAGGATCAAACGCGTGGAGTTTCCTATTTGAACTTGGGCACGATTACTTTCTACGTCATTGCTGGCACGTGTCGTATTGCCTGTTCTTGATAGGCGCGCATACACCTCGAGACCTTCTTCAGGAAGCTCGTCGAGTGGTAGCATGGCATCTTCGACGGTGAGTACGACGTCTAAGGGCAAATCCCGTTTCATTACGCGTTTTACGATCAGTGGTGGTTCTCCATCTTTACTTGTTACGGCGCGACCAATAATAAAGACCGTTGCATCGTCTTCTGCCGTTATTCCATTACCGAGACTCACCGATATGGAGATGCCATCCTCGGATGTTGTGTTAGCAAGGCGTAGAGACACTTTCGGTAAAGTCGATGGATCGAGCCAACCACTAGATACTTCTTGAATGGTATTGGAACTCAAGATCGACTGCGATGGAGTCAATCTAGCCACCACCCTGACACGATTTGCATCGGATAACTGTGTCTGAGGGAGCATTGCTACGGCATCGTCTAATATTATTTTGTAGATTGTTTTGCGAACAAAAGGGCGTTGCACGACTGCTAGTGGCGGCTCGTTTTCGGCTGTTTGTGCGAACACAGTCAACCACAAATCTGGCGCGCTCACTGTTTGCACATCAATGTTCACATTTATTCCGACGTGGTCAACGTCCATTTGTTCGTTGGTCCGCTCTAAGAGTTCCTCGAGAATTCTGGCTCGAGCTGGGTCTAGCGTGTTACGCATGCCGCGTTCAAAAAAATTTCGAGCAGCGACGTATTTTTGGTCGCGAAAGGCAGTTATTCCGAACAATTGCATAATGTTGGGATGATCGGGTACTGTAGCTAATACTCGTTCCGCCACTCGCAGAGCATCGGCAGTAACTTTATCATAGACCAGTTCTTCAGCGTGAATTCGATAAATATCGGAGTCCACTGAGGTCATGTTATTTGCTTCTGCTTGTTTGTGCGTGCGAATAATTCCTTCCCAATCGCCAATGAGGTTGTAGGCGCGGATGAGATAGTAGGACGAAGCAACACTACGATGTCGAGAGTTGTCCCGTCGTTCTAATTGAGCTATGACGTTCTTTACCTTCCGTTCTTGTTGATCGGCTTCTAGGCTCGGTAATTCTGCGAGTTGTTGCCCGATCCGTTCAAGTTTAGGAGCTTGCAGATCACCCCATAACAGATACCCAAAAAATCCCATTACGCATACCAATGTACACCCAACAATCTGCAACATGAACGAATTTGAACCTGTTGTGGCGTCAGGTTCTTCATCGGTTACATCATTCAACAACAGATGATCAGCCTCCACTTTATCTTGTTCGGCATCATCTCTTTCAGCCTCAGCAACGCGTTCTTCATGGATTACAACATTGGCGTCTCGTCGAGACCAACGGTGTGTGCTGTGATGATACCGAGTGTCGAGGTATATCCATCCACCGACGGCAACGCCGAGCAAAATGATCGCAGCCAGAGTCAGAATCACTAATGTATACCTGAAATCTCTTTAATACGCTGTTTGTCGCTCAAGTTAAGTGTGATTGAGTTACGTCTTTCTCGAATTCCCATCAAGAACCACGTCGCTAGCAGTAACAGGACAAAAGGGGTACCCCACAAAGCCCACGTGCCCGGCGTAAACCGTGGTTTAAATAGGATGAAGTCTCCATATCTTTCTCGCAAGTAGTCTCGAATTTCTTGGTCAGATTTCCCCTCGCGCATCAGAGAAAAAACCGCCCCTCGCAAGTCTTGTGCTATTGGTGCGTCGGATCCTGCCAAGTTCGTGTTAACGCATTGAGGACACCGAAACTCTTCGATCAATCGACCGAATCGCTTCCGCTCGGACTCTTGCTCAAACACGAACCCATCGATCGATTCGGTCATTGCGAACGTAAAGCTCATTAATAAGACTATTAGCATTCAATTTCGCTCTACTTGAGTCTCTAGCCATGGCTGAAACACTTCCATCCACGCAGTACGTGTCAGAACTCCTACTCGCTTGGCGCGAATAATTCCCTCTGGGTCGACCAAGAAAGACTCAGGTGCTCCGTAAACTCCAAGGTCGACGCAGATGTCACCTTGCGCGTCCACTATGATTGTCTCATAGGGGTTTCCTCGTTCGTAGAGCCACGTCTTTGCGTCTTCGGCTTTGTCTCGGTAATTAATTCCGACGATCGAAATTGTTCCTGATCTGGCCAATTCCAAGAGTAGATCGTGTTCCTCAATGCAGGCGGTGCACCACGATGCCCAAACATTAACTAAACGAAAGTTTCCAATCAAATCTTCTCGAGTAATACGTTCATCCTCCAGAAGCGTCAAACTTGAAAAATCTGGAAATGGGTCGTTTAGCAGCGCCGAGGGATGCACGTTGTGTTTCCCGAGCCTAAATCCAATCCCTAGAAAAAAAACCAGAACTCCTAAACCAATCAATGGCGTAACGAGTAATAATCGCGTTTTTATGCGTTTCTGCATTACTCAGAGTATTTGGTCTCTAGATTTCTTTGGGACAACCTACGATATCGTTTGTCGAGCATCGCGATAAGAGCCGCTAAACCAGCGACTACTGCTCCAAACCAAATCCATCGTTGAAATGGTTTGTCTTGGATTTCTACCCCCCAGGTATCGTTTTCCATAGGTCCCGCGAAAGTTATGTATCGATCCTTGAAGATACCAGGTGCTATCGCTGCCTCGTACGTGATGTGTTCTCGAATTGAGTAATACCTCCTTTCAGGGAAAAGCGACCGCTGAACGTCAAAATCGAATCGGGCTCGTTCGCCAATGTAGTTTTGAGCTTCGGTTGGCTGGACTTCTACTAGTTCGTACTTGGTACCGCTAACTTCCAAGGACTCACCGATTTTCAAACGTGCGTCCTTAGACTCGGTATAGACACTAGTCACAGCTACTCCTATTACTGCAATTGCAAACCCAACGTGTGCGACTGACATTCCAATGAATCCCAAAGTGAGCGCTTTTCGTTGTCGATAGCAAGCTATCGCGTGGGTCACAAAGATCCAGATTGCGAGTGCGACCGCGCAAGACACTCCAAGGTGTACCCCGTCTGCTAATATCCAAGGTAGGAGAAGCGCAACCACTGCTGAACCACCCAACAATATGAGCGCATTTACGACTAATTTCTTCGGGGTATGTTTCCAGCGCGAGATTGGAGCAATCGCTAAGGCGAACGAGAGTAACAACATGATTGGTACGAACATGGCATTAAAGTACGGCTCGCCAACAGACAGTCTCTCTGTCCCACCAACAAACCATTCATGGCCAAGGGGATACAAAGTTCCTAACAAAATCGTGAATACGGCTATTACTAGTAACGCGTTATTGATCAGTAGCAAGAGTTCCCGGGACACTCCCCAATACTGTACTTGTGTGTTGAGCGAGTGAGCGCGAAACGCATAGAGCACTAAGGAACCTCCAGCAACAAGGACGAATATCGTCAGCAGAATTAGGCCCCTTTGGGGATCTACGGCAAACGCATGTACACTGGAGAGTACACCGCTCCGGACAAGAAATGCCCCCATAAGTACTAAGGTGAACGTTAAGAGCGTAAGCAGAATTGTCCAGTTCTTGAACGCGCCTCGCTTTTCGGTAGCAGCTAATGAATGAATCAGTGCGGTTCCTGCTAACCAAGGCATGAACGAGGCGTTTTCGACAGGATCCCAAAACCACCATCCTCCCCATCCAAGTTCGTAGTAAGCCCACCAACTGCCTAGAACGATACCAATGGTTAGGAACAACCACGCCACGTTGACCCAAGGTCGAACCCAACGAGCCCAAGCAGAATCTATCTTGCCAGTGACCAGCGCTGCGATTCCAAACGCAAAAGTTACTCCAAATCCGACGTAGCCAATATAGAGCATCGGAGGATGAATAATTTGTCCAATGTCCTGAAGTACGGGATTTAAATCCGCACCCTGAATCGGGACATTTGGTACCAAGCGTTCGAACGGATTACTCGAGAAGATAAGAAACGCAAGAAACATAAAGCTGAGCACTCCCAGCGTACCGAGTACGTACCCGTGTAACTTCAGTGGAATGTGCCGGGCGCGAGTTGCAACGAGTACTGTCCACACCGCAGTTACCAAAGTCCATAGCAAGAACGACCCCTCGTGCGCGCCCCAGACACCGCTGACTTTGTAGTACCACGGTAGTGCCGTATTCGAGTTGTTCGCGACGTAGAGTACGGAGAAATCATCGTCGAGAAAGGCGAGAATTAGAAGCAGAAACGACAAAGCTAGGACGGCCACTTGTACTTTTGTGAGACGGATGGACATATCCACCCAAGAGCTTCGATTCTGGTTCGCTCCAAAGATCCCAAAAAGCGCGATTCCAACCGCGCTCATTAATCCCAAAAATGCACTAAAGTGTCCTAGTTCAGGGATCATCGTGTTCTTGCATCCCTTTCAGTTCGGGAGGTACGTACTCTTCGTCGTGTTTCGCGAATACACGGCGTGCGGAAAATACGCCATCTTCGCTTAAAGTACCTGCTACGATCGTACCTTGACCTTCCCGAAATAGCGGCGGCAAAATTCCTTCGTAGTGCACTCGAAACGTCACATCGTTTAAATCGGTAATGTCAAATTGAACACCTAACCCCGTAGAGTCGTGTATGACACTACCAGGTTTGACCATGCCTCCAGCGCGAATTTTGCGCTCTAAGGGTACTTCGCCGTTAACGATTTGGTCCGGTAAGTAGAAATGATCGATGTAGTTCTGTAGTGCAAAGATCGAAATGAGTACGGTTGTGAGAGAACCAACAAATAAAAAAATGATGATTGTTAACCGGCGCCGGCGATGAGATTTCAATTGAGTTCGTTGTCTTCGTCGTACCGTTGTTTCAAACGCGAGAGGCGGATAAAGGGATAACTACCCAATGCCAACAACACAAAGGTAGTGAGGATGTAAGCACTCCACACGTAAATTCCGTGCCCATCCATTGTAAGTAGTTCCATCATTGATTTTTACCTCGGCTCCATTCCTGAATCCACGTCATCGAGGCATTCCGTTCGACCACTAGGTATCTCATGTATGCGAGAATAATACCCGCACTGAGGACGGAGATGCTGGCAATGTTGATGAAGAGAGGAACAAGGAAAACACGGTCTATGGAGACATCCCCGAACAATTCGATGCTGGCAGGTTGGTGTAGCGTATTAAACCATTCAACTGAGAATTTGATAATTGGAACATTGATTGCTCCTACAATTGCAAGAATACTCAATGCGGTAGCTGCTCTTGCAGGATTGGGGATAACGCGGCGTAATACGATGAGTCCAAAGTACAAGAAAAATAAGATGAGTGTAGACACGATCCTCGCGTCCCAAACCCATGCCGTGCCCCAGGTCGGCATCCCCCATATCATTCCAGAGACCAGTGCCAGTGCAGTCAACCAACAACCTACTGGTGCGGCAGCAGACATATAAACATCAGCCATTTTGAGTTTCCACACGAGGTGAACGACACCCGCAATCGCAATGGATATGTAGATTAGCTGAGCTAAATGTGCGATCGGAGCATGCACGTATAAGATCCTGAAGCTGTCCCCCTGATAACGCTCTGGTGGTACGAATGCTAGCCCCCAAACTGATCCCACTAAGAGACCGATGGTACCCAAGACATACAACCACATGATCCAAGGCTTGATGTCGATAAAGAAATGCTGTGGTGAAGCTAATCGATTTAGCCAACTAGGAACAAATTTCATACTAAGAGTCTTGGCTCATTTTCAGTACGGGTCCCAAGGCCAATGGAATCGCGGTTGTTGAGCCTGTCAATAAGGCAAAGCACCAGAGCAATTCTGAAGTATAAGATGCACTTTCTATGTGTAAGTGACACACACTGATTCCAAAGAGCAGAGTTGGGATGTACAACGGCAGTATTAAGACGGTAAGTAACTCGCCTCCGCGTCCGAGACCTACAAGAAGAGCAGTCACGAGTGCACCGAGCATGGTAATGGTCGGAGTACCAATTAAGAGAGTAAAACCAAGCATCAATGCATGGTCAATTTGCAACCCAGAGAGTAATCCAACCGTGGGACCGAGAATTGTAATCGGTATTCCGGTTACACTCCAATGTGCAATTAGTTTAGTCACCACCGTCGTAGTAATCGCATCGCGATGAAGAACAGCTACCGCAAGGGTACCGTCTGCATGATCGCGCTTAAATAATTTGTCCAAAGAGAGGACGCTTGTGAAAAGCGTAGTAATCCAAATCACCGAGACTAAGACTCGACTATCGCCGGTGAAGACACTGTGTAACGTGAACGCGAAAGTACCGACAACAAGTAAAAAAAAGACTACTGGAATAAACGATTCAACTCCTGATCGAAATTCGATCAGCAATTCCCGCCGGTAAAACGCCCAGAACCGCATTAACCGATCCCAAGTTCGACTTGCACGGCTTGAGCTATCGGCGAAGCTGAGTGTGACGCGATCACTGCGCTCCCACCCTTTCTGCAATGTTCCTCAATCAGTTCTCGAACGAGCTTTTCGCCACGACTATCTAAAGAGGAGAACGGTTCATCCAGTAACCACAGTTTGTAGTTGCCAATTAACAAACACACAAAACTACATCGTCGTTTCTGTCCGGCCGAGAGTTCTTGAATCAATTTGCTCATTTCGGTACGAAGTTCAAACGTTTCTAGTAATTCTCGAGCTCGGGTAGTATCCAATTTCGAACCTATTAGAGTACTTGTCCATCGAAGGTTTTCCTGTACCGTAAGAATACTAGCGAGACCGAACTTGTGACCAAGATACCCAATTGGATCTACATAACGAGCAATGTCACCGGAATCTGGTTGTTGCAAGCCCGCCATAATGCGAAGGAGCGTGGACTTCCCACAGCCATTTGGTCCCCGCAATTCAATTGTTTCACCAGCCACGAGCGACATGCTCAGACCATCGAAGAGTTCTTGAGAGCCCGGCCGACAATGCAGATTTCTAACGGTCAAATGCGTACTAGACACGAGTTTTCGTGATACATATCAATCGTGGCTAAGATTGAAGTTATGGAAATTCTTTATTTGTTCAGTGAGCCGAATATCGGCAGTTTCACTCTTCGTATTAAAAGTGATGACTGCTTGCTCAGTGCGCAGAGCGTGAAGGATTTGTTCTCGTTTTTCATCTAGAGTGCCATCCCAAACACAACTATCGCGAGTGATAAACTCTTCAATCAATTCTTTGCGGGCACAGTCCGATAACTTAGAGTAAGGAACGATTACAAATTCAGCCATGTTGAGCTAGTACTTCCTCTTGTACGTCAAGAAATCTCCCTACTGAATTGGCGGAATCATTACCGAATGTAAATAGTTGTCGATCCCCAAGATGAGACAGTTTTACGTTTCGGATTGAACGAGCAATATTTTCCACCCGCCCCGGATGAGTCTCATCCCATTCTTTGAGTACCGATTTGATCTGTTGGCGCTGGAGTCGTTGCTGTGAACCGCAGAGATCACATGGAATTATTGGATGATTTAGCATCTTCGAATAGCGAGCTATGAGTTTTTCACGCACATAGTACAATGGGCGAATGACGTGGTGAGCCCCGTCGTCTGATACCAGATGTGGCGGCATGGATTTCATTGTGCTACCGAAAAACATGTTTAGAAAAAGAGTCTCTACAACGTCGTCAAGATGGTGCCCGAGTGCAATTTTTGTAGCATTGATCCTCTTGGCCGTAGTATAAAGGATTCCACGACGCAGACGCGAACAGATCGGGCAAAATATTTTGCCTTCGGGTGTCACTTTAGTCACTACAGAGTAGGTGTCTTCCTGAACCACAACGTATTCAATGTTGCGAGCACTGCAATACTCTGGGATGACCTCGACGGGAAAATTTGGTTGCATTTGGTCGACATTGACTGCCACTAAACTGAAGTCTACGGGAGCGTTGTGTTGCAAAGAGATCAGTGTTTCGAGTAAAGTGTATGAGTCTTTGCCCCCTGAAAGGCAGACCATGACGCGGTCTCCCGCTTCGATCATGTCATAATCAGCAATAGCTTGACCGACTAAACGACGCAACTTTTTCTTAGTCTTGTTCAGCTCACACTTTGCACGCTCACTGTCGTTCTGTGAAGACAGTCCAACTTTGGTGTTAGAGTATCGCGTTCCTGTTGTGTTCACGGTCTGCTTTTAGACACGCAAGTCCCTCGATGAGACGTTGGTGTCCAGTGATTTTTCACCGCCGCGTCTGCGAGCGAGATGAAGTTGTCGCAAGCGTTCTGACCGGCGCGCATGCGTCGCGGGTGTGAGTTCATGGTGGCATGCTGAACAACTGATACCGTGCTCATAGTGAGGATGGACCTTGTCGTTCGGGCTGAGCGGGCCACCACAAGCTAAACAGAGTTCCGCAGATCCTTCCAACAGGGTTTCGTTCAGAGCAACGCGCTGGTCAAAAACGAAACACTCACCCTCCCAGAGTGAGTCATCGGTGGATTCCTCAAGGTACCCTAGGATTCCACGGTCAAGTTGGATAACCGATTTAAAACCCAGCGTGAACATAGATTGCGCAGCTTTTTCACATCGGATGCCGCCTGTGCAATAAATAGCTACTGACTGATCATAGTCCATCTCAGTCTGTTGTTGAAGAAATTCTTTGAATTCTCGAAAGTTTTTGGTCCCTGGTTGAATAGAGTTTCGAAATCGACCAAGAGCGTGTTCGTATTGATTACGTACGTCGAGAACTACCACGTCGTTCGCTTGGAGTAAATCATTCCATTGGACGGAGTTCACTTTTGGAAGAATTGGGAGTGTAAAGTCAAAGAGTGTACCGTAGGACACAATTTCGGGACGAATTTGTACCAATAGTTTGTCAAAGGGAAGGGTGTCATGATGTGCGCGTGAAAGTGTAGGTCGTAATTCCTGCAAGGCGAGACAAGTTTTGATTTGCTCAATAATTGTTTCCAGAACTTCATCGTTGGGATGCGCGAGTGCTGCATTTATCCCTTCGGTCGCAAGGATACAGGTACCATGAACATCAGACTGGATGCACAGATGTTCGACACAAGCGCGCACACATACGAGTTCTTCAATTTTCGCGAAGTGATAGAACATTGCTACGTACATGGAAAACTGATCGTAATTTCAGACTAGGTGGACTTTTCGCCGCCACGACAAGGTGGAGACTCCGGAATGGATCCGAACCTTTTTTCCCAGTCTTGGATGGTGTACAGATGTAACGAAAGCGCATGTATCGTTCCCGCGAGTTCTTCTTGCAAGATCTCATTAATCATGCGATGTCGTTGAATCAATCGAAGCCCCTCAAACTTATCACTGATCATGACAACTTTAAAGTGAGTTTCAGAGCCCTTTGGAACATTGTGATTGCCACTTTCATTGAGGACTTCTAAGTGTGTTGGATCGCAAGCGGCTAACTTTGCTTCTAACACTGCTTGAACGGATGTGGTCATATTTTTGCAACTACCGTCGTAATGTTATCGGTACTTCCGTGTTTATCGGCCGTTTCCACAAGCATGGATGCAAGGAACCGGAGATTGTGTGAATGAGCGTCCATGACTCCTTGAATTTCGGGGTGCGGGACGAAATCTGAGATTCCATCGCTACAAAGCATCAGACAGTCTCCTGGTTGAAGCTCCGCATTAGTGATTTCGGGTTCGACGGATTGTTGCGGACCAACGGAACGAGTAACCAGATTACGCATGGGGGCCACTCGGGCTTCTTCTGCTGTCATCTCGCCGCGATCAACTTTTTCCTGTACTAACGAGTGGTCCTTTGTTACTTGCTGGAGTTCTTTTTTTCGAAATAGGTAGCCGCGAGAATCACCAACATGGCAAAATGTCGCTAGAAATTCGTCCACTATACAGTATACGATCGTGGTACCCATACCCGCGAAATCGGAGTAGGTCTGCCCACGATCAAAGACCATGGAATTGGCATGAACAACGGCTTCGATCAGATCTTCGGGTCGTAAGGCTCGGTCGTCTCTAATGTTGGCTAGTGTGCTCGAGACTTCGTCAATGGCGATGCGCGCGGCAACATGGCCGGCACTAGTTCCACCCATCCCGTCGGCTACGGCGAGAAATCCAAATTCAGGTCGGATGCTAAACACATCCTCGTTACGGCTTCGGACTCGTCCTACCCATGTCTTACCTCTAGATTCCACGAATTTCCATATCCATGTATATTGCTAGTGTTTAATGATGTCGTGTGAAAAACTCGTGCTATTGACTGAGAATGAGTCCGTGTTACTCTGCGGCCGAGGTCGGTACATAAAGGTTGTGGAAACCGCGATCTCTGGAGCCAATGTGTACACTGTATGGTAGTAAACCAAATTTATGGGTGCAATTTTATGTTGACGGTGTTATCACCCTCTAAAAATCTAGACTTCAAGACAAAACTGACCACACGCAAACGTTCCGAACCATCATTTAATAGTCGTACCACGGAGCTCATTTCTCAATTACAACAGTTGAGTGCGAGTAATCTAAAAGAGTTGATGAGTATCAGCGACGATTTGGCAGATTTGAACTATGAGCGTTATCAGAATTGGTCTGCACCTAACGGAAAACGACGGCCCGCGATTCTCTCCTTTCGGGGAGACGTGTATTTGGGACTTAGTGCCGAAACCTTTGGAGAAAGAGATCTTACCGCGGCGCAACGTCGGTTGAGAATTCTTTCGGGTCTGTATGGAGTGTTGCGACCACTTGACGCCATTCAACCATATAGATTAGAGATGGGAACCGGTCTACCAAATAGCCACGGACCTGACTTGTATGCGTACTGGAACAATGAAATCGCTGATACCTTGAACTCAGAATTAGCAAGCCATCGATCGCCTGTGCTTGTAAACGCAGCCTCCAACGAGTACTTGAGCGATGACCTAATTCGCAAAGTCAATTATCGAGTCGTGCACTGTAAATTTCTAGAACGACATCGTGATGATTATCGTTTTATGAGTTATTTTGGAAAGCGCGCTCGAGGTTTGTTAGCTCGATTTGTCGTGCTAAATCGAGTGGATAATCCAAGTCGCTTGCGCGAGTTCAACGCCGAGGGTTATTACTATTCACGCGAGCGATCCACACGGGATACTGTAGTCTTTCTTCGCGATAACCGTGCCGAGCCAAACACCGGATAACAATTTATGGAACAACGAAACATTTCTCACGAGCGAATCGAAGCAGCAGTTTTTCGCAGACTTGTATCACATCTACGCGCCCGGTCAGATGTACAGAACATTGACCTGATGAATCTTGCAGGATTTTGTCGTAATTGTCTATCGAAATGGTACGTTTCTGCCAGTGCTGACGAAGGCGAAACTATCGAGTATGAGGATGCTCGAGAACTGATATACGGGATGGGCTACGAAGATTGGAAGGCAAAGTTTCAGACAGAACCAACCGTCGACCAATTGAAACAGTTTCAAACTCAAAACTCATCGAACTAAGTCAGCATCAAAAGTTCTAAAAGACTAAACTTAAAATTTGCGCTCTGCCACCTTCTTTCACAAGTAAAGCTTTAGCCCCACAATGTCCGATCCTCACAAAAAACAGAAAGACGTCTCGGAACAAAGACCAAGTATCGGGACACGGGTACAGAACATTAAGTGGGGGAGAGCAATATTTAATTTTTGGAGAGAGTGGCGCGGTTTCTTTGTATTTATCGTGCTTATGTTGTTATTTCGTTCAGCGATTGCAGATTGGAACCATGTACCATCTGGGAGTATGAACCCGGGTATTATTGCTGGGGATCGTGTCGTTGTCGACAAAATTGCTTACGATATCCGTTGGCCGTTTACTCTGAAGCGCATCAACCGCTGGTCGCATCCCAAACGTGGGGACATCGTGACCTTCCCAAGTCCTGAGGACGAGAGGACACTTCTGATAAAACGTGTCATTGGAGTAGGGGGAGACAAGATTGAACTTCACGATAATCGCCTCTTCATAAACAACGTACCGGCTGTCTACACCGTATTGGACGATGAAGAGATAAAGCGGTTGCACTTGATGGTTGACGACCGAGTAGTATACGTGCGCGAAGAAATATTTGGTCACAGTAGAGTAATTCAGTGGCACCACGGTCGTCGTTCTCGAATCGCTGATTTTGGTCCATTTACACTCGCAGAAGGCGAGTACTTTATGATGGGTGACAATCGAGATGATAGTAAAGACTCAAGAGCGATCGGTGCGATCGAGCGAGATCGAGTCATTGGACGCGCGCATACAATATCATTTTCGTTCAACTTAGAGCGTTATTGGCTACCACGTCTACGACGATTTTTCATTTATCTTGAGTAACGAATGTGTAACTTGACTCATCTTTATTACAGTGTGCTTGTGGCTTGTCAAGCAATACCACAGAATGGTTGAAAACACATAAAATCAAACTTTACCTGTCTGCAATTAACTAAGGAATCGACATGAACAAAAAAATTCTTACATCTCTGAGTTTGGTTCCGTTGATCATTTTCGGAGTAACGGGAACTCTGAGTTCATCATCGGTGGACGCGGCAGGTGTCGGGACAATTGACATTGAAACTCGACCGGCACCATTAGAGCCAGAAAGGGCACATAAGCAGCTTACGAAACAGATCGTAGATCAAGTGAAACTCAACCACTTTTCTAGGCAGAAACCTCTAAATGATGAGGTGTCTGAAATCTTGTTTGAGCGTTTCTTGGAGCGACTTGATCCACGAAAGAATTTTTTCCTGAAATCCGATATCAAAGAATTCGAACCTCATAAAAATTTGTTTGATGACTATTTGAAGAGCGGAAAATTAGATGTCGCGTTTGAGATTTTTAACCGTATTCAGAAGCGTGAATTTGATCGATTCACTTGGGTCCTGAAGCGTTTAAGTAGAGGTATCAACTCCTTCGACCTCGATACAAATGACGTCTTGCGATTAGATAGAGACGAACAGGGAACGTGGCTGGCGAATAAATCAGAGGCTAACAAGCTTTGGGAGAAGTACTTAGTCGATGAAATCATTAGATCGCAACTACGCGATCCTGAAGAAGATCCGATCGAATTCTTAACTAGAACTTACACACAAGCGCTGAGTAGAGAAGTTCAGACTATTTCTGAAGACGCGTACTCAGCATATATGAATTCATTTTCGACATATTACGATCCTCACACTGAGTACTTAAATCCGCGAGAATCGGATAATTTTGATATTCAAATGTCATTGTCTCTATTCGGAATTGGAGCGATATTGGAGCAGGGGCCGGTTGATGGATACATCGAAATTAGGGAGTTGATCAAAGGGTGTCCAGCGGAAAAAACTGAGGGGGTCGAAGAAGGTGATCGAATCGTTGGTGTTGGACAGCGCAAAGATGCTCCGATAATCGATATCAGAGGAAAACGCCTTGATCAAGTTGTAACATTAATTCGCGGTCCGAAGGACACCACGGTATTTTTGGAACTATTGAGTTCTGACGACGCCGGAAACGAGCGAAAGTTCGTGCAGATCGTACGGGATGAGTGTAAGATAGAGTCGAGTGCCGCCCAAAAGAAAATCGTCGAACTCGATCCCGATCCAGTCACCGGTGAAGTTCGAAAAATCGGTGTCATTGACTTGCCTTCGATGTATGTGGACTTTGACGCACAAGGCGAGGGAGAAGAAAATTATCGAAGCGCGACCAGAGATGTTGAGCAACTAATCGACGAATTGAAAGAAGAAGGTATCGTTGGGCTAATCATCGATCTACGCCGAAACGGCGGTGGTTCACTGGCTGAAGCTAACACGTTAACGGGTTTGTTTATCCCATTTGGTCCTACGGTACAGGTAAAAAATGCTCGCGGTCAAGTGATCAAATTGCAGGATCGCGATAATAAAGTTGCATGGGGTGGACCATTGGCAGTTCTTGTCGATCGTAGATCAGCATCGGCTTCAGAGATTTTCGCGGGTGCTATTCAAGACTACGGGCGAGGGATCATTCTGGGGAATCGTACTTATGGTAAAGGTACGGTACAAACTTTGCAGACTCTGTCTCACGGTAAATTAAAGATCACGCAATCCAAGTTCTATCGAGTGTCGGGCCAGAGTACTCAAAACAAGGGCGTAGTACCAGACATAGAGTTTCCGGAGCTTATCGATCCACAGAACATCGGTGAAAGTAATAACGATGAAGCTTTGAAGTTCGATATCATTGACCGAGTTAGTCGAAAGCATGACCCTCTAATTGGGACGTTGTTACCGAGACTGACTGAATTGCATAGGGATCGAATCGCTGATAATCCACATTTTCGTTTCTACGATGCCTTGGAAGCAAGAATCAAGCGGGACCGGGATCGAGAAACCCGTTCGCTCAATTTTGAAGCACGAGAACGGGAGCGCAATGATTACGAAGATTGGCGAATACGTACCGAAAACGAACTACTGGCTACAGAAGGGTATGAACCGGTTGAAACAATGAGCGAACTACGAGACACGCGAGACGAAATTGTCGAGGATCGAGAAGAAAATGGAGTACCTGATGCCTTGTTGATCGAATCGGCGGAAATCATCATTGATTTTCTCGAATTGAAGGACGAAGTTACTGCCTCAAACGACACGGAAACCACTGGTATCTGAATTTACTGCATCCAGTCGATAATCGTGGTTGTAAATGGCAATCTCGTGATGTCGGGAACGCGAGCGTCTGGTTTAGGATAACCGACAACGAGTAGTAGGAAAGGCTTTTCTCGGGAAGGTCGGTCCAATATCTCGTTGAGAAAACCCATGGGACTCGGCGTGTGCGTCAGCGTAGCGAGTCCAGCATGATGCAGGGCCGCGATTAAAAAACCACATGCGAGTCCCACGGACTCAGGCATGTAGTAGTTCTTGACCTTTCTACCTTGGTCATCCATTCCGAATCGTTCCAAAAACACAACAATTAGCACAGGTGCTTCAGTCAAAAATGGTTTGTTCTCGTCGGTTCCTAGTGGAGCGAGAGCGGCCAGCCATTCTGCTGTTGCTCGGTGTTCGTAGAACTCGCGTTCCTCAGCTTCCGCACCCTCTCGAATTTTTTGTTTCGTCGCGGAATCTCGAACCACGACGAATCTCCATGGTTGGCGATTCGCCCCACTGGGCGCGCTAACGGCTGTTTTCAGCGCGTTTTCGATAACCTCGTCTGGTACGTGGCGTCTCTCGAAGTCTCTGACCGTGCGCCGACTCGAGAGCTCATGCATTAACTCGCGTGAACGTTGGATCATCTCACGCTCTTCATACTCTTGGAAGTTTAACTTCTTAGTTTTGAATATGCCGTAGTCCCGCATGCGAAAAAGTCATCGAAATCCGCGTGGTCGAGGTTATCAGTGCCGATAGTTTAGCGACAGTTTGATACGTCGTCCCTTCGGATTGTGGGTCATCCCGTCGTAAGCAAACTCGACATTCGCAAAGGGCGGCGGCTCGTCGGTCAAATTCAAAATCGAAAACGCGACATTTAATCCAAAACGTTCTAGAAACCACTGTGCAGTGAAATCTAGAGTAGTAAATCCTTCAACTTCAAAACTACTGACGGGAACCCCTCCATAGCCATCGTGTGAAGCGTCATCAGTATAAGATGAAATGTGATTGACATACGTAGTAATGCTCTTTGTGTTCCACGAATAAGTAAGGAATGTTTGTGACTTCCATTGAGGAATTGGTACCAGTAATGGATTGCCAAAGTTCAATCTACCCGCAGCATTGACACTGGGGCGGATGATTTGTTCGGCGAACTGCAACGGTTTCAGGTCGTAGCTCAGCGTGTATGTACCGCTAAAACCTGCTCTAAGTTGGCCAACGTGAAATGGAACTTCCGAAGACACATACCAGTCAAAACCGGACGTTTCGACTCCAGGCCAGTTTACAAGTGGAACTTCAACTCTAGTGATGGATCTAGCGTCGCATGGGTCACTGAGCGTATCAGATCGTCCACTTGCGCAATAGATGAATTGTTGGACATGATTTCTCGTACTTGGATTTGCATAAAGCTCATCTACATCGTCGTGAGGAATGCTACCGATAACATCTTGAAAGTCATAAGACCAATAGTCAAGGGTCACATCAATTCCATTTGCTAAAGACGCGATTAAACCAACGTTAAAGGTGTTCGCGCGTTCTGGATCTAGAGATTCATCTCCATAGAGATCTACTGGGATCCAAGCTCCGACTTGGCTAACGTAATTCGTAACAGTCAGCGGGACATTTTCCAGTAAATCGTCTACGGATGGAGTCCTAAACGTCGTTTGTAGTGTCGTGCGAAGTGTTAACGTGTCACTAAATTCCCAGCGAATCGCAAGCTTAGGGTCAAGACTGCTGGCTTCCTCGTATTGTTCAAAGTTTAAAGCAAATTGCGCACTGATTTGATCATTCAAAATGTATGCAAATTCCCCAAAAATGCGATGAACCTGCTGTTCACTGTCGTATGGGTTGTAGGCGTTAATGAAGGTGAACGCGCCAAAATTTCCAGTCAGGCATGATTGGTCTCCCAGTACGGGACAAGGATTCAAGTGCAAGTTCCCGTGTTCATTCGGTTCGCCGTCTGCCGTGAAAGATCTAAATTGATATCCTGTTGCGTAACTCAACTTGTCGGCTAGCAAATCTCCGCTGATTGTTGCATCTAGAACCAGAAGTGAGGTACTGTTGTCGACGTCTGAGACACTATTCATCCAGTCGATCAGTTCGGGCGCATTAGCTTGCGAGGGGTCATACACGGGATTCTCCCTGTCATAAAATTCTGCCCCAGGTAGTGCTGAATGTGCCATTGCACTACTAAAGGGATTCAAATATAGACACCCGTCGGTACCTGGAGCTTTTTCGGTGTGGGCTACCCCCATGCCGGGACCCAAAGAAGTATCCGCCACGACTCCGACACCACAGTTCGGTCCACCATAGCCACGAAAAGCTAAGAACAAACGCTCAGTCAGGATAGCTGGGATGGGTACATTTCCTTGAGCCCCCGAAAGTGCGAATGCAAATTCGTAAAAAGTCGTTTTGTCCTCTGGAAATGCGAGGCTGCCTTCGACTGCACCAGCAAATCGCCAAGTTGTAGATACTCGTTCCGCTGTTCGCTCCACGTACCCATTACCAAACGGACGTCCCCGGAAATACCAATTTTCGCCACTCTGACATTCTTGACGAAAGTCTGCACTGTACTCGTCGTCAGCACAAAACGCTATTCGATTCGGGTGGTTAGGTCCAATCTCTAGCACACCACGATGGAGCAGTGGAAATGGTGGGTGCGACGGTTGAGTTTGCCACTGGGGCATTACCGAGTGTGCCCAAAGTGCTTCGAAGTGATAGTCAGACGATTCGCCCCAATTCCCATTCAGCTCTGCAAAAATTTTTGAGAATTGCAGTTCCTCGATAATGTTGTCGAACGGCTGGTAGTTGAAAATGCAATAGAAAGGATCAACTGCGGAATGTTCTGGGTAGCCGTTGAGCTCATTGCAATAAGGATCGGCTTTACCGCTCCATTGCACATTTCGTAAAGCCGTGATTACTTCTGCTCGCGGTGTTGTAGCAGTATCAATCCCACTTGGGAACCAGAAATATCCAGGGCTACCTACACTCGACCAAGCCGCGCGCCATGGGTCGACCAATGGCCGTAGTGCCCAGTCTCGATCTTCTGCCTCTAACTCGGCACGCCGTTCATGTTCAAACGAAATTGCGAAATCTCCCAAATCACCGATCGATCCCCCATAAATCGCATTAAAAATCATATCTTGTGCGCTGTCGAAACTGTCAATCGACACCGACGTCTCAAAACCACTGAAGGATCGACGTGTGACAAAGTTCGCAATGCCGCCAATAGCGTCTGAACCGTAAATCGCGCTGGCACCTTCTTTGAGAATTTCAATGCGTTGGATTGCTACGCTGGGGAGCACGCTCAGATCGACGAACCGCCCACCGACCAACCGTGCTGGAAGATATGTTTGACGTTTGCCGTTAAACAAAACCAACGTCCGAGAAGCTCCGAGACCACGAAGGTTTACATTAGAGACTGATTCCGGTACTGCTGCCGGCAAGCTGGAGTTATACCAACCTGATCTTTCCCCAGCGACACCGTTGCTTCCTCCAAGGTTTTTTATAAGGTCTACGACAAGTGGAGCCCCCTGACTTTCGTACGTGTTGCGGTCGATAATAGTGACCGCGTGGGAAGCATCAATCGGCGTGCCCCGTATCACAGAGCCCACCACGACTACTTCTTCTAATTCGTCATCTTCAGTATCTTGAGCTTCGATGCGTGCTCCAAGAACAAGACAACCGAATACAAGCGTTAGATAAACCGAGTACTTGATTCTTCGACCTATATCAAAGGTACAGTTCAACATACTTTGGACCTCAATTGTGGTGGAATCTCTATTTTATTAACACCCTTAGAAGCTATTAGCAAAGGCAAGGACACATCCACAGGTACTACAGAAACACTGACACTTGACCACACAGAGAGTCATTAGCACGTCATAACGACGACCTATCAAGTTAGAGATGTTTCATCGAGCTAAGTCTCGACGACGCGAAACTCGTGTGCCAGATGGTCGTATCTAAAATTGGAGGCTTTGAAATTCGCTAGGAACGATCAGTGCGAAAAATAGGTTGGCAAATGGCTCGTGTTGCAGGTATGCTCGCCATAACTCACACGGTCATCACACTGATTTTCAATTTCAATGATCTTTCGGATTGGATAACAATCTATGAATTCTTCGGAGTTGCGACCACGTCTCTAGCGATCATTTTGCTCGCAACGATCGCCTCAAAATCAGAAAGCTGGGTTTACCCCACTCTCATTATCGTATGCTCTCTCATCGGCTTACAGTTCGGAGATTTTCCTACCCGTTTGTTTCTATTCGGAAGTCTCCTAGGTGGGATTTTGTTGGCATACGAGCGATCCGAGCAAAAGTCCGACGAAGCTAAGTAAATAACGACCGGTAAGTACAGCGTCCAAGCGAGACGTTGGAACGTTGTTCGGAGCGAATAGATAGTACCTATCTATCTGAGTAACCAAGACCGTAATCCAGGCTTCGATAATTCTCAGCCGAACTGTGCTAATCGCAGATTTAAGCTTGAGACAACCTGAATTAACTCTCTATCACGAGAAATTCAGGAGCCCGCTGGTCAATCGTTTGTTGAATTGACTTTTGGAACTGTTGGAAAGGTAAAGTCAGTTGCTCTCTTATTCCGTATCGTCGAAGAGTTACTGTCTGATCTTGCTCTTCTTGACTTCCGACGATGAGAGTGTTTGGAATCTTGTTGACTGTGGCTGCTCTGATCTTCTTCGATACCGTATCGGATTCTTCCGCGAGTTCAGCTCGAACAAACCTAGTTCGTAAAGCTGACACAATTTTGCGACCGTAGTCGTGGAATTGATCGGACACGGTGATCACTTTCACCTGAACTGGCGATAACCAAGTGGGGAAAGCACCGCCGTAGTGCTCAATGAGATAGGCAACGATCCTTTCATGCGTGGATAACGGTGCTCGGTGTATGCAGTAAGGAACGTGGTCGAGCCCATCGCTACCAACGAAAGATAAACCCAAACGAGCAGGAACCGCGAAATCTAACTGAACGGTACTAACAGACTCATCTCGTCCTGTAACCGTCGGAAATTGAACGTCAATCTTTGGACCATAAAACGCGGCTTCACCTACACCAATAACGAAATCCACTTCCATTTCGTTCAATAATTCTTCGATGATCGCTTCAGATTTGGTCCAAGCGCTCGGATTGTCGACATACTTCTGTTTTCGTTTGGGATCCTCTGGATCTGACTTAGACAACCGTAAGTAGTAGGACTCTAGCCCAAGAATTCGATATGCTTCCGCATACAGTTCCATGACGTTTCGAAACTCGCTCTTGATTTGTTCTTCGGTGCAATAAATGTGAGCATCATTCATGCACATACCGCGTACTCGGACTAGTCCTCCGACAGCTCCAGACTCTTCAAATCTATAAACATGACTGTATTCCGCGAGACGGAGTGGTAGCTCTCGGTAACTACGCGGTTCGGCATCAAATATTTTGTGATGATGGGGACAGTTCATCGGCTTCAGCACATAAGCTTCTTTAACTTTCTCCCCATGTTCGGTTTGCTCCACAAGTTCCATGGGAGGATACATGTCTTCAGCGTAGTAAGGTAAGTGCCCAGTTTGGAAAAACAGTTCCTGTTTCGCGATGTGTGGGGTCGAAACCCTTTGATATCCAGCTTGAAATTCGAGTTCGAATGCGAGCTTTTCTAATTCATCACGAATAATTGTTCCATTAGGCAGCCACAGGGGCAGTCCGCGCCCAATGTCGTTGTCAATCGTGTATATGCCGAGTTGTTTGCCTAGTTTTTTGTGATCTCGTTCTTGGGCTAATTCATAAGCTTGAACATAGTTGTCTAGCTCTTGTTTGCTTAGAAACGCCCACGCATAGATTCGAGTGAGCATTTGGTTGTCGGAATCCCCCCTCCAATAAGCACCAGCGACACTTCTCAATTTAAAAGAATCTCGTGGGATTTCTTTAGTGGTGTCGACATGAGGTCCTTCGCACATGTCGACAAATGAACCATTGCGATAAAAGGAAAGCGAGTCTAAGTTGTGTTTGTCACAGAGTTCTTCGGCATATTCCTGTTTATAGGGCTCACCCATCTCCGCCAGTCGTGCAAATGCATCGTTCTTGGGGAGGTTTTCCTGATAAAAACGTTGCCCACTTTTAAGGATTTTCTTCATGAGCCGTTCGATTTCTGGAAAGTCCGCATCGGTAATCGGTTCATTTAGTGCGAAATCGTAATAAAACCCATCTTTGATTGGTGGTCCGAATCCAAGCGTAGAACCTGGTCGAAGCTGAAGTACAGCTTGCGCGAGCACATGGGCTAGACTATGACGAACGCGATACAGTTGTTCGTCGTCAGATTGAAACTCACCTTGATGTTCGAAGGACATGCTAAGAAACTCTAATGTTTACGGACCTATTTAACTGTCGTCGAGCAGATTATCTAGGACGTATTGCAGTATGCCACCCGCACGGAAGTACTCGATTTCAATCGGAGTGTCAATACGAGCGCGAACTTCAACCGTCTGGCTACTTCCATCTGCGTACGCTATGGTCAAACACAAACCTTGCTTCGGTTTCAGCGAATCCGTGCCATCGGGAAACCGTAGACTCAACTGCTCTCTGCCCGTGAGATTTAGTGTTTTTCTGGAAACGTTGGTAGGAAATTCCAGCGGAAGTACACCCATGCCCACCAGATTGGAGCGATGGATACGCTCGAAAGACTCTGCTATGACAGCAACAATACCAATTAGTTTCGTACCTTTAGCAGCCCAGTCGCGGCTCGACCCTGTACCGTACTCCTTTCCAGCGATTACTACAAGCGGCGTGTTTGTCTTCGCATATCTTTGAGAAGCTTCGTAAATTGAGACTTGCTCCGCCGAAGGGACATGGAGGGTGTACCCACCTTCAGTATCGGGAACCATTTCGTTGCGGATACGAATGTTTGCAAACGTCCCACGCATCATAACTTCGTGGTTTCCTCGTCGCGAGCCATACGAATTGAAGTCCTTTACCGCAACATCATGTTGTTGCAGATATTCTCCTGCAGGACTCGCTGCTTGGATCGCGCCAGCCGGAGAGATGTGATCGGTAGTCACCGAATCACCTAGCAACGCCAGAATGTTTGCACTGTCGAATTCGACCGCGCCCTTCAAATTCTGATTTGGTGAAAAGAACGGTGGTTGTTTAACGTACGTCGAATCCGCCCAATCGTACGACGCCGTTTGGGCGGCCTCCATGGATCGCCACTCGGGTGGACCAGTGAATACGTCGGCATACTGCCGCGCGAACATCTCAGCAGACACTTTCTGTAGTTGACTTTGCAACTCCTTGGTTGTCGGCCATAAGTCCCTCAGATAGACATCGTTGCCATTGCTGTCCTGCGCGATTGGCATCGTGCTGAAGTTGATTTTTGTCGTTCCAGCAAGAGCAAAAGCCACAACTAACGGTGGTGACGCAAGCCAGTTTGTCTTGACTTCTTGATGTATTCGGCCCTCGAAGTTTCGGTTGCCCGAGAGCACGGCGGCGACAACTAGATTACCTCTTGAAATCGCGGTGGAAATCGGCTCGGGAAGAGGACCGGAATTCCCTATGCATGTAGTGCAACCATAACCCACTAAGTTAAAACCGATCTGATTGAGGGCATCCTGTAAGTTGGTGTGTTCGAGGTATTCAGAAACTACTTTTGATCCAGGTGCGAGCGATGTTTTCACCCAGGGTTTTACGGAGAGCCCACGCTCGAGAGCTTTCTTCGCGATTAACCCAGCTGCGAGCATGACCGCTGGATTGGAGGTATTAGTACACGATGTAATTGCTGCTATAACGACATCACCGTGGGAGATTGAGTAGTCTTCACCTGTGATCGCTGTACTCTGAGAAATGTTATGTTCGCCCACGCCGTACTGGGATGCAGCGAGTTCAAAAGCGGAGCGAATGCGATCAAGTGGTACTCGATCTTGAGGTCGTTTCGGTCCAGCGACTGATGGTTCGATCGTAGCAATATCTAGTTCGATCACTTCTGAGAAATTCGGCGGAACTTCTTCGTCCCTCCACAATCCTTGTTGTTTCGCATACGCTTCCACGAGACCAACGGTACTTTCTGGTCGGGAACTCAATCGTAAATACGTTAGAGTCTCCGTGTCGATCGGAAAGAACCCGCATGTCGCTCCATACTCGGGTGCCATGTTGGCAATGGTCGCACGGTCAGCTAACGATAGAGTTTCTAAGCCCGCGCCGTAGAACTCGACAAAGCAACCAACCACTCCGTGTTGTCGTAGTCGTTCTACGATTACAAGCACTAGGTCGGTCGCAGTGACTCCGTCGCGCAGAGCACCGGTAAGGTGTACACCTACAACTTTTGGAATTAGCATGGATATCGGTTGGCCTAGCATCGCAGCTTCAGCTTCGATGCCGCCGACTCCCCAACCGAGAACTCCAAGCGCATTAATCATCGTAGTATGGCTATCAGTTCCGACTAACGTATCGGGATATACTGTCGTCCCATTCGAAGTCGCACTTGTCCAAACGACGCGAGCAAGGTACTCAAGATTTACTTGATGACAGATTCCAGTGCCTGGAGGAACTACGCTAAAGTTGGAAAATGCATTTTGTCCCCACTTCAAGAATCGATATCGTTCCGAGTTCCTTGAGATCTCCAGAGCGACATTTGCGT
Organism: Gammaproteobacteria bacterium; assembly: GCA_009840305.1. Taxonomy (GTDB): domain Bacteria; phylum Pseudomonadota; class Gammaproteobacteria; order Pseudomonadales; family Azotimanducaceae; genus Bin55. The sequence continues at coordinate 21,579 of VXNY01000024.1, read as the reverse complement.
CGAATGCGTCATCCGATCCGAAGTGATCTACCATCACTGAATGATCGATAACAAGGTCGACGGGTGTGAGTGGATTGATAATTTGCGGGTCTTTGCCAGCGCGCACAACGGCGTCTCTCATCGCGGCTAAGTCTGCTACTGCAGGGACACCAGTGAAATCTTGCATGAGAACACGGGCGGGGCGGTAAGCTATGTCTCGATCTTTCGGATGGACTCTATTCCAATTCGCCAAGTGTTGGATGTCTTCGGCGGTGACGGTCGTACCGTCTTCATGGCGGAGAAGGTTTTCTAACAGTACCCTCAGTGAAACTGGAAGTCGTGAAATATCACCGGCACCATGATCACTAGCGCGATTAAGGTCATGGTAAATGTACTCTTTGTCTTTGACTTGAAGAGTATGTTGACTATTGAAACTATTTGGGTACACAGTACAGTTGATCTAAAGGATGAGGAAGAGAAAGCGTTCAGCGGCCCTCAGTGCGGAAACACATTTTAAGAATGGGCTACATTCGCCTTTTAGTTACCGTGCGGATAAATTTTCTGATAGGACTAAGGACTACTCCGTAGAGACGCGCTTAGTCTAAACCAACCGCTGCTCCCTTGTTTCTCGGGTCTGAAACACCGATCACATTTGATTCTGTCGCTAAAGCAGAATTTGCATCACCGATTGAGGCACGGGTTGCAATTTTGTGTCCTAGTTTGGTGAGTTCGTCCAGAGTCTCCTCGTCGAATTTGTCTCGTTCAACGGTAATCTGGTCGGGTAACCACTGATGGTGGAATCTTGGACTACCAACTGCGTCAGCGAGCGACATTTCATGGTCAACGAGATTCACAATAATTTGAAGAACAGTTGTGATAATGGTCGAGCCGCCAGGGGATCCAGTTACGAGGATTCGACCATCGGTATGTACGAGGATCGTCGGCGTCATGGAACTCAACATTCGTTTCTTTGGTTCGATCGCATTTGCTTCACCACCTACTAAGCCAAATTGATTCGGCACACCCGGTTTCGCTGAAAAGTCATCCATCTCGTTATTCAACAAAAACCCAGCCCCTTGAACAACGTATCCGTTACCGTAGCCTGAGTTGAGAGTTGTCGTGAGCGCGACAGCGTTTCCCTCGCTATCGATCGCTGAAAGGTGCGTGGTTTCTTCACTCTCTAAAGGAATCTGACCAGCGGCAACGTTCTTGGAAAGCGTAGCGCCGTCTTCGTTGAAGTCTTCAAATCTAGATAACGAATATTTCTTACTCGTCAGAGTCTCGATTGGAACAGGGAAGAAGTCCGTGTCGCCGAGATACTCTGCTCGATCCGAGTACGCTCGACGTTCCACCTCGGCCATAAGATGTAGCGTTGACGAGGTACCGAATCCACTTGCTTTCAAATCATACGGCTCCAGCAGGTTGAGCATTTGAATGAGGATGATCCCGCCGGATGAAGGTGGCGGCATTGAAATTACGTCATGCTCGCGGTAGGTTCCAATTATCGGCTCTCGCCACTTCGGTGCATAGTCTTTGAGGTCTTCAAGCGAAATTAAACCATTCCCGCGCGCCATTTCCGCGACGATGAGTTCAGCCGTTCTACCTTGGTAAAACCCATCACGACCGTCTTCGGAAATACGCTGCAACGTTGCTGCCAGGTCTTTTTGGACAAAGAGTGAACCAGCCTCTAGTACCTCTCCTTCTTCATCCAAAAATTTGTTTCGAGATCCGTCAGAACGTAACCAAACTTCCTTCCGTCCCGCAATCTGTCGCGCAATGTCTTCTGGAAGTTCAAACCCTTCTTCGGCAAGTCGAATAGCTTCGGCGAGAACTTCTTGCCGCGAAAGCTTTCCGAATCGTTCCTGCGCTAGCAATAGACCAGCAACTGAACCGGGCACGCCACTCGCCATGCGACTTCGAAGAGCGATATCGGGATCGTAGTTTCCATCCTCATCTAAGAACATGTCTCGGGTTGAAGCGGCGGGCGCGATCTCTCGAAAGTCTAACGCCCAAGTAGATCCGTCATGCTGCCTGAAGACTATAAAACCACCACCACCTAAATTTCCAGCCGATGGATATGTAACTGCTAGCGCAAAAGCTGAGGCAACAATCGCGTCGATTGCATTACCACCTTTTTGCATCGCATCGACTCCAGCTTGTGACGCTAATTCGGAGCGAGTTGACACTACACCCTTCTTGGCGTGGACTTCATTGGCGCTGACACAACACACCAGGAAGAACAGCAATAACAAGAGCGAACAGAGTCCAAAAATCCTCCTAAAAGCGAAACGGCTAACAGTGAAAGCAAGAGTCATGAAGTATTGTTCCTAGTTGAGTTGAACAAGCAAGAGTTTTGTAGCAATGTACTCATCTGTAATAGATGAATTCTGCAAAAACACCTACTACACCACCGACGGCTAATTCATCGTCTACGATAAGTTCACCAAATTCTTCATTGGTGTCTCCGAATGGTAAGCGGACACCAAAGTTCACGTTGGCATGGTCGGTTGGCGCGAATGAAACGTAAGTTTGCAACAAAGCACTCTTGTCGTTGGTGTTGGTAAGAACGGTTATCGTTTGATTCCATAATGGGTGCCAAGAGACATGCGCTCCGATGGCAAGGAGATTTCTACCCAATGAAAACAGATCACCACGACCAAGTCTTCGAGTATGTGCTTTGGATAAGGCACTATAGCCAGGACTCAAGTCCTTAACTCCGATACCGTTGTAAAAACACTCTCCGAAGACGTACATAGGGCTACCGAGAAGACTAAAGGTGTAGTCGATGTTTAGGACGCCTGAGATATGGCAATCAGCGGTATCGATGCATGTGCGGACCACATCAGTACGTAGTACGATATCGGCGACCGGTAGTGCGGTTGAAACGCCAAAAATTTCATCTCCGTAGTGAATAGCTCCGATAGTCTCAAATTCTGCCATGCCTATAGGTATGGAGTACTTTATCGCAAACGTATTACTGGGTCGGCGGATCTCGACGAGTCGTTTTCGAACGGTAGTAAGTACTTGAAACTCCGCACCCGATTTGAATGCATACTCGATGAGCAGAGAGTCGTTTCCGCGTTTGAATTCTCTATCAACCAGTGTCGGTGCAAATGCGTTAAAGACATCGAGAGGTTGAAACACCAAACCGCGTCCCCACGAATTGGGAAATCTCCCCAAGGATGCACGGAACGAGTCATTCTTATAAGTCAGTTGCGCCCGATCGATTGACGCAATCAGAGAGTAGTCTGAACCTTCAGTAAGAGTCCAAAATGCTCGATCTTGACGATCGAATTGTGTCAAGGAATGCAACCAGGGGTTTCTTTCTGGATCGGGCGTGTAGTTGAACTCAGAAACGAGTTGCAAGTCGAACGCCCATTGGTCGCTTGCAGCAGACCACAGATAGCGAAGGTTCAGCAATCTTTGCATGCTGGAATCCGCGTCGTCGTCTTCCGAAGTTTGCGCTGAAGCTTCCGATACCTCGGTGCTAATTTTCAATCGAAAGTTACTATCGGCTGCGATGCTAAGCGGGAAGAACGTCAGAATTGTCAGCACCCACATCAGTCGACTATTCATGGATTGGACTTGTCCTCTACGACCCGTCCATCTTCTAAACGGATACTACGGTTAGTGTAACCCATAACCAAGGGATCGTGCGTCGCAGTTACTATGGTTATACCTCTGTCTGTATTTATTTGGCGAATTAACTCACAAAGTTCTCGCGTGGAAGTCGAATCAAGATTTGCACTGGGTTCGTCCGCAAACAATAGAGCCGGTTCACCTACCAATGCTCGAGCGATTGCGACGCGCTGTTGTTGTCCACCTGACAGTTCCGTAGCTGGACGGTCTGCTACATCCGCTAGTCCTAGCGCGTCAAGTACTTCTGTGGTTTTGGACTGTCGTTCTTGGCGTGAGAAACCGAGCAATTGAAGGACGAATTGAACATTTTCCGCGGCAGTAAGAACTGGAAGGAGATTGAACGCTTGAAACACAAACCCAAATTTTTGTAAACGTAAGTCTGTGAGTTCGCCCCGACTCATTTCACCCAAACTGTTGCCATCAAAATGAACCTCACCGCGGGTTGGTTGATCTAAAGCCCCCATGAGGTTGAGTAGAGTTGACTTACCGCAACCTGAGGGCCCGACGATACTGACAAACTCTCCCTTGGTTATGCTGAGTGAAACGTCGGTGAGAGCGTGAACTTGCGTAGCGTCTTTACCATAAATACGAGAAACGTCGTACAGTGCGAGTAGTTCGATTTCCATTCCGCTAGTCTCTCAGTGCCACCAAGGGATCCAAGCGCACCGCGCGAATTGCCGGATACAAGCTAGCAACTAGTGCCAAGAACACTGTTGCGACTATCACGATATTAATGTCTTGCCATACGACAGCGGGTCTGATTCTTGGCGCTAGATTTAACATTTCTACACCAGCAGCGAATGCGCTCAGATCGATTCCATCACCGAGGAGTTGCAGCACACCCCAACTCAATAGTAAGCCACCTATGAGACCTAGGAACATGATGATGAGAGACTCTGTTACAACCTGGTATAAGACAAGGCTGGACTTCATACCCATCGATTTGCATAGACCGATTTCTTGTGTCCTTTCCAATACCGCCGTTATAAAGGAATTCATCAAACCGAAGACAAGGGCGGTAAACACAATTGCAAGCCAGACGTAGACCATTGCATTGACAGATTCGTACATGAATGCAAGAATTGGATCAATGTTTTTCCAATCGACCACCTCAAGATTTGGGAAGGCGTTTGAGATTGTCTCGAGACCATTAGGAGGAATCAATCGGGTATTAAAACGAAGGGACAGTTCTGTTATAGACTCTGAACCTAGGAATTGTTGTAATGCATCCTTGCCGACAAAAACGACATGTTTTTCCATTCCTTCGGAATCACTGTCGTAGGCACCTGCGATTTGAAAGCCAACTTCTATGGATTTGCTATTAATGTCTTGCATTACGAGCACGATACGATGCCCGATTTTGGTTCGTAGCTGAGTCAACAAGGCGCGACCGAGCACAATGCGATTGTCAGCTGAATCTACGAGAAACGTGCCTTCTATGGGCAAGTCTGCGACAATGGAAATGTGCTCCTGCACCGGATCTAATCCAACAATTTGAACTCCTCGGGTTTCGCGTTCACTCATAACGACTGCAGGAATCTTGATACGAGTAGCCCATCCTGAAAGATTTACTGACTCTAGCTTTCGCTCAAGCTCGTTAGAGTCTGCTATAAACCCTCTGGTAATGGCAGGATCCGATCGGTAGTCGGGTGCATGCAAAGTGATATGACCATTGAGGTTGTACACCACTTGGTCGACCATCTGTAACTGCATCCCGCGGATCAAACTATTCAGTACAACCACTCCCGTGATGGCGCAGATGACAGACACCAGTAAGATAGTATTTCGTCGACGCTGACGCCACAAGTTGCGGACACTCAGTGAGTAAATCAACGAAACGCGAGACAAAAGGGCGTGCTTCATTCTTTGAATCGCAAAGCTTTTATGAGAGAGATTCGGTACATTCGAGCAGTAGCGAACATCGAGGTAGTGCAGATCCCTACTCCAAGCGCGAGCGGAGCAACCAGTAGCACGTTGATGTCTATATGCGGGTGCAAACGATCGGGTAAATAGAACTGACCGGCGAATTGATCCACTCCCAATGAGCTGAGTGCGATGCCGTAATGTGCTAGTGGTACATTACCCAAGATCGTCACCGTTAATCCAATGGACACACCTAGCAGCCAGAGAATAATCGACTCAGTCAAAAACAACCGGAACAGCGCGAAGTTCTTCATTCCTAACGCACGTAATGTTCCAAACTCTCTAGTCCGTTCAAAAATTGACATCACAAAAGTATTAGCGATAGACAACACTACGATGATCGTGAGCGTCCCATAAATAATGCCATTGCTAATCTTGTCCAGTCTAATGTTCTGACTGATTTCAGGCATTAGTTCGCGCCAGTCGTAAACCCTAGTTGAAGGTGGCAGTATGCGTTCGATCGCCTTCTTGGTAGCGTCAAGGTCTAAAGGATTTTCGACCATGATCACGATCCGGTGCACATCATTATCTAACTGAAAAACGTCATTAAATGTTTCTAGAGGAATCTGAACTAAAGAGCGGTCTAATTGATCGTTACCACTAGTAAAGATACCCGTCAGGATCGGTACCGAAGCGGCAATACCACCAAGGTTGTCATGACTCAGCAACACAATCTCGTCTCCCAACTTTATGCCTAGATTCTTAGCGAGGGTCGTACCAGTGTAGGCTGAATCGGATGTTGGCAAGTACGCGCCTTCGGAAATATTTTTCGGGAGGTACGAGACCTCAGATTCCGCTGTTGCCTTCACGCCGATGATCATTGCGCCGTAGCTCTTTTCTTCATTGTTTAATAACGCAAAGCTCTCTGATCGCGGAGCAACCGCCGTTATATCTGAAATGTTGGCTAAATTCGTAATGATGTCTTTGGAGTTCGGTATCGTTCGCTCTAACTTAGGCTCGTCCTTGTAGTCCTGATGTTGAATCTGTAGATGTCCGCTCCCAAAACGAGTCGCGCCTTCAATCATCGGACCGTAACTACCCACTTGAAACGACATTCCCAGTTGAATGAGTACTGTCGCAAATGCAATCGCGCTACACGTTAAGATCGTGCGTCGCTTGTTTCGCCACAAGTTTCTCCAAGCGATGGTTAAAGTAAACAAGGAAAGTTAACCGTTAACAAAAAACTTTTTATTTGCGGGAGTCAGTTGGAGTCTCTGAGCGAAAATAAAGTGAATTTGTTGTCGTCGAGTTCAACGTCGAATTCAGCGTGGGTATATTCAACCTCTGTCCACTTCTCTTCATCGTCCGTATTCTTCATTCGAAGTTTCTTTGGGATGGGACGTCCGTCGAACGTGGTAATTTCTTGAGTCTCAATCCATTTGACCAATTTGAGATCCTGATCGTAGAAAGAGTGCTCCAATAGCACATAGTCATCCCTCAGCTTGAGAACTTCTTTACCCCAAACTACCGGCGCGTTTTCTAATGGAACGGCTTCAATAGTATAGATTGTCTGGTTGCCATCTAGTTGGTCTTCAACGATCGCTAGTTCATAGTGTTGGAGCAGGGTGTCCGAACGCGCGAGATCGTTATAAGAGAAGTCCGAACCTGCCCAGCCCTGCGACATCATCGACCTCGGTAGACGCACGGTACGCTTAATCTTGGGCGAAAACGTCCACATTTGATCTCCCTTTTTTAACGTTGCATTGCCCACATCTCGGGGTGGTGCGGTAAACCGGATGAGAGCATCTTCCCGGCCGCGCGTCCATACTGTAAAAGACGAACTTCGAGTCCATTCTGGACGATTCACCGTCATTGTGAGTTCTGAGTACGATGTCAATCCTCGTGTTTGGTCCAGTACTTTTCCGACCAGTTCTTCTGCAGTCAGTGATGTATCATCTGCGTGCACGACATCTATGTTCATGAGTAACAGGCCGAGCGCAAACAAAGACCAAACGCGGGACGTCATGTACTTAGCAAAACCATATCTTGTACTAACAAAAATTTTAAGAGTACGAGTCGAAGAGATTGATCTTGGTTCGATCCAGCAACGAATTATTGACTAATTGAAAGCTTGGTTGCAAGAAAGAATCTAGTAGATTTATTCGGTTGTATTCTGAATTGCTTATTCGTTGTTTTCGTGCGGTTAGCACAAAATACTCGGTTTAGCGGAGTCAAACTAGCGATAATTGTTCGACTTGGAGGAAGTTAGCAGCACATGGCCGTTTCTATAGATAAGTTTGCCGAGGTGAGTCCAGACGCAGAGTTGGGCGATGGTTGCGTTATTGGTCCGTATTGTGTGGTGGGTGGGGACGTCAATATCGGTCCAGGTACGCACTTACATTCACATGTAGTCGTCGGTGAACATACATCGATTGGTGGTGACTGCGAAATATTTCCTTTTGTCACGCTTGGGGTTCAATCACAGGACCAAAAGTACGTTCCTGGAACGGTTTCATACACCAAGATAGGGGACCGGAACAACATTCGGGAGTTTGTGAGCATCCATAGTGGCACCGAAACGGATTCGTCTACAGAAATCGGCGACGATTGCGCGCTTCTTGCACATGCGCATGTCGCTCACAATTGCAAAGTAGGAAATAAAGTGATTATGTCCCACGGGGCAACATTAGGTGGTCATGTCGTGATTGGCGATCGCGCAAATTTAGGTGGGCTGTGTGGAATTCACCAGTTTTGTCATGTCGGAACCACAGCACTTGTTGCTGGTCTCGCACGTGTCGTCCAAGACGTATTACCATTTGTCATCGCGGAAGGAGTTCCGGCGACGATGCGCATCGTAAACAAGGTTGGTATGGAGCGAGCCGGCTACAGCGCTGATGAGATTCGCGATGTTAGAAAAGCTTTTCGAACACTATTCCTACGTGAGCTCAGGCTTGAAGAAGCCGTTCAACGCGTGAAAGATGAGTTGGGAGACAAACCTTACATTCAACTCATGATTGAAGCAATTGAGTCGTCACAACGCGGCCTCGCTCGTCCAGACACTGCGACTTTGGAGTTCAACACAAGCCAATAAACCGGCTCAGGATTGTGGCGGAATCTGGTGGCTGCTACCAACAGGTTCGATACATCTCGCTCCGTTATTTTTCGAGTTGCCCACGAAATTGGACACAGGAACGATTTCGAGAGAATGTGGTAATCTTGGTCGAACTAGCGATTGGAGTAAATCAACATCCGTGTCATGATTCAGCCAAGTCGCAACGTCGTCGGTTCCTAGCATCACGGGTTGTCGATGGTGAAGAAATTTCATGGGATCAGTAGCTTCGCACGTAACGATAGTAAAGCTTGTAAGAACCTGATCGTCTTCTGGGTTGTGCCATTCGTCCCAAAGACCAGCAAGCATCAATGCGGTACTTTCTCCTGGTTTGATGTAATGTGGTTGTTTCCGGTCTTCGACACGTTGCCACTCGTAAAACCCAGACACTGGTACCAGGCACCGTTTCCTTCGAAACGGCGTTCTAAACGCAGGAGACTTTTCAAGGCTCTCGGCACGTGCATTAAACATCGAGTACTTGGTTGAAATCTCCTTTGCCCAATTCGGCGTTAACCACCACCGCGCCTCAATAGTTGTAAGCGGCATGCTTGCATCCAGTTTACCGCGAATAATCCAAACATTTGAGGTTGGAGCGACATTGAAATTTTCCGGTCCGGGATAGTTCTGTTCTAGAAGATCCATGAACACCGCTTGGAGCGGATCAGAAGTAACGTTAAACCGACCGCACATTGGATCTTATCAGGAGATGTCCAACATCACTTAATGGATCGGAATACTCGTTGTGTTTTGATTATTAGTACCAGTCATTGTCGACAGTACCGCCACCGTCATACGCGAGTCTTTCACCGGTCATGTAGGTGTTCTGCGGGGACAACAGAAACATTACCAAATTGGCAACTTCTTCAGGTTGACACACATGCCCATAGGGAGACACGTCGTCAAGTTCGCGAATGTTGATGACTCCGGCACGAGCTCGCATGAGGCGACGCCCCATTTCAGTGTCGACCAGTCCTGGAGCGACTACATTGACTTTAATTCCATGCTCGCGCTCTTCTTTAGCAAGCGAATAGGCTAGATTTTCCAATGCGACTTTCGCCATCGTATACGGTGCGCCGTTGGCTAAGGGATTCAACGCGGTAGCACATGACATCATGATGATGTCACCGCTCGCCATCTTTCTCATTTCCGGTACTATCAGACGACAGAGTGTGTGTGCAGAAATCACATGTGTACCCATTAATTGAAAGACTTCTCGAGAAGGGGTTTCTGCCACCGATAAACCACGACTCGCAATTCCAGCGTTGTTTACCAAGATGGTGATCGCACCCAGATCAGTAGAAATTTGGCTTACTAACTCTTCACACTCTTCGACGCGATCGACGCTAGCGTGAAAAATCTCTGCCACACCTCCATCAGCCAGTATCTCCTCCTTCGTCGTTTGTGCTGCGCTTTCGTCGCGGCGGTAATTGATGGCTACTGTAGCACCCGCTGCTGCGATAGCTTTAGAGATTGCGCGACCGATGCCGCGTCCACCACCTGTTACTAAGGCTACCCGCTCAGATAAGAATTTATTGTCAATCATCACTACGATAAAACAAGATTGTGAGCGCTGGGTTCGAAAAGGAGTTGCTGCCTCACATCGCTCCTAACAGATTGTAAACCGATCAGAAAACTGTCATTTAGTCGTCAGTGTAATTCTGCATGAAAAGCATTGTCAACTGTTATACATATGAACTCTTGCAAACTAGGCAGCTAGGAACTGTAGTGGTTTTCAGGAAGATAGAATTTGGATTAACAGTTTCGTTTCACTATAACGGTAAGACCAAATTAACTGAGTAGAACGTACTCGTTGTTTTGGGCAGATCACTAAACGATGGTAGGAGGTACGCAAAGTTTGTGAACAGTGAATTCGAGAGTGAGATCGACATACCCTTGTCGGTGACAAAAGTTTCTCGAATCATTGAGGAAAACTCAGATCTACTGGTAAACACTGTCAGAAAACTAGGTGAAGGTCTTGAGTTCCAGTCCTACTTAGTCAACGAAGCTTGGGTCTTTAGGTTTCCCAAACATGTATCGGAAACACTCGACCCGCTCGCAGAAAAGGCGGTTTCGCAAAAGCTCAAGTTATCAACCTCCGTTCCAGAGATCAAGTTTGTTTGGAACCATCCCTGGGGGTACGCAGAAACAATTTCTGGATACCAGTATCTTCCGGGAATTTCCCTCGAACACTTTCGCAGGGAGGAAATCGACCAAGACTGTTTGGGAAGACAGCTTGGTATCGTATTGAAAGAACTTCATACGATGACGGGAGTGGCCGGCACCAAGGATAGCGATCCGCTCGCAACCTTACGCACATGGAGTGAGGACTTAGACGAACAACTTGGTCGTATGTCACGCAGAACACTATCGCATTCCCAACGGACAACCATTAAGTCGTACTTTGATCAGTACAAATTTGATCTACCAAGCTCAGAGTGCGTTTTGATTCATGGCGATTTGGGCGCGGACCACATACTTCTTGATGAACTGAAGCGATTGACGGGAATTATCGATTGGTCGAATCACACCAACGGATGCCGGTATCGAGATTTCGCCGGAATGTGGCGATGGGGAGGGGACGCGTTTTGTGCGCGAGTGTTATACCACTACCCCACTCAACCGAGTGTAACTGAGATGGCTTTCGTTCGGGTTATGGGCTTAGTTAACTGTATTTCGAGGGTTATCCTAGTAAGTGAACAACAAAACGAGAAATTACGGAAACCTGCACACACATTGTTGTTAGAGCGACTTTCTGAGATCGCTAATCAGTCGCTTTATAAGCCACTAAGTGGCTGAGAACATCAGTTAATCTACTTCAACAGCGCGCTCTAAACGATCGCTTCATTCTTGCTCAACTTCTTAAAATGACTCGCGGCCGAGAGTAATCGGTTTCTCCAATACCTATTTGTCTTCGCTTGCAGAATTCGTTTGCGAGCGATTTTCTTATAAGGTAAGACCCAACACACAACGAGTTCACATGCAGACTAACGATCAAACTATCGCACAAAGCGTCGAGCTACGTCCATTAGCTGACATATTAAGGGATAAGTTGCACTTATCGGAGGAAGAATTTACAACTTATGGTAAGTACAAGGCCAAGATTCATTCAAGCAGTCTGAGTGAGAAACAAACCAACGATCAGGCTAAATTGGTGTTGATGACCGGGGTATCACCAACGGCAGCAGGTGAGGGGAAGACGACTACATCGGTTGGACTAACCGATGCCTTAAATTTATTGGGCGTAAATTCAGTGGCTTGCCTCCGCGAACCATCATTGGGACCTTGTTTTGGAATGAAAGGGGGCGCACATGGTGGAGGGCGAGCTCAAGTAGCTCCCGCTACTGAAATCAATTTACACTTCAACGGTGATTTACATGCGATAACCTCGGCAAACAATTTGCTATCGGCTATTCTCGAAAACCACATCTATTGGGGTAATGACCTCGACATTGATCCGTCCCGATTAATGTTCTTACGTTCCTTGGACATGAATGATCGATCTTTACGTAAGTTCAAGGTACCTTCTCGTCGAGATTTGCTCCTAGATGCAGGATTCAACATAACTGCCGCGTCGGAAGTAATGGCAGTGTTTTCTTTAGCAGAAGATTTAGAAGACTTGCAACGTCGCTTAGGCAACATTGTTGTAGCCCGATCTAAGACGGGCGAGTTCATAACGGCTCGAGATTTGAACGTCGACGGCGCGATGACGGTACTTCTAAGCGAAGCACTTGATCCGAACGTCGTTCAAACTCTGGAACACAATCCCGTTATCGTACACGGCGGACCGTTTGCAAATATCGCGCACGGGTGCAACTCGGTGATCGCAACTAGAACAGGACTTGCACTAGCGGACGTTGTTATAACAGAAGCAGGTTTCGGTGCGGACTTGGGCGCAGAAAAATTTCTGAATATAAAGTGTCGTCAGACAGGTCTAACACCTCATGCAGTAGTGATCGTCGCAACTATTCGCTCAATCAAGATGCACGCCAACATTCCACTGGACGAACTCACCAAACCCGATGTAGAGGCGTTGAAGACTGGGTTAGTAAATTTAGAAGCACATGTACAAAACTTACTCAAGATGGGAATAGTCCCGATCGTTGCAATCAACCGTTTTGAGTCGGATCGAGATGACGAACTGCTCTTCGTGACCAAAAAGATGCGAGAATTAGGAGTCGAGTGCAACGAGTGCACTCATTGGGCAGATGGTGGTCGTGGAGCGTTGGAACTTGCTGAAAGTGTTATGGCGTGTATTACGCGGGAGGATTGCAAAAATTTTGCGCCGCTCTATCCCATCGACACGCCGCTGAAAGAAAAAATCGCCTCGGTTGCAGAGAACATCTACCATGCCAGTGGGATCGAATTTACCAAGACTGCCGAATCAGAACTGAATGACTTACAACAGCGAGGTTTTGGCGAGTTGCCTGTGTGCATTGCGAAAACGCAATACAGTTTTACCTCCGACCCTAAACGATTAGGTGCTCCAATTGATCACATTCTTCCTATTCGAGAAGTGAGACTGAGTGCGGGCGCGGAGTTCGTCGTCGTCGTGTGTGGCAATATGATGACGATGCCAGGACTACCTCGCGTCCCTGCTGCTAATCAGATAGGCCTTGACGAGAAAGATCAAATCATTGGAATATGATTGAGCTCTGGCTCAATCTCACAGTTTCCCTTCTGTTTCGAATTGAGTCTGGTACCTACTAGACTGAGTTCAACCTCCCATGACATATCAGGTTCCCCACCGAATTCAAGACAGTGTAGTAAAAGTTCTTTAAAGGGTGGGGGTCGCTCCTGTCGACGTTCACAATCAATGCCTTCACGACACAGTTTTACTCACTGTAAATGGTCAAGCAAAACAGAACAGTGACACAGAGTGTGTGCACATACCACTCGCTTTTTATTGTTCAAAACTTTTTTTGCAGTGTCAGAAGTGAGCGAGAGTACACAAAACAAACCCTATTCCACACTGTTGAATTCCAAAAAGTAGGGGGAGCAGTGTGCCTTTGAGGATGCTGCAAGGACCCCCGAAACCCTTTTCTACACGAGCAAAAGCGAGATCGAGGGGGAGGGGCAGAGGTTTGGTGTTCCTAAGAATGATAGATCGCTCGCAAGTCTCAGTGTTTTCTAAACTTTCTTCTAAAGGATCCCCACACGTTTCCAGTTCCCTATTTAAGGTGGGATTGAGAAATAAGATCCTGTCGCGTGGACCGGGCTGAAAACTATTCATTGCGAGGAACGAAAAAAGTTTGTAAAATGCTTTTTGTCAAATATTTATTCAACGCGCCCGAAGTCGGGTTGCCTGTGAATACAACAGCCTGATTAAAGGACAGGACTAGCTATCTTGTCTGGGTGAATAAGCAGGGTTCTAAATCCTTGAATAAATATTTGATTGAGCCCGACACCATGTCGGTTAAACAACAATCAAATTCAAGGTGTGTTTATGAAAACTCTTCGCAAACTTTTGGCAGGGACTCTGCTAGTCGCACTGGCTGCGTTTGGACTAGCGGCCTTTGCATATTTCGTGGACTACGACCCAGACGATCCGCCGGTCATTGGTTTTACCGACAAGGAATGTCGCAACGAGGACTGGAAGATTTTTGAAAATCATAATGCGTTAATCGCGGCCGACGGTCAACCTGATCCCAACGCGGATGATCCGGAGAAGATTTGGAAATACTACTCCTACATTGAGTGGGGCGATCACACCTACACGTGCCATCTGTTGAAATATGAGGCGGTTAAAGTGAAAGGTGTACAGCCTAAGAAACCGATCACCCGCGGTGTAAAAACACCCACAACAACACCCACACCAACACCTCAAGATCCTCCACGAGAAAAATCTCCGGCCGAGGTTCAGGCGGACAACTTTACCGATGACGCAGCCAAGGATCTACAACAATGTTGGGAGAAAAAACTCGATGATATTACGGTGGAGGCTAAAGGATGGAATTCCGATGCTATTGGTGCAACCGAAGTCACTTGGGGAATAACAAAAAATGACGCCCCAGGAGATGCAGCTAGAACCTACCCATCTTTAGGAGACGATCCAGCAAACCCAGAACTTTCAATATCTGTTGTGCTTTACCCCCATCAAATAGCTGTAAACGCTGCAACATACTGGATGGACCAGCAACAGCAGGAAACTTTTAAGCATATGGTAGCATATGCTCAGATACATGAAACCTTTCACATCGGTTATTTGAAAAGCGTGTTTGATCGAACAAACGGGTTACCCAAGCCGTATGAAGCATGGGATATGGAAATACAAGCCCATAAGGGAGCTTCTAGTGTGTTCCGATCGTTATTCGGTGGTAAAAAATCGGGTGCCCCTGGTATACTTCGTGAACAGGAGATAACGAGTAAGCTCCCTCAGTACCAGGAATGGAAGGACGAATATACAGATCTTGAGGCGGAGCTAGCTAAACCCGAGACAACAGAAGCAAGGAAAAAGGAGATTGAAAGCGAAATGGAAACGTGAGCAGCAAAGCTTACCAACCCACACAATCTTCCTCAAGCCGAGATAAACCGGTCTTTCAAACCTGATAAAGTGCAAAACTTCGACTGCGAGGACGACGAATGAGCCATTTTTATCATGCGCCGCGTTGGCTGTGGGGCGCGGGTATTGGACTAGCCTTAACAGTGGTGGCTGTTGTTTGTGTGCTTTGGGTCACGCAAAAGCAAGCCGCGACCACTCCTACTGCATTGGAGATAAACGAACCGAGGGCGGTCATCCCTGCTATGCTACCTACTACTGAACCTGCAGTTACTGTGGTTGCACCACCTGCCCCGTTACCGCACATAGACTTTCAACCGGGATCGGTGGAAGAGGCGTGTGGTTTGAATGAGTTACCACCCTATTGGATCGGAGACGGGAGCAGAGAACGGAACACAGACCTTACGAACGCCTTCGAATCTGACGAGTGTCAGATTGCCTTAGAAAAGCACATGAATGCACTGAACCCCTATCACTACATTTTTAGTGGTGCATGGGGGACAGGGAAAATCATTCTAATGAAGTTGGTGGTGTTGGATGATCCCTTAACGTTTGCGCAGGTTTTCGCAGATCCCGTAGGGGATTCCGCGCGAGTGCAAGAGGCGTTCTCCCGCCCTGAGTGTTTGCTGAAAGGAGAGGAAAAAAATTGGGAATTAAATGAAAGCTGTCATGCGGACGCACTCTTGAATTACGCGCTTATCAACACCCTTTGCTTTAACAGATCTGGCAGCAGAGTAATTCGCGTCAATCGTGCATATTACCCGCCGGAGGATAACCCCACGTCCGCGCAAGACCGCTTGATGTGGAAGGAAGAATTTGAAGATGCTTGGGTTCGGGCGAAATGCGAGAGCTTAGATGCGGAATTGCAGCTCCACTCAGATCGTTTCCCGGCCCTCTATGAATGGGTGGAACCTGTACATGAACTTGAATCGACAGAAAGAAAAATTTTAGCATTGCTCGTTGAACTGGCGGCACGCTTGGGCAACGATACGGCTGGTTTAACAAGAGGCTACTCACCTTCCGGTTTTCCCATTCGTCACGGGTACAAATATGGTCGATTTCATGAGGTTTTTGCGATAGAATTGTCGTTATTAAGAGTGGAGGCTTTTGTGCGAAAATATCAGTCGCGAGATGAAAACACCGAGCACTTGCTACGTGTATTCAGCTTCCTAACTCTCACGGACGCGCCCAGACCTGAACCTGGAGAAGATATCGAGTTTGATTGGGAATGGGTGGTACGACATATTTGTGTCCCCGACCCGTTGCCGCTTTCAGATGTTGAGCAGATTTTTGGAACCCAAGAGCCGACAGAGAGTCGAAGTTGCAAGGAGATCGTTCATGAACTTCGCCAGCGCGATATTAAATTTCGACCGGTGTTAGACACGTTGGACAAGTTCGAACAAGTCGCGATCGAACTAGGAGTGTACGAGTAAGCGTAACTCTGCGCGCTATAGAACAGGGAGTGTTGGGTGTCTGCGAACTGGTCGAATAGGACGATATGGACCGGTGACAGTCTCCCTCAAGCCACCGATAATCACCTCTACGACCCTAATGGAGTGGAAAACTTCGAATGCGACTAATAAGAAAATACCAACATCTTCAAGCGCCGCGGTGGCTGCTGGGTGCGGGTGTCGGGCTAGCCCTAACAGCTGTAGCTATTGTTTGTGTGTTTTTGATCACGCAAAATCAAGCCTCAACCACTCCTGCTGCTTTGGAGATAAGCAAACCGAGTGCGGTCATTCCTTCGGTGGTACCTACTATCGAGCCCGCAGTAGCAGTGGTTGGAACACCGCCCAAATTACCACATGTCGACTTTCCCCCGGGATCTTGGGAAGAGGCGTGTGGCTTGAATGAGCTACCACCCTACTGGGATGAAGACGCGAGCTCAGAAATCTGGCACAAAAGGAACGAAGACCACACGAACGCCCTCGAATCCGTTGAATGTCAGACCGCTTTGGAGACGCACATGAGTGCGGTTAACCCCTATCATTTACTTTTAAGCGGTCCTTGGGATCGAGCCGGTTCAATTCACTTTGTAGTGTTGGATGATCCCTTAACGTTTGAACGGGTTTTCGCAGATCCCGCAGGGGATTTAGCTCGGGTGCAAGACGCAATCTCCCGCCCTGAGTGTGTGTTGACAGGCGACGACACCAATTGGGAGTTGAAAGAAACATGTCATGCCGATGCGATCTTGAATTACGCGCTCATCAACACTTTTTGCTTTGACAGATTTGGTAGCGCAATTCGCGCCAGCCAGGCATATTACGCGCCGGATGATCATCCCACTCCAGAACAAGACCGACTGATGTGGAAGCAAGATTTTGAAGATGCTTGGGTTAGTGCGAAGTGCGAGGGGCTAGATCACACACTAGAGCTTACCGCAGAGAACTATCCAGAACTTCATACTCTAGTAATGTCCCTGCATAAAACGAACTCACGTAGAGGTGTTGAAGCACAACTGGTTGAACTGGCGGCACGTTTAGGCAATGAAACCGCTGGATTGACACACAGCAACCCATATAACAAATATCCCCCTGGCGATGGTTACAAATATGGTCGAATTTCTAAAGTGTTAGCCAAGTACAATCTTGGTTCGGTAATGAAGTTTGGGGCACTGATGCGAAAGTATCGGCCGAGCGATGAGCCCACAGAGCTCGCTCTGAAAGCGTTTAACTTCCTAACGATAATGGATGCGCCCAGACCTGATCCTGGAGAAGAGATCGAGTTTGATTGGGAATGGGTGGTACGATATATTTGTGTCCCTGTCGTAATACCACCCACCACTGTCGATGCGATGGGATTGGTGGATGAACCGGTAGAGATCCAAAGTTGCAAGGAGATCGTTCATGAACTTCGCCAGCGCGATATTAAATTTCGACCGGTGTTAGACACGTTGGACAAGTTCGAACAAGTCGCGATCGAACTAGGAGTGTACGAGTAAGCGTAACTCTGCGTTAGAACAGGGCGTGTTGGGTGTCTGCGAACTGGTCGAATAGGACGATATGGACCGGTGACAATCTTCCCATCATGCGGGGGATGAACTCGGACTCAGTCGATCTAATCTATTTGGACCCGCCGTTCAATTCGAAAGCGAACTACGCGGCTCCTATAGGCAGTGAAGCTGCAGGGGCAGAGTTCAAGGACACCTGGACATTGCAGGACGTCGATATCTCGTGGCTAGACTTAATTGAAGCAAAGCACCCACGTCTCAACAAAGTCATTCACGCCGCGATGAGTAAGAGCGACAAGTCGTATCTCATCTACTTGGCGGTTCGGCTCTTGGAAATGCACCGGCTCTTCAAGCCCACCCTATCGATTTATTTACACTGCGATCCCACCATGAGCCAATATTTGAAACTGCTCCTCGATGCGATCTTTGGCCGGAAGAATTTTCGCAACGAAATAGTGTGGTGCTTTAGCAGACCCTCTGCTCCTAATCAACGACACTTATCACGGGTGCACGACATAATTTTGTCTTCAATAAGTTCGACTTGGACATTCAACGCGAACTCGATCCGCCAAGAATGCGCTTCATCGAGCAAGTCCAGGGAAGGATATTCTGGGAATGCTTCAAAAATCGTCGACGGCACTGTGCAATTAGACAAAGGAGGAAAGTTCTCTGAGAGCGGGACCTATATACGAGTGCATAAGGGAAACTCGAAGAAGGCGACTACCCCACTCAGAAACCTCTCGCATTGTTGTGTTGTCAAAGCTACCTTTAATGAAGAGGACGTAGTATTCGATCCATTTTGTGGTTGTGCGACCACGCTAGTTGCAGCAGATCGACTGCAGAGGAAGTGGACGGAGATTGACGTTTCGAACGTCGCAGTAAGTTTGGTCGAAGATCGGATTACAGCTAATCAGGGACTGTTCCAAGAAATTCAATCTCGGACAGACGTGCCACAGAGAACCGATGTCGGTGTGTTGCTCATGTACAACTCTCCTAATAATACGAGAGCGTAGTACGAAGAACAGGGCGGACCGTGCAAAGTCTGTACACAGCACTTTCAGATTCAAAACTTCGAAGTGATTCACGTCATTGCGAAGAAGCCGGCGGAACGGATCACTTGGAGAACTTGCAACTGCTCTGCGGTCAGGAATATCTGGCCGCGAAACTCCTGGCGTAGCGATTTCAATCGTACGATCTCTAACCCATTGAGATAGGTTGAAGTTTTTCAAAATCATACTCCGTGCCTCGATTGGATCACAACTCGATCGGGGCACTTTTTTCTCAACATAATGTAGAGTATGAGACACTTTGACAACTTGGAACAACACGAAATCGCCGATTTTTTTGCTCATGTCTGCAGCCGAAAAACAAGCACTAGTGGAAGACATTTAAAAGAAGGGAATACTGCAGAAAACTCACCAAAGAGCAACGCGATTTAATCTTGATGCATACTCGATGTGGGATCTCAAGAGAAGTATCACTGCTCGGTGAGAGAGACGCAAGAGAACGATCCAAAGAACAAGTAACCGGAATTGAACTCAGCAGATGGCGGTGGTCATCTGTTGACAGTATGACACTGGTAGATATCACCACGAACACCGGGGTCGGTCTCAGCACGCTCAAATTTACCCAAAAAGCAGCTCGTGACCGTTGGCTTGAGGACGCGATGGAAGGACGTCGATCGCTGTATCTAATAAACTTTGATACGGTCCCAAGCTCAACGTCAAGCCGCACTCAGAGAGCAGGTGATTGAGATTTTGAATCTCGAAAATAAGCGACTGCTGACCGAGGTTGTGGAACGCGAGATCACACTCGGTCGACAGATTGTTCGGATCTTAGAACTCGAAAATCGCTAAAACTACATCGGATATGGGATCGACGTTTAGCTATAAGTCTAAATTAGAGGATTTTTCCAAGTACTTTACATCATCCTCGGAGGGTTTCGGCGCGCTGTCAGCGTCTATGAAGGGCGTTTTTCAAAAGCAATTTCGTTTCTGTAAGAGGCTTCTTAAACGATTCGATTGTGTCTAGTAAAAATAGCCACAAAGGACAAGTTTAATGAATATTTCCCAAAAACTCTGCGTTAAAACGTTATTCTGATCAACATTCAGAACGCGGATAGATTCATTATCTTAACAGTTTTATGAACTATATGGTTAGAATGTTCACATAATCTAAACAATGTCTCTTAACGATTAGATTTCTAATGAGAGACGCAAGGAGCAATTGCGATTATGGCAGAACAGCTTTACAAGATTGGAAAAGTGTCCGAGTTGACGGGACTGTCCGTCGAACGTTTACGCATGTGGGAACAGCGGCACGAAATTCGTCCGACGAAAAAAGTCAATCGAATACGCTTTTACGATGACGATCAATTGGCGAAGCTCACTCTGATCAAGGAGCTCATTGATCAAGGCTTTTCGATTGGTGAACTGAAAGATTTATCAGTAAACGAACTTAAACCATTGCTTGGCCGACCAACGAAGATCAATCAAGATTCAGAACTCTCTATAGTTCTTGTGGGAGACACTTGGAACTTTGAAAATCGACAGTCTTCATCTCGGTATGACGTGTCAGCTCGATTCCTTACACTTGAATCCTATTGGGATTGGGCGACAGTCGAAGCACTTGTTAATTTTGATGCTCTCGTACTGTTAGTAACAAGTCTCAACGTCGAGAAAATTGACGAGATGACTTCGGCGTCAGATGTACCTGTGTTTGTTGTTTATAAGTATGCAAGCGAATCGGATCTCGAATTAGCTCGAGAATCAAGCTTTCATGTCGTGAAAATGCAAGACACAGACTGGCAATCAACTGTTGATGCGATCTTCGATCACGTAGTACAAGAGGATGACTCCTACACGGAATATAGGTGTTTTGACGATGAGCAGTTAGAACACTTGAGACGTTGTAAAACGAACGAAAGAGTGGAACCAGAAGATTTCGTCGAGATTATTTATCGGCAACGCGCCATGATCGATCATCTCAGTCGTACGACCGACAGTGCAGTAGACATCGCTGTCGTAGAAGCAGTAAAAACCGCTGAAAATTCAATGGAACGAGCGCTACAGTCAATCGCGGATAAGCACCAACTCCTAGTATAGCATTCTCAATTTGTTTAGGTAAAATCTTAACAAAACTTGAACAACATTAAAATTTCAGTATAGTATTCACTTTAAAACGGAAAGGATTGCGTGTCAGAGTTCGATACATCGAAAAAATTTCACAACAGGATTTTGTCATGCAACCAACCATTCCGATCGACCGGGGGTGCTCAAGGATGAGCAACTTTTAACGCCATGGAGGTCTCCGGACATGGAAGGCGCGAACCCGGCCGATTCTCTTTCAGTTTGTCAATCGGCAAACGCGACGCAGACTACTACGACCACTTTGAGAGGTATCACGCGGAAGAAGAGTCGTTTCGTTAGAACGAACGACACGACTCTTCTTTTCTGGTAAGACTCTACACGACCTCGTAGTCGATAGCTCTGACGCTTAATCTACTATTCGCTTGGTTGTTATGGACCGCTTGACCTGAAACAA
>VXNY01000034.1 GCA_009840305.1 Gammaproteobacteria bacterium | reverse complement strand
GACGACTCATCGGCATCACCATAGGAAAAATCGCATTTGATCACGCCATGTCGTTCGTGGAACCGGACGAATGAAATATCGTACACTTTCTGTAATCAGTCGATCAGACCAAAATATATGGTGTCGACTCCACCCTACAGAGACATTGCAGAAAATTCGGTGATGTTCCTATAACATCCTGACATGTTAAAGCAACAGTCATCAGGTACTCATTATGAGTAGTGCTGCCAGTCTAGCTTCAACTAAAACCAAAGCTAGATGTAGTTGCATCTATATACACAAATTGATATGAACACAAAAGGTATTTGGTGTATCGCATTACATGAGATGCGAAGTCATCGAAGATTGGTGCGCACGCACATCTTTATTTGGATTGCGCTAAGCATTTGTGTGCTCTACTATTTGGTAGTAGCCCGTAAGCACATGCAAAGTGCAAGCGTAGGCCCGATGCAGGGTATCATCAGCCCGCGGTACATCATGTCGTTGTTAAGCGGAAGCTTTATAGCACTGTTTTGCATTGGGGTGTTGGTGCTTGTATTCGATTTACTACGAAGGGATGAGACCGACCGCATTCATGAAGTCATCAGTTCTAAGCCTGTACGAAACCTAGATTTTCTCACGGGAAGATTATTAGGCGTAATGATGACTATGTCGATCCCCATGATCTGTTTCCTTATCGCAATCGTGGCCTATGGTATCGTCGCTCAAATACTTTCACTACCCTTTGGCCAACCCGTAGTGCTATGGAGCGTGGTTTCGTTCGTTCTTCTTGACATCATCCCAAATTTTGCTTTTTTTGGAAGTATGGCGATCTTAATATCAGCGCTCTGCAAGTCGAGATTAGTAGCCATATTCGTCACCGCGTCCGGTCTCGGCATACTCTTTTGGTTAAATAGCAGATTGCCACTTGACGTCGCTGTACCGCTGCAAACTGTAACAGGAAACGTCATCTTTGCCTCCGAACTTACACCCGAGTTTTTCACACCAACAATTGTTTTAAATCGGATCACGCTCGTGTTGTTATCGATTGGTTTTTTATGTTGGACATCTATTCTTGACAATCGACTGAATCCAACTCGATTCACTGAGCTAGCTCTTGGGAGTACGTCCTTTGTTCTAGGAGTTTTAGGATTTGGCACCTTGATCGCAGCTCACATTTTCGATCTCCGTGAAGTCGGCCGATGGGTCGAAGTGCACGACACCCATTTCCTACCTGGTGCGTTTCCCGACGTGCAGGATATTCGAGGCAATGTTGAAATCAGGCCTGGTCAGTGGATTTCTATAGACCTTACCTTAGAAGTGAACGTTGACACAAGTAAGGACATTGGTTTCGTGTTGTTTTCGCTGAATCCTGGTTACAAGATTTCACAATTGACTGTTGGTGGTGAAGAAGTTAATGATCGTGAGTTTCAAAATGGATTACTAAAAATTCCTAGGAGATACTTCTCATCAGACACGAACGAAATCACAATATCCGCGAAAGGACGTCCTGACGATCGATTCGCCTATCTTGATTCCATCTACACGATCGCCGAAGTCACAGGACCAGAAATTCGACAATTACGTCTCTTAGGCACGAGAAATGCGATTTTTCACAATGAGTTCGTGGTTCTCACGCCTGGAATTAAATGGTATCCTACTTCCGGTACATCAACAAATGAAGACACCTGGGAACGACGCGAAAAGGATTTCTTTACTCTCAATATCGACGTTTCGGTACCTAAACAATGGCTAGTTGCTGGACCTGTAAAACGCGAAACAGTAGAAGACAGCACGCATAAGAGGTACAAGTTTCAGCTGTCCGATCCAATCTCAGAATTTGCTCTCGTGGGATCAAAGTTTGAATCAGCTTCGATGGAAGTCGACGGAATTGAATTTGAGGTTTTTTATAGCAATGCCCACAAAAGCACTTTTGAAGCATTTGCACCAGTAATAGACAACATCCGACAACATTTGAGTTGGAACATCGAGGAAATTCGCGCTCAAGGTTTGAACTATACCAAAGGGTCATACTCGATGGTAGAAGTTCCTTCGACTCTCCGAGTTTTTGGAGGTGGAGTCGGCATGGATACGGTGATGTGTCCTCCTGGAATGCTGATGATTCGAGAATCAACATTGCCAACATATCCAAATGCGTTTAAGTTAAGTAGATTTCCAGCTGAGCAATCGGATATGACCGAAGAAGACTGGATCGCAAGGCAGTTTGCTGAAGTCTTAGGATACGTACAAAGTTCAATGTTTGAAAGTAGCACGAACTATGTCCTTTATCGAAACTTATTTGTTCAGCACACTAATGCCACTCAGAAAGGCGCACGAGCGTTAAACATTCTATTGGGACTGCTAACAGAAACTCTGTTTCCAGCTCGGCATGCCGATTTTGATTTTCAACTCGCGTTAAACCGCAACATCTTGGATTTAGTCAGTTTAGATCCGATTCACTTTCTGGCTTCTAGAATGCAAATAGTCGCTTTCTCCCAAGATTTAGACAGGATGAGGAAGACTCAGGCCGTTCGCGATGCGCCTGAAGTGTGGGATGCGGCAGCGTCCTCAAGTCTCTACCATGCAGAATCACAGGCGAGTAGCACCCTTCAATTAAGAGCGTTGAGACTACGCGCACGATACTTCATCGAACTATTGAGAGACTCACATGGAAATGACGCACTAGCTCAAATTGCAGTAGCCATAACAAACAACTTTCGTGGAAGGAACTTTCTTTTTGAGGAGTTTGTCGATGTGCTCGCGGATCATGGCGTAATCCTCGATGAATTAGCCGGAGACCTGCTAGGAAAGGCAGAATTACCGGGATTTGTCGCGAGAAATCCAGATATTCACGCTCTGCTAGGATCGGAACGAACTATTTACGAATCTTCATTCATACTCCAAAATGAACAGTCTGTATCCGGACCTCTGCAACTGTCGATAACGTATCAATCAGATGATTCCTTTCACGCACCTTCGAACGCTATTTCTTTACCGCCTATTCTGGTAGGTGCGAACCAATCCGCACGTGTTGTGATTGAGAGTCCGAACCCAGTTCAATCCATTTGGATCAAGCCTTATTTTTCGTTAAATCGTAAGAAGTTTCGCATCGATTTCCCTCTAGGCGACGAGATGAAGAGTCAGGAAGTAAATACCGACGAAACTCCTTTTATTAAGACGATTGAGAACATTGAGGTCAATCTCCAACCAAATTCATCCATTATTATCGACGATCTTGATCCAGAATTCTCAGTGATAGAACACCGAAATAATTCGGTATTGTCGAATGCCTTTACTCATTTTTTCCGAAGACTGTTAGGTACAGAGAGCGTCCAACTAGATAGTGGTTTGCCCGTGTACCAATTCAACTTTCGGAGCGCACCATTAACGTGGTCACGCAAGGAAGATCCATCCGCTTTCGGGAAGTATCGGCACACGTTTGTACTATCCAAAGACAGTGAGCGAACTGCTTCCGCAAAATTTTCCGCGAAGCTCCCAAGAATCGGTCGATGGAAGTTGGAGTATTATCTCCCCGACCAGTCTTTGGTGGATGAAATTCACTTGAGTGGAATGTATTCTCTCTCATTGCTAATTTCGCACTTTGTGAGTTCGATCAACCTTGAAATACATGACGGTGAGACAATAGTATCCCCCACACTTGACGCGTCGAATTTGTCTAAAGGGTGGCATTTTGTCGGGGAATTTAATCTGTCCAATACGAAGGTGGACGTCCTAGTATCGAACAAGGTGGATCAAACGCACCACAGTATATTCGCTGATGCGATACGTTGGACACCTATAGAGTGAGTCGATTGACACATTTCGCCGACGCGCTGGCGACTTATTCAAAGACAAAAGGGAGTAAATCTTGCATGGATTCAAAAATTTGGTTATCCATACGGTGTAAATCACACTGTAGCGCGAGAGCGTTTGTGATCCCTTAAAAGAAGTCACCAAATATATATCGAACAACGGTGTAGTTCTTCCTGTAAAGTACGTAAATCTGTGCCGTTCGCGGAGCTCGAGTACCCTAGTCTACTATTCGCAACACCTCGAAAAATCGGGGCCATGTGTGTTGCTCGAGTTTAACTAAGCCCGTGATATAATTGTAGGTTGCTTAAAAACAAGTGGATTGAGCGACTTCTCGAACTAAAGTATTACAAAATGCAGAATCGAATTACCAACAATCGATCTACCGCAGTCATTTTCTGTATTGGGTTGTCGCTTGCACTGCTATTTCTCTGTTTTTTGTGTGTTAACAAGCGTAGCACGCTTCTTGCCACCGAACCTTCTAACCCAAGCGACGAATCCATTGTTCCCAATGCATTCACGACACTCACTGGCGCTGAATTGCAATTTACCAAGGTCACCAATGTTGGACTCGATAGAGCGTACCCTCATGACATGGATTCGTTGTCTGATAAACAGTTCTACTCCGCAGGAATAGCGTCAGGCGACATAGATGATGACGGAGATGTCGATTTGTACGTTGTCGGGGGCAATACGGTACCCAACGCGCTGTACTTAAACAATGGCAATGGTACGTTCGTCGATGTAGCGGAGGAATATGGCGTAGATTTGTTGCATTGGGGGAGCGGTCCAGCCTTTGGCGATATCGACGGCGACGGTGATTTGGATTTGTTTGTCTCCGCAATGGAAAACGATCCGGTTCGGATGTTTGAAAATGATCGAGAAGCAGAAACGTTCGTTGACATTACTGAAGATGCCGGTATTGTTGTATCCTCGGAAACAACCGTATCCGCGACTATGGCGGACTATGATCGAGACGGGTGGATCGACATCTTCCTTTCACATTGGGGTGAAAAGCGTGCATTTATCCCAGAGACTGAGACAGTCTGGCGCAACGAAGGGGATGGACTCTTTCGCAATGTAAGTACAGAAGTAGGTGTCAGCGGAAATCTGCTAGTTCATAGTACTGAATATACATTCACGCCAAATGTGTTTGACCTTGACAATGATTCTGACAAGGATCTGCTCATGGTAGCAGACTTTGGTACGACTCAGCTTCTTCTTAACAATAATGGAACAAATTTTTTCGGGGCGACTGACCGAACAGTGATCAAAGATCAAAATGGCATGGGGACTGCAGTCGGTGATTTCGATAACGATGGTGACTTTGATTGGTTCGTCACTTCAATCTACAACGAAAACATTGGCGGCGAGTTCTTTGGCAACAGACTCTACCAGAACAACGGGCAAGGAATATTTTCGGATATCACGGATCAAGCCCATGTCGCGAGCGGTGCTTGGGGATGGGGAGCTTGTGCCAAGGACTTCGACCACGACGGTTTCTTGGATATTTTCCATGTGAATGGATGGCGCGATTCGCCATACCGAGACACTCCGTCGCGGTTGTTCTGGAACCGTTTGGACGGAACATTTCGACAGCTCGCACGACATGTAGGAATTGATGACACCGGTCAAGGTCGCGGTGTGGCATGTTTTGATGCCGACCGCGATGGAGACATCGACATTCTTGTGGTGAACACCAGTGAACCCCACTTGGTGTTTTATCGGAATGACTCTGTGGGATTGGGGAACTACTTGACGATTAAGTTGCGAGGCTCCGGAGTTAACACCCAGGGTGTAGGATCAAAAGTGACCGTAACCACGGAGTTCGGTAGCCAAATTCGGCAACTCGGTGGCAGCAACAACTTCGTGTCGCACAACCCATTGGAAGTACATTTTGGCCTAGGTACTGCAACGAGAGCTGATGTGCGCGTAGACTGGTTCGACGAGGAAAACACCGTTTCCGAATTTTCACTTCTTGAGGTCAACAGGGTGATCACGGTAAATCAACCAGGTCTTACAGGACTCCGTCTGAGTGTGCGTTTCGGTGATGGTGACGGGCGCTATGATGCCGGCACAATGGTTGCCATCGAAGCAGAAGAGCCGGAAGAAGGTTACTACTTTAGTCATTGGACGGTTTCCGGTGGTGCGGTGGCAGACAAATACGCGGCCTCGACGATGTTTGAAATGCCGACCAGCGTAGCGACAGTGACGGCGCACTATCTGCCGGGGGTCGCCCCGTCGGCGAACGTCTCCGTGGCGCGACGTTGGAACGAGGTGTTATTGTCGGCGATTCGCAATGACTATGCGCGCCCGACGGTGCATGCGCGCAATCTGTTTCATATTTCGGCCGCGCAATACGACACCTGGGCCGGCATGGTGCGCGACGCGGACCCGAAGCCGAAGCCCTGGTTGCTGGGCACTACGGAGGTCATCTCCTGTCCGCTGGAAGACATCAATGCGAGTTTTACCGAAGCGGATATTGAAGTCGCGTTGAGTTATGCTTCGTTTCGGCTGATTCGGCATCGCTTTGCGCGGTCGCCGGGGTTGAGTCAAATCGTCAAGGACAGCAATGCACTGATGGGTTTTCTTGAATTGGATCCCGAGGATCGAGATGCGGATTATGCGGACGGTTCGCCGATTGCGCTGGGGAATTACATCGCCTCGTGTTATATCGCGTTCGGCCAAGCGGACTATGCAAACGAATACGACGATTACAAGAACAAGAGCTACCTACCGATCAATCCTGCGCTTGAACCGCACCTGCCCGGTAATCCCAATATCGTTAATCTCAATCGCTGGCAGCCACTGGCGTTAGAGAACTTCATTGACCAAGCCGGTAATGACGCGAATTCCGAACCGGAGTTTTTGAGTCCCGAATGGGGTAGCGTGTTGCCGTTTGCGCTGTCGCCGGACGATCTGACGATTTATACCCGGGACGGTGAAGACTATGAGTACCAGGTTTACCACGATCCGGGCGCGCCGCCGACCATTGACGGTGCTTTGGACGACGAGTACAAGTGGTCGCACTCCTTTGTGGCGGTGTGGTCGTCGCATCTGGATCCGACGGTTGGGCGCGGTGCCGAGCTCATCGACATTTCCCCGAACGGCATTGGGAATATCTCGGTCGACCAGTACCCGCGAGATTTTCCCGGTCATCGCTCATTCTTTCAAGACAATGGCTTGGATCCGGGACAGGGCTACCGCGTCAATCCGGCGACGGGCGAGCCGTACGAACCCCAGATGGTGCCGTTAGGTGATTACACGCGTGTGCTGGCGGAGTTTTGGGCGGACGGTCCGGATTCGGAAACCCCGCCGGGGCATTGGTTTGTGATTTTGAATGAGGTGAACGAACATCCTGACTCGACACGTAAAGTCCGCGGCGTTGGCGAAGATCGGCCGGAATTGGAGTGGGACGTCATCAGTTATTTCGTCCTCGGCGGTACGATGCACGATGCTGCGATTGCCGCGTGGGGGATTAAAGGCTGGTATGACTATATTCGGCCGATTTCCTCGATTCGGGCGATGGCTGATTTAGGTCAGAGTTCGGACGAGGAACTCCCATCATACCACGAAAACGGGATTCCGTTGAAGCCCGGTTACATCGAATTAGTGGATGCGGACGATCCTTTGGCGGGTGAGGACGAAGAACATGTCGGGAAGATCAAATTGCTGGCGTGGCGCGGTCCCGATTACATTGAAGACCCGCGCACGGACGTGGCCGGTGTGGCTTGGATCTTAGCCGAAAACTGGTGGCCGTATCAACGTCCGACGTTCGTGACGCCACCCTTCGCTGGGTACGTCTCGGGGCATTCGACCTACTCCCGCGCTGCGGCTGAAGTGCTGACCGCGCTCACTGGTGATGAATACTTCCCCGGTGGCATGAGTGATTTCGAGGCGGAACAGGATCACTTCCTTGTGTTCGAAAAAGGGCCGAGCGTGTCCTTGACGTTGCAGTGGGCGACCTATCGGGATGCGTCGGACCAATGCAGTCTGTCGCGCATCTGGGGTGGGATCCACCCGCCTGCGGACGACATCCCGGGACGGTTGATTGGCATCCAAGTCGGTCAGAAAGGATTTGAACATGCTATGAAGTTCGTCGAACCGACCAGCGATGACGAAGAAGTCGCGACTCCATAACTGCTTTCAACCCGGGATGACACAATAAAACTGTCTGAGAAGTTCAAGAATCCATCTAGTGAAAGCCCGTCAGTCCACAATTGCTCAGATTCACTCCTTTTCTGAATCACCCACGAAATTGGATGAGTACGTTATATAATGATAGGTTGCCATAATTTAAATAGATTGATCGTACTGTCGTACTGAGATATTTCTATATGGAGAATCGAACTACTATAGATAGGTCCTTGGAGCTCTTACTTGGGACTGGGTTGCTACTTGTATTGCTGCTGTTGAGTTTGTTGTATTTCAACCAGAATGGCACGCTCTCAGCTACTGAACCAGCAAACCCCGACAACTTCCCAATCGTTCCCACCGGTTTCACCACTCCAAGTGGAGTTGAACTACGGTTTAACCGAGTCGCGAACAACGGCTTGGATCGGACGTTTCCGCATGCACCTGAGTCTTTGGAAGACAAACAGTTTTATACTGCGGCAGTAGCGTCAGGCGACATAGATGATGACGGTGATGTCGATTTGTACGTCGTCGGAGGCAATACTGTTCCGAACGCGTTGTATTTAAACAATGGTAATGGAACTTTTGTCGACGTCGCCGAAGAATATGGGGTAGACCTTCTTCATTGGGGCAGCGGGCCGGCTTTTGGCGACATCGATGGAGATGGCGATTTGGACTTATTCATCTCAGCTGTGATGCACAATCCGGTTCGTATATTTGAGAACGATTCGGACGCTGGAGTTTTTAAAGAGATCACTGAAGAGGCTGGCATTTCCATAACCTCGGAATCAACGATTTCTGCGACGATGGCCGACTACGACCGAGACGGGTGGATCGATATCTTTCTTACCCATTGGGGCGAGAATCGACAGTACCAAACTGACACAGAGACTGTCTGGCTAAATGAAGGTGGTGGTGTCTTTCGGAACGTGAGTGGTTTGTCTGGGGTGAGTCGCGACCTATTAGAAACCTACACAGAATACACTTTTACCGCTAACTTGTTCGACATTGATGGGGATGTTGACAAAGATCTTTTAATGGTCGCCGATTTTGGCACTAGTCAGGTATTCAAGAATCGTTATGGAAATGATTTTTTTAAGGACACCGACCGAGAAGTGATCAAAGATCAAGCCGGTATGGGCGCGGCAGTCGGTGACTATGACAACGACGGCGATTTCGACTGGTTTGTCACTTCAATTTTCGATTTGGATTACGGCGGTGCTTACTTCGGCAACCGACTCTACCGCAACGACGGCGCAGGAAATTTTTCGGATATCACAATTCACGCGAACGTAGCTCATGGAGCATGGGGATGGGGAGCTTGTGCCAAGGACTTCGACCACGACGGATTTTTAGATATTTTTCACGTCAATGGTTGGCGTGAAGAACAATTTAGACAGACTCCTTCGCGCTTATTTTGGAACAGTAAAGATGGGACCTTTGAAGAGATCGCCGAGTCCGTTGGTATTGAAGACAAGGGGCAGGGTCGCGGTGTGGTATGTTTTGACGCCGACCGCGATGGAGACATTGACATACTTGTCACTAATGCTAGTAATCCGCATATTGTTTTCTACCGAAATGAGTCTGTGGGGTTGGGAAACTACTTGACGATTAAGTTGCGTGGTTCTGGAGTTAACACCCTAGGGGTAGGAGCAAAAGTGACCGTGACCACGGAGTTCGGTAGCCAAATTCGGCAACTCGGTGGCAGCAACAACTTCGTGTCGCACAACCCATTGGAAGTACATTTTGGCCTAGGTACTGCAACGAGAGCTGATGTGCGCGTAGACTGGTTCGACGAGGAAAACACCGTTTCCGAATTTTCACTTCTTGAGGTCAACAGGGTGATCACGGTAAATCAACCAGGTCTTACAGGACTCCGTCTGAGTGTGCGTTTCGGTGATGGTGACGGGCGCTATGATGCCGGCACAATGGTTGCCATCGAAGCAGAAGAGCCGGAAGAAGGTTACTACTTTAGTCATTGGACGGTTTCCGGTGGTGCGGTGGCAGACAAATACGCGGCCTCGACGATGTTTGAAATGCCGACCAGCGTAGCGACAGTGACGGCGCACTATCTGCCGGGGGTCGCCCCGTCGGCGAACGTCTCCGTGGCGCGACGTTGGAACGAGGTGTTATTGTCGGCGATTCGCAATGACTATGCGCGCCCGACGGTGCATGCGCGCAATCTGTTTCATATTTCGGCCGCGCAATACGACACCTGGGCCGGCATGGTGCGCGACGCGGACCCGAAGCCGAAGCCCTGGTTGCTGGGCACTACGGAGGTCATCTCCTGTCCGCTGGAAGACATCAATGCGAGTTTTACCGAAGCGGATATTGAAGTCGCGTTGAGTTATGCTTCGTTTCGGCTGATTCGGCATCGCTTTGCGCGGTCGCCGGGGTTGAGTCAAATCGTCAAGGACAGCAATGCACTGATGGGTTTTCTTGAATTGGATCCCGAGGATCGAGATGCGGATTATGCGGACGGTTCGCCGATTGCGCTGGGGAATTACATCGCCTCGTGTTATATCGCGTTCGGCCAAGCGGACTATGCAAACGAATACGACGATTACAAGAACAAGAGCTACCTACCGATCAATCCTGCGCTTGAACCGCACCTGCCCGGTAATCCCAATATCGTTAATCTCAATCGCTGGCAGCCACTGGCGTTAGAGAACTTCATTGACCAAGCCGGTAATGACGCGAATTCCGAACCGGAGTTTTTGAGTCCCGAATGGGGTAGCGTGTTGCCGTTTGCGCTGTCGCCGGACGATCTGACGATTTATACCCGGGACGGTGAAGACTATGAGTACCAGGTTTACCACGATCCGGGCGCGCCGCCGACCATTGACGGTGCTTTGGACGACGAGTACAAGTGGTCGCACTCCTTTGTGGCGGTGTGGTCGTCGCATCTGGATCCGACGGTTGGGCGCGGTGCCGAGCTCATCGACATTTCCCCGAACGGCATTGGGAATATCTCGGTCGACCAGTACCCGCGAGATTTTCCCGGTCATCGCTCATTCTTTCAAGACAATGGCTTGGATCCGGGACAGGGCTACCGCGTCAATCCGGCGACGGGCGAGCCGTACGAACCCCAGATGGTGCCGTTAGGTGATTACACGCGTGTGCTGGCGGAGTTTTGGGCGGACGGTCCGGATTCGGAAACCCCGCCGGGGCATTGGTTTGTGATTTTGAATGAGGTGAACGAACATCCTGACTCGACACGTAAAGTCCGCGGCGTTGGCGAAGATCGGCCGGAATTGGAGTGGGACGTCATCAGTTATTTCGTCCTCGGCGGTACGATGCACGATGCTGCGATTGCCGCGTGGGGGATTAAAGGCTGGTATGACTATATTCGGCCGATTTCCTCGATTCGGGCGATGGCTGATTTAGGTCAGAGTTCGGACGAGGAACTCCCATCATACCACGAAAACGGGATTCCGTTGAAGCCCGGTTACATCGAATTAGTGGATGCGGACGATCCTTTGGCGGGTGAGGACGAAGAACATGTCGGGAAGATCAAATTGCTGGCGTGGCGCGGTCCCGATTACATTGAAGACCCGCGCACGGACGTGGCCGGTGTGGCTTGGATCTTAGCCGAAAACTGGTGGCCGTATCAACGTCCGACGTTCGTGACGCCACCCTTCGCTGGGTACGTCTCGGGGCATTCGACCTACTCCCGCGCTGCGGCTGAAGTGCTGACCGCGCTCACTGGTGATGAATACTTCCCCGGTGGCATGAGTGATTTCGAGGCGGAACAGGATCACTTCCTTGTGTTCGAAAAAGGGCCGAGCGTGTCCTTGACGTTGCAGTGGGCGACCTATCGGGATGCGTCGGACCAATGCAGTCTGTCGCGCATCTGGGGTGGGATCCACCCGCCTGCGGACGACATCCCGGGACGGTTGATCGGCATCCAAGTCGGTCAGAAAGGGTTTGCACATGCCATGAAGTTCGTCGAACCTCCCAGCGATGACGAAGAAGTCGCTGCTCCTTAGCCACACTCAGTTTTGGTAAAAAAATTAGGACTGAATTGCAACAATGTGTTTGCAAGGGCTACTACCACCACATGAATTCCGTTCTAACGACTTTCTAATTCAGTCAAAACCAGGGCTACCAGCGCTCAATTTCATAAGTAAGAGAGGTCCATCTCTCATGACGCAAGGTCGCGCATGTTTCAGAGTTGCGCAGTTTGTCTTCTGCTTAGCTTCAATAATGTTTGCAATTACGGTATTAAACGTTTTTGCATCGCAGAATAGTCCCGCTACTTCTAACACTTCCCCTACAGAAGACGAAGAGACCACGGTCCTCAGCTTTGAGGGAGATGCCGACTCAGGGTTAACTCGGCAAGTGATCACTTTGAATAAAGATATGACTGTCCTGCAACAATTTACTGGTGGAGTTGCAGCCGGAGATTTTGACAACGACGGAGATGTGGATCTTTACGTAGTAGGAACCGACGATGCGCCAAATGCTTTGTATGTCAACGACGGGACGGGAAAGTTTCACGACATTGCATCCGAAGTAGGTGTTAACTTTTTGCACTGGGGAAGTGGCCCAGCATTTGGAGACATTGACGGTGATGGAGATCTTGACTTGTTCGTCGGTGCTATCGAAGGCGACCCTTACTATCTACTGGAGAATCGATTTGTTGGTAGTGATGCAGAGAGAAAATTTATCGACATCACTGATGAAGCTGGGTTACACCTACACTCCGAAAGCACTGTATCCGGTTCCTTCGCGGACTACGATCAAGATGGACTATTAGACCTATTCCTCACACACTGGGGAGACAAAAGACAACAAAACAACGACACGGAAACTCTCTGGCGAAACGAAGGTGGAAGATTGTTCTCAAACATGAGTACAGACTTAGGCATATCGAGTAGCCTAGTCGAAGAAGGAGTCGAGCTAACTTTGACACAAAATCTATTTGATATTAGCGGAGACGGTTTACCGGATCTACTTATCGCGTCGGACTCGAACGAAAGTCAAACATATATTTACAACGGAAGCTATTTTGTCATTAGCACTGACCGTAGAGTCATCAAAGATCAGTCGGGTATGGGAGCAGCGGTAGGTGACTACGATAATGACGGAGATTTCGACTGGTTCGTGACTTCAATTTACGATATACACGTTGGTGGTTCCTCGTTTGGTAATCGCTTATATCAGAACAATGGACAGGGGTTCTTCACAGACGTTACTGATGACGCCGGTGTAGCGAACGGAAATTGGGGCTGGGGTGCTTGTATGAAAGATTTTGATCACGACGGTGATCTCGACATCTTTCATGTCAATGGTTGGGATGTTTGGGAAGAGTATAGGTTCCAACCCTCCCGGTTTTTTGAAAACCAAGGCGACGGGTCATTCAACATGATTAACGTGTTTGACATCGGTATCATCGGTAGAGGTCAAGGCCGCGGACTTGCATGTTTTGACGCTGACCGAGATGGAGATATCGACATATTGGTCGTAAATCTCACCACTCCCCATTTAGCACTGTATCGCAACAACTCTACTAATTTAGGAAACTACGTAGTAATCAAACTTAGGGGATTGGGTTCAAACACTTTCGGTGTTGGCGCACTCGTGACTCTGACTACTACTGAAGGTACTCAAATACGCCAGTTAGGTGCTAGTAACAATTACGCCTCACACAATCCACTCGAAGTTCACTTTGGACTAGGTTCGGCTA
The DNA here is from genome assembly GCA_009840305.1 of Gammaproteobacteria bacterium. Taxonomy (GTDB): domain Bacteria; phylum Pseudomonadota; class Gammaproteobacteria; order Pseudomonadales; family Azotimanducaceae; genus Bin55. The sequence continues at coordinate 183 of VXNY01000034.1, read as the reverse complement.
CCACTGCAGATGTAAAAGTTGAATGGAGAGACCAAGCACGGACGATTTCTGAACTCTCAATAGAGGAAGTCAATCAAGTTTACACCATTGAGCACCCTGATCGGGATGGTTTGCAACTAAGCGTGCAATTTGGCGACGGCGATGGTTTGTATTCAGCAGGTGATGTGGTGGAGATCGCGGCAT
>VXNY01000010.1 GCA_009840305.1 Gammaproteobacteria bacterium | reverse complement strand
TCGGTTGTCGCTTGATGGTGGGCATCGCGTCGGATACACGCAATGCGGTAGTGGATCCGTTCTACAATCCGCTTTTGCTTATACCAATTGACACTTAAGAACGTTTTGCGACTGAGTTTGCGTTGCTCTCGTTTAAGTTTTCGCTCGTAACGCTTTAAGGCCCTTGGGTTCTCGTATTTCGTGCCATTATCAAGCGTTGCGAGTGTAGAAATACCTACATCTATACCGAGAGTGGGGTAGATGGAGCGTTCCATCTGTTCGGGTGTTCCAATATCGGTATTCGATGCAAACCAATTGACAAACTCGGTCGGTGCTGGACATCGGTGAATCGGTGGCTCAACTTCTACAGAGATAGACGCAAACCAACGGTGTGCTGTCCTTGATATGGTAACGGATACGATTTTACCCCGAAAACGCAATGCCTCAAACGTCTTGACCCACCCTATTTTGGGCAACTTGAGACGTTTGCCTTCCATACGGACGGACTGCTCATCGGTGGTGTAGGAATGTTTGCAACCGCGTTTCTTAAACTTTGGGAACTTCGCACGCTTTGCTTTCCAATTGTCTATAGCAGCACCGAGATGATGGACGGCATACATCGCGGCTCGCTGATCTTGTGCTTGCGTCCAATCAAACGCTTTCTTCTTCTGATTAAAGCGTTTGTTAAGGTCATACATGGACAAGAAGTTATCCGCTGAGAGTTCCGCCTTAAAATCAGACAAAGCTGAGTTATATGCAAACTTCGCATAACCGCATTGCTGGTAAAACCATGCAATCTGACCGCGGTTCGGGCGTAATGTAATTTTATGGGTCTTTATCATGGTATATCTCGTATCTCGCTTTAACCCCAGTCAAGTAGGTGGGCAGACACGCAACCTTGCGATTACGCTTGACTTGTCTGCCGCGAGATACTTAATTATACCACAAAAAGCACCTATTTGTCAAACCTTTTTTCAGTGTCGGTAGACTTCCGAACCGGCTGGACCCAAAGCTAAAGACTTGGGATTGTTAGACGATGCTCTTCAACCCAACCTACGTGCTTATTTTCGCTATGAGAAAACGGTACCTATGCTGCAGGAAGTTAATCGTTCACTAGCTGCATGATTTCATCAAAGCCAAAGTTCAAAAGAAATTCCGCGTAATGGTTTTCAAACAGATCTTTGAGGTAAGTTCCTAAGTCAATCTCTGAATCGCTGGAGTCTTCTGGCATAACTTTATATTTATGTGCCTTCGTAATTGAGTACAAGAAGAGAGTGTGGGAATACACAGCAGCGGTATATCTGCGATTGGCTGTGTCTAGCTGTTCCTGACTTGGATTCGTAATTTTTGCCTTGAAATTTTTCAAAACAGTACTATCCATGTTGATATAGATGGTTTCTAATTTCTCACCTTCAACATATGGGTACATTACAGTAGAATAATCCATTGTTTCACCCGCCTCTCCGAATCGTTCCCAATCTTTTTCGTGGACTAATTTCATCTCAGGCAAGCCTAAACTCGGAGTTTCCTCGTTATCAATTTTGGGTGAAGACTGTGGAGGGGCTTTAGGTTCACTTATCTTTACCCAGAATATTTCCTCAAAAAAGTTACCACTGGGATCGCTAAGACTTGCTTTAATCCTTGCCTCATCTCCGACCTCTACTTCTTTTTTTGGATTGAGATGAATCTTTATTGTTCCGTCCTGAGGGCTACTCTTTCGAGCATTAAATACGTTTTCAATCCGGTCTACTTTACCTGGAGCATCCCCGCCTTCGGTTTCATTTGTTTTGAAGTCAAGGAGAGCAATTTTTAATTCCCCTGGTTCTTCAATGCGGTCAAAATAATTGTTTTCAACATCCGTGTCAAAGAGGATGGTTTTCTCTCCACCAATCGGGATTGCCACCACTCCATTTCCAGATCTTCCACGCACACGTCGTTTGAAAAACGCTGGAAATCTTTGCGGATTAAAGGGTTGCAAATCATTTTGCTTTGGTTTTTTCTTCGTTGAGTTGTTAAAATTTCTTTTCTGATTTCCTTTAGTCTGTAGGTCTAAATTTAGAGTTTGCCCTAACAACTGCAACAAATCTTGGTTTCGTGAGAGATTCTGTGCGAAGGATCTAATCAAGTCTTTCGCATCCTCACTTTCTATTGCTATGGAGTTTTTCCTCCGTTTCTGAATTTCCGCTAAACGTCCATCTTTTGCTCCGAGTTTATCTGCCAAAAATTTCCGTAACGCACGAGTTTCTTCACCATCTTTTAACCGGTCTCGAGATGCCATGAACAATTCTCTGCGGAAATTGGGGGCCATCTTCGTACAATCAACATGAATAAGGAGGTGTTCCTTAAGTAAATTTAATTTGAGAGAGCGAGTTATGAATTCGGATGTATAGTGTCCATGTGCTTGCCCGTTGACTGAAAATAGAACAGACATTCTGTTTTTGAAAAACTCTCGCTGAATTGTTTCCTTAGTTTCTTTGGCGGATCTGTGGTCTATTTTCGTTTTGAAGATGTAGCATGTCACTTTCATTTCTCCAAAAAGTTCGTCCTCAAAATCTAAAGAAAACGATTCTTCAACGTATTTATTATCTTCCTGCTCCAATCTACGTTTTAGTCCGTATAAACCCCTTCGCAAAGAACTCTTAGGATAACGTTCCTCTTTTTCGATCGTATACACTGGCAAGACCGGTTCAAACAGATATTCGTTAATGCTCTGATTCAAATCCCTTGAAATATCTGAGATTCCGGCGGGGAGATCGTAGGAGTAGAGCTTGATGATTGAACCTGTTGCAAATTTCCTATTAAACAAGTTCAAATCTTGTTGATTCGTCTGAAAAGCAGGGATTTTTCCGTTGATCTTCAGGTATTCGTACCATGTATTCTTTTTGGTGCCTTCTTCTGCTTTGCTCAGTGGGTGTTCTCTAATCAGTGTGAAACCGAATTTCCCGGTGTTATCGTGACGCTTTGAGCCGATTAACTGGTATCGTTTCTTGCCACAGAACACAATTGCACCGCTCCCACCCATATTGTATTTCCCTTGAACAAAGTGGATTTCGTTCTTGTTCCCGCGCAGCAATGAGAGAAAGGTATTCTCAAATTCTTCAGGATGCTGTCCCTCGCCATCATCATAAATAATCAGAGAGGTATTGCGCCGTGGTCCATCGGCGAGGATTTGGATGCTCTCGGCTTGCTGATTTCGGAGTCCTGCCATATCCCAGTCTCTATGGTTTGGAAAGAAATTTGTTCTGGCTTCATCCATAGATTGGGGAGCTTGGTTGGATTTAGGGTCGATACCTGCTTCCAAACACTTCTTCATTAAAACAGCATCAATTGAGTTCGTGATTTTCTCAATCAATGCAGCGATTGGTGCAGATTGTTGATTTTCAATGCTCCCGAAATTATTATCGTTATCACCAAGTGGATGCCAATTTTCAGACTTGAAAATGTTTGGATAGGCACTGATGATTTGGTCTACTTCGGCTTCAGTTCGGGCAAAATACAGCTTGTCGAAAAGTTGTCTCATATTCATCAAACTGACTTTCTCTGTTGTCATTTTTGGATAGATTTGAGCCTTTTAATGAGTTCTACCTTGACCCTTTTTTCCAACCTCTTATCGTCTATTTCATCTTCCGTTCGTGCCCTAATTAAAGATTCCAACCCCTTTCTGAGCGGCCGGAACGCGTTCCGAATGATTCTCGGCAATTTTGCCCTAGCATCTTCTATAAGACTTGTAGCAAACATTTCGGCATCTTGTGACTCTGAATCTTTGTTAAACCAAAGGCAAATTGTTATGAACGAACTTATCCGGTTTGCAGCAGCCCCAGAGTATTGGATCGTTTCCGATACAGGGTTTTTGGCGATCCCTAGCCATAGGTTTGCTTTGGCTTTTCTGGTTCCCCAATTAAGATTAAAAACCTCTTGCTTATGAAGCACGTTGAGTTGCTCGATCCACCATGCCAGAAAACCTTCTCGAGTCTCGCCTATTTCACCGTCGAAAAGTGATTGCCTCTGTGCTTCAAGTCCAAAAAGATTGAGAAAGAGTGCCTTTTGAAAGACAACATAAAATGCCCATTCATCCTTTTTCAATTCTTGCAACTTGGCGAGTGGGGCATCAATTTTGCTCTGTGGATTAAAAGTTTTGTCCGCATCTTTCTTCCGATTCTTGAATTTTTCACGATTCTCTTTTGATAGTAAGAGATAGTCAGCTAACATTCCATCAATTGCCCCAATCTCTGCCGCTGTTGAGAAGTATTCTCTATAAGGTCCAAATTTTCTGAACACTTGGATAATGTGTGGGGTCCATTGTAAACGAAATGCCTCTCTGATGGCCCTTAAGTGTTCTATTTTGAAACTGAAGGGCTCATCCCGGCCGACACATAATTGGATGTAATCTTCGATGCTTTTTAATATCTCCGACTTCAATTCCAGTTTCGCCTTAATCGTACCTACATATTTTTTTACCTCATTTTCTTCTAGTGCTTCAATCGTTTCAAGAGAAGCGTTACCCAAACATGAGCCGACGATTTCGTTGAGATTTAAAACAGTGGTGAGGCTATACCCTGAATCAAACTTGGCCTCATCTTCACGCCAAGTTACCATAGAGAGCGGAAGGGTGTCATGGGAGGAATCTTGTGCGCTACTGGCTAGTAAGGTGCGCACACAGAAGGATTGAACATCCAGATCGTCAAGGAGGATAAGCCGAGATTTCGCTACTACTCGTGCGTTCCTATTGAGATCTATGAAAATTTCTCGGAGGGTTTCTATAAGAGAGTTTGCCGAGTTTCCTTTAAATCCAACGCGCTCGTCTAAAATCAAAAAGATGAGGGGAATCTTCGTATTAAATTCAGGAGAAACCCCTGGAGTCAGATGGTCACAGTACTGCTTCAACGCGGCCAACCGATGCTGCCCATCAATTGCGACTGGAAATATCTTCTCTTTATGCCATCGAACCAACCCTATGCCTCCACCAGAATTGGACTCAATACAAATATTGCCAACATTGATTTGTGTCCAACTCTTGTTTTCGTAGGTCGGGGATGGACTAGATTCTGGGTTTCCATAGTTGTCTTCAATCTTAGAACCGTTTTGGGGTAGCAGGGCAATCGTCAACGAATTAAAAAAACTAAGTTTGTTTTGGTTTCTGAGATATCCATTAACAATATCGTTTTGAACGCGATCCCAGTTTATATCCCGTTGAAATAGTTCCTCTAAAGACCCAGTAAGTCGTGACTCCTCGGGTATATCCTCAACAAATTTAATCTGTTCAACTAAATCCAGTAAGGACATAACAGCGGTGAAATAAGGCACTTGCCCTACCTGAGATAGATGGTATGTCCCTGGGACAAATAGAAGAGGTTCCGTATATTTGTTCTGTAACGGAAGTGACAAGTCTTCAAGTCCATCATTTAACATAATTTTCTCTCCATTTTTTGAATTAGCCGATGCGTCGCACAAATCCCGGTGTAGATAATCTGGTAATGATATCTTCGACTAATTGTTCTAAGGGCATTAAATCTGCGTACTCGTCATCAAGATATAATATTGGCACATAAGCCAATAAACAACGCTGAATGTCTAGGCCAGCTTTTTCTAATCGGTTAGCCAAATCAGTATCGCGGTTTACATGCTCCCATACACGGTCTGCTAATCTATGTGTCTTTCCAATATATAATGGAACTTGCCAAAAGGTCATTGCTTCAAGAGCACTTCCTATTTCTTGCCTGATATTTTCGTCTTTTGCGTACTGCCTTAAAGCCTCTGTTTTATTTGATGATGGTTCTTTAGCCTTAATTGTTAAACCAACTTCATAGAAAGGAGGTATATGGGATTCTCGCTTTTCCGACAAAGGATTGTCAAACAACTGCAGGATAGTATCAACAAAACTCTCTTCTGAACCAAGAACGGTTGGAGACAGAGTCAGGTCGAGAAACCATGCATAGACTGCGGCAATATTGTCAAATTCATTGTCACAATCTTGCCGCGTGACCATTTGTCTGTATCGAACAATTTCAACTTGTGGCCTAGATAACATTCTATTTGCACCTTCATTTATGACAAATCAAACATGGCTCCTCGTCGTCCTCATCATCAAAAACATCAGTAAGGATTTCTACGAGACTGCGATTCGGTTTTGCCGTTTTCTTGGAGGCCATCGCCTTTTCGGTGTTTGCCTTAATTTGTTTTATCCGTTCTGGATCCGATAATTCCTCTAAACTCTCACCTTGACCCCATGTGAACCGTTCGCCGGTCTCTGAATTGAACTTTTCATATTCCTTGGCGAGTTCAAAGAGTTCGGGATGCTGCTCTAATAATCCGACCCACTCGGATTTGCGCTGGAAAAAACAGAAGTAACATCCGGAACGCGTCCGCCACTGGTAATAGTCCGGCAACCCGAGTCCGCTCTCTTCCAGAATCCGATAGACATCTTCTTTGGTGATGCCGTCCTCTTTGAAAGGATACTTCGGTTCAATGTTGCGAAGCGAGGAGGTCGTTGGTGGTTTGTAGCCAACGCGATCCTCGTCTGCCCGGATGGCGATGTAGTGATATGCTCTGTCTTCACCAACGTATTCCTCAAAAGGTTTTATCTTAAGATTAACGGTGCACCAACGGACTTGAGATGAAGGTAACAAACCTCCATAAAGCGTTAGCCAGTGGTCAAAATCTCGGTTTTTGCTATCATCAGTGTCCATATTGAGACGGACAATCGGTTTACCGAGGAACGCCTCTAACAGGTCCAAATACGCATAGGTTTCTGGCAACTCCTTACCGGTATCGGAGAAAAAATATTCCATCTCCGGCACTCTATCGCGCATGTAGACAGCGAGGGCGGAGCTGTCCTTGCCCCCAGAGAGACCGAGAAGATGACGCGTTTTTTGTTTCATGCTTCCTCCTAAGGTAGGCTTTTTGTTGGTTGAAGACTTCTATATTTTAATCATATCGCATGTCTATCAAGATGTCAAGTTATTCTTTTTTTCAAATTCCTGCATCAGTTTTTGTGAGATGCGCCCTAAAACTGCAAGACGAAACTCAGGATCTCCATCTGTATCAATTTCATCAAAAACTTTTTGGATGGCGCGTTCCATTTCAGTCGCTTGTTCTTCAGCAGTTGAAGGCAAAATAACCACTTGCTCCTGTTCAGGTTGTTTAGGTCTCGTAATGCCAATCCGAATTGATTCACCCGCTGATGTTTCAGTATGCTTCCGTTTTTCATAAAACACTGCTTCAAAATGCTTGAACTTCCTCGCGAGTTGAGAAAGGTTAATCTCAAATTGGGCTTTATCTGTGTCTATCCATGCTGAAGGTGGTTTTTTAGCGAGATAGGTCGCGATAGCCTCAAGCCAACTCTTAAAATCGTGCCCGCCGCTACAAACATGGATCAAAAATCCTTTGAGATCGGTTTCAACTGTTATCGCTAACAAAGGTTCAGCTCTCTTGGCTAACTCCATTCTTGATTCTTCTGTAGTCGAAGTCAACCTAAACACTTCTATCAGCAGCTGCTCAACCCAATTCAGTAGGTGATCGTAAGCTTGTTCTAACTCGGACAATGCATCTTGAAGTGCTTGGAAGAATTCCGAGATTCTTTCTGAGTTTGTTGTTACCTCTGTGCCAATGGGGGAAAATCCAAACGCTTCTGGTAATTGTTTAAAGAGGAGCTCGTCAGGCTCACGTGCCTTCAGAACGACTTGGCGGAGATTTTTAGTGCTGTCACTTAACGCTTGAGTCGCCAAGGTGTATTTTGGAAGTTGCGCGATAAAACGGATGAGCGGTGTGACGACTGTCAATAGGTCCGGTTTTTCAGTCCCCTTGGATTGCTTCAGCATCTGTAAAAGTCGTGCAAACATATCTGCACGGCTACCTGTTACCCGAAATCGTTTGAGTTCAAATCGTTGTGGTGCTTTAAGAAATCTTTCAAAGACCGGCATTGACCAATCTGGTATAAAGGATCCGTTTTCATAAAGAGCTATTTCTGTTTTATAACAGTGCATCACGGCGCACAAGAGGATAGGTAGAGGACCGTTTCGCACGCCCAAGGGTGGTGCCATGAGATCTTCATAGAGTTTCTCTACAGGTTGTCGCTGACTTTCACATGTTTCAAGAAACGCCTCAATAGTATTCCATGTATAGATAATTCTGTTCTTATCGTCCCCTTTTGGTGGATGGAAGCCCCACATGCCTTCAACCTCGCGGTGTATTCCTGTGTGCGACAAGAGCGAGCGATAGATACTCATCTCGGGAGGGTGACCTTTGATGCCAAGATTTTCCGTATCTCCCTTTTCAAGCATCCCTTCAATTAATTTCTTCCGTGCGGTTGTTACGGCTCCAGAGATTTTCCGTCGATTGATCAGTTCGTTTTGAAGAATAGGCGTTTTATCGTAAATTTCATCGCAAATTTCTGAGAGATACGCATTTCTCGCACGTTGGGATTCAATATTTACCTGCTGTCCCTTGTGATACCATGTGCAAGTATCTTTACTGCCTTTACCAAAGATAGTTGTTAACCTGTTGAGTGCTTCTTTTTCAGCTTGTGATTGCTGTGTTGAAAGTTCATCTCTCGCGACTGGATCCCCTTCTAACTCGGGTGTGTTTTCCGCAACCCAGCGTAAACTGGCGAGTTGCGTGACAGTGTCTTGTAGAGTCCCAATGGTGCGTGGGATTGCAATCAATATCTTTTCGCGGTGTCCAGTATCGTTTTTGGTTGCTTTTTCAATTAACTGCTCAACTTCATATTCGTTTAGAGGCAGTGCGTAAAGCACAAGTCCATCTGCATCGTCGAGGGATTTCTCCATATCCGCATCAAAATTTTCAAGATCGGTATATCGGACACCAAAGTGTCGCAAAGTGCCGGTTTCAAATAGATGCCGTCGGGCAACAAGGGGACGGGTCGGCAGATAGCGAGATAAATCTGTAGCGAGGGCATTTTTCGTATCAATATGTCTTTCTGCCTCTCGAAGTTTCGCTTCAATATCAATATCACTCCCTTGCCAAAGTGCATAAGCCTTGTTATAACGACGATAGATGGCAATTGACCGTTTTTTCAGGATAGCAAGTGCTTCCTCAAATTTGTGAGGAAATCCTTCTGTGTTATCGTCCAAGGCGTAACGGAGCAGCTGCTCTGAGGCTTTCAGATTCGGAATTACTTCACCAACGATATTGAGTATTCCAATTGTTTTAATCAATTTCGCTGGCATGGCAGATAGGTCCGGGAGTCGATCTAAGGCTGACTCAATTTCTGCCCATCTTTTACCATTGTGTGAAACGTATAACCGATTTCCCATATTCGTTATGAGATAATCGTAAAGATTGGCGATTGAAAACATCGGCACAGCGTCTCTATCATACTGCTGATTGGAGAGAAAATCTTGTAGTCCATACGGTTCACTGGCACTGAGGAACGCAAAGAGGGAACGTTCGTTCTGCGCGAATCTTCGGAAAATAGAGTCTATAACGAGTGTGACTATTGGATGGAGCGGTAGACAGTTTCTGATCAGTTCACAAAATTCGTCGCGGTTCAGTTGGCTCGGTTTAAGTTCTAATTCAGTCGGAAAAGAGAAGTTTCCGTTTTGCCCTTCTGAGGTTATCTCAATAGCCGACCCGATTAGGCGGAGGACCTGCTCTGTAGGTTCTACAAAGGCTACATCTTCAAACCGTCCTTGTACCTTTCCCCACTCTTCCTGTTGCGATTTGGCTAATTTGTTTGCGTATTGCTCAAAAGCTTGATGCAGAATCGTCAGCAAAAGCAATGGGGTCTCGTTACTTCGTGTTGCAAACTCGGCAAGGGTTTGCAACACAAACACATCACCTTCCGTTGGGTGTTGCGCGGCGTATTCAAGAAACTTTCCGAGCTCATCAATTACGAGTAATAAGCCCCGCCCACCATTTTTCTCAATAGCGTGCGTTGCTGACTCAAAAAGTGCCGTGATTTCCGATGCCGGTGGTGTCCCGTTTGCCTCTGTTTTCAATAGTTTTCGGATCTTCCGTTGGAGTGAACTGGAAGACGAAATTCCAAAAATATCGAGTCCTTGTTCCAAACCTTGCAGAAGGGAAATGGGGAGAGAGGCGCGTTCTCCAGAGATAAGCACCGAGCAGAAACCGGATGGAGAGTGGCCTTTACCATTTGTGTTCGTGAATCGCTCATAGAGTCGGGGATCTCCGTGTTTTAAGAGTCTTAAAGCTTGTTCCGTTGTAAAAGCCTTAGGGTTTCCGAGCAGCTTTGCGGCGAAGAGCGCGAACGCTGATTTTCCTGACCCGTAGGGACCTGTGAGTGACCACGCTTTCGAGGCAGTTTCATTTTCAAGGGTCGCAGCGACACGCGATAACATCTCGCGCGCAGTGACAGTTAAGATATATCCATCTAAAGCGTTTTCTGTATAGAAATCGCGTTCCAAATGAACTGAACGTTGGAAACGCCCCTTAACCTTGAAGATAGTTGACAATGGGACGTTATCCATAATACTCCTTTAAAAGTTCCATTGGGTTTAAATCTTTGCGTCTATAAACTTGCTTCAAACCTTCGCTTTCGCCGTATTCCAATGCCCTATTCGTGAGTTGCTCAAGATTCTCGAGATATATAACCATCGCCTCCTCGTCCAATCTAAAAAGCCGTCCAGGACTTAATGATTTGTACATCAAATCCGAGAACGGAAGTGTCTCCCTCCCGGGGAAACAGACATCCCAAAAGGCGATCAGTGTTGCTGTAAAAATCTCAATGGGCAAAGTCTCTTTTTCGCCGCGCTGAAATGCATACCCGTTGTTGTCCGGCAATTCGGTAATCAAATCGAGTTCAACGAGGGGACAGTTAAACGTTTCCTCAGCTACAGCAGCGTTAGAATTGTAGCGGGATTGACAATAGGTTCGTATAAAACAGTTGACATCTCGGTGCAGTGTATTCGGAGAGACAGGGCGCATAGATGCTTTCTGCTGTCGCGTCCATTCGGACAATTCTTCTTTAAATTTGGACAGTGTGAATGGGTTTTTCTTTAAAATGTTAAACGCCCAATACCATGACGTTGCTTGATTGATATTGCTCGCAATCTTCCAGTGGATCAACCACAGCGTGGCAGGGTCTTCAAGATATGGGTCAAATCCCTTTCGATTTTGATCGCCAAAAATAGCTTTGCCAAGTTCAGTAAGAACAAATTGCTTGTGTTGACGAGTGCCTCCTTTTTCTCGAAGGTCCAGCTGGAGTTGATTACTTTTAACTTTAATAAGTCCCGATACTCCACACCAATACCGAATGGAGTCTACCATATTTTTCCCAACGCCTAAAGTAACGGATGCATCTTCCAATGAAAAAACGGTTGATTTTTCCCTTACAGCGTCAACTCCCTTTTTCAGCCATGTGTACCGAAACGGAAAAGTCTGGTGCCCTGAAAACGAGGGGTTTTTGAGGTAGGGTGACGTTGCGTTTTCAGCAATAAGAAAATTCTTCATACAACTTATTATATCTTATATGTTGAAGAAAGTCAACATCTATTCGCGAAAATTAGGAATGTTTCTTTGACATTTCTCGGAAAATTTGGTATGCTTTTAGTGTTGGTTGTAGTCGTGCGTAGCTCAGGGGGTTTTCGACAATTCTGTCAGGCCATTTTCTGAATAAAACCCTCTATATGATATGTCACGCTCCTGTTTCAGTTTCAGTTTCATAGTATTGCCTTCGACGGGTAGATTACCAAATGCCTAAATACGAAGTTGGGATTACAGAAATTAACACGCTTGTTCGCCGCCTCGGTTATGTTTCCGCAATTCTGCGATTGCTTGAGCATAAAACGCTAAGTGAATCTGTGCTCTATAGTCAGCTTGAAAAATGGAGCCTCAATCATGAGAAAGATTTGATGGGTTACGCGAATCAGCAAGGATTTATTAAAACAACACGTGGACAAGTTGCTCCAAAACGCTACGCTAATTTAGCAGTTTCGTTAGGACTCGTTGGTAGAATCGCTGGCGCGTGCCGTGTGACTCGGTTTGGGAAAACATTGTTGCCCTTTCTCCACCAAGTCTCTAATCAAAACCCGTTTGAACTGACGGACGCGGAACGCTGCACGTATCTGTATTGGCTTTTGGTGAAAGACAGTGATAGACTTCTCACAATTATTCGGATGTTAGTTGAAGGCACAGCTCAATCTCTTTCCGATTTGCAAGATGCTTTCCCAATGTTTTATCTGCAACAATTGCAAGCCCGCCTTCTAACAGCGGAAGAGTCTGTAGCACGTGACATCTTGGCAGCCCGAAATCGAGTGGCACATTGGAAAAAAGAGACAAAACGCTCTGTCGAAAATATCGTGCCGCCACGAATTCATTGGTTGGCAGACCTCGGTTTGGTTTCAGTTGAGAATGATGGAAAGAGATACTCTCGATTGACAGAGACGGGGATCCGATTTTCTCAGTATCTTCCAAAAATTCAAGAAACCCAAGTTTTTCACACAAGTCCAGTGTGGTTGAGGAAGCAATTCTTTGGCATTACTGGACAGATATTTATGGGCACAATTGATCGACACTGGACGGAAATACATGATTCGGAAAGAAAAGATCTGCTTTACGAACTCACTTTTCAAGCTTTTGAAACGCTTCGGAGTACACCGACTCCGAGGATTTCTTTATACCCTGCACTTATTTATATGGCACTCCTTCTGAACACGGATAACGGAATCGCGGCGAACCTTGAGGAACTCCAGGCAGATTTAGATACGTTTTCTAAAGAGCCTGATACGCGGTATGCCGTCCGGTTTTCCCACCGTGAAAATGAGTCATATCTTATTTTTTTCCCAACCTAACCCAAGACTTATGGATATTCTGATTCCTGATACATCGTCACTCATAAACATACATGAGGTTTATGTGGGAGGTTCCCACATCACTGATGTTTTAAAGCAACTTTTCCATGTGCAAGTCTCAAGAGAGATTCCACACGAAATCAGGCAAAGCAGAAAAAGATTAGGAAGTTACGACAAACTGATGCTACAATTCGTGCGTCAAGCGAGACGATATTTTCCCTATGAGCAAGATTATGCGAACCTAATTTTCAACCGATTTTCGCCGACCGCCGACCCAAATCGCAATCGAGGGGAACGTTATAATTGTGCACTTGCACTTTATCTGGGCCGGAAGCGGTACACCGGACAAGTTATCATGTTGACAGATGACATGAAAGCACACCGAGGTTTGATTAATTGGTACGAGAGTCGCTTTCAAATAACAAAAACTTGGACTTCCTTGAAATTGCTGCTGCATATCTATCTCGTTATGTTTCCAAAGTGGCCATACAATCGGGCTGAGTTGGCTTTACGACAGGTAAACCCTTACCTTGCTGGAACCCAAGTGGAGATGACGAATCGCCTTCGTGAGTACCGCCGTTATCTTGAGCAGTTACATATAATGCTTAAAGCCTTGCCATCTGTGAAAAAAATGAGGTGAGTTATGAACTTCTCTATTGATTGGAATTTAGCCTGTTTACGGGAAAACCCTTTTGCAATTAGTCCTCCGACTGATCCCAAACAGACAACCTGGGCAGGTCTAAAAGAACTCAAAGGCGAATTTAAGAGTGTCTTCCGGGAAGCCAAAGCCTCAGCACCAACGCAAGTGATATTATGCCGAGGGTCTATTGGCGGCGGCAAAACGCACGCTTCAGTTTTTTTTAGTTCTGACAAAAATATTCCTGAAACATCACCGAGCGTCCAGAATATAGAAGTTTTAAGAGTTCAAACACCTACTGAAACAGGGAATCCTGCGAAGGATTTTTATCTGGATGTTATGGAACAGATTGGACTTGAACGGATAGGAGAGGCAGTCGACAAAACTGTAAAATCTGTTGGGCGGAATGTAGTTGAGCAAAACCTGCGTCAAACGATGGTGAGTGGTGACTTCGTGAAAGCGTTGCTTGATTTAGGAAGTTCACCAATTGATGGGGGAGCTGGTTCATGGCTAAATGCCTACTTTCTTGGCAAATGCACGACTACGGAATTGCGGAAACTTCGCTTAAATCGAAACATTGAGAAAACGCAAGATTATTTTCGGGTATTAGCAGGCGTTTTTCGTTGTCTTACGGGATTATCTGACTCCACTGACGTAACTGATCACAACCGATTCTGTCTGTGGATAGATGAAATGGAGAATTTCATCTATTTTACACCGCCGCAATACCGTCCCTTCGGACAGGGATTGCGTGAATTGGTAGATCGGCTCCCCTACTTCTTTACACTTTTCATGAATTTTACGCTGACCGCGCCAGAGGAATATGAAGAAATTGAACTGATTCTCGGAGGTTATCTCACGGATCGGATTACCCGACAGATTTTCTTTCATGAAGTGAAAGATCAAGAAGAGCTGCTGCAATACGTCCGTGAGCTTCTCGCTCACTACAGAACTGAAGGAAAACCCAAGCCCCCTTATTTTCCGTTTACAGAGGATGCACTCCGGGCACTTCTGTCTAATTTACAACGCGGAACACCGAGAGATGTGAATAAGCGGTGTCGTAATGCCCTGATGAGAGCGTTTGAAAAGAGGATTTTTGAAAAAGGAGAGGACTCCGCAATTACGCCTAAATTTGTCCAGGAGATGAGTCAGGAAGAATTGGATAAAGAGATTGGATAGTCAAAATCCCAGTTCCCTTAAAGTGATTTATCAGACATCGGAAGTAGGATAATTGGACTAATATGCTGGTTGTATCCAGTAAACGCGCATCAAGGAGCCAACTAACTCCTTTTAAGGGCTATCCCCGATCGTCCCTCGGCAATTGCTTGTTCAATATCTGCTTGTGCTTCTTCTGCACTCATCGCTGGCACTTTTTCCCATATTCTATCTAATACTGAAAAGCTTTTCTCTCGGTTGACGATCAGCCGATCTCCGTCGCGGTGGACGCCATCAAGCAATTTACCAAGTTTCCCTCGCAATTCCGTCGTAGAAACTTCTTTACGCATTGTTTTCTCCTATTATAACCGTTCAAAAAGATTGTTATGTTTAAATAATAATAACATAATGATAAATAATGGCGTTGAAATGCTACACCCGTCAGAAAACACTTGATTTTTCCTACACTTTCAGGTATTATAATTTATCAAGTA
Organism: Gammaproteobacteria bacterium; assembly: GCA_009840305.1. Classification (GTDB taxonomy): domain Bacteria; phylum Pseudomonadota; class Gammaproteobacteria; order Pseudomonadales; family Azotimanducaceae; genus Bin55. The sequence goes on along the minus strand of VXNY01000010.1, from coordinate 964 downwards.
AACAGCCATTGTGAAACCTCACATATCCTGTGCCTACTGCCCAGTTTCGTGAGGAAACCGATATGACCAAAGCAACACAAACCTATCTCACCCTCGGAACCGAAAGCGATTTGCCGAAACAGAAACGCCCTTTTTCAAAAAGAGGCTTAAACGCAAATCCGAATTGCTAAAGGAAACCTGCAAAAACCGAGAAGACACTATATTTCGCAGCATTTCGCTATATTTCGCAGCATTTCGCAAGAAAGGAAACCATGAATACGAGCACCAAAACAAAAAACCCCCGTTACCGGATTTGCCACGCTCCGTTGAAGAGAAACCGATCGTTTATGACGATGCAGACCTTGAAGAAATCCGAGAAATCGCAGCCTTGCCACCGATCCATTTCTCACCCGACGAGATCGAGTTTGCCATCAGTACGGAACACGCAGATGCCAGAATGCGAGAGGAACGCGACGACGCTTTTCAAAGGCTCCACGCCACAGATCAATCGCTCCTCAAGTGGTATAACATGCGGATGAAGGAAGAACAGCAATTGATGAAATTATTTGTCTCCCTCAAAACACTCGAAGTAAAACTTGCAGGTGCCGCAAACCTAAAAGCAACATATACATCCCAAGAATGGTAAGGTGCGCCCTTTTAACATCATGCACATCGAAAGACTCAATTACCCCTTAATCCATATCCCTACTGGGGCGTTCACGATGGGGACGATTCCGACTGAATGGCGGAAGACGGATCCAGAGGAACCACAACGGAATGTTCTGCTGGATGCCTATGCTATCGGCACGTATCAGGTCACGAATGCACAATACGCGCAGTTTGTGGAGGAGACAGGATACCCGCAACCCCTATTCCATAACGATGCGCATCTCAACGCACCCGAGTTTCCTGTCGTTGGTGTGAGTTGGCACGATGTGACAGGTTTTTTGGAATGGTTGAGTGAACGTGAAGGGGTGGCATATCG
>VXNY01000028.1 GCA_009840305.1 Gammaproteobacteria bacterium | reverse complement strand
GAGCACCAGGCTTCGAACCTGGGGGTTCGGGGTTCGAGTCCCTGCGGGCGCGCCAGTGGAAACTCAGCAACAGTTTCCAAGAAACTGGCAGAACAATCGTGTGCTTTTTTATTTTTTTTGTGTTTCGAACAAATAGAGTATTGCTTCTTAAATGAGAATGATTATCATTATTAAATGACGTTATTGAGTATGCTCAAACAAGGGGAGTCTGCCAAGATTCTCCGCTATCAAACACTGCCCCCTCACGCTAATCACCTACAAAGTCTTGGACTAGTGCCAGGGACTGTTGTGTCAATTCATCGGGTTGCGCCGATGGGCGATCCCATCCATCTCAAACTACGAGACTACGACCTGTGTCTACGGCGCGATGACCTTGCTTGTATAAGCGTCGCACCCATGACATAGTGACAACAACGGTCGCGCTGGTCGGCAATCCAAACAGCGGCAAAACAACACTGTTCAACACTCTGACCGGTGGCATTCAGCGCACCGGAAACTGGGCTGGTGTAACCGTAGAAAAGAAGACGGGTAAGGCTCGCCGCGCGAGTTCCTTCTTTGAAGTCGTTGACTTGCCAGGTTTGTACGACCTGACACAATCAAATAGCACCGACAAAGTCGACGAATCGATAACTCGCACCTACTTACAACAACAGCGAGCTGAGGTTATCGTCAATGTAGTAGACTCAACGACACTAGCACGAGGATTGTTCCTTACGACCCAATTACGCGAACTTGAAACGCCAATGGTTGTAGCACTAACCATGTCGGACTTAGCAACCAAGCAGGCCCTAGAACTCGATTGTTCAGAACTTAGTGAAAGGCTAGCATGTCCGGTAGTTCTCGTCGACGCAACTCGGACCAAGTCGAGAAAAATTTTGTTGGACGCAATCGAAGAAGTACTAACAATGAAAGCGAAAAAACCATTTGAAGTCTCCGCACGGTACCAATTCGTTGACGAAATTCTCGAAATAGTCGCGAGAAAATCAAATAAGACAAAACACATAACGCACTACATAGATCGATGGGTGTTGAATCGCTTCCTAGCTATTCCAATTTTTCTAGTCGTGATGTACTTGATGTTCTTTTTTTCGATTAATGTAGGGGCAGTCTTTATAGATTTTTTTGACATTATGGGCGGCATAATCTTTGTTGAAACGCCACGACTACTTCTACAATCCATAGGCAGCCCGGCTTGGCTCACTGCAGTCGTCGCTGATGGCGTTGGGAGTGGTGTCCAACTTGTTGGAACGTTTCTACCGGTAATTGGAGCGCTTTTCCTGTTCTTGTCATTACTCGAAGACTCGGGATATATGGGACGCGTAGCATTCATCCTTGACAAACCATTGCGCGCCGTGGGGCTACCCGGTAGAGCTTTAGTCCCTCTAATTGTGGGATTTGGCTGTAATGTACCTAGCGTCATGAGCACTCGAAGCTTAGATAGTAAACCTGATCGAATCTTAACCACGATTATGGCACCGTTCATGTCTTGTGGAGCGCGCTTAACCGTGTATGTGTTATTTGTTGCCGCGTTTTTTCCGCGTCATGGCCAAAACTTAGTATTTCTACTCTACATGATTGGAATCGCTGTCGCGTTGGGCACCACTTGGATGGTGAAAAATCATTTAGTCAGTCAATCTTCAAGTGCTTTTTCTCAAGAACTGCCAAAGTACCACGTACCGAAGTTGCGAAATCTGTTTCAACATACGTGGCACCGCCTTAGAGACTTTGTGCTACGCGCAGGACGCGCCATTGTGTTAGTTGTAATCGTCCTTCAGTTTGTTAGTTCTATTGGAACGGATGGTTCCTTTGGAAACGAGAACCGTGAGCAGTCAGTACTCGCAGCAATTGGTCGAACGATTACTCCAATATTAACCCCTATGGGAATCGACAAAGATAACTGGCCAGCGACAGTGGGGATATTCACGGGCTTTTTCGCTAAGGAAGTCGTAGTTGGAACGCTTGACGCCCTATACACACCGAGTACCGACAGTAATCAAGCATTTGATTATCGTACAACGCTGACCACCGCAATTGTTTCTGTGCCACGAAATCTTCTTGCACTTGGAGAGTCGATGTTGGATCCCCTCGGTTTGGCATTTGACCACGCCGATACATTAGAAGAAAGAGCCGCTCAGAACGACGTTGACATCAACACTGTTCTAGCGATGCAAGCTTTATTTGACGGAAAACTTGGGGCGTTCAGTTATTTAGTGTTTCTACTGCTTTACGTTCCTTGTGTCGCCACAATCGGAGTGATCTTACGAGAGCTAGGTGGGTATTGGGCCACTTTCAGTGTTGCCTGGAGCGTAATAATCGCATATACATTGAGTGTCTGTGTCTATCAAATGGGACAACTCGGAACAAGTCCTTTGGTAGCCACAACGTGGATTTCAGGCATGATCCTGATCGCGATATGCTGTATGTCGCTGCTCATATGGTGGGGGCGTCGCAAAGAACAGGCTTCCAAACGCTTGTTAAACGTCGTGCAACTTGACAAGTGAAGTAACTAGCAGAGGTGTGCCAATGTATCGCACCACAATTTGGTATCAGCTATTGCGAAGAATGCGTAAATCCTCGTTCAACGATATCGCTTATGAACGACTATTCGTGCATTTGCTGTTCTAAATAGCTCTCTACTCCTATGCGCTCAATGAGATCCAACTGAGTTTCGATCCAATCAACGTGTTCTTCCTCATTTTCCAAGATGCTTTCGAAAAGCTCTCGAGAAACGTAATCTCGTACTGATTCGCAAAATTCGATACCGTCGCGTAGATCCTGAAGTGCCTGCATTTCGAGTTCTAAATCGCATCTTAGCATCTCCTCTGGCCGTTCTCCGATCCTCAAGTGCCCAAGTTCTTGCAAGTTCGGTACTCCCTCTAACAGCAGGATACGTTGAACCAACATGTCGGCATGTTTCATCTCCTCAAGCGACTCTTCGTATTCATGGTGCGCGAGTCGGTTCAATCCGAAATCTTTCAGCATTCGCGAGTGAAGAAAGTACTGGTTAATCGCAGTCAGTTCATTTTTCAACACTGCGTTTAAGTGAACAAAGATTTGTGGGTCTTGTACTTGCATAGTTTTGTTCTCAATGTTCTATAGGTTGTATAGTTTACTTATTTTGTATTTTAAAACAAAAAACAACAAAGTTGATTGTATTTTCGGGATCTAACCTATTGAAATTGTAAATAATAATGATTATTATTTACAATAGTATTATGTATGTATGTCTTTGTAGCGCGGTAACTACGAATCAGATAATTAAATGCGTACGCGCGGGTTGCAAAGACCTTGATGCAGTCACAAAACAACTAGGGGTTGGATTGAATTGCGGCTCGTGTATTTACATGATTTCAGACTTAATCGCGAATACTGAGTCCCACGACCTTTCTCGACCAACAGATCCCGACGATTACGAACCTAACGAAAGCTAGCGAGCTACTCGTGCTCTAACTCATGCTTGATCGATAAGTGCCGAGCTGCTTTGACTTCATTACCTAGTTGATCGTAAATTCGCGCCAAATTGTGGTGCGCCATTGCCATATTTGGAGCACGTTGATAATAACGTACTGCCAAATCAAACTCATCCAACATATCGAACAATGTCCCTAAGTTGTAATTTGCTAACTCATTCTCTGGTCGAAGTTGTAAGACTTTCTCGTATAGTTTCTTTGCATCTCGAAATTTGTCATCAAGTTGGAGTAAACGACCGAGATTAATGTAGGCATCAATATTGTCTTCGTCTAGTCCGATAGCATTTCGATATGCACTACGAGCACGTACGTTTTCGTTGAGTGCTTCGAATTGAATTCCTAGATTGAACCAATCATCGCTCGTCAATTCATCACTGTCTAGGATGCGTTCTAACTCCGACTCCGACAAAGTAGCAGCAAAGGAGTGTGTCGGTGGCGTATCGGAATGTAATGGAAATTGCAAGACATTTGAACGTTCCTTTTCGTGATCCATATCGAAGTTCAAAAATGTTTGGCCAGAGGTGATGTGTTGAAATACTCCTTCGACCCGAATTACCAAGTATGGACCAATGGTTGTTACGTTCAACGCAGATAGCGGCTGATCTGGTACTTTTTTCGTCTGAATATCACACAGTTGTCGGAGAACTGACGAGAACGAACAGTGTGCAGAAATCAACTGCCCAATCTTTCGTAGCGTGATGATATCTTGAAAGGACAATGGGTCCGACTGATCGTGCTGTTTTTTCAAAGGACAAATGAGTCCTCGGCGGGCTACACTGTGTATTTGGCGCTCGGTTAGACCGCTGATTCGTTCTAGCTCACGAATGTCAAACGTAGTCATCTATTAGTCTTCGGAGTCTACTGTAAACAGGAGCTCTAGTACCTATTCATGTATAAATTTGATTGTGTGAATTTTAGCGGTTCGACGAAGAGCAGGAACGCGTCCGATCAAGAGATTGAACACCCATCAACCCGTATAGCATTGGCTGTCAATGGTCTACGAAAGACCTGAAGGAATAGAGGCATCGTTAGGTAGAAATACATGGAGAGCAACTTCGGCAATCTTCCTACAAAACGAACTAATTAGACTCGTAAGTGTTCAAATAGTCTTTACACTTTTCTAAAGTCTCGCTAAGCCGAGCTTCAATCTTTTGTGCTCGACGTATGAAACCAGCACGTTCCGAATCCGATATTTCGTTGCTCGCAGCTTTATTGACAAAATCTGATATCGTGGTGAATTCTTGGCCAAGTTCAACTCCTAGATTGGGGACACTACCCCACTCTTTAGCAAAGTACTCGCCAGCTCGTCGCCGAGACTCGCCCCATACCATACTGCTCCACCAATGTCCATGTTTGTCATAGCACCCTGACTCTAATTTTGCCGCCCATTGTTTCCAAGCACGAGGTCCAAAATAGTACTCTGAGTCCTTTGATTGTTCAGTCTGTTCATAGAAAGTAACAGCGCTTTCGAACGAGTTCTGTAATCGTGTCGAACGAGGTGACACGCCGGTTGGAGTAACAGTAAACCACGCGGTTCCAGGGAAGTGTTTCCCCTCGATTAGATCAGCGAAAGACAGTTCAGGAACGCATGTAGGAACATCTGGTCCCCAAGGCATCGCAAAAAACAACATCTTCGCGTCCCGACGACAGAGTAACTGAAACTCAAGACCCACCATGCATAGGATGGATTCATCGTCGAGAGCACAAATTTGATCCAGTAAATGCTTTCGATGATCCGACGAATCACAGTCGAATGGACTGTGTAACCAAGTCACGCGGAGTCCCATTGACTCTAAGTTTCTTGCAACTGGCCGGTGATTCCAACAATATGGACCACAAGGTTTAAGATCGCGTTGTATGTTGATCGCGGCGTAGTAGCCAGATTCAACATACATCGTCGGGGCCGAATAATTCAAACCAAAGTAAGCGGCCGCGCCCGCAATAGCGCTCATGTAGGTCGAATTCCAATTTGGTTGCACAAGATCAATGCGCAATTCTGAAGTCGCGTTCAAATAGTTCTCCAGAAGTAAAAATCAAGCATAGGCCAACTTCGATGTGTTTTTATATTAAGTGGAGCGAATGTTACGACCGGCTGCATTGTGCAGACGAAATCATTCTACGCGATTTGAAGCGAGTCCTCTTTCTAGTTGAACCAGCTGAACTTTCGTGATTTTGTCTATCGAAGGGATTCGACAGCCTCCCAGCGTCCCAGTTTGTGTCCCAAGACCACTATCAAGCGGTCGAACACTATCGCTGACACAAAGCCGTCCTCCAGGTCCGCTCCCAATATCGAATGCGAGTGACCCACTTTTTTGAAGTCCCGGACATTTTTGCTCAAACTGTATGAGGTAGATTTCGTCGGAGAGACGCATTTCAAATGCAACAAAACGTTCACTCAATACCTGGTAGTGTCGTATTCGTCTTGTTTCAATACATCGTGTGTCATCAGAGTACTCTCGACTGGATTCGTCATTTTCTTCTAAGAGTCGCTGGAAAGTCTTTAGTTCTTCAAGTAGCTTTTCGTCTGGATCGGGCATTTCATCTTCCGTCCTCTCACTTTCTTCATCAAGTGTACTATCGTTGGTGGATGATGGATTCCCCTCGTCTGAGGAATCATCTGCAGATGAAATGTAAGCAACGCTCACAATAGTAAGAACGCATACGACTAAAGCACGAAATAAGACCGAAAAGTTGCGTAAGAGATTGGTCACTTTCACACCGATATTGACGCTAGGATAAGAGTTCTCATTTCTCGTACGTTAGACAGAAAACCGTATTCTTAGTTCCAGTGTGTGAGTATATAAATAGGAGTCACGCTCTTGGGCGAAAAAAGGCATAATTTCACTTGATGCTCCATTGATCAAATTCAGAAATATCGCAACATGTGTCGATTAGGAACTCAAAGTGTTGCACTACAATGGCACAGACGGTTTCGATTCGAATGTTACCACTCAGGACAAATAGTTTTTCATGAGACTCATACAGATCCTCATCGTTACGGTGACTTTGCTTGCGATCATCCTCGCGATAGTGTTTTTGCAAAAACAAAACAAACCGAAAGACCAAGATGCGAAACAGCAAAATGAAGCACTAGTTGACGTCCCTGCGAAACGTACTGCAAAGATATTTATCGGGGTCATTGGAATTTCGGTAGTCGCGCTCTGTTCGACAGTAGTCGTCTTCCATTTCGTGGATTGAACAAAGAGCTTTGTGGTCGCGGAATTCGTTGACTAATCGTTCGGTATGTTAATGGGTTCCAAAACGAACATTAAATGTATCTGATTCGATGATCGCGTGAACCCCTTCCATTTTTAGAAATCTGTTTCGAGAACTCCAAAGGATAGAACCCTACCGAGAACGCACGGAAGACCTATCCCGAAGAATCCAAATCGCTTTTTGGGGGAGTCTGGGTTCCAAAATTTTTCAGCCCAAGATCGTGATCGTGACATTGCAAGGAAAACCGACTTGTAAGTCGGGGGAACAAAAATATTCAAAAAATCGTACAAACGAGAACATTAAAACGATTCGATCGATTCACCTCTATCAAGACACTTGAGTGATTGAATCGAAGTGATCAGCACGTACAAAAATAGTCCCAACGGTATGAGCAATGAAATCGCGAACAAAACTCCTAATCCGGCGACGACTCCGACTGGAAAGTCTCCAGATGACAATGCAAACACGGAGGGGAAAACTACAGCAATTGTCCCCACGACGAGCACGACTAAGACTATCAACCAAATCCAGAATATCCGAATCTGTTTTTCAACATGGCTCTCGAGCCATCGATCAGTGATCTTACCCCTTTCAATGTACGCAAGAATCACTCCGACGAACATTATCGCACCGAAGAAAGCTCCTACCATATAGAGAATGTAGACGATCCGTAAATTCTCCTCAGATCTAGAGCTCATTTCCATCCCGTTCGATACTTGTTAAATGACGTAGTCTGCTGCGCAGAGCATTTTATTGAGGTAAATATTGAGTGAATAGGACATAGCTTTCCTCGACCCAATTACTTTGTATACTTCACACCGCTCTCTTAGAGGTTTAACGAATATCATGGGGTTTTCTATCCATTCAAAACTTAAAGATGACACGTTCAATTTGGGTTCGTTTCAGCTCTGTGAAGTACTTCTAATGAACGACAGTCGCTTTCCCTGGATCATCTTAGTACCGAAGATTCCGGACTTGCGAGACTTTCACGAAATTCCAAGTCAACATCGAGATGTTCTATTCCAAGAAATTGAAAGAGCTTCGGAGGCGATCCAAAAACACCAGCGAGTCGACAAAATGAATGTCGCTGCGTTAGGTAATCAAGTCCCGCAGTTACACATCCACGTCATCGGTCGCCTTAAGACTGACGAAGCTTGGCCTAATCCAGTATGGGGACACGGTACGCCGATCCCTTACGATATTACAAGTAAATCAAACGTGATCCAGTCGTTCAAACGCGAACTTGCAATCGCAGAGCGATGAACCTAGTCTGTTTCGATCAGAATCTCTTCCATGTCATCATCTGACTCAGAGTCAGATTCAACATCCACTTCTATGTCCGGTGAAAGATCGGTGAGGTCTTTGATGAGTTGTGAGCCGATGTATGTAGCAACACCATATTGACTTCCACGTCGATCACTGACTGCTACCCATGCATCTGCAACATCAAAATGATAGATGGTGAGCAGAAAGAAACCTTGGTCATCTTCTATAGCAAACTGTGTCGTAGAGGTTGCCTCTGCCAATTCATTATCGCTTAGCTCGAACACTGACAGGGACTCAAACCGGTCCATATAGCTCCGGACCTTTGATTCGTCGAGTTCAGTGTCGGACTCCGTCGTCCACTTTCCTTCTTCCTTTACCAATTTGTACGCGCCGACTCGTTCAAAGGACTGGATTGATCCCGATGGTTGTAACAAATTCCTGTCTAACCATCCACTCAAAGAGGTCCCCACTTCAAAATTCGAAAATTCGATCGAGTAGATGTCGCCGTCGTTAACTTGCCGCGCGTGTACTCTGCGAAAACTCGGAGAAGTTCCAAGGTAAAGGTCCGCTAACATATTTTCACCTGAATAGATCGAAATCTGTTTTTGAAATGACGCTTGTGTAACTTCAAACCTCTTAGCTGCACTCTGGGTAGTTGCGACCGGCCAATCCGCGCCGATATCGGCGAGTTTTCCGATGACCCTTTCGACTTTTTCCACATCCGCTGGATTTCCGTCGGGAAGAACCCATTGTTCTCCGTCCTTAGTCAATTCGATTGATTCATCTTTACCAGCTATGACAAATCTATCAACGGACGCAGCATCAAAGTCCAAAAATGCTTCCGGACTACGAACACCACCCGATTGAGTCAGCAAAAACAAGGCAATTACTAAGACTTGAACAACGAACAGTCCTATAAGAAAATTCTGTTTCATCGATTCGCTCCAAACCACTGACTGCGCTGATTTCCAACCACTCGTCGGGACAGGTAGCTAACTCCAGCCACGATCATAAGACCCAAAATCGCAAATATGTAGTTCATGATCTCCAATGTTCTCTGTTGTGCGGGTTTTAGTGGAGGTAAGGTACGACTGAAATGACCTCTCGAACGAATTGATAACAGCGACGAATCTTCCATAGAAACATCAATGACGTTGGCGACGAATTGCAAGGGTTGGGTGTAAATCGTACCGTGGGTTTGGCCAATCATGTTTAGCACGATATCGGAAAGACTGTCTGACGATCCGAGGACGACTAATCGAGCTGACTCTGGTGAACGCGATATTACGGTACCAATCACACCGAGTGTGTCTTCTTCTGCCTCAGAATCATCCTCACCGTCTTGCAACTCTTGCAATTCTTCCATAAGTGCATCGTCGTCAGTGTTTTCGTCGTCAAGACTTTCAACATCAAGGTTTTCTTCATCAGGGATGCTTGTTTCGGTGGAGTCTGCGTCCAGTTCCTCGGCATCAGCCGCAGCTTTGGCTGCTGCTTCCGCGGCTGCTTGTTCACGAGCTGCAACCAACAATGGAGACTCTTCGAAGAAGCTCGTGAAAATTCCTTTTACGCTCACGGCCAGCAATTTTGGTTCGAGGTCTATTCCTGGTACATAGGGAGAGTTGCCCGAAGGATCGTACTTCGGCATCAATTCTGGGGCTGAATTGGTCCAGCTATCTTTTGAACTCCTGAGAATTTCGATTACTTCACGATCGGAGTTAAGCTCCTCGTCTACCGTCAATGGCGACCCCCATGCAAAAATTACCTGATCTAAGTTATTGACAATTGGATGATCGTCAACAAAACCTTCGTGCCGTACATCAACAAAAAACGGGTAGTCAAACATTTGAATCTCCTCAAATATGAAGCCGCCTACCTCACGTTGTACAGGGATGGGAAAAACACCACTATTTACGTCCATAACCATAGTTTGTTCCACATTCACGCCGTGGTGAGCGAGCCAGTCATCCAATCCCGTTAAAGCACGGTTTGCTAACAGCGTTCGATCCATGAGAGAAGTTGTAAACGCTGAAGTTGCAATGAGTACAGTACCGCCACGCATAAGAAACTGATCAATCTCGAACACTTGTTCCTGATCCAAGTCGTTGGGACCGATCACCATTAATACATCAGCGTGACTAGGCACTGGACCACGTAAATCTACTGTTTGAACCTCATAATCGCCACGCAGGTATCCAGACATGTCGTTAAACCTAGCGGTAGGTTGTGGTTGACCCGTGTATTGGGGAACGCTCGGTGTCGAGGTGTATATAGCTACCGAAGTGAGTAACCCTTCTGTGAACGGCTTCACGCCTTCTTCCAAAAGGCGTTTAAACCCTTCAACGTCGCGGGAATCCGGTAGCCTCATGCTAACTACGGAAGCTCCATCTGATAGCGTTAAGTAAAAATAGAACTGGTTCAAGTCAAACAAACTTGCCGCCATCGGTTGGAAGCCAAAATTTTCAGCGATTTCCCGTGCCAACGAACCGTCTCCAGCAATCGGATCTAGTATTTGCCACGAGAACTTCCCGGCTGAGTTCTCTTTAATTTCGTCTAACGCTTCGACGAGGGAGTTTTTAACTTCTATCAGTTCCGGTGGCAACCAATCTTCGGCCGAGATATATCCAGTGAATTCCACACTGCCTGGTACAGAGTCAAAAATCGAACCACCAGCTTGAAATTCTGATCGTACTCTAGCGATAGCTCGCGTGATGTCATATTCAGGATTACGCAACTGTACGTCAAGTTCCATTTCACCCTCAGCCTTAACCTCAATCAAGTCTTGGAAACGCAACACTTCGAATTCGTCGCCGTAACGAATCAGAATATGGAAATAGGACTTCACGATCGACCTTTGATACCGATCTTCAACCTCAAAATCATCGGGTTGAATCCCGTACTTTTTATTCGCTTCATCTTCCAATTCTGGGTGCAATACAGGATCAATAAATTCAACGACAACGTTGCGGCCACCAAAAATTGAATATTCCGACATGAGATCGCGTAATTGTGGTACAAGTGGTGCAAGTAGACGATGCGTTTTAGCACTGAAGTACCCTCGAATGAGTAGAGGTTCCTGCAATTTAGCGAGTTCCTGTTTTGACACATCCGACATGGTGTATTGTTGCCCAGCGGTGACGTCCCATCTTAAAGGAGGCAATTGAGCAATCCAAATGTTGGCTACAACTAAGTTTAATACGACTAATCCGCAGATAAATGACCGATTTAGGTGTCGTTCCTGCGCGCCTCTCTTCGTCCACCCAATCATTTCCACTGCGAACACATTAAGCACTAAAAACGATGCGGTTATGGAAATGTAGTAGTAGAAGTCGGTAACGTCGAGCACTCCTCGAGTTATGGACTCAAAGCGCGAACCGGAACCAAGTTCACTCAAAAAGTCCGCAAAATTTGTACCCACTAGACTCGTAAGAAAGGTACTGCCGAGCATATAAAAAACACCGCACACCAATACCGAGATGATGAGGGTGACAATTTGATTCTCGCTGCGAGAAGACACAAATAGTCCGATGCTGAGGTATGCTGCTCCGAGAAGTAGCGCAGCAGAATACGCCGCTCCCACAGGTCCCCAATCCAAATTTCCTACTACCGCCACGCTAATTGGCAACGGTAAAGTCAATAGGAGTGATAATATCAGCAGGGTCATACAAGCCGCAAACTTGCCTAGTACAAGCTCCCAAGGTGTTACCGGGAGAGTAACAATGAACTCTAAAGTACCCGTACGTCGTTCATCGCTCCAGATTCTCATCGTGAGAGCTGAGCATAAGAAAATTAGTAGTACAGGTAGCGACTCGAACATCGGTCTGACGTCCGAAATGTTTCGGGCGAAAAAAGTTTCCACCCAGAAAAATACAAACAGTGTGAGACCGAGATAGGCAGCTATAAAAAGGTAGCCGATGGGTGAACCAAAGAACAATCGAAGTTCTTTTGACGCAACCGCAATGAGGGTTTCAGAATTCATTAGATACCTCCCTCGCTGACTGAACGGAAAAGTGCTTCTAAGTCTCGTTTCTCTGGTTCAATGGAATTGACCACGATGTCTTTTGCCACTAGCTCGCGCACGATCGCAGGAATGTCACATTTAGTGTCATCGTCTATTGAAGAAAGCAAATATCGGCCATCGATTCTCTGAACAGTCGTTGATGGTTCGAGCGCGGCGCGCACGTCTGCGTCTTCCGAACTACTACGTAACCAACAACGGTCGCCTTCCTTTAAGTTCTTCAATAGCTCGTCAACTACGATGTTCCCATCCCGCATAATGAGGACACGATTACAGATAGCCTCAACTTCCTGCATGATGTGGGTAGATAGCACGATCGTCGCGTCTTTGGCCATGTCTCGAATTAACTCTCGCATATGTTGTGTCTGTGACGGGTCTAAGCCGTTAGTAGGCTCATCCAATATCAACGCCTTAGGCTGGTGCAGTATCGCTTGTGCGACGCCCACTCGCTGTTGCAGCCCTCGAGAGAGTGTCCCAATGTCGTCCAACGCTCGATCTGAGAGGTCGGTATCACGGACGGCTCGCTCAACGCTTTCCCGCCGCTGACTCTTCGAAATTCCACGCACGGTGGCAGAAAACCAAAGGTAGTCAACCACACTAAGTTCTTTGTACAGAGGGCGACTCTCGGGTAAATAACCTAAGTTTGCACGGGCTGCGACAGGCGACTCTTGGACATTAATGCCATCGACAAAAGCATTCCCCGAATTCGGTTCGATGAATCCGGTGAGTAATTTCATGACCGTGGTCTTACCCGCTCCGTTATGTCCTAGCAGGCCAACGATTTCACCTGGTGATATTTCAAATGAAACGTCCTGTGCTGCGACGACAGTGTCATAAGTGCGAGTCAATTGGTCCGCGTTGAGCACTAATTTTCCTCCGATATTTTGATACTAGTTGTTTAAATAGATTGAGCGTACCAAAGCAAAAGTTTCAAATACCTCAATAATCTGACTGGGCTGACTAGCGGTAATGTAGGGACAAACTCAATACTTTCAATCGATTGATTGTCCCCTTATCTCACTGTATCAATGCAGATCAAATCAGATATCTACTCGTGCTTTGGTTTGGAGCGCGACAGGACAAAACTTCAGGCCAATATGGTATGGGTCACTGACCTTCTTGTACCTCTGGATTATCTACTGGCACGATACGATATGTCTGATCGATAATCGTGAGCGGTTCCATCTCCTCCCCCTTTCGCTTCAATGCGAAGATTTCTTTTTTCTCTTCTTCGTCGATCCAAAACAAGCCGCCATTCGAGAAGCCATAGGAATTCGCCTGACTGTTAATCAAGGTACCTGAAGTCTCTGTTCCAATCCATTCCGGAAGTTGGATCCAACGCCACGCGGCTTCCCTTGTGTACGGGACTTTGAACGTGGGAATGAAAGCGCCATGGTCGTGTACCATTTGCTCCAAAGTCTGTGCTAAACCAGTTCGTTCTTCTAAACTTGATGCGCTCCGAAACTTCATTATCAACTCATCCATTTCTGGTATTGCCGTACTCGTAACGTTGTTGGTTTTGTCTTCGGCACTCGCGTTCGCCGAATGAAAATGTTGCCAATAACTAGGTGCAAATCCACCAGCACTCCACGTTAAAGACGCAATCTGGTGCTTCTTTTTTTGCATTTTGCTGAAAGACGCAGCAGAATCTAACATTTCCAAATTTAACTCAACACCCGCTTTCTCCGCTTCTTGTTTTAAAATCACTAAACGAGGGGTATGTGCTGGTCTTCCGTATGTGATGACAAACGACAATCTAGCGATTACGTTGCCCTCATCGTCCATCTTAACCCTAATACCATCTCGATCTTTACTTGTAAAGCCTGCTTTCTCAAAATACTCGCCTGCTAATTTAGGATCAAACTCTCTCGGTTCTATCGAAGTGTTGTCGTATTCTCGGTACCCTCTCGTGAATGTGTCTAAGCGCTCATAATCACCCCGCAATATAGTCTGAATAACTCTATCAATATTCATTGAATGGGCTAGGCCATAACGGACATTTACATCATCTAGTAGTGGTTTCGCGGTGTTCAGAAATAGTCCTGAAGGTTGAACAGGCAGATTATGGTAAAACCAATACTTTGCTATATACCCTTTTTTGAATGGACTGGCTTCCGCCTTGTCGTGCCAAAACTCGGGAATCGTGAGGCCGAATGAGTCTATCTCACCCTTCAAGAAGTGTAGCCAAGCCGTGTGCTCGTCCCTTATCACAGTAAAGCGAATCTTCTCCGGGTTAAACCGGTTGCGAACATACCTGAGGTCGTTTGCCCACCAATTTTCTGTTCGTTCGAACTCTACATACTTGCCATCCCTCATGGTTGCAACATGGTACGGGCCCGTAGTTGGTTCTGGTTTCCAGTTGAAATCTCTTACCCAAGAATCTGTGAGCTCATGAAAGTGTTCAGGACGTGGACCAAATGAGAAATTGGCGAACATCTCTAACTCTGGCTTGACATCTGCTCCACGTACGCCATAGGTTAGCTCGTCGTATTTTTTCACATCCGTGATTCGCTCGGTGTAGTAATTGTTATACCAAGGAGCGATAATTTCCTTGGATCGCATGAAACGCAAAGTGAAGACAAAATCATCTGCAGTCACGCGCTCGCCGTCAGACCATTTTGCGTCGGGATGTATTCGAAAATAAATCGATCTCTCGTCCTCTCCAAAAGCCCAATGAGTCGCTATCATTGGTATTGGACGACGAGTTTGCGGATGAAACGCGATTGGTCCAAACTGAATGGGTCGAAGAAAATTAGCAAAGCTTCCGTTAGAGTCTGGTCCAACAGTGCGCATAGTCAGAGGATAAGAAAGAATCCAGGTATGAAACGTCCCTCCTCGTATCGCATCTGGTGATGCAAACTCAGGATCGATATCGTTTGTATACCAAGAGAGATTGAGAGGCAGCTCATCTGGTAGTAAGTCCTCTTCTGCAATAAATACATCGAACTCCTCTACCTCTGAAGACTCGTTTTCTGGAGTTGAGCATCCATGTAAGATAGCCCAACACAGACCAATCACGACAAATCCATAAAGTGGCCGGTCAAACAGTTTCATAGAAAAATTTTCCTCATTCATAATAAGTGAATTTTTTGGGATCAAATGCTTCGCGAATGGCTTCACCGATGAAAGTAACCATCAACAAAACGATGATGATCGCTACCGCCACCGAAGTCACAATCCACCAATGATCTAGCCTCTGCATCCCACTCCTTAACAGTTCACCCCAACTTGGAGTAGGTGGCTGCAGCCCGAAACCTAAATAGTCTAACGCCGTTAAGGCAGCTATACCACCGGCAATCGAGAATGGGATAAAGGTCACAATAACCGAAATTGTATTTGGGAGAATGTGGACACCGATTACCCTGACATTGCTTGCACCCAGAGCACGAGCTGCGTTCACATACTCTCTCGATTTCTCTTTATACGTAGATGTGCGCATGTTCCAAGTCATTGCAGTCCAACCGAAAATGACCATCACAAATACAAGCGTCCAAAAATTTGCACTAACTACAACAGACACAATCATGATCACATACAAGAAAGGAATGGTATTCCAGATTTCGATAAGTCGCTGAAATAATAGATCGAAAGCACCACCCCAATACCCCATCGCGCAACCAACCGCTATGCCCGCAACATAGGAACAAACAAGCAGAACTAATGAAAAGCTCATGGCAATTCGAAAACCATATGCGATGCGAGCCAAAATGTCCCTACCCAGCGTGTCCGTTCCAAGATAGTGTTGGGTTTCCCACGACGGCGGCTCAGCTCCGTAGGTATACAAAACGTCATCAACAGGGGCATCGTGAGTCTCAAATGGATCATAAGGTACCAGTGGCATCAATACCCAATTACCTTCTTTCTGTTCCTTAAAGAGTTTCTTGAGTTCCTTGTAATTAGTCTTTGAGTCGTAATCCAAACCGAAAGTTGTACCGGGAATAACCTTACCATAGGTCGGAAAGAACCATTTCCCCTCATAGGACACAATTAACGCACGGCTATTAATAAATAGCTCCGCGAAAAAACTTAGACACAATAAAAATACTAGGATCACTGCCGAGTAATAGCCGCGCTTTATAGAACGGAATCGTTTCCATTGTTTAACGGTTTGTGGGTCTAAAGAGAGTTTGAACAATTTACTGATTCGATCCGTCAGCTCCGAACTTTACTCTAGGATCAACAATCGCCACGCAAATGTCCGATAGGATGTTACCCAGTAAGAACAAGAGAGATGAAATCACGATAATGCCCATCACGACGGGATAATCGCGATCGACGAGTGATTCAAACCCTAGCAAACCAAAACCGTCTATATTGAAAATCGTTTCAATCAGGAACGATCCTGTAATAATCAGAGAAAGATTATTGCCAAAGGAAGTCGCGATCGGGATAAGGCTATTTCGTAAAGCATGATTGAATATCGCGGTCCGAAAATTCAGACCTTTAGCAATCGCCGTTCGCACATAGTCAGCAGCAAGATTATCCATTAAAGAATTTTTCATCAACATCGTCATAAAAGCGAAACTTCCGGCGACATACGCAATGAGTGGCAATACCGCGTGGTACAGCACATCGAGAACTTTTCCCACCGGGGATAGTGACCCAAAATCCGAACTCACAAATCCACTTAATGGGAACCATCCTAACCCTAGCCCAGCATCGGATGCGAACAGCGTCAATAACGCAATAGCCACTACGTAACTTGGAATAGCATAGCCAGTAAATACGACAGCAGAGCTAATGTTGTCAAACACCGTTCGATGTTTTATTGCTTTGACAATTCCAAGAGGAATACACACTCCGTAAGTGAGGATTAGCGTTGCGACGCCATAAAACAACGAAATAGGCAGGCGTGATCGGATTATGTCCCACACTGGTTTGTGGTATTTAGTTGAATATCCTAGATTAAACCTGCAAATGTTTCCTAACCACAAGACATAACCATAAAATGGATTTTTATCGAACTGGTAATATTCTGCCATCTGCTCCATCTGATCTTCAGAAAGCGTGCTCCCACCCGGCCCAGTGTGTTCAAACGATGTTCCTATAGTCCCATCTGAAGCTGCCATAGCAGCTTCATTCAACGCTCGCTCTAACGGCCCTCCGGGCACTAGCCTCGTGAGCACAAACACCAAAAGAGTAACCCCCAAAAATGTGGGGATGATGAGTAAAAATCTCCTGATGAAGTACGTAGTCAATTAACTGTGTCGATTGGTGTAGGGACAGAATGCATCCATCACATTAGCGGTCTATGAGACATCCTGATGTTGTTTAACTTATAAATAATAATAATTTCAAAATCTCGTAGTACGTGTTTAAGCAAACCTGTCATACGATCTAATACAATCTAAGGTTTTAGTTCGCTATCTCTTGTGCGAAACACCGCGCTGGCATAGGCAACAGTGTCCGTCAGCGTCTGAAACACAGTTTAAAACCTTACTATAGGGAAATCTGCAAGGTTTCTCCATATCCTTCCTGAAACAAAGTTCTAAGGCCACGGAATATTGATTGACGGTACGATCGATGGTAGTGGAGACGGAACCGAAAACGTTGGATTGGATTCTAAGGCGACAAACGCACCATCGTAGCGTTCAGTCAGCGCGCGCATTAGCATCGCAAATCTGTTCCCCGATCCACCGACCATATTCCAGAAACCAAGGGCGTGAATCCGCAAACTGTCCGCCTTGACCGATCGCGACCGCACTTTTCTATCGATTTGATCCAACAACGTTGAAAACGAGCCCCCAGAGTATTCGTCTCCCACCACTACCACAGCCATCTTTATATCATCTCGATAGAGGTCGCCAATCGCTTCCACGATGCCTTCTGCTGGGCTACTGTTAGAGAAGCTATACCAAGACTTCATTTTGTGCAGAGCAGCTTTTCGAGCAACTGTGCTATCGGGGATCCAACGACCACTACCGATTCGCGAAAGGTAATGACCATTGTCGTTCATGATTTGAAAACCTTTTATATCTGGATATAGCAACCAAAATCGTTCCATTTCTTTTATCACGTAGTCCCAAATCGCCTGCATACTGCCCGAGGTGTCGACGACGAAAGCCAAGTATTCTGAGTCCACTGGAATACCAGAAAGTTCTGACTCAACCTCCTGCGGTTCTGGCGTTTGAGGAGCAGGTTTAGACAAGATTGCAGCAGTCGCAGCTAAAGCACTTTGTTGTGTATGCACGGCATCGAGCTGCGTAATGGTTTGTTGTACCGCCTGTTTAGCTTGTTTGGTAGTATCTTCTATGGACACCGCTTCAGATTCAATACTCGCGAGAAGGTCGTCGTTTGTCTGCAGTTCTTGTGCCAAGGCTTTAATTTCTGCATCCACGACGTCTATTGCAACATAGAGCCTTCCCGTCGCACCAAAGTCTACACTTTCCGGTTCTTCTTTCGCCTCTTGGCCTATTGGGAGAATCAGAATTAATAGCACAATAGCACCGAATGCACAGGCAATGACATCTAGAAAGCTTAAAGATGTTGGACCAGCACGAGAAGTAGACAATGTCTTTTCGCTCGTCTAAATTGGTGGCCAATTCGGCGCGGGCGTTAACACTCGACCGCCGGAGTTTGAGGCGAAGGTCCAATATTTACGCATCGCACCAGCATCGCCTTCAAGTGGTAGCAAAATCGTGCTAATTTCAGTTTTTGGTAGTTCACGTTCAAATAGTTTGACTGCACGATCAAAGATCCGCGCACGGCACTCTGGAGATAGTCGTGCGGGTGAGGAACACCCACGAATGGAACGAAGTCGCGCAGTACCTGGTACTGTCGGTAATCCGTCAGTAATCAATATCACTTGTTTAGGTTTGGGGTCTAAGGTTGAAATGACATCAAAGGCTGCTTCCAAGTTTGTCGGTCCGTTTGCTTCAATCTTGAGTATCGATTGTTGAATCTCCCTAAACGTGTTTCCTGGATCTCCTCGACTCAGCCAATTTAATTTCGCGCCGGATGCAATCTCTTTTCCCGACGCGTCAGTCACTGAATCACTAAAGGTGAGTATTTGAAACGAGTTGCCAAGATCGACATGTTTGAAAGCCCAGCCCACGGAATTCCGGGCAGTCACCCATTTTGCCGCTGTGTTTCGATAATGAGGGTGGGCTGCGCGCAGCCGCACAATCTCAACCAAAGAATGGTCGAGCATGCTCGCGGAGCGATCCAACAAAATGACAACACCTTCAGATCGCACGCGGATGCCTCCTAGTTGTCCGGTTTGACCTGCTACCGATTCCGCTTCCTCTGCTACTGCTCTTTGAGCTTCGCGCTGCGCTTGGAGGTCCGTCACGGTTTCCTTTGCGGTCTCTAAGTCAGAACGTGCTTGGCTCAATGCACTGAGTTGTGCTAACAACTCCTCCTGGCTTTGTTTCTGTTGTTCGGTAAGCGCTTCTCGTGTTTCCACTGCCTCACGCAGTTGACTCTGTGAAACTAGTAACTCTGCTTCTAAAGCTGCTTTCTCTGCTAGTCGATCATCCAGTTGTTGTTGAATCCTCTCATGTCTCGCCGCGACATCTTGCGTCGAGTCTGAAGCAACTTCTGCGACCCCATGTTTAAGTATCAACAGAAGTAGGATCGACGCACCGAGTCCGCAACTCAATACATCAAGGAACGATAGTCCAAATCCTATAGTGTCGTCCCGACTTACCTTGTTCCCGCTCACTGTTTCTCAAGAGAAATTTGTTCACGTGGCTCTGGTGAGTTCATGCGCACGCTTAACACCGGAATAAAAGTCGAAGATACATAGTTCTTGAACTGCGCGACTAGTCGTTCCTCGCGACCGTGCAAAGAGTTTGAAATAAACATGAGGAATAAACTGAGTGCCAGAGCAACCCAGGTCGAATTAAATGCGACGCCCAAACTCGCAGCTACTCCAGTGATTTTTCCTTCGTCTAGAGCTTCGTTCGCGAGACTAAGGGCAACACCAATACCTCGCACCGTACCCAAAAATCCGATTGAAGGAATAGCCCACAGAATGTACTTCGAAATAGCAAGTTTCGAGTTTAACAGTTCCAAATGTAGATCACAAACTTCCATTGCGACATCATTCGCTTCTTGGAAGTTTCTGTTTAAGCGAATCCGCCGAACGGCGAGGTCTAGCGCATTGACTAGCTGAGAATCCGTGAGGGTGCCCTTTAACTGTGCCACCCTTTTCTCTACGAAGTCCAGTGTATTCTCACTATTCTCTTCGTCGATTTGTTGCATGCGATCTAGATGCAAGATGTCTAGGTCGAGTAGGTAGCTATCGCTCTGAAAAATGCGATATCGAAAGAACCACAACCAAAGACACCACAATGTAAGTACAACGCAGCTAGCTTGTTCCCAGTCTTTGACGAGAATGTAAAAAGTACGAGGAGGTACCGTGCCCTCAGCTTCTGCGACTCTGAGGATTTCTTGTGCTTCTGGGTTGATCCAGAGCAGGTAGATGAGGCAAACTACCCCTATACTCAAACACAAACCAGCGAGATCGATTGCTAGCGTGAAGTGTGTTATCGACTTTCTATTTTGCGACATGGGGTTGAACCTTTCTAGCTGAACCTAGATATCAAATGTCTTGTGGAAGATCTATATCGTAATTTACTGGTATTTTGGTGGTTACTGGTAAGCGCTTCCAAGGAGTTGTGGGCGGAGGTGGAGTAGCCTCTTCGGTCTCTTCCTTTTCAGCTTCTGCGACCGGTTTAGTTTCTTCAGAATCTTCAGTTTGTTCTTCGGTATCAGACGTGGAACTCTCATCTTCAGATTCTTCGACGGGTTCTTTAGATTCCGAATCAGATTTCGCTATTTCTTCCTCTTCCGTGTTGATACCGAACGTAATGAAGACCGTCAATAGCACGAAAAATGCGGTTAAACGTCTTTTCACAACACCCACCGCGCAATACGGAATCCAACTGCTTCATCTTTAAATCCGACAGTTCGACGGAAATTGATTGCAGCTTCGTGAAGCTTCGTGGTCTGGAAATTTGCCCCTTTAACGATCCTGTCGATTCCTCGACTGGGTCCCATCGGATCAATCAAGGGTTTATCCCATCCTTCGTAGGTAGATCCGAAATAATCAAACACCCACTCAGCAGCATTGCCTACCAGATCGTGAATTCCATTAAAGTTGCGGCGATAAGAACCGACTGGAGCTAGTTCTCTATGACTATCGCCGTAGTCCTCAATGTAGCTACGCAATGCGCTACGAGTTTCAAATCCAGCAAGGTTTCCAACTTGCGATGGCGGCTTTGTTCCTTCTCCCCACGTGAAGGGACCTACTACTTTTTCTTCTGCAAAGTGGTAATAAGTGATCAGTTCCCACTCTGCTTCGGTAGGAAGTCGGTACCCGTTGCTTCCTAGATCGACGTTCACGCTCGCTCCACTACCGATCGCGTAGGCGGGATCTAGACCCTCTGCCTTACTGAGCCAGTTGCAAAACTTCACTGCCTCCAGCCAGGAAATGTCTGTGATAGGGAGATTTTCCTCTGCGGAAGTGGTTTTGAGTGAGGTGTCATACTTTGCGTATTCTTTGCGGCGGATTTCATGGACTCCAAAGTAAAACGGACGAGTGACTTCGAACTCTCGAGTGCGCTGACGATCATCTTCCATGAGGTACCCAGGTACTAGCATCCGAAATTTTGCTGTAGGAAATTTCTTGAGGCGGATCGAATCTTGGACTACAAGTGTTTCAGGTGCTTCGTTGTAAACTTGTTGTGCCACGTCGACAAGTTTGATATCGAGCTCTCTTGCTTGATGTTCTTTTGGCGCGATAGTGATCGATTGCGACGCATATCCTTCCTTGCTAATTTTCAAGACGTCCCCTGCGGTCACATTTACGCTTCGAGGGGTTGAACCAAGACTTTTGTCATTCAAAGCAAGGTTTGCTTGTGGGTGCGTAGCAACCTTCACATCGAATCGAATCTCTTTAAGTTCGAACTCTTTGGTAACCGTATCGCCAGGAAGAATTTGCACCGTACGGGTTTCAGTGTGAAAGTTGGGTTTCCTTAGTTCAACTCTGACGGATGACTTGTTAAACTCCAGTTCCGCCGGCGTACTACCAACGAACTGACCGTCGACGAAAATGGAAGCCGAGGTTGGTTTGGAGACAAACTTAACCGTTCCAGGAGCGCTGGCTAGATTTACCGTCCCTAGGTCGAGATGCGAATTCGGATCGACTGCAAATGGTAGTCGTTTGCTGACATAACCCTCCAATTCAAACTCCAAAACATGGTTCTTTGCCACTACACTCTGCTGCGCTTCACCTGTTCCTATTGATGTTCCGTTGAGTTTAATGTCAGCTGTATCTGGTAAAACTTGGATCGAAAAGGACCCTCGGGGCAGAGCTGCAAAACTAACGACTTGCTTCTCTCCGTAACCGAGCACTTCCACGAATTGCGTACTGTCGTACTCATATGGTCCTTGAACGCGCAACTCATGTCGTCCTGCAGGCAACTCGATTGTCTCGGGTGCTACCTCAAAAAGTTGTGTATTGTTGGCTAAGAGTGAATACTCACTTCTGGATTCATCTTGAAGAAACGCTAACTCAATGGCGACCGCACCTGGACGTGGTTGAAGAACCACCGCGACAGGTGACGTTGTTGCTCGGTCTATGCCGATTGTTTCAGGAAAAAAGCCTTCTGCAACAGCTTCTACTTCGACGGAGCCAAAAAAGTGTACGTTTCGACCTAGTATTACACTAAACCCTTTTGTACTAACGATATCGCTACTTTCTAAGGCTCGCGCCGGTGCAACGTTGATTGTTACCGTTTTGACTAGCAATAGCAGTGCAGTGAGTACTCCCACTACGACAACCGCGAGGCCGACGATCGCAATGGTACGCCGGCGTGCTCGCCGAATGTGTAGAACGTCTGCTAGTTCATCCCGAAACGCGGTTTCAGAATCGGGCACGACACTCGACCTTAATCTCGATGGATTCTGAATCCGGAGTGACTTCTAATTTTTGCGTAACCTGTTTGAAGCCTCGTCGGGTTCCGACGATCTCGTATGTTCCCGGGAGTACCTCGAGAGTCTTCGATCGAAACGACCCAATTTCTTTCCCAGGACGGATTCGTAATTTAGTTCTATTGTCGGAAATTACAGTAACTTTTACGGGAGTCGAATATCGTGTAAACGTATCCTCAAGCGACTGACGTATAGACTGTGTGCGGTCAAATTCGTTTAAATGGCTCGTCTTGTCAAGTAATAGTTGAATGTCTTGTCGCTTGCGATCATTCAGATCACTAAAGTCGAAATCTTCGTATTCGATGAGTTCCGCTTCCAACGCCAACAACTCGTCTATTTCTTCCACGACGATCGTGAAATCATACTCTTCATTGATGTCCAATTTCTCCACTTCTTCGACATTTACAAGAACATCTTCCCATCGCTCCGTGTTCATAGCATCAGCCATTTTCTTAACGAGTTCATCCACTTGATCCAAACGTTTATTTTCTGAAACTTCAGCCAGTAGTTCTTGTGCTACGGTTGAATTTGGTCGAATCAGCAACGCGGACTCAAGTACTTGCTCCGCTATGAACCACTCCTTTGCTTCGATACTCTCGTACGCTGCAGTTATTGAAGAATTAAATGAAGTGTCTTGTCGATGTGTTTCCAGAGAATCCCGCACTTGCAATATATCATCTTCGTAATATCCGTCGGGAAACTGAGGTAATAATTTCTCCACTTCTAAAAAATTTCCGGTTGAAACGTGTTCTTGAAGCTCTTCAACAAAAGGTTTGAGTTGTTGCCCTTGCGTTGCCTCGCCGTGCAGACGAACTAAATCTAGATCTTCAGGAAACCACTCTAGTAACGAATCTAATTCAGACACGGCAATCTCGTAAGCAGAGTTTTCAAACAAACCGTCTATTGCCTCGCGTTTGTCCTTCGCAGTTGTTTGAAACGTTTCCTCTAGTTCAGTGAAAGTTTCTAATGCCGCTTTAAATTTTGGAAGAGCGTCCCCGAAGTACTCGTCGCGGTAGAGGTCCACACCCTTATTAAAGTCGGTTACTGCCGAGAGAAAGTCCTCCTCCTCCCACGGAGGTGAAGACAGTTCTTCAAGCGTAGGGTAGATGAGTTCAATGCGAGCTCGCAATTCAAACGCTTCTTCTTTGTCTAGGCAAAACTGGGTGGTCGCGGCTTCTCCTTCGCAGTCGATTAGTTCTTCTTCTGCTTCTTCCGCGCACAAGCCACCGACGGTTACCAAACCGAAGATCGAACACCAAACGTAGTAGGATTGAGAAACTCTCATGTTCTCATACGAGTAGGTCTAGTTGTCTTCTTCGGTAAGGATAGTGACTGCGTCTGAGTCTTGAGATTGTGCGTATATATCTGCAAGCATTGAGCGCCATTGTCCAAATTGGTCTTGTACGGTACCGGTGAGTGTTACGATCTTGCCGTTCAAGTCTATGCGTGTAGGTCTAATGGAATTGTGCAAACTGCGGCTCAGCTCGTTGATTTCCTCAACGGCTTGTTTGTGCAAATGATTGTCGCGAAACGCAGCGGCGATCAAAGCGCCACCACCAAGGGCACCAGCCGCGACTGCGTTTTCCGCAGAGCGATCACCGTCTTTGGCAGCCCCATCCTCCGCGGCAGCAACAGACGCTGCGACCAAAGCTACACCAACAATCGCTTTAATCGTTCGACCTCGTTTTGCTAAGCGTACTTCTCGAGCAACCGGGAAAGTGTCCTCTTGCCATTTCTCGTAGTCCTCCTCGATCTGGCTGCGGAAGCCTTCATAATGGTCTTCGATTACTTGAGCAAATTCATCTTCACGGTACATTATGGTCTGAATTCTACGCCAGCTCTCGGACTCTTCGTCGGGTGCAATTTGAATGTCCCAATGACTCCCCTGAACCTCTAAATAGTCGTTATATTCTGGTGAAACGAAGCGAGCAAAAGCTAAATCTCTAGTCGTAGTGATTCTCTGTAATTCAGAATATCTAGCCTTTTCTGGTCCGAGTTTTTCGTTTTGTTCTAAGCGATCAACATGTGCTTTACCACGCTCCTTAAGTTCTTCATAAACATCTTCCGCAATCTCGTTATATAGCTTGTCAAATGGATCTTGATCAGTATTTCCGTACCGTTCGTGCCAGCCCACTTCAACTCGGTGTTTTTTCGTGCGTTCCTCTGTCCACGCAACGCCACGGGCGTCAACAACTTTATAGGCTATGCGCATGGTTTCGCTGTCCGATTCCACGATACGCCCTATCAAGTAAATATCTGCACTAACCGATGTATCCGCGGCGATGACGATGGAGTCGAATTGGTTGTATCGATGGATCCATTGCTTCAATTTAAATGCACTTCGGACAGCTTCCGCCTTTCGCAGTTCTGGCCAAATTCCCTGCTCTTGTTGAGTCTGCGTACTTTCGGGAATACCGGCATCAAGCACGGGGATCGCAAGTCGGAGGTCGGGAATGTTCATTTTGGTCTTAAAAAACTCTTCCTCTTGCTCAACATCTAGAGTATCGGGTGCTGTGGTTGGACCAATTCGAGGTCCTACCGACACACCAAATGTAGATTGCGTTATCGCGAATGAGAACGCAAGCAGTGAAAGGTAGAAAGTCAGTTTCATGGTGAAATCCCTCTAATATGTATTTCTACTTATCAGCATAGTCGTAATACTGGTCCCACAACGCTTGTTTAGTAGTGGGGTCGGTTTCAAGCTCTGCTGCTTGTCGAATCGTTTTCAATATGATGTCTTCATCTTTGGGATCGAGTGGAACACGCTTACTTGTATCTTCGTGTTTTGCTTCAGCAGATGTCATCGCGGAGGGGTTCAAAAGGGTCGTTTCCGATTCTTCTCCGCTAGTTTCTTCGGTACCTTCTTGATCTAACGAAGCTGTCTCCAAGGCGGACTGAGCCACTTCGCTAGTAGCCGCCGCTTGCTGCTGAGCTCGATCTGCGTCCATTTCTTTTTGCATCTGCTCAAGCATCTGATCGAACTCTTGTAGACTTGATTCTAGGTCGGTGGACTGAGTGGAGGTGCTTGACTGGGTAGACGTACTCGCACCAGTTTCCCCGGATTGCGATCCATCTTCTGGACCGTTCTCTCCCGATTGGGAAACCGCACCACCCTCACTAGCTCCTGTACCTCCACTGTCTCCCAGAGTACTATGAATCGACAATGTGACCCCCTCCCTACTCAAGCATTCATCGTAAATGCGAATGCTCTCTTCTAATGACAGTTCCGGCTCAAAGTCGTTCTCGGTCTCTTCGTCTGTCGAACCACTCGCTGCTTCTTTCAACTCTGCAAGACACATCTCAAAGGAAGTTTTTTGGGGATCTTCTTCGTCTGATGCCCAAACTACCAAAACAAGCCCAAACAGAACGGCTGATACGGCGTACTTTAATGTAAATTGACTAACTTTCTTCATTGTTTACTGTCGTATTGGAAGGTGTACCGGCGAGTTCCTGTCGTCTCAGCCCTATGTGAAAACCGAGAAGACACACTGTAGAAACTACGAACGCGGTGATACAAACACTCAGTATTTGCAACACTAACAAATATGTAACCATTCTATTCCAGCCGTGCTCTGTCGCTCCCGATTCCACAATCGCGAGCGCTCCATCGAGATTAACTAAATATTCATCACGGAACTTGAAAATGGATTCAATAATTGCTGCTGTTCTCACATCTACATCGGTAATTCGTTTTAAGAGTTCGTCCTGCGCCATGGATTCAGTGAACCGTTTCAGTTCAAGAAGAAAGTCAATGTCATAGTAGTTCGGTTCTTCGAATTTCGCAAACGGTGCTCTAAGAGATGCATAAAACTGTTGCAAGTCATATGATTCACTGAATTTCTGTTCCTCTCGACCTACGAGCTGGTACAACGAATCGATGGTTTCAATCGTCTCATCCATCACGGGTGGTAACTTCACAGTCTTCACATCCGCAGTACGCACCCCGGTTGAAGGTCGCCACGTTGCATCAATCGACTCATACGTTGGCACATACAGAACTTGCTTGTAGTTTGCCTCTTCTGACTTTGTCAAGGTAATCCCAAGCCACACTAGTGTGACTGGTATGGCGAGAAAGGAGATTGATGCTAACATGACTAGTACGACTCGTGCAACTTTGAGTACGAGGCCTTCATAGTCAGCGAGAAAGGATCTTCGAATGTTCATACAGATTTCGTTCTCGACTAATTCGTGACATTTTCCGTTGTCGAACTGGACAGTGGAGGTAAGGTTGGACCAACTCCTGATTCAAGTTGGATGATGCAATCGTGATATCCATTAGTCTGTAAAAAACCGACAAATAAAGCCCCTTCTAACCGAGGGTCTCGTTTGGGTTGCCAACAAAAGTAATCTCGTTCGTTATGTACAACATGCTGTGTAAAAGCGGTCTTGAATGAGTTCTTAAGAAATTCCAATACTTTCGATGGAATTTCGGAGTCAGTACTTTTTGGACAGTTAAAGGTTATGTGGCGTGTGCCAGAATGTTCTTTTTCGGCAAATGGCAAAGTCGTCGGTGAAATCGATACCGTTGTCGTTAGTTTTAGTGGATATTGAAATCCGACATCAAATTCAACTTCGACCAAGTGCGCGTGCCAACCGGGTCCGTCGGACTCAAACTCTAGCGTCAGAGGTGTGGTGCTCATTTCTGTCTCGTCATTCCTAGCAAAGACTATTTTTTCGTGCCAAGTAGGACCTTGTGCTTCGATGCTGTCTTTCTTTCGTAATAAGCGAAAATCTCGAGCAACTGGATTGTGAGCGCTCCACATGCTAATCTTCGACACTTGACCGCGAATTTGGTCTATTTCGACGGTTGCTGATTCCGTCCAATCCCATTCGAAATTGGGAACTGCACGTGCATTTTGAATTAACCAATGGAATGTTGCGATACTTTCTATCACATCAGTGTGTGCTAAGCTGTGATCACTGTTTGGCACATAACGCAAGAACTTTGCACCATTGAGGTCATCCCAATAAAACTTTGTCGAATCTAGAAGGAAAAATTCATCCCCAGTAGCGTTGACGCTAAATTTCGGAATCTTCAACTGATCGAGATAACCATAGGGATCAGCTATTTGAAAAAATTTGTCGGCTTTTGTGGCGTCAATAGTACCCAGAAGTCCTTCGGCAAAGTAGTCGACAATCGCATGCGACCAATAGCCGTAAGCTTCGAAGTGATGCTCCATTGATCTAGCAGAATTTAAGGCATCAAATACCGCTGGAACGATAGCAACAATGCGTTCATCTGCAACCGCAGACAACCACGTAGTCCACCCCCGTTTTGAGCCGCCCGTCACTACGAACTCTTTAATTGGGGGGCTTTCAATTTCGTCTGAAGCGGTAATCTCAACGATCGCGTCCAAGGCTCGAACTACACTCTTCACCATCGGTAACAATGGGATCCAATGTGGGTCATTGTGCGCGTTGAATTGCGTCCAAGCATGCGCGAGCAGTCGATCTTCTCGTCGTTCGATCGCGTCTTCGTTGAATATCAATTTTTGATTCGGAACTTGTCCGAGTAACCCGACAACGCTTTGGGTTTGCAGTGCTATTGTTGCCTCTAGGGAGTTTTCGAATTCTGGAGCTGGTCGCCCATTTCGCCCCCCTCCGACATACAACAACGCGATTTCGGACTCAGCTTGTTTTGGTATGTATAGCTCTAACCAGTGTTGCCATTGCGGGCGATTCACCTGATCTGGAGAGAGCCACTCAAGTGACTTCAAGTCGATGACCACGAAGGTTAAGTCACCGTGTTTTTCTACTTTCTGTATCGTCCAGGAATAATTTTCGTCCTCAAGTTCAATGTACTCGGTTAACGGAGAATCCGCTGTACTGCCAACTATCCCTGTAGCAGCAATAACGAGCAAATACAACGAAAGCTTGAAAGAGTTCAGTGTCTGGCGAATTGGATGCATAACTTGTTGTCGATCTAAGCTGAATGAGCGCTAACGCCTCACTCCGCTAATAAAAATTGCCCAAATATTTTCTAATATAGTACACGTCGAAGACAGCAATGCTAATGTTTGCAGTTTATAGACTACCGCCACACTGAGAATGCTTTTCATGCTTGGTTTGACAAATTGGTGGGTATTCCGTTCCTTGAGCAACCGCTCGGAACGATCGAAGTGAGTAGATATTCAGACCTTGGACGTTCATGAACTCAAACTGTCTCTACAATCAGAGCGAAGTACATAGAAAGAACTTGAACCGTATTTGCGAAAAAGAACTGGCTCAGGTTGAATGTCATAAACGAGAAATTTAAGGCGAGTTACGCATGACAAACTACCAAGGTCTGATAGTCGAACAAATCCAAATTGGACCCATGGCGAACTTCACTTACATCATCGGTTCGTCGAAAACGCGCGAAGTCGTGTTGGTCGATCCTGCGTGGGATCTCAAACACATAATGAACCAAGTCGAAGAAAACGATTACACCGTCTCGGCGGCCTTGGTTACACACTACCATCCAGATCACGTGGGTGGACACTTTTTTGGACACGATATAGCGGGTGTCGCAGATCTAGTAAGCACACACCCAGTCAAAGTTTATGTACATAAACTTGAAGCTGATGGTCTCAAACAAATTACTGGGTTATCAGAATCTGACTTAGTTAGAGTAGATTCTGGGGATTCGCTCGACATTGGTGGAGTCCAGATCGAGTTTCTACATACTCCTGGTCATACGCCCGGTTCACAGTGCTTTCGTGTCAAGAACACACTAATCGCGGGAGACACTCTATTCATTGACGGGTGCGGTCGAGTAGATTTACCGGGATCAGATCGTGTTGCAATGTTTCATAGTTTGCAAAAGCTCAAGTCTCTCCCTGATGACACAATCTTACTACCCGGACACAATTACAGTAAAGAACCAACTGCTTCGATCGGAACCGTGAAACAAACCAACGCTTACCTACGTATTCATGATTTGAACACGTGGCGGAGCACGATCTGATTAAGATTTGTTTTTGGAACTTGCTAGTTGCGCCCCATTGCGATCATCCAACTGATCAATTTCAACCAAAATATGTCATAAAAACTGAGTGGAGAACCTGAAATGTCCTACGACTTAAATAAAGTAATGCTCATCGGACGAGCAGGTAAGGATCCAGAGACGCGATTTACAAATAACCGTGTCCCCGTTACCTCGTTTTCGCTCGCTACTACTTCTCGATGGAGAGACAATCAAACCCAAGAGACACATGAAGAAACTGAATGGCACAATATCGTGTGTTTTGGACGGTTAGCAGAAATCGCTTCAGAATACGTTAAAAAAGGACAACAGTGTTTCATCGAAGGCCAACTGAGAACTCAATCTTGGGAACGAGATGGAGTGCGCCATTACAAGACCGATGTTCGCGCTAAAGAACTAATCCTTTTGGGTGGGGGCGAACGCGGTAGCAGCCAACGAGATGGCGGCTATAGTCGAAGTACCTCGACAAGCGGAACTGATTCACGCAAACCGCAAGAAACTACACGTCAAAGCAAGATCGAAGATCAGAGTACGGAGCTCAGTGCGGATGAGCTCGATGACGATATTCCGTTTTAGTGGATCTGACATCTTATACGACGCAAGTCTCTTGAAGTAGCTGAGATGTCTAGTAGGCAATCGTCTCACTGGATGGTGTGAGTCTATTTAAATGTTTTCAATTCATTGAACGATCGAATTTAGTGTGTATTCCCAATAGCGGCCAAGACTTAAACCATTGGTCCTGTTGACTTGGAACTAACAGACGCGCTATCAGCACTTTTCCTTGCCCTCGTGCAAGGTGCGACTGAATTTTTACCGATCTCGAGCTCGGCACACTTGATCGTCCCGCACCGATTGTTCGGTTGGGAGGATCAAGGACTAGCCTTCGACGTCGCAACGCATTTTGGCACGCTTGGAGCCGTGCTTCTATATTTCCGCAAAAGATTAGTCGACCTGGGTGTCGCGTCTTTTCAGTTTGTGCGAACGTTCGAACCCTCGGAGCACTCTCGATATGCCTTCTACCTTTTGCTCGCGACCTTGCCGATCGTTATCGTTGGTTGGCTGAGCAAAGACTTAGTAGCAACGCATTTTCGTTCGATTGTGTTAATCGGTTCCACGACACTTTGCTTTGGCTTAGTACTTCTCGTTGCCGATCACATCGGAAAGCGCGCGAAACAAGACGCAGGTTTGACAGCCTGGTATGCGGTATTAATCGGTATGGCACAAGTACTAGCCTTGGTACCAGGTACTTCTCGCTCAGGTATCACCATAACATGTGCCCTTTTCTTAGGTTTTACTCGCACCGCTGCTGCGCAGTTTTCCTTTCTCTTGGCAATTCCTACTATCGGCGCAGCGTCGGTCTTGACGATGCTAGACCTGATCGGTGCACGAGAACCGATTAATTGGGCACCTCTTGCGATCGCATGTATCACTTCGTTTATCGCTGCTTATCTGTGTATAGATTTTTTTCTAAAGCTCGTCGAGAAAATTGGCATGGTACCATTTGTGGTTTATCGTGTTATCCTTGGAGGAGGACTACTCGTGTGGGTCTGGTGGATGTAATACGAAACCACTCGGTTTGGCACTAATGGTCGAAGTACCTCTATTTCCACTAAAACTAGTCCTGTTTAACCGCAGCCTGTTTGAACTCGAAATCTTTGAGCCGAGATACTTGAAGATGGTCAGCGTGGCTTTAGCCAATGAATCGGGTATTGGAATCGTGTATTTGGCTAGTGGTTCAGAAGTCTACAAAAACTCCGACGATTCAATAGAGTTAGCCAAAATCGGTACCTTGTCTTCAATCAAACACACGGAAGTAGTCGACGAGTCCCGTATCCGAATTGTAGTCGAAGGCGGAGCCAAGTTTCGGGTGCTGTCAACTTGGACTGAAGATGATCGACTGAATATGGGTCTGGTTGACATTCTGAGAGACGATGCGAAACTTCCGTTACGTACAAAAGACGAAGAATTGGCTCAAATGTTCGATCAATTGAATGAGTTTCGCAATGCCGAAGGACATCCAAAAATGACTCTCGAAAATAACAATGCATCTGCGCTAAGCTTTCGTCTTGCGGAGATGCTTCCAATGGCGATGGAATTTCGACAAACACTACTAGAGCTCGACGATCCCTACCGCCGTCTCGACAGGATTCAGAGATGGGTACAGAATGAAAAGAGGCGTGACTAAGCTCGATGAATCCCGCGTTCGAACAAACTCTCGCAAGGAAAAATCCGTGTCGGTGTTGCCACAGTTTGTTGTCATAGAATTGACGTGATTCTTCTTGGTGGTACATTCGATCCGGTTCATTGCGGGCACCTGCAAGCGGCACGAATTGCAGGTGCACAGCTCGCTTGCGCCATTCATATGTTGATCGCGCCAAGACCCCAATTACGACCGCCTTGTGCAGCTAGCTACGCAGATCGCTGGGCGATGTTACAACTCGCGTGTCGATCAGACTCAGCGCTGATTCCCTTTGACTTTGAGCAGGGCATCTCAGGACCAACACATACGATTGTGACGTTAGAACGCTTGCGCCAAACTACCACCGAAAACTTTGTATGGATACTCGGTAGTGATGCGTTGATGAAAGTTCGTTTATGGCACCGAGCGGAGGAATTACCAGATTGGCTCAGCTTTTTTGTGTTTCGACGACCGGGCATTCCGACAGTAGAACTACCGCGGCACTTTCGTAAAACTAATGACGCTCGCGAACTGCTACAGCGTCAAGGATTGATTTACATCTCCACTCGTCCAATGTTAGATCTCAGTGGTTCCAAGATTCGGCACCTTCGAAAAAATGGAAAAGAAATCAAATCCTTAGTTACCGCGCCGGTACATGACTATATAATTTCTAAACACCTCTACGAACCGAAGGATTCTTGCTGACCTACGACGAATTAGCTGATTTTTTAGTATGTACGCTAACGGAACGCAAGGCACAGGAAATTGCGGTCTTGGATGTGCGTAAGCTCACTTACCTAACAGACCTCATGTTAGTTGCAACTGGAACTTCTCGGCGACATGTCGTAGCAGTTACAGAGTTTCTGGTGCAGGAAGCCAAACGTTACAAACTTTCAATCTTGGGCGTGGAAGGTAAAGAACGCGCCGATTGGGTCTTGGTCGACCTAGGCGATGCATTGGTACATGTAATGCGAGCTAGCGTGAGAGACTTTTACCAACTTGAAAGACTTTGGACCCCTATGTCCTCAGAAGAACAAGCTATGTGAACTCTCCAGATCTTGTCAGTCTGTCAGTGGATAGTCGTCACATTCCTTGTTCAGTTTATCGTTGATCGAATTGAGTGATTGATGCTTTATAGAAAACACTCGAACCCGGGTTACATTCGTACCTTCATGTACATGATTGGGACTTCAATCCTAAAGCGAAATTTTTGGCTATAACTAGCGTGAAGCGAACCTCCCTAAACTTCGCCCTTGGTTTAAACGTTACGCACAATCGGTATTTAATCCCCGAGCACCCAATTGAGTGCTCTCTTGCACGCCCGCGCCGTCCGCGAGACTGTAGAGCTGAGCCATCTCAAATTTATTGGAATCAATCGGTATGAGCACTAAGCGAGCTTACGATCCAGTACCTTTGAGGTTGTCAAAGACGATCGTATATCGAGCGAGCACGGCTGCCGTTGTTGCCTCTTTTTTCATTCTGCTATTGGTGGCGCGCTTATTTCAGCTGCAAATCGTGGAACACGAGCGGTACGCGACGCAAGCCACCGATAACCGATTGACGGCGCAAACAATCCCGCCGCCTCGTGGTTTGATATTTGACCGTAATGGCAACATTCTTGCTACCAATCAGATTGTGCCGTCGTTAGCCGTAATCAAAGAAAACGTTGACGACATTGACACTCTGCTGACAAATGTTCGAGCCTTGGTCGACTTTAGTGCTGCAGAAGAGATTAGTTTTAGAAACAGACTGGAAAACGCCCAGAGTGACGACAGAGTCATCATCAAACGTCATTTGAACGATGAACAACTAGCCATTGAAGCGGTCAATCGCCATCGATTCGGAAATATTCTTGTAATCACTGAAATATTGCGAGAATATCCTTACAAAGCACTTGCATCACACGTCGTTGGCTCTGTCCGTCAGATCACCATCGAAGACTTGCAACAATTGGATCCAGTTAGATACCGGGGATCGAAATTCGTTGGTCGGCGAGGTGTCGAGAATTATTACGAAGATCTACTTCACGGTGAGATCGGTCTTCGACAAGTTGAAGTAAACGCCTCTGGTCGAATAATGTCGGAAATTTCGGTAGAGCCGGCGACCCGAGGGCAGACGATCACTCTTCATTTGGACATCGAACTGCAACGAGTTGCGGACAAAGCATTAGGTGATCGTCGAGGAGCTGTGGTTGCAATTGATCCTAAAAGTGGTGGCGTCCTAGCATTGGTGAGCAAACCCTCGTACGATCCGAATGTGTTTGTCACAGGCTTAGAGGGAAGAGAATATGACAATCTTTCAGCGCGTGCTGACGCACCGCTGTTTAACCGCGCGACACAAGGTAAGTACCCTCCAGGATCTACCATCAAACCAGTTCTCGGAATGGCAGGGTTGGCAACTGGCATCATCGATTGGGAACTTGAATTTGACGATCCGAAAGGTGAATTTCAACTTCCGGGATCGGACAAAGTCTGGCGAGATTGGAACTGGTCCAAGAATGGAATTGGCGGTCAGGGTCAAGTCGACTTGTTCAGATCAATTTATCGGTCTTCGAACATTTATTTTTTCCATCTAGGTGCCGTCCTTGACATTGAGACGTTTGCGGCGTTCTTAGGTCAGTGGGGCTACGGTCGCAACACTTCTCTGGACATTCTTGATGCAGATCCAGGAATACTGCCTAACAGTGACTGGAAACAAAACAACACTGGAGATTCGTGGTATCCGGGTGATAACATGAACTTGGTTATAGGGCAAGGATTCACGCTTGTTACCCCGTTACAGCTAGCAACAATAGCGACAATTTTTGCAAACCGAGGTGAATTTGTACGTCCAAGATTGCTTCAGTCTAGCGAGCAACCCGTGGATCTAGGCCCGAACTTTCCACCTGTGCTAGGAGTTTCCGAGAGTGATTGGGAACGCATGATTGAAGCTCTCACTGCGGTAGTGCACAGAGGACACAAGGGTTATCTTCAAAATGGCTTAGCCTGGTTTCACATTGGAATGGACATTCCTTACCAGATGGCTGGTAAATCTGGAACGGCGCAAGTAGTTGCAATCCCTGAAGGTGAAGAGTATGACGAGGAACTACTTCCAGAAGACCAACGGAAGCATGCGTTGTTTTTTGGGTTTGCACCTGTCCATGATCCGGTAATTGCAGTCGCTACGGTGATTGAAAATGGTGGCGGAGGCAGCGAATTTGCGGCACCCGTAGTAAGACAGGTGATAGACAGTTATTTAGCGAACGTGGTAGCGACTAACGATGAATGAAGGATTAGGTGGCCGCTCGGCTCGAGCTCACCATCACTTTTTCTCCGGTAGTTACGGTCAGACCTTTAAATTTGACATCGTTTTAATTACGCTAACGATGTTGCTACTTGGGTTCGGACTCATCGTGCTTTACAGCGCTTTGGGTCAAAGCTGGAGTGGGTTGCTGAATCAGGCTATCCGGTTGTGCCTTGGCTTGGGGTGCTTGATGCTAGCGAGCCAATTGCGCGTGTCCACTTACTACCGATGGGCTCCAACTGTGTATGCAGGTACAATCATGTTGCTATTTGCCGTCGCCGTGTTCGGGGTTTCAAACAAAGGCTCACAACGTTGGTTAGACCTTCCTGGACTGCCAAGCTTTCAACCGTCCGAATTTCTCAAAATCTCTCTACCGCTGATTGTGGGATGGTATATCACAACTCGAAACTTCAAGCTCAAGTTTTTTGATTATTTAGCACTCATCCTAATTGTCGGATTGCCTACGGGTCTGGTCTTTCTACAACCGGACTACGGAACGGCGTTAATTCTGTTGATTGGTGTAGCGGCAATGTTGTTCCTGTGCGGCGTGCGGTTGCGATGGTTTGGGGCCGGTCTAGTGCTCGTAGCGATCTCTGCTCCAATCATTTGGAATTTTGTATTTCGCGATTATCATCGAAGACGTATTATTACGCTCTTTAATCCAGAACGCGATCCTTTAGGCGCAGGTTGGAATATTATTCAATCGAAAACCGCCGTAGGATCTGGAGGATTGTCTGGAAAAGGGCTGTTTGAAGGCACTCAGAGCCATCTGGACTTTTTACCAGAAGGACATACGGACTTTATCATTGCCGTCATAGGTGAAGAATTGGGCTTCGTTTGGTGCGTTGCTCTACTTTGCTGCTATCTGTTGATCTTCTCCCGCTTGATGTATCTGTCCACTACCGCAACAAATGGCTTTGGCTATGTTGTAGGTACCGGTATTACGGTTATCTTTTTCGGATATGTACTCGTTAATGTCGCGATGGTTTTGGGATTGCTACCGGTAGTGGGATTACCCTTACCTCTTGTTAGTTACGGAGGGAGTTCAGCGATCACCACGATGGCCGCATTTGGGGTTGCCTTAGCGGTGTGCACGCACAAACAAGATTTGGAGAAATAATGAATAGGATATTCGCGCTCTCAACTACACTCGTTTTAATTTCTTGGTTTCCACTCGTAGCGGACTATAGCGGGCATGAAAAGGTCGGCGCGTTAGTGGATGAGCTGGTGTCAGAATACTCGTTTGACCGCGCCACTCTAATGTCTGTGTTTAAAGAGATTAAACACAAACCCGATATCATCGAGATCATGGATCGACCAGCTGAGACAAAGCCTTGGTTTCAATATCGAAACATCTTCATTCAAAGAAAGCGCGTCAATGACGGTGTGAAATTCATTCGTAACCACAGAGACGATTTGGACAGAGCATTCGACGAGTACGAAGTCCCAGCTCATATTATCGCGGCGGTCATCGGTATCGAAACGAACTATGGCGGAAATATGGGTAGTTATCGAGTCATGGATGCCTTGGCGACTTTGGGTTTAGATTATCCGCGTCGCGAAAAGCTTTTTCGGAGGGAACTGAAGCAATTTTTTGTTCTTGCTTGCGAAGAACGAATCAAACCGTTTGATGCTGACGACGCATGTGATCGAAAACTAAATAACCTTTCCAGCGGGCAGGGTCGATCTATCGAAGATCTAATAGGCTCGTACGCTGGCGCGATGGGATATGGCCAGTTCATCCCCTCCAGCTATCGGCACTTTGCAATCGACTTTGACAAAGACGGGATGCGTGATATCTGGTCCAATATCTCTGATGCGATCGGCAGTGTTGCAAACTATTTTGCCGAACACAACTGGACAAAGGATGGTTTAATAATGGAGTCTGTTGAGATTGATACGTCTCAGGGTTCGCCCGCAGTACATGCAAATTTAACGCTTGAAGAATTCTCAACAACGGTAGAAGAGTGGCAAGCTTTAGGTATCAAGAGTTCGGCACCAAGCACCCAAAAGGCAGCGTTGTTTGCGTATAAATTAGACGATAAGGAATCCCCTACTTTGCAATACATGCTTGGATTCGAAAATTTTTACTCGATCACAAGATACAACCCCAGTCGCCTTTACGCGAGAGCAGTGTTCGAGCTAGCTACCGAAATTCAGAAAAAAATGTAGGATTCGCAGACATTCGCCACTCGCTAGTGAATTCAACACAAAATAATTGATTCAGGAGGAATCTTTCAATGACAAGGACTAAGTTTTTCTGCTTAATCGTAACTGGCTCACTGGCTTTGAGTGTTTGGAGCCAATCTTTCATTCCAGATCCTCCTACGCTGAACGCGAAAAGCTTTGTGATGATGGACGCGGAGTCGAAGACTGTGCTCGCCGAAGGCAATGCACATCTGAAAGTACCCCCTGCTAGCTTGACGAAAATCATGACGGACTATGTCGCGGCTGCGGAAATCGAAGCGGAACGCCTAAGGATGGATGAACTCGTTGAAGTCAGTATTAACGCTTGGAAAACGGAAGGATCCGAGATGTTCATTCGGGAGGGTACCAAGGTTTCGGTCGAAGACTTGTTGCGTGGCATCATTATCCAATCTGGAAACGATGCAAGTGTCGCGCTAGCCGAACATATCGCAGGAGATGAAGTAGAGTTTGCCAAAATCATGAACTCCTACGCTAAAGAACTTGGATTGAAAAATACTCACTATGAGAACTCTACAGGATTACCTCATCCCGAACACCTGTCCACAGCCTACGATAGCGCGTTGTTAGCACAAGCACTGATTTCGAGATTTCCCGCCCAATACAAAATGTATTCCGAGCTAGAGTTTACTTACAACGAAATCACTCAACCTAACAGAAATCGGCTCTTAACGATCGACCCAACTGTCGATGGTGTGAAAACGGGGTACACGGACGAGGCAGGATTTTGCTTGGTAGCCTCAGCTGAACGCAACGGGCTCAGACTTATAACCGCCGTCATGGGAACATCGAGTGACCAAGAGCGTATAAACGATACTAGAAAATTGCTCAACTACGGCTTTCGCTATTTCGAACGCCGGCTAGTCGCTGGGATGCAGAACAGGTTTGATCTACTTTATGTGAAAAAGGGCGCGGGTAAAGGACTTCAAGTACGCATAAAGGAAGACTTATATCGTCTTGTACCAGCAGGGGGTGGAGAAGGTTCAAAATATCAAATATATTTACCCGAGCCACTCGACGCACCGATCAAAAAAGACGCAGTTGTGGGGACACTGATCGTTTCCATCGACGACAAAGAGGTAGCTCGAAGTGATGTCTACGCGATGCATGAAGTCAAGAAAATAAATTTTTTCACGGAAATGTGGAATGGAGTCAAATCTTGGTTCTCAACGGTTCCAAAAGAAGAAAAGGTCAAAGGGCCTCAAACCATCACCGTGTCGACTTCGATTGAAAGTGACGAAAACTCAACGGACTAGCGTTCTGTGGAGCTGTCCGTACGGGACCTAAAGACGACCGACTACGTGTCCGTTTGGGATGCAATGAAGGAGTTTACCGATTCACGTGACAGTACGACTGCTGATGAATTGTGGATTACTGAACATCGTGCCGTCTTCACAATGGGTCAAGCTGCTAAAAGCATGCACATCCTCGATCCAAAGGAAATCCCCGTTGTTTATACCGATCGCGGGGGTCAAGTAACCTACCACGGACCTGGTCAAATCGTCGCTTATTTATTACGAGATCTACGGCGCGTGAAAGAGACAGTCCATACGTTTGTATCAAATTTAGAAGCAGTGATGATTCATACTCTTCGCGAATACGGAATCAATGCATCTCGACTCGAAGGCAACCCAGGAGTCTATGTCGAAAACAAAAAGATTGGTGCTCTAGGTCTGCGTATTCGACATGGTCGGTCCTATCACGGAATCTGCTTGAACGTGGACATGGATCTCAGTCCGTATCAGCAAATAAATCCTTGCGGTTTGGCTGGGATGGCGGTCACGCAAATCGCCGATTACGTCAAGAATACAAGCTTGGAAGAAGCTGTATCAAAGCTGGTAAGTGCATATCAAACAGTATTCTCTTACGATAACGTCGCGGTCCATAATCGAGCTATGAAAGATTTCGCTTGAGTCGAAACATTTGCCATTCCTTAAGCTCGTTGTCAAAGTAGTGTTCCCATCCTTCCTTGTGAGGAAGAAACTCTTAGTTTGAGCGCGATGATCGCACCCTTTTCCTCAGTTTCGACACCCAACCCTTGGAAGGATAATGGGTCGTCAAGTAATCAAGCTTCCTTTCCCCGCCTTAGCACGTTTTCGAGACCTCTAGGTGGCAATTGATGGGAACTATGGATCAGCAGAAATAATCTTGACTGCGTTTGAACTTTTTGACGCTTCGTAGATGTCGGTGATCATTGATCGCCAAGCCGCAAATTGTGACTGAACACTTCCAGTAAGAGTTACCACTTTTCCATTTACGTCGATTCTTGTAGGTGTTATCGTGGTATGCATTCTACTACCAAGATTGTTAATCTCTGTGAGTGCTTCTCTTTTGTCTTGCTCGACTCGTAGTTTGCGAGCGATGGGAAAGGCATCCTGTTGCCAAGCTCGGTAGTCTGGTTCAATTTTTGCGACGAACTCCTTGTAATATTTTTCGATAACGCGGACGAAATCCTCTTCACGAGTCATCACGGACATAATGCGTAGCCACGATTCTGAAGTGTGTTCAGGCACATACTGAATCTCCAGTCGATTACCAGTCTCCTTTAGACAGTCATGGAATTCGGGCGACACATACTTTGCGAATGCCAAATCTCTGGTGATTGTGATTAACTCTAATTCAGATCGCCGTGATAAACGTGGCCCGACAAACTCGTTACGTTTGTGTTGATTGACGTGTGAGTTGCTTTTGTTAGCGAGCTCAAGGTAAACGTCCTCGGCAATGTCCTGGTACAACGGGTCGAACGGATCTCTGTCTGTTTTGCCGTAGCGCTCGTGCCAACCAATTTCTGCGCGATATGTTTTTATTCTCTCTTCGGTCCAAATCACGCCGCGCGCATCCACGATCCGATAAGCGAGAGTCATTACTTCACTATTTGACTGAACAATGCGCGCCACTAAAAACAAGTCTGCACTGACGGAGACATCTGCTGAAACAATGACGGAGTCGAATTGGTTATATCGCGTTATCCAATCCTTCATCTTAAATGCAATACGGACTGCTTCGGCATTTCGCAGTTCAGGCCAAATGCCCTCGTTCTCCTGTTCCTGCGTACTCTTGGGAATACCAGGATTGAGCACTGGTATCGCCAGCCGCATTGAAGGAATAGTTAGTCTCGGTTTTAGGACCTCGGACGGATCTTGAATACCTTGAGTCTCCTCAGGTGACGGTCCGTCTAAACGTGGTCCAACCCTCATTCCCAAAGCTCCCACAGAACAGATTAACGCGATGATGGCGACCCACTTCCCAATGTGCGATGGTACACCGACCCTTCTTCGAAGCAGGCCACACGCAGTTTCGAGGCGCGACGTGTGAATCACCGGACTAACTTGGGTTTGAATTGCATTGAACTATCCCCTGGGTGGGGCTAGTTGGTTATTTTATGTGATAATGAGACTTATATACAAAACTACACAAATCGTAGTTGTGCTACGTTTTGACGTTTCACGAAATCACGAATAGCTCATTCGTTTTCTACGTCCGGACGTCCTAATCCGGAAGCCTAGGTATTCAACGCTGCGTTCACATTCGCGTTGCCACTGCGTCCGGAACTCAACATGGACCGACTCGCACGTGCTAAACACGCAAATTGTCGCGTGCGGGCATTAGTATCCGGACTTAAACGATATGTTATGCCTCTATGTGACATATTTTCGTTATAATTAGTTGCCTTCTTGTGTAGTTTCGTATATATGTCCTAATCTTGCGACGTTGCACTTTGCATTTGTATCCAAAAAGGAAACACTAAATGAAAATGCTAACATGTGGGTTGGTCTTGCTCATAGTCACGGCTCCGTCCGTTCAAGCTGTCGAAAAACCCTGGTACGTATCCTTCGGATTTTCTTCGTTTTTTGAAAACGAATCGTCGGGTGTTGGAGAAGGAATTGGGATTCCATTGGCTATTGGACGAGACATAAATAATCTATTTGGCGTTGAATTCTCAATTGACGTCGCCCCTTCGGCCGATGAATTTAGCTACGTCGAACGTATCGATGCAGACTTGTTCGCACAAGCTACGAGCTATGAAGTAGACTCTCCTGGTATTCTCTACACTTCACTCTCTGGGAAGTACACCCGTCCTTTAAATAATACGTTCAATTTGGTACTCAAAGTAGGACTGGCGTATTTCGACGATTGGGCTGAAGTATCGGTAGAAACGGAGACCGGTCAATCCACTACGGCTACGGTGTTTAACGATAAAGGCCGGATTTCTTTAATTTCTGCTGGTGTCGAATTCGCTCGCGATCAAAATTGGAATAGTCCTATCTCATTAGCATTTACACATTACTTCGGATCGGCGCACAACGCATCCAACTTTTCGTTGGGGTTGAAGTTTAAATGGTGAATCGTTGGTCCTCCCTCAGCAGGATTCTTGTTTCAAAGCCTTTTCCGGCGTGATACTAATCTGGACTTTGGAAGTAGCAAGTACCTTGTACTTTTGAAATATTCATATACATCAATTATTTACCATAAGTAATCGTCGAAGACTGGAACATATAATCCCAGGGCTTACTATTAGAAATGGACGATCAGATCACGGTATCTGCTTGAACATAGACATAGATCTCAGTCTGTATCAACAAATCAATCCTTGCTGTTTGGCTGAGACGGCAGCAACGCAAAACGCTAATTTCATTGAGAACGTCGAATTCGGAGACACAGGCAACATTCTCTTACTATCCTACGAGTCAGTTCTTTCTTACGACTCTATTAGTTAACACACTCGGGACATAAGGGATTTCGCTTAAGTCCTAATTTTCGCCACTCCATCCGTTTGGCGTCGAAATAGTGCACCCACCCTATTGAATCGTGAGATAGTTCGCATATCACCTTCAGGGTCTCCAACGCTTGCAATGCTCCAATGACTCCCACCAAAGGTGCGAAT
Organism: Gammaproteobacteria bacterium; assembly: GCA_009840305.1. Lineage (GTDB taxonomy): Bacteria > Pseudomonadota > Gammaproteobacteria > Pseudomonadales > Azotimanducaceae > Bin55. The sequence continues at coordinate 206,817 of VXNY01000028.1, read as the reverse complement.
ACACCGTTTTCAGCGCAATTTTGAGGTTCCGTCGATGGTGACGGATACAGGCACCGATAACAAGGGGATTCCGTGTTGCGTGGGTCTAGTACCATGACCTGACCTTCCATTCGAATTGCCGCACCCGATACAAGCGGTAAGTTAAATTTTCGAGATGCCGCGTTGAGCGCAAATCGAACCTCAAAATTGTCGGTGGCATCAACAATAACCTCAACATCTGTCAATAGGTTTTCGAGTTCGATACTGTCGACACGCTTTTGTACTGCAGTGACTCTCGTTTGAGAGTTTATTCCTCGTATGGCGCGCTGTGCAGCATCCACTTTGGCATCTCCAATGCTATCCTCTGTGTGCGCTATTTGTCTTTGTAAGTTCGATAGTTCCACTATATCGTCATCTACGAGAGTCAGTTGTCCTACACCTGACGCAGCCAAGTACATCGCCACAGGGCATCCGAGACCACCTAAACCGACAATCACTACGTGGGACGAATTGATTTTTTCTTGACCTAATACGTCAATCTCTGGCAGCATGATCTGACGGCTGTAGCGTAATAACTGTTTATCTTCCACGTGACCGCCCCCACATCACCCGCGGTGTATCTGTATAGTCGCAACGATGTTGAATGTCTAAGTATCCTCGATCTGCAAACAACTTCTTGACGCTAGCTTGTTGATCATAGCCGTGTTCGACAACAAGCCAGCCACCAGGATTTAAGAAATTCATTGATGAGGTAATTATTTCTTCTAAGTGTTCGAGACCGCTACGTCCGCCCACCAGTGCAGCGGGTGGTTCAAATCTAAGATCCCCTTCTTCTAAGTGTGGATCGTCCGCCGCGATATAAGGTGGATTTGAGACTATGGTGTCAAAGCGTCCTCTTACGTTTTCGAACCAATTTGAACAAACCAGCTCAACTTTAGCCTCATGCTCACGACAATTTTCGGCGCATACCTGCAACGTGCGTTCGTCGTTATCAACTGCAACGACTTGCAATTCTTTAGTCTTGCTGAGAGCAATCGCGATCGCCCCCGAACCCGTTCCGAGATCCAATACGCGACCTCTGTTGGACGTGAGTTCGATGACCACATCAACTAATAATTCAGTTTCAAAACGAGGAATCAAAACATCAGCAGAAACACGGAGGTCTAGACTTCGAAACATCCGGTAGCCGGTGATGTATGCGATCGGTTCACCGCAAAGTCGCCGTTGTACTGCACTTTTCAGTTTTTCGACGTCAGCAAGAGACAGTCGACGTCCCCTCTCTGTGTATAACTCCGTGAAAGACACTCCGAGAAGTTGGGTCGCTAATAGCATTGCGTCGTCAGTACCGACTTGTGCTTTCGCCCGATCGAAGCAATGACCCAAGTTAAACTCGGTTGTCGTATTACATGACTGAGTCTTCAAGTCTGAGCTCGCGTAGCAAGTCGGCTTGATGGACCTGAACAAGCGGATCAATCACCTGGTCTAGCGAACCAGCCAAAATTTCATCGAGTTTGTACAGTGTTAAGCCGACACGATGGTCCGTGAGACGCCCCTGGGGAAAGTTGTATGTGCGAATTCGTTCAGATCGATCTCCAGATCCTACTTGGAGCTTGCGGTCTTGCGTGCGTGCTTGTTCTTGATCGCGCTTTTTCTCATTGAGCAGTCTTGACTTGATCAATGCTAGAGCACGTTCTTTGTTTTGATGCTGGGACCGTTCTTCTTGACATTCCGCGACGACTCCGGTTGGGAGATGAGTGATGCGCACTGCAGAATCGGTTTTATTGACGTGCTGACCCCCTGCGCCAGATGCTCGGTAAGTGTCGATGCGTAGATCGGAGTCTTTCACTTCGACCTCGGTGAGCTCCTCGATTTCAGGTAAGATCGCAACGGTACACGCCGAAGTGTGAACGCGACCTTGTGATTCAGTGATTGGAATTCGTTGAACGCGGTGCACGCCCGATTCAAACTTTAGTCGGGAAAAGACCTCGTTCCCGGAAATACGGAAAATCGCTTCTTTAAAACCACCTTGAGGGGTCGGTTTTACGCTCACAAGGCGAGCAATCCATCCCTGAGATTGCGCGTAGCGTTCATACATCTTGACCAAGTCCCCAGCAAACAGAGCAGCTTCATCGCCACCGGTACCAGCTCTGATTTCGAGATACACGTTGGCGGTGTCATCCGGATCCGTGGGCAATAGCAATTTTTCAACATTGCTAACCGCTTCGTCTAGAAGTGGCGACAATTGTTCAATTTCATCTTCGGCGAGGAGTCGCATCTCTCCGTCTTGTGAATTAAGTAATTCCCTTGTGCTCTCGAGTTCAGCTTCAACGGTCCGCAATTTTTCGTAAGCATTAACGATCGGTTCGAGCTCGGAATACTCTTGGGATAGAGACTTAAACTGGTCTTTGTCGTCCACTACATCAGGATCTCCAAGCAGTGCTTGAATTTCGACGTACCGATCCGCACATTCTTCTAAACGCTGTACGATGCGCTCAGCTAATGGCATTCCTCGAGTCCGTAAGCCTCGTGCAAGTGACGTAAGAGTTCGACGTCGCCGTTAGCACTCGCGTTCCGCAGTGCAATCGTCGGTGGATGGGCTAACTTCATGGTGAGTGTGTGAGCTAAACTCGCGATGACTTCTTGGGGATCTTCACCAGCCTCTAAGCGCGCAATAGCGTCCGAAGCTTCTTGATCCCTAATAGATTCCAGACTTTTTCGAAACTGTGTGACCACATGCGACTGACTTCGTACTCTAGTGTTTTGTTCTAAATCTAGACCACCTTCAAGAATAAATTTCTCTGCTTTGGCAACCTGCTGCTGGCGTAATGCTCGGTTTGAACGAACGATTGATGACAGGTCGTCAATCGTATACACGTAGACGTTTTTTAATTGATCTACAAATGGATCAACGTCTCGAGGTACGGCTAAGTCAGCGATAAAGAACGGTCGATGTCGACGTTTTTTGTATGCTACGGCAACAACTTCTCTACTGACCACCGGTGTCGGACTGTTAGTTGAGCTTATCAGTACGTCATACTTATGTAAATGTTCGCCAAATTCGGTTAGTGGAATCGCTTCACCACCCTGTTCTGCAACAAGCTGTTGGGCATGATCAAGTGTGCGGTTTGCGACTCCTATAGATTGAATACCGGCTGAGCGTAGATGTTGTGCCACCAACTTTATGGTCGCACCCGCACCGATTAACATCGCTTGTATCGATTCAAAATCTGAGAAGATCTGTTGTGCGCGAGTAATTGTTGCCTGCGCAATTGACATTGAGTGTTGTCCAATCTCAGTACGAGATCGAATTTTTTTACAGGTCTGAGTAGTGCTCAGTACTACTTGGTCCAAGTATTTGCCGATGGTGTCAGCAACTTGAGCTTCTTGGTAAGCGAACTTATACTGGCCGAATATTTCGGGTTCTCCTAAGATTTGAGAATCCAAACCAGCAGCTACACGCATAATGTGCTGTACCGCAATTTCATCCCAATGAATATAGGTCTTGTTCTCAAGCTCCGAAAGCGCGATGTTGCGATATCCCGCCAACCAGCGATTCAATTGATCACCAAAATTCGATTTGTCTGGAGGAGACTGCACGGCGCAATGCACTTCGGTGCGATTGCACGTGGAGAGAATCATGGCTTCTTCGATGCACGATACTGACTCGAGTAGATGATGTAGAGCACCCTGAAGCTGCTGAGGTAGAATGCTCGCTCGCCCGCGTAAATCGATATCCGCATTCCGGTGATTAAGACCGAAGGCAACAACCGACATTATAGTATATATATGTACATTTCAATATGGGAAATCGTTAAAAAATTATACGAACACCTGAGTGAAGCGAAGTCGTGGACTCTGCATAACCCTGGTGGTATAGTTCTTAAACCTCTGATCGTTGGGGCTGGTGTTTTCTGGCTCACGTCCTGCCAGTTTTTTTCGGATTCCGAAGTACTATCGGAAGAAGACGCAACGAGTACATATCAAGGAAGAATCACGTTCAAACAGCCAGATCAATCCTTTGTGACAATCTTTCGCTGGTTGGAATCTGGTTCTTCTTTTCAACTGACTCTCCGAGATCGACTCGCCTTAGGAGGTGTACGTGTACAGGGGACCGAGAGCCATGCAACGATCGAATATTCCAACGGAGACAAAGAAGAAGATGTGGATTTGGATGATTGGATTGAGTCAAACTTAGGGATCTCTTTGCCCTTCAAAGAAATGTGGCAGTGCCTCTCCTTGACGTGTAAGCTCATTGACGAGGCGAAGCAACGAGAGTACGACTCGTACGGTAGACTTGAACAGTTTTTCAGTAATCAATGGACTTTTAAGTTTTCTTACAAAGAAAAAGACCCCGCCTCTACAACTTTGAAGAAACTAGAAATGAGTAAAGACGACACGGAAATTAGAATTTTCTTCAGCAAGTTCGAGAACTAGTAGTGCGTTCGAGTGCAACTTCTCCAGCCCGGAGTCAACACTATAGCTCTACAACGCCACTAAATTGAATTGACTGCGTATACTGCCTAGTTAAAATTCCGTGCTTTCTTGGGGTGTGGCCAAGCGGTAAGGCAACGGGCTTTGAACCCGTCATTCGCAGGTTCGAATCCTGCCACCCCAGCCATTTTTAGTTTTCCGATTTCTTAGAGAGAAAAAACATGTCAGAAGCACTCAGCTTTAATGTTGAAAAAAGAACTGGACTAGGTAAAGGGCATGCTCGTCGTTTACGACGACAAGATGACAAAGTACCCGGTGTCGTCTATGGTGGAGACCAGCCAACAGTGTATTTTTCCATCGACTATCGACACGTAGCAAAAGCTATTCAAGCCGAAGCCTTCTACTCCCAAGTGCTAGAACTTGTTATAGGAAGAAAGAAAGAGCGCGTTGTGTTACGAGAATTGCAACGAAATCCAGCCTCCGACAAGGTATTACATATCGACTTTCTCCGAATCCGTGAAGACCGCGCGATCAATATTTCAGTACCGATCCACTACTTAAACGAGGATAAGTGTCATGGCGTACGGTTGCAAAGTGGGGTAATTTCCAAGAATCTAACCGAAATCGAAGTTAGTTGCTTACCAAAACATCTACCCGAATTCATCCCCATCGACCTTGAAAACGTAGAGTTAGGTACAACCATCCACTTGACCGACTTGGAACTACCCGAAGGAGTATCGATTGTCTCACTTACGCATGGTGACATGCACGATGTCCTCGTGGTTTCAGTTCACCTGCCAAGAGGTGGTGCTGTTGAAGAAGAAGAAGAGGAAGAGACAGAGGCAGAGGAAGATATCGTTGAGGAGGACGAACCAACTCCTGACGAAGATGAATCATGAGATAGTTGAGTGTCGTCGATTTTTGACAAGCTAAGAGCTTGGCGTCTTTCCTCCAAAGAACAAGGATCAACACAATCGGCACCTTCGCTCCAACTCATAGTTGGACTCGGAAATCCGGGATCAAATTATTCAAACACTCGTCATAACGCTGGAGAACGATGGGTCCGTGCACTAGCAGCTGAACACGCAATTACATTAAAGCGGGAGTCGCGGTTCCAAGGCGATATAGGTCGAGGGCCAATCTTGGATCGCGAAATTCGACTATTGATCCCCGCCACCTTCATGAACCTTTCTGGTCACAGCGTCTCTACACTCCTTCGCTACTTCAAGATTGCTCCAGAAAAAATTTTGGTCGTACATGACGAGGTCGCTTTTGCAACGGGCATTGCAAAACTGAAGGTTGGAGGTGGTTTAAATGGACACCGAGGATTGGAGAGCATAGTGCAAGAGCTTGGCGGAAATAAAGACTTTGTGCGACTTCGAATTGGCGTGGGACATCCAGGCGACCCAAACTCACTATCGGCATATTTGACCAAACGCGAAATGCCGCCTAAGGAACGCGAGCTTGCCACTGAATCAGCCCGGATTGAAAACGATGCGTTCGAAGCGTTACTGGATGGGGACATGCAACGTGCAATGGGACTATTCCACTCGAGTAACACCTAGTTTGCGTCGGTATTCTCCAAATCTGAACTAAGCTGATGGGCTTTGCTTGCGGCATCGTCGGGCTACCAAATGTGGGGAAGTCCACTCTGTTCAATGCGCTCACGAATGCGGGGGCTGCTGTACAGAACTTTCCGTTTTGTACGATCGATGCTAACGTTGGAGTCGTCCCGGTACGAGACCCTCGACTCGATCAACTGAGTGCGATTGTAAAACCGACTCGTACTACTCCAACATCTATGACTTTTGTAGATATCGCGGGATTGATCCAAGGTGCAGCTCAGGGTGAAGGACTAGGAAATAGGTTCTTATCTCACGTTCGGGAAGTAGATGCCATAGCCCACGTAGTACGTTGCTTTGATGATGAGAACATCGCTCACGTGTCTGGATCTGTGAATCCAAAACGAGATATTGAAGTTATCAATACAGAACTCATTCTCGCAGACCTTGAAACCGTCGACCGAGCACAACAGAAACTGACGAAATTAGCAAAGGCTGGAGTCAAGGAAGCACGGAACAGTGTCGAATTTCTTCATTGGCTAGGTCGACGATTGAACGAGGGAACGGTCGTGCGCTCCCTGCAACTTGAACCCGTGCAGCAGGAGACGCTGCAGTCAATTTCCCTGCTTACATCCAAACCAATTTTGTATGTGGCGAACGTGGCGGAACAAGAACCAGAGAATGATTTTGTCAGCGAGGTGCGAGAAATTGCGGCTCACGAAAATGCAGAGTGTGTCGTGATCTGTAGTGTCTTAGAGGAAGAATTACAAGCACTATCGGCTGCTGAACGTACAGAGTATTTGAGAGAACTCGAGATTTCAGAAACAGGACTAGACAAAGTCGTGCGAATAGGCTATTCGCTGTTGCGTCTCCATCACTTTTTTACCACTAACGACAACGAAGTACGTGCTTGGACGGTACCTGTAGGAACCACAGCGATAAAAGCCGCGGGGAAAGTACATACGGACTTTGAACGTGGCTTTATTCGTGCGGAGGTCATTTCCCACACAGACTTCATCAGTGCAGAAGGCGATCAAGGCGCAAAATCCGAGGGGAAAATGCGTTTAGAAGGCAAGGACTATGTAGTCGCCGACGGCGATGTGATTTACTTTCGCTTTAATGTTTAGCGGATCGGACGACAGCGACTAATCACTGCCTATTTTGGGCTCGAACGTTTCGTATTTCGTTTTCATGTAGGCTACGGATTCCTTAATAAGCTCAAAGAGTATTCCTCGATCGACATCCTCTAGTTTGTTCAGGTATAGACAAGAGCGTCCGGTCTTGTACTTACCTAACTTGTTCATAAGGTGTTCGAAACCTGAAAATCCAGGCATGATATACACTGTCACATTTCGAGCGCGAGGTGACACGCTCACCAATGCCCATTCCCCTTGTCGACCACTGCAATAGTGGTAGCGATACGCGCCAAAACCGATAATGCTCGTACCCCACATCTTCGGCGAAGAACCAGTGACTTCTTCCATCATACCCATGATTTCACAGGTGTCCTGACGTTTCTTCTCGTCCGCTATGCTTGCGAGAAAGTCATCAACGCTCGCCGTGTTAGGTTTGGTTTTGTTTTCGGTCATAGTAAGTTACTTTCCATCTATTGAATCCTTTTGAAAGCCAGTAATCGACACTGACGTAGCGACCACCTCCGAAGAAGAACAACACTAGCAGCATCACGAAATAGGTAATCGCTAACTGCATCCCGTTTGTCAACATTGTGATACGTCCAAAACGAGTTAATTCTCGGTAATTCCCGTGCTCTCTGACTATGTCATTGATTTCGTCTCTTCTTTTGTCTGCTTCGATCACCCGTTCGCCGGCGAGCCATGAGGTAGCGTCAGAAGTCGTCAGCCAACCCTTGTCGCCGTGCACGAGAAATGCCGCAACCAACATGGTGATCATTAATGGGATCGCCACCAATCGAGTGAACCATCCCATCAACAACAATATCGCCCCACCGAATTCTGCTAAGCCCGCAAGAACAACCATCAACCAAGGAAACGGCAGTCCTAATGAGTCGCCGAACCAATCCAGGTGATATTCGAACGCCGCGAACTTTCTCCACCCAGCTTGAAGCAGATTCGGGAACAAATATATCCGCAGTGCTAACAATGGTAGGCCAGAAGCATGACTGATAGTTCCTAAGAACCAGCTGTACCCTTTTTCGACTGTGGAAACAATTTTTCGTACCATCAACATTTTCTCCTGTACGGATCTACCGTGTGGGTGACCCGGTGCATTGTAATAGCTCTAATGGTTAGGCTTCTTCTTGGACGAGTTTGTGTTGCCTAGGAATGAGTCGTTTCGCAATTTGTGTTAGGTCGTTTTTAATCACCACTAGCGCAGGCACCAAAAACAGGATGACAAAGCTTGCGAAAATTATCCCTGTTGCAAGGGAGACCGCCATAGGAACCAAAAAACGCGCTTGAATGCTGGTCTCAAATAACATCGGAGTGAGTCCTAATGCTGTTGTCACCGTAGTTAGAAAAATTGCACGGAAGCGAAGGCGCGCGGCTTCCACAATCGCATCCAAAACTGAGAGCTCGGAGTCTTCGATCCTAAGACGGCGATATCGATCGATTAACACAAGGGAGTCATTGACGACCACACCGCTCAACGCGACTATACCAAACATCGAAATCATCGATACGTCAAAGCCGAGTAGGTAGTGCCCAATAACAGCACCGGCTGCTCCGAATGGGACCCCACTCAACACTACGAGTGGCATCACATAGCTGCGCATCAATCCCGCAATCATTGTGTAAATCACAATCAATGCTACTATCGCTAATGCTTGTAGTGAAGCGAAGTCTTCAGTTTGATCGCGACTGAATCCCGCGGTGTTTATCTCCAACCTAGGAAACCGACTCTTCAGCTCAGGTAAGATTTCTCTTCCGACGGTCTTCGCAGCGTCCCCTGTAGACATATACTGTCGGTCAACCTCGGCCGAAATCGTCGCAACTCGCACTCCGTCGATTCGATCGATTGCGGAAAAACTTCGACTCTCTGTCACCTTTGCAACCGTAGTTAAGGGCAATTCGGTCCCATCCGACAATCGAATTCTTGAGTTAAAGAAATTGCTTGTACTTCGTCGAGCCTCCGCAGGGTATCGGAGCATCACTTTAATTTCATCGCGCCCGCGTTGAATGCGTTGAATCTCTTCACCAAAGAAACTCTGCCTTAGCTGCCGAGCAACAACAGCTTGTGTCAGTCCCGCGGCGATGCCAGCCTCAGTCAAAGAGATATCAAACTGACGCTTACCATCACTAAGTGAATCTCTAATTTCGGTAATCATTGGAAATTCGGCAAGCGAAGCATTCATCTCTTCGACGGCAAGCCGGAGTTTATCATCGTCTTCATGAATCAGTTCGTACTGCAATGTCACTGATTCCGCGAGTCGATCCGACACATAGTTCACCGACTCTGCACCTGGGATCGCTCCTACGGTACGGCGAATTCGACGGGTCAGTTCTTCCCCACTCACGGTGCGAAGTGGTTCGTTATTGAGTTGCAAGCTAATACTCGCGATATTTCTTGCGAAATTCATGCTCGCAGCACCTCCGGGTCCGTCTCCTTCCGTTACTCGTGCGCCTGCTGTCATCGTTACCGCACGTATAGCAGTACCACCCACGGAATCGTTGACTTTGTGAACCGCATCTTCGATCCGTCGAATCGCTTTTTCAGTTACATCGAAGGGCGTACCTACGGGAAAATCTACGTGAATCTCAACTTGGTCAGTTTCAATCTGAGGGAAGAACTCTATTCTGACAGCTCCGTTCACGATCAACGCCATGGCCACTCCAAGAAACCCAAAGCCCCATACCATGGATATGTACCTGTGCCGGACGACCAGACGGACCGCAGCAGTAACGATGTTGTCGCGGAACCATTGAATCTTACTTGATATGAAATCTTGGATGGTGTCGAGAGGATGAGCACTCCATCGACGCGTGTGTGATAAGTGTGCTGGCAAGATGAAGAACACTTCGACCAATGAAATCGCCAACACGGTGATCACGACTATTGGTAGCACACTGAGTATTTGACCGAAAGTCCCGGTTAGAAACATGAGGGGTGCAAACGCCGCCATCGTCGTTAATACACCGACAAAGACTGGAGAAAAGACACCTTTAACGCCAGCAATCGCGGCTTGGGCACCGCGCAAGCCCCTTTGTTGCTCACTACCTATGTTTTCGCCAACCACAATAGCGTCGTCAACCACTATTCCGAGCACTATGATGAGAGCGAACATTGAGATCATGTTCAACGTCACACCAAAAAAGTCTAGGAACAAAAACGCGCCAAAGAAGGAGATGGGAATTCCCATAGCTACCCAAAGTGCAAGTCTCAAATCCAACATGAGCACCAAGAAAGTGAACATGAGCGCAAACCCTAGTGCTCCATTACGAAGTAACAAGCCTAGTCTTTCGCGCAGATAGTCACTCTCATTCGACCAAATCTCAACCGACACATCGGTTGGAACGACATAAGTCTCTAAGAATTCCAAAACTTCGTTAGATATGTCGAGAACGTTTTGATCTTCGGACTTCTGTATTCGGATCAAAGCTGCACGTTGTCCGTTTGATTCAATCTCCAACTCATCGTCGGTGTATCCATCGGTAATGGTCGCGATATCGCCGAGAGATACTACAGCACCTCCTGGAAGCGTACGAACTACGATATCCTCAAATTCCTTACCACTATTTCGCTTCTGATCGGTTCGCAAGAGCAAATCGCCCGATACCGATCGAATTTCACCTGAGGACAGATTTAACGATGATTGGCGAATCGCTCGCGCTAACTCGTCGAAGGTGAGTCCGTACGTACGCAGTGCAGTTTCGCTCACTTCGATAGAGATCTCATAGTTTCTTATACCCTCAACTTCAACGTGTGAAACAGAAGGTAAATCACGAAGCGCTTCCTCAAGTTCGTGCGTCGCAAAATCTAAGTACGCTTCATCTCCTGGAGTCGTCGCAAGCAACGTCATCACAGGTTGTAACGGTTCAAATACTACGACCTCTGGTTCTTCGGCATCCGCTGGTGGAAAGTCAGCTAACAAATCAATCGCAGCTTGTACGTCGTCCCGAATGGTTTCAGAGTCAGTAAATTCTTTTAACTCGACCGTTATAAGACCGTATCCTTCGGACGCTCTACTCACGACACGTTTCACCCCGTCGATACTACGAACAGCCTCATCGACTCGTTGAGTAATACTCTCCGCTACTTCCGCAGGAGTCGCACCCGGATACGGTACCGAAACATTGATGATACCAGGATCTAGAGTTGGAAATAATTCTGTGTTTAACTGACGGGCGATCATCGCACCTCCGATGATCAGCAAGAGCATTAAGAGGTTTGCTGCAACTGGGTTATTCGCAAAAAACGCAACTATGGACAACCGCTGAGGGGGCAATCCCCCTGGTCTATCGGTTGTGCGAGAAACTTCGGCCAAGGCTACTCCGATGCAATCGCGACTTTCTGACCGGGATATACACCGACGAGCGAGCCGATAACAATTCCGTCACCGTAATCAAACGCAATAATTGTTAGTTCTTCGTCGCTACGTTCAATTATTTGTGGTATCACGCGTTCCAACAATCCATTTCGAACAATCCACAGTGTCGAGTTTGCTTGTTCCGCAATTTCTGGGATGCGGTATACGTTACTCTGTTCGCGACCGAACACCTTCACCGACACAAAATTCCCTGGTACCAACGGTGTTGATAACGTGGGAAACACTAAATAGAGCGATGACGCACGACTCCGCAGATCCGCCGACGCGGACATTCGATCCACGGTCGCAGGAATCTCTAAACCATTGACGAACACTAAAGCTTCGCGCTCAGTTACTGGGGATAGCAAATTTAATTCGGTACCAGATATCGGTACTTCAACTTCTAGGGAACTTAGGTCAAACGATGAGCCAAATGCTTGACCCTTACTAACCCATTGACCGATGCCAATCTGAGAAGACAACACACGGCCGTCGAAAGGTAGAGAAAACTCTGTACGGGCTAGATCTAGTTTCGCTGCGGACAATTGTGCATTCGCCACTGCGACGCTTGCTTTTGCTTGGTTGATCTGAGGGAGCTTAGCAACTAAGTCTGGTACAGCCCCTTCGTGAAGTATCGTCCAATTCTCGCGCGCAGCTTGACTCTCAGCTTCTCGCAGTTCAAGATTTGCTTTAGCAACTAGAAGATTTGCTTCTGCCTGCGCGACGAGCAGAGCAGAGTCTGCAGAGTCGATTCTGAACAGTATTTCGTTCTTTTGAAACGTGCCGCCGGCTCGTAGGTTAGGCGAAACCCACGCCACTGTTCCTGCTATTTGAGGTATTAGTGGCACTATGTTTCGCGCTACCACAGAACCCGTGGATTCGATGCTGAGTTGTCGGGTTTCTACTCCAGGTTGGATAACATAAACGCTACGAACCGATAAATCGGCTTGACCGATATTCGACTCTGCCGATTGAATCTCTTCGACCGTTGGCGCGCGAGAAACATAGTAAACTGTGCCTAGAAATAAGACGATAATGATGATCTGGATGATACCAAATATGACGTTTCTCATAGAACCTTTAGATGGAATATCTCGGTCGAGGGGAGATACGACCAGTAAATTTATTGCACGAGCGTTTGACTAAAAAACTTGTTGTTGGTAGCTACGGTTGGACTTGAACCAACGACCCCAGCATTATGAGTGCTGTGCTCTTACCGACTGAGCTACGTAGCCAAACTACTGCGACTAGCTACATTATTTTAACAACGAACTTTTGATAGATTATGGCCTGTTCAAAGTTCGCGGATAATACCATTTCTATCGGTCAATTACTTCTTTACCATCTTCGTCGCGAACGTCCGGGTATTCAACTATCGCGTCTTCCAGAATGCCGTTTTCATTAGCTTCATCAACCGCTTTTTGGTATTCATTCATCGCCTCAGCTCTACGAACTCGTAATTCCTCTATCTGTGTTCTCTCATCGGTGATATTAGATTCCAGGTCGGCGCGTTGGCTGCTGCGGTCCGAAACTGCGTTCATATCCGGGTTTCCATTCCGCGATCGAATCCACATATCGTCTATTTGTCTCTTCCAAATCTCAATCTGCTCGACTTTTTCGCGTATCTTGCTGTTGAGGTCTTCGACAACCTCTTCCGTGAGGTGTACGTTGTAGCCTAGCGAGTGTCCCTCTAAGAAAAGTTCCTCAGCAGTACCAGAACAAACATTTCGGTATTCTCTTCCCTGACGACCTTCAGAATACCCGTTACTGTGAGTACAAAAGAACTCCAATCCTTTCGTACGACCCTCAGAATATTTCGCAAAATCTGGAACCACGTTGTATTTCGCACAAGTGTCCACATAAACATTAAATTGCTCCGATTCCACCCCGGACTCTCCATCATGAAGACCAATCTCGAACCAATCGCCTTCCAAGCATTGTGTTTTACTGAGCGAAACACAACCTGAAAACATTAAAAGCACAGACATGGCCGTTACCACAAATGTAGTCCACCCTATTATTGTCTTACGATATACAGGTTTCTGTTGAATCATTGCTCTTGACTTTACTTTAGTACTTGTCGAGGCTTCACTCGAATTTGATTTAAGAAAACTCAACGGAATCACAAGAATTACAAATTTATAATTTGTCATGACAATCCACCGTCTCTAACTCTAGGTACTCGTGTCCTAATTCGCCATAGCCTAGGCTAGGCTTATGTAACCCCGATTATATCACGCAAAAATGTTTGTACATCGATTATATGAGTGAATTACACTCGTCAAATTCCGCGATGAACTCACTCGACGAATCGTTCGTTCAAATTAGTAGGAATTTGCTTCGATCCGAAAACGAAGTCGTACGGGAATTACTCAAGGTGTTTGCCCCTACACAAACGCAAACTGACCAAATATCAAAACATGCGTCCGCGCTTGTCTCCCAGTGTCGGAGTCGAAAACACTCAGTCCCTTTCGTCGAGAAATTCCTTCATCGGTATGGACTTTCGAGTGACGAAGGTGTAGCGTTACTCTCTTTAGTAGAAGCGTTATTGCGCGTTCCGGACAAACGAACCGCAGACATTCTCACCCTTGAGAAATTTCAAGAAGGGAACTGGGGAAAACACACGCAAAAAAATGGTTCGATGCTGGTGAGTCTGGCTACTTTAATGATGGAGGTCACTAGTCGTATTTTCCCGAACCAAGCGCAGGGGAATATCGACAAATTGGACAAAAATTTGTCCAGTGTTCCTGAAGCAGGATTACGGCGAGTAATGCTTGCGGTCGTCAACTTTCTTGCTCTCGCATTCGTATCTGGCTCGACTATCCAACGAGCTCTTGCGCGTGCTAAAGAACCTGCTTCTTTTGATATGTTGGGAGAAGGTGCGAGAACTTTCGCAGCAGCTGATCGGTACTTTGAATCCTACAAGGGTGCTATCGACGCGATCGCGACGAACCAGCAGAAAAAGCCAGCATTGGATCATAGCCTTTCCGTGAAACTTACGGCGCTGTATCCAAAAGTACATCCGCTCAACGAAAGTGAGGCAGTTGATGAGCTGTTCTCAAGAGCCGAACAATTGTGTGTGCACGCTGCTTCCGCGAATCTCAATGTCACTATAGACGCGGAAGAAAGTGATCGTTGTGATATCAATCTTAGAGTAGTAGAAAAGCTCCTTGCGAGTTCCAAGTTAAAAGATTGGGACGGGTTAGGTGTGGTTGTGCAAGCATACGCGAAGCGAGCGGTATCGTTGGTGGACTGGCTCGCAGACCTCGCAACTCAATATCGAACGAAACTCAAAGTGCGATTAGTGAAAGGGGCCTATTGGGATGCCGAAATTAAGATTGCTCAGGTCAATGGTTTCGAAGCCTACCCTGTATTTACCCGCAAGGAAAACACCGATCTCTGTTTTCTTGCTTGCATTCCGCGGCTGTTCAAGCACGCCGACAGATTGTTTCCTCAATTTGCTACACATAACGCACACACAATTGCGACCGTTTGTACGCTAGCGCAGGGTCAGACATTTGAGTTTCAACGGTTATACGGGATGGGAGAACTTCTGTACGAAGAAGTAGCTCGGCACTTTCCGGAGAGTCCTAAGGTGCGAGTGTATTCCCCAGTGGGTGTGTACGAAGATCTCGTTCCGTATCTCATGCGTCGCTTGTTAGAAAACGGCGCGACTTCGAACTTCGTCTATCGCATCTTCAATGAAGAACTAAGCGTAGCCGATGTTAGCCAAAATCCCCGAACAAAGGTTTTGTCTGTACAAGAGCACCAACATCCTAAAATCCCTTTACCTATTGACATCTATGGAGAACAGCGGAGTAACTCAATCGGAGTGGACTTTGGGAATGAAATAACACGTTCTCGCTTTCGGGAACAAGTTGAAAGTTGGTTAAATAACAGATGGAGTATGAGCGACACCGGTACAGTCGTAAAAAACCCAGCTAATAGCACCGATGAAGTCGGTTCCTTTGCGTCATTTGAAATATCAGACATCGACCCGCTCCTCACAACACTGTCTGAATCTGTAGACGACTGGTCTCGATTAGAAGTTGCAGATCGCTGCCAGCGTATAGAAAAATGGGCGGATGCAATTCATGAACATCGTCCTGAACTCACGGCATTACTACAACGAGAAGCAGGTAAAACAGTAGAAGATGCAGTTACCGAACTGCGAGAAGCCGAAGATTTTTGCCGCTATTATGCTGCAGAAGCGCGGACCATGCTTGAGCCTCAAGAGCTACCATCCCCAACGGGAGAATCAAACCATCTTCTACTCTGTCCGCGAGGATTGTTCGTTTGCATTAGTCCGTGGAATTTCCCGGCTTCGATCTTCGTAGGACCGATTGCCGCTGCGCTAGTTACTGGCAACACAGTCGCGGCAAAACCCGCACCTCAAACTAGCCTGATCGCACTCAGACTTTCACAACTTGCGATCGAATCTGCGGGAATTCCTCCTGGCGTTTTTGCAATACTGCCAGGCGGTGACGACGTCGGTAAAGAGCTAGTAGCAAACCCACGGGTTAATGGAGTTGCTTTTACCGGATCTGAGACTGCGGCACGTGCGATTAATAGGACCCTGGCAGCGAAGGAGAGCGCTCTAACTCCGCTTATCGCAGAAACTGGTGGGGTGAACGTCATGATTGTTGACTCTACAGCACAGTTTGAGCATGCAACCGACGACATTATTCACTCGGCCTTCAAGAGTGCTGGCCAACGTTGTTCTGCTTTACGTTTACTATGCGTTCAAGACGAAATAGCGGACGCTCTACTTGAGATGATTTGTGGAGCGATCGATACTCTAAAACTGGGAGATCCCACAGATTGGTCAGTCGATGTTGGACCAGTTATTGACCCGGAAGCGAAACAGCGACTTGAAGATGCCACGACGGAGTATGAAGTTCTACATTCCCACCAATCAGACATCGATGCAGACGGATACTTTGTACGACCGACGATCGTAAACGTAGAAGACATCACTAAATTTAATTCCGAACATTTTGGACCGATTTTGGGTTTTCACCGTTATCAACGTGGCGAAGTAGCGAATGTGATTGATCAAGCGAATGCGCTGGGCTACGGACTAACTTTTGGCGTCCACAGTCGTCTTAACTCCACCATAGAGAGATTCACGACAAACATGAAAGTAGGAAACATGTACGTTAACAGAACTATGACTGGAGCGGTCGTGGGAACTCAACCTTTTGGAGGCGAGGGTTTATCCGGAACGGGACCAAAAGCCGGAGGAGCTCTATATCTGACCAGATTTGTGGTGGAACGAGTAGTCACTCGTAATGAGACTGCAACCGGTGGTAACCTAACGCTCATGAAGCTCTGAGGGACATCCTTAATCTGACCTAATTGCGCACTGATGCATCTCTTGAATATGCAGAGAGTAGACATAATATAAGTGAACAATTGACAACAAAACTTTATAGGTCCTAAATATGCCATTAATAGCTGCTTCTCAGGTTATTCGTACGAGAGAACAAGCCATTGAGGTCAACAGTGTCCTCCGAAATACCTACATGTTGCTAGCGTTGATGATCGCTGTTTGTGCGGGGGCAACTGTAGTTGCGATTCGTATGACTTGGCTACCTCCTTTCTGGGTAATGTTGATCGGTATCTTCGTACTACCCTTCGCGATCCAAGCAACCTCGCGTAGCCCTGTTGGGCTTCTGTTGAGCTTTGTTTACGCGGCACTTCTCGGTTTGTGGGGTGCGCCACTTGTTAGCTATGCTCTGCAGATCAATGGGATGCTAATCACACAAGCATTGGGAATCACTGCAGCTACATTCGTAGGGTTGTCGATGTACACGATAGTCAGGCGCACTGACTTCAGTTGGCTTGGGCAGTTCCTCACCGTAGCTTTTTTCGTTGTCATCGCGATAATCATCCTACGGTTTTTCGTAGATCTTACACCCTTCGCCCTATTAATTAGTGCGTTCATGATCATCGTTGCATCTGCGTTAATCTTGTTTCAAACGAGTCAAATCGTGCTAGGTGGCGAGCGCAACTACATCGTCGCTGCAACTACTTTGTTTGCGGGAATATGGCTATTATTCATGTACATTCTTCAGCTACTCATGATATTTTCGGGGAGAGAATAACCCGCCAGTACAGATCGCTGCAATGAGCTACTAAACCTGACACGGACTGTTCCTTAGCTCTAGGAGACAGAAATTGTCCACGCCGCTAGTCCAGGTTGAACCTGTCTACTCGGTCGACATCCCAGTAGGCCATAAGTCGTGCACCGTGATGGTACTACCTAACAACGAATTGCGTCTATATATCGCGAACTGTTTGCGAAAGAAGAATACTCGTGAGGATCGCTCGGAAATCCTGTATGTTTCGAGCAATATTGAACTTTATTGGGAAGAGCATAGCTATGTCGAAGCTCTGTACGACTGTGTGCAACATACTCTGCAAGTAAGAGTAAACCAACAAATCGTCTTCGAGCAGAACATACGTTAACCGCCTGCTGGAGCCGCCACGGTGCTTACCTCTCGGCTGCGGTCTTCGTCTAAAACCAAATCAGCGTCTTTAACGCGCGCTAAGTCCGCACCAATTCTCAACAAAACGGGAACTAATACCAAGGTAATGAGTGTCGCAAACAGAATTCCAAACGCTAAAGAAATCGCCATATTCGCTACGATTTTTGCTTGAAGTGAGGGTTCCAAGAGTATTGGCACTAAGCCAAAAAATGTTGTCAGTGATGTCAGAATAATTGCTCGTAGTCGTGCTTTACCTGCGCGTAGTATCGCGTGTAGCACTGACCTGTTTTCCGTTCTACGCTCGCGATTGAAGTAGTGGACCAAGATTAAACTGTCATTTACTACCACACCAGTCAGCGCAATACATCCTATCATCGAAACCATGTTAAAACTCACGTTCAAGATCACGTGGCCTACGACAGCCCCGATAAACCCGAAGGGAATCACGCTCATGATGATTAATGGTTGGAGATAAGACCGAAGCGGGATGGCTAGTAGCACGTAAATTGACAACAGTGCGACGAGAAAGGCGACGCCAAGTTCTTCCAAAGCAAGCATCTGATCTTGAACTGAGCCTGCTTCTTGAATATCCACACTCGGAAACCGAGTCTTCAAGAACGGAAAGAAGTGCTCCTGCAAGTCTTGGTATACCACAAAGGGATCAATTTTTGCTCGGTCAACCTCTGCGGAGACTGACACCGTTCTCTTCCCGTTGATGCGACGTATAGTGCCATAACCAGGTTCAATTGAATAATCTGCTACCGAGTGAAAAAGCGTCGAGGTTCCATCGGGTAGTCGAACCCACATGTTCTCAAGATTGCCTATAGAAGTTCGCTCGGTTTCTGGATAACGCACAATAACGCGATATTCACTTTCACCGCGTTGTATGCGTTGAGCTTCGATTCCAAAAAAAGCTTCACGCACTTGCATTGCTAGGCTACTCAGTGTTAAACCGGTTGCCTTACCGTCGGGTTTGACTTCAAGTTTGATCTCGTCGGGGCCGGTGCCAATCGGCGTGCGAATTTCGTACACTCCGTCATATTCAGCCAATTTCTGCGCGAGTTCCTCCGCAGCCGCGTCAAGCGCATCAAAGTTCTTCCCAGTTAAATCAAACTCTAAGGGAGCTCCACTATGAAAGCGTTGTTCTGCTGAAAATTGCAACTCCGTGGTGCCAGCGATATTCCCTACTTTCGCGCGCCAGCGACTTGCTATGTCGGTAGGTCGCAGTGTCCTGTTTTCTGGTTTTGCTAGCTCTGCGGTCAGTCTTGCCGATGTATCGTCTGCAATGAAAGCAAACACATGTTGAATCGGTTTTTCTCTTGCACCTGTTTCAGCCACAATTTCGTCGTTCGTCGCATGCATTGCTGTCATGATTGACTCAGTTACGTTTACGATGTACTCGTCGCTCAATCCTTCCATGATGGCCACATTAACAAAAACAAAGTCATTCTCAAACTCAGGAAAGAAACTCTTCTTTAAAAAAGGGCTCAAGTAAAAACCGACCGTGAGTAGGAGAAGTGCAAGAAATGCGCACATTGTGGCGTAGCGATTCCGGAGCAATAGCCTTAACGAAGGAATATACACGTCCTTACTGAATCGTTTTAAGAGATGATTCGTATAGTCCGCGACCCCGCGCCGTTTTCCGCGAGAGGATTGCATGAGAGCCATGTGCGAGGGAAGGATGAGTTTCGATTCGACTAACGAAAACAACAGACACATAATGACGACCCAGCCGATCGACTGGAAAAACACCGTGACTCCGCCTTGAGCAAATAACATTGGCGTAAACGCCGCTACAGTTGTGAGAACACCAAACGTTGCAGGAACTGCAACTCGACGTGCTCCACGAATAATGCTATCGACGTTATAACCGCGACGTTCGGTTTCTGCGTAAGCACTCTCGGCGATTATGATCGCATCATCGACGACCACCCCAATCACCAGTATGAACCCAAATAAGCTGACAAGGTTCAGTGTTACACCGACTAAAGGAAGGACGAACAGAGCACCCATAAAAGCAACAGGTAAACCGACGCACACCCAAAATGCGATGCGTAAGTGAAGAAATAGTCCTAAGAGAATGAACACCAGTATTGCACCGAACATGATGTTCTTCAACATCATGTTCAGTCGGTCATTGAGGTAGTGAGTGGAATCACCGAAGTAGTCAAGTTGCACCGAAGGAGGCAAAGTCTGTTTCCGCTGATCAACATACTCCCGAACGGCTTTGGAAATTGCCAATACATCTTCACCATCTCTGGCATCGACTGAAATACCGATTGTTGGTTGGCCGTTAAAAAAAGACCAAAAATCGGTCTCTGAGTAGTTGTCGACAACCGTACCGATGTCCCGTAATTTGAGAACGCTGCCATCCGGCCGAGTGAGTAGCACAATATCTTCGTAATCCTCAGCAGTATTTGCTTGTCCAGTCGCTCGGACGCGCACATACCCGCCCTCTGTTCTAATACCACCACCCGCTAAATCAACTGACCAGAGTCGAATCAATTGGGCTACTTGGCTGAGCGTCAACTCATACTTTCTCAAGTTCTCTTCTGGAATTTCAATGCTGATTTCGGAAGAACGAGCACCCTGAATGGAGGCTTGAGATACTTCCGGTAGTTCCAATATTTCGTTTCGGATGTCTGCTGCGATGTCTTGTAGTGTGAAAAAATCTAATTCCCCGTAAATCTGAACATACAACGCTCCAGACCGGAAGCCTTCTCTCTCTCGAATTATCGGGCGTTCAGAGTCACTAGGTAAATTCGAAATAGAGTCCACGACGAGCTTCACTTCGTCGATCACTGCATCAATCTCGTAGCTACTAACAACTTCGACGAAAACTCTGCCCGCTCCTTCGTAAGCTTCCGATGCCACGTTACCCACCCCCTCGACCGAGCGAACCGCTTCCTCGACTTTGTAGAGGATGCCTTCTTCCACCTCTTCTGGACTCGCGCCGCGAAACGGAACATAAATAGATATCTGTCCAAAGGACCACGTTGGCATAGTTTCTTTTTGCATGCCCGTAAACAACATATACACGCCCGCTCCAAGAATAGCGATCATTAGAAGATTCGCAGCAACATGATTACGGGCGAACCAACCAATGATGCCCTCAGAAGGTCGAACTAGATAGGTCGTTGAATCCGAATCCGCCGTATCGACTGGCAAATTCGATTGCTCTTTAGTTACAGGTAGCTGTTGGTTCTGTAGACCCTCGTCGGAGTCATCATGACCATCACTAACCACTGATCTTTACCTTCATGCCAGGTAACGGACGATCAATTGGAGTAACACAGTAGACATCCCCATTTTCCAAACCTTCGCTGATATATGCGTAGTCGTCGTCAAACCGAACTACAGTTACCGCGCGCGGCGTAATGGTGTCATCCGAGTCAACAATCCATACTTGCGATCCCGGATAGACCGCGTGCCGCGGAATTACAAACATTTCGCCTGCGTCATCGCCCTGAATTGTTGCGTGAACAAACGTACCAAAACGCAGCAATTCTCTACCGACACCAGCAAAGTCGTACGGATCCGAAACTTCCGCGACTGCGTGAATGACTCTCGATTGAGTATCGACCACACCTTCCGTCCGCACGATCTTCGCGTCCCAAATGGACACTGTTCCGCCCACTGTCGCATGCAACTGCACACTGATCGGTGAACTACCCGCTCGTTCCGGAAGTGTGAGATACTCCAAATCGTTTAAGGAAATTGGTAACCGCACTTCGGCGAAGTCTACACCAACGGTACTTGCAAGTGGCGTTCCCACCCCGACATATTGTCCTACGTCTACATTCTTTTCCAAAATGAGACCACGGTAGGGTGCATTCACTTTAGTGCGAACGAGATCGTCCTGTGCTTGTTTCATCTCTGCTTCAGCCACGCTAAATTCAGCTAACACTTCTGCGAGTTGTGGTCTTCGCAACGTCAGTTCGGTCGGACTGGTGGATGAATCATTGTCTGCAATGAACTTTTCCCAATCTTTCTGTGCATAGCCTGAAAGAGCACGCTCGGTATCCACTCGCACTCGAGCACGAGCTAGGGCTAGTTCGGCTCGTTTGAGTGTGGTTTCGTAGTTTCTCGGATCTATGTTTACCAGTGTTTCTTCCGCTTCAAAAAAACCACCCGAAACAAATTTCGGCGAAACTTCTGACACCCGCCCGGCTACTTCGGACACAAGACTGGTTGAAGTCTTCGGTCTCACCGTTCCTTGTGAAGTCAATTCAAACCTTACCTGCTGTTTCTGTGCGACCAGAACGGCGACCAAGTGTGCGGGAGGTTCTTCAATCGTGGTTTGCAACTCTGGTTTGATTGCGCGCAGCGAAAGAAAACCGAGAATGCCTACACCGAGAATCACAATCGGGAGCAATATACGCACGCTCAGACGCAAGAATCTATTTAGACGCAACGAACCGCCCTCTGGGTTCTGAAAACGAGAATGAGCAACAAATGTTACTTGGCGGTAGTCTTCTTTGCTTAGTAAGGGAAAGAATCAATGTGTGTAAACTTCTTCTGTTTAGTCCAAGTGGATTGATTAGTAAGTACCGACGCAGAAAAACTGGGCACCGAAATGTCAGATAAAAAACGCTCTATTTTCGAACAAGAATTTTCCGATGTTCAAGCTATAGCAAATACACCGCGTGTAGAAGTACAAAAGCAATCCAAGAACCACCAAACAAATCGAGAACGTGCACGTACCAATGCAACCAGGGAAGCTTCGACTAACGACCTGTTGGAAGCACAACCAGTCGACTTAGACTTCGTCGAATCCCACGACCATTTAGAGTGGAAGGCTGAGGGAGTACAGCCCGACACTATGGCCAAATTGAGAAGTGGTCGATACCCAATCCAAGATAAATTGGACTTACACAACCTTCGAGTGACAGATGCCTTCCGCTGCATGTTACAGTTCATTTCAAAAAGTTTGGAGAAACGTATGCGTACCGTGCTAATCGTACATGGTATAGGATTACGAAGTACCCCTCCAGCACAATTGAAAAGTCACGTGGCGCACTGGCTCAAACATCATCCAAAGGTCAACGCTTTCGCCTCTGCGCCGAAACACCAAGGTGGTTCCGGAGCTACACTCGTCCACTTAAAGAAATCTCGAGCCGCAAAGGATGAAACTAGGGAACGAATCGCTCGCCGTTTAGGGTAACCGTGTTCAAATTTAGAGTATCCAACGATAACAGTTGGCTTTACCTTTCTTCTATGCAAACAAATATCGTACAAACGTGATACTTCTTAGTCCGACTACTACAATAGCCGCTAAAACAAGGATGATTAGAGAGTAATATAAGATTCTATCCCGTCGCGCTAATCGATTGATATAAGCTACAACTGCATCGCTACTTTGTACGACGACAGATGAACGTAGAGCGTACAGGTTTACACCCTGTGAACCGGCCCCGGGAACTTTAAGAAAGATCTCTGGTGTGCTCGACAATACCTTAATCACATCTATGGTGTGCATACCACTTTCCCGACCGATTTCTAGCGGATGCAATCGACGCTTCGAAGATGTCAGAAAGGTCTCATAAATCGCAAGTATTTTGTTCCGGCGACGATGAAAACGAAAAAATGAGAAACCTAAAAATACGGACATTGCCTAAGCGGGAGCACTTTCTTATGCGTCGTAAAGTTAAGTCTATTGTAAGTGTGAACGACTTTCCAAAACTCCTAGACTTAGGTACAAACTTAGCTACATTGGTTTACCTGAATTCACGAAGTTTGTTGTTTTCGAACGTTCTCCAACGGTAGAACAGATTTCGTAACAGACTCCAAAGCTTTAGAGATTTATTGCATGCTCTCTGTTGCTTTTGATGCGTTATGCTTTGCGTCAATGAAAGTCTCCTACTCAAGATCTTCCCTAAAATCAAATAGTTGCTGAGTACCGGAAAGTCCATCTTTTGACCAAACTGGGAAACACATCAACTACTTGTTGGTTAGTCGTGAATCTTTACTTGGTCTTTTGTGGTCCTACCTAGAAATGACCCACTGAGTTCTCGCGAGGGAGAGGGTCATGTTCGCGTATTCTTAACGATCACTTGAGGTTTTTTTGAACGAATCTGAATTTGACCGACCTGAATTATTTATTAATCGGGAACTGTCTTTGCTTCAGTTCAATAGTCGTGTACTCGCGCAAGCACAGCGCGCGAGCTATCCCCTTCTCGAGCGCTTGCGATATCTCTGCATCTCAAGTTCCAATCTAGACGAATTTTTTGAAATCCGGGTCGCCGGTCTCATACAACAAGTTGAATACGGCTCCACTCAGCGCGGTCCCGACAATTTAACACCACAGGAACAACTAGCGCAAATATCAATTGAAGTTCAAGCTCTAGTCGACGAACAATACCGGGTACTAAATGAACAGCTGATTCCTGAACTGCGCGCGGAAGGGATCTATTTCCTTCGACGACACGAATGGGACGACAAGCAGAAGCACTGGGTTCATGATTATTTTGTTCGAGAACTCTCTCCGGTTCTAAATCCAATTGGACTCGATCCCGCTCATCCTTTCCCGAGATTGTTGAACAAAATTCTCAATTTTGTAGTAATACTTGAGGGACAAGACGCATTCGGTCGTCCGGGGCAGATGGCTGTCGTCCATGCACCTCGAGCATTACCAAGACTGATTCGCTTCCCAAAAGAGATCGCTTCTCACGAATGGGACTTCGTTTTCCTTTCTTCGATTATCCATGCACATGTAGACGAGCTGTTTCAAGGAATGACGGTATCGGGTTGCCATCAGTTCCGCGTCACCAGAAACAGCGATTTGTGGGTAGACGAAGAAGAAATCACCGATCTAAGGCACGCGCTCGAAGGGGAGTTACCGGGGCGACGATTCGGAGATGAAGTTCGACTTGAAATCGATAGTGCTTGTCCGGAATATGAACGTGATTTCTTACGCTCGCAATTTGGACTTGCTAAGAGTGCAGTCTATTCTTGCGAAGGTCCCGTAAATCTAATGCGTTTAAATCAGGTCCCGGACCTAGTCGACCGACGGGACCTCAAGTTTCGCGAATTTACACCGAGCGTCCCAAAACACATACGAAAAGCTAATGATCTTTTTGCAGTGGTGCGCAAAAACGACATACTCCTACATCATCCATTCGAATCTTTTACCCCCGTGCTTGACTTTCTTCGCCAAGCCGCGAGTGATGCAGATGTGATTGCAATACGTCAAACTCTCTACCGTACGGGCGTAAATTCCGCCGTCGTACAAGCTCTGACTAATGCCGCTGCAAGTGGCAAGGAAGTGTTGGTCGTGATCGAATTACGAGCACGCTTTGATGAAGCTGACAACATAGAACTTGCGACTAAACTTCAAGCTGCAGGCGCGCAAGTAGTCTATGGCGTAGTGGGTTACAAGACACACGCCAAAATGTTGCTTGTAATGCGGCGCGAAAGAGACGGGTTACGTCGGTACGTACACATTGCTACGGGGAATTACCATGCCGATACTGCACGAATCTACACCGACTATGGTTTGATTACTTGTAATCCTGAAATTGGAGAAGATGTCCAACAACTGTTTCGACAAATCGTCTCGACAGGACATTCTGACAAGTTGAAGAAGCTCCTTCAATCGCCCTTTACTCTGTACGATGCCATGGTTGCACATATCCGCCAAGAAATTGCGCACAAAGAAGCGGGTAAGCCAAGTGGGATCATTGCCAAAATGAACTCCCTCGTCGAGGAAAATATCATTAAAGAACTTTATCGAGCTGCACAAGCTGGAGTTGAAATCAAACTCATCGTACGAGGAGTCTGTGCGTTACGACCACAAATCCCCGGAATATCGGAAAATATTGAAGTGCGTTCTATTGTCGGTCGATTTTTAGAGCACTCACGAGTGTTTCACTTCGAAAACGGTGGCGACCCGCAAACCTATCTGTCAAGTGCTGACTGGATGGCTCGAAACTTTTTTGCCAGAGTAGAAACTGGCTTTCCCATCCTAGATCGAGATTTAGCGGAAAGAGTGTGTAACGAGAGTCTACAACTCTACTTACAAGACAACAGTCAAGCTTGGATATTGCAAGCGGATGGCACCTATTTACCTCTTGAGGCCGAAACGAAACAACTTAGCGCTCAATCCGAGTTGTTAAAGCAACTTGCCTAACTGCCGAGCCGAAGCTCACTTGGAACTGTTCGTCAGCGAGAGTGTAAGTTGATAAGGCGCAGATCGCATGTATGCAACTTCTCGTTGGAGATCCATTAAAGTTAGTCGATGATCGCGCAACCAGTCTCGAGGCAAACTTAACGCAAGACCAGAATCATTAATGTCAAGGCTATAAGGTGGTGCCGGATGATCTGCACGATTTCTCCGAAGCACCGTTGCAAGGCGTAATAGACTTGCGAGTTTCGACAACGTTGTATTCTCAACAAAGAGCTCTAAAGGGAAACGTCTGCGATGTGCGCGTACTAAGATCGCTAACCGTCGTTGTTCACTCTGAGAGAAGCCGGCTAAATCGAGGTGTTGCAGCAAGTATTCACCGTGTCGATGATATTTGGAGTGCGAGATATCCATTCCAATTTCATGCAGCATAGCAGCCCAGCGTAAGAGGTTCTTTTCCTCTCGTTCATCAAGTGCCCAAGCGTGCTGCACCTGCTGAAACAAATCCAACGCGGTATCCGAAACTCTCTCACTGTGTTTCACGTCAATGTGAAAACGCGAAACGAGATCTTGGATGGAAGTCTCACGAATGTCGTTGTGTTGCGTTCGACCAAGTAGATCGTGCAGGACTCCCTCACGTAAAGCTCCGTCGGTGACGTGTAACTCATCCATACCCAAAGTCTGCATTATCGCATCGACGATCGCGACACCACCGGCGAATACTGGTGCTCGATTCTGGTTACAAATGTCTTCGGAGATCTTTTCAGTGTGTCCGAGATCACACAGCTTTTGTATTAGTTCCGCAAGTGCAACTTGGGTGATTAACTTTGCGGAGTACAACCCATTGATTGCAAATTGCACTGCTTGCAGCGTACCGCTCGTCCCCACGGCAACTTCCCACGGTTGCGAACGAAACATAAACCGAAACGGTTGCAATTCGTCCAAAGCTAGATCTCGAGCACGACGAAACCGTTTCGCTGTGATCTTCCCATCAGCAAAACACCTATCCGTCATGGAGATGCAGCCGATATGAAAACTCCGCAATACATTCGGCTGAAATTGGGTGCCTTGTACGATCTCAGTGCTCCCACCACCGATATCAACGACTAGCCGATTTCGAGACCGGTGTTCAAAAGAATGAGATGCCCCTAGATAGATCAGACGCGCTTCTTCTCGGCCACTGATCACTTCGATACGATGACCAAGTACCGCTTCACCTTGACGAATGAATTCATTCGCATTTTCAGCAGTCCGAAGGGTGTGCGTTCCAACTACTCTTACGTTCCGTTTGGGTAGATTTCGAATACGTTGGCTCACGCGTTCTAAAGCACGAAGTGCTCGATTCAGCGATTGCCGACTGATCACACGCGTTTCTTCAATACCCTGTGCGAGTCGCGTTAGTTCTTTGTGCCGGTCAATGATCTGCCAACGATTGTTTGGACGTTCCATCGCGATAATTACGTGAAAGTTGTTCGAGCCTAGATCAATCGCGGCAAATGGTTCTAGGGTGCCGAGTAAATCTGGATATTCACGTGCAGGTTGGTTTTCAATCAGTGTCAAAAACTTGCTCCATCAACGAAACATATGAGGTAGTACGAGTCTCTGGAAATACGGACGTGCCCTAGCACAAAAGAATCCTCCAACTACAATACTATTTGCTGTGTGCATCGCCTACTTAGACATCGCTCTGTGACTCGGATTCTAGCTACGACTTCAAGCATAATGATCTTGCTTTGTAGTTGGATGGAAGCTGAACCACTGCGTGTCGCAGCTTGGAACTTGGAACACTTAAATGCGGATGGATCCGAAGGTTGCATCGACCGGACCGAAGCCGATTTTACCCTGATGAAGCAATCGATACTTGAGCAAGAATTTGACGTTGTTGCGTTTCAAGAAGTCAAAGACTTAGCGGCTGCAGAGAAAGTTTTTTCTCCGACCGAATGGAACATTGAAGTGTCGAAACGACCACATCAGGAACCGAACATGGAATGCTTGGACGCACTGGGTCGTTTTCGACAGCACATTGCAACAGGCTTTGCGATCCGTAAAGGTATCGATTACGAACGACACGACGACGTAAAAAGTCTGGGTCTTGGTCACAACTTTCACCGATGGGGTACCGACATTTCGATCAAATCAGGTTCCAACCTGCGTTTACTTAACGTTCATCTAGTCCCGGGCTGCTGGAGCAACACTGAAGACGAGGATGAGGCGAAAAAAGCTCAATGTGCAGACTTAAGAACTCAATTAGAGATTTTGGTCGAATGGCGCGATGCACGACTTGATGGGAATGAATCCTTTGCAATCTTGGGCGATTTTAATCGCCGACTCGCACTACCAAAGGACTGGGGATGGACACTACTAAATACCAAAGATCAAAAACTAGAATTGTTGACCAGTGCCGGTGGATCGAAGTGTCATCCAAGTTTTTCCGAGTTCATCGACCACATTATTGTTGGAGACTTGAACGGGTCTCTTTTGGTCAAAAACTCTTTTCGTGAGGGACCGAGAATCGCGGACCACCCCGATCATTGTGCAGTTTCTGCAGATTTTGAACTTCGGTGAAGAAGATTTTTTGGGCGTGTGAGCTACGCTTTAGAGAGACTCGTCCGCTCTGATTCGTTGAATTAGATATTCGTCGGTCAACTTACTTTAAGCACAATACTCCATATGAGCAACGCACTTCAACTAACAAAGACTAGCATCAACTTTTCTTTCTCGTGTTGAGCCAATAGCCGTACACCACTTCATTAATGGCCCTTTTAGAAGTTCAGAATCTTTCGGTTTCTTTCGATACTGATGAAGCTACGGTAGCGGTTCTAGATGATGTCGCTTTTCAGTTAGCCAAAGGTGAGACTCTAGGCGTCGTGGGTGAGTCTGGGTGTGGTAAAAGCGTGACCTCTTTAGCCATCATGGGACTACTTCCCAAACCGGCCGGTCGCGTCACTGGCGGTCAAATCATGTTTGGTGGCGACGATCTCCTGTCATACCGACCCGAGCAAATGAGAAGTATTCGGGGTCGCAAGATATCGATGATCTTCCAAGAGCCTATGACCGCGCTTAACCCCGTTCAGCGCGTTGGGCGTCAGTTAATGGAAACACTCCAACTTCACCGCCCAGAACTCAGTAAGGACGAACAACTCAAGATCAGCGTCGAATTGCTAGATCGAGTTGGTATTCCAGAACCTCGACAACGTCTAACGGAATACCCGCACCAACTATCAGGCGGGATGCGTCAAAGAGTGATGATCGCGATGGCGTTAATACATGTACCTGACATCCTGATCGCAGACGAACCTACTACAGCACTAGACGTCACGATTCAAGCTCAAATTCTTGAACTGATCGCCGAATTACAACGTGAAAATGGGATGGCGGTGATTTTTATTACGCACGATTTGGCAGTCATCGCCGAAATCGCCGATCGAGTGGTAGTGATGTATGCTGGTAGAGTCGCGGAAGAGGCGACTGCGTTGGAATTGTTTTCTCAACCACTTCATCCTTATACGCAAGGCTTACTCAATTCGATTCCAACGTTGAGTGGTATTCCAAAGACACAACTGAAGACCATCAGAGGAATGGTGCCCAGCTTTGCTAACATGCCGTCGGGATGCCGTTTTCGTAATCGTTGTGAACGGGCGCAACAATTATGCGCACAGGAAGTACCTGAATATTTCGGAGCACAGCAGGCGAGAAGCGTCGCTTGTCATTTTTGGCAAGATTCAGTGGTAGATGTCAAGTGAACGATATCAATAAAGGGAACGCAATCGAAATCAAAGACGCGAACGAAAACGATGACGTTACCTATGTCCCGCCACTTCTCGAGGTTCACGGACTAACTAAGTTCTTCCCAGTAAAACAAGGAATTATCCCACGAACAGTTGGGCAGGTTCATGCCGTGGATGATATCTCCTTCACACTGGAGCGCGGCGAGACTCTAGGTCTTGTAGGTGAGTCGGGTTGCGGTAAGAGCACCGTTGGAAAAACTCTGCTAAGACTTGTACATCCAACTTACGGATCAGTGAAGTTTGAAGGACGCGACATTGTTGGGATGAAACGCCGAGAATTACGCGAGTTACGACGAGACGTACAGATCATATTCCAAGATCCGTTTGAATCTCTGAACAGTCGCCATACGGTGCGTAAGATACTATCAGAACCGTTTATCATCCATCGATTAGGTACGAAGGCAGAGCGAGAACAAAGGGTCTGTGAACTGTTAAATCGAGTTGGGCTAGATGAATCTGCCGCAAATCGTTTTCCGCACGAATTTTCTGGAGGACAACGTCAACGTATCGGGATCGCTAGAGCGATCGCGCTCAAGCCAAAATTAGTCGTGTGTGACGAAGCTGTTTCCGCACTCGACGTATCCGTTCAATCCCAAGTAGTAAACTTGTTGCTCGATCTGCAAACCGAGATGGATTTAGCGCTAATTTTTATCGCTCACGACTTAGCTGTTGTCAAGCACGTATCCGATAAAATCGCTGTTATGTACCTTGGACAGATCGTTGAAACCAGTACTTCTGAGGACATATACCGAGCACCCAAGCATCCATACACGCAGGCACTGATCTCTGCGATTCCAGTTGCCGATCCGACACGACGACCCGATCGAATTATCTTAAAAGGTGATGTGCCTTCACCGATCTTACCCCCGAACGGTTGTCGCTTTCACACCCGCTGTCGTTATGCTCAACCTCGCTGTTCTGAGGAGGCTCCGCCACTTGAACTAGCGTCCGATAGCTCCTCACGTGGTAGCGCCGCTTGCTTTTTCTGGGACGATTTAAAGCTGTCTCACACTCAAACTGAAAAAATCGCTAGCAATTAGTTCATAAGTAGATCGAAAATTTCAACGATACATCGTAGGAGTCCGTAGAAAGACTAGAGGGAGTAATGATGTCATTCGTAGACTCGTCCCAGCTGTCGTCATCTTCACTCGAGTATCGAGCTTCGAAGGAAATGGATGTCTTCTCGCCGATAAATTTTTCTATCCCAAGACCAACTACCATGTGACGAAGAGAAGGAGTGCGTCGTTCTGTAGTTGTCGTGCCTTGTTCACCCTCTTGACAAACAAGTTTAATACCACAAATTTCTAAGGAACGCTCAAATGCGACCTCCACTTCACGCACGCCAGCGATAACATAAGGCGAAAAGTCTAGCATACCGAGAAAACTGACAACTGTTCCTGCGCGCACAATGAGAGAACGGTCTCGATCAGTTCTTAATGTCCAGTTTTGTTCAAGTAGATTCGAAATTTCATAGCCATCGGTGGTCTTCCCTACACCAGCTAAACGTCCTTCCACAACGTCGCTTCTTAGAACCGTTTCTGTCTGCACACCGAACCAGAGCCCCTTCTTGTGCAGACCGATACGAATACCAGTGAATGCGTTAAGGCTGTAGGGAGTACCATCACCACCATCTCGGTCGTTAAATACAAGATCACTGAGCGATAGTGAGGGAAACAGATCTGTGTCGGCGCGCTTGTCGTATCTCGCTTTGAAGTTTTCGAGCCCAATACCGCTACCAAAGTAAAACATTCCCTCTGCCGAAGCAGAGGATGCCAGCGCGAACAGCAATAAGCCGACCGTTAGTTGTAGTTGGGGAGCTAAAGAGTGAGGTTTCATATCTCCTCCGTGAGTCGAGTCGTCAATCCATGACCGTTGACATCGTACATCAGACCCTCAACAAGGGTTGATGCGTTGGATGTCCTACGTCGTTAAACTGGAATTTTATCCAAGAAAACGGTTTGTCGTATAAAAATACTGCCGAATGAGCTCATTCTTACAGTAAATGTTTGATGGCATCACGCTCTTCCAATAGTTCTTTTTCGGTTAGCCGCAAACGTTCGACGCAAAAATCGTCTAATTTACGGGACGTATCAATATCAATTTTCCCTGCTCTACACGTAACTGGGAATGAGTACACAATACCCTCGGTAATGTCATATTCCCCACAACTAACAGTACCCATGCTAGTAACGGTGGTCGTACCCAAGCTCCAGAGTCGCATGTGTTGAATAGCCGCGTTAGCAGCTGACGCCGCACTCGAACTACCTCGCGCTCGAATAATTTCCGCACCTCGTTGTTGAACCGCAGGAATGAATTTGTCGCGATACCATTCAAAGTCAACTAGTTCCAATGCCGGAGTACTCCCAACCTTCGCAGAAAGAAGCTCCGGAAACATGGTGGACGAATGGTTTCCCCAAACTGCAAGGTCATGGACCGCGTCTACGTGGACACCTGTTTTTCCCGCCAACTGCGCCACAGCGCGATTGTGATCGAGTATCGTCATCGAACTAAATTGTTCTGGTTGCAAATCTCTGGCATTCTGTAGGGTGATTAAACAATTGGTATTTGCAGGATTCCCTACGACGAGCACTCTGACATTCTTTGACGCGTGATCATTAATCGCCTTCCCTTGACCCGTAAAGATCGCACCATTTGCTTCCAATAAATCTTTGCGTTCCATACCAGGCCCGCGAGGACGAGCACCCACCAACAGTACAAAATCTGCACCTGAAAATGCCTCCTCGGGTCGAGATGTAGAGACAACTCGTTGTAGCAACGGAAATGCACAATCTTGCAATTCCATCACTACGCCGTCGAGAGCGTTCATGGCTTGGGGTATTTCAAGAAGTTGCAATGTCACCGGTTGATCGACGCCAAGCATCTCACCAGATGCAATACGAAACAGCATAGCGTAACCGATTTGTCCGGCTGCGCCTGTCACCGTTATGCGAAGTGGTTCTTTCATTTGTACTCTACTATTTGTGAACTGTGAGTAAAGGAGTTAGCACATTCTACGACTTGCTTAGTCTGCAACACATGAATTCGAGCCTCATACGAGCTCAATTGGGAATCAGCTGTTTGGAACGCTTGAAACAATCACAAGTGCAATCGGTCTAATCTACAAAGAACTAAATTCGATCACTTCAAAAACGAAGATAGGTTGATCCACGCGATCACCAACACATCGAAGTTGTCTGGTACGACAGGTACTTGAACAGAATCAATACAAATGTACAATCTAGAGAGAAGATCGATGGTTCGATGGATTGACGATGTACAGAGCACGATCATGATAAACACTTTCCGTTTGTCTCTTTTTTTGTCTTGTATTCTGCTTCTGTTTACTGGCTGTCAATCCTATCAACTTGATCCAACTGATGAAACTGACACCGCTTGGGTCTTCGATTGGGATGAGCTTGAAGCCCGAATAATTGAACTGACCAATCAAGCTGTACGCGATGAAAGTCCAAGCGAGCTATACCGTTTTAAGTCACAGCTCGTAAAAATTCACACCGGTGAAGACGATGAAAGAGCTTTAAGTCGAGAATATTGGACTGCGGTATTAAATACCAACCTAATTTTTTTGGAACAAGAGATCGGTGCTGATGACCAAGTGCATCGCTTGATCGACGAATCGATTGAACTACTAGAGCAAACTGACTACGCGATCGCGGAAACGAACTCTCTGCTAGCCTTGCTATACCGGGCAAAAATCGATTACGATAAGACACGGACGTTTGAACTCTTCTCGAAAATGCAAGACGCCTTGGATCGCGCGATTGAAGCAGACCCCACAAATCTGCGAGTCTTGTTTGCCCAGATCTTCATTGGTGTTTCGCCCGTGACAGGATTTTCCATCGACATAGATGTTCAAGCCAATATCAATACAGTGCTGTCGTCAAATTACGAGACTAAGGGTGATGCGATGACGCCGACCTGGGGATTGCCGGAAATATACGGTATTGCAATCGGTCGTTTAATGGAAGCTGAAAAAATAACGGAAGCGAGTGAATTAACAGCAATGGCGATAGCTAAATTTCCCAGTGACGCAACGCTAGGTTATTTCGCTCTTCTATTTCAAATCGAACAAAACGATGTCGAACCTTAAGTAAATGTTGTATTAAGATTAGTGAATTTACAACAGAGTTTTGCCTAATCTAGTCTCTCGAAATATTGAACGTCTATAGGGTAGTTCAGGCAACATCAACTTATCTTTGTGGATTCGATTCCGGATTGGGGGCGATCGCTACATCCGTTTCGACACCGAAGAATGTCCGCCATTCACGTGTGGACTTGGGAGGTGCAGATTCTCCTCAGGGAAGACCGTTTGGGACGTACCCTTAAGACGATCGCTGACACAATAAATTTCTGCTAGGACATGTCCAATGGATCGACGTCGATCGACCAACGAATCTTTGATCTTTGCATCGGCGATCTTGCGATCTTTGAAAGAGATTCGTGTAGTCTCTTTCGATTGGAATCAACTAACGCAGCTTGACATCTCCATCGGTTATTCAACCGAGGTATCGAGGCGGGTATCGGTCCTAGCTTCTCGGTACTGGTGAACTGAATCTCAGTCAGCAGTTGTTCCAAGAACGCGCTGACAGCTTCTGAATTGGTCCCTTCCGCTCGCAACAACGCCAAGTGTGAATAGGGTGGTAGGTTCGCGCCCTTCCGTGAAATCAACTCAGTCTTTACGAATCCTGCGTAGCCCGATTTTGCGAGAGATTCCAAGTGTGGATGCTCTGGATCATGTGTTTGAATCCATACTTCCCCTTCCCGTTCAGCGCGACCCGCTCGACCTGCTACTTGGACGATTAATTGAGCTGTTCTTTCAGCAGCGCGAAAGTCAGCGCTAAAGAATCCAGCGTCAGCTCGAAGTACTGCGACTAGCGTCACGTTGGGCAAGTGATGGCCCTTTGCTAGCATCTGCGTACCCACCAAAATGCACCGACTCGGACGTTGCATAGCTTCAATAGTCTGTTCCAGCTTACGGTTCGTGTTTACGGCATCCCTATCAATACGACGAACCGGTACGTCAGGGAACGCATCGCTTAACGTCTCAACAACTCTTTGTGTTGCCGCGCCGATCGATACTAGTCTGTTGCTCGAGCAATCAGGGCAAGACTCCGGTAGTTCATAGCGGCGGTCACAATAGTGGCATCGTAGTTCGCGGCGCGGATACTCATGCAACGTTAAGCTTACATCGCAGTCTTGACACGTTGCTCGACGCCCACAGTCGTGGCAAATCAACGACAGGGCAAATCCCCGACGATTGATCAGCACCAACACCTGTCCTTTCCTATCTAGATGGTAGCGCATAATCTCGATCAAGGAGTGGCACATGCCGCCCTGAAGCGTCTGTCCTCGAATATCCAGCAGTTGAAACTTCGGAAGTTTTGCGACGCCCGGGCGAGCAGATAGTCGGTAGCTGTTATACTTTGTCCGATTGATGTTTTCGATCGTTTCTAACGAAAGTGTTGCACTCCCAAGAATGACTGGGACATTGAGATCACGAGCGCGAACGATAGCGGCGTCTCGCGCCGAATATCGCAATGAATCTGCTTGTTTATAAGAAGTGTCATGTTCTTCATCGACGACGATTAACCCTAGATCTTTGAATGGCGTGAAGATTGCTGAACGAGTTCCCAAAACCAATCGTTGTTCACCACTAGCTACCTTACACCAAATTTCAAATCTTTGAAGATTTGTGCGCATGGAATGAAGTACTGCTACATCACCAAATCTGTCGCGAAAGTGATTTGCAGTCTGCGGCGTGAGTGCTATTTCCGGTACTAATACTAAGACCTGTTTACCTTGCTCTAGTACTTCTTTTATCACGCGGATGTAGACTTCGGTCTTTCCACTACCGGTAACGCCGTCTAAAACGTGAACTCCGAAACTCTCTAATGCAGCAAGAATACTATTGATAGCAATATCTTGCTCTTGGGTTGGTTTGATGCCTCTTGTTTTAAACTGGTACTTCGGAAGCAAAGGCACTCGGCGAATCAAACCTTTAGTTTCCATGGAGTTTAGGACGCTTCTGATAACTCCTACTTTGCGCATCTCCGCATCTGGAATCGTACCACGTTTGGTGAGAAGTTCCCATACTTCTTTCTGTCTTTTAGCATGCTTGAATTCCACCGCATGGTCTTGTGCAACAATCATCCACTCAAAGTCAGGATCCACAATCATTGGACGACCACGTAAGACGTCGGTGGGTAGCATGGTCTCGATCACTGTACCGATCGGACAGTGATAGTAGGAAGCCAACCAGTTAGCGAGTCTGAGTATGTCTGCCGTAAGAATACTTCGCTGATCAAATACCTTGTCCACCGATCGTAATTGATCGACATGCTCCGAGCTCGCTGGGAGCTCAACCACGATACCAACAACTGTCGTTGGTCCAAATGGCACACGCACGCGAGCACCAACGACAACATTCGATACAGTATCGGGTAGTAGGTAATCGTAGGCCTGCCACACAGGTCGCGGTATAAGGACCTTTACGATCTGAGCCATAATCTGCTTTTGTAAATGACGAACAACTGATAGTTTGGTGAAAAAACTACAAAAATATATTATACATATAAACAGTTATTGAACTATTCATAGATTTTGTGGTCTACTTTCACGACAGCGCGCGATCACTCCTAAAAACTCGCATAGTTTTTTTACATAAAATTGTTGGTTTAAGCTAATCTTACACTACATAATCATGAAATCTGATATACATCCGAAGTACGAAGAGATTACTGCAACCTGCGGTTGTGGAAACACGTTTACAACACGATCTACACTTTGTCGTGATATACATCTTGATGTCTGTTCGAGGTGTCATCCGTTCTATACTGGGAAACAAAAGATCGTGGACTCTGCTGGACGAGTAGAACGATTCAAGAGTCGTTTCGGACGCCGAACCACGGGAACACAAAGCTCATAAACTGGGTAGGGTAATGCTCTATGTTGTGGTTCATTGAAGATCTGTTTCTAGTTTCATATTGAGGAGCGCGTCCGAGATTTTTTTAGTACCTTATTCATTGTTAAATCGAGAGGGAGTTATGAAATTCTTTAAGGTTAGTTTAATCCTGCTCTCTCTGACGACATCCGGTTCCTTGCTAGGTGGGCACGGTGCGGAACTGTATAACGAATTTAAGGATACTGGTGAGTTCTATGACGACGAGAGATGGCAAGAGTATGTCGACGCCATCGGCCAACGTTTATTAAAACACTCGAAAGACAAAGATCGGACCTACCACTTCTTTGTTTTAGACGTACCTACCATTAATGCATTTGCCACAGGTGATGGCTACATCTATGTCCACCGCGGCTTGCTCACATACTTGTCATCCGAAGACCAATTAGCAGCGGTGATCGGCCACGAAATTGGACACATCGCTCTGCGCCACCATGCAAAACGCCGTGCGGCATCCTTACTGAGCGGAGGCGCGGGTTTTGCGGCTTACATCCTAACTGGTCGTGGAGAACTGTGGGAGGCTGCCGACGCTTTGAGCCAGATTTGGATTTCAGGTTATGGCAGAGAAGATGAACTGGAGGCGGATCGCTTCGGCGCAGAACTTTTAGCTTTAGCTGGCTATAACCCTATGGCGGTCATCGAAACGATATCAGTTCTGAAAGACCAAGAATTATTCGCTCGGGAAGTCCGACAGCAAACTCCGAGTTATCACGGTTTGTTTGCTACTCATCCGAAGAACGACAAGCGTCTTCACGAAGTTGTGAGCTATGCCCTGGAATTATTACCTGAAGAGTCTGTCCAGCCGGTGGGAGACTTTTGGGAAATGATTGATGGCTTACACTATGGAATGCCGACAACGTTCGGCACCCGACAGAACATTTATTACGATAAGACCTATCGAATTGTGATTGAGTTTCCTGAAAATTGGCGCGTTCAGCGAAACCAAACCCAAGTTGTAGGACACGCTCCAAATGGAGCTTCGCAGGCAGAGATCAAAATCTCTCGATATACTCAACAGGAAAATTTGGTACCCTCTGAATTCGTACGGGACTCCCTCGGCGTCAAAGACGAAGATATAGCTTCCGAGAACGACGTCGTTATTGACTGTTGCGAGTACTATCTTTTGGAATACAAAGCTCCCGCGCCCAGCAACAGTGGATCGTTCATCGCAATCTATACCCGTGCAAACGTTCATTATTTGATTTCGGGTACCTACGGCCCCAGAGGTTCATCGGATTTCATTAAATCTAGTATCGAAAAAGTCGTATCTGGAATCCGAAGTCTAACCTCTCAAGATCTAACCTATGAGGAGATTCTCAAGGTACACATTCAGGAAGCCGAGCCGGGGGACACCTATGCAAGCTTGGTGCACCCAAGTTCATTACACTCCGTCGATTACCCAGAAGAGACTCTGCGTCTAATCAATGGTCATCACCCGTACGGGGAACCACGAGCGGGTGACAAGGTTAAAGTAATCAAAATCAAGTAGTGGGGTCGTAGTACTCTACCACTTTAATTCGAAGCTAACGATGAGGAACGCATATGGCGCACGTCATTGACTGTGATATCCGTGGTTCGGGAGGCAATCAATATGTGGTTGTCGATCTCGACCCGCAAGAAACCGTCATCGCGGAAGCAGGCGCGATGCTCTACATTGATCCTGATATTACTTTTGAAGCAAAGATGGGGGATGGCACGACATCTGGATTAGCCTCTTTGTTTGGTGCGGTAAAGCGGAAACTGGCGAACGAGTCGTTGTTTCTAACTCATTTCACAAACCAAGGTCACCGCAAGCAATCTGTCGCCTTTGCAGGACCCCATCTTGGCGAGATTCTTACCGTCGATTTAGCTAATTATGGGAATACCCTACTTTGCCAAAAAAGTGCATTTCTCGCTGCTGCTCTCGGCACCAAAATCAGTATCGCGTTTACGAGCCGATTGAGTGCTGGATTCTTGGGTGGCGAAGGATTCGTGCTGACCAAGTTAGATAGTGATGGCATGGTTATGCTTCACGCGGGAGGATCACTTTTGAAACGAGAACTGAAAGGAGAAACACTTCGCGTTGACACTGGTTGCGTGGTAGCTATGGATTCCGGAATCGACTACAACGTTGAGGCGGCTGGAAATTTGAAGTCGATGATGTTCGGTGGAGAAGGATTGTTCCTTGCAACTCTTTCAGGGCGCGGTACCGTGTGGTTGCAAACTATGCCGTTTGCAAGACTAGCTGCAACAATTCAATCGGAAATACCTAGCAGGACGTAAAAACCCTTTTTTGAGTTGAATCTCAGAAGATATCCTCTGGTTCGACGATCTCGGTTTCTTCCCCTTTTTCTTGTAAGGGGTTCAACTTTGGTGCGGTTTCTGCGAGAAAGTACTCTAGGATAGCATCCGATTGGTCTCGAGTGGCCACTTTTCCGGATTCGGGATCAATGTACATACTCACGACTCCATCGGGAGGTGTCGGGACGTACTCTGGTACAACCTCTAACGCGCCCTTCATAAATTCAATCCATATTGACAATGGTCGAGTTGATCCAAACTCTGACTCGCCAAGTGAGCGTCGGTCGGTGTAACCAACCCACGATGTCGCAACTAAGTTTTGCTGATATCCATTGAACCAAGTGTCGACGGCTTCGTCGGTCGTACCGGTTTTGCCAGCTAGATCAGAACGTTGTACTTCCGCAGCTCGCCGACCGGTACCTAAGCGTACTACATCACGCAACAACGAGTCCACGATAAACGCGAGTCGTTCGTCTAGAACTCGTTCAGCTTGCGGTGGTATTTCGGCGACTATAGATTTAGTCTCAACGACAAACTCCGATGACTCTCGCCAGACATTTGCATTCCAATCGGTGTTCGTGTATCCACAATTCGAGCAAACGACAGGATGGATGGGCGCGTAGACTATCTCATCTTGTAGATTGACCACTTTATCGACCAGGTGTGGCTCAATCCTATAGCCACCGTTTGCGATGACTGCATAGGCAGTTGCCATATCCAGCGAAGACATAGTCATACTTCCACCACCTATTGCTAACTGCGTACTCTGAGGTAAGTCTGATTCTGTAAAGCCAAAACGTGTAAGAAAATTCTTCGTTTTAGCCGCACCAGTGTGTTCTAACACTCTGATGGAAACTAAATTAATTGATCGGTACAAGGCTTCTCGTACTCTGGTTGGGCCGTTATAGTCCCCGGTAAAGTTTCGTGGGCGATAAGCTTCTTCTAAGCCTTCGTCGTCATACACGAGGGGGCCATCCAAGAAAATTGAAGCTGGAGTTACCCCGTGTGCAAGTGCTGCTGTATACACGAAGGGTTTAAAACCAGAACCAGGTTGACGTTGTGCTTGAGTGGCATGGTTGTATTCGGATATGTCGAAGTCATACCCGCCAACCATCGCGGTAATTCGACCTGTGCGTGGGTCAATCGCGACTATCGCCCCTTGAACCTCAGGTAATTGTGCAAGACGCCAAACTCCGTTCTTGCGTTGGACTCTTATGACATCGCCAACATTCACAATCTCTGTTGCTGTCGTCGGTCTCCGTCCTACTCCACTCCCAGCTTTTGGTCGTGCCCAAGAAAGCCCATCCCAACCGACCGTACCCATACTAGCATCTTTTAATATGAACTCGATCGATCGTTCCTCGACCAAGGTCACAATAGCTGGTATCATCGTGCCGATCGTCCGGTCTTTAGCGACTTCCGCAAGGAACACAGATTTGACTTCGGTTCTATCTGTAGGGACCTGCACTTTACGCGTCGGACCACGATAACCGTACTGGATATCAAACTCTTCTAATTCATCCTGAACAGCTCTTTGAGCAGCTCGTTGGTGATCGACATCAATGGTGGTATAGGCAGAATAACCGGAATAAATTTGATCTCCAAATTCGCGATACAGCTCTTGTCTTACAAGTTCCGCAGGATATGGAGCATGTACATCAAGCTGA
This sequence comes from Gammaproteobacteria bacterium, assembly GCA_009840305.1. GTDB lineage: Bacteria > Pseudomonadota > Gammaproteobacteria > Pseudomonadales > Azotimanducaceae > Bin55. The sequence goes on along the minus strand of VXNY01000028.1, from coordinate 166,018 downwards.
CGGCGATGCACTGTTGCTGTAATTGGTTGTGCTTGCGCGATGTCGTATTCTTCCTGAGTTATAAATTCCTCTGTGAGCATTCGTCTTAACACAAGATTTCGTCGTTCGAGTGCCCACTCCGGCCCGTTTATTGGATTTCCTGCCTCCGGTCGTTTTGGAATACCCGCCAGCATTGCAAGTTGTGCTAAAGAGAGTTCACGAACCGGTTTGCCGTAGTAAGTGTATGCCGCTGCTTGGACTCCGTAGGCGTGTTTCCCAAACGGCACTACGTTTATATAAAGCTCTAGAATTTCGTCCTTGGAAAGTTCACGTTCAATCTTGAGCGCGAGAAGCATTTCGCGAATTTTTCGAACGATAGTTTGCTCGCGCGATAAGTCAGCCACATTTCGTGGAATCTGCATCGTAATCGTAGAGGCACCACGCCTTGCAGAATCTGAAAACAGAAAGTCGAGCGCGTCATTGGTAAACGAAATCCAATCAACACCATGATGAGAATAAAAACGCTTGTCTTCAGTTGACACTACTGCATCCAAGTAATGTTGCGGTACGTCGTCAATTGCGACTGGAATCAGTCTCCGTTCACCGTACTCTGCAAGCAACGCTCCTTCCGACGAGAACACACGTAATGGACGCTCATATTGAAAGTTTCGATAACTTTCAGTATCGGGGTTTTTGGGGTCAAAGTAGAGAAACGTACTCGCGACAACCCAAACGAGCGAAAACATTCCCGCGGCTAAGCACCAAGTCCCCACCTTTAAAGTTTGCACGAGAACCCTTTTGATCAAGAGCCATATATCAGCATCAAAGAAAGATTCTTTGTTCATATTGTGATCGCTCGATTTCCCATGGATGTTGGCAAGTGTTTTCCAAAAATATTAGACAGTGAGCGTGAGTTGTAAGTTTTTTTAACACGAACTACTTTGTGTTCACATTATCTTCGGATTTCGATCAAATACAGACTCTGTCGAACCGTGACATGCTTGTATGCAGGTGCAGAAATCCTTAACCTTCGACAACAATTTGCTTGAAGGGGTTCGAGTAACCGTTCAAATAGAACAATGTCGATTCAATTGACAGCCTGAACTAAACACTGTGCAGAATTTACCGTGAACTACGATAAACTTAATCCGTGGTAGGTATAAACGTCGTCTCCGCAAATTCGTGTACGACTACGACGATTGAACGGTTGTTCTACGGCAGGTTACTTGTAATTTGGCACAACGTACCTACTTTAATGAATATCGGGTAAGTCCATCAACATGGCAAAGCAAAAAGAAAAGAAAAAACAGAATTCGAGCTGGGCACCACCATTCTTGAGTGGTATTGTTCTTGGTGCTATCATGGTTTCCTGTGTGTACTACTTTGGAGTGAGAAACTTCGATCCAAACACAGAGTTTCTCAAGACGTTTCCTGATGTCGATAAGACTTTTCCAAACACGACTTTTGAATTTCCCCAACGATTAGAAGAGACCGACCCAGCGCGAGTCGGTACGTTTTCGGAGCCAGAAGAACCGCAGTCAGAAAACAAAGAACCGCCAGACGAGGACATTGCTTCTACACCGACAAATCAAGAAGAGAACATTGATGAGACACCGGACCCTGAACTCACTGCGGAGAGCACGGACACAATTACCGGGTATGTTCTCCAAGCAGGAGCATTTACGGACAAGAAACATGCAGACTCGTTCCGTGCGTCCCTCTTATTTGAAGGCTACAACGCGTATACGACAGAGATTTCAGACGAAAATTTAGACGTGCAGTATCGCGTCATAGTCGGTCCGTACGAGACTGTTCAAGAGAGCAAAGAAGACTCTCAACGCCTCAAAGAACGAAACGTATCGACTTTTGTCGTACCGATGCGAGAAGTATCGGAACAACCCTAGAAAACACCTCTCATTTAAGCGAAACACTCAATTGAAAGCAATCCATGGAACGACCGTACTTTGTGTCCGCCGCAACGCGGTTGTAGTTATCGGAGGAGACGGCCAAGTCTCGTTGGGGAATACGGTGATGAAGAGTGGCGCGGTAAAAGTTCGACGGTTGCATAACGACACAGTGATTGCAGGTTTCGCTGGTGGTACTGCCGATGCGTTCACGCTCTTTGAACGATTTGAAGGTATGCTGGAAAAATATCAAGGTAATCTGTCGCGATCTGCAGTGGAACTCGCAAAAGATTGGCGCGCTGATCGAGCGTTACGCCGTCTTGAAGCACTGCTAATTGTTGCAGACAAAGAGAATTCCCTGCTCATCAGCGGAACAGGCGACGTTATTGAACCAGACGACGATCTCATCGCTATCGGTTCCGGTGGTCCTTACGCACAAGCCGCGGCTAAGGCAATGCTTCAGAATACGGAACTAGATGCTAAGGAGATCGTTCAAAAAGCACTCAGTATCGCTGCAGACATCTGTGTTTATACCAACCATAGTTTGACAATCGAACTTCTGTAACAATGACCGTGATGACACCTCGTGAAATAGTTCACGAATTAAACAAACACATCATCGGCCAAGATCAAGCAAAACGCGCGGTCGCAGTCGCATTGCGTAATCGCTGGCGTCGCATGCAATTACCCGAAAAGTTGCGTGAGGAAGTCACGCCGAAGAACATCTTGATGATAGGCCCAACGGGAGTTGGGAAAACGGAAATCGCTCGACGATTGGCACGTCTGGCGAACGCACCATTTATAAAAGTCGAAGCCACCAAATTTACTGAAGTCGGGTACGTCGGTCGAGATGTCGAATCTATCGTTCGGGATCTAATTGACGCTTCGTACAAAATGTTGCGCGAACAAGCGTTAGACAATGTTCGCGAACCTGCTGCGCGCTCTGCTGAAGAAAAAATATTGACAGCACTGACTATGTCGCCGAGTAGTAATTACGGGTACACGCAGACTGGGACGGGGAGCTTAGAAATAGCCAATTGGAAGGATGAGATGCGGAAAAACCTTCGATCCGGCAAACTCGATGACCAAGAGATTGAAGTTGAAACAACTGCATCCGACATGCCACTTGGAATGGATTTCCTCGCTCCTCCAGGCATGGAAGACATGGCTTCCAATCTAAAGGACATGTTTCAACAAGTTTCCTCAGGTCGCAAGAAGAAATCCAAGTTGAAAGTAGTACATGCCCGAAAACGCCTAGAAAACGAGGAAGCAAGTAAACTGCTGAACGAAGATGAACTAAAGTCTCAAGCGGTGACGAGCGTTGAACAAACAGGTATCGTCTTCCTCGACGAATTAGATAAGGTCGCAAAACGCACCGACCATGGTGTCGACGTCTCCCGAGAAGGAGTGCAGCGCGACCTGTTACCGCTCATTGAAGGATGTACCGTATCAACCCGCTACGGAATGGTACGCACGGATCATATCCTGTTTATCGCATCTGGTGCGTTTCATTTAGCTAAGCCGTCCGACCTAATCCCAGAATTACAGGGAAGACTACCGATCCGAGTCGAATTAAGCGCGCTAAGCGCTGAAGAGTTCCAACGTATTCTTGTAGAGCCAAAAGCTTCACTGACGGAACAGTACCGAGAATTACTCGCCGTTGATGGCGTCTCTCTCACTTTCTCTGATGATGCGATCGAAAGAATTGCTGAAATCGCCTGCGAGGTGAACGAGAATACAGAAAACATCGGTGCTCGAAGATTGCACACAATTCTAGAACGTCTGATGGAAGAGATCTCATATAGTGGCGGGGACACTCAACAGTCACTCCATGTCGATGCGACCTACGTAGATATGCAGCTCAATGCTCTCGTGAAAAACCAAGACTTATCGCGGTACATTCTCTAACATCGTTCACCGTAAGTTTCGTGAACCCAAAATCGATCACCTATCACTCAAAATCCCGTGAGCTTGAGATTTGGTACGAAGATACTGAGTCTATCGTGTTATCAGCCGAGTATCTCCGCGTGTTTTCGCCTTCAGCTGAGGTACGAGGACATTCAACGGACCAACGTGTACTTCAGACTGGTAAGAAAGATGTTGCGATCAATTCAATTGAACCAATAGGAAACTATGCGATACGCATTGTGTTTTCCGATGGTCATGACAGTGGAATCTATTCTTGGTCGTATTTACGCGAACTTAGTGAAAATTTTTCTTCTAATTGGAATCAATATCTCTCGGAACTAGCAGCTACGAACTCTTCACGCCTATCGACCATACCTCTAGGTTCTTGGTCCCCACCGACATAAACCACATCCAGTCAGTATGGAAAAAAATGAGTTAGTCAAAGAAGTCTTTGATGCAGTTTCACCACGCTACGATTTGATGAATGACATCATGTCCCTGGGAACGCATCTTTTCTTAAAGGGAATCTTTCGGGAATCAACTGGTGTACACCCTGGGAGTCGAGTGTTAGACGTTGCCGGTGGTACAGCCGATATTTCGCTGTTACTCGCGCCTGTAGTTGGTCCAAGCGGTAGTATTACAATCCTCGACATCAACGAAAACATGTTGCTCCGCGGTCGCGATCGACTGATCGACGCGGGTTTCGCGTCCGTACAGTACGTTCTTGCTAACGCCGAAGCAATGCCTATCTCTAATGAAACATACGACTGCGTTACTGTAGCTTTCGGTATCCGCAACATGAGTCATATGGACGTTGCTCTAGCTGAGTGCTGGCGTGTTTTGAGGGCGGGCGGACGTCTATCGGTGTTAGAATTTTCGCATCCAGAAATCGATAGTCTTCGTGTCCTGTTTAACATATACCGCCAAACGTGGCCGGTCATTGGGCAATTAGTAGTCGGGGATTCTCATCCCTATCGGTATTTAGTTGAGTCGATCGACCGTCATCCAACAGCTCAGGCTATGGATATGTTTTTGGAATCCGCGGGCTTTCGAGCTTGTGTGCACCACAGCCTTTTAGGTGGAATTGTCACTATTCACAGAGGAATTAAATGACCATCATCGAATCTACTACTTCGAACGCTTTAGAAGCATCGATAAAAGCGCGACTCGCACTTGATCCACAAGCACGCGCGGTTGCGCAGGAATTGGACGGTACGCTAGTCAAAATCAATGTAGAAAATCGTCCTCTCTATGTACTGTTTCAAGATGGGACTGCGAAGGTTGCGAGCTATACCGACGAAGTACCTCAACTGACCATCACAGGCACCGTTGTCGCCGTAGGGAAAACGTTGCTAACCGGTAGCGTTAGCGATGTCGAGCTGGAGGGCGATGAAACTAAGTTAGAGTCGTTAAAGCACATCTTTCGACCTAGTTTCAACGTGGACTCTATGGCCGACACGTTGCGTGCTACTGCTGAGTACGGAGTCGCCGCAACAAAATCTGCGATCGAAGGTTTAGCGAGTGAACTTACCACAAATCGTCGGGACCAAGCAAGAATTGAAGAGCTTGAATTGCAGTTACAAGATCTACAAAAGGCTTTCAACAGTCTTGAAGACTATGTGAAGACACTTGGTAAACCTTGATCCCCATCCGCCCAGTTTTTCGGGTACTTTATGCCGGATTACGATATCGTTTAGACACGATATTATCTGACTTCGTCGCAGACCATTGGTTGCGGTGGTTTCTCCCGGCGACCTATCTTCCGAAACCTAAATCAAGCTCTGCTACTCGGCTCAAGCAAGCGCTTATTCATCTCGGCCCGATTTATGTGAAGTTTGGTCAGACGCTTTCGACTAGACGAGACCTATTACCTGACGAGTTTGCGGACGAACTGGCTACATTACAGGCACGAGTACCGCCCTTTGACTCCAAAATCGCCGTAGAACGTGTAGAGCAAGAGTTAGGCGCACCTCTTGCAGAACTCTTCACATCGTTTGAACAAGAACCACTAGCATCGGCTTCTTTAGCACAAGTGCATGCGGCTATTCTATTGGACGGATCTGAAGTCGTTGTTAAGGTTATTCGACCCGATGCCGAAGACGCTATCCATCGGGACATGCGAATGATAAAGGGGGTCGCAAAATTCTTGGAACGAGTGTCCGGGATAGCGCGCCGACTCCATATGATCGAAGTCGTTACCGACTACGAAGCTGCTATCCTTGCTGAGTTGGATTTAACTCAAGAAGGTCAGAACACAACAAGATTACGGACAAATTTCGCGAGTTCAGAGTTACTGTACGCTCCACGAGTATACACTCACGTCACTACCAAGAACATCCTAGTATTGGAACGAATTCGTGGTATTCCGGTTTCAGAATTGGACACTTTAAACGCATTGGATGTGGACGTCAAGTTGCTTGCGAAGCGCGGAGTTGAGACCTTTTTCACACAAGTCTTCGACCACAATTTCTTCCATGCAGACATGCATCCTGGAAACATCTTTGTTGATGTAACCAATCCAAAGAAACCGTCGTATATAGCCGTTGACTGTGCGCTTTTTGGAACTCTATCCACGGAAGATCAAACTTTTATTGCTCGCAATATTATTGCGTTCTTCAATAGAGACTACGGAGAAATCGCGCGCCTACACGTCGAAAGCGGTTGGGTTCCAGATGAGTCAAAGATTGGAGAGTTCGAGGAACTAATTCAAGAACTGTTGGAGCCCTTTTTCGAAAAGCCATTGTCAGAAATTTCTTTTGGACAGTTTTTGCTGAATCTATTTACAGCGGCGCGACAATTTGAAATGGAAGTGCGGCCCCAGTTAGTGTTACTGCAAAAAACTCTTTTGCAGGTTGAAGGTTTGGGTCGGCAATTAGATCCCAACTTGGACCTATGGTCCACCGCGAAGCCGTTCATGGAACGATGGATGCAAACAAAGTATGGTCCCTTGAAGACAATTCAGGCAACGCTCGACCATGCACCAGAAATCATGCTCGAATTGCCGTTTCTACCCGAGCTACTCGCAACTGCTCGACGGACGATTACGAAATTAAACTACAAAGCCGCCTACCAACATCAACGGATCAATGAACTAAACACTAACCTACAACGAGCCAAACGAGCGAGCTTCGCGCGACGGTTTGTTGGAGTCCTGTTACTCGGGGGCACTGTGATCGCTTGGAACATTACGCGTGCACCCCCCAACTCTTTTTTTACTTCGACGTTGCTAGCGGTAATTGGGATTTGTGGTCTCATCTTTCTACTGAGTCGATAAACAAGCATTGCCGAACCTGAAAGTCTATCTGAATGACTCGACGTAATTAAACCGACCTAAAGTGTTGCGCCGAGGTATTTATGGACACAGATTGTTAAGGAACGGCGATTTCACCTCTCGGCATGGACAAAGCAGCGTCATGCAAATTTTGGAGTCCCGCAATAGAGTAGTTCGTAACAACGTAATTGCACTCGAGTACGAATACGTATTTGAGAACTCCAAAATTCGTATCATATGATTATTCACCCTTTTTGAGGAAATTATGAGTCCTAGCATCTGGCAGCTCTTCATATTACTTGCCGTCATCTTAATTGTCTTTCTCATATTCGGATCAAAAAATATTAGAAATTTAGGCTCCGATCTTGGTGGCTTTATCAAAGGCTTTCGTAATGCCGTAAAAGACGATACCAAGGGATCAAACGAAGAGTCCTTATCGGAAACTGACCAAAAAGAAACAGACTCCAAATCTTAACTAATGCCCAGTTTCGGAGGATATGAGATTCTCGTCGTCATGCTCGCGGCTCTCGTCATCCTCGGCCCCACTAAATTGCCTGAACTTGCCCGAACCCTTGGATTGTGGTTTGGACGAATTCGCCGCACCTATCAAAACTTTAAACTGGAATTCGAGCGTGAGGTGGGTATGGACGAGATTCGTCAACAGTTGCACAACGAGAAGATCATGGCAGAGATGAAGTCTCTGGAAAGCGAGACTAACTCTATTCTCAATGAAACAGATTCGGCAATTCAAGCAGCAAACTCCGCCGTCTCAGACGAGACCAGCGACGTGTTCAGACCTAGCAAGTCTAATTCCGTTGGATGAAGTCCTCAGCTGACCGCAAGGCAGACCGGGAAAAAAAGCATGATGACCGAGTCGACCAAAACGAACAACCGCTTCTTGCTCATTTAATAGCGTTTCGAGGATGTGTGCTGCGCTCAGTGCTCGTCGTCGGAATTCTTTGTATTCCATATCTGATTTTTAGTAATCAAATTTGGGAATTTGCCGCGGAACCCTTGGTAGAAGCACTCATGGACAACGACGCTCAAGAAGACGAAGGTGATGCGCAAAAAATGATCGCGGTGCAACCTGCATCTCCTTTTCTGGTACCGATAAAGTTCGCACTCTACCTTGCCCTATTTACGGGCATGCCTTACGTGCTACACCAGCTATGGAAATTTATTGCGCCCGGTTTGTACTTGCGCGAGAAAAAGTTTGCGATACCTTTGTTCGCGTCAAGTGTTCTATTGTTCTACGCTGGGATTGTTGTAGCGTATTTTTTGGTGCTTCCGTTGGTGTTTAGTTTCTTTGTGTACACCACGCCAGCAAATGTGGTGTACCAGCCAGACATAAATTATTACCTATCTTTCATGCTAAAAATATTTTTCGCGTTCGGAGTCGTATTTGAGGTACCGATCGTCATATTTTTGCTTGTTGTAACAGGGCTGGTTCAAGCAAAAACGTTGTCCAAAGCGCGACCCTACATCATCGTAGGGTGCTTTGTGGTGGGAATGTTTCTAACTCCACCCGACGTCATCTCCCAGATATTACTAGCGCTTCCAGCTTGGGTCTTATTTGAGGTAGGTCTACTTATAGCGCGCATGGTCAAGAAGAAGAAATCAGAATAGTAACGGGACCGTCGTTAATCAGCGTCACTTGCATGTTTGCTCCAAACACACCAGTCTCAACCTTCTTATGCAACCGCTTCATCTCTCGAACGAAGTGTTGGTATAACTCCTCTGCTCGAACGGGATGTTCCGCTTGAGCAAAGTCTGGGCGGTTCCCTTTCTTGGAAGTAGCAGCTAAGGTGAATTGTGAAATTACAAGCACCTCCCCTCCCGCGTCTTGAATTGATTCGTTCATTGAAGAGTGCTCATCAGGAAAAATTCGATGGTTCACAACTTTATTGGCGAGCCATGTTGCGTCAGTTTCAGCATCTCCTTTTAACACTCCTAAGAACACCAGCATGCCCCTGCCGATAGAAGCCTTATGTTCCCCAGCTATGTGCACGCTGGCACTGGCTACTCGCTGAATCAGCGCTTTCATCAAGTCGTAGAATTTGTAGACATGGAACGACCAACGACTCCTCGCGAGGTAAAAGCAATTGCGTTGCTTTCTGGTGGACTCGATTCTCTGCTCGCAACCAAAGTTGTTCTGGACCAAGGTATCGACGTCGAAGGCGTGAACTTTTTTACCGGATTTTGCGTTGAGGGCCATACGCATGCGATACGCAAACGCCAGCGAGAGAAAATTAAGCGAAACAACGCATTGTGGGTTGCAGAGCAGTTAGGGATCAAACTGCACATCGTTGATGTCGTTCAAGACTATAAAGATATCGTACTCAATCCCAAACATGGATACGGAAAGAACTTAAATCCATGCCTTGATTGTAAGATTTTTATGGTAGAGCGCGCTTTGAACATGGTTGGATTTGATGGCCGCACGTTTGATTTTGCTATTTCAGGGGAAGTGATTGGGCAACGACCCAAGTCGCAAAAGCGCGAAAGCATGGCAATCATCAGTCGAGAATCTGGTGCTAACGACAGACTGCTGCGTCCGTTATGCGCTAAGAGTCTTCCCTCTACGTTACCCGAACGGCAGGGGTGGGTGAATCGAGATGCTCTGTACGACTTTTCTGGTCGTTCACGAAAACCGCAAATGACATTAGCCGCGGAATACGGATTCACAGACTATGCACAACCGGCTGGAGGTTGTTGTTTTTTGACAGACCAAAATTATTCTTCGAAACTGAGCGATCTCTGGAACACTCGCGGTCAGCGAGATTATGAGTTGGACGACATCGTACTCCTCAAGGTGGGGCGACACTTACGACCCAACCACCGGTTTAAACTGATATTGGCGCGAGAAGAAGGAGAGAATAACTTTTTAAAGGGATATCGACAACGGTACATTCAAATTGATATTGCTAACCACACAGGACCACTAGCTTTGATTGACGGTAACCCAAATGAAAACGACCTTCGGGTAGCTGGCCGCATCGTAGCAAGATATAGTCAAGGACGTAATGAGCCCAACGTTAGCGTGCGCGTACGTTTTCCCGATGGCGAGGAGAAGAATTTGAGCATCGAACCCTACTCTGCACATGAAATACCAGAACATTGGCACATTGGAGTTTGAACTCAACGACAATTACTCTAGACACCACCGGACTGCTCTGTCCGTTACCACTAATTCGTGCTCAAGACCTAGCAAAAGGACTAGCGCCAGGGTCTAGCTTTCTTCTTCTAGCGTCCGATCCCGGAGTTTACTACGACATACCAGCTTGGTGCCGTATGCATGGCCACGAAATCATCCGCGTGGAAGAATTATCGCAGGAGAACGTTATTCAAATGTGGATACGGACCGCGGAAGCAACCAACCGCATTAATGAGTAGTCTTGTTACAGATGTTCCACATTGTTCTCTTTCAACCGGAAATCCCGCCAAATACCGGAAACATCATGCGACTCGCGTCCAATACCGGTTCAACTCTTTCTCTTGTACGTCCTCTTGGGTTTACACTTGAAGATGCAAAACTAAAGCGCGCGGGTTTAGACTATCCTGAGTGGGTAAACGTCAAGGTATATGACACGCTCGACGAAAGCATAGACAATACCTCGGAAGACCGAATTTTTGCTTTCTCTACAAAAGGGACTCTGCGGCTCGACGAAGTGAGGTTTCGTCCGGCAGACGTACTACTATTTGGTCCGGAAACTAGGGGATTACCAACGTGTGTACGTGATCGCTTCGCGAATACTTGCGTAAGGATTCCGATGCAGCCAGAATCACGAAGTCTCAATCTGTCGAATGCGGTGAGTGTAGCAGTTTTTGAGGCGTGGCGGCAACAAGGATTTGCCGGTGCGGAGTGAAGTTAGTTGACGACCGGTTTAGAGTAAGGAGGTGATATCGGTTTATTTTGTTCCAAAGCGCTCTGTACCACTTCCCGAAAGTTCACTGGAGCAAGTGCGAAAGGAGGTAACGAGGCTTTCACCATAACACTATCTAAGGTCTCTCTAATATATGGAAACAAGATGTTGGGACATTCTACTGCTAGAATCTGATTGATAGCGGGTGTCTCCTCAATCTTGAAAACTCCAGCTTGAACGACCTTTATGTGCACGGCATCGTCCGCGGCGATGGACACATCCAAAGTTGCTTGCAGCCTCACTTCGTAGCAAGAGTCTTCTAATTCGTCATAGTTTGAAGCTAACGAAATGTTTACTTTGGGTCGCCACTTTAATTCCAGCAGTTGACGCATGTCCTTCGGTTTGAACTCTAACTCACTTAAGTAAATTCGTTCAATCTGTACACGTGCTGTTACGCTTTCAACCATGAATTACTTGACCACAGGCATGTTTTGTGCACGCCACTCCGTGAGTCCACCGCGTAGCTTCGCTACGTTTTGAAATCCAGCACGACGCAATATGCCGGTAGCCATACCGGAATGCTGACCCATCTTGCATGCAACCACTACGGGTTGTTCCTTGAATTTGTCGAGCTCTCGTACTCGAGATTGAAGAGCTGTATAAGGAATGTTCTTAGCGCGTGGAATGTGGCCTTCTGAATAGTCACCGGGATCTCGTATGTCGAGAACCAAGGCATCTTGGTTGTTCATCATATTGACTAGCTGTTGGCTATCAATCGTCTTTCCACTTCGTTTTGTCTCATTCCAGATGAATAACACTAGCAACGAAATAAACGCAATAACAGGTAAAGGATGCTGCGAAATGAAGTTAAAAATGTCAGACAATTCTGGGAGAATTCCGTAGGGTGGCAACCTCAAATTATAGGAATACCTTGTGTGTCTTCGTCTAAAATTTCAGGTGGTACACTGTCTTGATGTGAAACAACTTGAACACTGCAGTATTAATAGTTCTTGACGGCTGGGGCCACGGAGAACCGAGTCCTTACAACGCCATCCACATTGCAAACACTCCCACTTGGGATGAGTATTGGGCTAGGTGCCCAACAGCTCTCCTAGAATGTTCAGGCGAACATGTTGGCCTACCATCAGGACAAATGGGAAATTCGGAAGTCGGACACATGATCATGGGGGCAGGCCGGGTCGTTCATCAAGACTTCACAAGGATAAACAACGCAATTGACGATGGCTCGTTTTTGAAACTCTCGGTGATTCGCCAACTAATCGAAAGCCTTGGATCCAGACGCGTCCATGTGATGGGACTGTATTCTCCTGGCGGAGTACATAGCCATGAAGCACAGATAAATTTCCTAGTCGATTACCTTCTCGACGCGACGTCTAAGTTGAGTGTACACTGTTTTTTGGACGGACGAGACACGCCTCCACAAAGTGCCCGTGAGAGTCTAGTCAGTATAGAAACACTCTTACAAAAGAGAACAGGTACAGGAGTGGCATCCCTTTCTGGTCGATATTTCGCTATGGACCGAGATCAACGATGGGAGCGAACAAAACTTACCTTCGAAATGTTGACCACTCCAACTCCAGATGAACGCGACGTCACCGCAGTCGACGTACTCGAAAGATCCTACGCTTGCAACGAAACAGACGAATTCGTTAAACCCACTCAGACAAAGTACTTTACTCCGATAAAGGACGACGATATCGTCATATTTATGAACTTTAGAGCCGACCGCGCGCGACAGCTGAGTAGCGCTTTCGTACTAGACGAGTTCGCTCATTTCGATCGATTGAATCGTCCAAAACTGTCTGAGTTCATCTCACTTACTCCATACTCAAAGGAAATTAACGAATCAAAACATGAAACACCGGTTAAGACTCTCTTTCCAATGCCTTCAGTGTCGAGCTCCTTAGGTGAGTACTTCGCAGATCGTGGTTTGCGACAATTACGTGTAGCCGAGTCTGAAAAGTACGCACATGTAACCTATTTCTTTTCTGGGGGTCGCGAACTCCCCTTCCACAACGAAAGTCGCCAAATTGTCGCTTCTCCCAATGTAAAGACCTACGATCTCACACCAGAGATGAGTGCTGGAGGCGTCGCCGACACCGTAGTTTCAGCGATAAAATCTGGCGAATATGACATGATCGTTTGCAACTTCGCAAACGGCGACATGGTCGGACATACCGGTGTGTTTAGCGCTGCGGTAAAAGCTGTTGAATGTCTCGATCATTGCTTGGAGCACATCTTTCGAGAGAGTCATTCGAACTCGGCACATTGTTTCGTTACTGCAGACCATGGAAATGTTGAACATCTCTACGATACTTCGACAGAACAGGCAAATACCGCACATACCAATAATCCAGTTCCATTTTTGTATGTGGGTCCCCTTTCCCTGAAATTTCGCCCTAATGGCGCGCTAGCCGACATCGCTCCCACGATTTTGGATGTACTACAACTGCCGATCCCTTCCCAAATGACGGGTAAATCGTTGCTAGTTTGACAAGTTTATTGAGCGAAATTCCGTGCACGTTCGACACTTCGTAGCAGTCTCTTCTGCTCTAGTTTGTGGTTTGGGCATTAATGCCGCGATACCTTCTATAACAGAGTATAGATCGCAACTCGGTCGTGTAATTTACGAACTTAACGAGCGCGAAGAATGGATTGAGACTGCAAACGAAGAAATTCTTTCAATCGAAGGAAGAATCAAAGAATCTGATACTGAAATTGCCGCGGTCACTCACGAAATCACCGAGCTCGAATCCAACATTGGAAGACTCGAGGAAAGAATAGATCTATTGGAGATTGATCAAACAGCATTTCAGGAAAAAATTAACGAACTAACCGACTCTGTGAGTTGGCATTTGCACTCCGAATACCGGCTTCAAAAGAATCATTGGCTTAAGAATCTGCTCGATTACGATGAACCAAAAAAGCGAGCGCGATTCATCCGTTATCACCAGTATATAGTTCGCTCCAAATCCAAGTCCCTGAACGAGTTCAATCTGGCAATGTCCGACCTCAATCAAACCAGTCGAGAATTGCACGCAGAGCGGTCCCTTCTCAATCACGAACGAGCAATTGCAAATCGGTCGAAACAACGTTTAGACGAACAATTAGCACGACGAGAAGTACAAATAGCAAACCTCGAAACAGAAATTCACAACGCGGAAGTTAGAGTGGAAAAACTGACACAGGACCAGCAGCGGATACGAAAGCTTATCTTAGAAATAGACGCGCTGGGCTTAGACGTGCCAACTGAATTCACTGCAACGAACGAACCTCTCAAAGCTCCCGTCAACGGAGATATCGTTAGAGAGTTTGGAGAGAGCCGAGCTGATGGTCGTCTCACTTGGAACGGTGTCGTGTTCGCAGCTAAGGACAACTCAGATGTTGTGGCGGTTGCAGCTGGTAGGGTCGTGATGGCCGACTGGTTCCAAGGGTACGGGTTGATCGTAATCATCGATCACGGAGATGATGTGAAGACTATTTACGCGAACTGTAATTCACTACTTGTCGAAGCCGGTGACTACGCTGAAGCGGGTGAAGTGATTGCAAAAACAGGGCAAAGTGGAGGTTCGACGATTCCTGGTCTGTATTTCGAAGTTCTCGAAAACGGTGTGCAAATTGACCCAATTCCGTGGCTGGATTCTCAAGATGAATAAGTTCAAGGAGTGCAAACAAAAAGAATACCGACGGGTCTCCAAGAGCCCCGCCGGTAATCTACCGTAAAACGGTTAAAAGGACAGTTCGAAAGTTCAGTAGAACTTTCTGCTTTTTATTAGATTTGTTTCAAATTTTGTTCGATGAGAGAAATCATCTCGTCGGTTAGACCGTGGCCACGAGCGAGTAGAGTTCCTTCTCTATCAATCAACATGTAGGTCGGATAGCCTCGGATGTTCCACTCTTTGTGGACATCTCCACCAGCACCGATATGCCAGTGATGCCACGGTAAATCTTCATCTTCGAGGAAGTCGATCACCGTCTCCGCTTTGTCGTCGGCACTTACTGATAACACTTCAAAGTCAGTACCGGCAAACTTCTCTGCTACCTCTCGCAACTTCGGAAGTCCAGCGATACAAGGTCCGCACCATGTAGCCCACACGTCGACTAGTACTACTTTACCTTTGAAGTGGTCTAACGCTTGCTCTTCGCCTTCGAGAGTCATCGCGGTGACGACGGGTAGTGGTTCGCCAATGTTGAGTTGCTTGGGAACGTACATGCGGTTGGTTTCAGCTTCAACGATCAACGGGTCGTCTGGATCAAGATGCTCACGGAGACGTGTAAGCGCTTCTAAACTACCTGATGCCATATCGGGTGGGAGATCATCAAAATCACGAAGACTTCGTGAATAGCTGGAATACGCACGTCGATACTTACCCATCGCTTCGTAAACGGTGGCTAACTTATACCGGTTGAAGGGTTCTAATCTTGGATCGCCATTGAAAGCCGCGGCAAAATAGTTTTCGTACGCTTTGTCAATGTTTTCTTGATCAAAGTACAAGTCGCCTAAGAAGATTTGTACATGTTGCCGATGCGCAGGATTCTTCGAAACTGCGACGAATCCAAGAGCTTTCTCACCAATACCAATCTTAAGATCTGACTCTGCACCAACTGCGTTAGAGAAGCTAATGAAGTTATTGATGTAACGAAACTGATCAGACTCAAGAACGACATTTAATCCTCGGTCGAGGGTCGCGAGTTGAACGTCGACGGGATCCTTCTCTTCAATACCCAAACCGAAACGCCAGAATACCGCTTCACGCACGTGTCGATCTTCCGGGTATGTCTCTAAGTAAACATCCAATTTCTCGCTATCGCGCGCACCTACAGCAGAGTAGAACGCTTCATCTTCCTCTCGGTAATTGCTATTTTTGATTCGAGTGAGTGCTAACAGCCCTTCTTCTGGATTAATTTCCAAGGTATAGCCTGATAGTAACGACAAACCGGATATCAACACTGGCTCTGACTTCATACGCTCTTCAATCGGTGCTACTTCCGGAACTTCTACGCCTTCGGGAAGTTCCATCTTCGGTGCTCGTTCCACACCGTTGGGCATGAGTGCTGCCATTTCCGATATCGGCTGGGTTTGTCCGCCTTCCTGGAATCGTAGATTCGGAACATCACCTAGCGGAAAACCTCGCAAACTAGCGAAATCTTTGTCTACACGAGTGTGATAGGAACCGGTATCGAAAAGCATGTATACACTTTGATACACATCATCCTGAACAGGAATCCACACTCGGTCATCCACTCGGACTACACCCTTAACGATCATTTCATACTCAGCAGCGATGTCGTCCTCGGTACGTTCTGACGCCGGTGTTAGCACTAGTTCGTTATTGTCGAAATCGAGCTTTAAACTGAAGTGTTTTAATAGTCCCCAACCGATCTTGGCGGCGATATCAACTCGTTGGTTTTGCTCTTCAAATTCCGCGGTCAATTGGTTCATCAGAGCAAAACTCGGATGGCCTGGACCGACACCCTGAATGTCATCCACCGGGATCTCTAAAGACAGATTCTCCGCGCGAATCTTTAAAGTTGTCTCCCCTTCGCCATAACGCATTGATCTAAAGAGGGCAGCATGCATGTGCATCACTGAGGACTGCGTGTAGTCAATAACTACGTACGTGTCTTTCTGAAACATTTGAGACTCTAGTCTCAATTTGACGGCGATGTTATCGCTGTACACAGTAAGTGGCGCTGATCCTCCGACTCCCAATTCGGTGGTCGCAGGAGCGTCTCCTGATTGTGCTTGCATTGAAATTCCCGAGAGCAATGCAAGAATTGCAACCCAAGAAATTCTGGAGCTAAATAGGTTCTTCATAATAGTGCCTGTCCCTTGTTTGTCGCTAGTCAGTACTCTTCACAAATTGTTGTTCAAATATGACTAAACAGCTGATCCAAAACGGTGGATCAGCCAATTCAATTATCTAGAGCGTTGCAATACACAAAACTATATTGCATTGTGTCTATCTAGTGTTAGCTATTTTACCGCAATATCAAGCCGACACAAAGTCAGTCATTGCAATCTGTACGTTTAGCAACCTATTTGGAAACCCTGATAGAAAAACGCCGGTGGCGAATTTTCTCGTCACCGGCGTTCTGTCTAACTAGTAAAACGAATGACTAGATTTGTTTCAAATTTTGTTCGATGAGAGAAATCATCTCGTCGGTTAGACCGTGGCCACGAGCGAGTAGAGTTCCTTCTCTATCAATCAACATGTAGGTCGGATAGCCTCGGATGTTCCACTCTTTGTGGACATCTCCACCAGCACCGATATGCCAGTGATGCCACGGTAAATCTTCATCTTCGAGGAAGTCGATCACCGTCTCCGCTTTGTCGTCGGCACTTACTGATAACACTTCAAAGTCAGTACCGGCAAACTTCTCTGCTACCTCTCGCAACTTCGGAAGTCCAGCGATACAAGGTCCGCACCATGTAGCCCACACGTCGACTAGTACTACTTTACCTTTGAAGTGGTCTAACGCTTGCTCTTCGCCTTCGAGAGTCATCGCGGTGACGACGGGTAGTGGTTCGCCAATGTTGAGTTGCTTGGGAACGTACATGCGGTTGGTTTCAGCTTCAACGATCAACGGGTCGTCTGGATCAAGATGCTCACGGAGACGTGTAAGCGCTTCTAAACTACCTGATGCCATATCGGGTGGGAGATCATCAAAATCACGAAGACTTCGTGAATAGCTGGAATACGCACGTCGATACTTACCCATCGCTTCGTAAACGGTGGCTAACTTATACCGGTTGAAGGGTTCTAATCTTGGATCGCCATTGAAAGCCGCGGCAAAATAGTTTTCGTACGCTTTGTCAATGTTTTCTTGATCAAAGTACAAGTCGCCTAAGAAGATTTGTACATGTTGCCGATGCGCAGGATTCTTCGAAACTGCGACGAATCCAAGAGCTTTCTCACCAATACCAATCTTAAGATCTGACTCTGCACCAACTGCGTTAGAGAAGCTAATGAAGTTATTGATGTAACGAAACTGATCAGACTCAAGAACGACATTTAATCCTCGGTCGAGGGTCGCGAGTTGAACGTCGACGGGATCCTTCTCTTCAATACCCAAACCGAAACGCCAGAATACCGCTTCACGCACGTGTCGATCTTCCGGGTATGTCTCTAAGTAAACATCCAATTTCTCGCTATCGCGCGCACCTACAGCAGAGTAGAACGCTTCATCTTCCTCTCGGTAATTGCTATTTTTGATTCGAGTGAGTGCTAACAGCCCTTCTTCTGGATTAATTTCCAAGGTATAGCCTGATAGTAACGACAAACCGGATATCAACACTGGCTCTGACTTCATACGCTCTTCAATCGGTGCTACTTCCGGAACTTCTACGCCTTCGGGAAGTTCCATCTTCGGTGCTCGTTCCACACCGTTGGGCATGAGTGCTGCCATTTCCGATATCGGCTGGGTTTGTCCGCCTTCCTGGAATCGTAGATTCGGAACATCACCTAGCGGAAAACCTCGCAAACTAGCGAAATCTTTGTCTACACGAGTGTGATAGGAACCGGTATCGAAAAGCATGTATACACTTTGATACACATCATCCTGAACAGGAATCCACACTCGGTCATCCACTCGGACTACACCCTTAACGATCATTTCATACTCAGCAGCGATGTCGTCCTCGGTACGTTCTGACGCCGGTGTTAGCACTAGTTCGTTATTGTCGAAATCGAGCTTTAAACTGAAGTGTTTTAACACTGCCCAACCAATCTTTGCAGTAACGTCAATTCGTTCGTTTTGCTCTTCAAATTCAGCCGTGAGATTTTCCAACAATTGTGAACTTTGACCGCGGGCTTCGCGCAGGTCATCGACTGGAATTTCTAAAGAAAAATTTTCGGCAAGAATTTTTAGCGTCGTTTCACCTTCCCCAAATCGCATTGATCGTGCAAGATTGCGGTGAATCTCCATAGCAGTGGGTTGGGTGTAATCAATAACCACATACGTGTCTTTTTGAAACACTTGAGACTCTAGTCTCAATTTGACGGCAATGTTGTTGCTGTACACAGTGAGAGGAGCTGACCCTCCGATTCCCAATTCGGTGGTCGCGGGAGCATCTCCTGATTGTGCTTGCAATGAAATTCCCGTGAGCAGTGCAAGAATTGCAACCCAAGAAATTCTGGAGCTAAGTAGGTTCTTCATAGTAGTGACTGTCCCTCGTTTGTAGCTAGTAAGTGCTCTTTACAAATTGTCGCTTAGATATGGCCAAGTGTAGTGATCCACAACAGCGGATCGATGAACTCAACCAACTAGAGCGTTGTAAAACGCAAACTATATTACATAGTGTATGTCTAGTGTTACGTACTGTACCACAAAATCAGGCGGAGACATACTTAAGAATTGCTGTTGGTTGACTAGCAAAGAATCGGCAACGCTAAACGTAAAACGCCGGTGGCGAGGTCACTCACCACCGGCGCTCTGCCTTATTAAGAAAAGAAAGGTTAAATCTGAATCAAATTCTGTTCAATGAGAGAAATCATCTCGTCAGTCAGCGAATGCCCACGAGCAAGCAAAGTGCCGTCTTGGCTAACAAGCATGTAGGTTGGATAACCGCGAATATTCCACTTCTGATGTGTTTCGCTAGTCGCTCCGATGTGCCAATGATCCCAAGGTAACGCTTCGTCTTCTAAGAAGTCTGTCACCGTTTCCACTTTGTCGTCCGCGCTCACCGAGAGGACTGTGAAGTTAGTTCCTTCAAATTTCTTCGCTACTTCGCGGAGCTTGGGCAGGCCGGCAATGCAAGGACCACACCAAGTAGCCCACACGTCAATAAGTACTACCTGGCCTTTGAAATCTTCAAGCGTCTGTTCAACACCTTCCAAAGTCTTGGCGGTGACATTAGGTAATGCATCACCGATTTTCACGACGACGGAGACATACTTTCGCATGTTTTCCACTTCTTCGATTAATGGATCATGTGGATCAAGATTCGGTCGAATTCGTGTAAGTCCTTCCTGAGCTTGTGCAACCATATCGGGTGGCAGAGTCATTTGCTCCTTTAGAGCACGCGCATAGTTTGCATATGCACGACCCCACCGCTCCTGTTTTTCATAAACTGTCGCTAACTTGAACTTGACAACGTTCTCTGCTCTCGGATCGCCATTAAAGCCTGCACTCATGTAGTATCTTGTGGCCTGTTTGACATCACCCTGTTCAAAGTACAAATCACCCATGTACATCTGAATCTGCTGGCGGTCGGCTGGGTTGTTTGACACGCCTACAAACTCTAATGAACGTTCTCCAACAGCGATCGTCAAATTGGGGTCAGCTTGAGCTTGTGCAGCAAGACCAACAAATCCGTTGAGATAGCGGAATCGTTCGCCTTTGTCAGTAACTTCGACGCCTTTTTCTAGTGCAGCCATTTGCACGTCGACTTCATCGCCAGCTTCAAGTCCAAATACGAATCTGTTTTCTACAGCTTCTTCGACGTTTCGGTCTGATGGATGAGCTGCCAGAAATGCATCAAGAGCGTGCCGGTCTGTAGCTTCAAGTGCAGCATAGAATTCCTCATCTTGAGTTCTATAGTTGCTATTCGTGACCTGTGTGAGCGCGAGATAACCCTGTTTTGGATTAATCTCGAGATCATAACCCGTCAATAAAGAGAGCCCGGTCGCCAATCGCTGACCTGCGTTCATGCGGTCATCTGATTGAAAGTCGACTCGCATCAAAGCTGCCATGTCCGTAATCGGTCGTTCAGTATCTCCATCTGAGAAGTAAACCGTTGCTCCTTCCTCAGCCGGGTAGTCAATGGTCGACGCGAGATCTTGATCAATGCGGGTGTGATACGTAGCTGTATCGAATTGCATATAGACTCTATCATCTTCTGCTGCGAATACTGGAACCCAAACTTGGTCTCCAACTTGTTGAAGATCGTTTATTACAAGCTCAAACTCTGCTCTTGCATCCTCTGCGGAACGCTCCTCCGAAGGTGTCAGTACCAACTCTTGAGTGTCAAAATTTAACCGCAAGCTGTAATGCTTCAAAATCGGCCATCCGATCTTCGCGGCGACATCAATCTGATTGTTTTCTTCGGCATACTCTGCCGTCAATGTGTTACAAAGTAAGTCTGGCGCTACGCTGATGTCTTCTTTGGAAACTTCAATATGAAAGTTCTCGGCGAGTACTTTCAACGTGTTTTCGTTCTCTCCAAACCGTAACGTACCAAGTACGCAAGCCTGAATTTCAAACGCATTCGTTTGGGCGTAATCAATAACTACATAGGTATCTTTACGCCATCGCTCGGTTTCAAGGCGTAACTTCATTGCAATGTTGTCGCTGTAAATGCTCATCGGTACAGCACCGCCAATTCCGTGTTCGGGTGTAGCAGCTGAATTACCATTTTGGGCTTGGATACCCAAACATGAAAGCATCGCAACTAGTGGCAACCACCACAGCGACTTAAATGAAGATCTCGTCATAGGTCCCCCTATATTCACAACAAGTAGAACAAGATTGGTAGACGCAATACTTCCGCCAAACGTACGTACGCGCCCGCGATGGAAATTCATTTTACACAAAACTCAATCGCAATCGCTTCAACTTCGGTGCTACTGTAAAAAAATATATTCTGTGTTAATTTGAGGCTTTGATCAATTTCGAATTGCAACCTATTCCCACATCTACAAAGACTCTAACAAGTTAAGGAAGGACTAACAACGATCTGTTAAACTTATCAAAATTTTTTGTTTAGGTAATTGGGCATTAACGAATCAATATGGACGATTTTCCTTCTGACGAGGCGCGGTCTCTTTTAGCTTGTGCACTCATGGATTGTCACCTCAGTCGCCAGCACACTTACGCGGACTAACGGTTGGATCATCGCGATTCGTATCTATCCAGCGAAGCACGAGATAAAATGGATCTTAGAAATTCGCCTTCGCCGGACTGAGGATTCGATATTGTTAAGTGAAGGATGTGATTGTGCGTGAACCACGAGGTTCGACCCAGTCCTTTTTCGATATCTCAGACGACCTGTTTCGGCACCCGATCAAATTTCGAAAGGATAACAGACTATATACTGTGATTAACTAGATCAGGTCGATAACCACTCTTAACCGTTAAAGAGTGAATTTCGTTTAACCGCACTGTGTTCATGTCTGAAATTAAGTCCGTGGTGATTTCAACTTTATGCTCGGTGTCTTCTTCTTCTGCAGGAATGGAAAAGATCACAACAAAAGCCAAAATAAGCGCTAATGCCACAAAAAGTACCTGACGCCAGATAGCCGCCAAAGAACGAAACATCCCTTCCCTCGTGTTGTGAATGAGAGCAAGCACTGTCTGTACAAAGTAGTAAGCAGCAAACGCTTTTGAAGCAAGTGCGATGATACCAAACAAGTCGACCGTCCAAACAAGCATTGCAGCAGAGATTGACACTACTATGTAGCCCACCTTGGAGGACAGGATGTCCTGACTGTTTTCGCGCAATAAACCCCCGCCTCCACTGGTATCCGCTACAGCAGCACTAAACTGACTCATTAAAGCTGCGAGCATCAACATCGCGGGTAAAACAAACGCGACCGGGGCCATAGCGGAGATGATTGAGGACAGTTCAACATTGAAAAGATCGACGTTGGTAAGTACGGGCAGCAGTAGAAACACCGAGACGATATAGATCACCCCAGATATCCACTGTGCAATCCTCATACTCTTAATTCGCACTTCAGGTGTGTATTTATCGCCAAGAAATCTAGAAGTTTCAAATCCCTGTACAACCAAAAGCACACCTGCAAGCATCTGAATCTGCACTACAAAAGTGAACTCTTCACGTGCAAATACAACTTTCTCTTGAAAATTGAAGTTAAATAAGCAGAGTCCTAGGATTAATGCAGCAACGACGGACAACTGAATGGTCATGGAATAGGACTCCAAACGTTCTAAGCCCGTCAATCCCCGTGTGTATCCCACAATAGCGATAAACACGATGATGGTAGAAGTAAAAATCCTTTCTAGAAGAATATTGTTGATACCAAAGAAATTTAGCAGAAAGTCGGATAGCAGCGATAAATAAAACGCTACTGCAATTACATAAGCTACAACGAGAACCAAATTTCCTAGATATTCTGGTACCCGAAACACCTTGTGCGGTTCAGAGTCGAGACTGGGCGATTCCACGTTGCTGATGTTGTACCGCATCACGTAACCCAGCGCATAGGCAACTAGAACAATACCAGTTACCGCATATGTCGCGTACACTCCGACGATACTGGCGAGTAGCGGTGCCATCACCAAAAAGCCGCTACCGATAATGGAGGACAACGGTGTCAAAGTGGCTTGCCAAAGTTCGCTTTTTCGAAGTCTTGGTAAGACGAGAAACACAAAAACGACAATTGCGACGAGAATCAGGAGAACGTTGAAGAGCCAATCATTGGCCATAGTGATTCCTTATTAAGAAGATGTTTGTGATGGCTGGACGATACTCTGCACTCGAGACGTTTATTCCTCGAAATTAACAGGTAACTAAATAAACAATAGATTTGTTCGCAAATTCTATGAACTGAGTTGGTTTCACTAAATTAGACAATACGTCATTGAGTGCCTTGCTAGGTCTCAAGTCCAATATTTCGAATTCTGGGAAGAGCCCACACTGGTGCAATACGTCGCAAATGCTGGAACTCCAAACATAGGAACCGATCAGAATCTTTAGACCACTCCGAAGACTACAAACATCGCTACGCTCTGTACCGACTCTGGTACATAGTCAAATTTGCGTTTTTTTGCGTGCGAGATTTTTTTGACAAACCACAAACAGGGTATTGCATTTGCGGACTCAAGATCTTCGATATCTAGGTTAGATCTTGGATAGACGATCGGTTAGGCTACCATAAGGAAGAAATCTATTCGTTGAATGCTGTTTGATCCAAGCGGTCAGGTAAGTAGGATACCCGCCACGCTGACGTAACACCCGTACGAGCGAAATGACCGGCGATTTTGCACCACTGTCAAAACCGGAATATTGTTCTGGGACCAACGATAACAATTTAATCCAGCAAATCAATTCTGCGCTGTTCTTATCCTCTGCAAACTCCGTCCAACCTCGCGCATCAATTAGAAAAATGACTCTCAGAATGTCGAGTTGTTCAGATGTTAGTTGTATTTGTTTGTCGGTAGTATCAATTTCCAAAGAGTTCAAGAGATCTCTGTGTGTCTGACCTAGTGTAGATAGGGTTGGATCCCAGTTTTGAACATCCGACACTGCGCTTCCTCTGAAGAAATTGAACTAGAATGTGCTTCCAATTATTTTAGCCCCAGCAGCAGGCGCGAAATGACCTGGTTTACCACTCAGATTCTTCGATGGAGTAATGTACAAAGTCGGACAGACTTACCTTGGCAAGAGAATCGTTCTGCATATCGAGTGTGGGTTTCTGAGATCATGTTGCAGCAAACCCAAGTAGCAACCGTCATCAACCACTTCGGTCGTTTTATCGAACAATTCCCTGACGTATTCACGCTTCAGCGCGCCACCTCTGAAGAGATACTCGCAGCGTGGTACGGTCTGGGTTATTATCGGCGAGCATTAAATTTGCATCGAACAGCGGATGTGATCGTCAAAGAGTATTCTGGAGAATTTCCAAAGACCGTCTCTGAGTTGCGTTCATTACCTGGAATTGGGCGGTCTACGGCAGGTTCCATTGTCTCGGCAGTGTGGAACGAACCGGCCGCTATTCTTGATGCGAACGTAAGAAGGGTGTTGTCGAGATTTCACGGTGTAAATGGACCGGAAGCAACAAAAATATCAGAACGTGAATTGTGGAAGTTAGCCGAATCACACACGTCAATAGAGAGTTCTCGGGACTACAATCAAGGAATCATGGATTTTGGTGCCTTGTGGTGCAAGGTTTCTAATCCAAAGTGCAACGAATGCCTGTTAAATTCGAACTGCGTTGCTTATCAGACAGGTCAAGTTTCCAAGTTTCCGGCGAAGAAACGAAATGCTCCACTTCGTTGCACAACATTCAGACCATGCGTCGTGTTCGATCAGCACTTTGACTGCTTGCTGCGACAACGCGAATCGTCTGGAACCTATGCACAAATGTGGGACACTCCCGAACTAGGAAATATTGTCCAACCGCAGACATTCCTACGTCAATTGAATCTACCAAATTCCAATCTGCGCTTGTTCGATATCGCACACACGAATACTTACCGAATATCCAATCAGCAAGTCACTGAGAAGCTGGCGGTTGCAAAATACAACGTTCCATCGAAGAATCTTGGTACTCCCTCGCATACTCGGTGGACACCGTTTCGATCACTTAAGCGCTTAGGTTTACCTGTGAGAGCAATGCAACGAATCCAGTTAGCGAAGTCCTTTGTGGAGAATACATGACCCGTACCGTTTTCTGTCGCAAGTATCAAGAAGAATTACCGGGATTGGATCACCCACCGATGCCGGGCAGTTTCGGTCTGGACATCTATGAGAACATATCACTTCGCGCTTGGCAGGAGTGGCAGCAACTCCAGACTATGCTTATCAACGAAGGTCATCTTTCAATGCGCGACACGCAAGCAAGACGCTATCTGATGGACCAAATGCAGAAGTATTTCAATAATGAACAACACGACCGTCCAGCGGGTTTTGTTGACCCAATGCAGAACAAACCTTGAATTTGCACTAACACCTACTAAGGGTCTTTCGGGGAGAGCGTATGCCTGATTCTGTACTCTCGTGCTACGCGTTCGTACGAACGTGTGAGTTGTATCTTGCCAGACGTTGACTCTGGTAGTAGCATCGCGCTACTCGTTATGGGAGTTGTTTACGCGGGCGGTTTTTTAGTCGCCGCTTGGTGGCTCGTGCGACGCTTGTCGCGAAAGGAACATCCTGTCGAAGATAAAGAGCGGTCTAGCAGAAATAACAGCACCGGAGAATCGGAGGGTGAGGATACGCCCTCTTAGTAGTAACTTGCCAAAGAAGAACAACCAGAAACACCGAGATTCGCAATGTGTTCAAGCGAAAGGACGGCTAAACAGTGAGTGAAGACGATCGCACTAAATGGAACGAAAGATATCTGGATGGATTCTACGAGAATCGACCCCATCCCTGTAGACTTCTCGCACATTGGTGTGAACGATTTCATGGTTCGCGCGCTTTAGACATCGCCTGTGGTACAGGCCGAAACAGTCGTTTTCTCGCCAGTAGAGGCTTTGAGGTGACTGGGGTAGATGTCTCTGACGTTGCGTTGGCAAAGGCAAGGAACACAACGCACCCAAATAACGGCCAGATTACCTATATACATCATGATCTTGATGAAGGACTACCTCTGCTCGCAAATTTTGATCTTATCATCGTAATTCGATATATAAAACGAGAATTGTTTCCCAAACTCGATAATTACTTGGTAGATGGTGGCCATCTGCTCATCGAACATCACATCAAATATGACGCCGATGACAGACCGTTAGCTGGGCCGGAGAGTCCCGAGTATCGGCTTGATCCTAAAGAGTTAAAGACTCTGGTCGAAGATTTCGAAACACTCTATGAATATGAAGGTTTAATAATCGATCCAGACGGTCAGTTTGCCGCAATCACCCAATTCGTTGGATGCAAATCGTAGTAAGGTCTTGCGCGTTTCTAAACATCTTTCAATATTGAACAGGTGCATCCTGTGAGCCGTAAGAGAAATTAGACCGTAATCCAGTCTGTGCGTTATACCAAACTAGAACTCGATTGGTTGCGTAGCTCACATTGCGCCGACGTGCGAATCCAACGAGAACATCTACGTCTCGAATTTTTTATTTCAAAGCGCTCTCTAAGACTTTGTTCGGCGCGCTTCTTCAGCTTCTTCAATACCCTCGCGTAGCTCTTCAATAACGTGTCGGAATTCTTCCTCGTTGGCAGTGTTAAGCGATGCCAATGCTTCATGTGCTCGTAGTAGCCATCGCTGTTGCGCCATCATGTCTATGTCTTCGTCAGATAGTCGAGAGCGATCATCAGGTACCAGCATTTTTCCGCTAATTACAAATCCTAGAACATCGTACATACCGAGTTCTACGAACGCATCGTATATCGGTTTTGACGTACCTTGAATGGTTAGTTTCAAGTTATGGAGAGAGCACTCGTGCGCAGTTTCATGTAGAGTTCCGAGCATGGCGCTGTCAAGATAGTCGCAAGCAGTGAGATCCACAACGATGTCCTGTTTTTTCCGCACAGCATCGCGAATCGATTGGGCGACCGGCTTCCCTTGTACCCAAGAAACCTTTCCAACAAAGATCAAAAACGTAGTCTTTTCATCTTGAGCGATTTCGATGTGCGGCGCGGGCTGTCCATTGTTTTCTTTCCCCGTCGTTGAACCCATCGTACGCGTACGGGTAAGGGACTCGAACTGGTTTTCAAACTGATTCTCACCTTCGCGCACATCAATCAAGAGCATGGTAATGTCGTCCTGCTCCTCGGGAGATGCTCCGTTTTGCAATTCGCCAACTAATGCGTTCAAAATGTTGTCCTGACCTTTTAATTGCTGCAACTTGCTCGCGATCGCTTCCATCCGAATTGTTTCGTCTTCATCCAAGCTGAACAATCCGTCGGTGTATAGCAAAACATTGTCTCCGTCGTGTAAAGTCAGGGTACGTTCCGCATACACCGCGTCGGGATACAGCCCTAACGCCGGACCTGGCGATTTCACGAGTTCGACCTCGCCGGAAGCTCGAATGTACAACACTGGAGGATGACCCGCATTTGCAATGGTAAGTTGCGATTTCTGGGTGTCCAAAATACAGCATACGGCCGTGACAAACATATTCGATCCGACCACATCTGACACGAGTTCGTCATTCACTCGTTCAAATACGGGGATCGCACTATAAGCTGATCGTGGCTCGGAAACTCTATCGGTCAATGGATTTGTGCTCGACTCCGATTGAAACACACTTTCGTCGGCTTCGACTAAGTCCAAACGATTCTTAAAGAGAACCGACAGCATCGCAGCGCTGACTCCATGACCAGTCGCGTCAGCGACTACTAAGCCGAAGTGTTGATCGTCGATTCGGAACACATCGTATAAATCTCCTCCAACGTTATTACCAGGAACATAGAGTGCCGAGAGCGTGAATCCAGGAACAGCGGGTGGTTGTCGTGGTAGCAATGACCGTTGAATGACCTCGGCTTGTTGCAAGTCTTGATCCATCAGTTCATTCTGGCGCTCGAAGCTCGCCACCAATGCACTCAATTGATCCTTAGATTCTTCTAGTTCAGCGGTGCGTCTATTAACCGTATCTTCAAGCGTTTGTTGGTTTGTGCGTACGGTCTCGACCATATCGTTGAATACTTGCGCCAAGGCTCCTAGTTCATCTTTCGAGTCTTCGGTCACGCGTGCCGTCAAATCACCCTCGGTGACCCGTTGTGCCGCATGGGATAAACGACGGATCGGAAACAATGAAGTACGTACGAACGTTGTCGCAACCAGAATGGATAGTAATGCCACGGTGACTCCTACGATAATCGTAGTAGCTAGAGCTCTACGGGTGGGCGCGAACACTTCACTAGTGTTAACTTCCACCACCAAACCAAAACTCCCGTCGCTCACGGGTAAGAACGCTGTGAGGACACTATTTCCATCATTGTCAACAAGGTTGTCGATGAAATTTGTCTCGCCAAGCAAAGCACGACTCATTGCTATATCATTTTTCGGATCAATAGGATCGTGAAGGGGTGAGTTGTCCGTCGAAAAGACATACTCAATCCACTTTTGCTCATTCAAAACACCAAGACGAACGTCCGTGCTTTCGTGCGCTGTTTGTGCTGAATTAAGAACTTCTTGTAACAGCGAAACATCACTGTTAATGACAGCAACGCCTAAAAATTCACCTTGAGCATTGGTAATCGGTTCACAAATGGAGAGTATTTGACCTAGAGTGTCGTGTATCTGAAATTCAGAGAATCTTCCTAGCCGACCTTTCTTAAAAATCGTACTTCCGACTAAAGACTTCCCTATTTCTGATTGATCGCTAGCGGCGACAATGGCACCCTCACGATCCAATAACTGAAAATCGCGAAAAGTATCCGATCCCGTTTCAAATTCAATGATGCTTTTCTGCATCTGTTCGCTGAGTTCACGTGCCCCAGAAAAACTCTCACGAGTCGACTCCAAAGACACGTCCAATTGATTGACTGCAATATAAGTACGAAGTAGCTCGAGCTCTTGCTCGATATACAGGTGAAGAATTGACCGGAGACTTTTGCCGTACAGACTAAGCTCGTTATGGATTTCCCGTTTCAGGATATCGCGAATGTAGACGAAGTCAAAAACGGTCACACTTGTGACCGTCAACATCAATATGGTAATAACGATAACGGTTAACTTTCCACGAATGGACCGTTTGAACGGGATCTCCCCGTTACCGTGTGTATTAGTCAGCGCCACCACCCAAGTGCGTAGCGGTACGCACCAACATTACTGTCAAAAGATACTCTGAACTAGCATCGAACAAACTCAATATTTTAAGAGAAGTACAAGGGTTTACAACTGTTGTAAGGGTGACCCATCGGTTCTTTGAACGCGTCAAAATCGCGGAAGACAACCCTATTCCATTGTCAGATGATGAATTTCACCGCTTGGTTCCAACTACCAATGACCTTTGGTTATGAACCATTCAAACGTAACATTGACTAATTCAGAAGCTACTAAAGAACATAAAGAACGCACACATCGTGATCTATTGTTTGTGACCTTTTTTTTAATACAACAATCTATACAAGCATGACCAGCATTCGTGGCGTAGAAATCGATGAGCAGACTGTGCAAAAGCTCATGCGGGGTGATGTTAGCGCGCAAGCGGCAGTTTTTGAACGCTTGTCGCCCCACGTGTATTCGATGGCACTTAGAGTTTTAGGCGATAGCCACGCAGCCGAGGATGTCACCCAAGATACTTTTGTCGATGTGATTTCCAAAGCCCATACCGTTAAGAATCCAGATCGATTCGTCGGTTGGGTTCGTACCGTTGCAATTAATCGGTGTTACTTGAGAATTCGTTCTCCATGGCACAAGCGACGTATCGATGTAGAACCCGAAGAAGGATGCGAAGAAATCGATCAGGCTAATGCAATAGACATTAATCAAGCTCTGGCGAAAATGGATCCAAAAACGAGATTGGTGGTCTGGATGTACTGCGTGGAAGGATATACCCACAAAGAAATTGGGCAAATACTTAAACGCAGCACTAGTTATTCAAAAGTTATTATTTCAAGATTATCGCAAAAATTGAGTTCAGCTGATTCACGTTCCCCAGTGGAGGAGACTGAGGGAAAGTCGGTCCAAACTGAACTACTAAGCCCATGGAGCACTCTTTCATGTCCATAAATTCTCTCGAAAATTTCTCGGAGCAGTTACAACAACTTCCCCTTCAAAACCCTCCCAAAGGTTTGTTGCTGGATGTTCAGAATACGATCCAAAGAAGAAAAGCATTCAAGCGAAAGTTGACGCAGTGTAGTGTCGTTCTTTCATTGTTTGCTGCGACTCTTTGGGTCGTAGTCGACCAGCAATCGAAGATTCAGTCGCCCGACAATGTCGCGGTGAACGAGGGAGTCGAAGAGAACGAAGTAGCCGTCGTAGAACCGAGATCAATACTACCGACAGATCTTGATTTCCAACAGCAACCGTCTGCTTTAACTCCGACGGCAATCGTGCATCGGATAACGAACATTAACCAGGAGATCGAAAGACTTCCTATGAGCGATACCGCGCGACGACAAGAATTGCTAAAGACGAAAGAAACTCTGAAAGAGAATTATCTTTCAATTCGACTACAACAACAGAAGAACGCATACCAAAAAGTAGCGCACTTCAATTAAACAACTTTGGAGATAGGCGTAATGAAAACTCTTCGACAATTCGCAATGCTTACCCTTTTGGTGATTGGCTTAAACGGTGTCGCTAAGGACGATGATGAATCCGATATTTCAGAAACGAGTCAAACTGCGGACGCAACGAAGGAATATTCAGAAAAATTAACTTTGGTTGAAGAAGCCCAAGCCGCACTCGAAGAAAAGCAAAAAGCCTTCGATGCTCGTGCCGCCGACTTGCGAGCGGCACGTAGTCAATTGGCCAAAGAATCTGCTATTCTACGCGAGGCAACGGAGCGAGAACGACTCCTAGCGGCAAAGTCTTCGAGACTCACTGCTCAAAGATTAGAACCGCTCGTTCAAACGATTGCCAACTGGATTGGTCCATCATCAAAGAGTGCCTCACCTAGTAAGGGCTACATCGGAGTCTTATTGGGAGAAGCTTCAAACAATGGAGTGCCGATTGTAGAGGCGTTCAAAGGCTCATCGTCCTATATCGCAGGCGTTCAAGCTGGTGATGTTATTTTGAGCGTAGGCGGTGTAAAGCTTACCAATGTAGATGATCCAATTGAAACCACCCTAGCGTTAATCTCTTCTTACAAACCTGGGTCTATCATCCAACTCACATTGCGACGAGATGCGAAAGAGATGAA
This sequence comes from Gammaproteobacteria bacterium, assembly GCA_009840305.1. Classification (GTDB taxonomy): domain Bacteria; phylum Pseudomonadota; class Gammaproteobacteria; order Pseudomonadales; family Azotimanducaceae; genus Bin55. The sequence goes on along the minus strand of VXNY01000028.1, from coordinate 134,627 downwards.
AGTTGATGTTGCTACGACAGGCCGGAACATTCCGATCAAGATCAGTCCTCCTAGCTCGTACATAAATGATCCAAGAGCGAAAATTCAACAGTATCAAGATGGGGTGATTGGAGTCTTATTAGGTGAAGCAACGGACACTGGGGTCCCGATTCAAGAGGTGTATGAAGCGACACCGGCAGATATCGCTGGTATTCAAGCGGACGATGAGATTTTGGCTATAGGAAAAATTGAACTCGCCGATTTAGACAATCCGACGGCATTCGCTGGCGCGTTTCTCTCGCTCAAACAACCTGGTTCGATCATCCAACTAACTATAAAACGCGCCCGCAAGAAGGAAGATGTAAGTGTCGCGGTCATCGATCGCAATCCCTATGCTGCGACAGGTAAGAGCTACATTGGTGTCTTATTGGGAGCGGCAACAGACACCGGAGTGCCTATTGTAGAGGCGTATAAAGGTTCCTCCTCATACATCGCGGGTGTTCAAGCAGGTGATGTTATTCAGAGTGTAGATAGTGTTAAGCTCACCAATGTAGATGATCCAATTGCGACTGCCTTGGCGTTAGTCTCTTCATACAAACCGGGATCTATCATCCAACTCACACTACTACGGGATGCGAAAGAGATGGGAGTTGAAGTCGCTACGACAGCACTGAACATTCCAGACAAGATTAGGCCTTTTAGCGCGTTCATAAATGATCCGAGATCGAAGATGCAACAGTATAAAGATGGGGTAATTGGAGTCCTATTGGGTGAAGCAACGGACACAGGGGTACCGATTCAAGAAGTTCATAAGAGTGCACCTGCAGACATCGCTGGCATTCAAGCGGACGATGAGATTTTGGCTATAGGAAAAATTGAACTCGCCAATTTAGATAATCCGACGGCATTCACCGGTGCGTTTATAGAGTTACAACAACCTGGTTCGATCATCCACTTAACTATAAAACGCGACCACAAAAAGGAAGACGTAAGTGTGGCGGTTATCGATCGTGGTTCCTTAAAAGGGCTCACTTCTTTCACTAGATCGTGGGCACCCTCAATTGGATATGTCACGAACCCTGAATCCGTGAGTTTCGCAGGAGTTGTTGGAGGTCCGACCCAATTGCTAAAAGGTCTAAGCACCGACAACAAAATATTCGTCATGGAGATTGAAGAAGAGTTCGGTGACTACTTCAATGTTGAGTACGGAGTTCTTGTATTAAAAGCAGAGGATGTGGCAGGTGTACAGGCTGGCGACATTCTGTTAGAAATCGACGAAAAACCCGTACGATCTCTATCACAAGCGTTTCGCCACAAACAAGATGCGGACGATGAAGTCGAGATTTTGTTGAAGCGAAATAAACGAGAGAAGACCGTTACTCTCGATAAAGACAAATTTAGTTTGCACGCAATCTTGGAGTGAACACTTTTAAGCAAATTACCTAATCTATTGACTTTATGAAAACTTCCAACATCCTAGCATTCATCGTCGTAGTCCTACTGGTCGCGGGACTGCAATCTCACGCGGAGGAAGAAGCTGTAACACAGAACGAAGAAGACGCGACACAAGAACTCCAAGCTAAGGAAGCTAGCGCGAGAGCAGCGAAAGCAAAGTTTGATGAAGCTCAAAAGTTGTTTGACGAGGCCGCGGTAGAACTACTGGAAGCGCGGGATCACTTAAAAAAAGTCTCGGCCGAGCTCCAAGATTCGCAAAGCATCTTCGATGATGTACTGATTCTCACTAACAAGCTTACTGATCAGATTGCTCCAGTCACTTTAAATTTGGTTCGAGACACGATGGTGTGGAACTTTCAAAGACGCAATGACGGCGTTATCGGTGTCGCATTGGAGGATGCGTCGGGCGACGGGGTGTTAGTCAAAGGTGTGATGGACACTGCGCCGGCTTACATTGCAGGCGTTGAAGCTGGGGACGTGATCCTGAGTATAGATGATGTTCAAATGTTGAACCTCGATGATCCCGTTCAATCCGCATTTGAAGTGATTACATCGCGACCACCGGGCACGATCGTTCGGTTAATGTTACAAAGGAACGACGATGAAAAGGAAGTAGAAGTAGCCACCATTGATCGACTCTCAATGGAGTGGCTCCGCGCCATTGGTGGACAATGGCATGCAATTGACGGCGTCACGATTAACAACGCGCCTGTGGATCCAAAAATTTGGAACATTATCACCGAGACGTTTCCTGGAGCGGAAAACAAAATCTTCGTGATGGAGATTGAAGAAGACTTAGGTAGCTACTTTGATGTAGAGTATGGTGTCTTGGTGGTCAAAGCGCCAGATGTTGACGGTATCCAAGCAGGCGACATTCTTTTAAAAATTGACGACAAACCAATACGCTCCATCTCACAGGCATTCCAGCACAAACACAATGCAGGAATTGAGGTTGAACTTCAAATTAAACGAAAGAAAAAAGAAAAGAGAATTTCTCTCGAAAAAGATAAATTTAGTCTGCGCGCAATTCTGGAATGACTACAAAGTACTTGATCAAATTGAAACTGTTTAGAACCATGAATATAAAAGCTCTCATTACCCTGCCTTGTATCTTTTGCTTCTTGGCGAGCTTTAATTTGAACCTAGTTGCCGACGACTCTGAAACAGTCGCAACCGGGGAAAAAGAAGCTATTCTCCAACAGCAACTCGAAGACACTCGATTGAACGAGTTGGAAGCTCAGATGCACCAGCTAGAACTACGGCTTCAAACACTGCAAAGACTCTTGCACGAACTGCGCGATGATGCAACACCATCAATTCGACGTCCACCGATTGATACTCTCATTTCTCGCTACGCGCAGGCTCGAGACGACATGACCAAAGGCTTTATCGGCGTTCAAATGGATCAAGCAACGGACGTTGGAGTACCTATAGTCAGAGTCTTGGAAGGGGCACCTGCAGAAATGGCTGGCATTCTAGTTGGTGACGTGCTTACGAGAATCGGCGATGTGGACATTGCTGAACTAGATGATCCAGTAACGTCTATGGTCGAGTTGATCAATTCAAATCCGCCCGGATCCATCATTAGGATCACATTGCTACGTGGTACTGACGAGGTTCAAGTAGATGTTGCTACCGTCCGTTGGTCGTCGATAGCTCCAAGGCAGACTACCACTTATCAAGTACCAGAAACTTTGCGCGATATTCGTGAACGCCTTAGCTCATTGTTCCGATCAGATTTCGAAAGTCCGAGCAACCTTGTTTATGTCATGGACATCGAAGAGGAATTTGGTCGCTATTTCGGAGTAGATTACGGTGTATTAGTACTAGAAGCAGAAGAAGTCGAGGGTATTAAACCTGGCGACATTTTGTTGAAAGTGGACGATCAACCTATACGTTCGGTGCCTCAAGCGATTGAAGAATTTCAGGATGGTAAAGACGAACTTAAGCTTCTAGTTAAGCGAAATAAGCGAGAAAGAAGTGTAACTGTAAACAAAAATGACTTTAAGTTACGGTCGATTTTGGATTAAACGTACTAACAAGATATCAACAAACCATGAACGAAGAATATAAAAGCAAAATGCAACGAATACTATCTCTAGCAATGATGATGTCGGTCACGCCGCAACTGTGGGCTCAAGACCAATCCTCGAATGAAGAAGACCAGCAAGACAGTGCGGCAGTTGAAGAAGTGCAGCGACCCCGCGATAGCGACCGATATTTAGACACGTTAGCTGAGCTTGAGTCCTGGGTGTTAGCTGAGAGTGCCCTTGTCGACCTATCTAACACCATGAATGTCGAAGATATGGTTTCACCAATTGAAGACTTCATGAAGACCATGCTAAACAACCTTTCAGGGAGATTTGCGAACTTCGGAGAACAGGATCTAGGAATCACTTTGGAAGAGACGCCAAAAAACCAAGTGTTGGTCACATCCATCGAACCGGAGGGTCGATTCTATCTCACTGATCTCAAGGCAAACGACGTCATTGTCAAGATAAACGAACAAGTTGCAGTCGAAGAGCTGGACGACCCCGTGGCAACTATGCGATACTACCTATTTCCTTATGCCAAGGTGATCAAAGGCTTTCCACCACTTGCACTCACAGTCAGTCGAGACGGGAAAGACTTTGACATTGAGATCGAGAATGACGAAGAAGCAATAATTACAAAGTATAACATGAAAGAAATTAAGGGACCCACGGGGCCAATACTGATGTGGGACCACGGCGGTCCCGGAGAGATTACCATTGAATACAAACCCCCTCCCTCAGTGTTTCTATTAGAAATCGAAGACGAAATGGGACAGTATTTCGACGTTGAGTTTGGAGTGTTAATCTTGAAAGCTCCCAAAGACAGCGATTTCAAGGCAGGCGACATCTTGGTTGACATCGAAGACACGGCGATCCGAGCCATTGATCATGTTACCAAGGCACTAAAGTTATCAGAGAACGATATGATCAGCGCTGAAGTGAAACGCAAAGGGAAAAAGGTGGAAATAGAGTTAGAGCGAACATCGGTGATCTTTCGAAATGCCGAAGATCAAATGATTCACTGAGAACGATCCCCACTAAACCGATCCATCGATTCGGTAAGCGAGTACCACTGAGCTTCCAAGCGCGCCGATTCCTGAGTAAGGTTGCTGTGTCGGGCGAGAAGACTGTTCAACTCGTTACGATCCAAGTGCTTCAGAGTAGAAGGATCTTGTAAGCGATCCGTTAATGATTGCACCTCTCCAGAAATTTCTTCTATAGAACTCTCAATACGGCTCAATTCTCTAGCGAATACTCTCTTCCGCTCGCGTAATAGTGCGCGCTGTCGTCTTTTCGCTCTAGAGTTGAAACTACTCTTACTAACTTGTACATCTCCTGTGTGATTCAGCATAGCTTCATAATCGTCCAAGTCACCCCGGTACACGGAGATCGTTCCATCGCGAATTAGCCAAAAATCATTGACACATTGACGGAGTAGGTGTTGGTCGTGCGCGACGAGCACAACTGCACCTTCAAAGTTGTCTAATGCACTCGCCAAGGCGTTTCGCATTTCTAAATCGAGATGGTTTGTAGGTTCGTCCAGAACCAATATCGCGGGTCTTCGCAACGCAAGCTTCGCGAGTACCAAGCGAGCTTTTTCGCCGCCACTCAATTGGGAAACGGGTCGAAATATTGTGGATCCGGAAAATCCCCAAGCACCCAAAAAATTACGGATCGACTGAGCCGACAATTCCGTACTTTCTTCGATGTGCTTATATGCAGAGCTCGTAGCCTCTAATACCTCCAACTGATGTTGAGCGAAGTAACCGACAGTCGTGTGGGTACTCAGTTCCACAACACCATGTAACGGGTCAATTTCTTTTGCTATAGCTTTTAACAGTGTCGTTTTGCCAGCACCGTTGATCCCGAGAATCCCTATTCGATCTTTGGGATAAATTCTCTGGGTAAAGTCTCTGATTACCGTTTCGTCTCCATATCCGATCGAACTAGCTTGAAAACTTACCATGGGTTGATCGAAACGAGCAGGAGATGAAAAGGTAAATTTATAAGGTGCTTCGTCACGTAGAACTGCCGTATAGGTCATCTTTTCGAGTAATTTGATCCTACTCTGAACCTGCTTTGCTTTACTAGCCTTTGCGCGAAATCTATCGACAAATTTTTGAATGCGCGCTCTTTCTTTCTCTTGTCTTTGTAGTAGTGTTTCTTGTTCAAGTAAAAGTGCCGCACGTTGCTTTTCAAAAGCACTGTATCCACCACTGTACGTTCTGGCAACTCCTTGATCTAAGTGAATGACTTCTGTTGCAATTCGATCTATAAACTCGCGATCGTGTGCTATCAAAACGACCGTCCCTTCGTACTTAAACAACCAACGGTACAGCCATGACACGGCTTCTAGATCTAAATGATTCGTTGGCTCATCTAACAACAGGTAGTCTGAAGGTACCATCAGTGTTTGAGCAAGATTAAGTCGGATTCGCCATCCCCCAGAGAAATCACGATGAGGTTTGTCGAAGTCCTTGGAAGTAAATCCAAGTCCTTGTAATATTGTCTCGGCTCGCTGAGTGTAGCGGTAGCCTCCCTGGTCCTCATATGCGCTTAACGAGGCGACGAGTTTACTGTCATCTGCACTTTTTGTTGCCCTTTCGATCGTGCGTTCAAGATTACGCAAAATCGCATCTCCATCCATGACAAAATCGAGTGCCGAGCGTTCACTCGGCGCGATGTTTTGACGTAAGGTCGCGACACGCCAATCCTTGGGATTACGTATATCCCCGTCGTCTGGAATCAGGTTACCGAGCAGTAGCTCAAACAGTGTGGACTTTCCGACGCCGTTTCGCCCTACTATGCAAGCTTTATGCCCAGCGTGTATCGTTAGTGATAACCCGGAAAAGAGTGGTTGGTCGTCGTATTTGAAATAAATGTCGCTGAACTGCAACACAGAATTGCTAAAACGCGAACGATGTAGAAAGAGATAAGGTCAGGGAACCTAATCCCTATTGACCGACACGAATCAAAGTTTTGGCGCGTTACTTATAGGACGATCGAGGTCCATACACCAGCTGCAAAATCGCAATGGTGATCAATAGGAGAAATGCATCACACGACAGTACAGGAATAATCGAAGCTTCGCCACAACTCTCCGAACCTTGGAAAAATCCATCGAAAATTTCCCAGAACCCCCAATCAGAATTGAGTCTATAGTTCAAATCAGCATCACAGCTCTCAACAGCACCAGGTACGTATTGCAAGTAAAACTGACGAAACGCGAAACCGATCCCACCGAAGCAACACACAATAGTAAGTACCGGAAAGATTCCACGTCTTGGATCAGCAAACAAACTCCACGTTGTCACCAACACCGCTAGGAACATACAGTAGCGCTGCGATAAACAGAGATAGCAAGGATGGAGCGCGAAGACGTGCTCTAACACTAAAGTAGATAACAGCATGCCTCCACCGACGAGCACTCCCACTGTTGCCCAAGTTTCGGAATGTCGAAAGTCAAATCCTAAAAACACCAATACTCCTCTCTGGCGAATATCTTCAAATTAATTTACGTAGATTGAACTCCACACGGTCACGACTGATTTACTTTTTCTATCGCCGCCGTATTGCTCGCTTTCCAAGTCTGCACCTTATCCACAAGTATTGGGAAATACTCGCGAAAGTCTTGATGAAAGTCTTCGATCCGAGGTTCAAGTTTGGACAAATGTGTTGCCCGATCATCCAGACGCAAGCGCATGAGAATGCGACACATCACTGAAAGTATGACATCAAAATCAGTGTACTCACACCACAGATTTCGGGACACCACATGGTGGAAAAAGCGCTTCCCGGTAGGGGGAATCTCGTACTGCCCAATTATACGATAGCATTTTGATGTGAAATCTGTCAATTCACCAGTTCCATACCGATCCCAATGCCGAGCTAATAAGTGGTCAGCGACTAAATCCAACAGAATGGGTGCAACCCTTCGCAACTCTGTTCCAAAACGTGAATAAGTAGACCGCATCTCGGGCATTTGGTTCGTCAATGAGTCAATGTACCGGTGTAGCCGAATCCCTTCCTGAAGCTCTTCGGGTAGATCCCGCCGAATTGGACCTTTGTAAAAGTCACCAAGAAATCCACCAGCAATGTGTCCCTCGTTGCCTTTGGCGAGCCAGCAGTGCGCTAGATGGTTCACTCTGATCGCTCGAATTGCATGAAGTCTTCTAAGTAGTGTTCAAACGAACTCGTCTCCGCGTTTTCGAGTTCGTGTTGTTCTCGATGAGATTGCATAGCCAGCTCCCGGTAATGTTGCCGTCTTGTTGCAGGTAACTGTTGCGACCGTAAATTGTCTCGGTGCTGCTTGGAAAGCGTCTCGATAGTCCGATAATAGGATTTTTCCCACGTTGCCATCTGTTGCAGTAGACGCGCTGACGGAGTTTTGGAGGGATCTTGCAATTTCTCTATTTGTAGCGCGACAGCGTCTACATGGGTGCTCCCTTTATCTACTTCGTCAAGTAATCCGGCTATCTGTATTACTACATCGAGAATGGGACGACCGCTGCGTGTTAGGGAACAGTTTTCACCGTCAACCATTAGTTCCACGTTTGGGTCCCTACCCCGTTCCACGACTATCGTTTGATTTCGTTGATCTTCTTCCCAACGTTCTTGTGAATCACGTGGACTCGGAATAAGCAGAGCAAATAACAAGAAAGCATCTAAAAAGTACAACGTTGTACGGTCAATACCAGTGGAGAAAAAGGGATTTAAATCCAAGCATCGAACTTCTACGTACTCGATGCCGTGTTTTTCTAAAGCTAACAGAGGACGTAGCGAACATTTTGCTTTGGGTTTCGGTCGTATAGGGGTATAACTCTCTGCCTCAATTTGTAACGGCGACAACGAGAGTTGTTGAAATTCGCCGTTCGACGACTGCAATCCTAACTCTTCATATTGAGAATAGGGTTCGGACAATAAAGGAAGCATCGATTCGCGATAGTCAACGAGTGTGTTGAAGGAGAGGTAATGTCGTCCTTGCACAACACTCTGGTACCCCAAGGGTCCCATCCGTAGCGAGGTCGCATGTGGCAAGTAAAAAGACTCGCCGTCAAACGGCTCAAGATCGTGCGCACGTCCGGCAAGAAACGAACCACACACTGCTGGCGATGTACCGAAAAGATAAACCAAGAGCCATGTGTATCGCCGAACGTTTCGGATCAACCCAAGATAACACTGGTTCCGAAAGTCCATCGTATCGTCTACACCTAGCAACTCAGCATAGTGTGCCCATAAAGTCTTCGGAAGCGAAAAGTTGTAATGCAGACCGGAAATTGTTTGCATGTACTTGCCGTAACGGAGAGCTAATCCCTGCCGGTAGACTCGCTTGAATTGTCCAATATTAGATTTCCCATAATCGGCTAGAGGTATCGACTTTTCCCCTCTCAGCATACAAGGCATACTGGATGGCCAAAGCAATTCGTCGTCCAACACATCGTATACGAAGCGATGTATTTCTTCCATTTCTTGCATACAACTCTCTATCGAGGTGTGCACTTTGGTGACAAGTTCGAGTTGTGCCTCTGAAAAGTCGGTCGTAATACATGGATGTGTGAGAGACGAGCCTAATGCGCTTGGATGGGGTTTTTTGGACAGATACCCGTGCTTATCAATCCGCAATGCCTCCTTTTCCAATCCATGGTTGAGTCGTCCTAGATCTGGATGACCTCGAAACCCAGCAATTAGCTGTGAAAATTTCTTTTCCAACATTAGCGACCGTGCCGTTCGTTGGGATTTAGTCTCGTAATTTTCGGCGTAAAAAACGCTTTACTTCGGTCCGGCTTCCAAGATATTAGATCCAATGTCGAACTTCGTAAAGTTGTCTTTGAATTTGGAAATCAGTGCTTCGCGGGCGGCATCATATTGGTGAGGATTGCTCCATCCCGCCCTTGGGTCTAAAATTTGTGGATCAATTCCCTCAACTTGTGTTGGAATAGTAAGATTCAATTCCGGTAGGTGTTTCGTCGGCGCGTGTACTAACTCACCAGAACGCACGGCATTGATAATTCGACGCGTATCTGGAATGCTCATTCGACGTCCATCGCCAAATGCTCCACCGGACCAACCAGTGTTTACCAGATAAACGTTAGCACCGAAGGCATTGATACGGCGCATCAACAATTCCGCGTACACACGCGGAGGACGTGGTAAAAACGCTGCTCCGAACCCAGCTGAAAACGTCGAAGTAAAAGGCTCTGTCGCACCGACCACTGTAGACCCAACTTGGGCGGTGTAGCCAGACAGAAAGTGGTAGGCTGCGGACTCTAATGACAGTAATGAAACCGGGGGTAGCACTCCACTGACATCGCAAGTTAAGAAAATGATTGTCTCCGGCTCGCCAGCTCGATTGTCGGGGACGCACAACTTAATGTTTTCACGTGGGTAGCATGCGCGGGTGTTTTCGGTGAGACTGGAGTCTGAGTAATCCGGCGCTCTTGTGTGTTCATCGATTACGACGTTTTCTAACAACGCGCCGAATCGAATGGCATCGTAAATCACGGGCTCGGTTTCGTGATTTAAATTAATACACTTTGCATAGCAACCGCCCTCAAAGTTAAAAACTGTACCAGTTCCCCAGCCGTGTTCGTCGTCACCGATCAAGAGACATTCGGGGTCTGAAGAAAGTGTGGTTTTTCCGGTACCCGAAAGACCAAAAAATAGCGCGACTTTGCCATTTGAATCAACATTAGCCGAGCAATGCATCGGCAAGATGTCCTTGTCAGGGAGCAAAAAGTTTAGTACAGCAAACATTGCTTTCTTCATCTCGCCAGCATAGTGCATCCCTGCCACTAATACCCGCTTACCACTGAAATCTATGATTACAGTACCGTCTGAATTAGTACCGTCTCGCGAGGGATCGCAAACAAATCGTGGCGCGTTCAGTATTTGCCAAATGTCTCTGCGTTCAGGATTGAATGTATCTGGGACTAAAAACAACGAGCTTGCGAACATCTGATGCCACGCAAACTGGGTTGTTACCTGTACAGGTAAGTAATGTTCAGGATGCGCCCCTACGTGCATCAACCCACGGTAACAAGATTCACCCCGATCAACGAAATTTTGAACTCTAGACCATAGAACATCCATAGCGTCAGGTTCAAACGGTTGATTGATGGCCCCCCAGTCTACGGTTGATCGCGTTAATTCATCAAGAACGATGAATCGATCTTTGGGAGAACGGCCAGTACGCCGACCTGTCGTAACCGCGATGGCACCATTCACGAGCAGACTACCTTCGCCGCGTTGGACCACGTGTTCGGCCAACACGGGGATGGTTAAATTTTCAAATCGCGTCGGTTCTTGAAGTGCTTCGATATGTACTCAATCCGTTGAATAAAAAAGTTCGTATATTTTAGCCCTGACGTTCGTCCTACCGAGTTCATGTTCACAAATACAACACATTCGTAAGACAGAGTGCAATCACTCGATTAGCGAAGTTTCATCAACAGTGTCGCCTACGGCGCGTATTGTACCTTGGTCCGATTCGCTTTCCGCGCATGTCACTCAAAGCGCGAAGGTGGGGCCAATAATACCGAAATCTTGAATTTGCATCGAAGAAGGCGGTGTCGGTATGTCAAGCTGTATCGCATAAATTAACATCTGCGTTATCAACAACTCTTCTCGTACTTTTCGAGTCAAAACTTTCATAAATAGGGTTACCCCCAATTAAACGGCGTGTCATTGTTTCAGATTCGCGACCGCTACTAGTCCACTACCGATTAGTGCCATACCAAATAAGAAAGCAAACCCTACTCCGCAAAAAATTGCACCTACTCCTGCAGCCACTACAGCGATTGATGGTGTGAAAAACGAGTCTTTTGGTACATTAAGTAACACTCCAAGCAAAACGACCCCAAATAGTAGTGCTCCTACCCAACTGTGAGTCATCGTCTTCTTGTAGTCCACTTCCTGGTGCGACTCGTCAAGTTTGTCCAAGTCTAAATCAGCTAAAACGTCGTCCATCTCCGTCTCGCTGGAGTGTATTTGGCTCTCGGCTTCAGTATCAGGATTCTCTTTCATATATTGGAGCTTTGCGGAAGCAACAAGGGTAAACAGACAAACTAATATACCTAATGAAGCGAACATACTCCCGACAATTTTTCCGGCTTTTTTCATATTTAGTGGTGTTCCACGTATTGGTGTTGGTTCTAGATTACAGTGGGAAGGGCGTTTTAACTGCTGAGACTTTCATTTCTTGTGGGTCTGACTAGTACAGAAATGTGCGCCGAGTCGTTGGGACACTCTACAACGGAGTCACAATTTTAGGATTTTTGCCGATGGGAGCAAAACTAGCTGGTGGCGTACTGATCATTGTATCTTCAGCAATATGCTTTGGAATTTGGCGAGACTATTAACCATTTGCGGCACAAGTCTCGTACCTAGAACTGTTACCAGTCGAACACGGGCTAGTCTTGTTGGCCACCACTTCGCTTCAATCGGGCTAAAACGCGCCGATCGGACTTACTCGGTTTTGCTCTTGGACGTAACACTGAGTCAAAGTTTGATTTTCGTCGTGCAGCAGCTTCTTCTGTTCGAGCGATTGATTCCTCAGTTTCCTGATAAAGAGTTTGCGCGATTTTTGCTGGGCCTCGTTGCTCTCGGAACTCTCGCACCACATACTCACGGCTAAAGTACTCTTCTTTAATCGAGACTAGATCTCCGATTTGTATCTCTTTCGCGGGTTTGATGCGGTCGCCATTTACTTGAATTTTTCCATGCATTACGGCAGCCTTCGCGCGACTTCGGGTCTTGTAAAAACGCGCAACCCATAACCATTTATCTACTCTCATATCGGTCGTGTCTTAGTTTGAAGTCTGAGTCATTCCAGAGCCAGACACTTATGCCTAGAGCACTCGTTTCAACGAAGTCTTTATGTCGGTCAATCCATTATCTCTGGTTAACTTCATCGACCACTTCCAACTTGCAAAGAGGTCTTAGTAATGACTTTCTCTTTTCTGTTCCTAACATTAACATTTGCTTCATTGGAATCTCATAAATTATTTAGAAGACGAGATCGCGAATTGATTCTAAGCTATAGGAAGTGCGTAGCCAATCGGTTTGCGTACACTCTACCCAACGTGACCGAATCCTCTTTAATTGCCGAGGAGGTGCAATCAAATGCTTAGTCAATTGGTCGCGATCACCCGCCGTGCACACCAAGAAATTCTCGACGTGTACAACTCAAACTTCAGGGTAGACACCAAATCCGACAACACACCAATTACGGATGCGGACCGAAGAGCGCACGATGTAATCATGGAAGGACTAATAAAAATTGATCCTTCTATTCCCGTGCTCTCTGAAGAAGGTCAAATTCCGCCGTTTGAGGAACGTCGGAACTGGGATCGCCTTTGGATTGTGGACCCCTTAGACGGTACTCGAGAATTTACAGAAAGAAACGATGAATTTACGGTAAACATCGCGTTGATAGAACGTGGGACACCCAAGCTAGGAGTGGTGGGAATACCGACGAAAGAAGTTGTGTACACGGGCGATGTTGAACATGCAGTAGCAATGCGACATAAGACGGATTACGAATCACAAATCTCGACTAGCCATCCCGCCGATTGCGTTCGAATGATCACCAGTCGACACTACACCACAACTAAAAATCAACAGATAATTGACTATCTCGAGTCGACTGGAATGAAGGTGCAAGTGAATACCGTTGGTAGTAGTATCAAAATGTGCTATATCGCCGAAGGTCAAGCAGACATTTACGTACGTTTCGGACTATCTAACGAATGGGATATCGCGGCTGCCCATGCGGTTCTCCGTGCGGCCGGCGGTGGAGTGTATTCACTTGACGGTACCCAGAAGGTATACAACCAGTCGGAGTCGACATTAAATTCTGCGTTTTTTGCGTGCAGTTCACTCCCCGAAGAATGGTCAAATATCATCGCCCTGTCTGGTGTCCTGCCCAACGACAGTTGAAGCAGAATGAGTTATTTCATCGGTGCAATGGTTCCCACCGCAGTCTGCGACTTCCTGTCCAGTAACAAACCTGAAATTGATGACGTACGATGGATGAAGCCTGAAAAATACCACATAACGTTTGAATACTTCCCTGACCTATCTAACGAAATGTTTAAGAACGTCCACCTAAAAGTCCAAGCGTTATCAAAGTACTTTCCCCTGAAGAGCGAACTCAAATGCTTTTCTGGCTTTCCTACCCATCGTAGAGCTCGAGTGATCGTCGCTCTCATTTCCTTATCTAGCTTAGAAGTACAAACCATTTGCAACAATAAACGTTTCAATCCACATGTAACCGTGGGGTACGCACGCAACCCTCCTGTGTTCGTACCTCAAAAAGTTGTGAAACTTTCATTTTCTTTCGTTCGTCCCACGCTTTTTCTCTCCGAGCATGGTTTCTATACCGAAATTTCCACCGACGCATGCTGAGTATTGAGAATCAATTCGAGAATAATTTGTAGGCAACGAGACTACTCTAACACTGAAGAATTGCGCCACCGAATCGCGTCCGCATATACGATTGATGGTTCACTTACTCCGACCAAGACAACATCGGTTCTTCCTGCGTCGAGCTCAAAATTGTCGACCAATTTCCACCCGACTTCCGAAGAATCTGGGTTAACCGCATTCTTCCAAAGTCTTGAGTTGTTCTCGATTTCTAAGTTGAAACTCGCAAGACTTCCATATTCGATTTGGTTAGTAGGTTTGTGTAAGTAGAAATCCAGAGACCATTGACCAGCTTTCGGAATTTCCGCGACAAATCGTACCGGGTGCAGTTTAAGAGACCTCGTGACCCGAGAGATTGCGACCGTCCGACGAAATTTTCCATAACCAAGTTTTTCAGTACGACGTATCCACCGCGCATTGCGAGTAGAAAATCTTAAATCAATATCCGGTAGTGTACCGTCAAAGTCCTCATGCATAGTAGAAACCCAAAACCAATCACGTGGTGCGTATCGAAACAGAAACGGCAGCGGATTAGATTGATGCACGACGAACCCTAAATCGAGATCGTCAACAATAATCTCGTCGCGTTGTGGGACGAAATCACTCTCCTCAATCTTGTCGACCGGTGCTAATGTCGCGTCAACCGAGGAGCGGTCTGTCGGTATAACCACCCCAAATCGACGTCGGTTTAACGAAAAACCGGTGTGGATTGTGAATGAGGCTGCTTCAGAGTCGTCAGCGTCCAATTCCTGTAACACAGTAAATCGTTTTGAAGTATTTCCTTCGATTACGATAGGTGGTAGCGAGCCTGTCAACAAATATACGAAACCTGTGGTAGACTGAGTGTTTGCAACGTCAAAGGTGAACACGTAGCGAAGCGACCCTTCTTCACTATTCGCAATTCGCGTCGCTGTACCAGGTGAAACTTCAAAACCGGGGGGTGTATCTTTTGAGAACCAATCGTCGAGAAAGAGGCCTATGTCGATATCAAACTCGCGAGCGACAGTGATCATGTCGTTGTATGTGAATTGTTGACCTCCATATCTGCGTCGTAACTCTGCAAGCCACTGGTTTCTGTCTCCGTTTTGTTTTCGAAAATTGAAGTACCAAAATAATGATTGATATATAGAAAAACATTTTTGATATAGCGCTTCAAATTCTTGTTGGTAATCATCAGGATTGAATGCTAGCCCTGTTAATGCAGTCCTTTCTGAGAGGTTGTGAACCGACGGTCGTCCGCTGTAGTCCATTTCTCTCCAGAATAGTCCTTCTAAATCAGTCGCTGGAAGATTAACACCAGTCCACCGCGATGCGTGTGCGGATGCATAGATCGAAAACAATCCTTCGGTATAAGATGGAGTAAATCTCCCCATCCAAATGTGAAAAAGAAGCTCGAGTACTTTGCGATGTTCGCCAGAAGTAGATACTAGATGGTTCCAGATTTGATCGCGAATCGGACTATCCAAATTTTCATTTCCTAGCGCAAGATTTGATGCGCCGTACAGACGACTCCAGATCCTGCTAGATCGGTCATCCTGTGCAGTCTCGGCTATTTCGATACGTTTCACCATAGCGTCAATGTTGAGGGTCGGAAGACCCCGCTCTTTTAACAAAATCACACCAGGAAGCGAATTCACACGACCCATCCGCCACCCACCACCAATGGTGCGTAACTTGTTAGGTACTTCAACAAATACCAACGACGAGTATGGAATTGGGAACCCTTCTTCCTCAAATTTTTTTAAATACCCATCAATCTTCGCTAAAAGTTCACTTTTATACTGTTCTAATGCAACAAAATTTTTGGAGTGCTGCAAATGTAAATACAGCGCAAAATCCACGTTTTCAAAATCATGAGACATTCTTTCGAACTCAGAAGCAAAGAGACCTATCGATGCAACGGGAATATTTGGTTTCATCAGATACTCGTTTCGTTCCTTGGGATTGGTTTGTGACGTGCCCGTTCCGACGACTTTCCAAGAAGAGGGGGCATGCAGTTGAACTTTCAACTCAACTTCGAAGAAATCAGAACCAAATAAGTCATCATCTACCGCCCTAGGAACCAATCCAGGGACGGGATACCAGTACGCGCCTGGCATCAGCGCGACGAATCTACTGTCGTAAATCGCACCGTCGGAGCCATACGAATGAATAGCTTGAATCGGAAATTTCTTGTCAGCGAGGTAATCGTAAGGAGCGTTCAGATAGGCAAAGTGCGGCTTTGGTTTTCCTTCAGCAACGATATTCAGTGAGTATTCGCTTTCTGGTTGAAGTTCAAAGGGAACGGATACTTCCAAAATACCGTGTTTAAATTCGCTATCACACGACGTATCATCAACTTCAATCGTGGATATTTGGTACCCCGGATTCAGCGTGAAGATTAGCGACTTAGTTGGTGTTTGCGACGTCAAAATGAAAGCTATATTGAGGTCGAGGTGCATGCGTTGGTTCGGGTTGATTTGAACCTCCCCCTGAATCGACCGTACATCCAACGTTGCATTCCAATCGTGAGATAAGTGAGCTTGCTGCCAATTCCTGATTTCGTTCGATTTGCTTAGTTCATACCCAACACCCGCAGACATTACTAGCACGCCAACACCGAAGGAAACTATTGGAATCACTTTGGTCCAAATTTGGCTCATGTGATGCGTTCGCGAATGAGCCCATGCTCCCGCCCCAATAAATGCCAATGCAAGTAGACAAGTACCAATACGCATGATCCAAGAAGTTATTGATGGGAGAGCGGGCAAAATGTCAGAGACATATAGAGTTTGATTGGAAGAATGGGAAAGAAGGTCGACGAACAAGAATGGAGTATTGAGCACCCACAGGTAATGAACTAGCAATACAATCGCTGACGCTGACACAATCAACAATCGCGAGCGAAGCAGCATAGTTAGCAAGAGAAATAGCGAAGTCCAGAAGAGCAACGAGACGGGTGCGTCCACCAAAAGCAGATTAAACATCGAGTGAAGTTGAACAGTGTCTGCAATATGGAGCTTGAACAGTTGAGATCCAAAACCGAACAATTGCATTAACAGTACATTTACACATACGACCATCCAAATCAAACCCGCGTAACACAAGGTACGACCCAGTTGGAACTCCAAGTTTGTGACAGGACGAGACTCGATGACTTCTTCTAGTCTATACCTACCGATTCGGTGTTGAAAGTCAAAAACTAAGAGTAATAAACCAGCTAAGAAAAACACGAAGTAGGCGGGGTCTAAGTTCCCTAATAAGTACAACGGAGTACCACCTACGGAGC
The DNA here is from genome assembly GCA_009840305.1 of Gammaproteobacteria bacterium. Taxonomy (GTDB): domain Bacteria; phylum Pseudomonadota; class Gammaproteobacteria; order Pseudomonadales; family Azotimanducaceae; genus Bin55. The sequence continues at coordinate 117,470 of VXNY01000028.1, read as the reverse complement.
TGATGTTGTACGGTGCGGTGTTGGCAAACACTAAGCACGACAGTACGTAAGCACTCATTGCAGTGCCTGAAAGAAGAATTACGACGAACCAAAATCGAAAGAGTCTGATTAAGCTCCATATTTCAGTCCGCGCGACTTGAACCGCAGTCCAAAGTGACACAACTGCGGTAGAAGGAGACATCGGATTAACAGTTCGAATCAACGGTCGAGAGTCTTTGGCTAAATCACCGAGAACTAATCGAATGACATCAGGAATCTAGATTTGCACATCTATTTTGAACTCCCGTTCAGTGCATTGTGAAACAAGAACAAGAATGTTATTTTGGGATTTCTCAGAATTCTGATGAGGATACAACACATCGAAAGGACCAAAACAACTAGGGTTACGACTATCCAATCCGAAATCCCGCGCGAAACCTATATAACGCTGTTTCTATATAGAATTTAGCAAGACACTTTCCCTTTCAGGAATAACCGACTACAGGGTGATAAGACAATGAATATCAGACTTTTAACAAGACTCTTCCTGATTTCTTGCGGTTTTGTGCTACTAGGATGTAGTCAAGAATCAGAGGAAGAGCAATCGGTGGTGCAACAATCTCTCCTACCGCAATCCGAACAGACTTCCACAATGGGAGAAATGCAGTTTCCCGAAATTGTCGGAGCTGATATTCCAGGGGCCCCGAAATTGCAACAACCAATGTTGGTTATGGCTGGTGATGCTCCCGCGTTAACAGAAAAACACGGTTTAGCGGCACCCGCGCTATGGGATTGGAACGGGGACGGTAAGCGAGATTTACTTGTCGGCGAGTTTGAAACCAACTCTGGAGAAAACTTTCCAATGTCCGAGGACGGTTCGACCGTTCGTGTCTATCTTAACATAGGGAGCGACGACAACCCTCAATTCGCAAATGAATTTGAGTGGGCACGAGATACCGCGGGGACGATCATGGAAGTTGAACAATGGTGTTGCATCGGCTTCACTCCGTACTTCTACGACTTAGACGATGATGGCTTTGACGACATGATCACGGGTCAATACCATCCCGGCGAAGTTACATGGTTTCGCGGCAATGAAGAAGGGTTTCTACCGGGCGTGAAACTGCCACAAGAAGGAAATCCCGAAGCCGCATGGAACCCAATATACCTTGAACTTATGGAGAATCCGGAGGAAGCTGAAATACCTGATCCAATTGAAACGTTTGATTATTGGGTGTATTCCTCAGCGTCAATGGGAGACTTCGACGACGACGGAGATTACGATCTAATTTTTGGCGGTAATGCCCTGAAAATCAGTAAGAACATTGGAACAAAAACTGAACCCAAGTTTGGACGCCGAGAACTACTTTTAGATGTCAATGGTAAACCGTTAACTATTGGCAAAGTCGCAACCGACGAAGACGTTGAAGGTTGGGCACAAACGTCTATGGTTTCCCTTGCCGGAGATTCTAAGACCTCGCCATATGTTGTGGATTGGGATCGCGACGGAGTCTTAGATCTCCTGGTGACCGGTAGCTATAGAAATGAAGGTGCCTTGGCTGTAGCGTTTTTCAAAGGAGTCAAAGTAGATGGTGAGCATCGCTTTCATCCCGCGATCGACTTATTAGCAACCGAGGATGGTAGTAAAGCACTGCCGGGTAGCGGTCCCCGCTTGTACGTTGACGATTGGAATCTTGACGGCATCCCAGACCTAATCATCGGTGCAAGTGTTGCAACCGTGAATGGAGGTGAATTCTCTGATGAGTTGTCATGGGAATGGGAAGGTACAAACAGCGTCGAGAGTGCTGGAAAAGACCCCGGTCGCTATCCACCAAGAGAAAAGCCCGACCGTGAGGCGTTTCTAGCACAATACGAGGACACTGGCGGCTTTAGGGGTACTGACGAAGAGTTTGACGAGTTCTTTCAAATGCAAGTGGACTACTGGCAAAAATCTGTCGGTGTTCTGTACGACACAGGGCGAGAACACTGGTTGACCATGCGCCACCAAGGACGAATCTATGTAATGTTGGGTACCGAGGCGGACGATGCTGAAACGGCTGATTCCAAATTACCCAATCCGAAAACCGATAAAAACGAGACTTCTCAGGTAGAAGAAGAATCCAAGCTACCGGTCAAATTGGAGTTAGTCGTTCCCGAGAAAGTCGACCCTGATTCCACCGCGGAAGTTTCTCTCGCCATTGATATAAAAGACGGGTGGTACATTTACGCGCCCACGGGGAAAAACGCCAAACAAGGCATGAAAGAGACTAAAGTCTCGTTTACCGTACCTGAAAGCATACAACAGTTAGGAAAGCTGAAAATGCCGATGCATCAGTTTAAAGGCTCTTACGATGTCTTTCGTGGCTCAGACCTCGCCGTGATCCAAAAAATAGGAACAGAGGATAGTGCTCCGGGTGAATACACGATCGAGAGTCAGGTCACTTACCAAACCTGTAATGACGACATTTGTTTACCGCCGAAAACAGTGGAACTTACAGCAGTACTACTAGTTGCAAGCAACTAATGTGGATCTTCCGTGGCTTCCGCATCGAAAAGATCCGACTCATTTGGATCCTTGTCATTCTGGTTTTCCACTGTAGCGAGTTTTAACTGTGCTGTAGCGTAAAGACTCTCGTACAGTTGTTTGAAGACATAAGCCCCTAATTTGAGACCTTGATCAATGTAGTGTCGGCGATCTGGAATGTCCCAGGCTGGTTCGATCACGCGAAAAAATTCGTCGGCGTGCTGTTCGTCGAGTTCGGCATGTAAGGTATAGTGTGTCAAGTTGTCTCTTTCGACCCATTGACGACGCACAACGCTTGTACCAATACTCGCCGATATCGAAGCGAAAGCAAGTTCAATAATGCCCATACACGCGATTCCTACCTCAAGTTCCGAAAGCACGCAGGAACCTGCTAATACCGTATTAAAAGCCCGAACTTCAGGCCACAACGCAGATTTTTCACCCAATGACTCAACTTCGCTCCCTAGCGATGTCAAAAACTGTACGAAAGTCGTTTGATGAAATTTACTTTCGGCAAACTCGCCGTGTTCTTCCACGACGTTTTTTAGGATGTCGAGTCTTTGTATTGGATCAGGAAGACGACCCACTAAAGCGCTCATAGGTCGGGGAAAGAACGTGACGGCAAAGAAAAACTGTTCTTGCGACAATCGGAACATTTCTCTTGTCATGCTACCATCTGCTAACGCGGTTAGATAGCTATTAGTCAGAACACCTGACTCTTTCAATACCTTTTCTGCACGATTACTAACTTGTAAAGTGGGATAGTCGGTGGATTCACTTGAAGTGGTCATAGACCTCAAATCTCCGATGAATTGATCAAAAAAGGAAAGTCCTCGCTGAGGCTTACGCCGTATATGGACGCTGAAAACGAATTGTGGTCGAGATCTTCTAAACGACTTTCTACCGCTCCTAGGTGGGTGTCGGGAACTGTAACAAATAAATGAGTAAAGCCCGAAGAATGACTCCGAGTACACGCACGAGGTAATAAGCGAACAATGTGCTCTGGATCAGCATACGAGAGGTACGTTAAGTGTGCGTATCTATATTCGCTCTGTTGCCGGTCGTACAACCTCTTCGCAAGTCTGGTATCTTCTAGAAGTGCGGCGGCATCGGTCTGTTGATCGACAAGCCACACTGGGCTTTCCTGTGCTCGCAACAAAGGGTTCAATGAAGCCCAAGTGGAAACAGTAGTCGAAGTTCGACGTGGTTCAATCCCCGACCCTGTGGAGCTCAAGTCGACGGGATGTTCCGAAACTTTTGACGCCCAAGGAAAGTTTGTCGCAGTACAGAAACTAAGTAGATGGACGCGTCCCGACCATGAGAATTGAGGGACTCCCACTCGCCCTGTGTATTGCTTTGGAGTCACCGAAGTACCGTCCATGACGACAGAGTACGCCGAAGTGATTTTCGGTCGCAACCAGAGAATAGCAGTTCGCGCTAAGCGGTAAAGTAACGTGCTACCTTGTAGTTCTTTCGCGATCTTTACGTCTGCTACATAGGCGACTTGGGTCGTTTTCCCGTTAGGTGCCATAAGAGTTCGGATAACAGCACTCAATACACCTACTACCTCGTCTTCTCTCAGAGCTACAAAACAATAGGCATCTCCCATCGAACTAAAAAAATCCGTGTACAGGCTCGGATGTTCTATACGAAATTCTCTCGACTCTCCCAACGGATACCAAAACTGATATTCGAAGTCTCGTAACATCGGACTGAATTCAGCGATCTCCTGAGCGGTCAATCGAAAGATTTGTGAAGTCTCAGCCAAGGTTGTTTCCGAACTCTTGTGGTTTCAAAGTATGGTTCCGATGTGAGTCAAATTTTTCGACCACAATGTACACGACGATAGAAGTAACTCAGGTCCGCCCGATGTAAATTGTCGGATTCCTCATCTAACCAAGTAAAGTGTTCACCAAGTGCCCGAATAGGTAGATCTGAGTTTAATTGCCGTATCAGGGTATACCCCTTTGGTTTCAATCGATTCCAAGTTAATTCTAACAATGCGCAAGCTTCCTCTACAGTCAACCAATCTAACACATTTGACAGGTGAATGTAGTCAAACTGAACATCAATTTGCGCTAAGTAATGCTGTATGGTCTCAGCTTCAAAGTGAAAGTTCACTGATACTTCCTGACGTGGCTGACTGAGCCATCGTGCGATGGGTTTGGTCTTCGTGAAACACGCTAGAACTTGCCATAGAAAGTGATTGGTACTAGCGTTAAACGAATGCAAAGCATGCACAGTTCTTTGAAAAAAGTGAGTGGAAAAAGGCATCACTGGATTTTGGGTCGCGGTTTCTCCAAAGAGCGCGACTAGGTTTTCTAAACTCATCACTTGATCGAAACATCCTAATAGTCCGGCCACAAAGTCGGGGTGAATCTGAAGCCACTTTGCTTGTTTACTCGAGTTGTCAAGTCGGAGCAAGTCGAGTACTGAATCGTCAAACGTCGCGACGGATTTGCTGATCTGTCCAAACACCGATTCGTATCGGCCGCCATAGTCAAGACCGACCTCTAAGATATGATCTATCGGACCTAAGCTACTTACAGGCTCACAAGTTTCATCACAGATACGATGTAATTGATGTTCCCTCGCTTCGCGGGAGAGGTCGCTATGACCGAGAAATCTTAGACGGGCGTCAGGGTCGTTGTCTCGTAACAGTGCGAGTTTGACGCGGCACAGAGCTAGCTGAGCGGGATTGGGATCAACGACGTGAATTATTCGCACACTAGGCATACTCGCAAGTACCGCGAGGGTACATCCACCAGAACCTATTACTAAAAGAGTCGCGTCTTGAGGGAGCTTTTCAACGATCCAAGCGTCTAAATTGGGATCTTCTCGAACTTGTGCGAAACGAAGTGGAAGATTTTGAGATTGGTGCACCCAATTCGGTAGTTGGCCCATAGAGGAAATTTGCTCACTGATCAGGACTTCGAAGATTTTAAATTGAGGTTGTGCGACAACGAGAACGATCAGAACATGCACCTACAAAGCATTTCAGTGTATCCTTAAAATTCTCGATTCTTTGTTCCATCAACAGACGAACATCCGGTGCGGCCAGGTAGCTCAGTCGGTAGAGCAGTGGACTGAAAATCCTCGTGTCGGCAGTTCAATTCTGCCCCTGGCCACCACTGTTTTTCACCAATGAGTTGAGTCACAAATCGTTGTCTTTTGTGTACTCACTCTTGAGCTAGTAAGGTCTTTGTTGAAAGTAATAGACATTCGTTGGCTGACCACAAGCATTCTCGTCATCTTCATAGCGAGCTGTGGTCAGAGTACTACAAAAATCTCCGTCGACGGCGCTTGGGTAAGAACTCCCTTACCCTCAAAAACAACTACCGCAGCTTATGTACGATTGAAGAATCACACTAACGATACGATCACTCTAACTTCAGCAGATTCGGAGACCATTGGAGCGATTGAGTTCCACAAGTCGGTGCTTAGAGAGGGGAGACATCGTATGGTAAAGTTGGACAATTTAGAGATTCCCCCTAAAGACATCTTGAAGCTCGAACCCGGGGGGCTCCATCTGATGTTATTCCGTATTAAAGAAGTCGACGAAGACAAACACGTAATCAACTTTCATGCTGAAAGTGATCTCACCTTCCAAGCGACTTTTGAAATACTTGATGATGCTCCGGAATAACTTGGCCTTTTTCACTTCATGCAACATTTGAAAATGAGTCTTTTCAATATCATATTTAGTTCTTCGAGCCACATTCCGTGGCTTCTTATTTAGCAGGAGACAAGAGAGAATCTATGGACTTAGCTTTGATTCCACCAATCCTTGGCGGTGTAGGTCTTATCGCTGCGTTGATCGTATATTTATTGGTGAAACGCTATCCTGCGGGCGAGGAGAAGGTACGCCATATCGCGGATCAAATTCATCGCGGTGCGATGACCTTTATGCGCCGAGAGTACAGTCTCCTTTTTATCTTTGCTCTCGTTCTTTTCACATTAATTATTCTGGGCGGAGAACACTTAGGTATTCGTACGGGTGCCGCCTTTGCCGCCGGCGCAATCGCCTCCGCACTCGCAGGTTGGATCGGAATGTACACTGCGACCAAAGCGAATGTTCGTACGACCACAGCGGCACAAACTAGAGGTGCAGCAGCAGCTTTATCGGCTGCCTTTTTTGGAGGGTCCATTATGGGATTGGCGGTCGCATCCTTAGGACTACTTGGACTAGGTTTGGTGTATTACTTTTTCGGTGGGAATCCAGAGCATGCGCATCACATCCACGGTTTCGGTGCGGGTGCTTCGACAGTTGCCATTTTCTCTCGTGTTGGTGGAGGTATTTATACCAAGAGTGCAGACGTTGGGGCTGATCTCGTAGGTAAAACAGAAGAACACATACCGGAGGATGATCCTAGAAATCCTGGTGTAATTGCTGATAATGTCGGTGACAATGTGGGCGATGTCGCAGGCATGGGTTCCGATATCTTTGAATCGTACTGCGGATCGATGATCGCAAGTATCGCTATAGCAGCGACACTTGGCTTAAGTGGTCTTTTCGAATTGTTCACCGTAGAGATGGATGAGGCACAGGCACGCGCTGTGCTCATGTCTTTACCTCTCACCTTAGCCTCAACGGGATTGATCAGCTCAATTCTTGGCATCATCATCGTTCGTACTCAATCCAATCGGAATCCCGCACTAGCCCTGCGTTTGGGCATGCTAATCTCGCCTACACTCTTCATTGTTGCGGCGTACTTTATAGTCACTCAATACACAGATCTCTCCTGGAAAGTATGGGGGTGCGTTCTCGCCGGTGCGATCGGCGGTGTCATTATCGGACTGATTACGGAGTTCTATACTTCCGGTCGACCGATCGAACGTATTGCAGAACAAGGAAAAACTGGCGCGGCTACGGTACTAATTACTGGTTTAGCGACTGGTATGCAGTCAGTTGTCATTCCCATTCTCAGTATCTGCGGGATTATCTGGATTTCAACTGAGCTCGCAGGTCTGTACGGAGTGGCAATAGCAGCTGTTGGCCTCCTCGCCACCGTAGGAATGACCATGGCGGTCGATGCCTATGGTCCTGTCGCAGACAATGCCGGTGGCATTGCAGAAATGGGCGGTCTCGGAGAAGGAGTGCGAAAAATCACCGATTCGCTCGACGAACTTGGTAATACTACTGCTGCGATGGGTAAGGGCTTTGCAATCTGTGCTGCCGCACTAGCAGCTCTCGCGATTATTGCGGCGTTTGTTGAAGCGGTAGGACACGAGCGTGATGCCGCATTCATTTTGGAACTCAGTGATCCTCGGGTGTTGATTGGGCTCTTCATCGGCGGGCTAACAGCGTTCTTAATCGCCTCCATTACGATGAGTGCCGTCGGATCAGCCGCAGAACGAATGATCGAAGAAATTCGCCGACAGTTTAGAGAAATCTCTGGACTTCGGGAAGGTACAGCTGAACCGGACCACGAAAAGTGCATTCAAATTGCAACAAATGCAGCTCTTACGCGCATGATCCTACCGGGTGCGATCGCAGTGTTCCTCCCACCTCTTGTAGGGTTTACTTTGGGAGCAGAAGCTCTTGGTGGACTTCTCGGAGGTGGCCTAGTCGGTTGCGTGCTACTTGCACTGACTATGGCGAATGCGGGTGGTGCATGGGATAATGCGAAAAAATTTGTCGAAAAAGGCGCACTCGGTGACGGACACCTCAAAGGTTCTGATACTCATGCAGCAACTGTGGTGGGAGACACCGTTGGAGATCCATTCAAAGACACCTCTGGTCCGAGCATGAATATTTTGATCAATGTGATGGCGATTGTTAGCTTGGTGATCGTCCCTCTGATCGCTTGAGTCTAACTGTCCAGGTCAAATTTAGGCAACTTACGCGCAACAAGTTTGTTCTTTAGTTGCACGTATTGCGGGAGTCCAGAAACATAGTCTGGAAACGCTTCACCTTGTATTAACGGTTCGAGATACCGACGCGCGTTGGAAGTGATCCCAAAACCATCCGATGTGATATAGGAACGAGGGAGTGTTCGTTCTACGTTCGCGACACCTTGAATTGGTGTAGTACTCACTTCCCAACGATACGGCTCGTCCTGTATACGTTCTATGGTCACCATCTGATCAGTCTTGCCTTCGAGCGCTGCAGACACGGCCGTAGTACCAACAGCGTACGCATGATCAACATCGGTTTGTGAGGCGATATGCCGCGCCGATCTTTGCAAATAGTCAGAAATAGCATAATGCACTTTGAATCCTAAATTCCGCGTTACCAATTGTGCGAGTTCTTGAGCCACTCCACCTAATTGCATGTGCCCAAAAGAATCCCGTTGTCCCGACTCAGACAAAAAAGTACCTTCGCTATCTTTAACTCCTTCTGAAGCGACGACTACGCAGTGTTTATTACGCCCAACACATTCTTCGACTCTCGACAAAAAAGTGCTCTCGTTGAACGCAATCTCGGGAAACAAAATAATGTGTGGCGGATCGGACTCTCCCCTCCTAGCTAAGCCGCTCGAAGCAGCGATCCAACCCGCATGACGACCCATCACTTCAAGAATAAACACCTTGGTAGATGTTTCACTCATCGACCGCACGTCCAATCCTGCTTCTTGCACTGAAATCGCGACGTACTTGGCAACCGAACCAAAACCAGGGCATGTATCTGTATTGGCAAGATCATTGTCGACAGTTTTTGGAATACCAATACAATGCAATGGGTAGTCAAATTGCTTACTCAGCGTCGAAATCTTGTTTGTAGTATCCTGAGAATCACCACCGCCGTTATAAAAGAAATATCCTACGTCATGAGCTTTAAACACATCGAATATGCGGCGCGCAATCGGATCGTGAATTGAGGGTGCTTTGAGTTTAAATCGACACGATCCGAAAGCTCCTCCAGGGGTAGAGCGAAGTTTTTCAATATCAGCGTCTGTTTCCAAACTGGTGTCGAACAGTTCCTCTTTTAAAATTCCTACTATACCGTTGTTAGCGGCTAGCACTCGTTTGATTAAGTTAGAGTGCGCACGACATTCTTGAATAACTCCGCAAGCGGTCGCGTTGATGACGGCAGTGACACCACCCGACTGTGCGTACACGGCATTACGAGGATTGGTCAAAGTAGGCATCCCGATCAAAGTAAAGAGTTAAGCATATTTAAATGAGTCAAAAATTCCATCAAATGTTACAACCAATTTTTCGGTTGTTGCTCTTTCGAGGTTCGCCTGTTGATGTCAATGGGAGCTTTCCTACCATTGCTACCTTTACTATTCTGTTGGTTGCTTTTGTGTGGCTAACTTTGCCGTCGCAAGGCTCAACAAATCTTAGTCCAGAAGTAGTGTCCGATTTGCGAAAGGTACTTTTAGTCATCCCCATCGTTACCTACGCATTTGCCGCACTAATGATTTTTACAGTACTCAACATCCGCAAATTTAATGACCGCTTCCCAAAAACGATCTCAGCATGCTTAGGTTTATTGCTCTTGTTCCAGGCTGGCGTTTTTTTACTATCTATATTGTCTATTGTCTTCGGATCGATCTTAAGTTTCATCTTTGGAACTGTTCAAATTGCAATGTTTTGTTGGTTCATCGGTGCAGGGGGATACGTGTTCCAACATGCGTTCAGCCTAAAGCTCTACCAAGGCATACTCGCTACTATAGTGATCATGTTGGTCTCTACGGTTATTGCGGGAATCATTGTCGGAATAGTGTTCCCCGAGGAAGTGGGGACGTTCGCTGAGTTACAAAACCAACGATTTGAAATTCAGTCATCAGAATAGATGCGTGATTCAGTACTTCACCTAAACAAGTTAAGTGCTGCAGGCGACTTTAACATGCGTTCACTTTTGTATATTTCGAGGTTCGGTGCGAGATGTCGAAGGAGACAATGCTACGATCATAACGTTTCTTCTACTGTTGGCACTGTTGGAGTTGCATCCGTTAGTGTCTCTCTTTACCGACTCGGTACTGGCTTTAAAGGTATTGGAGCATCGTATGACAATCTGGTTCCTATCGTTAGTATGGCATGGGTTGGCAATTGTGATGATCTTTGTATTACTGAAGATGAAACACTCCGCAAGCCAATTTCGTGGCACCCTTGCGTCTTATTTTGGTGTGTTTGTATTGTTTCAACTCGTGGGAGTGCTTTTACAACTTCTAGACCGAGGGACCGTTCCATCTGTTATACCGACTGTCCTATTGTTTGTATGGCTTTCTTGGAGTTGTTGTGTCTTTGGTTATGTGTTTGGAAGCGCGTTCAGCATCAAATTCTATCAAGGCCTAGTTGTTGCATTCCTCGTCAACACAGTCTCGTATGTCATAGCGTTTGTTGTAATTGGTCCGATCATATCGGACGAAATACTCACCATTGTTCGACAAGAAGTAGGTTCTTGAACACTAGAACGCACATCGGCTAGACGACCTTCGTGCTCGGAGCATATCGAACCTACATACAACTCTGCTTCTTCCGAAGTAGTGTTAGAAACGCTAGCGCGAGTACTGCAACCCTGATACTGGTTTGCGCGTTGTTCGCACTTACCTCATTTCTTAGATTTGAGTTCTCGCCCGTCGCAGCCGATCCAGTCAAATATTACAGCAGAATCTTGGTGGTTTTTGTTGTGTTCAACGTGTTGATGTATCTTACTTTGGTCTTTAGGCAAAGCCAGAATCGATACCCCAAGGTGTTATCCGCATTCGTCGGAACAAGAACTCTGATTGATCTATTCATGCTCATTGTTGTGTTTGTAGCTCCGGCCGATGAATACTTACGCAATGTAATGACTGCTGTGATTGTAATTTGGCAAATGTGTATCGCAGGGTACATACTCAAGGAAGCTCTAAATGTAATGTTCCCGACGGGAATCCTAATCTCCGTGTTATTCACCTTCATATCGATTGGGATGGCAGACATTTCCATAGGATCCCCAATCCTACCGGAAGAGGTACCCACTAGTGAATGATGAAAAGACACTGTTCTTCATGGGCATCGGTGGTACTTTGATGGGTAGTCTTGCCCTACTCGCAAAGGAAGCGGGATTCTCTGTCAAAGGATTTGATAGACAGATTTATCCTCCTATGAGTGACCTGCTCGCTAGAGCCAATATCGAACACTATGAACATTTTGATCCCTCGCAGCTACAACCGCCTCCGGAGCTAGTCATCGTGGGAAATGCAAATCTCCCCCGGGGATCTGAACCGCTCGAATACGTCCTAAACCAAAAGCTTCCCTATACATCGGGAGCTGAATGGCTAGGAACAGAAATATTTAAGGATCGTCAAGTGATTGCGGTAGCAGGTACTCATGGGAAGACTACCACAACGGCGATGATTGCATGGATTTTGTCGGAAGCTGGGGTCGACCCTGGATTTCTGATCGGAGGAGTACCGGTCAATAGTGAGCTGTCAGCGAAACTTGGAAGCGATAAACTTTTTGTCGTCGAAGCAGACGAATATGACACCTCCTATTTCGATCGACGGTCTAAATTTCTACACTATCGCCCTGACATTCTCGTACTAACATCGTTGGAGTTTGATCATGCTGACATTTTTGAAAATCTTGATGCAATCAAATACCAGTTTCAACACTTAATTCGGGCTGTACCAGGGAACGGACAGATCATTGTGCCTTGCAATCACGACCACATTGAAGCGGTGTTGCAACGCGGATGCTGGACTCCCATAACTAGATTCACGACAACCAAGAACGCAGAAGAGAAATTCGAATTTTGCGCTGACAACGTTTTGTCTGATGGTTCTGCATTTGATGTCGTCGAACACGGACAAGGAAATGTTGGACGCGTCTCGTGGAATTTGCTTGGTGCTCACAATGTCGCAAACGGTCTAGCTGCATTGATCGCCTCCTACCACGCGGGCATAGAACTTGATACAGCAATTCAACATTTGAGTGCGTTCCCTGGAGTGAAACGCAGGATGGAAGTGATCGCACAAAATGACTCAACCACCGTGTACAGTGATTTCGCTCACCACCCAACCGCTATCGCGAGCACACTAGAAGGAATTCGGGAGCATGTTGGATCGGAGAGAGTAATTGCGGTAATCGAACCACGTACCCACACGATGTCGTTGGGCACCCTTCGATCTGAACTAAAAGAGTGTTGTGTTGCGGCCGATGAAGTTATTTGGTTTCAATCTCCCAACATTAAATGGAAATTGGAAGAACTTTTAGTTGATACTACTTTACCGACGAAAATCGTAACGGACATTGATGCCCTAGTAACGGAACTCTGTGAACCACGGAGGCAAAGAACTCACGTTGTAGTCATGAGTAATGGTGCGTTCGGTGGAATCTACCAAAAGCTCACCGATGCATTTCATTGAACGGTTTGATTGTTGTTGCACTAGAGTCCCGAGAGTACTCTAAATGCAAATATTTATCCCCCCTTGTTGCGTAATGTTTTTTTGGATTGGTAATCCTGGGTCTAGACTGCCCGTTTATCGCACTAGATCCGTTGCCATTCAGTAGTCCGTAATGATGTCAGTTTACCCTATGAAGTGCGCTCAACCTGTGGGGCCAGTATTTCGGTCAAATTTACTTGTGGTGCTAGTAGCGATGTCCATCACAGCTATTGCGCATGATGAAATTATTACAACGTTCGAATGTCACAAGATCGTTGTAGAGGCCGAAGAAACAGATGAGTGTCATTGCCACGTTCCAGGGGAAGAACCTGTCAACAGTTCTTGCGACGATGCTCTATCAATGGAATTGCTGCTTGTATTAGAGAAAGTAGATCAGGACCTCTATTTCGGACTGAGAGTCGAGCCTGAAGATACTTGTGCCGAGTACAACGTAGCCGAATATCCTTACGGTTCTACCCTAGATGTGATCAAAGCCCAAGAGTTGGGTGGAATATTCGGTGCTTTCGAAGATCAGTGTTTTGACACCTACAAAGATGTAGACGTCGATCATCTTGTGGCGAGAAAGGAAGCACACGATAGCGGTCTTTGTGCAGCAGAAGCACAAACAAAAATTGACTTTTCTAACGACTTAGAGAGTATCGCGTTAGCTAGTGCGTCGGTGAATCGCAGTAAGTCCGATCGAGATTCAGCAGATTGGTTACCGGACCACAATGCTTGTTGGTATGTGTGGCAACACATGCATATTAAGCGTAAATACGACATGACGATTGATGAAGCCGAGAAGAACGCAATCGACTCGGTCTTGCAAGAATGTACTATAGAAGAACTCGTCATAGAAGTCGACGAGTCTTGCACCCTTCCGGAGTTTTAAGAGTCTCTGTACAACAACGGTCAGAACCAAGCTGATTCTGGTGTTTGGATAGAGTCCGTACCGTTTCGGATCGCCGCGAACAGTGATGGGACTTTTGGTAGTATGCGATCAAAATAAAACTCGGCGGTGTATTTCTTATTCAAGTGCTCGTCATTCACCCCGCTCATCTGATTCCATAACCAAGCGTAGATTACTAGACCACTGAGCTCAAGATAGTCGACTGCATTACCTGCAGCGAATTCTAAAGTGTTTGATGATCGTTCCATAATCAACTTGGTGCATTCGAGCCACTCGTCGATATATCCATCAACGACTTCTTTGTAGGGACCCTCAGTATTCTTCGACCGCATATACTCGGCAAAATCAGCGACGTACTCACCTCGATTCATGAGTACCTTGCGTCGAACCAGATCCCATGCTTGAACACCGTTGGTACCTTCATAAATCTGGGTTATTCGTGTGTCTCGGACTAGTTGTTCAATCCCTGTTTCCCGGATGTATCCATGTCCTCCAAAACACTGTTGAGCATGAATCGTCGTGTCCATTGCCCGATCCGTGAGGAACGCTTTTGCGATGGGAGTCAGTAGTTCAACAAACTTTGTGGCTTCCACCTGATCTTCAGGTGCCTCCGCAAAACGTGAACGATCGATTTGATGCGCGACAAATAGCGCGAACGCTCGACCTCCCTCGGTAAACGCGCGTTGCATGAGCATGAGTCGCCGAATATCAGGATGTTCGATAATAGGATCTGCTTCGGCTTCGGCATCGGGTGGTCGCTGCACTGCTTTGCCCTGTCGTCGTTCTTTCACGTAGTCAGACGCCATTTGATAGGCTCGTTCTGCAGCACCTAGACCTTGGATTCCTACCGAGAGTCGAGCCGCGTTCATCATTACGAACATTCCTGCTAAGCCATGATGTGGCGCGCCTACTAAGTAACCGATCGCGTCTTCGTAAACGATCGTCGACGTCGCACTACCATGAATGCCCATTTTCTCTTCAATCGAAGCACTAAAAAAGCTGTTTCTAGCTCCTAACGTGCCATCGTCATTAACGAGAAACTTTGGTACCAAGAAAAGTGAAATCCCTTTGGAACCAGCGGGTGCGTCTGGCAATTTCGCAAGTACTAAGTGAATGATGTTTTCCGCAAGGTCGTGTTCCCCGCTCGTAATAAATATTTTTGTTCCACTCACGCGGTACGAGCCATCCTCCGCGGGTGTTGCTTTCGTCCGTAGCAAACCGAGATCCGTTCCCGCGTGAGCTTCGGTCAACGCCATCGCACCCGTCCATTTCCCTTCATACATCGGTGGTAGATAGTTCGTCTTGGTCGTTTCGTCGCAAAATACGTCGATGCAATGCGCGGCGCCGACCGTAAGCGATGCGTACAGCCATAAAGTCGTATTAGCTCCCCAGAAGTACTCTTCAACACCGATGGAAAGTACAGCTGGTAAACCTTGACCACCGTACTCAGGATTCCCAGTCAGACTCAACCAACCGCCGGCGACGACGCCGTCAAAAGCTTCTTTGTATCCTAACGGGGCGTAGACTTCGTTGTCGCGCCATGTTGCGCCTTCGTGATCCGCGGTTTGCGAGACCGGACCCATTACTTCTGCTGCAAACTTACCGCCTTGCTCAAGAATAGCTTGTGCCAAATCTAAATCCACCTCGTTAAACTGCGACCACTTTGCCCAATCTTCGTGGATCTTGAACACGTCTTTCAAAAGAAACATAGTATCTTCTACTGGCGGCCGGTAAGGCAACATCTATTTTTCCTTAATGTTGGAGTGAACGCTAGCGCGAATGGTGAATTTGATTCGCGTATTGCATGTATAAGTATTTACGGGCTTCGGGTTCCAAACTCTGGCATTGTTTCTCGAACGCACGTTGTACCGGACCACGTTCAAGCTCACACCCAACTCCTCCAGAGAGTAGCCTTTGAGCTTCATAAAACGTGGGAAATGTCCGCAACCCATTTGTGATCGACTGATCGACCCGTAAAGCGAAGTCGTCCGCGTCCAACGGTCTCACGTTGGGATCACCATTTTGCTTCACTTCTTCTGGTTTGATCGGTTCTGAAAACGTTAAATGCACCCGACCTTTGAATCCTCTAATTCCTTGGACGATACTACGAAAGTCCTCTCTTTCGTCTTTTTCATAGGTGCCAGTAGTCTCTCGAGTATAGAGTTCCATAGCTTTCATTGGAGCACAAGGATCGATTTCATAAGAAACAGAGATCGGCACCAGATAAACATGCTCTAACCAATCTGAAATTTCCGAAATCTCGTCACGATACGCCAACAACAGCATCTTGATCAACGCTGGATCGGTCTTGTCTAGACCATCTTTCGATCGTCCTTGGCGTTGCGAGATCCATACAGATTCCCCTTGTTCCAAGGTATGGCGAATGTATTTTGAAGTGGTTACTAAAGCTTCGTACTGAGCGCGTCTTGAACCTGCTTGGCGAACGACCATGAAACCTCGGTTCAGGCGCATGATTTCTTTTTCCCAACCACTCTCAAACAGATTGTCGCCAATCGCAATCTGCATGTTCGGCACATCCTGCGATCCTAGGGTAACAACAACTATTGCCGAATCCAACACAATGTCGCGGTGGTTCGAAATGAACAGACAGGGTCGATCACTCGGTAAATGTTCCAATCCTGAAGTAGTCAAACCCAAAGAAGTACGTCGCATACAGAACCCAACATACTTCCCCATTAGGTCTTGGAGATCTTTAATGTTGTGAATATTTCGATAGCGATTACGGAGAATACGACGCCACAGCCATTGCACTCCAGCAGGGAACATTCGATACAAACGTGGTATCGTAAACGTACAGACCGTACGTATGAGTGTGAGGTCTTCTGAGAGTTCTGCGAGTTTGTCGGCTAGCTCTTCATCTCGATAAGGACGAATGTCCTCGAATTGGTCTACGATCGAAGCAGACCGCGCCCGTATAGAGCGAGCTTCCGATCCACGCGTCGTCGCTTCACCGACGTCGATCAGCGAGCCA
Organism: Gammaproteobacteria bacterium; assembly: GCA_009840305.1. Classification (GTDB taxonomy): domain Bacteria; phylum Pseudomonadota; class Gammaproteobacteria; order Pseudomonadales; family Azotimanducaceae; genus Bin55. The sequence continues at coordinate 100,749 of VXNY01000028.1, read as the reverse complement.
CCGGCGCCAACTTGACTAGATTCCAAAATTTGAGGTTGCCACTGCACCTTGGCGTTAAGGGGAGTTTATTTTATGTTTTTGTAGCAAGTTTCGCATTTGAGATTGTAAATCGGTGAAACTTTAAGGTAAGATACAGTGACAAGAACTCATCTCTGCTATCCGTATCGGCTGCCACTCCTTCTCCCGATCCTATCGCACTTGAAAAAACTATGAGCACTTTCAGGTTCATTTAGAAAGTTCTCGGGCAGTAACGCTCAGCACGATTGTCATCAACAATCCTATGAACATCTATAGGCGTACGTGGACACGTAACGTGTTGTCAAACAGCTCTTTGTTCGGGGTTTTCCTCGATTAGACACAGCTTTTGGAGGAATACTGAAATCACTCGGTTTCTCTGTCTATCCAGAAGGGAAATTTCGATTGCTATAGGGATCACACACTAATTCAAGAACAAATACACACCTAGCTTACCACGGGCAAAGGATAACTCCGTTCATTCAGTTGGAACTCTCAGGGGTTGTATGATCAACTCCCGTGCTCTCTGCAACAACTCGCTATCTTGTCCCGGTCGTGATTCTTATCACTCTTTTGCCCTTTCTCTCCTTCTTTTTTCAACCTCTGCGCGCGAGGGTGGTGCTTTCAACTTACCACCGCGCTTTACATATTGGATTTCTCTTCTTAATTCAGCGGGGTCGTATACACTTCGTGCAAATTTTTCTCCCGCTTCTTCGACCAGTAAGAGGTACGCCTTCGCGCGATGGCGCGCGCGGTCTTTTGAAGTAAAGGAGTTGAAGTTTGAAAACCCAAAACCGTAAGGGTTTTCTCCAATAATTCGATGCATCAACAAGGGATAGCGTTGCATCAATTCGGCACTAAATTCGGCTATTGAAGAAATACCGAGATAACCACTTCGTATCGCCCAATCATCACCAGCTTTTATTGCTATCTGCATTATTAATGAATAAGTATGGTTCAGTAGTCGATGATACTTTTTCTCGTCAGCCAAAAAGGACACCCGTAAGCCCAAGGCCAGAGCACTCCAAGGCAACTTTTCTTCTGTCGATGTATAGGAACCAGTCTTCGTCCCCGGACGTAAGACAAAACCATGTTGACTGCACTGGGCCGCGACCCAAGAAGCATGTAGGTAGTTTTTCTCCATACTGCTCTTCGCCGCTGACCATAGTGCCGGGTCTGATATCCATTTTTTAAGTAGTCGAAAACTCTTTTCGAGCAAGTTTAAACCCTCAATCTCGGAGGCGTCTTCAGATAAAAGACTAACGTATATGAGCCCTGACCCCTCACCGTGTAGCTGGTGAAGCCGGTTCTCTGCGTCTACACATGCATTGAGATACGCCGCATATTTATACATCTCGCGCGCCGCACAGTGATCTGCCAATTCGTCGTGCATACCATGGTTGTTGGGGTGCGTTATTTCCAAGCACTTCGAATCCTTGATCACTCGTAAGAAGAGCTCCTGACGTTGCTCTATTTGGTCATCGAAAATATGCCTCCAGAAAGGTACATCAGTATCGAGAAAATCTGCTGAACTATAGTTTCTTCGCAGATCCATATCAATATAGATCAAGGGCCGCCATCCGCCTCCCATATAAACATGCATCTCGCTATAACCCCAGACAGGTTCGTTGGCAAAGTATTCTCCAAGTGAGGTCATACAGCGATCGCTCAAAGAAGATCGGGTATTCAAAGGAAAACAATCTTCAAATACTTGATCCCACGCGGCTTGATGTTCGTCGGTCACCGGTAGGAATGGTTCTGTCTTTGGAGGAAACCCAAATTCTTTGTTGTGCTCTCCTATTACCGTATGTGATTGACTGTGTTGTACTAACGCGAAGCCAAAAACAATACAGCTAGTGAAAACTCTTACTAACTTAGTGCTGAACATACTATCCCCTTTTCAATTGTATAACGTGAAAAGCAGAATTTCTGTGTTTGAGGTGGAAACTACACAGGTGCATAGACGAAATCGCTACGAGAAAGAAGACTCTTCTATCAAAAGTCGGTCATGGTGTTCGGAAGCCACAACACTATATCCGGAAAGATTAAAAGGATAGCAACGGTGACCACATCCGCGATGAAAAATGGTCCGACACCGCGAAAGACATCTTGTAGCGGAATGCTAAGCGATTCTCCTGAGGATGTCTGTAATTCGCGGGAAACTCCCGCGACGACAAAGCAGTTTAGTCCAATTGGTGGAGTAATCAGACATATTTCGGCCATTTTGACAACGATGACACCAAACCAAATTGGATCATACCCTAGAGCGATTACCGCGGGAAAGACTACCGGTAGCGTCAAGATCAACATTCCGATCGCATCCATGAACATCCCGAGAACAGCGTAGGCAAGCAGAATGCAAATCATGATCACTAACGGAGATACGTTGAGAGTCACGACCCAGTCTGCAAACGCACTGGGTAAACCCGCATAGCCGAGGAAGCGAACGAAGACGAAGACACCCCAGATAAGGGTAAAAATCATAACGGTTAGTTTCGCCGTTTCCATTAGTGCTTGGAAAATATTCTTGTGGAAAGACGAGAACGATTTTTTGAAGAACGTGCGACCTAAGTACAGCAGAAAAATCATCGCCGCGCCAAGTGCACCGGCTTCAGTAGGGGTGGCATATCCAGTGTACAACGCGCCAAAGATCGTACCGACTACCAAGAGGACCGGCAGCGCGCCGGGAAGACTGCGAAATCGCTCTTTCCACGATATTCCAGAAACAGAACTGCCCAGTTCGGGTTTGACCTTGCACAATCCCACGATTAAAACCGTGTAGATCAACACCGAAACGACACCAGGCAACAAACCTGCCAAAAGTAACTTACCAACGGATTGTTCTACGATAATCGCGTAGATCACCAAGATTGCAGAGGGTGGGATTAGAGAAGCCAGAGTTCCACCAGCTGCGACCACACCAGCAATAAGCCGCCGATGATAGCCATGTCGAGCCATGTCTGGAATGGCAACCCGAGAGAACACCGCAGCGGTCGCGGTTGATGCACCCGATACAGCAGCAAAACCAGCACTTGCAAACACTGTCGAAACCGCTAATCCACCGGGTACCCATCCTACCCACTTTCTAGCTGTTTCAAACAAACGATTGGTAAAACCAGCGTGGAATGCTAGAAAACCGATCAGAATAAACAATGGTAAGACAGACAGTGGGTATGTAACCGTCTTCGAATGAGGGATCGTACCGACTATACCTACAGCAGGACCCCATCCCCGTAATAACACGAGCCCCACAAAACCAGCAAGCGCAGCTGCGACAAACACACGTACTCCAACCAGCACTAAGGCAATCAGGAGCACGATGCCGAATATACCGATTGTTAAATCGTCAAAGGGTAGCATCAGTCTATGTTGGTTGACGATCTGCCAATGCAGCTTCCGATCGCGCCTTATCTTCCATTGTTTGAATCACAGGGACTGCGACAGGTTCATAGCTTGGCCAGAACAGGAGGCGCAAGTATCCCACCGTTTGGATGACTAAACGACCGAATAGGATGGCCAACGCGATTGGTACCACAAGTTTAGCAGGCCAAGTGACCAGTTCGATATCCATCGTACTATCACCGAATTCAAACGCTCTTTGAAAATGCCTGTATGAGGAAGGAATCAGAACGCCGACTATGAACAGCGCGAAGAGTCCACCCATGAATTCGGCGAACCAAAGCCAACGTCCTTTCAAAGCAGTCAAAATCAATTCCATCCTAACGTGCCCTCCTAGTCGTTGGACGAATGCAATCGACAGCACTGCAAAACCTACCATCGACACTTCCACAATATCGATAAATCCATACAGTGAAATACCGAAAATACGAAACACAATCCGAATTCCGCCAAAACACATTAGCGCAAAGACGAGAATCCCGGCGACTGCGTTAGTCGCGTTTTCTAAATAGGAATAGATTCGATCTGTGTGCTTAAGAATGCGACCGAGCAGATCAAGATTGGGTTGAATCACTTGGAGCTACGACGTGTAATGGTCTACAAGTGCCATAAGCGGAGATCGGAACTAGCCAAGTGAGGGTAGTGCTCTGTGTGATTCAAACAATTGGATGTATGTGTTTGCTCGTGACTTGGTTGCTACTTGACAAGCTTTCCACACATCAATTGATACTTAGTGAGAAACTACCACAACAAATAATTAATACTCATGCCCCAGTGCTTCGAACACTAACTGTACCAGCCCTCGAGCATCGAAAGATTTGTTATTCTCTTCGATCCATTCTTCAATCACTGGTCGAGCATAGTCCTCTCGAATTTGTTTGACGACTTGATCTGAATATTCAATTTCAGTGAGTTTTTCGCGCAACATGGGTAAATTTTCTGAGTCTACCTGTTCGTAGGCTAAACGTTGTTGTTCAGCGATGATAGGTTCAAGTCGCTCAAGTAGTTCCTGATATTGTGAAGGCAATTTGTCATACGAGCGAGTCGATAAAACAACTGGACAATCAGCGGTTCCCGGTGAAAAATTTGAGGTAAACCAATCTGAGACCTCGTGAATTCGATAGGAAACGTGCGCGTAAGTGAATGGAAATGCTGCTGCATCCATCGTTCCTTGTTGCACGCCCGTATAGACTTCGGTCGCGGTCGTGCTTGTTGGAGTCGCTCCGATCTTTGCTAGAACTTCACCGATCCCACCACCTGCACGAACATTCAATGCCTTCCAGTCGGCCACTGTACGAGGAGGTTTACCTTTACCCATCACTTCATACATCGGCAAGTATGACGTAGAGTAAATTTGAGCTCCCCACTTCGCCATTTCTTTCTTTATCTGCTCGTGTCCGTAAACCACTTTTCGGACTTTAACATGATCGTCCCAGCTATCGATAGGAAGAAACGGTAAGGAGAGTACCATGAGTCCAGGGTTCTTCTTCGGATGATAGAAATTACATATCATCGCCCCATCGAACGCGCCAATCGAAATTCCATCAAGATTTTCACGTGATTTGGACAATGCTTCACCGTAGTGAAGTTTGATTTCCCAGTTGCCGTCGGTATGTTGTTTGACCTGTTCTGACAAAACATCGACGACCCGCGTGCCCGGACGTGTTGTACCCCACAGCGAAATGTCCCATCGGAGTTTTGGTCCATCCACTATTGTGATGGATTCGCTGGATTGAGTCTGAACACACAGCGCTAAAGAGATCCCCAATAGGATCGAGATCAGGTATTTCAACGACACAAATTTCATAACACTCGCTCTTTGTGCATCCATTTGGTTCTAGTCACCGATACACAAGGTCGTATTTTGTTAAGACAATACGCTTTGGCACGGTGTGTAAAAATTGACTATGTGGATTGTATAGTGGGATGACTACAACCGGTCCGTTATCAACGATTTACCGAGACTCTCATATGTGAAGTTGATCTCTGTTTACACAATTTTCCAATACCCCGTCTCGTAGATATCGTGCTGCCGTCCGTGCTGTCAAGCGACGAATGTCGTACATGCTCTCGGGCGTGATGAATGCAGTATGTGGTGTAATCACCAGTCGATGTTTGATCCATTCTTCCTGATTCAACCATGCCTTAATAAGCTTATTTTCAACGTTCATCGGCTCTTCTGGTAATACATCCAAACCTGCTGCGAGCACTATGTCTTTCTTCATAGCGTCATACAGTGCGTCAAGGTCAACAATAGGACCACGTGCGGTATTGAGAAGTACGCTTCCTCTTTTCATCTGATAGAACAACTGTGTGTTGAACATTCGATTCGTGCGTTTATTCAGTGGTGCATGAATACTCACTACATCGGATTGTCGAAGAAGACCCTCCATCGAATCCGCTCGACGTACACCTAATGAGTGTTCGATACCGTTCGGCTTATTCGCATCGTAAAAGACCACATCAATCTCAAAGGCTTTCGCCCGTACCGCGGTTGCAACTGCAATACGTCCAAAGCCTATCAGACCAAGGGTTAGCGTAGAAAGTCTCTTTGCGAATGGAATCGTTGTCATGTGCCAGTTTAAATCTGGATGTGCATGAAGCAACTGATCGTGGTACGTAATTCCTCGAAAAATTGCAAGCATCAATGCCATGGTGTGATCGGCAACTTCACGAGTACCGTAATCGGGACAATTACAGACGGGAATGTTTCGAGCTGTCCACGCTTCCACGTCAACGTCGTCATAACCCACAGCGGTTTTAACAAATATCTTGCAGTTCCGTATCTTCGCCATGATTTCCGGTGATGGTTGCGTACCCACTATACCATCGCAGGTAGCCCACTGATCTTCGGTTACGTTGTCCATACCACCACCGAATATCGCCTCAAGGTTTTCTCCGAGGCCTTCCAATTCAGCCGAATTGTCTTTATTTGGATCGCGACGGGGCCAAAGCACGCGAAGAGTCATTAGTGATCTCTAAAGGAACAGTCCTACGTCAGAATCCTGAGGCCTGAACAACGTTTTGTATTAAATTGATCAGATTAGTGGGATAGATTCCAAACACCAGCATGCATAAACCCAGAAAAGCGAGTATTCCTAAACCAGTCCAAGGCAATCCGGTCATCGCCTCAGCATCTTCTGCAGGTCTCTTGATTGCGGTGAATACGATCCGCAAATAGTAGTAGATACCAATCGCACTCCCCACCACTAAAGCTCCAATCAACGTCCACATACCGCCATCAATACCTGCATAGAAAAGGTAGTACTTGGCGAAAAAACCGATCGTTAGAGGTATCCCCGCAAGAGATATCGCGGAAACTATAAGCACTGCACCGGCTATGGGTTGTCTCCACAATAAACCACAGACACTATCAATCGAATCCAGTTCTTGTTCCTGATTCATTGACAGTACCGAAACCACTCCAAACGCGGCCAAAGTCATCAGAAAGTACCCGACTAGATACAGTATCAGGGTTTCATATCCGAGCGCACTGTTTGACTCGACTATTAATAACGCAATGAGTAAGTACCCCATGTGTGCAATGGACGAATAAGCTAATAACCGCTTCAAGTTCGTCTGCAACAATGCAAGTAGATTACCAATCACCATCGAAACACATGCAATTACAGAAAGTGCAAATTGCACGTTTCCAGAGTCGAGTACATTACCTTCGATAGCATATCGAAGAACGACAGCAAACACTGCACCTTTAGACACTGTCGCTAGAAAAGCCGTGACAGTTGAGGGAGCGCCGTGATACACGTCCGGAGTCCAAATATGGAATGGCACTAGCGAGAGTTTAAAGGCGATTCCGCTCCAAAAGAACGCATTTCCAATCAAGTAGAAATATTGCCCTTCTATGCTTCCGTCTGAAGGTAACGAATTTGCAAATTCCATTGAACCAGAACCTGCATAGATCATCGCCATCCCGAACAGAAGCGCGGTCGATCCTACTCCAGAGAGTACTAAATATTTCAAACCGGCTTCCAAGGGTGGACGAGCTTTTTCTGGGTAGGCAATCATCGCATAGAGCGAAATACCAACGATCTCTAAACCCAGAATGAGTGAGGCAAAATGTACTGCTGCTGGTAAAACTAGACTACCGAGAGTTGCACACAGTAAGAGTAAATAGAACTCTTCCTTGAACCGAATACGCCGATTGAGAAATTCGCTCCCTAAGAACGCAACCACGAGTGCTGCGAGCAAAAACAAGATGTTGAACAGGTAAGCGACACCGTCAATTTTGAACATCGAATCGATTTGAACCGCGCCGTCGCCCAGCGCGCTGTAAGCGACTATGTGAGACAGCGTAGTTGCGATCAACGTCACAATCGTGAGTACCGCAGCCACCGCGTGAGTGCGTTTTATGGCGACGCCGATCATGACTACAAGAAGACCACCAGTAAGTACGAGATATGGCAACCCAGCTTGAAACATCGTTGCTAGCTTCATGACGTTAGTCCAGCAACCCAGGCAGCAACGGTGCCGTCATCTGTAAAAGTGATTGCGGATAAATGCCAACCCAAACCAAAGCAATCATTAAAAGTACCATGACGCTCATCTCTCGAAATGCGAAGTCGTGCATCTTCGGGACATCGGGATTGGGTACTCCCTGAAATGATCGCTGCATTAATGACAGGCCATATACTGCGGCAACGACGATTCCGATTGCTGCAAATACCGTAAGGACAACGCTCTTTTGGAACGCGCCAATCAGTACCAAGAACTCGCCGATAAAGTTGCCTAGTCCGGGCATACCCACCGACGCGACGACAAAGAACATGGTGACTGCGCCCATGCGCGGTGCGCGTACCCACAATCCGCCCATCTTTGACATTTCCCGGGTGTGCAAGCGTTCTTGTAAAGCACCAGCCATCATAAACAGCGCGGCCGTCGAAAAACCATGTGCAATCATGGTGATTATTGCACCTTGAGTTCCCAGTTTGCTAAAGGAATACACTCCAACAAGAATGAATCCCATGTGAGCGATTGAGCTATATGCTACCAAACGCTTGAAGTCTGTTTGGCTATATGCGAGGTACCCACCGTACAGAATGCTTACGACTCCCAGGGACATTCCCCATATCCAGAATTCTTGCGATGCTTCGTTGAACATGGGTACTACGAATCGAATGATCCCATATGCTCCTGTTTTCAGCAAGATGCCGGCCAAAATTACCGATCCCGCTGTTGGTGCTTGTGTATGAGCATCTGGTAGCCACGTATGGACCGGTACGCTGGGGAGTTTTGTGATGAATGCGATGAAAAAGCCGAGCATCAACAGTCGCGCGGTCGCGCTATCAAGATTCGCGTTCTTCAGCTCGAAATAATCGAACGTTAAAGTGCCGCTAATGTTGTAGTTGATCCAAACCAACGCGACGATTGCGACGAGCATTAACAGCCCGCTGATTTGGGTAAACAGGAAAAACTTCATTGACGCGTATTCTTTGTCTTCATGCCCCCAGATTGCGATCAAGAAGTACATGGGAATCAACATGACTTCCCAGAAGAAGAAAAAGAGGAAGAGATCGAAAGCAGAAAATACACCGACCACACCCGCCATGACCCAAAGGATGTTGAACTGGAAGAATCCATGACGAGTCTTCGTTTCGGTCCACGAAGACACTACGGCGATTATTCCAAGGAAGGTCGTCAGTCCAATGAGCATGAGCGATAGCGCATCAACTCGTAAATGAAGTTCGATGCCAAATCGTGGGATCCACTCATGCCTTAGACTTGCGTATAGTCCTGCCGCATCGGGACCGTTAAACCAAATGACAAGCACCCATAGAGTCGTAGCGACAAAGGTGATTAGCGCGATCCAATTAGGAAGTTTAGTACTCACACGCTCAGAGAACCAAGCGACAACACCAGCACCGAGCAAGAGCAATATGAGCACTAGCACGTTCATACTAAACCCACACTACCGCTAGCAACACTAGCAACAATCCACCTAGCATCGTAAACGCATACCATCGAACGTGACCAGTCTGGAACATTGATAAGATGTGATGAAACAAGTTGGCTAAGAACTTGATTAGATTGAAAAATAAATCGACAACGTCGTTTCGATTTAGACGTGTCTGAGCGATGAACCGAAATGGCTTAACGACGAATGTGTCGTACACCCAGTCAAAGCCCCAACCATTACCCCAGAATTTGCTCAGCAATTCACTCATCTTGTTCTTGATGAGGTTACGGCGATCGATTAAATCTGATGCAAAGACGAAGTACCCTACCACAATACCCGCAAAAGGGATACCCAAGGTAAGGAATGCGATGAGATCGAAATGGAGTTCAGCGTGAACCCCCTTGTCGCCAAATAAATCTGAGGTAAATTCAAACCCCATCCAACCGCCGGCAATGGATAACACCGCCAGAAGTCCAAACGGAACAACGGTACGAATCCGGTTCGGATGCCAAAGCGATTCTTTTTTGAGTTCATGCATTTCGCTCTGTGGTTTGCCGAAAAAAGTCAGGACCATCATTCGAACAGTGTAGAGTGAGGTAAGAAATGCAGCGATAACCGCTACCACCCAAAACAGTGTCGCAAACTCGGAGTCACTTTTCCAAGCTTTCAGCAAGATTGCATCTTTACTAAAGAAGCCCGATGTGAGGGGCAATGCTACCAGTGCGGCGGATCCAACCAACATAGCTATGAATGGAATTGGGAGTTTCTTCCACAGCCCTCCCATCTTGAACATGTTCTGTTCGTGATGCATCGCCAAAATGACCGAGCCGCTCGCAAGGAACAAAAGAGCTTTAAAGAACGCGTGGGTCATTAGGTGAAACAGTCCTGCCGACCATGCTCCCACTCCAAGGGCAAAAAACATATAGCCTATCTGACTCATAGTTGAATAGGCGAGAACACGTTTAATATCGGACTGCACAAGTGCAGTAAACGACGCAATAAAGAGCGTGACCAGCCCAACCGCCGCTACGCACAGCATTGCTGTCTGTGACAGCATGAAATAGTCCTGCATGCGTGCGATCAAATAGACACCTGCGGTGACCATGGTCGCGGCATGTATAAGCGCTGACACTGGGGTCGGTCCTGCCATGGCATCAGGCAACCACGTCTGTAAGGGAACCTGTGCTGACTTACCAACCGCGCCGCCTAGTAACAACAAACAAATAATGGTGTTCATCATCGAAGCATCAGACATGTTCTCTCGCGCGAAAATTAGTCCTTGTTGGATTTCGAGCGAACCAACCTGGTGGAACAACAGAAACAACGCGATAATTAGAAATGTGTCGCCCACTCGAGTTACCACGAAGGCTTTTCGGGCGGCGTATCCGAATTCGGGTACTTTGTGGAAAAAACCTATCAGAAGGTAGCTACATAGTCCGACTCCTTCCCAACCGAGGAACAACAATAGCAGGTTGTCTCCCATGACGAGCATGAGCATTGCGAAAACGAAGAGGTTCATGTAACAGAAAAAGCGACTGTAGCCCTCTTCTTCGCTCATGTAGCCGGTGGCATACCAGTGAATGAGGAAGCCCACACCAGTGATCACACCGACCATAACTAATGAAAGTTCGTCCACAAAGAGTCTGAACGAAACGTTGAATTCGCCCACAATCATCCATGTCCAAGATGAGGAAGTGAAGGGAGCGGAATCGGACGACATAACCTGCCATGCAACGTATCCGGTTAGCAGCGCGGCTAAGCCAACACTACCCGCTCCAATGCTGGACACCACTGATCGTGGCAGACGACCTTCCGTGAGCAACAAGATCAAAAAGCCGGCGAGCGGCAATGCGGGTATTGCCCAGAGCAGATGCATTAGCCGTTTAGCTCTTCCGCGCGATCAATGTCAAGGGTTTCAAACCGGCGCGCAAGTTGCACGACCAGACCCAAAGCAACTGCTACTTCGGCTGCTGCTAACGCGAGAATGAACATGAACATGATCTGCCCGTCCGGTTCAGCCCACCGAGCTCCAGCTGCAACAAAAGCTAAACCGCACGCGTTCATCATTATCTCAAGAGAGAGTAACATGAAAATAATGTTTCGACGAATGAGTACACCGAACGCACCAATCAAGAACAGAATGATCGCTAGAAAGAATACGTGCTCTAGTGGAATACTGAGGGCGGTGGTCATGTCAATTCTCTCGCCGCTCTTCCAAGTACCTTCTTCCTAAATGGAACGCTCCGACAAGTGCGGCCAACAGTAATACACCAGCCAACTCTACGCCTAAGAGATATTCGTGGAACAACACGGTCCCGACTTCTTTCGGTGGTACGACCTGACCTTCAATCATCGCACTATTTTCGGTTTGCAGAACGGTGTATCCAAAGACAATGAAAAGTACCCCCGACAGAATAGCTGGGAGTACCCACATACCGGGTCGAAGCCACTGGCTTTCACGGGCGACAGACGACCGACCGAGATTCAACATCATGACGACGAACAAGAACAACACGACGATGGCACCGGCGTATATAACAATTTCAAGTGCTGCCGCGAACGGTGCACCTAGTAGGAAGAAAATCACCGCAATTGACAGTAGAGTCACGACGAGGTAAATGAGCGCGTGCGACGCGTTCTTTCGAGTCACTGCCATAATAGCTGTCGTAATCGCGACCGCCGCGGAAATGTAAAACAGTAAAAAGCTCAATCCCATGAGAACGCGACCCGATTCATCCTAAGGGAGCAAGCTCCGTACGTCTTCCGGTTTGTTTTCGTTTTGTGCTTCCCCTTTGTCTTTTCCATCAATCGTTTTTCCAGCTACGTGCCAAAAGCTGTAGTCCGGATACTTCCCGGTACCATCAATCAGCAAGTGCTCTTTCTCATAGACCATGTTGTTGCGATCGAACTCACACAATTCAAAGTCTGGGGTGAGCTGTATCGCATAGGTGGGACATGCTTCCTCGCACATTCCACACATGATGCAACGAGAGAAGTTAATTCGGAAAAACTCTGGGTACCATCGTCCATCTTCATCCTTCTCAGTTTTTTGTAAGGCAATGCAGTCGACCGGACACGCAACAGCACAGAGGTTGCAGGCAACACAGCGTTCTTCTCCATCTGGATCGCGCGTCAAAATGATGCGCCCGCGATAGCGAGGTGCTTGATAGGGCATTTCCTCTGGATATTGCACCGTTTCATTGCGCTTGAACAAGTGCACGAAGACGGTCCAGAGTGTTTTAATTTGACTCAGCATATCTCGTCCCTACTGCGTTCCAAGCAAGATCGCTCCCGTGATCAAAATGTTGAGCAGCGACAGCGGCAACAAAATTTTCCATCCTAACGACATCAATTGATCGTAGCGCGGGCGTGGAATCGCGGCGCGGAGCAGGATGAAAAAGTTGATGACAATCAGCACTTTCAAACCATACCACACAATGCCCGACAAAAATGCACTTGGGAGAAATTTAGGTCCCAACCAACCACCGAAGAACAAGACCACGATGAGTGCGGAAATCAAAATCAGTGACAAGTATTCTGCGGCCATGATCAAAGCAAATTTCATCCCCGAATACTCGGTATGAAACCCTGCCGTTAGTTCGTGCTCTGCTTCGGGCAAGTCGAAAGGCAAGCGATGGGACTCGGCTAAACCAGCAATTAGAAAGATTACCAATCCCACGCATTGCGGGATGCAGAACCACATGTCTTCTTGCGCATGTACGACATCTTTCAGACTAAACGACCCTGTCAGCATCACCACGCCAAGTAATGACAAACCCATGAACACTTCGTAGGTAACCATTTGTGCGGCGGAGCGCAAACCACCGAGCAAAGAGTACTTGTTATTACTGGCTAGACCAGCGAGAAGTACTCCATAGACCGCTAGCGAAGACATCGCCAAAATCCAGAGGATAGCAATATTTGAATCGGCAATGATCAGTCCTGGACCGAGCGGCAGCACCGCGTATGCCATGAGCATTGCTCCTGCGACAATGATTGGCGCGAGAATGAAGAGCGCTCGGTCGCCAAATGGTGGTACCCAATCGTCTTTAGTGATCAACTTGATCGCGTCTGCGAGCGACTGCAAAATTCCAAACCACCCAACACGGTTGGGTCCTAAGCGGTCCTGAAAAAATCCTAGAAGTCGACGTTCCCACCACACCAGTACAAGCGCGCCTCCTAGAGCACCACCTATCAACGGGAGGATGAGTACATAGGACCAATTGATGTTTTCGAAGAACATTAGCCTTTCGCGATCACCTCTGGATTGACATTGGTACGAACGACAAATTCTTGATCGACCGACAAGTGAACTCGATCGATTTCTCTCTGTGGAATTTCAGCGAGACCTTGAGGTAGTCCAATCACTCCACTAGGCAATCGAGAATCAACTTGAACCTCCAAACTCTCTGTGATTCCTTCAACTTTTAATCCCATTCCAGATTTAACTCCTAAATTGGTGGCATCTTGTTGGCTCAGTAGCACAAATGGAGCCGGAACTCGAGCTCGAATCGGCCAGGATTGGTTCGACATCTCATCCGATCCAAAAACTAAATGAAGTGGAATTACTTCAAAACTGCCGTCTCTTCTAGACAACTCAGGGGTTTCGACATCGAAGTACTGAAGTTGAGCTCCGTTGCTTTCAATCAGTCTTAAACCAGGGTCACCTCCGGCAAGCTTACCGGCTACTTCCTGCTGGAACTTGAACACCGACTGGTTGGAATTCCACCCGGGCGACCAGACGTACGGGATCGTGGCACCGTTTTGATCCCCTGGATTTTGTCCTTCCATCGAATACGAGAACGGTGTGTCAGTATCAACTTTCGCCTTGGGCTCGTGTATGTTGACCTGCGCATTCATAGCGGTGCGACCACTGTAGCGGTGCGACTGTCGTGGGATTCGAGAGGTGGTGCCAATTCGATAGTCGGAACTTGGCGCAATTTCCCTCAGTTGCGAATACGTGTGTTCGGCACATTGATCCAGAACACTGGCGTAGGATTCCCAAGTTGCTCCAGTGCCTAGAGTTTCGGCCAACTGACTCAACCATAACCACGCCGGCGCGATTTCATCCTGCGGATTAAACACTTGGTAAAAACGTTGTGCGCGCGTCTCGTAATTGACGAACGTCCCAGTTTGTTCCGCATAGGTTGCCGCTGGAAAAACAACACTAGCATGTTCTGCAGTCCGGTTTTCCAATGTATCAAGTACTACAAAATTACCGGGACCAAGTGCGCTGTCCACGCTCTCCGCAGGTGCGCGGAAATATAAATCGTTCTCTAAAACAACTGCAGCCTTGCCTTCTTCCATTCTTTGTAAAGCAGTTGAAAGTGACAATCCACCTTCGAGTAACGAGACTCCAACGCTGTTGACTTCAGCAGGAACAAAAAGAAACGAACTTGGTTGATCGTGCTCTTGTAGGGCAAAACAGATATTTGCAGCTACTTGCACCAACTCGATGCTTTGAAGACTTGAGCCAGTAATAATCAACGGCGCTTTCGCAGTTCGTAAAGTGCTGGCTACCCGTCCTGCAAAGTCATCCGAACTAGCCGTAGATGACCGAATCTTAGTACAAATCGAACTGCCGAACGCAACCAGTTCAGAGACCGAGCCGCTGGTGACTTGTGTAGCGATATCGTCTAATCGCGTAGTCGCTGGAGTAGCGATAAACAATGCGCTCTTTTCACTTTTAGCATGCCCCCGCACGCCTGCGTCCTGCCACGTTGGAATGTGAGCATCCGTAGCCATTTCAAACGACTTTGTTCGCACCGCCTGGCGAACAGATAGAGCGGTACGCGCGGCAGTATTCGCGATGTCCTCTCCAAGAATAAGGATCGCATCCGCGTCTTCTACTTGCTTCAACGACGGTACGACAATGCCCTGTCGGCTTATCACGTCAAGGGCGGTCTTAATAACTTCCAGCTCCGCTTCGATAATTCCAGTGCAGAAATTTTCCGCTCCAACCAACTCACGCAGTGCGAAGTTGTTTTCAAAACTCGCACGTGGCGAACCTATCCCGATTGCTCCATCCCTTAGGGTTGCACCGGCAACCTTGATCGCGTTTGAGACGTCTCCAAATTCATAATCACCACTCCGAGTTCGTACACCAGCGTGTTTGATGCGTTTTTCATGATTAACAAAGTGTGAGCCAAAACGACCGCGATCGCACAAGAAATACCCATTCAATTCGCCGTGATATCGATTGGTAATACGTTTCAAGTCTCCGTAGCGCTCCGCGGGAAACACGTTACATCCGACAGCACAACCAACGCAAATTGAGGGAGCCGACTGTAGATCCCATTTTCTTGTGTAAGACTGTGCGAACGGTTTGTCCGTAAATACCCCTGTAGGACATACCTCGACCAAGTTTCCGGCGAATTCACTCTCGAGGGTGCCGTCTTCAAAACGGCCGAAATACATCCGACCACGAGAACCGAAAGCTGCTAGATCCGTACCACCTGCATATTCGTCGTAGAACCTTACACAACGGTAACACGTGATACAGCGGTTCATTTCATGGCCGATGAACGGTCCGAGATTTTGGTTTTCCCACGTGCGTTTAGTGCCGGTATACCGACGCATAGAGTGACCCGTCATTACAGTCATATCTTGTAAGTGACACTCTCCTCCTTCCTCACACACGGGACAGTCATGCGGATGGTTTTCCATGAGCCATTCAATCACTGTACTGCGAAAATCCTTTGCTAGTGGAGCTTCCACGGATACGCGCATGCCATCAGTGACCGAAGTCATACAAGCCATTCCAATTCTTCCACGGGTATCGTTTTCGTCCGAGTAGGTAATAATCGCGCACTGTCGACAAGCACCGATTGATCCCATCGAAGGATGCCAACAGAAATAGGGCAAATCCAAGTGCTGCGAAAGTATCGCTTCCAAAAGGTTCTCACCCGCCTTCGCTTCGTACGTCTTGCCGTCGATGTGTATCGTCGCCACGGTCGATCTATTCCAGGTTATCCATCATCTAAATCAGCTTTTTCGGTATGGACAGCTCTTGTGCTTAATGTGATGTTCAAAGTCGTCGCGGAAATATTTCAACGCTGATTGCAGCGGCTCGATGGCACCGGTTGCGTGCAAACAGAATGTGTTTCCTGGGGCTCCGATATATAGTGCGTTTTGGTCTAACAGTTCAAGATCCCCGTCCTTGCCATTACCGTTTTCTATGTCAGCTAGCAACTCCTCAACCCACGGTAAACCTTCTCGACACGGAGTACAAAAACCGCAAGACTCCTGGGCGAAAAAGTGTTGTAGATTTCGCGCCATGTCCACTGGGCAAATCGAATCATCCATCAAAATCATCGTACCCGTACCCATTCGACTCCCAGCATCTTGAATCGTCTTGTAATCCATCGGTAGATCAAAGTGTTCCTCGACTAGATAGTCGGTAGAAGCACCACCGGGGAGGATGCCACGTAACTTGTAACCGTCTCGCATTCCACCTGCATGATCGTCAACCAATTCGCGGATAGGGGTACCCATTGGTAATTCCCACAGACCCGGCTTATTCACGCGACCGGATATACCATAAATTTTTGTGCCAGCATCTTCAGTCAGTCCTAGATCTTGATACCATTGAGCACCGTTCTGGATAATCGCCGGTACATTGCACAAAGTTTCGACGTTATTCACAATCGTCGGCCGTCCCCACGCTCCACTCGCTGGAGGAAATGGTGGTTTGTAACGCGGTTGTCCCCTTTTTCCTTCCAACGCGTTCAGTAATGCGGTTTCTTCACCACAAATATACCGTCCTCCCGATAAGTGGATGCGTAAATCCAGATTGAAATCGGATCCAAATATCGACCGTCCTAAATAATTCTTCTCCCGTGCTTCAGCGATCGCTCGCGCTAGTTGACGATTTGGCTCGTGATACTCACCGCGCAGGAAGACGTACGCTTTTTCGGCACCGATCGCATAAGCTCCCAATATCATCCCCTCAATCAGCGAGTGTGGATTGAATTCGATGAGATAGCGATCCTTGAAAGTACCGGGTTCCATCTCGTCCCCATTACAGACGAGGTATTTATAACCCGGTGTTTGTGGTTCGCCTTTCGCGAATCCCCATTTGACTCCCGTTGGAAAACCAGCTCCACCTCGGCCTCGCAGATTCGCTTCTCGGACGAGATCAATGATCTCGCTAGGAGTCATTTGCTTCAGTCCTTTTTGTGCCGCAGTGTAGCCCCCACCCGCTTCGTAATCTGAAAGCGTGACCAGACCTCCGACTTCCTGCACTCGGCCGATTAAGGGTTTTGTATCCTGAAGCGACACTCAGCTATACCTCGAGAAAATCTCGGTGAGTTCGTCTTCCGTTACAGGTCCGAAAAGATCTTCGTTAATCAACATCGTCGGAGCTCGATCGCACGCACCCAGACAAACTATGGGTAGAAGGGTAAAGCAGTCGTCTCGAGTCGTTTCACCAAATTTGATCCCTAGATGATCCTGTAATTTTTGTGCAAAGCTGTCTGCGCCCATCACATAGCAAGAAACGCTATCGCAAACCATCACTACGTTGCGCCCGACTGGTTGTCGATGAATCAAGTTGTAAAACGTCGCGATCCCGTCGAGTGTTGCCGCGGACATATCAAGAAATTTCGCAATCGCACGCAGACTTTCGTCCGATATCCACCCGCGGTGTTTTTGTACGATCATCAATGCGTCAATCGCAGCCGATTCTCGATCGGGTAGATGTGCAACTTCAGCCTCGATTTCATTGCGTTCTGCGTCGGTTAACGGCGAGATCAACTCAACTGTGCTCATCGGTCTACATCCGCCATCACGAAATCAATACTGGCTATGATTGCGATTAAATCCGGTACCATAAATCCGTTACTAATAAAAGGTATCTGCTGTAACGCTGGAAACGAAGGAGTTCTCACGCGCGAGCGGTACGCCATAGTTCCACCATCCGATATGGAGTAGAAGCTCGTCCAACCCTTCGTCGCTTCGACCAACGTTGCCGACTCCGACGGTGGGATCACTGGTCCCCAACTCACGTTAAGAAAGTGATGAATCAGCGTTTCGATGTGTTGCATCGTAAACTCTTTGGATGGAGGGGTCGTCAAGGGATGGTCAGCTTTGTAGGGACCCTCGGGCATGTTGTCTGCACACTGTCGAATGATGCGTAGGCTCTGTCGAATTTCTTCTACTCGAACAACGCAGCGGTCATAGCAATCACCATTGGCAGCCGTAGGAATCTCAAAGTCAAACTGATCGTATGAACTATAAGGACGGTTTTTGCGAAGGTCCCATTCATGGCCCGTTGCTCGTAAGGACGGTCCGGTAATTCCCCAGTCCAAACCCTCTGCCGTGTTGTACGCACCGATACCGACGGTGCGATTCTTAAGGATCTTGTTTTGTAATGCCATCGTGTCATAGTGATTCATTCGTGCAGGCATGTAATCACAAAAGTCAGTAACCATCTCGTACCAACCCTCGGGAAGATCATCACAGACTCCACCAATCCGGAACCAACTTGGGTGCATACGACCACCGGTAATCGCCTCAACAATCGAGAACAGACGTTCTCTGTCAGCGAACATATAAAACACGGGCGACATTTGACCCACATCCTGTGCAAAGGTCCCGTAAAACAACAAATGACTCGCAATACGAAACATCTCGGAGACCATCACCCGAATCACCTGGGCTCGAGGTGGCACCTCTATACCCGCCATTTTTTCGACGTTCATGACATAGGGGAAGTTATTCATGACGCCACCGAGGTAGTCAATCCGATCCGTGTAGGGGATGTACGTGTGCCAAGATTGTCGTTCGGCCATCTTCTCTTGGCCGCGGTGATGGTAGCCAATGTCTGGTACAGCCTGAACTATTACCTCACCGTCTAACTGCAGTGCTATGCGAAAAACGCCGTGTACGCTTGGATGGTTCGGTCCAAGATTCAAGAACATGAAGTCCGTGTGTTTCGAGGACCGACTCATGCCCCACTCTTCTGGTACAAACCGTAGTGCTTCTTGTTGCGCATCTTGTACTTCGTCGGGCAGTGCGAATGGATCCATCTCGGTGGCGCGAGCTGGATGTTCTTTACGAAGTGGATGTCCCTCCCACAGTGGCGGTGTCAATATGCGACGCAAATTGGGGTGGCCTTCAAACTGAATGCCAAACATATCGAAAGCTTCGCGTTCATACCAATTCGCTACAGGATAGATCGACTCCACGCTCGCTACAGATGAGTCTTCGTCTCGTAAGGGTACTTTGATGCGTAGATCCTGATCTGAGGACAACGACATCAAGTGGTAAAACACCGTAAAGTCAGAAGGAGGTTGGTCTGCACGAAACTTACGGTGTCGCTCGTCGATTGCAGACAAGTCGAACATCAGCTCGAAACTGTCTTGCGCGTCGTGTTTCAGATATTGAAGGACTTCTGTAATTTGGTTGCGGTCGATCCAAACGTTAGGAATTCCGTCCACAGTTTGTTGATATTGGCACTGGTCGCCAAAACGATCGGTTAGTTCGCGTACAACATTTGGAGTGTCGAGCAACGCGGTACTCTCCGTGGCTAGTTCAGCGGTCACTTCGCGCGCTTTTTCCCAAGTAGGTCTTTAGACAACGGCGCAGCACCGACGGAATTCGGTTCGGCAAGCTCTCGAGTTTTCATGCGTTCGGGCGTGTGCAGATCACGCTGACTTGGTTCGTATTTTGCCGGTTCACCACTTTCCGTGATAACCCAAGACAACGGGCGGCGCGTATTCTTAACTGACTCCTGCAGTAGATTCAATCCCTGCATAAAAGCTTCGGGACGGGGAGGACAACCGGGTACGTAAACATCTACTGGCAAGAACTTATCCACTCCCTGTACTACACTGTAGATATCAAACATACCACCTGAATTCGCGCAAGATCCCATGGAAATCACCCAACGAGGTTCCAACAACTGTTCGTACAGGTGCTGCAAAACGGGAGCCATTTTTCGAAATACAGTCCCGGATACCACGATCAAGTCTGATTGCCTCGGCGTGGCACGAATTACTTCTGCGCCAAAGCGTGAAATGTCGTGGCGTGACGTAAAACCGGTAGCCATTTCCACGTAACAACAGGACAAGCCAAAGTTGAAAGGCCAAATTGAATTTGAGCGAGCCCAAGCAACCAAGTCCTCAAGGCGCGCAGTTAAGAAACTTTTAGACGCTTCTTCTTCGTATACCTCGTCCGACCGAGTCATCAACTCGTCCGGTGAGGTTTTGACTAAGCGCCAGCGCATTAAGACGAAGATCTCCGCGCGTACGCATCAGGCATCGTGTGTCGCGATTTGATACCCCAATCTAAAGCACCGGTGCGCCACTCATACGCAAGTGCGATCAAGAGCATGACAATAAATACTGCGATCGCGATGTAGCCCTCCCATCCTACTTCCCAGAAGGCAATTGCCCACGCGACGATGAAAATCGTCTCTAAGTCAAATATCACGAAGAAAATTGCGACCAGATAAAACTCGATCGACAAACGCATATTCTCCGCTTCACCGACTGGAACGATTCCGGATTCGTAAGGAATATCCTGGGCGCGACCATGCCTCGCTTTTGCACCGACAAACCAAGAAAACAGTAGAGTTACAGAGAGAATTACTATTACGGCTAGTGTGTACAGAAGAAACGGTAATATTTCAACGATTTCAACGTTCACGATAGTCTAGCACCTTGTAATAGAGTGAAAACAGCCAAACAGATTGAGTGAACTTGCACTTATGGAAGAGGTCAGCAGTGTGTGCACAGAACGGCAAGAACACTCATGAGATGTGTTCGACACAGCACAGCAATTATTTTTCGACTGTTAGGAATGAAACTTTGAAAAAAATGGAAAGTCCACCCTCGTGAACTGCCGTGGTATTTTAATGAGTCGTCGCAACTTAGCTAGTGTAAATTGTCAAACTCAAGCCTATTTAAGATTTTTGTATACTTTGTTTGCATCGAAGCGTACAACGACTTAAATCTCCACGTAAAGTCGCAACCATACCCTTTAAAGAACATCAACCATGAGCACAGATAACGCGGTTTCCTTCTACCAAGAAATATCTAGTTCACGCCCA
Source organism: Gammaproteobacteria bacterium (assembly GCA_009840305.1). GTDB lineage: Bacteria > Pseudomonadota > Gammaproteobacteria > Pseudomonadales > Azotimanducaceae > Bin55. The sequence continues at coordinate 79,369 of VXNY01000028.1, read as the reverse complement.
GAGTTAGTGCGGTCAGTTGCTGCCTTGTTAGGACTGAATGCCGTAATACTTCTGGGCTGGTGGGTTGTGTTTCCCTCCGATGTCGAGAGTAATGGAGCACAACTGTTTTTCATTCTACTGTGGGGTGCTATTGCATTTGCAATCTATCGCGGACATAGCTGGGTGAGATATGCAATCGCCGTCGTTGTCGTCGCAGGATTCGTTGAAATCATCAATGCTCACGCTCCTGGTGAATTGATAGGAACACTTAGCTGGGACGAAAAAATCACAAAGTTGATTGGAGTCGTTGCGGTGGTGCTCCTGTTTTATCCAAGTTCGCACCGTTGGTACAAGTTCGTTAAAGAAACGCGAAAACGGTATGAAGCGGCCCAAAGAACCTCGACATAACAGTAAGAATCGATTGCACAGATCCCGAAGTTGAATTGAAGCTCGGAAATACTCACAGCTTAATTCTCGTCTTTGCGTGTGCCGTAGCAACGCCGTTGTTAGTCATGGGAGTATTTTCTTTCATCCCCTCGACTTGGACGGAGAGCACACTCAATTTAGGTATAGTGTTTTTTACTCTCTATCTTGTTGTCGTAGGTGCTTTCACCTTGGTGTGCTTTAGAATAGCTCAGACGTTTGAACTTCATCAAGTCCTCATATTTTCGATCACTGCATTAATAGTGGTCCGCGGAAAGCAACTACTAGTGTCTACGACCGAACTTCACGAAATCATTGAAGCGGGGACACTATTTGGTGCTTGTTTGCTCGTTTTTTGTTTAACTCTTTTGATGCAACGAAGAAAAAAGAAATAATTTCAAACCAAGGAAATTAAGAACTATGAGGTACAACCTAGATAAACGAATTGGCACAGCTTTGGTGTTGGCGATTTTTGGCTGGATGGTTCACGGCCAAGAGAACACCGATGTCGAAATTGTGGAAGACGTCATTTATGGTCACAAGGACGGAATGGCTCTTATTTACGATGTTTTCAAACCCGCCCAACCAAACGGTACTGCGATCATTTATATGGTCAGTTATGGTTGGTGGTCCTATTGGCGACCGGCCGAAGAGCATCAAGAAATGTTTCAAGATTACCTAGATCGTAATCTCACCGTCTTTAACGTTTACCACGGTAGTGCTCCGAAGTATAAAGTTCCAGATGCCGTTTCCGATGTACGTCGTGCAGTTCGGCACATTCGCGCACACGCAGAAGAGTACGGAGTAGACGAAAAAAAGTTTGTAACTTGGGGTTATAGTGCTGGGGGACATCTGAGTTTAATGCTGGCTCTAGACAGTGACTCAGGCGACGAGAGTTCTGATGATCCCATTGAGAGAGTCTCTAATCGAATCGCGGCGGCGTTGGCGGTTTTTCCACCCGTAGACCTCACTGAACATGTCGGACCGGATGGTGATGCTGATACTTTTCCAGCGTTGGACTTCGAAGTAGAGTTAGTTAAGAGTGTGTCACCGATTTTCAAAGTGTCAGAAGATGATCCGCCGATCTTGCTCGTTCACGGTGATGAGGATGGGGTAGTGGACATTGACCATAGTGAACGCATGCGCGATGCCTTGAAGAAAGTAGGTGTTCCTGTTCATCTAGAGGTGATCAAAGGAGCAGGACATGGTTTTTACGAGGACGCCTATCACGAACAATTTCAAGAGGCGGTCTTCAAATTCCTAGAAGATCATGAGTTCGTTCAAAAACAATGAGGTGAACTCACCTTACTTACACGAATAGAAGAGTCCTCTATCGTCCAATTCGTTGAACTAGGGTACTTTGTCGGACTAATCCGAGTCGCGATTTGAGACTTATAGAGTTTTAGGAGCTGTTTGACTCTTCCGCAACAACGAAGCTAGCATTAAGTCAGCTAGTATCGGATACATCTCTAGGAAAAACTACATTTCTTGAGTGAAATGCCATTCCCAACTCTATTCGATCCAATCGGACGCTGTGTATTGGAAAGTGCATCAGTATCGCAATTCTAGCCTTCGCACTTAGGTGGAAATAGTCCTCTGAGAATGTACACACAACCATTTGTTATAATAGGATTTTACTGGCCTAAGCGGCCAGTTTTCCTGTAATTTAACACACGAATATGCAACACCAACTACGCGATTCTATATCTGTCTCAAACGAAAACCTACGAACCGAAACCTCCAAAAAAATTGACCAAGAACGCCAAGAGTCTTGGGTTCACAATATTCTTAAGCGATTTGGTGGTAAAACAATATACGTTTATGACAAGCTGTACCTAACCCGGTATTACCTATTAGGGGACGGTAGCGGAAAGTCGTTTGAAATCTATGTCCACCACATGTATGCGACAGACAGTTTTAGATGGTTGCACAATCACCCGTGGAGGTGGTTCTTTTCCTTTGTTTTCTCCGGTTCTTACATTCAAGACACTTACGATCGGAACACCAACAAGTTCGGTAAGCAACACATTCGATGGTTCAATGTGTTTCGCGGGTTAAATCGCTACCACTCAATTCGTGAACTTCCTCGTGGGTCCGCGTGGACTCTCGTCCTCGCGCCGCCAAAGCTAAAGGATTACAACTGGGGGTACTGGAACGACGAAACCAACGAGCACGTTGAAGACAACGTTATTGGACACGAGTCGGCTCGCATTGAGATCTTTGGGAACAAACAACTAAAAGACTGATTAGTCTGAATTTGCATTCTCGAGAGATTTAGGTTCTGTAGAACTCTCTTGAGGGGCGTTGCTCACAAAACTAAAGTTCCCTTCTGCAACATCTACAGTGATCGTACTCTGTGGAGGTAATTCTCCAGCCAAAATTTTCTTAGCTAAAGGGTTTTCCAGGTATTGTTGAATAGCTCTTTTGAGTGGACGAGCACCGTATATTGGGTCATACCCGGCCTTACTCAACAGATCGAGCGCGGCATCGTAAATATCAAGATCGAATCCCTGGTCTTGGAAACGCGTTCGCAAATGATCGACTTGAATAGCCGCGATTGAACGGATGTGATCTGCATTCAAAGAATGAAATACCACTGTTTCGTCGATTCGATTCACGAATTCCGGTCGGAAGTGTTGCGTCACGATTTCCATTACTCGTTCTCGCATCTGCACGTAAGATACATCGGTAGTTGTATCAAACAAATCTGAGCCTAGATTCGAAGTCATAACGACTACGGTGTTCCGAAAATCTACCGTTCTCCCCTGGCCGTCAGTCAGACGTCCATCTTCCAAAACTTGCAGTAGGATGTTGAATACGTCTGGGTGAGCTTTTTCTATCTCATCCAATAACAATACCGAATACGGTTTTCTTCGTACTTTTTCGGTGAGATATCCACCTTCATCGTAACCGACATAACCAGGGGGAGCACCAATCATCCGCGAGACAGAATGTTTTTCCATAAACTCGGACATGTCTAAACGTACTAAAGCAGTTTCAGAATCAAACAAAAATTCTGCTAGTGCCTTACACAGTTCAGTCTTCCCAACTCCGGTGGGACCCAAAAACAGCAACGACCCATTGGGTCGATTTTCTTCTGCGAGACCAGCTCGACTGCGTCGAATTGCATTCGCGACAACGCTCACAGCTTCGTTTTGTCCAACCACGCGACGGTGTAGTACCTCTTCTAAGCGGAGCAATTTTTCTCTTTCGCTTTCTAACATTCGAGAGATCGGAATACCCGTCCACGCGGAGACTACCTCTGCAATCTCGTCCTCGGTTACCTTCGTCCGCAACAATTTAAAACTGCCATTTTGTCCCTGGGGTTCAACCGACACTTGAGCGGCTTTCTCCAACTCGGGGATCTTACCGTAACGCAGTTCCGACATCCGGGCAAGATCACCACGACGTTCAGCCACTTCATATTCCAAACGTGCTGCTTCTAATTGTTCCTTGACTTGGTGCGTACTCGAAACGATTTCTTTTTCAGATTGAAGCACCCGAGATAAATCATCGAGTTCCTTTTCGGCAATTGCGATAGATTCGTCAAGTTCTTCTAAACGCTTAATCGACGCGTCGTCTGACTCTTTCTTGAGAGATTCCTGTTCCATCTTCATCTGAATCAGCCGCCGATCTAAACGATCAATCGTTTCAGGTTTGGAATCGATTTCCATCCGTATCCGACTCGCGGCTTCATCTACAAGATCAATAGCTTTATCAGGTAACTGCCGATCCGAAATGTATCGGTGGGAAAGAGTCGCTGCAGCAACCAATGCAGGATCTGTAATTTCCACCCCGTGATGAACCTCGTATCTTTCATTCAAACCTCGCAAAATTGCGATAGTGTCTTCAACGGATGGTTCGTCAAGTTGTACTCGTTGAAATCGTCTCTCCAGAGCTGCATCTTTCTCAATGTATTTCCGGTATTCGTCCAGTGTGGTCGCGCCTACGCAACGCAACTCGCCACGTGCAAGAGCTGGTTTGAGCATATTCCCTGCATCAATTGATCCCTCTGACGCACCAGCACCTACCAAAGTGTGCAGTTCATCAATGAAGAGGATTACCGAACCGTCTTGGTGCGCTAAGTCGTTGAGGAGTGCTTTCATACGTTCTTCGAACTCCCCTCGATATTTCGTCCCCGCGACCATAGCACCCATGTCGAGAGCAAGTACTCGCATGCTCTTCATACTTTCCGGTACAGTTTTGTTCACGATTCGTTGTGCCAATCCTTCAACAACTGCAGTTTTTCCAACACCAGGCTCACCAATCAAAACTGGATTGTTTTTCGTTCGGCGCTGTAATACCTGAAGAGTTCGTCGAATCTCATCGTCTCGCCCAATCACTGGGTCGAGTTGGCCATTTTCGGCGCGTTCGGTTAGGTCTATGGTGTACTTTTTCAGTGCATCGCGCTGTTCCTCGGCACTCGGATCGACAACTTTTGCTCCTTTGCGAACGCTGTCGATAGCGGATTTAAGAGCTTCTTTTTGAACTCCCCATTTGTAAAGAATGTTGGCCGTTTTATCTTTTACTTCGATGAGCGCTAACAGAAACAATTCACTTGCGATATAAGCATCTTCGTTCTTATGCGCGAGTTTGTCAGTGGTATTTAGCACACCGGTTAAAGCACGACTAGGAACGACCTCTCCGCTCCCGCCCGAAACCTTCGGTAAGGACTCCAAGGTCCGTTCTATTTCTTCGTTAATGCCTTTTAAATTCCCATCAGCAACCGCTAAGATACTTGGAATTGTTCCGTCTTTTTGCTTGACCATTGCACCCAAGACGTGCACAGGTTCCAACACTTGATGATCGTGCTTCAGAGCTAAGCTTTGCGCATCCTGAAGCGCTTGCTGAAATCCAAGAGTTAGTTTGTCAAATCGCATATTCAGTTATTAAGTCTGCACTACTGTGATAACCAATAACTAGGGGCATTTTCGACAATCACAAGGGAGCAGCTCTTCCAAAGCGACAGACGATCACTCAAACTCCGAGCGCCAATTACGCGTCTCTGTCAAAGACTTGTGGTCTCGAATTCCCTCACCGATCCCAAGAACTAAACACAATACCAACTGTTCAAACGAATTCAGTCTATCTATTTCGCAACAGTCAACAACACGACAACACGCTAGACTATAGCAATACATTGGTGGATTTGTAGTGCAAAGAACCATGCGAGTACACATCCTGAATAAAGAAATGTTCCACGTGGAACATATGTACATATCTAATCTTAGCACATCAAGCTTCAAAGAATTTAAATATTCGACATTGATTCACGAGGACCTCATCACCGACCTAGAACACTGTTTGTTCAAGAGTCATATTTCAAATTGAAGTTAATCGTCTCAAATCGGTGACCATATACCTCGTCGTGGTATCCTAGTCTTTGAAGAGGAGAAAGGAGAGTTCCCGAGTGTTTCAAGTTCTTTTCAAAAATCACGTTAGATTAATTGTGCAACAGTCCTTATATTGGGGGACAGCACTCTTCGTGATCGTTTTTGCCGTCGTCCATTACAACTTGTACTTCGTCGATCAAGCCCAGAGCTTTTGGTCTGGCGAAACATCACCTCCCGCGCGCTATGTGATCATTTATTTAGGTGGAGTGCCGCTTGCACTCATGATGCTAGTTTCTTGCTTTCTGAGTACTCGCACATATGCCATCGAGTCCCAATTCAAGATCAAAGAGGTCCTGTTCACAAAACCATTTGGGAATCTTGTACATGCATTGAGTGCTACCACCGCTAGCACTCTATTCTGTGCCCTTCCAATGCTAGGGTTTGTTTTCATAGTGTTCGCGGTTTCGGCCATGCAAGGATGGCTCAGCGCTGATGTGGCTGAACCTTTTGAATTGGTCAGTACTGGCGTTTTCTTGGTGTTCACTACGCTTGTTTCTCTCAGCTTCGCAAGCTTATTGTCTTATTTCGTCTACTATGCGATAAGAATCACCATATTGAGTGTGCTTGCTAGTACGGCAATCACTACAGGCATCATCTACGCACTGACCCGAGTCTCTTTTAATCAGTTTGTCTTGTTCGAGTTTTTACCTTTAGTTGGCGATGTAGCATCCGACATGATTGCGGACAAACTAGATTACCTTGATTACTGCAGATTTCTTGCTTTCGTTTGTCTGTGCGCAACACTGACTGTTGGCGCTACATGGGTTGTAGCACGTAGGGATCAACTCCAAAAGCTGCGCGTTTTGCTCGGTGGATATTTGGGCGCAATTACTTCAGTTTGTTTTGCGATCCTTTTCCTGGGATGGTTTAATCAAACATCAAACATTCAGAAATGGCAACAGCATGTTATGGACGTTAATGACGGAATTACCTTGGATTTACAGGAGTTGTCAGGTAGCGTTGTGTTCGCACCGGGGAAGAATCTAGCAGCTGAAATTACCGTCAAGGGTACGTTGGATGACAACGTCACAAAAGACGACCAATTGGTGTTTTGGCTCAATCCAGGATTCAACGTTCATGGGGTGCAGATGGACGATAGAGAACTACCGTTTGAATTCGACACTGGCAAACTCCTCGTAAATTTAAGCCACGAAAAAGCCAGCAGCGAACAAGTTGAACTGACTATTAAATATCGAGGAAGACCAAATACTCGATACGGTTATCAAGATAGTTCTCTCGATGCAGCGAACATGCCCTATTGGGATCAATTAATTTCGTACTACGGGATGAGTCCTGGAGTATTTGATCGGAAGTATGTTGCATTACCACACGCCACTCATTGGTTACCCACATCGCCTCGTCAGACAAAACTCGGTGCTAGTAGCATCGATTTCGTTGAGGCGGATTTAAGAATAAATGTACCAAGGGATTGGGTTGTAATCCTAGCAGGGAATGCCTCAATGCAAGATCTTGACAAATCGGACGATCTAACTCGCACTTTCCAATTCACGACCGAACAGCCGTTGTCTGGCATTAGTTTGTACGCCAATGCATTAAACAAGTATTCAACGCACCTAGATGCTGCTGATGTGACTTTTGAACTATATATTTCCGAACGTCAACTAAATCTGCTACAAGAATTCCAAAACTACGAAAAGTACATAGAAGTGTTCAAAACCTGGATGGTCGAAATTATCGACGAAGCTAAATCACAAGGATATTCCTTCACATGTGACACGTATCGCCTTGTAGCCGTACCAAGTAATTTGCGGGTGTATGGTGGTGGTATTTTTATGGACTCGGTGATCACAGAACCGTGCACTTATTTAATTCGGGAACACGGCGCTTTCGCCACGAAGCTACACGAAGTCATATTTTTTATGGGGGAAGACTATGACTATACGCCCGCGTACCGCAGCAATCTCGAAGCATACTTTCGAATGCGTACCAACGGTGGAGACTTGGCACTCGGATTAGCCGACCATTTCTTTAAATTTGACGTCGGGCTTAAGGGACCAGAAGGAGAGTATATGAAAATGGTGCTGTCATATCTTCACCATCTCGTTTGGACCAATACGTCATATGCCGCACCCTATTCCCCGAGTGTATTCTTTCCTCGAGCTATGAAGGTTAAACGCATGACACCAAAAGCTGAGTTCTTGGTAAGCATCCACAACATGCCGATGGATGATGCCACGCTACAGTTTGTGTTGCAAGATGCTGTATCGCTCAGAAAAACTGTGACCGACTATGTCAAACGGTACACCCGACACATCGATCAAACCGAAATCGTCTTCAAGTACTTTTTGGAGAGCGATGCCGTCTTAGATTTCGCAACGCAACACAGTCTTCAAGAGTTAGCGAACCTTGACCCCACACCTATAACTCAGGAAGCGATTCGGTTGCGGTGTGCGGCACTAGCCCAAAAAATTTACCAGTTACTTGGTCGAGACAATTCACGTACACTCTTACAAGAACTGTCAAAGACTTATCGAAATAAGAACATCACCGTATCGGATGTTTTTACTACAGCACAAACACTGGATTTACCCGTCAAAGAGATAATGGCGGGTTGGTTCAACGAAACCGAGAAATTTCACTATTCCTTCTCGCCGGCTACCGTTTCAAAAAAAGTGAATCCAGACACCCTGGAAGCTTTTTATCAAGTCACATTTGCTGTTGCCAGTGCCGGAAACACAGCGGGAGTGTTTAGAACTAGCCTCCGAGTTGCCCCGGAACCAACAGAGTTTGTGTCAACTCGGAATCTAGACGATGAGCGCGCGCTTTCTTACAGTAGTCTAAATAACGCGGAGCACCAATCAGGTCCTCGCATCTTAATTCCAGCTGGCGCAACTCGCGAAGTTGGGATCATCACGAACAAAAGACCATATAGGGTGAAACTCAGATCTTACGATGTGTCGCAGGTCAATGAGATTAGCATGATTGTGCGTCCTGACTTCTCCGATGCAAACACATCAGAGCAAGTCCCTTTTGAAGGTACACGTCCAAGCACTTGGACACCCGAACCAATTCTTGGCATAGTCGTCGATGACACCGATTTACGCGTCCAACCCCAAGATGACGGTGTCATAACCTATGACAAAAACGTAGAACGGTTTGACTTTGGCGGTGCTTGGGGCATCGACAGACGCTCTTTTATCTATACAGAAAATGCGAAAGCAGCTAATGTATTAATGGATTTGGAGTTGCCGACCAGTGATCAGTGGCAAATCGAGTTCCATGTACCGGACACTCGTGGTGAACACACTATTGGACACAGACAACGCCGTATGATGGTTGTAGGACGACACTATTTCAAAGGTAAATTTGAAGGTGAGTATGAAGCAGCGATCACCAGCGATGATTCCGAGATTAAACTTGATTTTGAAATAAGCGACTACGATTCAGGGTGGCTTCAAATAGGAAGCGCTGAACTAGCAGCAGGTCCGATTGAAGTCTCAGTCGTTCCGAAATCAGGAACTGAACAGCTGGTTTTCGACGCTATTCGATTTTTGCAGCTCAGTGACGAGTGAAATTGAGATGTGAAGTCGTAGTACGAGGCTTGCTCGGTTTGCCTAGTCTTGAGAATTACCGCTACAGAGGACTTGTTGAATAGCTAAAAGTTTCTGGTCGAGATTCGAGACTGAGAACACAACAGACTAAGACAGCATTACTGCTGTCAAGTCGGACCGTAATCAGTCCCACATTGCACTAACTAGTGTAGAGTTAAACCTATATAGGTTCAATGTCAAGAATGGTTGAAGAGCCTCCGACGATCTGCACTCGAGTCCCTTTCGGTATCGCGGTGTTAGAACGCACTGACCACCGAGTGTCTCCAATCTGTGTGCTAATCTGCCCGGGTCTGTCTAGTGCATCATCCATTACGAATTCTGTACCAACCATGTTTCCAACCTTATCGTGCAATTCAACATTTGGTTTAGGGTCCGTTGTTCGAAAAAACTTGTAATAAATGAATGTTGCCACTGTTGCGGTAATCGCAAAAGCAATAATCTGAAAGACAGCATCTAAGTTTGGAAATAGGAATGCAACAATTGCCATTCCGACTCCGGCAACAGCAATTCCTATAAGAAAACCGCCTGCCCCCAGTACTTCGGCTACGCCAAATACTAGGCCTACGCCTAACCAAACGAGTGCCCATACATTGTTCATTGTCGTGATCCTCCTTGCGAAGACTCGTCACTGTTCATGTCTTTAACTATGTCGCTGATTCCTGCAATCGAGCCGATCACATTCGCCGCTTCCAATGGAATCATCATCACTTTATTGTTTGGAGATGCAGCAAGTGCCGCCAATGCATCAACGTACTTTTGTGCAACGAAGTAGTTAATCGCTCGGTTGTCGCCTTGTGCAATCGCGTCAGAAACCATTCGAGTGGCATTTGCTTCTGCTTCCGCCAGTCTTTCCCGTGCTTCAGCTTCGCGTCGAGCCGCCTCCAGTTCTCCGTCTGCTTCAAGAATTGCTGACTGTTTCTGTCCTTCGGCAACTTGGATTGCGGATTCGCGTTCACCTTCTGCTTCCAGTATCTGAGCTCGCTTTTCCCTCTCAGCTTTCATTTGTCTAGCCATAGCTTGAACCAAATCGTGCGGTGGAGACACATCTCGAATCTCAATACGCGTGACCTTCGTACCCCACGGATCGGTGGCTTGATCAACTTTTTTCAGTAGTTCTATATTGATGCGATCTCGATTCGATAGGATATCATCAAGTTCCATTGATCCGACCACAGCACGTATATTGGTCATCACGAGATTCTTAGTGGCAAGCTCTAAGTTTGAGATCTGATATGCTGCTTTGGACGCATCTAAGACCTGATAAAAGCAGATTGCGTCGCAAGTTACGAGCGCATTATCAGAGGAAATCACATCTTGCGCTGGAATGTCAAGGACTTGTTCCATCATGTTAAATTTCCTGCCCACTGCTTCAAGGACCGGAGTAAGAAGATTCAAACCCGGAGTAATCGTTCGGGTGAACTTACCGAAACGTTCTACGGTCCAGTGATAGCCTTGTGGTACTATGCGAATAGAACGCAAAATTATGACAAGGGCAAACAGCAGAATTAAGCCGATGACTATAGGGATGGCATATTCCATATCAAAGTTCCTACTTGTTGATTATTCTAAAAGCAAATTTCGTGCCTAGCATTGTAGTTAACTACCTGTTGGCACTTCGTTAAACGGGATCCCTTTGTCGACGCGCACTTCTTGGGGTAATCCTAAAACTCGTTCAGCTAGTATATTGAGCATGATTTCATCGGTGCCACCTGCAACTCGATACCCTGGCGAGTTCAAGAAAGAATCAAAGTATCGCGCTTGTTCCGAAGTGGCTAACGAGCCAGCCATTTCCAACAAATCTAAAGCAAATGACGCCATGTCTTGAATCTTTGACGCCCCAACGAGTTTGCTGATGGAGTGTTCTGGACCGGGGGTCTCCCCGCGCGATAAAGCGGTAATCGCACGATAGCCAGTATAGCGTAACCCACTTTCTTGACAATACCAATTTGCAAGCGCACTTCGCACCTGTGAGTCGTCAATTGCTGGTCGATTCTCAATCATTAATTGACTCGCAAGTTCAAAGAGATTCTTAAATGCTACACCGCCACCGCCAGTGCCCAATACGGCTCGTTCATTCATCAGTGTTGTGATCGAAACTTGCCACCCCTGTCCGACTGCACCAAGTCGGTTTGTATCAGGAATTTTTACGTTTCGGAAGAATACCTCGTTGAAATTCGACGAGCCAGAAATCTGCTTAATCGGCTTCACGTCAATGCCTGGCGAGTTCATGTCTATGAAGAAGTACGTCAAACCTTCATGTTTGGGCACGGTTGGATCGGTGCGAACAACAATGATCCCAAAATCACTGTAATGCGCGCCAGAGGTCCAGATTTTTTGTCCGTTTAACACCCATACATCACCTTCTTGAATGGCTCGTGAGCGAATTCCCGCAAGATCTGAGCCCGCTATCGGTTCGCTAAACAATTGACACCAAATGTGTTCACCTGAAGCCAGCTGAGGTAGATATTGTTGTTTTTGTTGGTCGGTTCCCCAATGCATCAGAGTCGGTGCGGCCATCCCAATCCCAATGTCAAAAATATCTACAGGTAAGTCGTACTTCGACTCTTCCTGTCCCCAAATCACCTGTTCAATCGCAGATGCATCTCGACCACCATACTGTGCTGGCCAACGAATACACGCCCATCCGGCATCGAACTTACGTCGTTGCCAGAGCTTACCCTGCTGTATCTCATTTAAACTTGTAAGTTCGTTTTTGGTTGGCACGTTCTGGTGCAGCCATTCCCTAACTTCTTTACGAAAGCTAGCTTCTGCAGGTGCGTCATTGAAATCCATAACTCGAATCTACTGCAACGGTGTTTCTATGCGACTAAATTTCGCTGTTCATGTGCTGTGATCAATCGATCTTGCCACCAGTGTTCGCTACCCAAATTTAGAGACAAAAATTTTGCTCTCCGGTAATATAACTGGCAGTCAAACTCCCATGTAAAGCCCATTCCGCCGTGTGTTTGAATGTTTTCTTTTGTCGCGTAGTAGTATGCTTGAATAGCACTAACTCGGCAGGTCGCTGCGGCTAAAGGTAAGTCGGCGTGGTCACCAGCGAGAGTCCATGTACCGTAGTAGCAGTTAGAGCGTGCCAGAGTGTGCTTTACGTACATGTTTGCAAGTTTGTATTTAATCGCTTGAAAACTTCCTATGGGACGACCAAATGCGTAACGAGACTTGGCGTATTCGGTAGCCTGCTTAAGCGTACTTTCCGTGCCGCCGACCTGTTCCCAAGCAAACAGAACAGCAGCTCGATCGAACACCGCATTAAGCATCTCCCAACCATGGCCATCGGCACCGATCAATTCACCGCATGAGTCATGGAATTCGAGCGTCGCGTGCGATCGTGTCGGGTCGATACTGTCAACAGTTTCGTGAGAGAACTCTCTAGATTCGACACAATAGAGACTTGTTCCGTTACCCTTTTCCGATTGGACTAGGACTATCGCAAAATCTGCAACGTCACCGTCTGTGACGGCGATTTTTCGTCCAGTTATCTTCCCATTTCTAGCAACCGTCTTAATATTTTGAGGCGAGGGACGACCAAGATTCTCAGCAAATGCCAAGGTACCAATCGCTTCTCCGTTGGCTAATTGTGGTAACCATCTTCGACGTTGTGCTGGAGTACTATCGCGCAGTATTATTTCAGCCGCTAAATAAACGGAGGAAGAGAACGGGATCGGCGCTAATACTCGACCAAGTTCTTCGGCGATTACAGCCAGTTCGTAATAACTAAGTCCCAACCCACCATATTCTTCGGGTATCACGGTCGCTAGCCAACCTAAATCTGCTACTTTTCTCCACAAATCTCTATCAAATGGATCATTCCCTTCTAAAATCTTTCGAACCACAGTGGTTGGACAATGCTGCGTCAAGAACGCACGGGCTTGTTCTCTAAGTAAATCGTGTTCTTTGGAAAACTCGAAGTTCAAGACACTGGTTTTGACAATAATTTCAGTAACACAAAGGAATCTTGGAATTTTAATGTCGGAAATAGATTTGTAATTGGTACATGTCAGACTTTGATTATCGAAATATAGGGTTTGTACGCGTGGGCGCAGTTGCTCCGGCAACTAAGCTTGCCGATCCGTTTACGAACGCGGAAATCCATCTCGAGCACTATCAAGAATTGGTCGAAGCCGGGTGTGCGATCGCTTTGTTTCCAGAGTTGTCAATAACAGGTTACAGTTGCGAAGATCTGTTCTACACTCATGATTTACGCGCGCGCACCATAGACGCAATTTGCTACGTCGCGTCGCAAACTAATGAAGTAGTTTTGGTTTTTGGAGCGCCGGTGACATTTGGTTCTACGAAACAGATATTGAACTGTGCGATCGTCTGTGCAGAAGGCGAAGTTGTAGGTGTCGTGCCGAAGATCGCAATCCCAAATCACGGCGAGTTTTATGAGCGGAGATGGTTTACCTCTGGAAAGGACATCGAATGGTTCGGTCAATTTGACGGAGAGGAGTTTACTCTTGATTCAAATCAAACCTTTTCTATAGGGCGAAATGTAAAGTTCGGTATTGAAATCTGCGAAGATCTGTGGGTTCCCGATCCGCCGTCGAACAAGTTAACAGCCAACGGTGCTGAATTGATCCTCAACCTATCAGCGAGTAACGAATTGGTCACAAAGACTTCCTATCGTCGAGATCTCGTGCGCGTTCAAAGTGCAAAGTGCGCGTGTGCTTACGTTATGGCGAGTGCTGGACCCCTAGAGTCTTCAAAGGATACTGTGTACGGAGGGCATCTCTTAGCGTTTGAAAACGGAGATTTATTAGACGAAACGACACGGTATTCAGAACTGTCCAAGCAGATAATCGTCGACTGCGACGTTCATCGAGTGTCTTTTGAACGGGCAAGATCGTCCACGTTTCCTCCTCCAAACATGGACGAAATAATGGATGTCCGACTATCCCCGACCGGTCCGCTGACGGATACAGTGCGCAAGATTGATCCAACGCCTTTCGTACCGCAAGACGACATTCAGTTGAATGCGAGGTTGAGTGAGATTTTTGACATTCAAGTTCTTGGACTGTCTCGCAGAGTGCAAGCTTCAGGCAAAACAAATCTCGTTGTCGGATTGTCTGGTGGGGTCGACTCTACTCTCGCTTTCCTAGTGTGTTTAGAGGCTTTGCGAGGTCTCGAACAGACCAACGCAGAACTGATCGCGGTAACGATGCCAAGTTTTGGTACTTCGGACCATACCTTGACTTCAGTGCGAGAACTGACAGCTGCGGCGAAGATCAAACATCGGGAACTGGACATCAGAGATGCAGTAACCGCACACCTAAAACTCATCGAACATGACGGCGCTCGAGATATTACTTTCGAAAATGCGCAAGCTCGTGAACGAACCAAAGTTCTCTTCAATCTCGCAAACTTGCACGATGGCATCGTCGTGGGATCCGGGAACATGTCAGAACTCGCTCTTGGCTGGTGTACATTCAACGGAGATCACATGAGTTCCTACAACGTGAACGTTGGAATACCAAAGACATTGGTACGATGCATCGTACGCTGGTACTCGCAATCGTTTGCCAAAACCAAACTGCGTTCGGTGCTAGAACGAATCTTGAACACGCCTTCTTCGCCTGAGTTGCTGGAACCAAAAGAGGGAGAGATAGCACAAGAGACCGAGAAAATCTTGGGTCCCTATGAAGTTCAAGACTTTTTTCTCTATAACTACATGCGGAATGGAGCGTCCATGCGAAAACTTTATGAACTCGCCAAACTAGCCTTTGCCGACAGGTACTCACCTCTCGATTTAAAGTTGTACCTGACGATTTTTGTCGATCGTTTCTTCAGGGCACAGTTTAAACGTACGACATTACCACCGGGTCCCAAGGTAGGAACTATTAGTCTCTCTCCACGAACGGATTGGAGGATGCCCGACGAAATTGATCCAAAACACCTAATCGAAGAGGTCAGTCAGCTGTAGTGTTATGAGCAGATTTGCTATATTCTTTATCGTCTTGCTACTCTTAGGAAACTCCATTCAGAGTCAAAGTTCGCAAGTCCAATATTGTGGCGAGGAAGGTGTATGGCTCCAAGTCCTAGGTTCAGGTGATTTTGATCTCCAAAACAAACGGGCGACTGAAAGCTATATAGTGTGGCTCGACAACGTCGCGACGCTATTGATCAATGTTGGCGAAGGAACGTCGACTCGTTTCGACGAGAGTGGTGCTAAATTTAGCGATGTCGATGCAATACTGCTCACTCAAAACACTATCAATCAAACCGCTGACTTCCCCGCGATGATCGGAAGTTCTGCTCGTGCCTATCGAGACAAACCGTTGTGGGTGTTTGGTCCGAAAAGCTCAGAAGAGTACTTTTCAACTTCCGAAATCTTGGAAAGGTTACTTGGAGAAGATAGCGCTTTCCCGCAGTTAGCGCCCGTACTAAAATCGGTTAATACGATGGGATATTCGATACGAAGTACGGATATACTCGCGATAGGTCGCAAACGTTGGTCAGACTATGGGACCGAAACTTATCAACTATCGGCAATACCAGTACACCATGGCGACGTCCCGACCCTCGCTTGGCGAGTAGACATTGGCGACCACTCGCTAGTATTCGCATTAGCGTTTAGCAATCGCAAAGATGTATTGGCGGAATTTGCGAAGGACGCAGATATCATTGTGTTCACTCACGCGCTCCCGGTTGGTACAGTGGGACCGAATACTGAAAAATACCTGCTACCTCGAGAAATTGCGAGAATTTCAAAACGTGCTGATCCTCGCTTCATTGTCTTAGGGGGAAGGAACTGGAGAACCCAAGGTCGGGAAGCGCACTCTGTGGAAGAAATTCAAAAAGAATTCGCCGGTAAAATACTCCTTCCCGACGACCTCAAGTGTTGGGGACTGCAAAGAACACGTTAGGAGTTAAACTTTGGGAAAAGGCGATATACGTACGCGGCGAGGCAAGATTGTCCGGGGTACAAACGGCAATACTCGCCCAAAAAAGAAAAAGCCAGCACCAATCAAAAAGAACACTGACGAGAGTTAGTTTTCTCCGCCGGCTAAGACTTCACTAAAACGTGCGCTATCATCTGGTTGGATAGTAAGCACGAGAATCGTCGCGTCGAATGTCCCCTTCCTGAACAAGTTTCGTAAGTGCAACGCTTACACTTTGTGCTTTGTTGCTTTTGACATCGATACCCATTTCTTCGCAGATTGCCTTACGTCGAATACCTGGTTTTGCTTTGACCAACTTCAAAATTTGTGTACGACGACTTTCTGACACGTTGCGACTACCGGAGACCGTCCGTTCATATTGCAAAACCGCAACCATTTGTCGATCAAGATCCGCAATCTGCTCCTCAACAGCTCTAATTTGTTGCTCATATTCTCGTTTCAGTCCTAAGATTCGACTTTTCTCATCGGCAACATAATCCGCAAATGTCTTGGCTTCCATCTGTATTTCAACCCTCCTTCAACATCGAATAACCGGTGTTTTTGCTACAACAACTCATTACTATCATATATTTTAATTGTTTTATTTTAGCTTTGTGCTGTTCAAATTTATTGAACACGAAAACTTAAGTATAAATATTTCGTGATGGCGATCAATTTGTTACTCTAATTCAATTACACCAAATACTTATATTTAGTTAGTTGTAATCAAATATGATGTTAAGAATTATTAAGTTCGCGATCAAAGGAATAGAGTTAAAAACACGTACGACTGTGCCGGTGGAAGGAATAACTAAACGTTTGAAGCAATATTCTCTTGTGAAAGCTCTTTCTGGAAAGACTCAGAAAATAGTAGCTCGCTCGCGAAACGAGAATATCAAGATGTACCGGGTGGGGGTTCCATTTTTGATACTCGGTAAACCGGTGCTCTATGCGCGGTTGACAGCGGATGAAACAGGGACGCTAATCTCTGGGAGATTTACATTTTCGATATTTAGTCGCGTGTTTTTCTGGCTAAGCCATATTGGCGTATTAGCATTGTTCGGTATTGGTATTTATCGCTTGATCTCTG
The DNA here is from genome assembly GCA_009840305.1 of Gammaproteobacteria bacterium. Lineage (GTDB taxonomy): Bacteria > Pseudomonadota > Gammaproteobacteria > Pseudomonadales > Azotimanducaceae > Bin55. Next base: position 62,013 of record VXNY01000028.1, on the reverse strand, counting down.
CGCAATCAAGAGACGAACCCACTGTATGGTACCTTTACGGCTCTCACGCGCTATTACTTGCAGGGATGTTAGGTTTTCTAATTTACTCGTGGTATAGTTGGACTTGGCAGAATCGACGCTCTGACATGAGTATGCTCGCTGACGGTCTAAAGCTTATTTTGACCTCGAAAGTAACGGATTCCAACAACAAGACTCAATAGTCCGGGGGATCTTCCATTTGGTCTGCTAGCTTAAACGTGATCTCACTTTCTACATTCTCTGTCAGTACTGCAACACCATCTTTCTTTGCAGGACGAAAGATCCAAGATCGCACATGTTTTAAAGCTGCCGCATCGAAAACCTCAGGTGGTTCGGATTGGACCACAGACACGTTGGTTACAGTACCGTCTACTTGAATGTCATACCGAACAGTGACTGTTCCTGTGACTTTAGACTTTTTCGCTTCCGCAGGATAGACGAGATCTTCCCACGATATCAACGAAAATGGTTGAGAAGATAAGGAAATACAACCCGACAACGCAAACGCGCAGGTAACACAAAGCACCGTGCAGAAAATACGCAGGATCTGTCGATGTTTTGGTCTTATTCGCATAACGTTATCCCCTAGTTTCTATAGTACTGATTCATATTTATTTTGTTGGACGCTTTGAAATACAAGCGCAAATCGTAGTTTGTAATTCTTCTTGAATTGAGTCAAATCGCTCAGCAATTTCAAATTGTTCTCTCGCTCGATCCAAATTTTCACCCACTCGTTCCACCTTAAAGTACTTATTGCCGAGAATGTGATCGGTTAGAAATCGCATTCCTAACATCACACTCATGTGTATGGGTGCAAACGCGTAGCACTCCGCTTCCACCTTGGTAATTGGATACTGCTCAAAAAAGCCAGCACAAACAGAAGCCAAGCGTTTTTTAAGTCGGTCGGCATGCTGATTGTCCATCGCGACTGAGCGCACTAGATCTCCGAAATCCCAGACTGGATAACCCCACATCAGGGTATCAGTATCGACGATTCGGACCACGCTGTTGCTAGTGAGATTAAACAACAAATTATTGACCTTGCAATCACCGTGAATAATCTGACCCCGAACTGTGAACGGTTTATGCTTAGCGATCTTTCGACATCGATCTAGGAGTGATCGATCTGGTTGCTCGTCGTGGTCAATCCATACTTGCTCTAGATCTTTCAGATAATGCTCGAAATCGTGAAAATTTGGTATCGCCGGTTCTAGCGGAACTGTACAGTCTCGTAATCGAAAAAGAAACAACCCAAAAGCCTGCCCCGCGGCGTAAACCATTTCATCGGGTAAAGTTTGAAAATTTCTTGACTGGTAGTACACAGAACATCTCCACACATCTCCGTCAGAATCCTCAAAACAGTCTGCACCACCGACTGTCGGCAGTAGTCGTGGAACGAGTTCTCGCACGTTGTCGTAGACTTTCTTAAAGTTAGTTACAAGTAGCTTAGGATGTGTAAACACTTGTTTGTTGATGCGTTGAAGCACCACGCGGTTGTCGACGCAGAAAGTGTCATTTATCAGTCCGTTGCCTAGTTTGGCTTGCGGACCAGAGAGTCCCCACTGTGCTAAGACCGTGTTAGAGATCATCAGCGAAAGCTGTAGCGATTGGGAGAAGATATTCCCCGAAAGGTCCCACTAGACTCGGTTCATACGGTACCAGACCAAGTGCTACCTCAGCTAGTTTTGACAGAGCCTCGGATGCCGGTCGCAATTCTGCTAACTCAGGATATTTGTTGACACATTTATCAAATATGACATGTTGGTGTTGCCAACCGATAATCCATGAAGATAGATCTTGACCTTGCTTAATTCGTCGTGCCAGACGGGTAGCAGAGAGACTCTCCGCAGGTATGCGGTCTACTACGCGATTGAGTGGCGTTTGTTGGTTATACGGACGCGAATACGCGCTCTCATCGCGCCCCTCTGCACGCGCGCGAACAAGTTCCATTGAGAGCAATCGGCCATACCATTTCACAGGTTCCAACATTTCAAACAGAGGTTTTAATTCCGTGCAAGGATGAATCTGCTGAGTATTCAACACATCGGGTAGACCCAAAACCGGTAGTCTATGGAGACTGACGCTCAACCGCTCATACATGCTGTCTACCTCGTTGTTGTCTACTACACTCCACAGTCTTTCTGCGATCGCTGGAGCGCGCGGCCACACTCGCGTCAGTAGTAGTTCGTCGGTGACCAATTCTGACCACATGCATGCCTCACCACCCAGAATCTCACCTGACTCTCTATTAGGTAAGTTTGGAAATTCGCCAAAGCCTTGATGCCAGCGTACACCGTCCGCGACATGTGCGAGAAGGAGATCGTTCTGGACCCTTGTATCTGCATCCCGCCAATCCTGCGACGACATTTCTGGTGAGTACAAATAGTGCAGAGCTGTGGGATAATGGAGATCCAAATAGTATGGTGCGGAGACAATCGTCGGGTAGCCCGTAGCCAACGAAATATCTCGGGCACGCAATCCGCGCCATGCCTGCACCGTTACAGAGGTAGGTAACAATGCGTGCAGGGCTTCGTCCCAGACTATTGCCTTCTTGTTCAACTCAGACAATCGTTCGCATACCGAGATCGTAAATTTGGCTTGAATATCTCTTGAATTCAATAGTTGATGTGCAGCAGCCCATGACTGTACTCTACTAGAGTTCTTCCAATAGAATGGATCTACTTCGTCTCCACCAACATGTATGTACTCATCGGGAAACGTATTTGCAATTTCCTCGAACAGAGTAACCACTGCTTCCATTGTTTTTGGGTTGGATGGATCGAGGCAGCCACGATGAGATCCAAATTCCTTTAATTCATCCTCATTCACGTCCCCGAAGCCCCATTCTGGGTGTTTGACTAACCAAGAAGACGTGTGTCCAGGTACATCGATCTCGGGTACGACTCGTATTCCTAGATCCGCAGCATAAGTAATCAATTTCCGTAATTCGTGGAGCGAGTAATGATCAGCTGATACGAGCTCTGGATAAGCCTCGCTTCCAAATCGAAAACCTTGGTCGTCCGATAAGTGTAAATGAAGGACGTTCATTTTGAAGTGGTGCATGAGATCGCAACACCGAAAAAGTGTGGCTAGTGAGATGAAATGCCTAGCTACATCCACGAGTAACCCACGCCAAGGATGTTTTGGTTCATCAGTGATAGTGCAGTCTGGAAGGTGTTTACCAATTCCAACAGACAGCTGAGCGAGCGTACTTAGTGCGGCGAGCGCACCCCACTCTTCTGTTGCACGTATCGAGATCTTCTGGTCGTTTATGCAAAGAACATACTGATAGTTGCTCTGCAAATTGGGTACTGAATTGAATTCTTCAATCTCGATTTCGCAACTGATTGAACTGTCTCCTAGATTCAGTCGGGAAAACGCGCGACGAACACGGGCCGAAGAACAATCACTGATACGACCTTTTTTCCCTTGAAATTGTTGGTCTACGCCACGCACAACCTCTTTAGGGATTGGTAACAGAGGTAGAGTTGTATCGATTTAAAAAAGTCCGGCTCTTAAATGTTGACGCTCAGGATCATAGCCCTCGAACTCTTTTAGTCCAAGCGATCGCTTCGACTGTTGCACGTGCAAGTTCTATTCCTTTATTGAATTGATCTGTGTTCGTACGAGCGACAATTTGTCTTCGATCCGTCGCGGGTATGATGCCGTTAATTACGATGACGTCGTAATCCAATGATGCTTTAGTTAGACCGAATGAACAAGAATTCAAAATCATCTCAAAGTGTTCTGTCTCGCCTTTCAAGACGATTCCAATACACACGATTGCGACTAAATCGGTATCACTTTCTTTTAACACGCGAACTGCGTAAGGAAATTCGTAAGTACCAGGAAGCTCGTGTCGTTGGACCACGGCTGCTTGTTGCACCAGAATCTGCTCACATTGATCAGCGACGTTTTTGACGTACTCAGCGTGCCACTTCGAGGTGATTATTGCCACACGAGCGTCGGGGATGCGTGGTAAGCCTTCGGAACTTGAACTGATCAAAGACATGTAGAACTCACTACTCTGGTTGCAGTTGCATAACGTAATGACAAGGTGTGACTTCGGTAAAACCAATCCGCATAACAAAGTTTCGATGGTTACGACACTGAGTGTGGACGATACGACCCCCTTTTGATTCGATGAGCCCTACAGCATGTAGTAACATCCACCTACCCAATCCTTGATTCCGGTACGATTCCGCTACTTGAAGCGATAGTACCGAAAAATTCCAAGCATCTTTTTGCTCAATTTCGTATGCCGCGATGACCTCACCTTCGTCTTTTGCAATTCTGATCCAGTCTAGCTCGGTGTCGCGTGTAATGTCACGAGCGAGCAACTGTGTGGGTCGTTCATGCCAATGCGGACGATATATGGGAAATCGCCTAGGAGCTTGCGGCTCTACTCCAGAACATACAGACATCTTGGCATGCTTTTACTGGTAAGCACCACGCAACCGCACAACCTCTCTTTGGAGTGCGTATAAATTCACGTCTGGTCCCTCGACCGGCGCTGAGAGTGCAACGCCTAGTTTTGACCTTAGTTTCCATGAGCCTTTAAACAACCCCTCACCGTGATGGGTGAACTTCATTCCCCATAAACCTTTTAAAGCTGCGGGGACTACCGGAACCGGAGTTTTCTCAAGAATTTTCATTATGCCGCTCTTAAACTCTCCTACTTTTCCGTCCGGGGTCAATCGCCCTTCCGGGAAAATACACAACAGATCACCTTCTTCAAGAGCTTGTTCTATATCCTCGAAAGCCTTGTCGTATGTTTCAGGATCTACGGACTTTGGTGCGATAGGAATTGTTCGACAGGCACGGAACAAATAATTTAAAAACGGCATGTCGTACACGTCTTTGGCCATGACAAAACGAATTGGTCGGCGAACAGCACCGGCGAGTACCAAGGCGTCGATGTAACTCACATGGTTACAAGCGATCAAAGTGCCACCTGACTCTGGTACAAGATCGATTCCCTCGTGTTTGACGCGATACATTGAATGTGACAGCATCCAAACTACAAAACGCATAGTGAATTCAGGAACCTGTAAGAAAATATACACGGAAACACACGCATTGAAAATCGACATGAACAAGAATAGCGACGGAATGTCCCAACCAATTACATGTAGCCAGAGCAACGACCACAGCGCGCCACAAACAACCACAAATGCGTTCATTACGTTCATTGCAGCGATAACTCGTGCCCGCTTTTCTACCGAAGTGCGCACTTGAACGAGCGTTTGCAATGGTACAACATATATCCCCATGAAAAAGCCTAAGAAAACCATCTCTATCAATACTCGATAGGAACTAGGTGTTTGCAAAAATTCGAGTACAGTTCTTGGGTCGGTTTCGGGGACGGAGTTTATCGCAAAAAACAATTCGATGCCGATAACGCTAATAAAAAACGCACCTATCGGAACCAGTCCCATTTCTACGTGTTTCCGCGACAGCTTTTCGCAAGTGAGAGAACCTAAGGCTATTGAGATGGTGACTACGGAGAGTAGAAGCGTCAGCACGCTCTTGGAACTGTGTAAGTAGTCCTCGGTGAGATTCGGTAACTGAGCCAAGTAGACTGCTCCAAGACTCCAGAACCAAGCGACACCCAGAATTGAACGCATCACTGAACGACGCTCGCTCGCAATCTTTAAAAGATCTCGTGTGACCTTGATAGGATTCCAACGGGGTTTTGAGTCCAAATGGGACCGAGCCTTTGGAATGAAGTAGGAAGCGATTAAACCCGCAACTGCGACAAAAATGATGAATACCGCTAACGCAATGGGAACCGCATATGCCACATCTTGTTCAGGTTCAGTACCAACCAGTTGGGTACCGATGATAGTGCCCAACAAGATAGCCACGAAGGTACCCATCTGCACAACACCATTACCTCCTACTATTTCCGTACTGTCAAGATGTTGTGGTAAGATCGAGTACTTCAAAGGAGCGAAAAACGCTGACTGCGTACCCAGTAAGAACAAGAGACCAAGCATAAACAACGGTTGTCCCGACCAAAACGCCAGCGCAATTAGAAACGCAATCAGGACTTCTCCATATTTGACGTAGGTAATCAGCCGTGACTTTTCGAAGTAGTCGGCTAACGTTCCCGCGGTCGCCGAAAACAGGAAAAAAGGTAAGGACAATAAACCTTGTGCAGCAATTACGTAAATGTCTTCGTGGTTTTCGGAGACAAGCACTGTAAACGTGAAAATTGCAACGAGTGCGGCTCTTAATAAGTTATCGTTGAACGCACCGAGAAACTGCGTCACGAACAAAGGAAGAAATCGCCGGAGCTTAAAGAGCCCGAATTGGGATTTAGCAGACAACGGATTGGTCTTTTAGGGAACCGTGAGTCAAGTCTTGTACTCCAACGTACATGGTGAAACACGAAAACTTACACACTCACCCGCAAGTTTCCGTAGACGTTGAAATTATATTTTAAGACTTGACTCTTAAATATGTTTATATGTATATAAAAAAATGTCGCCTTAAAAAGAAATTTCAGCTCGATAAAATTAGTTTTATCGACTACGTAAACGAAGGAATAAACTTCGATTCTCGTACATTACAATACGTAAGAGTTTTTTCTCACACGGGGAAATTAAATGAAATCATGGGTACAAATTTTCTGCTTGGCGGTTGTGGGTACGGTCTCAATGGCAGCGACCGCGTCTGCTCAGAGTAGTTCGGGCTCTCGCGGAAACTGGAGATGGCAAGAACCGTCTATTACGGATATTCGAGACCGCTCGACCGAAACTTTTAAACTTCTAGATGAAGACGAAAACGGCTCAATTACGTTGGAAGAAATTGATTTGGCAAGTTTGTCTGAAGAAGAGACCGCTGAGCTGAGCAATGAAGAACTTCGAGCGCGGCGTCAACGATCATCTCTCGCTTCGAGCATGTTTCTGCGTTGGAACGAAGACATGGATGCATTTGACATTAGCGATACCAATGGCGACGGTTTCATGACTAGAGAGGAATTTGAGAACCGACGAGCAACTCTTCGAACGCACATGCTAGAAGAAGGAATTGCTATTTACGATACCGACCGTAATGGCAGTGTGGAACTCACCGAATTCAATGCCAAGCTCTCGGATTTGGAAGACATTGACACGGACGGCAATGGCACTCTATCGCGTGCAGAACTGTCTAAAGTCGATGACAACGAAGTAATGCGAAGCGTTCGTGTGAGTCAATATCGAAATTGGGAATCCCGACGTTGGGAATCACGCCGTAGTTCACGTTCGTCAGGTCGAAGTCAATAAAGACCGGGCTCAAGTCGATAGGGTGAACAATTCGGTATCTGCAACTAATAAGTACTAATGTAGGGACGAACTTGTTCGTTGAAAGACAAAGAACCGGACTCCACATTGATGTATCGCGTACAACAAGGAGATGAGTTAGCGTTTAGGGAGCTCATGAACCGACATTTACACGGATTACATGCGTACGCCTTCCGAATGTGCCACAGCATTGAGGTAGCTGAAGAAATCACGCAGGAAGCGTTTTTGAGAGTATGGACGCGCGCCAAGACTTGGCGACCGAATAAAGTGCAATTTTCCACTTGGTTGTATCAGATTACTCGAAATTTGTGCATCGATCTGTTTCGCCGACAAAAAGCGCAATTCGTCGAAGACGTCGACTTATCCCAGATTCCGGATACTTCAGCGCGGAGAGATGAAACACTAATTATTGCATTACAGCAGGCAGTACAAAAATTACCCGAGAGACAGCGTACTGCGTTTTTACTCTGCCAAGTACAAGGATGGTCCCAAATAGAAGCTGCTGAACTTTTAGAAACTACACCTGATGCGGTTGAGTCGTTACTGTCTCGAGCACGAAAAACTCTGCGTAAGACCTTGTCAGACAGTCCTAGTGAAAGGGCCAACTAAATTTATGAAGCTATCTAAATTTGAAGAACTAGTAGATCGCCACGGATCCAATCTTGAATCTTGGAGTGACGACAGCGCGCGCGACCAAGCACTAGTACTACTTCAGACCTCGAATGCTGCTCAAGCGGTACTGAGAAATGCTCAAAGCGTCGACAAACTTGCACCGCAAGCACTGAGTGTTCCAATTCCTCAAGGATTAGAACGGCGGATAATGAACGCAATTGCGAATTCAAAACCGCTCCAACGGACCTGGCAACGCATTTGTACAAATTGGATTCTGAAACCAGCCTTAGCTGTCGTACCGCTAGCGTTAGGTTTCTTGATTGGATTCTCACAATCAAACCAGTCGACGATTATCGAGGATGAAATTACCACTGTCCACTTCGAAGACTACACTGAAATCTTGTTCTTAGCCAATGATTAAAGACCGACGCGTCATCTTCGGGTTTTTCTTGTCGGTGATCGTGAATCTTGCCTTGGTTGCATACATTATTGGCAACCACCTCGCGTCGCATCGAACCGATACCAGTGTTGATCCAAGCTATGCGTTGTCTGTGATGGTACGATCTTTATCACCGGAACGCATCGAAGAACTGATGCCTGAATATGTGAAACAACTGCGCGCAGATGTTCGACCACATTACAACAGACTTCGTAATGCTCAGACTCGTATGTATCGAGAATTGAGCGCGAAGGAGATAAACCAAGAAGCACTCGAACGCGCGATTGATGACTACTGGCTGATTCGACACAGTGCACAAAGCATAGCCGACAACGTTTTCGTCGAAATGGTTGTTCAACTCAGCACGGAAGAGCGTACTGAACTATTGAGTGCGCTTCGACAGGCACGTGCTCGTTACGAGGAATGGCGACGAACTCGGGCGCGCCGAGACAACTCGCGTGGTGAAGAGTCTAACGATGCACGAAGGGATAGAAATACAACACTAGAGCAATCATTAGATCCATAATCTTTTATTGAGATTTATGGACTCTTTAGACCGCTTCATCGAGTTAACTCTCGAGCGATATCCCAAACTGTGGAACGAATTCGACCCTCATTGGCGATCTCCTTGCGAGATCGGTGAACCCCTAGAACTAGATTATTTCGCCGCGATCGAATGGCGACCGCAAGTTAGACAAAATGCAGACGACTTCTCAGGTTTAGAAAACGCTTTCGAAACAGACATCCATCCTTCGATCAAAGAGTACTATGGCTCGTACTGGTCTGGTGGCCTTGAAGGAACTTGTAATGAAGGACATGTGAGTTTAATGTTCCTGTGGAACCACGAGGATCGTGTTCGCCTGATCGACAACCTCATTGGGCATGCACTCGCACAAAAGAAGAGCCGCTCGCCTTTGAGTATATTCTTCGCATGTACAGACGCAGCTTCCGCGTACTACCTTACGGTAAACAACACGACTGGGGAGGTACAGCTTGAATTACCGGGCCGTAAACCGATTCGAACCGTGGAGTCAAGTCTGAGTAAGTTTCTCGATCGGCTAACTCCTGCACCTCCTTATTTACATCCAGATCGGGTGCGATTGACGAAACTATTTCTGAGCTAAGTGAACAATCTCTCGTTATAGTGTCTCGCGGTCTAAGTAGGTTTAGGACGCACTTTCTCCGAATTTTTTTGTCACTGCGTGACACCGTTCGAAAACGAACGATGTTTTTTGATGGACGATTTGGCTCTACGAGACCGAGTTAGTAAGCATTAATACTCTCATCTTTCGGCAACCAGTGGTATTCAACTAACTTCGATGAGAATGCGACAATGGTCGCTGGGTCCCCATTCATCGATTCGATTAAGGGCACAAGTTTGGACTGACTCATGAAAACCTCGCGAAGCAAACACGTAATCCAATTGATCTACTGCGTTTTCTGCTTTCTTGTGAAGTGCAAACGTCGGGACGTTTTTGGTATCTGGTGATAGGTATTTTGGAGTCGTATCTGCCATCCGGCCATTCGGACTCTGCGGACCCACGAATTCGAAACCGAGAGCTTGAAATCGGTCGAAAATCGACTGATTACGTTCGGGCAAATCTTGTGGGGAATCTGTAGTTACTCCGAAGACTGTGTTTAAGTCCCCTGCCGCCAAAATACGATGTGTCGAGGGATCATGACTCCCGATAAAAGCAGACAGATCGGAAATGATGCGGTGGGCAGATCCATCCGCGAAGCCTACGCTCCATTTGGTATTGGTCGAAGGATTGGGAAACATCCAACGAGCATACATTGAAGCCACAATAAATGGCGGGATTTCTGCTTCGTACGATGTTACTCTCGCGGCGGCAAGGGTACCAATTCCACTCACTCCTATCTGATCGGACTTTAGAGTATGATATGGCCGAATTCTTTGGAACCACTCCACTTTAACTCTACGAGATAGTCGAATGATTGTCGGCCATCTGTCGTAGTCTTTGACGTCCCACGGTTCGCGGAGCGGACGGGAGTCCATTTCGACATCTGGCGGGATATCTTCTGGGAAAGACTTTACTTCCTGTAACAATGCCACGTCGGCATCCATACCGAAGAGTTCATCCCACACCTCACGCCTTTTTTGAGCGTCGATGTTCCAACAAACGACGTTAATCAAGGGCTAACGAACTGCTCTACGCGATCGCTTTTGCCTGAGATATTCGCGACTCCATATCAAGCAGATATTTTTTTGTGTCGAGTCCCCCACCAAATCCGGTAAGTGTTCCATCACTACCAATCACCCTGTGACATGGCACAATGATCGCAATCGGATTTCGATGATTGGCTTGACCCACCGCACGAAAGGCTTTAGCCCGGCCGATATTATTCGCCACGTCTCGATAGGATCGGGTCTCTCCATATGGAATCTGTTGTAGTTCGCGCCAAACCTGAGCACTAAAGGTTGTATTGGGTACTCCAAAGTCTAGTTCTACATCAAACTCTTGACGTTGTCCTTCAAAGTATTCCTTCAGTTGTATCTTAACGTCTGCGAAGCAGTCTGTTCGTCGAATCCATACTGGATCGATGAACGATTTGGTGTTTCGATTCTTGAGAAATGAGAGCTGCCGAAGCTTCGAATCTACACCCTGAAGTAGTAGAGGTCCAACGGGACTACTGAATATTTCGTAATACATTAAAGGGACTCCAAATTGATGCTCAAATTCTAGACAATCGCTTCGCAAAACTCACCGCTGAGATTGAAAAACGTGCGCATACTTGCTAAACTAGCTAGTTTGATTTTTTGAAGTACAGACATTGACCCACCCTAGTACCTACATATCCATCCGTGGTGCAAGAACTCACAATTTAAAAGACGTCGACCTCGACATACCTAGGGATAAACTCACCGTAATCACAGGTCTGTCTGGATCGGGAAAATCATCCTTGGCTTTCGATACGTTGTACGCTGAAGGACAACGTCGGTACGTCGAATCACTGTCGGCATATGCACGACAGTTTCTCTCGATGATGGACAAACCAGACGTAGACCACATCGAGGGGCTGTCCCCGGCGATTTCAATCGAACAAAAATCTACATCACACAATCCTCGCTCCACCGTTGGTACGATCACTGAGATATACGACTATCTCCGACTTTTGTTTGCACGCGCAGGTGAGCCAAGATGTCCAACCCACAATCTACCGTTGACTGCACAGTCCATCAGTGAAATGGTAGACTCGGTAATGGATCTTCCGCCAGAGTCGCGAATCATGGTGCTAGCGCCAATTGTTTCCGAACGTAAAGGAGAGCATGTCCATGTATTTTCGGACTTAGTAGCTAATGGTTTTGTCCGAGCGAGAGTGAATGGGTTAGTCACAACACTAGAACACCCTCCGGCTCTCGATCGATATAAGAAACACACAATCGAAGTCGTTGTTGATCGTTTGGTCGTACGCGAAGGTATCGAACAAAGGCTAGCAGAGTCATTTGAAACTACTCTTAAGCTTGCTGATGAAGTAGCGATTGTAGCACCCATCGAAGAGTCTTGGGAAGAACTGACTTTCTCTTCAAAGTTTGGTTGTTCTCAATGTTCCTATAGCATCAGCGAACTCGAACCGAGAATGTTTTCATTTAATAGTCCTACGGGTGCGTGCACTGCTTGCGACGGCTTGGGTACAGAGGTAGAGTTTGACCCTGCGCTTGTCGTCGCGGACCAGCGCTTGAAACTAGCCGAGGGTGCCGTTATCGGTTGGGATCGATCAACATCGTGGCAATGGGCAATCGTCGAAGCAGTAGCGCGTCGTATGAAGTGTGATATTGATCGACCTTACAAAAGGCTACCGAAAAAGTTTAAACAGGTTTTGCTTTACGGAGCACCTGAACCATTGGCGGTGCAATTTAGAGGCAAGTCCCGCATGCGAACCCACAAAATTCGCTTTCGTGGCATCATCGGCACGATGCAACGTCGTTATCAGAACACAACGTCGCATGACGTAAGAGAAAAGTTACATCCGTTTATGAGTATTACTCACTGCTCGGGGTGTTTAGGTAGCCGTTTACGCGAAGAATCCAGACACGTCTTTGTGAGTAACTCTTCCATCTCAGACATCACTGCTCTCTCTATCGAACAAGCATTGAATTTCTTTACAAGAATCGAGCTCGCCGGCCAACAAGCAATAATTGCCGAAAAGGTGCTCAAAGAAATTAAAGCTAGGTTGAGGTTCTTGGTAAACGTTGGATTGAATTACTTGACTCTAGATCGTGCCGCTAGCTCCTTGTCGGGTGGCGAAGCGCAACGTATCCGACTGGCGAGCCAAATCGGCGCTGGGCTGGTTGGAGTCATGTACATCCTTGACGAGCCATCCATCGGACTCCACCAACGAGACAATGCTCGGCTTTTATCAACATTGACGCACCTTCGCGACATTGGTAACACAGTGATCGTAGTTGAACACGACGAAGAGGCAATCCGCACTGCGGATAACATCATTGACATCGGTCCTCGAGCTGGAGTACATGGAGGCGAGATTGTTGTACACGGACCGCTACCAAAAGTTCTTCATGAGCGACGGTCGTTGACCGGGCAATTCTTGACAGGCAAACAATCGATCGAAATCCCAGTCTCCCGAGCAAAGTACTCGAAGCAGAAGACTATCGGCATCAACAACGCTCAAGGAAATAACCTAAAAGACGTCAATGTCGAAATTCCCATCGGCCTGCTAACCTGTGTAACGGGAGTATCCGGTTCTGGAAAGTCTACGCTGATAAACCACACTCTATACCCTGTTGCCGCGCGACAACTGAACGGTACTACAAGCGTAAGCGCATTACCTCATAGTGAAGTCATAGGGTTATCAAACTTAGAAAAAGTGGTAAACATCGACCAGAGTCCAATCGGCCGGACACCAAGATCTAATCCCGCAACCTACACCGGACTCTTTACACCCATTCGAGAACTGTTTACCAAGACTAGTGAGGCTCGGATTCGAGGTTATAAACCGGGTCGATTTAGTTTTAATGTAAAAGGCGGTCGCTGTGAAGCGTGCCGCGGCGATGGACTAATTAAAGTGGAGATGCACTTTTTGGCCGATGTTTATGTTACCTGCGAAACCTGTGGAGGTAAAAGATACAACCGGGAGACACTTGAAGTCAAATACAAGGGCAAGAACATTCACGAAGTGCTAAATATGACAATTGAGGAAGCATACGAGTTTTTTCAAGCTATCCCTAACATAAAGCACAAACTCGAAACGCTGTTGGATGTAGGACTCTCTTATGTACGCTTGGGGCAGAGTGCAACCACTCTGTCCGGTGGGGAAGCTCAGCGTGTCAAATTGTCTCGAGAATTATCCAAGCGAGATCGGGGGAGAAATCTATACATTCTCGACGAACCCACCACCGGGTTGCACTTCCATGACATTAAACTGCTGTTGAGCGTATTGACTCGACTTCGAGATCACGGTAATACCGTGGTTGTGATTGAGCACAACATGGACGTGATCAAAACTGCGGATTGGATCATCGATTTGGGTCCAGAGGGAGGAGCGCGCGGAGGCGAGATTGTCGCGACAGGTACGCCAGAGGAAATTAGCGGGTGTTCCGAGTCACACACCAGCTCATTTCTGAAAAGAGCATTGATACGGGCTCAGACGCTGGCCCAGACTGCTTAATACCTCCTAAAACGAAGGTTATTCTTCGTCGGCTATTTCCTCTAACGGTCGGTCGACAAATTCGATAAAACACACCGGCGCGGAATCACCTTGACGGTATCCTGCCTTGGCGATACGCGTGAAACCACCCGGTCGTTCCCGATAACGTGGACCGAGTTCCGTGAATAGTTTCCCTACCGCAGCTTTGCTCCGTAACTGCGCGAACACCAATCGTCGATTTGCGACTGTGTCCTCGCGCGCTCGGGTAACGAGTGGTTCGATGAACCGACGTAATTCTTTGGCTTTGGGCACGGTAGTTTGAATTTGCTCATGCTCAATGAGGGACACGCACATATTCGCAAACATGCGTTTCCGATGCGAAGATGTTCGATTAAGGTGTCTACCGCTCTTTAAATGTCGCATAAGGCATCTCTATCTTCAAATGGGTTTGACGTGTTTTGGTCGACTTAGAATTGGACTACGACTGATGCTTCCAACCAGGAATGGTCATGCCCAAAGAGAGACCTCGAGAGGCAAGCTCTTCTTTGATCTCGGTGAGAGATTTTCGACCTAAATTCGGAGTACGAAAGAGACTTTCCTCAGTCTGTTGTACCAATTCTCCAATAGATGCTATGTTCTCTCCTTTTAAGCAATTGATAGATCTCGTCTTCAAATTTAGCGCGTCGATAGATTCATACAAGAATGGATCGATATTCGTAGCTTCCTGAGCTTGAAAGACCTCCTTCAGCAAGTCTGAATCAACAAAAGGCGCAAGCTGTTGCGTAAGAATAGTCGCCGCATGTCGAACAGCTTCTTCCGGACCGATCGTACCGTTTGATTCCAATGTCAGGATCAATTTGTCCATGTCGGTGCGTTGTTCCACGCGAGTTTTTTCAACCTTGTAATCAACGCTTCGCATTGGGCTGTAAGACGCATCTAATCGCAACCGTCCTATGACTTTGTCTTCTTCGCTAATAGCGAGTTGATCTGCAGGCTGATATCCTCGACCTCTAGCGACAACGGCATCAATTCGAATCGATCCATGTTCGTTCAAGGTACACAAATGATGCTCTGGATTAGCAACTTGAATGTCATCTCCGTGGATGAAATCGCCCGCGGACACTTCTCCAGGTCCTGTAGCTGACAAACGCATCGAACTCTCGTCGCGCCCATTAAGCCGTACAGCGACACCCTTGAGATTTAGACAGATATTTAACATGTCCTCACGAACACCCGCTAAAGTTGAGTATTCATGTAGAACGTTATCGACGGTAACCTCCGTAATTGCCGCGCCTGGCATCGAAGATAAAAGGATTCGTCGCAGTGCGTTTCCAATGGTGTGGCCGTAACCACGCTCTAAAGGAGTAAGTACAACACGCGCACGTGTCGGACTGAGCGTTTCAATTTCTAAATCGCTTGCTTGCAATAGGTCAGTACCCATTGTGTTCATAGGCTAAATAATCCTCCGAGTATTCAGTGTAGGCTGTGCTATTACTTGGAATACAGTTCTACGATAAGATTTTCTTGAATCTCACGTGGTAGTTCTTCTCTATCGGGCAATCGTTTAAACACGCTGCTCTTGTTTTCAGCGTCGACTTCAATCCACTCAACATAACCACGCAAATTCGCGAGTTCCATCGCCATTCCGATACGGTGCTGCTGGCGTTGCTTGGGACCGACAGAAACTTCATCACCGGGGTGTACCTGATACGATGGTATATTCACCACCGCGCCGTTCACTCTTACTGCTTTATGAGTCACCAGTTGTCTAGCTTCTGCACGGGTAGAACCAAACCCAGAACGATACACAACATTATCCAATCGAGACTCTAACAGCAGGAGTAGATTAACACCGGTCGCACCTGTTTGTTGGTCCGCTTTTTTATAGTAATTGCGAAACTGTTTTTCAAGGACCCCATACAAGCGACGCACCTTTTGTTTCTCACGCAACTGAATCCCATAATCGGACATTCGACCGCCGCCAACGGCGCGACGTGCTCCCTGCTCTCCAGGAATTTTGTTTTCTTTACACTTCTCATCAAGGGGGCGAACACCGCTTTTCAGGTACAGATCTGTACCTTCCCGACGAGAGAGCTTCAATTTTGGTCCAGTATATCGTGCCATGCTAGATCCCTTATGGTCTCCGCTTTTTCGGAGGGCGACATCCGTTGTGCGGAATTGGTGTTACGTCGGTTATGCTGTTGATCCGAAGTCCTCCGGCATGCATCGCGCGGATTGACGATTCTCTACCTGGACCTGGTCCTTTGACAAACACGTCGACGCTCTTTAACCCATGATTTTCAATCATATTGGTGGTTACGCCCTCAGCCGCGGTCTGTGCAGCAAATGCTGTACTCTTTCGAGTACCCTTAAATCCTGCAGCTCCAGCACTCGACCAACCGATAGTACGGCCCTGACGATCTGTAAACGTAATGATGGTGTTGTTGTAAGACGAATGAATGTGTGCAAGACCATCTGTTACGATACGTTTGCCACGTCGTCGTGCCGCGGCGCTCTCACGTGTTCCTCTTTTTCCCTTTTCAGCCATGACTATTTCTTAATAATTCTGCGTGGTCCTTTTCGCGTACGCGCATTCGTTTGCGTCCGTTGTCCTCGAACGGGTAAATTTCGTCGGTGACGTAAGCCTCTATAACACCGCAAGTCCATGAGACGCTTGATATTCATTGAATTGATTCGACGAAGGTCACCCTCAACCGTTAGTTCATCCACGGCTGTACGCAAGCGGTTCAGTTCTTCCTCAGATAAATCTTGAATTTTCTTATCAGGCTCTACGTTTGCGGTACCACACACCTTACGAGCCGTACTTCGCCCTATACCGAAGATGTATGTTAAAGAAATTGATGCGTGTTTATTGTCTGGGATATTAACGCCAGAAAATCGTGCCATATGCTCTAACCCTGCCTCTGTTTGTGTCTAGGTTCTGTTTTACAAATCACGTAGACGCGACCCTTACGCCGCACAACTTTGCAGTTCCTACACATTCTTTTTACGGATGCTCTAACTTTCATGATCTACCAGACGCTTGAAAATACCTACCGTGTTCGACGACTGTAGTTGCGTAAATTCGACTTTTCCATCAACTTTGCGTAATTGCTGGAAAGCAAATGTGCTTGAACTTGCGACATGAAATCCATCGCGACGACAACCACAATCAACAACGCGGTACCACCTAATTGAAGAGGAACGTCAAAAAACGCGCGCATGAGTTCGGGAAGTAAACATACCGAAGTGACATACAAGGACCCAAAAATTGTTAATTTAGTGGTGATATCGTCGATGTGGTCAGCTGTTTGTTGACCTGGACGTATCCCTTGTATGTATGCTCCTTGTCTCTTTAGATTGTCCGCAAGTTCTTTGGGATCGCGCACAATTGCAGTGTAAAAGAAGCTAAAGAAAATTATCCCCGCCGCGAACAACAGTATGTATAGTGGTTGTCCAGGACTTAATATCAATGAAATTTCCTGCAAAAAGCCTAAACCTTCGTTCTGCCCAAACCATTGGGACATAGAAGCCGGCGCAAGCAACAAGCTTGAGGCAAATATCGCGGGGATGACCCCCGCCATATTAATTTTGAAGGGGAGATGACTGGTCTGACCTTGTACCATCCGGCGTCCCTGCTGGCGCTTGGCGTAGTGAATGGTGATGCGACGCTCACCTCTCTCGATGAATACTACGAACCCAACTAACCCGATCGCAACAACCAAGATCACCAAGAGAACTGACATGTGTATCGTACCATCTCGAGCCAACTCAAAGGCTCCAGCGATAGCTGCTGGAAACCCAGACACAATCCCAGCAAATATCAGCAATGAAATCCCGTTACCAACTCCATGTTCGGTGATTTTCTCGCCAAGCCACATCATAAATAGAGCCCCAGTTACCAAAGTAACCAAAGCAATAAAGAAAAATCCAAACGTGGAACTACCCTGAAACGGCAGTCCTTGGGCAATCAGAGTGCTGGTGAGCGCAACTCCTTGGACGATCGCAATGATTAAAGTCCCGTAGCGGGTCAGCTTGGTGATCTTACGTCGACCTGATTCCCCTTCCTTGCGAAGTTGGTTCAAGCGCGGATACATCATCGTGAGCAAGTTCATGATGATGCTTGAAGTGATATAAGGCATGACGCCTAGAGCGAGAATACTCATTCGTTCCAGCGCACCGCCAGAAAACATATTGAAGAGATCGAGAATTCCGCCCTGCTGCGCATCGAACAAGCGCTGCAATGCTACCGGATCGATCCCCGGGACCGGAATATGGGTACCTATGCGATAAACCAGTAACGCGAACAATACGAAAAGCAGACGTTTTCGTAGTTCTGTCGTCCCAGTCTGAACTCCTGCCAATGCTGGTGCGGTAGTAGCCATTAGGTTTCTATTCTTCTACCTTCCCACCGGCTGCTTCAATTGCTGTGCATGCGCCTTTTGTGACCTTAATCCCACGTATTGTCAGGGCTCTGTCTAAATTGCCGGATTGAACGATGCGGACTCGTTTAATATTCGCGGTGATAAGCCCCGCTTGTCTTAGACTCTGCAGGTCTACTACGTCTCCTTCAACAGCACAAAGTTCGTGCAAACGGACTTCACTTGTTATCCGTTGAACTCGAGAGCGAAAACCAAAAGTTGGAATTCGTTGCTGCAATGGAAGCTGCCCGCCTTCAAAACCTCGGCGAACGCCACCACCCGAGCGCGAGCACTGACCTTTGTGACCGCGACCACAGGTCTTCCCATAACCAGATGAACCACCGCGCCCAACACGCTTCGGCGTAGTTCTACTACCTGGTGCAGGTGTTAATTCGTTTAGTTTCATTTTGCTGATGCTTCCGTTACTTCGAGAAGATAGCTAACCTGATTTATCATCCCCCGCACCGCGGGAGTATCTATTACTTCTACTTCGTGTCCAATACGTCGTAAGCCAAGACCACGCACGCATGCCTGATGTTTTTTAAGCCGACCCGAATTACTCTTCACGAGGCGCAAGCGCAGCTTTTTCGCTGTAGTCTTTTTACTCATGACCGCGAACTTCCTCTTCAGTTTTATCACGCTTAAGAGCTACCATCCGCGGCGACCGCATATTGACTAATCCTTTAACTGTTGCACGTACTACATTAGTAGGGTTAGTTGAACCATAACACTTCGCCAATACGTCGCGCACGCCG
The DNA here is from genome assembly GCA_009840305.1 of Gammaproteobacteria bacterium. Taxonomy (GTDB): domain Bacteria; phylum Pseudomonadota; class Gammaproteobacteria; order Pseudomonadales; family Azotimanducaceae; genus Bin55. The sequence goes on along the minus strand of VXNY01000028.1, from coordinate 42,851 downwards.
GCCGCTTCAAGTACAGCACGCATCGTACCGCCGGCAATTACTCCAGTACCTTCTGAAGCTGGCTGCATGAAAATTTTGGAAGCACCGTGTTTGGCAACGATCGGATACCAGAGCGTAACTCCGTTGAGCTCAATGTCGAACATATTTCGTCGTGCTACCTGTCCCGATTTTTCGATTGCTTCCGCGCGTTCTCGAGCTTTTCCGCGACCGAATCCAACTCTGCCTGCACCATCACCCACGACCGACAGTGCTGTCCATGAAAGTTGTCGTCCACCTTTGACAGTCTTCGCAACGCGAGTAGAGGAAACGAGTCTTTCGACCAATCCCTCTTCTCGAATTTCTTCTGAGTATGCCATGTTTAGAACTCCAACCCTTGATTACGCGCTTCATCCGCTAGTGCTTTAACCCGACCATGGTATAAATAGCCTGAACGATCGAATGCTACTTTAGATATGCCGATGTCTTTGGCTTTTGTTGCAATAGTCGCACCGACCTTTTTGGCGGCTTCTTTGTTTCCAGTCTTCTTCAACTTCAAAGACTTGTCGAGTGTTGACGCCTGCGCTAAAACTTCTTGACCCGAACTGTCGATTATTTGAGCATAGATGTGTTGAGAAGTTCGATGTACACTCAAACGAACCGCGCCTAGTTCGCGCATCTTAATTCGCGAGCGTTTCGCTCGTCTCAGCCTAGATCGATGTTTAGTACTCATAGCTCAACTATGTTTATTTCTTCACTTCTTTTCGTTTTATATATTCGCCTTGATAGCGTATTCCCTTCCCCTTGTATGGTTCCGGTGGACGCTTACTTCGGATGTCGGCGGCAACTTGACCGACAAGCTGACGGTCAACACCAGTAACTACAATCTCAGTGGGTGAAGGAAGCGTCAGCTCTATGCCTTTTGGTGGCTCGAATTCGACTGAATGCGAATATCCCAACTGCATTATGAGCCGATTATTTTGAAGCTGAGCACGATATCCCACCCCTTCAATTTGCAGTCGTTTCTCCCACTTCTCAGATACTCCTTTAATCATGTTCTGCACCAGCGCATTGACAGTACCGGTCATTGCGCGTGCGTGTCTGGAAGTACCTTTGGTTTTTATGAACAAAGTGTCTTGTTGCTTTTTCGCACTCACTCCATCAGCACGCGGCACCGACAATTCACCGTGCTTACCCTTGACACGTATTGCTGTGTTGGAAACAACCACTTCCACTCCTGAAGGGATGTTTACTTCTCGCTCTGTAATCCGTGACATCTCAATTCATCCTAGAAGACTGTGCACAGCACCTCGCCGCCGACACCGGCACGACGTGCTGCATGGTCCGTCATTAATCCTTGATTCGTACTCACAATCGCGATGCCTAAGCCTCCATTTACACTTGGTAGTCCATCTTTGGTTTTGTAGGCACGCAGACCTGGGCGACTGATACGCTTTAACTCTTCAATTACAGGGACACCTTCTATGTACTTCAACTCCACTGTGAGAGTTGGCTTTGTGGATTTGTCGACCGAATAACCGAGAATGTAGCCTTCGTCTTGCAGTACTTGGCAGATTGCTTCTTTGATCTTTGAATTCGGCATCGACACAGTCAACATTGCCGCCATCGTAGCGTTGCGAATACGTGTGAGAAAATCTGAAATCGGATCTTGCATACTCATAAGAATTACCAGCTAGATTTCTTGAGTCCAGGAATCTCACCACGCATTGCGGCTTCGCGCAGTTTAGTCCGCCCTAAGCCGAAGCGGCGATAAACACCGCGTGGTCGACCAGTGATCTCGCACCGACGTTGGAGTCGTACTGGGTTCGCATTGCGAGGAAGTTGTTGTAATTGCAACTGCGCTTCCCAGCGCGCATCGTCATCGAGTGCCCGGTCGTTAACTTTAGCTTTCAATTCAGCTCGTTTTGCCGCATACTTCGCAACAGTCTGCTGTCGTTTCTTCTCGCGCTCAAGCATGGATTTTTTCGCCATCGTTAGCTCCTAAAGGGAAAGTTGAAGGCTTTCAATAACGCTAGTCCCTCGGCATCGTCGCGTGCTGTTGTCGTAATAGTGACGTTTAAACCACGTAGGGAATCGATCTTGTCGTAGTCGATCTCAGGGAAAATAATCTGCTCCGTAATCCCAAGTGAATAGTTTCCGCGCCCATCAAACGCTCGTGGACTTAACCCTCGAAAATCTCGCATCCGCGGGATCGCGATCCCAATAAGTCTTTCCACAAACTCGTACATGATGGTTCGACGTAGCGTGACCTTGCAGCCAATAGCATTACCCGCGCGAATTTTGAATGCTGCTTCCGATTTGCGAGCGCGCGTGACTTTGGGCTTCTGTCCAGCTATTTTTGTGAGGTCATCCACTGCTCCATCAAGTAATTTTCGGTCCGCGATGGCTTTACCCACACCCATGTTGAGTGTGACTTTTACGATCTTCGGGACGCGCATGACTGACGTATAACCGTGATCAGCCATTAGCTGAGGTCGTATCTCTTCTACATATTTCTGCTGTAGACTGTTCATCTGACCGTTAGTCTTCAATTAGGGCACCATTGGATTTAAAGTAGCGAACTTTCTTTCCGTCTTCGATCCGAATACCTACCTTGTCAGCTTTTTCGGTTTCTGGATTGAGAATAGCAACGTTAGAAATATGCAGAGGCGCTTCTTTCTGTAGTCGACCGTGGCGATCTCCTGGTTTTAGTGCTCGAGTGTGCCGTGTGATTTCGTTAATACCACTAACAATCACTCGATCTTCGCCCCTAAATTCAACCACATCGCCTGTTCGACCTTTATCTTTGCCCGTCAAAATGATCACCTCATCATCGACTTGAATGCGACGCATCGTTACAGTACCTCGGGAGCTAAAGAAATAATGCGCATGTAATCGCGCGCTCGAAGTTCCCTTGTCACCGGTCCAAAGATTCGTGTGCCGATTGGCTCTTTAGCTTCGTTCACAAGCACTGCGGCGTTCTGGTCAAAGCGAATGACTGAGCCGTCTTGTCGTCGCACACCTTTTTTGGTCCGAACCACAACGGCGCGTAAGAGCTGACCTTTACGAACACGACTCCGGGGCATGGCTTCTTTAACAGTCACGCGAATGACATCACCGATGTGCGCGTAACGGCGACGGGAGCCTCCAAGTACTTTAATACATTGAACTCGACGAGCGCCACTGTTGTCGGCTACATCGAGTACAGTCTCACTCTGAATCATGTTTGAGCCTTTTTAACCCGTTCATCGATTGTCAGTAACTTCCACGATTTCGTCTTCGACACTGGACGACATTCCTGAATACTCACGGTATCGCCTACTTGTGCTTCATTGTTTTCATCGTGAACTTGAAACTTTGAAGATCGCCCAATAATCTTGCCGTACAACGGATGTCGCACTCTTCGATCGACGCGTACCGAGATGGTCTTGTCCGCTGTGTTGGAAACAACGAGCCCACTAACGGTACGCGCTGTGGTTGTATGTGATTCAGCCATCGCGCTTCTCTCGGATAATGGTGTTAACGCGGGCGAGGTTTCGACGTGCCTCTTTGATCAAGTGCGTCTGGGCAAGTTGATCAGAGGCGCGTTGAAAGCGTAAGTTGAACTGTTCTTTGCGGAGTTTCACATACTCCTCTTGGAGTTCCTGTAAGGTCATTTCTCGCATATCTTCCGTATTCATTACATTGCCTGCCGAGCTACTACGGTCGTTGTAAAAGGCAATTTGCTCGCCGCGAGTCGAAAAGCGACTCGTGCGTCCGCTTCGCTGACTCCGGCTACTTCATATAACACCCTGCCGGGTTGAATCTGCGCGACCCAATATTCGACCGAGCCTTTACCCTTTCCTTGTCGTAATTCAAGAGGCTTTTTCGTAATCGGTTTGTCCGGAAAGACCCGGATCCAAACTTTACCTCCACGGCGTAAGGATCGAGTCATCGCTCGGCGCGCCGCTTCTATCTGTCGTGCTGTCATTCGACCTCGACCAGAAGCTTTTAAACCAAATTCACCGAAACACACTTTGTTTGCGCGTTGCGCGAGACCGCGATTGCGACCTTTTTGCTGCTTACGGTATTTTGTTCTCGTGGGTTGAAGCATTGTTAGAGCTAATTGCCTCTTTGAGGATTCGGTGCACTTTCATCAGATGGACCAATGACTTCTCCCTTGAAGACCCAAACCTTCACCCCTAAGACTCCATAGGTTGTCATTGCTTCGGCTACCGCGTAGTCAATATCAGCACGAAGTGTGTGTAGTGGTACCCGGCCTTCGGAATAGACTTCGGAGCGAGCAAGTTCCTGTCCATTCAACCGACCAGATACTCGGACCTTGATCCCTTCAGCACCAAGACGCATCGCATTTTGGAGCACCCGTCGCACAGCTCGACGATACTGAACTCGCCGTTCAAGTTGCTGTGCTACATTACACGCGACGAGATACGCATCCAACTCTGGTTTCCGCACTTCTTCGACATTAATCACCACGGGACCGCCGATGCGTTGTTGCAGCTGTCCGCGTAAGCGCTCAACATCGGCACCGCGTTGCCCAATCACCATTCCTGGACGAGCCGTATGAATCGTAATGCGTGCATCTTGCGACGGTCGCTGAATATCAATGCGGCTAACGAAGGCCTGTTTCAATTCAGATGCGATGAACTCTCGAATTTCGTGATCATTCTTTAACAACTCGCGGTACTTTTGCTTGTTAGCGTACCAAATCGAACTGTGGTCACGAACTATTCCTAAACGGAATCCATTTGGATTTACTTTTTGACCCATGTCTATCCTATTGAGTTACTCATCATCTAGGTGATCTGACACCGCGATAGTGATGTGGCAAGTGCGTTTTAATATGCGGTTACCGCGTCCCCGAGCGCGTGCTCGAAATCGCTTCATTCGAAAGCCCTCATTCACATAGATTTCGCTAATGGATAGTTCGTCAATATCAGCATCCAAATTCTGTTCAGCGTTTGACACCGCGGAATCAAGGACTTTTTTGACTAACTTTGCACTCTTCTGTACGTCGTGTTCCAGAATACTGAGTGCTTCATGAATATTGCGACCTCGAATCTGGTCTGCAACGAGTCTTGCCTTTTGCGGAGAAACACGTAATCCTCGGGCTACAGCTTGTACTCTCATGAAAACGCTACCCTACCGAATTACCGCGCGGCTGACGCCTTTCGGTCGCCGGCATGTCCCTTAAACGTTCGGGTTGCAGCAAATTCGCCTAATTTGTGCCCCACAAGTTCTTCGGTAATGAACACCGGCATGTGTTGTCGTCCGTTATGAACCAAGATTGTTAAACCCACCATTTCGGGTACGATCATTGAACGCCGGGACCATGTCTTGATCGGACGTTTATCTCGGCTTTCCTGTGCTTTCTCTACTTTCCTTAGTAAGTGAATGTCTACGAATGGTCCTTTGCGGATAGAGCGTGCCATTGTTAACTACGTCCTCGCCGGCGGATGATCAGTCGATCGCTTGGTCGTTTGCGGCGCGTGGTATGTCCTTTCGTGGGGACTCCAGTAGGTGACACGGGATGGCGACCGCCACTAGACTTACCCTCACCACCACCGTGAGGATGATCGACGGGGTTCATTGCAACTCCTCGTACGGTTGGTCGAATACCTCGCCAGCGTTTTGCTCCAGCTTTGCCATATGACCGTAAGTTGTGCTCTGTATTTCCTACTTCCCCTAGTACCGCGCGACACTCGCTCAGCACTCTACGCATTTCACCAGATCGAAGTCGAAGAGTCGCGTAATTACCTTCTCGTGCTACTAACTGTGCAGAAGTTCCAGCACTTCGTGCAAGTTGCGCCCCTTTACGCGGCTTAAGTTCAATACAGTGTACTAAGCTACCAATCGGAACATTCCGTAATGGCATAGCATTGCCGGAACGGATAGGAGCAGTAGAACCTGAACGAAGTTCCGCACCAGGTTTCAAACCCTTGGGTGCAATGATGTACCTTCGTTCTCCATCGACATACTTCAACAGCGCAATGTTTGCGCTTCGATTTGGATCGTATTCCAATCGTTCTACAATCGCTGGAATGCCATCTTTATCTCGTTTAAAGTCTAGCTTTCGGTAATGCTGTTTGTGACCGCCACCACGATGTCTAACCGTAATTCGACCGTTACCGTTGCGACCTGCTTGCGATGACTTTGGCTCAAGCAAAGGCTTGTAAGGTGAGCCAGTGTGCAAAGATTTGTCGACGACTTTGGCTACGAAGCGTCGACCCGGTGAAGTAGGTTTCGTACGTACTACAGGCATTAGCGAATCTCCTTGGTTAAGTCGATACGCTCACCTTCTCTCAAGCGCACGTATGCTTTCTTCCAATTCTTTCGTTTTCCCGATGGTAAACGTCGCAAGAGTCGACTAACCGGTTTGCCCTTGACGTTCACAGTCGTCACATTGTCGACAACCACGTCAAAAAGTTGTTCCACAGCATCGCGCACTTCCTTTTTGGTTGCATCCTTGGCGACGACAAAGCAATACTGATTCGAACGCATACCTAAACGAGTTACCTTTTCGGTTACGTGTGGGCGCTCAAGAATGCCGTATAGTCTTTGTGGATTCATGCTAGGCGCGCCTCTAACGCACGGATAGACTCAACGTCGATCAATAATTGTTCTGCACTCACCAACAATGTCGGACTAACGTTGGTGGAATTCTCAAGAGAAATGTTTTTTAAATTGGAGACCGCTTTCTGTAAGTTCGCGGACGGTTGGTTTAGTACGAGGGTGGGATTTTGGAGTTTGAGATCGTGGAGAGTTTGTTGGAGGAGTTTGGTCTTTGGTTGGTCAATGTCGAAAGATTCAGTGATGGTAATTCGTTTTTGCCGCAGCAATTCTGAGAGAATACAACGCATCGCACCCCGGTACATTTTCCGATTGACCTTCTGCCAGGTCACCGTAGGTTTCGTCGCGAAAGTTACTCCCCCACCTCTCCATATGGGACTATTTCGAGTACCGGCGCGAGCGCGACCACTACCTTTTTGGCGCCAAGGCTTGGCACCACCTCCACGAACGTCAGATCGCGATTTTTGCGCTTTGGTGCCGCTGTGCCCATTCGATATGTACGCTTGCACAACTTGATGCACTAGCGGTGCGTTGAAGTCGACATTAAACACTGCGTCATTAAGTTTCAAACTCTCCCCGGTGTTCAATGCAACTTTCATGACGTCTACTCGTGATCCCGTTTCGTCTCAGGGGGCGTTTGTACACCTTGTTTTATCGCGGGTCGGACAATTACTCGAGAACCGGATGCCCCTGGAATCGAACCCTTTATCAATATGGTATTTCTCTCTAAGTCAAGTTTGACGATTTCCAAGTTCTGTGTTGTTGCTTGAGCATTTCCTAGGCGACCTGCCATTTTTTTACCTTTGAAAACACGCCCCGGCGTCTGACACTGACCGATAGATCCAGCACCTCGGTGCGAAAGTGAATTGCCGTGGGTCATGTCTTGTCGCTGAAAATTCCAACGCTTGATCACACCAGCAAAGCCTTTACCCTTTGAAGTTCCTGTGACGTCCACACGTTGACCTTCAAAGAATTGTGACACCGAGAGTTCTCCGCCTAGTTCTAACTCGGAATCCGCTGTATTTACCGCGTGTCGGTCCAAACGAAACTCGTGCATACGATCGCCCGCCTCGGTCTCACTCTTAGCCCAATGGCCAAGAACGGGTTTCAATCCCCGACTATGTCGACCTGACTTTCGCGGTCGCTCACCGTGTACGACCTGTACAGCTTCGTATGCATCACTGTCTGCAGTTTTAATCTGTGTAATACGGTTTGGTATCGCATGAACCACGGTGACAGGTATAGAACCGCCGTCCGGTGCGAAAACACGCGTCATGCCACTTTTTACACCAACAATTCCGATCGTCATTTTGTGTCTTTCGATTGTTCAGATATAGCAACTAGTGCTCATACTCGCCTTACCCGTGAACTCTCACAGGTTCGCAAGCGACGTTTTCTAGTTGCTTAAATTTCACAAAACCAACCAAGGAGCGATCCACAAAAACAGGACCAAACTTCTCAGTTCTAAGTTCTGCTTACTTCGTATCTATCTTTAAGTCTACGTCTACTCCTGCCGCTAGCTCAAGATTCATCAACGCATCAATCGTTCGTTCTGGTGGGTCTACGATGTAGAGCAAACGCTTATGCGTACGAATTTCGTACTGATCTCGAGCATCTTTGTTCACATGAGGTGAAATGAGCACCGTAAAGCGCTCGAGTTTAGTTGGGAGAGGAATCGGCCCAAGTATTCTCGCACCCGTCTGTTTCGTCGCCGCGATGATGTCTTCGGCTGATTGATCAATCAGTCGGTGATCATACGCTTTGAGTCTGATCTGTATACGATTTTCTTCGGCCACTCAGCCCCGTACCTCACGGAAATTTGCAATATTTCGATGCCTCGGCGCTGGAGCAACCCACCCGAATACATAAAGGATAGGAATTTTACAGATTGCAAGCCCTGTTGCAATCGGATTGAAACAATAAATTTTAAATCTAAGTAAATTTTGGAAACCGCACAAACAAAACTAAATTTTGAACGTTATCAAGGACGTTTTAGCCGTTACTTCAACAGCCCTGCCGCGTCAATTCGCGGCAGGGCTGAAAGACTGTTAGTTAAAGAGAGTTTGAGACTATTGAATAATGCTTGTTACGACACCAGCACCCACTGTGCGGCCACCTTCACGAATCGCAAATCGCAAGCCGTCGTCCATCGCGATTGGACTGATCAATTCAACATTTAATTCCACATTGTCTCCTGGCATAACCATCTCGACACCTTCTTTCAAGGTTACCTCACCAGTTACGTCAGTTGTGCGGAAGTAAAACTGCGGTCGATAGTGGCTTTGAAATGGCGAGTGCCGGCCACCCTCCTCTTTCGACAGTACATAAACTTGGGCTGAAAATTTAGTATGAGGAGTAATCGATCCAGGCAGCGCAAGAACTTGACCACGTTCTACTTCATCTCGTTTGATACCGCGCAGAAGTACTCCAATGTTCTCCCCTGCTCTACCTTCGTCGAGAAGTTTACGAAACATTTCCACTCCGGTGCAGGTAGTTTTGTGGGTGGGTCGAATCCCCACGATTTCTACTTCATTTCCGACTTGGACAATACCGCGATCGACTCTTCCAGTTACCACGGTTCCACGACCTGAGATCGAGAAAACATCCTCGATCGGCATCAAGAAAGGTGCGTCTACCGGTCGTTCTGGTTCCGGAATGAAATCATCTAAGGCTTTGAGGAGCTCGCGTACCGAACCAGCACCGTCATCGCCTTCGTCTCCCTCCATGGCTTTTAACGCACTACCAGGAATGATTGGGGATTCTGGGTCAAACTCGTAGCTTTCTAGTAACTCTTGGATCTCCATAGTTACCAATTCGACAAACTCGTCGCGATCAGCTGCATCCAGCATGTCGACCTTGTTTAAATACGTAATAATTCTTGGGACGCCAACCTGACGCGCGAGCAGAATGTGCTCTCGAGTCTGAGGCATAGCGCCGTCAACTGCCGACACCACCAAAATTGCCCCATCCATCTGTGCGGCACCAGTGATCATGTTTTTGATGTAGTCAGCGTGACCAGGACAGTCTACGTGGGCATAGTGCCGATTTGGTGATTCGTACTCGACGTGGGTAGTAGCAATCGTAATTCCACGCGCTTTCTCTTCTGGGGCGTTGTCGATTTCCTCGAAATTTTTGACATCCCCTGTACCTGCGTCTTTCGCGCAGATCATTGTCATGGCCGCCGTCAACGTGGTCTTACCGTGATCCACATGACCAATCGTACCGACATTTACGTGCGGTTTTGTTCGTTCAAATTTAGCTTTCGCCATTGTGTTTCATTCTCCCTAATAACAATTAGATTACTGTCGTAATTCCGGGCTCGTCTTAGCGTGCTTTGATCGCTTCAGCAACATTTTCCGGAACTACCTCATACCTATCAAATTCCATGGTAAAAGTAGCTCTACCTTGTGTCGTCGATCGCAGGTCGGTCGCGTAGCCGAACATCTCCCCAAGCGGAATCGAAGCCTTGACAATTTTACCCGCAGGGTTCTCATCCATGCCATCAATCACTCCGCGACGCCGGTTTAAATCACCGACAACATCGCCAAGAAAATCATGAGGTGTTACAACTTCGACGGCCATGATAGGTTCCAATAACACTGGATCGGCGCGTTGCGCGCCCTCGCGTACCGCCGCGGCACCTGCAATTTTAAATGCTATTTCGCTGGAGTCCACTTCGTGAAAGGAACCGTCGTACAAAGTAGCTCGAACATTTATTAACGGGAAGCCAGCAACAACACCGTTAGTCATCTGTTCGCGAATTCCCTTGTCGACCGCCGGAATGTACTCTCGAGGAATCGACCCACCGACGATTTGATCTTCAAACTCATAGGTTTCTACGCTGTCTTTTAAGGGTTCGAGTCGAACCAATACATGGGCAAACTGACCACGACCACCGGTCTGACGCACATGCCTAGCTTCTGCTTCCACTGGTTTCAGAATCGTTTCTCGATACGCGACTTGTGGCTTCCCGATATTCGCGTCGACCTTGAACTCTCGTTTCATACGATCAATGATGATGTCGAGATGTAATTCTCCCATCCCGGCGATGATGGTTTGACCCGACTCTTCGTCTGCCGAGACCCTGAATGAAGGATCCTCTTGTGCTAACTTACTCAGTGCGACTGACATCTTGTCTTGGTCGGCAACTGATCGGGGCTCGACCGCGACATGAATGACGGGTTCCGGAAACATCATTCGTTCCAACATCACCACAGAGTTTTCGCTGCAGAGTGTATCGCCTGTAGTTACATCTTTTAATCCGATTGCAGCCGCGATGTCGCCAGCCCGCACTTCGGATATCTCTTTACGACTGTTGGCGTGCATTTGTACCATTCGACCGATTCGTTCTCGCCGAGTACGGGTCGCGTTATAAACTCGATCACCGGTCGACAAAACGCCGGAGTAAACGCGGAAAAACGTCAATGTGCCGACATAGGGATCTGTCGCAATCTTGAATGCGAGCGCTGCGAACGGTTCCTCGTCATCTGAATGACGAGAAATAGCGGAGCCATCTTTAGCTACCCCTTCAATCGCCGCGACTTCGTTGGGAGCGGGCAAGTAATGTATAACTGCGTCGAGCATCGGTTGGACACCCTTGTTCTTAAATGCAGTTCCACAAATCGCAGGTACCACTTCGTTCGCTAGGGTGCGGGCTCGCAGTCCACGACGAATCTCTTCCTCACTAATTTCTTTACCTTCCAGAAACCGTTCAGTGAGTCCGTCGTCCGACTCTACCGCAGTCTCAATCAATTTCTCTCGAAACGCGGTCGCGCGATCCAGTAGATCGGGTGGAATTTCTTCAACGCGAGTGTTAAGACCCAAGTCTCCGGTGTCCCAATAATAAGCTTTCATGGAAATCAAATCGACGACTCCACTGAAATCTTCTTCCGATCCAATCGCAAGTTGTAACATCACTGGCGTTGCACCTAGGCGTGTCTGAATTTGCTCGACGACTCGTTCAAAGTCCGATCCAGCACGATCCATCTTATTAACAAACACGATCCTCGGAACACCGTAACGATCTGCTTGTCGCCAGACAGTCTCGGATTGTGGTTCTACACCAGCCGTTCCACAGAACACTACTACCGCACCATCAAGTACACGTAGACTGCGTTCAACTTCAATAGTGAAGTCGACATGTCCTGGAGTGTCGATGATGTTGATCCGATGGTCATCAAACTGCTCGTGCATTCCATTCCAAAAACAAGTCGTAGCCGCAGAAGTAATCGTGATTCCGCGCTCTTGCTCTTGTGCCATCCAATCCATTACGGCGGCACCATCATGAACTTCACCGAGTTTGTGCGAGATTCCTGTATAGAAGAGCACACGTTCCGTAGTCGTGGTCTTACCTGCATCTACGTGTGCGACTATACCTATATTTCTGTAGCGCCCCAAAGGTGTGCTACGGGCCATGCAAGAACTCCGAGAACTCTAACTAAGGAATAAGGAAAAAAGAATTCGTATCGAAACAGTGGCTAGTATCGATAGTGTGCAAACGCTCGGTTTGCTTCAGCTTGGCGGTGCGTGTCAGTGCGTTTCTTTACCGCGCCGCCACGGCCGTTTGCGGCGTCAATCAGTTCGCTCGCGAGACGGGATGCCATCGTCTTTTCGTTGCGGGCACGAGCACTGTCCACGAGCCATCGCATGGCAAGTGCCATACGTCTTGAAGGTCGAACTTCGATTGGCACAGGTAATGTCGAACCTCCGACACGCCGGGACTTTACTTCCGTAATTGGGGCTACTTCCTCAAGCGCTTTCTCGAAAACCTCCAATGGATCCGAAGCTTCGCGCTTTTGCACAAGGTCTAGCGCACCGTACACGATTCTTTCAGCAACGGCTTTCTTTCCACTAACCATCACATGATTGATGAACTTTGCTACTATTTCGTTGTGATACTTTGGATCGGGGAGAATTACTCGCTTTTCACTGACCCGTCGGCGCGACATTTCTTACTGCTCCTACTTAAATCTGACTCGGTCGCTTCGCGCCATACTTTGAACGTCCTTGGCGACGATCGTCTACCCCGGTCGCGTCCAACGTACCGCGAATCGTGTGATATCGAACGCCGGGTAAATCTTTAACTCGACCGCCGCGAATCAACACCGTACTATGTTCCTGCAAAGTATGACCTTCGCCGGGAATGTATGAATTTACTTCATACCCATTGACTAGCCGTACACGACACACTTTACGCATTGCTGAATTCGGTTTGCGTGGCGTGGTCGTATATACACGAATACACACTCCTCGTTTCTGTGGATTCGACTCCAATGCTAGCGATTGGCTCTTCTTTACACGACGTTTTCGTGGTTTTCGGACCAACTGACTAATGGTCGCCAAGTTTACATTTCCTCCAATATCAGGTTACGAGACTCGTCGAGCGCGTAGTGACTCATTGGACACTTGCGTTTTGAGCACGGTATTTTAGAGATTCTCTTGAATTTTTGATGTTTTATTCCGAAGGCTCCTCAGTAGTATCTTGCTCAGCGAGCATTTCCGCGAGCGATCGTTCAATCTCTTCCACTGAATCTTTGCGATTTCGGCCTTCTTGAATGATCACTTCTTCGCGCCTACGTTGCTTGCGTCGACGGTGATACTCAAGACCAGTACCAGCAGGAATAAGTCTACCGACCACGACGTTCTCTTTCAAACCACGAAGGCGGTCAACCTTGCCAGTTACTGAAGCTTCAGTCAACACGCGAGTGGTTTCCTGGAAAGAAGCAGCTGAGATAAACGAGTCCGTAGCCAGCGAACCACGAGTAATACCCAATAACACGCGACGAAATTCCGGCAATTGCTTCCCTTCAGCACTTAGATTGTCGAGTTCTTCTCGTAGCTCAGAAAAATCTACTTGTTCACCTCGGACAAAACGAGACTCTCCACTACTCTCAATCTCCACTTTACGCAACATTTGTCGCACAATGACCTCAATGTGTTTGTCGTTTATCGGAACGCCCTGCAGTCGATACACGTCTTGAATCCCGCTGATGATGTACTCCGATAACTCGGCGACACCTCGTAAACGCAGGATGTCGTGGGGGTCAACAGCACCATCACAGATAATCTCGCCCTGTTGAACGTGTTCGCCAGCGAACACCGATATGTTCCTCGTCTTTGGAATGAGAGTTTCAACTGGTTCGACCTCTTCCTCCGGATCAGTTTGATGCGGCGTTATCGTCAATCGAATCTTCGTTAGAGTTTCACGTCCGAAGCTAACGACCCCCGTTGCTTCTGCCATAACAGCGCTTTCTTTGGGTTTGCGTGCCTCAAAGAGTTCAATAACTCTTGGTAAACCACCGACAATATCAATTGTTTTCGAACTCTCTTGTGGAGCTTTGGCGATCACAGCACCAATATGAACTTTTGCTCCAGCTTCGACTAGTACGTTAGCGCCCGCAGGCAAGCTGTAGTTGACGAGTACTTCTTCGTCAGGATGGATCTTTTTACCATCCCGCGACGGACGATAAAGCTGGATTCCAGGTCGAAGTGCCATTCCTACTTCAGGCCGTTCGGAATCCGGTATAACGCTCAATATGGTCAATCCGGTCTCTTCATCTGTTTGGGTACGAACCGAGCGTCCTTCTTCCATATCGACAAAGTGCACTATCCCTTCTTGTTCAGAAATGATCAAGTGGTAGTGTGGGTCCCATTTAGCGACAATCTGTCCTGCAATTACGTTATCACCTTCTTCGGCCGCTAACGTTGCACCATAAGGTACCGAATAACGTTCACGCTCTCGACCCCGTTCGTCAAAAATCATGATTTTTCCGGAACGAGATACGACAACCAGATGACCATCCGGGTTGCGGACAGTGTTGATGTTTTGAAAACGCAACAACCCGCCATGTTCCACTTGGACACTGTCGTCCGCAGTCGCGCGGGAAGCTGCGCCACCAATGTGGAAAGTGCGAAGCGTTAGCTGAGTGCCAGGCTCACCGATCGACTGAGCCGCGATTACTCCGACTGCTTCGCCAACATTCACCAGATGTCCTCGAGCAAGATCTCGTCCGTAACAACGCGCACAGAGACCAAATTTGGTCGCGCAAGTGATTGGCGAGCGAACATAGATCTCATCAAAACCCATGTCTTCCACTCGTTGCACCCAATCCTCGTCAATCATAGTGCCGACAGCGATCGCTTCCTCTCCTGTATGAGTGTCATGGACCGGTTTCGCGACAATCCGTCCGAGTACACGCTCAGAGAGTGGTTCCACGACTTCACCACCCTCAATTTTTGCTGTGATGCGCAGACCGTCAGAGGTACCACAATCTTGTTCTGTGATCACTAAATCTTGCGCAACGTCAACCAACCGGCGTGTGAGATAGCCAGCATTTGCGGTTTTTAACGCGGTATCAGCCAATCCTTTCCGGGAACCATGTGTCGAGATAAAGTACTCGTTAACCGACAATCCTTCCCTGAAATTTGAAACTATTGGAGTTTCGATAATCGTACCGTCCGGTCGCGCCATTAGTCCACGCATCCCGGCTAATTGTCTGATCTGCGCTGGGGAACCGCGTGCCTTTGAATCCGCATAGACAAAAATGGAGTTGAACGAGTCTTGCTCCTCCAATTCACCTTCGCGATTGGGTACTTTCTCTTTGGAGATGCCGTCCAACATCTTCGCCGCAATTTGATCACTCGCGCGCGTCCAAATGTCAACGGCCTTGTTGTACTTTTCTGTGGGCGACAATAGATTGTCTTGAAATTGCCTCTCGAGATCTTCGATTTGTTCCCGCGCGGCGTTGACAATCCCTTCCTTAGCGTCAGGCACAACTAAATCTCCGACTCCGATTGAACAACCGGCATAAGTGGAGTACTTAAAACCAGCATACATGAGCTGATCCGCGAAGACTACTGTTTCTTTTAGTCCCACTCGGCGATAACAAATGTCTACCAAGTCAGAAATCTCGCCGCGCTTTAAAACTCTATTCACGTGCTTGAAACTTAGCCCAGCAGGTAAGATGTCTGCGAGCAGTGAACGTCCTACAGTGGTGTCAACAATATGAGTGTGAAGTTCACCACCAGCTTGCTCCTCCGTGAGGCGAACCTTCACTTTGGCATGCAAGTCTACCTGTTCGTTGTAGTATGCTCGTTCAACTTCTTGCGTATCTGCAAAAATCATACCCTCACCTTTACCGTTAATTCGGTCCCGAGTAAGGTAATACAGGCCTAAAACGACATCTTGGTTCGGTACGATGATAGGTTCACCACTGGCAGGCGACAAAATGTTGTTTGTCGACATCATTAGTGCTCGAGACTCAAGCTGTGCTTCGATTGTTAGTGGTACATGGACTGCCATTTGATCGCCATCGAAATCAGCGTTAAACGCGACACACACTAAAGGATGTAGCTGAATCGCTTTACCTTCAATGAGCTTCGGTTCAAAAGCTTGAATTCCTAGTCGATGGAGTGTTGGAGCTCGATTGAGCAACACCGGATGCTCGCGAATGACATCTGCAAGCACATCCCAGACCTGAGCACGTTCTTCCTCAATTAAAGCTTTGGCTTGTTTGATACTATCTGCCAGTTCACGCCGTTGCAGCTCACCCAAAACGAAGGGTCGAAACAGTTCTAAAGCCATCTTCTTAGGCAACCCGCACTCGTGTAGTTTGAGTTCTGGTCCGACCACAATTACCGAGCGACCTGAAAAGTCGACACGCTTACCGAGTAAGTTTTGGCGGAATCTACCCTGTTTACCCTTAATCATGTCCGACAATGACTTCAGTTGACGCTTGTTAGTACCTAAGATTGCTCGGCCTCTACGACCGTTGTCAAGCAGTGCATCGACCGCTTCTTGGAGCATTCGTTTCTCGTTCCGAATAATGATTTCCGGAGCGCTCAGTTCTAGTAATTTCTCAAGCCTGTTGTTGCGGTTAATCACGCGCCGATAAAGATCATTGAGATCGGAAGTGGCAAAACGACCGCCCTCCATGGGAACCAATGGTCGTAAGTCTGGTGGTAACACCGGTAGTGTTCGCAGAATCATCCAACCGGGTTTGTTACCAGAGTTCATAAATGCTTCCATGAGCTTGAGGCGTTTTGACAACTTCTTGATTTTTGCTTCGGAAGTTGTACTGTCGATCTCTTCTCTCAGTTCTGCTGCTTTCTGCTTTAAATCGATACTGTCCAGTAGTTCAAGGATTCCTTCCGCACCCATCTTGGCAATGAACTCACCGTTGCCATAGCGTTCAACCGCTTCTTCATGCTCTTCCTCAGTGAGTAACGTTCCGGCCTGCAGATCCGTCATCAACGGATCGATCACGATATATGAATCGAAATGTAGCACCCGTTCAATCTCTCGAAGAGTAATGTCCAGCATCAATCCAATCCGCGAAGGTAGTGATTTCAAGAACCAAATGTGGGCGACAGGAGCCGCAAGTTCAATGTGTCCCATACGTTCGCGGCGAACTTTCTTAGTGGTGACCTCGACGCCACACTTTTCACAGATCACGCCTCGATGCTTCATACGTTTATATTTCCCGCACAAGCACTCGTTGTCCTTCATCGGCCCGAATATCTTGGCGCAGAATAAACCATCGCGTTCGGGTTTTAGAGTTCGATAGTTGATAGTTTCAGGCTTTCGTACCTCACCGAAAGACCAAGCCCGAACTAGGTCCGGGGACGCTAACGCAATCTTTACGGAGTCAAATTCATCGACGGATTGTGTTCTTCTCGGGGGATTAAAAAAATCTACCAATGTACGTCTCCTTATTCCGATTGCAGTGATAAATCGATAGCGAGTGACTTCACTTCACGAGCCAACACGTTGAATGATTCCGGCATACCCGGCTCAATACGAAAATCGCCATCAATAATGTTTTTGAATATCTTGCCACGGCCTTCAACGTCGTCGGACTTGACGGTCAAAATTTCCTGAAGCGTGTAAGCTGCACCGTAGGCTTCGAGCGCCCACACTTCCATTTCGCCGAAACGTTGACCTCCTTGTTGCGCCTTGCCACCGAGAGGTTGTTGCGTGACCAACGCGTAGGAACCTGTAGATCTGGCATGCATTTTCTCATCGACTAAGTGATTGAGTTTTAGCATGTACATATACCCGACGGTAATTGGTCGATCGAATCGTCTTCCCGTACGACCATCGTACAAGTAAGCCTGACCTGTTTCCGGCAGTCCGGCTAGTTGAAGAAGTTGTTTGATATCCCTCTCTCGAGCCCCGTCGAAAACCGGAGTCGCCACGGGAATACCTCTACGGTAATCCTGTGCGAGAGCAACAATTTCCGTGTTTGACAGCGAATCAAAGTCGATCGGCTTGCCATCCATTTTGTCATAAACCGAGTGCAAAAATTGACGAATTTCTTCAACTTTGGCTTGTTGTTGCAACAGCGCGTCGAGTTGGTCGCCGATCCCTTTGACCGCCCAGCCTAAGTGTGTTTCAAGTACCTGACCAATATTCATACGAGAGGGCACGCCAAGCGGATTTAAGACGATGTCAACCGGTTCGCCATTCTCGTCGTAGGGCATGTCTTCTACCGGCATAACCACAGAGATCACGCCTTTATTACCATGTCGTCCAGCCATCTTGTCGCCCGGTTGAATCCGGCGTTTAGTCGCGACATAGACTCGCACGTACTTGATGACACCAGGGGGTAACTCATCGGGTCGTTCAAGTTTTTCTTTTTTGCGTTTGAACTCTTCGTCGCGTTGTTGTTGCCGTTGATCTAACAAACGCATCGCTGCTTCGATTTGACGATTGACCTTGTCGTCGGCAACGCGCAACTTCCGCCACTCGTTGAGCTCCAAGGAACGTAAGTAAGCAGATGTCAATTTGCTATCCGCATCCAGTCCTGGGGCTTGTACAGCGATAGAGCCATTTACGGTTTGAACTAACTTCTCTAAGGTCGCGTTCTCAAATATACGATATTGATCGTTTAAGTCTTGTTCAATTGCAAGTAACTCATCCTCGTCGATCGCTCGTGCCCGAGCATCCTTTTGCATACCGTCCCGAGTAAAGACTCTGACATCCACTACGGTACCTTGTACGTCGGACTTAACTCTAAGTGAAGTGTCTTTGACATCGTGTGCTTTCTCGCCAAATATAGCGCGTAAAAGTTTTTCTTCGGGTGTTAGTTGAGTTTCGCCTTTGGGAGTTACTTTCCCAACCAGAATATCCCCGGTTTGAACTTCCGCGCCGATATGGACGATACCTGATTCGTCGAGTTTGTTGAGTGCGGAAGGACTGATGTTGGGAATGTCAGCAGTAATTTCCTCTGGACCAATCTTGGTTTCGAGTGCTGAACACTCTAATACTTTGATATGGACGCTCGTAAACCGGTCTTCCCGTACTATGCGCTCCGATATAAGTATGGAATCTTCATAGTTGTATCCGTTCCAAACCATGAATGCGATCCGCATGTTTTGCCCGAGTGCTAGTTCGCCAGCGTCAATTGCCGGACCGTCAGCAAGTACATCACCAGTTTGTACTCGATCCTTAGGTTTCACTATTGGTCTTTGGTTGATACATGTGTCTTGGTTGGAACGAGTGAACTTCATGAGGTTGTAAATATCAATCCCACCGTCGTTCGAATCGGTTCGTTTCGTCGATGTCGCGCGGACTACAATTCGGCGCGCATCAACGAGCTCCACAACTCCAGCGCGTTTTGCATATATGCAAGCACCCGAATCGCGCGCTAGTTGTCGTTCCACACCTGTGCCGACCAACGGTGCTTCAGTGCGAATAGTGGGTACTGCTTGGCGTTGCATATTCGAACCCATCAAACCTCGATTGGCTTCGTCGTGTTCTAAGAATGGAATCAGCGCCGCGGAAATTGAAACGATTTGTTTTGGGGACACATCCATGAATTGCACATCCTGAGGCTGTGCTTTAATGAATTCGTTGTCATAGCGCACATCGACGTACTCATCAACGAACTTCCCTTGTTTGTCGACCTGAGAACTCGCCTGCGCGATCCTGTATTCACTTTCATCAATCGCGGAGAGGTATTCGATGGTCTTCGTTACTTTTCCATTCTTAACCTTTCGGTAAGGTGTCTCAATAAACCCATAATCGTTGATCTTTGCATAAGTGGCAATCGAGTTAATCAAACCGATGGTCGGTCCTTCGGGTGTTTCGATAGGACAGACACGACCGTAATGAGTCGGATGCACGTCGCGCACTTCAAAACCAGCGTGTTCCCTAGTCAAACCACCTGGGCCAAGTGCGGAAACTCGCCGCTTGTTTGTCACTTCCGATAATGGATTGTTGTGATCCATGATTTGCGACAGCTGGTGGGAACCGAAGAACTCCCTAATTGCCGCGGCAATCGGTTTGGGATTGATGATGTCTTGCGGCATTAAACCTTCGCTATCTGCTAGAGACAGTCGATCTTTTACTGAGCGTTCGACCCGTACTAAACCAACGCGAAACTGGTTTTCAGCCATTTCACCGACGGATCGCACGCGACGATTACCTAAGTTATCAACATCATCGACAAAACCGCGCCCATTACGTACGTCAATCAATGTTTTGAGTACGCGAATTACGTCGTCGGTCGTGAGAAAATGACAATCAGCGTTCGCGTCCGATTGCAAGCGCTTGTTAAATTTCATGCGACCAACTTTGGACATGTCGTATCGTTCGTCTTCAAAAAACAGTTTGCGAAATAGCGATATTGCTGCGTCTTCAGTCACCGGTTCGCCAGGGCGCATGACACTATATATTTCGTAAACCGACCTGATTTTGCTGTCCGTTGGATCCTTTCGTAACGTGTCAGAAATAAAGGAGCCTTGATCTAAGTCATTGGTATAGATCGTCTCAAGTTTCTTGACCCCACTAGAAATAATGCGGTCGATCGTTTCTTCAGTTAGTTGAGTATTGCAGAGAACGATAATTTCTCCCGTCTCTGGATCCTCGATCGTTTTCGCGACCGTTTGATCGATGAGAAATTGGCGCGGAACTTCCATTTTTTTGATGTTCGAATTCCGCAGTTGCCGGACATGGCGTTGAGTGATTAGATCACCTGCCTTCGCAAGAATCTGATCCTCAATGACGATGTCAAAACTTGCTCGAGAACCAATCAGTCGGTCTGGTTCGCAGTTCCAAGATATGAGCCCGTTTCGCCGAATCGTGTAGTGGTTGAAATCAAAGAATAAGCTCAGAATTTTCTCGTCCGAGTATTCCACTCCATCAACATAGTAGAGAGCACGTAAAAACTGGGTGACTGGAAGTTTCTTTCGCCGGTCAATCCGGACGTATAAGTACTCTTTCTGTTCCTTGGACTCGTACCCAAACTCGAAATCTAGCCAAGACCCACGATACGGAATGACGCGGGCGTGATAAAGCAACCGGCCAGATGCGTGACTCTTACCTTTATCATGGCTAAACAACACTCCAGGCGAACGATGGAGTTGGGACACGACGACACGTTCGGTACCATTAATAATGAAGCTGCCACTCGGTGTCATGAGGGGAATCTCACCGACAAACACCTCTTGATCGGTTGCTGATTTCACTTTTCCGGTCTCGCGGCTATAGAGAATCAACCGGACTGTCATGTGCATTGGAGCGGCGTACGTCGCGCCTCGTGAAATGCAATCCTCGACATCAAAGTGAGGATCTTCCAAGCGGTAAGACACGTAGTTTAGATATGCGGTCTGGGCGTTGTTTTCCATAGGGAAAACCGAGCTGAAAGCGCCGTGTAGACCGATCTCCTCGCGCTCTGCGGGGTCTATGTCTTTTTGCAAAAATTTCGCGTACGACTTGGTCTGAATTTCCAGTAGATTCTGTAACTCGACAGGTACCGAGAGGCGACTAAAGTCTTTTCGAATACGCTTTTTTTCCGTAAAGGAATATGCCATTAATTGTTCCTCAGAAAAATGCGTAATCCGGCATTGGCCGGATTACAGGCAAAAGAACGCGAGGTACGTTCTAGGTTCAGGAGTATTGAATGTAGAAGTTTGACGACTTGGTTTACTTGAACTCGACCGTTGCGCCGGCGTCTTCAAGCTTCGTCTTGATTTCTTGTGCTTCGTCTTTGCTAACTTGTTCCTTCACGGTACAAGGAGCTTCATCTACTAAGGTCTTAGCTTCCTTCAGCCCAAGTCCAGTGATTTCGCGGATGACTTTAATCAATGCAACTCGTTTTTCCGGAGTCGCGACGAGCTTCACATCGAATTCAGTTTGTTCATCTGCTTCTGCTGTACCGCTGTCGACAGTGGCTGCTACGGGTGCAGCTGCTACCGCCGCGGCCGCGGTAACACCAAATTTTTCTTCCATCGCGCTGACAAGCTCGACGACTTCCATCACCGACATGTCAGCAATTGCATCAAGTATTTCGTCTCTGCTAAGACTCATACGATTGGTTCTCCTTGATTAATCGCAGTAGAAAATTAGGGTAAATGGTGCTAGGCACCGATTGATTTCTGTTCTCGAATGGCATCCAAGGTTCGCACAAGCTTGCTAGGTACTGCATGAAGTACCTGTGCTAATTTGGTGATCGGTCCAAGCATGACAGACATCAGTTGGGCAAGAGCTTCCTCACGCGAGGGTAAGGACGCAACTGCATCCAATTGCTCACTGGAACAGAGTGTCCCAGCTACCGAGATTGCTTTAACTTCAACATTCGTACCGGTCTTTAGTAGATCTTTAAACAAGCGTGCGCCAGCCCCAGGATCATTTGGCGAAAACGCTAGCATGGTAGGACCGTCGATGCTCTCTACCAAACATGCGTGGTCTGTATCTTTCAGAGCTAAACGCGCTAACGTGTTCCGGACGACTTGAAGCTGAACGCCTTGTTCCCTAGCCTGTTTACGTAAGTTCGTCGCTTCCTGCACGGAAAGCCCTCGATAATCTGCTAGCAAAGTCGATACAGAGTTGATCGCGCTATCTCGAGTTGCTGCTACGATCGCTTCTTTTTCATGAAAGGCTAGGGGCATATAAATTCTCGATTCAATCCGTATATCAGTTGATTGCTATAACCCTATCGATGCTTCTTCGAGCAACACTCCTGGTCCCATCGTTGAGGATAGAGTGACTTTCTTAAAGTAAGTTCCTTTGGCCGATGCGGGGCGTGCTCGCTTGAGGTCGTCCACTAGTGCAACGATGTTGTCTTTCACTTGTTCAGGGCTTTGACCGACCTGACCGATACAACCGTGAATTACGCCGCCTCGATCT
Source organism: Gammaproteobacteria bacterium (assembly GCA_009840305.1). Taxonomy (GTDB): domain Bacteria; phylum Pseudomonadota; class Gammaproteobacteria; order Pseudomonadales; family Azotimanducaceae; genus Bin55. Next base: position 20,176 of record VXNY01000028.1, on the reverse strand, counting down.
GCACGAAACTGTACTTGACCGGACTTGGCATTTTTTACGGCAACCGCCATGTCATTAGAGACTGTACCGGATTTAGCATTGGGCATTAATCCCCGAGGTCCCAAAATCCGCCCTAATTGTCCGAGGAGTCGCATACTACTGGGTGTGGCTAGCACAACATCAAAGTCGTAGTTACCTTTCTTGAAACTTTCGACAAGATCTTCTAATCCTACAACGTCGGCACCCGCTGCAGTAGCCACCTCTGCCTGGTCTCCGTCTGCAAACACAGCAACTTTAACCGTTTTGCCAATCCCATGTGGCAGAGTCGTCGAACCACGTACGAGTTGGTCTGAACGTCGGGGGTCAATCCCCAAGTTTATCGCGATCTCCAGCGATTCTTTAAATTTGGTTGAGGTCGCGATCTCGTTTAAGATTTTTACAGCTTCTTCCACATCATATCGACGGTTGTGATCTACTTTTTCTGCAAACAATTTCTTGCGCTTCGACAACTTACTCATCACAAACCCTCCACTTCGATGCCCGCGCTACGAGCGCTGCCCGCTAATGTCTTTACGGCAGCATCTAAGCTGGCCGACGTAAGATCGGGTTCTTTGATCTTCGCGATGTCTTCTAATTGAGCTCTCGTGACTTTACCAACCTTCTCGGTATTGGGAGTACCGCTACCTTTTTCTACTCCTGCGGCTTTTCGAATAAGGAAAGATGCTGGCGGACTTTTGGTTACGTAGGTGAAGCTACGATCCGTATAAACCGTAATCGTACACGGTATCGGTACTCCTGGTTCCATCTTCTGTGTATGGGCGTTGAACGACTTGGTAAACTCCACGATATTGATACCGTGCTGCCCCAACGCGGGTCCAACGGGTGGTGCCGGCGTTGCCTGTCCTGCAGGTACTTGTAACTTGATGTAGGTTTGAATCTTTTTTGCCATAAAAATTCACATATCCATAGGAGCTACGAGCCAGCTAGGCGCGCAACAAGCACTAATAGAGTTCTTGAATTTATCCTTTCTCGACTTGAGAGAAATCCAGCTCAACCGGGGTTGAGCGACCAAATATTGTTACCGAAACTACAAGCCGACTCTTCTCATAGTTAACTTCTTCAACGATACCGTTGAAATCCACGAAGGGCCCATCAATGATGCGTACAAGCTCCCCTACCCCAAACAACGTCTTGGGGGTAGCTTGGTCGTTCCCCTGTTCTATTCTATCCAAAATGAAGTTCGCTTCAACATCTGAGATGGGTGTGGGGTTCCCAAACTTACCTCCGACGAAGCCTTTAATACGTGGTGTTGAGTTCACAATTTGCCACGTGTCTTCGTTCATCATCATCTGAACGAGGATGTATCCGGGAAAGAACTTTCGTTCGCTACGGCGTTTCTGTCCCGCGCGCATTTCCACGACTTCTTCAGACGGTACGAGCACTTCACCGAAGCAGTCTTTGTGTTTGGAAAGTTCAATTCGTTCACGTAATACTTCAGCTACCTTCTTCTCGTAACCAGAATACGCGTTCACCACGTACCAAGATTTGATACCTTCGCTTGCGTCAGTCGCGGTGGTTTGATCAGTCACGAATTAACCTATAACCACTTGCACCAAGAACGAAAGACCAGAGTCTAACAACCACAAAATGAGTGCAAAAATCACAATCAAAATCAAAACGATCCATGTAGTCTGTAGAGTTTCTGGTCGTGTCGGCCAAATTACCTTACGAATCTCCGAGCGTGCATCTCGGAAGAGAATCCACAGATTTCGACCACGTTCGGTGGTAAGCAATAGCGCCACGGAACCCACTGCCATTCCAACCAAAATCAGCGCGCGCCACAAAGGCGCAATGAAGAATTCGGAATCAGAATTTCCAAAGTACCAATTGCCGAAAATTCCACCAGCGACTACCAAGTAGACGAACCACCACTTCATGCGGTCTAATATGCTAACTTCGTCTTGCTCGTGTCTAATTTTTTGTAATGCCACCTACTTAAATTTCTCCACCGGTATGATCTGTTGACGGAACTCAGGACGTCAGAAGCGTTTGGCAGGCCAGGAGGGCATCGAACCCCCAACCTGCGGTTTTGGAGACCGCCGCTCTGCCAATTGAGCTACTGGCCTTTCGTTTATGAACACCCAAGTCGTGAACCAATTCTCGAAGTCTGGAGATCGCGCGTTGTCTAAGTCCATCGAGTACCGTAAATTCTCTAGCATTCGCACTCATCCGCTTAACCCTTTCACTGAATCCGTTTGACAGCACCTGTATCCCTAAGGCTTTAGTGGTGCTCACAATCGGATTTGAACCGATGACCTCTTCCTTACCAAGGAAGCGCTCTACCGCCTGAGCTATGTGAGCGTACGGGATGCAAACAACCTTAGTATGTTACTGATACTACGCCTTTAGCAATTGGTGCGGGCAGCGGGAATCGAACCCGCGCCATCAGCTTGGAAGGCTGAGGTTCTACCACTAAACAATGCCCGCGACAGTGCTCTCTACCAATCATTAATTTGTGGTGGAGGGGGGAGGATTCGAACCTCCGAAGTCGTAGACGTCAGATTTACAGTCTGATCCCTTTGGCCGCTCGGGAACCCCTCCCGGCTACGGATACACTACTCCATGCGAATAAAGATTGCGAATTTTGTTGATTTTCGCGTGTTTGTCAAGGTCTTTTCAACACCGATTTTGTTCGGATTTATCGTGAGTGACCGGCGATAAATTCACAGGTAATACGTACGCAACCCCAAGCATAAGAGTACAGACTAGAGGTCTAGGCACTTCGTTAATTCTTCACATAAATCTTCGGGATCTTCCAAACCAACCGCGAACCGAAATATCCCTTCCTCGGTGATCTCTCGATACTGGCGTTCCAAAGAGGGTGGTAACACGAACGACGAACGCAACATTTCCTCTGTTTCCATCCAAAAGATTAAACTGCGATGACTACCTAATGAGACAGCATAGTGAATGATCTCTACGTGGGTTGGCATCCGTTGCGCAAGGGCTTTTCCATCAGCAACCGTGAACGAAAGCAATCCACCCCAACACTCTTGCATTTGTCGTTTTGCGATTTCGTGACCCTTGTGTGACTCAAGTCCTGGATACAACACGCGAGTAACTCGAGGGTGAGTTTCCAAAAATTGAGCGACTTTCAGGGCACTTGCAGTGTGTGCAGGCATACGCAACGGGAGTGTCGCTAATCCACGCGCGATCAACCAAGCATTAAAAGGACTCAAGACCCCGCCTATATGCACCCGCTCGTGATCTCTGATAGATTTCATGCTTTCACTATTACACAAGACAGCTCCACCGAGCGCATCCCCGTGGCCACCAATGTATTTGCTTAGAGAATGGACGACAAAATCCGCACCAAGTTCGAGCGGTTTTGTCGCGATCGGTGTAGCAAGCGTCGAATCAATGACGAGTTTTGCTCCTATTTGATGCGCGAGCTCAGACACAGCAGGAATGTCCGTAACTGTCAATAGCGGATTTGATGGTGTCTCGAACCAGAACAACTTTGTGCGTCCTGGTTGCACGGCTTCTTCAATCATCCCAAGATCGGTTGGATCGACCAAAGTCGTTTCAATACCAACGGAGTCTCTGAGAAACCTTATCAACTCTGCGGTTCCACTGTAGTGAACGTCTATCGCTACGAGGTGGTCCCCTCGTTTAAGGGTGGTATTGAGGATAGCCGAAGTTGCAGCCATTCCCGACGCAAAACAAGAACACGCCTCCGCACTCTCAAGTGCCGCTAATTTGTCCTCCAACATTCGAACTGTGGGATTGTCCCAGCGAGAGTACACGAAAGGCTTGTCCTCCCCAAAGGCATCAATCGAAAAGCCACTGATTTCACTCATAACAAAACTATTCGACATCGCAATATTTGGGGCTGAGGCTTTCGTTGCCGGATCGATACTTTCGCCCGCGTGAATTGCTTGAGTTCGAGTGCGATACTTTGTCATTGCTTTAACCTTCGGCAAAAATTTAAATGGAGCGATCAGAAAGAACTAAGTGGGGGCAGTCCCATAAGTGAGTGCAGCTGGTGCCGCCACGAGGAATCGAACCCCGGACCTTCTCATTACAAGTGAGCTGCTCTACCTGCTGAGCTATGGCGGCCAACTGACGACAGGAAGTGGAATTCTAATTAAGGCTAGGTAATCAGATTTGTTTAGCGTGTTCGAGAGAGAAATCCAGCGATTGAAATCGATCTTGCTTTACGGTAGTGCAAGCGCTAATCCTTCCAACACTAAATCGGGAAAGTACTGAAATCGAAACAGTTGACTCAAGTCTTTTACTGCTAAGTCTCCTCCGGTTAGGATGAGAGTGGGAGAATTGCTAAAAGACTGAGTCCCAACCACAATACAACTCTTGATCCAACCGATTTGGACACGTCCTAATCCAAAGTTAACAGCGTCACCAGTGTTAGTTGCCGGTACACCGCCTAGCATTACATCAGAGGCACTTTCATGAACTCGAACATCACGGGTACGTTGTCCGAGCGCGTTCCTCATCGCGTTCAACCCAGGTACGATGTACCCACCGAGATGGTTTCCATCAGCACGAACGTAGTCGGCGGTCATAGCGGTGCCTAGGTCAAACACTATCAAATCACTCTGAACTCGATGCCAGGCAGCAACCAAGGCAAGCCAACGATCCACTCCGAGTTGGCTAATGTCATCGTAGCCATTGTGTACCCCCAATAGTGTCTTAGATGTCTTTGCAAATTCTGGTTGTACGTGGTACATACCTTGAATCTGTTGACTCAATAGATTTTCGGAGTGGGCTACGGCAGAAACTCTAACGCGGGCGACACTCTGTTCGAGTGCGGGTAACTCACCCGTGACGACGCTACCGCGCTGCGTACCCGTACGCCATTTGGTGTAAGAATTTCCGACATCTAAATCCAATACGATATCGCTCATTTGGTGTAGTCTAGAGAGACCTCTCCTGCATTAACATAGTGAATCTTCCCGTCTTTGAGTTCTATACAAAGCTCCCCCGTTTGCCTCACGCCGCATGCGATTCCCCTAATTAGCTCTTTGGAAGTCGAGACAGTCACAGCATGGTCCCGTAGCGCGTCCAGAACATCCCATTTCTCGTGAAAAGATCGAAAGCCATTAGTTTCAAATTTGTAAATGGAATCATAGACATTACGAATAATCGATACCGCTAATTTATTTCGAATTGGAAGCACGCAATAATCCAAGAGATCAGCAACAGGTCGGTCGATAATCTCTTCAGTTGATGATCTTCCACCGATATTCAATCCGATTCCCACAACGACATCGATCGGTGTGGTCGCGTGCACCACGTCAACTAGGATACCGCCTACTTTGCGATTGTCCAGTAAGATGTCATTTGGCCACTTCAATGCGACCACATCAATCCCAAGTTCGTGTATAGCATTGGCAACCGCAACACCCACGACCAAACTAATCGCTCCGAGATCGTCGGGTGCTCTCGACAGTTTAGCACCTAAACTGATTGCTAAATTTCGGCCGACCGGCGAGTACCAGTCCCGACCAAATCTACCGCGACCTGCGACTTGCACCTCCGCGAGAACTACTTGATCTGACATACCGTCGTCGAATGTCGCCTTAAGGAGTTCTTGATTCGTGCTCTCGACACAGTTTTTGAGCTGAATGCGCGGTAATTTCGACATCGTACCGACGTCGCGAAGAGACTGCTCAATTAATTCTTGGTCTAGATATTCGATTCCGGCAGGTAGAACCACGGCGCTCCCGCTTTGCTCAAAACCAAAGGATACGAGCAACTCAGCCTCATTAACAGTACTGGATGTGTATTTTCCAGTCTCAAATATGTGGTCGCAGATTCGTAATAGTCTGAGTTTCTGTTCTAGTGACTGTTTAGACATTAGTGTGTGTGAAGCTACCCGAAATGCATTTCTTCTTAAAATGGTAGATACTATTCAACGTGAGTAACTTAGTTGTGATCTCGTTGTCTTAAGTGTGTTTGCCAATAAATATTTTCTCACATATCGGAAACAAGTTCTCATGAATAAATTAGCTTTTCTTAGACGTACATTATTGACCACTATCTCTATCCTGGTCGCCTTACTCAGTTCGGTAGCTCTTGGTCAATCCCAAATGAAACACTCTAAACTTGATCTCATCTCTGAAGTTACAAGTGTTGCCGAGGGCTCGACCTTCAGTGTAGCCATTACTTTGGATCCAGATCCAGGATGGCACGTCTACTGGAAGAATCCTGGCGATAACGGTAAAGCACCCAGTGAAACTTGGACTCTTCCTGAAGGTTTTACAGCGGGTGAGTTGCAGTATACTGTTCCAAGCTTCGTTCCCTTCGGGGAGTACATGTCATACGGATACAACGACAAAGCACTGTTCATTACCGAAATCAAGACTCCCGTCGATTTCGATGGACCAATCAAAATCGAATGTTCGGTAAGTTGGCTGATATGCGATGATTCCCTGTGTGTTCCTGAAAGTGGTAAAGTATCGCTGTCCATTCCGAAAGGAAGTGGCGAAAACTTGAGCACGTGGCATGATGACTTTGAAGCTGCCCGCGCCAAGCATCCACAAAAAGTAGACTGGAAGGCGGAATTTGTTACCACCGAAGAGTCCGTCGAATTAGAGATCCAAATTCCGAAAGATGTAGGAGATGTATCGGATGTATGGTTCTTTCCAGCAGCGCAAAAGTTGATTAACCATGCGCAACCACAATCCATTGGCGTCGAAAATTCTGTTATTCGAATTAAGTCCGTTGCAGGAATTCGCTTTGGTCGTTATGAGGAGATTGTGGGAGTTTTACGCACCGTTCCAAGCTCTGCGAAAGAAAAACCAAGATCTTTTGAATTTCAAGCCCAACGCGTGAAGCAACTGACAGAATGGGATCTTGATGCAATGAGTACTCGATCACCGACGGACATCAAAGCACTTTCAGCCTCTCATTGACACAAGCCCAACATCTAGACCAGTTTAACTTTTTATCAACATCCACACCCACGGTACTTTCATGAATTCTCAATACCGCTCTTTTCAGACTCTCCGCTTCATGTTGATTTCCGCAGCTTTTCTCATGTTTACTTCGGTGTTGCACGGGCAGACGAATACTCCTGATACTAGCATTGAACTCGTGTCCGAGGTTACGAGTGTTGCCGAAGGCGAGACCTTCTCGATCGCGCTACATTTAGAACCCAAAGAAGGGTGGCACATCTATTGGATCAATGGTGGCGACGCTGGTTATCCACCCCGCATGCCAAAGGGTTCAGAGGGTTGGGTTCACCCCGAAAACTTTACTATCGGAGACTTTCAGTTCGAAGCCCCGCATTTCGTTCCATTGCAGACTCAAATGCAGTATGGTTACAAAGACTCCACCCTTTTCATCGCTGATGTAGATGCACCCGAGTCATTTGATGGTGATGTCACCATTTCCGCGAAAGTAGAGTGGTTAGCTTGCGATGATTCCACATGCGTTCCCGAGGACGGTGAGGTCTCGATTACGCTACCCAAAGGGGACGGCACTGTCGATCGCGAATGGCAAGTTCGCTTTAACCAGTCTCGCTCGTTACATCCTATCGCGGTGGATTGGGTCTCAACCTTTACCTCAACAGAAACGGAAGTGGTTCTCGATGTTGAAATACCGGAGGCCTCTGCATTAGTACATGATGTTTGGTTCTTTCCAGAAGTAGAGAAACTGATCGACCATGCCGCGGAACAGACCATTCGTGTCAGTGATGAGGGACGAATCCGAATTGAAACGGTTGCGGGTCTTTGGTACGATAAATATGACGAAATTTACGCGCTGTTACAAACTGTACCGGATGCAGAAAATCGGAGTCAGTCATTTCGCATACACCTCACGCGCGCAGATACTTTGCCAGATGTGAAGTTTTCTTCGAGCAAAGCAAGAATTCCGTTGAATTTTGGTGGTGAAGAACCAAGTGCCCTACAAGCCTTTTTGAACGCTTTTATGTTTGCTTTTTTGGGCGGTCTCGTGCTAAATGTCATGCCATGCGTGTTACCGATTCTCAGCCTAAAAGCACTGTCTGTAGCGGAACTGACAGGTTCGGATGCGAAAGCTGCCCACATCGCCGGTTGGGCATATACCGCTGGGGTACTGCTGTGTTTCCAAATTCTTGCAGTAGCGTTAATCCTGCTACGAGCAACAGGACTTGAACTCGGGTGGGGATTTCAATTACAAGATCCAATTATTGTGGCTTTACTCGCTCTCTTGGTAGTAGTGGTTGGGTTTAACTTTTCGGGCTTGTTTGAAATTCGAGGGTCTTTCGCGAATCTGGGAGGTTTGACCACCAAACTTACCAACATACGCGGTATGGGCGACTTCTTCACCGGTTTATTGGCCGTTCTCATAGCTTCTCCTTGTACTGTTCCCGGCATGTCGCTCGCAGCTGGGTATGCTCTAGCCCAACCGTGGCCATTGCTGTTGACCATCTTTCTTGGACTAGGTATCGGTTTTGCACTACCGTATCTGCTAGTTACGCTAGCTCCACCGATTCGCAAATTGCTACCTAAACCTGGAGCATGGATGGAGACGTTTCGTAAACTCCTGGCATTTCCGCTGTACGGCACAGCGATTTGGTTAGTTTATGTGTTGGGTTCACAAGCAGGTAACATGGCTGTGGTGACTTTCTTGTCGATAGCTTTGATAACGGCATTTGCGTTGTGGTCTTGGACCAAGGGACGCGCATCCTCCAAAATGTCTTGGCACGTTGTGTCGGGGCTAGGCACTGCCGGGATTGTTGCTATTTTTATTTGGCTACCCCCTGCTCCCACAAGCGCAACGTCCCTAGTTCCTGAATTCGAATGGTCCGTGGAAGAGGTTGAACGTCGACATGAAGAAGGGAAGCCAATCTTTGCATACTTCACCGCGGACTGGTGTGTCACTTGTAAGATCAACGAACAATTTGCGTTGAAGACGAATAGGGTTCAAAGGCATTTTGAAGAAAATGAATTTATCGTATTTGTAGGAGATTGGACCTCTTACGATGCAGACATCAAGCGTGAACTTGAAAAACATGACCGCGCGGGCGTACCGTTATACCTGTATTACGAACCAGGTGGGAACATCAACGAACCCACTGTACTACCAGCTGTCCTAACTGCAAGGGGTGTGGTGAGACGCACAGCTCTTGAATAGGTGGTCGATACACTGGCGCGTTCGATCAGTGTGTTCACCGTTGTGTTCAGTAGTACTGTAAACAACTCCAAAAAAAAGACCGCTCTACGGAAAACGAAGAGCGGTCTTTTCGCTTAAAAGTGCGAGTGATCTATTAGCTGTCGAAACGCGCTTTCAAAAAGTCTTCCAACTCAACAGGTTGCAAATCTTTCTTCATGATGCAACTTTCTTCGTCAAGCACATATGTGTGCGGAATAAATCGAACGCCGTATTCTTGCGAAATAGGACCCCATCCGTCTTCGTTAATTTCACCTAACTGAAGCCAAGGTGGTTGATGCTTTTCGATCGCTCCGGCCCAATCTTCATGCGTGGAATCTAAAGAAATTCCAACAATTTCAAAACCTTTTTCCGCGTATTCGGCGTAGAGTTCTTTGAGATGTGGGAATTGCGCGATACAAGGACCACACCACGAAGCCCAAAAATCAATCATGACAACTTCATTCTCTTCAAGAATTGAGGTGAGAGCGATATCTGTACCTTCAAAATTTGGTAAAGTGAAAGTTGGAGCAAATACTCCTGGATTCAAATTATCGTCATTCGTTTTGATAGCAACACTACGTTCCATGCGATCAATAGTTGGCTGCACTCGAGCAGCAACAATCTGATCATCCAGAACAATCGCAAGTTGTCGCCAGATGTTTAAGGCTAATGATTGTTGATTCATCCCACCGAAAGCACCTAATTCCATTGCGAACAGTCGCTTGGTAGGGTCGTCGGATTCCTGAACGACTTTTTCTAATACAGCATTTCGCTTTTCACTCATGACGTCACTCAATCGCCTGAGTGTCTGCGTTAAGAGGGGGTATTCAGAGTCGTCATATTCACGCTCAATTACACTAACGTAATTTTCTACCGCGTAATCAGCACACTCCAACGAAGCCCAATCACGCACCTCGGCGTGTTCAGAAGGTTCGCGTTCTTCGTCAACCTCTTCTGCCACCGCCGCAGCCTCTTCGTCCTGACCCTCTACGTCTGCAGTTTCTTCCTCAGCTGCTGCTTCCGCTGCTTCTTGTTGTTTGTCCATTCGAGCATAAAGGCTCTCCATGTAAAAACCATACGAAATACTGGCGTCTAAGTATTCTGGATCACTAGCCCAACTCGAAATGAGTTCAGCGTGTAAACCTTCACCCTCAGCCAATAAGGAATGATGCGGACCAAAAAACTCTATGGTTAGCTCACTTCCTGGTTCGATAATAGCTCGACCAGTTGTAGGATATTGTTCGTCAGGCAGTTTAAGAGTGATATTGGCAATGGTAGCTTCGTCAACAAAACCTTCTAGCGCAAACTTAGCACCAACCAGTTCAGCAGTCGCAAGTTCGACCGACATTGGACTACCGTCTTCCGACAAACCGGTTGCTGTAACCGTTATCGTCGCTTCGTCGAAGTCAATAGCAGGTGTATTGCTAAAGTCTCCCTTGATTGAAAAGTTAGAGTCCTTCGATTCTCCTTCTCCACTCGAAGTGGAAATGAAAAACAGGGTACTCAATAGCGCAACTGTATAAATTGACCTTCTCATAGATTTTTTCTCCTCTAAGAATATTTGACTCAAAATTTTCAGGGGAATGAGATTATAGTTCTGATTTTGGGGTTTGTTCGTTGGTATCCAGAGCTTCGAATTTCCACGCTAGATTATCAGAAAAGCTAGCTTCAACTAAGTCCCTAAATACAGATCGGTGGTCATAAGCACGCAAGTGTAATCCTGGCTACACTTTAGGAATCAATAACACGTTGGATTGCGAGCTAGTAGCTCTAGGTGCCGGTCTAGTCATTGAACAGATAGCGATTACTGTCATCACTAACCACATGATGCCCTGGTCGTTCCCAAGGGACTTGTAGTCGTGTGGGGGGGATCGAATGAAACCGACAGTTTACTTACGTGTCGCAACGGAATCCTCGAAAACCATAGAGCGTAGTGGAATCTCTTTAATTTGAACTCCCAACGCTCGCTGATTTACGATGCTCCATCGGTTGGCGATGGACCTGGCTTAGGACCGACTCACCGTGAAAGGTATACAGTGTTAGTTTACGAGCCTAGACGCGCTCCGAGAAAATCAAGTAACTCGTCTGGGGTTAAATTCCGCTTCAATATACACCCCTCTGAGTCCAACACGTAATTCGCTTTAATGGAACGAAGACCAAATTTGTCTGATATCTCACCGTCGCTTCCATCCGGCGCAAAGGCGTTAATCCAAGGAAAATCAAGTTCTCCACTTTTTTCTACCCAATCGACACGGTTGTCCTCAAATGATAGACTCACAATCTCCAAGCCGACACCAGCAAAGTCGGAATAAAACGAGCGATATTGTTCAAGTGCATCTATACATCTTTGACAGTAATTGTCCCAAAACTCTAGTACGACAACTTGTTTTCCTTGCAATATCGAACTCAACGACACTATATTCTGATCAGGTAGCGAAAAATCAATAGACGGGATGATCGTACCAAGTTTCAGAGCTTCGTTTGCCTGTCGTCGTTCTCGACGCTCACGCAAAAAAGTCAACCGAGGTTGCACCCGTTCTTCAACTACGCTATCGGGCAGTTCGGCCGCTAACTCTTCATAGATTTCTATTTCCTGTTCATCCTCAAAAAAACGACTGCGTCCTACTAAAAGCAGCCGTTCAATAGGATCCGTCGATGCGTGTAACATCGTGCGAACTCTTTCACCATACACTCGCTCGTAAAACTCGTATAACTGATCGCGCACCTCAATGACCGCTTTCGACTGTTCGAAAGGGTTAGGATTAAAAAATCTGCTGTCCCAAGACTTCTCATACTCTCCAGCGTAATCGACACAGTTCATGTTCTGCCAGTCCAATACTCGAGCATGTGCTGAGGGTTCGCGTACCGTACCTTCCGAAGAGTCATCCACATCGTAAGGGAGAGAAACATCTTGTCCACTCTCTTCTACTAGCTGTATAGCTTCGTTTAGTTTGTTTTCCAGCTCTAGTTCTTTGAGTTCGTCTTCTATAGGTAGCACGAAAATGTGAGCATACGTTCCGTCTGAAGTTACCCTAAAAAGTGAACGAGATTCATCAAGAATTTCTACGGCGTACTGAGCCCCTCGTTCAACAATAATCGGACGGCCGGTACCGCCGCTTTCATCATCGGCATTGTTTAAGTACAGATAAGCATATCGTGGAACCTCTTCATCGTAAGAAAACGTCAGTTTAAAAGAACCGTCTTTTACAACTTCCGATCCAAGTAGTACCCTTTCTTGTAACGAGCGCGAGTAATAATTAAGTTCCACCTTCACTCCATCGAACGCACCTTCAAACTCGGTGAAGTCACCGGTCACAACACTCTTGCTCGACCCACAGGCGGTCAGTAGAGTTAGACTAGCTACGCTAAGACAGACCGAAAATAATGCGGATCTCATAGTCGCTTTTTATCCCGTATCAACAAACGTTTATCGTAATCTGTTGATCCAGCACAACCCTGCAGTCGATAAGCTGAACTACAGTAACTTGTCTTCGAGCACTTCGTCTAGTTTGTGTCCGCGTAAGTTGAGCTCGACAATAGTTCCGGTGTTTGCGTCAAATAAATAATTCGCTGGGACCCCAGTAACACTGTATTTTTTCGCGGCGTCCGCTTCCTGCCCCATACCAAGATTTGGCCAAGGTAAATTTTCCTCGTCAGAAGCTATTTCCCAGTCTTCCTTGGAATCGTCAATCGTAAAGGACACGATTTCAAATCCCTTGTCTTTAAATCGCTCGTAGGCTTTTTTCATGTGTGGGATTTCCACTCGACACGGTCCGCACCAAGAAGCCCAAAACTCTAACAACACGAGGCTCTTTTCTTGCTGAAGTTCGCTGAGAGTAACCGATTCGCCGTTTAGATACTCGGCAGTGAAATCAACGATCTCCGTACCGATTGCGATCTGAGACTGTGCCAGTTCTTTTGCAATTCGTTCTTTCGCTTCGATGGACTTAGCCTTTACCCATTTGTCCTTCGGCATCTCGTCGGCAAGTGCTACCAACGCTTCCCAGTACCAGTCACCAACTAGCCAACTAACCTGAAGCGCAAGTTTGCGAACTTGCGGTTCTTTGTGTGTAGCTGCTATGGTTGACAATCCAGCAACCTCTAATTCAAGCAACTCGTTTGATATAGCGGACAACTCATCAATTCGAGCTCGATACTGTTCTTCCGTTTCGCCCTCTGGAGTAGCGCGAAGTCGCCGCTGGGTTTGTTGGGCGGCAACATACTTGTCGCTCAGCTTCCAACTGTTGATCACTTCATCATTAAAGTGTCCGCCCTCCACCGTGAACTGACGACTCTGGTCCATCGTAATCGTCAAGGCACCAGACTCTAATATGAACTGTTGGCCTTTCGTGGGTGCGAGCTTCATTCCCTCTGCTGTAGTTGCATCCAAAACGTAAAAGTAAACTTGCTTTGGTTGTGCAACTTCCGCTGTTAGGGTAAACGCGCCCTCACGGCCGATGGGAGCTTCAGCAACGACATCTATCGAATCTTCGATCGAAGGAGCAGAACCATTTGATGTGCTTGCAGCCATCATCATGGACGAACCCTGACTCTCTGCATCGTCCTTTTGCTTCGGTGTCCAAACGACAAACCGTCCGTTGCTATACGCTTCGGAAAAATCCCCGGAGATCGTTACAGATGATGACGCTGCGTCATTCGAGGTTCCGCAGCCACTGAGCAGAAGAGACAGAATGTAAGAGAGTACCACTACACCACTGAATAAGAGGGTCGGTTCTCGTGTTTTCATTGGTCTCTTCTACTCAAATTTATTACTCGCGATCGTTGTCCGTATGTATTAACGTCGTCCCAATCCCAATGGAAAGAATAGGGAGACGTTTACAACGCGTCCATAGAGCGGTGACGAATCTGGGCTGGTCGGCAGTAGTTTTTCACCAGCGTCGTTTCTAATGTCAGTTACTCCGTATTCGTCAAATGCATTGTTGATGACAACGGTAATTCGCCCACCTACCAAGAAACGAGGCATTTCCAAAAAGCCATCTGGAATGATGTGGTAGGACATACTTAAGTCAACTAAATCCGGTGGTGAATACTCCCTAGAGACTCCACCAAATATAGTCTTGGTACTGGATCTGGTGGAAAGATCGAAATTGAACTCTATTCCCATATAGAACCAACTGACATTCAAGTTAGAGGAATTTTTTGATACCACACCAACTGCGGTCGTACCTTCGGCTTCCCCTACGACACTAATGACTTCGTTGTTCATAGGATCTTCTGGATCAATGACATAGTCATAGGCATTTATCACGGAGTGTCGGGCACGAATATCAAAGTCGCCAAAGTCCGTAGCGGCAGTCCATCGAGCCGTAAAGTCGACACCGCTACGATTCACCGAAGACACGTTGATCCAACGTCTCTCTTGTATATATTCATCCGTTTCCGGAATGTATGTCACGTCGCTCGGTAGATTGTTCGGGTCAACAATGAAATTCGCTAATCGATTGATTCGATTGTGATATTCCACATCACTCAAGGTAGCGTTTAACGTTAAGTTGGGCACGAAATCTGGCGTTACCGTAATCCCGAGACTCTGAGTGTCAGCGGTTTCCGAGAGCAGATCTGGATTCCCGCCTTCAATGATGGTGATCCCTACTTGCTGCAAATTTCCGTTTGGTTGTTGTAAGAAAAGTCCTCGGAACGGTGGACTTGGACCCCTAGCAGATTCTCGCAACAGTTGATTCAATTGTGGCGCTACAAATGCGGTTTGAAAGTTGTACTTGACTTCAAACATGTCGTGTGGAACCCAAACCATTCCCATCCCCCACGTGCTTTCCGAACCAGGATCGGGTATATCTGTAGGTGAGGTATTGCCTTCGACGGTATTGACATAGGTAACCTTAGGATCGTCGTAAATGTCGTTACGCAACGATATGCTCATAGTCAATCGCTCTGCCCAAGGTTGTTGGTTGTCACTACCAATAAGTGGTACGACTCCTTCCACGAAGATCGCAGAATTAGTGCGTTCAGCTTCTGTGTTAAATTGGGTCACGTCGCCAACTGGAGACGCATCAACTGCCCCAATTTGAAACTCAGACGAACTCTCTAATGTCAAAGTTTGCCGTGATAAGCCAAGGACTGCGCGTACATCTCCGCCGGGTAGTTCATACAGCGTTGATCGAATCAAACCTTCAACGCGAAATTGACGATTTAAACCGGTCGCAACCAAAGGCTTGGTGGCTATGAATCCTGAAATGTCACCCCAGGGATCTACTGCTGGCGGCGGGGGCACTGACACTCGGCATAAGCCAAATCCGAAAGTTCCACCCTTGGCTAAGCATGACTCTTGTGTTTCACCGAATAAGAACTGCGTCTGTGGAGTCTCTCCATCGGAATTCATGCCGGCTCGGAGTCCCGCCCGATCAAATTCGAAGTGACGCCATGTCGTCGAATCATCCGATGATTGACCGATATTTGCTTCAACCGTTATTTTGTCGGTGACTCGGCCTCTCACTTCAACGTTGAAATCAAGTTGGGTTGCTTCAGTTTCGGTGTACGGCTGCGGGTAGTCTCGACGCTGACCACGTATATGGATAGCCCGCTCAAATGGATTATTTGGATTGTTACCAGCGAGTGTTTCTCCATTAAAAGCGATGTAGCCTCGATTGTTCAACACGTCTCGGGTTTCCTGCCGGATCTGTCCTTCGACTGACCAATAATCATCCAACTCCCAGAATGCACCAAATGTAACGCTTTCTCTGTTCACGTCTGGGAGTACTGTATAGCCTTCTTGGGTTTCTGCACCCCAAATCGGTTGTCTCCAAATCCTGATGTCTTGGAGACTTGAGGTACTTGAGAAACCGTCGGGTAAAAGGGCATGAGTAAACGCTATTGCAGTTTCTTTGAAATTGTCAGCCAGTTCGTTATACCTGTTCACCGTGACAACTTCAGGTCCACGCCAACTGCCCAAATCCACTAAATATGCAATCGGTAACGCTGTACCATCAGCTAGACAACAAAACCGTACATCCAACAACGGTCCTGGGAATAGCGACTGCTGAAAGATGGTTATATCCTCCCGATCGGAGGCATCCAAGCCCGTGTGCGTAGACTTCTGAAACGATGCTCGAATGTTCATTGCCCCGATTTGCTCGGAGAAGTTCACGCCGAATCGAGATTCGTTATAACCCTCGGTGGTTGGGGAATTGTAGTCTGCGGTCACTTCAACTCCTTCGTAGTCTTTCTTCATGATTATGTTGACCACACCACCAACAGCATCCGGTCCGTAAATCGCCGACGCACCATCGAGCACAATCTCAATCCGCTCTACCTGATTAAGTGGAATCGAAGAAACGTCAGAGACGCCCCCGAGAATCCCATGGTGCCCCACACGCTTACCATCCACAAGAATCAATGTCGACTCGCTACCTAGTCCTCTTAGATTAACCGTGGAACTTGCGGAAAAGTTGGTAACGTTATTGAGATCACTGCCAAAGCGTTCTGTTGTAGGATTCAAATTCTGCGGTAATTGGCGAAGTACCCTCTCCAAAGTCTGTTCGCCCATAGCACGAATTTCCCTTTCGTCAAGAATTACTATCTGACCTGCAATTTCACCTAACGTTTCTGCGACACGCGATCCAGTGGCGACGACGACGGGCATGTCTTCTTCTTCCTCTTCGTCTTCGTCAGTTGTTTCGGCGTCCTCGTCTTGGGCAAGACTCAGATTAGACAAACAAAATGCCACAACAAATACAAGAGCCCACTTTGATGCAGAACCCATACGTACTGTTGTTCGTTGAAAAAATTCGTCAAAGAATTTCATAGTTGATTATCCTTGGTAAATATAGCGTTGATTGTACTCAAATTTCCTGTTCCAAGCACAATAATTTAAGAACAAATTGAATAATCTGAAGACACATCAAAGTATCCACAAATTGGAATGGTGAGTGGTATCGAAAAGCTCTCGTTGTCTACGACCACCAACGCCACCAAAGCTCAAAATTTCCGTCCAACCACCCAGGGAGCGTGTCAAACATCGACGCAACGACAATAAACAGTACGGCGATGACGCTCATAACGAGAGACACCGGATACGCTCTCCTCATTCCAAACGCGAAAATCATCCAAACCAAGGCAAATGACTTAGTTAATACAGCATCAAATCCTGGTGCGACGATGAACGCAAATAGTGCGAGAAGAGTTCCTCCAAATACAAGCACATTTGTGAATTCTTGTACGCCCTTCTCAGACACTTCATGTTCGTGTTCGGTATGCGTGTTCAAATATCTTCTCCTCTGTGGTTTTTCGCCTCGTTATTTTAAGGAGCGATCAAATCAAAAGCCTCCCTCCTTCGTGAGCGAAAGTACCTTCGTACGACCGGTTCGTTCCCACGGAGTGCATGCAAGGTCAGTAGGTGCATCGATCGGTCTGAGTACAACACAGAATCGCAGTAATTATGGTAATTAATGTGATGAACATCGACATCAACTTCAGAGTGGCTCGCGTCCTCGCCCCATCGCAACATCACCTAGGAATTTGCTACCAGAGGTGTCGACACGATCGCCGATAGAATGAATCCAAATCGCAATTAATTGTTCCAGTCTGCAACTGACTCAAGTTGACGATCTGAAATGAAATTTTTTCTTGGTAAATAAGATTCTGTCAATTAAAGAAGCTCACACCTGAAGTAACTACACTTTTTCAAAGTCTCGTGTTGTGTTATTGTGTGGGTATTTACGCTGAAACCACTAACAGTCTAACCGAAGATAGTGTTTGGATTGTGCAGCGTGCTGGTGCCGCGGGGTCGAAGCTATCCTGAACACTTACAAGAAACAGGGCTCTACCAACTACACTATACCATAGGCAAGCATGGTGTCGGCCACTCTTTTAAATCCGCCGATATTAGCACCGGCAACGTAGTTCACTTGACCAAGCTGAGCGCCATACTGAATGCACTGTTGGTGAATGTCGGCCATGATGTCGCGCAATCGTTTGTCTACTTCTTCTCTACTCCAACTAATCCTCAGCGAATTTTGACTTTGCTCTAACCCACTTACCGCGACACCACCAGCATTGGATGCCTTTCCTGGAGCATGCAAAATCTCTTTTTCAGCGAAGAACCGTACCGCTTCGGCAGTAAGCGGCATATTAGCACCTTCACAAATTGCAAACACCGCATTTTTGTGGAGAACTTGTGCATCGTTTAAGTCTAGCTCGTTTTCCGTAGCACAGGGCATGGCGATGTCGCACGGGACCGACCAAGGTCTAGCATTTTCAAAAAATTCGACCGCTTTGTGGGCGTCGGCAAGTTCTGATATTCTTCCCCTACGTTGCTCTTTAAGCACTTGAACGTACTTGAGCTGTTCCTCGTTCAAACCGTCTGGTAACAGCACAAAGCCACTTGAATCGCTCATTGTGATGACTTTTGCACCCATTTGAAGTGCTTTTTCCGCTGCGTAAATCGCTACGTTCCCACTACCACTAATTGCAATACTCTTACCCCTCAAGGAGTCTCCAATGTGATTCAACATGTTTTCGCAAAAATATACACACCCGTAGCCTGTTGCTTCGGTTCGCACTGCGCTCCCTCCGTACGCTAATGATTTGCCAGTGATCACGCCCGCCCAGCGGTTATATAAGCGCATATATTGAGCAAATAGATAACTTATTTCTCGCGATCCAACACCAATGTCCCCAGCAGGAATGTCCACATCCTCGCCTATATAGCGATGCAGTTCCAACATTAGTGCTTGACAAAATCGCATGACTTCTCGATCGCTCTTTCCTTTTGGATCAAAGTCAGATCCTCCCTTCGCACCGCCCATAGGCAATCCGGTAAGACTATTTTTGAATATTTGTTCGAACGCGAGGAACTTTAACACGCTCTGATTCACAGCCGGATGAAATCGCAGTCCACCTTTATATGGTCCTAGCGTATGGTTGAACTGAACACGCCAACCCCGATTTACTACCACCTCTCTCTTATCCGTCTCCCAAGTGACCCGAAAGCTCACTATGCGATCCGGTTCGGTGACACGCTCGAGGATACGTGCTTTGCGGTATTCATCGTGTTGTAAATACCAAGGCAACACCGACTCTACGACTTCTTCTACCGCTTGATGAAAGTGAGTTTCGTGAGGGTTTTGGTTCCTGAGCTCGGTCATAAACTGTTCGAGTTGTGTTTGGTGAGCGTGTTTCATTGTCGCGTTTGCGCGTCTCCTCTAATAGAGTCGAAATCGGTTTAGCTATATTTTTTTAAAACAAAAAGTCGAAAATGTTGACCTGAACCTGTCATCAGTCAAACCGGATCGACCACTGCAATGCTCATACAACAATGAATCACTGCAACACAAAAATGGAGAACCCGTTTGTACAGAAAACACATCAAACCTTCCTTCATACGACCATAAAAATTTTGGGCAGATAAAACGCGACAGAATTTTATGCTTGTTTGATATCGACTAATGTGTTGCAATTGCTTGATTGCTCAAGACCAAAGAAGTAAATCGAGTTCCCCAGTAAAGAAAAACCTCGAACTCCTGCTTTGGAGCCCGAGGTAATCCTATCAAAGGGGGAGCCTGACAACGACCTACTCTCACATGGGGAGACCCCACACTACCATCGGCGCTGAGACGTTTCACTGCTGAGTTCGGGATGGATTCAGGTGGTACCGACTCGCTATGGTCGTCAGGCAAACCGTTTGACCGTCGAAAAAATCCGTACTCAAATCAGCCCGCCAATCGAAAAATAAGTGTGCGTCCAGGTTACCGGAACTCGCATCGAGTCGTCCCAACGTACCGGTCGAGTGACCCGATCGTTCATGGACTCGGTAATATGGTCAAGCCGCACGGGCAATTAGTACGGGTTAGCTCAACGCCTCACAGCGCTTACACATCCCGCCTATCAACCTCGTAGTCTACGAGGGCCCTTTAGAAATCTCGAAGATTTGGTGAGATCTTATCTCGAGGGGGGCTTCCCGCTTAGATGCTTTCAGCGGTTATCCCTTCCGAACATAGCTACCCGGCGATGCCACTGGCGTGACAACCGGAACACCAGAGGTTCGTCCACTCCGGTCCTCTCG
>VXNY01000007.1 GCA_009840305.1 Gammaproteobacteria bacterium | reverse complement strand
TGGAGCGTCAACACGTAGCACAACTACGATTTGTGTAGTTATGTATATAAGTCCCTAAACTTACGACTACCTGAATTTGGTACGACGAGACTCAACACTGTGTTATACCCTAAACATCCCGATGCATATCCTGTGGTGTATCGCCCAGAAACAGATATCCATCTACCGCGAAAACCTGATAATCGGATGCGGTATATGTATTTTAAGACGATTGCGAAAGGGGGGACCTGTATTATCAGTTCTTGTCGCGATCTTCACTTGCGCCGAACTATTTGCCACAAAGCCCTACGAAAGGAGCTACAGTCCGATCCCGTTGAACAAGCTAGGTTTCTACGTGAGGCACGTGTTACCGCCATGTTGCAACACCCTAATACGATTCCGACCTACGAACTCGGCCGTGATTCAAAGGGGCACTACTACTTCACGATGAAACTCGTCCATGGGGTCACTCTTCGTGAAGTCTTGGACATGTGCAAAGCAAAGAAGACCCACAATGTTGGGAAATTCGATCTCTTTCGACTAGTGGATGTGTTGTCTCAAGTGGGACATTGCTTACACTACGCACATACTCACGGCGTGGCGCACCGCGATATAAAACCAGAAAACGTCTTGGTGGGCGACTTTGATGAAGTAATGGTTTTGGATTGGGGGATGGCTAAAGTGTGGGATGATGATGCGCGCGTGAATTCATTACCGGAAGACCTCGACCCACACTGGAAACTGAAGAAAATCGATGCCGCCGATGAGTCTATACCTCTCACACGTCGCGCGCCTGTTCAAGGAACCCCACCTTACATGTCGCCGGAACAACTCGAAAACCCGCATGATGTTGACCATCGGACTGATATCTACAGCTTAGGCACCTTAATTTTTGAAGTACTAACTCTGCAACGTATGATTGAAGGCAACGACGTCCTCACAGTCATTGAAAACATCAAGAACAAAGCTCAACCCCGCCCCTCCGAACGTGCACCAAACATGAACGTTCCTGATGCACTCGAGCGTATTTGCCTTACTTGTACTAATTTCGACCGCGAACAGCGCTACGATTCGATGGAAACAGTCATCAACGAGTTTGAAACGTGGATGCGTCCGAACTAAATCTCAAGGATTAGATCATTACTCCTTAGTGGAAATATGTCGAAAATTCCTTCATCCACACAAGACAGGAAACGTACAATGCTCGGTGTAAATACGGTTGAAGGACAAACGAGATCTCTGACATGGACAGGGACTAGGTTTGAACTTGCAGTTCAATTCAAAGGAGAATTTTTTGAACGTCAAAATTAAATATTGCACTTCCTGAGGCTACGAACCGAAAGCGGCTAGTTTAGCCGCTAAGTTTGAGCAACAACTTAATGCAACTGTAAAGATTGTTCCTGGTGGTGGCGGGATTTTTGATGTCACGGTTGACGGGAAACTTGTGTATTCCAAACATCAAACCGGCGAGTTTCCAAACGAAGATCAGTTAATCAATAGCTTGACAACGTAGTGCCACGCGACCTTCTTTTTGGGGTTCCAAACAGCCTGTTCGCTTGCTCAATTCTCCTTGGACTGCCAGAAAGGAGTGCCAATGATGGGCGTCGACGCGACAGCAGTTTCTCGTTCTGATATCGCACCTGAGAGATACGCCAATCGACCGGCGACACACGCATGTCGCATTGCTGTTGCCATCTGCGCTGGGCTGTCGCATCGTGCAATCGAGGTATTTAACAGCACGCCGTCAAAACCCAGTTCCATCACCTGCGCGACATGAGAAGGCAAGCCTATCCCAGCATCTACCACCAAGCTAACTTCCGGCAAACGCGCGCGCAGAGTTTTTAATGCGTACGGATTTAACAAGCCTTTACCTGTACCGATGGGCGCACCCCAAGGCATAATGACTTGACAACCGAGGTCTTGGAGACGTTTACAAACCACGAGATCCTCGGTTGTGTAAGCAAAGACGTTAAAACCTTCGGTTTGTAGTTGTTCGGTAGCGACTAGTAACTCAAGGGTATTGGGTTGGAGGTTGTAATCATCGCCAGTGATTTCGAGTTTGATCCAGTTCGTCTGAAATAGCTCCCGCGCCATGTGCGCTAGGGTCACCGCTTCCTTTGCGTTGCGACATCCTGCCGTGTTTGGCAGTATTTGGCGATTTAATTCTCGGAGTTGTTGCCACCACTTTTGACCGCCGCCTGAGTTTGGTGCTTGGCGTCGGAGACTGGTTGTTAAGACTTGCGCGCCGGAAGCTTCGATGGCTTCTTGCATGATCGCCGGTGAGGGGTATTGTGCGGTACCGATAAACAGCCGACTCTGCAACTCGACATCGTATACCTGCCACGAATCCGGCACCTGTCTAACCTCCGAACATCGCGGCTAGGATATCCAGCGAATCCTGTTCTCTTACGATGCAATCGTCCCATTGAACTCGAGGAATGAACTCTAAGTTGCGCGCCACAACAACATCTTCTGGTTGATAACCAAGTTGATTTAGTATTTCACTGAGATTGGTCGTATCCACTTCAACATGTTCTCCGTTAACTAAGATGCGCATCGTTGCTCAACCATAGCAGTCGCTCGCTGTACGATTGCTGGGGCGATTGCAAAACCGCACCGGTACAATCCGTTGACTCTTAAGATGTGATCATCCCAATAAACTCGAGGGTTATTGTCCGGATAAGCAGGTCGTAACCCACTCGATAGTTCGGAGATTTCTGCTTCTTCAAAACCCGCACTAATAACGTATGCAGTCGACAATAGTTCTAACGCACTTCGAACCGTCACTTTACCCTCGTATTCACTCTCAATTTGAGTAGCACCGAGAACGTATTGGTGATTCGGACGCGGCGCTACATAGAGTGGATACTTTGGGTGAAGCAAACGGATCGGGCGTTTCAAGTTTACTTCAGGCGCGTATAGTCGCAAGATTTCACCTCGTACTCCTCTAATATCGGGGTCGTCGGACCCAGCGCCGCGACAATCGATGACAAGGTCCCCGCCTAGATCTTTAGTTTCTACTGGAGTCTCGTAGGAAATCGTTCCGCATACTTGTTCCAAAGACTGTAGCAACGCTCGATTATCGAGCCAACCCTCGCCTTCTAAGAATACTCCGCTCTGAAAGTGAGATGCAAGATCGGGCTCTAAGGAATTTAGTTCTTTTTGACCGAGCACACGAACTCCAGGTACTGCTCGGCGATTCATTACTTTAACGAATTGAGTCAGCAACGCGGTATCGTTTGGATGTGCGGTGATGATTGAACCCTCAAGGGCGTAAGGTACTTCAAGTTCATTGAGCCATTCGGGCCACAGTTTCAAGCTCTTTTTTGCTAGGCTCAGAATTAACGCGTCAGATTCCGTTCTTTCACTCGGAGCAGCAAGGATTGCCGCCGCGACGTGTGCAGCACTTCGCGGGCTATCAGCACGCGCACGTTCGAAGAGCTGGACTTGTGCCCCTTGTTGGGTGTAGTGCCAGCCCAGTAATCGACCTAAGAGACCCGCTCCAGCAATCTCGACACGCAAGTCCTCAGACCTTGGTGTAGATTTCGCTACCGTTTTCACGAAATTCGCGCGCTTTTTCGGCCATTTCGGCTTCAACGTCAATCATGCGTACAGTGTCTTCTTGTACGCCCGCGGCTTCACGAATCTCTTGACTAATTTTCATCGAACAGAATTTCGGTCCACACATTGAACAAAAGTGCGCTACTTTGGCTGAGTCTTTTGGTAATGTTTCATCATGGAATTCACGAGCTTTATCGGGATCTAAACCTAGGTTGAACTGATCTTCCCAGCGAAATTCAAAGCGGGCTTTGGACAACGCGTTGTCCCTAATTTGCGCGCCGGGGTGTCCCTTGGCTAGGTCGGCTGCATGTGCCGCAATCTTGTAAGTGATGATACCGTCTCGTACGTCTGCCTTGTTGGGTAGCCCAAGATGTTCTTTCGGGGTAACGTAACAGAGCATCGCACAGCCGTACCACCCAATCATAGCCGCCCCGATCGCTGAGGTAATATGATCGTATCCTGGCGCAATATCTGTAGTAAGTGGTCCAAGTGTGTAGAACGGGGCTTCGGCACAAGCCTTGAGCTGCTCTTCCATGTTCACTTTGATCAATTGCATCGGTACATGTCCCGGCCCTTCGATCATGGTTTGGACATCATGTTTCCATGCAATTTGCGTAAGTTCGCCCAGTGTTCGCAGTTCTGCAAACTGAGCCTCGTCATTCGCATCGGCGATTGATCCAGGCCGAAGTCCGTCGCCGAGAGAAAATGAAACGTCGTAAGCCTTCATGATCTCACAGATATCTTCAAAGTGCGTATAGAGGAAGCTCTCTTTGTGGTGCGCTAGACACCACTTTGCCATGATTGAACCACCGCGGCTCACAATACCCGTAGTCCGTCGTGCCGTGAGTGGCACGAACGGCAGCCGAACCCCTGCATGAATGGTGAAGTAGTCAACGCCTTGTTCAGCTTGTTCAATCAACGTGTCGCGAAAGAGCTCCCATGTGAGATCCTCAGCGATACCGTTAGTCTTTTCCAAAGCTTGATAAATTGGCACCGTCCCGATAGGTACGGGAGAATTGCGAATAATCCATTCTCGTGTTTCGTGAATGTTCTTACCCGTGGACAAGTCCATCACCGTATCCGCGCCCCAGCGCGTTGCCCAGACCATCTTTTCGACTTCTTCTTCGATACTGGACGTTACTGCGGAGTTTCCGATATTGCCGTTAATTTTTACGAGAAAATTGCGTCCGATAATCATCGGTTCGCTTTCGGGGTGGTTGATGTTTGCGGGGATTATCGCACGGCCTCGGGCAACTTCATCGCGAACGAATTCGGGTGAGACTTCTAGCGGTATCGAAGCTCCAAAGTCTTGCCCAGGATGTTGGTCCTCCTGATATTTAGCATTAGTCCGAGCGAGATTCTCGCGGATGGCGACGTATTCCATTTCTGGAGTTATGATGCCTTTTCGAGCGTAGTGCATCTGCGTGACGTTGGCACCTGTTTTTGCACGTCTAGGAGTGTTGCGCGCACGAAATCTAAATTGACCTAACCGCTCTTCACGCGATCGTTCTCTGGCAAACGAGGAACTATAGTCGTCAAGTAATTCGGTATTCGCACGTGCTTCGATCCATGATTCACGTAATCGAGGAATGCCAGATCGAACGTCGATTGGAATTTCTGGATCGGTGTACGGACCGGAAGTGTCGTAGACTCGAACCGCAGGATTGATCTCAAAACCCGCTGTTTCCTCCCGACCATTTCCTTGTATTGGGGTTGGAGACAGCGATACCTCGCGCATTCCCACGCGCAGGTTTTTAGTTTCAACATATATCTTTTTGGAGCTAGGGAGCGGCCGTAGCATCGCTTCATCCAATGAAGCTATTTCCGAGAGTAGCATTCGTTCAGTCATTTTTGGTTCTGGATTAGTAATTTATTGAGTATATCGTCGGATGGGGCTAAATTCGTTACTAGTATAACGCGACCGGCACAGTCCTATTTGTAGACTGTCTGATTAATCTCAGCTGGTGCCGACACGAGGCGGTGGGATATTAAATCTCCGCAGTGTCGATGCCATTGTGGGTACATTCAAGCGAATTCGTTCATTGTTGAGTAGCATTGAGAAAATGAAACCCAAACATAGGAATGCAATACCAATGAGAAAACAATATATAACAGTCTTATTCGGATAGTTGTCTTTGAGATAACCTACATATAGCGGTCCAAGGACCCCGGCACACGACCATGCTGTGAGGATGATTCCGTAGATTGCAGACATTTTCTTGGAACCAAACACGTCGAGTACAAACGGCGGCATTACTGCAAAACCACCACCGAAGCACAGCATGACATAGCAAACTAAAATCGAAAAGATCAACGGATCGCGTTCCGTCATGAGAATCCCAAACACCACGGTCTGACTCGCGAGCAAGATGCGAAACACCATGACGCGTCCAATACGGTCTGACAAGAGTCCCCACAACAATCGTCCGACCCCGTTACAGACAGAGCTCGCGGCAATTAAATAAGCACCGTACCTAGCCAGTCGTTCTGGGTCGATATTGGCATCAGTAAGCTGCCAAACGTCCTGAAGCAAAGGCGACTGAAAGCTAATAACAGAAATACCGGCTGCGATGTTGAAAAAGAATATGAGCCACATAACAATGAACTCACGAGACTGCAAACATCGCCGCACATAGTGGTCTTGCTGTTCTTCGATACTCGCAACGTGCTGAGAGGCCGCGGCTGTCGTACTTTTTGGATTGGTGACGAAAAAGCTGGCCGGAATTAAGACGCAAGCGAAGAACACGCCAAGATAGAGAAAGGTCGAAGTGAGATCTTGTTTGGTTACTGTCAGTAATATCGGTGCCAAAATCACACTGAGGAACATCGCGCCTAAACCGAAGCCCATGACGACTAGTCCGGTAGAGAGGCCTTTCGAACCTGGGAACCAGTTCGCGATCGTAGCGACTGGTACGACGTAACCAAAACCTAAACCTGTCCCACCAACGAACCCGTAGCCAAGCCAAAACAGCAACAAGTTTTCAGTATGTAAGGCCCAAGCGGCGATCACGTATCCTAGACTGAATAGAGTTGATCCTGCGAGTGCTAGTTTACGAGGACCGATTTTGGGCAACATTATTCCTGCCCACGCCGCTGAGATTCCAAGCGTGAAGATCGTTATACCGAACGATAACGAAGTGTCCGCATACGACCAGCCGACAAAGTCGACCAATAAAACCTGAAAGAAGCTCCAAGCGTACACAGTGCCGAAACAGAGATGTAACAGGATGCACAGCATCCCACGAAACAACCCCGGGAGGTTCTTTGCGATTGCTGGCACTAGCTTTGCCTCAAAGCTCGCAACAAACTGATCTCTACTTCGCGTCGATTCCTGAGCGGTTTGGATCGGCTACCAAGGCAAAATACTGATACAACCTCGCTAAGTCTCCAGCCTCATCTTTGCGCTCTAACAGTTTCTCGTTATGAGGTTCGTCCACACTTTCTTTTTTCGCTAACGCTACAGCGTAATGTAGCAGTTGTTGAATCGGTCGCGCGGCGAGATTAACCAAGAGAATCCCTAGGACAATAGCGACAAGGAACGTGATTGCCAGTGGCCAAACTTGATTGCCCATCGCGCCTTGGATCATCAGAGAGACATCGCCTTGATCAACTCCGATATGCACGTTACCGCCAACCCCAGCTAAGATTGGATGGCTCACTTCGATGAAATCGCCCTTCCCCTTAAGCGTTCGCTCAATAATGTCCCCGGTGATCTCGCCGGTAGATATCTGTTCTGGTATATGGGGCACAAACGTATGCGCGATGATCTCGTCATTTTCGTCGGTAATGTAGATGTAGCCATTCGAGCCAAGAAGTGACAGCATCTGGTCAATCCGCGATTGCAAAGTAGAAAGATCGTTATTAAGCAAGATGTCGACATTGCCGTCGGCTATCGCTTTCGCAATGTCCTGGCTGTTCTCCCGGGCTTCTCGAGTGAGGTCCTGGTCAATGGCAGTGATAGTTACGACCGCATTCGTGAATCCAATAACGCCAAACAGTCCGATAATCCCAAAAATTGTCCATTGGAACAATCTCGTAATCTTCATCATGAGCTTGCAGCCTCTGTCCAACTGTTAGATGCGGAATCCCAATCCCGCAAGGGGACGAAGCTCCCGTTCTCCACGATCGTGTAATACACTCGATCGAGTCCCTGTCTTCGATCTTCGTTAAACGATACTGTTTCGCCAATGCCAAGGTCTAAATCTTGGATGCTAAACACAGCTTCTTCAACTCCTTCTCGGGTCGGTTCCGGTCCGAGTCTGGTCAGGATCTCCGTCATCAACTTGGCGTTAAGGAATCCTTCCAGACTCACAAAACTTCGATCGAAAGTTTTGTATTCTTCGTCGTCTGAGGTGACTTCTGAGGGAGCACTTGGTGCGTTTTTAGTCATAAACTCGTCGTAGAGTTGAACCCCCTCAAGCGATAGATCGTTATAGCTGGGAACTACTTGGGAATTGACCAAGAATTGGCTGTACTGTTCAGCGTGTTCGATCTCATCATCGTCGGTGATGAGCTTGAGTAAGTTTTCGCTACCGACGAAAGACAGATTAGCAATCGGTATTTGCAAGCCGCCGTCGACCGCGTCTCGCAAGAAAGCGGCACAAGCGGCATATGCACCGATACAGACAATTGCATCCGGTTTATCGCGCATAAACCATTCGACTTGATCTTTCAAGCTCGCCGTATATTGGGTTCCCCGTGTGTAAGTGGCTTCACCGACCATCTTGAGGTTATGTTTCGCGAGTGCTTCGCGACATCCCGCCCAACCACTTCGACCATAAGCATCCGCTTGGTAAAACACGCCAACTTTTTCACGCCCCACTTTCACGAAATTTTCGACCAATCCACCGGTCTCTTGACGATAGCTAGCGCGCAAATTAAATGCGAAAGGACCATAGGGAAGTTGCCGTTGAGGCTGAGCTCCCGTGAAGGGAAAGAACAGTAGAAAGTTTTCGTCTTGAAATTTCTTCAGTAACGGTAAAACTCTAGTAACCGTCGGTGTACCTACATACCCAAAGAGCGCAAAGACTTTATCGTCCCGCATCAATTTTGTGGTGTTGTTCACTGCGGGATCGGGTTGATACCCGTCATCGTAAAGTTTTAGAGTGATTTCACGACCGTGAACACCGCCTTTCGAGTTTACATCCTGAAAGTACGCCATCGCACCACGGTATAACTCGATCCCAAGACCGCGCGAAGGTCCTGTAAACGCCGCTGAGGTACCGAGAACGATTTGTGAATCGCTCACGCCATTGACAAATTCAGAATTAGAGGATTGCGTGTTAGAAGACATTTGAGAGAGCTCCTGTGCTCCGAGTTTATTTGCGCCGAGAGCGAGGACTAGAGGAGACGCTGCTAGTCCTTTGACTATTGTTCGACGTGTTGGATTGGAAAGACGATCGGTTTTCTTGGTATTCATTGGACTTCAGTTCCGACGAAGGCCTACGTTGGTGATCTGCGCAATGGGCTACTCGTGCCAAACTCCGATACTCCGAAAGGACACGGATGATTTGTTTCAGGTAGTCGCACGCGCTTAAACAGAATCAAATAACGATTTTAATTTAACGGTGTGATTGTAACTTGTAGCTTGCAATTCCTTTTTACCAACGTCACTGTTAGGCATGAAATATCTGTCGTCTAGTCCCCTGTCGATCTAGATTCTTGAAGTGGGTTTTCTAGGGCAAAACACGCTAAGTATTTTTCAATTGCTTCGATAGGATCTCGAGCTTTTAAAACTGAAGATAGTACGGCAATGCCATGCACATGCTGTTGTTGACAAGCATCAACGTTGCTATGGTCAATGCCTCCTAGTGCAAAGACCGGAACAGAACTCTGTAGGACCAAAGTGCGAAGCCTTGCTAGTCCAAGGGGTGTGCTAGCTTTCCACTGGGGTCGAAAAACCGGTGCGACCACAATGGAGTGAGCCCCCAACGAACCGAGCAATTCGAGCTCCGATGTCTCATGAATCGCGACCGATACCCAGCTAAGTTCCTTAGTGGAAGTCGGGGGTGGTTCAAATCGACTCTGCGGCAGATGAACGCCATCATATCCTAGCTCTGTGGCAACATGAGCGTCACCATTGAGTAACGTTCGCACCGTCGAAGGCAGTATGGATTTGGCTAGTTCGGCCAATTCATGGTACTGAGTAGGAGATTGATTCTTGATACGGACTTGTACAGCAAGTTCATTGTTCCAATCTTTGTTACTTATCGTTTGTAGCGTCTCACACCATCGCTCCGTAGATCCACAAAATTGATAATCGCAAATCAACATGACATGAGGTAGCGAAGACTCTCGAGTCATGTGCCTAGAGCCTTCATGAATTCTTGAGTCTGTTTGGCTGGATCATTGCTACAGACTATGGCTGAGAGTACCGCAACTCCCGCAACTCCTGTTGCGAGGATATCGTCAATGTTTTCCAACGTGATGTTTCCGATCGCGATGACGTCAATCAGGCTTGCCTGACAAAGTCCGGTCAATGCGTCAAGGCCTAAAGGAGGTGCGGGATTCGTTTTTGAATTTGTACCGAACACTGGTCCAACTCCCAAATAATTGAAACGTCGAGCCCAACTCTGCGAAAAATTGTCAGGATGGTTTAGCGTGCCACCGATAATGCGTTCCGGTCCCAATAATTGACGCGCGATTTCGACGGGCAGGTCGTTTGCTCCAAGATGAACTCCACAATCACCAATCGCGAAGGCGATATCTGCGCGATCGTTTACGATCAGTCGAGTGGCGGTCGATTGTCGGCAAATTTGATGGAGTGCTCGAGCGGTTGAGAGTAGTTCCTGGGTTTCTTTTGGGCGTTTCTCCCGAAACTGTAGGAAATCTGCTCCAGCGTCGGCGATTCTTTGGGCTAACTCTTTGTGGGTGAAGCGTTGCTGGAGCGATTCGTCTGTGATGACGTGTAGTACCGGTCGTGTCATAGTTCGCGCGCGGCGACCTGATGGTTCAAAAGCCAATAGTCAGATTCAACCCGATAGGCATTCGCGATCGCCAAAGTTATGAAGCGTTTAGCGTTCTGTATAGCATCATATAGAGTCAACTGAGAGGCAAGTCCGCAGGCGATCGCAGACGCGTAAGTGCACCCAGTACCACGCGGCGAGCGATCCGCAATGTATCTGCCATGTATGTAATACGGGATGCCGTTGCTGCGTGAATCCAGGAGTATGTCCATGCCCGGTTCAATTTCCGCATGACCACGGGTGATCAAAACGGCTCGACAGCCCAGTTTTAGAATCTCTTTACCTGCATCAATAATCTCCTTGAGAGTGTTTATGTTTCGGCCTGTTAGGTGTTTAGCTTCAGAAATGTTTGGAGTCACGACTGTCGCCAGAGGAAAAAGTTCTTGTACCATAGTTTGAATCGATTCATCTTGGACAAGTAGCTCTCCGCTCGAAGCACACATTACAGGATCTAGAACGTAGGGACGGCGTTTAGATTGATCTTGTAAAGTGTTCGCAAGCGCTTGAATGCTGACCGTCTTCGGCAGCATGCCACTCTTAACCGCTCCGACTTTGAACGAAGAAAAGACTGCGTCTAATTGAGCTTGGACAGTTGTTTCATCGCTGTGTGTGATATGCTGCACGCCATGTTCGTCTTGAGCAGTTATTGCCGTAATAACACTGAGCGCATGGGCTCCCAAAGCTTCTATGCATGCAACGTCTGCTTGATTGCCGGCCCCACCCGAGGAATCCGAACCTGCAATTGAGACAATAAACGCCATAATAGTATTCTCGTTTAGAAACCGACCAGCGTACGACCGGAACAACAAATGAGTTGCACGCGAATTAGATAGCTAATCGGAAAAATTAAATTCTATGACTGACCGTTTCCACAACGAATTCGCACCCTCATCGATTGCAGCGCGGGACTTGCGTTATGTATTTCACCCGACAACGAATCTAGCGGAGTTTCACGAAACGGGTCCCTTAATCCGACAGCGGGCGAAGGGTGTTTATATCTGGGATGCAACCGGTAAACAATACATAGAGGGAATGGCGGGACTTTGGTGCTCTGCCCTGGGATATGGTGTCGAAGAATTGGTCTCTGTCGCAGCGGAACAGATGCGAACGCTATCGTACGCACAGTTGTTCGCAGGTGTGACAAATGAACCAAGCGTGTTACTTGCAGAAAAACTAAGTTCGATCGTCCCAATCGAAAACGGGCGAGTGTTTTTTGGACAATCAGGTTCGGACGCGAACGACACGCAACTCAAACTGTTGTGGTTGTACCACAACGTGATTGGAAAAACCGAAAAGAAAAAGGTGATTTCTCGTTGGGGCGCGTACCATGGGGTAACTCTGGGTGCTGGTAGTCTAACTGGATTGCCTGCTTTCCATAAGAATTTTGATCTCCCAATTCCTGGAATCTTGCATACGAGTAATCCTCATCACTACCGATTCGCGGAAGCGGGTGAGAGCGAAGAGGAATTTAGCTCGCGTCTTACTAACGAATTGGAAGAATTGATTCTAAAAGAAGGTTCAGGATCCATAGCCGCCTTCATTGCCGAGCCGGTAATGGGTGCAGGCGGAGTCATTGTTCCACCCGAGGGATATTTCGCGAAGATACAGGGAGTATTAGACCGCTATGACATTCTGTTCATTGACGATGAGGTAATTTGCGGGTTTGGAAGAACAGGAAATCCATTCGGCTGCCAAACCATGGAAATCAAACCAACAACCGTGAGTCTAGCCAAAGCACTGTCTAGTGCATATCTACCAATCAGCGCGGTGGTCGTACCTGAATTCATGTACGAGTCGATTAAGGAAGCAACACGTACCTCTGGTATGTTTGCCCATGGCTTTACTTATACCGGGCATCCCGTGTGTGCAGCAGTAGCTCTCCGAAACATTGAGATTATGGAGAGACTAGACCTCTTTCAATCGGTAGCGCGGAAAGCCGGAGCCTTTCAGACAAGACTACGAGCGTTCAATGATCTGCCGCTTGTCGGTGAGGCGCGTGGCATTGGCCTAATTGGTGCGATTGAACTCGTCAAGAACAAAGAAACGAAAGAATCGTTTCCGAAAGACGCAAAAGTTGGCACGTACTGCATGGAACGTTGCTTGCACCATGGACTCGTGGTCCGAGCCCTCGGAGATGTTGTCTGTTTCTGCCCGCCGCTAGTGATATCGGACGGACAAATCGACGAGTTATTTACTAAGTTTGAACTCGCTCTTAGCGAAACTATCGAAAAATTTTCTGCCGATTAATTAGAGCCTCCCTTGGCGGGAGACTCTAATAAGCTGAGGCTATCACGAGCTACGCTTTCTCCTCCAATTCCTCCGCGTACATTTCGTGATCAATCACTTGAACAAACTCTGGATACGTCTCCATGCCTAGTTCGGTCACGTCTTGACCCAGTTCTTCGGTTTCAGCGCTAATTCTCAAACCAAGGACTAAATCGATGAGATACCAAGCGATCCAGGAAACCACGAACGTAAACGCGCCTACCACAAGAATCCCAACCAGCTGTACCCAGATCTTGGCGTTGGCGTTCGTAAAACAAGCAGCCATGGTACCCCAGATTCCAGCCACTAAGTGTGCTGGAATCGCAGACACAACGTCGTCAATCTTAATGGTGTCGAAAAGTCGCATGGTTACGAGGCAGAGGAAGCCGCCTACTGCTCCGATAAAGATGGCAAGCCAGATCATATTGTGAAAATCAGGTGCAGCGGTAATCGCGACGAGACCCGCAATCGCACCGTTGAGTACCGCGAGGAGGCTCATTCGCCCCAGAATCACTTTTGACAGTGCCATGACGGTCAAAACCCCAGCCGCGCCGGCCATCACAGTGTTGGCAATAACGTCGCTCATGATGGTCGCGTTAGCAGGGCTATCCATTGCTAACACAGAGCCACCATTGAATCCCATCCAACCCAACCAGAGGATCAGAACACCCAAAGTTACTAAAGGAACATTGGACGGCGGGGTAGGATGTACTGTGCCGTTTTTCCTAAACTTGCCAATTCTTGGTCCAACAATCAGAACTCCAGCAAGTGCCGCCCAACCTCCCGTAGAATGCACGATCGTTGAACCGGCAAAGTCGACAAATCCTAGTTGAGTGAGGAAACCTTTGCCCCAGGTCATTGCGCCGACAACGGGATAGATGAAACTGACCAATATAAAAATGAAAGCGAAGAACGACCACAACCTAACTCGTTCGGCTAGTGCACCAGATACGATCGACGCTGTAGTGGCGACGAACACCATTTGGAAGAACCAATCGGACATGGTCGAGTAGGATTGTTTCGATAAGAGTTCGGTACTATTGTTAGTACTGTCGGTGAGCATAGCTACTTCTACTGCCGAAGGACCGTGGCCAAAGCCAGTAGTGAAAGGCCTACCGATAAATTGGGTTACGTCGGTGTACATCAAGTCATAGCCGATGATGTAATAAGTGATGCACGCAATGGAGAACAGACCAAGATTCTTCAAACAAATAACAGATGCGTTTTTGGTTCGTACTGTACCGGATTCGAGCATGGTGAAACCAGCACACATCCACATTACCAACACACCCCAAATCAGGAATGAAAACGAGTTTAAAACGTATCCCAAATCTTGGTTTGCTGATATGGGCAACGCGACGAGACAGAGCACACCGGTCAAGGTAAGCACTCTTAGCGTGGTCTTGTTCGGTAGCATATTGCGAAATGTAGGAAACATGGACGAACATCCTCCAGGGATTCAATCTAATTGAACGGTCGCGATGGCGACACAGCGAGACGATCGCCACCTGTAAGCCGTAGCTAAACGAAGACCGATGACCCGTCTCGCAGAACGACACGAATCTTTGAGTCATAACATCTAAATTCTAACTAAGTCAAAAGTCATCCTTTCAATGACGTACTGATGCTAACAAACTCTATTGGACATGGCCGCAATCCGACACGATGTTGGTATAGTCTTCTTCGGTTATACGGACTAAGGCATCGTGTATCAGTCAAGTTGAGGACAGGGTAGCTCCAGTGGTCTATATTCCTGGTCGTTCAACTAAAATTTGTTCTTTAATCAGTCAGGGCAGTGTCTAATATGAGAAAAGCTGGAAAAATTATCGCCGCAATCTTCGCTTCCATTTGTATCGTAGCGTCGCTTATTACTGTTATCGTTGCTATATTTGCTAAGGTTGTGCAAGAGGATCCAGAGAAGTTTAAAGCTGAAATACAAGAGATGGTTGCTTCTTCGCCAGAGAGTAACCGGGCACAAACAGAAGAAGGTATGAAAAAGGTTGCAGACTATATGTTGAATTTAAATCACGGGAAGGTTTTATCTCAAGGCGTAGTCGGAGCAATCTTGTCAATTGTCATTCTCGTTACCGTATTAATTAACTTGCCAAGTATGCCGATTGTTACTCCAGCCGTCGCTAGTATTGCTTCGCTAGGAGGTGCAATTTATTGTGGATGGGTAATAATGGTGTTCATGGTGATAACACTCATTGGAAGTGGTCTAGTGCTGATTGCAAATCTTCAACAGGACAAGGCTCAATGAATCATCTCAATGGTGCGTAACACTTAGACCTCCCAAGACCTCGATACTAACATTTGTTTGGTTCGAGGCTAGTTGCACCGCTCCTTTCTTTTTGGAAGACTAGTTCCTCAAAATAGAGTTGTATATGCGCAAGATCGAACTATTTCGAGGTACGGACGGAGCACGCTTGAGTTTTGCTCATCCGCCCTTAGATAGTAAACCGATATAAGAGTTTGGTGTTGTTCTTTTTAAGACGGAACTTTTTGGCTATTTAGCACTCGTAGACAGAGAGTGCTAAATAAGTATAATATTTAATGTTGTTGCAAAGAAATCAAGTTTACAAATGAGTTCTAGCGTAATTCCCATCAATCAATTATCGCCCGGTAGCGACCTACGTTCCTACATACATTCTGTTAACGCGTTTCCTATCCTAACCGCGGATGAGGAACAGAAGTTAGCACACCGATTTTATGATGATGGGGATCTGGAAGCAGCTCGCGAGTTGATTCTCAGCCACTTACGATTTGTGGTACACATTGCACGTACCTATCGAGGCTATGGTTTAGCTGATGCCGATTTGATCCAAGAAGGAAATATCGGACTCATGAAAGCAGTTAAACGCTTCGACCCGAATGTTGGTGTGCGACTCGTTTCATTCGCAGTTCATTGGATTCGCGCAGAAATTCATGAATTCATCATTAAGAACTGGCGTATTGTCAAAATTGCCACTACCAAAGCGCAACGAAAGTTGTTCTTCAAGTTACGCGATGCTAAGAAGGGACACACTGGATGGCTTACTCGGAAGGAAACAGAAGCCATCGCCGAGGATTTCGGTGTTCGCGCCGAAGACGTGTCCCAAATGGAAGGCAGGATGTCCTCACCTGATGTCAATTTTGACACCTCAGTCTCTGACGATGACGAGACTGCATCTTGGTCCCCGGCACAGTCCTTTGTTGACGAAACTCCTATCGCTGAGGTAGTCCTCGAGAAGGAAGATTGGGATTCACAACAACACGAACGTCTATATAACGCGATTCAAACTCTCGACGAACGAAGTCGAGTTGTACTGATGGAGCGTTGGTTATCAGAGCCGAAGGCTACGTTGCAAGAACTTGCCTCTAAGTTTGGCGTATCGGCAGAACGCATTCGCCAACTTGAATCGGCCGCAATGGAAAAAATCCGAGGACATTTACTCGTCGCGTAAGTCATTCGCGCGAAGTACCATTGTCAGTGGAATCCGATTCCACTAACACCTACAACCAACGACAACTGTATGTTCGACGTAGCTCGCGCATGTCGAAAGCACAAGCTCAAGGATACGCGAACCTACCTGAATATCGTTTAACCCCTCAAGATCTTCGAGAGTATTTCACGGCGCAAGAAGAAAAGGTTTTTATTGAAATTGGTTTCGGGAATGGCGAAGTCATCGCGCAATTCGCTAAAAAGAATCCAAATTGGCAGTGTCTGGGGATCGACGTGTATAGACCAGGTATCGGCGCGCTCGTCAATCGATGTACGCGTTCGGAACTGAGGAACGTACGAATAGTTGAAGAAGAAGCGACAACAGTGTTAGAACTGATTCCAAATGACAAGGTCGATCTTCTCTACGTTTTGTTTCCGGATCCGTGGCCAAAACAAAGACACCACCGTAGAAGATTGGTGAACGCGGAATTTGCAGCTCTTGTGGCTCTCAAAATATCAGCGACGGGTATTGTTTACATGGCTACCGATGCGCGTGACTACGCTGACCAAATTCGAAGCGTTATGAGCGATGCGTTTTACAGAATCGAGATCAAGCAGATCGAACGGATCCCGCAATCCCGTTATCGACAAAAAGCACTAGATGCAGGGCAATCGATATGGGATCTCGCATACATGCGTAGTAGAAGTCAGGCACTGACGAGCGACAATTTAAAAACCTAGGCTACTTACTTGTCGCAAAGGAAGAGCGGTGATCGACTCAGATAAGGCAAAGGATCGCGAACCGGGATAAATCACCCAAAGGTGTTCGAGATCCAGATCTTTAATGGCGATGTGCATAGATTTCGTAGTTCGAGGCTCGTCCCAACACTTAAACTCAAAACCCCAACGTTTGCCGGTGCGAAGAAGTAACAGATCGAGTTCGGTACCGCGTTGTGTACGATAAAAGTAAGAATTGTGAGTACCGTGTGCAATTACTGTTTGCTCGAGCGCAAATCCTTCCCAGCTCTTGGCGAAGCAAGGATGGGTCGAAAGCTCCGAAAAGGTAGTCAGACCCAAGAGATAGTGGAGGATCCCGCTATCACGGAGATATATCTTTGGACTTTTAATTAACCGTTTTCCAAGATTGTCGAGCCAAGCTGGTAGCGAGCGAACCATCATTGAGCCTAACAGAATGTCTCGAAAACGATTTACTGCTCGGGTTCCAATGCCCAATGAGTTTCCAATTTCGGAAGCGTTCCATATGTA
The DNA here is from genome assembly GCA_009840305.1 of Gammaproteobacteria bacterium. Classification (GTDB taxonomy): domain Bacteria; phylum Pseudomonadota; class Gammaproteobacteria; order Pseudomonadales; family Azotimanducaceae; genus Bin55. The sequence goes on along the minus strand of VXNY01000007.1, from coordinate 66,619 downwards.
TCCTTGACGATGGGCAACCATGCCCAAAAATTGCTCTAGAAGAGAAGGGTTAGCTCTCGGGTCTATGGATAGGACATCGCGTTCTAAATACGATCGTACGAAAGAATCTAGCCAACGACAAGCAGCATCGTCGTCTCTCGATAAGTAGCTCCGAGGAAGTCCTCCTCGAATCCACAGTCTATTTTGGTTGTTGAACCCAATTTCGTCCAGAGTGAAACCACTGACATCGATGAATCGAATTGTGTCTGATAGCTGTTCAGTTATTCCTTTTAAAACTTCTATAGATGCAGTACCCGTTAACAGGAATCGAGCTTGTCGATTGGGGTCCTCACCGATGCGTTTCAATATGCTTAAGAGTTCTGGTTGCCGCTGAATCTCATCGATAATCACGAGTCCACTGCTATTCCTAAGTACAAATTCTGGAGTGGAGGACAGAGCTGTTCGCGCTGTCTGCGACTCTAAGTCAAATAGCTTAGTTGGATTAGTAGTTTGTGAAGCTATTTGACGAGCGAGCGTGGTTTTACCTACCTGACGAGCACCAAGGATCGCTACTACGGGACGGTCTCGAAGTTCTTGTTGAACGCGCTGTAGAAGTATCGTTCGTGGAACGAGCGCTGGTAGTGATTGTAGGATATTTACCACTATTCGTTAAATAACCGACAATTATAAGTGCATTTCGCACAAAATGCTTCCATACAAGACACGTCGTTGTAAACGGTTGCCCACCCACAAAACACGCACGACATTTCCTATGTTTAAGCAAGATAGAGTCACCTTTTGTTTAGAGAACAATACAGCTTGAAGCAAATCTTTGCTTATCATGTTGGTCTAAACAGGAGGTTTATAGTTGACATGGACGACCAACGTATTAAGAACGCACGAATTTGGCTGCGCCTAATTCAAGAACGCTTCCAGGTAGTCATACGCCCCCGATCTCCCGACGTAGTAATGGGGTTAAAAAGAAAAAAGAAGGTTTTGAACAGGGTCTTCACGTTTGTTCTGTTCTCCAGTTCCGTTTGTATTACGAGTTCTGCTATAGCTGGCGATTTTTATTTACGCGGTGGAGTTGCCCACGAACGTTTCGAAGACACGGTCTTTATGGACACATATTGTCCAACTGGCACTCCTGCAGCTCTATACGGATGCGGTACCGGAAGCGATGCCCTACCGTATAGTTCGAAGGGGGGCTTCGACCCATTTCAATCGGTCGAGATCGGATTGGGACTTTCGACTCTCGGCAACATACGCGTTGAATTTTTGCTCGATTACCAGACTACAGCTGTGTTCAATGGAAATACCAACTTTCTTGCCGCTGAGTCTCAGCAATCCGTCATGGCGGAGTTGTCAACAGTGTCTACTTCCTTTGTTAGCTATGTCGACTTTCATGGATTGAGTTTCCTAGGTAAATGGAAAACAGTTCCCTACATCGGAGCTGGTTTTGGGTTTTCACGTAATCGAATTGAGACAACGACAATGACGTTTCCAGTGACGACGACTACTGTACCTGGTGCTAGCGAAACGAGTCTTACGTGGCTGGTATCCCTTGGGGCAACTACGGAATTGAACACAAGGACGAGGCTAGATTGGAGTGTACGGTACGTGGATCGGAGTAAACTTCGAACCGGTCTTGGTGAAGGTGTAGTCACCTGGAGAAACGGAGCTCGTAGCCCTTTGTCCCTTAATCTCGCGCGGACCGAAGCCAAACTTCGAGGGTTTAGTCTGCGCCTGTCGCTGCAGTATTCACTCTAACCCAATCGCGCTCGAATCGCTGACTACCTGTTGATCGGTGGATACGGTGATTGTCCCCAATCTTGATCAGGATAGCCCAACATGAGCACTGCAAAGCAAGGAACCACTCTCGCCAATATCATTGAACCGTTGCGAACTTGATCGCGATTTACCGATCCCTTGTATGTAGCGAGTCCGTGGATGAGCTGGTTTCGAAGCACGTACAGTAGATCGAAGATACAGTTTAACGCGTGGTTAATATCGCCGTTGGGGGTCAACCCTGCCGAAATGGTCTTTGTTACGTTTTTGCGTTTTTCTTCCCACGCAGCATCCGTCTGGTTCCTCGCGTCCTGATCAAGGTCGTATTTCCAATAGATGCCGTATACGTACCTCGTTCGAAGTAAAGGAGATATGTATGGTCCAAAAAGTGGTTGGAGTGCATTGCGGATGGAGTGGTTGTAATCTAACCTTGTGATTTTCTCAAGGTACACCTTGAACAAAGAAGGTTGGTTCTCGGTCTCAGACGTCGCGTACATCGAATTGAACACTATCCAGTGGAAAACAAATGAAGTATCAAAATCTTCCGCTAGGTGTTCATTCTCCGCTTTTTCAAGCCAGCTGAGACATCTACGTAATCTGAGCTGATTATCGGAAGATAGCTCCGTATGTCGCGCACGATACATTGCGTACAGGTCACTGGTCGAGACGCCCGTTGCAGAGTTCGCGACTCGCATATTGGTCTAGATCAGATGCTCCGTGCCGCGAAAAGTTCTAACTTGGAAATGAAAATCGCGCTTGCTCTCGCACTCCGCCCGATGGCCATCGTTCGGTTATCGTCTTACGCCGAGTGTAAAACTTAACAGCATCTGGTCCGTAGGCATATAGATCTCCAAATAACGATCGTTTCCAGCCTCCAAAACTATGAACCGCCGCAGGAACAGGCAACGGAACGTTGATCCCAACCATTCCCACTTTGATGTTTTCCGCAAAGAAACGTGCAGCTTCGCCATCGCGGGTGAAGATACATGTGCCATTACCGTAAGGGTGTTCGTCGACTATTGCCATTGCTTCTTCTTGTGTGTGAGCACGAACGACACAAAGAACAGGACCGAATATTTCGTCTTGGTAAATACGCATGCTTGGATTGACTCGATCGAACAAACACGGTCCCAGGAAATGTCCTTTCTCGTGGCCGCTAACGACCAGATTCCGCCCGTCCACCACTAATTCAGCACCTTCATCAACTCCTAGTTCAATGTAATCTCGCACTCGTTCTAAGTGTCTGTCTGAGATGAGGGGTCCCATGTCGCTATCAGAACTAAACCCGCTGTCTACGGTTAAGTTATTTAGACCTTGTTGAATGTTGGAGATGAACTCAGAGGCGGTTTCTTCTCCTACGCATACGACGACGGATATAGCCATACATCTTTCACCACAAGAACCGTAGGCAGCACCTAACGTGGCGTTGGCTGCCTGATCCATATCCGCATCCGGCATGACGATAGCATGGTTCTTCGCGCCACCCAGAGCTTGCACACGTTTTCCATTCTTGGTACCGGTCACATATACGTGTTCCGCGACTGGGGTTGATCCAACAAAGCTGATACTCTGGACTATGGGATTAGCTAGAAGCGCATCCACCGTTTCGCGGTCTCCGTTAACAATGTTGAACACGCCGTCCGGAAGGCCTGCGTCTCGAAGTAAAGTCGCGCAGAACATCGAAGCTGAAGGATCAAGCTCGGAAGGTTTGAGTACGAAGGCGTTTCCGCACGCAATAGCAATGGGATACATCCACATCGGCACCATTGCCGGAAAATTAAATGGTGTGATACCCGCTGAGACACCTAGAGGTTGAAACTGAGACCAGCTGTCGATATTCGTACCCACACTCGGAGTGTGCTCACCTTTAAGAAGTTCAGGGATTCCACAGGCATATTCAACAACTTCGATACCTCTTTGTAATTCTCCTCTTGCGTCTTCTAAAGTTTTACCGTGTTCTTCAGTAATGAGTTTGCAAATTTCATCAGCATTCTCTTCCAAGAGTTGCTTAAATTTGAACATGACCCGCGCACGTTTCAAAGGAGTTGTAGCTCGCCACTCTGAAAAGGCTTTTTGCGCGAAATTGACCGCTTCATCTACAGTGTCGCTATCTGCTAGTTCCGCGACCCGGATAGTGCTGCCGGTCGCTGGATCTTCGATTGGTAAGGTTCGACCGGAGCGGTGTATGACCTTACCTCCAATGAAATGACCTATAGTTGCAGTAGTGGTGCTTTGTGTGGGTTCTCTTTGATACATAGATTCTTCCCCTCTTCGCAAATGCAGTGTTTTAGTCCACTTTTCCAGACTTGCTTGCAGTTCGCGATGTTGTTCGGTGATCCTCTAATTGTAACGAGTGGCCGACGGGCGATCTGAGAGCAATCACAAGGCCGTGGGACACTGATTGACGTCTTTTAGTGTGCCAGAAATTGTGCAACAACACTGTCGAGCTGTGAGTATCCCAAAGGAGTTAGCTGAATCCTATTCAATTCCATCAGCCCCCAAGATCGAAGTCTTCGCAGTTGTGGTTCGATTCGACTGAGTGGTAATCTGGTTTGGTCGGTAAAACTTGCGTCCGGTACTCCTTCGGTGAGACGTAAGACATTCATCATGAACTCCACCGGTAGCTCACCGCAATCGATTACCGTTTCAGTGCCAACCACACCGTTCAAGTAAGAATTTGGCATTTTCGGTTTTCTAGTTCTGAGAAATCTCTCATCGCGCAAAATTTTGCCATGTGCACCAGCTCCAATACCGATGTAATTGCCGAAAGTCCAATAGTTGTAGTTGTGGGCACACATTTGGTGATCCCGAGCATATGCTGATACTTCGTAGCGTTGATAACCCGATTCTCCAAGCATTTCAATTCCTTGAGTACTCATCTCAATTCTTACTTCGAGTGGTGGTATCTTTGGTGGATGTTTTCCGAACACCGTGTTGGGTTCCAATGTAAGTTCATACCAAGAAATGTGTTGGGGTTGCAATGCGATTGCGGTTTGCAGGTCTTGGAGGGAGTCATCGATTGATTGCTCAGGCAGACCATACATCAAATCTAAGTTGACACTCGAAAAACCGGCCTCTAGTGCGCGGATACAAGCCGCACGAGCCTCATTCGCGTCGTGAATTCGTCCCAACAGGGGTAGCTGATTGTCGTTGAACGATTGAATGCCCAAGGATAAACGATTGATACCTGCAGCTCGATATTCCGCGAAATCGTGGTGTTCAACGGCGCCGGGATTAGCTTCCATGGTAACTTCAGTTACATCAGTGAGTTCAGGTCGAGCAAGGATCTCGGCGAAGGATTGAGGTGCAAACAAACTGGGAGTACCGCCGCCGAAGTACACCGTAGAAATCGGCTGGGCACAGCGTTGCACTTCTTCTTCGAAATCTTCGATCAGGCGCGCGACGTATCGGTTCTCATCAAATCTGGAGTCTTTCTCGTGCGAATTGAAATCACAATAAGGACACTTCTTAACGCACCAGGGAATATGTATGTATAGTCCGCTCATAAATGATGGGGACGAGGTCGAGGTCTTATTTTGAAAGGAGGGAACGTTTCGGTTGCTTGGGTTGCGGACTGAAAAGTCCTCGAAGTTACCTAGGAGCGATCTTTCAATCGGTCGGAGAGCAAGTGCACTAAATTTCGAGCGGCTTTGGCACGATGACTATCCCGATTCTTGACACTAGGACCGAGTTCTGCAACTGTGAGGTCTGAGTCAAGAGGGAGAAACAACGGGTCATAACCGAAGCCACTAGCACCGCGAGGACTTTCGATGATAGATCCTTGCCAGCTACCTTCTGCAATAATTGGCCTTGCATCATCCGCATGTTCTATGTAGACCAGAATTGCGACAAAGCTAGCTTTCACGGGTTCGTTGATCTTTCTTTTCGCCTTCACTCGTTCTAGTAGTAAGTTGTTGTTTTCCTCGTCCGTGGCGTACTCACCTGCGTAACGACTCGAGTGAACCCCTGGTTTGCCATTCAGCAAGTGAACAATGAGTCCAGAATCATCCGCGATCGCGGGCACTTCAGCACGCTGGCTAGCGTATCGAGCTTTTATCACCGCGTTTTCAACGAATGTCTTCCCGGTTTCTGACACTGCCGCTTGAGACCAATTCGTCAATGGTAAAAATTCAAACGGTAATTCGCTCAAAGTAGACTTCAGTTCGGTGAACTTGTGCTGGTTGTGAGTAGCGATTACAACTCGAGACTTTTCATCTGTTTTGACAGGAGTGGACATAACCAGTACTGGTTCTCTAGAACCTTGCCAATAAATAGAGTACGAAAAACAGTCCCATCATAGCTAGCATCGGAGAAAAGTCGAATCCTGCCATCGCCGGTAATACCTTGCGAAGCGGTCGTAGGACGGGTTCCGTTAGCACCCGGGCCAGTTCGGTTGCCGGTGAGTACACATTCGGCGCAACCCAACTCATGATCACCATCAACAGAATTGCGACAATGAATATCCAACAGGTGACTTTAATCGCCATCACAACACCGCCAATGAGAAGTAAATGGAATGCTCCCGCTTTAATTGAACCCGGAGAACTTAGAGTCTGAATAAGGACGAAGGCAATTAGAACAACGAGTCCGGAACTGAAATCGATGAGGCGATGCTTGGGCAAAAAGCGGCGCAACGGTTGAAGTATCGGATTTGTAATTCTCGCAAACGCTTGTACAAGGGGGTTGTACATGTTAGCGCCGGCGAGTTGGAACAAGAACCTGAGCAAGCACAGAGTCCCAAACAATCTCAATACAACGATAAGAATAACGTCCATCGCGACTAGAACTCTTCTGTGATGTTGACAGACCGAGCACAAGCTTTTTCTATCGCCGTAGCGATCGAAGCCTGGACGTTTTCATTATCGAGAGATGCCATGGCGGCAATTGTAGTTCCACCGGGGGTCTCAGCTTGTTCCTTCAATGTTTGTGGTGCTTGCCGTGTTGTCCGCACCATATTAGCCGCGCCGTACGCTGTTTCCACGACCAGTTGTTCGGCTGTTGTACGATCAAGCTCTAATTTACATCCTGCTTGTATCATAGCTTCCATTATGTAAAAGAAGTATGCAGGCCCGCTTCCAGAGATTGCTGTGACCACATGTAGTTGGTCCTCTGTCGACAGCCAAACGACTTGTCCCATTGATTGCAATAACGTGTCCACGAATTCTCTTTGATGTGAAGTCACGTAAGCGTTGGCGAAAACTCCAGCCACTCCAGCACCAATCAACGACGGTGTATTCGGCATACAACGTACGATTGGTGTGTTGGCAGGAAGCCAATCTGATAATCGATCAAACGGGACACCTGCCGCGACAGAGATTATGAGTTTGTCGTCAAGGTGTTCTGCACACTCCTTTAGAGCTGTTTGTACATCATGAGGTTTCACAGCAATGAAAACAGTATCCGCGTTTCGTACAGCGACGGTGTTGTCGTTCGTGGCGATCGTAGTCGTCTTCGAGAACTGTTCGAGTTTATTGAGATTGGGATCTGCGACGATTAGAGATACGTCGAGAGTGTCTGTCTTCATGATTCCATGAGCAATGGCTGATCCCATGTGCCCACAACCCAATATTGCAACGCGCGAGGTCAAATTCTTGGTCCAAATAGCGCGGTCCCAATTCGGATCATCGTCGCGCCTTCTTCGATCGCAATCTCGTAATCTCCAGTCATACCCATAGACAGCGTGTCCCAGTGTGCGGAGGTTTGGACTTGTAATTTTTCAAACAACTCACGCATACGTCGAAAGGAATGTCGTGTAGCATCTCGATGAGCTTTTGGGTTTGGTATCGCCATTAACCCTCGTACCTGAAGCTGTGGAAATTGTTGCAACTGCTCAACCAAGTCCGGAACTTGGTCCACTGATACTCCAGCTTTCGTAGGTTCGTCGTCAATATTAACTTGTACACAGACATTCAATGCTGTAGTTGAAAGTTCCGCCCTAGCATCGGCTAGCCGCCTACCAACGTGAATGCGATCGATCGATTGAACCCAGTCAAAGTGTTGTGCTAGCCGTTTGGTTTTGTTTGACTGTACAACTCCAACGTAGTGCCAAGTGCACCCTGCGGATGCAAGCACGTCTAATTTCGGCAACGCTTCGACGACATAACTCTCTCCGAAATCGCGAAAACCGTGAATCAGCAACCCGCGAATGTCCGCGACTGTCTTTTGCTTACTCACCGCGAGGATCTTGATTTGCGCAGGATCTCGACCAACTCGACGCGCGCTTGTGCGGGCTTTATTGACAACGTGCTTAATCCGTTGTTCAATACTCAAAGTCGGAATTGCTACTTCCGGGGAAGATACGAACACAGGTTACTTAACGGCGTGAAACGATTAACTCGTGTAACCAAGTTTCACCAATAGCCACTGCGGCGAGTGCATGATCGGCGTTTTGCGTGCCCTCGCGTTGAGCTGCTTCGTACGAACTCAAGCGTTCGTCGACGAAATGCACGGGCAACTGAAATCTTTTCTCGAGAAACTGTCCAAATTTGCGCGCGGCTTTTGACATCTTGGACTCGCTGTCATCCATGTTCAACGGAAGCCCTACGACTAGATCCGTCGGTTGCCAGGCGTCAACTAAAAAGTCTAATTGATCGACGTTGGGTTTCCCGTGGTTCGCGGACAGAGTGCATTTTGGACCGACAATTCGAGAAGTTACTTCCACACTGGCGACACCGATGTGTTTCATCCCAAAATCGAACGACAACGCACCCTTCCGGCGGCGCATTTATGCGTCACCTCCTTGAAACACAAACTTGTCAAAGTCCATGTTCAGTTGATCGGAAAGTCTTTGTAATCGACTTTCAAACGGTTCATCGAATAAAATTTGTCGGTCGGCTGGACAGGCAACCCAAGCATTGTCGTCAAGTTCACTTTCTAGTTGCCCGGGACCCCAACCAGCGTATCCCAAGAGAAACAGGTACTCTTGCGGGCCTTTGCCTTCGGCGATAGCCTTTAAGGTTTCGTAGACACCACCGTGACTTTCTTGCATGGTAACTGAGATGTCTTCGGTAACCTTGAATGTTTCGTCAGTACTGAACTCACTGGTATGAATCATACTTGGGAAGGTGCGACTCACTGGACCGCCTTCGAGCATCATACCCTTGACTTCAAGTTTGGTCTTGAGCTCTACGCGAATGAGGACATCCTTCAGCGACACTGGTGTCGGTCGATTGACAATAAAACCCATCGCGCCTTCTTGGTCGTGTTTAACTAGGAGCGTAACCGAATCTTCAAAGTAAGAATCTGTTTGGATCGGGAGCGCGAGTAAGAAATGGTTTATGAGAGAATCAACGTCCATTCAATAATGATATATTTATGAGTTTAAGATCGGCGCGAAGTGTAAATATTTTTGGAACTCGACCTTTATTGCAAGGTCGTATGTAGGTGCAAATTTGAGCACACCTTCCGAGTAGATTTTGCACGAAGGTAGGAACACCCTTCGTTCTAGTTGAACAGGATGGATTCTGTTGGAACAACTAGCTAAAGTTCAGTAACTCAATCTAGTGCGACGCGGAAATCTAATGCGTCGTAGGTCCGCAATTTAATAAAAAGATGGCAACCACACCTAATAACAACAAGCATTCATACCACAGTTTGTGGTCCATAACGCGTGGGCATCGGACGCTGTACGTGCTTGCTACGTTGTGCTCGACACTTGCGATAGTTGGCTTGATGGCAGTCCCAGTAATCGCGATGTACGCGATTGATGTGGTTGAAAATCAGGATTTTGGATTTGCAAACAGATATCTGCAGCAGTTGGCAAATTACTTCGGTGCGTCGACGCCGTTTGCGAGCTATCTGATAGTCTCGGCGATTGTAGGTGTGGTTGTTACGATTTTTGCGAGCGTACTGCAATTTCTTCGAGGGCGACTCTCTGCGGTAGCATCCGAAGGGTTCGCCCGCAGACTACGAGAAGCGTTGTACGACCACACAAATCACGCACAGGCGAAGTTCTTTGACCATGAAGAAGTCGGTGATCTGGTGCAACGCTGCACTTCCGATGTGGAAACCTTACGACAGTTCATGCACAACGATGTTGATGCGCTCGCGCGGGCGTTGCTCCTAGTTTTTGTGATGGTACCAATCTTGGTGTGGCGTCATGCTACGCTGACCTTCTACAGCGTGATGCTCCTACCAATCATTGTTGCGGGTGGAATTTTCTTCTTTCGATTTGTTGCCAAGTTGTTCAAAGCTGCCGATGAGGCAGAGGGCAAACTCACTGCCGTATTGCAAGAAAATCTCACAGGGGTTCGTGTCGTACAGGCTTTCGCGCGAGAAGACTTTGAGTACCAGCGTTTTGATCGTGAAAACAAGAACTATCGGGACAAGTACATTCGTATGACGAACTACGAATCCTGGTATTGGGGTACCAGTGATTTCGTGTGTGCCGTGCAGATAGGCATCGTTACTATCGGCGGCGGCTATCTACTCTCGTTGGGGCAACTAACGACAGGGGAGTTGTTTGTGTTCATCACTCTTTCGAGTATTGTCGTGTGGAGAATTCGCCAATTAATAGATGTTGTTGAGCACGCCGGCAAGACGCTCGTGTCCCTGGAACGGGTTAAATATCTTCTGAATGCCGAGCAAGAGCCTGTTCAGCAGCGACCAAAAGAACCACGCACGCAGGGACAAATCGTCTTTGCAAACGTATCGCTTGCCTACAACGATACCGCGGAACATCTCAAAAGTATTGATTTAACGATCGAACCAGGAGAGAAGATAGGGATTGTTGGTCCGCCTGGATCCGGCAAATCAACTCTCATTCGCGCGCTCCTACGCTTCTATCCCATAAAGAACGGATATATCTCGTTGGACGGTAAGGACATTCATGATTTTGACGTGGATTGGTTGCGTCAACAGATTGCTTGTGTACTGCAAGAACCGTTCCTATTTTCACGCACGGTACGGGAAAACTTGTTGTTAGGAAAACGCGATGCAAACGATCAAGAACTCGTTGATGCGACAAAAAAATCACTAATGCACGAAACCATAATGGATTTTCCAAACGGTTATAACACGCGTATCGGGGAACGTGGAGTAAACCTGTCGGGTGGACAACGACAACGTTTGGCTTTAGCCCGCGCGCTTGTTTCGAAAGCTCCGGTGTTAATCCTCGATGACGTTCTGTCAGGTGTGGATACTCACACGGAGAATGAGATTCTGGCGAATTTAGCGTCCAAAGAACACCAACCGACCACCATCATCGTTGCGCATCGATTGACAACGATTCGTAATGTCGATCGAATTGTAGTTATGGAACACGGTCACATCGTGCAGGTAGGGACTCATGTCCAGTTATTCGCAGAACCTGGTCCTTATCGTGAATTGTGCGACATCCAGGGTTTGCTTGACGAGACTATTCAATACGAAACGGAGCTGGCTGCGAATGGCTGATAGTACTTCTGTAGACTCTGTCGAACTAAAGGACGAGTTCCAAGACACCGAAAAAGCGCAGATGGAATTCCATCTCTGGCGTAGGTTGTTCAGTTACATCCTAAGATACAAACTGCATTTATCAATTATTGCATTTTGCGGGGCGGTCACCGGAGCGACCGAAATGTTCCCCGGTCTAATCGTCATAGGGATGGTTGCAGACATTCAAGCAAACGGTCCCGAAGCAAATCTCACATTGTGGGCAATTCTGCTTTTGTTGTCTGGGCTATTAGCCAGTGCTGTAGTCAGCGGCTTCGTGATGTATGTTTGCAAGGTTCGCTCGAACGCGAGTTATACCATTCGCGACGACGCTTTTCGCAACATTCAACAACAGTCTTTTCGTTTTTTTGATCGCCGACCTGTAGGTTGGCTGATGTCGCGTTTGATGTCAGACTGCGAACGCCTGTCCAATATCTTGGTGTGGGCATTTCTCGATTTCATGTGGGGCACCACGATGATGCTGTCGTTTGCCATTGTGATGCTAGTATTGAACTGGAAACTAGCCTTGTTCGCGTTTGTGTTTATTCCGGTGATTGCTTGGATCACCGTGAAACTCAGGAGATCTATATTACGAACTGCTCGGGAAGTACGCGCAACAAACTCATTTCTCACAGGCACGATCAATGAAAGCATCATGGGCGTGCTAACAAGCAAGTCGTTCGTCCAACAAGAAAATCATCTCAAGGATCTCCAACAAACAACGAACAGACTCTACAACTCCTCTGTCGAAAACCTGACACTATCGGCCGTCTACGTCCCCATTGTGATGACTACGGGGAGCATGATCACGGGCATCACTTTAGCGGTAGGTGGAATAGAAGTCGTGCAGGGAGTCTTCGCAGTTACGGTTTTTCTCGCGTTTATGATGTGGGTACGGTATTTCTTGGAACCGGCGATGGAAATGGCAGCTTGGTTCACTGAAATGCAAACCGCACAAGCTTCTGCGGAACGTGTGCTAGCGGTTATGGATGCTCAACCCGATATAGTTTCGCGAACAAACAGCACCTATACCATCCCGATAGAAATTACATCGGTCGAAGTCCAAAATTTAGACTTTGCTTACGACTCAGATGTCCCTGTTTTGCACGACATAAACCTAAGAATCAACGCCGGCGAATCGTTGGCGATTGTGGGTCCGACAGGAGGCGGGAAGACGACTCTAGTAAATCTTCTGTGCCGGTTTTACGAACCGACAACGGGAATTGTCGAAGTGAACGGGATCGACTACCGGGAATTTCCGCTCAATTGGTATCGTTCGCAACTTGGGGTGGTTTTGCAGCACGCACACGTATTTTCCGGTCCTATACTTGAAAACATTCGCTATGGTCGCATTGAAGCCACAGACGAAGAAGTAATAGCATCTGCACGGCTAGCCGGCGCGCACGACTTCATCGAAGTGCTGGAAGATGGCTATCAGACCAATGCTGGAGCTGGTGGCAGTAAGTTGTCAGCTGGTCAAAAACAACTAGTTTCGATTGCGCGTGCTTTGTTGTCCGACCCACAGATTTTGGTTTTTGACGAAGCCACTAGTTCTGTCGATACGGACACCGAACAGCACATTCAGCAGGGTATTGAACAGCTACTTCGGGAGCGTATTTGTTTTATCATTGCGCATCGTCTGTCGACGATTCGAAACGTGGACAAGATTGCTTTTGTTGAATCTGGACGAATCGTCGAGTTCGGTTCTCACATCGAACTGCTTCGGCAAAACGGACTGTACGCAAAAATGTACCAGCAGCAGAGTATGCGCGAGGCAGTACGATCAAGCTTTGAATTAGCGGAGCGAGCAAAAAACTAGTATGCGCAGTCGAAAACTGTTGAGAGCCAACAAACTCTCTAAGTTGCGTCTTCCTCCTGTTGCGACAAGGTCGCGTATGACCGATAGTAGGAAATTGCGAGTTGAAGGATGTCCATCCGATGTTGGTTATCGTCGTGGAAACACGCGACGCTAGCGAATAGTAATGTGCACTTACTCTCAATTCAATGTGTGCGAACCTTAAACTTCTTGAAATAACACTTACGAGGAATCTAAAAAATGAAGAGATCTACAACCAAGCTGCTGGTCATCTTCACCTTGTGCCTCATGGTTGGCGGTGTCAACGCTGAGAGGTTCAGGGGCGTGTATATCAGCACAAATGTTGGTTTCAACACGACGTCGAACTTTGACTATCTTGGGTCATCGACTGATCAAGGTAGTGTTTGTGACCCGATCATAAATCCCAGTGAGGAATCGAGACTGCTTGCGGGTTGTCCCACCGCCGGAACGGGATGGTTAACGAACTTTGACAACGGATCGGGAATCGCTAGTACTGTCATCCTAGGACGCCACATCAATGGCTCGGGGATGTTGAAGAATTGGTCGTTAGAGATTGAGTTTTCGTACGGTGAGTCTGTGTTGGATCAAACTCAATCGATCAGCAGTCGATCGGGTGTCGCCCGAGATAAGCTGAGTAACGAGATTTATAGGGCACAAGAACACATTGGAACGATCACATCGAACTCCATCTTTGCAAATTTGAGGTACAACCTTCGATCAGGACAAAAGACACAGCCTTATCTAGGCTTCGGTCTTGGTCTTCTCAACACCTCAATATACGGAGGCCGAATTTGGGTTAGAAACAACGATTGGACTCAAATTAGTACTGGTAGTACGTTACCGAACTCGGAGGAGGTTAGAAGGAATCTAGCGGGCACGACAAGTTCAGTGCACGAAACACTGAGTGATTCGGCACCGACGATTCAAATGTTTGCGGGTGTGGATTGGAAATTTAACGATTCGACTCTCATCGGTTTACGTGGGAAATTCACACAACTCGATTCTTTTGAAGCCACTGGAACTTTAGACGTGCTTAGAAGTCATTCGATCCCTGAAGGGTACGCCAGCAAGAGAGAAATAGACACCCTTAGATTCTTTCATGTAGGATTGACCATTACGTGGCTACTTGAATAGCCGGTTTTGAACCCAATTCCAAACGAACACACTTTTATTGAGTTACTGAAAAGACTTTGTTACCAGACTCCATTCGCCGATAACAAATACGCAACCAGCCGACACGAAAGTATTCAACACACGTAGCGGTTCAGCAACTAAAATCCTCTAACGTTGTCTACAACACAACAAGGAGGGCTCAATGGCAAATCTTGAACTCAACTCAAAGAGCGGCGTCAATCACTATCGATTAGTTGGAATTTGTTCGCTGTTGGGCGTTTGTGTACTGATACAAACTGGTTGTACCCGTGGTCCTGATCCCGTAGCGCTCGAGTTTGACATTGAAGAAGATTCCTCTGCATCGATCACTCTTACGACTACGAAACCTTCTGATCGTAAAGTTAGCTACCAAATTTCGACTTTTCCTGAACACGGGTCAATTAGTGGGACACCCCCAAATATTTACTACACGCCACCAACAAATTACTCTGGCAGTGACGAGTTTGAGTATGTGACTCTACGCAACAATGGTCGCGTCTCTAAACCCGCGACCGTGAAAATCGATATTGCTGCGGTCAATGACGCTCCAGTTGCGGAACCTGTTCAAGCATCTACGACCGTAAATATGGCTGTAATGATTCCACCGCAAGCTATTGATGTCGACGGACAAGTGGTTGACTACCAAATCGCGACGCCTCCTGGGTACGGTACCGTCGAATTAAATGGAGCAAAGTTTCGATATACACCCAGTACAGGTTTTCTTGGCAACGATAGCTTTGAATATATCGCGATTGACGATTTAGGGTTACGTTCCGATAATGCTAAGGTGTCGGTTCGAGTTAGTCTACGTGCGTCAGAACAGGTATCGGCTGAGAATGAATCAGCAACCAGTGATACCGCTGCAGTTGCTCCCGAGCAAACGGAGCCAGTAACGACCACACCAGAAGACATTTCCTCAACCAACGTACCTGATAACTCTCTTCCTGAGGTAGAAGACTTGGATGTAGTGATGCTTGAGGATTCCGATACTCAAGTGGAGCTTATAGCTACGGATTCAGATGGAACGGTATCGCGTTATGGTATCACGACCTTACCCGTAAATGGAACGCTCAGTGGATCTGGGTCGAAACGAACTTACACGCCATACAAGGACTATTTTGGAAGTGATTCGTTCGCTTACGTCGCAATTGACGATCAAGGTGGTGTTTCACAACCGGCCGTGGTATCCATCTCCGTCGACTCTGTTAATGATCGTCCGACGTCGGAATCATCAAGTTGGGTCACCGTCGAAGACAGCACAGGCATATACGTTGACCTACGAGCACAAGATCTCGATGGAACTATCGTGTCTTACAAGATCGTTCAGTCCCCCGCGAATGGTCGGGTCGATGACATTGGTAGTGGCCGTTGGCTATATGTTCCGAACGAAAATTTCTCTGGTTATGACTCGTTTCAATGGGTCGCGATTGATGATGAGGGAGATCGAAGTCTGGAAGCTACAACTACTGTAACTGTAACCGAACAACCCGATCCCCCTACGATCCGTTTGCGAAGGACTGAATTTGAGACTACGGTAGGTTCGCGACTAGACATTGACGTCAGAGTCTCCGATACCGAAAACGACATTGACCGATTTGAAATTCGACAAACACCGCGAGCTAATGGAAAGTTCTACCCGAATAGTGGCACGGTGGGCGAGTTAGACTATCTCCGCTTCGAAGCAACTAAGCGCGGAGTTAGCGTCTATCGTATAGAGGTGCGCGATCGAACGGGATTGAGCGCGTTCGCTAGTTTCACAATCGAAGTAGTGAACTCGCCACCGTTGGTGCAGTTGCCCACACCTAGTTATGATCGAACAGCTGGCGTCGTGAACTTCACCTTGCGAGCTCGAGATCCAGATGGCACTATAAAACAATTCGTGATTCAAACCATCGACAACCGTCGAGCCGATAGCATTAAAGTGAATGGGACAAGCGTAACGGATGCGATATCTTTTACTACTGGTGGTGCCTGCGAGACAGAGGAAGGTGCGTGGTGTAATCTAAACGTAGTGTACAAGCCTGATGTAATCGACGGACATTCGCGTCGTATTCGAGTATATGCAATAGATGATAAGGGAGCTTCTTCGCCAAAAGACTTCATCAGAATTGAGACCAGACAGCTTCAAGTTGCCCGTCATGTCGTCGAAGACGACGATGATGATGAAGAACTTTGGAAAGCACCGAATCCTCGGGTTCCGTCCAACCCACCGCCAGCTCCAAGCGATCCCGTAGCGCGTCCACCTAAAGATACTGGCGAATCATCACGACCTGCACCACCGGTCGAATCGGAAGACGATGACGACGACTCCACACCTACTAGGGATTCGGACGAAGTGATCGTCGAACGAGTCGACAAAGAAGAGACTAAAAAGATTACCGATCCAAACCGAGAAGTGCCTCGCGATCGCAGATAACGGTGTTGTTCCTGCTTTCTCTGCGATTACTATACATTAGCAATTGGAAATCGTGTTCGAAATTCATCCCAGTCAACGTTCGGATGGACTAAAAAATGCAATTCTCGATGAGCCATCGATGCCGTGTTTAAAGGATGTGACGCGCACTATTTTTTCTGGATAAAGGTAGAGTCGTCACCCAATCTCCTACCAGCCGGCAGCCTCCTTGTTTGGTCTTTCGTTGACATTGTAAGACCTTCCTTTCACTTCCGGATGTGGGCCATTGAACGGACAATCTCGAAACACACGTTCTTGAGCTCCTTCAAGGGTCGTTGCGGGTCGCTATTGAACCTCTTGTGGACCGGCACGAGCTTGATGAAAGCAATATTTCTCCAGTGTTGTCGTGGTTTCGTTGCGTGCTGCTCACAGTCATTTTTTTCGCTCCATTAACTCAACTGAGCAGAGCCACACCAAACGGCTACGACGATGAAGTTTTGGGACGCACCGTCGCCGCGGCCATCACTTGATGACTGTACGTCCGTTCGTCTTCTTGATGCGTGGTGATACGGCAAGGGGCATAAAGAATCAAGCTATATGAATATGCCCAGTAACATCCAAGGCGATTAACACCAAGCCTTCAAGGGTCTAAAATTCCAGACACAATTAATGGTCTTCAACCGATTGAAACAGTGCTCGAAATACCCCTTCAAAACCACTTGCGTGAACCTCATCCAAAGCTCCCCGCTGCTCACAGGTCGAGTTAGTCGGTATCTGCTCCACTTCAAACAAGTCAAGATTATTTTCGTGTGCGCGCTGCTGACGCTGATCCTGCAATAACCCGCTGAACTCCAGCCAGTCGTCTGGATTTGGTCCTTTCAGACATTGACACAACGAATGATTTTTAAAATTGAGTAACGACAACACCATGGTCAAATGTTTGCGAAAGCAATGTTTAATTTGCGCTAACTTCGGATACTCTGCTTCTGATCGAAAGAACACTGTCTGACAGATCTGAAGTAATTGAGCGATGACTACCAAGCATTGAGTCACCGCGACTTTCTTACTTTGCTCGTTCATGGGCTTCCGTGCCTCGATTTGGTTTTAAGAGGTTAAAAATACTCCAGATCCATCAAACCTTCAACAAATTTTGACACTCCGGCAGGGAGACTACCCCTAAACTTCGAAAAACACCACCGAAAACACCCAAAATTTACAAAAGTTTTGATACCCTTCAAGAGAAATGTAGAATTTCTGTTTTCTGATGCTTCTTGCTTTCACATTGATAGAATATCCCCTTCAAACTCAATCGTACTTTACTAAAGGAGGACGCGAATGAGCGTACTGTTAGCAATCTCACTTTCCTTTCTAATTACATATACAGGAGGGTTCAGTTATCATCTTCACATACCGAGTAATGCACCTAACGTTGAGGGTTATGCTTTTAACGATTGGGATGGAGATGGTATTTTGGATTATGAAGACGTTGACCCTTTTCTCACGATTCAGAGTGAGGAGCTGCCTCGAATCAAAGACATTTGTCCTAGAGTTCCCTTTCAATATGGCTATCATGGCGGATGTATCCCTGATTTAGAACTTCCCAGTGACATAAACCTTGAAGATGCTGTAGAAGAGTCGGATTTTGACGAACTTGTTGAGGAATTCATGGGTATCCGTTTGGACGTATTATGGCCGTCTGTCGAAATAACATGGCAAGACGCTAACATACAAACCTGTTTTGATATTGAGGGCGGGCTAAGAGGTTATAGATTGAGAATGCAGTATTTGGCTTTTTATCATAGATTTCAAGCATCACTAGGTTTCGATTCTGAGTTTATAGATATTATTGTGGCCGCTGTATACGATGCTGCATATAAAGGCCGAATAAGAAGAGAGGTAATACCAACGTTACTGGTAGCGACTGAGACCCTTGCTACAGCGGCGCACCTCGTATATGCAGATTTTTATGAGGATTATGCCAACACGGTACAAAGCGTAGAAGATGGAGAGTGGTGCTCAATTGGTGGTATTTACACGAACTAGTTAGTTTCAAGCGCAATGTGAGCACGAATGTTGGTTCGGTCGAAAATACTGTACAAAAATGAACCCTGACTGAGTTGAACAATCCTTCTGTGAAAGGGTGCTGGCACATTTAACAACACCTTCTAAGTTGGAAACGTAGGTCAGCGAAGCTATAACGCGAAGTGCAGCTGATAAGTAGTAGCGTTAGCGTCCATTTTTTTGGTTAAAAGAGACGGGGAAGGGGGCAGACGGTCACGAAAACGGTCCCCTATGCTGACCTCACACTGTGGGCATTTTTGATTTTGTTGCCCGGGCTACTTGCCAGTGCTATAGTCAGCGGTTTGTGATGCATGTCTGCAACGTTCCGTCGAATGCGAGTTATACCATTCGCGACGATGCTTTTTGGCGACGTTCAGCAACAGTCTTTTTGGTTTTTCGATCGCCGACCAGTAGGTTGACTGATGTCGCAGTCGAAAACCTCACTCTATAGGTGGTCTACCTGCCCATTGTGATGACTATGGGGAGAATGATCACTGGCATCACCCTGGCGGTCGGTGGCATAGAAGTCGTGCAGGGAGTCTTTGTAGTTACGGGTCTTCTTGCGTTGATGATGTGGGTACGGTATTTCTTGGAACCGGCGAGGGGAATGGCTGCTTGGGTCCCTGAAATGCAAACCGCACAAGCTTCTGTGGAACGTGTGCTCGAGGTTATGGATGCGCAATTCGACATAGTTTCGCGATCAAACAGTACCAACACCATCCCAAACGAAATTACATCCGTCGAAGTTCAAAATTTAGGCTTTGCCTACGACTCTGGTGTCCCGGTTTTGCACGACGTAAACTTGAGAATCAATGTCGGTAAACCATTGGCTATTGTGGGTCCGATTGGAGGCTGGAAGACGACGATGATGATGAGCTATGGAAAGCGCCTATTCCCCGAATTCCACCTTTCACTCCACCGGCTCCGTCCGATCCGGTAACGCGTCCTCCGAACGACTCTAGCGGAACAACTTCACCTCCGCCGTCCCCTACAATAGTCGAGCCCGAAGAAGACAATGACGACGATGCGCCCGAAAGCGATTCGGACGAAGTGATCGTTGAACGAGTCGACAAAGAAGAGACTAAAAAGATTACCTATCCAAACCGAGAAGTGCCTCGCGACCGTAGATAAAAGATATTTACGAGTTTTCTTTTGCGGAGAAGACTGTAGCAAAAAAGCCATCGTAAAGATGGCTTTCCCTAGATGATCTAGTGCGACCGAATCTTTGTTTGCGAGCTAGTCACCCAATGTCGGAACACCTTTCGCCAACAAAGACTTGTTGTTTTGCTTCAAGTTTTGCAAGGTTGTCGTTAAAAGTGATATCTAAAAATTGCACCGAACGTCAGAGCTTCAGCGTCCCCGTTAAACTGGGTAAATGAGAATTCAATTGCAGTATTCTGTTGCATTTGAAGAATTAGACCACCAGAAAAGAACACGTCAGCGCCACTATCGTCGCACTCACCTAGAGCACAATAATCTATCTCGTCAACAACAAAGCTATCGAGTTCGGCGGCGTAGTTGGATACTCCAGCTTTCACGATACCGGAGACCTTGTTGTTGAACGGAAACGTAAGCGTACCGCCGACTGAAATGTATGTGTTCCCAACTGTCGAGATGCTATAAGAAGTCACTGTCCTACCGAAGCTTCTGAGTATGGTGTCTGGGCTTATCTCCGGTGCGCGATCAAGGAATCCCTCAACACCAAACCGTTCATTGAATTGAAACCCAAGCCCAACCCGTAAGCCAGCCCCATCGCCGACGCCAGTTTCGAGCTCCTCATCAAACATGGAAAAACCACCAAATCCATACAACTGCCTCTCTTGTGTAGCACAAGGGACGACTACGATGAACAGCGCGAAGAGTACCAGTACATTTTTCATAGGATGCTACCTTGGGTTATGAAGTTTGAATTAGAAATTACCAGGAAACATTGTACGAACAGATCGTGTTAGGAAGAGGTTGCCAACTTCGTCGATTTCAAGGCAATCTTTGTGAACAACATCGTTCAATTTGACGACGGGAGCACAACCATTACGTCACTTGAGTAGTCCCCCCTCGTTCCGTCGATCGTGACATTAAATACCAATCGATAGTCCCTCGAGTCGGGAGGGCCGTAAGGACACAATTGATTGTCCGTTCGCGTCGTTTCTGCAACATCGGACCACGACTCACCCAGAGCATTGCGGACCTGCCATGAGGAGCTATGCACAGTATAGGTGACTCCGTCAACCCCAGTGTTATCGAATGCGGTACACTCGGTGTACGACAGATTTCCTAGCTTGATCGCGTTGGGCTCAACGTCGATCGCAACTAACCGTACTAAGTATTCGTCGTATACCTCAAACTCAGGTGTTGGAATTGAATCGTTAGCACCGGTTACTCGTTCAAAGCGGTGTATGGACTCTCTCCAGTCATTGACGACTAAGTACGAAAATTTGCCATTCTGAGTGTTCACGCCAAACACATCTACCAGATCGCTAAATGGTGGTAGTCGGTTGCCGTATCGATCCGGTTGTTCTTCCGAGGACCAGTCGGATACATAAAGCTGTCTAGTGGACTCGTCGAAGGTAACCACATAGTTCATAGACGGCGCATAGCCAAAAGGACCGGCGCGACCGAAGCGACAAAAAACTTCGATGGTAGGTTGTTCGGTTCTGTGAACGCTGTTGACAACACAATCCTCGGAATCCCAACGATTTGGTCGCCGAATATGAGAGGGGAAGTACACTGAGAAATTAAAAATTTCATCAATGTTATAGCTGTCTATAGCCGCGATAGCCGTGGGGTTGGGGGGGGCCGTTGTGAGGTCAAACAGGGCGACTGCAGGACTGTTTCTTCCGACCGCGAACAGAAAATCACCACTGGCGTCTAATGTTATGCTAGCGCCGTCGAATCGATTAGAGTTTCCACTGAGTCCAGCACTAGTTAACCAAGACTCGTTCGTGATTGTCGTCGGGCTACCGAGCATACCGGTTTCGTTGTCTATTGGAAAGGTAAATAGACGATCGTCGGACAGTGCATACAGGTAGTTTTGGATTGGATCAAACGTTGCAAAACGTACACCCTCCAATTCCAATAGCTGCGTTTTAAGCGCATGAGATGCGAACGACGCTGTAGCCACTTGGATGAGTGATAATTCGCACGGACCATCAACTCGGTATGCTGCAATCGTGCCTTCTCCGATCTTATAAACGTATCGTCCAGTACCACTATGCAAAACCTGAGTAGGACTCTGTGAGAAGTCTTGTACAACGCTACAGGTTGAAACTGACCGAGAAGACTGATCTAATCCCTCGAACAACACAAAGCCGGTATTCAAGGGCGCATACAGTGCCCTGCGAGCCGCATTCCAACCTAACACTGACAGGACAGGGACATCAACTGCTTCGCCGTCGGCGTCTTCGTACGGAATTGTTTCGAGTACATGGAGGTCGTCGGTGTCATCCGATAGTCCAAGTACGAGCATTTCATCTTCGACAGTGATAAGCAATTTGTCGAGGCTACTACCAACGATCGCTCCTGCTGTGGGATCAATCAGTTCTTCTATGTTGTGTCCTGTAGGACTTCCGAGTTCGTAGAAGTCTTGGCTGCTAGTCAGCCAAGACGGAACGCGCGCTTCATCCCAAGAAATGTCTATCACAGTCTGTCCGGTAGAAAACTCCGTATCATTACTTCGCATTGCGACTTGCACTAGATACTCCGCCCCTGCTTCCGGTTGAAAAATCGCCTCTGGTCTTCCACTGATAATGAATGATCGATCGGTCGAAGCTATGAGATCCCACCGATCATTAGTGTCATCGCGTTTGTGAATGGCTAGAAAATATTGATCGGTGGCACTTTGAAGTTCTGCGTCCTCCCATGTTTCAGTTTCAAACTTCATCCAGCCATTAAAACCGGCAGTAGGAGTCCAAGATCCCCAAACCGATGAATGAACACCTGTGGAGGTGAGGCCGTTCGCGCGCGATTCATCCGGTGTCGTTGTGGCGTATTTCAACGTCATACTTGTAGAGCCGGTCGTACCACTGAGCGAAGATGCGGCACTAATTCGGTCATTCTCTGGAGTAGCACCCCATTGGAATGAAACATTCTCGGATCTATCGCGCGAATACTCTAAACCACTATTTCGATGGACCACAATGTAGTATGTCGTGCCACTAGTCGCGTCAAGAACAAACTCCGGAGCGGTTTCGAGATGAGTGAGAGTACTGAGAGTTGAACCAACGAAAGCACTTAGAGTATCGACTTGAGCATTCGAGATGCGAAACGTGAATTTGCCCGTTCTAGAAGCTTCCCACGCCCACCAAAGAGAGTTAGAAGTCGTTTCGCTCGGTTCACCCATTTCGATTGTACGATCACGAGTGCACGGATCACACGTTATTCTGCTCCCCTGCGAACCCGAAATCTCAATTGCATTGGCGAACATATCGTTAGGCATGAGACGGGAACTAGTTGATTCCTCCCAAGACAATTCATAAGTTCCCTGAAAATCGATCGCTTGTCCGTTGGAACTTACGCAGATTTTGTACTCTTGATTTTCTAACACTGGTACGTCGGCATTGAAATAGGAAGAATCTGAGACTAGACGAAGATCGTCGACCGAATCACCGAGGTAGACAAGCACCTGCGGCGAGTTGTTGGAGTAAGGTGCATCTGCGTCGAAGGTCCAAACGCCATCTGAGGGTGCAGTCCAGGTAAACCAAGTCGTACCGACAGCAATGTGACCTCCAGGTTCCCCAAGTTCGACTGTCGCGTAGGCATTGTTGCCTGTTACATCACCACTCGCCCCCGAGATTGTAATACTGTCGGAAAACTGGTCGTTAACTGGCTTAGTGTCTAGTTTTTGCCAGGAAAACTCGAGCTCCGGTACTTGTATCGTGTTGTAAGTATTTACTCGCAAGTAATAATCTGTATCGGGTTGTATGTAGAACTCGTGCTCATCAGTCGACCAGATATTACCCGCAAGTGGTTCAAACATTTCGTCAGCGGTGAGTACTTGGAAGGTGACGTTCGCGTTTCTTGGATTTTGGCTGGTAATCTGGATGGCGTATTTAGCCGCGGTAGTCGAGGAAATCTTGTACCACGCACTCCGAGATAGAACGTACCCTTGTGCGAAGACGCGGGATATAAATAAATACCGTGGTATACCATACGCTACTTCCAGTACCTGTTTATCAATAGCGAGTTCCCCAGGCTGGCGCGCCCCTGCGGCCAGGTCTAAAGAAACAGTGCCTGAATCGCCTGTAAATTCGATAGCGGTCGTCGCGTAACCATTTGTTATCGCGGAAGATTGCGACGGTAATTCTTGGCTGTCGACTAGAACATCGACTGCAGTGACATCGGAGTGTGCGTTCGCACTTGCCGCGGAAATGTAGAGCTGGTGACTACCGGTCTTAAGCGACGGTGGGAATACTAAAGTTACCTCTTGATCTTCACCCGACACAACTTCTCCCATCAGCAGTGGATCGCCAATATAGCCACCAGTCAAGTCCTGAAAAGTTCCATCCTCTCTCAAGACTTGACTACCTGGTTGCCATCTTGAGTCCTCCTCATCCAACCAATAGTCACAGTCATCGGAACTCTGTTCCCGACACGCAAAGTACAAAGAGACTCCACCAGCAACAAATCCATCCGTGGAAACCGTGAATTCAAGGCGAGGTCGTCTAGTATTGGCAGTATTTAAAGTGTCAGATTCCAGCTCGATTTCTAACTGGGGTGTGGAATTAGCAATAAACATCCAAGATACGGCAATACGGGGGGTGAATTGAAAAATGTTGTGTGGTATTACTGTGATTCGTTTCGTGCCGGCGACTGGGTTTGAGATGACGAGGTATTCCAAGTTATCGACACGTGAGGAGGAGACAAATTCGCCACATTCAGTGACATCGCAATCCTCATCCGGTCCGAGATACAGATCAAGATCCGCCATGACGGCCGAACCGACGTTATCGTTCGGTGGTTCATCCCAAGTCAAGACGATGTCTAGACGGTCTGTGTTTTCGGGTATTTCAATTTCGATGTAGGCATACTCGTCGTTTTCTATTTCACTCACTGCACTGTGACTTGACCATGCGTCATTAGGACCTTGGGTTATAGCTGTGCGTGCGGAAACAGCCCCTATTCCGTATTGATTGTTAATTTCACCAGTGCCGTTAGTGTTGGATCGTGGGGCGTAGGTAGCGTCTTCGAAATAGGCATCTGCTTTGATCGCGGTGGCCATGAGTTGTGCCCTTACTAGAGCAGGATTAGTTTTAAAGCCGTCGTCCGTTCCCATTAGGAGAGTTGCTATGCCAGCAACCGCAGGCGATGACATACTCGTACCACTCTTACTCGTATAACCAAACTCTGCGCCAGCGCCATCTGCGGCTAGTATTCCGTCTCCCGTCATACCCACATTCGGTATCATTCGTCCGTCGGCCGCGGGTCCGAGACTCGTACAATAGTTTGCAAACAATGAATCGGTCAACCATGCTACTGAGACCGAATTTTTTGCAGAAGCGTATTGCGAGTAACCTGTAAAAAGTGCACAACGTTCGCGTGCATTTCCTTGGGAAACGACGTACACTTGGTCGTGGTTCCAGACGGCCCAATCGAGTTTTTTCGCTCCGGTGCGATAACCTGTGTCACTGGTAATCCCACTGAGGCTCATGTTTACAACATTAGGTTTCATCGCAGCCGACTCAGCACCGTTCCATTCACATGAAGACTCTTCAGTAAAGTATTCCATGGCTTTGAGTATGGAAGAGTTCGAAGCAAAGGGAGAGTCCTTAGCAAATGCTTTAGCGAATCGAATGTGCCTCACGCCGGGGGCAAATCCAGCTCTGCTGCGGTCGTCTACACCGGCACCTGCGAAAATACTAGTGACATGGGTACCGTGTCCATCAGCATCGAACCAAAGATCATCGTTATCTAGTTGTCCATTCTCCAAGCTTTGAAAGCTCTCTCCACAGATGCTGTCTCGTGTTGCTGAGATGTCTGGATGCGATAAATTCAATCCGCTATCCATAACTCCTATGGTAATGTTCGAACCAGTGATCCCAGTAAAGCTCCCGTTTGTTCCAAGGTGAGTTCTAAGTCCGTCAACGCCTGACACGGGTACGGCTGAGTCCAGTGTTAGTACCACTGTTCCCGCAGGTTCGACCGCCTGTACAAAGTCCCATTCGGCGAGTTCAACCAACTTTCCGTAAGGGACGAATGCCACTAACACGCGAAGAGTTGGATCCCAATGTTTGATGATCCCTCCGATGTTTTCAATCTCTTGTTGCCAGTGCATGAGTTTCGTTTTAGTCATCAGAGTGATGAACACTTCTTTAGTTTCAGAAGCAATGCTTGTGTAAATTTCCTCGCGGAAGTTGGGTCCGACTTTTTCACTAATCGGTTTATTTCCAAGCGCGAGGACCGTTTCATGTGCTAGTAATTTCTTCAAAATATCGGTATCACGAGGTAGTCTGACGCGCCGATATTCACTTCCTCCGTCATATATTTCGACTTGCAGCGATTCGAAAGTGTCGCGTTTAATGGAATCTAAGTGATTGGGGTTGAGTTGTATCCATGCGTAAAAATAGTCTCGGTTAGCGCTCTCTTTGGAATCTGGAAACGCGATAGCAGACGCATCCTTGGTAAACCACGGGAGGCTGGGATGAGCGCTAATGTCGACGGACGGTTTCTTCGTGAGTTTGCCCTTTTTCATTTCACCGCGAAAGTCGGTGAGTTCAACGGTCTTTAATCCGTGATTGACCGATCCAGTACTTTCGCTGGAAGAACGATTTGAACTTGAAGCTGGTACTAATTCAGGAGATTCGCTCGTGAAGCGCTGAAACTCAACTACTTGCTTCGCGTTTCGGGTTTGGGAGTTTGAAATGTCTGGCTTGGAAGTACGTTCAACTTTTGTATTTGAAACTTCCTGAGTATGTTCCGGTTTAAATATCACCTGATGCAAAAACACGCTGAGGCAAACTAAACCCACAAGGGCAAAGCAAGAAATGGCGACACGAATACGTTGCATCGAAAAATCTCCTCCTTAGATTAGGATCTAAAAGTATTGGACGGTGTGTCTAGAACTATTATGGCACGAACTACGTATGAAAAGTTCTTCAAAGGGTCACTATTTTGTTTATAGAGCAAGATTCTAAGCCCCTGCTTAGAACAAACAGATTGCCACAATTTCGAATATGCGATACGTTATTTGCGGTGAACAGGAGACTTGTGTATTACCAGCTCCCATCAATCTTCATCAGTATCCGTTGAAGGGACAAGTGCTTCTTTACGAAATTCCCATTCTCGGACTATTTCGAGTAAGTCTAAGTTCTCGCGCATTGATGGTGGGAACGCTGAAAACGGCGAGGCTAAATCGACGATGCGTTTTGCCGCTTCGTCGAGTACTTCATGTCCTGAGGATCGAACGACTCGAGTTTCTTTCACGGTACCGTCTGGCTTGATCGAAACGTACAGTCGCAACTTCCCGTAGAGTTTTTTCTCGACGGCTTCCTGTGGATAGTTCAGCTGTCCAATCTTCTGAACTTTTTTCAACCAAGCTTTAAGGTAATACTCTTCTTCGATATTTGTGGTTTCGTCACCCGTTATATTTCGTACGGTTTGTTCGCTGGATTGTTCACGGACGATTGCCGTAGCTGTTTTGAGCAGGTCTTGCATTGATATCTTTGGGAGCTCGTTCGATGTAGGATTTGGTTCGAGAACATTGACCACCGCAGGTGGTGTTTCTGTAACTTGCATTTTCGGTTCGGTGGTGTCTGTGGATCTATCAGAACTGAGTTTGGTGTTTCTTTTGGGTTGTGCAACTCTGTTCTCTTGGTGGCTGCTCTCATGGTCTGTTACAGGATGTGGTTTGGAGTTGGAAACAACTGAATCAAGGATGTCCGCAGCAATGTCCTGATCTTGCAGGGGTGTGCCGGTTACTGAACCGGTGGACGTAGATTGAGCAACGAGCTGAACATTTAGTACGCGTGGTTCTTGATCACGCGTCTCGAACCGAAAATCTATTGCGAAGATGATGAACGTGTGGAAGATCAAAGATCCGACGAATGCGATCACCAATATTCTCGTGTCGTTGTGAGCCAACTTCATGAGGTTGGATTCACTGTTTTCAATTTTGTACTCTACTTTGTTTTCTTATCGTTATACGATCACATGTGGCGTTCTACAGCATCCATAAGCAACGAACCTATGTCGAGGTCATAGGCTTTGTCAAGCTCTCTAATACATGTTGGACAGGTAATATTGATCTCAGTTAGGTAAGGACCGATCACATCAATTCCTACGAAAAGAAGTCCTTGCTTTTGGAACTCTGAAGCTAAAGCATTAGCCATCTCTAAGTCCTCTTGAGACAATGGTTGCGGTATACCGGTTCCACCGGTTGCTAAATTTGCTCGAGTCTCACCTTCAGGAGGGACGCGTGCTAAAGCGTAGGGGATGGTCTCATCATCGACGATCAAGATGCGCTTATCGCCAGCATCAATCTCGGGGAGAAATTTCTGGCCCATGATGGGACTGGTTTCATTTGCTGTCAGCGTCTCCAATACGGCATTGAGGTTGGGGTCATCTTCACGTACTCTAAAGATCCCTTTACCGCCCATACCGTCTAATTGTTTAAATACAACATCCCCGTGCTCATAGTAAAACTGCTTTAAAGTATCCAGGTCTTGAGCGACTACCATAGGCGGTGTGAACTCGGGAAAATGCGTCGCGTAGAACTTTTCATTAAAGTCCCGAAGACTCGACGGTCTATTTACGACCAGCACGCCTTGGGCTTCGACATGATCTAGCAAATAGGTCGTGTAAATGTAATTCATGTCGAATGGAGGGTCTTTACGCATAAAAACTGCTTGAAAGGAAGCAAGCTTACGTTTTTGCTTCTCTCCCTCGTAGCGATACCAAGGTTCGTCGCCGAGAACTGAAGCATCCAGCCGGTCAAGAAATGGGTGGTGCATTTCGAGAGGGGTAACGAAAGCATACACTTCGTTATTCTCCCAATAAAGGTCGCGTTGTACCATTACCCAGACCTGCCAATTTCGATGGAGCGCGGCACGAAACATCGCAATCGTCGAATCTTTGGCGACATTGAGAGATGGGATTGGATCAGCGATAAACGCGATTTCAGTCATGAATTGATTGTAGACGAGAAGGCTAAAATTTAATGCCCCCTTCGAGAAACAGAGTATTTCGGTGCTCAGATCCGTTTGGGAAACGCGCGCGCGGTATGCTTGTACAATGCGAGGACTGCTTTAAGCAGGAATTTGATTTTCTCACGATAGCTTGACTGGCAATCAAGCATATAAGAGTTATATCGCAGTTTTTATGATACAAAGCCCTGGCTTGCTTTCTAATACTTTGTCTTGTCAATGCTGTAACAACAAAACGCAGCAGCTTCACGTCTGCTAGCTGTTTGTCGTGGTGTCCTCAAAGATGAACGCACGCGACGACGTTCTTGTGCTCGGCGCCGGGCACAACGGATTGGTGTGTGCCTGCTACCTCGCGATGTCTGGCTTAAAGGTCCGCATTTTGGAACGTCGCGATATTGTTGGGGGTGCATGTGTCACAGAAGAGTTTCATGCCGGCTTTCGCAATTCCACAACGAGCTACACTGTAGGTTTGCTCGATAGTGAAATTATTAGGGACCTCAAGTTGTTTGAACACGGTCTTCGTATCGTTCCAAGACCGCTAGCAAACTTTTTTCCGCTACAAGATGGTGAGTCTCTGTCGATCTACAACGATCCAAAAGACACTCAACGGGAATTCAATCGCTTTTCGGAAAACGACGCTTCAGCACTTCCTAAGTTTCAAGCTATGGTTCGAGAAATTTGCGATGTAGTGATTCCTCAAATGCATCGGCCACCTCCGAACAAAGGAACAGGAATTCGAGGATGGATCCAAACCCTTGAAACTACTCGAGAGGTGATGCGACTGTCCATACAACGCCGTCGAGACTTGTCCAAGCTCTTCCTTTCCTCAATTGCAGACCTCGTTGGAAGCTGGTTTGAGAATCCTCACATTCAGGCTGCCGTTGCCTTCGACGCCGTCGTTGGAAACTTTGCGTCGTTGCACGCTTCAGGTACTGCTTACGGATTACTCCATCATACCATTGGTGAAATTGCTAATCAACGAGGTATATGGGGACACCCAATCGGGGGAATGGGCGAAATAACTCAGGCTATGCTCAAACAAGCCGAAGATATTGGAGTTTCTGTCGAAACGAATGCAGACATAGTTGAGGTGTGCATTGAAAATGGTAAAGCGACCGGTGTGGTGTTAGCTGATGGATCGATGCGTAGAGCTAGAGCAATAGTTGCAAACTTAGCGCCTCAGCAACTGTACCTGGAACTAATCGACAGAGGGAGTCTCGAAGAGGATTTCATACAGAACATCGAGAACTTACGAAGCGAATCTGCAGTATTGCGCATCAACGTAGCGTTGTCGGAACTACCGCAGTTTGTATGTAAACCAAGCGACGAGATTCAAGATCACCACCAATCTGGGATCGTAATCGGTCCAACTCTGGATTACATGGAATCTGCCTACTTAGAAGCGCGAACTAAAGATTGGTCCCAAGAACCGGTGATCGAGATGTTGATACCGTCCACTGTCGATGATTCTCTCGCCCCTACTGGTCAGCACGTAGCTAGTTTGTTCTGCCAATATTTTCCTTACAACCGGGACTGGGACAGAGATCGCGAGCGCGCGGCTGACACCGTCTTCAAAACAATCGATCGATATGTTTCTAATTTCTCTGATTCAGTGATTGATCGACAAATTCTCACGCCCTTAGATCTTGAGCGCAAGTTTGGTCTACCTCGAGGCGACATCTTTCACTTATCTCACTGTCCCAGTCAATTGTGGGTTAATCGACCAGTCTTTGGTCATGCTGCATATCGCGGACCTATATCGTGCTTGTACCACTGCGGTGCTGGATCACATCCTGGCGGAGGCGTGAGTGGAATACCAGGCAAGAATTCGGCGCGACAAATACTTCGAGATTTGTAGGTTGAACATCGGCTTAGATTATTCACTGTGTCGCTGTCGAACTCGATATGCAACAGACTTGTAAGTCTCGAATTCTCGAAATCGAAGGATTAAATACAGTATGTATGACAGACGAACTCTGGGGTAACATTACTAGACACTGAATTAGACCCAGACAACGTAGAAACGAAAACAGTGCAAGTTGGGGTATGTGTTAAAGTAGCGTATCGAAGCCTTCTCAAATATGAAGTTAGGAGAATTGTTGCGTTGGCTCCACTAGAGCATAGACGATATGTCAAGATTGACTGACGAACAAGTTCGCGCGAAGGGTACCCCGGTCGAGGTCAAAATCGTGGAAGACCTCGCGATATATCACGGTAAAATCAAGCCAGTATTTTCCGCACCTTGAGAAAACTGGTATGAAGACATCGACCCACCGGCAGCAATCCCGTCGGGTTGCATCGCCGTTCGCCAACTCAACAGTGGATGTTTAGCGTTTATTGCAAAAGACAAACTCGAAACATCGGACCGTTCAGAAAATGAACACGAAGAGAACGATCTCTCAGAAAAACGTCGGCGGTGGAGGTGGGACGCTACAGACGTAATAGAGCTTATCATTTCATTCATCCGACCACCATGGTAATCTCCAAGCACTGGATTCACGGTAGTGAATTTAACCGTTTACGAAACTTCAACTCGGCAATCTTAGTTCTATGGCTAGTCCGAACGTCCCGTGAATGCAGCGATTACGCGAGTAGGGAATTTAAGATTAAATGATTGGCTTTATGTAGCGAACAGTTAACGTTCCTTGAAGAGCTTTACATAGCTGTAGAATAAGTATCGTCGATTACGATGGCGTTGGGTGAACTCCTTCAGCAATCCACAGTCAACCATGCGCATAACCAAAGCATTTGCCGATGCAAATGTAGTCCCGGTAAGCTCTCGAACTTCGTTGACGCTAACGAACGGGAACTCATACAGTCGATCAAGTAGTCGATGTCCATTGGGTACCGAACGACCTAGTTGGTCGTTTATCAGACAACGGTTTTCTTCTCGCGTCTCCAAAATGCGACGAACAGTGATCGCGGCATGTTTACCTACTTGCGCCACCGCTTTAAAAAAGAACAAGAGCCAATCTTCCCAATTGCCATCTTCTCGCACCGACTGCAAACTATCGTAATACTCGGAGCTGTAGCGGTTGAAGAACCAAGATAGATTGAGGACCGGTTTTTCCACTAACTTACTCTTGTGAAGTAACAGTGTCAGTAACAGCCTGTTCACTCGACCATTACCTTGTCGCAACGCGTGAATGTTCTCAAACTGTGCATGAATCAATCCAATCTTTACTAAGGGTGGTAGACCGACATCGGTGGCAACAAACTGATCTAGAGCTTGCATTTGCGGCTCGACTAGATCTGGTGGTGGCGGTACGAATGTCGCGTCATGAACATTACAACCTGCAGGACCAACCCAATTCTGTTCTGTTCTGAACACGCCTAGATTGAGATTGGATGCATGTTTGCGTTGGAACATCTGTTTGTGAATCTTTCTCGTGCTTGAGGTCAACGAATGAATAACGTTGATTTGGTCAAAACCGTGCTTCATAACCGTGCAGTAGTTCTGTACTTCCTGCATTTCGTTGCTGTACTTACTCGCTGAAATACGAGCTTCCGCTGCTAACAAGTCAAGAAGTCTAACGTTCATGCCATCGATCCTGCTCGAGAGGACAGCTTCATGGCGAATGTACATTTGCACGAACTTGTCACGCGCTGGCAGAGTAAGGATGGAACCGTTTAGACGTTCCAGAGACTGTTCTGCTTTAGAAAGAGCATTTAGGACTGTACTGGTAAGTCGAATTCGAGGGTTTGGGGGCAAAGGTGCTGGAATGAACGCACGGAACCCCTGGGTTTGTTTCTCATATCGACCGGCGCGAGTAGAGTAGTCGCTAGCCATCTTCAGTGATTCTCATTCTAATGAATACCAATCAATCGTTATTATTGTTAGACGATAATATACGTACTAGTTATTCTATACATTATCGTCTAACACAAATAACTATATTTATCTATCGACAATAAGAAATGTGATACTTCCTGTATAAAGAGGTGCGCGACTTACCTGTCGAGAGCAAATCATTTGAAATTTCGAATATGAAGACTGAGATCAATTCGACTATAAAAACCTAGACACGCTAAGGTATTCACACCGAAGCCTGTCAAAACAACCGCGAACGTTATAGTCACCCCAGTTCTTGTCGATACTACCGGTTTTGGTACCTTTTCTTGTGTTGATTGGACTGACACTCAGCTCCGGTGATGTCTTTATTTCTTAATGTCTATCGTACTTTCCATCTAAGCTTCCGAACTCCGTTCCCATGACAGACTTCGTCTAGGTTTTTTTGGCACCTAGTTTGGTTTTAGTTGTGTTGCACGAACCGTTGGAGAGAATTGAACTTGCTCTAGATTGAATTGGTTTGTGAACAGCTTCGCTGGAAGTCTGGTTTCTCGACGTGCCTATATCTCCATCGCACAGTGTATGACCAAAAGTAGACGACTAGAATAGTGTGATGCCGACAAGTTGCTTATTCTCACCATCCATTGCCGTTTAGGAAAGGGATAAGAGGAACTGAAGACTTCTCAACTCGATGTGGATCAGGCTCGGAACTGCAAGTACCGGGCTTTAGAGTTAGCAAATCTCCAGTCGATTAACGAACACGGGCAAGTTTGAAATGAATCCGCTGAATAAGAGCGTTTGGATGCATGTGTGGAATGTCTATACATTTTCGTCTAGGCAGGTGTTTGAACTCACTAAACCTCCAGACACACCGATATTGATCCCAGTTCTCTTTGTCTGTATAGTTCCTGTACTGATACTTTGGGTGCTACTGCCGATTTTTTACTTGATCGTCGGTGTCAATGCGATGGCTGGTTCCTACATTCCCGCTGAGCTCGTTGAGTTTAAATTTTCTTCTATACCGTATCTCGTACTTTTCGTCCCAGTCACGATTGTAGGACTCTTTGTCTGCGTAGTGTTACTAGGGACATACTTCTTCATCATCGGACGATGCTTTCATATAGACATATTGTGGGAACACTGGCTTGGTTTCACTGCTTGGATAAATATTCCTATGCTGTTGACTGTCGTTGGGAGTTCTTTGTTGAGCGTCTGGGGTCATGCTACAAATCCATCTCTCTTCTTCTTCTTCTCCATCATTGTCATATTCATCATATTGCCTCTTGTGTGGACGGTCGTTCTATGTGTGCAGGGTTTGAGAATTTGGACAGATAAAGGGATGTCTTTTTGTGTTAGAATCAGTTTAATACCCTATTTCCTTTACGCAGTATCGACGATTCCAGAACTCATACACTTGGGAACTGGAGCTTTGTAGACATAGGAATGGCAACGAAGTTGGGCGCTAGCTGAATCGATTGCTCACACCTGTGACGTTTGATGGATCACCGTAAATCAATTGTCGCACCTTCAGTCGAGCCTAAAGGGGATCGACACTCTCAACAGTTGACTCGAACGAGTTGTCAGTATCTACTCGGAAATCCCGCCTCCAAACTCGGCAGCAAAACAGTCTTGAGTCTGCTTAGTCACCGCGAATAAACAGGAAATCTCTCACACAGTTCAAGTACTCTCTGGCCGACCGACGCAACCGTATCCTCGTTGGCGAAGTCGTCGAGAATGTCACACATCCAATCTGCTAGAGTTGAACACTCTTGTGTACCAAAACCCCGACGAGTCACCGCCGCGGATCCAATGCGGAGACGGTGCGATTCTCTAGGAGATTGCGGATTTTTCTGACCAGAAATTTTGTTCACTGAGATTTTGGCGCGACTTAGTGCTTCAAAAACGGCTACACCAGGAACTTCGTTATCAGTGAGGTTTACCAAAAACATATGGATATCGGTACCGCCGGAGATAACGGTATAGCCGCGATCTTTAAACCTCAAGGCCATAGCGCGAGCATTTTCCACTACCTGTAATTGATATTCTTGGAATTCACGTGTGGCGGCTTCTTTGAAGCAGACTGCTTTCGCTGCGATGACATGCATCAAAGGTCCGCCCTGTGTTCCAGGAAAAAGAGCAGAATTGAGTTTCTTCTCGACCTCTGAGTTTGCGCGCGTCAAGATCAAACCCCCTCTCGGCCCCGCGAGTGTTTTGTGAGTGGTGGTAGTTACAACATCTGCATGCGGGATTGGATTGGGATATACACCGGCAGCAACTAGACCGGCAACATGTGACATATCTATCATCAGGTACGCGTCGACCGAGTCCGCAATTTCACGAAACTTATCCCAGTCCAACGTACGACTATAAGCGGAAAACCCAGCCACCACGATTTTCGGTTTGTGTTTTTGGGCTTTCGAAAACGCATCGTCGTAGTCCACTAATCCATCATCCTGATTTACTCCATAGTGAATCGCGTTGTAGATTCGACCAGAAAA
Source organism: Gammaproteobacteria bacterium (assembly GCA_009840305.1). Taxonomy (GTDB): domain Bacteria; phylum Pseudomonadota; class Gammaproteobacteria; order Pseudomonadales; family Azotimanducaceae; genus Bin55. Next base: position 31,575 of record VXNY01000007.1, on the reverse strand, counting down.
ATTGTCGGGAGAACCATGTGTTGTGTGCCCACCTTGAGTCGAACTCATACCGAGTATTAAGTCATTGGGTTCGAGCAACGCTAAGTAGACCGAAGCATTAGCTTGACTACCGGAATGAGGTTGTACATTCGCGTAATCGGCACCGAACAGGCGTTTCGCTCGATCAATCGCCAATAATTCGACTTGATCGACAAAATCACAACCACCGTAATATCGTTTACCGGGATAACCTTCGGCGTATTTATTAGTCATCCCACAACCCTGTGCTTCAAGCACCGCTGGAGATACGTAGTTTTCCGACGCGGAGAGCTCGATATGACTTTCTTGTCGACGGTCTTCTGCGGTTATTGCCTCCCAGATTTCAGGATCTGAATCGCGCAATTTTTCGTGACATAACATAGGTAGTGTAAGGATACGTGCCCAACAAAATGAATATAGAAATTCTAGTGTTGCGAGCCTTGAGAATTGCTAAAACACAAGTGTCCACACATGTACACAGCTGAAATGAGCGTTGCGGTTGTAATATATAATGAATTGGTTTAATACTGCATCGAAAGGTGACTTATGGAAGATCAAAAATTACAACGCCTCCGTGAGAAATTGGGAATCTCCTCCCACGATCAGAAGGAAGCATCAGGTAAAGAGCTAGGTCAGAATTTACAGAAGAAAGTTTCGAGCTATGTCGAAGCTGGCGGTAATTTCGTCTCGGCTCCTCCCGGCACGGAGTCTGTAGCGGCTGGTGGCAACTTTGTTTCTGCTCCACCTGGATCAGAACCAGTAACAGCTGGTGGCAATTTCGTCTCGGCGCCACCTGGAACCGAATCGATCGGTGCAGGAGGCAATTTCGTCTCCGCTCCTCCAGGTACGGAATCAAGAGCAACAAAGAGCTAGGAATTTCTAAAGGACCAATCATCTGAATTCGAAGCTTCAGCGACCTGAGGCGAAGCACCTGTTAAGAAAACAACGTGGATTCGCTTCCGTTATTATTAGGTCGCGGTTGCGCTAGATTGGTGTTAGGTTAGAGAGCAGCTTCCTCAGTTGGTTTAATGGCCTTGCTTTAGACCGACGGGGAGCAAATTCATTATTGATCACCGAATTTAATTTTGGTCCTTGTTTCTTCTGTGTAGATTGCGCCAACGCTGAGATCAATGTACGAAAACGCACACACATCGAAGACAATTATTTCTTCTGATCGAGTCAAGGTTGATTTTCGCAACCTGCACACCCTCGCGATCACACTAAAAATTTCCGAACGTTGCAATCTTGACTGCGACTACTGTTACTTCTTCAATGCGGGAGACGATAGCTACGAGACTCATTCGGCACTCATATCCCAAGACACGATCAACGTGCTCGTAGCGAGACTGAAAGAATTCGCCGCAGAATACCAGCTGCGGAGAATCGTTATCCACTTACACGGTGGCGAACCTCTTCTGATGCCGAAAGACCGCTTCAATGATATTTGCCAAGAAATCAGATCAAATTTGGACCCCATTGTAAATTTAGCTCTGACCGTGCAAACCAATGGTATGCTTATCGACCTGGAATGGATAGAGATATTTAAGAGGTATGGCATTCAGGTAGGTGTCAGTCTTGACGGCGCGAAGAAGCACAACGATGCTCACCGCCGCGATCATCAGGGTAGATCTTCTTATGAAGCTACCGCACGCGGGATAAAGTTGTGTCAAGAAAACCTCCCACAATCGCCCATGATCCTGTCGGTGGTGGACGACAAATTCGACGCAAAAGAAATCTACACGCACTTCCGGGAAGATCTCGGTGTAGATCATTTCGATTTTCTGCTTCCGGACATGAATCACGACAATTTTGACGGCAACGCAGAAGCTTATGGTGACTTTCTGATTGACATCTTCGATCAAATGGTGAACGATGATGAATCCGTAAACGTTCGGATCATCGATCACTTCTTAGCCCGAATTTATGGATACGGCAACTTTCTATTCAGTAGTGAGAGATACACTCCAGAAAATCTTCTTGTAACAGTGTCTTCGGAAGGCGGTATGGGACCGGAGGACACGATTCGATCCACTAAGTTCTGGAGCGGGTACGAGTATCGAGACGTGAAAGAAACCAACATCGGTGAGGTTATTCAAGATCCAATATTTCAGGATTTTGTGTTCGGTAAAAATACGCCTGCTACCGCGTGTTCGAGTTGTTGTTGGCGCGACGTCTGCGGAAGTGGCCAACCAGAACACAGATACGGTAGTGTGAATGGGTTTGACAATCCATCAGTCTACTGCGAAGGATTGGACAAGTTCTACACCCATGTGGTGCGACACTTAGCCCTTCAGGGTGAATCCCTGACCACCCTCAGTGCCGAATTGGTTTAGCCGAATTTTTTAATTCCGACAACACTCTTCAGACCCTCAATCATATAGATAGCAACTGGTGAGATCGGGCGTTCGCCTATCGACTCCGCATGATCTTTAGTGAAAATCTTTTTTGACTCGAGACTTGGGTCGGTCCATGACTTAATAGCTTTCAGCGACACGCTCGTTCCTGTTGGGGAACAGTTTTCGAGCTCTGATGACTATCGACCTCTCGCAAAATTACCGGTAGATTTTCGAAAGTTAAACAAAAGTGAGGTCAAGAAATACACTGGAACTCTCGACGAACTGTCAATCGAGCATGAACTGAATTTTGTTGCGATATTCCCTTGCAATCCTGATTCTGATCGGACTTTGGACTTCTCACCCTTTATCAGTTTGTCGCCGATTAGCGTGCTGAATGCTTCTGTCGATTACGCCAATAGTCCGTCGATCACTGTAGACAGAACCACTGGGTATAGATTGGGATTACATTTGGATACATGGGACGATCACGACATTCAATCCAGATGGAAGAGCCGTAATCGCATCGTCGTGAATCGAGGACCAGGGGATCGGTACGTCTTTCTGGTGTTAGTACCGATAGAAGAAATGGCAGAGCATGTGGACTCATCAAGCGACCTGCATCCTTGTGAAGTTGCCGATAGGTACATTGGACGCGCCGGGAGTCGTATTCCATGTCTTCGAATTTGTCAACAACCAAACGTCGCGTATGTAGGGTGTACCGAACGTCTCGTCCATGATGCTTGCGTTCGTCCTCACCATGAAAAAGCCGAAAGCCGCCACTACCTAGGTCATTTCATAAAAAATTAGGACTTGCCGCGTTCTTGAACAAACACGAAGCCTTCTGCCTTTATAAGGATTTAGGTTAGCCGTCAGGCTTACCGGTCCTCCAGTCCCACATCCTAATGTGGGTTTGTGCAAGAGTTCCTGCCTTGCTGTAGGGACAATCTGCAATGAATGCTCTCACGGAATCTATTGAGGAAGCATCTACTACTAAAAGAAAACCATCAACAGTGTTGACATCCTCGTCGTGAGTAGGACCAGCGTTGTGGACGACAACGTCCGGATGTTCAGGATGACTACTTAAATAGTCCGCGAATGCTAACTGAACTTCACTCCCTGACTGCACTCGACCTGGCTTGTGTGTGGCACTAACAACAAAGTACATAGTTTGATCCCAAATATTTTTGTTAAAAAGAAATCAGGAATTTTAAGCGCGACGTGACTTGCCCTCAGTGAAGTCATTCAATGTGTATTGAGATGGTTTAAGTTAGAGAAGGATATTTCTACGTTCCGTCGTCACTCCGATTCTGTCGATAGTCCACGCGAACTGTGACGATCTCTGTTTCGTGGTATTGTTGATGACGAACGGAAGAGGCAAGATGACGCAATAGCCGTAATGAAATGTCCTGTTCGACCATAGCAGCCGCATTCGCCTCACCCAACAACGCTATCCGGTCCTGAATGTTTTCTTCACCTTTTGAAGAGACGAATTCCAACACGATCGCACGGTCCTCGTTGTACGTCGTTAGTAGTAAACGCCTACCAACTTTTTTACCGAGTGCTTCTTTGCGATGCAACGTAAGCCAAATTTCTTCGCAGACAGCGTTCAGGCGTTCTACTAGCTCTGTATTCCAATTTTTTCGTAATGCTAGAGCGCCTAGGAAATCCCTCATCTCCCGTAAGGCAGAGTCATCGAATCCTACTTCCAAACGGTGCCGGCGCGATTTGGTGAGTTCAAGGAACATTGTCAACGCGACGGCGACAATGCCGCCTGCGAGCATGCCGTTTTGCAAGAGTGCGCGCACAAACTCAGGAGCTTGATCTAGGAATATTGCTTGGGTCTGAAATCCAACACCGAGCCAGAAGGATATGCCGACGATCAGTCCTTTGCGATAGTCAATACCATCCTGAATAATCACTCTCGCGCCAATCACAAAAATCGTAGCCATCGTAACAGTGATAAACGCTGCCACTACCGGGCTGGGAATCGCAAGTAATACGGCAAGCGCTTTGGGAACAAATGCCAGAAAGATTAGAAGCACACCCAGCGCAACACCGATTCGGCGAGAACTAACACCACTAATCTCGACCATAGCTGCGCCTGAAGGTCGAAATCCGAGTGGCATGGTACACGCTAAACCCGATAGCAAGTTACCCACCGCGTCCCCTGCTACGGCACCTTGTACGGCGCGGAAGTCCACCGCTCGATTTGCCTCCCAAGAGACCTGCTGAATACCAACAGCACCACTGATCGTCTGCATTGTGCAGATCAAAGCTACCAAGATAAATGCAGGAAGTAACACCCAAAATTCGGATTTGAATTGCAAGTCAAGTAGCACCGCTTCAAATTTTGGAATACCAATCCAGGACGCTGCGGCGACGCGGTCAACGTCATATAGACCGAACATGCCGCCAACGATCGTACCTACGACGATACCGATAACTGGTCCCCAAAACCGGGTTCGATTCTTTCCGATCAACGTGATTCCCACAATGAGAACCATAGTCACCAAAGCACTGAGCCCTGCACCAACTAGAGGTGAGTCACTCGTACCGATGTTCGATTGGTTGAACAGAATGGGCATAATCGTGATCGGTGTGAGCATGAGAACCGTGCCGGTCACCGTAGGTGTGAGTATGCGTCGTAACACTGAAAGATGTGTGGAAAACAGAACTTGAATCAGAGCGTAACACACAACCAAAGTAGCGAGTAACGCTGGACCACCGGCAGCTAGGGCGGCGATGCTGACTGCAATTGCTGCGATGGACGGTCCAACTGCGAGAATGTACCCCGCGCCAAATCGACCAATTCTTTGTGCTTGGAGAATCGCAGTGATTCCAGATATTGCAACGGAAGCAAACACTGCCCACTGCAAGTTTCCCTCTGGTTGGCCGGCAGTTCGAAATACGACCGTGGGAATCATAACTATGCCCGGTAACACTAGGCAAGCAATCTGCGCCGCGACGCCGAAGCTTAGCGGAATGGGGATTGCTGAGTTTGGATGTCGGCGGTTCCCTGAGTAGTTGTCGGATTCGTTGAGACTCATTGTATAGTCCCTGTACAGATCGCCTAGGTAGGCGACTACAGTTGCTAGTCTTCAGACTGTAGCCGCTGAACAACTATCCCAGTGAAGGGGCATTCAGTCAGACAGTCAAACGACATTGTAAATACTAAAAAGACTCTCTAGATAACTTGATCAGTTAATCAAAGAAATTTCTTGTTCAATCATCGGATTAATAACCGACGCGCTCTCCCTTACCACTACACGTTTACTTATCTTACCGTAAAGAAACGAATTGTGCCCCTTTGCTTTTGAGTTTTAGGTTGTGTAGAACAAGCTGGCAACATTGCGTCCAAGCGTCGCGTCGATAGTTCAACACGTGCCGGTTTTTTTGCAACAACAAATCTTGCAGTCACGGAATGATTTGTCGTAGATGTGTGAGGTCTTTTCTCTGAAGTTAAAAAAAGAGCCCCGGCCGGACCGGAGCTCATTTATATTGCTCTAAGTTAGTAAATGTTTAGTGGATTGCGTCCGCTTCTGTCGCAGACAGTTCCGGGTCTAACGCGAACGCACACAGATGGAGAAGTCGATCTTCGTGCACTAAAGCGCTACCTGTGAGATAATCGTCCTTGAATCGGTAATTCTCACCGACACATACGCCGTCAAATCGTTTCGTCCAAGACGACTGGAGTTTGTTGGTAAACTCTTCGGTAGCTTCTAAACACTGCTTGTTCGATAACTTGCGTGTTGACTCTTCAGCACTCTTGGAGCTTGTCATAGAAGAATCTATAGCATCGAGTGCGTAGCTTCGAATCAACTTTTGAATCATCTTCCTGTGGGTGGCTTCAGTAGCGAATAGTTCAAGCCCTGAAACTGTACCATCAATCAAGAAAACGGATCCCACTTGGTTGGGCGTGTGCTTGAATGACTTGAGATAGACTTCGATTTTTGACTCTGCGGAAACGTACATAGCGGCCGAAGCGGATGAATCCGAATGCACCTTCATTCGGTTGGATTTGAGACTAATGTCCTTCCAAACACCGGATTGGTCACTGCGATACTCGTGGCAGGAAGCAAGACTGGCAGACACTGCTTGATTCTCAAACGCGCGTCCTCGTGCGTAGTGCATCCTATTTGCCGCTCGAAACCGTTGCTTTGAGCGACTCTGGTGTTGGTGTCGCCACCGACCAGCCTCGACGCAGGAAACAGGAATTGTCTGTTTGGTTTTCGGTGTCACGAAAATCGACACATTCAAGATTCGGTTTTGCTTCGCGCCAAGAAATTCTTCGCCTTCAAACAGCAAAGCAAACTTGTCAGACTGATTGCGGAAGAGAATGTCATTAACGCGCGCGCCCCCATCCAACTCTTCGACTTCGAACAGAGAAGCGTCTAAGCCCTCGTCCAGAGTGAAGTAATCTGGGTGGGAATTGTTGGTGTTTAACAACGGAACGATTGCAAGATTGTCGTACATCGTTGGGTTGCCAATTTGTAACTCAGAGGGAAAAGGGGATATAGAAGTATTCAATATATTATCCTATAAATATTAACAGTAAAAAGGGATACTAAGAATTGAATTAATGTAAGCTAGGTTTCGGTAGCACCTCCTTCGCTGACTTCGAGCGCTATTTTGAATAAAGATTGCGTGAGTTCGATACGTATACCATTATACCACATTTGAGTTTTGAAGATTTTTTCTACAGTTTCTGTCCTACAAATCTCTCGTTAACATCGAGGTTAACGGCACGCTCGGTTAGGGAATATCGGTGTTATTGAGTGTCCGCTCGTCGGTGCGCTGATTTTGACGCTTTCGACACGTGAACGACACAGTAAATCATTCCTCTGCGATTCCGTCTTCAATGCAGCAGGCAGGTTTTGAGTTACTTTGTTTTTGGTAGTCGAAACAACATTGAACGTCCACGAATTTTGCGATACAAACTTCGCATCCAAGCTCATTATTGAACTCCGTAACTACGAAATATTCTTATTTGAACCTAGAACATTATTTCCTTTGATCGCGATGTAGATACGCACTCAAACGACTGATTACTCTCCTACAACAGCAAAAATATTTTTAGAATTAGTCTGAGATGCAACGACTTTCTAGTTCAGAATTCGATTCTTGTTCGATGCGACTTTTACTCGCGCTGACTTGCTGTACGCTAATGAGTGGTTGCATTGTCCTAGCACCACGCCCGACAATTACCGATCACTTGGACAACTTTGTCGTTATGGAGACACACAGGAAGGACTATGAAGTCAACGCTTTGGGTATGATCAGGATGTGTCGAGAGTTTTATCAACACTATGAGGACGCAGTCGATGTGCAGGTGTTTGTGTCGCAAGCTCAGGATGGATTTTCCAACAAATGGGGCCGTGATGTGTAAGGTAAGATGTTTGTAGCGCGAAATACTCTACAGGGCACCGGTGTTAGTGTACGAGATCATGGTAAGGCTTACGGATCTGAGGAAAGATTGAAGGGAGCAGCTTTCTTGGCGAATGCAAATCACGTAGTCTGGGGAACATTCTTGCACGAATTCATGCACTTGTGGGTGTCAGATGTCGAAGTGATTCCGTCCAACTTTACCGCATATTTGGGATACTGTAGCGTTGGAGGATGGCTCGGTGGTTTTCAGAGCGATGAGTTGCAGTCATTGGGGGATGGGAAGTATTCCGCCGGACAATTTGAACCGCATGGCGCACCCAATTTTGTATTCTACAGCGAATTGGAAGTGTATTTGGCCGGGTGGCTACCCGCGAGCAATGTACCTGATACTTGGGTAGCGGAGGACGGTGAGTGGTCGAAAAAAGAACTGACCGAAGAAGAACTAGCTGACTGCGAAATCAAAGATAGCCCACTCGCAGGTACTTTGGACATAGACTGTATCACAGAAAAAGATGATAACGTGAACAGAGTGTTCACTGCGAGCAAAATTTCGTCTTGGTCCATTGAGCAAGTCATTGAAAAGATAGGTCCTCGAGTACACAACTTTGAACATTCTCAGAAAGAATTTCGCGTCGCTTTCGTATTGTTTCCAATGGTGGGCGACTCTTTCACCATTAAGGAATTAGTTGTTGCCGATCTATTTATCGAAAAATTTAGCAAGGACAGTTTTTCACCTGACCAGCTTCGCATCAGTATCGATGATTCTCCTTCGACTACTTATACGCTCAGATCTACTATGGGCGACAAAGCTCTCAATTTTTGGGAAGCTACGAGGGGAAGGGCAAAGATGGAGGCAGGTTATCTTCAGTCGTTTCGAAAACCAGCGAGGTAGCATGCATGGACTCACCACAATCTCGACCGAACCATGGACATAAAAGGGAAATGAATCACAACTCTACAGCTATATTGCGTATAAGCGCTTCTTTTTGCATGCTCGCGCTGATCTACTCGGCGCTTCTGAGTGGATGCACCAATGTCTATGTGTTACCCGATGCGAGGATCATACAACATTTCAAAACGTTCGTTGTGATGGACACTTCGAAAACCGACTTTGGAGCTAATGAATCGCGAGTGATCGCTCTTTGTCGGGAGTTCTACCGACACTACGAGGATGAATTTGATTTACTAGTGTTGATGGCTCACAATCCCTACAAAATCATGGATCAATGGGAGATCGGTCGTAGAGCAACAATGAGTGTTGTCAGGAATACTGAACTGGGTACTGGATCAAGTGTAATTGATGTGGGGAAAACTTTTGGTTCTGAGCACAGACTTCGAGGAGTTGTCTCTTTAGTTCACCCCGATCGAATATTTGCAGAGTCTTTGCTGTTGCATGAGATCTTGCACCTATGGTATACCGATCTTGAGGTTATACCGAGGGTGATGTCCTCACATTGGGGATTCAGTAGCGTCGGTGGCCAACTTGGTGGATTCCAGCGCGATCAACTAAGATCTCTAGGAGACGGGAAGTATTCTGCAGGAAACTTCGCACCGCAACGCGCGAGAACTTCCGTACCTTACAGTCCGCTGGAAATGTATTTAGCGGGATGGATACCACCGGAAGAAGTTCCCGATATATGGGTAGCAGAGGATGGCTCGTGGTTGATGCATGATAAATCTGGCGAGGAGCGCCAACATCAAACAGATGAGAATGGCAATAAGATCTTTACGGCTAGTCGGATTTCAACATGGAGTATCGATCAAATCATCACAAAATTGGGACCTCGTACACCCAACTTTGAACAATCTCAGAAAGAATTTCGCGTCGCCTTCGTCCTTGTTACTGACAGTCGAGTTTCTATTCAAGAATCGGAATTAGAGGCAACTGAATTATTCATCGAACAGTTTACCAAAAAGGGGCCGGTCTCAGCTTGGTTTAAAGACAGAACACGTGAAACCATACACAATTTTTGGGAGGCAACTCGAGGTATCGCGACGTTGGAAGTAGGCGAACTTTGGTCTTATCGGCGATAGGTTAATTGTGCTTGAACATGGTTCCACTTTGTGCATTCGTACCAACGTTCAATCGGTGGGATGGTCGAGAATCGGCGGGTTGTTCACACCCCGGCAATGTGTCTGCCAATCGCCCAGAGCCGTTTACCGAGTCGTGCCCTAGCTATCCAACACTACGCTGTCGTCGCTATCAAATTCCCGTTATTGCTCCAGTTGCTGCGGCCGAGGAAGCTCCAAGCATAGCAGCGTTTTGTTGTACAACTCGAAGTAGAGATTCACGCGTCAACGGTATCTGCTTTTCCAAACTTCTTTTTTTCAGTTTTTCGTACACCGTATCCGATATCTGATTGTGAACTCGGTGCATTTTCTTCAATTCTCGATTCGAGACTATTTGCGGTCCCGAGGAATCAACGTTTTTCCGCCACCACCTTTGAGGGGGATTCGATTTCACTATCAATCGCTCTGTATCCATCATTAGGTGACTTGAGAGAACTTCAACCTCAAGAATCGTTTTGTGTATCTTGGCCATAGATTGGATAGCTTTTGTTGGATCTCTTCTGATCAACTGTTCCAGATTGCTTTTGCAATCCGAAAGCGTGTTCGTGACATGAGCCAATTGAGTTTGAAGATGGTCGGTCATACGCTTCCTCTTTTTGACACTACCGGAATTTTGGTCTATTTTGATCGATCTCTAACATTCCATTATAAGAGGTGGTTACGGCTCGTTTCGACGGGCATTTTCAATTTTTTTGGTTGAAATGGTGTCAATGTAAAGTCCCTACTCTTGTGCGTGAATCGAACTTTGTGTCATTATTGATTGTCGATTCAATCGAGCGCTTCTTGAGCTCAAAGGAATTGTTAGTTGGAAAGTCGGAAATGTACTTAAAAACTATAAGACTGGTCTCTTGACGCTAAAATCAATGGATTCTGGAATTTACTCACTCACGCGGAGCTAAACAATAAGACTACCTCATATGAACATAGAAGTTAAAGATGTTCCGTTGAGCGTGGATCTACTCTACAGATGTCTGCTCAACACTGACCTCTTTCCTGTTGGCTACAAAGGGGGACTCTAAAAATACTTAGAGAAGATATTGCGGGAACATGAACGTCGCGGCGGGCTGCCTGCGACAGAACCGAACCCGCGTCAAATGCTCGCTAGTTGTATGAAGTTGTTAAGAAATCGGGGTTACCTCAATCTGCCACATCGAGACTCGTGGGAGCGCATCGAATTCAAAACAACAAAAACCAGAAAAGATCAAGATGACGTTAACAACGCTGCCCTCGTAGCAGCTTCGATGCTCCCATTCATTACTTCTTAGTCTTCACAACAAACGAAATTGGCTAGAACGTGTATCTAGCACGAATATTCTGTTAGCAGAGCCAATTAACTTGAGAATCTAGAATCCACTACGTGAATTCGCCACAAAATCTCTATACTAAGAGCAACTACAGGTAGAACGCACATTGCGTAGTTGGAGGAGGCAACATGAACTCAATAAAACTTTTAGTGCTTATGGTTATCGCAACAGTGTTCGTAATTTCGTTAGGAGCACATCCGGGTCCAGAGCGACACCCCATCGAACAAGAATTGTTTGATTTGGAAGCAGAACTTAGAGCAGAATTCAATGGATTGGAGAGCCGATTGAATACGCGCCTTGACAATCTAAGTGCGCCAGACGACGCGGCAATCGCGGTCGTCGTAGAGAGTACGGTAACTGAAGCCCTCGTTGGGATAACGCAGACTACCAATGAATTGAATAATCAATTGGAGGAGGTAGTCTCGAGCAATCGGCAGCTTATGTACTATGGAATTGGTGCGTTCGCCGTCCTATTTGCGGGGTTTATCGGCATGTTCTCATACTTCCAAGCGAAGCAGAAAGCCTTGAAGTAAAAAATTTCAAGGAATAGTTCACAAAAAAATGTGTCGCGTCGTACTTTGTAGTATGACGTACTAGCATCGTTTTTGTACAAATTGCGGACGGTTTGGTTCGATAACCTTACTCCCTAGGTACAGTAAGGCTGAAGTCCGTAAAACCAGAATTGCGATCTTGCGCAACCGTCCCACTTTATCTAAGTCTCGCTTTTTATCTGGCTCGCAATGCCATTTGCGTCTCTGGAACGACGTTCACGCACGAGATCTGGCTACCGGTCCTGGTCTCTCTCTCCAAGCAACCTTCGACACTGGGCAAAAAGTTGGAGAAATGGCTTGCAGACGGTACAAGGGCGGTCATCTGGTTGCGCAAGACCACATTCATATTGCGGAAGCATTAGTCGAGACTAGTCGCGTTCTTGAGCTGAGTACGACGACCACTCTCTTTGAGGCTGCCTTTGAATATCAAGGGTTATACTCACGCGCCGACATTATCGAACGGCTTGGGACTGGTGGGTGGCGATTAGTTGAAGTTAAGTCCGCTACAAGTCTGAAGGACGTCTTTGTTCTTGATGTCGCGTTTCAACTATCCGTACTTCGTGGAGCCGGTTTGGACGTTCGTGAAGCTACAGTTATGACTTTGGATCGGTCGTATGTTTACGACGGGAAGAAACTTGATCTCGAGAGATTGTTCAAGTTCCACGATGTCTTGGAACAGTGCGAAAAAATACTGGATTCAGTCAATGGGAACGCTCGAATGATGCAGACTTTGATCGGTGCCGAGGAGCCACCCAATATTCAGACAGGAAACCATTGCTTTACACCGTATGACTGCCCTTACTACGAGCACTGTTCCCGAGATGATGTTCATCCCGACCACGGTATAGACGAACTTCCATCGCTTCGGAGCAGTCGGCGCGCGCAATTGAACGAGGCCGGTGTCGAAGAAATTCGGGACGTACCAGAAGATTTTCCACTTACAAGCCTACAGCGTATCGTGCATCAAGCTGTATTGGAACAAGAACCAGTGGTCCATGGTGATATTTCAGCTATGCTTGCGGAGATTAGACATCCAGTCAAATACTTAGATTTCGAAACCTTCGCGCCACCGATTCCTCGTTTTGCAGGTACTAGCCCTTACGACGCAATTCCGTTTTTGTTCTCCGTACACACTGAGTGCGCACACGATACGATAGGGCATACCGATTACTTGCATGAGCTGGATGACGATCCGCGCCCCAATATCGTCGAACGGCTGATTGAAGCGGTGGGTGATGAAGGTTCGATTTGTACTTACTCTAACTACGAACGAACGGTGCTGAAGTCTTTGGCCACCGCGATACCCGAGCGCGCTGATGAAATCGCAGCAATCTCGTCTAGATTGTTTGATTTACATCGAGTCGTAAAGACTTCGATCTATCACCCTGAATTTCGTGGGTCGTTCTCGATTAAGAGTGTGTTACCGGTTTTGGTGCCATGTATGGGTTACGATGATCTTGAGATTGTTGAAGGACAGACGGCTTCTGTTCTCTATTTGCACGCATTAGAGAATCGCGACAAACGGAAGCGGCAGCAGACATTCGCAAATCTCCGCGCTTACTGTGAGCGCGACACACTGGCTTTAGTTGGATTGCATGACGCACTAAAAAAACTCTAGCTGCGTGCTGGGGATTTCCCAGTTAAATCTGGTAACGACTAGGTAGTGGGCACTCCCTATTTGTTTCGAAGAATACCGAAAAACTCGACGACTAACTCTTAAATATACGGGTATCCTAGCAAGTCGACTGAAGGCTCGGCGTCATCCCAGTCCGCGGGATGTGGTATGAACGCAACAAACAATCGACCTGTTTGGTGTTCAGCAATTCCTAGTACTTGTTCTGTGAGCCATGTGAGGTTTACGGTATCTGACCAGGACTTTCTCACCACAAACAGTTTGTCGCTATCTACCGTACCCGCGCGTAGTTTGTTTAAGTCGTACATAACCTCCCTTCCATCATTGGACATTTCCACTTCAATCTGCCAAAGAACGTTTACGATTCTGTCGAGTTCAACTTCGAGGACGGGGCTGTTAATTATTTCTATCTGACTAATCGAAATATCGTGTAGGAACTCTTGTGGGTTTCCTGCTGACGCAACGCGAACTATAGACTCATCGTTTGAGTAGTAGTCTCTAAACTGGTTTGCTAAGTACTTGACAAATAGAGCACTCCTTCTATTGTGATCGGATACATCCTTGGTATCTTGAATCGCTCCTTCAAGAGCATCTTCGAGCAGTTTGCTTAATTCGACTCTATCGATTTTGCGCATATGAAGTTGTCCTTAGGTTCCGGATAGATTATTTTAATATTTAGGTTTGAAACTAACTCATCTCCGCGTCATTCTCAAAGTAACACTGAAGACGGAAGGATTTCTGTTAGACATTGACTTGCATTGTTTGCAGCCAATAAAAAAGGTAGTGTAAGAGCAAGACTTCGACACTATTAAATGTCAAGAGCCATCTCGCTTTCGTTTATGAAAACAGGAGGAGTTGTGCTTACATCTCCGTTCATGAATTTCTTCATTTCACTGATGTCTTTCAAGAACTCTCGGTCGCTTACATAGAGATATCGCCAACAACTAAAGGTACGTTCATATTTTTCTATCGCAAATTCCGTATGTTCTGCGAATTCGAGACCCTTGGTTGGATCACCGCTTGCCCAATACGCCAACGCAATACACTGAAGATAATTTGCATCTTCAATGAAGTCTTCATCTTCGGGTTCTGATTCGTGCAAGTCGATAACTTTCTTGAACGCTGACTCGCTACACTCACCCATTTCACCCCAATGCGCCACTGCAAAATTGAACGCAGTTCGGATGTCGTATTCTCCTTTTTCGATCACACTGTAGAACCATTCCCTCGCTAGTTTGAACTTTCCCGAAGAAATGTAGATTAGCCCTAACTCGTTGAACAACCAGTCGTCAGAAATCTTCGGTGGTTTGATGTCCACGATCGGATGAAGTAGCTGTAGAGCTAAATTTCGCAGAGCCTCGTTTTCAAAGTAGATTAACGAAATAAGTCGAACCCTTTGCTCAACGTTCAACGAAGACACTGCATTGGAATTAGCCACATCGAGAAATTCGTCGCGGACAACCAATTTCAACGCTCTGCTAATGAATCGTGGTGATAGCCCATGGCAATTCAACGCACGAAAAGCGTCTCTGCTTGCTTCATCTTTTTCCCCAAGATCTGCAAGCGCGCGCGCTCTATCCAAGTAGATTTCGGCGTCGTCGTAGCCTAAATCAATTGACCTTTGATATAGGGAAATTGCTCGCCTTAACTCTTGCTCTCGATGATACAACAATCCCAGCTGATAAAGGATTTCTGTGTCGTTGCTGTGCTTTTTCTCGATGTCTTCGAAATTTTTTCGAACTTCATGCAACGCTGATTCACCGTACCATGGTTCGCGCTTCATCCTACTCTCTATTTCCGCAAGAAACTTTGACGCCCCTTCACGATCTCCCAAGTTTTCGAAGATTATTTGGTCTACGATTTCTCGATATTCGCGTGCCAGCCTACTTTTTGGACGGCTTTGCGTAAAGATTTCTTGATTGAGCAATGAAAGGCTGTCGTACCGGTGAACCATCATTGGGTCCTCGTTCAGATCAAGCTCAGTCTTGAACGCTTCAATCTCTTTCTCAAGAATCTGGTGTTCATCGTCCAAGTCCGGTACGTTAGACATTATGAAATGTAACTGAATGTCTTTCTTCCTAGGACCATCTCTTTCTGATCGTATTTCACTTACTACTTTGCTGACGCCTCTCAAATTCTGTTTGTTTGGGAAGTAGAAAATTGCTACAGCGTCAGGGAGTTGTCGAGTGCAAATGCCACCGACATCGGTATGACCGGTACGTGAGTCAATGAGAACATAGTCTGGTTTAATTTCATTCAACCACTGTTGCTTGAGATCTTCTATGAGAAGGTATCCATCTTGGTTCGCATAAAGATCTCCCCAGTCAATGTTCTGAAACATGCTTGCATAGTCTGTTTTCTTACCTCCCGCAGGCATAAGCCATATCTCTCCCTTCCCATTACTTTCGAAGTGACATTTGCTCACATACTTGACAACGTCGTCCGTAGTTCCTCTCGATAAATAGGAGTGGACAAAGTCTACAATACCCAAGCTCGATTCGTTCGGCGACAATGCCTTGAACGTGTCCAAACCCGGTGCTTCTAAGTCGAAATCCACGAACAGAATTCGTCGGTTTCGTCGGGCGAGTTCTATACCCGCATTCACTAGTGCCATGGATCGACCGACCCCGCCTTTGAAAGAATAAAAAGTCGTGATATACATCAACCAGAGGCTCTTAGCTTGAATCCACGTTGATCTGCCTCGAGTTTCTCTCGATTCTTTATGTTTGGGAAAGGAATGACGTTGTCCGGCATTCCTTGCCTTTTCACCTCGACATTCGCCACCGTTCGTTTCAAATGATTGAAGATGGTAGGGTCATTCAATAAGCGAAGGAATCGATCGTGCGCTAGATTTTGAATGTTGATACCTTTTTCCCATCGATTTAACGACGCTTCTCCTAGACCTGTCAACTGTGCAAAAGCGCTACGCGACATGCCGTGTCGTTCGCGCATTTCCTTAATTTGGTTCGGATTTAGGACACCAAAGTGGAGACACAACGCATTGTGTTTGATCTCCTCAGCTTCCCAATCTGTATATTGCAGCTCGCATTGAAGGCAACTATGAACTGGAATCTTGACTTTAAGTTTAACTTCCGACTCTCCTGTTCCGTAGACGTATTCATAATCTTGAATTGAGGTAGTCACTCTATTGTCCTCGCATTGCGGACATGAACTTTGTTGAGTTTGTTTTGTTTGTGTTTCTCTTGTCAATTTACTCGTGCCCACTATTAATTCCTCTCTTCTTTGGATGTTCGGAGTAATGGAAGCTTCGGCCAATAATTTTTCCCGATCCCAGTTGTACTTTGACGTACAGCTCTCGTTCACTGTTTCCCAGATCGAGTGTCATAACGTATGCTTTCTTACCAGGTGGTTTTTGAAGATTGACAATTTCGACTTCACATCCAGACTCCAGTTGTGTTGCGATGAATTCCCAGGCACTGCTGGAATTGAAGTGAGTGTTGAATTCTCCGTCGGGTCTGCGTACGCTTTCTGGTCGCCAATCTGTTGGACTTGACAGAGTGAACGAGACAACTTGGGCTTTCGGTTTTCGCGCTAATATGATTAATTGTTGGCGGATCGAATCGTCGATGCTCATTAGACTGTTCCATTGTGTCTGTCTTGATACTCAACACACCCTATCAAATGATAATTTTACACAAATATAATGAATAGAATATAGCATAATACAATCATATGATGGTTTCCACTAGAGTTTTCACAGATCAGATGGAAGTGTTCTCAGAAGTTTTCGTAGTTTGATGGACAGTCGATTAGGAGTTTGGTCAAGGGTTTGACAAAGATATTTTCGACCGTGAGCAACTCTTTCGTGTTGTACTTAGCCGTTCTTTTGAAACTTGACCTTTGAATCAACTAAATTGTTTGGAGAGTAAGACTTGCACACTTGGAAATGAGAGACCCATGAAAAGACGGTTACATTTCTAGTTTGCACCGTCATGTCCCCAGTAAAGGAAAAGAATGAACACTACATTATTCTGCTATGTCGTGCTCGCGATATTGATTTTTGGCTTTCGGGTTGTAATTCAAAAGAAGCGAACGGGGGATACAGGTCTTCGAGTGTCGACCCAACTGTCGTCACCAGTACAGAGAGTAGCGACCTATCTCCAAATTGTCGTTCTGCTTGCTGTCTTAACGATAGTGATTCTCGAAAGTCTTGGCACACTCAAACCTCACTTTGAGATCGCAACTGTCGGTAAGATCGTGGGTCTAACACTTTGTGGTTTAGGTGCTACTCTCACAATGGTTTCGCAGTATCAGATGGGAGAGTCGTGGCGAATCGGTGTTGACGAAACCGAAAAGACCGAACTAGTCACTCACGGAATGTTCTCTTACAGTCGAAATCCCATTTATTGTGGCATGCTAATAGTCGGTCTAGGTTTCCTGGTTCTGGTACCACACACATTCATGGCAATGAGTTTCATCTTGGCGTTTATAGGTATTGACCTACAAGTGCGAAAGATTGAAGAGCCCCACCTCGAAAGGGTATTTGGGGAAGAGTACGACGAATACACTAGGAGAACAAATAGGTATATTCTTTGGGTTCCAAAAAGCTGAGAAAGTATGACGAGGATACCAGTCTTCTCGTCGGTCGCCTAGACGCAACTAGATCAGGACTGTTCATGTATCAACAAGCATACAAGGAGGGCAAAATTGAATCGTGAGTTTGAATTGAAGGGCTTGTATAGACGATTGGATCATCTTCAGAAATTCAGCAACCGAGCAGCATTGGGGGCACTCTTAATCGGGGTAGTCTGTGTTCTTTTCTTCATTAATTTGGAAAGCCTGCAAGGAGATTTAGAGTCTATAAGGTGGTCAAGTGGCGTAATTGGGTTTGGCGTGGGATGCTATTTTCTCGGAGTCGGTACTTCGTATCTGTTTGTCAGAAAGCTCAAACGAATCGTTAAGAACAGTAAGGAGAAGTGGCGGCAAGATGAAACTGTCGCAATCTAGCGCGAGTAGTGCTAATCATTCGATTCTGAATCGCGAAATAACGACAACAGAAGAATGAACTTTCAGTGTACAAGCGAGAGCCTCGACCCGTGTTCGGATCGTGGATTTGTTCAAACTCTATGTTAGCCTGCCGACAAGATTCCGTAGGAAACGGCCGAGAGCTTTAACCGGCTATCCGACATCATAGCTGTTCGTACAATCTTTCTCAAAAACCGCATTGAAAACGACCGACATATTGCGAAGCTAGATCTCATCGTGTAACGTCTTGAAGTAGCAGGAATTTAACCTTGGACAAAGACAGGTTTGACAAACTTAGGAAATTCGAACAGATTGGCTTAGTTGCCGCCTTGTTGGCACTGCTTCTTGGAGGTGCGTCTCTGACCATTCTTTTGATACTGTCCTTATTAAACGCGATCTAATAAACTACAAAGATTGAGATTGGTGCGTCTTCGTTACACTTTTTATTGGCTCACTTAAACTAGTCCCTTAGATTGCTCGCAATCCTGTTCCATGCTAACTCATAGGTATACTTTACGTTTGAATACGTTTACCATGGATTGGGCGTTTGAAGTATGCCTTTCATATCGACAACTTTGGTATTGAGCATGCTCGCATTCTCACTTTCAACTAATGCCCAAGACGTCACAATCTTTGGCGGTTTCAATTACTTAGACTCGGAAACAACCCAAACCACGAATACTGGCGATACGGGGGGAGTATCCACGCAATTGGAGACGGTTACTTCAGGTTCTCGAACAAGTTTCGGTGCATTCATTCAATCATTTGAAGACCCTGGTTTCCAGCGAATATTGCAAATCAACTTCCCGATCGACGGATCATTTGCGTACCCAATCACTCAAGACATAACCGGATTCGGTTTCCGTTTTGTTTCTGGTTGGACACTATAACCCCTAACTTCAGAAAAAGGAGATAACATGAAGAAATTCAACACGTTCCTCGCAATGCTGGGATTGATCCTAGTCTTAGTGTTGGGACTCAGCTCTTGTAACAGGGAGGATGACTCTACAAGCGCTGACGAAACCGAACAAGCAGAAGCTGACGCAGAAAACATGGAGAATGCAGAGTCTGATATGGACGATTCCGATATGGACATGGACGACACGGATGACTCTGACATGGACATGGACGACATGGATGACTCTGACATGGACATGGATGACTCCGACATGGACGCGGATGAAATGGAAGAAACTTCCGATGATGACATGTCCGAAGAGGAATCAGAGTAATAGTCGAAAAGACCAACACTTAGCATAAATCTCGATTTAGCACTCGCCTCGTTCTACTTGCCGAGGTTGAAGTGTGTTGGATTCCCGGTGACACCGTGGAGAACACGACCGGTATTGCCCTTAGGTACGTCAGAATTGACTCTCGGCGCTTCTTTTTTACTTTACCCGTTCTTACTTGGCTATGTGGAGAAGAATCTAAAGAGCAGTGGGGCTCGGTCGCCAAATTTGGTATGATGTGGCTCGGTTTTGAACTGACGGCTTACTAACAGTTTGATCAAGGAGAAGATATGAAGAGACAAATTTCGTTCCTTGGAATACTAGGACTGATCTTGGTCCTAGTGTTTGGATTGAGTTCTTGTAATACGGAAGAAGACAATGCAAGTGCGGACGAGACGGCGGAGGTAGACGCGGGTGAGTCTGATGAGGAAGAACACGAAAGTGAGACGTCCGGAGGTGGAGAGCACTCAGGCGAAGAGATGGGAGACGAAGAGTCCGGCGAGGAATCAGGAACGCAGTACGCGAAGACTGATACGTACGACGAAACTAGGAATGGCGCGCGCCTCGTCTTGAACTACGATAGCGAAGCAAATGCTTTCATTGGAACCGTGGAGAACACTACTGACGAAACACTAAAACAGGTCAGGGTTGAAGTGCATCTTTCCAATGGAACGGAACTTGGTCCGACAGAACCAAGCGATCTTGAGCCGGGAAAGTCAATGGATGTATCGCTCTTTGTATTTGAAGAGGAGTTTGAAACTTGGGGCGCACACCCTGAAGTCGGCGAATCTAGTGGTAGCGAACACGGTTCCGAGGAAAATCACGAATAGTTATCAGGAACACTAAGAGTGGTTCCAATGTCTTGATTCTCGTAATGCTTTAATAAGCTAAGGCGGAATCAGATTAGGAGAATAGAGAGATAGCATGCCGTTATGAAATTAGGCCATCTAAGTATGTACTCGGTTCTTTTAATGTGCGGCACACTTGCGGTATATCCCGCCGAGGATATCTCGTACAACTATTGGGACGTGGGAATTTCTCTTTCCGACCAAGATTCTGAGTATCTGTCTGGCGATCTAAACTTCTTTGGCGACATTAACGTTGCCAAAAATTTGCACCGAAACTCGTCACAAGACAATCAATTTGGGGTTCACTTTTGGGTAGATTTCACGCAATCTAGAAATTTGTCAGACGACTCAGCGTACACCCTCGCTCTTGTCCAAACCGTTGTGGGTTTGGGCTTGCACTATTCGAAAGAGACCTTCTCAATATACTTGCGGCTCGGTGGGGGAAATAGTTCCGCGGAGTTTAAAACCACATCATCGAGGTCATCTAGTCCTAGTGTGACTGGTGGGGGTAGCGGAGACATTTTCGCACCTCCGCTCTCCATTTTCGATTCGAATCGACCACAAACTCGAACTACTCATACCAATGACGAAAACGGATCGGTAGGAAAGATTGGAATTCGGTATAGCTTGTTCGAGAATTACGAAATTGGGGCCGCGTTACGGTGGGCGAAAATGAATTCGTTGGGATCCGAGTTCTCGACGTACGTTCAGAGAGACTTTGAGAGTCCTCTATTTAGTGGCAACACAACACTTAGTCCTCGCGGACGCGGGGTCATGTCTCTCAAGTTTGAGGCAACAACAGGCGATAGAAAGAGTTCAATCGGACTCTCCTTGGTTTTCTCGTACTAGTCAGACTATCCACTTTGCTCGTACAACTAGATCATCGATCATCACTAGGCAAAATTAAGACTCGCTTATCGCAGAATTTTTGAATTCGATCAGCTACTAAAACCTAACACGCAGGTTCGCTTTTAACGTAGCAGATTTCTCAAACTTATCCAATACCTGAGTAGAGGAAAACTCAAATGAAGTTTTGGATTCTGCGTTAAACACAAGCCCACCACCCAGGAAAACAGCACCTCTTTTTATCTTGGGTAATCCTACTTCCTCATGATTTGTAGACCTCCACTGCGACACTCCGCCTTTTAACACGAAGTGTACATGAGGACCTAGAAAAATAGTATGCGGTGTTCTGATAGTAGTAGAGAATGAGACGTAATAGACGTCGTCGTCGTTCGCATAAGCCGACTCGCCACTAGTTCCTGGCCAAAAGTCTAGCTCGAAACCAAATCGTTGATTTAGCCGAACTCCAGCACCGATATGCCATATGGTGTGAGTGTCAACCGCTGTTGTAGTGTATCTACCCAGTCCTCCCATTAGGTACCACTTGTTGATGGTTTATGACGTGGCCGGTACTGCCAAGATGAGCAAGAAGACTAAGGAAAGTTTTTTTATGGATGGAATCCTAGACGAAGAAATTGAAAATGAATTTTAGGAGAATTGGCATGGTATGTTCGACGTTGAATTATTCGGGAGAGTCGTGTCAGTCCTTTCGCTTGTGGTTTTCGATATGTTTCGGTCGTTACTTTTGAAGCGTGTCGCCAGCAAAATCATGATTACTCCCCCAAGCCCAGCACGCGAATCCTCGACGATTCTTCGAGCTTGTTCGGGTTTCTCGACGATCACCCCACCGTCACAACTTTGATCTTTGAATATCGACCTCGATCTCTTCTACCAATTTGCTACGGAGTATTCGAACAGTAAAGGGTACGAAGGACACCCTTGCGAGCTTGAACAATCCAAGTGCGTTTGGAAAACATATGGGAATAGTGACGACAAATATACACAGTAATAAATTGATCAAGCCATTAATTAAACAAATTAGAGCCAAAACCCAACCAAATGTTAGTGCCCAAATAATGCCCAACACGCGACGAACGGTGAGAGATACAACTTTATGCTTGCTGCCCGCATCACTAAACGATTCTGGATGGAGCTTCTTGTACTTTTCCACCGCCGCACGCGAGATTGGCCGTCTGCCAAATGGCCAAAACGCATATCGCGAGATTGGAAACAGGTACCAAAACACGGGAAAGAAGATGATAGAACCGAGAAAATAGACTAACCCTAGAGCCCATCCTCCAAATACAAACCAAAATACATTCCCTATGAATGTCATCTGTTCACGCTCCTGTGTTTCGAATCTACTCCAGAATTTTGCACACCTAACTCTGTCGAGAATTAGCTACCACGTTCCAGTAGTCTGCACGACAGGGAGTATCTCAAAAGGGAGATTTCTTAGGCAAGGAGTTAGTGGTTCAACTGTTCTAGTCGGCTTGTCTTCGAGGTTCTACCAAATACTAACAAGTAGATGTCACCCGTCCCTACTCAATGGAAACACTAGCTTCATTGTATTGCTCATAAACCTCCGAAGAATCTCCTCTTGCTTTATGGATTTCCCCAAGCCTTGAAAACGAAACTGCATCAAGTTTGAATTCCTCACTATATCACAGACTGGAGTTAAGTATGTTTTCCCGCCCGTTAACATTACCTCTCCTCATTCTTGGTAAACGACTACCCTTGTACCATGAAGTTGAAATATTTCGATAGGCAGGGAACCGAAATTCCGATTCATCAAACAGACAACATTCAATGACTGCGTAGCATGGCAAATAACGGTGATCTAAAAATAACACTTGGAGTCGAAGAAGAAGCATTTCTTGTTGACCCAGAGACGAGAGATTTGATCTCGGATCCCGATTCACAAATCTTTGACGAGTGTGAGAGAAATTCCGAACCCCACAACGTCGTTCGGGAATTGCTAAGATCACAAATCGAAACCAACACTCGCGTTTGTCACTCCATTAAGGAAGTGCGCGAGGCCATACTTGAGACTCGAAGCACAATCTATACAACTGCGAAAAAATTTGGCTGTGACATTGTGGCGATATCGACTCACCCGTTCGCTGCTTGGCAGGATCAGAGACCCACACCCAAAGAACGGTATGAAAATTCCGCGATGTTGTATCAAGAAATCGTTCGGAGAATGTTGATTGGAGGTATGCACATTCATGCCGGATTTGGAGACCCCGATGGGAGAATTAGGGTTATGAATATCGTGCGCCACTATCTTCCTGTGTTCTTGGGACTGTCTACTTCGTCACCTTTTCGGGAAGGACTGGAGACTGGGTACAAGAGTTCTCGGATGAACTTTTTGGCCGGAATCCCCCGCACAGGGATACCCAGAGCACTATCAAGTTATGAAGAGTTTAAGTCGCTAGAACGAGAGCTTCAAAAGTGGGGGTTCATCGGTGACTCGGGTGAAATGTGGTGGGATATAAGACCCTCAAACAAATACCCCACTATTGAATTGAGAGTGTGTGACGTGTGTCCGCGAGTGGAAGATGCGATGACCCTAGTAGCACTCTATGCATGTTTGATACGAAAGGTCATGAGAACAAAGTCTGCGGGGTCCTTGGCATCCGATGAGATCCTGACTGAGATTATTTTTGAGAACCGTTTTCAGGCGCAACGATACGGCATCTTCGCGTTCCTAGCTGACCCTAATGACGCTACGCGCACAGATATCGCAGACATATTGGATCAACTAATTTCTGAGCTTCGCGAAGACGCAGAAGCGCTAGAGTGTGTTAGCGAGATTGAACATGCCAGAAACATTGTGAAGAATGGAACGAGCGCAGATCGGCAGCTCGATCAATACAGATTTGCCGTACTCAATCAAACATCCACTGAAGAGGCATTGCGCGAAGTTGTCGATACTGCAGTACAGGAGACTATCGAGAGCATTTGACCTAAGAGCCTTCCTCACTATTTTTGAGAACAAGCTTCACCAAATTTTCTGCTGCATGAATCTGTGTCTTGAGACAATGTTTATTATCACAGTCCGACTTACAAAAAATTTTTATAATCGTTTGTGTCCTCGTAGTTAAACTTCATCACAGAGTTTCAAGTTACGCGTTCATCATCTTGTTCTATGAAATTGAAACCCTTTACTATTTACCGCACCAAAATCCATGACTAACAGTTTCGGCGTTCACCCGGCAGTCGGACTGATTCTCTGCTTGCTTAAAGCGATCGTTGTTTGTGGCGTCGTATTTTTAATTGCTTGGTTTGCGATACCGTTTCTGAGCACTCTTCTATTTCACGAACACGTGCTAGCGAGCATATCCAACGCCACACTACAAGCGATCAATGAAGCATATCAGGATATTTTTGTTCGCCATGATTTACCGATGACCAAGTATGGTGCGATTTCTATTCTTGTAGGGCTCTATCTCACAAGACACTTTTGGTTTATATTTGTGTCGGTTCTTCTGGGTGTGAGTGTCGCGCTGTGGCGTTTCAACAAGGGTTGGACGAATTTTCGCATGGCTGCTGCGACGTAGATTACTGCCGGCAAGCTACATTTTGGTATTGCATATTCCCGTTAGTGCGGATAACGATAGCGAGCGTCTTAACTCTCTGCTGAAGGATTGACAATCTTATCGACGACTAGTCAGCGCGTTAGACCCATGAGCGAGCTGTGAATTTAATTCATCAAAATCATGGCACAAATACAACGACCGAAACTCTATATAGCGCTGCCGGTTTCGTATTGGACTCTCTCCTGACAGGCACTTAAACTAGCGCTCAAACGCATTAATGAGTCAAGAAGTAGATAGCTCGTCGCCCCAGACGAGAATAAACGAAGAAGTCGAAGCTTCTAAAGGACCGAAAATCCGTGTATTGTCGTTCTCGCTTCTATGTATTACGGTTTTGATCGTTTGTGGTTTTGGAACACGCTTGTACCTAAAAGAAGAGCTCAGCATTATTTACGCGATTCTGAGCGTTTTCTTCTCAATCAACATCCTAATTTGTTGGTGGGAAGCGTGCTTGTTTTGGCAACGCACTCGAGTTGAGAATCGTACCTCGTATTGGCATGAACGGCGAGTCCAGACAGGCAAACTCCCACACGTCGAATTTTTCGCCACCAAGATACCCTTAAAGCAGGCTTTTAGTTCGAAGACTTGGGCTGACGTATGGGCTACCTACGCACAATACGATCCATCCTTTGCAGATCGTCGAACGTACGGATTCAACGTCGACATCGCCAACGGATTCGTCTCGTTGCTACCGACATTGTTTTTGTATGCGACATTCACGGCACCTATAGTACCTGCGTACGTTGCGGGCATAGTAGGGCTGATGCTTTGTTGGCAGTGGACCTATATGACAAGCGTTTATTGGATTAGTTTTTTCGTCGCTAAACGACACCAAAGCGTCCCCAAAAGAGACCTTTATCTCTATATTTTCGGAACTAACGCACCTTGGCTATTGTGTCCGTTGTTAGGACTCTTTGTTTCCATTCGACTAATCGTGGACGGCAACTACAGCATCTTGGGGTAGGACGAGCGATTTAGGCTAGTCTGAATTTATTTGTACGACTAGAGCCCGCCGCTGCGTAAGTTGTACGAATTGTTCGTATAGGTGTGATCCTCGGAGCTCAATGTCCTAGACTACTCTGACTGTAACGCTGTGCAACTGTCCTTAAGTGGTCATACCGGGTTTACCAACGACGACGAAAGCCAACGCATGTAGTTGACGAGTCGAAACTATCTCCTAACCCGAAGAAATTGGCGCTGAAGTTCTCCTTGACCGAAAAAGTGAGGTCGTACGCGCTATTGGTAGGCACTGCGACTCCTAATATTAGTGCCACGTTGGTTTCAGTTATAGTACCTGAGTTTGGTTGATAAATCGCATCCGGTATCGTGTAGTCCACCGATCCGCGTGTCACACCAACTTTAGTAAAGAAAGAAAACCGAGAGTGAACGTCCCATTCGGCAGTTCCAAAAATGCTCAGTGTGTTGATATCGTCAAAGTACCGAGTAGGCGTGGAATCAAAATCCCAGAGATTGTTTGCTGCAGTACCACCCGGGCTGAATTCGTAGGCAGCTTCGAGACCAAAATTACGGTTTAGCTTGAAGCCTACCGAAGCGCGCAACGACGGCCCTTCGAACACATCGGTAAATTTGTTTGCAATCTGACCATACTCCACAGCGAAGTAGGACTTGCGTTCGTCTGCAGTGACTCCAAGAGTCGCGCATACCATGACGAGGAGTCCTAAGGTGTTTGAAATTGCATTCTTTGGGATGTTCATACAGAAAATTCCTTAGTTTAAATTTAGAAAGTGCTCAGCATGCAATAAACGTACCATTCGTTCGTATCAAACGACGAAGAAAATTGCGACTATTAGTAGAGCGGAAACTGTCTCTACGCACTAGAAGGCTTGTGATTGTAGAATCTGGCTTCTAAACTGCGCAACCAACGACCGTGACGAGTCGAGAAGCGTCATAACAGTCCGACCAAACGCTTTCGTGCGCGAATACAGTTTTTCATCGTAGTCTTGATATGTTCCGACAATCTTGGACTTGTCTCAGCTGCACTCTAAGATCGGGGAAGATGGTCCAGCTTTCCTGAACTGCCAATTTGACCCCACCTGCTACACCGCGCGTCAATTCTCTTCCGATCCTTCGCTATCGCTTTGCACTTTCCGATCTTTTGACGGAATCAAGGTCGCTCCTGCACTGATTTTCCGATTAAGTTCTTCCTGTATTGCCAACATATTTTCGATACGTCCCTCTTCGGTTACATGAATCTCAGCGAGTTGCGAGTCAGACGGAATTCGCTCCCAAAAAAATATCAATATCGCTGACATCAATGTTTGCACGAGCCAACATGTACATTGCTAAGTAATCCGCTTCGAGTTCCAATACGTGTCGGTAGGGAGGATTGTCTTGGTGGGAAAAAATCGCGCCCGGAGCCCATACTTGTCCTTCCAACTCTTCACCGGAGATAATTCCCGCGACGACCTGAGTTGCAACGAGACCATAGTTAACAAGTGCATCAATGCCGAGAGCTAGTGCTCTTAACGGTGTGAGTTTTCCAGGGGAGTGACGGTAAATTTTGTGCGCCATTTCGTGCGCAATTATGAACTGAATTTCCGCGTCGCTTTCAGCAAAGTCGAAAAGAGCAGAGGACAGAAAAATCGTGTTTTCGACTGCGCGCGAACTCAAATCCTCGTGATCGACGATCACAATATTGAAGTCGCAGCGCTTCCTTGGTTGTACTTCAATTGAATGGATATTTTCTCCTCTTTTGTATTCAATCGATACCGCCGTACCGCCAAGTACGGTCCAGTTGAGCCATCTATCGAAATTTCGTCGGTACGCGCGGACGACGTCACTTCCACTTTCGAGCCACGGGATGAATTTCCTCTCCTTGTCTTCATCAATGGGGGATTCATTGAGCGACACCAAAGTATCTCCTTGTCGAAGTCCAGCTTGGTGAGCTGGCGATCCAGGGGTAATTATTGTGATGTAAGGGTAGGTTCCGATACCAATAGCCGCTCCCGCATCTCGTTGTATTCGACCGACTTTGCCAAGGTCATTTAGTGTGATCCACTGAAACTCGAGCTTGGTTGTTCTTAGAGCCCCGCATAAATCTGCGTTGGCTGACAGTATTGGGTACGTAAGCGCTTTAAGTAAAGTTTGTTTTTGGATAGCTTCGAGAATCACTTGTTGAGTCTCTTTAACAGATTGCTCATAAAGCGGACTTCCAGGTTCAGGAGTGTGAATTGACGCGCAACTTGCTAATGTCGCGGCGCAAAGTACAAGTAGCAATACTCTTGGATTCATCGCACTAAACCAACTTTAACTTGGGTTTTAGAATTGTATCTCTATTTCTATGCAGGATTAGTTCGGTTGTCGAACTATCTGCGTTTCAAGATTTGAAGCCGGATGCCCGCGCGCAAGGACGATGGACTAACAAAGGTAGAAATTAGAAGACTGTGTCCAGGTTATTCTCGAAACCCTAATCAGCCTTTAGTTTCGTACCAAATTCCATATTAGTTAATCGATTGAGTCTGGTCGAACCATTCTGGTAGGTCGTTGTAGGAATTTGCGCGATGTAGTACGTGTCGCCGTTTTTCACGTTCAACGTCAAGAGCATTCTGTGATGCATGGCTTTCAGACCTAACTCTGAGTCTAATCTGACAAAGGTAGGGTCTGAATTTTTCTTCCAAGCATCGCCGCACTTTGCGAGCATATTCTCCACTTCCATGTAGCTATTCCAGTTCTGGTTGTTGAGCGAGTAGTAGATGATGTAGTGGTTCATGTTGTTCTCCTTGAAGAGTCCGACCGCTATAGATCGGAGTAAACTCAGGTACAGTGCATCAAATCCGGAGTATACAAGTACAAAATCGGGGCATTTTCAACCACGCTTGCTTAGATATTAGACAAATAGTGTCCGAACAGTCTTATTGAGTGGTGAAACCGTTACCCACGGTACTTCGAATTGACAATTCTGGGGGTGCCTTGGAGGTCGGACTTTGGTTGCCGACCTTAACAATCTTCCTATCGAAGCTGAAAGTCGATGCTACCGTCTCGACACCAACATATCCTAGATATACAGGTCATCTTGTAGTTTAATCTAGCTCAATAGGCGTACACGTTGTGGTAACGTCGAACGCAGTGCAGTCGGAACGCACTGATCTTGGATCACCCGTCAGAGTCGATTAGGGTGAGACTACGAAATTCGAGTAAGTTAAAACTTTCTACCGAATTGAAGTGAAAATCTGAACCCATCAACTTCGTCAGCCACCAACATTCCAAATTCTGCACCTAAGGCAAATTTGTTATCCATTTGAAATAGAAATCCGCCCGTGATCGCTCTATTTTCTTCGTCGTCTAGGTACACTCCTGCGCCTCTTATCTTTAACTTATCGAGTTCTAGCCAAAATCCTGCATTGATGCCAAAAGGCTCATCGCTGTCAGTATGACCCCCTCCATCAATTTCTTTACTATCGAAAGAGGCACCGAAAAACGGTGTTAATCGACCAAAATTCCTGCCGAGTTCCCCGAAAAACCCAGTTCTAGTTGCATCTACGGAGACACAGTCTGACCCTTCACAAAGATCTGAGTCCCCAGTCACGAAAGAGAAACCAGCTCCTATGTAGAGACCCTCGTCTCTGAAATCAAATATTCTTGCTCCAAATCCATTCAAAGTTGATTCTTCACTGACCGTGACTCGATGCAATATGCTCTCGGCTTCAGTTGACTCTTGCTCAAAAGACCCGATAACGATTCGTTCGTCTGCTAGGATGCAGAAGGACAGTAACGCCATCAGTAGTACTAACAGTTTTTTCATTGTTTTGAACACCTCAGAATGTGTTATTCACCGACTGAAAACAGTGATGTAATCAAGAATTATAGTACGGGTTTCGGTCTAACTTAACCGAGTAGTCAAGCGATACAAACGTTGCTCGGAAACGTTTCTGTCATCTCTCTAAGTGAAATAGAGTTTAGGAACAAACACCCGCCAAAGGACCAGAAGCGCGACAGTTGGAATCATCCATGAAACGAAGGCAACTTCAAAGCGTAAGGCGAAGTTACACCGAGGCAAACGGACCGCGCACACTTAGGTCAACCGCGACCCGTAAGAAGCTCTAAGTGTGAGTTTTCGAAATTTGCGTTAGTTAAAACGTTCTACCGATTTGAAGCGAAATTTTGAACCCGTCTAGATCGGAATTCAGGTTCATTCCGATCTCTCCACCTAAGGTGAGGTTGGTTCTAACTGGATACAGGACACCACCCGAGATCGCTCTGTTGTCTTCGTCGTCTATGTGAGCGACCGCTCCTCGCAGCAAGAAAGTGTCGAATTGCAACCACGATCCCGCACTTAGACCCCTGCTCTCTTCACGGTCAGATTCATCCATTAAACGAACTTCCGAGCTAGTGAAGGATAACCCGATAAAGGGAGTCCAACGACCTGTATCCCAACCTACCTCTACGAAAGACGAGGCTATGGCAGAGAAGGAAGAAACACAGTCAGGCCCTCGTACACAAATTTTAGATTCAGAATTATCACTCACGTAAGAAATTCTAAGCCCGATGTAGCGACCATCATCTTGGAAGCTAAGCAATCTAAAACCACCCCCCTCCAAGGTGGTATCAACACTCGACACATCGTCTTTCGCTTCGGCTGTTGCTTGATCATAGCTTACGAGAAAGTATCGTTCGTTTGCTTCAATGACGCAGAACGATAGTAACACCAACGGCAATACCAATAGCTTTTTCATTGTTTTGAACACCTCAAGAATGGGTTATTCACCGACTGAATAAAGTAGTGTAGTCCAAAATTATAGTACGGATTTCGGTCGAACATTACTGAGAATTCGTACGACGCAATCGTTGCTCGGCACCGTTTCAGACATCCCACTAAATGAAATGGAAGCTTGGGAACTGAAACTCCGTCAGAAAAACGGAGACACTTCAGTTGGAATCATCCAAGAAACCAATTCAACTTCAAAGCTTACGGCGAAGTTGCACGGAGGTAAACGGATCGCGAACACTCAAGTCAGGCGCGGCCCGTAAGAAGCTATTAACGCGAGTTTACGAAATTCGCGTCAGTTAAAACTTTCGACCGATTTGAAGCGAAAGTTTGAACCCGTCTACTTCGGAATCCAGGTTCATTCCAAACTCTCCACCTAAGGTGAAGTTGGCGCTAACGGGAAACAGGACACCACCCGAGATCGCTCTATTGTCTTCATCGTCTAAGTTAACTACAGCTCCTCTCAGCATGAACGTGTCGACTTGTAGCCATAGTCCCGCACTTAGACCCCAGGTCTCTTCGCTGTCAGATTCACCCATTAAATCAACTTCCGAACTAGTGAAGGACAACCCGACAAAGGGAGTCCAATGACCCATACTCCGACCGATCTCTCCGAAAAACGATGTTCCGGTGGCGTCGGCCGAAACACAGTTAGACCCTACACAATATTCGGAGTCGCCGGTCAGGTAAGAGAATCCAGCTCCAAGGTAAATACCCTCGTTTTTGAAACTAAACAATCTTGCACCAAAACCATTCAACGTGGTATCAGCGCTGGACACATCGTCTTCGGCCTCAGCTGTTTCTCGTTCAAAGGACCCGAGCATGATTCGCTCGTCATCTGCTATGACGCAGAACGATAGTAACACCAACGGTAGTACTAATAGTTTTTTCATGTTTTAAATACCTCTATGTAGATGTACGTTCTTACGTACTGAGAACGTTCTAGAATTATAAGGGACTTATGTACGAAACTACACACCAATTATAATAAGACTATGTCGTATAGAGGCATAACATATCGTTTAATACCTGGCACTAAAGCCCGAGC
>VXNY01000013.1 GCA_009840305.1 Gammaproteobacteria bacterium | reverse complement strand
AATGATTCTCCAAGTCGCGTAGTTCGCGACCTCGACCGACAAATACATAGGGAAGATCCCGTTCAGGTCGCAGAATGGGCGAGTGGATACTACCGAACACTTTCAAAGGCACTACCCTTCACTATACGCACACAAACATTGGTGATCGTTCAACAAGTGCTTTGACTTCACGATGAGAGGACTAGCGGCTCATCAACAACTGCTGTTGAACGAAGTATCAAATTAGTCCTGTGTTATGTCAATGATGAGTTTGTATTCAGACTTCTCAGAAACGGACCCCTCAACAAACAGGTAGTAGGTTCCTACTCCAACATCACCAGACAGCGTGAAATTGGAGTTATCTTCGTCTGTATCGTCGTTTTCGAACAAGTCAAAACCTGAATAGTCGGTTAACACACCGGACGTATCGGTGTCCCCTTCGGTGTATACCGTGATCGTCGCATTAGACCACAATGTGATTTCAAACACATCAATATCTGTCGAAATTTCAAGGTTGCCAACAGTGGAATATTGCCACACCCGAGCACTCGAAGACACTATCGTAGCCGTGTACCGAGTATCGCCATGGTCATCGTTCTCCTCAAATTCGACGTGTAGCGTGTAATTGCCCGTGGATTCAGAGTACCCCTCCACTCGAATGTAATAAACTCCGGGTTCTATGTCAGCTGAAAGCGAAAAGTTCAGATTGTCACCACTGTCATCGTCAGTAATATCGACGCCTAGTTCTTCCGATGTCAGCTGTCCGGTGGTATCAAGCGAACCTGAGGTGTAAACTTTGATCGCTCCTCTGCGATCGACTACTACTTCGAAATAGTCCACGTCATCAGCATCTTCAATCTCTCCTTCTGTCGTGGATGCCAGTCCGATTTCTGTAGCGGTCTCTGTCGAATCACCGTGGTCGTCGCTACTGACTGGTGGCGGTGGTGCTGGGTCGAACCAAGTGACAATGTAGTCAAAGAAATGCCGAAATTCCCCGAAGTAAACCGACGAGTTTTCACATTCTTCGTCGGATGCCGAGAGAACACCGACGAAGACCGTGTCGTTCGCATCCGGGTTAAATATTCTTAATCCTGCTCCACTACTACCACCTTCAGCAGTACCGTTGTCCATTCTTACTTCTATTGCATCTAGGAGCAACGTACAGTTGTCGTCTTGATCACAAATATTGACATTAAAGTTGCCCTGGGTAGTACCCGAGAAGAACTTCTTGTGAGTTCCGTCGGGATGATGCGAGCCCGAACCTGTTATGTTAGTATGAACATCGGTTACCCACCACCCAGAAAATGACGCACCGGCGGGAGGGTCTGCACGTAAACGAATCAAGCTTTGGTCATAGGACTCCACCGTTACCAGCAGTTCTGCCCCGCCAAAGGATAAGGCGAAATCCGACGAAGTTGCACTACCTGAACAACTCGCAGCTTGAAAGTTCCACCAAGCGACGACGGACGAGGCTTCATCTACTGTTGAAATACAGTGTGCGGCAGTAATAATGTAAGGAATATAAACATCCTCACCATCGCCGGATACATTCATGAGCGTACCTGAACAAGTGTAACTTGATCCCCCACTTTCAAAGGTAAGTCTCAGTGTCGTTCTGGCACTGCTTTCAGAAATCTCGCCATCGTCAATCGCACATTGAACATCTTCATGGTTTGTGCACTCCAAGGCGTTTGGTACGGCCAAGTTTGGAGCTATGAAGCGATGGGCGACCTTGAACAGTTCTAGCTCTACGTTTTGCTTCATGTTGGATCGCGGTAAGCGAATTTCGAGCCCGATCCAGTCACCGGACGCTTGTGGAGACCAATAGAGCTCTTCGTCGAAGCCCTTCTTCGGCGCGGTGAAGCTGTAAATTACATCATTCCGATTGTTGAGATCCCCTTCATAGAAATTTACTATGGCATCTGCCGGTAACTTGAGACGCGTGGAAAAACGAATTGACTCTGCTTGCGGAGAATGCACACGAACATAAGCTACGACACCATCGCCCTCTTTTTTCCAAGAAAGCTTATTACTCAAATCACCTAAGTGAAGGTAGGGTACGTCTCGATGTATACCAAACTTCTGAGGTCCGTGTGTTGCGGGAGTATCAATTTCGCTGCGTTCGCGATTAGACAGGTTTGGTAGCGTTACCTTGTATTCAAAGGGCGCAGGATTCGCATAGACCAAGTCCATATCCTTTTTTACGACATTGTTCCCTCTATCTGGCATGACTGCGCCAACATCCATTAGCTTACCGCCATTCGCGGCAGTTGCTACTGAACCAAAGGTAAATACGGTGAGAAAAACAGTTCCGATCGCGAGGGAGAGTACACGACCAGTATGCGTCACTCGGTATGAATTTTCAATCGGTTTGTTTATCAAGCTATCCCAAGGGTGCACTGTGCGTCGAAGTCCATTGGGTTTGAATTACATGTTGTTCGCTGAGATGCCGACTTGGACGACTCGTGCTTGATCAACACCTCGAACTGCTACATATTTGAAGGACTGATGATCGTAGGTACGATTCATAAAAGGTTGCACTACTACACTCGCATCTTCTGTAAGTAACTTAGCAAAAGCCGCGGCCTGTTCGGTGCCGCTGGGATCAGTACCAAAAGAAAATTCAATATCGGGTATATTGGTATATACGACTTGCCCCGTTTCATCCGAGATCCAAAATTCCGATATGGCAGTTTTGTTCGCTATTTCGCAGAGCAAATCGTTAATTTGATCGGTAGTGTATCCAGCTTTCAATGCAACATCTAACAAGTGAGCAGTTAATGTGGCTTCCGCTATCATATGGTCGTTCAGTATAGCATCTGAGTTCATGGAGAGACTCCGTTAAAAATCTTTGATGAAGGAGGTAACGCGAAGTCCATGATTCTATTGAACTTTCGAATGTATTAGATGACTCAATTGTGGAACGTTGTCCAGTAAACGCGAATGGCTGATAAAATGATCGAATCGAGTTTGGCGATACTCATTCACAATCTCGTGCACAACAAAAAAGGGTTCCATTCAATGATGTCGAAGTTTTGCTCAGTAGTCTTAATCCTTCTTTTGGGATGCTTTATCTGTTCTTGTTCCACGATTACCCAAATACCATCTTTGACGCCGGAAGAAATTGAACAAGAAGCTCAAGTTCAAGCAGAACTAAATGAAGAGAGATTGATTGCAGGAACTCAACGCCTTGCTGATGCCTCCTGGCCATTGATCACTAGCAATCTAATTCTTTGTGAAGGCTACACGGACTTTCAAATAGGTGTCTGGACGGCGCGTAGGATTCGTAAAGGTATCGGGACTGAACCCCGCGTTTGGGGAGTCGCAAGTGATTCGCCAGCCGCATTAGCTGGATTGCAACTTAGAGACACAATTGTCGCTATTGATGAAAAACATGTTGAGACCAGCGCAGAGGCACGTTCGCAGTTAAATCAGGTGCTCAGACAATTCTCGAAAGACGAGAGAACAGAACCCATTGAACTGCTAGTTATTCGTCGGATTTCCGAGTCCTCTTTCACGCCGTTAGTTTTTTCGATTCAACCCGAAAAAACGTGTAGATCTGAAATTTTTGTATCCCGGTCATTAGCATTCATTGCCTATGCAAGTAGCGGCGATAGGATTGGCGTTGCCACTGGTCTGCTTAACTTCTTGAAAGAAGAACCTGATCTGCAATACATAATCGCACACGAGCTAGCCCACAACGTCTACGGGCATGTATCGAAAGCTCGTACTCGAGGCATTTTGGGCGGAGTGCTAGATGGAATTTCCCTAGTGACGGGCTTTTGGACTAATGGACTATTCACCAAGCTAGGAATTAGGGCGAACTCAAAAGAATTTGAGAATGAAGCAGACTACGTGGCAATGTACATTCTTGCAAACGCAGGCGTAGACTTGAGCGGTATAGAGGATGTTTGGCGCCGCGTGTCCGCACAAGTCGGTTTAAGGGCAAGTAGGACTCATCCATCGCGTCCTGTTCGATATCTAAGGATGGCAAAGACCCGTCAGGAAATCGCCGAAAAAATCGAAAAGGGCGAACCACTAATTCCTGAACTCAAGGGGAACAGGTAGTACTCGACCATATTCCTCAAAGATGTCTCCTTCGGTTAAATCAAATGAGACATTTCAGAACTAGAAGCTTGTATTCTGTCGACTCTTTTTAAACAGCGTTGCTTAACACAGCCAAGTTGCGCATCACACCTTGGAAAGTCGTACCGAGTTTGCTGGGTTATGAAGTAAAAAAATTGGACTTGGCGAATAACAAATTTATACTATGCTAGTTAGCCTTCAATTCCGAGATTTCATCACCATCAAAAGAAGCTAGCTGGGCGCAAGAGTCGCCCACAAAAACTCCCAGACCAATGCTTGCATGAACGCTCTTTGTTTATTGTCAGCTGCACCGGCGTGGCCACCTTCTATGTTTTCGTAGTAATGTACTTTGTGACCCATTTCTTCAAGTTTCGCGACCATCTTGCGCGCATGGCCCGGATGGACTCGATCGTCTCGCGTCGAAGTGGTAATGAGAATGGTTGGATATTTCTGATCTGCTCGAACTCTTTGATAAGCAGAAAAGTTCTTTAGGTACTCCCATTCCTCGGGCTTCTCAGGATCTCCGTACTCAGCCATCCAACTAGCTCCAGCCAACAGTAGGTGATATCGCTTCATGTCGAGTAAGGGCACCTGACAGACGACCGCACCGAATAAATCCGGACGCTGAACGTACATGTTCCCCATCAACAAACCACCATTACTACCTCCTTGAATACCGAGGTGTTTCGGTTTAGTGATGCCGCGGCGAATCAAGTCTTCCGCAACAGCGATGAAGTCTTCATAGGCACGATTGCGGTTCTCTTTCAAAGCTTGGTGATGCCAATCCGGTCCAAACTCCCCACCACCGCGGATGTTGGCAATGACATAGGTACCACCTTGTTTCAACCAGGTGTTTCCGGAAACTGGGGTATAAGCAGGAAGTAACGAAACCGAAAAACCACCGTATCCATAGAGAAGTGTCGGCCGTATTCCAGTAGCAATTCGTCGTGAGATCTCATAGTAGGGGATCTTCGTACCATCCTTGGATTTAGCCCAATGTTGCGTGGTTTTCAAAGATTCGTTGTCGAAGAACGATCGTGTTCTCTTAAGCACTCGTAATGGCTCGTCTGGACCACTCATTGATAGGCTAGATGGTTCCAGAAAACTCTCGGAGAGCATGAGTGTTCGGTCGCTTTCTTGAGTCTCGTAAGCAAATCCACTCTCGTTTAAAAAACCATTCGATTTTTGTACCTGTTCGAGAACCCAATCACCGTTGTCGCCTTTGGTTGCTACAAACGTTTTAGTACAAACATTTTCAGAAATATTGAGAATGACTGAGTTTTCCGTACCGTTGTGACTGATCAGTACGGAGTGTTCGGTTGGTGCAAAGAGGACTTGGTAGTCTCCTGTACCGGCAAGTACATCTTCAAGTTGCCCTACCAATAAACTACCGGCTTTAAATTGCTCGCCTTGGCGGTCCCAATCATGTTTGAGAAGAAGAAACAACTGTCCTCGGTGGGGATTCGCAATCGCGCTGTCTGGTTTATCTATCTTGATAAGCTCATTGTTGCGATATACAAAAAATTCGTCGTTGAAGAAATCGGTCGCGCGTCCGACGAAGTAGTCGCGAAAATCGGTAAAAGGATCCGCCCACGAATAAACATAAACGTCAGAAGACTGACCTCGGTAATACTCATGCGCGTCCTCTAGGAGACTGCCGCGATCCCACTCGCGCATCGTCATAGGATATCCCGAGTCCGTCAAAGTGCCTTCACCGAAATCTGTACCGATTAGAACGCGATTTGGACCCGCCCAGGTTACATGAGTTTTCGCTTCAGGAACGAAAAAACCGTCCGAAACGAAATCTTTCGTGAGTAAGTCGAACTCTCGTACAACAATAGCGTCGCCGCCTCCTCGAGAGAGTCGCACGAGTGCTTTTGTGCACTCGGGACGACATATACTCGCATCAGCCCAGACCCAATTCTCGTCTTCCGACTTTGCTAGTGCATCTAGATCTAGCACTACTTCCCATTCCGGTCTAGTCTTACAGTACTCTTCCAACGTTGTACGCCGCCATAGACCCTTTGGGTGATCCTTGTCTTGCCAAAAGTTGTAGAGCGTGTCCCCACAGGCTTCGAACATGGGAATCCGATCATCCGAATCTAGAATGGTTCGTATGCGTTCTTGAAAGCCACGAAATCGATCGTTCTGAGTGAAATGAGCAACGGTCAGATCATTTCGTGCGCGCACCCAGTCGAGTGCCTTTTCATCATCGATTTGTTCTAGCCATATGTGCGGGTCAGTACTCATAGAGCTCCTTGAAGTAGGTGAGAGTAAGTGCGGTTGATGGAATTAAGAAACGTCAAATCTTGGCACTGAGTCACTTTTAATATTTGAAGAAAATTTAAGAAATTGAATAGAAATCTCCTGCTTTCTCTCGGAAGTTTACAGTTTTTGCACAGTAGACAACAAGTCCCGAATATGCTCTGCACTAACAATGACGGTTAAAAATCTAGCACCTGCGCTCGATACTCAAAAAAATTTTTGGCATCGATGTTGAAAATTGATGACAATAAGCCGACTTTTGTTTTTGTTTAATTTCATTCAGAAATTTGGGTAAACAGGGATGTTAGGCAGAATCGACAAAAACACACAATTCTGCAATATCGGGACCGCCTTAGTCTTGATGTACTAACCTATAAAAAAGAAATCCGTTATTGCATCAAGCGCAACAAAGACTATGAATTTTAGGTGATCTCGTAGAGACTTGGAAACTACACTTGTCCTATCAGGTACTTTCTCACTCTCTGCTTGGCACTCGGTGGAAATTGGTTCTTCATTGTGCAGGTCATGAATGACCGTTATGGAATTATTATCTCCACGTACGGATATGTTTAATTCTTCAGCCACTGGACTACTCCTTTGGCAAAAGTTAATGGGACACTACAAGACGAACTTATCGTCATGTCGTGTTGCTTCAACGTCGTAAATAAAGCACACTCGTTCAAGCGTGGTTTGCTCTAAATTGCGTCTTATTTGAAATTACCAAAACTCATCCAATAAAAAGCAGTTTTCGTGGAAAAGTTTTCAAGTTTTCATCAAATCGTTTAAAGTTGTGGTCTGTACGGCCCACGACTAAGGTCCTTCCCGTTTTCTTTTGCTTCCAGTGAATCCGCAATTAACCCGATATCATAACAAGTCTCTGTGAGTCCTACTGGAGTACCGTATGTTATTAGATTCGTGCCTTCTTTACTAGAGACTTTGACGAGATCAGAAACAATGCCTAGAGTAAACTGCTGCGGTTTATTCGGTGTAGAAACCTTCAGAACGACGAGACGACTCTTTAGATTGACACACATATTTGCACCCACCAATACTACGAGGAACAGCTCCCCACCTACCCTTGTAAGCATAACACTTTTAAATCGCTGTTACGTCCTCCACTGAGGAAACACTCTCGCTCCAAACGATCAGATGAGAGACACGGTAGCTTCCATCCATCGAATATTCGCGCCTTACACAGTGATATTGGTTGTGATGTCGTTCGTGTTGTTGAATCTCTTGCTCTCTATCACTTACTAACGGATGTGAGAAGATCCAAAATTTCTGACTATGACACTTGACGACGAGCTTAGGGTAACCGCCCGCATCGAACGTTCTCGGTTAGAAATACACTTTCTTATGACTCGTAGTCGTATTGAGTACGAATTGGAGCGAACCAAAATAGTAATCAAAGTGAGCAACAAAAGACAATTTAAAGGAATACATGACAAGTTGAAGCTCAAGAGATCAGACCAGTTGAATATAGACATCAAATCTGCGATAACGGACGACGACGAACTACTCTTGCCATAGTTAATAAAGCTCGTCAGATCGTCGGATCGCGTCTAAGGATGAAGTCTTAAATTGCGCTTCGGCACACTAAGATCCAGTTGACCAAAAAAAGACCCCGAGGGGGAATCGAGGTCTTTGAGTTTTAAGAGGTAGAAACAATACTTGTCTGCGTAATAGTCTTCGCAGTCCCCCAAGTATGGCAAGGAATTAGAACTTCAATATAGCATTCACGCCTAAGTGCTTGTTGTCCTTCTTGGAGAGCTCGTCCACTTTTCCTAGTACGAAGTTCAAGTTTAGCAAGGACTTGTCTAGGACTAATGGTTTGAGTTCCGCGCCGAACAGAATGGTCTGTAGATCTAGCGCGTTCTCGCCGAATTCAACATATGGCTTGAACATGTGCTGGTCTTGATTGATCAGGAACCCGTATGAAATGTTCGTATTAAAGGTCATGCCTTGGCTCAAACCTTGACCACCACCAAAGGGTAGTTGGCCAACGGTTGCCGACTCACGCCACAAAGTTGCGTCCGTACGAGCAGATTGACCCCAACTTGGCGTGAACGAGAGGGAGAGCCCTTCTTCACCTGGTGTCGGGTTAAACACAGCGAGTAGCGAAACGCCAGATTCTTTGTAATCATTCTCGGAATACGTAGCCATCGTGTGCCCGCGAAGATCAAGCGAGAACATCGTCGAGGCGACCCGTAAGCCACCGATGAATTCAACACCTGATCCAGTCGCACCGTCGCCACCGTCTCGGCGATAAGCTAGCTCACCAAACGGAGTGAATGAACCTCCCCACTCAAGTGGCATCGCATAAGATCCTGCAACACCTACACGCGCCCGATCAATGGTGGTGTCCAGACCACTAGCTTCGCCAACACCATTGCTAGTTGCTAGATTCGCTACCGAGACATCACCTTTAACTGCCAGATCGATACCATGCATTTGTACGATGTGGCTCTTGATCGCGATGTGTCCAAGACGTAAGCTCAATGTGCTTTCGTCAACAAGATTCTCGCCGCTCCAAATACTAGCATCACCGGAGCCGACACCGACGGTACCCCAAACTAAGGTACTGGGAGTCACTTGGAGACTCGCGTAAGGTAGTATAGTTGTGGTGTCGGTTTGAAGTTGGCGCACTGCGGTACCCCAAGAATAATCACTCTCCGCTGAGTTTTCAGAGAGAGATATACCAATCATTAGGTTTTGCAACGGTCTTATGTCCACACCAAGATAAGTCGAACTTGAAGACGTTTCATACATAGAGCTACTCGAATCCTGTTGATCTGTAGTACCCCAAATCGACAGCTTAAATCTTGAGTTAGCACCGGTCAAGGATGTAGAGAAGTTCTGTGGAATCAAGTCGCGCAGTCTCATCGAAGT
This sequence comes from Gammaproteobacteria bacterium, assembly GCA_009840305.1. Lineage (GTDB taxonomy): Bacteria > Pseudomonadota > Gammaproteobacteria > Pseudomonadales > Azotimanducaceae > Bin55. Next base: position 83,238 of record VXNY01000013.1, on the reverse strand, counting down.
GAAATTGCGTGGTGAGATGACATCCGAGAATACGTCTCGTGAACGCTTGGTTGTCGGAGCTTTTGCTGTCGTCGGTGTTTCAAACACTGGCTCAACCTTTGGAGCTGGGCCTGGTGTTTGAGGTTGTGCTGGTGTATCAGCTATTGCGCGTTCGTCTTCCTTGGACTTCCCGCCAATCACGCGACTGAAGAGGTTGTTCTCGGAATCTTTGTTTTCAACTCGCGTACCGATAGCATTAGCGACACTGGAAATTATTTGGCGACCCACGCTCGACAGTGCTTCGGTACCAACTTCTTTGATTTCACTATTACTCACAAATGTCTTGAATGATTGCGATGCAGAACGGCCAGCTGTATCGGTCGCAGTAACAGTTACTACAGTCGTACCGAGAACGGATGGCATCAGAGACAAACTTGTACCATCGACGTTCGTGATCGCAGCATTGCCTTCAAAATTGAACGAGTAGGCTAGCATATCTCCGTCATCATCAACAAAGTATTCAGCGACATTCAATGAGACTGAATCACCACCGATTTGCAGGGTCACGTCGGCGATCTGTGATGCGATCTGCGGAGCTGTTTCGACATAGACTTTGAATACATCTACGACATCTAAGCCTGCTGGATCAGTCGCAATAACACGCACGGTCGCATTTCCGGCTATCAAACCCGTCAACGTAATTTCCATTTCGTTCAAGGATGCAGTTACAACGTTCGGATCATCGGATTCAACGATGTAAGCGAGCTCGTCGCCATCAGGATCACTGAAGTTTCCGGTTATAGACACCAGACCGGGCATTCCAACGGTCACAGTTAGGTCGTCGATCTGTGCAACCAAGTTAGGTGCGGAATTCGCGGGTGGCGGATCAGTAACGGTCACCGTAAACGTATCTGATACGGATTGATCGAGGTTATCGAACACAGTTACTGTAACTTCTGTCGTACCTACTTTATTCCCCCAAATACGTAGGGCATTACTGCTCGATCGATAGATGACATCTGCGACATCATCGTCCTCGTTGTCTATTTCGTACGAAAGTTCCCCCTCGTCTTCGAACACATCGTCAAGTTCTACATCGATTCGGTCGTCGACTTCGACAGTCTGGTCGTCAATCTCGTTGACGAGCTTCGGCGGATCGTTGCGCGCCCCGACATCAATGGTAAACGATACTTCTGCAGAGTTGCCAGCAGTGTCGGTAGCTTTTAGGGTTGCCTTAGTTACCCCAGTGGAGTGCAAGTAAATGTCGATCCAAGGGTTGTCATCGTCATCGTAATCAATCGCTGCAGTGGCAATATCCGCATCGTCGGTTTTGATGTCGAGATCGAAGGTATCTCCTTCATCCGTAAATGCACCGGACGCATCAATAGGATCGACCGTGAGACCGATTCTTGTTGTTACATCAGCAATCGCATCTGGATGTGGAATTGGCGGATCGTTGCGAACAACTTCAACAGCGAAAGTATCGGACACTGACTGATTGTTTTGGTCAGTGGCAGTCACTTTGATGTTCGTTTCACCCGCTTCGTCACCGTAGATTCGCAAGTAATGGTCGTGTCTTACCACAGCAGTGACGATGTCCGCATCGTCGACACTAAACCCGTAAGACAATTCTTCGTCGTAGCCAGCATCGCCGTCGTTGAAATAGTCATTAAGATCGATGTCATCGCTACGACCGTCAAACTGTACTTCTATATCTGGTAGACCATCGCCCACAACTGTCGGTGGATTGTTTTGTTGCGCGGTTGCCCGGAAACGCTTAAAGACAGTAGTTCCGTCCGAGTCGGTGGCAGTAACAGTGATTCTTGCTGGACGAGAGCCCACTGACTCCCCAGTGATACAAATGTCGTCGTTGTTTTCGACTTCTACGCTTACCTCACCCGGTCGAGTGGAAGCGGCAGAAAACGTCAATGCTGGAGTGTCATCGTCCGCATCAGGATCGACGAAATGTTCACTACCCTTGATGATACATTCGGTGACTCCAACAAGTATGGTTTGGTCAGGAATGACATCCGGAGTAGCCATCGGTGGTTCGTTCACGTCGGTCAGAGTAATCGTAATGTTGAGAGCGACCGCCGAGCCGTAGCTGTCAGACGCGGTTAGCACCAGTTTGAATACATTGTCATCGCTCTCGTAGTCTAAACCCTTCTTCTTGACCTTGATCTGGCCGCCGTCGTCAGTCGAAACAACGCGGAAATAGTCCTTACCGCCACTCAGCTCGTAACTGATGGTATCTCCGTCAGGATCGGTCGCTTCATGGGGCGTCCCAACATTTGTCCCAACAGCAGCATTCTCCTCTAAGTTATATGAGACTGCTGACGCACCACCCGCGAAGCTGGGCGAGTTGTTGGAATTCCTCACATAAGCGAAAAATGTTTGATACGCGGTCGCTCCCGAAGAGTCTGTCGCCGTCACTTCAATTTCTACTTCTTGAGTACCACTCACATCATCGTCGGTAGGCGTAACAGTTACGATACCATTGGACTCCTCGACGGTGACTGCATTAGACGATCCCACAATTTCTGCGTCAAAGTCTACGATGTCAGAGGCACCATCCCCGTCGACCGTGAGATCGTTGAGATCTATTTCTTGAGCGTAATCACCTACTAGGAAGTACATGTTGGCGATAGTCTTGATAACAGGTGCTTCTTCGACGTTTTCAATTCTGACGACGAATTTGACCTTGTGCGACTTCCCGGCCAAATCCGTAGCACACAAGTTGATTTCATATCCACCCGGATTTGATTCGTAGTCTGTATTGACTCTAGGTACGTTAGAACCGAAAATTCCAGTTTCAGTACCGCGAACCGTAAGTTCGTATTCGTGGCTAACGTTGGAGACCGTATCACTTGCACGTTTTTCGGTAACCACACCACCTCGCGCGGCGTTGTAGACTTCGTTGTCCTCTGCGCCTTTACAAGGTGTACAGTTGTTGCGTTGGCTCCAACACAATCGATCGCCTGTGGGACTCGGATCGTCCGCCGTAAAAGTTAGATTAATGTCATCGCCTTCATCAATGGAATATGCACTCGATGTATAGAAGGTATTGCCACCAGTAACCTTTGCAACACTACGAATGATTGGTGCAGCATTTGAACCATAAACCAAATCGATTCGCACTCTCACTGGATCGGTGGATGCCGATGCGCTGTTACCTCGTTGGTAAGCAGTTACGTCTGCCCAAACGGTAATAACGCCGTGGTAGCCTAAGAGCGCAAACTGATCGCTACTGGAATCTGTTGAAGGCAACTCCATTTGCACGCTGAGCTGTCCTCGTGGACATGAGTTAGCGCCACTCAAGCTAAAGTCTGCTACGGTAGCAACATCAATGGAGTTGTTGTTGATCGTGATGTTGGTAGTTTGGTCCGTACCGTCTACTGTGAATCCCGTGTCGTCAATCTCGAAACAGAGTTGACCACCTGCTGGAGTACTGAAACTGCCGCTAACATCGGTCCTCTTAGTGCCACCACCATTTGCTGATGCGAGTGGTACCAACCAAACTTCGTCATCGGAATTGGCCGTTCTGAGGGGTGTATCAGCGACACCACCCTTAATGACTTCAACATATACTGTCATCTTGTCGCTCTGATCCGCTGGGTCGGTAACGGTTACTTCCAGTTCAAATTCGTGGCCATTCGATAGCCTATCCAGATCGTCATCGTCAACAGCGTCGGGTACAGAGATGTCACCCGTCTCGTCGTCGATCTCTAAGTAGGTCCTTCCTCGATAGCTTCCGCCAGTCATGGAGTATTCCAAATTGTCGGCATCATCTTCGTCGATTTCTCCTGACACGAACTGATTGGTTATGTCGATCTCGAATTCCGTTCCGACATTCTCAATGTCCCAATCGATTGACACTGAAGTCACCGTGAATACTGGCGCGGCATTTTCTCGTATGGTAACTTTCATCGTGGCGTTAAGAACATGACCACCACTTGTGGTGACTTCAATACTGAGATTTGCTTCACCTTCACCCACACCTTTGACGATGATAAGATCATCCGCGATTCCTGTACCAGCAAGAATGTGTTCAGCCGTAAACACGGCGTCGTTTCCGGAATCTACATCAACAGTGTAAGTAGTCCCCGTGGGTCTTAAGTCCGAGGAGGGTACAATCCATCGATTGAGCAAATATTGCCTTGTGTGTCCCGCCGTAAGTGGTTCTAACGAGTCTTGTAAGTCATTTACAGGAGCAGTTGTATCGTAAAGAGCTTTTGTCGTTGTTAGAGTTGGGTCTGATGTTGAGTCGAAGTCTAGCCAATCACTCACTTGAAAGTCGTATTGATTCCCCCCGGGTCTTTTCTTATAGGACCGGACGCTGATGTTGTACTGCTTCGCTGCGGCAAGTCCAGAAATCGTGTAATCGTGACCTCGAGTCGCTGCTACGTCGTTATCATCGATTGGGTCTGATATAAACACAGAACTCGAATCATCAACAGGTATCCAACGTACTTGGTAAGCCAACGGACTCCCATACCCACCAGCAGTATCAGAATCAGCCAAACCTACCCATTCGACATATATGTTTTCCGGAGATTCAGATGCGGCCATGATGGCTGTAGGTGCGGTTAGCCTTCCCGGATGGACAATGACCGTGATTTTCAGTTCGCCGAGATTATCACTCTCAATGGACAATGCTCTGACCGTGTACTTAATGGGGGCTATTAACCATGCTGCACTCGTACTATCCCAGTTGAGAGTAGCTTCATTTAGTCCAATGGTTCGATTGGGATGAGTACCGTCAATTACAAGCGTAACAGAGTCTGGATCACTATCAGGTCCGAGATTCAAATCACCTGTTTCGGGAAGTCGAATGTGGGAACTCGGTTGTCCTACTTCATGTCCCTCGTATATGCGGAGTTGAACAGTACCCGATTGAGCACAACCGGAAGCCACGAATTCCAGTAGCGAATCGGTGGAATTACTATCTCCCACGAAGAACTCAATGTCCTTTGTGGGGTTATCGTCGTCCTGGGCGTCAAAGTCGCCGTCATCGTCGGAATCCCAACCGCAATTATCGGTAATTTGGGCATTTATAGGCACCGCGGCGAACGCGGCATAGCATGCTAGCGCGATCACCGGTATGAACTTTACCAGGCCGCTTAGCTTCAAGCGTAGATCATTAGATTGTGGAATATCCATGGAATCTCTCCTATGCCAATCCATTGGCAAAAGTAGCTACGTGGGGTACGTAAGGAACACATTGGGGAATGTGTATTTGGACAACTGCAAACTGTGCTAAGTTGCATCCCTGTCCGATAGAAGTCATCCCCGCCTCCCTGCGTGGAATTTTGTTTCATAATCGAGCCGGATCTTTTCTCCTAGATCTCGGCGGTTCCCTGTGCTTCTAGTTAGCACTATTCAGTGGATTATGTATGTAACTTACATTTTACGCAGATATGGTGCCTAACACAAAGCGTTCCCGCGTTTGTGTAGACAGCTCTGCTCCACTGTCAATTTGTGTAAGTATAAGGCAAATCGCCTGATTTTTGCAATATTTTGAAAAATATTTCAAAAATATTTCAACCGTTGAATAGAGTTTCTGTAGGCCAAAACCACTCCAATAGTTTTCGCAAGCACATTTATCACAGATTCAGATAGTTCGTGTACCTATGGACTGTCCACCACCTAGTTGGAACAGCCGGTTGCTGAACGAACCATTCTGTTCTTTTGAATATTTGTGTACGATACACACCATCTGGAGAAAACATTTGCGCGACTCGGGACCAATTGGAACACCACACGTTTCTATGTCCTTCCACTCGGATACCGATTTTGAGGATATTGAGCGCTCTGGCAAGGTCCTTATGTCTGCTCGGGGCGCAACTCGACCCCACCGTTCCTTTTCTGATTGATTTATTAGACTCAATATAATCTATAAACCACTAATAATAATGAACATAATTACACTATGATGGGAGCTTTACCATCGATGAAATTTAAGCCGTCTCCGCAATTCACAGAGTTTAATGTAGCTCTTATAGCAGAACGAATGAATGCAAATCTAGTAAATGAGACGATTTTGCGTAAACAAGGGATAATAGAAGCTAGCGATGTCGCAATACCTACGTCGACACTTTTGTCGCCTTTCCATTCTCGTTTGAATTTCGAAAATGGACTATCCATAATTGCAGACCCAACTAGCTTAACAATTAGTCAACTGACATCAGCAAGTCTGACGCCTGAAGAAAATAGATGTCCAAGGATCGCGGAAGACTTTATTAATACTATCAATTTTCAGACAGAAAATCCAAATTTCAACTCAATAGGGATTTTCTTCAAGGCAACAATCGACTATCCGCAAGAATGTCCTGCGACACGTCCAATGGTTCGTTTTTTTGCGGACTGTGCTGATTGGGCAAGATTTGGTACTGAGCTTCCTGAGTTTCGTGTGCAAGTCTTGTATCGATCAAAACCTATAAACAAAATTATCCGAGTAGACATCGAAGGTGTGCAGAACAGCGAAGGAAATGCTCTGACAGGAGAGCTATATCATGCAAACTTTCGGCATGAAATTCCCACGGACAACCCTGCATTAACCGCAACTGTCATCAGTGAGATTCTAGGGACTTGGGAGGATGACCTAAGTGAATTTTCTGAACTGATTTCACGCTATTGTGCGATGAAGTAATGCAACGACCAACATTCAAACCTCTCATTTACGAGGGATCTAGGTGGACTGATCCTCGTACTCAGTTGATTTACACTGCTCATTCGTCTTACGCGCGCTACATTGAGTTGTACATCAAAGTCTGGGATCGTATAAACGACAGCCGCAAAAGCGTTTCGTTTTCATGCGACTGGGAGTCCCTTGAAGGATCAAAAACTGAACTTGCAAGGGTTCTTTTAGAATCGTGCCTAAACAAATTGCGGTTTGAAGACATCTCGACATTAGCTTCGATTAGTGCAAAAGTTGAACCAGACTTTGAGAGTCATCTGTCCCTTTCAGATAGCGTGTATGAAGAGAATTTGGCAAGTGCTCTGTCGGAACTCGGAGAGATTATTACGGAAGTGGACGATGAAGACACTCTACCACCCGCCTCGGTTATGAACGAAGCTAAAGCACTTGTACACAGACTCTACAAGTCGATCAATGTACCTATGGATGTATATGCTACTCCAGAAGGAGCAGTAATTTTGAACGCGTGCAACTCAGATCACGATATGTTGTTTATTCAGTGTAATGGAGACGGCTCTTCCTATTACATGTTCAAGCTCGACGGTATTCGTACGCGAAAATCCTACGACCGTATTTCGGCTTTACCTGACGATACATTAATTTCAGAGTTTTTCCCGGGTTTCACCTCAGATCATTGAGGAACAATTAGCTGGGGAAATCTGAACCATTAGAGATTCAATCGAGTGACTACTTAGGTCGAAGTGAATCTGATAGAAGACGAGCACTGCGTGCCAAAAGAAATGGTCGACTAGATCCTCGTGCACTACATCCCAAACGAGGCGAATACCAAACGTCTGTAGATAAACTCGTACGTTGCTCGACCACGAATCGATGTGAATACACTACAGAACACATTCGGATAGCAAGACAGAGAGTTGGGAAACTCTACGGTTGGGGGTACTTCACTCGGGAAGAAGTCGAAACACTAACTCCTTGCATAGTAAGACCAGATGCTTTACCTGGAGAAAATCCGCATCATGCACTCATTGAATTTCCTGTGCAGGTGAAAACATGTATGACAACTCGAAACGAAATTGCGCAAGAATTGGCAAACCTAAGTCGTTGGTTGGAGTATCACGACCCCGAATCTTAGAGCTGACTGCGTGAGTCTTGCTTCATCGTTAATCGCATGCAAGTTTTAACCCTCCTGCACCAATGAAAGTCGGCGGAACTGTTTGGTCAAATCAATTGAGTATTACGAGCCAGTGCTCGCTATGTTGTTCATTGCGAGCGTACTTTGTTGTGCTCTGTCAGGAAAAGCACAATCTGTATTGAATCTGTGTAGAGACCATCATCCTACAACAACGTTCGGTCAGTTGAGATTTGTAGGTTCTACCAATAATAGACGAGCAATCAGATCACGGAACCAAACTCTAGTATCCAACAATTTAGATTTAATCAAACTTTGTACATCGGGGACACGGCCAATCTTCTCCGTCGGGACGATCCGGGTGATATACGTTGTGAAGTAATTTTGGATCGAACTCATGGTAGAGAAAGCACTCCCAGTCAAAGTTTTCCTTAAGAGAGCCGCAATACATGAACATAAACTCGGGGTACTTTTTCTCTCTTGCATGTTGTCTCAATCGTTCGTTTAAGTCTTCGTCGGATCTACCTACTCGTTGAACATAAAAATCACTCCATGTCTCTGCAGTTTGACCGAGGATGTATACACCTAACCTTCCTTCAGCCACACGAAAATTTACGACATTCGAGTCCAATTCGTATGATTCTGACACATTTTTTTCAAGTTCTTCTTTTGTCATTTTTTCGAATTCGTTGGGTAGAGATATGAACGTAAATTAGTGCCTCAATACCTTGAGACGCAACACCTTCGTTTAGAAGAACTTAGCATTTTAGATGAATTCTAGTCCCTCAACCTGATTGTGTGTCGCTGAGTCGACAATCAGTCTGATCTAGATTCTAAATCAGTTCAAATCACACAAAAAAACGGATTCAAACGAACCCGCCTTTTCGTAAGTTAGAACTCATGCACTTGTGCTCATAGTGAGTGAGGTCGGTTAATATTCTATTAGAATTTGAAGAGAGTTAGGATTCCTAGTTTCCGCACAATTCAATACTACCAAACGATAGTGACTAGTGATACAAATCAAGTTCCATTGCAGTACGTTCAAACCTCTCTATCAGGTCTAACATTGAATCGGAGAGGCCGCCAAAGGTATATAACTCGTTGATCATCGCTCGACAACTCTTCGGTTCAGATGAATCGTACTCCCTATCGGAAAAACTATACCTAGTTTGCGGGTCCTGCTCATCGTACGGGAAGGGAGGTTCGCATAGATGGCGCACTAACCATTCCCAATCAAACTTGATCTCAGCATTTGTTACAGTCGGCAAAAAGTGAAAAGTTTTTAGTAAGCGCTCTTGGCTGGGTTCTCTCTTCCATCGCAACGTCTTCCACAATGGGCTCAGCTCCAGCTCTTTAAATCGCCCTAAATTTATCCCATTCTCCCCGTACCATTGGAAGGTTAACGCGGCGGCGTCATCGCCTAGCCGCGCCGCCATGTCGATCAGAGTGGCGATTAAAAAACGTGAAGGCAAAATCTCAGGATACGGCCTCTCTGCAATTCTTCTCCTTTCAACATTGAGCATTGCTAAGCCAAGAGAGTCGGAATCTGCGAGAGACGAAAGCAATTTAGTCAAATCTGGATACCTGGCTTCAGTGAGTTCCAGATCGGAATCGAATTCCTTACACTTGGTTCTAACCCAAAGTTCTTCCAAGTCCTGTTTCCACATAAGCTTAGACTCTTCTGGTGTAGGATCCGAGTTATAGTACGTTCGATTGCTATCTTCTCCATGAAAGCAATATCTATTTAAAAGTGCGTAATTCAGTAACGCATCAGCGTTACAAGACTCTTTTAGCTCGAAATTTGTCGTCGTTCCGTTTTCTAATAAGCACTCAGACCGCGACAATGCGAACTGCACGCGTGCGAAGTCCCCAGTGGGATCGGTAAAGACTCGATCAAAAGTCAACGGATTCTCAATCTTGACGAATGCGAATTGCCGGACATACACCATCGGGTGTCCCCAAAGATATGGATTCATTGTGCCAACGTGTGCGTCTAATGCGTCCCTACATTCCGCAGAGGTAATAGCACGCATGAGCAATTCTTCATGATCGGAGTCTTCAAAGTCTTCCAAGTAGTCCCAGTACGGAGGATATTCGTGAATACCGCAGGCTTCCTCAACCGTACCGATGGAATACGTTAGCGTCGGTGTGGAATTCGTCTCGACTGCAACCAATGGTTCCGCACTAGTTGTCCGTAGGGTTGAGTCCACAGGTTTTGATTCATTGCTTAAATTCGCGCCTTCAGACGGGGGCGCGACACTGTAGTTCGGTTTAAGTCGATAAATGAGCGCGATGCTTACCGTAACCAACACGATTCCGACGACACTAGCCCATAACCACGGCGGTAGCTTTAATGTTGTCTTCATTCGTTCGCTTCTTGCTCTTTGTTGTTGTTGTCTCCTAGCTTACAAATTCTAGGAAATGCATAACCTAATGTGTATTTCCAGCTAAGGTGCTATTAACGATTTGGTCTCAATATCGTTCTGGTGACTCGGTTGAGCATTGGAGGTTTTGAACGCTCTACATCTCATGTCTACGAGTGGTGACACAAAAAAAAGCGGGTTCAAATGAACCCGCCTTTTCTTGAGTTAGAACTCACGCACTAGTGTTCCTAGTGCGTGAGGTTAGTTAATGTTCGATTAGAACTTGAATAGCGCTTGAATTCCTAGCTTCGGAGCAATTTGATCAACACTATCGTCGCTCGCGTTGAAGAACATTCTCATGTTCATGGAGCGAGGTCCAGCGATCAATTGCTTGAGCTCCGATCCAATCATAACACTCTTGCCGTTCCAGCCCGTATCTTGTACATCAACATATGGGGTCAGCAAGTATTTGCCATGATTGAGCGAGAAGCCATAAGCTAGCTTGGAGTTCAAAGTGAGACCGTTGGTCGCACCGTAAGCGTGTGCATTCGGAACGGCAGTTACTGTCGCAGCTTCGCTCCAAATCATGCTACTGCTCTCGGATGAAGCACCCCATTGTGGAGTGAACGAGAACGAGAGGCCAGTTGCTTTGTTTGACGGATTGATGTTCACCATCAAGCTCACACCGCTTTCGCTGAAGTCTTCAGCAGAGTGGGTAGCAAGCCAGCGTCCTCGAGCTTCGATGGTAATCGTGTTGGTATCAACTCGAACACCACCAGCAACTTCAAAACCATTTCCGGTGAGGCCGTCGCCACCGTCATTACGGAATGCGAGTTCGCCAAACGGAGTGACTTTGCCACCGTTTCCGGTATCGACAGAGAATGAGCCTTCAATACCTGCGCGAATACGGTTCACGCCAGCAGCGAGTTCGTCAATCGCGCCGTTCCCTTCACCGGTTTCCAAGTTAGCAAATGCGGCATCGCCACGGAATGCTAATTGCAAGGTTCCTGCTTTTGCAAACTCACGACGTCCGCCGAGCATGAAAAGGTCGAAAGAGAGGTCGCTAGTTTCATCTAAAGCATTAACTACGGTCGTATCCGCATCACCAGAGCCACGACCGACCACACCCCAAACAGAGGTCTTACCATCAACTGGTTCAAAGCTGAAGTAAGGTAAGATTGTGGTTAGAGTCGTCTCTAAGGATTGCGATGCGGTACCCCATGAGTAATCGCTCTCGGAAGAATTTCGAGCTGCGGTCACACCAAAGAGCCAGCATTCGTTGGTTTGAACATCGATGCCTAGGAACATTGAGTTAGCGCTGCCATTGCTATAGCCTTCGCCTTCAAAGTTCTGCTGATCGATCGTTCCCCAGATTGACCAGGAACCGATTCCACCGTTACCGTTCAAGGTACGGGAGAAGCTGTTCGTAAGCAATGAGTCAACAGTCGGTAGATTAAAGTTGAAATCTACGTCTTGACTGGTGCTCGCGCTCCAAGTCGAATCTAACAAATCTTTCTTAGCGTTGAAGCCCATGAGATCATTGCGCTCTCTAACAGCTGCATTATTAACCGTGTCCGTGCCAGAAACAGGCATGTAGCGATTGAAGCTGAAGATCCTACCGAAGCCGAAGCCCATGCCGGTGTCTGATCTACTGGATTCAAGCCGTGAGCCTAAAGCGGCAGCGGTGCTGCCCATGTATGCTCGCGCAGTTCCAGCTAAAGCGTTCAGACCAGCAGCACGAAGTTCAGAGTCACTCACCGCGATTGAGAACGTTTGCGTTGCGCTACGTCCTTTCGGGTCAGTTGCGGTAACCATTACACTGGTTGAACCACGTGTGAATGGAGACATTGAGACGTCAGCATCATGGTGATGTGTTTCGGCAATACTAACTGTGGCAGCATTACCAGAAGTTTCGATCGTATAGGTCAAAGTATCACCATCTTGGTCGAAGAAGTATTCGCCAACACTGAGCGATGATCCATCACCACCAATTTGGAGGGTCTGATTCGGAATCGTTCCAACCGTAACTGGGATGGTTTCAACTTCTACGTCAAACTCACCGACTACGTTAAACTCGCTATCGGAAGCGGTAATCTTGAACACTGTTGATCCAGCATTCACACCGCTAATGGTTAGTTCTAAGTCTGTCAAGTCCACCGTAGCAACGTCAGTATCTTCAGATTCCGCCGTGTAGGTAAGTTCGTCTCCATCAGGATCGGTGAACACGCCTTCAATCGAAACTGAGATTGGTTCGCCAGCTGTGACGGTTTGATCTTCCAAGGTACCTGAAAGTACTGGAGCCGAGTTTGTCGGTTCTTCCGGAGCCGGTTCCGTGACGGTTACGTCGAAGGAATCGGTGGCGGTTTGACCGATGTTATCAGTAGCAACTACTACAACTGTCGTCGAACCAGTGTTGTTCGCATAGATACGAATCGAGTTGTTACTTGCACGATAGAGTACGTCAGCGATGTTTTCGTCTTCGTTGCTGACGTCGTAATCGAGACTACCTTCGTCTTCGAAGACACCGTCTAACGAGACATCGTGGTGTGCACCCATTTCAACTTCGACATCGTCGATTGCGTTCGCTAGCATCGGAGGATCGTTGCGAGCTAGTACAGTCAGATCGAAGGAATTGGTTGCAGAGTTATTAGCCGTATCGTATACAGTTACAGTAACACTGGTCGTACCAGGTGAGTGTAAGTACAGATCGACCCATGCACCACCTTCGTCATCGTACTTGATCGCAGCTGTAGCTACATCAGGATTCTTAGTCGAAGCATAGTACGTTAAAGTATCGCCTTCATCGGTGAAAGCGTCTCTAGCGTCGAGCGGATCATAATCCCGACCAATGTATCGTTCTTCATCATCGAACGCATCGGCATTAGCAACAGGAGGATCGTTGCGAATAACTTCTACTTCAAAGGTGTGAGATACGCTGCTATCGTTTTGATCGGTCGCAGTTACGGTTACTTCGGTTTCACCTTTAGTGTCACCGTAAATACGTAAGTAGTGCCCGTCAATAATAACAGCAGTAGCAATACTTGCTCTCGCGACTTCGTAGCTGAACGTTAGTTCTTCTTCGTAAGCCATATCGCCGTCATCGAAGTGCATAGTCAAATCGATGTCTGCAGAACGACCGTGCTCCTGAATTTCTTGATCAGGTACGCCGTCGCCTACTACCGTAGGAGCCATGTTCGCTTCTACCGAGACGCGGAAAGATATCGAAACATCCTCGCCATCGCGGTCAGATGCAGTGACTTTAACGCGTCCTGGACCACTACCAACGTTGTGACCTGTTATGCAGATATAGTCGTTGTGCTTAATCGTAACAGACGCGTCGCCTGGGCGAGTTGTTGAAGCTTCAATGAACAATCCGGCTTGTTGATCGCGATGATCGGGATCGTGGAAGATTTCACTTGCTTTCGCAACACAATTCTCGACACCCACCAAGATGGTCTGATCTGCGATTTCAACTTCGTCACCGTTCTCGTCTTCGACGATGTACGGTTTTTCGTTGACATCGGTTAGATTAACGCGAACATCCAAGTCATTGGACCCTCCGTATTCATCCTCGACAACAACAACGAAGTCAAAGGAATTCTCGTCAGCCTCGAAGTCCATCGCAGTCACTTTCGCCACCGCAATGCTGATGTCGTAGTGCGTGATCTCGTTGTATGTATCAGAATCTTCATCGGTATCTCGAACAGCCCGTGAACTTGCACGGAAATTCGAGGTTCCGCTAACGGACACAGAAACGACATCGCCTGCGTCAGCATCCGTCACTTCAAGGGCGTACCCTACAGTACCCCCTGTGTTTTCAGGATGCTTGAAGGTTATCGAACCAAGATCGCCGAACGACGGCGAAGAATTGTCATTCTTGACCGTAATCGTGAAGTGATCTCCATTTGAATACACGTCGTGTTCACCATCGGAAGCAGAAACTTCTACTTGACAAGTCATCTTGCCAGAATCATCAGAAATATTTGCGGACGGTGGAGTAATCGTAATTTCACCTGTGGCCGCATCAGTTTCCAATTTCACGCCTGGGCAACTACCGACAAAAGCAGCACCGTAGGTTACGCTATCGCGATCACCATCAGCAGCGCGTGCTCTAACAGTTTGAGAATAGTCGCCAACAAGCATAAAGACATCAATGTCGCTTGTGGATGTTGGCGTGCTAAACACTGGAGGTTCTTTGACATCTTCAATCTGGACATCAAATGCTAACCGATCGGTTGCACCAGAAAGGTCAGTAGCACAAACATTAATTGTGTATGTACCACCAGTTGACTCATAGTCAGTCCTGACGATTTCTCGTCGGAATGCACCAATACCGGAGAAATAAGCCCCGTCGATATACAGGTTATAGGTGTGTGCTGAACCCTCTTTGGAATCGGAACTAGATTTGTTATAGAGACTATCTACAGGGCCGCGATAGAAGACAGGTACACCTACTCTGCTCGTAGCAGATGTCGGTTCATCTCCTTTACAAGGAGTACAGTTTCGACCTGCAGTCCAGCATAAGAGATCACCGCTTGGCTGAGCATCATCAGCGATGAACGTCAATCGGATGTCGCCCTTTTCGTCGATTTTATGCGCGCCTGAAGCGAGGAAAGTTCCTGCATTGTTACCTGAGGTTACCTCGGCAACCGCTCGAATGTTAGGACCAGCATTCGTACCGTAAACCAATCGCACGCTTACCGTAACTGCAGGAGTGTACGCACGAGGGGTAGCACCCGATTCGTACGCGCGTACGGATACACTTACAGTTTCAACTCCGTACTTGCCCAATAACGCAAAAGGTATCGTATCGTCTGGGTCCGTTGACGGCAAGATCATTGATATGGTCAGATCAGGTCCTTTACAACTGTCAGCTTGTCCTGCTTGCCTGTCTAACTCTGCTTCAGCAAACGTATTGGTTCCGTCACCGAGACCAGAATTTTCGTTGATTTCATAGCATAGGTGGTCGCCTTCAGGATCCGTAAATTTCCGACCTAGGTTAATACTTCGTGAATGAACAGAACCATTTTCTGACATTGGGGCTAGATATTCTGAAGTTGTTGCACGGAAAGCTAGTTCAGGTCCGAAATTGCCTTCTGTGGAAACTACAAGAATGATGTTGATGGTGTCTTTTCCACCTGCAGCATCAGTTACCGTAACTGTCATGCCGATTTCATCACCATCTTCAAG
Source organism: Gammaproteobacteria bacterium (assembly GCA_009840305.1). Classification (GTDB taxonomy): domain Bacteria; phylum Pseudomonadota; class Gammaproteobacteria; order Pseudomonadales; family Azotimanducaceae; genus Bin55. The sequence goes on along the minus strand of VXNY01000013.1, from coordinate 67,919 downwards.
TCTTTCGAGTGCGTTAACCAAAGACGCAGTAGTTCCGGCGGTGTTCTCTGAGTTAGCGAGTCTAGCCGTGACTTTGCCAGTGCTTTCGTTGTCCTCGGTTATTTCAAAATAACTGGATGGACTCGTGTAGCCGGTAGCACCAGAAATTCCGGAGAGAGAGTAAGTCAGCTCTTCTTCACAATTCTGACTATTACTAGCGTTTTCATCTGTGTCACAATCTGTTTCACCTGTATCAGCATCATTGTCTTCATCCTCAACGTCGAAACCGAATTGTTCCATAACATCAATCTCGAATTCTGTATGAGTTCCGTTTGATGCGTTGTCTTTGTCGACGTGCCATGTAAGCGTTGCTTCAGTGACTTCAAATCGCGGTTCGTGATTCTCCAGTACCTTGACACTCATGCGAGTGGAAAGGACGGTCATGCCCATCGCGTCGGTCACCATCACAGTCAGGTTGGTCGTACCATCCTTAAGACCCTTCAATCGAATTAAGTCATCTTCTTGAGTATTCGGATCCGTACTGATGTATAACGCTTCAACTGATGTATTGCTCGTGATCGCATAGGTATACACGACGTTATCATCAGCCGCGCCACGTACATACTCAGCGTAATCTCCGTTAGCTCCGCCGGTTGCACCAACATCTATACCGAAGTCGTCGCGACCATGGATCGCCATGTTCAACAAAAACTCTTGCGGATCAATCTCCACGCTCTCGCCGGTGGACAACACAAAGGTGTTATCTACCATTGGAGACACGACGCCATATCCTCTGAGCGGTGTAACCGAATCGATAGGAGTAGGTGTACCATCTGGGTCGCTTACACCAGCAACTGCGTCCGCGGATGCACGACCAATATTTTCGGTCGCTCCCATACCACGTCGTCCTGCAACCGTAATGGTGTATGCAGCTCCCGATGTCAATCCAGAGATTCGACCTCCTACTCGTTCCGGGGTTCCTGGGGTTTCGTAAGCGACCGCATCAATTGATGCCATAACTGGTGAGGCTGCTCCCATCGTGTCAGATGTCGCCACAATGAGATAGGTAGCCGGATCATCCGTCCCATCACCAAGAGGACCCGATACTCCTAGCCACTCCACGTAAGCACTGTTTGTGCTTTCAGCAAGTGCGCGTACGAGTGTCGGTGGACCATACGGCGTCGGGGAGATTGCTAGCGAAAACGTATACTCGAGAGGACCGTCAGCGTCGTTACTTCCAACCCAATCGAGTTCCAACGTACAGGAGACCGCCTCAGTCGCGGTTGTGGATGTCGACGCTAAGTCGATTTGTCCATCAGCCGTCGCTTCGGTCCAAGTCAGAGATTCTGCGGGTGCCGCTCCGAATACACTAGAGCCGTCAGCAATTTCAGTACCGCCACAAGTCATTGTAGCTTGGAAGAAATCAGCCGGTTTGTTAGTGGTATCGGTGTCGATAGTATCGTCGTCATCCCAGTCACACAACGGAGCTGGGAATGTCAGAGCGTTAAGTACAGCAGTCGAGCCTGCTGGACCAATAGCACCGTTGAAACGAATAACGTTATTGTCCACTGCATCAAGGTCATTGAGTCCTTGATCGCCGGTCACGTCATCAGTTCCTGAAGTGTATCCCTGCAGATTGATCGCGTCAGTACGCCAGTCATCTGGCCACTCACAATACTCACTCTTCTCATCCGCTTGACCAAACGCCTGTCCGGTAAACGATAGTAGCACTCCAACGAGTGCCAATGTGAATATAGATCGGGTAGAAGCTCGCGCTTCTCCGATCACTTTATGCATTTTCATAATAGGATTCTCCTATTGATTAAATACCAAATACCAATCTGCCCATAGCAAAGGTTGCTATGCGACCCATTGGCACAAAGACATTGACCGAGCCGACGGTTTGAAGCGTCGTTCGGTCCGTGTATTTCCACTGAACTCTCATTTCTGATCCGCTCAATGACTTGTTGTCCTCGAACCGTTTGGAGCAATTCCGTGCGGAACGCATCGGGCGGTTGCAAGAACGCCACTTATAACCAGTACGGTATGTTCCAATAGACGATACGGAGTCGTTGTTTGCAACTTTCTTATCTGAACCGTATGATTGGATGGTGCACCGTGGGTTGGTCTCGTTGTGCTGATCAAAGACTTTGCGAAACGAGACAAGTTGGTGAGGTATTGTAGATATAGAAACGCGTAAAACAACCTATTGCAACATTTTTTTACAAAATATTTCAAATTCGTGTTTTGTGCGTTTTTACGCATGTTCGACCAAGATGTCGAATCTCCCCTCTGATAGCATCTCATCAGAGTGATCCGATGAGACGCTTTGTTCTTGGGAGAGATTGTAGAACATCCCGTCCACGCATAGCGTGCACCGAGTCTGTATGTACGTGAGTAGGTTCTCAAAACTTTACCTCAAGCGAGTATTGTACACAAAAATTACAAAATATTTCAAATTATTTCTAAATATTTACAAATTTTTCAGAAACTCTTTTCTTCAACCACGTCAAATCCCCAGTGAGCATCCCTTTCATCCGCCGGTCGAATCCTGTCTGTCCAGCTCTCTGTTCTACCCGGATCAAGCCCATGCACCCATCTCTAAGAATTAGTACAAACCCTTACATCAAAGAGCTTAATGTGAATATACAGGATTCCCACCCTGAACCAATTACCTCCCTACGAAGTTTTCCATTCCTTCACACATCTCTGCCAAATCCAGGTATGAGTCATGAGTCTTCCAACTCCATTCAAGAACTTTGAAATAATTTACAGGTATTGAAATATATTGAAACATTTATGGTTTAAATCCGTAATTGAGGTAGCTCGCGCGCAATGCAAGTGACTTCCTACACATAAAAATCTCTCACACTTTTTATTGGATTCAGTACGTATTTCCACCGCTGTATCAATCCCAGAATCTCAGACTCCGGTATTCAGTCACCGGAAGTCTCAATCGAATCTACCCACCATAGAACAATACCCAGGTGTAATGTATGACTCTGACTTCACTGAAGCGAAAAACTGACATCACCAACCCCTTCTCTCAGACTCTCCTAGATTCGATTGCATGAAGTTGCACAATCTTGGATCAAACGAGCGGACAGTGAGCCAACAAGACGTATGCTTAATCCCACCGCTGGTTCACTTCAATAGGATGGTGCGTTTGGTACACCACCAATCTATGAACAAACACCAACGGACTCTAACGTCTTCCAACCTCACCAATCGTTGGAGTACTGTCAGTCCGTCTACCTGTCGCTCGTGCTAGCGGATATGTTCCTGAGTGAAAGTACTGAATAAGTGATTCTCGCGACAGAACTCAACCTAGAGTAACTGTATACACTGTTTAGAATGATTGAACTGAGGTGGAGAATATCCCCGCACCAAGCGGGGATTATTTTGTGTATCATATATGTATGGCTTTTGGAATTTGTTTAATGTTGGTGTGCTTGGTGATTTTGCTAGCGTGGAGAAAGTGAGTTAGCAGACTTCCACGCCGTTGATCGTTTCCCGCCTAAAGCGGGATTTTTTGTGCTTACAACCGCGAGTAGTTGGAATTAACCTTTATGTATACACTTACGAACGAGCACTGAACGCGCTATTCCAAAGACGAAGTAGATCTTGTAAACGTACCTCACACGCATTAGTCTTCCTAAACAATTAACCGACCTTGGTTCGTTTCTTGCGATATTGAGCGTCTACGAAGGTCGAATGTTTGACAAATTTTGACCCAATCCTTTCCGAGTGCGGTCGCGCCGATCAGCGCACTACTTCAGCTTTGGTTAATCTTCCGCCCTCTGAGGCGTGAATCGGAAAGGTATGCTGCAATGCTTTGTCCTTTGGTTGGAGATTGACACAGTTCTAGCTTGATACAACTGCAGTCTAAGCGAGATTCGTTTCTTCGCTCAATCTAAATTGGAGATCTCAAAGAGTGGATAGCATTTCAATGCGAAACCGAAAGTAGTTGATTGAGTCGATCACATTATTACTGTTCGAATTCAACACCTTCGAGAAAGTCCCTTGATTCGGAATTTTCGACACGGTATAAATTGATATTGAAACTTCCACCTACCAAGTTTATAGACGCGGAGCCTTCCACTGCATCAAGGTTCAAGAAGCATCGGAACATGCAATTATCTTTTTTGTTGCCAATCCACTGAATTACAACTCGATTAAACACACTCATTTAAGTTGACTTGGAAACGAGGCTGAGAATCACGGGAAGATACAGGTGATATCCTATGACTTTGGACAAAGCCAACGAACTGCAATGGTGTTTGACTACCACTCAGTTCTTAAAGAACTCGTTGTAAGTTGCAACTCAAAAAAACTATAGAGGCACATCGCGTCGAGGAGTCAAAGTAGCGTCCAAACCCCATCGCTGTTCCACGTGTGTCGACGCGACGACGAGCAAAGGGAAAGGAGTTTAGGATTTAATAGTACAAAACTGCTTTTTAAATATTTTGTTTTGCGCAGCAGAGATTAACACGTCTAGAGCTCTGCTAATGTCAAGAATATTTGTTTGTACCCCTTGTTGATTGTATCGCCAGTCCGTGAAATCAGTTCGATATTCCTTCAGAATCTCGCTTACTTCCCGTATCCCCTGTTTCTTAGCATGATCTTCAATGAAATTTATCGGATCCTTACCCAGTTCGTTGTATAACTCGAACAAGTCATGTGTTTTCAATAAACGACCATGAATATTCAATGCCATACTCTTGAGCACGTATTCGGTAGCAAGTGCCCGAAGAATCACCATTGACATTGAATGACCAAATACTAGTGCTTGCGTGTTGGAATCGACATCGCTGGTGTTTTGAATGGACTTAACTCGAACATTTAGGTCGTCATTCAGATATGTAGTTGTCGCACGAAGAGAAATAGCACAACTCAAAAAATTGTCGCTGTCTGAAATCATCTGGGTATTTGGCCAAAACGATTAATTCTAGGTTCAACTTTTCCTTCAAATACGTTTAAGTATCAACTTGTGAATTAGCATGATCAGGAGTACATACTCTATCGAAGGATGATTGATCCCTAGCGTCCATTAAGAAGTGCACGTTCGGTATCCTTCAAAGTGGGTGCTGGGGCTTAAGAATTTGATTTGTCTCCGACTGATGGACTCGCCAATTGAATTCTGTGTGCCAGTGGAGTAAATTCTTTCATCAGGCGATTGTGCATCACGTACACCTTATCACTGTCAAATTCTTGTGGGCGCGCACGAGCGTGCTCCTCCACGATACGACGGCAGACGTTATCTGCGATGAGTTCGGCCAATAGCACCCTGAATGTACCATCCATTTGGCCGGGATAGTTGTCGGCCGCGGCTCCCAAATAGCGACTGACTGATTCATGTACCGTGGTTATCAGTAGGCGATTCTGTTGCTTACGATCCCAAACAGCACGAAAATTGTCCCCTAGCGAGTAGTCCACTAGCTCAAATTTCAACTCTGTTCCAAGCTCTTCCTTCTCGACGGCGCGGACAATGCAACTCGAAGACCGGTCGCCAACTTCTGCCACAATATCTGTTGAGGAACCTATTCTCCTACCCTCCACAGTTACCTTAGCTTCATAATAAGTCGTACCTTCGACGCGACGAAATTCATGGTGACTTCGAACCGCAATGACCTGACTATCCATAGACTTGAACTCTACAGCGGGAATGTTTCCACTATCAAACCTTGCCCTGAGTAATAAGATTCGGTGACTACCAGATCGAACTGTGTACTCTTTCCTCTGGAACGAAAGGTCATTAGGTATTTCCAATTCAATTGGTCCTGGTACGATCACCTGTACTTCAGAAAATACTGGATCCAATTTACCAACTATGCAAGTAATTTGAACACGTTGACTTTCGCGCAGCCCTTTTAAGGTAAATTTCCCGCGTAACACGTCCTCGTGAATCGGATCTGGTTCAAGATCTGTTGGTTTTCCGAGCACCTCTAATACCCGATCGGCATTCTTACTCAGTCGAACGGCAACAGCAGAACCCTCAGGTAACCCAATTTTCTTGTGTGCTCGCACGTAAAACAATCTTGTATCTCCGACTGGAATCTGTGTAAATTTTGGAGACACTTGAATGCCCTTTCGATAGAAAGCATCGAAATCGTTTATATGGTCTGGACTAGCCAGGTCGAGGTCTTCTAGCTGCTTCCTCATAAATTGTGAAGCAGCTCTCGCTAAGGCTTTTAGTCTCTTGGTAGTGTCAACGGATTCTACTTGGCGGCGCGTACGCTCCTTTTCTCTCTTATCTTGTTCAAACTGTCGTTTAAGTATCTCCACAGGAGTTTCATAAAGACAAGCTACAAAAGGATGTTTTTCTGAGAGTGGATTTCGACGGTTTGGATCAAGTATGAAAGTGGGGTTGTTCTCAGGGTGTTCCATTCTTGCTTCTCTACGTTGATCCCACTGCTCGGCTAAATGGTCGATATGTTCACACTCTATTCGACCAAAATAATTTTCCGAAGCTGGGTCTCTTTCGAGTTCCGAAGACAAAAACGTGCAACCATAGATTCCACGGATTCCTTTAATGAGAATTCCAGTACGACGTAAACGAGGATCGGAAGGATCCTGCAGCGCACTTGAAGCTTTGTAAAGCCTAAACCTAGCACGAACACCCTCATAGCGGGGAATTTCATACTCTCGATCGACGATTATGGTCGACTTTGGAACCCTGAAGCATATGTGTTCACTTCGACTGTTAGAATGGCGTAGCGATACCTGTGACGTTCCATCCTCCATCATTATGTCGCGCAACGCATAATGTAAAGGGAGATCTCTGCGAAGAGTATCGACACGAGGAACTTTTACCTGCTTCAGAAATTTGATTTGAACAACCGTTCCATTGCCTCTTCGAATCCCTAGTCTTTTTCGGTCCCGCGATGTTGCTCTTTCTTCTCTCTTCCCCTCTGGGATCCATGGTATATACTCAAAGTTAGATGTAATTTCTGCTTTCGAAATTATTCCATCCACGATTGTTTCAACGGTTACGTGTCCAAGAGCGGCACAGTCTTTGAGTCCTCTTGCCATAAATCCTCGGTCTCCGGTCTTGCTTGTACGATTTCCGACCTTTGACAGTTTGGAACTTAGATCCTGAAACCCTGAAGCCCGATCCCGCACAGTTAAAGTCGCAGGTGAGTCTTTACGATGCGGCTCGATTTCTAGAAGTATGTAGCCCCCATCTTGGTCGATCAACCCATTTCTGAATTGGTTGTGATAACTATCGTCGCAATTAGTAACTAACTCGACTACTGCATCAAATATGTCTTGAATAGCATGTTGTGCACTAAGTTGTCCATGGCGAGTGGTGAACTCTAAGGATTCTGGCGAGCCTCGTCTCATTTTTCGTCTTCAATCTGTTTCAGTAAATCGGAGTGGACGCGACCACATTCTTGAATAAACACATCTAACATTGGATCATCTAAAAGACTAAGCTGTTTTTTCATATTTTCGAATCTTCTTTGGATTACGTAGTCCTTTGCATCCGGACTACACTCCAACAAGTCGGTAAACTCGAACAGAGAGTCCGAGATAGTGTTGTCCTTCAGAAATCGTTTGTATAGCGCATTAGACGTGACTCGTTTAAACAAACTGTGGGCAAGACTCGTTTTCAACTCAACTCGAGGGCCTCGTAACGCACTTTCGATACGACTCTTGTTAAGAATGATCCAGTTTACACCTTCGGGCGTCAGTTCCCACAAGTCAGTTTTCTTCGCTAACCCAGCCTTCGTCAAACCAACTGCTCTCGCTAGCCTGCCGTTTGCGGGCTTCTCAAGGTTTGTTAGCGACGCTCGAACTTTGTCTTTGTCGATTCTATTGGAAAACTCATCAAGGCTCCAACGAAAAGCCCCAGGAGACAGTTCAAATGCGCGATCGGCAATCTTCTCTAAATGAACGGCTTTCTCCATCCCTCCAATTTCTGCAAGTACGAATGTTAGGATATCTCTGTTTGGCAGTACCTTTATTGAATCACCGTGTGTCATTTGATAACTTGAATGTGGAGTTTGTCCTTTTGAGAATTAGTCCATGGGACTGCGTACGTTTCGGCAACCACTGTTTTAATCATTGTTAGACCGACGAACGACATCTTACTTTCTTGCTTTGAATTTTTTAATCAACTGAGGATTACTTTCGTGAGACATTGGCATATTTCGTCATGAATTGTAGACGTTCACTTAGCCTTAGCAATGATTGACATTTTCGGTCGCTTTACGCTGGGGTCTGAGCACGATTAGGGGAAAACTTTTTAGTCACTCTTTGATCAACAAACTGCACCGTTTGACCTCACCAGTGAATGAAGCGCGCCTAGTGAGGCATGTGCTGAACTATTCTGGCCGATAGAAGAGCCCCACTGCTAGTTACTTGTGGACAATGGAACTGGAATTTGCTTTCATTCATGTAATTACTAACCCGCGAGTTTCGGATTTGTGGTAGCGACGGTGGGTGCTGTAGTGTTTTTCTGAAAGCCCATCGCACAAAATTCAAACCCACTTCTGTCCCCAGCTAAAATTCGTCGCTACCCCCTGTCTCCACGTCAACTGCATACTAGTTAGAACTATGAAAGCTATCGACCGGCCCCTAACCCAATTGATCAATAACAATCAACAGTTTATTATTCCAGTGTTTCAGCGAGACTACAGTTGGTCGACAGCGCAATGCGACGACCTATGGAAATCGATACTAACAGCGAGCGAATCGCAATCATTCTTAGGTTCTATCGTCTATATCTCTGCTGGAGGTGGCGCTGGATTCGGAAAATGGTTAGTAATAGACGGACAACAAAGATTAACAACGCTTACGCTGCTGCTGATCGCTCTTCGAGACGCTATAGAAGAGAGAAATTGGACCGGTTCAGACGAGAGTCCCAATGTTGATAGGATTGATGCCTACTACCTCAAGAATGTTTTCGAAAACGGAGATCGACGATACAAGCTCGCGTTAAGACGAGCGGACAATAGCACACTGAAAACCCTAACTGACGGCGAAAATATCGATGAACTAGACGACAATGGGTCAAATCATTCTCCGCGAATCCTTGAAAACTACCAGCACTTCAAGAATCTCCTGGAATCTGATGACTGCGACTTTGATGTGATCTATCGAGGGATCGGGCGACTAAACATCGTCGACGTAACTTTGGAAAGAAGTGTCGACAATCCTCACTTGGTATTCGAGAGCATGAACTCCACGGGCGTTGACTTGAGTCAAAGTGATTTAGTACGTAACTTCCTTTTAATGCGCATCGATGAGTCTGAACAGGCGGAACTCTACGAAAATATTGGTCGAATATCGAAGATTACTTCAGAGCTTCTGCTCAGGGGTTCGACTATTTTCTGCGAGACTATATCGCATTACAAACCAAGTCCAGCCAACCCTTTCGACTCGATCAAATTTACACGCGGTTCAAGGACTATTGGCACACCAGGGATGCCAGTTTGACCACTGAAGATGAACTGATCAGAATGAAAAGAATCGCTAGGACCTATGCTTCGTTTCTCGGCACCAAAGAAATCCAAAGGGAATGGTTAGCACCTGCAATGCGGAGTATGCGTTCTTTGGGTACTACACAGGGAGTGCTGGTCATGCAACTCTATGAGTGTCATATCGACGAACACAGAACTCTGGATCAAAAACAGTTTGTTGATGCTATTAGGTTAATCGAGAGTTATATCCTTCGAAGAGCAGTGCTGGGTTTACGCACAGCCTCCTACTGGACGTTGTTCACACGAATGGCGTTTGAAATTGATCCTAACGAAAGCTTTGGTTCCCTGCAGGTTGCCTTCGCTACGCTTCCACATTCATACAGCTTTCCATCCAATGAAGAGTTTGAGCGAGCGTTGCGCGAAAACAACATGTTTCTTAATCGTATCTGCCGACACCTATTGGATGGTTTAGAAAATTATGGACAACGAGAGAAGAGTCCTACCCACGACTATTCCATCGAGCATATCATGCCTCAAAGCATCAAGAGTTCGAAAGAATGGCAATCGATGCTTGGAGCAGATTGGGAGAGTGTTCATGAAATGTGGTTACATAAACTCGGGAATCTAACGCTAACTGCGTACAACTCGAAACTGTCTAATTCGCCATTTGACGTTAAGAAAACAACGAAAGGAGGATTTGAATCTTCGGCGGTACGCCTAAATAAATTCGTTAGAAAACAAGACACATGGACTGAAAAACAGATGGCAGACCGTGGCGAAGAACTACGACGGAGAGCGATCGAGATTTGGCGGCCACTGAGTGTAAGTGACGAACAGATTCGAGAAGCAAAGAGGTCAAAGCTTCTTGCACGTGCGAAAAAACGGACGTGGGACGAGTTGGAGATGCCAAATGGGGTACGTGGACTACTTGAATCCACTCTCCGAGAAATTCGCGAAATTTCCGAAATAATTGAAGTAGTCGAATCTAAAGCTGGAAGTCTATACACGCACTGGCCCAACTGTTTTGTAGAGCTCATACCGTACAAGTCTTTCTTACGGTTGACACTACCACTGACCTACAGCGAGATCGAAAAACCTCAAGACTTAAACGTTCACGATGCTTCACGGTGGAAATTTGTTATTTCTTCTAATCATCGAGGCGAACACAACGTATTGGTCGACATCTGGAGTCCACAGCACATTCAACTATCGATGCCTTTGATTCGAAACGCACTCGAACAGGCGAATTGAAGTTTTCGACGGTATTGTTTGGGTCTGTGTCTCAGTTTTGACTAATCCCTCGCGTCCATTATGAAGTGCACGTTAGGTATCAGGAATGTGTTATGAATGAAGTTTATACTGGACGCGAGGACTTCACTTCTGCCCCTCTACAATCCAAACCCATTGTTACAAGAAACTTACCAGAATCTGCAACACGAAAACATGACTCGGACAGTCATCACCAACGAATTTCTCTACCAACCCAAGAATCTGATTCTCATACGCTATTCAAGATGTCGTGTTTGAGCCATTTAAATAGCTAAATAGTAGAGAGAACGATGTGATTGTGCTTATAAAACGGAGTTTAAAAGTTGACTGAAACAAGCACCGAAGAGACAACCATGCAAAAGTTCTTTTTCATTCGAGGTACTCAAGCAAACGGAAATGAGTACGAATGGCCAAAAGACGCAAAAGAAGTACGACATTGCCTCAGTGAATCACTTAGCGCAAAGAATGTCGCATTCTTGTTGGGCGCGGGTTGCTCTTCCACGTACATTGGACAAAAACAAGTCGGCGTGCCCACTATGAAACCACTTGCCAAGGAGTTTACAGCGCATCGCGAGACCGATGACCAAAGATTCCCCACACATCGCGAACGAAATTTACTTAAGGAAGAAGTCGGAGTCGACATTAGCGATAAGGAGTATTCCGAGAACCTAGAGAGTTTGATGGAACTGCTGTTCAGTCTTCGCTTTGTCCTGCAGAGTAGCTCTCAAGAAAACTGGTCGGTATTGCACAACGTGGTTAATTCATTGATTAGAAAAGCTCAATCTTTTTTATGGACGAAGTGTACGTTGGGAGAATTTGCGAATGGCGACCACACTGTATTAAGCTTTTACGAAACTTTTTATAGAAAACTGGTCCTTCGCGATCGTTCGTTACCTAGGCCTTGGGTATTCACCACTAACTATGACTTGTTCAACGAAACCGCTATGGATCGAATAGGTTTGCCCTATGCAAACGGCTTTTCCGGCGTAATCGAAAGAAGGTTTAACCCAGCTACGTTCCGCTACGCGCTGTCAGAGCAACTCGACATAACTAACAGAAAATGGTCTGTAATAGATGGGTTTGTTTACCTATGTAAATTGCACGGTTCCATCACATGGACCGAAGACGATCACGGTTTGTTCCCTATTCGTGAACTAACCAATTTACAGAATTCAGGAGAATTAATGATTTATCCCACGCCTGCAAAGCAACACGCTATTCTTGGTTCCCCTTATGCGGACCTGTTCCGAGAATTTCAGTCTCAAATCGTACGAGAACAAAGTGTTCTATTCACAATGGGATATGGGTTTGGTGACGAGCATATTAACAATATCATCTACCAAGCTCTGTCGAAACCCTCCTTCCGCCTCGTAATTTTCGCAGATCCTACTCTCCCGGGAGAATTGTCCAAACTTCGAGCTCTCAACGATCCTCGGATCTGGATCATCGGAAGCGAAGAAACAGGTGAAGGAAAGAACTTGCACTACTTCGAGACAATCGTTCACGACCTCCTACCGGAACATACTGAAGAACGAATCGAGAATGCCGTGAGAAGGGTATTTGACATCATAACCCCTAAAAGGATGGAAAAATCAAGTGAACCTTGATGATCGCGAGCGCTCAATTGGCAAGATAGTTTTTGTCTCAGCGGACCGATTCACTGTAGAGCTACACGCCGGTACTGACAATTTCACTGTAGTTGGATTCGATGACGTTCATTACGTCGCACGGATCGGTTCATTCCTCATGATACCTGTTCAGCTCGAATATGTCGTAGTTGAAGTAGTCGGTTTGCGCGAACAAGACAATCGTAGTTTTGGTTATCGCGCAGAAAATTCGGATAGGGTATTAACCGCTAAATACCTCGATGTCGTTCCAGTCGGTATGTTACCGAGAGCTCGAGAAGAACAATTTCGGTTTGGAGTATCGGTTTTCCCTTCGCTGTATGCAGATGCTCTCTATGCTCTCGATGCGGAGCTGGACCGAGTGTTTGAAACCCAAAACGCAATCGAACAGGTACCTGGTGCATCGACTCTACCAGATGCTATAGACACTGTGACGCGTTTCCGTTCGTTAACAATCGGTAGATCGGTTGTATTCGAGAATTACGACGTAAAAGTGCGAATCGATGACTACTTTGGCGGGCACTCCGCCGTTCTCGGAAATACGGGAAGCGGGAAGTCTTGCACGGTCGCGAGCGTACTGCAATCGTTATTCAAGAAAGAGGACGAATACCTACCACGGGGATCAACATTCGTCATATTTGACGTTAATGGCGAGTACAAACAAGCACTTGAACCATTGGCCGCTAATAATGACATCGGAGTACGACACGTTGTCATCGATGGAACCGCGGACGCAGGACGGTTTCGATTACCCCACTGGTTCCTTGAACAATCTGAATGGGAGCTGCTCCTTCAGGCAAGTGAAAAAACACAAACTCCTATGCTGCGAACTGCACTAGGGTTAACAAGCTTGTTCCATAACAAGAGTGCTTCGTCGCTGAAAATCAAGGAACATGTCATTGCGACCTGCATCGTAGAGTGCTTGCAAGGTGCGGATGGCGACTCACCTGTATCCAAACTGCAGCGTGTAGCATCGCTCTTACAAAAGTACCCTACTAAAGATTTGAACATGAATTTGTTAGAAAAGTATCGAGCAAATTTCCAGTATGGGAATTTTCAAGATAATAATCAAAAAAAATTTTTACAAGAGATTTGCGCGAAATTGCGTGAAGATGTCGAGCTCCCTTCGTATGTTCAAGCTCCTTTCTCGTTCAACGACCTAGGAGAGTGTCTAGAGTTTGCAATTCTCTATGAAGAAGCGCATGGGAACAGACACATTAGAGACTATTGTTCATCGATGTTGACTCGATTCAAATCTCTGAAAGAAAGACAAGAATATTCTTTCTTACGATATCAGATTGAATCAGGAGAACGAAATCCATCTTACTCTGAATTTCTAACCGAAATTCTAGGCTTAGAGGCAAATGGTGACAATCTTCGGAAGAAAAACCAGATTCTCATCTTCAATATGAATGCAGTTGAGGATGAAATAGTTGAGATTGTATCCGCTGTTTTAGCCCGTATGATCTTCCAATTACTCCGTAGAGCTCCCCAAAGGAATCGATTTCCAGTCCATCTTCTCTTAGAAGAAGCTCATAGATACATTTCTCCAATACAATCTCGATACCCCAGTGATGCAAACCGTATTTTTGAGCGTATTGCAAAAGAAGGTCGAAAATACGGTCTATTCTTAATCGTAGCGTCACAAAGACCATACGAACTATCGAGAACTGTGCTTTCCCAATGTTCTAACTTTGTGGTTCATCGGATTCAAAATCCAGAAGATTTATCCCACATCCGACAGATGACGCCTTTTATTTCAGACGCGGTGTTGAAGCGATTGCCTTCGCTACCGAAACAGCACGCCTTGGTTTTCGGTACTTCAGTAAACCTACCGACTACGTTTAAAGTTCGTGATGCAAATCCAATACCAAGAAGTGATGATGCTGATATTCGTTTCCTTTGGTTTCACGAAAGAGAACGAGCAGCTCAAATTGAAATCCCAAAGTCCGGATGTGAGGGACAACTACTAAACTAAAGAGTGGGGGTGAAGTTGTCACCTAATAGCTGCCACATTCCATATGAATCGCGATACATAGAGAGATGAGTTGTGAAAAGCGCTCTCGAAACCTGCATCGGCTGAAATGTCAGAAGTCTGAATTGTTCATAGTTGCACTCTTTGACAAATCTATTCTTCAGTCCCTTCGCGAAGATGAAGCTTTGTGGTTTGACCGTTTTTTTGTGTTGAATGTTTGCCCGATTTTCTATGTGGAGGTATTGGCAGACTTGGCTAAGCCTTCGAATCGCCGCCCTGCTGAAGAAGAAGTCCGAATTCTAGCAGAGAAGTTTCCTGAACTGTATGGTGCCCCTAATGTCTACCACCAGACACTCATTCAAGCAGAACTTCTACGATGTTGGGAACTGCAAGAGAATGGGCAGGTAACAATCGCCGACGTTGTACCCGTCTCTACAACAAACGAGTATGGGATGAAGTTACATCCCTACTCTGAAGAAGAAGCATTCGCACGCTGGCAGAGCAAAAATTTCGTTGATGATGAACATCAATATGCCACCAAATGGCGACGGGATCTAGCCAACCTCGACGTGCAACGGTTAATGAATCAACTATTCGACACATCGGACATTCCATCGTTTCGAAGTACAGAAGAGATTCGAAAATTCGTCAGAGAATTTGTGACGAAATATACTGACCACTTCAAACAGATGCGATGTTACGCGAGAGCATTGAATATTGAAGTTCAGTATCTCGAACCAATTGTGAAAAAGTGGAAAACTTCTTCATACCCAAGACTTTTCAGCTATGCACCCTATTCAACCCATGTGTTTGAAGTACAACTGTTTTTCGCTATCGCAATTAATTCCGGTTTGATCTCTAAGGAAAAAACTTCCAACTGGATTGATTTTCTGTACTTCCTCTATCTTCCTTTTTGCAACTTTTTCGTCTCTTCTGACAAGTTGCACAAGAAATATGCACCCATGTTTATGAATTCCAATCAACAATTCGTGTGGGGACCAACTTTCAAGGAGAGCTTGAAAGAGATCAATGAATACTTTTTAACCCATCCTCCTGATGAAGTAAAAGATCAAGGAATCTTATTATCCGTCCCACATCCACCCAAAGACTGTGAGAATGTGGTTTCCCAATTGTGGGATACATACACCCCAAATTGGCGAAGCATGCCTACTTTCGATGCGAGCTTGATAAAAAACTTACCAGAGTCGGTAACCAAGCGATTTCGAGACTATACCAAAGCCGATGAGCGCGAATCTCTTCCCTCACATCTTGGCAGACCCGACTTTGTAACAGTCAAGAGAGAAAATGTCAGAGCAAGAAGAGGTTCATGGCAAGTATTGCCAAAGGACTTAGAGTGAATACTCACTTTATGATCTCAGCAGTATCGGGTCTGAGCATGATGAGGGATAAAGCAATCGAACCCTTTATCGATTACCCATCAGTTAGTTGGTAAAACGACTCCTGTACAAAAACTCTCAGACCGAAAGCACAATAATAAGAGCACGGTTTGGGGGTGTTTCAGTGAGATGTGCCTTTCTCACACACCTACCCAACGCACGGTTCTGTTCTGTATTGACTACATAACATAGCGTTGATACGTAATGTGTACTTCACAATGGAGGCTAGGACCTACAAAGCGACTCCGAACATCAATATTGACAAGGGAACGAATGTGCCTCAGCTATGTGAATAATACTCCGATTTGAATTACCGTTTGCAGTTACATTGACCGACACTAACAAATTGCAAGATCAACTATTTCGTGGTATCGACGCACGACTCGAACGAGACCTTGAAGAAGGTGATGTTGCATATTTCAACGCCCTTATGCTCAAGCTCGAATATCTGACCAAGATCGTGGTGTTGGGAGTCGTATCATGCATCGACGATGACACTGACGGACATCGTTACTCACTTGAACACAAGCTTGTTCGCTCACAATCGCTCGTTGACTGGGTAGAGATCTTGAATACCGCGCTCGTAGGTACACCTGCACAATTTTTAAGTTCAAGCGCTCGCAAAGTTACAAGAGAATTAACAGAACGGAAAGGCCATTCCGCGTGGTGGTTCGACGCTTTACTTGACTTACGTGAGAGTGCGCGATTACTAGGTACACACGCTGGTCTTGGAGAGAAAGTTCCTCTGCGACGTTTTTTTGAGATTGGAGCACAAATTCGAAACAGAACACGCGGGCACGGAGCTACAATCACGACGGAATGTCACGCTGCCTGTCCACACTTGGAGCAAGCCATTGACGCGGTCATTGAAAATATGGAATTGCTCAAATTACCTTGGGTCTATCTACATCAAAACCTTTCCGGTAAGTATCGTGTGTCTGCGCTCCTGGGTAATACGGTGTCCCTCGATTATCTCAAGCGCACTACAAACTTTCGACTTCAATCTGGTGTCTATGTCCAACTTGAAGCTCAGTCCGACCCATCAAAGCTCAGATATGTTCCTCTGATTTACACAACTCCCGAAATACACGACATCGCTCTTCCAAATGGAAATTTTGAAAAAGGGAAGTTCGAGACACTGTCTTATGTAACAAATACAGTCGGCAAGGAAAGTGGTGCAAGATGGTCAAGACCGGGAACAAATTTACCGGGAAGTGAAACTGACGGAGTAGAGACGTTAGAGCCCGTCGGGGGGATATTCACAAATATTCCTAGTTTACAGTCTGGATATGTCCCCAGACCAAATCTAGAGCACCGAGTTCTAACGGAACTTGCCACTACAGAAAGGCACCCAATCGTCACTCTAACAGGACCAGGTGGAATTGGCAAGACCTCCGTTGCATTACGAGCGATAAACCAAATATCGCAGCACGATAAACCACCGTATGAAGTTGTCTTGTGGATTAGCGCGCGAGATATAGATCTATTGGACGATGGACCAAAACCAGTTTCGCGAAACGTATTTTCGCAACGAGATATCGCTCGCGCCACGGTTCGATTACTTAACCCTGCCGAGAGGAATGAAACAGACTTCGATCCCATTACATATTTTCAAGATTGCCTCAAAGAAGGAACCGCCGGAACTACGTTATTTGTACTTGACAATTTCGAAACACTTCAGAATCCGATCGAAGTTTATGAGTGGCTTGATGCCCATATTCGCCTACCAAATAAAGTTCTGATAACCACAAGATTTCGTGATTTTCGTGGCGACTACCCAATTCAGATCACTGGGATGCTAGACGACGAAGCTGACAAACTCATAGACCAGCATGCGAAACGACTAGGTATCAGCCAACTAATTAGCGGTAGGTTTAAGTCCGAATTGATTTCAGAATCTGAAGGACACCCCTACGTGATCAAGATCTTGCTCGGTCAATCAGCAAAAGAGAATCGAGCTGTAAAGCCCAGCAGAATAGTTGCAACAGCTGATCGATTACTTGATGCTCTCTTCAAGAGGACATTTGAGGCTCTCAGTAGTGCTGCGCAAAGAGTGTTTCTGCTACTTTGTAGTTGGCGTATGTATGTTCCCGAAGTAGCTGTCCAAGCTGTAGCTCTCAGACCAGAGGTTGAACGCTATGACGTCGCAGCTGCTTTAGACGAAGCGATTCAATACTCACTGATTGACCAAACTACTTCAAGCAAAGAGGACACTCGGTTTGTCGGAGTACCGTTGGCCGCCGCAATATTTGGCCAACGCGAGTTACAAGTAAGCCGGTTTAAAGCTGCCGTGGAAGAAGATAGGAAGTTGCTAATGGGGTTCGGAGCAGGCAAACGCGACAGTGTTAATAAAGGAGCTCTTCCGAGAATAAACAACTTGATAAACGGAATCTCAAAAAGAGTACGCAACGATCCCAACGAGTGGGAAAGACTTAAACCGATTCTTGAGTACTTAGCCAATTGCCATCCTAAAACCTATTTACGCCTAGTAGACTTGGTGTTGGATCCACGTGGTAAACAGCGGTCACCAGCAGATGCCGAGAGATATTTAAAAGCTTATCTTGAGACTGCTGACATGGCTGAAAAAGAACAAGCTTGGGATCGATTGCTTGATCTTTACGCAGAGTTGCATGACACAGTCGGGGAGGTGCATGCTTTGTGCGAGATAGCACTTCTTCCCACATCAAATTTTGTGAAAGTTAGTAATGTTGCAAACCAACTAAATAGCCGGATCCGTGATCTCAAAGACCAACGAATCGAAGATGCGTGGTCTTACGAAGTAAAAGAACTCCTTCAAGAGGTAATTAATGTCTTGGAGCGCAGTATAGACAAGCTATCTGCAACAGACTGTTCAAGGTTGGCTTGGCTCCACCTCAACGTGGGAAATCGTGAAAGAGCGAGAGATGTCGCAAAGATTGGGTTGAAACACCAATCAGATAATGAACATTGTCATCGCATCATAAAGTACCTAGAGTCTTAGGGTAAGAGAAGGAACGAGCTGTTCACACGACAAAATTAGAGTGAACCCGTTCGGGTCGATTGGGACTGAACAGGTGCTGGGACAGATTGAAAGCTCGCGGGCTCGCCCCGAATTGCATTTCCTCGTCCTTCGACAAGTTGCGCGTAATGGTACAGAGGACACTTTTTTGGTCTATTTTGATCAACAAGCTACACTGTTTGTCCTCTCAATGAGTCCTTCTATTGTGTTCCCGACACGTGCTCACATTCACACTCTTCGCCACGAGTTCGGAACAATTTTAAAAAATTTGGGAATTGTTAGGATATATGTAGACTTACTTAGAATAACCCAGCGTAAAATTCCTCCAAAGGATACTAGTATGAACAATAACGACAAACCACAAGACACACAACCTTCTTCTCCACCTGAACCTCCTACAGAAAGTGAACCATCCGAACCGCTTCCTGCAAGAGTTGAAGAAAGATCACTACCATCCGATGATGTACGTGAAATAGAAAAGGAATAAGAACACAACCTGAGTACACAACGTTAGTAAGATAAATTTCCAAGCCTTAGCACATTTTTTTAACGTCTTGTCATTTGTATCAACAAACCGACTATATGCGTCGCCTAGGTCTTCGTAGAGTTTTCCTTGCATTTTATCTTGTTGAATATATCCCTTCATTTTCTCCGGTTGGACACCAACAGCCCAATTTTTTGGAAATTGAATATACATAGCCGACGCTAGAACAACAATAACACACAAACATACTCCGAGAGACGACAGACCACTACAAATCTTAAACGGTAAGTGCGACAAGGGTACTTGAGATTGCAAAATCACCGCTGCTACTACACCAATCGCAGCGAACGAATACGCTAATGACCTAAGAGACCTTTGTTTGTACTCCTGGTACTGATTCTCTTGACTTACGAAAATTTCTTTAGTTACTTGAAAATACAGCTCTTCTGAAAGAGTACACACGGTTTGTATATTACAGATTGAATTCGCCAATGTTTGAGCGAGGGTTTAATTTGAAACCCGAGTCGAAACCATGCCGTACTGCCCAGATCGCAGATTTCTAAAAGAAGCTAACGAATTCTTTATTTTCTCAGCTGACCCTGGATGCCGTTTCCATCCTTCGAAAGAGCACGAGTCTCTAACACCCATTTTTGGTGGATTGCCTTGAACTCCTACGACAGTCCGCGTTCCAATGGAAAGAAACGTGTAATGACCACTTCTAGTGAGTTCGACAATTCCGTGGAGAATTGAATAAGCAGCATTGTCTCCGTCCTGTTCTCCATTAAGAATTGAGTCTATGCAGTACGGTTCGGAAACTTTGAACTCCTCCGTGACACTCAGATGAATGTTGCTCAACGGTTCTTATATTTCTTCCAAAGGGTTCTCCCTCTGTAATCCTAATTCAATCGACTCGCTTCGATTGATGGTGTAGTCATGGCTACCAGAATCTGCTCAGAAATAGTGTAAGGTAGACTATACCGTTTCCACGTCCTCAATCTGCTACGGAAGCAATGTTTTTGCTAACAGGCGTATTTGCGCTTCGGTTCTGAATAGGGAACCTAGAGCGACCGGATGAGTGTGGTTTGTAAGGCTCACCAATGTTGCAGTAAGTTGCTCGCTATCGTTGATCCCCAACCCGTCCCTTGCCGCGTTGAAGAATCCTCTCATGCTCTGAACACTCACTGGAACCGGAGAGGATTGCCTTAGTTTCTCCAATCGGGGGGTGAGCAACTCACTAACGCTGGGGTCAATCGGTCCCATGACAAAGTGTCTGTTCATTGTTACGGTGTCTGCGCCTAGCGCGATGAGCGTCCCCCCGCTCAAACGCCATAAACTGAATCAGCACATGAAATTCCGAGTAAGAAATGCGTTGCAAGTCGATCAGTCACCACGAGACTAGCGTGTCTCCACCAGAGGTGTGAAGGATGAATGACATTAGTTGCGTTGGCTCAGTCTCGTCGAGGGTGTCCACACTAGGATCAAAGCAGTCTTGATCAATCCTCGTGTCTTTGCCGCGTCGCTCACTAGCCATGAAACTCAGGACCTAACTGTTGAGACGCGTTTCGAGTTCGGGTAGAACTGTTGGCGCAAAGCCTTCGGACTATAGTTGCTAGTCTTAGTACGTAGGTAAGAACGCTGCCATCGAGACTCAATTGTTGGAATCTTGCTCTCACACCGCAGAAGTTCATTTTGACACACCTATGCTGGTTGTAGCTGGTCAACATCGGTTGTAGTCCAAAACGGTGGACAAAGCCAACGCGCTGCAAGGGTGCTTGCTTCACACTCGTCAACGCCGTCTACGAATCGCAAATTTCCTCTTGGACAGAGAACACTAAACGAAGTAGATTTTGTTGTTCAAGCTAGCAAAATACTAGTTGTTATTCCTTGAAATGACGAAAAAGAACCCCATCTAGAGAAGCTAGGCGAGACCCATTACCAAGATTTAAAAGAACGGTTCAATTGGCACGAGTATTCACTAGCTTTCCCATCGAAGACAAAAACTTACGAAACTTGTTAGTGGGTCAGAAAAGAAACTCTCATAACAAGATCGATTTCACTGACTACTCGGTTCAACAGCCTTGGAGTTCAAGTTGGAAGACCAACTGTCGAAATCGTATAAGGATGTGCTCAGGCATGATAGGAGTGATTACTCTTAACACACCCAAGGCAGATGGTCAATTATGGGAACTTGACTGTGGAATTAAAGAGGGTGTCCCTCTCTTACTGATCCACGGCTACCCAAATCCAGCACGTAGACTCGCAGTTTTACCCTATGAAATACGTAATCAGCGAGTGGTCGAATGGACAGAGCAAAATATTCTGCGGTTTCTAAATAGCTTGGCTTAGATGAAAACATGAACAGAGCTTTGGTGGTTGGCATTGACGATTACACATCGGGTAATGGACTGTGTGGTTGCGTGAACGATGCAAACGCAGTAGGTTCGCTGTTATCTGCGAATCAAGATGGGTCGCCAAACTTCAACGTTCGATACTTACTAGACTCCGAAGTCAGCGCGAACAAGTTGAATCAATATTTAAAACAACTCTTTGAGGGCGAAGCAGATACTGTGTTGTTCTATTTCGCCGGGCACGGAATATTCGATGAGCACACAGATAGTGCGTGTCTCGTTACTAACGATGGACAAGATCCAAATTGGGGATTGCATTTAGATCGCTTTCTACATTTTGCGAATCGAGTCTACCCGAAGATCAAGTCTACTGTAGCCATCTTGGATTGTTGTGGTTCTGGTTACGCTGGTGAACTTGCAGGAATGGGTACAAAGGGAAATGTGTCATTTATTGGTAAAGGTATAACGATACTAACGGCTTGCGACCGACAGGGTAATGCGGAGGAACGAGATGGGCATGGTGTCTTCTCATCTCTAATCTTAGATGGGTTAAGAGGCCAAGCTGCTGACATCCTGGGACGCATCACTCCAGCCGCACTTTATGCTCATGTTGATCAAACCCTTGGGGTGTGGGGACAAAGACCGATCTACAAAACAAACGTGCAACAATTTATTTCCCTTAGGCAGGTTAGTCCGAGAATCGACAAAACAATCATCCGCAAACTGCCAGAGTATTTTCCAACACAAGGTTTCGAATTTCCACTAGATCCGAGCTGTGAACCTAATAGAGGTTCAAACGCTGATACGTTTGAGAGTATCCCGGTGAACGAGGAAAAAAAGAGTATTTATCGAGATCTTCAATCGTGTAATCGTCAAGGGTTGGTCGTCCCGGTTTCCCATCAACACATGTGGGACGCAGCCGTTTACTCTGGAACAGTCAAATTGACTGACACGGGAATACACTATCGCCGTCTTGCTGAACAGAATCTAATATAGGACACAACCATGATTAAAGTCTTCATTTCACATAAAAATACTGACACCTACATCGCCAATAGAGTCGCGGAGAGAGTCAGATACAACGGGCTCGAGGTTTATCTGGATTCGATTGACCGAGCACTAGTAAAAGATGGACCAGACTTGGCAGATTATTTGCTACAACGTCTAGGTGAGTGTAATCAGCTTATCGCTGTCATTTCACAAGAGACCGCGAAGTCTTGGTGGGTACCTTGGGAGATAGGAGTCGGGTCAGAAAAAGGGTTCCGATTAGCAAGTTACTCTAGTACTGACGATTACATTCCAGATTACCTGAAAAAGTGGCCTGTGTTACACTCCAACAAGGACATAGACCTATATTGTGAATACTCAAAGAGAGCTGATGTCGCGATGTCAACAGAGAGATTTGTCACCGCATCCAAGACAATGGAGTCTGCTTCTAAATTTCACAAAGAACTGAAAAGGGCACTTAGATAAGTAGAGTATCCGACAATTCTTACAGATAGCCATATGACGAAAACGAGCACTCGGTATAATAAAAGTAAGAGTTCGCGCAAGCAACTTGAGTCGGTTTGTGCGAGCTTAAAACAGGAGTTGGTAGCGCAAGTCCGTAAAGTAGATGTAAATATACGCAACCGACGGGGTTCAATTCGCTAGATTTTTGCTTCGTATGTTTATGTTTATGAATACTGCTTTGGAATGTCATTCTTGTCGCTGAAAAATTGAAGAAGAACCAAAGAATCGTTCATACAACCTGCCGAACAACATTAGCGCTCAAAGAGCCAGAAGGAAGGCGATGTATCACTCGTTTAGAACTGCGTTGAATAGACAACCCAGACAAACGCAGAACTCGTAGATTCCATGGAATGGTACTACATTGTTCTCATCATTTTGGGCATTCTCAATTTAGTTCAATTCTTTGTGTTCATGTATCTTAAGTTGCAAGAAAAAGTGGTCAAAGAAAGACACGACAATCTAGCTGAAAAATTGGACAGGCTTGAAGCAAAACATGAGAAATTGGACATATTGACACGCGATGTAGATGCTTATTTACGATACAGTCCAGGAGAGAATAAATATGAGTGATCAAGACAGTACAAATAGACGCTACGAGCGGATTAGGGAAAACGCCAAACGCTACGGCGAAAGAATGTCTGACGCAGAACGGCAGCGGTATCGTGAACTAGTTCCACCGCCAGGTCCTCCTCCGAAAGACTCAGCACCAACGCGCGATAAATCTGCTAAATAACTTTACAATAAATTTAGGTTAAGTTCTTTTACAGTTCTCTACGTTTAGGGAGTATTTCGGACAACCTTTCTATCGACGAGTCCCATCTTACCACTCTCCTCGTCGCGTCAAACATGTCGTCAACTTAGACTCTCAGATGTCGGACGATCCTGTAATACTTGCTAATGCTCGATGATCTGTTTTGACCTGTTTGTCTCCGCGCTCGTTCTATAACCGCGTGGACAGAAGATTGTGGATCTCCAATCCTGTATTCGTATGCGAACACGTCAGCAACGGGTGGCGCGTGCAACCTTTGAAAACTCTTGAGGTTCTGGATCGCAAATGAGCTAATTGCAAGTCTGTTGACTGAAGTGCTTTTGTTTGCGGACAATATGTCCCAAGATTAGCCGCGAAAGCAGATTGGGACAAGTGCTCTAGTTCGACTGAAATGAGAAAATACTTTTTTGTCTTACTAAGTGAGAGCCATCGAGTATGCTCCTTGAAGGGACTAGTTGAACATCACGCAGATGTTGTCATGAAGGTTGCATGTTTACGCAATTTGGCACAGGTCGGGACCAATTCTGAAGACGAACCTAGGGAGTTTGTGTATTCGATTTAAATTACTGCATTGGTGGCAAGTACGTGCTCGCGGATTGAATCGAAAGAGTCTTGATACTACCGGAAATCTCGAAACTCTCGGAACATGTAGTTGAGTTCCTGTGCTCACCGCTCGATTCCTTCTTCGATCGAGTGTTAGATGGTTTTGTGTCTCAAGACGTCCAACGGACCAATTCTTGAAGCTTTGCTCCTCTTTAAAAAAGTAATGAATTACCCATTCAACACTTCAGGCAAAACAATCGGGTTCCACTATTGACTGTTCCACCTCGCGCTATCTTGTACAGTATTACCTACTCACAACGCACTTGATCTCTTGCATACACCTCGAAGTGAAATCTAGGAACAAAAAATTGAGGGTGACTTATTCCCTCAGCTGAGGCACCGATACAATTTACCGAAACAATGTACCACTTTAACAATGGAAGAGATTATGGAAATCGTCAGAGAGGGTGAAGGAGAAGAAGCGGTATTCGCTTGGAGTTTACCATGTTATTTCAGCAACAAACAAAAATATTTTCCCATGTCAATTGGTCATTCGACTCAAGGAAGCGATGATGCTACTGTAGAGCAAGCATTTCTTGTTCAGTGCAGTGGTCAGACCACGTACTTACCTGAAAAAGGAGAACTTCTATTTATTTTTCGTTGTAATCAGTCAGGATTGTGGAAATCGATACTTGAGAATACGCTACGACTTTCAGAAAGAGTTGTAAATAAGTCGCAATGGTTTATTACTGACCCTGAAGAACTTACTTTTTTGTCGAAACAAATGCTGGGTTTAATTTTCAATTTAGAACATGAAAACTTTCTTAACAAAGGAACCTAAACGGCGACAGATCGAAACAGTGCTTTAGTATGGATTAGCCTTGGTTGGATGAAACCTACGAATAGAAATCGAGTACGGGTCGAATCTGAGCACGAATTGGGACAATCTACCTTTTGAAAGGCTCTTTCACGGTTTTTCTGTGCCTCATAAATTTGCACTAGTTCTCGGCAGTGGTTCGTCGGTACAACGTGCTCAGACGCTACCATGGAAGTTGTAATGGACAACGGTTGGAGACCAACAGAATGGTAACTCCAACAAACTCTAGAGTTAAACCAGAGACCTCAAGCATCGTCAGGTTGTGTGTGAATGGTCGATTACATCGTCGAGACACACCAGATGATAACATTTCTGCAGCCCGCACGTTAATCGAGAGAGCTCTCCATAAAGATTGGCCGAAAGGAGTTCAAAGAGTCGACTTCACGGTTTTGCCAGGAGGATTCATATTTGACCGGTTCCCAAACGGTCTAGACGGCGTAGATACGGGATGGATATCCGATAATAGCAACTTCGAAGTGTTGAAGGGATATGGAGAAAAATGCATTCGTCGTGTCCTCTCCGAAGAAGCAATCAGGGTTCTTGCAAAACGAACGAAATACTTAACCGTCGGTATAGATCTCAAGCATATAAGTGACGACAAGATTGGAAAAAAGGCAATAAAACGCCCTCACATTGAACTTGTAGCCGTTCTCAAACTCACTGGCAGGAGAGCTTCAATAGTAGCGTGGACGGGAAAGTCTTACCCAACAGACGAGCAACAATACTCGCTCGTTCATGTCGTCGATTTGAGTACGCATTGTGTTACAGTTGACGGATTACGAATCCTCGTTTTGGGATGTCATGACCTCAATGTGTTTAACCCTAGGATTCCTGAAAACAAGAGATTAGGAATAAATCGCCGAATCCGCATTAAGAATATGCGACGCGAAGCAGCGCGATTTGATCCTTCTATCGTAATTCAACACCCCCATCAAACCGACTCTCCAAAAATCTGGCTATCGGGTTGGAGCGGAATCAAAAAAATTTTGCCTAGCGTCGAGCAAGGGTTGTCGGGTATTGCATATTTTCCGCATCCTCTTCACCGTGCCGCACGTCAAAAACTATCAAAGGTATTAGAAGGCACTAAATTTGGATCTAATATCGAAGACGTAGTGATCGAGGGCTTTAAAGAAACTCGAACCAAGAACTAACCCTGCTAGGTTGAAGAGTAGTAAAGACTAGGCGACTCAATCGAAGATCAATTTGATCGATCGTCCACAGCGACCATGGTCTAGCACTCGTGCAGAAGCCAAACGGGAGACTTTCCTAACCCTAAGGGTCTTACATCCCTCAGTGAATGCACTCAGCACTGGATTAATCAGTCCCTAGTAGCTCATGTACGACGGTGCCCGGTATAGCAATTTCTATTGCAAATCTCAAATAAACGGTGTAACAAACTGAGACGACTTGGTACGAGACCGGCAAAGCTACATTCGATTCAAATCGCCAAAGTTTTTATGATGTTTTTACCACCAAACCAACGCAACGACTCTACTGGTAAACTCCGTTTTGTAGTGGAAACTGGATCGCCGAACCGATGTGCTCTAATACGCTCGCGTCTCGACTGCGCGCCTGTGTCGAAGATACCTGAGACAAAGTAACTATGAAATCGATACTAGTGTCAACCACTGTACGAATTTTTGAACTTAAGCTTGGCACATTGCACAAAGATTTAAACCGAACTGCATGGAATGCGAATAGGTGGGCAATGATCGACTAGGACTCTAATCTCTGTTGCTACTCTAGCCCACTTCTGCGACTGCTCTGATAGACTTCAACAGAGCCGACGCGATACGGGCTGGACTATCTCCCTAGTCGGTTTTTGATCTGTGCGCCAATACTTACGCAGTTCTGCTGGAGTGGGCTTACCGTATCGCTTTGCGATCGCATCCAAAATGATGTTTCCTGTACCATACCGATCAATCACCTTCTTGCGGTCTTCCGTACTCAGACGCGCCAACTGCTCATCAACCGTGAGGTGTGCCTTCAACGGCTTGCGCAAGTTGACAATCACCGCGCCGAGGTGCGAGTAATAGACACGCTCGAGCGCATTTGCTTTGTCGAGAAAGTTGTACGTGGCGTCTTCACGCCTTGCAGGATCACTCATTCGCGAACCGTAGAGCCCCGTCTGCTGGGGTGGTGTCCTAGTGCGAAGATCCATAACACGATTCTACGAAAACTCTTTTTTTCAACCGCACTTCTTTCAAAACGGTGCACGGGGTAACCAGACCTATAGGTATATCAATGATCACCTACTAGAACACATTGACGGCGTCGATGAACGTATTGCTTTCCAACCCTTCGATCACACGTTCGAGCTGTCCATTGACGACCTAGAAACTGTCGTTTGAGTGGTGTAGGTTGAGCTTATTCTTCGGGACAAGTCCTCTAAAGCTCTCACATGCTCTTCCTTTGCGTATAAATTTGGTGAATTAGCACTAGTTGTCAGACTGAAGTAGTGCTCTAACTTGCGAACAGTTCTATCGGTGCTGGAATTACTCGGCGAGGACTAAAATAGCCTGACGAGATGAAATCCAACCTGAACCGATATTCGTGAAGTCGTTGTCGTTACATCTCGTCCTAACCAACTAGATGACTTGTTAAAGCTATGCTTGACTTGGTTTAGGTATTTTCAATTTGGAGACAAGGGACTTAAAGGACAGCAAAGTGCACCGGTACATTCTTCACTACACTCTCAAAAACCAGAAATGGCTCGACTACGTTGGAGTTGAGAAACAGATTTCCAGTCTAGGAAATGTCTGGAGACACAATACTAGTCCGACAATTCTCCGCTTGGACTCTGAACTGTCTCCCATGCAACTTCAGTCTAGAATGAACTCATTTCTGAATCTAAATAGCGGCGATACTTACTACGTTGCACAAATATCTGAATATCGCTCGAAGTGTAGCTGGACAAAACTCAATTGAGTGTCTAGGTTTTGATAGTCCCAATACTCCATGCGAACGAAGGCATATTGCTCGAGTGAATTTGTAATGTTTCGAGTCTGTGCTGTGTCGTTCTATTGGGGAACCGACTACTGAATGACCGCACGAAACCGCGCACAAGAAATTCATGGGGTCGAGTACTACTCTCATGAGCGCATAAGGAGCTATGCTTTGTAGCAATCCAAGGACTCTCGTGAACACCGTGTGAAGTTGCCGTGACGAAACTTTACGACTCCGACAAAGGAAGGGAATCGAACATCAATCCTCTATCAACTTCCCAAGTACCACAAACAATCTGCCGACTCTTTTGTCTCGTTTGGAGACAACGTTAGTTAGAGGGCGCATTGGACTTGGTTCTTAGAAACGTGACCAAAAGGACGATGACTGAGACTACTCTGTTACTTAGTGAGAAATCACCGGAAGATCGCGCCAACTAGAATTTGATGCAGAGTGACTTTATATCAGGGAGTATTGAATAGGTGTCAAGAAATCTCTATTCGTATGTAGTGCGTTCTGACGCAGGGTTTGCGCCAAATCCATTCTTTGGTTACTGTTCGTTAGCTACCTGCAAACCGCGAATTCGTAACGGCGCACGTGAGGGAGATTGGATCGTTGGTACGGGAAGTAACGCAAGAGATGTTGGTCGGGGAGGATATTTAGTGTATGCAATGCGCGTTACGGAAGTCATTAACACACCCGCATATTGGACCGATCCCCGCTTTCAGTTCAAGAAACCAATATTCAAGGGAAATTTGGTAAGAGTTTCTGCATCGGGAGACAACATTTACGAATGGCGCGGTCAAAATAGCTGGAGGCAACTACATTCCTACCATAGTCACCCAGACGGCACACAAAACGAGGCTCACACTAAAAGAGATACAGGTGTACCAAGAGTCTTACTGAGCGATGACTTCGTGTATTTTGGAGGTGAAGGACCGCGCCTCCCATCCAATTACCTCGAGAATGGGGATCGGAACTTTGTTTGCATTGGGCGCAATCACAGAAGAACAGAAGAACCCAAAATCATCAATTCATTTGAACAATGGATCCGGGGTCTTGGCGTGCACAGAGTTTGCGGTTTGCCACTCGAATGGTTAACACAATTGGGATACACCGAATCTATTAAAGAACCCAAAAGTTGTTGATCAAGTTTGTGAGACAGATCTAGACCGACGTTTATACGTTTTGGTAGACTGCAATAACTGCAAATGGTTAGCTTTTTACTGGTTGACCGAAGATTACTCCTCTAATCAGAATCGACGATAGAAGATGCCTCTGAGAATTCGTCTAGTAATCGCGTATTGCAACTCCCAATCGCAATCAATCTACGGTAGGGTGAGCCCGAAGGATGTCTCTCCTTGCACTACTGATTTATTACGACCCACTTGTTTCCGACGTGATCTACATCGCCGTTAGCCTCTAAACAGAACAGGCATTCAGTTACGATCCAACCGCGGTAGCCCTCGGGAGTATTGTCGTATAGGCCGAGTTTTCTAGTGATTTCCGTTAAGCCAATAGGATCGTTGTGCTCAACCAATAAATCCAATACCAAACCGTCAAGAGTCGCAGCCGCAGACTGCGCGAGATATTTTCGAGTCCGTGAGTTCATGGTGTCCTCTTTTTTGAACTTTGCCGTATTGTACAAACGCCAAAAGAAGGCAATTTCAGCACTCTAGAACTCAGTTTTATGAAAACTGTAATCCCGTCAACTGAATCGCGGCGCGGCGCATCCAAGCGTCATTTTCTTACAATAGTTTTAGAACGATTTCACTCATAGAAGAACATCCAAAGGCGTCGAATTTGCGACTGCATTTACTCTTGAAATTCGTAATTTTGTTATCGTGGGATGCATGGTTACCAGTGTCAGCTGCGACATCACAGAAGACGTGTGGGGCGCATAACGAGAACAACAGAATTCTTGATTCTGATGTTTAAATTGAAGCTGAAAGGAGCGCAGTAGTTTGTCAGAGAAACGCAACCAATTCGTTCTCTGGGTGTCGCTCTTAGCAGTGGGATGCGTGGTAGAAATCGCACGGACTCAGGACGCAGACGTTTTTGAGTACTTGTCCGATGCCGTATCCGATGAGGTACGAGAGGAAATTCAAACATTGCTCGACGGACCTCAGGCCACTGGCGTGAACGATCCATCCTTGAGCAATACCGAAATCAATGAGAAGATTGCTGAACTAATATTCAGCGGCGACTCGGATAAAGTCGATGAAGGAATATCGCAGCTCTCTATGTTCGTCGAGTTTGTAAATTGGCACTCACGCGCGCGAGAGAGGCCACCTGTATTGCGCGACTTCGCCGCCATCCCCGGTCTCAAGGAGTTTCTCCTTTGGTATTGGCGCAAAAACGTACAGGAATCGGGAGGAACCCCGCCTAGATTTACTCCGCCGGTAGAAGTTGGACCCAAGGAAGAACTCCAGATTTTGCAAGATGTAGAAAAATTCAAGGACTGGTTAGAGTCAGATAAGCCTCCCCCTTGGACCGAGATACCCTACGTGTTAGCAGTTGTTTTTCCGCGGGATGAAGAAGTTCACGAGGTGATTTGGGAAAATTACGATCCTTCGCAACCTGGAGGAACGCTAAACGCTCTGACGTTGGGGCGTTTTGCGACACCCGAAGCAACTGCTTTGCGAATTGATGCGTTGCTTGCGGACCCCAACGACTTTTTAGCAAACTCTAGCGGCAGTGCGGCACGCGGATTAGGCCAATGCCAAACAGATGAAGGATTTAGTGCCCTAGTAGAGCGTATGGAGCAACTTGACGACATTCATTTAGCATCGTTTGTTGTTGAGGCGATCGTTTCCTATGGATCAAAAGCGCTGACCCATAAGGACAAATTGACGCAAATCGGTAAGCGATTTCACACTACCGCGGAAACAGAGTTTGAACCAGCAAATCAAGGTTCGTTCCCTGACCACGGTGCTACGGACTCACGTCATCGTCTACATAGTGCTTTGAAAAACCTCAATAGATTGTCTCAGTTTGATGATCATAGAAAGTCCACGAAAGACGCTACCATAGAGTCTCCTCATGCTGATGAAGAGGCACAAGAAGCGATCAACCGTGCTCCAGAAACTTCTAGTGATGCGACAAATGTACAGAACACTTCCGCATCGGCAGAGTCGTTGTTGATTTTTCAAATTGAGTGGGATAGTCAACCGAGTCATCGAGAGATGTATTTCAAACTAGTAACTGATGCAGACGGCAATTTCAGTGGTGAATGGACTAACAGCGACAAAAAGACGTTTCAGGTGGAGAATCTCGAGATTCAAGAAAACACCTTTTACTTTTCATTCCAACCACATTTCGACGACAAGAAATATGTACAAGAATATAAAGGTACTTTCAATGAAGAGAATATTTCCGGAGAAATGTTTGAGAGATCGGGTGATATTCAAGCCCCAGGAGCCTGGTCGTTTAGTGGGCACCGTAAGCCAGACCAACCTCCTCCACCGGTTGCGGTTGAAATTGAACCGTTTGCGCCTTTAGCTTGGAATGATGGGCTGTACACAGTACTTACCAAATCAAACGAATGGACCGACGTGCAGAAGCGATTCATTGAATGTAAAGGGGCCGAAGAACAAGAAACTGAACTACGAATGAATTTCGACGCGGTAGCCAATGATGAGGAATTCACCATTTTTTTGGACAACTTTGTCGAAACCACTATGAATATTCAAGGAGAGCAAGCGTTATCTGCAGACTCTGCAGCGGAGACTGTGCCACTCGAGTGTACAAAGTTAGAGATCACACTGTACCCGGTTCGCATAATGCGAACGCACTTCAGAGTGCGGATCTGGATGGATCAACTACCGTCGCTTTTTGATACTGCTCCAGAACGAGTGGCGAAGTCTACGAAGTACAACCGAACATTTCCGTACGTGATGTCCAAAGTGATGCTGGATACCTCTTCGTTACACGTTCAATACACCAAAAACAAAATTTATCGACCCTACTGGGATCGATACCACGGCAACACTATGCTGAATGCGAATGAGGAAGAGGTGTTTATCACGAGGGATGATTTGTACGGAGACATTAACGGCAGTACTTTTCACCACCCCGTCCATGTAACCTTCGTTGATCAAAATTCGACGCGTCTGATGATGAAGTACGGATACAACGATGAACAATACGCATTGCCTGAGACTCTCGTGCTAGATACTGAAGTTCAGACAAGTTACACTTTGGAGTTGGAGTTCAAACGAGGTAACACAGAGTAAATTTTTACCAGTCGACCTTTAATCTTAGTTCTTCAATGGCGGTATGAAGTTTCCTCAGTTTGGCGAACAATTTATTTTGCGCCGTAAAAGTAATGCAGGAAACACCTTATATCTTCGTGAAAACGACACCGTGAATTACAGATTCTGTGAAATCTGTACAAGTCGATGACATCGAAACAGCAAAGAATATCGCCCGATCGATTTTTGCGGGATACATCAACGTTTAAGCAGTTTAAGACCGATTGGCTGATTTTCTCGCCTGAGAAATGAATTTTCGGTCATGGCGTACGTCTAACTGTGATATGCGTAAGCGACCTTGACTAGCCGTCAGAGTCCATCGAACGGCCATGTTCTTACAATATTAGTAAACACAAATTCAATAAGGGAAGGAGGTCTAAAGTGTCAAAATTATTAACCGCATTTATCCTCGCAGTACTCACTCTTCTTATCTCGGGATGCATGTCCACCGATGTTCCTCGCGGCGACAGAGAAGACGTGAGAGAGGCATTACAAGAACAGCACAAACTTGCGATTGAGTTATACCTGAAAAGATTGGTCGATGTGAATAAGTTGATGCTCCCAATCTTGAGAGCTAATAACGAAATCTGCGGTCCCGTATCAGGTCATAGAATCGGAGTATCTATTCTCACCAAACGTATGTTCCCACCGAACATACGAAGAGTTGCAGAAGAAGAGTTTGGTATCGGTTCCCGACCTGTGATCTACCTAATACCGGATACTCCAGCTGCGAATAGCTCGTTGCAGAATGGAGATCGACTCTACCAAATCAACGACAAGAAGATCGGTGACAATCCATGGTCTCATGGTACCGCACACAATACTTTGAAAGATGCACTCAAGAAAGGAGATCCGATCACTCTTACGGTCATGCGCAGAGGGAGTCATGAACAGATTGTAGAAGTTTTGGAACCAGAACCGATGTGCATGTCCTTTGTGTATCTTTTACAGGATGGTTCGCCAAATGCATATGCGGATGGCGACGATATCTTTGTATTTACTGGCATGATCAAGGAAGTGGAGAGTGATAACGAGATGCAGGTAGTCTTGGGTCACGAGTTAGCCCATAACGCGATGTCTCATATTGCCAAAACCGGTGGTATTGGCTTAGCTGGTAGTATTCTCGATGTAATCTTGGGCGACGAAGGCGATGAAGACGATGAAGGTTTGTTTGCAGATCTCGCAATGATAGCATTCAGCCCTGCGTTTGAGCGAGAGGCGGACTACGTAGGTCTTTACATGATAGCCCGAGCTGGATTGGATACCCAAAATGCTTCCGCGTTCTGGAAACGACTATCGGTCGAGTATCCAGGAGAAAACCAAAGAACACTTCTGTCTACACACCCCATTCATGCGGAACGGTTTGTCAATTTAGACAAAGCGCATGAGGAGATCGTCAAGAAGATAGCGGCGAAAGAGCCGCTGATTCCAGAATCGAGGTAACTGAAACTCATCGCGCACTCTATCGACGATCGCAAGCAGTAATCGGTACTCTGAGCGCTGACGCAGAATGAGCGGTACGAACCAAGCCTAGTTTGTTTGCAGATGGTGGTTCGTGAAAGTTGATCTATACAGTCGATATCGCCGTTCTAACCTAACAGAGGAAATCGCGAAATCGGTTTCAACATTCGCGATACCGTCTGGTCGGGAGCAGAAGGAGTCAACCGTAAAAGACCTTGAAGTCTAAACAGGTAATGGAGAACTAATGCCCAACACAAACGAAAAAGATATTGAGGAAAAGCAAAAGAAATGGGTCGAACGCCGGGCTGGTTGTTCGCCGCATGGGGTGTTCAAGAGACTGTCAGCAACGATCGAGGATGATGTAAACCGATTCAATGAATTATCGGGAGCAACACTAATGGCGCAAGGACACTACTGCTGCCAACGAGAAGATAACCGCGTAGTGTTCGTCGGAGTGGAAAGAGTACCCGGAACCGTACGCAGAGAACTCAAACACGTCGCGGTTCGATTAGAAGAAGATTGCACTTCTGTATATTGCAAAACAGAAGAAGATCGCAACGTAGAAAGAGTGTTTGACATTTTCCCTGAGTGGAATCACGAAACTCTAAATTGCGACTTGTTGGTCGATGGTAAAAACCACACCATCTGGCAACTGAGTGACATGGCAATTGGCGATCTTCTGTTCGGACGAAGACCAAATTATTAACTAAATCTTTGGCAGCGCCATCTACCTTTAAGATGTTGCGAATTTTTACAGCAACACCGTAGCCAAGAATTAGACGAAGAGGTTCAAATAGAATAACGATAGGAGAATCGAGAGTGTTGGGTGTTCCGCTTTGATTACCTCATAACAGCGAGTTTACCTCTCAAAATCAATTCGCCCAACGCTCTCCTCCTACTCTGCACATCAATCAACATCGCATTTAATTTAGTTGTCTCAGATTCAGCACTGCCTGTACAGTCTGATGTTGTGCTGGTGTAGTGGGTGTGCCTTGGGAAACCGGTTCGATTCCTCAATCGACAAATTGAACGAAGTCGAAACCGGCTTAGCGATCTCAATCTATACATGTACAAGAGATTCAACTCAATAATGGTGTACAATGTTATATTAGGTACATTTCGCGTCGGAGGTACGACGCGAGGAGTAGTAAATTGACTATCGTCGGTACCGCAATAGCAGGCGTTGTCGCGATCTTAGCAGGCACCGGCATATTGATGGGGATATGCCAACTGTCCTACAATTACGCACCCAATATACGTCTAACGAGCAGAGATATTACCGGAGCGCGAAATTACTGGCTCATCATCGCGCTGAACATCGTTGCGACCTTTGTTACGTACATCGGTGCGATATTGCTATTTTCGGATTTCTTGATCCGTTCGGGACCCACACTCTGGTACGACGCCATAATCGCGATTCTTCTCTATGATCTCGCGTATTACTGGATGCATAGAGCTATGCATACTAAGTTTCTGATGCGACATTTACATGGTTGGCATCATCGATGTAAACATCCCACCGCATTTGACGGCTTGTACCAGCGCCCGCACGAGACTGTTCTCGCGTTGTGTTTGCTCTTGGCTTGTATAGCAGTTGTCGGTCCAGTAAGTATCACCTCATTCGTGCTTGTGATTTCCTTTCACACCGTTTTAAATATGTTGGATCACGCAAATCTGCGAACTGGTATGAAGTGGTTCGATCATTTGATGTACGCTCATGACTTGCACCACTCGAAACGCGATGTGAATTTTGGGCTTACACCGCTGTGGGATCATGTCTTTGGAACAACGCACAAACGTCTTCTGCAAACAAAAACTTAAAAAACTTAGAGTCGTATAAAGACTACCCGGTTAAACTCGTGGTCCAATCTCATGGTGTCAATATGTGGCGATGTCATTGTTAGTATAACCTTGCAATTGTCGCGTTCGCAGATTATTCTTTAACCCCCACACAGGATCACATTACATGTTTAGATACTTAACTATCGCATTGCTAGCGTTTAGTGCTCTCCTAATTACGGGGGACTCCGCGAATTCAGACAGTGAAAACTATTACTTCGGAGTGCGGATTGCTGCGGAAAATGATTGTTCTGACTATCGGTCTATCGATTTCAATCACGTACCCAAGCTAGACGTATTTAAGGCCGAGGAGTTAGATGGCATTTATGCTGCGTACGAAGACTCATGCTATAACGAATATAGTGATGTAGATATTGAACATCTTGTGGCGAAGAGAGAAGCTCACGATAGTGGAATGTGTGACGCGGATATTCAAACAAGAATTAATTTTGCGAATGACCTAGAAAACGTAGCTCTAGCGAGTCCAACGGTAAACCGAGGTAAATCCACTAAGGATCCTGCCGACTGGCTGCCTGAGAACAACCAATGCTGGTATGTGTGGCAATGGTTAAACATTAAGCGTAAATACAACCTGACTATCGATCAAGCCGAGAAAAACGCTATCGCGTCAGTACTACAAAACTGTTCAGTGACCGATCTAGTGCTCGATGTCGACGACACCTGTCCATTACCCGACCCATAGAGTGGTGATACGTGAATTGCTCGATTGCGCTTCACTCAAGCACAACTGAATTACCCCCCCAATAGTAGTGAAAGCGAGGTAACTTTCTGATGAAACACGGTTTGAGACTCTTCTATCTCTTTTGTTTGGCATCGCTCGTGGTAATGTCCAGCCATGCTAACACTCCTTTGCCTTACAAAATTTCAGGCGAACTAATTTCCATTGAACCGAAGGCGATCGAAGACGTCTCCGACAATGAACTTTCTGACACAGAGTCTGAACCATATGAACCAGTGGATCTGTCGGACGCTGTGCTAACCATCTCATACCGTGCTGGGAACACAGACGGAGACGAAGATCTGTTGCTTCACGAAGAAGTCTTCCACGGTTCTTTTGAATTAGCTAGTGAAGTGCAAAAACCCACCAAGGTCACGATTGCCCTTAAGCTTTCAGAAGAAACCGAACCCATGAAAATTGAAGCGGTTGTCGGAACCGGTCGAGACGTTCACTTCGCTTACATTGACCATCCACACACGGACGACCAATTCATTCTCGTGGGTACCTATAGTCATGTCCTAAATGCTGAAAATAGATTTTCGGTTGAGGGAGATTTGAGTTTTCTCGAAGGCGAATTGACGAACGATACGACTGCCTACGTAGTTGCAACCACGTTTAACGCAAATGGGGAGCGGCAGTCTACGTGGTGGGGTCCCGTTTTAGTAGAAGATAAATCATTCTACATTGAAGGAGATGTCAGCACTCCGCTACTGGGACATTTGTACGTGGATGGTGAAGACCATTACTTCCGGACCGAAGTGATTCTCGAACCTCAGGGGGAGATCGTAGTCTCGGAGCTGGGTAATGGACTCGACTTACTCGCAACAAAAAGTGGTACTGGCTACCATGCAAAAATCATCGATAGTTGGCAGCAGAATGAGAGATACGTTTCATTACTAGAAACGTACCAAAGAGAGTATGAACGACACTTTAGTAGTTTGGAATCTGGAGACTCAGCAGACTTAACGTCCGACGAGGATTCTTCGGACACTAAACAGACCGAAGACACAAGTACAGAGAGCACAACCAAAGATAAAGAGGATGGTAAACTCGTCGAACAAAGTACTCCTGCAGAAGGTTGCGAAGAAGCTGCTAGCGAAGTTGCTCACTCGCACAGCACTTCCTCAATTCCAACAGATGCGCCTGAGTGGGTTTACTCACAAGTGGAAGCGACCGACCTACGTCATTCCATTTTGATGGATATTGCTCAATCAGATCGTGATCCGCTCGCCCAATATTTTGCGATCATGCTTAGGCCCTACGATCGATACGCGCTAGATGACGTAATGCAAGCACTTGCAGTTTGGCAATCGCTTGAAGAGAAGTTCGACGAAAATTTTGTTGCCAATCGCATTACACCGCAAGTCGAATCTTTAGTAAGTCATAGCATTAAAGTCAAAAACGATGCTGCTCTAGTTCCAGGACAACGAATACCTGAGTTCACGTTGGCGAATGAAGCAGGTGAAAACGTCGACATTTACTCTTTACTAGGCGATAAGGACCTGGTATTGATTGACTTTTGGGCATCTTGGTGCGGACCTTGCGTTGCAGAGTTTCCAGAGCTCAAAAAACTCCACGCGGCCTACACCGACGAGGATTTTGAAATCGTAGGAATCTCTATCGACAGCACCGAGGAAGATTGGCGGGGTGGTCTTGAGGAACATCAGCTGCCTTGGATAAATCTAGGTGAACTTAAGAGTTGGGATGGTCCCGTTGCTACGAAATTTGGGGTAAACTTCATTCCTAAAACGTACCTTGTGGATTCCCAGGGATGTATTTACCGCAACGATATCGTCACAGAGGAGTTGAAGAGTTTTCTCGTGGAACGTTATGGCGAGGACGAATCGCTCACAGACCCAGAAGTCGAAACAGAAGACAATCCCGATATTTCTGGCTGAGCTCGGTATCTTGCCGTTTGGTCGCGGACCAGAACGGAGAAACAGACTCAACTATCTACCGTTGTCACTGTCTAAGATTGCCAATGTGGTAATCCATAGATTGCCATTACACGGTCAGTCAAAGTGCAAGGCTACTGATCCGATACAGAGATGTTGAATAGTTTAAGTTTAGTGTCGAGCTCTAGTCTCTAACCCAAACTTACAATCGAACGCTACGAAGACTCTAGCGTAGATCGTTTTGGCGAAACGATTTAAGCGCGGTCTGACGTAATTTCTCTATACCCATCCTTTCATCTTCGGTTGATTTCCCGGCAGCGCGCAAAAACCAGAGTACAACTGAATAGCTTGTGGTTCGAGTCCCTCGGTGCGGAACATGAACCAACGAATAGCCATCTTCAAATCTAAATTTGAAGCTATCTTCGCGTTCAAACGAAAGACTGATCCCGTCTTGAGGAAGCGGAATTAGAAAACGACCTTGCGAATCCGGTTCAAGACCTAATGCTGGACCCCCGAGCTCCTGAATTTAGCAGTGTAGATCAAATTTCAAGCAAAAGACGATACAAACATCGAAAATCGTTTAATTTTTTGCTTTTTTTAATTTGTGCTAAGGTAATTTGTTGTAAATAAAAACAGAACTTCGAATTCTCGAACGTTTGTTTCGCTGAAATTTGCGCCAAAGAAAACTCTTTGGACAGACTGGTATTGAGCTACAAATGGAGGTTAAAACCATGTCGAAAAATGGTCCAACTATCTTCGTTGTCGGAGATGGAAATTCGATTGTGATCAACCGTAGTCCGTCGAAAAAACGAAATATACTAGTTATCGTGGTAATCGCTCTGCTATTACTCTAATTCTGAGCTGACCTGATCGCTACAAAAATTGCCTTTTCAAGCTTGAAAAATCGGCAATCACCCACCCCTTTGCAAATTTCTAAATTCTCTTCAACCGCTTTAATCGCCCTTTTCAATGTACGTTTGCCACTTTCCTTTTCTATAAACGCTTCCCAATAATCCTCAAAATCTACCGCTGATCCCAACCTCGTCATCCATGAACAGAGCTTCTAGGGAATTGCATAAATCGATATCCTTGTCTTCGATCACAGTTCTTTGGGTACTATCCCTTTCTAAAGTGAGTACTAGATCGACTCTCGCTCGCATTTGAGCACACACTTGGGAGTACCCTTTCATTAGCTCTCCCAAATCCTGAACTGCGAGCGGTCGTGGTGTAGGTTTGCTGTGGTGCGAATCCTGATGCATAAACATGATCCGCTTGCTAACTCCACCACCGATTGAACTAGCTCGAAAATTTGGAAGTGCTGCAGCGACGGGCGCGGAAACTGTATGACATTCTCCAAACTCACGAAAGCCATGTCCCTACACGAGACCCAATATCAACGCTAATGTTTCCGGTCCGTGCTGTAACAGATAGCTTTCACGTCGCTCAATACAATTTTTTCGACCTCTGAACTCAAAGCTTCGACATTCGACTGCACTCATGTCCTCCGCTACTTCATGGAGCCACTTTAGTCGTTCAACTGCATTCCATACACGAGGGTCTACCCTTAGACTCTCTAACGCTTCATCGTATGGGATCAATGTACAGTATTCGTCCAGTGAAAATCTCGTTGACACTGGTATCCCTTTAAGCATGTAGTACCTTTGAGTTTCGATTAACCCAGAGACGGCAAATTTCTTAGCCGCTTGAGCCACACCACAGATCCTTCCTTTCACGCATGCTTTGCACTACTTGCTCTATCTGCCAAGGACATCGAAGTGTATCAATTGCAAGTTCTGTTATGAGTTCGCAAGCACCTAGCTGCTGCAGCGTAAGTTCTAGTTTCTCTTGAATGCTGTCTAGACTGAGTGCGTGATTCATTGCAACATGATCCTAATAGTAGTATTTTCGGGCATAATTAAATCTCACCTTTTGACGTGTGAACAGAATTTTAGAACACGTTGAATTTGGAATATCGGGTCGTTGATCCGGTTAGAGAAGAAAAACAGCACATAGTTTACATGCTTCTAAACGGCCTGATGTTCCTTCATTTAAAGCGACGTCGCCTTCTTCGGAAATGAACTTGAAGCAAGTAATGGAAGTGATCATCTGCTTGCTGAAGTTCACGCGATGCAAAGTCGTTGCTCGGACCAGCAATCGAGTCCGGTGGTATGAATCAGCCGGATGCGGAATGCAGGGTCGTTGACATTCCTTCCTGACGCGTAACCGTTGCGAGCGCTAGACGCCAATGATCCCCCCGATCCTGTCGCAAACTTACGTGCCGGCGGAGACTTCCGACCACAAGTTTTTCACTGTTCTAATCACCCCGTTACCCGCGCCACATTGGACACATTAAAGCAGCGCCAATATCCTAACACCGCGAGTCGAGGAACCGATACAGTTCTAAGGTTGAGAAGAGAAAAAACGTAGCCTGCTTTAAAACGTTTAACGCCCCTGGTATTTACCGAAGCTCTTTCTCTAGTTTCTCATAGCTGGGTCGTTCTGCTTGCTGCTGAACGTCGCGATACTTAAGAATCCAACGATACAAAAGAGACGACACGCTCAGTTCTTCAATCACCTGCATTACGGAAACACCAGAAATTTGACCGAGCACCATTGCTTCACGTTCAAACTTTTCATCAATCACACGTGAAGTCACTTTTTTCGAGTCAGTCATCGAGTAATTTCTCCTGTAAATTGTCTTAACGAAGGTCCTCCAAATCGTGCTCAATCCAGTTCGTAGAATATGTTCTTTTTTGTAAGAATTCGCTAAGGAGGCGAAATCATGTCATTAAAGTTTTTTGTAACTTTACTCGGAGTCTTCGCGCTAACGTGTATCGCGGTTGGGCAATCTCAAGAATTTCCGCCGTTGGACGAAACTGTAGGACCAGAACTCGAACAACCGGTCAACAGGGAAGTAGACGTGCTTGGAGTGTTTAACCGGGCGGCACGTGGATTTGAACTCGAAAATCCAATGAAACCGGTTATTAGAGTCGGTGGTTTAAGCGAAAATCCGTTTGCTCGACAAGTCAAGCGATCAATCAGCCCTGGAGAGCGCGAGTCGATACTTCCGATTGATCCCGTGACATTGAGACCTCCCGCCAAAGATAGTGTCTTTCAGAAGTACTGGCAGGCACCGACAAATGCCGGGATAGCTTCTTATTGTAGTCCCAACAATCTCGTACCTCCACACTATTCCAATGGTGTGGTCAAAACCAGTTTCTCAACTTGGTGCTCCGGTCAGTTCTCCGAATGGAAGGTAGAGTTGTCGTTGTATGCGCCCTATGGTCCCGGCGGTACACGGAGCTCAACGCATCAAACGTTCACGAAGTATGGATATTCAGTACATTTCAGTGGTTCGGCAACTTCTGTTCAAATGGGCTGCCAATCCGGATGGTGGGAATCTAAGGTTAAATTGTCAGGTAAATTTGGTGGTTTTCTTAGCCAATGGCGTCTCATTCACCAAGATTCAGCCTGGGCTAACGTTTCTTGCGTACCTCAATAATTGAATTCGCCTGTCTAAGGTAGGAGCGATAGTGAGATTGATCGGCGTTAACAACAAATGCTCGTGTTGAATGACGAAGCTTAGTACATTGTCGCCTCTGGCCTAGACGTATTATTAACCGTCCAAGTTAAGAAATTTTCTGGACAATATAAACGACGAAAAGCCCACGATTTTGTGGGCTTTTTGCGTAAGTAACTGAGATTTCGTATTCGTTTAACCCACAGGCAAGCCGCTCCTTGTTGGTTAACAGAGTGACTAAAAATATGTCCCTCATACCGTGCTCAGTTCCATATGCCCTCAATGAACCAATAGACACATAAACCAACGCCTAGATAACCCAAGACTCCCCAACGAATTACCTTCATGAGCGTAAGTTGACTATCTCGTCTTGGTTGCGCATCTTCATTGGCTTCTTGTGTATTCGATTCCTCAGCCGTGTCGGTGGTTGATGACTCGATTGGGGCAGGTTCGGATTCCGCTGTAGGACCGTTCACGGTAGCACAACCCGATATCAGCAATGTCAGTACCAGTGCTGACAAAGACAGTTCTCTCATACTAATTGCTCCTCACTCGGTAAAAAAGTCTCAATTAACCCTAAGTATAACCGGTTTGAAGGTACCGAATTTAAAAAGAGCTTGGTTCCTGGGTATTCGATCAACACATTCGGTTTATGCTGGCCAAACCCTCCTAGAATCAGATTCTTCCTTCCATCGCACGCGGCGGTGGTAAAGAGCTCTACACTCGACCGGTAATGTCTGTCCCTACTGGGCTTATAGTACGGTTGATTGGTAAAACACACATCCATACCAAGGAACATTCCGCTGCTTCTCTCCCAAGTCGGGCATCTGTCCGAAGCGTGAAAACAGCAATACAGCTTTTGATTTGTATAACCTTGGTGGCAATTGCTCCCGAGGACAATCAATTTGCGCCCGCTAAGTTATTTGTAAGCGATCCCAATTCAATCTAAGGACGCGCGCCACACGTATCTAATTGGCGTAGAACACTCAAAATTTGAATGGAGCACATCGATTTTCTCTGATTCAGTGCCTCGCACGGGCGCGGAAGCAGTGTATTCGACAGATTGTTCCGGAATAACAAATCGTTGCAAATTCTCGTCAAATCTGTAGACCGATTCATACCGAATTTTCTTCACCCTTGCGATCACGAAGACCCGGGTTGGCTTGATGAGTTCTAAGACGAGCGATTTTGGCGCACCGGTTTGACTGTCAACCTTGAGTTCGTATCGCAAATTTCTCGCGACTCGTCTCAGATCGCGTAGTAGTTCAGTTATGTTCTCACTGGCTGACTTTGCCTTTTTGTCAAATCGGAATTGAAACGTGACGTCGGTACCGGTTTCGTCGATTATTGTCGCCGAAGCAAAGTCCATACCAGCTGCAGAAGGAGCTGTAAAAGGCGAGTATTTCCACTCACTAAAAAGTCGTTCCCGTCCCTTGTCATCCGTGAGTATGCCATTGTCGTGCACCGTGACCAGTCGAGTCTCACTTCTCTCGGATTCTTCGGCGTAAACGATTTCTTGATTGAACGTACAAATCGGCAGTCCTTCTAAATTCTTACTCAAGGCGGTAGCAACTAGCTTTTTGTGTTCGTCCGAAAGTGAGTTCGCGACCTCAATTTTGGTTAGCAAGTGCTCATATTGTGCTTGGGCATATTCCTGCATCTCAGCGAAATCACTGGCCACAATGTCGCCCGCATCTATCGAGGTCTCCTTACCGTCAGCGAAAAGTGTAAGCGGTAGCGCGACAATGAACACAACTCCGAAGATCATGCCAATCGAATGAATCAGAAGCTGTTTCAATTGACTACGAACGATGTTTTTGAGGGGGACGACACTTTCTTCAAGTTTGCTTTACTCTAAAGTGTTTGTTACTCTGAAATTCGTCGAATCCGAAGAATTTCCCGTCTCTCCCATGTTGGAGTTAGTGTTAGAAACTATTGAAACCACTATTTGTAGACTCCACTGAGGCTATTTTACCGTCAAGTTACCTCGGTTTGATGGCTAGCTTGTT
This sequence comes from Gammaproteobacteria bacterium, assembly GCA_009840305.1. Classification (GTDB taxonomy): domain Bacteria; phylum Pseudomonadota; class Gammaproteobacteria; order Pseudomonadales; family Azotimanducaceae; genus Bin55. Next base: position 24,059 of record VXNY01000013.1, on the reverse strand, counting down.
CTGGGATTTGCTGTATAGCCACGCTCTCGAGCATACCTCTACTCATGGACTGCGAGCCACCGAAAAACCAACCCAGAGTGGAATCTCCCAGGGTAGTAAAACCCAACCAGTAGCGATGATTTTCCCGATGTGGCGCGAACTGGGCCGCCGCACTTACGAAGGTCGCGTCGTCCGCTTCAACTGAGTCAACTCTCATCCAACCTTTCAAAACTCTCATCGAAGTTCCAACGCTTCTGAACCTTCGTACAATCCAGTACACCGTAAATATATAAATCCCATAAATTTCCTACGATAATCGAACGGGCGAACCAACGCATCAAGGAGTTCAAATCATGAAATACTTACTAATGGTACCCTTAGTAATATTGTCTTTCTCTGACAATGCAGACGAACGAGTGCTTCTTGGGTCTTTTGAGCGACTAGTAGTGGAGAATGAAGTCGATTCTCTTGGACGTTCTTTTGAATCATCCTTGAATGGCTTCGGCGCGCAAATTTTAAATCTTGTGGACTCCGGGCGTTATTTCGGAACAGAAATTTCTCGTGTAACAGGTAATACGGAAATTTGTACCGGGACCCCATGTGTATCGGCAGATACTGACATAAGTCAAACGACATTTTCGGGAGAATTTGGTTGGAATTTTGGAAATTGGACACCATTTGGCGGCCTGTCCTTATTCACCGATGAGAGCGAAGGTGAAAGCAAAGACAATTCTGCTTCTTCTCTGGGCGCGTGGTTAGATCTCGACAGGTTCAAGATAAAAGGAACGATAACTTATGTTGAAGACCCTGACCGTTTCGGTACCGACACATGGCTTTCTGGTGGCCTTCTATATCGAATGGATAATGAATTTTTCCTTGGTGCAGAAATCGGAATGCAGACAGAAGGAGACGACAACGGATTCAGATTTTCGCTTAGTTTAGGCCGCTCTTTCTAAACAGCGCTCGACTTACAGCGTCTTGCTGTTGTAGGTCCTTTCGGCTAATTCTTAGTTTGATCGAATGTCTGATGTAGCTTCAGTTTGGTGGGCGTTTCATATCGGCATTTGCCTAACAACCATGTCCTGGATCAGAGTCTAGAACACCCCTCTGTGTGCACACAGGTGGACACTGCAAATCCAATGCTGAGTGTAATCCGCGACGAACGTAAGTCCTCTGCGTAACAGCGATTCTCTTCGCACGGCGCGAACCAGGTCCTGGCTAAATCAATGATCGCCTTTTCCTCTTCTTCTTACGCAACTTCCACCCACCCTTCGAAGATCTCGCGGGAGTCCAAATCCTCTGTTACAGTCGTACTATTCGCTGTCGCTCTAACGACTACCAATAGTTGGTAACTTCGGATAGAATTCCACGGCGGACGATGCCAAACTCCGATCTGCCTCCATTAATCAAATTCTCGGTCAAAAAATTTATTTTCGTACGTCCCCAGGCTAGCATACAATTCAGCAAGCTGTAAGTCTATTATTTCGGTCTTTCCTAGAGGCGTGAGAACAAACATATCAAGGAAGTAAATCCATGAAAAACTTATTAGTGGTACCTTTAGTATTGCTGTCCATCTGCGTCATTGCTGACGAACGCGTGATTCTCGGGTCTTTTGAACGGCAAACGCAAGAAACCGAATTCGCGGAGTTTGGAGCGAATTTTGAATCAATAGCGAATGGATTCGGCCTGCAATTTTTAAATTTTGCTGACTCGGGGTTTTACTTTGGAGCAGAGTTCACTCGCCGAACCGGGGACACTGAAACTTGCGTGGGGGCACATTGCATAACTAAGGACTCAGACTTTAATCACACAGTGTTCTCAGGAACAATAGGTAGAAGTTTTGGTGATTGGACTCCGTTTGTCGGCGCGTCCTACAACAATACAGATTCCGACGGCGAAACCGTCGATGGGTGGGGTTTTGATGTTGGCTGGTGGGTTCGCTTCGACAATTTAAAGTTCATAGGAACTGTAACTAATGTCGACGACGATTTCTCAAGGGGGATATCTACCGGGTTCCTGTTTCATATGAACAAGAAATGGGCTGTTGGTGCTGAAATCGGCACGTTGTTGGATAGTGAATCAGATGTCTTCAGGTTTTCACTTCAATTAGGTCGGACCTTTTAAAACGAAGCAATCTTGTAATCTCTCGCTTGAGTTCCAATGCCCTTGATAGCCTCGTACCATTCGCTGTCGCGTTAACTAACTACCAATCGTCGGTAGTGTCGGCTCGAGTTTATGAGCAATTGATGCCGATCTCGATCTGCCTTCGCTAACTCGAAGATTTGCTCTTGATTCGCTGGGGACTGCGTTCCCTGGGAGTAACCGACTTCTTCTGTTAAAAATGAGTCTTCTTACCTCCCCTAGCTGGGGTACAATTCAATAGACTGTAAATCTTGTATTTACCATCGTTCGTCGGGACGTGTGAACAAACACATCGAGGGAGTCAAATCATGAAAAAAATTCTAGTGGTGCCTTTAGCATTACTTTCTTTCAGCGTCAATGCTGACGAACGACTGATTCTTGGGTCTTTTGAGCGATTAACGGGAGAAGACGAAGTTGAACAAATTGGATACTCTTATGAAGCATCTTCAGATGGCTTCGGCCTGCAATATTTGAGTTTTAAAGACTCCGGGTTTTATTTCGGTGCAGGAATCTCTTTTTCTACAGGTGACACGGAAATTTGCGTTCAGTCCCAATGTGAGTCGCCAGAATCAGGTCCTAGTGATACAACGTTTTCTGGAGAAATTGGTTGGAATTTCGATAGTTGGACTCCGTTTGTCGGCCTGTCCCTCATCAACGAAGAAATTGACGACGAGAGCGATAGGTTTTGGGGGTTTACTGCTGGTTTGTGGTTCGACTTCGACAAGTTCAAGCTAAGAGGAGCGATAACCGGTATTAGCGATTCTAGCTTTCTAAGTTCCACAACATGGATGTCTGGCGGGTTCCTGTATCAAATGAATAACAAATGGGCTTTCGGTGCTGAGGTCGCACAGGAGCAGGATAGTGAAGTCAACCGATTTAGCTTCTCGCTTTATTTAGGTCGAACCATTTGATCAGCTGACCCAATTCCCTCGCGAAATAAATTACCAAACGAATCCGCTGCATCAATTCGACGGTCTGTTCTCGATACGCCAAACAATGATGCTGTTTGGTCATTCAAGGATTCCGCACCACCTTCTAGCGGCCAATCTCCATTAAGCTGAGGCAGCATCAGTCTCCACACTGAACTCAAACCCCTGCTAGTTTAGCGGCTTCATAAAATCGTACTAAGCGTTCCTGGTTCAACAGGAACCAATTTTTGAAAATCAAACTATAGGAGGTAGTCCATGAAGTTTGTAGTTCTTGCCATTCTAACTCTTGCAATGTCAGTGTCGAGCTTCGGTGAAACTGAGAAAAAAGAGGAACCAAAAGGCTTCAAATTACCCCCGACATACTCTTTAGTTGGCTTGTCGTGGTACGGTGAAGACACCGAAGCTCAGGTGGGTAGTGGAATCGGATTTCGCCTCCGCGGCTTTGGATTTCAATTCAACGACAAATTCGGTGTAGAGGGATTTTTGGACATCGCTGCTAAATTGGATACTTCGACTCTATCCGATGTGAGCGACGTTGAAGTATCGGGCGAGATCGTTGAATTGAAGACCAAACGCAACAATTACGCTTCGATCGTCGGTACATACACTCATCAGATAAGTGAACGGTGGGCTCTAATCAGCAAGGCCGGATACAGTCGTTATTCGAAGAAATTTCACTTATTTTTCGAAGGTGACCAAGTCTTTCCGCGCCGTTTAGTGAAGGACAGTGGCTTCGACTCCGTTGTTTCATTTGGTCTGCTACGGAGAATTGGCAGTGATCCAGATGGGAAACCGGAGAAATACTTCAAACGTGCTGCCGAATTGTCTTTAACCAAGTTCTTTGGCGAAGCTGGCGCGATGTCGATTAACTTGCGATTGCGCGGTATTTAGTGGATGCTTTGCACCGTGTCTTAAAACGATGCGTTGAAGGTCGTAGTTCTGTGAAATTCAAAGTGTGGAAACTTGTGCTTGCGCTTTAGCGAGCGAATCACGCGACGTCGATATCTACCCGCTGACACCTAAGCATGGAATTTGTACGACTCGTCTCTTGGGGCGCGGCGTGGAGTCGGCGCGTAGAAAACACTCGACCCGACACTATTCAGGAATCGCGGTACCTATATAAGCTGTCTTAAGTTTCGAAAATACTAGGGTCGCTAATCAAAGATTAGCTTCCATAGCGCGTAGAGGCCCAGTGTCCAACCCACAATCAATAGTCCAAAAAATTTAGACGAACCCAAGTTTGACGCGCTTTGTGCTTGTGCCCATTCGAGCACCTCAGCACTCGATATCGCAGTCGTTTCCGAAGTCTCCGCTTCTTGTTTTCCTGTTTCTGTTACGGTTGTGTCGATTAACGCTGATTCTGATCCCCTCGTTGCAGGGTCATGCATCGATGCACAGCCCGATGCGATCAATACTACTATCAGCACTAGTGAGATAGGTACTTTCATTCTGATTTCTCCTCGCTCGATAAACAAATCACTTGTAGTACCCAGTTTAACTGGTCTGAATTTAACTGATTTTATCGCAGATTTTGGTTACTCGGTTTGCTTGATCGACACCGAGTTAAGCTCACAAAGTTCGGTTGAAAAATAGTATGCCCATTCATCGTAAGTGTTAGCAGTAACTAGCTACAAGACCAGACACGTGATGGTCAGGCGGCGGATGCTAAGATGTCGAAAGTTTCGGTAGAGATGGTAGGGAACGTGCTGTGCGTTTCGGTGTTACGTAGAGGTGCACAACATTGAATGAAGTGACCGAAGACGCACTTGAGCCGCGAAGGCTCAAGCATCATGACACTAAATCGAATTTTTGGGTTCGGAGCTCAGAATTGTCGCTAATCGAAGAATAAGGTCCACAAAAACGATAGACCCACCGCACACAATCCTACTATTACTCCCAATCGAAATGGCTGTTGAAATGGACCCGGCACGAAAGACGGGGATGGTGTCGCTGCCCACTCAAGAGTTTCAGGACGGTATGAAGTCTCAGCTTCCGATGAGCCCGCCGTTTCGATAGCGGTTTCTGAAACGGTCGTGTCGATTGGTGCTGTGTCCGGTCCCTGTACAACAGGGTTGTGCACAGATGCGCAACCCGATGCTATCAACGCGACCGTCAGCACGAACAAGATGGGTACTCTCACGCTAATGTCTCCGGTTCAAAAAAACGACTCAAATGTGTGCGCTGACAAGTTTGAACTAATTTTATCTTATCGAACACTTTGAAGAGTTGTTGTAGTGGTTCAGCGCACATCTGGCGATCGAACAAACACCGCGGCTCACTTGCTCGACTGAAGTTAACATCGCGGTGTCACTAAGTGTTGAATTACATGGTCCGGCAGAGGTCGCAACGGGACATCAATCGCTCAATCCCTAGAAAGGAATTAGGAGAACAGCAATTAAGAGCCACGCTACTGCCCCTATTAGTGTCCCTACTACAAAGCCGTACAAAAAAAACAGTGGATCGAGCACTGGATTGAATGGAATTCCTTCCCCTTCGTTTGTTGGTTCAAAAAATATTTTGGTTTCTGCTGTTTCGGTAGGAGATTCAGTTGATGCAAGAATGGTTGTTTCGCTTTTTGTAGTTTGGGTTTCCGGAACGGAGTTATTTATGCTCGCGCAACCCGAAATCAGGAACGCCAGTATTAGTGCTGACACAGATAGTTCTTTCATTCTCATTGCTTCTCACTCGATAAACGGTTACATGCGGTCTTCAGTCTAACCAGACTGAAGTAACCTGATTTTATCAAAGATCGTGGTGGGTCGATACTGGTTGAATCGCTATCAAGTTTTTCTGATCAAACTTGCTTGAAGAATAGTGCTCCCATTCATCGTGAGTGTTGGTCGTAACGAGCTCTATAACCTTGCTGTGGATTGTCCAGCTAGCGACTATCAAGAGGTCGAGATCGCGGTAGAGTTGGTAGAAACCGTGCTGCGTTGTTCGGTGTTACGTAGAGGTGCTCAACATTGAGTGAAGTGACTTGAAGACGCACTTGAACCGTGAAGACTCAGGCATCATTGCACTAAATCGAATTGTTTCGGTTCGGAGCTCAGAAATGGGGCTAATCAAAGATTGCTGACAACAACATCGAGAGACCCAACAACGACAATCCAACTATGAATCCCCATCTATATGGCGTTAGAGATGACTTAGGCAAAAAAGAAGGGGATGGTGTCCCTGCCCACTCAAGAGTTTCAGGACCGTATGTAGTCTCAGCTGCCGACGAACCCGCAGGTTCCATAGCGGATTCTGAAACGGTTGTGTCGATTTGTGTTGTCTCCGATTCTTGGACAACAGGGACATGAATAGATGCACAGCCCGACGCGATCAACGCCGCCGTCAGTACTAACAAGATTGGTACTCTCACGCAAATATCTCCCGTTCAAAAATACGAATCAAATTTTTTGCTATGACAAGTCTGAACTAAACTATTTTATCAAGCACTTTGAAGAGTTGTCGCTAGTGGTTAAGCACTCATACAGTGATCGAACAAACACCGCGACTCAATTGCTCGACTGCAGCTAACATCACGTTGTCACCTAGTGTTGCATCACAGGGCCCGAAAGCAGTCGCAACTGATCATAAATCGCTCTGCGCCTATAAACCACTCAGAACAGCGCTAAGGACCATCAATCCAAAAACCCCTATCGCAAGACCGTGCACAAAGCCTTGCAGAAAGGAATATACATCGTATGGAGTGAGTCCCACCAACTGGTTGTTGAACTTGTCCTGAATCTCATCGCCGTCCAAAGAGAGTAGTGGATTGAGTGGACTCTCTTCGTCTTCGTTTGTTGGTAGCGAAGGTTTTTCGGTCTCTGCTGTTTCGGCAGGAGATTCAGTTGATTCAGGAATGATTGTTTCACTCCCCGCGGCGTGGGTTTCCGGTACGGAGTTATGTACGCTCGCGCAACCCGAAATCAGGAACACCAGTATAAGCACTGATACAGATAGCTCTTTCATGCTAATTACTCCTCACTCGATAAAAAAGTCGTAAGCAGTCTCCAGTCTAACTCGTCTGAACTTACCTGATTTTAACAAAGATTTTGGTTCTGCAAGATAGGTTTAATCGATATCGAGTAATACTGACCAAACCCGTTTGAAGAATAAACTTTCCCACTCATCGTGCGCGTTGTCGATGCCGAGCTTAATAGTCGACTCATGATGCCTATCCCCAACGTCGATTGTGATGCTGCCGATTGCGAATAAGTACCCGCACCGTCAAACAAGTTCTGTTCTACGCTACCGAGTTAGCTGTCCGAATTAAAAAACAGCGGAATAAACCAACTATTGGATCTTTTCCACTAAGTCAAATTGTTGTGTTTTTTTGCCAAAATGTGGACTTCTGTTCGTTTTCTAATATTGGTGTCTATCAACCTGAGGCAACTTCAGTAGATTCTGCATCTACTCTTCATCAGGAACTCACGCAACGTCAGATTCCCAATCTTTGATTCCAGGAGATTCCTGAGATTGGCGGCCTGCTTAAATTAGATCTAAACGATACAATCTGATCTCGACACGCTAGTATTGTTATTTACTTGCCAAATAAGGGAATCTGTTTAGCTCCCTGAACGTAAGTTTACAACAAGCTGCGATAATGTGAGACCAACCGGAGACAATTAACCCATGCGAGTATTTCTGAATTGTGTATTGTTGTTATGCATAGCGACAGCCCTGACATCTTGCAGTTCTGATACTCCAAAGACCTGGACTGTAATCGGGCACTTGATAAAGATGGATCCGGACTCCGACGAGCATTCGAGTGAGGAACCAACAAGTCTTCCTTCAAGCGCGGCAACTGAAGATAGCACTAACGTGGACTTGTCGACCGCTTCAATCTCAATTACTCATCAAGTGACAAACGAGGATGGTGAGGCGATCACAGTTGAGTTAGCTTCGGGTAAATTCGAAGATGCATCGGTAGAGCTTCAAGGAACTATCGAACAACTCACAGAAGTAATAATAGCAGTAGAGCTTGACTCAGAAAAAGTAGTGACAACTACTGCACTGATAGGTCCCAGATCCAACGTTTCATTCGCTTTGATCGACTCGTTAGACTCCGATCTTGATCGACTAATGTTGTACGGAGTCTCTAATAGAGCCATCGACCCAGAGAAGAAATTTGTAATCTCCGGTGATCTCCAAGATATAGTTTCCGATGGTCAACTAGCGATCATAGACTTTACCGCCGAGATATGGGACGAGGAGGGAGAATACGACATCAAGGAGTTTGGAGAAGTTCTGATACGCGACGGTAGATTTCATCTTGAAGCAGATATTGATGAACCTACCGTTGTTGATTTTTACGTAGAGTTTATAGGCGATCAATTTACGCACTTCGGCGGCGTAGCCGTGGTTGAACCAAAATCTACTTTTGAAGTAACATCACTCAGGTCATCTACGGATTTGATGACCTCTTCAGATTCCAGACTGCACACTACGCTCGTTGAGTCATGGTTACAGAACGAGGAATATCAGGACAAAATGGACAGATCGGAGTCGTCGCGAAAAGAGTTCTTCGCCGAGATGCAAGCGCTACAACTAGCAGAGACTCAAGAGGGAGATGTAGAGGTCGCAGACGAAGAATCTCCAGAAGACGATGTCCCCGTCGAAGACTCAGGTGGTTCTAAATCTTCTGAGCGCACCGAAGGAGCGACGGCAACTACAGGATGCGAACATGTCGATCTCTCCAACGTAAGACCAAGTGCTTCAGAATCTTTTAAAACTCCGGAATTTCGAGTCCTGGAAGATGAAGCATGGCAGATTCGCATTGATACTTTGGAAGAAATCGCGTTAAACACCGAAGATCCTTGGGTACGTCTCCTTGCCGTAGAACTGGGGGCGTTCGAGTACCACTTCGGCGATCTTGAGCACGCATTTACCCTGTATGATGAACTAGAGTCAAACCTTGACATTGATGTTTATACGCGGCGACTTAAACCACGGCGAGATTTGCTCAATAGCTACATTCGGGCTGAGAGAATCACCGAGATTGACAAAAAACTTGTACCAGGTCAAAAGGCACCTCTCTTCAAACTTCCTGACTTACAGAACGACGAGATCGAACTGCTCGACGTTCTCAAGTCGAGAGACCTTGTTTACATCGACTTCTGGGCTTCTTGGTGTAGACCCTGCATAGCCACCTTTCCCGAGTTGAGGAGGCTGTATGCCACTTACAAAGAAAACGGTTTCGAAATTGTGCTGATCTCTATTGACGATGCGTTTGAAGAATGGGAAGAAGCATCCCGTGAACACGATCTCCCGTGGTTGAATGTGGCCGATATTGGAGGCTTCGAAGAGGAGACTCCGGTCGCGTACGGTGTACGATTTATTCCGAAAGCGTATCTAGTCGACACCGAGGGGTGTATTGTTCAAAAAGATTTAGCACCCGCAGTATTGGAAGAAGTTCTAGTTCAACAATATGGTGAATCAACCCAATCTGTTGAATCGAACTAGAAGAAGCACCATCGTTTGTGTCATAACTTCACGAGGTTGCATCTCTCCGTCAAAGTTTGAATAATTTGCTTGCTCGAAACTTTCGCTCCTCTATGTCTCTCTAGAAAATTTGGTGTCATTTATTCCCATCTTTATCGAGCAAGACAACCGTATATTCGATGAGAGTAGGAACGTCGATCAGGGATAGAAAAAGCGCTATTTAATACACAAAGGATTCACTAGTACAGCTGATCTGATCCAGATTTAGCAGTTACGGAGACGATACAAATGAAGAGACATCTAAAACGACAAATTTGCACCCTCATCGAGAAGCAAATTGAGAGGCACGGCTTAAATGATGACGAGAGGCTGACTGTTGATGGTCCGATACCTATAAGTGATATGGAGGATGTGGATCTGATTATTACGAACAATCAGGACCATTCATTCTTCAAGATTACATTAGAGAAGGTAAATCCAGAGGATCGTACTTCGTACTATGGTATTTCTGTGATTCTGCCGTACCGGAAACTCCTTGAAGGAACACCCTTTGTCAGAAATACGTTATCAGATTTACGACGGGGCATCCAAAGAAAAGTTGCCGCAAATTATTCGACCGATCAAATCCAAGACGCCATCCCAAGGTTGATACAACGCTTGAACGAACATCCGCTGAGTTAAATACGGGCTATTCAGTCTTCAACCTTGACTTCCATCTGAGTAGATCCACACAAATTGCCGCCGACACTAGCGCAAACTGCAATATTCGTGACCAAAGCGGCTGACTGAACGGATCTTGATCTATCAACCCCAAATTCAGTGCGGTGACGTAGGACAAGAACACAGCGTATGTGCTGGTCCACGCCCAAAACGATGGATAGACCATCGCAAAAGGTAGTAGCCATACAACATACCAAGGGTTGATAACTGGTGAAACTAGTAGCAAACAACCCAGAAGCAAATCTCCACGAGGAATTTCGAATGTAGTCTTCTGGTAGTACTTCACCAAATACAGAGAGATGCCGCAGGCCAGCAATACACCCATGACAAGTCTAGACAGATCCGATCCTGCAAATTGACTTAGCATTCCATAGAGAAAAGAATTGAATTCCCAATAGCGCGCGAACGCGCTAAGGGTCTCAAATTCGGTGGCACCCTGCAAAACGAAGGGAATGTAAAGCAAACCTAACGTAACTGCTAACGATGCCCAAACTTTCCATCCTGTACGCAGTAACAGAAAAGGCACGAGAATCCACGCAAACACTCTCGCTCCAATCGCTAGCCCAAGTAAGATCCCCAAGGGTACCTCGGCATTGCGTTTACGACACATGACTGCTCCAACGAGACACAATATCCCAATCGCTTCAGGGTGCGCGGTGAACGCAATTTCCTTGATTACTAATGGACAAAATGCGTAGAGAAAGAGGAAACGGCTTGAGCACTCCGTTCGCATGAGCCAGATGAGCGCAACATCCATGAAAATCAGGATCAGTTGTAAGCCTACCAATTTGCCTGGAGTGAGCCAAAAGGCAATGAGAAAAGCTACTTCAGTGGTTGGGCCGTATATAGTTGGTAGATCGGGATAGTTAATGCCGTTGAGTATTAGCTGGAATGATTGGGGAACAGAAGGATCATCGAAGAATTCGAACGGTGTGGTCCCGTATGGCGTACCGTCCGTCGCGAATCGGTATCCGTCCCAAAGGTATCGAAAATAGTCGTCTTCGAATAGCGGTACTCCTAACAATCCGCACAACCGAAGTAGAGTCGCCCAAAATAGTATGTTCGTTATGGAGAACTCTCTACCTTGCCGTGTTGCGAAGGTAAATAGACCGACGGCTGGCAATCCAACCAGGGCAATGCAAGTAAAAAAACCGACTAGATTCGGTTCTCCAAAAGTTCCTCGAGAATAAAAGGCAAGAAACAGATAACCAAGAAAACTAAAGATTCCTACGGTAATGAGTTGCCCATCGGCCGAGGAAGACGGGCTACGACCCGAGTCAAACTCTACGGGTCTTCCCAACTGAGAGTTCTTTAGTGAAATTTGGAGTTTTCAGCGAGCCTGCAACACATGGTTTTGCCGCTGCTACGAGACTTCAATTTCTTGCGATGAATGTGCAGCTAGAGCACCTTCACAACTACTACCCTGGCCCGCGGTGCACCCGTAGCAATGATCTGCGGTGTTAATGCGTGTCTTCGTCAACGCAAGTCCTTCTTTCAAGTCCCGAATATGTAAACGTGTGCCCTGCGATGTCGTTCCCATTCCCAACATTTGGTTAAAGTCGCAGTCGTAGAGATACCCCTGCCAATCCACGCTCAGTGTATTTCGACACATCACAGAGCAGAGATTTTCTTCGCGATAATTGGTTTTGAGTAACGTCATGTATTCATCCAGTTTGCCATGGGCATTCAAGATTGAAGCAAACCGATTAATTGGCATATTTGTCAGCGTGAAGAGACGGTTAAACTCAATGTTGTATCGTTCTTTAAGTTCCTTTTTGTAGACTGCTTCGAGTTCTTCTTGCGAGGGCGGCAAGACCGCTCCAATTGGGTTAAAGACTAGATTCAGTTCAAGGTGCGGGCTAGTTCCGTATCCCAAATCATTCAGCCGCTGTAGCGCTCTGATACTCAAGGAATGGACTCCTTTGCCCCTTTGTCGATCAACGTTTTCTTCCAGGTAGCAAGGTAACGATGCGATAATGACTACACCTTCTGTTGCCAAGAAAGCCCCTAAGTTCTCTTGCTCTGGTTCGAACAATATCGAGAGATTGCAGCGATCGATGACTTTTAGTCCTTTGCTGCGAGCTCGAGCTACTATGTTGCGAAAGTTGGGGTTCAATTCGGGAGCGCCACCCGTAAGATCTAGAGTCGTTACTGGTAAATGGTCAACAACGTCTAGTATTTCTTCGGCCGTGCGAGCCGTCATCATTTCAGTACGGTATGGACTTGCAGCCACATGACAGTGAACACAGCTTTGATTGCACTTGTAGCCAAGGTTTACTTGCAGTGTAGAAATAGACTCTCGGAATATGGATGGAAAATCCGATGCGATGAGCGCGGGGCTTGAATCAAACATGTGCTTCAATAGTGCCACTGGATTAACCCCAGGGGCGACAAAGTTGAATGTGAAACTGCTGCTGAAACCTGTGCTTCAAGTACCTAGGGTGCATTTAATTTCCAATCGTACTCGTGCTTAAACTTTTTGAAATTCTTGAGTTGTTCAGCTAGCTCTGGTTTTGCATACTTACGCAAGTGAGCAAGTACTCCTTCATTGCTTCCCTCAAACTCGTCTCGGTACCAGTCATAGATACTAGAAACTATCAAACGATTTTTCTTAATCGATACGCCACGAGGGTGATTAATGTAAGCTCGAGCACCGGCCTCTAATAATTCTTCCATGTTGTCAGACCGATAGGCCGTAGTCGCCAAATTTGGGCAACCTAGACTCGCGCAATTTAGGGCATAATGAATTCGACTATCCTTCCATATTGGTCGTAGAATTCCGTGTTCAATATTGTTGAGCGTTATTTGTTGATCCTGAATGGTCGCAAGCTTTAAATTCCAAGGACCAAAGTCAAATGTGCCACTCTTTATGTCTTTGATGGATTTGACAGGATATCGCTCAGTTACGATATAGACAGTCAATGCGTTGTAAAAATTGATCCAATAAGGTAATTGCTCCGCTTTGGCAAATGTTCGAGGGTCTAAGTCGGACAGTCGCAAGAGGTAGTCCACGAGAAGCTTGAAGTCTTCTTCATCCTCTTTGAGTGCTCCGTAATCGAAACGATTGATGCCAGACTCGTGTTCTTCGAGATAATCATCTAGCAGCTGCTGCCACTCAGAGTGATCAATCTGTGTGGTATTAGACTCGTCGCTGACATCCCAGAAAGGAATCACTTCGGACTTTGGAGCCGCTAGGGTAAACGTACCCAAGAACGTCAATACCAGTCCAAAGGCTGCTCCGAGTATGCGGGAATGAATCAACATCAAATTTCCTAGGCCGACAACGTGCTGACCTGAGCGTTTACCGATAGTGGATACTCGATGTAGTAGGATTGAAAATTCGCAACTGAATAATCTTGAGGAGGATTGCCGTACCAGCCAAGACTACACCTTTAAACGTTCCACTAATCTTTGAGTATCCGAGACGTACTCTTGTATTCACAGGTATTTCGACGATGCGCATGTCCATTTTTATTGCTTTGAGCTGCATTTCCACGGTCCATCCAAATGCTTCATCTCGCATGCATAACCGATCAAGAGCGGTTGTCCTGATGGCTCTGTAGGGTCCCAAATCCGTGATCGTCACTCCCCACAATAGGCCAATTAAGGCGGTTGCCACCCTGTTCCCAATGCGTTGCGCTACTGACAACGCTCCAGGTTCACAATTTCCTAGAGTCCGTGAACCAATAACAAGATCGGCTCCTTGATCGATTGAATGCAGCATTGTAGGAATGTCATTCGCATCAAATGCATGATCGCCGTCCGTAAAGACGACAATTCCGGGCGACTGTTTTCGTACGGTTTCAATTGCCGTAAGACAAGCACGGCCGTAGCCCTTTTTTTGATCCGATACAAGTGTAGCACCTGCCTCTGTAGCAACGCGCGCCGTTGAATCAGTAGATCCGTTATCGCACACCACTAAATCGTCAACAATCTGGGTACCGTCTTCATTGCGTTGAGAATAGATATCGCGAACAACCAGTCCGATTGACGCTTCCTCATTTAGTGCTGGGATTACAACTCCGACTCTGATGCCTTTAAACATTGTTTCTTGAAGCAAAAACCTGTTGTTCGGGCTTAGATTAGAGAAATCAAGGACGGAATAAGTCGACGAACAAGGTGAAGGTCATGCTTACGATGTCGAAGTCTGCCGTATTTCGGCCATCTAGCGTCTTATGAACGTTGACGTCCCAACTAAGTTTTTGATACTGTAGACTGACCCCAGTCTGAATTCGAGAATAGTCTTCTTGTACCTCAGGAAATCCCGCGGGCGTAAATCCAGTGCTTCCGATGTCGAGATCACCGTTTGACTTCTTCAAGTGATACTGAGCGTAAGCACTTACATATGGGCTAACAAAAAAGTTGGCTCCTGCGCTTAAAAACCACTCCGACGGTACGTCGTTCGTTGAGAATCGAAGCCCAAATTCCCCGGCGACCCCAAAATTAGGAGTAAGATATTTTCCTACGTTTATCGAACTTGCAATTGAGTTCGCGCCATCACCTATCGAATGAGGTTGCCCGGTGTCGTAGTCTCCCGCGAGCGTGCCCGCAACGCGCAAGGACACACTGAATGTGCCAGTCTCCAGTTCATCCAACAGCGAACGCGTAATACCCACGGTCGCATCTTGAATACCGTCTGCAGAACCAAGTGGTCCAGCCTCCACTTCAGAGGTACCAAATTGCACATCTATGGCAGTTTTATCGTTTAGGCCATACTTGCCACTGAACCATAGAGTTGTTTGATTGAATTCACCGAAGGGTAGGTTAGCATGGGTATCTCCCCTATAAAACTGATCCGCTTCTTGTACAACCTGTGAAACAGATAGTGAAATTGTTTGTGGTACCGGTAACCAAGGTGATCCATCCGCGACCAAGGAACAACAGAAAAGAAGTACACCAGTCAGCGTGCCCAGTTTCAATCGGGAATGTGTCATTTAATTCCCCTCGATGACCTACAAAAAGTGCGCATGAAATTTGTTTGTTTGTCAGAATATTTAGTCTTTTATTTTGAACCGCCGTGCCAAGTAGTGTTCTACTTTGTCCATTTCCGAGTCCTCGAGCAATGACACTACTTTATCCATTTCCGATTCGGATTTAGATAGTTCGTTTCGGGATCGAATCGCCGACACAATTTCCTTAGCTCTATCGGATGTGACTTCTTTGCGGGTCAAGAGGCATCCTTTGTCGCAAGCAATTTTCTTGAAGAATATTGCTTTGCCTTGAGTGTACATATGCCCAAATTTGCTTGGACCTCCGCCACCACCCACGGATCCAGAAGCAACGACCAGATGCGCAGAGATTGCGATAACAGTCACCGCTACCAATGTAATAAATTTCTTTGCAAATTTTCGTGTATTCATGGAGACTTTCTCGTTTGTTCTGTTTTCAACGATTGTGCTCGGGCAGGCAAACATTAATCGTACAGTTTTCACGAACTCATTCTACGCAATTATGGCCCATTACATTCGGAGATGGTTTAAAGGATGCAGTTGCTTCAAATTGAAGGACAATTTATGTGGGGAAATGATGAAATCTAAGCCTGGTTCAGATGCCACATTCCGAACTCGCGCCACTTCAATTCGAAGACGGTCACACTAGTTTGTTGTGTGCTTACGCAGACGCTGTCTCTTCGAGAAACCAAACTTCCTCTACTGTTTGAACGTTAAACCGCGCATCACGCGACGCCCGATTAAGCTTGATTCAATCGTACTCTATTGTCTCTTGTATCTCTACATCGACGACTTCGCGTAATGCTTCGTGCGTGGTTTGTAATTGAGCAGAGTTTAACTTTATCGATCAAGCTGACGACCCGCGCTGAATGAACTCAGTGTAGATTGAAGAACTCGTCTAGGTTGCTGAAATACTTCCGACTAGCTTCAACTCAAGCGCGAAACCGTAGTTTTGGTTTTCATTGGTTGCTCTCTCTTTGTACAAGATTGTTTTCGTCGTCTGATTCAGCTACGTCAAGCGTTTCATCTTCACACACCTCGGTCAGCCAGGTGTGTTTCTCATTGAAGAATGTGTGATCTACTTTGAAATCGTATCGAAATTGGTCAAATTCCGCTTTGATTCGGACTTCATAAGATTCTCGTAACGCAGTGATGTAGGACTTGAGATCGTTTTCATTGTCAGTGCGAAGATCAATAGTAGTTGAACCCGTGTTGAAAAGAGCACTATCTCTAAATTCTTGATCGAGTATTTGGAAGTCATCCGCATCCGGTCTTTTGAAATTGAAAGACACTGGTACTGTGGGATAGAATTCTTCATCGTTTTCTCGAGCTTCAATTGCAGCCCTATAAGTCTCAACCCGCGCTAGCCACTGACTCGTCGAAAGTAGTTCCCTTGGAAACCGAACTAACATTTCAGTTCGACACTCACTGCTGTCGTTGGACCGTTCGAACGACAAAATCTCTGAATCTTCGGTCGAATTGTAAATTATTCTTTTCGTTACAGTGTCATCGAAGCGATCGCTGAATGAAACGCCCAACCAAACATTCGGCGTGAAACTGTCCTTAGACACGACTTCATGTGGCTCTACATTTGGCAGGGTTAAACCCATAGCAGCTCCTTTTTCGTCGAGTGAGCATGCAGTCCAGAAAGGCAAAGACAGTAGCACTAGAACGACTCCCGTTTGAACGCTGTGGTTCAAATTTTGCAATCGATGGTGTTTTTGATTCATACTATATGTTTTTAAGCAAAAAGTGTGCCGCATAAATCCCGATTTAACGATTGACGACAATGACGCTTAAATTGTGTCCACTCACTTGTGCACGCTCGACACGTAAGTGGAGAACTAACAATTGGTTGAAAAGTATGCGAACTACGGGGAAGTCAATTGATTTGGGCGTATGCACTCGCGGATTTACCCACTCGCTGACCACTCTTTACCAGTGCCGAACAAAGACTCCATTGTCTATGAGTACCACAGTTTTACGCTGTTCATCGCCTGCCGCAACTTGCAAAGTTTCCTTGTGAGTAACTGGGTCTTTGGCACCACTTTTAACCCAATTGATAATGTCCGGGAAGGTAATCAACTGATCTTGCCAAAGTGTAAGCGCAGCCGTCCGAATTTTCTCAAGTTCCGGACGGAAGTGAACTGTAGAGTCATCAATCACCGCGTAATCGCCGTCATAGAACCCATACTCAAAATCCGCATCGTAGTCAGATGGAGGTTGTATGGCTTTTATGAACTCTTTAATCTTTTGACCAGGGACATAATCAGTCATCGGTGAATTTCTCCTGTACATTATCATAACGATTGTCCCTGTACCGTTGAGCGATGACTTGTAGAAGGACGAGAAAACGCAATTCGGTGTGCGCCCGTGAGTTACCAGAATGAATTCGAAATTTGGTTTCCCCTACGACGTACGAACTTGTCTCCGAACCACAACTGCAAACAATTCGATATGAGATCCTTCGTGTAGTCACGTTGGACAAGCTCAGTTTCTGCACCGACTTTGAATAGGTATGGATTGCTCGTTCGCGAATGTTGCTACTCAGATTCTTCTTGCAGCACATTGCTCGAGTAGTAGTCTTCTTCATCGTCGATAACGAACCTACCCACCAGTCGATACTCGCGATTGTCACTGGGATCGTATGGACAAAGTTCCCCGGCTGTGATAGTCGAGGCGATATCGGACCAATTGGAATTTGAACCTTCCCTCTCCTGCCATTTAGATTCCTTCACGGTGTACTTCACGTCGTTCACGACTAAATTTAAAACCTCAGTACACTCAGACATGGAGAGCGTGTCGAGCGTGATTTCACCTGAATCCACTATCAAAGTATTTAGGCGTTCATAGACGATTTCACCAAAGAAATTACTGGCGAATTTAATCGTTTCACCATCGCGCGCAAACGTCGCGACCATACGATACTCGTTGGATTCGGATGGCGAATAAGAACCAAGTTGTTCAGTCTCCTCCGTACCTTCAATATCCGACCAAGACGAGTCTAAGGTTCGCTGTTACCATTTCGAATCGACGACGGAATAACTTACATTGTCGACTACTCAGTCCGAAGCGGCGAGGCAACCGTCTTCAGCGGTATAGTAATCGAACTGAATTTGATTCTTGGACGCTTGTAGTAAGTCGAGTCGAAGAATCGGCAGCGCCTCAGGATCGGTCAAATCAGATACTGCGTTTCCAAAACGCTCAAAAAAGAGAAGTCCCTGATCTCTAGTCGCGAGATACACGTGCCGACCATCGGAACTTGCTTCGACTGGTGTCGCGCCAAGACTAGTGCTCGACATGGAGTATCGTCGTATCAGCCGCCCAAACCGATCTCGAGTACATTGACGAGAATTCATGTTCCCGACAAGGTCGCTCAACCTCAATTCTCTATCATCAGGGGAGTACTCGATGACGTACCCACCGTAGGAACACAGCACATCAACGACATAGGACTCTGTTCTTGGAATTACTCCTGCACACGAAACGAGTCCAAAACCAAAAAATCTCTCTGATAAGCTTGGTTCGATCGCACCAGTTAAATAATCGATGGTATGGACTGTGAAATTTGCTTGAGATCGCGCTTCCCTTGTCGCGTGTAAAAGTATTCATCATCGCTAGAAAAAGCCCCGGTAAAGCTTGCCGATGAAGAATTTATCCAGGATTTTGAGATTGCGTGAAATGATCCACATGCTATTTCCTCGGAGTGCCCTTCGGACCGCCAATACCTTAGCTCGGTAGCGATCACAAAACCGATTTCAATCGGTTTATGATGCTGTTTGAAGTCAGTCAATTTTTAGTCTCCGCAACTCAATCCAGAGCACAGAGCGCTTCTATAGAGACCTCTGTGCAAGCGATTTTTGAGCCTGTTTAACTCCCAGTCGCGGATCGGATCTTTAATTTCAACAGAGACGAACTTTGGTACAAGACAGTCACAGAACTGCAAATCTTGCATTCCTGCGTAATCGTATGGATCCAATAGTAATCGTTTGCTCTAGTGCGCACGAGCAATATCTAAATCATCGGAATCGGAACACCCGAAATCCACACCCTAAATTCCACCTATAATTCTCTGTAATTCACGTTCTTGTCCGTAAACTCATTCATCTTGAGGAAATCTAATCATGAAAAAAATACTTGTACTCCCGTTTCTATTGCTCACCGTCTGTGTCTTCGCACAAGACCGAGTAATTCTCGGGACTTTTGAGCAAGAAACTGCAGAGAGCGAAAACTTTTTATTGAGTTCTGAGTCATCCCAAAGTGGATATGGACTACGATTCTATAACTTCAAAGAATGGGGGTTTTACTACGGCGGTAGTTTAGCTCAACTCTCAGGTGAGCGTGACTTATGCGCACCAGTTAGTTGTGTAACAGTGGACATCTCGGCAACGACGTTCTCTGCAGAAATTGGTATGGATTTCGGGGAATGGACTCCGTTTGCCGGCGCGTCGTTCTCAAGCGCAAAAGACGAACTCAGTGGTTTTAGTTATAGCGACGATGCTTGGAGTTTCAGTGCAGGAGTGTGGTTCAAATTTGACAAGTTCAAAATTAGAGGAGCAATGACTAATATAGACAACAGTGACAATCAAACGATCATTGGTGGTTTTTTGTATCAAATGGACAACAACTATGTCCTAGGCGCGGAAGTTGGAATGTTGCTGAACGAAAACGTAGACGGATTTAAATTTTCACTTCAATTCGGTAGAGCGTTTTAACTCGCGATCAATTTGAAACCGAGTGCCGGTAGAGTCCGGTAGGCAGGGACTGATTTGATTGTCTCTGACTCGTAATCATCTGAATCGCTTGTTCCGACAGGGACGTTCGACCGGGTGAAGAAACACGGTTCTTGTGTTTGCGTTGTTGAAGTCATTCGAATCACTAAAAGTCCGACGGATTACTATCGACTGAGCTATCTTCTCAATCTTCCCCTAACGTCTCGTTATACCAGGTACGGCCGCGCACATGAGGTCCGCTATGATCCCACCACGCATCCCAAATTGGGTTCTGTAGTTGAGCCCGATTTGACAGCGCGTCATCCACAAAAACCTGATGAAAGACAAACGGCTCGTATTCGCTTCGTAGCCAGAGTGCTTCACTAATTTCAGCGAAGTACTCCTGTACATTCTTTAACAGATTGTGGCGTTTCTTGTCAGACTCATCATCATCGTCGTTGCTAATGTAGTTTACTAGTTCGAATTTTCCGGAATCTACCGCTTTCCGCCATGAGTCAATGATCATCTGATCGTCGTAACCATCAGGAACTATGAGGTTGTGGAAAGCATGGGCGAACTCATGCAATAACGCACTAGGTTGCGGCGGAAAATCTTTTAACAATTCGACTAAATTTCGAAAGACTACCGTCTTACTATAAAACTCGTCCAACCTCGAAGAGTGGCTTACATAACAAGCACGCGTACACTGATTGGGCAAGGTCAAACATTGACCATCACCGCAGTCATCATTAAGAACGATCTTAACACTTTCGGCTTCTAGTTTCTCCATCACTTTAACCGGAAAGAGAAACTTCATCTGGTACAGTTGGCTCGTGAGAAGAGAGTAAGCAGTTTCGACGGTTTCGTTTTTTGATTCGAGGACATCCAACTTTATGTAAAAGTTGAAACCATGGTATTCCCTCTTCTCGTAATCATCTTCATCACCGTAAAAATTGTCAAACGAATTTTCCCCCGTGTTCAGTTCATCGAGATCAACTACTTCCGCGAGAGAGAGAGCAGGAATCACGAGAACACAGATGGTAACAATTTTCTTAATCATCGTTTGAAGTTACCTCGGTTTGATAGTTTTTTCGTTGTGAGTAATGTCGTGCTACCGAAATAGTAGGAGAAATCTAAATTGAGCGACGTTGTATTTCATGAACAACGCTTCTACTCGTGTTTGTGATCCAGATCAAATAGGCTGGGAATGTCGGGGGCGTTGGTGTCTTCTGAGTCATTTCCTTCATCTAGAGTCTGCCAATACCATGTACGCCCACGCTCGTGCGGACCACTATGATCCCACCAAGCATCCCAAATTGGATTTTGATTTGTTGTCCTATTTGTCAGCATTTCATCCACATAAACTTGATGGTAGACAAACGGTTCATATACGCTACGAAGCCAGAGCGCTGCGCTTACTTCCGCGAAATACTCCTCTTCGTTCGTCAACAGATAGTGTTCTACCTTGCTAAGTTCTCCATCTCGCCTATTGGTAATGTAGTTAACCTTTTCAAATTTTCGCGAATATACCGCTAACTCCCATGCGTCAATAATAGTCTGATTGTCGTATCCGTCGGGAACTATGAGGTTGTGGAAAGCATGGCCGAACTCGTGCAACAACACAGAATTATTCCTTCGAAAATTACGCAAAATTCTTTCAAGATCTCTGTAGACAACCGCTTTACTTTTGAATTCGTGTAGAAATGGAATGTAGGGAACGTAGCAGGCAGAATGACACATACCGTACGATTTCGAACAATCCCCGTCTCCACATTCGTCGTTGATGACGATCTTAACTTTTTCGGCTTCGAGCTTCTCCATCACCTTGACAGGAAGGAGAAGTTTCATTTGGAAGAGTTGACTTGAGATTAGAGAATACGCCGCTTCTGCTTTTTCTTTCTGTGAATCAAGAATGTCCAATTTAATGTAAATGTCGAATCCGAGGTATTCCCGCTTCGCGTAGTCTTCTTCTTCACCATAGACTTGGTTTAACTGATTTTCGTCCGAAAATAGTTCATCGAGATCCATTACTTCCGCAACCGCAAGAAACGGAATCACGAGAAAACAAAACAATACAAAAATCTTCATAGGCTCAAGATTCCTCTGGTGATGGACAGCATGCTTCTTAGTTTTAGGTTGACGCTCGAATTAGCACCCGTTGATTCGATGCAATTTTACCCTACTTGACTTTGTCACAAGGGATGTACTGAATTTGGGAAAACAATTTCATAGATCTATAAATCAGGGAACTTTGAGATAGACTTCTCATTGTTCTTCTGCTATTGCAACCATATCCACGTTCAAACTAGAAACAAGAGCTCATTGTCGTTATCGAAAAAAGTGTGTTGTTGGATTTCGGGACGTTCAAAGGAAGTGTTGAGGTTTGCACATTGAGCTCTGAATACTTGAAACCCACTTCCTACGCCCAGTCTATAATCCAAGATTATCGTCGGAGACAATCGTTCCATTTCTCATAGAACTTGTACCTTTGTAGAGGAGAGTGAGGCAATGAAAAAATTCTTAGTACTACCCATAGTGTTACTATCCTTCTGCGTAATTGCTGATGATCGAATCATTCTCGGGTCATTTGAGGGAGATTTAACCGTAGAGCAATACAACACACTCGGACATAAAACTCTAGCAACCTCAATCTTGTTTGGAGTTGGTGCAAGCCTGTTTAATTTCAAAGACGACGGTCTATATTTCGGGACTAGATTCAAGTACCTCACAGGTGACAGGGAGACTTGCTTCATATTTTGTGAATCCTTCAACGCTCAAGGGTCAATGCTTTCCGGAGAAATCGGTAGAGTCATGGGTCAATGGATTCCATTTGTCGGCCTGTCTTTCCACAGTTCAGAAGTAGATTCTCTCAGCGAAAGGGTAGAGGACGAGAGTTGGGGGTTAAATATCGGATTTTGGTTCGACTACGACAATTTCAAAATCAGAGGAGCTTTAACAAACTTAAACGACGGAGACTACCGAGCTTTCTCTTTTGGCCGCTTGTTTCAACGGGATAACAATGTTGTCTTGGGAGTTGATTTTAAATTTTTGATAGATAGCGAAGTACACCAGGTTAACTGTTCACTTCAAATCGGTAGGTTCTTTTAGTTTGCGTCACAGTTCTAATCGGTACTTGGTGAAAGACGCTGTTATCGTTTGGATTCTCAGTTGCCTTAAACCAAGGATTGGTCTAGCAGATAAGGAAACTCCACTCGAATTGATCCAGCTAAATGCACCGAACACGAAATTGCTTGTCAAGCGATCGTATGTCAATTTTCGCAGACAGCCGCGTGCGTCAAGTGGTGTTGAGATCGCGTACAATTTCAAATGGTCAATACATATCGTACGAGGATCAGGCACCGTTTAGAATAGTGCTAACTGTTCGAGATGCTAGTCTTAGATCACTCTAACATTTACATTTACTAACTCTTTTCAGTCCATGAGAACATTCGGTTTTAGGAAATTCAATCATAATCGTCTGCTTGTGTTGCCACTTGTCTTGCTGTCCCTCGGTGTCATCGCAGATGAAAGGATCATTTTCGGATCGTTTGAGCGAGAATCGGCAAAGGAGGGCTTCAACACACTCGGAGTCGACATTGAAGTAACAGAGACCTTGAATGGATTCGGTGTTCGATCTTTTAAATTCAACGACAAGGGTTTCTACCACGGAGATGGTTTCACTTTCCTAACAGGTGACAGGCAAGCCTGCCTTCCGGGAATTTGCAACTCCTTCGACGCTAGAAAGGTAGTGGCTTCCTTCGAAGTAGGTAAAGATATCGGTCAATGGATTCCGTTTGTCGGTCTTTCTATCGCTGTTTCACATGTTGAGTTTGAGATTAACACGGACAGAAAATACGATCTGACTAAGGGACTCATTGCTGGGTCGTGGTACAAACTCGACACTTTCATTCTAAGGGGAGCCGTATCTCACCTCGACGACGGAGACAATAGAACGATTTCTGGTGGCCTCCTGTATCAAATGGATAACAGGTTTGCGTTAGGCGCTGAATTGGGATGGTTGTTAGATAGCGACGTAGATCGGCTAAGCTTTTCACTTCAATTCGGTCGTTCCTTTTAACCAGCGACAAATCTATCGGCTGTTGCTGGTGAATGCCAGTGGGTAGCTATTGACCCAGCCAAGTTCAACACATTTGGAACTAAACACCGATGAAGCGAAAGTCAATTTTCGTCAATAGAGA
>VXNY01000003.1 GCA_009840305.1 Gammaproteobacteria bacterium | reverse complement strand
CCCAACAACTGACCCCCGGCCCCTGGCCCCTAACCCCTGCCGTTCCCTGCCGTTCCCCACGCAATGCCAGCCTCCAAATAAGTGCGCCAACACGCCTGCGGACGACCTGCAAATCTGTCCGCAACGGGGGTAAGAAAAGGTGAACTTTTTAGTGTGAGGGTTCTGACAGAAGCTGGTGAACTGATTCGGCCTGCTTTAAGGGGAACGAACGAAGAGCCAGCAGTTAGGATTCAAGCAACTCTTGAAGAGAGATGAATGGCGTGACCCTATTGTGAATAGTCAACCCTTTGTACTCTCCGTCGAAGCTTAACTCTTCATCTCCGTCCAGGTAAACAGGAGACTTGACGTGATCTCTGTAAGGCTTTTCACCAATCTGCCAGTACTTGATGCTGAACTCTGACCTGCTCAGGTCTGTGCCATTGTCTATGTTAAAGACTGACAGAAGATAATGAAACAGCGGCTGCGACCAGCGCAGTTGCGCATATCCGTTCTCTTCATGTTTGGGATCGTTTTCTTCACGAAGTCTCTTCTTAAGTTCAACAAATATCGCAAAATATCCGCCGTCTGTCTTTCCGATAAGCAAATAGTCACAGCGTTTCATCCAGTTCTTTGGCTTGTTCCCACAATACAACTCCCACTTCTTGGCATCCTCTGGACTAATGATGACAACTGACTCTGGAACCTCTTCGATCCTCAAAGTCATGTCAACATTAGAGTTTTTCTCAAACAGTTCAACTGTATCGTCCATCCTCTTGCACGCGGGCAGCCTCTTGTCCGTGCGTACATGATCGTCAACCCACGAAACAAACTCCACTTCATTCATCCCCCTTTTCCCTCTCTATTCGTGTGTACAACTCCCGAGCCCTCCTGTTGATGTCATCGATGGTCTGGTCGAAGATTGGCATCTGAATGCCGAATTCATCCACCTCGTTAGGGTTCAATGTACCCTCCCCCGCAGTGTAAGCCCGTACCTGGCCTGGCGACAGTACATCGGCCTCCCGATAACCCAGTCTTTCCATCGTCTCCTCTTTCCTTGCAAAGCCGCTGCTGAGCATTATCAGATTGTTCACCTCCTTCACGATGTAATCGCTGTGCGTGGTTATCAGGATCTGAAGGCCGGCATTCACCATTTCTGCCAGCAACCGCGCCAATCTGATCTGGTTTGTCGTGTCCAAATGACTTTCCGGCTCATCGATGATGATCAGCCGGTCATCATCCAATTCATAAATATACTTAAGAAAGAAGTGGAGGCTCGACAACTCCCATGCCGATGAAGATGCGAGATGCAAGGGAATGTCAAAACCGGCTCCCTCGCCCGGGCTTGATGTCAGGCGCACCGAGTCGTCTACAACCTTGAAGCGACCGCGCAGCATCTCTTCTATGGGTCCGGCATTATCTTCCGAAGTTTCGTTTCTGTAATACTCCGCCAGTTGAGGGATCCTTCTGTAGGAATCTATGTTGTCATGTACTGGCAGGGGATAACTGCCTATGTTCTGTAACGGCTCATTGTCGAAGGGCGGGGCATCGTCTGGCTCGCGCTCCTTGAACTTCATCGAACGAACGTACTGGCTGCTGACGTAATCCAATTCACTTATGAACAACGGGATAGTGTGGCGTGCAGAAGAAAAGATATACGGGTTCTGCACAAACGTGAATGCGCCCCCTAAAAGGAAGTGCAAATATGTACGCACGAAGACCCGCTCCAAATCACCCGGAGAAGGAAGTCCAACTCCCGCCGTTGTCTCGTCTACCAGGCTCACTACAACCCTCCCCCCATCGTGGTCCCAGTAGATGGACCTCCCTCTCTGATCAAGGTGTGCACGAAAAGAAGAAAAGTCCACAAAGGATTCATTTCTGTAACTGACTCGCAAAGACGCGCCTCGAAAGTACTTTGGCGACGCGTTAAAAGTGCGTGATATCCCGTTTTCCGAATACTCCTTTGCCATTTCCACCACCAAACGGTCGCGCTCTTCTTCCCGCAACGCTTCGCTCATATCCCACATTACCTGCCCGTCGTCTCGCAACCTTCGTACTGCTCTTTCAACCGGACCGGCCCCAATCTTGGTGAAGTGACTCTCAACAAATCTGTTCCCCCAACTGCCCCTGAACTGCCTGTCGAACCCACTCAAGAATCCGTACAGCGCATAAACGATATGGGTCTTGCCCGTATTGTTGAGGCCGGAAAGGATTGTGAGATCGCCCAACTCCAATTCTGCCTTCTTGACTGGCCCAAGATTCTCAAATGTGAATTTCATTCCTGCACCCTTCCCTGCCGGATCAAAGCGAAAGTGGATCTGCAGGAACATAATAATCAATGAAATGACAAAGTACTAATGGAAGAAGCACATCTGGCCCGCAGTTACATCGAACTGCTACCAAACTACCCACTACCCACTGTAGTTCCCCCTCGCCCCTATCCCTGGATCGTATACACATCT
>VXNY01000027.1 GCA_009840305.1 Gammaproteobacteria bacterium | reverse complement strand
CCCCCCCCCCCCTTTTTTTTTTAAACCACAACCCGCCAATCCCCAATCCTTCAAGGCGCGGTGGGTGGGTGTTGTGTAAAAGACGGTTGGGCTTAGGCATGTGCTAGGCTAAGTGGCAAACCAATGACAGGAGAGGGCCATGGCCCAATACACCCCAAACCGCCGAACACTTGGCGAAGTGTTTGCCCTAAGCACGGCTACTAAGCAAATCAGTGTCCCAGACTGGCAACGAAGTTACAGTTGGGGTGACAGTGAAGTTAAGGAATTCTGGGATGATTTGAACGGTTTCTTACAAACATACCCAGGGCAGAATGCACAAGGCCATGAATATTTCCTCGGCTCAATCGTCCTCGTCCTAAAAGACGATCGATACGAGCTATTGGACGGGCAACAGCGCATGGCAACAGCGACAATACTTCTATCTGTAATACGGGATTATCTGGCTCACTACAACCAAAACGCATCCAATAGCTTATCGATGAAGTATCTAGTAGATGAAGATTATGCCAGTGGAAGCCGGGTATACAAGCTTACATTGGGCAACTATGACGCCGAATTCTTTAGAAGGGAAGTTCAGGAGGTATTCATAGGTGATACGCCACGGCCTGAGCCCACACTTTTATCACACAAACTAATCAGGCGTGCTAGAGAGTTTTTTGAAAAAAGATTCAGTGAACAGTATGAAAAAATAGGGGGAGGAGAAGATGCTTACCAATGGGCTCTCAGTATACAGCGCATCCTTACGGATAACTTATCTGTTGTTGAAATCAGTTCTACCGATGAAGATGACGCAGCTGAAGTATTCGAGACGCTCAACAATCGTGGCATCGACCTATCAACTACTGATCTCCTCCGGACTCTTGTGCTCCGACGTAGTCAGCCGAACGAAAGAGATGAAATCAATGATTCCTGGCACAGCATCTTTGAACTAGAAGAGCGTGTCGAGGAATTTCTACGACATTGGTGGTTATCTTACTACGGAGACCTGACGGGGCGGGGTCTATACAAAGCCTTTAAGCCAAAGGTGTTGGAGGGAGAACTAACTCCCGTTGGCCTTACGCGTCAGTTAGATGCTGCCGCTAGCATTTATCAGAATTTATTGAACTGCATCGACGATGATGCCGACGTCAAGAATCTACTCCAGGACATAAAGGACCTGGGAGCTAAGTTGTTCTACCCCATGTTGCTTAGTACCTATTCGTCAGACGTGTATGAACCGCAACGGAAACGTGTGTTGCATGATATCGTCTGCCTATTCGTCAGATACAATGTAGTCAGCGGGTTGGAAGGCACTCGCCTAGAACCAGAAGTCTATGACATTGCTAGACAGTTGCGGGCAGACAACGCTATCGAGTACACGGACCGCATGAAACGGTTCGCGCCCGATGATGACAAATTCTTCAATGATTTCTGTTCTGTCGATGTTCCACGGCAGGCTACTGCCAGATACCTGCTCCGAAATATTGAAAATGCCAAGCGGGTGACATCTGAATTGACAGTTCAAAGCCCCTCGAAAGTACATGTGGATCATATCTATCCTCAAACCCCGCGCGAGGGTCATCGGTGGGACAACCATGACACGGTGTTAAACCGGCTCGGCAATCTCACACTGCTAAGTGCTCGCCTTAACCAAGCACTCCGGAATGCCCCATTTAACGAAAAGAAACCAAAATATGCAGAATCTCAGTTACTGCTATCTAACGAACTTTGCGAGTATGAGGATTGGAGCATCGAATCAATCGATGCGAGGCAATCTCAGTTCGCTAAGCAGGCGTTAAAGATATGGGCCTTTCCTGAGTAGATTCGGCTTATTTGCTTGGTGGGCGTTGTCCCATCTGCTGCATGACGTATCCAAAATCGCGTCGGGCATCGTCGAGAGTATCGGTTATGGACTCAAAGATTTCGTATGCATCTTTGAGGTGTACTAAGTAAATCACTTCCTCAAAAGTACTCGCTTCGCTGCACAATCTATCGTAAGCAGATTTGAATCGCTCTCCGATCCATGCGTACTCGTCCTGCATATCAGTCGCGGCATTAGTAAACTCCTCTGCTTTAGCGAAGACTCCCTCATCGACTAGTTTCTGGTGTATAGCGTCGATACCCACGGGCCAACCTCCTGCTTATGGCAGGCCAATACTACGTGCGTCTGCGGTGTATGCAAGGGGCCGGTGACAGATTGCGTTCCGGATTGGAGCCATCCCCGAGAGATGCTTCGACTCCGCTGCGCTGCGCTCAGCATGACACGCCTGCGGCTCCCCATCCCCGCCGCGCGACCCGGCGGTCGCCCTGGATTCCCGCCTTCGCGAAAATGACGTAGTTGCCCTACGTGTACCGGTACGGCGCAGGCTTGAACGCCTCCCAGAGGGCGGGGTCGTGGCTGGGGACGAGGGTGCCCTTCGTGACGGCAGCGAGCATCTTGAGGCGGCGGATCGACTCGTAGGCGTCCTGGAGGTTGTAGAAGCCGTTGAAGGGGCGCTCCTTCTCAGCGTTCTCCCAGACGTGGATGGCGTCGCCGCTGAAGATCA
>VXNY01000020.1 GCA_009840305.1 Gammaproteobacteria bacterium | reverse complement strand
GATTCGCGAACGACATCAGACATTGAATCCAACAAAAAAGGTTCAACTGCACTCTTGTACTCCCCACTTCTAAAAGTGTTTACCGTGATGTCTAACTTTTCAAGAATGGATTTGTAATACATTGATTCAAAGGCTAACCCAGAAAAACTCAACGACCCAAGCTCGTTCATATAGATCTCATCGGCGAATGAAGACAATAGATATGCGCTTTGAGAAAATTCATCAGAATAAGCAAAGATCGGCTTACCAGATTCAGAAAACGTCTTGAGCGCGTCACCGATTAAGTCGAGATGTACTAGAGACACTCCAGCTAAGCTGTCCGGTCGAATTTCAAGCGCAAGAATACGTGGATTTTCCGCAGCATGACGTATTGTGGCGACCACGTCGTGAACGTCAGTGACGTCAGCAACAGAGCTTCCAAAAAGAAGTTCAAACAATGGGTTGATATTCGGCCGTTTTTCAACAAGCGATTCATTCGGTGAAAAGACCAAAACAGAATTAGGTTCAACTTTGATTGCTGGACCCGAGAACAAGAACGCGAATATGAAAATAATCGCAATGACGAGCAAGATATTCGCCACGCTGACCCTGAGGAAACGAAACACCGAAGCTATTCCGCGCCAAATTCGGCGAAGAATGTTCATTTTCTTTGGTGTTTCTATATGAGGAGTGGATTCAACTTGGTCATTCATGAAAGAGTAGAGTGTTATTCTTAGAAAGTTGAAAATTCTAGACAACTGCTATGTTCTCTTTGGCTAGCAGTCGAGACGACATCCAAGAACAGTGGTTCACGCGTGTCGACTATCCGATATTCGACAAGTATCCGTTCTCCATAACGAATTTCTAACACATCTAACTCTAAAATTCTTTGTGAGCACAACGAACGCTCGGATGGCGATACACTATATCCCCTTAAGCGTTAAACTTTAGATCGAGTTCATCATTTGACTTCAGACCACGCATTTAACCAACCACTGTCTGGGAACGAAATGCCCCGTTTTGGAGGTCCGGTAACGTTCATGCGTCTAGCTGAAGGAACGATTGGTGAAAAAGTTGATGCAGGGATCGTAGGGATACCTCTAGACATTGCAACTTCAAACCGTCCAGGTGCTCGCTTAGCTCCACGCGAAATCAGAGACGAATCACGGTTATTGCGTCCTTACAACATGGCTACGGGAGCAAAACCGTTCGACTCCATGCAAGTTGCGGATCTAGGTGACTTACCCATCAACACTTACAACATCGAAAAGAGTTATGAAATCATTTCGTCGAATTACGAGAACATTGTTGAAAGTGGATGCGTCCCATTTGCGTTAGGTGGGGACCACTCTATAGTCTTACCGATTCTGCGAGCCATGCGAAATTTTTTTGGTCCAATAGCAGTAATCCACGTAGATGCACACGCCGACGCAAATGAGCATATGTTTGGCGAACGCTACACTCACGGCACTCCGTTTAGACGCGCCGTGGAAGAAGATCTACTCGAATGCAACAAAGTCTACCAGATAGGGCTACGAGGCACTGGGTACCACCCAGACGACTTTGATTGGTGCCGGATTCAGGGGTTTCGCGTGATTGAGGCTCATGAGTGTTGGCATAAATCGTTGAATCCTCTTATGACAGAACTGCGAGCTGATATTGGAAACCATCCTACTTATATCAGTTTCGACATCGATGGATTGGATCCGTCGGTTGCGCCTGGTACGGGTACCCCAGAACCAGGAGGCTTGTCTGTCGTTCAAGCGTTAGAAATTATTAGAGGGTGTCGTGGCCTAAATATCGTAGGGTGTGATGTGGTCGAAGTGTGTCCTCTGTTTGATTTGTCGAAGAGCACTTCGTTGTTAGCCGCTAATCTGGTCTACGAAATGCTCTGCATTCATCCCAAGGTCGTATACCACTCTAAGTGAGTGAGCGTCAACCCCTTTGGACTTGGAACGAACTATGCCACAGTTTAGGTCTGCACGCACAGCACGGTCCCGACATCAATGGTATTCATTTTGATTCTCGATTGATCCAAACCGGGGATCTGTTTCTGCCTTTACCTGGTGATCCTGGACCACGTTTTCAAGTCGCGGTTCGAACTGGTAGAGATGGCCACGACTATATCTCAAGTGCTGTTGAAAACGGTGCCGTTGGTTTAATCGCAAGTAGGGACATCGAAAGCTCCGTACCCACACTTCGGGTGAAGGACTCGATCGATGCACTTTGGGCAATAGGAAAGTACCGACGTCATCAAATTGATTGTTCGGCTATAGCGATTACAGGAAGCAGTGGTAAAACCACTCTCAAGACCTTTCTTCAGTCCACAACGGATGGATTTAGTGCTCAGGGAAGTTTTAATAACTACATCGGTCTACCTTTGAGTTTAGCAGTTACTCCAAAGGACACCAAGGTAGCAATCTATGAAATCGGTACAAACCATCCTGGGGAAATAGCACCGCTAAGCAGGTTGGCTCACCCCAATGTCGTGGTCGTATTAAATGTCCTTCCGGTACATATCGGGCACTTCAAAGATCTTGATGCATTGGAAAAGGAAAAGTTCTCTGTCGTTGAAGGACTCTCTAACTCAGGTTGCGTGGTGCTCCCATACTCATTGAAAGATACCAAATATATCAACAAACCAGCGAGACGACTCACTTTTGGG
>VXNY01000033.1 GCA_009840305.1 Gammaproteobacteria bacterium | reverse complement strand
GGTACTGTATCAGTTTGAAATTTGTTCAATCGCTAAATGAGACTCAACCAAGCCTAGCCGCTTCGAGGCATTTCTCAAGGTCTGCAACTTTCTGCTCCAGGTCTCGAACCTGTTGAACATCACCTGCAATCTCCTCAAGAAAGTTAAACGGAAGTAGTTCAACAGGAGCATTAACAGCATCCCCTACCTGTTGAATATTAGAACCGACAATTTCGATCCCGACCAAGCCATCACCAGTTAATCTCCTGCCCAAATTCACAAGCTGTTCACCCTTTGCCTTTAGATCAGAACGCAAGCAAACTAAATTCGTCTTCGCTTCACGATGTCTGATAAACAATCGTCCAACAGCAGCTTCATCAATCGCCATACTATCCTCTCTTTCTATACTTCTTAGGCCGATGTGAAGGGGGAGTCACAGCGTCCAGCATATCAAGTATCCAGTCCAAATCATACATGCGATCAGTCAAGCCAACAGCCATCGCCGGCGTCCGCGGATAGGGGATGGCAAGAGACAAATGGGGACGGCAGAAGTTGTAGTAGAGCACATACAGGGCAAGCTGGGCACAATGATTCTGCATCTTCTTCGAGTGCGCGTTAGTGCGCCTGGCATACCGACGCATCGACATTCGCATCGTGAGATTCAGCCGCTCAACGATCGAGGTGCTAATCAGAGACAGGTCAGGCTGACCTTGAACAACTCTCTTCTCCAGAAAGCTCCTGTCTTCGTCATCGTAGTTCTTGACCACCTGGGCGTAGTCCACTTCACTACCGAATGTCCGCTCAACACTCGTGACATAGTTAGTCCACCCATCAGACGTCAGCTGTACCCTGCCGGATAACCTACCACCCAAGTCGTCCATGAATGCTTTCGCATGCACTAACTCCCTGGTCCCGACATACCACGATATGAACAGCTTCGAGTCAGGATCCACTCCCGTCCACGTCCAGATCGAGCCAGCCCACTCAGGATGCCCAGTAATACGAGGTAGGGTCTTGTCCTTCGCGTAACAGAATGCCCAGATCTCATCACACTCGACACGCTGGACTCGAAGGTTACGAACGAACTGATCGTGGAACGCAGCCGCAACTTCTCCAACGTCCAACAGCAACTTAACGACTGTGTTGATGGAGCAGCCAACGATCCGAGAAGTGGAGCGCATCGACGATCCCTCGACAAGCAAGTGAAGGATCTGCCTGCGCTTGTGGCGAGGCAACCTGTTCATTGACTAATTATAGAACAACCGACCTGATAAATCAAGCGGAAGCAGTCTAACACGGGGTAAACGCTCCCCGAACAGCGTTGCATCTCCGACAGCATGATAGAAAGAACCCGCCGGGTATTACAAGTACCTCAACGGGCTCGTTGAAACGAATTTGTCCTATAACTACTATTGATACGACCACACCAGCTCGGCTACATGTGTCATAAGAAACGGGACTGACTGAAGTTCACAGCTCCAATCAGCCCCTCAGAACATAGCGAAGGACACTTTCGCATGCCTGTACTACCGAGGATAAGAGCACCACCAGACTCTGTCAACTCCCCGTTGACTCAGACCCCTGAAGCAGCTTCGACAACAGCGACTTCTTCTTCCGCGACAAGTCCTCCTTCACCTGCCCCGTCGCTATGTCCACAACCTTCTTCGCGTTCTGCGCCGGATCAACAGGCCGCAACTCACCGTTCGGCCCAATCTCTAACTTCATGTCTTCACCTCGCACACCCATACTAATCACTCCCTTGTCTTTATGTCAATTCGCAGGTACGATTGCCACACTCCAACCACGAGTAACTCTCAAGCCAGTCTTGGGACGGCGCATTGCGCCCCCTTGAAGCAGACTGAGCTGAGTAACACTCGTGGTTGGGTGAACCGTTCCGAGCCGAGAGGGGGCTACTTATGCCACACGCCACGCGAAGATTTACTCTCATCACTGCAGCGACCACCCTTCTATCCTCCATCACGATTTCCACTCTACTGACATTCAGCATCGTGAACGGCCTACCTCCCAACCCCAGCGTTATGAGCATCCATGACATGACACTCCGGCGCGACTTCTACCACCTACAAGCAGACATGCATTCCCGAATGGAAATCAGCTCCCAAGTGATGAAGTCACTAGCTATTGCACCCGCTATCTATGATCCCGCACCAGATACAGCCCGAGAGCTCGTTGACGGCCTTACCACACTCGTCAACCAAGAAGAACAACTCAAGGAAGAAGCCAGGCAAAGAGCCGATACCGTACAACTATTCATCACCAAAATGGAGAACCTGGAAGACAACAACGAGTAACATAATTCAAAACTTCGCACTTCAACAACAAGGACACTCAATGAACGGTTACTCAGAACCCAAACCAAACGAGGACACCGCAGAAGCCATCAAGAACTTTATTCGTCTGTACTCGACCGTTCTCGTAATGCTTGCTGACACTGTTCGCGAAACGATTCAAGACACCACCGCATTACTAAACGCCGAGGCTCTCCTTTACGATAAGATCGAGGACTACTTGCGAAATGAGCCCGAAGCAAACGAGGAAGTTCTTCATGATCTTGTAGATATTTTTGTATTAGCTCTTCACTCCGACGATCAATCTCAGACATAACACACACTCCTCTAAACGATAGTGAGCCAGCTTGAAGTTTTCAAACTGACCCACTACAAACAAATTGAGACTAATCCTTGTCCTGATTTGAAACTGATACAGTTTC
>VXNY01000016.1 GCA_009840305.1 Gammaproteobacteria bacterium | reverse complement strand
ACCTGAAACTGAACGGCGAAGGGGTTCGGCAGACGCGCGATACCGCAGAAAATTACTGCTTAAATAAAAATTTCTTGCAGTTATTTAAAATTTTTTAAAATTTTTGTCACTTTAGCACTTGTATCGACCACAAAGTGTTTAACATGTAGCTTTCAACTACTTGTTAATGTGATTTTCTCTTCGGTCGAAATCAGTTTGTTCAAATACTCGTTTCTTTTCGCTTGATATGCGTCTCAAGTCTGTAAAGCTCGCTGGTTTTAAATCCTACGTCGACCCGACAGTCATTGATCTCCCACACAACGTTACCGTCGTTGTGGGACCAAATGGTTGTGGGAAATCCAACATTGTCGACGCAATTCGTCTTGGTATTGGGGAAAGTCAGGCAAGCCATCTTCGAGGCGAAGGTTTGGAAGACGTCATTTTCGACGGTTCCGATACCCGCGCGCGTTCAGGCCAAGCAACAATAGAGTTGTTATTCGATAATCAAGATCACAAGATTGGAGGGAGCTTCGCCAATTTCTCGGAACTTGCACTGAGACGAGAAATTTCCCAAGATACTCCTTCAAAGTTTTATTTGAACGGTCGTCGTTGTCGGAGACGAGACATTCGTGATTTATTCCTGGGGTCGGGCTTTGGCGCGCGGAGTTATTCGGTAATAGAACAAGGTTTCGTAGGTCGAATCGTAACCGCGAAACCTGAGGAATTGCGAGTTCATCTGGAAGAAGTAGCTGGAGTGTCAAAGTATCGCGAACGCCGTCGAGAAACCGAAAAGAAGATTGATACGACAAGAGAGAATTTAGAACGCGTCAAAGATTACTCTACCGAGCTTGCCAGACAAATTTCATACTTAGAACGACAAGCCCGTGAAGCAGCTCGATACTCAGATTTACGAGAGAAAGAACGAAGTGTCCAAGCAAAGTTAGTTGTTCTACAGGTGCAAACAGTTGAAGAGCAAATCGAAGAACAAGAAGCCCGCATGGAGGAAGTTTCACTGCGGGTGCAGCAAGAACTAGCGAAACTACAGTCCATTCGGACAGAACTAGACACTCTAAGGGTTCGAGAAGCTGACTGTATAGAACAATTTAACACGGTTCAGGGTGAGTCCTTTGAAGCCCGCGGCGCGCTCGCGCGAGTCGAAGAAGAGAACCGGCAACGCAAGCAGCACCGTGACGAAGCTATACAAGCAAAGCACGAGACCACCAAGACGCAGTCAGAGCAAGAAATAGCACTTACGAACCAACAGAGTCAAATTTCGAATCTTCGTAAGGAGCTGTTACAAATTGAAAACGATCGAAAAAAAGCGGCAACGCAGTGTGTAAAAGCAAGGAAAGGGTTTACAGATACCCAAAACGAAGTCGAGACATGGCGTCCAGATTGGGACAACTTTCTCAAGGAATTTAATGAAAAGTCCAATGAGTTGTCTTTGCAAACCGACCAACGCACGCGATTACAGCAAGAATTGGACGCGATTGAGCATAGACTAGCAGAACTCGATGAACTACTCGCACCAAAGGAACTGCAGAACAAGGACACATCGCTGGTGGAACAAGAGAGCGAACTTGAACGAGAATTACAGTCAACGATGCATCGTATCAAGGCACTCGATGAAGAATTAGAGACATTAGAACAACTCGATGCTCGGGACGAAGAACATCGCCAAGAACTAAACGATGAATTGAACGAAATTCGAGAACGTCGCAGCGCGCTTACTGCATTGATTGACCAGGCTCTCCAGACAGACTCATCTGTTTCACCGGAACAATCTACAACCTATCACAAACTTCAGGCTCAGCCACGCGTGGGTGAGGTAATTGCCGTTCAACCGGGCTACGAGAAAGCCGTAGAAGTGGTCTTGAACTCATTTTTACCTGCTATTACGGTAAACAACATAGCCTTCGAGAAGGAAGGATTGAAAGACTTGCGCGACAGTGATATGGTACTAGTCGCCCCTTCGTCTGATTCGAAAACTGGTTCAAGATTAGCGGATGTAATCACTCGGGGTCAAGAATATGTCCCCGATCTATGCTCGAACGTGTTCGTCGATGACGACTTGGACGCTGCGCTCGCGCGCCAAAAGCTACTCAAACCCCATGAAAGTACCGTTACTAAATCCGGTATTTGGATGGGTAAGACTTGGATTAAGTTTAGCGGTAACACTCACGACAGTGGTACAGTAATTGAACACCGCGCGGAGTTGCAAGAGTTGAACTCCCGTCATGACCACAAAGCACAGGAACACCACGAGAAGCTACAAACAATTTCGGCTCGTGTACAACAACGTACGCAGATACGGGAGTCGCATCGCGATCTACGCCAACAACAAAGTGCCTTAAATTCACGACTCTCCGAGACCCGCGCAAATATCGAACGAGAAAAGCTTGAGCATTACCAAGCCAGCGTACGATCTGCGAACGCGCAAAAAGAAAGAGACTCAATCACTGAGCGTAAATCGAACTTGGAACAGGAAATTAGCAGCCAAGACAATTACATTTCCAAACTCACGGTGGAGACAGCCAAATTAGATAAAGACAGACAGGTACTGGAGGTTAAAGAGCAGGAAAATAATCACTTGTTGGCGGCGGCGTTAGAGGAAGATCGAACTGCGCAAGCGGAGCATCATCGTTTGGACCTAGAGTACAACAATTTAAAGGCTAGAATCGAGTCTTACACGTTGAGTAGCAAGCTTCTTTCGAACAACATCGATGATCTCAAGCATCGATCACAAACTCTAGACCAACAAATCTCGGACGATGACAAGGCAATGAAAGAGCTAGAGGTGCAACTTGCAGACGCGGTTAAACAATCAGCGGTTATAGACCAGCGTTTAGCGACTGTGAGAAGCGATCGAGATTCCATATTGCAGCAGATACGCGAAAACAATGTAGCAGAATCTCAGCAACAATTACGTGTAGATCAGAAACAACAGGAGTTGCACAACTTTCGCGAAGAACACATTCAGTTCACTTCGAAGCAAGAGTACTTGATGACAGAGTTATCTGGGTTGGACACCGATTTGGCGGACGCAAAAGCATCACTCGATTCGACCGACAATGAAGAATCGTTGACACGAGTACTCAACCGAACGCAGTCGCGCATCGAAAAGCTTGGAGCAGTCAATCTAGCGGCTACACAGGATCTCGACACGAGAAAAGCAGAATATGAAACGTATCAGTCTCGTATTGAAGACCTTGAACTATCCCAAGACACGCTAGAGCAAGCAATGCAGAAGATTGACAAAGAAACACTAGCGCTGTTCAACGAAGTATTTTCGCGGGCGAGCGAGATGTTTCAAAAGGTGTTCACCCGACTCTTCGGTGGTGGACGAGCAGAGCTCATCTTGACCGAGGACGATCCGTTGACGGCCGGAGTGTCCATGCGTGTTCAACCTCCAGGAAAGCAAATCAAAAACCGAAATCAACTGTCGGATGGTGAGAAAGCATTGGCTGCATTAGCCTTCACGTTCGCAATGTTTGAACTCAATCCTAGTCCCATTTGTATCTTAGATGAAGTGGACGCGCCACTAGATACGAACAACATATCGAGATTTGGAAAGTTGATTCATTCCATGGCAAATGACGTACAATTCTTGATTATTACCCACTCTCGCGGTACAATGAACTTTGCCGAGTCGCTGATTGGCATCACTATGCAGGAAGCAGGAGTATCTCGAGTGGTATCGGTAGACCTAGAATAGAGGGTTCAACCAGACGGTATCGGGAGACTCGGTCGCTCGAGATTTAGGACAACATGGAGTTGAGAAATGGATTTCTCGGTTGGTATCGCGGTACTTGTTTTAGTAACAGTGCTTGTGGTAGCTGTAATTGGATACGGCATCTATCTTAATCGACGACACGACCAATGGGAGAATGTCGTCGGACATGCGGCCTCTGACGCGAAGGCGCGAGGTCCCCATGTGAGCAAAATTTCTGCCTCACAACAATCCCCTGCTA
The DNA here is from genome assembly GCA_009840305.1 of Gammaproteobacteria bacterium. Lineage (GTDB taxonomy): Bacteria > Pseudomonadota > Gammaproteobacteria > Pseudomonadales > Azotimanducaceae > Bin55. The sequence goes on along the minus strand of VXNY01000016.1, from coordinate 99,369 downwards.
AACGCGTAATTAAGTCTCCACAGACTTCGCGTGGATCTTCTCATCGCACCGTCAACAAGAAGCAGAAACGTGGGCAAAAGTCCGCTAAATCTGCATCTGCAGCAAAAACCTCGCAGGGGAAGATGGGTCAATCAAAGATCCTCGCGGATGCACCAGAACTACCACATATGAGCATCGAAGATGTGTACAAAGGTGGAATTTCCACTGGTGGTGTCCCTGTCGTGGAAGGCATTATCAAACACGAGATCAAGGGGAAACGTGCCGACGTTTTTGGTGCGGATGGAGAATTGCGCAAACCAGCCGACGCTGCACCTGGTGCCCAACAACAGGGGAGTGCCACCTCGGTATTGGACGAGAACACACCGCAACCAAATGACATTATTGAATCCTCAGAGAATTCAATGCCTCCGCTCTTGGAAGGAATTGTCGGCGAAGTTGTCACAAAACCTAGAGAGGAAGCTCAACCCACGATAGCAAGTGGACGTCGCTGGACGACAGAAAATAATGCCCACGTGCTACAATCGGAAAAAACGAAGAACTCTCGAATTACGACCAGATCTCGTGCAAACGAAAGGGTCGTACCACTTCGCAAGGGAAGTACGAAAATCTTGTCCAATGGTGCATCCAAAGCCCGCCAAAGAGACGCAAATTCAAGCAGTGAACAAAGTCGTATGGAAGAGTATGTCGTACTTCGTGTGAGCGGTAAGCACACGAACGCATTTCCGTTGCGCGAACTCGCTCGATTCATGCTTAATCGAAGTCTAAAGTTCGACAACACAGGATTATTCTCGATGCACGATGAAGATACGAACGAGTTGATGTTCAAAGTTGCAGATGTCTATTCCCCCGGCCAGTTTGATCGAGGTCAAATCGAAACTTACTGTACGGAAGGCTTGACGTTCATAATGTGTTTGGCACCACTCTCAAATCCACAGCAAAGCTTTGAGCAAATGCTGAGCTTAGCAAGTGAGTGCGCTCGTTGTTTCGATGCCGTAGTCCAAGATGAACACAGCAATAAACTCAGTAATCAGACCATCACGCACTATCGCTATCGAGTCGCAGATTTTCGCCGCAAACAGATGTCTATGTAAACTAGAGGTTGTGAACGAACGAGTAGCAAAATTTGACGATTGCGGAAAGAGCTGAGAAACTTCGCAAAGAGATTGAGTATCACAACTATCGCTATCACGCATTAGACGATCCGGAGATTTCGGACCTAGAATATGACCAGTTGTTTGATGAGCTGCTGGACATTGAAAAGAGTCATCCGTACCTCATAACACCGAACTCTCCAACACAGAGGGTTGGGGCGACTCCGAGCGAGACGTTCCAACCGGTCCAACACTTGCAACCCATGCTCTCACTTGATAAGAGCACGTCGATGGACGAATTAAAGAGTTGGATCCAACGCAATGAAGCTCTGCTAGATCGAGAAATCCGAGAGTTAATCTGCGAACCGAAAATCGACGGAGTCGCGGTGACTCTACACTACGAACGCGGAGAACTAATACGCGCCGCGACTAGAGGCGATGGCACTACTGGAGAAGACGTCACTGCCAACGTGAAGACAATTCAAAGTGTACCACTTCGTTTGCTTGGATCGTCGATTCCAGAACTAGTGGAAATTCGGGGAGAAATTTATATCCCGCTTGACAAGTTTGCGCAATTCAATGACCAAGCACGACAACGACGTGAGCCGGAGTTGAGAAATCCTCGAAACGGGGCAGCCGGCAGTCTTCGACAAAAGGATCCAAAAGTTACACAAGGTCGCCCCTTGAGTATTTATTGTCATTCAATTGGCCACAGTTCTGATGATTTAGTTTTACGAACCCACTCCAGCGCACTAGAACACTGTCAGGATTGGGGGTGCCGAATCAACCCACGCATTGAAGTATTTGATCGTATCGACGAGTGTCAACTCTACATTGATCAAATCAATTCAGATCGAGCATCTTTAAATTATTTGATTGACGGTGTCGTAGTAAAAGTCAATAATTTTCAAGACCAAAGAGATTTAGGGCAATTGACACGGCAACCACGGTGGGCAATCGCATACAAGTATCCATCGAGCGAAGCAAGAACCAAGGTGCTAGCCGTCGATTGGCAGGTTGGTAGGACCGGAGCTCTCACGCCAGTAGCGCGTTTAGAACCTGTCTTTGTCGATGGGGTAACAGTGTCAAATGCGACACTACACAACATCGATGAAATCCGCCGTTTGGGATTGAAAATTGGTGCTGAAGTCGTACTCCGGCGAGCTGGCGACGTAATCCCGCAGATATTGCGCGTCATTTCTGAAGGTCAGCAAGAAGTGGCGATCCCGACCGAGTGTCCGGTCTGTGGGAGTACGGCGAGTAAAGATCCTGATGGCGTTGTGATTCGTTGTACCGAACGCATGCTTTGCTCCGCACAGCGTAAAGAGTCCATCCGCCACTTTGCGTCTCGAGGCGCATTGGACATTGAAGGACTTGGAGACAATACGGTGAACTTCCTAGTGGATTTAGACGTAGTTAAATCACCTTTGGACTTGTATCGTCTGACCTCAGATGAACTAGCTACGTTTGAACGAATTGGAGAACCCAATTCAGAACGTATTACGAACGCTCAGAAGAGAATTGACAAACTTGCATATGAGCAGTACGTACTTTCCCTAAAGATCCCGCACCTCAAAAAAGCAAAGCTCGCCTCGTTTTGCACCAAGTTTTCACCTCTTTCCAAACTAGCACGCGCATCTGAAGAAGAAGTCTTGGAAGTACTAAAAGACATTGAACAGCACGTAGTAAAGGAAATTTGTGCCTTTCTACAGAAGACCTTCAATAACTGGGACGACTTGAACGCGTTGCACCAACGGGTTGTTCAACGGTATCAACAGGACGGTTTCAGTAGATACTTAAAGGAGTTAAAGTTTCCATTAATCCCTCGTACATCTGTAAGAGACATTGTTGATAAATATCACAGTCTTGAGAGTCTTCAACAAGCTACACCGCAGGAACTACTAAATGTGTGCTCCATGGAGCTTGTCGATGCAGAAGAGACATTGAAAAAGATAACGCTCGAAAAAGAATCGAGTAAATATGACCAAGCGAAAAAACTGGCGCGATTTCTACGAGAAAAACGAGTTTCTGTATTGAACAATCAACAACTAGCATCGTTGGTGGGTACTGTTTCGACTTTAAATTCGATGTTATCGGTTACCGAATCCGAAGTCGTTGAGCTCGATGGTTTTGACGAGCGACTAGCAGCCCGTTTCATTGCCTGTCTTAAGTACAACTTGGCTACAAAAGAGAGAATTGGAGAGGAGAACGCGATTCAACTAGCCACCAACATTCAAAAGAGCAAAAACACGACCTTTGCGCGCTTTATTTTCGGACTAGGCATACCAGAAGTAGGTGAATCAACTGCACAAAACTTAGCTACGCGATTTCGTACTTTAGACGCTCTTATGAATGCAACTCTGGAAGATCTGCTAACGGTTGACGACGTGGGAACAGTTGTAAGTGAAAATATTTGCAACTTCTTTGCTAACTTGAAAAATCGAGAGCTCGTTTTAGCATTGGTTGATGCAGGAGTTTCTTGGCCAGTGGAAGAAGAGGAGTCAGCTTCGCCTTTGTCCGGTCAAACTTGGGTCATCACGGGTACACTATCGATTCGGAGACCAGAAGCGGCACAGATACTAAAACAACTTGGCGCGAAGGTGGCGAGTTCTGTTTCCAAGAAGACTGACGTTGTGGTAGCTGGTGAAGCCGCTGGTAGTAAGTTGACCAAAGCATTGGAGTTAGGGTTAAAGGTATTGAATTCTGAAGAGTTCGATGCTTTTCTTAAAAGTAACCTCCCACCTGACCCATGACGCCACGAGTCTATGATGGCAATTAGAATTCCAACATTCAATCTCTCGGGTAGCTGCAATATTTACTCGCGTGTTTCGCACTTTTGAGGAAACTTTTAATGAACACAGGAAAAGTTGATGTTTCTGAACTGACTACAGCAGAGCGCTTCTCGCTTTTGAATAAAGAGGTTCAAGCGAAGTACGCAGTAGATCCCCATCGCGATGTAGATCAAATTCCTTTAGCTGAATTGTCGCCCGAACATCCAAGCTTGTTTCAACACCAATCGATGTTTAAGTATTTCGCTCGGTTACGAAAGGAAGATCCGGTACATCGTACCGAAGACAGCATGTTCGGTCCATATTGGTCTATAACGAAGCATCAGGACATCTTGGACATCGAAAGGAACTTTAAAGTGTTTTCTTCGGAACAACGCTACGGTGGAATCCAACTGGCTGGAAAGCCCTACGATGAAGAGGGAGTAGATCCCCGATTCAATCTTCCAATGTTCATCATGATGGACCCACCGAAACACACCGCACAACGTAAAGCAGTTCAACCCATGTTTGTTCAACGTTCGTTGAAACCGCTTGAACCAATTATTCGCGAACGTGCTCAAGCGATCTTGGAAAGACTGCCGATCAATGAGGAATTCGATTGGGTTTCTGAAGTCTCGATTGAGCTTACCAGTCAAATGTTGGCAATTCTGTTTGATGTTCCACAGGAAGATCGAATGCTATTGATACGTTGGTCAGATGCCGCTACAAATAACGCCAATCCAGAGTTGTTCAGTTCCGTAGAAGAAGCGTTCAAGGAACTGTGGCAGTGCTTTGAATACTTTTCCAACATTTTCGAAAAACGTAAAGCGAGCACAACTCCGGGTCACGACTTGATATCCATGCTCGCTCAGAGCGAGTCGACAAAAGAAATGCCACCGAACGAGCTCTTGGGAAATTTATTGTTGCTCATTGTCGGCGGAAACGAAACTACGCGCAACTCTATCTCAGGTGGAGTTAAGTTTTTTGATGAGTACCCGGATGAGTTTGAACGGTTAACTCGTAATCCAAATTTAGTACCTTCAGCTGTTTTGGAAATGATTCGTATGCAATCCGCGATTGCGCACATGGCTCGTACTGCGACTGAAGACACCGAGTTTCGTGGTAAGAAAATGAAGAAAGGAGATCGGCTAGCTCTGTGGTATGTATCAGCGAATCGGGATGAAGAAGTGTTCCAACAGCCTGACCGATTCAGAATTGATCGAGAGAATATTCGAACTCATTTAGGGTTTGGATACGGTATTCACCGTTGCGTAGGCTATCGACTCGCTGAGATGCAGTTACAGATACTTTGGGAAGAAATATTGCAGCGCTTCAAACGTGTCGAAATAGTCGGGGCACCGAAGTTCCAATGGTCAAGTTTCCTTCACGGCATTACCAAATTACCGGTACGATTACAGCACAAGTAGCGTGTCATGAAGGGATGCAGAACTACCAGGTGACCTCCGACTCGGTGACCTAATTTAGTTCAGTCGCACGTAGTTGATTTCAAAACTAAAATGACAGTTGGCGCGGAGCCTTGCTCTTTTAATCTACAAACGGAGTCTGGTGATACCTACATGTTGATAGCGATCGAGATTAGGCAATTAGTAGTCTAATTTAATACTTTCAACATCGACAACACCATGACAATTCCGAGCAGTCATTTTTGAGACTATAGACCCAATTTTGCTGACTGGTCGAGGTACAATTGCATTATTAATCTTGTTTGAAATTTTGAATTTTTTAGAACGTTCGTCGTCGATACGTTCTAATTTAGGAATGGCACTCACTGATTTTTCCAAAGCGTTTGTTAAAGAAGAAAATAGTTTGTTAAAGCCTTTGTCAACTTTTCTATGCGTTTCGGCGACACACGATACAAATTTATCAATCTTTCTCGTGTCCGCATTAGAATTTTCCAACAACAATTTCACGCGTATTTGTAATAACTCTTCCTTATCACTTTCCCACGGAGTGAGGTCTTCTCGCATTCGCTTATAGTACCCAACTAAAGTTCTGAAATAATGGTTCGTAATTATGTTCACAAGTTTGTGTTCATGTTGGGATGCTACATCAATATACTGATTGATCGCGGTTGTCAACTCTTGCAGTTTTTCGTCTGGCAACTTATGATATTCTGCAATAGAAATTATAAGTAGAGAAAACACGGTCATGGGTTCGAGAGACTTCCAAGTACTAGATAGACCTTGTAACTTTGGTATCAGTTCTTCTAGCATTTGAATTCCTTCCTCTATTCTTAAATCTTCGGCATCGAGAGATTGATACTGAAGATTATCCAGACTTTCTATTGTGTCTTCAGAAACTCCTAGACGACGAAGATACTTCTTCATTGGACCAACGAAATTTTCGAGGATTGTTTCCTTCATGACTTTATCGTTCGAACTGTCAGAAGCAGCTTCCTCTGTGTCTGTAGTTTCTTGCGTGATTAGCTGAATCGTACACGTAAGGACACAGACTGCGATTATGGTCGATGTGTATTTCTTCACAGTGAGCAACCTAGAGTTAAATCGTGATCGTTCCCATTATATATGGAAATTGAACCGCAGAGCTTACAAAACACAATAGAAAGGGTAGTTCCAATATAATCGAAAAGTAAGATGTTACTAGCTTCTATATTATGTGCGCGAAGCATTAGACTTGTATTCGGATAACAAACACTAATACTTAGTAAAAAAATATCACTTAAAGATGCTAAATATTTATTGTCTCCAAAACATATGGTTTGTCAAACCAAAGTGATTTATATGGGAATAAATTGTGGACAAATCAATCAAATAATTTAAAACGATAAATGTAATTCAGCTGATGAGATTAAGTCTTAGATGAATTTATAGCACGATTTGTACTTTGGTAACCCTATACAGAAATTTGCGTGACATTCTAAATTGAACTCAATTCTATTTCGTCAACATTCTTTATGAATATTCATACTCTTTGGCACGTATCGTAATTCGAGGTATGAAATTGTTCTCGCATGTTCCGAACCTGGCTCATAGTTGTAGTTGCATCGATTCTCGCGACAGGCACGTACATTGACAACTGCATTGAACACACGGAGATTTCGACCATTGGTCATGCGGCTATGCCAATACCTCGCGTAAAGAAAGTCTATTGCCTTTAGACCAGATTTGTTCATTTACTCAATCTCAGTGTCTCGACTGCTAAGGAGTCCTGGTTGTGATTAACACGTTGAGATCTCCCTGGAGAATTTACCACCTCATCAAAACTATATTTTTCAATGTTCCTTAAGAACCGGGAACCAAGTGATGAATGATTTGTACGACTCGCTGAGTTCGAACCGCTATCTGAAATGCTCGGACCCTTTTCTCTCTGAGCCACTAGGTGGACATGCATCAATTGATCACTTTGTGGGAAAACAGTTCAACCACCGAGAATTGGTTTGGTCGCCGAGCACGAAAATTATGACAAAACAGATCCAGCTCCGGAATTACCTTAAATTCTCTACGTATAGAAACTACTACCGTAGACTTGCAGCGCTTCAATCGTGTTGAAATAGTCGGGGCGCTGGAGTTCCAGTGGTCAAGTTTCCTTCACAGTGTTACAAAATTACCGGTACGATTGCAAAGCAAGTAGGGTGTCATGAAGGGAGGCAGAACTACGAGTGACCACTTATTTAGGAACCAAATTTAGTTCAGTCGCACGTGGTCGACACCAAAACTAAAATGACATTTTGTGCGGAGCTTTGCTCTTGCATTCCCTCAACAAACTGAGTCCAAGGATACTCATATGTTCATCGCTATGAATCGCTTTCGAATCAATCCAGCTCTGGAAGAAGAGTTTGTCGAGACGTGGAGACAAAGAGAATCCTACTTAGACGAAGTACCTGGTTTTCGAAGCTTTGCTCTGCTCAGAGGACCCCGTTTCGAAGATCATGTTTTGTATGCGTCGCATACGATCTGGAAATCAAAAGATGCGTTTGAAGCTTGGACTGAATCGGAGGCTTTTCGTAAGGCGCACGCTCAAAGGAGCGCTCCACAAGGAACCTACTTGACGGGACCTCAACTAGAACTATTTGAAGCGGTTTTGACTTAAACAAATACTGTGCTGATCGTGTGGCCGCCGTCTGTTCTGAGTCATCAGAGCCGAGTCGAGATTAAGTATTCTTCCTAGCTAGCTAGTAACTCGACCCATAGAGTACGCTTCAGAGCGGAGTCTAGGCTGCGTGTCTTTCCCTAAGCAAAATACGACACGCGACTGATGTATTCGAACTCAATCTTGACTATCCAAAAACTCTCAGTCTGTGTCGCCCATATATTGCTTCAGTTCTTCCAGTTGGGCATCAGTGAAATTCTGTTTCATCCAACGGCTCGACAACTCTTGAGCTATACTTGAACGAATTTCAGAGGTAGGTAAATCCTTAATTGATTCAACCAATCCGCCCGGATCTATTCTCGCCCATGTAGATGTAATACTCTGATAGTACTGCGCTTGCTCCGCGGGGGTTAACTGCAACCCTAGGTTTACGGCTTTATCAAATTCGCCTTGGTCAATATATTTACTTCCTACGGAGGCATATGCCTCGGATCGCGATTTTCCTTCCGGAACTTTCGGTAATAGTTCAACCGCAAGATCTAGATCACGATAAACTATTTGGTCGATGAGTGCTGCTTCTAGTGCCGGTTGAAACGCCTCTAATCCTCCTTCGGCTTTCGGTTGTTTTAAAGCTATTTCGAACGCTCGGCGGGGATCTGAGCGAACTAGTATTGTTGTTAGCGCACGAACCCAACTGGACTGTTTGTCTTCTGGCACAGGCCCGCCGGTTACCCAGTTTACCGCGGCCTCAACATCTTGATCGACCCAGTGTCGTAGTACTACACCTGGGAGCATAGCACTCAACATATCTATTAAACCTTCGTCTTTTTGATCTAGTGCAAGTTCCGCAGCTTCCTGTGGTGATGTTTGAGCAATTGTTCCAAGCGCGCTCGTGATTCCCATGACTCGAGTATGGGTAGGAAAGTTGTCGAGATTTTCCATATAGTAGTAGGGTTCGTTTGCAGCCCATTTGCTTACTACACTCGTTTGTAGTGATTCACGTTCCCGAAGCTGTTCAATTCTGGTGACCGAGTGATATGCTGCTTGCGGATCGGTTTCGGCCCAAATATCAACGACCATGACTAGAGCCAAAGCCGATGGGAATCCTTTCTCTGTTGGAAGTGTTTGCGCATATTGAAACGCCTCCTGCGGGTTGTTGGTTGCCGCTAAACGAAGTACGCGGTCAACTATATTTCTCTTATGAAATTCTTCCAATGGCGTTGCATTTATCTGGTCGAGGACACGTACGCCATCTTTTTCGTACCACTGCTCCGCGATGTTTCCAAAAACCCGCATCTTATCGTACTGGTCGGGTTTAACAAGACTCATCAATTCAGTCCAAATGGCTTTAGGGTCATCGACAGTAGCGGTGCGAAGTGACAGCACATATGCATCTATACCTTGGTCTTCGTCTCCCAACGTTTTCGCGATGTCGCGAAAAGTTGCGAATGGCTTCCCGGACAGCGTGGTAAGAATTCCAGCGAGCGCATTCAATTTAGGGTCCGAATCGAGTGACTTAGCATTTTCAACAGCATCATCTAAGTCTCTTAGTGCCCAATCTTTGAACACGCTTCGCACGACGGGCATGATTTCACTGTCCGTGTCTGCAGGCGCGTACGTTTGTGGGTCTAACGGGTTGACTACGCGGGTAAATGTCCCATATTCGCTCGCGTACGTGTGTGTGCCTAAGGTGTTGGGCATGACAGAATCATTACCAAAATCGTTGTTATCTAAGGAAAATTTCAGTGCTGCGACAGGATTTAAAACCGCCAATCTTTCTATGAGAGCAGTGTGCAATTCCTTGAGGACGCGAGATGAAAGCACATGTGCGGGATCGGAAGTACGTTCTAACTCCTCTGTGATTTGTAGCTCAGATAAGCTCGCGACGTAGGAATAGACTGCAAGTGTGCGTTGAAACGCGTTTCTTTGTAGAGAAGGGTCTTCAATCGCGTCTGCCAAGTGTGAGGTATTAGTCGACTTTGTGTCTCGGACTTCATCCATCTCGGACTGTACGGTAGGAAGAGTTCCGTTTGTTTGTTCTGCGATGACGCTCTGTGACGGATCAGAACCATCTTCAGTCGACGTGGCGAGATGTACGAAATAGGTACCGAAGCCGCCTAACAAAATTCCTGAGGTTAGAAGAAGTAGAGGGATTGAATTAATTTTTTTCATCGGAAGCTAACTCGTTCGGGTTAGGTATTTGGTACTTCTGCACAAAGCACTACAGCTATTTATGATCATGAGGGATGGCAAAGTGCTCTTCACAAAAGCGTATTCATCGAGCAGGGCACAACAAGTTAATAAGGAAACAGCTCTTCAAGCACTTTTCGTTCTTCTTCCGATGGATTCATCAAATCGATATCTCGGATCGCTTCAAGGTTTTTTCGATCTTCTTCAGTAAGGTATTTGTCTACACTCGCAAGTTCATCAGCCGAATAAGTTTGCATCATTTTGTCAAACATGTGGACCTGCAGTGCAATTCTGGATTTGGTCTCGTTCGTGGGAAAATCTTCAATTGCTTTCAACAGTCCTTTGGAGTCCTGCAACATCCAGCTGGAAGCTATGCGCCGATAGTAATGCGTTTGTTGTTGATTTGGCAATTGCTTCCCTAGGTTCATAGCTTGTTGAGTTTCGCCTCTCTCAATCAACGATGATGCTATGGTAGCGTATGCTAATGCCTTACTCTGACCGCGATCTCTCACTTGAGGTAACAACTCAATCGCTAGGTCCAAATCGTTGTACGCGATCACGCTAAGAATTGAAACCTCAAAGCCTCTAACCGAGAGCGGATCGTCTAGTTGCTCATTGACCGGTTGTTCGAGTGCAAGTTGAAAGGCCTCTCTGGGATCAGTGTATACCAGTGCTTGAATGAGAGGTTGAATGAGTGCAGAGCGCAGCGGTTCACTCTCGGGTAAGCCATACACCCAATCTGTAGCAGCACCGGCTTCTTGGTAGGACCAATCTTGAACTAGAGTACTTGCAACGGAGAGCTGCGTCGAATAATCCGAAATTTGTAATACGTACTTCGCGGCTTTCGAAGGCGAAGTGCTTGCCAGCTTTCGGATTGCATTACGACTTGCGTCTTCTTGGTGCTCCTGTGGTATGAGCTCTAAATTACTAAGAAGCTGTTGCGGGTTTTTAGTTGCCCATTGGTAAACCGCGCTGGAGATTATGTTTCGCCGATATCTACTCGCCGGCAGAGACTCCACCCGAGATAGTAGACCATGAGGGTCTTTGTGCGCCCAGTCGTACGCGATTCTACTCCGTTCTAAAACTTCGGGTGCTTGATCTCCAAGATTCTGTAATATGTAGTCAAAAATTTCCTCTGGTTCGTCGGCTGCTAAAGCTCTAAATACTTGTGGTAGTGCGGAATGGTACTCTGAGTCTGAGGACATCGAAGACACAATTTCGTCTAAGACTGCCTTTCCTTCTTTCTCTACCCATGCAATCGCGACTCTGCCTAGGGCATAGCCAGATACTTCTTCCATACCTTCGTCGTTCGCTAGGTTGCTTATTTCGTACCAAATTTCCTTTGGGTTTTCAATTTTTCCCCCAGTAAGATTTTGAAAGTAATTGGAAAATGCATAGCTCTCATCTCCGAGCTTTATTGCGATTTCACGTTGTTGATCTAAATTCAAGTCGCCTCGCGCTGCTACTATGGTTTGTGGAAAATAAGAAGATTCCCCTGGACCCATTCCATTGACATGAGCGATCACACCCTCTAGATCGACACTAGCCCATTCCCGTATTACGATGGAAGCGATACCAAGTTTTCTTTCATCGTCTACCGACCATGCAAATTCAAACGCTCTTTCCGGGGCTGTTGTTACAAGTTTCTGTAGGAGTGCAGTTTGTAGTTCATGCCGATTTGCATCGGTAACAATCCAAGACGGTTCGATGGATTGCTGGAGCCAATCTAAGATTTGATTTTCTGAAAGCGTTTGGACCCAAGACACAATTGACATCTTGAGTTCGAAGGCGTGAATAGGAAAGACTAAATCGTTGATGTTGGAGGGGATTGAGTCGCTACCAACCGGACTCGTCGAATCGGATTTCCCTTCACTATCCCAAAGTGGTTGCTTCTCTAGGTACTCTGAATCTGAAGAAGTCTCATTATCTGGGAGTAATATGAGAACACCTGTGACAGCAAGGATCCCTATTAACAAACCAGCCAAAAGGATTAGAGAACGCGAGAATAGATTCTGCATGGAACTACATTCTGGATATCTTTAAGATCCCAAAAATTATATCGGGAAAAACTTGGTTATGAACTTGCGCTCAAATTCAATGTATTAACCGACGACAACACAACTTCTAGCCAACCAGGAACTTCAAATGTACAAGGATGAAGTAGAGTTTGAATGTTTGGCGAACGAACGATCCTAACGTTCGCTGAGTTTGATGCATGTTAAATTTTGGGGCTTGCTTGAAAACGATGCTCTACAGTCTGTCAATTCATACGCCGTCGACAGTCGCCAATCAAGCGCTTACAGCACTTCGCGTGGATGTAGGATTCTCCTCGCATGAAAATAGCTTCCGACACAGAGTTGCGCGCCTACGAAACAGTTGTGGTGACTGTAGTTCTATAGACTCAGTCCCCAAAGTCGCACTGGTTTATTCCTAATCACTGAGATATTGCTTTAGTACATCGAGTTGGGCGTCGGTGAAATTCTCTTTCATCCAACCGCTCGTAAACTCTTGAGCTAAGCTTGAACGCAACTCAGGGGTAGGTATATTCTTAAATGACTCTACCAATCCGGCTGGATCTATACTAGACCATGTATACGCGATGTTCTGAAAGTAACTTGCTTGCTCGTCAGAGGATAACTGCAATCCAAGATTTATTGCTTTGTCAGAGTTGCCTCGGTTGATATATTCACTAGCTACAGAGGAATATGCGCTAGATCGTGACTCGCCTTCGGGAACTTTAGGTAACAGTTCAAGCGCTAAATCGAGATCGGTATAAACTATTTGATCGAAAATTTGTACTTCCAATGCGGGCAACCACGCCGCAAGTCCGCCTTCAGCTTTTGGTTGTTCTAAAGCTAGCTCAAAAGCGCGGCGGGGATCTGAATGAACCAAATTACTCACGAACGCACGAGTCCAATTATCTCGTTTCTCCTCACTGACAGGTCCGTTGAAGACCCAATTTTCTGCAGCTTCCGCGTCTTGTCTGACCCAATTTAGCATGACTGCAGTTGGGAGCATAAAGTTTAAAGCACCCATGAAGCCATCACCTTGCTCTAATGCTAGTTCAGCAGCTTTTTGTGGTGAGGATTGAGCGATTTTTTCAATCGCGTTCGATATTCCCTCGTCCCGGATCTGCATTGGAAGAGTCTCTGAATTTTCTAAGACGGAATAGGGGTCGTTTGAAGCCCAGACCGTGACGACAGTCCCTTGAAGGTATTCTCGCTGTGAGCTTTGTTCAACACTGGTGGCTGCTTGAAAAGCAGCTTGAGGGTCAGTTGACGCCCATATTCGAATGACCTCACGCATAGGTCTCGAAAAGTATCCGTCGATCGGAATTGTCTGAGCGTATTGAAATGCTTCTTGGGGGTTTGCCTTCGCCGCTGCACCTAGTACTGCATCGACTACGGCAGATTTAACGCTTTCGTCCAAGGAACCAGCATTAATGTCTTCGACTACATCGATCCCATCTTGCTCGTACCACTGCACCGCGATGTTGGCCAAGACTTGACGCTGTTCATAACTGTCAGCATCAATGAGATTGATCACTTTTTCCCAACTATCTTTGGGATCATCGACACTCGTTGCACGATACGACATAATGTATGAGTCGAATCCCTGTTTTTCATGACCCAATTGTTTAGCAATTTTGCGATGGGTCGCCAATGACTCTCCGGAAAGTGAAGCGAGAATTCCAACAAGTGCATTGTTCCTGGCATCTTCGTTGAGGGATTTAGCATTGTTGATGGCGGTGTCTAGATCACTCAGTGCCCACTCTTTAAATACACCCTGAACTAAAGGCATACCAACTATATCTGTGTCTGTATTTGGAGAGGAATTTTGGAACGAGCTCCACGACTCCAACGTCAAAAACTCTGCATCCAAATCTTCCTGCTTTAAGGCAAATTCCTTAGCTGCAACCGGATTTAAAAATACTAGTTTCTCCAAGAGGGCAATCTGCAATTCTCCGAGGACTCGGCGCGAAAACTCATCTGAATTACTCAGGGAACGCTGGAGTTCGTCAGATACTTGTTGTTCAGACAAGCCAGAAACGTAGGTATAGACCTCAAGTTTGCTCTGAAATGTGTTATTTCGTAATGAAGAATCTCTTAATAAGTCGTCCAATTGACTGACAGTGGGAAGCTTCTTTTCTTGTGTTTCATCCGCAGTATATTGCTCTCGCGGATCAATTTGATTGATGGTATCGCCATGCACAGGCCAACGCTGATGGGCGTTCGCAAGATGTACTAAATACGTGCCTCCGCCCCCTATGACAATTCCTGAGGTTAGAAGAATTACGGAGATTGCAATTGCTTTTTTCATCGGATTCTGGTTCATGAAAGATGTTGATTGATTGTTGAAATGGTGCGGTCTCTAGGGATTGACGATCTCAATTATTAAGTATCTATGTATGCACTCACATCGAAGTTGTAGCACGGGTTGTAGCTGAAACCAACTACCACTGACCCGGGAATAACTCTTCGAGCTTTTGTTGTTCTTCCTCGGTCGCATTAAAAAGGTCAATGTCTTTAATCTGCTCAAGTTTCTCTTTGTCTTCTTTACTGATGTACTTTTCTATGATGGCAATCTCTTCAGCTGAGAAGGTATTCGTCATGTTATTAACAAACTTCACGGAAAGCGCCACTGATGATTTAATTTCCTCGTTTGGAAATTCTTCGAAAGCATTGAGAAATCCTTTTGGATCCTGAACGGCCCATATAGAAGTGACGCCTTGATAGAATGGCACTTGCTGCTCTTCCGATAAATGACTGGAGAGGCTTAGGGCTTGTTGTATTTCACCGTTTTCTATCAGTGTGGAACCGATGTCGGTATAGACTTGAACCTTGCTCGAACCAATATCTCGCACTTGGGGTAACAACTCTAAGGCAAGATCTAAGTCTCGGGATGCAATCCTGCTTAAGATCGAAGACTCAAACCCTCTAGCAGGTACTGAGGAAGATCCTTGCTCGTTGATCGGCTGTTCAAGCGCCAGTTGGAAAGCTGCTCTAGGGTCTGTATTAACGAGTATGTTTGCTAGCGGACGAATTAATGCGGAGCGTAGAGCATTACTCTCCGGAATGTTAAACACCCAATCTTTCGCAGCGTCAGAATCTTGGTACGACCATTGGCGAACTAGGGTGGTTGCAAGTTCTAGTTGAGATTCATAGTCCTCGACTTGAAGCACAAATTTAGCTGCATCAGGAGGTGACTTTCTCGTGAGTGTTCTTATTGCAGTACGACTAGCGTATTCTTGATTCTCCTGTGGTAGGAGCTCTAAATTGGCAAGAAGCTGTTGAGGGTTGTGATTTGCCCACTCTCGTGCCGCGCTGTCGATTAGTCTTTGGCGAAGTCTACTTGCTGGCAATGTCTCCGCTTTTGACAATAGCCCGCGAGGATCGTTGTGAGCCCAGTTATAGGCAATGTCACTTCCTTGAATAACCTCGTATGCTCGATCGCCAAGATTCTTCAGTATGTAATCAAAAATTTCTTCTGGTTCGTCGGTAGATAGGGCACTGAATACATTGGAGAGTGCGCGACCGTACTTTGAATCTTGTGAAATAGAAGACACTATTTCGTCAAAAACTGTCTTTCCCTCATTCTCTACCCATGCGACCGCGACACGGCTCAGTGCATCTCCCGTAATCTTTTGCATACCCTCTTGGTTTGCTAGGTTGACAATTTCGTACCAGGTTTCCTTTGGGTTCTCTAGTGACCCTCGGGTCAGATTTTGAAAATAATTGAAAAATGCATAGCTCTCATCTCCGAGTTCTTTTGCGATTTCACGTTGTTGATCTAAGTTTAAGTCTTCTCGTGCTTGTAAAACAACCGGCAAATAGTAAGCGGCTACTCCAGCGTCCATTTGCTTGATATGGGTGATCGCACCGTCTAGATCTGAATTAGCCCATGCTAGAAGCGTGATGGAAGCCATGCCCTCGCGCAATATATCGTCCCCAAATCCCCCGAGCCACGGCAGTTCATGAGCAGCAAATACAAAAATTCCACGTTCATGCAAGTGGTCGTCCCGTGACCACGCAAATTCAAACGCTTTTTCGGGTGATGTGGTCGACAGTTTCTGTAAAAGAACCGATTGCAACTCGTGGCGATGTGCTTCGGGTACATCCCAAGATGGTTCGATGGATTGTTCGAGCCAATTCAAGATTTGATCTTCTGACAGTACATTGACCCAAGATAAGATTGAAGCCGTACGATCGAAAGCTAATCGTGGGAAGACTAGATCGTTGAGGTCTGAGGGAACCGAGTCGCTAGTGATACTATCCATCGAAATAGTGCTTCCTACAGTATCACTTCTAGGTCGTTCCCCAATCTGCTGCGAATCAGAAGAAGACCCGTGGTCTTGAAGTAAAACAAGAACACCAGTGACACCAAGGATCCCGATTAACAAACCAGCTATTAGGACTAGAGCGCGCGAAAAGAGGCTTTGCATAGAACGACAATCTGAATATCTGTAAGACCGCAAGAATTATATTGGGACTTCACAAGCAGATACGTCTGCTTACACCAGATGAATTGCCGCGGATGACGAGCAGTCTTAGCCGATCCGGGAGGCATAACACGCATCAGATGACTCACAAAAATTTCGGTTCATGTGGTCTAACTCCAATCCTTGGATATTGAAGTTGACCGCAACTCACTGTGCTCCAGCTATTTCTTACCGGCAATCTAGAGGTTTTATCTGTTGCGCATTCTGGTAGACTCAAATACGACTCTTCCTTTGACGCAATTCCCTAAGGTCTAGGAAAGACGTTTCTCGAAGCGAAGATACATGATCAAGATACCCAGCATCAACGTGGCCAACCCCCAAATGGTTACGAGGGGTACTTTTTCACCAAGTACATGGTGGATTAAAAACAACGACAACGCTGGACTAAAGTAAGCAATCGGGGTGATCAGGCTAACCTGAGAAGCGGTTTTTAGAGCACGCTGCCAAAGCAGAAAGGCGAGTCCCATTTCAGCAATGCCTAGCCATAGGCCGAACCCTAAATTCACTAAATTGAACGCCGGTAACGTGTCAAATACAACGCAGAATATCGCCGCACACGGCGTTGCGGTCGCAAACGCAATGAGTAAGAGCGTGACTGCGTCTTCTGCGTAACGTACTGTGAGAATCCAATAAGCTCCCCAAATTAAAGCACTGCCTAAGGCTAATACGACCCCCAGTCGATCGAAAGAAAACTCTGTGAACGATCCTTGCGTGATCAGGACGACTACTCCTAAATATCCGACAATCAACCCCAACCAAATTCGTGCTGTAGGTCGCTGCTTGAGAATTGGTATCGCTAGTAATGCGGTTACGATAGCATGAGTGTAATTTAGCGGTTGCGCGATCTGTGCGGGCAGCCGGTCGTACGCGGCGAATAGAACTAAGTAATACGAAAATGGATTAATCAGTCCAAGGAGTGCTCCAAGACTAACGGTTTTCCACGTCAGTTTTTTGACTCCCGTAAAACACGCGACACCGGACAGGAACACCAACGAAACCAAGGTGCTGGCGAACAATAATTGTGGAACCGAAAGGTGTTGTAACCCCAACTTAAAACCGGTTGCTACAGTCGACCAACACAAAACGACGACGACTGCCAAGCTTATGGCAATCAGGTCATTTCGCGGTAACCTTGAAAACATTGAACTTTACGCGGTGTTGAACTTTTCTCTAGCGCGATAAATTCGCGATCTCGTACCTACAATTTTGCGTTCAGAATTCGAACGAACTTGGAGAGAAAATTATGTCAATTAGTGAAGGCGATCGGTTACCCCATGCTACTTTACGCATTATGCGAGATGGAAGGCCAACAAAAGTAGCCGTCGATGATCTTGTGGGCGGCAAAAAAGTTGTAATTTTCGCGGTACCTGGCGCATTTACTCCTACGTGTTCCGAACAGCACTTACCAGGATTCATACGTCATGCTGAAGCGATTAAAGCTAAAGGTGTAGATGGAATAGTTTGCGTCGCTGTTAACGACATTTTCGTCATGGATGCTTGGGGACGTGAGCAGGACGCCGATGACATCGTTATGGCTAGCGATGGCAATGGCGAATTTACTCAAGCTATTGGCTTAGTTCTAGACGGATCGTCATTCGGACTCGGAAACCGATCGGAGCGCTATGCGATGATTGTCGAAGACGGTACAGTAACCAAGCTCGCGGTTGAGGGTCCAGGCAAATTTGAAGTCAGCAACGCCGAGAGTATTCTCGACGTGCTGTAAGACGTGACTTAGATGCGAGCTCAGTACGTCTCGCCGAATTTTTCGTCGGCGGCTTTCATGGCAGTCTTTATCGATGACATGGACCGAATCCACGGCTTCTTGTCACCGAGTTCGCCCTCAACGCTTTTCACTGCTCTTTCGGCCCGTCGTTTATTTTCATAGATGCCGAGCAAAATATTGAAGTAAGCTTTCTCATTAGCGAGCACCCTAACACCTCGAAGCTCGCGTAAGTTCGTTTGTTCTGAAACATACTCTATCGCTTTTTCTTTAGTAGCGAAAGCTGCAAGTTGAACCACGTAGAAGTCATCGGGAAGGTCCTGAATGCGCGTTTCGGTTTCGGGTTCATAGGCGAGCCATAGGTAGTCAGGAAGCTCTTCTTCTTCGGATTGTTCGCTTTCGACAGGTTCTGAAACCTTTGAAGGCGGTGGAGCTAACGCTGTTACTACTGGTTTGGTACTTGACCGCGATCGCGGTGCAGAAGTTTGGGTGGTTGATACAGGACCGACTAAAGAAAGGGTGGAAGTAGATACATCGTTTCCACTGACTGCGGCGACGAGATCTTCTGTGCTTACGCCATCCTCGACTTCTTCACAGTCCCATTCGCCATTTTCGTCGACTTCGGTGCAGTCCCACTGTTCGTCGGCGACCGTTTTGTTTGATTGGTTGGACTGAAACAATGAAGAACAGCCAGAGAGGGCGAGCGCAGTGAGAGGGATAGCAATCCATTGCCATGATTTCATAACGTAATCCTCAAAACATCCTTGTTTGAATTAATGAATGGGTCTCAAGTCAAGGACTCAATCCATTCAATCGATAATTGTACTCCTAATTAGGAATTGTGTCGAATATTCCGAAAGTCTAAACCACCTATCTAACCACCTCTGGGCCTAGTGAAAGAGACAAGCCGGGGAGAATTCATCGACATTACGGGCCAGTTTACGTCTTGCTCATGGACGAGGAATTCGCTCCGTGACTCTATAGTTGGTCTTCGAGAAAACAACTGTTCAAACAAACTATGCGAAGCTATCGAAGCGTACCACTCCGTCCCGTTTGATTTGTGATTGTCCGACCAATTTTCAGTGATCGATTCTGTGTGTAAGTGTAATTTTTTTCAAATACAGTAGTCTGGTTTCCAGTGCTTCGATGCGTCGAGTAAAAGATTAAATTTATTGAAGACTTCAGTAGCTCCTCCGAGAAGGGTACAATGGATATACCTAACGCAAATTTCACTTTGTGATAAAGGTTAGAACTGATGCAACAAACTACTCAAAACACTAATCGCCGGAATGGTACTATTCCCTCCTTCCTCCTAGGAGCTCTCGTAGCGGCAATTTTTTTGGGAACCATCGGAATTGCCTATGTATTCCTACCAGGACTCTTTAACAACACTACCGAGGACACATCAACCACATATACGGAAGATGGACTCGTGTCCAACGCATTCAATTCAACGTCACGTGGTGATACATCGTCAGGTTCAATCGATGATATTGTGAGTCTAGGTGAGTTTAAGAGCAATTTTGCAAGATCTGTAGCCCTCTTAACGATGCTGGAGCATGCGAGCGAATCGCAAGTGCTTGAACTGTTGGATCAATCTAAGTCCATCGCGAGTCCGGACCGTAGGTTGTCTACACAAAGCGACATTCTGCGGCGACTCACCATCCTAGATCCGGTCAAAGCAATGACTCATGCTACCGAAGTCGCTTGGAATCGTCGTGCACCACTCGTGAGAGCGATCTTTACCGAGTGGGTATATAAGGATTTCGAAGCAGCGATCGAGCATGCTCAAGGACTGGTCGAATCAGATCAACGAGTTGCGTTGGAAACCATCTTGAAATCGAGAGAAGACTGGTCAGAACAAGATACCATCGATTTGGCGCGAGAGTTCGGGCAAGAGTCTGTCGCGTCCGATGTGCTGGAACAGGCTTATGTTGCTCGTGCCATCGATGATCCCGAAGCCTCATGGAACGCAATCCTCAACGATAGCAAAACGGACGACGAGCAGATGGAAAGTCTGAGAACTATCCTGGAATATTGGGTAATGCGAGACGGAGCAGATATTGTTTCTCAAATTGAAGAGTCAATATCTCATATTGATTACTCGGGCTCGATTTTTTACAACGCTCTCGTTCTTCTAACGGAGGACGCCCCGCAGAACACTTTTGAAGTGGCGCGAAATTTGGGCGAAAACATTAGAGATGAAGCTCTGGTATATGTTACTGGAGGCTGGGCGAGCGTCGATCCTCGGGCAACCTTGCATGCCGTCAGTGTGATTGATGATGGTGTGTTGAGGAACCAACTAACGAATTACATAGCTGACCAATGGGCTACTCTAGATCCGCGTGAACTATTAGAGAATTTATCGGCATTTCCAGAAAATGTGCATCGTAGTGCTCGCGGAGCAGCATTGCGTAGGATAGCAGAAGAATCGCCTCAAGAAGCAACTCAGTTACTACTTGAAGCACCTAATGGGATTGACGACTACGGTTGGAGTGTGGTTTCGCGGTGGGCAGAGCAAGATGCTGTTGGTGCTCTCGACTGGGTTCTTTCGCGACCTCCTGAGGAGCAAAAACACCTCTTGCAAGGAATCTTGTACCGTGTGGTGCAAGAAGATCCTCAACGCGCACTCGAGACTGCATTGGGTGTGCCGATTACAGAGTATGGCCAGGGACTTGAAGAACGCGTGATAGACTTAGTTGCTCAAAACGATGTGGACCAAGCGATTGCCATGCTGCAGAGCGTACGAGATCATGAGAACACCAAAACATTCGCCGCCGTGAACATCGCCCGAGTACTTGTGCGAAGTAATGATCCTTTTCGCGCTCTTGAACTAGGTCTCGACCTTCCAGAACCTCTCCAGCGTACCTACTTCAACAATTTATGGTTGCAATGGGTTCAATGGGACATCGTAGGCTTGTACGAGTCCTTAGAAAAGTTTCCCTCGGCCGATTTGAAGTCAAAAGCTGCGCATGAGATTCTATCCTATCGCGTTTTGGACGACTATAGACCTCACCGCCATTTCACGGCCGAACAGCTCCAAGAGATGGAACTCTACCTCTTGGACGATAAGGACTAGTGGTTTGAATATGAACGCTGCTAGTACCAAGATTCTTAAGCTTCCGTTCGTTGCCGGAGCTGCACTAATTACTATTCTTGGCGGCACGGGGTTGATTCTCTTGTTGTTGTTTACGGGAACGAAGCATTCGAACTCTGAAACACCATCCACTCAAGAAATTTCGACGGTACAAAGTCCTTTGTCGCCAATTGACAACTCGAAACGAGCTGGCGACAGTGTAAAACAAACGATCCATAGCATTGAGGACTTGTCTCAGTTCACAACCTACTTCTCAAGATCCGTTGCGTTGGGGACCATGCTGAGTGAAGCAAACTTTCAACAAACTTTGAATCTACTCGATGAGTCAAAGCAACTCTCCGATACCGCGCTTCGACAAACTACACAAGTGGAGATATTTCGCAGACTAGCCTCACTTGAGCCTGAGCTAGCTCTCTCACAGACTCACGATTTTCTAAGCGTTCAACGCAAACTGTACCAGTCTGTCATCTTTCAAGAGTGGTCTTCCTCGGACATCAATGCGGTGGTGGCGTACACCGAGCAACATCTTCAAGAGCTTGATTGGGGATTGAGTCGAATGATCTTAGACTCGATTCTGAATTCTGATGCTTCACTCTCTGACGATACAAAACGGGATATCGCAAAACGGTTCGGTCTGGAGTACTACTACAGCCAATTGAGCGAAAGCGCTCAAAGGACTGCGATGTTGGAAAACCCCTTGGAACATTGGAACCTTTTACTTCAAGATCAATTGAAAGACGATAGTCAATTCGAAGATTTTGTAGATGTCGCGCTTGCGGTGGTCGCGAAGGACGGGTTTGAAGAATTTATGACAATGTACGCGGAATTGACGGACCGATTTAGTCGAAACAAAGTCCTGCATGAAGTGCTACTTGATCGTTTGCGAACGGACGAATTTGAAACGGTGTTCAACGATGCTGTTTCGTTGTTAGACAACACTAATCGTTCAATTGTGTTTGATATTGCTGACCGCTGGTTTCAACAGGACGCATCAGCAACATTTGATACCTTATCGCAATTGCAAGATGAAGGATTACGCGATGACTTGCTTGAATCCACGGCACTTCGCTTGGCAGACACAAACCCACTACGCACACTTGAGCAACTTGAAACGCTCCCAGAATCTGTTAGAGGTATAGCTACGCATCTAGCCGTGTTCCGTCTGACTGCGAGCGATCCTATAGAAGCCGTCAAGCACCTTTCCAAACTTAAACAATACCCTATTCAAGAAGAAGAAGATTCACCTTATCCACTAGATGCCCAGAGCCGAATGACGAATGCCGCTCGAAATCTCTTTAGTAATTGGATTAGGGCTGACGTATTGGCTGCGTTCGAGTGGTTGCTCAGCGACCCGATATGCGCTCATGTGCGTAGTGAAGTGCACTTTGAGATTGAGAGAGCAGTGACCGCTAACAACGCAGATGCGATGATCGAAATCGCGTTGAAGCAATCTAAAGATGAACCTGGGGTAGAACTTGAGGGAGTAATTTTGAGTAGACTCGCTTTGATCGACTTCGATAAAGCCAAAGATCTATTGCCTAAGATGCGCGCAGGAGATGCTAGAGTTTTGGGTTATGCAGCCATCGGGGCCGGTATTTTCTACCGTGAAAACGACCCGGAACGGTCGATAGAGTTTGCCAAGGAATTACCGGAATTGGAACGAGCTGAATACTATCTACTGCTAGCGGATCGATGGGCATGGCACAATGGAAAAGAAACCTATGCACACATTGACCTTCTTCCCTCTGCAGAAGCAAAAGCCCGAGCAGCTTCAGCACTCATTAGAAGGCAAGGTTCGAAAAAGGAGTTATCGGACGAGGAAATAGAGCATCTCAAGTCTTACCTACCCGAAGAAGAGTAAGGCGGTTACATCAAAGTAATTAGATCGAGTTCTGACTAAAGTCATGAGTCCTACTGAGTGCCCCCACGAGTTACCTATAGAGCCAGGTTTGTAAGTACGAACGTTCTAGCTTTGATTAGCTAGTAACGGGACATGACGACGCGCTGGTTGGTCGAGGTCCTATTCCCCATTAGAGTTACCCACGTAATCCGTCTCCAAATGGGGGTAAATCAAGAAAAAATTTTGATGAAATTCAGTTTCGGTGATTGTGAACCAAGGCAAAATTTGGACTCAAACTAGCTCGATGCGTAGCTGGGACAATCCTATATTTCGTTGGATCTTTGGGTAAATTACTCGCGACGAACTACAGGTTGAGCTGTCCAAACAGTTCAGTTAAACACCAGCGTTGGTCGGGGAATGCTGGAAATTTCTTTATCATATCATGCGACCAGGTGGTCAGTACTTTTAAGTTTTCTGGTTTTTTACTGCCAGTACTTGTTCGCGGCGAAGGAATACTTCTAGACATTCGACACACTTTTGACAGAGTCCAAATCTTGGATTTAGAGGGCTTGATTTTGAAGAAATATAGTTTTTTCCAACTTGGTTTTAGTGCATCAAATCAAGAAGTAACGAACATGTGCACTCGATCGGTGTCTTGAAGTCGCAGAATTGAAGCTATTATGCTAGCAACACTCGATCAATTTCATCGCGTTCCCAGAGTCTTACGACTGGACATGTCTGGACAACCGATCCGTTGGATTACCTGGCAAACCGCGGTCAGTCTATACACTAGGGACTTGGTGCGATGGACTCTGGGTGAATCCGTATTGCGAATTCGAGGAGGATATTCTCGATTAGATGGCAGTAGGACCGTCGTCGACGTTAATAGTATCGTTGCCTGTGATGGACGCATCTTTCAAAGAGACCGTGGTCAAATCCCTCCACTCACGAATCAAGCACTCTTTGTGCGTGATAACAACACTTGTATGTATTGCGGACAAAAACATTCGGTTTTTAATTTAACGCGAGATCACATCGTTCCGAGATCAATGGGTGGCACCGATGACTGGACCAACGTCGTCGCCGCGTGTAAACGGTGTAATCATCACAAAGGTAATCGTCTAGTAGAAGACTGCGGTTGGGAACTAATCGCGCTTCCTTACACACCAAATTTAGCAGAGTACCTTGCGCTAATAAATTCGGGTCGAATACTGGGTGACCAAATGTCTTTTCTGCAAACTCAGTTTGGAAACGCGCGTCGCAAGCGCGACGCCATCAAAGAACAGCGAGCACAACTACCTAATTAAAGTGGTTGCGTTCTCCCATGCGGTGGAGAACGTGAGCGACGCAGCAAGTCACTTTCTCAGCTGTTGCTAAATCTAAGAATTCGTTTGGTCCGTGCGCATTAGAGTGGGGACCCATGACACCGGTTACGACAAATTGACATGCCGGGAATTGGTCCTCCAACATCTTCATGAATGGAATAGTACCTCCGGTTCCCATGCGTTTATAGGGGCGGCCGAAATACAGTTCTGAAGCCTCATTCAAAGCATCGTCAAGCCATGTTTGAACAGGTTTCGAATACCATCCAGATTCTCCTACATCGCAGTCGAAGGTGACTTTTGTTCCATTTGGTGGATCGCGTTCGAGTTCGCGTTTAACGAATGATTGCACTTTCGCGTGATTCGCGGCCGGGGGGAGCCTAAAGACTAGTTTCGCGTCCGTGTTCGGACGCAGAGTGTTCCCTGCGATTTGTGGTTCCGGAGCTCCGCCCAAACCAACGACTTCAAAACAAGGAAACCAGGTGTTCGAGGTCACCATTTGGGCCAAGTCTGTTTGATCGTACCGCTTGGTGCTCGCCCAAGGATACCTTTCCACTATGGTATCTCCAAGAACTTCTGCTACTTCGTTAGACTGTTCCGACACCCACTCAGGAATTGATACATGCAAGGAATCTGCTAGAGTGCCGTCGTTGCCACTCTCGATACGTTCAAGTACGTCTCGCAGGACGCGAAAGCTTGATGGGACAATGCCTCCCGCCGCGCCTGAGTGCACGCCCTCGGTAAGTACTTCCACTCGCAGTGTTCCACTAACCATTCCACGTAGTGAAGTAGTCAACCAAAGCTGGTCGTAATTGCCGCACTCCGCATCCAAACAGACTACTACATCTGGTGTGCCGATTCTGGGACTTAACACCTGCATATAGAAGGGTAGGTCTGGACTACCACTTTCCTCACAGCCTTCAATGACAATGGTGCACCTAGGATGTGCGCACCCTTGCTCTTGTAATCCCGCGAGCGCAGAGAGACACGAAAACATTGCGTAGCCGTCGTCCCCCGTCCCACGACCATAAAGTTTTCCATCTTCAAGTACTGGAGTCCATGGCCCTTTATCCTCGTGCCAGCCAGTAAATTCTGGCTGTTTGTCGAAGTGACCATATAACAACACGTTTCCGGTACCTGACTTATAGGATTCGACTTCGATAAAGATAAGTGGCGTACGACCATCGACCTCAAGAACATCGTACCTGAGACCGACGATATCAAAAGAACGGATCGAATCGGTGAGCAAGCGAACTGCGTCGTCCATGTGTCCGTTGTCTTTCCAGTCAGGGTCGAAGACAGGTGATTTATTCGGAATCTTTGTGTAGTGTTTGAGCAGTCCAAGAATAGGGGCGCGCCACAAACTACCGATGTATTGAGTTAGGTCGCTCGGGGAAAATGTACTAATACGAACTTCTCCTGTATGAGGCTTGAATAGGGTGTTCGATTAATCGATTAAGGAACATATTATCTTCGCGACCATCGTGTACCGTTACGCGTGTCTTCAAGTTCGATCCCCTTTGCCGCGAGAAAGTCCCTAATTTCATCGGCACGAGCAAAGTCTTTGTTGCGCCGAGCTTCGTTCCGTGAATCAATAAGTTCTTCGATTGCACTTACCTCAATGACTTTGTCCTCTGGTTGAAAGTAATTGGACACAGGTACGTTAAAAAGACCCAACAACCAACCTCCTGCTAGGAATTGGTCTCGTAAATTGATAACTTCGGCACTAGCTGAAGTCGCTTGAATCTTCTTAGCCAACGCGTGTAGCCCTGCTAAAGCTTTTGGCGTGTGTAAGTCGTCAACAAGGGGGTCTAACACTTCGTTTGGAATCTGAGGCAACGATACCGACCGAAAATTCGTAGCGGTAATCGATTCCTCACCAGTGATGTCTCCTGCATGCCGCAGCGCGCGATAAAGCGATGTTAAACTCTGACTAGCTTGTTGCAACAACTGGTCGCTCCATAAGAGACTCTGGCGATAGTGGCCTGTTAACAGCGCGTAACGAATTGTCTCACCCTGATATCGTTTTCGTAGGTCAGCAATGGTCACGACATTACCCACACTCTTTGCCATTTTTTGACCACCCAGATTCAACATACCGTTATGAACCCAGTAGTTGACGAATTTCACACCATCCTCGGCGCAGGTTCCTTGGGCGAGTTCGTTTTCATTGTGGGGAAAAATCAGGTCTGTACCCGCTCCGTGAATATCAATGTTCGGTCCTAGATGAGTTCGAATCATCGTGGAACACTCAATGTGCCAACCCGGACGTCCGACACCCCAAGGTGAGTCCCAACCAGGTTGATCAGGCGACGACGGTTTCCACAGCACGAAGTCTTTCGGATCTCGTTTGTAAGGCGCTACCTCAACGCGCGCCCCGTCCAGCATTTCCTCTATCGTTCGTTGCGACAGTGTTCCGTAGTCGGGGTTCGCGGACACCGCAAAGAGTACATGACCATCAGCTTCGTAGGCAACCCCGCGGGTAATCAACGTACCGATCTCTTGGATGATTTCATCAATTAACTGTGTCGGTTTTGGTTCGATGTCAGGTTCTAATACGTACAAGGCCTGCATGTCCTCATGAAACGCTACAGTGAATCGTTCTGTAAGATCCTGCCAAGGTTCATTGTTGACTTGAGCCGCGGTGATGATCTTATCTTCAATGTCCGTGATGTTTTGCACATATGTCACTCGTGGATAGAGCACGCGAAGTAGACGTACTAAGACATCAAAAACAACAGCACAACGTCCATTTCCAATATGCACCCGATCATAGACCGTGGGTCCGCACACGTATATTGTCACATGTGCGGGATCAATCGGGACAAAGAGACGTTTTTCTCTTGCCTTAGTGTCGTAAAGGAATAAGTCCATGGACTTGAGAACTACTTTCTGAATATTGGTGACCAAACATTACGTCGTCAAAAAAGCTGCGAATTTAGTAACAATCTTTACCCGTTAAACCTATTCTCAATGTAGTGAAAGGCTGCGCGAATCACGGAACCCTCACCTCCCGCTGGATGAGCAGGACGGGTCTTGGTGTTGCTTCCCATTAAATCAAAATGCACCCAAGGTACCTTGTCGACGAAGTGTTCAAGGAACAAGGCTGCAGTAATTGCACCACCAGCTGCCATGGAACTGATGTTGCAAATGTCGGCAACGCTAGATTTGAGAGTTTCGCGATAATCGTCGAACAACGGCATCCTCCAAATCGGTTCAGAGGTTGCTTTAGCAGAGGCAACCAGTCCTTCAGCTAGGCTGTCGTTATTCGAAAACATTGCCGGTAGGTTGAACCCGAGTGCTACTCTCGCAGCGCCTGTTAGCGTGGCGAAATCTAGCATGAACTCTGGCTTCTCTTCCGCGGCAAGAGCCAGCGCATCGCAGAGTATGAGCCGACCTTCGGCGTCAGTGTTGCCGACCTCAACAGTCGTGCCTTTATAGGTAGTAATGACGTCACCCGGGCGGTATGCATTATCGGACACAGCGTTTTCGACTGCAGGAATCATCAGGCGCATCCTCACGTTCAGTTTCCTTGCCATGATCAATTGCGACAACCCTAAAGCCATAGCGGAACCAGCCATGTCTTTCTTCATATCTCGCATACCTTGTGCGTTTTTGAGATCGAGACCACCGGAATCAAAACACACACCTTTTCCCATGATGGTAATCTTGGGTGCATTCTCATCGCCCCAGCGAAATTCCATCAATCTTGGTGGTGATTTACTGGCGCGACCGACCGTATGAATGGTTCGAAATCCTCGTTCCAAGAGTTCATCGCCTCGAGTAACACTTAGTGCAACACCAAAACGATCGCAAACTCCAGCAACCGCTTCTTCCAGTTCGTCTGGAAGCATGT
The DNA here is from genome assembly GCA_009840305.1 of Gammaproteobacteria bacterium. Classification (GTDB taxonomy): domain Bacteria; phylum Pseudomonadota; class Gammaproteobacteria; order Pseudomonadales; family Azotimanducaceae; genus Bin55. The sequence goes on along the minus strand of VXNY01000016.1, from coordinate 70,915 downwards.
CTCCAGCGCCTGTATTGATCAGGTCTCGCGCAAGATTGATCGCATCCACTTCGTCCTGAACGCTAGCGAATTGCGGATCAACATACAACGTCGCTCTTTTTTCGGGTTTGGATGCTTTGGTCTTGTACTTGTCAAAGGTGTACGCCCCCATACCCCAACCAAGGGCAAGCATATAAAGATCGTCCTGCGGGGCCGTACGAAGGCAGAAGTTTCCTTCGCCTAGTTTCTGGGACAACAACCCTAGACTTGCTTTAGAAGGAGAATCACCAATACCCGCGACAACACTGGTTGGACTACCGTTTGAATCGGGCAAGTGAAAAAATTGGTTTGCTTTGCCACGGAAATTGGTAAGCTTAACCCAAGATTTCGTAGCGTCTGAGCACTCTTGGTGCCACTGTTCAAACTCGCTACTCGACACTAAGTCAATAGGAATTGTTCCATTCGGAGGTTGTTCAAAAACTAACATAAGAATCCTTAAATCAAAATAAAAATGTATTGTCGCTTAGTCATTCGAAGTGACTGATCAGTCGATCAGCACGATAACTGGAGCGAACTAGCGGTCCTGCGGCAACATCTTTGAATCCTAGCTCGCAACCTAACTCGCGGTACGAGTCAAATTCATCAGGATGAACCCATCGTTCGACCGGAAGATGATTACGTGTGGGTCGAAGATACTGCCCGAGAGTCAAAAAATCTACACCATGCCGCAACAAATCCAGCATAGTTTGTTCGATTTCGTCGTCGGTTTCACCCAGTCCTAGCATCAAACTTGATTTCGTTTGCACTGAACCTGCAGTTTTCGCGTGTTGCAGGACACGGAGAGTTTGTTCATACCCAGCTCGAGGGTCTCGAACAGGATGGGTCAATCTTTCTACTGTTTCTATATTCTGGGCAAATACACTGATCGGCGAGCTCGTTACTGCGTCGACCGCAAATAGGTCTCCGCCAAAATCTGGTGTCAGAGCTTCAATAACCGTCGAGGGATTTACGTCGTGAATCGCGTGTACGCACGAGGCGTAGTGGGCAGCGCCGCCATCTTTGAGGTCGTCGCGGTCCACCGAAGTCAGAACCACGTACTTTAGCTTCATGAGCTGCACTGCGCGCGCACTTTTTCTAGGCTCATCAGAATCAACCCACCCATTTGGGTTACCGGTATCGACAGAACAAAATCTACACGCACGGGTACAAACCGAACCTAATAACATGAGCGTTGCCGTTCCTGCACTCCAACATTCCCCTAGGTTTGGACAATGGGATTCTTCACAAACGGTATGCAATTGATGGTCGTGCACTGCAGCGCTCACAGCCTCGTACTTTCGCCCACTTGGTAATCGGGCGCGGATCCAGCGTGGCTTTCGATCAGTTGGTGGCAGTTCGGTAGTTGTGACCAGACGTGCGCTACGTTTGGACTTCAATCCGTCGCGGATGGCGGAGAAACCATGTGGTGTGAGGTATTTCTCGCCGCTCTTCGCTCTAATTGTGGTCATGTTTGGCATATCGCAATTTGAAGTTTACAAAATTCTCAAGGAGAGTCCTGTTGTCCTGAGTCTTGCCGGAATTGGAAATTGTGCAGAGTATGATAGATTCCTTTGGCTTGAAGTAGTTCATCGTGCGTGCCCAATTCTGCTACGCGACCCTCATCAAGAACGAGAACGCGATCAGAGTTTTGAATCGTCTGCAGCCGGTGTGCGATAATAATTGATGTTCTCGTGGTCGTCAAAACCTCGAGTGCTTCTTGAATTAGTAATTCAGACTCGGTGTCAATATTAGCCGTTGCTTCGTCAAGGACGAGAATTTCCGGGTTCGCCGCAAGTACACGCGCAAAGGCTAGTAGTTGCCGTTGTCCCTGTGAGAGATTCTGCCCGCGTTCAGACAGTTGCGTGTCGTATCCGTCAGGTAATGTTTCAATGAACTGATGTGCGTTCACATACTGAGCGGCAGCGATCACCCTGGCCCGCGTTAGAGAACAGTCGCCTAGCGTGATATTGTCATGAATGGAACCGGAAAAAATGTGAAAGTCTTGTAGGACCACGCCTATGCGTTGTCGTAAATCTTTGGACCGAATGTCATTGACGTCAATGCCATCAAGAAAGATAGAACCGTCCGGAATGTCATAAAAACGATTCAGCAATCGTATTAAGGTACTTTTCCCAGATCCCGTCGTACCGACTATCGCGAGATTTTCACCTGGTTGAATCGTCAGTGACACACCCTTGATCACAGGTTCGTCGCGATAAGCAAACTCTAGATTCCTAAACTCTATTTTTCCTTGTAACCGTTCAGGTAGAGATACGGGATTTTCCGGCTCGTGCAACGACTCATCCCAATCCAATGCTTGAAAAATTCTTTCGCCACTAGCCATTGCTCGAAACAAAATGTTTATTTGTTCGCCCAGCACGACTATTGGATGGAAAAGCATATCGATGAACCTAGTAAACAGGACCAGTCCGCCGAGCGTGATTGCTTCTTGCACTACTTTTCCTCCAGCAAACCACAGGATCACACCAATGGCCAGCGAAGCGATGTTTTCGTTGAATGAGGTGTAGATTGTTTCATGCCGCATCGACCGTGTCTCGAAGCCGAGATTATTAGCATTGATACGTTGATAGCGCTTATAGTTATAGTCTTCCCGTCCCGATATTTGTACTACCTGAAGACCATTGAGATTTTCTTGGAGGTTTTGATTGAGGGCAGACACGGACTGCCGTACTAGTCGAAACAACCGCCGAGTGTATCTCCGAAATACCATCGTAATCACAGCTAACAAAGGAAGGTAAATTAGCAGGACTAGCGATGTCTCAACGTTGATACTCAACATCACCACAAGTGCAAAGCAGAAGGGAAGTAATTCACCAATCAACGAACCTAGACCGCGCAGAAGTTCGTAAAGCGCTTCGATGTCGTTAGTAACTCGAGTCATAACACGCCCAACTGCAACATTGTCATAGAACGAAGCAGGTCGGGTTTCCAAGTGTCGGAACAAATCGCGACGAAGGTCTCTTAATCCATTCACTACCGCGAGTGTAAGAGTAACACGGTGATAGTGTCCAGCAATTGCCCAGACTGCTTGTGCAACAACATAGAGTGAGCAAGCGACGAACAGTGTAGAAACACCCGTGTATTGAGCGAGTCCTTCGGTAAGATTAATGAGACCAAAATCAGGAACGATCACACTGGTCTCTTGACGAAGAATGTGATCGATCACCACAATCGAAGAAATTAAAAGTAGTACGATCGCGAAGAATGAAGATATGCACACGAGGAGAATGCTGACTGCGAGTGTGAACCAATAGGGTTTCAACCACTTGAGCAAGCGCAGTAAGAGACGCGTATTTAGGATCGCTCCAGATAGATCCGCTTCGAACGCACTGTAATCCCGAGATGTATGCGAGCGAACGTTCACGATCCCATACCTACACTTTTTCGGTCGTGTGTATAGACCGCTTCAGAATTTTCTCTTTGCATGCGATCAAGTTCTGCGTAGCGACCGTTTAAGCGTACTAGTTCATCGTGCGTTCCCATTTCTACAATGCAACCCCGTTCCATGAACAGTATGCGATCAGAGAGTTTAGCAGTGGATACGCGATGAGACACCAAAATCGTTGTTTGTTCTGCGCGTAGTTTTCTTAGCGATTGGAGGATATAGTCTTCAGTTTCTGTATCGACGGAAGCAAAGCAGTCGTCTAACACGAGCACCGGAGCATGTCGGATTACGCCGCGCGCGACTGTAGTTCGCTGTTTTTGACCACCAGATAGAGTGACACCTCGTTCTCCGACAATCGTTTCCATTTTGCGTTCCATTGCTTCTACGGTTGTTGAGAGGCTTGCAGCATCCGCAGCTTGCCAGACCTGATCAATGCTTCGGCGTGGCTGGTCGTAGGTAATGTTCGCTCTTAGTGGTTCAACGAAGAGGAAAGTGTCTTGTGGGACGAAAGCAACTTGTGTCCTCAATTGGCGTAATGGATACTCGCAGACGTCGTAATCGTCTAGGTAGATTGCTTTTGGTGGGGTATCGAGAAGTCGTACTAGTTGTTTCAGCAACGTGGTTTTTCCACACCCAACTCGACCCATGATCGTGATAGACTCGCCCTTCCCGATTGTCAGGTTGATGTCGATTAGAGTAGGATGCGAAGATCGAGGGTAGGCGAAGGTGAGTGATCTTATGTCGATTTGACCGCGAATAACCTCGGGGACGTCGCTATTTAGTCTGTCTTCGATTTCAGGTTCGTAGTCAAAAACTTGGTGTAAGCGTTGACTGGCTACCGCCCCGCGTTGGATCAAACTAATGATCATCCCGGCGACGCGAAATGGCTGTACGATCATGTTTACATAGAAAAAGTACGCCGCAAATGCGCCCACACTGAGTTGCTCGGTGAGAACCAGATGCCCGCCGTAGCCAAGAATTCCAACAATCGATACGGCTGCAAGAGATGGCATGATCGCTTGCATCAATGAGTGTATGCGAGCGTGTTCAAAAAACTTGTCCGAATACGCCTGACTATGAGTAGCAAAGCGTCTTTGTTCATTTTCTTCCTGAGCCATGGCTTGAATAGTGCGGATTCCTGAGAGGTTTTCTTGTACGTGCGAACCTAGGTCACCGAGCTTTTCCTGTACCCGACGAGAAGCTACACCGAGCTTAAATGACGTGCGCCAAGCATAGATCAAAACGATAGGCAGTGGGGGGAGAACAACAAGCAGCAATTGCGGAGACAGATAGAACATGCAACCAAATCCGAACATGGTTGCATATACAAAAATAACAACCATGGTCGTGCCATTGCCAATAAGACGGCGAATTAGTTGAATGTCAGCAATCGCACGGGTCATCAAGTCGCCGACTGCAAATCGAGCGAAGAAATTTGGCCCCATTTGCTGCAAGTGCTGGTAAAAGACATTACGCAGATCGCGTTGGACAAGAAAACTGGCACGTCGCACCGAGATTCGGGCTGAGGTTACGATAAAAAACCGCAAAATGACCGCTACAACGATACCACAAACGGGAAACAAGAGGTCATGGCGGCCGCTAGCTAGACGATCAATACCGACGCTAAGAAACAACGGTATCGAAGCTTCGCAAACACGTGCAAAGAAAAAGAGTACGATACCGCCTATTAGGCGTCCTTTATACTTTCTTACGTATTTCCAAAGTCGAAGTAGATCGCGAATCATACGTCAGTGAGTCATCATCTGATCACTAAAACGTAGCGCTGTTGGGCACGCGGGGAAACGGAGTCACGTCGCGGATGTTATCCATCCCCGAGAGGTACAGAAGCAAACGCTCAAACCCTAGCCCAAAGCCAGCATGAGGTACTGTGCCGTACCTTCGTAAATCCCGATACCACCACAGTTCGTCTCTAATTTCCTTATCTATTCTTGAATCAAGAACGTCCAATCTCTCCTCTCGCTGGCTACCGCCGATAATTTCTCCAATACTGGGTGCAAGTACATCCATAGCTGCCACCGTTCGGCCGTCGTCGTTAAGGCGCATGTAGAAGGCTTTGATTTCGGCGGGGTAGTTGGTAACCACAACAACTGACCCAGTGTGTTCAGTTAAGTATTTTTCATGTTCCGACTGCAGGTCTCGACCCCATTCGACGGGAAATTCAAAACTCTCTTTTGATCGTTGGAGTACTTCGACCGCTTCGTCGTATTCCATTCTGACGAATGGTTTTTCGATGATATGGTTAAATCTGCTTGAAACTTCGTCGTTTATCCTCTGCTCAAAAAAAGCAATATCGTCAGGTATTCGTTCCAAAACATCGGCCAGTATAGACTTTAAAAAGTCTTCAGCTAAATCTACGTTGTCAGTTAAATCGGCAAACGCAATTTCCGGCTCGACCATCCAAAACTCTGCCAAGTGGCGACTCGTATTGGAATTTTCTGCTCTGAAAGTGGGACCGAATGTGTAAACCTTTGACAGAGCTATGCAGAATGCTTCGACGTTTAGCTGACCGGAGACCGATAGAAAAGTTTCTTTACCAAAAAAGTCGTCTTCGTAACGTACTTGTGCGTTCGTTAGTTCGAGCGTACTGACTCGGAACAAGTCCCCGGCACCTTCACAGTCACTGGCAGTGATGATTGGTGTGTTGACCCATACAAAGTCGTTTTTTTCGAAGTATGAGTGGATTGCTTGCGCTAGAGCCTGGCGTAAACGTGCGATCGCCCCAAATGTATTGGTTCGGGGTCGGAGATGGGCAACAGTTCGTAAATATTCAAAACTGTGCCGTTTTTTCGCTATCGGATAGTTCTCTGGGTCTTGTACTTTACCGACGACTACTATATCTGAGGCTTTGATTTCGTAATCCTGACCCTTACCGAGAGATTTAACCAGTCGGCCTATAGCGGTGATTGCGGTACCCGTCGACAATGCTAGGATGTCAGCGTAGTTCGCAAGCTCTTCTCCCGCAACAATTTGGATGGAGTCGAAGCACGAACCATCGTTTAAACTTATGAACGCTAGACCGGCTTTTGATGAGCGAATCGATCGAATCCAGCCTTTAACCTCAATCAAGTCAGATTTGTGGTAATCCGCAGTTAGTGCCTGTTTCACTGACACACTGCGCGTTGTACTTTGATCAGAAGATGTCATAAGTCTCTAACTTGGGTGAAATCTAAACTTGCAAAAATCCATCGATTCATTGTTTGTAGAAGCAGATTGCGTAGAAAGAAGTCTTGGAGACATTGCGTAAGCAGAGTTATCTCTGCAAAAATTGCAATCTACACCTTGATGACTACTGTTTTCGCTAGTTTGTCATGAAGCGTCTTCCGGTCGTTCTGGAAACCAAAGCACAAATCCGTTAATCGAATCAACCAGTTTAACGGTCCGAAGAACAGCGCTGGGATGTCCCACGCGAGATAGCGTAGAAAAAATAATCTGAAGAAAGGGACCTTCTCGTAGGTCTCATGGTCCACCATCGCAATATTCATCCACTTTTTGCCTAGAGTTTGCCCCCAAATTGCTAAGGGAATTCCTTGTAAAAGAAGAAACGTGATGTGGGTCAGCGCGATTAAATATATGATTAGTGGATTGTTGAAATTTATGAAAACGTGCCACATTAATGCGTAGGGGTTGTACGCAACTTCATCAAACCAGTTCTCTCCCCAAGTTCTTAAGATCAATGCAGCCAGACCTGGCAAGAAAACTATCAAAAGAATGACAAAAATGATGCAGCGTAGAATCCAATCAATCAGCCGAGCAAGGAATCGTTCACCGAGTCCTGCAAGCTCGATATCGTCAATGTCAAATTCGTAATCTAAGTCTGCAGTGGGTGCTATATACGGATTAAGTTCGGTCATAGGTTGGCGGTTTCAATTCGAGAATGTGGCGACTCTACCTGTCGTTTCATTAAACCGAAATTGGTCGCGATCGCATAATTTTATGAATAGCGATAGTCCTTGGTTGAACGACGAAGTGATTTAATCCGAACGCAAATTTAGCAGAAGTAGATCGCCAAAAACTACAACTTTCTAAAGGTAGTGAACGAATAGTTGGAGAGACCAGATGCACGCTAACGAAGAGCCTCGTTGATCAATGCACATATCTTTCGAAAAGTTGTGCAAGTCGTTTTGTGTTTTATTGGAAGTATAATTCCAAATATCCATCTTTTTTGGAAGTTAAGTGCAAAAATATTATGATCGCAAGTTGGACCTTCAACTTCCTGCAAAACAGTCTGCATTCTTGTGGGGTCCTCGACAGTGCGGAAAGTCCACCTATTTGCGTCGAAAGTTCAATCAGTCAATCTATATAGACCTCTTAGACTTTGATCAACGAGATCGTTTTAGTGTTCGACCAACTGCTCTTGGTGAAATACTCCAAGCACGACCGCTAGAAAAACTAGGACATCCTGTCGTAATCGATGAGGTGCAAAACGCGCCAAACCTTTTGGATGAAGTACACCGGTTGATTGAAAACAAACACTACTCATTTGTTCTATGTGGGTCAAGTGCTCGGAAGTTGAAAATTCCTGGCATCAATTTACTCGGCGGCAGAGCATGGCGATTCCATATGTACCCGTTGACGATAGGTGAAATCAAAGAATTTGACTTGCTGACGGGATTGAATTGCGGGCTACTCCCTGCTGTGTACGGGCGTCAAAATTTCCGTCGTAACCTCGATGCATACGTCAATAACTATCTCGAAACAGAAATTTACAACGAAGCCTATATCCGTAACGCGCAGTCCTTCTCCCGCTTTTTCAAGTCGATGAGATTCTTCCATGGAGAAATCTTAAATTACAGTAGCATCTCTCGAGACTGTGGGGTGAGTAACCACACAGTACGTACCTATGTCGAAATCCTTGAAGATACACTCGTGGGATATCTCGTTTTTCCTTTTAGAAAACCTTCAAAACGTCGGACAATTTCGAGCAAACCCAAGTTCTACCTATTCGATGTTGGACTAGCAAATTTCGTTTGTGGACGTACCCTTGACCACCTTAGCACAACCGAGTTCGGAAAATCTTTTGAGCACTTGATACTCACGGAACTTTGGGCAGCGAGGAGCTACTTAGAGAAAGACTTTGACATTGCCTTTTGGCGTACCAGTTCAGGACTTGAAGTTGACTTTGTTCTTGGAGACGGTCAAGTAGCAGTCGAAGTCAAAAGCCGTGTGAGATCTCGCGATCTACGAGGAATTAAAGCCTTTATTGAAGAACACAACCCGAAATCAGCGATTGTAGTGACCGCTGAAGACGACCGAAGACGTATTGGCTCCGTAGACATTATGCCTTATAGAGAGTTCGTTTCGCTCCTCAACGATGGTACTTTGATTTGACCTAATACTCGATCAGGGTGACAATCTCGTCAGGTATGGCTGAGTCAAGAGCTCCACATTTTGCTTGGTCAAGAGAGTTCTATTCGATAGAGCTACGGAGCGCTACGGCACTCCAATTGAACATGAGGAATGAGTTCTAAATAGTTCTTTCTCCAACGCAGTGTGACATTGCTACGACACCACTCTTAAAGCACCACGACTCTGAGCCAGTCGCGCTAGTCGTTCTAATGTCGGCGCGTTTGGAATGGTCAGCCGATTGACTTTTACGACGATGGTGTTAGTGGTCATGTCGTGAAGTGTTCGACGGTCCGCTCTCAGTCCAAAAGCGAGATCGACTAAACGAATGCACCAATTGAATATAGTATTGAACAGCCAGGGAACGTCCCAAATTACATAGCGGAATACCACAAGACGAGCTAAAGGGACTCTCCCGTGTGTATCGGCGTCTACTATCGCGATTTTTAAAAGCCTTTTTCCTATGGTTTGGCCGTACCGGTGCAACAATACTCCATGTATTAATAGAAATAGACCGTGGGAAAAAGGGATTGCGAGGTAAATGTAAGGATTGAACAGATTAAATGAAAAAAAGCTGTAGCCGTCATCTTCCTCATCTAATAAGAGCCAATCACCCAGGGACTCCACAGTATCTCCTGTGAGCGTCATGATGACCCAAATTAATGTCAGTATCCCGAATAATGTGAAGTTTCGTATGATCGTATCGATTATTCGAGCAAAAACCCGTTCCTTAATCGTGGCAAGCTCGTACTCCTCGATGTCTGATTGCGTCTCGGCGAAGCCCGTCTTCGGTGCTTCGTAAGGGTTAAATGTCGTTGACATTGTTCAACTACGTGAGGATTGTCTGTAGACGCAGTGATCGTTGGGTTTCTTTCCGTACTTCACAATTCGGTTGCTTTGATCATACCCTCTGCTGGTCAAAACTGCCCGGAACGCTTTAGACTCCAGTAGGCATTGACCATATTTATCGGAAGGTCTTTGGGTTTGCTTTCCAGCACGACTCTACATGATCCTTTACATTGCGCAACAACGCGCGCTCGTTCCTGAATGTACCTCGCGATACCCAAGACGCTTAGAGCACTAGCGGCTGTGTCAACATCGGTCCGATATAAACGATCTACAAGACTCTCGTGCAAGTTCGCGAGCATGACGATGTGTCGAGTCGAAAGCAATTTCAGTGCAACCGGTAGGTCTTGATCATCGTCTCGAAAGCTAGTCAACAATACAACTAATGATCGTTTGCGGTGACGTGCGAGAGCGTTTTCTGCCGCTTCAATGTAATCGGATGCATAAGTACCGGTATGCAAGTCATAGGTGCGGTGAAGCATCCGAGTAATTGACGATAGTCCCTTCATTTCTGGAATCCAACGAGATATTTGTCCAAAACAATACACCGACACACCATCCCCTTGTTGGAGGGCGATATAGGACAGCAACAGCATTGCGTCAAGGGCTTGGTCAAAGAGCGGCGACACCTCGTCGTCGCCATGCATACGTTTTCCCGTGTCCACTAGAAACAATAATTGTTGCGACCGCTCATCTTGAAACTCGCGAGAAATCAAATCCCGACGTTTAGAGGTAGTCTTCCAGTCGATGTGATTCAACTGATCTCCTTGGCGATACTCGCGCAACTGATGAAAGTCGAGCCCCTTTCCACGACGATGCTGTTTCCGCATGCCGATCAATAACGTCTGATGCGCTAACAAAATTTGGAGATACCTACTGATTTGGGCAAAGTCCGGGTAGACCCGAACAGAGGTCTCACAAGGTACATGCGCAATCGCTTGCCAGAATCCAAGTATCGAATCGTAAGTAATGTCTACAAATTCGAGCTCGAAGTTACCGCGGACGCGTGGATGGACGGAATACTCAAAGCGTACCGTACTGTGCGCGGGAACCGCTTGCGATATCTTTGAGTTTTTAGGATTGAGTTCTAAAGGGCATCGATCGTGTATGACCAGTTTGACAGTTCGTTCGGAGTTATGGCGAACGGACAGTTCTACATTGCTTTTGTGTCCCACGGCTAAGCTGTTCGCCATTTCCCGATGCGCTTCAAATTCAGCCCGATTGCGTAGTATCAAATAGTCGATGACGATGATTGCGAGCAAGAAACACGCCACAATGATCAACGACAGATCAAGAAACTGGTAGAGAAACTCAGGGAACCGAAGTAGTCTCAAAGTCGGCGAGAGTATCGCCAACACCGTGATTCCTGCTAGACTACCAACAAAGAGGTTAGAAGGCCTCATGTTCTTGGCGCAGGAATCTCTGCAATAATGTCACTCAAAACTTTATCTGCGGACAGACCTTCAATTTGAAACTCTGGACTCAGTGAAATGCGATGTCGCAATGCAGGTAATGCGGTTGTATGAATGTCGTCTGGTGTAACAAAGTGTCTGTTGTTCATCAGTGCGGCTCCACGCGCCATGCGAGCTAAAGCAATTCCTGCACGTGGACTCGCACCTTGAGTGACACCATTGAAGTTACGTGTTGCGCGAACTATCTCCACAGCGTACTTCAATACTTCGTCATCAATGTGAATTCTCGAAGCTATCTGTTGTGCGGTCAAGATGTCTTCCGCGGTAGCCACAGCTTCGATAGCGGAAGTGTCAAGTTGGTCTACGGCTCGATCGGTGGTTACCTGATCAACAATCGCGACTTCATCGTCCGCGGCAGGATAGTCAATGTAGGCATTGATCATGAATCGATCCAGTTGAGCTTCTGGAAGAGGATAGGTACCTTCGAATTCAATTGGATTTTGTGTGGCTAAAACCATGTATGGTTTGGCAACTGCGAAACTCTCCCCTTCGATAGTTGCTCGACGTTCTTGCATGATCTCAAGAAGAGCTGATTGAGTCTTCGCAGGTGCTCGATTAATCTCATCTGCTAATAACAGATTGGTGAAGACGGGTCCTTTTCGAATAATGAACTCTTCCGTTTTCAGACTGTACTGTGCGTGGCCAGTAACATCACTTGGCATCAGGTCGGGCGTGAACTGAATACGTGCCGTATCCGCTTGAATGCTCGTGGCTAGGGCGCGAACTAACAGAGTCTTACCTAAACCAGGCACACCCTCGAGTAACACGTGACCGTTCGCTATCAAACACTGCAAAACGTGATCGACCACTTCATCCTGTCCAAGCACAATTTGTGAAATGTTCGCTGAAATCTGACTAAAACATTGCGAACACCTGTCGATTGCTTCTATCGTCTGAGCGTCTACGTCATGAAGTTTTTGTTCTGATTCGGTTGAGACTATATCGTTCATACTGATGGCGGTTCTCCGTTAAGATTTTTTTAGTGATGGCTGCATATTTCGACGCAATTTCGCTTGTAGTTTTCTCACGTTATCGACCAAGTCTGCATCGGTCTTTGGCGAGAAATTCATAGTACCTAATGAGCCGGATTTCTCGAGTTCACTTGTGACTCCTGTGTCTGCACTCTTGCGAGGACCAAAGACTCCCTTTGGGTTTTCGCTCACCCATTGAAAAGCTCGGAAAAAACGTTTGATGTCATTTTTTCGCCAAGCAAATTCTGTTACGCTGGTGACATAATCGACTGTGGCGCGGCGGGGAGTTGGAATTCCATGTATTGCTGGAGAACTCCTTACATTGCGCGCGATCAATACCAAGAGGAACGTAATTAAGATTCCAATTAGTGGAATGTAATAATTGTCCCACACTAAATTGAGAAGATGTGGTGTATTCACGGGCTTACGAGGGACAATCCAAACCGCGATTTCATCGGTTCGACTAGTAATCGGATCGGCGGTGCCTCCGACCATATGTAAGAACACGTACGCATGATCGGCACAGTCCACACGTTGATTGGACCAAACATCTAGGTCCGTTGCGAAATACACTGTCCCGAGTCCCCAGTTCATTTTTAGAAAGTACATTTGCGATAAAGACACGATGTCTTCAGCAAAGGGGGACTCACTGGTTACAAGGTAAGGCGGAATTGGTGAGCTCTTTTCGAGGTTTGCAGTGTCCCCATTGGCAAACTGAATGGGTTGTGTAGACGGGGAACACGGAAGCTTTACCGGAGCTTGCAGGAATCCTAAATTCCAAGCGTCAAAAATACTGGGTTCACGTTCCTCAAAAACCATAAACTTATTTGGGAAATATTGTGAGTTTAGCGCGCTCAAAGGATCTTCATCGGTATACACTACAGGTACGCGATAGATCAATGTACCACCTCGTAAGACCCAGTTTTCCAATCCCGCACTGATACTTTCATCGATCACTGCACTGCGTACATCTGCAAGTATTATCGTATCCGATAGTGCAGGCATTTTTTCTGCATTGAGTTGCGCTCGCGAGTGTACATTCAATCCATATTCTTTGCTGAACTTTGAAATCGCGAACCATCGATCTCTGCGAGCTTCACTAGTTAGAACGAGCTGGGTTTGTTCCTCGGTGTTTAGCCGCCACAAAATCCAACCGCCGAAAATGAGTACACTGCCGAGTACAACAAGTGCACCGACGAGAACGTAGACCCAGGTATTGGAACTACGCGAACGAATCTTCATATTGTGAAAGGAGTTGTCGAAACTCTCGGTCGGCAAGTGTTTTTTTGCCGTAAGCTACTTGTTGCCAATGCAAACTGAGTTTGTTAAAAACGGTACTCAGTGACGGTACTCGCCGAGCAATCACGCGGGCACAGACGCGTTCCGTATCACACACTTCAATTGGGCACGAGTATTTGGCGATTAGGAAGAGCAGTGCCCCTCGATAGAGCAATGACATGGCGTCCCGAGCGCGTCCTTCGTTCCAGGCCAATTTGGCGTTGGCGACTACATCGGATGGCAGGTCCACTCCCTTTTTTGCATCCGCGATAATAGAGACTTCAGATTCCTCGACCTTACTCGATCGGGATCGTTTCTTGACGAACTCCCAGATTCGAAGTCTGAACACTACCCAAACCACAAGCCAAACGAACAACGCGACCAACAGTCCCACGAAACTCCAGTAAGCCAAATGTTGAAGCAATTCACTCCAAGGGCTTCTGGGTTTCCTTTCATCTCGTCGTATCTCTCTAAAGCGCTCTTCCAGAACTACGTGCTCACGTATCGTTTCGTCAATTTCGGAACGAACGTTTGCTTTGGAGCCCACCGTCAAGGACGTAGTATCTGTTGCGTCTTGTGCTACTACACTGACTACGGGGAGAAGGATTACGAGTGCGAGACATACCACGCTCAGTCGAGTAATCAATCTCTGTAAGCCAAGATACAGGTCCCAACCCTCTAATCCGATTCGACGATTGATGTACAAACCAAATCCAGCACAAACATAGAAAGGAGCGATAAACGCTGAGCTGGCTAATAGTAGGCTGAGGATTACCAGTTTACCTGACTGCGAATCCCACACCCAGTCCCACCGCATCGAAACTAATTGAGCTGACACCGCCGTCTCGTCAAATACTGGCTGGAAAATTTTCATGTACAAAATGACCCCGGTCGCAATCAAGATGAGCTCACATAGGGCCATCCCGCCGTGGAGAAGTAAGTAGGAACTGATTAGCGGCGATTTAATGAGTTGTCGTCGTCTTCGAATCTTACCAGTACCACTTTCGATACCCTCCAATGCCGCGATCGGAGTCAACGTGCTTCTACCAGGACACAATCGAAATATCGTCATCCACGCCAGAGTATCGTATTGAAAAACCCCTCGCAAACCCGATTTCAAACTGTGTTTCTGTAAGAAAATTGCCGAGCTGACAACTTGTAGCGGCAGTCGTTCGTACAACGGTTTAAACCACCAAAAAAATAAGAGTGCTAGGATCGTGTTTGGTATATAGCAAGCAACTCCAAAAATTGGAATCGCAAAAACTGCCCAACTGCCTAATAACGCCCACCAATACCTGCGAGCCAGCAGAACGCCTACATCCGTAGCTTCGTCAGGTGTACGTAAACGAAGTTCAACCTGCGAGTCTTGAAATTTCACTCCGGCCCGCAAACAAAAAATATGAAATTACCAGTATCCATAAGATGCCACCCACGACGTACTTGACAATAGGCGGAGGTAGGCTTAGGGGTGACCAAAATGCCTCAATGAACGCTGCCAAGATGAACATGGTAAAAAAACCTGCAGCCAGTGTCATCGCTTCACGAATTCCTTGCCGGAGCGCGGTTTGTCGCCCCAAGGTACCCGGGAAGTACAGCGCTCCCGCTAAACGCAATCCCGCTGCCCCCGCGATGACTATGGCCGTCAGTTCAAGCGCTCCGTGTCCTATTGTGAACGGATACAACGTCGATCCAAAACCGATAACGGTCAAATGTGCAAACACAGAGCCCAAAAATACACTGTTTACCAGTAGCACGAAAATTGTGAGCAAGCCAAAACCAATTCCTGAAACGAACACTACTAAACCAATAGAGGTGTTATTTTGTATGTACCTACCAAACGCTTGGATTCGGGTTAACGGTTCCTCACGAACTATTTCCCGCAAAGGGGAGTTTGGGTCGTACATTTGCTCAAAGC
The DNA here is from genome assembly GCA_009840305.1 of Gammaproteobacteria bacterium. Taxonomy (GTDB): domain Bacteria; phylum Pseudomonadota; class Gammaproteobacteria; order Pseudomonadales; family Azotimanducaceae; genus Bin55. Next base: position 55,645 of record VXNY01000016.1, on the reverse strand, counting down.
TTGCTACGGTGCTCCTGTCCATCACTGTGTAGATGAAAGTGTCAGATTGAGAAATGCAATAAGACACAGCTAGCCAAGGAAGAGTGAACAGGAATAGCGAAGTGAGTACCCATTTCTTATGTTTGCGCACCTCTCTAGGAAATGTATTTGTATAGAAACGAAAAATATTTTCGAGCCAACCAGTGCGGGAGAAGTAGACCAAGTTGTGTCCGCGGAGGACTAGTGTATTGAGGCGCGTGATGAGGTTCGCTCCGTAGTGTCGGGTGCGCGCTACCGTTAAGTCATGCGACACCGCACGGTATAGATCAACGAATTCCTCTACGCTTGTCGAAGTTTGTAATTTTCTAGTGCGTTCATATTGGTCGAGCGCATTTTCATACGATCTCCAAATCTCCTCACGATTGTGAATGAATCGATTTTCCTTCATGAGACACCGCGTATTGAATTTGCATAACCTAGGCAGACGTTTACCGCCTCTTCAGATCGTTGTCCGTGCAGTGGTTCGAGCACTTCAGCTAGCTCGATTTTGCGTTCATCCGAAAACTCCGTGCTACGGTCTTGGAATGCTAGTAACAAATTTTGGTCCTGTAGCGAAAGAGTAGCTGGAATAGAAGCTGGGGTACTGACACCCTTATAAGGAGCTATCTTTGGCTGATTGGTATAGATTGTTATTGTGTCCGCTAAGTGATCTCCTAGACGTCGAAAGTTCTTCGAGAACAGAACAAAAAACAATCCCGGCAGACCAAGGGGAATTATCGCTGCATTGCCAAGGAGCAATCCTCCTACTAAACCGAAACCGATCGAATCGATAGGTCGGAACAGGTTTCGAATGATTGATTGAATGATACCTACGGGAGTACCGTCGGCATTTGTTACCTTGATTGACGAAACCACTTTTCCAGGCGTCTTGCCGTCATTTAGTTGTTCAAAAAAAACACCATAGAACCAACTCAGGATAAAAACTACTATTAGAGTCATTCCATAGATTATCTGGTTCGCGGCACGACCTAGAGCATTACCCAACATAGATGCGAGTATCGCAAATACGACTATGATCAAGAGCCTTACGACCTCATCTACAATAAACGCGATCCCCCTTGCGAGAAATCCTGCAGGTCGAATTTCTAGTTCTGCGCCTTCCGGTGTTTCCAGAACAACTTTGGTATCGAGAATTTGCTGCTTCTCAACATCTTTTAACGTGAATTGTTCACCACGCGACGATGCCGTCGTCCTATTTTCGGTGGTTTGAAGTGGCGGGATTGTTGAAGTCATGAAGAATGGAGCTTCTTATACCTCGCTGAACGTATTTGCTTCAATGCGTTCGCGAGTCGAAAGGGTGCGCTCTCTGAAGGGAGACTGCGAGTCGAGGTATTCGAGGTCGCGGTGAATGTATTTCACCTCATCTGCTAAAAACCGGGCAACTGCAAAGCGAAACTGGGTGTCTGCAATGTAATGCGCGGAGTAGGTCGGTTGTGCTTTGTAGCCTCTAGCAAACTTGTGCCCACCTTGGGCACCAGCCTCTAAACTCTGCAGGCGATGTTGAATCGCGTATTCCATTGCTTGGTAGTAGCACAATTCAAAGTGTAAGAACGGATAATGTTCGATGCACCCCCAATTACGACCGTAAAGTGTTTCATCCCCAAGAAAATTTAGTGCTCCAGCGATGTATTTTGTCCCGCGACGGCAGAGGATTAAGAGAATCTGGTCCGACATTGTAGTGCTCAATAGACTAAAGAATTCGCGATTGAGATACGCACTACCCCATTTTCTGGAGCTGGTTTCGAGGTAAAACTCATAAAAAGAGTCCCAGTGTTGTTCTCGAAGATCTGAGCCCGTCAGCCATTGGATGTGTAAGTTGTATTCTTTGACTTCACGCCTTTCACGTCGAATATTTTTGCGTTTTTTGCTCGTTAGTTGCGCGACGAATTCGTCAAACGAATCGTATCCTTCATTGGCCCAATGAAACTGAAGATCCATTCTTTGCAAGAGACCCGCCAGTTTTGTCGTAGACCACTCTGAATGCTTCAAAAAAGTGATGTGGGCCGAACTCACGCCCCCGGCGTCTGTGAGATCAATTATTTTTTGAATCAACGATGATTCAATATCCTGCTTCGCTTGAATCTGTTTTACCAATATGCGCGCGCCAGTAACAGGAGTAAATGGAATGCAGATTTGGTACTTAGGGTAGTAATTTCTTCCCGCGCGGTAAAAAGCTTCTGCCCAAGCGTAGTCGAAGACGTACTCACCTCGTGAATGGTTTTTGAGATACATCGGTACCAATCCGACGGTTTCGTCATTCTGTTTGAGCTCGATGTGACTTGGACACCACCCAGTTTCCTCAGAAACACATCCACTCTGTTCTAGCGCTAGTAGAAATCTGTGGTCAACAAACGGTTGGTACGGAGAGTCTAGGGGAAGCGCACAAGCGTTCCAAGCGTTCGCGTCGATCGAAGCAATAGACTGGTGAGTACTAACAGAAAAAGACACAATAAATTGTCGAATTCTTCAGATATAGACACCAATTCCAAATGCTTTCACTGATACAGATGGAGTTTGTCAAAATCTCAACCAAATGTTCGTGCTTTCTCTCGTACGTAGAAGAAACCTGCCAAGGAGACGCATACGAACGAGTACGCAGCCAATACGAGCAAATGCGATATTGTAGGATACCCTAACGACGCGTCGATCAACTTAAACGCGAGTTGCGACGAGTGAAAGACCGGAGTGAAAGTTGCAATCGATTGGACGAATTGAGGTAAGATGTCATAGGGAATAACGATACCACCAAGTAGCAACAATGGTAGGTACAAAACGTTCACTACTGCGTGCGCGGTGTTGGGACCAGCCATGAATCCGCACAGCAGACCGATCATACAATACGGAATCGTTGACAACGACACAACCACGACTAGCAAAGAACTCTGTACCAGAGATAGCTGAACCGCAACGAACGCGTGTCCGATTGCCAAAATGATGCAACTAATCAGTACTGAAAACGCAACTGCCATCAAAGCTTTGGCCAGAAAGTAAACGAATATTGGCATAGGGCTTACGCGTTTGAGCAGCAACCAACCTTGACCTCGTTCATTTGCGACGTATACGCCGAATCCAAACATTCCAGTACCGATCGCACCGATTGAACTTGTTGCGATAATCCAGAATTGATGTGAGCGTTCGATCGTCTCACCCCAATCAATCACTAGGCCACAAAAGAGATAAATAATTACGGGAAAACCGAGAATCGCTGATGCGAACGCTGGCGTCCGCAAACACTTCAAAAATTCAGTGTATGACTCGGCTAATAGTATTCGGCAGAAATGTAAAGATCGTTCAATCACTGGCGCGATAATGCTCATCGATTCGTTTTGGAGACAGCAGGTGTAAATAGGCGTCTTGAAGAGTCGCTGGTTTCACTGCCAAGTTCTTCAGACCGGGGTCTAGTTGAAGTAATTGCGATACAGTGCCCTCCGGTTCAGCAACGTACAGACGCAAGTACCCATTTACCTGTTTAATGCGTTTTACGTGTTTGTTGCTCTTAAACACTTCTGCCTGTGCATTGGTATGTGCAGAAATTTCGGTTGTCCCGATCATTGACCTAAGTTTTGTTGGACTAGCATCGGCAACAACCCGACCATTGTGAAAGATTATGATCCGATCTCCGAGTCTCTCAGCTTCTTCTAGGTTATGAGATGCAAGCAAGAGTGTTCGCTCCGCGCCGATGAAATCATCAACTTGGTCCCACATCGCTATGCGAGCTTCTACGTCATGTGAAGTCGAAGGTTCATCTAGAACAAGAAACTGCGGGTTTCCACACAGAGCTAACGCAAAGTTTAGTCTTTGTTGTTGCCCACCGCTTAGCGATCCGTATGTCCTCCGTTCTAGACCTTCTAATCTCGCCATGCGGACGAGTTCGGCTTGAGAAAGAGGTTTATGGTAGTATGTTTGGAATAGTTTTAAGTGTTCACGAACCGTTAAGGTACTGGGGATTCCAGAAATTTGAAGCATGGCACCGATGCGTCTGCGCGCGGATATGTGCCCCGGAGTCTTTCCAAATATCGAGAGTGAACCGCGATCGAGTTTCAACGCACCGAGTACTAGATTAAGGAATGTACTCTTTCCTGCGCCATTCGGCCCGAGTAACACACATCTTGACGCGCGAGAAATCCTAAGCGATAAATCGATTAGTGCATCGACGTCGCCGTAGGATTTCGTTATGTTCGTAGCGTCAACTACGCTCTCATCGGTCATGGGTAAAAATTCTTAAAGCATAAAGAATTGATATGTAACAGCGGGGAGGATTCTGATTAATGCAGAACGTTTTTCAACTATTTAGGTAAGAGTTTAAGAACTCGATACATGTAAAATCGGTTTGTTGTGTGGTTCAACCTACCACGCTAAATCTTGAAACTGACCCGTATACTCACGCGTCGGGATTGCTCAGTAGTCAGATTCCAGAGGTAAAACTTGCACTATCTATCGGGTTTAATAGGCATAGTATTTGTCGTGCTAGCGTTGTTTTCTTGGCAAACCCCATGGATAGGAGGATTGTTTTTAATCTGTGGCGTACTGTCTTTTCTTGCTATTCGTCCGAGTAGAGCGAGATGGTGGCTCTACACTTGCTGCATTGCTTCGGCAATGGCCTCAGCAACATTGTTTGCTCGATTCTTTCTTCGGGTGGAGGCAGTATCAGGTTCAATTGAAACCGCAGGTTTCGATTATGCATTGCTCACAGATTTCGCTGCTGGGTTCGTGTTGCTGTACGTAATTTCGGAGTATAGTTGTTGGTTGAAGGGGCGTCAAGACCTGGTAAAGCTAAAGATTCCCATACGACAATGGCGTGAGCGATTTCGATTAATCGAAGTCCCTCGTTCACCGTAAGCGCGTTTTTACTTAGCCGTTAATAGTTCACCATTACAAATGGTCATGGTCGGAGTGGCCGGATTTGAACCGGCGGCCCCTGCCTCCCGAAGACAGTGCTCTACCAAGCTGAGCTACACTCCGAATTTGTTCTGATACGCCTGAGTTCTGAGTAGGAGACTCAGTACGCTCGATACATTGCAAGGTGCGCGAGTGCTATGAGTGCTTCTCGAAAAGAGTTGTTCGGTACCGCCTGCAAGCATTCTATGCAAAGTTGAGTATGTTTCTCTGCCAGTGCTTTACAGTAATCGAGTGCCCCAGACGTACGAACGGCCGCGATTACAGTTGCAAGTTCGTTTTGTGATCGATTCCTGATGGCGTGGCGCACGCAAGCAATTTCACTGGGGTTCCCCATTCGCATCGTGTAGATCAATGGTATCGTGGCTTTTCCTCCGGCTAAGTCGTCTCCTACATTTTTACCCATTACGGCACTATCACCCGCAAAATCTAACCAATCATCAATGAGTTGGTAAGCTATTCCAAAGTGACACCCAAAGTCTCGCAATGCATTCCGAACCTGAACATCTGCACCTGCCAGTGACGCGCTTGAGTGTGCCGCAGCTTGGAACAGCATGGCTGTTTTACAGCGAATCACTTCAAGATATTCACTTTCAGTGATTTCGGTGTTACCGCTATTTTGAAGTTGTAGAACCTCACCTTCTGCGATAACGTTCGTCGCGCGGCTAATGATTTCCATCAATGGCATCGAATCGATCTCGACCATGAGTTGAAACGCTCGAGAGTAAAGAAAATCTCCCACTAAAACGCTTGGAGCGTTACCCCAAAGCACGTTAACAGTACGCTTGCCCCGACGCTTTCCAGACGCATCGACGACATCGTCGTGCAGCAACGTAGCGGTATGAAGGAATTCAACAAGTACGGCTAATTTGATCTGCGCGTTACCAATGTAACTACAAGCCTTGGCAGCTAACAAAACAATTAGCGGTCGCAAGCGCTTTCCTCCAGAACCAACGATATAGCGACCGATTTCGACGACGAGTGGTACTTGGGAGTGCAACTGCCGGTCGATGAGGCTGTTAACGTCGTCAAAATCATGCTGAACGAGCGAACGAATCTGACCCAGGGTCGGACTCGATTGCACACTGGCTACGTGGGCGTTCATAAAACTATGTCCACCAAGTTAAGTGGAACTGGGAAAGGTGTGATCAATCCTTCTTCGAAGTCATGCAACAAGGAAATCAATACGAATTTTGCAAAAAATTCGTAGTTTCTGCATGCTGATGAGTGACAATCGCTGTCAAAGTGTGATCTATGTAGACAAATTGACGTTTAGTCTGTCTCGTCCATTCACAATCCTGTCATTCAGAGTTCATGGTTTCAAGTTCAAGACGTACCACTTTAGTGCCTGTTGCTCGTCTACAAAACCTCAATTCGTGTAAAATTTCGTGCTTGAATTTTGCAGCAATGGGTAAAGGCGAGCGAACACTTTATTAACCTGTAAATCTCTCAATAATTAACAATCTTCGATAAGTACCAGTAGAAAAAGCTAATGTATGCCGTGTTTGAAAGTGGTGGCAAACAACACCGCGTCGTTCCGGGAGAAACGCTCACGCTAGAGCGGCTTGATGCTCCGATAGGATCCGATGTCTCATTTGATTCAGTTCTAATGGTCAAAGACCAAGAGAAAGACAAGGTTTCGGTGGGTACTCCATACTTGGCGAATTGCAAAGTCAACGCGCGGGTGGTGAGCCATAGTCGACAGCCTAAAATAACAGTTATTAAATTTAAAAGACGAAAAAACTACCTTAGACGAAAAGGACACAGACAACACACAACGTTGGTTGAGATTACGTCAATTGAGCAGAAAGGTAAATAAGAATGGCACATAAGAAAGCAGGCGGGAAGACTAAAAACGGTCGTGATTCAGAGTCTAAACGGCTAGGAGTCAAAAAGTATGGTGGGGAAATCGTACGAGCAGGTAATATTCTCGTACGACAACGTGGTACTAAATTCCATCCTGGATCTAATGTCGGATGTGGTAAGGACCATACTTTGTTCGCAAAGTCGGACGGTACTGTCGAGTATCGAAAACACGGATCGCTTCAAAGGACGTACGTAAGCGTTATTGCGGCGAGTTAAGCTCCCGCATTTCGTGCCCTACCAATCTAGGAGGCACGCACATTGAACTTTCTTGATGAAGTAACCATCACGGTCAATGCTGGACGAGGTGGCGATGGTTGTCTGAGTTTTCTACGACGCGCGAATGTTGCTAAGGGCGGCCCGAACGGTGGCAATGGCGGTGCAGGCGGTTCCGTATACCTTGTTGGCGACCCATCATTGACGACGTTAATCGATCTCCACTACAAACCAATTCAAAAAGCAAGTAATGGTGCTCCCGGCGGGAGCTCGCTGAAACGAGGAGCAGACGGTAAAGCCCTCGTGATACTGGTTCCTTTCGGTACGACCGTTGTGGACGACGAGACCTTGCGAGTAGTTGGTGACGTAACTGAAGCGAACACGCGTTTGAAAGTCGCAAACGGGGGCAAACCCGGTCGAGGTAATGCCTCGTTCAAGACAAGCACAAATCGATCTCCTCGACAGACTACACAAGGCACCTCGGGTGAACAAAGAAAGTTGCGTTTACAGTTGCGCATTCTCGCAGATGTTGGCTTACTTGGCATGCCGAACGCGGGGAAGTCGACCTTCCTTTCCAGAGTTTCCGCATCAAAACCACAAATCGCTGAATTTCCGTTTACGACGTTGAAACCCCATCTGGGGGTCGTACGAGCGAATTCAGATCAGAGCTTTGTGATCGCAGATGTTCCTGGATTAATACGAGGCGCATCGGAAGGAACCGGTCTGGGAACTCGCTTCATGCGCCACTTAACACGTACATCGATCCTTTTGCATTTAGTGGAAGTCAAACCGGCGGACCAATCTGATCCTGTCGAGAATGCCAGGGACATAAGAAAGGAACTCTCGAAATATAGCCAGACACTAGCAGAGACCACTATTTACACGGTTCTGACGAAGATTGATTGTATTACCGAAGAAGAACTTATAGAGATCAAACGCTTATTCAACGACGAACGTTCAGTGTTCGCGATTTCTTCTCACACCGGACAGGGTGTTAACGAACTTGTCGATGCGTTGGCGAGGGAAATTCAAGAGCGAAGAGAATTGACTAAAACCGATCCTGATTCACGACTGGCTTTTCAAGAACGAGCTGATCAACTTGCGACTGATGTTTTGGCACAATCTGTAGCGGCGCGCCGCCAGCACGCGCTTGAGAAATCGGAATCGCCCGAAATGTGCGAAGTTGAGTTTGTGAAAAAAACGGAGAGTTGAGTGGTAGTTGCTTTAGAAGATATCTGTAAGCAACTAACCGGCGGTACTCAAAAGCTTGAGTTTAGAGTTTAACCGCGACTTGTGCCTAGCAGCTTTATTTTTGTGAATGAGACCTCGGTTTACCATCGAATCAATAATGGGTATCGCCTCTTTATACGCTTGAGATGCAGCTTCAAGATCGCCTTGTGCAAGATAATTGTCTACCTGCTTGATATAGGTGCGATATTTAGAACGATGACTCATATTACGTTGCCGGTGCGTTTCTGCTTGACGGGCGCGTTTACGGGCTTGAGGACTGTTTGCCAAAGTCGAGGATACCTTTAATTGCTTCGGAAGAAAGATCCCAAAAGGGATGGTAAGCGGAGCGAATTATAAGTATCGTTCGATGGTAGGGAGCGTACTTTGAAATCCGTGACCATGCGAGAATAGGTACGTGGATCAAGATCACGATCAACCGATTACTACTGGGACAGAGAAGGGGATCGGTTCCCGAGGAATTGTAGTCGGAAGTTTGACGGGATGTTCGCGCGTTCTTGGACTACTACGAACAATAGCTGAATCTAAGTTCTTAGGTGCTAGCGCAACACCAATAGCTGACGCGTTTTTTCTCGCATTTCGAGTACCCAACTTTTTTCGAAGATTGACTGCCGAGGGCGCGTTCGCGCAAGCGTTTATTCCAGTGCTTGCGCAATTTCAGGAGACAGGAACAAGGGAAGAACTCGAAGAATTTGTTCAAGTAGTCGCTGGTAATTTTGGACTAGTGCTGCTCGTAGTTTGCGTATTAGGATCAGTGTTCGCGCCAGCATTCATCACCATTTTTACTGTGGGCTCAACGCATGCTTGGGTTGCAGATGGTCGTTTTGATCTTGCGACTGGACTATTAGTCGTCATGTTTCCCTATTTGGGGCTGATTTCGTTTACGGCTTTCCTCGGCTCTGTTCTCAATAGCTTTGACCGGTTTTTTGTTCCCGCATTCGTACCGGTAATTCTCAACGTCGCCATGATTTGCGCGATGCTCTTCGGTACGACTTGGTTTGCAGAACTCGCGTATGCGCTAGCGTGGGCTGTTATCGTAGCTGGGGTCATACAGCTACTTTGGCACTTTCCGTCGCTCGCAAGTCTTCGGTTGCTCAAGGTACCAAAAGTCAATTGGCGTTCACCTGGCGTAACTCAAATGTTGAAACTGTTTGGTCCGGCTGTATTTGCAGCGTCGGTGGGTCAAATTAACATTTTGGTAGGGACACAGATAGCTGCTTCCTTGGTAATGGGGAGTGTAGCTTGGTTGTATTACGCAGATCGTCTTATCGAACTTCCTGTAGGAATGATCGCGATCGCTTTACAAACTGTTATCTTGCCAAGCATCTCGAAACTACACAATCGTGGTGACCAGATCGGCTTTCGACGACACTTATTGTGGGGGGCCGAAGTAGGGATCATATTGGGCTTGCCGGCGGCAGTTGGTTTGTTTGTTTTGGCAACTCCTTTGACTACGACGCTCTTTCTTAGGGGTGAGTTCACTTGGGAGGACGTGCAAATGGTTGCAGTCGCTTTACAAGCGTTTGCAGTCGGTGTCGTACCTCTAATGTTGGTAAAGATCTTTGCCCCGGGATTTTTCGCGAAAAAAGACACGAAAACTCCCTTCTATTACGCGTCGATTAGCGTGGCCGTGAACATACTCGTGAGTCTGAGTTTGTTTCAATTTATTCACCATGTGGGTATCGCCATCGCGACTACCGTTGCTGCGTTCGTACATGCGACTTTGTTGATGGTGGGTCTCATGCGACGTGGGGACTTTAAGATTTCACAACCGTTCATCAAAGTGTGCTTGCAAGTTGCGATCGCGAGTGGTTGCATGGTTGTAGTGTTGCACGTCCTAAGTCCTGCAGACAGTCTATGGTTGGATTTCTCAGTTTGGGTTCGAATCTTGTGGCTCGCCGTGCTCATAGGAGCGGGGATGGTGAGCTATTTTGTCGTCGGTTTAGTAATCGGTATTCGTCCCCGCCACCTGGTTGGACCCAGCTAGAGTTTCGACGGTGGAAATAATTCGCGGATTGCACAACGTTCACACCCGCCACCAAGACTCGGTGTGTTCCATTGGAAACTTTGATGGTGTGCATGTAGGACATGTGACTCTACTCAGGAATGTGCAACATGAGGCGGTGTCTCGAAAAGTAGGGTCTCTTGTAATTACCTTTGAACCTCAGCCGAGAGAGTACTTTCAGGGGAAGTTAGTGCCTGCACGGTTAACTCGGTTTCGAGAAAAGGTTGAGCTTATTCGCGAGATCGGGATTAAATATCTCTTGTGCCTGCCGTTCGATGAAAAACTGCAAACAACGACTCCGGATTGCCTTATTGAAAAATACTTAGTCGAGACCTTGAACATTCAACACATCGTAGTGGGAAAAGACTTTCGATTTGGTAAAGATGCCAGTGGAAGCGTTCAAACACTTCGGACCGCAGCCGAAAAGAATCGTTTTACAATCACGCAAATCGAACCATGCGAATATGCTGGAGCGACTATCTCAAGTACACGCGTCAGGGATTCTCTACAGAATGGCGATTTTAATACGACCGAATCGTTGCTTGGTCGACAATACTTTATGATGGGTCCTGTCGTATTAGGAAACCGGTTTGGAGGGAACATCGGTATTCCTACCGCGAACATACGTCTTCAACGATACCGATCCCCACTTGAAGGCATTTTTGCCGTCCGAGTTGAAGGTTTAGAGAACGATTACTATGGGGCTGCGTATGTCGGCACTCGACCGACGATTGGCGGTACCGAGCCTCTTTTGGAGGTGCACATATTCAATCTTCACAGGGAAATTTACGGTAAACAATTGAAGGTTTGTTTCTTGAAGAAAATACGTTCGGATGAGAAATTTGATTCAATCGACTCATTGAAGGTTCAGATGGGCATAGATATCACAACCATAAAGAATTGGTTGAAATTACGTTTGCAAAAGGAGTTTTGAACGATTAACGCTCAACTAGTATCTCGTCTGCGATGGTTTGGTTTAGTAGTGTTGCTAGTCTTTGTGGACTACGTGACGAAATTCTTAGCTTTTCAATACCTAGCGTTTGAATCTGTGAAGGTGTTACCATTCTTCTCGCTTACCTACGCTTGCAACAGCGGGGCAGCGTTTAGCCTATTCACTGAATTCGGTAACTTGTTGATGTGGTTCAGTATTGCGGCGTCGATTCTATTCGCGTATTTGATTTATAGAGTGCCGCACGACCGTTTTTGGCTTGGCCTAGCGTTTACTGGTATTCTGGCCGGAGCAGTTGGGAATTTAATCGATCGTGCGTTTCGAGGTTGTGTGATCGACTTTTTACACTTTTACGTCGGAGATTTGAGTTTCCCAATATTCAACGTGGCCGACACTCTTATCACCTTGGGGGCGATTACTTGGTTGTTAGTACACTTTCTGCATAAAGAAGAGGATACAGTCACCTCTGACACAAACGAATCCGACTAGCTAGGAATCATCCAGACTCGGTGGTGGTGGTGTCTCGGTGTCAGGCGGTTCCAGCTTCAAAACGGCTGCTGATTTGGGTCGGTCGAGCAAACCTAAAGTGATCGTATTTAGGAAACTTCGATCTTTATTTCGAACTCGACTACGGATGACTAGCTCTCCATCATCGTTAAATCCTTCATACTTAGGAAAATTTATTGCGAGGATTTCTAGTGCATCGTTTGCAGCATCTTTAAGTCCTAATTTGTGATTAGCTTCGATCACGACCACTAGTGCTCGCGGCACCACCGCTGATTTTGGAAAGTGTTCAATCACTTCTCGAGCGCGATTGATGGCCGAAATCCAAGCATCTCGGCGGAGATAAAAGTACGCAACGTGGAGTTCTGCTTCTGCAAGGACGTTGCGCAGGTAGTGCATACGTAGCTGAGCATCGCGGGCATAGTAACTATTAGGAAATTTGGTCAATAACTCTTCGAACTGTGCAAACGCTGATCGAGCGGAAGAGACATCGCGGAGAGGTTCGGGCGTACCAAGTAGTCGGTCGAAAAAGCCCCGATCCCTTTGAAAGTTGCTTAGACCCTTCATGTAATAGGCATAATCGGCACTTTGATGTTGGGGATGAAGATTGATGAATCTGTCTGCAGCAAGGATAGCAGTGTCGTAATCGGTACTCATAAAGTGCGCGTAGATTAACTCTAACTGTGCTTGTTCCGCATAGCGTCCAAATGGAAAATGAGCTTCCAAGAGTTCTAAGCGATCTATTGCCGCCGTGTAGTCTCCGTTCTGCAATCGCCACTGGGCTTCGTCATAAAGTGACTTATCACGACTTCCGACTTCTTGTTGGGTTCCATCGTTCGTGTTGTTGCCCGAACCGAAGAACGCGCAACCGGATACCAGAACAAAAACTCCTATGAAAAGCGGACCGAGTTTTGTAAATTTCACGCCTATATCCTTAGATTGACTGTACGAGGTAATATGGTACTCAGTTTTTGATGAAGAGAGAACAAATTGAGCGCGAACTGACGATTCCTACGGAGTGTGTAGGTCTGCGATTAGATCGCACACTAGCAATGTTATGGCCTGATCTTTCGCGCTCAAAGATCCACGAATGGATTCTGGACAAATCGTTGCAAGTCAATGGTGCGGACTCAAAACCTTCTTATCGCGTTAGGGGACGTGAACATGTAAGTGTGCACGCCTCACTGAGTGCTGATTTAGACTGGGAAAGTAAAGAGGAAGTTCCTTTCAATTTACTACACGAAGACGAACATTTGCTCGTTGTAGAAAAACCTGCCGGTGTAGTGACCCATCCCGGTCCGGGAAATGAATCCAATACACTAGTAAACGGCCTCATATCACATCGCCCAGAGTTGGTTCAACTCCCTAGAGCGGGCATAGTGCACAGATTGGATCGCGATACATCGGGTATTATGTTGGTAGCGGCATCGGCAATCGCATGTACGAAGCTTACGGAACTTATTGCTCAACGTGAAGTATCCCGACTATATGTGTGCGTAATGGAAGGCCTCATGGAACAAGTAACTGAGGTTGATCTTTCTATCGGTCGGCACGTTAAAACGCGTACAAAGCAACAAGTTAGACAAGATGGGAAACCGGCGCGCACGGAATTTCGACCGCTCGAACAATTTCGTAGTCATACCTATGCTCAAGCTCGGTTAGACACAGGCCGAACTCATCAAATTCGAGTCCATGCGAGTTCTCTATCGTTACCTCTCGTTGGAGACGTAACCTATGGTGCGAAAGGACGACTCCCAACTACACCCTTACCGGAATTAGTCGACTCAATCCGTGGATTTACGAGACAGGCCTTGCATGCGAAGTCGTTAGAGTTTACACACCCGATTTTTGAGACTAAGCTACGTTTTACTAGCGTGGTACCAGAAGATATGCAAGCGTTGCTCGAGGTGTTACGACGCGACAATGTAGAATTCTTGAACGATTAAGCGTGAGTTCCTCGATTTCCCTTGCTTCCATTTAAACACCGTATTTTTAAATGAGCCCGATGCTAACCGCGGATGAGGTGCTCGTACGAGCTTTGGTTGATCAGGGGATCGAACACATTTTTTGGCATCCTGGTGGTGCTAACTTTCCCTACCACCGCGCGCTCTCCGACTGCGAGGAAATTGCTCTGGTGTTGGTTCGGCACGCGCTTGGAGCATGCCACATGGCTGACGGATATGCACGCGCAACCGGACGCCCGGGAGTTGTCATGCTTACATCTGGGTCCGGAGCGACCAATTCAATTACTGGAATAGCGAACGCTTACATGGATTCAGTGCCTATCGTCGTACTCTGCGGCCGCGATTCAAGTGGAGACTCGGTTTCAACTCAGCTTGACGAAACTGATATGATTGGCGTTTCGCGACCCGTCGTGAAACATAGTTATGTCCTACCTTCAGCGATGGACATACCTCGCATCGTTCGCGAAGCCGTTTTCGTAGCCACGAGCGGCCGTCCCGGCCCGGTGGTAATTGACCTGCCAAGATCAGCGTACGAGAGTAAAGAGAAGTACGAGTACGTGATGCCTGAAACAGTGTCGCTTCGTGGATATCGACCGGCAGAAAGTGGGCACGCCGGCCAGATTAAGAAGGCTTTAGACGCATTACTTCGGAGCGCACGCCCACTGATTTATGCGGGAGGGGGTGTAATTCACGGTGATGCGTCATCGGAACTCTTGACTTTTGCGGAGTGTCTGAATTTACCAGTTGCAACTTCGCTCATGGGTTTAGGAGCGGTTCCAGGTTCAAATCGATTGTGTCTTGGAATGCTAGGTTTGCATGGTAGTCGCATCGCAAACAACGCGATCGCGCACACCGATCTAGCTCTGGCGTTGGGAACAAGATTTGATGAACGTGCGATCGACGACCCAGAGACGTTCTGCCCTCAAGCAAGAGTCATTCACGTCGACATAGATCCTTCATCAATATCGAAAACTATTACCGCAGATTTACCAATCGTGGGTCCGGTGAAAGAAGTTCTTTCTATTCTGAATCAACTAGCATGTGATAGAAAGGAAGTCCAATCAAAACGAAACGACCGGTATATGTCTTGGTGGGAACAAGTCGAAGGTTGGCGGCAAAAAATATCGGAAGACACACGTGAAAATATGACCGACAGTAATTCCAAACACATTCATCCACAAGATGTGGTTCAAGTTCTGTACGAGGAAACAAAGGGAGAAGCATTCATTACGACTGATGTTGGTCAACATCAAATCTTTGTTGCACAGGGCTATAAGTTCTCAGCATCTCGACGTTGGGTCACCCCTGGGGGTCTTGGTACGATGGGATTCGGTTTGCCTGCAGCATTGGGTGTTCAATTTGCGGCACCACAAGAAACCGTCGTTTGTATAACGGGCGAGAGTAGTTTTTTGGTAAATCTACAGGAGTTGTCGACGTGTGCGCAATATGATTTGCCAATCAAAGTGTTTTGTTTTAACAACGGCACGCTGGGTATGGTTAATCAATGGAACCAGATACATGGGTGGAAAAACGGACTTCTTGGATATCCAGAGTCGATGCCCGATTTTGTGCAACTAGTCGAGGCGTTCGGTCATCGCGCACTCAGAGCATCCACGCGCGACGAATTGAAGCGAGCAGTGAGTCTCGCCTTTAGCCACGAATGTAAGAGTCAAACTGTTTTCGTTGATGTACGGGTCGATCCAAATGTGCGTCTGCTTCCGCGTGAAGAACGTGGGTGTTCTACAAGTGCCTCTTCATCAGCCAGTCAATAGACGAATTGCGTGAAACAACTTTTAGCCATACTATTTGAGAATGAAGCAGGAGCGCTTGCGCGAGTCTTAGGTTTATTCGCTCAACGGAACGTAAACATTGAATCGTTGTCAGTTGCACCTACAGAAGACACTACCATGTCAAGGTTAACGCTTCTAACAGTATCGGATTCGCAAACCATTGAACAGATTACTAAACATCTCAATCGATTGGTGGGTGTGGTAAAAATCGTAAACTTAGTTCATGTCGAACACGTGGAACGCGAACTGATGTTGGTGAAAGTGTGCGCGGAAGGCGAAGAGCGGCAGGAAATTAAGCGAACGTGTGATATTTTTCGCGGACAAATCGTAGACGTTACAACGAACACCTACACCGTTCAACTGGTAGGTCCGACCGCGAAACTATTAGGATTTTTGGAAGCTATTGGACGCGCTCACATTCTTGAGGTCGTACGGTCTGGGACGTGCGGAATTACTCGAGGTGCAAAAGCGCTCAGTTTAGGACCGAAAGGAGCATAGATGCGAGTTTATTACGATAAAGACTGTGACTTATCCATTGTTCAGAACCGTAAAGTAACAGTTCTTGGGTACGGATCGCAAGGTCATGCCCATGCGAACAATCTACGCGATAGTGGCGTTGAAAGTCTTGTTGTAGGACTCTACGAGGGGGCACCTTCCGCCGAGAAAGCGCGAAACGCTGGATTTACGGTCCGACCCGTCGCTGATGCCGTTAGTGATTCAGACATAGTGATGATTTTGCTACCTGATGAAATCCAGCGAGACGTATACCGCGAACATATAGGACCAAACTTAAAACAAGGTGCAGCTATCGCTTTTGCACACGGCTTTAACGTGCACTACGAGCTCATCTCGCCACGGGCTGACATTGATGTCATTATGGTCGCTCCAAAAGGACCAGGACACACTTTGCGCGCAAACTATGAAAGTGGAATTGGAATGTTAGCGCTTTATGCAGTAGCACAGGACTACTCTGGGCGTGCGACGGATACTGCGTTGTCATATGCGATGGCGATCGGAGCAGGTCGAGCAGGAATAATTGAAACGACATTTAGAGAAGAGACGGAAACCGATTTGTTCGGTGAACAAGTTGTCTTGTGTGGTGGAGCTGCTGCTTTAGTACAAGCTGGATTTGAAACTCTCGTAGAAGCGGGATATGCACCGGAGATGGCATACTTTGAATGTCTTCACGAACTCAAACTGATCGTAGATTTCTTTTATGAAGGCGGTATCACAAACATGTGGTATACGGTTTCTAACACGGCAGAGTATGGTGGAATATCTCGCGGTGATCGCATCATAACCGAAGATACTCGACGTGAAATGCGCGCAATCCTACGCGAAATTCAAACGGGGAAATTTGCGCGCGAGTTTATTGCTGAAAGTCAGGCTGGCGCGACGACCGTTAACTCGATGCGCAGGCTAAGCAAGGAACACTTGATTGAGACAGTGGGAGCTCGACTACGTGCGATGATGCCTTGGATCGAAGAGAAAAAACTCGTCGACAAATCTGTAAATTAATCTAAAAAAGAGGTGCGGTCGCGATCGCAATGGAGAGTTCGATATCTTTGATCGCAGACACAACATCTTGTCCGATCAGATCCAAACTTCGTATTTGCTCAATCCGATCGGCCACGGTTTCGAGTTGATCTGGTGGTAAGAGCGCGTTAAGAATTCCAGTGGCGTGGACCAAACAAAGCAGAATTACATCTCGGGGTGTGGGGATATTGTCTGAAAAAAGTAATTCGTACATACGGAGCTTGGCTTCTTTTTCAGTACGACCGTCGATTACCGGATATCTTCTCGATCGAAAAACCCATAGAAATCGCGTGTCCTGTTGTTCGATAATGCCTTTTCTGATCAACCCATCAATAGCTTCATCTCGGATGTCGTCAACACGTTCAGACACGAACTCAACCCAGTAGCGAATAGTCCTGCGTTCAGCAAGATTCGCGATTTCAGCTAAGACTTCATCGGCTACTTTTTGTCCAATAGGTTGAGCGCGAGTAGCATAGAGTTCTTCGAGATCCGAGTCAATCCGTCCCGCCTCGGCGAGTTCCATGAGTACTGCCCCACTCATTGCGTATCTATTGGACCAATCGGTGATATGGATAAAAGTACCGTCTTCATCGTGCAGCTGTAAGAGCACGACTTCTTCAGCGATGGTAAGAGCGGGGGTCGTCATGTTTGATATATTTCAGCGAAGCGAATTTGGTTTTCGAACAGATTTGAAATCCAATACGGATGTCAGAGTTGATTTTAAGCGTGGTCAACGCTCGAAGTACAATAAAGTCGAAATGAGCTCAGAAATTTGCATCGTAGCGTACACTAGCAGGGAGTATAGATGGTACTAATCAAGACAAAGAAAGAAATACCGAGTTCGGAAATCACACCAGAAGCGGTTTATCTGTCCCGTCGAAAGTTCATTGGGCAGTCTTCCGCTGCCGTTGCGGCTGGTGCATTGGCGCAATCTACTCTTGCTCTTCCAGACAGTTGGATCGAAGATCATGGGTATGAGCCAGGGGAAGAAATTGGCGAAGATATCACTCCTGAAAAGCACGCTACCAGTTACAACAATTTCTTCGAATTTGGTACTGATAAAGGAGATCCGGCAAAGCATGCTCATCAGATGACCGTGGATCCCTGGTCACTTGAATTTAAGGGACTAGTGGAGAAACCGGGTAAGTTGCCTTTAGAAGATGTGATCAAAGACATCGATTTAGAGGAACGAATCTATCGTCTAAGATGTGTTGAAGCCTGGTCGATGGTGATCCCCTGGCTGGGCTTTCCAGTGAAAAAAATCTTGGACAAAGTAAAGCCGCAAAGCGATGCGAAATACGTCAAATTTACTACACTGTTGAGAGCGAGTGAAATGCCAGGTACCAAAGCTCGATTTTCTTCCATTGAGTATCCGTACGTTGAAGGACTTCGACTGGACGAAGCAAACCATCCACTAGCAATTTTTGCAATCGGCATGTACGGGAAAGTGCTGCCAAATCAAAACGGTGCTCCGTTTCGACTTGTGGTACCTTGGAAATACGGATTCAAAAGCATTAAATCAATTGTCCAGATAGAACTAACGAGACGACAACCGCGAACGACTTGGAACTTGTCCGCGCCTCATGAATATGGCTTCTATGCGAACGTGAATCCGCAAGTCAATCATCCACGTTGGTCTCAAGCTACAGAGAGAAGACTCCCGCAAGGAATTTTTGCAAGATCAATCAAAACGAAGATGTTTAATGGCTACGATGAAGTAGCCAGTCTCTACGAAGGATTGAATTTAAAGAGAAATTTTTGAGTTCCACTTGCTACGCGCATACTGTCGCTTGACTTAGTGCGTATTTACTGCGAATTGATTCGCTCAAGGTAAGAATTTTTGGCGCGACCGCGACTAACTTTTCTCGCGACCAAAACGGCTAAGTGGATCGTTGGACTACTGCTCGCTATTCCGCTACTCCTACTTCTGAACGATGTACGGATCGAGCTGTTCGATCCTGGCGCCCGCTTAGGACCTAATCCTGGAGATATTCTAGTGGATCGTCTTGGAACATGGTCTATAAGGACTCTATATTTGACTCTGTTGGTATCTTCGATCTCTCGGATATTTAAGATCCCAGTACTCGTGCAACATCGTCGCACGTGCGGATTATTTGCATTTACCTATGTAGTGTTACATTTCACTGCGTATCTCGCCGCGATATTAGGCTTCGATTTCAACACGCTGTTAGGAGATTTTTCGAAACGTCCGTACATCATATTTGGGATGATTGCATTGTTATTGTTAATACCGTTAGCAATCACCTCGACTCGAGGATGGCGAAAGAGGCTCAAATTGAATTGGAAACGACTTCATCGACTGATTTATTTAATCGCAGTTCTAGCGCTCATTCACCTCTGGATGCAGGAACGATCGACGTATACCGACACGGTAATTTACGCGTCGATCCTTGTCTTACTACTTGTTGAAAGAATAATTCACGCACTACGACAAAGAATGGCGCGATCAAAGACTTCTTCCGCGCCGAGTTAGTCGGTAAACTTTGTCACTTATAAACTCTAATCCAAGGACACTTAATCCCATGACAGCATTAGCAGATCGCAACATTGAACCTCTCTCCAAGGAATCAAAATCATTGTCTACCGAGGAGATAAAGGAGTTACTGAATGAGATCCCATCGTGGAAGGTGAACTATTCGGTCGAACGGAAGTTTTACTATCTTGAACGTAAATTCAAATGTTCAGCATATCCCGCGGTTATTTCCTTCCACAATCACGTAGCCGAACTTGCTGAGACCGTTCAACATCATCCAGAGATGACCACAGAATATCACTTCTTAACCGTTAAGTGGTGGTCCCATTCGGTCGGCGGTTTGCACTTGAATGATTTCATCATGGCGGCTAAGTGTGAAAAAATCTACGACTTAATTGAATTGTGATAAACGAATAATACTTGAAACTTTGCAGGACTGGTGATGTACATAATATCGGTTTTCTGTGAGTACTACTGTCGAGGTGATTGATGGCTCTATCGGCTAGCGAACTGTTAATAGATCTGAGAGATTTTGCTGCTCTCGTTCGGGAGCGTTTGGAGTATGTATCGTCTGAAATGGAAACACGATCTTCTTTGATCAATCCGTTTTTCGAAATGTTAAGGTGGGAGGTGAGAAACCCAAAAATTTGTCGCCAAGAGTATCCCATGGATAAGTATGGTAGGCGCACCGTAGATTACGCCCTATTTGATCGAGAAGGAAGAGTCGTCATTCTTGTCGAAGCTAAACCACTAAGTGCGAGTATCGAAGATACGAGAGTGTTCGCTCAGTTGGACGGATATATCTCTCATTCAACAGCAAAATTTGGAATTATTACTAATGGCCGAAGATATCTTTGGTATTCTCGCGATACTGCAAATAATTTTTTGAAGAAAGAAGCTTCTTTCTTGCATGACGTAACCGACCCTAAACCCCAAGATGCCGAATTTCTAAAAGCTTTTTTGGGCGATAGTTTTGAAGCAGATACTGCACATAGAGTGGCAACGGATGTCGAGTTAGAGTCTCGACTCATGAGTTGGTTTAATGACACGGCTAACCATCCTTCAGAAGAATTTACCCGATGGATGATTACTCAAATGAGAAAGAAACATCCGACAATGAACTTACCGAAGGTTTTAAATCAAAACAACCTCCCAAATTTGATTGGGATAGTCAAGAGTGCTTTGTATAAATATGTTTATGATCGCCACATAGCATTCTCGAATCGTGAGAAAAGTAGTAGGGACGAAATAGAAATTCAGCCGATTAACACTTCTGAACATAGAGACGATAATCGAGAATTAGCTGAGGAGGCATCGGTTTTTGAAGAACAGACTTGTCAATTAGAAAGTGGTGAGATCTTAAAGAGTTCGCAACGCGCGCGGGCATTTAGAATTAAGGGTATGGGTTGGACCAAGAGTAAAAATCGAGCGACAGTACCGTTTGACCTACTCTCTCGATTTGCTGAGTGTTATGATCACGGTTCGAGTGAGTTTGTTGAAAAATTGATATCAGCTTCAAACGTTGTTTCCGGCGACAAGACTGAAATTCACGCAAACCAACATACAGTCGCAGGCAATGAGATTTGGACCGCTGATATGCACAACAGGTCGAACCAAAGTACTTTGGTCGAAGATGCCGCGCTCCTCTTCAGCCCTCCTCTTATAGAAGGACAGGACTACGAAACTTGGTTACCCGAAGGAAAGCCGCGGAAACGCAGGTAGCCTAAGAACCGAAATTGTTGCTCTCTCAGACCTCGAATTCTCGACCCATTCGTGTTTTCATTCAGGAATTACACATTCTCCTACACTTCTGAGCAGACCGTTATGAATTTTATGTGAGAGTTAGATCCAGCATCTACACTCTAAACCGATAGGACAGCACTTGATGTTGGTCCTCAAACTTAGCCTTTGGGTAAGAACAATAACCACATGATTCCACAGAATACTGCGACGGAAATTATTGCAAATAGGCGTTTCACAATGATTGCAGCTTTCATTCAAGCTGCAAAGTTCCTTTTAGTACCAATCCTCAAGAACATAGACGGGTTTGGACCGCTCGAAACTGAACCAACGGGAGAACCAAAGCCACCAAAACGGCAGGAAGAAATTTTCATCAACATGCATGAGCTCGACCGTGCCAGAGTTATGGGTAGTTCGTGCGTGGCTTCGTCCAATTTAGGGTATGCCCTAGAACAAACCTTTAAATTGATGAAGTATTGTGAAACGGGACTGCAAAAATCTTGGTCTGGTCAATCTGGACACTCGTTACCGTTACTCTTTAAAGCACTTGAGTCAGAAACACAGAAACTTCTCTCCGACATCTATAGAAATGTCAAGTTTCATGATTTTCAGTTTGAAGAAGCAATCAACACTAAATTTCCAAAAGAAAAGGTAAGTATGCGAGACACTGGCGATCTCTTTTCGCAACTTCAATATTGGCAGCAGAAGAAACTGCTTCAGGGAAGTCGCTATAAGTACATCGATGCGACTCCAACAGGATCGATTGTTCAAGTATTGATTCCTTACAGAACAGTGAGATTCTTAGATGAGGTGTTAACCGAGGTGCTTGCCCTAAAACTTAAATTTGGGGAAAGGGTGTTGGATTACTCTGTATCTCCGTTTCAGCTTGAAGACTAGTTGTCCTGACTAAATAATTTTTGGACTCCCAAAGATTGACAGTGTTCAATGCTGTCTGACTGACGCAGGCGATATCAATTCCGCAGCGAACATTTACAGGAAGGTGACAAATCGATTCCATAGGCGATTGATGCACTGTATATCAATATTTCTTCGTGGAAATTTGACAGTACGGTTTGAAGAGAGTCTATTAAATTTGAATGCAAATTTAAACTGTTTTAAGCAGACTTCAAATCCTGCGGGTATTACTGGTTGCAGAGTCGCAACAATGCTTGCTGAGACCGCTCAACATCATCTTGAGAGCATTACTTTGAAATAATGCTCAAAAGGAGATCAGAATTCACTGGACGAATGCCATGGAAAGAAATCTATTTGGTATCTGAGGGAAATAAAATCTAATGTACTGTATAAATGTTCCACGTGGAACATCTAGTTTGATTGGCTACTGTGATCCCGTACTTGAAGCAGACGATCTAGTGGTATGAATTTCGTTAAATTGGATCGAACTCCGGTTCATTAAAAGGTCTTCCTCCAGTTTGCTGCTTTCGTAATGTTAATTTGACCTAATTGATCATCTACAACATCGAAGAGTTCTAGTATAAGAGGGGCTTAACGGTACCTAAGCACATCGCGAAGAAGTCCATCTGCAGAAAAATGAGAATGGCGAGAAATTAGTACATTTAGTAGTCTGTGTACGTCGCCTATATTGCGGAGACAAAAAAACGCTCTGATCGTAAGGCAACTACATCGGTTCAGATCACTTACTGAGAGAGTCTAGTTCTAAAAATCACGTGGCGAAAAAAAACCTTCGCAGTCCCGATGACGCAAACGCTCAATTAACGGACTATCAGATTGGTGATCCCGAGCAATATTGCTCGTTTGAATTTTCGCTGAATATTGCATTGTTTCAAGTAATAGAGAGATAGACTCAGAAAACATTTCCGAAAAAGCACGAATGGGTTCCGGCTGCTTTTGAGGAACCTAAACGAGCGATACAAGCTTATGCTTCCGAGGTATAAAGGGTGTTTTGATTCAGTGTTAGATTAAAGAAGACCCTTACTTTCTGACCGCGCCTGTTATTGTTTGTTGAAGCTACGGTTGACTTACAATTCACTGTCGTCTGACCTAATAGCTAAAGCAAGAGAGATAAGTGAAACAACCTGTAACACTCCACACCAAACAAGCCATTGTGGATGAGTGGTTTGATTTAAAACGTTTTGAACGATATTATCGATTGCTGAAAAGAAGATATCGACGATATACGATTGCGTTGCAGATTGCCGGGGCATTAGCAGCGTTTTTGGCGGTATTTCCTGCTTTGGCACTTGCTCAGAAATTTGATGAACTTCAAGACTTTTTAGATATTGTTGAAGTAGCAGGCATAGCAATACTTCTCGCTCTGTACTTTGTTGATAAGATTTCGAAACTTTCAACAAAATACGATCTGTTAGATCCGGTTATATCGGGATGTTCGTCATTGAACGCCGAAATAAAGGAATTGTGGGATACAATTCAGACAACAGAGGTGTCGGAACAGGAAGCATCAGCTTGGTGCACCAGACTGACCCGTAGTGTGAATATGTTGCTAACTATTCCAGACAAGTTTATTACAGAGGATGATCGTTTACGTGATGAAAGTTCCAGAGAAGCACTTAGTGAACTCGAATATTACATACAAAGGGAGACGACGTAATGGGAAATAAAGATCAGCAAAGTGTAGCGTGGAGAGAAAGAGTAGAAAAGAGTGGGCCACCGAGAAATCCTAATATTCAACCACCGAAACTTCCACCTGAAAGTCCTCCTAGTAATCCTACGCCTCCGCAACCAAGTCCGTTACCGCCTGAAAAGAAAGGATAACTTGTCATTCAACGGGATATTAAGGCCGTTGTAGACACGATTCCTTAATGTTGTAGACTATGTGCGGTTGAAAGTCAACAGTACGAAAAAATTTACTCAAAGCAGTGAAGAGCGATGCAAAAGGCTGAACCCTAACAAATTTTGAAGTAACAATTCGCAGGACGCTAGGTTACTTTTAAAGGGATGGAGCCACGATGCGAACCTCGCGGGATGACGAACGAAACAAGAAGAAATAACAACAGAAAATAGTGGAAAACATATACTTTGTTTTTGCCCGACTTTTTCTCTGATTGCCTAGGCTAATCAGCTCGATTATCCCTATTCTAAAAACTTATAAATATGTACGTACATATAATTTATGAAACACGATTTGTAGTTATACTATACGGTTTATAAGGGAACTCGAAAGGAAAAAATGGCTAGAAAAGTAACCGCGACCTTAGCGTCAATGCGCAAGTCCCGCGAGGAATTAGAACGAGATATCGAAGTTTATCTAAAAGAAGGAATGAGAATTAAATCGGTCCCGGCTGGTGCAACCGGACAAGATGAGAAAAACCGCAGTAAGCACATTGTGATCTCCCGCAAACCGCAACCACCTCGAAAGAAAAAAACAAACGTATAGCGATTTAACAAAGTTTAATTTCCTTTAGTTCACCGAGCCGTTCTACCACTACTCTTTTCACGTCAGCGTGAACGTGAGTATTGTGTCGCCTTCTACCCCACAGCATTTAGTTCTCCCTCGTAAGCTTGTGTTGGTTTAATACACATATGGATTCCAACAAAGTTCAGTGGTTACAGAAATTGGGGATAGACGTGTGGCGACCACGTACTGTAGATCGCACTCAAAAAGACTATATACGGGACGAGCCCGCGCAAGAGTCCGATAGACCTGAGTCCCCTTCTTCTAGCTCGAGTTCGTCGAAGGTGAAACCACAGTCGCATGCCCTGGATTCTGACTCGCCACCTTCGACCAAATCAAAGGGTCAGGTGAGCAAACAAGACAGACAATCAAGTCGCTGCGTGCAAGTTTCCGTCAGTTGTAGCTTTTCGGCAGGGTTGTTACTGATCAAGGATGATGAAGCGATGGATCGAGAATTCACAGAAGATGTACTTCGTGCGTACCGACTATTAAAAGGAATTGACGGTGCTAATGCTGAAGTTTCATTTTTTGGGTTCAACTGGCCGGAAGAGGCGCGACTTCCCCATATCAAGGGTGGCAACGACACCTCGTTAGAAGGAGCTCAACGCGCGTTTCTTGCGAAGGCTAGAAATGCAGGAAATGGACTCCCCGGATTCATAGTCGCAGTCGGTAAAAAGGCTAGTCAGTTAGCGAGCGCTGAAATTTTTGACGAAGCTAGAGTTTTACATTGCGTGGATGAATCTGACCCTAGCACGTTTAAGAAGAGTATTTGGACATTCCTCCGAGATGATCAATGAGTCAAATTTCCAGCCATTAGAGGAATCGGATTTACCAACTGTCGTAGCAATTGAACAGCGCGTAATGCCATTTGGCTGGATTTTGAATACGTTTCGATCCTGCATACACAACGCTGCTTACGAGTGTTGGAAATTGAACTTTGATGAGAGCGTTATCGGTTATTGCATTTTGTACTTCGTTGGTCCTTCGGTACAACTATTGAATTTATGTGTCGATCTACCCTATCAAGGAAAAGGATTTGGCCGAGATCTCTTGTGTTTTGCCTTAGCACGTTGTAGAGAGCGAGAAGCGCGTGAAATCTTTCTTGAAGTGCGAGTGTCAAACACGGTCGCCCAGCAACTCTACAGCACAATGGGATTTAGGAAGATCGATCGTCGGATAGACTATTATCAGTCTCCAAACGGGCGGGAACACGCAGAAGTGTTTGCTCTGAAATTAGTGTAGAAGATATTCTCTCGTACATGACAAAAACGAATACATCAATTTTTTTACATTCAGACAATGGACTTGTTGGTGCATTACGGGGTATCGCGGATGACTATTAAAGAATCGGTCGACAAACGTAGGACGTTTGCCATCATTTCCCATCCTGATGCTGGAAAAACTACGGTCACTGAAAAATTACTGTTGATGGGCAATGCGATTCAATTAGCCGGGACCGTTAAAGCGAAGAAGAGTGGGAGGCAAGCAAAGTCAGATTGGATGGCGTTGGAGCAACAACGCGGGATTTCAGTTACCACATCGGTGATGCAGTTTGACTACCAAGGCTATGTCGTGAATCTATTGGACACTCCCGGGCACGAAGACTTTTCTGAGGACACCTATCGAACTCTCACCGCCGTTGATTCAGCAGTCATGGTTATTGATGGAGCTAGGGGGGTGGAGCCACGAACCCGCAAACTTGTAGAAATTTGTCGTATGCGAGACACGCCTATCGTAACTCTTGTTAACAAGTTGGACCGAGAATGCATGGATTCTTTAGATATGCTCAGTCACATTGAAGACGAACTTCAGGTGGAATGTATTCCAATAAGTTGGCCGATCGGTTCGGGTCGATCGTTACGGGGTCTCTATCGATTAGACACCGACGCACTAAAAATTTACGAACATGGGCATGGGAGTACTACCTATGAATATCCACAAATCCAGGGTTTAGATTCTCCAGAAGCGAAGAAGTTGCTTGGAGCGGACTACGCTGAATCCGCGGAAACGATTGAATTGCTCAAAGGTGCCGGTCATGTTGCTGACCATCAAGAGTATCTCGAAGGTCGGCAGACTCCTGTATTTTTTGGTTCAGCACTACAAAACTTTGGTATAACTGATTTAATGGACGTCTTCGTTGACAAAGCACCTTCCCCCCTTGAACGCGAGACGGACAATGGTATGGTTTCCCCATACAGTGACACGTTTAGTGGGTTTGTATTTAAGATTCAAGCGAACATGGATCCTCAGCATCGAGATCGAATCGCTTTTCTTCGTGTTTGCTCAGGTGCTTACCGAAAGGGTATGAAGATGCGCCACGTAAGGTTAGATCGGGATATCAAGATCGCAGACGCGGTTACGTTTATGGCGGGCGATAGGGCGAGAGTCGAAGAAGCATATGCGGGCGACATCATCGGATTGCACAATCACGGAACGATTCGCATCGGGGACACGTTCTCTGAAGGAGAAAAGATTCAATTCAAAGGTATTCCCAATTTCGCACCAGAATTATTCAAGCGGGTAAGGGCAAAGAATCCGTTACACGCCAAACGATTACAAACAGGTATCAAACAACTATCCGAAGAAGGGGTAACCCAAGTCTTCAATAAATTGTCGAGTAACGAAGTGATCTTAGGTGCGATTGGTCAGCTACAGTTCGACCTCGTAGCGTTTCGTCTTGAGAATGAATATGGCGCAGAATGCTCCTACGAGCCGTGCAACATTCATACCGTTCGATGGGTCAACTCGGACGATACCATGTTACTGCAAGAATTCTGTGCTCGTACACAATCACAATTGGCGCGAGACGGTGGGGATCACTTGGCGTTGCTAGCCACATCGAGACCCAACTTACAGCTTATTCAAGAGAGGTGGCCAGAAATATCGTTCACCCCCAGTCGGGAACACGCTTCAGTGGTGACAAGATAGAGGCGTTCCAGAGTCGTAGGAGACCTTACTCCTTGTCTCCAACAGTCATATCGGAGTATGGATTCGTTAGATCCATTTTGACAGTTTTATTCCAACCTGGAATGGTGATCTCATCAGTTTTTAAGACTAGATCTTCTCCTTCCACGACACCTTCTCCGTACATATACACGGTCGCTACTCCGTCTCGGATCGTGTCTTCATCATTTTTAGCGATTTGTTCTCTAACAGAGTCATTTCGCTTTCGATACTCGGCATACTCTCGGTTTCCATATCGAGTTTGTAGCATTTTTTGCGTTTGGTGAGGCGAAATCACTACACCTGTCGCATTATTGCCGCCAAAACCCTTGGAATTAATCAAGGCAACGTCGATTCCTTTTTCAGGGTCAACGTGAATATGATCCGGACCGATTTGAAGATTGCAGTCATAAACGTCTTCCGCGACTTCGTCTATGGATTTAATTCCTGGGATAATTCCATGTCGCCAAGTTCCAAGAGCACTGGTCAGTTGATCCCCAGCGGCAGCGGCGAGAGTATGACCTAAGAAAGCTTTGACCGCTGACACGGGCCATTTTGCGATGCCGTGAACTCTTGCGAGCTCATTCAATATGTGTGATTCAGTGACCCGATTTTGCGGTGTTCCAGTGCCATGAGCATGAATGAACGATCTTTGTTGCAACGATTCGGATCCGAACATGGATCGTGCCAAATTCATCGCTTTAGCGACCGTCAAGTAGTTACCTATACCTGGACCTGGAATAGATTTCTTGTAACCGTCAGCGTTAATGAATACAGAGGGTACAGATCCATAGACCTCTGCACCAAGATCAATCGCGAGTTTATCATCCATAAGCACAACATACACTGCGGCTTCGGACAGTGTGAAGCCAGCATTGGACGAAAAAGGTCGGCACGTACGTCGATGATCTAGTTCATGAGTGCCGTATAGAGCTAACATCGCTTCATCTTCGGCGATTGCTCCCATAATGCGATAGGCTTCAATGAGGTCCGCGACAATCGGAGCTTCGGCACCGCCTACCATTGCCACACGAGCACGGCCTCGAGTGATGTCGTCGATTCCTTGTTTCATGTTGTACAGGAAGGTAGCACATGCACCCATAGCACCTCCCGTGCCTCCGACGGAACCGAGTACGTAAGCGTTTACGAAATCTGCAGGCATTTCTGCGAGACTTAGAGCAGCCTGTTTAGATGTCGGACGCTTACCTAGGCATGGAGCTTGTAGTAAACCACAAAGGCTGTCAGCGTCACACTGACCCAACGCACTACACGCATACGCGGAGACTTCTTCTGGTCTTAGTTTGTCTCGAATGCGAGACCAAGGTATCCCAGTCGATAACAGTGCATCCGAAGCACCATAGATTGTCATTTGCAACCCTCTTGGGTGACTTCTACTGGGATAGGTTTTGGCTGGGTTGAAACCCGTTGGTAGCTGCCCCGCGGCAGTGACTTTGGATGCTCTCGTTTCTGGTAGGAGAAAGGAAACTTTCGTGTCGATCTCAACGGAAGTCCGTTTTCCATCCTGAGCTATTACGTTCCATCCTTCTGGTAACGGGTCTGGCATTTGTCGACTGGGAATTGCAACTCGTATGGATTCGTCGGTCGGATGAAAACTGGTCGCACGTTTGGCGGGAACACTGTCCGTATCAAATCGTTCAATCTTGCGTATTAACGTGTGATTTAGTATGTATTCCCGGACTTCGTCAGTGAGAGTGCTAGCGTCTAACCCCATCAAACTTTGCAGTGCTCGGTAGGTGTGGTCTGCATCCGACTGTGGGAGTTCGTCTATTACCAAGCGTCTGTACGCGTGGTGATTGGAGATTCGACCGGCTGGATTGATTCCTCCGAATCCCACGATAAGGGGTAGTGATGTCAACGGACT
Source organism: Gammaproteobacteria bacterium (assembly GCA_009840305.1). Taxonomy (GTDB): domain Bacteria; phylum Pseudomonadota; class Gammaproteobacteria; order Pseudomonadales; family Azotimanducaceae; genus Bin55. Next base: position 26,182 of record VXNY01000016.1, on the reverse strand, counting down.
AGGGTACCTTAGTTATTGAAAAGCGCGCGGCAAAGTAAACATCTATGTCGTTAGAAAGTGGAACTCTAATCTCGTTCCAGTGCTATAGCAGTGCCTTCTCCACCACCAATACATAAGGTGGCAATACCGCGCCGAAAATTTTGAGCATGCATCGCATGAGCTAGAGTAACTATTAGTCTAGATCCTGTGGAACCAAGAGGGTGTCCTTGCGCACAAGACCCGCCATATACATTGACTCTCGCAGGATCGAGTTGTAATTCTTGAATCGCCAACATCGTGACCATTGCAAACGCTTCATTGATTTCAAAAATGTCTATAGATTCTTTTTGCCAACCAGTTTTCCGAAGGATCGCTTCAATCGCTTGAATTGGAGCGAGGACGAATTTAGTAGGGTGCAATGCGATTGACACGTGCGCAACCACACGAGCAAGAGGCTCTACGTCTATTTGCTTCGCAATCTCATTGTTTGCTAGCACCACTGCTGAGGCACCATCAGAAATAGAGCTAGCATTAGCCGCCGTTATCGTACCGTTTTTTGCGAATGCGGGACGCATTGTTGGAATCGCGTCCGCCCGAGACTTGCGTGGTTGTTCATCTTCGCCTAGTTCGTCTAGTTTTGAAATTTCCTTCGCCAACGCCCCGGAGTCCATAGCCTGTAATGCTTTAGTTAACGACCCGATCGCAAACTCATCCATTGAATCTCGAGTCATTTGATGCAAATCAGCAACTTCCTGCGCGAAGCTACCCATTGATCGACCACTTTCCGCGTCCTCCAACCCGTCGCAGAACATGGCATCCTGCAAAGTCTTGTGTCCCATTCTTAGACCCGATCGAGCTTTAGGCACCAAATAGGGCGCATTGGTCATACTTTCCATTCCTCCAGCGACGACGCATTTTGCGCGACCTACGTTTATTAGATCGGTTCCGAGCATTGAAGCTTGCATCCCTGAACCACAAACTTTGTTTATGGTGGTAGTCGGTATTCCTTCTCCAATTCCAGCACTCAACGCTGCCTGCCGTGCTGGTGCCTGTCGCAGACCTGCACTTATGACATTCCCCATAAATACTTCATCAATCACATCCAGGGGTACATTAGCGTTTTCCGTGGCGGCGCGAATCGCGTGTGCGCCTAATTCAGGAGCGGTCAATTTAGTGAGGGCACCTCGGAAACTTCCGATGGGAGTACGTTTCGCTCCGAGAATGAAGGTGTTCATGACGTCGGGGACTTCAAATTTGAAATCAATTCAGCAAAGTTACACGGTCGAAACGACTCGTCAAGTTGTTCGACAAGAATTTGTTCCCACGCTAACCGGCATGCTCCAGTCGATCCAGGAAGCGCAAATATGAAAGTACCATTAGCGAATCCAGCGAGTGCCCGAGATTGGATGGTGGAAGTGCCGATGTCAGAATACGAAAGGAAGCGAAACAACTCGCCAAAACCATCAATCTGCTTGTCAAATAAAGGTATAAGCGCTTCCGGAGTAGAGTCGCGACCACCGAAACCGGTACCACCGGTTGTGACGATGACTTCAATCTGATCATCGCTGATCCACATTGAGACTGTTGCGCGGATCGCGTATATGTCGTCTCGCACTATTTTTCGAGTGGGGACGACATGGTGCGATTCTTGCATGGCAGTAACGAGGTAGTCGCCGGACGTATCGTTTGTAGTGGTTCGAGTATCTGAAATGGTGAGTACCGCGATGTTCATTGAGACTTATTTAATGATCAATTTAACAGTAAAACGGTGTTGAAAACTACAAAGAAACGCATTGTAACTGTGAATTTAATCAAATGATATGGACAATATGTAGTAACTCATAGATTTTTTTACCTTTGAACGACGAACGACTCTTCTTAAAAGCGGAACGGATTGCGCAGGATTTCAACCTATTTCCTTCAGCAGATCCGAAGTCTGAATATCCCGTACGTGGATTGTTGAGCACTCGCGATATTGCAGCTCGAGTAGCCGAATTGGAGAGTATGGGAGTCGATGCTTATATTGAGCAGGTGGTGGCTCCAGCGGAAATGCCGGACCGCACACCCGCCTCCGACATCATCCATCAAATCGGAAAAGTTACCCAAGCCACGAGCAATGGTCCTTACTTTGACGCCATCGTGGAATTGGAATTTCCTGAGGACAAACGTCTTGTCGCGTTTTTAGCTCAGGATCGTAATCATCGTAATGGAGTGTGGGGTCCAGAAGAACACTTTGCGGCAGCGGAGTTTGTCCAAGCATGTACGCGTCGTTCCATTCCTATTGTAAGTCTTATGGACACTCCTGGAGCTGCAGCGGACGAAGAAGCTAATCGAGGCAACCAAGCTCACAACATTTCCCGATTGATCGCGGTCATGTCTGACATAGACGTTCCTAACTTAGGGGTTATATTTGGCATCGGTTATTCTGGAGGCGCGATCCCGTTGGCGGCAAGCAACATGATCCTTTCCGTTCGTGATGGCTTGTTTAGCACCATTCAACCACGCGGGTTAGCAAATATTGCTCGACGTTTAAATTTGTCCTGGCAGGAATGTGCGAAACACGTTGGGGTTTCACCTTTTGAACTCATGGAACAGGGGTGTATTGACGGGATCATTGACTATGTCCCAGGAGAAAAAGACGACAAGCTCGACAACTTTAGACAAGCGATCGTAACTGGAATATCTTCGATCGAAGCCAGCTCCAAGACTTTTGTCGCGCAAGAAAAAATGTTTCTCGAGGAATATCGGCATGTCTTAAACCGGTATTTATTCCCAACGGAACGAATGAAACAAACTGAAAGTGCTTCACTTTTTGAATTCGTAGAAAATCCTACTGACTATCTCAATGTGTTTGGCGTTGCGTATCGATTTTCTCGGTTTTTAAGGGTTCGACGCCGTATCAAATCTACTAGTACTAATCAATATGGACGCTTAGCACATCGCGAGATTCCCGAGGGCGAACTGCAGAAGCGATTGGATTTGGACCGCAGGCGCGCGTTCTTCCGTTGGCTTCAAGATCCCGACCGAGTTGTGTACGACGACGCGCTCAAAACAGCGTGGCGCACGTACGTTAGTCGTAAAGCTGCACTGAGTGAAAGTCGCAATCGATTACAACGAATGTTGTTTGGTGAACCACGACGCAATTTTGAGACGTCTCGGAGCAATTTATTTGGTAGTGTGGGCGCGTTTTTAGTCAATCGTTGGAAAGTCGATTCCACCGGTAATTTAAAACTTCTACTAGATTATCTGCGGCATGAGACCGCGCGGTACGATTTGATCCATCCAATGGAGCTGATCAATCCTCGAGAGTTGCTTGAACGAATTGATCATGACACCGGTTTCGGGGCAGATCTCCGTCATCGTTTGACCCATCAAGGTACTCGAATCTTTCATGCCCCAGATGTTGATGACATGACCGACGAGCAAGTCGCGCACCAACTAACTTTAGAACTAAACTTAGCGATTACGGGAGAGAGCTTTGAAAGCGACACCCAACAACTACCCGTAATTGCTGATGAAACTCAACGAAAGCAAGAAATTGCTACTCACAATCGAAGGCTTGTCGACCGAACCTATGCAAAGTACTTGAGGGGTCGTAGTGTAGGTTTTGCCGTAGTCGATGAAGAATCGGTAACCACCGTTTTAGACGTTATTCAGATTCCGGAGTTGAAGACGGCTTTCGTTGAGGAATTTGAGAATCAGCTGATATTCGATTCTGTTTACAACGGGGTAATCAAGAGTTTAGAGTCAATTGCGGCCGAGGCGAAAGCGACTCAATCGCTAGAGCCATACACGGTAAGGCAACTCCTCTTGACTCACAGTGAAAGCGGAATTCGCGACGCTCTGGGACACGTACTAAATCAAGGTACCTCTGTTGAAGAATTACAAGCTCGGTTCTTTGCTTGGTATCTCCGATTCTCTACGCTCCCTAACTTTCGTAAATTCTTACTCACGGTCGAGGAATGGAAGAAAGCAAGCTTTTCTCATTTATCAGATACTCTGTTTGTCGTTGTAACCTTTCTATTTGAGAAAATTCTTGTTTCGTATTTGCGATATGAAGGGGAGGGAATTCGTTACGCCGGAAAAATTACTCCTCGGAATATCGGTCGTCGACGTGACTTTTGGAATCGTTTAAACAACGCCTATCGAGACTTACAGTTACAACAAGTTCTATCGAGTTATAAAAAGTCCAAAAAAATCACCTATCAAGCTTTTCGTGACGAGTTTTTTGCGGAATTTGAAGAACTCTTTGGAGATCTCATCAGTGGTGATCCAGTGGAATTTCCTGGTTTTCGACTCGCTATCGAGGGTGCTTTAGACGACAATGAACCACCTTGCGGAACGGTGACTGGAATCGGTACCTTCAAAGGAGTGGAAGGTGAGTTGAAGTTTGGCGTCGTAATCTCGAACTCTCGTTTTCAAGCTGGTGCTTTTGATATGGCGAGTGCCGAGAAGTTTTGCCGACTATTACACCGTTGTGCGGATCTCACGCTCCCGGTAATTTGCTTCATTTCATCTGGTGGTATGCAGACCAAAGAAGGTGCAGGAGCACTGTTCTCGATGGCGGCAATCAATGATCGCATCACACATTTTGTCCGAGACTATGACTTACCAGTAATCGTGTTTGGCTATGGCGACTGTACTGGTGGTGCTCAAGCAAGTTTTGTTACTCATCCATTGGTACACACGTATTACTTCTCTGGTACGAGTATGCCGTTCGCTGGTCAAATTGTGGTACCAAGCTATTTACCGTTGGATTCCATTCTTTCAAACTATTTAATCACTACTCCTGGTGCAATGCAGGGGTTGGTCAAACATCCTTTTTACCCCGAACTTGACGATGAATTGCGAGAAATTGATCCGGACATTCCGGTACCAAGCGACACCGTCGTTGAAGTCGTCGCTGGTGTAATGGAAGGGTCTTTGACCGCAGTGACAACAAAGCACGTTCCAATGATCGAACGTCGCGTTCAAGAATCTGATCTGTTTCGACCAGTTCAAAGAGTTCTCGTTCATGCTCGCGGGTGTGCCGCGGTGAAGATTGTCCGCATCGCACAAGAACGAGACATTGAAGTGGTCCTTGTTCAATCCGATCCCGACATGGATTCAGTAGTTGCCGACTCGCTCACAAATAAAGACGAACTGGTTTGTATTGGCGGGAGTACACCCGATGAAAGCTACTTAAACGCTAGATCGGTCCTCACCATTGCTGAACAGTTTGGTGTTGATTCCTTACACCCGGGAATTGGGTTTCTATCGGAAAATAGCAACTTCGCCGGTCTAACACGCGCCCATGGGATCAACTTTATTGGACCCCCCGTTAAAGCGATGGAAACGATGGGGAATAAGTCAAACGCCATCAATACAGCTTTGGGCTTAGGAGTTCCAGTAGTTCCAGGCAGTCATGGTATTGTGAATGATGTGGAGCAGGCGATGGAAATTGTCGACAAAATTGGCTTTCCAATATTGATAAAGGCGGTGCATGGTGGTGGTGGAAAAGGCATTCAGCTAGTTGAGACCCAAGAGAATTTTCTAGAACTCTTTCAACGGGTGTCGGTAGAGGCTAGAGCCGCGTTTGGAAGTGGGGACGTCTATTTGGAACGGTTCGTGCAACAACTACGGCACATTGAAGTACAGGTACTCAGGGACCGACACGGAAATACGAAGGTATTGGGTTTAAGAGACTGTAGCGTCCAAAGGAATAGGCAAAAAGTTTTTGAAGAGTCGGGCTCTACTGTACTCCCCTCAAAATTGGTCAAAGAAGTGTATAAGCACAGTACATCCTTAGCTGAGGAAGTTGAATATGTAGGTGCAGGGACCGTGGAGTTTATCTATGACGTAGATAAGCAGGAAGTGTATTTCATGGAAATGAACACCAGGCTCCAAGTAGAGCATCCGGTGACCGAGCAAGTGTCAGAAGTAGACATCGTTGGGGAGCAGTTTCGCATCGCGTCTGGTGAGAGTATTGCAAATCTCAAGGTTGGAAGTCGCGGTTACTCTATCGAAGCTCGCATTAATGCCGAACAAGTTGCCCGCGCGGCAGACGGAAGTCTCACGTTTCGTCCAAGCGCTGGTCAAATTACACACTGTTCATTCCCTAACAATGCTCGCGTTGATGTGATTACTATCGCAGCACAGGACAAGTTCATTTCACCCTACTATGACAGCATGATTGCACAGGTGATAGCCCAAGGATCGACTAGAAATTCTGCTGCTGATCGTTTGTTTAAGTTTCTTGACAAAGTGAAAATTGAAGGAATTGGTACGAATATTGCCCTACTGAAGCGCGTGCTGAAAGATGAGGTATTTCGTAGCGGCGAATTTACTACAGACTACCTACCAGAGTTCTTGCAGCGCATCGATGCAGATTCATTGATAGTTGAAATGGAAGCTATGAAGGGGCATCAGGACGCACTAGTGGGGTTGGATGCATTGCGCATTGAAGAGAGCAACGAACTGAAAGTGCTTTCACCGGCTACCGGGATTTTTTATACCAAACCAACACCAACAGAAAATGACTACGTACAACCAGGTGACTCCATCTCGGTAGATCAAACTCTTTGTCAGATTGAAGCTTTCAAAATCTTCACACCGCTGCGATTAAGGGATCTGAACTCGGGTTCAGAGCTTCTGTACCCGGACAACACTGAATATAAAGTCACTCGGGTTAACGTTGACACGGGTCAACAAGTGAATCAAGGTGACTTATTGTTTGTGGTTCAACCTGGAGCGAGTTAACGAAAAGGGGTTGTTCGTCTATACCGTTAACTTCGATCCTCTCAACGTCGGACTGATTTCTAGCTCGCTAGATATCTAGTCGCTTGCAACAGCTGATTGGTTGGTTGAAGTCTCTGACTCTTGGACGCATGAAAGAACTCGTCCCCCACTCGCCGAAACGTTTATTAGTTTATTAGGTGATTGAATTATTCGACGGAATTAGTTGCGTCCTCATCTGATTCCGTTGATGGAGATAGTTCTATGCTTTTGATCACTTCATTAAATGTTTCCACTTGCTTCTCGACGAGTTTCACGACTTCTTCCGTTGAAACCTCACCATCCTCGTTGGTGTCCAACTCTTTGAACTGACTTTTTAGTGCCTCATCCCGCTCTTCTGCGGACAGTGCTTTGAAGTCGTCTGCCCATTCCTCTTCTGGCACATTCTTTAGTTCTGTTAACGACAAGGTACCGTTTTTGTCAGTGTCGAATTCTTCAACCTTCGCGGACCAAGTCTTCTCCATTTCCGCAATGGCTTCATCGAATGCTGAATCAGTACCTGCAAACGTAAGATGAAATAAACTGACAGTTGCGTCTACCATAGACTCCACCACGTCGTCAATTGTCTCAAATGTAATATCGGGAATTGCAACTTCGACACTTTCTGCTTGTGCTGTATCAAGCTTTGTCTTGGACTCACTTGAGGATGTTGTTTTATCCTTTTCTTCCGCTTCTTGTGCGATACCGTTCAGTGCGAACACGCTCGCTAACATACTAACGGCATAGATCTTTATAAGTTTCATAATCGGTTCCTGAATTAATGAATGTTCTGTGCAGGTTCAAGTCTTGGGAACTGCTTCACACATAAGATACAAATATCGTACGTAAGGGTTACATTATTGGGTTTTCCGTCAAATTTAGCGCATTAATCAATATCGTTCTATGAATTCGAGCTCTTTCTTCTCCGGGAAGAGAAATACGACCGGTTGTTCGCACCGTACATTGGTGAAAGTTTTGATTGTTTTGTCGAGAAAGTCTCCGGAAAACAATGATGAGCCCTTGAAGAGACGCAATTTCGAAAATACCTCGTAGAATTGGCAACTGTCGTTATACTGGTACAAAAACTCGACTCGCGCAACATCAACATTGACCAGCGGTGCTTGCGCTCGACCGTCATCGCTAGCGAGAGTGAGCAAGAGGCTGATCGGTGCTTTTTGCTTGATGTCAACTGTCAATTCGGCGACCCAATCAACTTTTCTTAGAACGCGAACAGCATCACTGTGTAGGTTAGGTGCTTTCAAACGAGGAGTCATTGGGAATCGGAACTTTACTGAAGACTGGTTCTCAGCTACAACCGTACCTTGTGCTAAATCAAACGGATTGTTAGGAACATATGAGATTGGAGCATCTCTATAGTGTCTTCGATCGTCGTTATTCTCTCTTTCGGTACCACCTGACGCAGACACGGTCCAGACAGCCTCGTCTTCATTAGGAAAGGCTTTATCTCCCCGCGCGTCGAGTGTAAAGGAGAACGAACAGAGAGGAATTCCGGAGTATGTCTTGCTCAAGGCGCGTGCGATTAAGTCTTGGTGTTGTTTGGAGAGCTGGGCTTCAGATAAACTCTCTTGGAAATTGTGATACCGATCATCGCGATATTTCTGAATCTCTGCTAAGGAGAAAGTCGTGATGCTGGATGAGGAAGAGTCAATTGTTGACACTCGGTCCGAAGCTCCTTCGCAATTGCCAGTAATTACAAGGGCTAACAGCAAACAGACAAAGCAACTCTTTATCGTTTTCATCCGAATCATGTGCAACGTCGACTTCCTTCTAGTTGGTCAATGTCATTTTTCGAACTCATTTTAGTGCGAGAAGTTAGTACTTTAAAATCGAGATCTCAACCTTACATGATCCACGAAATTCACGCTTGGTTCCTGCAGATGTAAGTAGAGAGTAGGTGACTCACAGTTTACATCGGTATAAGAGTCAAAAACTTCTTCATTGACTTTCCCTACTGAGAGCACGGTTCCCTCGATTTTGAGAGCACGGGAAGTCATCGCATGAAAATCACAACTCTCCGAGTAGGAATATCTAAGCGTCAGTTGAACATCGGTTAAGTTGTAAGCTAAATGTCTATTGAATGGTTTCTCGTTAAAAAAATGGAGAGTCTCTGGGGCTTGGCGTTCCTTGTCGACTGTAAACTCAACAACCCACGTAGCTGGAGCAAGTACCCATTCCATACTCCATTCGCGTGATTGTTCCAGAATTTTCTTGTTGATTGAAAAGGCAAACTTGATGTGGGATTTAGTCTCATTTTCGACAGCAACCTTCGCGAATGTGAAAAAATGTGTCGGAACGTAAGGAAAAGGACTTTGTGCTGAAATTAAGGGTTTACGGATCCAGACCGCGTCCCCTAGTTCCCCCCTAAAGTCTTGATACCCACCCGCTTCAACTAACCATGGTCCATCGCTATCAAATATCTCCAAGAGTTTTCCATTCGATTGAGATTTTGCGGTGTAGGAACACGTAGGAATACCAACGTACAATTTGCTCAATGCTTTGGCCAAGATTCTCTGGTGTCTGGTAGTCAACGAAGTGCGCTCGACGTCTGCTAAGATTGACTGATAACGTTCTGCTCTGTACTTACGCATTTGATCCGAGTCCCAGGTTTCGTACCACTTGTCAGATTCTCCTGGTGTTTTGTCCTGATGAGGTTGATCAGACAAATGGCTACACCCGGTTATTAGGAGGATCACGAAGATCAAGTTAAAAGGAAAACTGTGCTGCAAAGTTTTCAATGTGCAACACTCAGCACTACTTGGGCACTCGCTCATGATTGACGAATTCTCGTTTTGGCTTGGAATCATGACAACTCAAACTGTTTCTGATTCCGTCGTGCTTTCAACAATTGGAGCATGTTTCTGGCGACCTAATTTCAACTTAGAAAACGTTCCCCTATAGTTGATTGGGATCCACAGTACTGGAGTTTTAAGTGATTCCCACCAAGCTCGCATCCACTGCAACAGAGTGAAGACAAGCCACATCACCCAAACAAGAATTAGTACGAAATAAACCCATATTGGGACAGACAATATCCAAGGCGTTGGTACCGCACCAGTTATTTCATCTGAGAACCAAGTGAACCGATCATTCGCGTAGTTAGAACCCACGATGTACATGTTCGGGTCATTGGTTAACGCAGTCACGATCGTACTCACTAGGACGTACAACGCGAGGAGAGTGACTCCGCAAAGCACCAACTGCTCGACGCGGTACAGCCACGGTCGAGTGATTTCTTCTTGGGTTCTAGCTTTGAGCCAAATTGCCAAGAACCAAATTCCCACAACCACGAGCAAGTTCAAATCTACTAAAGAAGCTCCTGCAGCCAGAATTACTGCTTCTCGCGTCGATAACGTGAAGTTTGGAATCCTTGATACGACAATCGCGGCAAGGATCACACCAACTAAGACCGACCAAAATGCCACAGTACTGCCTAGCGATGATCCTGCTAGCCACAATATCCAACGATTCTCTGGAAGTTGAACATCGGTACTAGTATTCACCGCTGGTTGACTGAACGACGCAGAAGGTGGACTGTACACCACGGATACTCCACGATCGGTTTTCCAATTCAACGCGTATCGATGATTCCCAGGTTGAATTGGGAGAAGTACAACATTGCTGCTAGGTAACGACTGAAACTCTCCTGCAAACAGAAGACTCTCAATGCTCGCTTCGGGTGGTAGAGTTATTTCGATGTCCCCAGGTTGAGAGGCAAGAATCGTCATCCCGAGGGTCGTTGTGGTGGATTCGGAATCGACGTTGTGGAACGCATCAACGCTACTGATCGTAATGGATTCTCCGGGTACTGGTTGCGTTTGTTGAACTTCGACCCGTAATATCTCATTAGAGCGTGGGACAAACATAGTGTGGTCTTCACCTTCGTCGATCGGGACGACACCATCATAGTCGTAACTCCAGAAGTCAGAACCCACAATGGACCAGCGTTCGGTTCTTTCCGCAATTGAAGGTGCAGAAAGTTCGATCGTGGAGTCCACTTGTAACTTACTTTCCCACACGGTCGAACCCTGATTCGCTCGCAGAGTTACTACCATGTGCTCGTCTTCGACCGACATACCCGCAGTTGTTACTTGTTCATTCGGAAGCAAAGGAATACGCACGGTGAACTCTTCCGCATAGGGTGCGACTCTAGCTACACGTGTGATGAGAGTGGGTTCATAAGACAGAATTATCTGTCGGAGCACCGACACATAAGGTGTGATTTCTAAAGGTGCGAAGTTCGTTGTGGTTTGATTGGGGCTGACCATTGGCGCGGACTGCTCCCGATAGAACGTCAGCTTGCGGTCCCCGACCTGACCTCGAATCAGACCCTCGACTCGCCAATTAGGTGTGACAATGACCAAATGTCCTGGAATGAGCTCGAACCCAATGTCAAATTGGTCGAGACCGGCTACATTAGCCGTCAAAATTATGTCATGTACGCCTTTATCGAGCAGCGTGTACAGTCTAGATCGTTCTCGTAGAAGTGGTAGTTGGTTTGCCCCTTGACGAACATCAACGAGGTTCCACGAGCTGTTCTCATTGGGTAATGGAATAGCCACACGATCCTCCGCGTGAATCTGCATTTCTATCGTTAGTACACCGTCTGTCAAAGTCACCTTGGCCTCTTCAAGATATGCGCACTCATTCAAACAATCGGGGAGTGCGAGCAAACGACTCTCTAACTCCTTCAATAAGTCTGCGTCAGGTATATCAGCGTGAACGTCCTGCGGATTGAACAGCACTGCAAGAAAGACTAATGACGCAATGCCTGATGTTCCCGGTAGAACGCTCTTGACAACATTTTTGATACCAGGAACTTTCAGGTATAGGAAGTAAGTGAGTACAAACAAGGTTGCCAAAGCGGAAAATATATACAACAACCGGGTGAACCAAGGTCCCAATAACACCAGAGTCATTTTTTGATCTTGCGCCACTGGTCCATCCCAATTTAAGCTAACTGTCTGCCAATGCCAACTGGGTTTACCGGGACCAGTTTGGATAGCAATGGGCAACGTCGGATCATATGCTCTCGGTTCCAGAGTAGTCGGTGTTCCAAGTTCTCCTGACTCCTGCCCCAATCTTGATTTCGAAATTAGGGCAGTCGGATCACTTGATGGCATATACGAACCAGTGGTGACGACTTCTTCGGCCGACCCGAGTGACGAGCGGACTCCGCTACTGAGAGCTTCCTTAGCGGCTGCTCTGAGTTCATCACCAGTAGCAAACGACGCTGACATCTGGGGAGCTGTTGAGTTGAATCGTTCTTGTGAGCGTCTAAAAAAGTCACTAAGATCTGAGATTCCCATTAGTTCGATATCTTCAGCGGTAAACCTGCGTGCCAACGAAGTAGCAACACTCTCTTCAAAAGTTGGACTTTCAGCAGCGAGTTGTGGATGGAGCGCATTTCGCATGGAGATCGTCGCATGAAAGACACATGCGGCTGCGACCACGAAGAATACAACCCAGAAGCTCACGGTTGCAATCTGGTTTAGTCGTACATGTTTGATTGCTTTCAACGCATAACATATCGCCGCTAGCACGACCCAGCCGAAAGTCGGTGCGTTATCCAACTGATAACTGATGAGTACCGTACCAGCTACGATTGCGGTCCACTTCCATCCACCTAAACCCCACACTAAGCAGAGCAGTAGTAAAACAATGAAGACATCCCATATACCCCATTTTGAGAGCCATGAGCCTTCGACTTCATCTACGCCGTTCGACCACAACATCATCCAACCAGGTGGCAGATGCAATCTAGCATTCAGACTTTCAGCGTCGACGCTCCACGTATTTGGAGGTAAGGGTTCGGCCCTGGCAACTTTTGCAATGGACGACAGATAAGAGTCATTCGGTTTGAGATAGATACTTGAATGTCGCTCCTCAGAAGAGTCGTCATAAACGATCAATCGCGCATTCCCGTTGACTCGTACCTCTCCCAGAGGAATACTTGAAGCCACTTGGTGAGATGATGCAACCTCAGCACGAACGGAGTCTGCTACAGTGTAAAAGTCACCTCGAAAGTTCAACCAGATGTCTCGCGAAACGTCAAACTTAGAAGAGTATTGCTGTACGCTCCCCCTTTGCTCCTCAATCAATTTCAATTCGTCGTTTTCGGTGAGCACAAAACCAGTCGTTTCACGCATTCGTCGCGGCGCGTTTACCTGAGACAAATCTGTCCGTCGCTCGCCCTCCATTCGAATAATTCGAAGGTGGTGCCTTGGTTGTATACCCCAATATTCCAAGTCTGGCCAAATGTTTGAAATTTTTTCGTATCGAATGGAACTCAGTTGGTCAGTAGCACGCGCGTCAATCTGAATGTCGTTAGAGCCTGGACTCACCTGAACGACCAAATTTCCGTCGTTAGACAAGATCGCCGGCCAACGAGAAGAGAGATTGGAAATTTCATACTCATCTGAAATTACTTTACCAAAATCTATTGTTCTCGGATTACCAGTGATAGTGACTTCAATGTAGGTAGTCAGTGTCTGAGGTATATCGTCTATGAAGTGTCGAAAGACTCGAACAAATTCAGAATCGGGTGTCGTAGTTGTTGTTGGTGTGTCCTTAATTTCGTTCGAAAACCATAGTCGGCTACCTCCCCCCCGAAGTGAAGGGTGTGCTACCGATTCTCCGTCAATCGCTAACCGCACTATCCCCGATCGGGGTATTTCCAAAAATCTAGGTTCAGTCTCTTCCGTCCAAACCAAATCACCTACGATAGAGTGAGACCCAAGTGGGACAAGGACTTCCGGAGCGGAATTTCCACCTCCTAGTGCGATTTCTTGTCCATTTAAAGTAACGTTTTGTGGCTTAAAAGATTGACCGTAAGGAAGTTGAAGCGTAGACTCCGCGAAGGCGTGTACTTTGAGTTCGAATTTCGCTCCGAACGTCTGTCCACGCAAAACTTCAATGTTGGTTTCTCTGACCCAGATGCAGTTCAGACGAACGCCATCTGTGGCACGAATGGGACAAGCGAAATGAGGGTTGTCGTCGAGAACCCAGTCGACCCAAGGTTCTAAACTTTCAGGAATATAGACGTCGTTTTCAGCCTGGATAAAGGATATCCAAAAAACCGCTGAAAGGACGGTGACGATTTGGGGAATTCGTCGCAACATAATAGCTCCTCTCGAATATTCGATTTAGCTATTATGCTATGAATTGACGTTTTTGAACCGAAACTCTATATCTAGATTATTAGAAGTCTATCATTCGGAGAAAAGAGCTTCAAAAGCGGCTTGGATTTCAGTTCGATCAAGGGTGTCGTCTTCATTGGTATCCCAAGAAACGAAGTCTTTGCTTAAATTTTCTGGAAACTCTTCACGAGTAATCGGTGTATCTAGGGCTCGGGACTTATCAAAGTTCCACAGATCGAACGCAGTACTTCCTAGTTCCTCAGCCACTTTTTTCTGATCTTCACTCTCTACTGTGAGAGTGTGAAGAACACCTTCTGTGGGTATTGGTTCACGTTCAATTCGATGGGCTTCAAGTTCTTTGATAAAGTCCAAAACAATTTGCGTAGTCTGGTCTCCAGTAGTACCGAAATTTCGATCGACGGAACGAAAACTGTGATACTGCATCGCGTTTACCAAGTCAACTCTGACATTGTTTTCTTGCATTTTGTCGGCGTAGTTCTCGATCGCAGCCCATCGATGGGTTTTGAGCTGGTTTAGGTGTTCTGGCGAAGGCCACCCCACTGGACAGGCCGCGACAATAAGGTGAGGGACAATCGGAAAGTCATCGCGAATGTGAAAATATGGCGACGCGTCCTGCCAAACTTCTAGATTTTCACCAAATGCTGCGTCGTGAAATCCCTTGCGTAAATCGGAAGATTGCATGATTTCAACGAGATCAAGCACAAGCGGTTCCAGTAAGACAACACCTTTTACATCGACGGGACGAACACCTGCATCCATTAAACGTGAATGATCAGTAGCGAGTAGAGCGACTAAATGTGCGCCAGCACCATGGCCCATGAGATAGATTGCGCGCGGGGTACCGCCACGATAACGAATGTTGTCACTGATCCAACCAACAGCATCTGCAACATCCTCAATTTGCCCGGGATGCTGGTTTTTACCATCCTCACTCAAACGGTAGTTGGTGCTTACCACAACAAAACCCTCGTCTGTGAAGCGATCGACCATCGGGGATTGGTCAATGTCTTTATCGCCGGTCATCCAGCGACCACCGTGGACATAAAGAATGACTGGGAGGTTTGAAGGCGCATCTTCTTCTTCGTTGTCAGCAAGTGGTCTGAAATAATCTAAGCTCTGCTGTGAAGCTTCGATACCGGGAAGTTCGCGAAAGCGAATGTCGGTCGTCGTATCGTAGTCCGCCAGAATGTTGAAAGCGAACAATGTAGCCAGAAAAGATGGCCAGATAATTGCAAGTTTCCTGTTATTGAATGTAGTCATTGAGAACGCTCCTATGGTCAAAATTCTAATAGTTTCAAAGCGTCGTAGACGATGTGGAAGGAGTTTCTATCCGCGGATGCGAAAGTTCTGTCCTCTGTAAATAAGAAGACTAATCAAACACCACTTCAAACGTTCACTTTATAGTTACTACCAGTCTTAAGGTCTGTTTGTGGTAATCAGTTGTTCGATATAGACATTCTACGTTGGGCACACAATTTCCCTGCGCAGTTATCAAGAGTTCGGAACCGAACTTTCGTCAATCTATGTCAGTGAACGTCAAGTTGTTGTTGGATGAATCGGGCAAAGAATTTGATCCAATGGTCATCAGTGTTTAAACAAGGCAACAATTGCAACTCTTCACCTCCGAGGGCTAGAAACAAATCGCGTGCTTGAATGCCGATCTCCTCCAAGGTCTCCAAGTTGTCGACTACGAACGACGGACACGTCACCGCGATCCGCTTCACACCTTTCTTTGCGATGTCTTTAATGACATCTATAGTCGTGGGTTCTAACCATGGGAGCTTTCCCAAGCGGGACTGATAGCCGATAGAATAGGGAAGCCCAAGAGCATCGCCCAAGTACTTCGCTGTTGTTTGGCACTGATGTTTATAGCAAGTCTTATGTGCAATAGATTCAATTTCACAACACTCAGGTGACTTGAGACAGTGGGATTTTGTTGGGTCAGCTCTGAGTATGTGTTGAATCGGTAAGCTATGGAAACTGATCACCACATGTTCAATGTCATCATCCAGTGACTCTTTAGTAGATCTGACTAGCGCGCTCAGGTATTCTTTTTCTCGGTAATATACCGGTACGATGCGAATTGTTTTACCACGACAAACGTTCTGCAGATAGCGAATCGTGGTTGTGCGAGTAGAGTCTGCGTGCTGTGGATATAGCATGGCAAGAACAATCGTTTGACAATCACTCAATTCAGCAAGAGCTTGATCGATAGATGGTTGCCCATAACGCATGCCAACTACAGTTTGCAATCCGGTGTGTTCCTGAATCTTTTCTGCGACTTTGGATGTGATGCGTCGTAGAGGACCATCGGGTGAATCCCAGATGGATGCGTAAGCTTCAGACGAGGGTTTACTTCTCGGTATGGCGATAATTCCTCTTGCCAGAAATTGCCGTAACGGCGTTGGTAGGTCGACGACGTAAGGGTCGGACAGAAATTCACCAAGAAACTTCGCCACATCTTTGCGAGCAGGAGAAGCTGGAGAACCTAAATTCGCAACGATTATGCCAACAGACTGCATCAAATATCAAAAATGGTAATTTCTTTCAGACGCAAAAATTCTGTAAGAGTTTGAGCGAACAGTATTAAGAGAGGGTTGAGTGAAAGCAATACAGATTGAGAATGATACTTTGCGTTGGGAAGAAACGGCCGTTCCTTCTCTACGAAGGGGAGAAGTGCTCATTGAAGTACATGCGAGTGCGGTTAATCGCGCGGACCTGTCCCAGCGAGCAGGTAAATATCCACCACCTCCCGGAGAGAGTGAAATACTTGGTCTGGAATGTGCAGGCGTTGTCGTTGAAATTGGAGAAGGGATGCCAACTTCCAAATTGGGGAAGAGAGTTTGCGCATTGCTGTCGGGTGGAGGTTATGCAGAATATGTAACTGTACCGAGTTCCCAAGCGGTACGAATTCCAGACGGACTAGATTTCTCTCAAGCGGCAGCGTTACCGGAAGTGTTCGCGACAGCATTCCTTAATCTTTTCCTTGAAGCACAGTTATCGGCGGGTGAAAGCGTGCTTCTCCACGCGGGTGCGAGTGGTGTTGGCACAGCGGCGATTCAGTTGTGTCGAGAATTCAAGAATACGTGTTACGTAACCGCTGGGTCTAAAGAGAAAATAGAGTATTGTCGTTCGTTAGGGGCTGAGAATGGTAGTGTTCGCACACAGTCCAACTTTGCTGACCGCATTTTAGAGTGGACCGAAGGTCGAGGTGTTGATGTAATTTTGGATCCAGTCGGCGGTTCTTATCTTGAAGACAACTTACGTTGCCTCGCAACAGATGGTAGGTTGGTTGTTATTGGATTAATGGGAGGAGGGTCAGCAACGTTACCGCTTCGTCCAATGATGGTGAAGCGACAGCGCATTATCGGATCTACACTACGTGCTCGAACGATTGCTGCGAAGGCAAGAATCATGACGGAACTTGAAAGAAAAGTTTGGCCGCTAATCGATTCTAGGACGATAGAACCTGTAATGCATTGCGTTTATTCCATTTGCGAAGTTGAACAGGCACATGAGCTTGTCGCGTCAAACGCTACTATTGGAAAAGTCGTACTTCAAGTCCGTGACTAGTCGAGTGATTCGTGCCTGTAAAGCAACTTTGGCATCAAACCATTCGAATAGTTCAGGACTTCACGTTATCGAGTGAGATTGAAGACTACCCTTGAACAAAACGCGCACTAACTAGCTTGCATTGCTACTGAAATTTGCTGTAATTGTTCTTCCAACACTTGTTTTTTGTTTGTAGATTCCTCAGCTTTTTTACGTTGTGTCTCTACTACGTGTTCTGGAGCTCGCGCAATAAAGTTGGGATTGTTTAGCTTTTGATTTATACCTGCTAGCTCCTTAGTCGTACGTGCTAGCTCCTTTTCTAGTCGGGCGTGTTCTGCACTCATTTCCTGTTCGTCGACGAACGGGACGTGTATGTACAAACCATCAATTACTTGCATTGAACCGTATGCGATTTGGTCACGATCGTCGAGCCATCGGGTCGTTGAGATTTTGGCTAGTTTACAGAGTAGAACGCGATTCTCTTGCTCAAGCTCTCGTGCTTGAACACTCCCTTCGCTGAACAAGACGGTTATTTCTTTGTTAGGTGGAATTTGCCGTTCACCTCTGATATTGCGTACGGCGCCGATGACCCCTTTGAGCCAATTGATCGCCGTTTCAGCGGCTTTGTCTTTCGTTAAGTCATTGCTCTTGGGATATGGTTCCAACATGATGGACGCGGATTCTCTTCCCAGAAGTCGTGCAACAGTTTGCCAAAGTTCTTCCGTGATAAAGGGCATCGCTGGGTGCAAGAGTCTAAGGATGATTTCAGCTACTTCGAGGAGCGTGTATTTGGTACCATTCAAAAGTGCTTTTTCAGTATCTGGGTCATACAAGACTGGTTTGGTAAGTTCCAAGTACCAATCGCAGAATTCGTGCCAAATAAATTCATAAGAACACTGAGCAAACAGGTCGAAGCGGTAGGTATCAAGATGCTGACGACACTCTTGTACTAACACTCCTAATGACGACCGAATCCACCGGTCTGCAAGTGAAAATTCGCGCGGCGCATCAAGATCTAGGTTTTCCGTCTGAGAGATAGTAAATCGAAGTGCATTCCACAACTTGTTACAAAAGAAGTGATAGCCTTCAACTCGCGCTATGTCAAAGTTGTAGCTACTAGTGGGAGACGCAATAGCGCAAAAGGTGAATCGCAACGCATCTGTGCCAAACGCTTGAATACCGTTTGGGAAGTCGCGGCGTGTGTGTCTTTCAATTTGTGCTTTGAGGCTCTGTTGGGTCAAATTGCTTGTGCGCTTGGCGAGCAAGTCTTCCAGCGAAATACCATCAACAAGGTCAAGAGGGTCCAAACCATTACCTTTGGTCTTGGACATCTTTTGACCCTCGGCGTCGCGAATTAGCCCCGTTATGTACACCGTACGAAATGGAATCTCGTTAGTGAAATGTAACGTAAGCATGATCATGCGTGCTACCCAGAAGAAAATGATGTCATGGCCAGTAATTAGAACGTCAGTAGGATGGAATGTGCGCAAATCGTCGGTTTCTTCGGGCCACCCTAACGTCCCAAACGTCCAGAGTGCACTCGAGAACCAAGTGTCTAAGACATCGGGATCGCGTGTTAGAGGAACCGAAGCTGCGAGTCCTGCTTTAGCGCGCGCTTCCTCCTCATCGCGACCCACATAGACATTACCTTCTTCGTCATACCAAGCAGGAATCTGGTGCCCCCACCACTGTTGACGACTGATGCACCAATCTCGTAGGTCACGCATCCAACTGAAGTAAACGTTTTCCCATCGCTTCGGTTGAAACTTAATTGAACCATCTCGGACTTTCTTGAGCGCGGGTTCTGCTAAGGGTTTGATATCGACCCACCACTGTTCGGTGATTAAGGGTTCGACGATTTCACCAGATCTCTCGCCTCTAGGTACTTGAACTTCGTACGGCTCGATTCTGTCCAGAAGATTCTGTTGTTCAAGAGTCGCGACAATTTGAGCGCGTGCTTCAAATCGATCAAGACCGCGAAATTCTTCAGGAACGTTTTCACTCATCGTACCCTGCTTTGTGAGTACGCTAATTTTTTCAAGATTATGCCTGCTACCAATTTCGTAATCATTGAAATCGTGCGCTGGAGTGATTTTGAGACAACCGGTGCCAAACTCCATGTCGACGTGTTCGTCCCCAATGATGGGTATTCTTCGGTTGGCTAGCGGCAGTCGAACATCGTGTCCGATGAGATTCTTGAAACGATCATCTTTGGGATTAACGGCAACGGCTGTGTCTCCGAGCATCGTCTCAGGTCGAGTCGTGGCGACGACTAGGTATCCTTCACCGGATTGAGTTCGCAGTCCGTTTTCTAATGGGTATCGAAGATACCATAGTGAACCCGCTTCGGGTTCTGTGATCACTTCGAGATCTGATAACGCAGTCTGGAGGGTTGGATCCCAGTTGACCAGACGATGGCCCTTGTATATGAGACCTTCTTCGTAGAGTCGAACAAAAACTTCAATCACCGCGCGTGAGAAGCCTTCGTCCATGGTAAATCGTTCTCGAGCCCAATCGACCGAAGTCCCCAAGCGACGCATTTGCTGAGTAATGATCCCACCAGATTCTTCTTTCCACTGCCAAACGCGTTTAATGAATGCTTCGCGACCAACCTCTGCGGGAGTTGTGCCTTCCTCGCGAAGCTTTTCGGTAACGACCACCTGTGTCGAGATCGCCGCGTGATCCGTACCGGTTTGCCAAAGTGTGTTGTGATTTGTCATTCTTCTATAGCGAATGACCGCGTCCATCAACGATTGTTGGAAGGCATGACCAACATGTAAAGTTCCCGTTACATTCGGGGGAGGAATCGCAATGGAAAATGCAGGACCATGTCCCGACGGAGCAAAATATCCGCCACGTTCCCATTTCTCGTAGAGCCGCGTTTCAATGGCACTCGCATCAAATGCTTTAGCTAGCTGTTCGGACTTACTCATGGTATCAGGCACGCACACCAGTCACAGATCTAGAATGGGTCTGTTTTCCCAGTCCGATATATTTACAAAGGAAGGATTGCCGTACTTTTTGCGGTAGCTTGCAAACTTACTCCGAGCTTGTTGTTTCATTTCCTGTTGTTGTAAAACGAACTCACACACAATGTCGAATTGCTCAACACAAATCGGAATATCGTTTGTGTGATTGATTAACACAGAGCCACTCCCTTCGAATGTGGGTGTGCAATCCAACGTAACTCGGCATTTTTCTTGTGTTGCGGAGGCTCGCAGATGAGGTATAAAACTGTTTCTCGGGTAACTCCACAAGGTTTCATCTAAAAAAGTTAGCTCACTCTCATTCGCAGTGAGTACATGCACGTTGGTGTTTGCTCGATAATATTCGCATATAAGTTTGCAGATCGCGCGGACAAGCATTGTCGGATCTTTATCCGGAATTTCATAAAAAACTACTTGTGGGTTCGACATGACTTTGCGATCGTGTAAATGGAATTAGCACAAGGTTCTTTGTCTAATAGACTAGAACATACTCTTCGAGACGTGCTTTGGACAAGGAATTTTAAGAGAGATTCGCGGTGACGGTAGCTTATCGCTACATTATCAAAGAATTGATCATCGTACTAGGTACGGTATTTGTCCTGCTTATGCTCGTAAGTGTTGCCGCTAGGTTTACCGGATACTTGCAGGAAGCCGCTGCCGGAAAGTTCACAGGCGAAGTACTTTGGACGCTCATGTCTTTGCGTTTGCCAGAATTTGTGCAACTTGCTCTTCCATTTTCACTCGTTATCGCGGTGATAGTCACGTTCGGTCGACTACATGCAGATCAAGAATTTGTGGTATTAGTCATGGGCGGAACTTCCATACTACGCTTAGTTGGATGGTTGTGCAGCATCGTTGTACCTGTCGCCATATTAGTGGGAGTTTTGAGCTTAGTCGTGACACCCGCGTCTCGTCAAACTTTCGTAGATTTGTTGGCGAATATCGCAGTTTCACACGAATTCGATCTCGTTCGTCCCGGTGAATTTCGCAATTTCTCGAATGACACAAGAACGATTTACGTTGATGAGGTAGACCGCGATGCTCGAATTTTAAAGGGAGTCTTCCTCTTCGAAACTCGAGAGACTACAGATGTAACTGTCATGGCACAATCGGCGACCTTTCTAATCGATTCCGATACCGGACATCGTTTGCTACAGTTACGAGACGGGGTAAGGTACGACGGGACACCAGGACAAACGAACTATCAAATCCTGTCTTTTGAAGAACTATCTTTGCGGATAGACCTGTCGCAGCAACTTGACATCCCTATTGAAGTAGAAGCTTTACCAACAGTTTCTCTAGACCGTTCAATTGGAGAGCACGCCCAGCAATTAGACTGGCGAATTTCGTTGCCAATCATGACGTTCGTTAGTGGATTGTTGGCATTCGCGCTGTCGCGAACTCGACCTCGATCAGGTAGATTTGGACAAGTGATCCCTGGGGTTCTGGCATTTGTGTGTTATTACTTATTACTTGTGCTCGTTCAACAAGGATTGAGTGATTCGAGTGGGTTGAGTTCAGGCATACTCTATTCTTGTCATGTTCTGGTATTTGCAACTGCAGCGACTTTGATACATCGGCAGTTAAAACCACGATGATGCTACGTAGATTCGACATGTACATCATAAAAACGCTGCTACTCAGCATGGTCGTGGTGTTTCTATGCATCGGGCTGTTGATAGCGATGTTTGGAGTTATTGACGAATCCCGGGGCGCGGACGAGACGCGATCGTTTGGGACGATTGTGTTGATTGTGCTGTTTGATTTGCCCAACGTACTCAGTGCTATTACGAGCTACATTGTTTTGATGGGTGGATTGATTGGACTAGGCACTTTGAGTCAAAACTCTGAGATAACTGCGCTGCGCGCAGCCGGGGTTTCACCAACGCGGTTGTGCGTTCCAGTCGCGATCGCGTCGCTTTTGTTTTACGCTGGAGTCTTTTTGGTCGCAGAATTTATAGGGCCGCAACTCCAGTCGATCGCGCTTTCGACAACCACAGACGAAGATGATTCTGGAAGTTTTGGTACCCTGTGGTACAAAGAAGGCAATACCTACACGCAACTTCAAGTCGTCGACTCGAACTTAAACATTCACGGTCTACGACAATTTCAAGTAACTCCAGACAGCAAACTTCGTCGAGCGAGATTCGCTGCTAATGCGATCCCGGACAGTCAGGACAACACATATGAACTGAAAGATGTGAAAGAAACACTCTTTGCTGAAAACAGGCTAGAAGTCTCAGAGCGAACAGAAGACACTTGGAGCCTACAGAGTGAGTTGAAGTCTTTACCACATCGTATTAAATACGAACCCGCGGACTTGAGCTTTCGAGAGCTTCGTCAACATGTTGAATACCTGCTCCAAGAAGAACGAGACCCCACCGAATTTGAAGTGGAATTTTGGTCAAGAATCGCTCGACCTTTTTCTATTATTGGATTGGTGCTGCTAACGGTAGGATTTGTAGTTGGTCCATTACGCGAGACTGGAATGGGAACTAGAATCGGCGTGGGTCTGGTTGTCGGCATCATGTTGGAATACTTCCAACGGATGTTGATACCCTTTGCTTCGCTTTACGCAATACCCGCGGTGGTAGTGGTTGTGATACCCGTATTGGTTGTATTTACGGTCGGCGTCTTGCTATTGCGACGAATTAATTAGTACTCACACTCTTACTGTATCGCACGACTCGGCTTCCTGATAGTAAATCCGACCAACTGCGTCGATCTCTATCGACCCAAATCCAAAAGTATCCAAGTCCTACTGTCACTATCGATAGTAACTCACCGCAGAATCGTAACAGAGCTTTACGTAATGTAAACACGCCGTGCGTTTCTAATCGCAATCGCCAAGCCAGCATCCCGATAGTCTGTCCTTTGTACATCCAGAAGAAACAGAAGAACGTGAATGCCTCAAGAAAACACAAAGTTTGGCTCCACGCCCCAGTGAATTCTCTACCACTCACTGTGACGATGATGACGATAGAAAACACCCAGATACCACACAGTACGATGGTATCGTAGATAAACGCGCCTAGGCGATACAGGAAAGCCGCTCCTGGCTCGGTATCAAGTGTCTGATTGCCACTCTCTAAGAGAGTGCGTTCTTCGCGACGAATCTTAACGGTCCGATACGTCGCGAAGTTGAAGGGTCAATTAAGAGGCGTTAGCGTCCAAGTAACTTACAAGGTCGCGTAAGCTGTTGAAATTTGCGAAGTCGTCCGCTGGAATATCGCAATTAAACTCGCTCCCTACAGCTTTTGCGAACGCCATGGCATCCATTGATGATATGGCAGATTCACTAAAACTCGCATCAAAGTTCGGTTCTCTCACTGGATCCAAAAATCTCCTTGCTAATGAAGCGACTCTATCATGAGTGTTTGACATATTTGTTGTTCCCGTAAATTACTTGAAAAAGATGAAAGACGGAAATTATATCGAGACTTCAATTCGGGCTAATCTTGATGGATTTGTTAGGCATGAAAGACACTTTGGAACTTTCGTAACATACTCTCTTCGAACCTCGAATATAGGTTTGAGTGGCTTACTTTTCATATTGGTTAGCTTTCGCGAAGTACCCATTGACATCAGACACACATTTTGAACAAAACCAACGACACTGAGCGAGCCGAACTGCACAAGACTATTTGGCGTATCGCCAATGACCTGCGGGGTGCGGTAGACGGTTGGGATTTTAAGAGCTACGTGCTTGGTATGTTGTTCTACCGTTTCATCTCCGAAAACCTGACCAGCTATCTCAACGAACAGGAACACAAGGCTGGAAGTTTAGATTTCGACTATGTACTACTGAAAGATTCCGAAGCTGAGAGTGGTCGTATTGAAACAGTTCGAGAAAAGGGATTCTACATTCTTCCTTCTCAACTCTTCGTCAACATGCGAACAAGAGCGAGGCAAGATCCAAATCTCAATGAATCTCTTCACAACACATTCGCAGCAATCGAAGGATCTGCTGTCGGCACGGAGAGCGAAGAAGACCTCAAGGGACTGTTCGACGACCTTGATGTTAACAGCACGAAGCTTGGTTCAACAGTGGCTAAACGAAATGAAAAGTTGGTCAAGCTCTTAGATGAGATTGGCGATCTGCCATTGAGCAACTCTGGAAAGTTTTCTCGCAACACTATAGATCTCTTCGGGGATGCCTATGAATATCTGATGACGATGTATGCATCCACAGCCGGAAAGTCTGGAGGAGAATTTTTCACTCCACAAGAAGTTTCTGAACTCCTTGCGCGTATTTCAGTAGTAGGTAAGACTGAAGTAGACAAAGTTTACGATCCCGCTTGTGGATCAGGATCTCTACTGCTCAAGTTCGCTAAAGTGCTCGGCCAAGACAAGGTACGACAGGGTTTTTTTGGTCAAGAGATCAATCTAACAACCTTCAACCTCTGTAGGATCAACATGTTTCTGCATGACATCAATTTCGAGAAATTTGATATAGCTCACGGCGACACATTAATTGATCCTGCTCATCAATACGAAGAACCCTTTGAGGCGATTGTCTCCAATCCTCCATATTCCATCAAGTGGGAAGGTAGTGACAATCCCTTATTAATCAACGATCCGCGCTATGCACCAGCAGGTGTGCTCGCACCGAAAAGCAAAGCAGACCTCGCATTCACTATGCATATTTTGTCGTCTTTGGCGGTGGATGGAACTGCCGCGATTGTTGAATTCCCGGGTGTGCTCTACCGACGTGGTGCAGAGGAGAAAATTCGACAATATCTAGTTGACAACAACTACATTGATTGCGTGATCCAATTACCGATAGATCTCTTTTTCGGTACCACTATCGCTACATGCATTATCGTGCTGAAGAAATCCAAATCCAGTAACGACATTCTGTTCATCGACGCTTCAAAAGAATTTTCTCGCGTAGGAAACAAGAACAAACTATTGCCCGACCATCAGAGCAAAATCTTAGATACATTTATTGCTCGACAAAAGATCGAACATTTCGCAGAGTTAGTGGATAACGACGAGATCGCAAAAAACGGCTACATTATTTCTGTTACTCTCTACGTAGAGGAGGAGGACGAAAGAGAAGCCGTCGACATTAAACAGTTAAATGCAGATATCACTCGCATTGTTTCCAGACAAACTGAACTAAGGAAGCAGATCGATGTTATTGTGACTGAATTGGAAGAGCTTCAAGTTGAGCCTTAACTACGAACTGATCGCAACACTTTGTTCCAGTGGTGTTGAATTCAGGACTTTGGGTGAGATTGCAAAATTTAAGCGTGGAAGTTCCATTACAAAAGCGAATGTTCGGAACGGTCCAATTCCTGTACTAGGTGGAGGCCTACAGCCTGCCTATTACCATGATGAGAGTAACCTTGAGGGAGAGACAATTGTTGTCGCCGGTGATGGTGCGTATGCTGGACATGTTACCTACTGGCAGGAGCCAATATTTGTCTCCAGTCATGGATTCTCTATCAAGCCAAATAACAGGATTGCACTCACCAAGTACGTCTTCTACAACTTAAAGAAGACGCAAACACAACTGTATAGGAAACAAGTAGGAGCTGGTGTACCGAACGTCCATTTTCGTAATGTAGCACCCATGAGTATTCCCGTTCCACCTTTAGAAGTGCAACAAGAAATTGTCAGAATATTAGACACATTCACGGAATTGGAAGCGGAATTGGAAGCGGAATTGGAAGCGGAATTGGAAGCGGAATTGGAAGCGGAATTGGAAGCGGAATTGGAAGCGGAATT
>VXNY01000032.1 GCA_009840305.1 Gammaproteobacteria bacterium | reverse complement strand
CAGCATGTGCCTCTCCCACCGGGCTCACCCCCCAGCCCCGGATCCGTCCCAACAATCGCGCCCCAGCCCCAATCCCCGTAGGGGCACCCCTTGTGGGTGCCCTCGTACACGCGCCCAACCCGAACCGCGCCCCCAGGAGGCCTATCCTGGACAAAGAATGGTGTTCTTCGCGCCCCTTCGCGTCCATTCGCGGATGAAAGGTGTTCTTCGTGGCCCTTCGTGGATGAAAGGTGTTCTTCGCGCCCCTTCGCGTCCCTTCGCGGATAAAAGGTGTTCTTGATGCCCCTTCGCGGAAAAAATGTGTTAAACCTACCCTGTAAACTCCGATGACAACACTTCCCGAACAACGAAGCATCCTCTCCCGCAACCCCCACCGATCCCTCTGGGCCGAAGCCTGGACCCACCGCCAAGGCATCGTCGGCGGCTTCCTCCTCCTCCTCTTCGCCCTCATGGCCGTCTTCGGCCCCCTCCTCGCACCCCACGACCCCATCGCCATCGACTTCAGCAACATCTTCGCCAAACCCGCCTGGCTCGACCTCGAAAACGGCAAAGGCCTCATGGGCACCGACAAGATCGGCCGCGACGTCTTCAGCCGCGTCCTCGTCGGCTCCCGCATCTCCCTCCTCATTGGCGCAACCGCCACCATCGTCGGCATCGTCACCGGAATCATTATGGGCCTCATCGCCGGCTACCGCGGCGGCCTCGTCGGCGACGTCATCATGCGCACCGCCGACACCCAGACCGCCATCCCCTTCCTCGTCCTCCTCATCGCCGCCGTCGCCTTCGTAGGGGAAGGAGGCCTCCTCAATATCATCCTCTTCCTCGGCATCGGCGCCTGGGTCGGCTACGCTCGCCTCATCCGCGGCGAAGTCCTCAGCATCCGCGAACGCGACTTCGTCGAAGCCGCCCGCGCCATCGGCGCCGGCGACGCCCGCATCATGTACCGCCACATCCTCCCCAACGCCTTCGCCCCCGTCATCGTCGCCTCCACCCTCTCCTTCGGCTCCATGATCCTCACCGAATCCGCCCTCAGCTTCCTCGGCTTCGGCGTCGCCACTCACATCACCTGGGGCAAACTGGTCGCCGACGGCCGCGACTCCATCACCACCGCCTGGCACCCCAGCGTCTTCCCCGCCCTCGCCATCATGCTCGTCGTCCTCGGCGCCAACCTCCTCGGCGACTGGCTCCGCGACATCTTCGACCCCCGCCTCCGCGGCCGCGAAAACTGAACCCAACCCCCCTTACCCCCACTTGCGCACATCCACCGCCTGTGGCTAAGTAATACCAAACCCAAGCGTCCCCCTCCAATACCCGTAGGGGCACCCCTTGTGGGTGCCCAAATCCACACGCCAACAATGACCTACGCCCTTCACAGACCCATCGCCCCTCCCCGTAGGGGCACCCCTCGTGGGTGCCCTCGAACTCGCACCCAATCCGGACCGCGCGCCAGGCGGCCCATCGCCCCTCCCCGTAGGGGCACCCCTTGTGGGTGCCCTCGAACTCGCGCCCCAGGCGGCCCATCGCGGACCAGGAAAGGTGTTCTTCGCGCCCCTTCGTGTCCCTTCGCGGATAAAGGGTTTTTCACCCTCCCCCTCCGCGGATCAAGAACTGACCACTAACCATGTCCATCTGGACCCACGCCTCCCACCACGCCGCCCAAACGCCCCCCAACCGCAACCGCTACGTCGACCTCCTGCGCGCCGCCTCCATCTGCCTCGTCATCCTCGGCCACTGGCTCGTCGTCGTCATCCATGCCCAAGGCAACAACCTCTCGATCCAGGACATCCGCTCCGTCGCCCCCTGGGTACGCTGGCTCACCTGGCTCTTCCAGGTCATGCCCGTCTTCTTCCTCGTCGGCGGCTACGTCAACGCCCTCGGCTGGCAATCCGCCCGGCGCCGCCGCGAAAACTACCCCGCCTGGCTCGCCCGCCGCCTCCAACGCCTGGTCCTGCCCGTCCTCCCCGTCCTCGCCGCCTGGGTCCTGATCGGGGCTTATCTATCGCGAGTATTCGGCTCTGGACCCGAAGGGCCCCCCTCCCCTTCCCTCATTCTCAAAAACGCCTCCCAATTCGCCCTTCTGCCCGCCTGGTTCCTCGTCGTCTACATCCTCATGATCCTCCTCACACCCCTTTCCTACCGCGCCTGGCAGCGCTACGGCCTCGCCTCCTTCGCAGCCCTCACCGCCGCCGCCGCCCTCACCGACCTGCTCGCCCTCGGCGCCGGCTGGCACATCCTCGGCTGGCTCAACTACCTCTTCGTCTGGCTCGCCGTCCACCAGCTCGGCTACGCCTGGCAGGCCGGCCGCATCGGCGCACCCCGCCGCGCCCTCCTCTGGGCCGCCGCCGGCCTCGCCGCGCTCATCGCCCTCGTCTCGTTCGGCCCCTACCCAGTCAGCATGGTATCGATGCGCACCCAGGAAATCAGCAACAGCCTGCCGCCCAGATTAACCCTGCTGGCCCTCGGCGTCGCCCAGACCGGCCTCCTCCTCGCCCTCGAAAAACCCGCCCGCCGCCTCCTCCAACGCGGCCCCCTCTGGACCGCGACCGTGCTCATAAACGGCATGATAATGACCGTCTTCCTCTGGCACGTAACCGCCCTGGTTACGACAGTCGGGCTGATATTCATAATAGGCGGCTGGGAGAGATTCTTCCTGCTGTCAATTCCCCCCGGCACATCCACCTGGTGGCTCACCCGCCCCCTCTGGATCGCCGTCCTCCTCGTCGTCCTCATCCCCCTCGTCGCCCTCTTCCACCGCTTCGAACGCCTCGGCCAGGC
>VXNY01000026.1 GCA_009840305.1 Gammaproteobacteria bacterium | reverse complement strand
TTTCCTGCGCCCCAACAGGGGAAATTCAGGTCGAATGTCAGGTTTTTGTCCTTTAATTTGAGGTTAGAAAGTAAAATTTCCAGCATCAAATTTTTGGTGGCTATTGCGGCGTTTTGGAATAGATTTTGGGCGTTCTGGCAAACGTGAACCATCTGGGCAACGGCCTTCTCTAACCCGCTCGGTGCGGAAGTTAGAAAGCTGGTTCGGGTCTTGAGTTTTTGGCGCTCGTTTTCTAGTTTTGCGGCGTGCTTGTCGTGTTGTTCGGCGGTGATGCGACCGACCAGCCGGTCGGAATACAAAATGTTGGCTCGGTCGTCTATATTAGCTAGCAGGTTTCTGTCACGAGCCGCGACAACACTCCGCTCCGCTAGCTTTCGCTTCAGGGTGGCTTGAAGGCTTTCGACAACCTTGGTGGGAATAGCCAGAGAGGAGAGGGCTTTCTCAATCTTTGTTAAAGCCAGCCTCTCGGCTGTGCTTGGGTTCTTACAGACACTATTGGCGCATTTAAGGTAATTGTTGTTCTTGGTCGTGTATGTCGAAACAGTCCGCTCGCAAAGGCCACAGTTAACTATTCCTTTCAGGGTGTACTGCTTGCTGTTATAGGCGACTCGGACCGGTTGGCGGCCCTGTCTGACAGCCTGGCAGCGATAGAACAGCTCCTTGGGCACTATCTTGGGGTATTTGTGAGGATATTCCTGGCCGCCGACCTTCATAATGCCGATGTAGAATTTGTTGGCCAAAATCTTGGAAATAATGCTGTGTTTGTAAGGCCTGCCAGTCTTCGGCGAGATAAAGCCTTGTAAGCCGAGTTGATTGGCGATTGCTTGGTGTGAGGATCCCTGCGAGCGAAGCTCAAAGGTTTGGAGAACGAAAGCGGCCGCCTTAGGGTTAACGGCGATGCCTTTGAG
Source organism: Gammaproteobacteria bacterium (assembly GCA_009840305.1). Lineage (GTDB taxonomy): Bacteria > Pseudomonadota > Gammaproteobacteria > Pseudomonadales > Azotimanducaceae > Bin55. Next base: position 2,131 of record VXNY01000026.1, on the reverse strand, counting down.
CGGCTTAACTGCCGAACTGGCATATTTTCTCGTGTGTCTGTAGCCGATAGGGGCTTTATGGGTATATAAACCCTCGCGCCACATCTGCTCAAACCGGCGCTTGACATTATCTCTTGAAGCGTCCGAGTAATATTTAGCCAGAAGCATGCCGATACCCAATCGGAAAAGATCAGTCGCTGGCGAATCTCTGGTGATAATCAAATTGTCAGAAGGGAAGTGCAGCTCGATGCGCCCCTTCTGCACCAGACTGCTCATAACGCCGACCTCTCTTTGCGAGGCATCTCGTGTAAAACGGTCGATTTTGTCGAAAACTACAATTTGCTCGGTAGGCTCAGCCTTGACCTGTTCGATCAGTTCGGCGAATTTCTGCCGGGCCCCTTTGTAGGCACTTTCGTCGAATTCGAAATAAGAAGCATCATTCACCCCTAATCTCTGCATGTAGCTCTGCAAACGCAATTTTTGTGCTGGCAAAGCCTGCCGTTGTTCTGCATCTGAAACCCTAGCAATTAAAAGTATTTTACTTGCCATCTGCTTGTCCTTATCGATATCGCCAAACTTTAGCTGATCTTTGTCGGCTTAGCCCCCGCTATAACCTTCATGTTGTCGTCAAAACTACCCTGAAACTTTGTTGGCTTTTCACTATTTTCTAACTCCTTATTCATGAAAAGTTCAAGCTGTATTGGCTCGCCTCCGTAAGCATGTCTCATTTTCTTCTTAAACTCTTCCAGGTCGTCGCATGCTTTAGCCACACCAACGACCTGATGTATATGTTCTGTCAGTTTGCGAACACCATAATCTTCATTGAACCATTGATGATAATTCCTGCCCTTTCTGGGCCGGGGCTTATTTTCTTTAATGTACTTGGCAACGTCTGGATCCAGATGGCGATAAATATATTCCATCACCAGATAGCCCCAGAAACGGGGTCTATTTTTTCTGTACTCTCCAGAATGGTTGGTCAACCGTGCAAATTCTTCCCATAGAGTATCGGGGAATGTCTTTTCCCATGCTCTCATTTCCTCTGCCAGATAAAGCTTTAGCTTGAATTGAAGAGCATCCTCCGGACGAATATATTGATAGCCGGTTGCTTCATCCACGAGTGCGACAATGCCTATCTTAGAGCAAGCACGGATTATCACATTTGCCTGTTTGGCGGCGGCTTCGTTTCTGCCCGACAATTCACCGCTTTCATATGCCTCTGAGAGTGCGTGGCATATATCCATGAACTTTTCTACATCATAGCCGCGCGCGCGATTACCCAAGGTGGTATCGAATTCAACGACCTGATCGCGGCCATAAGGCGAATTCTGAGCTTGCATATAAGGTGTTAATGCCTTACTGTTAAAAATCTCGTCAGCATTGGCATTGAACTTGTATCCAAGACTAGTGAGCATCCCTGTAGTGCTAAATAACCTCCTACCGTCTTCTAGAACATAGCAAGGTAGCTCGGCGTCGCCAACTATTAGGTTCCCTGAAAACTGCGCTCGCGGAATTCTTCTACCCGTGGCGCCTCTGGCAGGCCTTTTTGTGTCTCTTTTCATGCCGTCATTGCCCGGCCTCTTTTTGCTATCCATTTCTTAAAAGCCTTCCTCAGGCATTCCTTTTCGATTATCATGTTGAATCGCATATTGCAGTTTGCTCAGCATCCGCCAGGCTGTTTTTTGCGTAATCCCGAGGTATCTACTTAGTTGGGATGAAGACACCCCATGTCTCAGGGTGGTAGCTAGATAAATCGCCAAGAACCATTTTTGTAAGGGGAGTTTACTGTCTTCGAATATTGTACCGACTAGAGCAGTGAATTGTTTATGGCACGCCCTGCATTTGTACAACTTTCCACTTGTATACCTGTATGACTTCCCGGCCGCATTGCACTTAGGGCATACTATACTTTCTCCCCAGCGAGCTTTCTCCAGATAGTTTCGGCACATTTGCTCGCTAGCGAATTTGCCATAGAACTCGTCTAAGTTCAGTCTATTCGGCATGCCCCCAGTGTATAGAGCTAACTCAGGTTTGTCAAGTATATAACTGGAGCCACTGCCAAAAACCTATCATCCGACCTGAATTTCCCCTGTTGGGGCGCAGGAAAAATTCAGGTCGCTTATTCAAAAACAGAAATTACCACTTCTGGTGA
>VXNY01000025.1 GCA_009840305.1 Gammaproteobacteria bacterium | reverse complement strand
CTTTTAGTGATTTCGTGGAGCGTCAACACGTAGCACAACTACGATTTGTGTAGTTGTGTATATAAGTCCCAATCGAGACTATTCGACCCTGACATAAACTAGTCGCAATGTCATACATTACTACCATTAAACGATTGACTGAACGCTAACAAGAGAGTGAAATGGCTACTGTAGATCAGAATAACACCAGCTATCTGATCGAACTTCGACAGTTAGGGTATTTGGCTGCGCCCATAGTGATTGCACAGGTGTCTTACATGGCACTTAATGTAGTAGACGTGGTTGTCTCAGGCCAGTATGGCGTCGTCGATCAGGCAGGAGTGGCTCTGGGTCAAAGTGCTTTCTCGCCGTTGACGTTGCTAGCGATGGGTGCGCTAATGGCGGTGACCCCAACCGTCGCGCAACTTCATGGAGCAAAGAAAACTCACGAGACCGGTCCGATCGTGCGACAAGCACTCTGGCTCGCGCTATTTCTCGCGCTCGTAATCATAGCGATCATGTACAACCTTGAACCTTTGTACCACGCTGTCGGTGTTGACGACGTCGCAATTCCAATATCGATGGGCTACCTCAAAGCTTTGAGTTTCGGGATCCCGGCTTTTCTCGCCTTTTACGCACTCCGAAATCTGTGCGAGGGTTTGGAAATGACTCTGTCGACGATGTTGATTGTGCTCTCGGCACTAGCATTCAAAGTTCCGTTGACTTATATTATGGTGTTCGGTATTGGAGAATTTAACGGTTTTGGAGGGGCTGGATGCGGCATCGCCTCTGCAATTATTTTCTGGTATATGTTGATTGCCATGGTGGTCGCGATTTCCTTGACGCGACTCAAGGAATCTCGCGTGTTTGAACGACTTGAGACACCGAAATTTGACACAATCGTGCAGCTAGCAAAACTTGGATTTCCTATGGGACTCACGATCTTCGTTGAGATTGCTTTCTTCTCCGCCGCGACGATTCTAATAGGACGTTTGGGCGTCGTAGCGGTCGCAGCCCATCAAATCGTACTGAGCGTGGGGCTCATTGGATTCATGACTTCTTACTCGATCTGTATCGCGACGACTATACGATCAGCATTGCACGTGGGCGGAGGAAATACCCAAAATACCAATAAAACGGCAATGGCTTCAACGACTCTTGCCATCGGTTTGGGCGTCGTGTTTGTAGTGATATTGCTCTTGCTACACAATGAAATAGCTAGTGTGTACAGCTCTAATAACGAGGTTTTGAATTTAACGACACCACTGTTCATGCTTTGCGCTGTTTTTCTCTTTTTAGACACCATTCAACACAGCTTTGTGGGAACTCTCAGAGGCTTCAAAGACGCAAACGTACCCATGATCCAAGCAGCTGCGTCTTTTTGGTGCGTGGGCATGCCGATCGGAATCGTCCTCACATTCGGTTTAGTCATGGTTCAACCCTTCGGAGTCCACGGATTTTGGTACGGACTCATTATCGCAGCCGCAACCGCGTCAATATTGCAACTTGTTCGAGTTAGATGGGTTCTACGAAATGCGCAAAAGTTTGTCCCAAGTGGATAACCAATACAAATTTTCGCACCGACATCAAAACGGATAAAAGACTTTCAGGATAGCCGAAAAATGTGTCAAGAAAAAGGTTTGAATTCTAACATGAGACTCTACAGAAGTTAGTCTGTCCCAGCTACTGAATCCCGAGACTGAGATAATCAGGCGCAATCCCAATGAACTCTTCCTCGGAATGATCTACCACACTTCTAGATACTGGAACTGCATTAGATACAGCTATTTGAGCACCTTTTGTGTTTAAAGTGGACCTGTTAAAGAAGTTCTCGTGCTTCTCTTTGCAAACTACACACTTCTCTTGCGATGTATGAAAGTTTTAGGTCGTCCACTTATCGGGCTAAATGTTGAAATCTACCGTGTAAGACAAACTGACGCATTACTAAAACTTGCAACAATGAAGTTACCTCCGTTTAATTGACCCCCTAGAACTAGAGAACATTGACGAGTCCAATTTGTGGCAAGAACACACTACTCTTTGGAGTATCGAGAACAGAACGTTGCATTGATGCATGCCAGTGGCATTCGCTGCCCCCTGTTAAAACCGAATGAATCTCTGCCGATAAGCATGAAAATCCCATGTTGAATATTCGAACGCTTGGGACATTTGCAGTTGCAGAAATGCGTTCTTGTCGTCGGTTGACTCGAACCTGGCTGATCCTCGCTGTTATATTTCTATTTTGTACCGGTTGGTACATGCACAAGTTGGGTTGGAATTATCCCAGTGCACCAGGTCCATTCTTAGCGGAAAATAACGTCACTGCGCGTTACATGCTCTCTAGCTTGATGAACGACTTTATCGCAATATTTTCCATTGGCTTCATTTTCTTAGCCTTCGACATCCGAGCACGAGATGTTCAAAATCGCATCGCCGATGTAATCGACTCTCTACCCGCTTCTAATGTCGAAATTATTGTCGGACGCCTCGCCGGTATCTTTCTACTCCTGTTCATTCCCTGCGTAGTTTTTCTAGCGGTACTTTCAGGTTATGAATCAATCTCTGGGCTGTTTGAATCCCGTAGCCGATTAGATATACCACCACTATGGATGACGCCGCTTATTACTTGGAATTTGATTCCCATTTTGTGGTTCTATGGTACTCTGGTCGTGTGCCTCTCTATCCTATTACGACTGCGTCTGTTAACAGCAATATTTGCAGTTGGAGTGCTAAGCGGATTTTTCTGGATCAACGATTACATCCCGGTGCGATTTCAAGACAGTTTGCCCCAGTTTCTCGGGAGTACGATCGTTCCTTCAGATCTTGCAACGGACTTAGTTTCAACCACAGTTCTTGTTAACGTGTGTGGCGCGTTGTTGGTGTCCATCGCCTTGATTTTGTTTGCCGCGAACGCGCTCAACAGAATCGAACCGCGCCGCAGGTTGAATGCGACGCTTGGCATTGCGGCTTTGACTATTGCATCCATTGGGTATTTCAGTTTGTTCACGTCGACACACAGCGCCGAGAACCGCAAAGTAGAGTGGGTTAAAACGCACCAACAATACGTTCACGATGCTCACCCTGATGTGCGCCACTTAGAAGGAACAGTCGACCTACAGCCGGGAAACAGTGTTTCGTTGGATGTCACTCTGACGGTCGTCAAACCAACTGAGAACAGCACCGGGTCAATGGTGTTCTCTTTAAACCCTAAGTACAAGATCTCAAAACTGGTATTAAACGGCAAAGAATCAACAAACTACAGTTTCGAAAACGGGCTGTTAAAACTTCCGCCGGCCCTACTGTTAGATGGTTCAAACACACTACGAGTGCAAGCGAAGGGGAAACTTGACGACCGTTTCGGATATCTTGATCAAGCACGAGACTTGCAGAAACTCGCCCACAAAAGTGTCCGAGAATTTGGTCTGCGAAACTCGATTTTTCATCGTGATTATGTTGCGTTGATGCCGGGAATCTTCTGGTATCCCATTTCCGGTCCTGCTGTCGGTCGTGATCAGATTGAATCTCGACCTCGGGATGTCTTCACTACCGACCTCAAAATTAGGATACCTCGAAAGTGGCAGGTAGCGATGGTGGGCAAACGCATCGAAGAAGAGGACCAGAATCAGAGCACATATCGATTTAGGAGTGGAGCACCGGTACCGGAGATCGCGTTGTTAGCTGCATACTTCGACCAACGTAGCATCACTATCGAAGGTGTTGATTTCGAAGTGTTGTTTAATCACAAACACCTTCAAAACTTCGACTCGCTTACCCTAATTCAAGAACAAATTCTAGAGTGGGTCTCGGCACGATTAAAAAACGCACGGGCGGCTTCTTTGGAATATCCTTATCAAACATTCTACATCGTCGAAGTCCCAAGCAATTTACGAATATATGGTGGCGGGTGGCGCATGGACTCGGTACTACAACTTCCCGGAATGATGCTAATACGAGAAACATCGTTCCCAACCGAACCATTTAACAAAGTGGTTGACAATGCACGTATCTATGGTGGGTCGGGTGAGGAAGAGCAAGAAACCTATGTTTTCGAGGCTTTTCTCAAATATTTTTATGAAGACATGCAAGGAGGTAGCCCTTTTGCGGGTTTCGCGCGCAACTTCGTCTCACATCAACTCTCGGCTACTAAACAGGGTGCGACAGTACTACAGTATTTAGTAGATCAGCTGTCGAACCAACTCATTACCCCATACGAAAGCGGGTCACTCTTCTCTTTGGCGGAATATGGCACTTTAATTCCTAGTCTCGCTGAACTGGGGTTTATCTCTCGGCTTGAACCTCACTACTCGTACAGGACAAAAAATTGGCGCGAACGTATTGCTAAGCTTCCGTCAACGTGGGAAGTCATGGAGCGAATCCCGCTATTTGATCTTGATTTCAATACACACCCAATACGGTCCTATCGGGTATTACTCACCAAGGGATATGTGCTTGCAGAATCAATGATTGCTCACTTTGGTCCAGAAGACATCGGAGCGTTCTTGAAAAAACTACAGACTGACTTTCACGGGCGAGCTTTCACAGTAGAAGACTTCATCAAAGTAGCTGATGAAGTTGGGTTAGACTTCAACGATTGGGTGCTCCCTTGGCTAGAAGACACGATCTTGCCCGGTTTTCAAGTCGAACCCGCATCTGTCTCAAAAATCGAATCGATAGAATTCAGCGACATCGAATATCAAACGATGTTTATTCTGTACAACGCCGAACCGATACCAGGTTTTGTGCGTGTGGTATGGTCAGATGACGAAAACACAACTCTCTGGTCGGGGTACGAAGATTCGATCATCTCTGATCCAATCTATGTCTCCGGACACGCTGCGAAACAGATATCTATAAGATCTGGCAATCCCATAACGTGGATTTGGATTGAACCCTCACTGGCACACAACCGGAGTGCTTTCGAAGTGTTCATACCGGAATATGAAGTAAGCACTTTAACCGAAAGTTCCACCCTACCCTTTGTTTCGGAAGTAGCTTGGCAACCTTCAGATGCCGAGACCGTTATCGTCGACGATCTTGATCCCGAATTCAGCATCGTCACTCAATCGGATGAACCCGTGAACTACATCATTGAGCAAGTAGATTCTCGGGCACCTCTCACGAACGGCGAATATGATCAAGGGCTTCGAGTGAAGTGGTGGTCAAATTTTGGCGAATGGACTCGGTTGTATCACTCTTCAAGTTACGGACGTTATCGCCGCTCGTACGCATACGTCATGCGTGGCGACGGGTCTTCTGCGGCACGATTTGAAGCTCAGCTACCACGCGAAGGTCGCTGGAAACTCGAGCTCTACGTACCCAAAGCGGTCTTCAGAGAAGCAAACTACGGTTATTCAATAAGTTTTTTTGGTATGCAACGCGAGAATTTCAGCAGACGCCGTGCCGACCCAAATTCTCAGGACGAACATTACACCTTACAAATTCGGAATGGAGATTTTGAACGAACGGAAAAATTTGACATAGCGAACGCGAAAATCGGTTGGAACGCTGTTGGAGAGTTTGAATTCGGTTCCACCGACACTGAAGTATTGCTGAGCGATTGGGCCGGACACCAAGACATAATGGTTTGTGCTGATGCAATCCGGTGGACTTTTATCGAATCCCAATGATACGTTTTTGGTGAAGGGAACCAAACGTTGTTAAACATGGGCTATTCTTTCCACCGGTCCTTTTTTCTAATATCAAATTACAAAATTGCTCAGTTTCGATGATGGAATTCAAAAAGTGAGAATTTTGCGCCAACTACCACAAAACACGCGATTTTCCGCCCCAATACGGGCCAAATTCCATGCTACCCTGGACCGGTTGGCGGCATCCAATGATTGTTGCAATGCCCGTAGTTCCGCTAACTCGCTATCCGATAGACATTCCAATTTCTTAGGATTGTTAACCATTGTAGCCCAGCCATTCGATTGCCGGAGAACACCTTTGTTGGCTACGTACTCCCTTCGTAAAAAGCCAAATCAAAATGGTCAGCGACGACGCTATTTAACTTTGGGACTTATCTAGCTGATTACCGGTAAATTCCGTCTGTGTAGGGCATAACAAAACACTCTAACACAGATTATATTCTCAAATTTCAAAAACGAGAACCAAGGAAAGATAAAGATAACAGCGACCGTGACGACCATGGTTGGGGTGCTACTATCGCAATGTGGATCATTATTGCGGTGGTCTTCTTATTTGTCAGGCAATTCAACTTTGACGACCTATTTCTGACGAAGCGACTCAACGCACGGTTCGGTGCGGATACCACAGAGGAATGGGAGCTCAAGGAATTAGCAGTAACGCTAATCGGTTTTCAGCATTTAGGCGATCCCACAGCGACTGAGCTCGTGCTGAAATTACCGGAAAATACTCAGAAGCGGAAGGGGCTCCGAGATTTAGCAGACTACTGGGACAAAAAATTAATGACTTCAGAGGGCAAAGAAGCGTTGAGAAAAGCCGATTCTGTCGTTGAGGACAATTTTGAGACCTGCGTGGAAGTTTCACAGACAATCGACGCGATCCTTGAATGAGCAATGGAATTGTTCGCTCTGCACGTATAAAGGAATAGAAATACTCCCAATCGTGGGAGTATGAGACAGTTGGAGACAATGATGTCTGAAACCTATAGAAAATTTGAACATAAAAATCATACTTTCATAGTACACGAACCTAAAAACTGCAACATCTTAGTTCAGAGTGAGAAATTACCGGATGGTAACATCTCTGTTCATGAAGCCACAGGCATGTTCCGAGAGTCGGTAAATGGCTGGGGAACGGATTGCGACAGTCTGGATTCCGCATTGTCAAGAGTGTGCAATCGCATGATTGCACGGGCGAAGCAAAAAAACAGAGATACTATGTGCAAAGAAATGGATGACTTTTATGTGAAATTAGAAGACGTTTGAGGAGGATTCTTTCCCCCTCTTTCGTCGTACGGACCTGATCCGTCACCGATGTAAGACCCCTTCTCCAATCCAAATGTTCTCTCATTTTCCGGAGAGGGGGCTTCTATTTTACTTGTCGATTCCGATGATTCTAGAGTTTCAGCTTGATCGTTTCGCTTTGTCGAGTCTGATTTCATAATGTATGCTCCCTTGGAAGAAAATGACCGGAGTCCTCTGGTTCCCCGCCTTCATCTAGTTCCTGTTCAATAGCCTCGGATTCATGTAGGGCATCGTCCAGATCCCCTTCGAATTGCACAGCCAAGAGTTGTCTGGTTGACATCCCGCGTCGCTGATACCGGGACGTAAGGTGCTCGTCGTCGGTATCTGCTGATGTAGACTACGCACCGACCGGTTTGGTACTTCGTTGCCGTTGAGCGCGGGTTTTGTTACACTCGTCTGAACCGTCTGGTTTACGCTGTCGGGGAAATTTGTTGACTCTTCTCACTAAATTATCCCTAAGATTGATTTCAATTTAAATTGATTTGCAAATATATTTTACAACGTTACTAGTGTATTGAATTACACAAATGCTAATTTAATTGTTTATTGCAATCCGATAATAATTCAATATTGCAACACAAAATATATCAATTTAAAGTTTATGTAACTATATTTGTTGTCCTATTGACTTTGTCATCATTTTATAGTATACTAATATATGGGAAATAGAACTAAAGGTCCAGGACAAAGCCAACGAAAGGGCTTGACAGTCTTCGAATTGCTCACGTTAATTCCTGACGAAGCGACCGCGGAGCGATTTTTTGAAGATATGCTGTGCTGTGGGGTGATCAGAGGCATTGCGGACATTGCGGTGCATTGGATACGATTCGCACTCAAACGGGGCGACCGATGAAGTATCGTTGTCGAACATGTGGTAAGCACTTCAACGTCCGAACGAACACGTTCCTGCACGGTACGCGCATACCACTGAGCAAGTGGGTGTACGCGATTTACCTCATGTGTACGAACATCAAAGGTGTTTCGAGCATGAGAATGTATCGGGAGCTCAACGTACGACAACCCACCGCTTGGTTTCTTATACATCGCATCAGACAGGCGATGGGTATTCTGCCCCATGGCGACGAAAAGTTTAGCGGTGAAGTGGAAGTTGACGAAACCTACATTGGCGGTAAAGAGATCAACCGTCACGCTTCTAAGAAACTCCGAAAAGGACGTGGAACTGTGGGAATGAAACCTGTGATCGGAATCAAACATCGTGAAACGGGATACATCAAGGCCAAGGTCATCGATGACACGATCCGAGAAACGTTGCAGGGTTTCATCAAGGAAAATGTCGCGATCCGTAGCCAGGTCTACACTGACGAAGCTTTAGCGTACAAGAATTTAGTGGAACTAGACTTCAAACACGAGTCAGTCAAGCACTCGGTGGGCGAGTACGTCAAGAAAAAAGCGAGCACCAACGGTATCGAGAGTTTCTGGGCAATGGTAAAGCGTGGGTACGTCGGTACCTACCACCGAATGAGCTTCAAGCATTTGCATCGTTATGTTGTAGAATTCGCAGGGCGACACAATATACGTAAGTTCGATACACTAGTGCAGATGGGCATGATCGTACGAAACATGACCGACAAACACCTACCCTACAAGGAACTAATCAAGGAGTCAAAGAAGAAGTAAATGGCTGAAAACAACTGCAACGTCAAAAATCGCACCATATTTTGTAAGGACAATTTAGAGATACTGTGGGGGCTAAATTCAAAATGTGTCGATCTTATATACTTGGATCCTCCCTTCAATAAGAACAAGAAATTCACTGCACCTACTGGTACTGCTGCTGAAGGTGCTGAGTTTAGCGACATTTTCAAAGAAGACGACGTTAAAGACGAGTGGCTACGAACGATTGACGAGGATTGGCCAGAACTCTATAGATTCTTAAACGGAATCAAGGGAGTAGGAAAACCGTACAACTTCGCTTACTTGGCTTACATGGCTATTCGACTGATGGAGTGCGAACGGGTACTGAAAACAACCGGGTCGATTTACTTACACTGCGATCCAACCATGAGCCACTATTTGAAAACGACATTGGACTGTATTTTTGGGGAAGAGAACTTTAGAAACGAGATCATTTGACAACGAAATCCATCCCATGAAGACTCCACCGTGTTCGGGAACGTTAGCGAAACTCTATTGTTTTACGGTGCGAATATTCATAAGGACGCGATACGAATCCCATTAGACAAAGAAACTCGAGCTCATTACAAATACGAAGACAAGCGTGGGCGTTATCGTCCAGAAAATCTTAAATCGGGTGGGCTGAGTGGCGGAGGCTACACATACGATTTTTGTGGTCACATGGGTCCATGGCGCTGTCCAGAGACAACAATGAAACAGTACGAACGAGAAGGACGTATTCATCTCCCGAAGAAAATAGGTGGCGTACCTCAACGGAAAAGATACCTACATGAACACCCGGGTATCGTACCAACAAACATTTGGCTTGATATTAAGAAGGCTCGCGGTAAAGAGTATGTGGGGTATCCAACTCGGAAACCGAAGAAATTAATGGAGCGAATCATAAAGGCTAGCACGGTCGAAAATGACGTCGTCTTGGATCCCTTCTGTGGTTGTGCTACAACTTGCGTAGCCGCAGAGAATACGAACCGTCAGTGGATTGGAATTGATGTATCAGCGAGAGCATACGAACTGGTGCAGCTACGATTAAACAAAGAGGTCGCTCGTCCCGACGCATTGGAACCATGGCGCAACGAAATACACTTTGATACTCGGGTACCAAAGCGTACTGATCTTGGCAAACGCCATAGAGAATCAAAGTACGTCTACATCATCTCGAACCCGAAATATGACGGGCAGTATAAAGTAGGGATTGCTAAGAATCTTGATCAACGACTAAACTCATACCAGATCGGGGATCCAGATCGACAATATTCCTTGGAATATTCGATTAAGGCTACTAACTTCAGAGAAACAGAGAAGCACATTCACACAGTGTTTCCCAACCAACATGAGTGGGTTACGGCCCCTTTAGAAGACATCAAGCGTGAGATTGAGATATACGCTGCGTAAAACTCAGAGATAGGGTAAGATTATTGCCTATGCAATACTATACGGTGATATAGCGACTAGGATACGTCTGCGATACTGTAATTCATAGATAGTAGTTCCGGTCAAGGCTCGTGGACGTACTTGATAGGTCTATCTACGGGCTTCCACGTTTGCAAATACCGGTCGGGCGTAGTATCATATTACACAGGAGAACCTGACATGGCTTTTTTAATACTGGCTCCCGGAATATTGGGAATCGTGGTTTACGCTCTCATTCTCTGGTACACCGCAAAGGATGACGACTAATCACCGTCGTTTGTCTTTCTTGCAGGGATCAATCGTTCAAACATCGCTACGGCTCCTCCAACAGCGATCATTTGAAGATTGATAATATGACCTGACGCTGACTCATACGTCACTTTAACGTCTTCACTGGATGCCCACAAAACCAGTCCAGCGTCAATAAGATACATCACCAGAATAGCAATCTCAACGATTACGAGCATCCATATGACATTCCGATAGATCGGGATTTTCTTTGGTTTGGTTTTTTTACGTTCTTGGGAGGTCTCAGGTGGTTGCATTTCGGTCATATCACACTTCCTTGTTTCTCATTCTCACGCCTTAATCCACTGAGTGCGTAGGTGGTTCTGTTCAGTCGATTACACGCAAGATGGTTGCTGTGGCGTTTAGCCACGGTAAAATTGATAAACATTCTTCACTCCTGAACAATGTTGCTAAATAGATTAATGCAGAGTCGCATTCCACTAAACGACCCTGAGGGTTAGGACCAGCAGATTCTGATTGATATTCAGCTGTTGGCTATTTCTTCGTTATACGTACAGAAGCACCTTTTCCGTCGCACACGATATTAACATTAAGTTGAAAATCTAAATTTAGAGTGTCAAACTGAGCCAAGAGACTTCTCGTTTAGCGTTCAAATGAAGGCTCAACTCGACCGTACGAAAGTTGACCAGAATCGCACGGGTGCTTTTCTCAAGTTGTGTCTCTTGCAGTATAATACTGGAATCCTGTTCAGGAATCACGAAAACGATTGATGCGAGACGTAAATCTTCTTATCTTATTACTAAAAGAGATGTCTGCTACGGACTTGGGTGTTATTTTTGTGCCTTTCTTCGGCGGAGCTAGTTCTGAAGAACAAAAACGAAAACATCATGCTGAATTGTTGGTTGACGCTGGACATGCTGTGTGGAATGACCTCGATGAAAATATGTTGCGAATCACGAATCAAGGATATGATTTTCTAGATGCGATTGAAAAGTCCCCTGAAGCAAAGAAACAATTCTTCGATCTGATCAAGAAAGGGCTTATGTACGCAGATGCTGCGCAGCGAATTATCGAATATATGCAGAGTATTACATAGGATCGAACATGCGCAAACCTAAACCCACCCCAGATCGAGAACCGCAATCCGACGAGCGTCTGATGACGATGGACGAGTTTAAAAAGAAAGTTGGTGCGATGATGCGCGCGTCGCAGGAAGAACGCTGGAAAAAGAAACGGAAAAAATCAGAAACCCACGATAGCGCGGGGAACTCTTAGAATCCTGCAGCTAAGTATCACAATGTAGCTACGGCTTTATGGCGATGGAGATAAAGAAATGAATACGACAATATATTTTGTTTCAGTACCCCCTGATTACAAAGATATCGTTCAGAACCGTATTGCAAAACTGCCGAACTCAAACCACCATCGAGTGTTTGACACTGTATATTTGGTGTCTTGTAATCTAGATGCATCACATTTGGCCTACCAGATGTTTAAACCAGTTCCAGACTACAGCTCGGACCCGATAGACGGAATTGTTTGTGTATTTTCTGAATTTTTTGGGTATTTTGACTCCAAAGTAAATGACTGGATTACCGAACAAAAAACACGGGATAACCGCATAGAACAACGTACTTTTGAGCGGGAATGGTCACCCGGTGTGCCACAGTGAACGATATAAAGCAATGGTCGGGAGTTACATTTCGTGAGTACGAAGCACATAAACAGTATATTGACAAGCATTTTGCGACAAAGATCGAGGTCGCAAACATTCAAACAGAAATTGCAAACGTCAAAACAGACATTGCGAATGCGAAGAGTTCCGTTAAAAGTCTACTTCTCGTTTGCGCTGGTGCAGTTATAGGTTTTCTACCGAGTATACTAACCGTCATCATCCATCTTTTTCCAAATCTTTTAAAAGCTGGCTAACGCATTGGAAGCGAACTGGTAGAAGCGGAAAAATTTCAGAAAATGAATTCAGTATTTCTAGCTAAATTTCCGGTAATCGGCTAGATAAATCCCTTAACTTTGATCGGTGAAGCGCAATGATCAAAAAGTATCTACGAAACTTTCCCCACACATGTGCTCAGGCTCCATCGATTTAGCAAATGGTCCAGAATTACCGATTGAACCAATAAGATTGACGCTGGAATGGATAGTTTGGTAGCGATATCCTTCGTCGTGTCTCTCCGGCGAAGAGTCCGGCAAAGTTTAGCTCGAACCCTGCCTCGTACATTCGAGCAACAGCCTCTACAATCTCTGTAGTCGAATTGATTTCAATCTCAGAGCCGACTCCTAGTTTCGTTAATGCTGTCTCGTGACGAGAGACGGGACCAGTTGAAGTGTTCGGCGCGAACCACGATGTCAGGTCCGGAGTCTCGCCGATGTCTACCATTTGAGCTGTAGTACCATTCACAAAGGGTAAACGGAGTGGCGAGAGAGAAAATTCTTTCAAGCAAGCTTCCAAATCTTGGGAAAGATCTTCCTCTTCATTTTTACCTACGTATTCGCCGTACAATGCGGCGAGTCGAACACCGTCCTCTAGGCTAATCACGCCAGCCGCTTGAGCAGCAGCGAGTTCACCAACACCATATCCAACGACAACGCTTGGGTGAATTCCTAAGCTGTTCCACAATGCAGTGATTGCACACTCCAACGAATAAACAGCGGGTAGTGTCCATGCGGACTTTTCCCAATTCTTGGAATCTCCATTTAAGATTTCAAGCAATGAGTCATCGTATTCATCGCGAAATGCTTGGTCGCATTGATTCAACACAGCTTGTAGCACCGGTTCACTGTTACACAGTTCATCTACGTTTTCGATCCACTGCTTGTAATCGCCATTGAAAGTGAAAGCCAACTTTCCAATTGGTTTGCGTTCAGGTTCAACTTCCTGTCGTGCGACACTCAATAAACCCTCTCTTAACGATGCACAGTCGTTAAATGTGACACCTGCCCGATGCTCAAAATGACTTCGACCGACACACGCAGTCCAAGCCATGTCCGCTAATAGCTTAGACTCAGCATCTTCCACACTAGATAGTGCTTCTTGTCGCCCTTCCAGCCAATCGAGATAACGGTCCGCTAGATCCTTGAGTGCTTCGTGAGTCTTACCCGATAGAGGTAAGAGCCTTGTTCTGCGACTTGCCGAAGTTTCCATCTGTGCTTCGTCTTGAATCAAATCCCCAAGCACAACAGGTATACGTTGTGAAGTACCGACAACGAAGCCCTCTTGACCATCTACAACTGGTTGGTCATCTCGTGCAGGAGCACGCTCGACGATAACGTGCGCGTTCGTGCCGGAAATACCGAATGCACTGACCCCCGCGACTGGAGAGCGATTTGACCTCTGGGGCCACACAGTCTGTTCAGATGTAACTTTTACCGGTAGTTTGTCCCATTCGACATGCGTACTGGGATTCTTAAAGTGTAGCTGCTTTGGAATGATCTCATGGTGCATTGACAACAGGACTTTGATGAGACCGGCAACGCCCGCCGCTGCTTCTAAGTGGCCGATATTGGTCTTTACCGTACCGAGCAGAAGCGGTTTATCAGATTCTCGATTCCGTCCGTAGACAGCAGCAGCAGCACGCACTTCGATAGGATCGCCCAATTCTGATCCCGTTCCATGAACTTCGATGTAGTCCACGTCTGAAGGTGCGAAGCCTGTCTGAGACAATGTCTCCGCGAACAGTTGTTCTTGAGCTGTTCCGTTAGGTACCGTGAGCGCCGCGGCAGCGCCATTCTGATTGATTGCTGAGCCCTTGAGAACTCCCCAAATTCGGTCGCCCTGAGCTTCGGCATCGCACAGACGCTTTAGGACTACCATGCCACACCCTTCACCCCGTACGAAGCCGTCGGCTGCTGCGTCGAAGGTTCTACACTTGCCTGTTCGCGACAGCATCCCGTAATCCCTCATGAATCGCATCACAGGACGAGAAAGAATGATGTGCACGCCTCCAGCCAATGCTACGTCTACTTCACTTTGTCGAAGACTAGCGGCTGCTTGATGCACTGCCACCAATGACGACGCGCAGGTCATATCGAGTGGGATCGCAGGTCCCATCAGACCCAATGCAAAGGCAATTCTCCCAAGGGCGACGCTTCCCGCGGTTCCGAGATAACTATCGTCTCGGCCAGCAGCAGTTATTAAATCACGATATTCACTACTGCCTATGCCAGCAAAAACTCCGGCACGACCACCCTTGAGCGACACCGGATCAATTCCGGCATCCTCCAGTGCGTGCCAACTTGTCTCGAGCAACATTCTTTGACGCGGATCCATCATGTTTGCTTCTATCGGTCGAATTCCAAAAAAGCTAGCGTCAAACTGGTCGAGTCCATCAACAAATCCTCCGACGCGGTACTCAGATTCTTCGGCAGACGGGTCTCCA
Organism: Gammaproteobacteria bacterium; assembly: GCA_009840305.1. Lineage (GTDB taxonomy): Bacteria > Pseudomonadota > Gammaproteobacteria > Pseudomonadales > Azotimanducaceae > Bin55. The sequence continues at coordinate 13,596 of VXNY01000025.1, read as the reverse complement.
ATGATTCCATTCCATGGACCTGAATCAGGCCGCCCGTCGGTCACCAGATCAGCTCCTGCTTCAAGCTGTTTCCAATAACACTCTAAGTCTGGTGCGCCGGGGAACCGACAAGCCATGCCAACGATGGCTATTTGATCCTCATCGGACCGCGACTCTATGTTCAGTTCAGGTTTCGGCTGATCTTGAACCGTGGGTTGGACCTGAGGTGCAGTCTCAACTTGCAGAGTCGTCGATTGGTCTGGTAGTGCTGCCTGCATCCTTGTTGCAGAGTCATCCTCTTTCTGTTTCGACTGAGGCACAGACGTAGATTCAATCTCACCCAGTTCACCGTTCAAATGACTGGCGAGCAATTCAATATTTGGAAAGTCAAAGACGACCGTGTTCGAGACTGTACATGCACCAGATAACGCGCGGTTTAGTCGATTACGAAACTCTACCGCCATTAGCGAGTCCATCCCAAGGTCGAAGAAACCGACCGAACGTGCTGGTTCGGACGGCATACGCAACACCGCTTGTAATTCTTGTTGTATAAAGGATACGAGCAAGTTTTCACGTTCAGTAACATTAGCGCTCGCAAGCTGAGTCAGTACATCTTCCGTCGAGATCGCACCATCGGTTGCTTCATCGTCCTCTGACGAGAGTAATTCGTCTAGGAACGCAGGTCGGTCGTCTACTGCTTCTTCGAAAACGGACCAGTCCATTGCCATCACTACTGAATTTGTAACGTCTTGTCGGACAAGTCGGTTCAGGGCGCGAATTCCCTGTTGAGGGGTAAACCAGCGACCGCCTAAAGCAGATCGTTGCCGTTCAATACGGTCCTTTTGTTCTGCCGCTTCTCCAATTTCTGACCATGCTCCCCAGGCAATTGCTTGTCCCGGGAGTCCAAGCGCGCGGCGGTGCCCTGCGAGTTGGTCCAAAAACGCATTAGCTGCGGCGTGGTTTGTCTGACCGGGATTGCCCATGACACCTACGCGGCTTGAAAACAGAATAAAGAGATCTAAATCTTTGTCTGCGGTGGCACGATGTAGGTGCCAAGCTCCTAAAACTTTAGGCCACAGTACTGTTTCAAACCGATCCCAACTCTGGTTCGTGAGTGCGCCATCTGAAAGCACGCCAACGCTGTGAATGACACCTGCAAGAGGAGGTAAATCTTGGTCTACTCGCGCGAGCATTCCATCCAATGCTTCAGAATCGGAAACGTCGGCTAGTTCGACTCGAACCGTCGCACCTCGTTCCTCGAGTTCGCGAATAGTCTCCTTTGCTTCCTCGTTGGGAGGACGTCGACCGTTTAGCACAATGGTATCTGCACCATGCTCCACCAACCATTCAGCGACTGCAAGACCAATTCCACCCAATCCACCGGTAACTAAATAGGTTCGCTCCTGTTTCAGTCGACCGGAGACGAGAGGCTGCGTCGTGACGACGATTTTTCCGAGGTGCCGAGCCGAGCGCATAAACATCAATGCAGCACCTGCTTCCGCTAATGGCCACCGGCTGTGGACTATGGGTGTGAGTTCACCAGTTGAAACGCGTTCCATCAGATCTCGCAACACCCGTCCTACCCACTCTGGATCTGTTTTCTTCAAAACATCGAGCTCAAGTATGTCGTAGGCTACATCCGGTCGTACTTCAGCCATTTCCTCCGGGCTCAGAATGTCGCGCCGAGCTAATTCCACGAACCGTCCGCCCTGTGCCAAGCAGGACAGACTCGCATCGATGAATCCTTCACTAGTGAGACTGTTCAATACCACGGTTACCCCTGCTCCATCCGTAGCTTCCAGAATCTCTGCACCAAACTCTGTTTGGCGACTGTCGAAGACATGCTTAACGCCCAACGAACGGAGATAGTTCTGTTTCGGTGCACTCGCTGTCGTAAAGACTTCCGCGCCCGCGGCTTGTGCTAGTTGAATCGCAGCCAACCCCACTCCTCCAGCACCAGCATGAATCAACACTCGATCATCTGCTTCTAATCCAGATAGCTCATAGGAAAGAGCTGCAGAGACAAACGCACTGGGTATAGTGGCCAATCCAGACACTGGAATATCGGAAGGTGCATGCGCAACCAATTCTTCGTGGGTAATCATTTCCGCTGCGAACGCCCCAAAGCCCAATCCAACGACGTGGTCTCCTACCGAAACATTAGATACTTCGGAACCTACCCCCACTACATGTCCGCACATTTCCCTACCAAGATTTCCTTCTTCGATAAAACCGAGCGAACGGAACACGTCCCAAAAGTTAAGCCCCGCGGCTTCGACCGCGATCTTTACTTCTCGTGCTTCAAGAGGTCTCGCGGGTAGTTCTTTGGCGCGTGGTGTTTCAAACACACCGGCAGGATCAGGAGTCAACACCCAAGTCGATTCCTCGGGCAAATCTAGTCGCTCCGGTCCGTCGTCAGTGCGAACCAGCCGCGCGACTCGACGGCTCTCACCGCGCCAAGCGATGTGATTTTCGAAGTCGGGATACATTAGCTCCTCAACGAGATCAAATACCTGTTCGTCGACGGTCGGGTCAAGATCGACCATTCGAGGATTGAGATACGCAGCTTCCCGTGCGACTCCCTTACCGAATCCCCACAATGTCGCTCCAACCAACGATCCCTGGGTCTCTCGCTCAAGTACTTGTGCCCCACTTGTGATGAACCAAACACCTTTTTCGGGAGTTAGATTGGAATCGACCATGCTCTGAACTTGTGCAAGAGCGCTTGCTACTGTCCGTTGCACGTCATGTGCGAGGTCGCTTGTAGTAGCTGCGGAATCCCGTCCGTCGAGCGCGACAAAATGTACGATACCGCTTAAGTCTACATCGTCAGGAATCGTTTTTACGAGATTTTGCCACGACTCGCGGCACATGATATCCGCGCTTACATGCAATATGTTGCGGTGTTCTGATTCAACACTAATAGGGTCCTGGGCATCTTCCGAAACAAGCATCACGGTTTGATTCCGATTTGCAAGGCGGGTGGCGATTTCTTTCGCAAAACCCCGTTCGTCTGCTAAAAGAACCCAGAATCCCGGGACTTCTAACACCTCGTCAGACCCCTTCGCAATAATCACGCCTCGATCCGGTTTTTCATCGGGCTTAGACGAATCCAAACCTAAGACTTCCACTGCGTCAAAACCTGAGTCGAGCAGAGCTCGTTCCCATACCTCTGGCCCAGCTAAAGCATGATGTGGACGGTAGTCATCAGCGAAACGCCACCAGCCGTCGAGCTGTCCGAACGTCAAGTCCATCCAACCCTGCCCACGCAGGTTTTCGAGTGCCACCATCTGTCCAGACGGTGCAAGCAACTTCAAGCAATGACCCAGAGTTTCATTGAGAGAACGCGTTGCATGGAGCACGTTCGATGCGATGATGAGGTCATAGGCATAAGCGTCAAAGCCCTGTTCGACAGGATCTTTCTCAATGTCTAAAGGTCGATATTCAATACAACCACCAGCATCACCAAAACGAGACTCTGCTTCTGCGAAGAAACCAGCAGAAATGTCCGTGTACACGTACTCAAAGCGTCCGTCAGGAAGCTCTGGCAATACCGAAGCGGTTGCCGAGCCCGTTCCAGCACCGACTTCAACGATCCTGAGATGTCTTCCACTTGGTAAATCGGCTAAAAGTGCACGCACCGCATCTCTTAATAACCTGTTCGCTGCGAGCGCGATTGGCGCTCTAACGTACAGATCGGCCGGCGTTGGGTAGCCACTGCTAAACAACAACGTGAGAGGATCAGCTTGTCCTCGAAGCACCTCGGGCAAAGACTTTCCACAACGTCCAAACAGTCCGACCTCGGTCGCTCCGTGTGGATGTTTTTCGGCTAGTTTATCGGCGACGGCATCGGGATCTGGCGGGATTTCATCTGGTAGTGGGTCTTCATCTCCTAAATTCACCGTAAATCCGTCTTCGCCCTCTTCTAACACACCACACCGAGCCAACATTTCCAATAAACGACGGAATACTCGTTTGTGTACATCGTCTACCCCTAGTTCATTGCGAAGTTCTTCCGGTTGCACAACTTGTCCGACAACACGCTTCCAACCTAACGTTTCGAGCGTCCAGCACGCACGAGACAGGGACCAGTGTTCAAGATCTGTTAGCAGCGCAGTCCGGTTCGCCCGTGGGACACCCTCTTCCTCGAGGTAATCTGCGAGTGGTTTGAAGTCCTGTGCGACCGAATTTGGAAGTGGTAGGAAGTCGGCTGCAACAATCGCTGGTACCAGAGGTCTCTCTCGCCAAACGACTTCGTACAACAGGTCATTGACATTCTCGAGTGCCGAAAATAGTGCAGCGCGAGTCGCGCGTTTGATGGTGTACCCATCAAGTCCTCCCAATAAACGACCATCGAAGTCGTAAATACGCAATTCTGCTCTTTGTACTTCTGGAGCTGAGTCAGAATCTGTGTTTGACGTATCAGCAGTATCGATCATTCGAACGTGACACACTACCTGTTCGTGCAAACTATCGGACGACAGCCACAGTTGATCCCAACCAAACGGCAAGTACGTAGTTTCGTCGGTTTCTGAGCCCTGAATGCGTGCTGCTGCAACGACCTGAAAGCAACCATCCAGTACAAGCGGATGAACAACTAAAGAGGATCGACTCGACATGTCCGACAAAGAGATTTCACCTAACGCTTCGCCTGGCCGAGCCCAAACATTACCCAGTGTGCGGAAGCTAGGACCAAGTTCGATGCCGGAGGCCGCTCTTGCTTGGTATAGAGTTGACGTATCCACAGGAGTAAGCTCTTTTTTCAAACTCTCAAGATCTACGCTAGGATCTACGCTGGGTGCGGCAGTTTCGGATGACACTTGACACTCCGCATGGAGTATCCAATCAACATCAGCCGGTCCCTTGCTGAGTATCTGAAGGAGACCCGTTTGTTCCTGACCCGATCCTCCCAACACCACCTGTACGGTGCGGCAGTTCTCCTCATTCTCGTTCTTACCGTCGTCAGCAGGGAAAACAAGAGCATTGTGCAATTGCATATTGGCCACAATGACCGGAGTTGATGCTCTCGATTGAGACAACGCTGCTGCCATCGCTCCGTAAAGTGCTCCCGGCGCGATGACGCGTTCATAGACGCGATGGTCCGCTAACCATTCTGGGTCGGATGGAAATAGTTCAGTTTCGTATGTGATCTCACCACTGGCTGACTCGCGACACAAGCCAAGCAAAGGATGTCCTTGAACAGAACGTTTCTGTTTCGGCTCCCGCAGCCAATAGGTCTCGCGCTGAAAGGGATAGCCAGGGATCGAGATGCGTCTTCGAATCTCGCCAACAAATAGCCCTTCGAATCGGACACTAAGTCCCGCTTGATACGCTTCGGCAACCGCTTCGATAAAGCTCCCCGTTTCAGCCGGAGAGTCCTCCGGTCTTGGTCGAATGCTTGATAACACAGCTGGCGATGCCGCGGAATCTGGCCATGCCGAGGCTGCCATTGGAGCAAGTACCGAGCGCGGACCGATTTCGAGAAGTAGATCCACTCTGAGGTCAGCAAGAGTGCGTGCACCGGTAGCGAACGCGACCGGATTCCTCGCATGGCGACGCCAATAATCTCCGTCTAGTCGTTGTTCTTCCTCCAACACGTGACCTGTCAGATTGCTGACTAAAGTCACCGTCGGATGTTGGATGGTTATTTCATCGAGTGAAGATTGAAGTTCGTCAAGCGCAGGTTCTACAAGGGCACTATGGAATGCTTTAGTAGTGTTCAACCTACTTACTCGGACACCATCACTTTCAAATGTTTTTGAAAGAGTCTCGACGGCATCCACTGTTCCACTGACGACTTGATGCAGACCGTTGTCGGCGGAGATGTTAATTGTCTCTCCAGCAGCGTCGGCATTTATTGCGTCGACAGCGGATTGAACGTGTTCGGGTGGAGCAAATATTGCAGCCATTGCACCCGGATCGGTTGCTCCAAGGAGTTCGCCACGCCGGCAAGCAAACCTCATTCCGTCTTCTAAACTAAAGACTTTCGCTGCTTGGGCGGCTGCGATTTCTCCGACACTATGTCCGAGGACCACATCAGGATAAACTCCAACACTAGCCCATAAAGCGGTGATCGCACACTCGAGCGCATAAAGAGCTGGCTGCTCCCAGACCGTGTCCCCGAGTTCTCCATTACCACGACGACCAAACATCACATCCAACAGAGACGTGCCCCGTTCTTCTAGAAAAACTTGTTCACATCGGTCCAGCACTCGGCGAGCTACTGGTTCTTGTTCGTACAAATCCCGACCCATTCCGGCCCATTGGCTGCCCTGACCTGTATAGGCAAACGCTACTTTCTTTGTTGTGCGCGGTTGCTGAAGTTCCGTGTCCGCTAAGGTAGCGAGTCTCGTGCGTAACTCACTAGTGGTACTGAAAAGAAGACCTGCGCGCCATTCGAAATGGCTACGACCCATACCCGCGGTCCACGCCGCGTCCGAAAGCAATGCTCCAATTTGTTCACCGTCTTCGAGAAGTTCTTGAGCGTGTTCATCGAGCCAGGACAAATATTGTGAAGCAAGTTCTTTTGTAGCTAGTTCATTCTTCGCTGAAATAGGTAATAGTCGAATGTCGCGTTCGTAGAACTCTGCCTCAACTTGTGATGGATCTGTGTCGTCTGTAGCGGAAGGAACCGTTACCGTTTGACTCAGTCCTACTACTCTGTCGCGAGGATAGGAAGTTGTTTCCGTCAACGGATATTCTTCAACTACGATGTGGGCGTTGGTACCAGAGATGCCAAAAGAGTTCACACCTGCTAAGCGCGGTCTTCCATTACGATCCGGTAAATCCATCTGAGACGAAGTGACTGTCAAGGGAATTGAATCCCAGTCGATACTTGTACTTGGATTGTTGAAATGCAAATGTTTTGGAATCACGCCACGTTGCAGTACGAGCACCGCCTTGATGAAACCGGCGATCCCGGCGGCGGACTCCAAATGCCCAAGATTTGTTTTCACCGACCCGACGAGTAGTGGTCGATCGGTTGCGCGGTTCTGACTGTACACTCTGGACACGGCGTTGATTTCGATGGGATCTCCAACAGCAGTTCCAGTACCGTGTGCCTCAAGGTAGTCGACATCACAGGCGGGGACACCGGCTTGAGCTAGTGCTGTTTCGATCACTCTCTCGAGCGCGGGTTCATGTGGAACCGTCAAACCAACGCTAGCACCTCCATGGTTGACCGCAGCGCCACGAACCACAGCCCAGATTCGATCACCGTCGGCTTCAGCGTCGCTTAGGCGTTTGAGCACCACCACACCACAACCTTCTCCTCGAACATAGCCATTAGCGGATTCGTCAAATGCCTTGCACTGTCCGTCAGGGGACAACATCTGCGAATCAGCCCGAAGCTCAAAGATTCGGCTATTCAAAATAGCTTGTACACCACCCGCAAGCGCTAGGTCGGCCTTACCCTGCTGGAGGTCTGCGACAGCATCGTGTACAGACACAAGCGATGATGCACAGGCTGCATCCACCGCTTTTGCCGGGCCCATGACACCCAATACGAAAGAAACACGACCACTGGTGCCGTTCAAGTTTGTGCCACTCAGTGCATAAAGAGATTCTGCTGCTTCTCCGGAGCCCTCCGATTCAACGACGAGCATTCGATACTCATCGTTACTGATACCACTGTAGACTCCGGTTAAGCTCTCCTTCAGTCGATCGGGATCCATCCCTGCGTCCTCTAGAGCTTGCCAACTTGTCTCAAGCATCATACGCTGCTGAGGATCAAGTAACTCAGCTTCTACTGGAGAGATTCGGAAAAAGCCGGCGTCGAATTGATCTATAGCATCGACATAAGCGCAGTATCGACAGGCATCTTGTAGATGTCCGCGGTTTTCAAACAGCTTTTCCAATCTGTTTGGTCCTGATTCTGGCAACCCATCCAAAACCGCGTTCCCTCCATTTTCGAGTAGTCTCCAAAAAGAAGGTATATCTGGCGCGCCGGGAAATCGACATGCCATGCCCACGACAGCAATAGGTTCTACTGATCCCAAATTTTTTTCCATTTGTTTCTGTTAAGTTTTTCTGTTTAGCCTTCTACAAAGATAAATGTACGTGATTTCATGCACCAGTTTAATACCTCAAAGATTCCTCGAGTCGACGCCTCAATGACTCTCCGATCTTATTTTCGAGATGAAATCATCAGCGTACCATGCGCAAAGCTCGGGTTTTTCAATTTGCATGTAGTGCGTGGCATCCGCGACAAAGTCAAAATCTACACTAATCATGTCAGATAAATCGACTGTCGGCAGATATGAGGAAGGCAATACTGGATCCGCTCCGACTACTTTAATGGGATGTGGCGGTTCATCAAAATTTATTTGCCCAGCAAATGTTCGTGCGAATCGAGTAAGTCGCGCTTCATATTCTCTGGGACACCGTAATCGGTAGCCGCCATCTTTACATTCACGCAAGATGCTTTGAGCCATCAGTTCTGTTGCGCCTGGTACAAGTCTTGAAAAAGGCGGTAGAAAGTTCATGAGTTCAACAAACTGTGCATGCGATTCAAAGTAATCTGTACGTTTGTTTGTTCGCGCTGTCGCGGTCTGGACGGCTTGATCAAATTGCTCACTACTCTCTCCAGGACCTGAAGGATATACTGGAGGATCAAACAAGATAAGACCATCGAAGCCACAATTTATTCGAGTAAGAATAGCACTGAATATCTGCGACGAATACAGAAGAGCGATTAGTGCGGACAGCGAGTGGTAAATACCAAAAGTTGGTTTTGCACCATATTTCTTGGAAGTTTCATCCAAAATTGCATCAACGTCACAAACCATGCTGACAATGTTGTGGTCGTTTTCATGAGTTCTTTCGTTCCAACCGTGGTTTCTGAGGTCATAGACCAAGATCTCATAGTCACTTTCAAAATGAGACCAAAAAGGATAGTAAAGATCAATCGCAAGACCATTACCGTGACACATCAGCAATCTAGGACCGTTGGAGTTGCCATGTTGGCGAACCACAATGTGGGTACCATCGTCAAGTACGACTTTACACTCTGAGCGTGGTTTCGGTACTGTCCAATGCATGTTGTTAGCTTCCGTCTAGGTCGTTAACGAGCCGGTATCACGACGCGACGAGTTCTTGTGCAATTGCTGCTGCGAATTGATCAGTTTCAAGATTAACTATTTTCCACACTACCCCGGGAATATCGTGTAGTGACATACTTGCAGCGCGAGCGTGACCCAATAAAGACTCGGGAATCGAAAATGCTGAGGTGTCCCGACGAAACCCCTCTCCAGTCGCCTTTATCAGAGCTTCTTTATAGGTCCAAAGACGAAAGAATATTTGCCGTCTGGCAGGTTCCGGCGTCTGTCGAAGTAGCCTTTGTTCCTTCGGGGAAAACACTGAAAACAGAATTTCATCAATAACTGGTCTGCTTTCACGATTTTCTACATCCACTCCTATCCGACCTTGTCTCGCAAACGCCAACAAACCGTGATCCTCGGTATGACTCACGTTAAACTCAATCATCAAAGTCTTTCCGGCTATTACCGCTACAGGCTTTTCGTTCCGCTCTGCGAACACTTGCAATTTGAAATTGTCGAGACTGTGTTGGAGGCAGAGATTCGCTCGCAACGCGGCGCGACAGAGAACAAATTGTCGGCGATTAGTCTCAGTGTGAAAAGCTTGTGCCCTCTTCCGTTCCTGTTCATCCAAGGTGTCATAGGCGATAGACTCGTTTTCAAAATTGTTTGACAAATCGACATGAACGACTTGGCTATCGAGCGTTTGATAGACGGTGTGCCACCAACAGGTGGTTTTGCTGTTTTGTTTAAAAGCGATCACACTATTCCTAAGTGAATGCTCAGTGTTAAATTCGAAAAAAAGATCAGAACTCAACCGTGGTTGCTCTTCCGACAATCTCTAACCCGCCGATTCTATCCCGGCAAAAGGACAAACTCTTCAAACGACGTGTGCAAGTAAATCGGATTCTGGGACTAAACCTAAATAACGTTCGAAAATTATCTCTAACTTTTCGAGTACCGCTTTCTTTTGTATCGCATGAATATTAGTCGGACCGAATCGTGTGGCAGGAGGAAGAATCTTTGTAATGGCGGTACCGGACACAGGGACCGCACCGTCTCGGAACGCATTCCGCAAAAACAATCGAGTCTCGGAGCCATTAAGACTCTCTGACAAAATGAGCTGATCCAACTCCTGATTCATGTTGGTTACAACATGGGAACGCCATTCGGCATCGACCTCAGTATCCACGGTGATGGAATCCACGAACTTTTCGACAAGATCTTTCTTGTTGCGCAAACTGGGACTGGCATCAATCGCACGTTTGATGTCGATTGTAAGTTGATTGCCTTCTTCCGTACCAATCTCCTTCTGGTACTTCTGGACCAACATCAGAATATAGTCAACATTGATCTCAATTTGTTTGATCAATTCAATCTCGAATACCACATCGTCCTTGACTGACTCCCTCTCGGTGGCCGTAGCTCCACGGTACTCAGCGTAAAGATTGAGATAAACACTCTGATAATCTTGGAATTCTCGTTCACTAAGAATTTCGTTATCAAAGAATTCGTCAAACGCGGTAAGAATGTTCCTGAGACGTAAGATAGCGCTGAAGAGACTAATGAAATTTCTTTGTGCAGTTTCTCCAACAATTAATGAACCTAAGGGGTAGTTGCCCAAAAGTTCGTTTATGCATTTCTTATACTCCTCGTAGTACTCACTATATGGTTTCAGTAAGACGATACTCTTAGCTTCCTCGCTACCGAATAACGCAAGCGCATCATTCGTTTCTTGTTCAAGGTCACGAAAAGAAACGATATTGCCGTAAGTCTTAACCGAGTTGAGAATACGGTTAGTACGAGAGTATGCTTGTAAGAGACCATGAGCACGCAGATTCTTGTCAAGCCAAAGAGTGTTGAGTGTAGTGGCATCAAACCCCGTGAGCAACATGTTCACCACAACCACCAAGTCCAATTCTCGATTCTTCAAACGCATTGATACGTCCTTGTAGTAGTTCTGGAATCTGTCAGACGAAGTGTCAAAATTGGTTTTAAACAAACAGTTATAGTCCTCAATCGCTCCCTGTAAGAAAGTACCCGAACTTTGGTCTAACTTATCGGTTTCGAATTCCTCCTCGCTTAAGAGACCGTCGAGATCTTCTTCGTTGGATGCGAAACTGTAGATAAGTGCTATTTTCAGGCGTTGGCTGATTGGTATGTCCTCTTGTTGGCGGCCGAAATCTGTGTAATAACGTTTCGCTGCTTCAATCGAGGCAGTTGCAAACAGCGAGTTGAAACCCTCAATTCGTTTGCCAGCATGCTGGTACTTTGCGCTACGTTTTGTTTTCTGGTCAAAGTGTTTTCGGATATAGCTGACGATTTGTGAGACGCGTTCGGGTGCAAGCAACACTTCTTCTGTATCAATAGCAGAAACCTGTTTGTCCTCAATGTGTGCTGAAGTCTTAACCGTATTGATAAAGTCGATGCGAAAGGGCAAAACGTTTTTGTCGTTTATTGCATCAACTATGGTGTAAGTGTGGAGGAGATCGCCAAAGGCTTGTGCAGTGGTACGTAGTCTCCCTCCCGAACTAGCAGAGTTATCAGCAAAGATTGGTGTCCCGGTGAAGCCAAACAGGTGATAACGCTTGAATGCACGTGTGATTTCAGAATGCATTTCGCCAAACTGACTACGATGACACTCGTCAAAGATCAGGATTGTGTGTGTATTAAAGACCGGATGGTTTTTGTTTCTCGAGACAAAAAGTGTAAGCTTTTGAATAGTGGTAATAATGATGCGCGCATTGGAATCTTCGAGCTGCTTCCGCAGTACAGCTGTAGACGCATTGGAGTTAGCCGCCCCTTTCTGGAATCGTTCGTACTCGCGCATGGTCTGATAGTCGAGATCTTTACGGTCTACTACGAAAAGTACTTTGTCGATATCTGATAGGCTCTGAGCTAGTTGTGCTACCTTGAAGCTAGTAAGAGTCTTGCCGCTACCTGTAGTGTGCCAAACGTACCCGCCAGCGGATTTTTTGCCCAGTTGTTTGTGATTGGAGCTTGTTGCAACGCGTCGCAGAATCTGTTCAGTTGCCTCAATTTGATACGGTCGCATGACGAGCAATTTTTGGTCCACGTCAAACACACAATATCGAGTCAAAACATTCAGTAGCGTGTGTTTGGCGAAAAAAGTCTTGGTAAAACTTGTCAAGTCAGCGATGCGCTTGTTCTTGGCATTCGCCCACCAACTCGTAAAAGAAAAACTGTTGGATGTCTTGTGTCGAGAACGCTTACTCCGCGATTCAAGAATATGCCCTTCTCGAACTGTGTTGCTGTAGTATTTGGTTAGGGTCCCATTACTGATAACAAATAGTTGTATATACTCAAAGAGTCCCGATCCTGACCAGAAACTCTCTCGTTGGTATCGATTGATCTGATTGAATGCCTCACGAATGTCTACGCCTCTGCGCTTCAGTTCGATATGAACCATCGGGAAGCCATTGACGAGTACAGTCACATCGTAGCGATTGCTCTTAAGACCTGCAGTTTCGTATTGGTTGATGACCTGCAAACAATTGTTGTGAACGCGTTGCTTATCAATTAGGTAGATGTTTTTGAACGTACCGTCATCGCGGTCGAGATTTTGAACATGGTCTTCCTGAATGCGCTCAGTCTTCTTGACTATGCTATCGTTCGCCCGGGAAATGCTGTTTGCGAAAAATCGTTCCCACTCCGCGTTTGTAAATTTGACATCGTTTACCTTTTCTAATTGCCGACGTAAATTGGCCAATAGTTCAGCTTCTGTGGTAATTGGTAGGTGTTCGTATGCCTGCGCCTGCAACTGCTTGATAAACGCAGTTTCAAGTTCGTGTTCTGATTGGTAACTAGTCTCTTTCTCACAGACTTTTGGTGATTCTGCGACAACCGTATTCTGATCCGAAAGAGCTATCGGTTCATAGTGTTTTGGATTTGAAGCCTCGCTCATGCGGCCTCTTTGAACGCAAGCAATTGGTCGCGATAGTACGAATACTGTTTCCTACGTGCATGGATTTCAGCAGGTAATCCTATCGAGAGGTCGTTAGTAAGTGCATAGAACTTATCTAGAACGTTCACGATTTCTTCCTGTACTTCAATAGAGGGGACTGGGATGCGAATTTTTTCAAGTCTGTCTGCATTGATGCGACGAACCTTGGTCCCTATGATGTGGGGTCTTTTCTGCTTTTGAAAAAAGTCCGTTTGGAAGCAATAGGAAACAAACTTTGGATTCATTGAGTGTCGAAAAATTAACGTGTCCGTACTCACTACCACTGTCCCATTTCCTAGCCAAGCTACCGCCTTTGCTACTGCTTCGTCGTCCTCGCTAGTCGTGGTGATCACTAAATCTCCTTTATGGGCCTTACGCAATCGGCTAGCTTGGTCGGAACTGATATAAGATTTGGTCTGGTTTGTCCATGTACCGTAATGAGTGTGCACTTCGCCGTAGTGTATACAGCCGACCCCTGATTCGGTGAAATCTGACTTTTGAAGTCCAGTTCCTCTTTTGAAAGTGCCGATTTCACCCAACGTCATCCATGTTATAATGCCTAGTTTGCTTGCTTGCTTGCTTGCTTGCTTGCTTGCTTGCTTGCTTGCTTGCTTGCTT
>VXNY01000022.1 GCA_009840305.1 Gammaproteobacteria bacterium | reverse complement strand
TGGGACTTATATACATAACTACACAAATCGTAGTTGTGCTACGTGTTGACGCTCCACGAAATCACTAAAAGGTCATTCGTTTTACCACGTCCAGACGCCCCAGTCCCCGAGGCCAAGATATTCAACGCAGCATTGATGTCCGCGTTGCCAATGTGTCCGCAACGGACGCACTCAAACTTGGATTGCGTCTTGCGATTCTCTTTTGCGATATGTCCGCATTGACTACATTTCTGCGAGGTGTAAGCTGCTGGCACTCTCGTGACTGTATGCGCTTTGTATCCCAAAAAGTTTTCTAATATTCCCCAGCCGCTCCTCAGTATCTCTCGATTTAGTCCTGACTTTTGTTTGACGTTCTTACCAGGATTTTCGATCGTTCCCTTGGCTGACTTCGTCATACTCTGCGTGTTTAAGTCTTCAATTATTATTTCCGAAGCCGATTGAGCTAATACGCGAGATATTTGATGGCACCAGTCTTTGCGTTGATTCGCTAATCTGCGAGCAGTTCTCGCCCACAACTGGTTGGCGCGTTTTCGACGATTCGAACCCTTCTGTCTGCGACTCACCATTCTCTGATAGTGTTTCTTCCGGGTTTCTAAACTCTTAGTGTCCGGCAACGGAATAATGTCTCCAGTGCTCGTGGCAACCTGACCGACATTACGATCAAGACCCACGGCTAAGCCGTTATCGACGGGTTCGGGTAAATCGACTTCATAGATGACGCTACAGAACCATTTCCGACCGCACTGCCTCACGGTTGCTTTGATGGGTTTCCCTTGAGGATAGGGATTGTTACCCCGCACGACTAACCAGCCAATTTTTGGAATATGAACATGGTTGGATCGGAGCTTAACTTGTTCAGGAATAGTGAACGAATCGTCGCCGCGTTTACCTTTAAACTTCGGTCTACCTCGAACTCCTTTGAAGTATTGCGCCCACGCGTCCGCCTGATGTTTTAGTGTATATCGAACGACCGGAAAGGATAAGTCTTGGAGCCAAGGCGTATGCTTACGAATCTGCGTGAAGACCTTGCCGAGCGTGAAAAAAGTTGGGTTCGGACACTGGCAATGATACATCTGTGACAATTCGTAGGTTTCGTTTTGTAAATCCAGCATTTCGTTCCAAATCCAACGACAGGCACCAGCTAAACATGTGAGCTGTCGCGCTCGGGCTTTAGTGCCGGGTATTAAACGATATGTTATGCCTCTAATGGACATAGTCCTATTATACTTGTGCACCTATCTTAATAATTTCCGTCACTTTCATTGGGACTCAATATCTATCTGAATATACACCATGTCTATACGAGTCCGTAATATCGTCAAGTATGTCCCTATTGATGTCTTTCACTATTCCAGGTAAAAGGACCGCATCGACAATCCACCAAACGAAGGTCACTAGAATTCCGACCACCGTTAGTGTAAGAATCAACATCGCGACGGCAGTACCAGTTTCTCCGAGGTAGAACCGATGCGCACCGAAATAACCTAAGAATCCCCAAAGCAAATAACTTACCGCAAGCGATTTCTTTTCTTCCTGATACTCCAGAAATTGTTTCACGTCTAGATCTGTCATAGCCTTACCTCCACTGAGACTACAAGCAACGATTGTGCCGAGATATTCTAACTTAGCTATTCGATTTTCCGCGAGTGTCTAACTAGTGTGTGAAAGATCGTCCACCAAATTCGATGTACAGTATTCATCACCTTCAGCAGACTCTTCCCATCGCGCTGCCCTAGACGCGTTTGAGTGCGATGGCGAAAACCGAATTAATTTTTTTGTAGCGTTCTGGGCAATTTAAAAGAGCCCTAAATAAGCTTCGTTTGAGCCTCCTATCGACCTATACCGTTGATAGAATAGGATTTCTTTGAATTGTCTGGAGCGCTCCCATGAATGCCATACTTGCTTCTGTAGTTGCAATAACGAAGAAAGTTTTCCAATCAGAATGGATAAAGTATGTGTTTGAGTTATTTGTCGTGTTTTTAGGCGTATATCTAGCTTTTTTGTTCACCGATTACCAGGAAGATTTGAGGGAACGCAGATTACAGGTGCAATATTACGAGTACTTGTCGATAGAACTTCAAATACTAGCTTCCACGCTCGATTTCGAGGAACAGAAGCTTCAAGCACACTTGCAAGTCGTAAAAGAAATTGAACAAGGAAAACGCCCGCGGATTCCTTCGAGTGATCTGCTTTTCGTTTATCCGGGATTTGTCCGAGATGCTGCGTTCTACACTAAACACTTTGAGTCTCTCGAGTATGACTTCGACGAGATTATTTTGGGAACCCATGGATTGGCAATTCTAGAGAAGGAAATTGAGTCCTTTAATGAAAAGTCTAACGCACTTTTACCGACGCTTGCCAATCCCGACGAATGCTGCTACGCGGAAGATGGATCGCTACTTGACCATTGGCGTTGGTACCCTCGCCTAGTTGAACGCATTCACCTCCTCAATAGAACCGCTTCCGAGGGCATTCTCAACCGAGCAATACCTGATCTTAAAGAAAACATAAGAAGAGTAAAAAAACTACCACTGAGCGACTCGACGACCATTCAAACGAATTGAATCATCGATCTCTCTTTCGGGAACGGCAAGTACCGAGTTTGGCAGATAATGGTATCCGTTTATAGACAAATACTTTACAATGTAGAGTGTCGAACACATTGTTGGACACGTGAGAGAAAGCTGACAGATTGATGTCTAATTAAAGACTTGCCAAGAGGAACTACGCCACTATGAAGATTGTAAAAAACACACTTGTCCTCGCTTTAGCCGTTCTTTTTTGTTGTGTGGGTATGAGCGATGAAGTCAAGACCAAGAAACTTCATGCCACAACTCTGGGCTACGCCCCCAAATACGGCCCTGGATTCGAACATTTCGAATACGTAAATCCAAGTGCGCCAAAGGGTGGTACTATGAGGTTTGCCGTGATCGGCGGATACGATACCTTTAATCCATACACCGCGAAAGGAGACTTCGCTGCAGGATTAGCGGCAAATGGTAATCTTTACGAGTCACTGATGATGACTGCTGAAGACGATTTTCAAGCACAATACGGACTAATCGCAGAATCTCTTGAAGTAGCGGAAGACTTGTCGTTTGCGATATTTCATTTGCGACCAGAAGCGCGGTTTAGCGATGGCACTCCAATTACTGCTGAAGATGTCAAATTTAGCTTTCATACGCTCGTCGATCACGGGCACCCGAGATACGCGCATTATTACAAGAATGTTACTGACGCAGTGGTACTCAGCCCGCACTCTATAAAGTTTGAATTCGACGGACCGCCGAACCGTGAACTTCCTCAAATTGTGGGTCAAGTCACAGTCTTTTCTAAAGCCTATTGGGAAGATCTGGATTTTGAAAAAACCACACTAGATCCTCCGGTTTCAAGCGGTCCCTACAAGATTTCATCATTTGAAGCTGGTCGTTATGTTGTACTTGAACGAGACAAGGACTACTGGGGCGAACATCTACCCGTAAATGTCGGTTCAAACAACTTTGACTTCCTTAGATATGACTACTATCTAGATGCTGAAGTAGCAGTTGAAGCATTTAAGTCTGGCGAGTATGACGTACGACTAGAGAACTCAAGCTTAAAGTGGGCAACATCATACGATTTTCCAGCACTTCATGAGGGACTAGTGAAGAAGGAGCTGTTACGACATGAACGTCCAACTGGCATGCAAGCGTTTATCTTCAATATCCGAAAAACAAAATTCCAAGACCCTCGGGTGCGTCGAGCATTAGCGTATTGTTTTGACTTTGAATGGTCGAACGAAAAACTCTTCTATGGTCAGTACACACGCACTACAAGCTACTTCGAAAACTCCGATATGGCCTCTCGAGGCTTGATATCTGAAGAAGAATACGATATCTTGAGCCCATACAAAGACCAGCTGCCGGAAGAGGTCTTTACCCAAGAATACACTTTGCCCACCACCGATGGGAGTGGAAATATAAGAGAAAATCTCCGCAAAGCAGCCATGTTGTTGGACGAAGCAGGATGGAAGATTAAAGACAACAAACTCACGCACGAAGAAACTGGCGAAGTAATGGAAATTGAATTTCTCTTGGGATCCCCAGGCTTTGAAAGAATTATCACGCCTTTTATCGAAAACTTGAACCGCGTAGGAATCTCGGCTTCCATCAGAACCGTCGAGCAATCACACTATATACACCGACGGAATAACGAAAGAGACTTTGACATGCTCGTTCACGTATTCGCGCAGTCCCTTTCTCCTGGAAACGAACAGCGAAGCGACTGGGGGTCTGAAGCCGCAGATCAAAAAGCAACAGACAACCACATTGGCATTAAAAACCCGGTGGTTGATGAAATAATAGAAAAAATCGTGGCGGCGACGACTAGGGAAGAACTGATCGTTGTTTGTCGCGCACTCGATCGTGTTCTGCTCTGGAACCACTATGTTATTCCGGCGTGGCACACCAATTCATTTCGATTTCTTTGGTGGGACAAATTTGGGCAACCGGAAACTCGACCCATCTATACCACTGGTGCTTCGACATGGTGGTATGATGAAGCCAAGGCAAAGAGTCACGGGCTCGCGAATTAATACTATAGTTTTTTATTGACGTCGATGTGAACCTGTCGCATAGGGTTGGTTGAATAGAGAACGATGTTAGCTTACGTCGTTCGTAGACTGCTACTCATCATCCCAACATTATTTGGGATCATGGTGATCAATTTCGTCGTGATTCAGTTCGCGCCTGGAGGTCCGATCGAACAGGCTATCTCCGAGTTGACCGATCCCGATCTTTCCGTAACTGGGCGGATCACAGGTGCCGGAGGGGGCGAGGTTCAATCTGAAACAGTAGGATCGATGGGTTCCGGTGGTAGTTCAAGATACCGCGGTGCCGAAGGCTTAGACGAGGAATTCATCGCGAAGCTTGAAAAACAATTCGGCTTTGATAAACCGCTTTGGGAGCGGTTCTTTCTCATGATTGGGAACTACCTCAAGTTTGATTTCGGTACTAGCTACTTTCGTGATCAAACCGTCGTGAATCTGGTCTTCGAGAAGATGCCAGTGTCGATATCTCTAGGGTTGTGTACCACGATAATCGTGTACTTATTCTCAATCCCGATGGGCGTTGGTAAAGCTGTATGGGATGGCTCGCCGTTTGATGTCTGGACAAGCGCAGTGGTGATCATAGGGAACGCCATACCGGCTTTCATGTTCGCAGTCATGCTGATTGTGATCTTCGCTGGTGGGAGTTACTTTGAGTGGTTTCCGTTACAGGGGCTAACCTCAGAGAACTACAAGGAATTGTCCTTTATCGGGAAATTCTTGGATCGCGTTCATCATCTCGTGCTCCCGGTCTTCGCGATGGTCATTGGAGGTTTCGCAGCACTAACGTTTCTGACCAAGAATTCGTTCGTTGACCAGATAAATCAACAATATGTGATGACTGCGCGCGCCAAAGGGCTCAAAGAAGGACGAGTTCTATTCGGGCACGTATTTCGAAATTCGATGCTGATTGTGATCGCTGGATTCCCCGGAGCGTTTGTGGGAATTTTGTTTACAGGATCGTTGTTAATTGAAATTATCTTCGGTTTAGACGGTCTCGGGAGGCTCGGTTATGAAGCTGTACTCAAACGCGATTATCCGGTCATGTTCGCGACGTTGTACTTTTTCACGCTGTTGGGTCTAGTGATGAATCTAATAGGAGATCTAACCTATACCTTCGTCGATCCCAGAATCGATTTCGAGAGTCGTGCAACCTAATGGCCGGTGAACGCAATACATTGCGTGGTATTCGGGATCGTTTAAAACTATCCCCACTGACAAAACGCCGGCTCCAAAACTTTAAACGGAACAAACGGGGGTATTGGTCCTTCTGGATTCTCATCACCTTGTTCTTCGTTTCGCTCTTCGCCGAACTGATCGCAAACGACAAACCTTTGATCGTCAGCTTTGACGGTAAGCTCTACTTCCCCATATTTCAAGAACCTATCCCAGAAACCACCTACGGTGGTTTTTTTCAAACAGAGGCTGAGTATCGGGAGCAAGAAGTTAAAGACATGATCAATGAAAAGGGTTGGATGTTGTGGCCGCCGATACGCTTCTCGTACAAAACAGTCAATTTCGGTAGACAGGAATCTAATCCAGCCAAACCGTCCGGCGAAAATCTGCTCGGGACTGACGACACGGGGAGAGACGTACTCGCCCGCGTGATCTATGGATTCCGCATATCGTTGTTGTTTGGGATCGTGCTCACTACGCTATCCTCAATTGTCGGGGTTGCCGCAGGTGCAGTACAAGGATTTTTTGGCGGGTGGCTTGATCTGTTGTTCCAACGCTTCATCGAGATCTGGTCCGGTATGCCGCGATTGTTCTTGCTGATCATTCTCGCGAGCATATTTAATCCAAGTTTCTGGCTGTTACTCGGTCTGCTTCTACTGTTTGAGTGGATGTCTCTGGTTGGTGTCGTCCGGGCGGAATTCTTACGCACGCGAAACTTTGAGTACGTGCGCGCTGCCAGAAGTTTAGGAGTTAACAACGCAGTGGTCATGTTTAAACACGTCCTACCGAATGCAATGACGGCTACGTTGACGTTTTTACCGTTCGTGATGATTGGTTCGATCACCGCATTGACTTCCTTGGACTTCTTAGGATATGGACTACCACCGGGGTCTCCATCTCTAGGAGAACTACTTAACCAAGGAAAGAACAATCTGCACGCACCTTGGTTGGGTCTGACTTCCTTTTTTGTTTTAGCAATCATGCTCAGTCTGTTGATATTTATTGGTGAGGCGGTGCGTGACGCGTTTGATCCGCGCAAGATGTTTCAAAACGCGTAACGCAACCTCATTGGCGATATAACGGCGTCGCCAGCTTGTATTGAACCAATTGTGCTAATTCTTGCATCGTCCGTCTGTAACCGGTGTGCGTATCGGCGTAGATCAAGCAAACCAGAGATTTGGATCGTCGTGCTTCATTGCAGTAATTGGCCCCATATCGACTACGAAGTACCCTCGAATCAAACAGAATTACGGACTTATAATTTGTTACTCTAGGATTAGATCCGGTATCGCCCCGTACAGACGTAATAAATGGAAAAAATTGAACAGTTTGGCAAACTCTTGCTCGAGTTACCTCCATGGCTGTTATTGGGTCTATTGCTGGCAGGCGTTATTCACGTTTTTGTATCTCGCCACGCGATTCTGCGTTGGTTGCGGAAGGATAGCATAGGCTCTGTCTCTACGAGTGCAGCTATTGGTATTCCCTTGCCACTCTGTAGCTGTTCGGTGGTACCAGTTGTGGCTGAGATGCGCCATAAGGGCGCGTCTCGTTCTGCATGTATGTCCTTTCTTATCACCACTCCGGAGACTGGAGTCGACTCCATTCTCATCACAAACGCGTTGTTTGGTTGGGTCGCGGCAGTGGTACGCCCTCTGGTTTCTTTCGTTACTGCAGTGGTCGCTGGATTGTCTTCTATCGGCTTGTTGAAAAAGACTCCGTATGAGTTACCGCAAGAGAATACCGCAGCCTCTTGTAACGCAAAGGACGATTGTTGCGAGGAAGAATCTCACGACTATCTGATACCTGCGGAGCAAGACTGCCACATTTCATTAAGGCAGCTCAAGCATGCGACGGCGAATACGTTCACGCAGACGAAAGTGAGACTGGCGACTTGGTTGCGACCAAAGACCAAGATGGCACCTACAAGCGCGATGTCGTACGAGCCTAGTGAGAGACGACTAACGCTTGGACGAATAAGTAAACATGTGTTTCGGTACGGTTTTGTTGACCTTGCTGATGACATACTGACGGCGATGTTGATAGGGATCGTCCTTGGTGCGGTCATTACGTTCGCCGTACCCGAAGGAATCATGAGTTCCAGTTATGCAGTTTGGTTACAGTATCCCGCGATGCTGCTCATGGGCGTACCTTTATACATTTGCGCAAGCGCAAGTACGCCGATCGCGGCTGCTTGGGTCCTCAAAGGCGTGAGCCCGGGCGCGGCACTTATCTTTCTCATGACGGGTCCAGCCACCAACACAACAACGATCGCAATGATCCTCAAACAGTTCGGTGCGCGCTTCGCAACGATTTACGTTTCCTCGGTAGTTGTAGTCACCACGTTATTCGGTATTACCGTAGACGTGCTCATTTTCATGACTGGTTTTGAGTTGTTCGCGGTCGCAGGACATGAACATGAAGATGTAAATATTCTTTCTTGGGCTTGCGTGGCACTGTTTGCGGCTTTGTTAATTTGGCGTTCGCTGGACGGAGCTCTGGTTCGAGGTTGGAAAGAAATGTTCTCTAACTTTCGACCAGCATTCAGTGGTGTGCGACGGGGCCGATAGTACTCTGTTATCCGCGCTAGAACTCACGAGCGAGTGAGTTAGTACGAATCGAATCAACAGACACCACTAATGGCTTCTAATCCGCATGATGTCAAGACTCTCGAAGCACTACAAGAGCGACTCGGATATACGTTTTCGAACACTCAGTATCTTAAATTAGCGTTGACTCATTCCAGTTTTTCTGCTACCAACAACGTGCGGTTGGAATTTCTCGGCGACTCGGTGTTGCGTCTTATATTGTCGGATGAACTCTTCCATACGCTGCCGTCTGCCGATCCAGGTACGCTCACTCAACAACGAATTGAATGTGAGAACAATGTGCACCTTGCGGAGATTGCGCGTAATCTTGGTTTAGACGAGTGTATGCTGTTAGGTAAAGGCGCAAGACGAGATGGAGGCGGACATTCAAATTCCAGCCTTGCTGGCGCAATGGAAGCACTTTTGGCTGCGGTCTATCTCGATAGTTCCTTAGCGACAGTTCGCGATGTAGTGTTTACCCACATCGTACCTCATCTCCCCATCCATAAACACCCCAAAACTCTGTTGCAAGAGCGCTTAATGCAACAACTAGGTGAGCTCCCAAGCTACGAAGTCATGAGTTCCGATACCAACGCACGCCACAACGACGCAACAGTCAATGTGCAGTGTGTGGTCAATGCTTTGGAACTTAAAACTGAGGGTACTGGTGCGACGCGAAAAGAAGCCGAGACCGCTGCAGCAATTGAAATGCTCAGGCTGGTTCCCTTATGAACGCGAGTACTGACCGAACAGGATATGTCGCGATTGTAGGTCGTCCCAATGTAGGCAAATCGACGCTATTGAATCACATTCTGGGAACCAAACTCAGTATTACTTCGCGCAAGCCACAGACGACACGCCAACGAATATTGGGTATCTACACCATAGACAATACGCAGATGATTTTCGTGGATACCCCTGGTATGCATGAGCTGCACAAGGGTGCGGATAACGAGATGAATCGGTACATGAACCAACAAGCAATTGGAATACTACGGGAAGTGGACCTTTGTTTGCATGTCATCGACGCGGCCGGATGGCTTGAAGCTGACCAACGCGTGGTTCAACACCTTGAAGCTGCCGAAGTAGAACGAGTGTTCTGCGTACTCAACAAAGTTGACCAAATACACCCCAAGTCGAGGATCATTCCAGTTCTTGAAGAGGCTAGCAAGCAATACAACTACCAAGAAATAATTCCGATTTCAGCATTGAAAAACCGCGGGTTGGACATCGTCGTTGAACAGCTTGCCAAGTGGTTACCTGCACAACCAAAAATGTTTCCCGATGATGAAATCACAGATCGTTCGTTACGGTTCTTAGTCGGAGAAATGCTGCGGGAAAAGGTCGTTAGACAACTAGGCGATGAACTACCTTACCGCACCGCGGTTGCAGTGGAAAACTACACCGACGAAGAAAACATCACGCATATCGATGCAGTAATCTACGTGGAAAAAACGAGTCAAAAGGGTATCGTGATCGGGAAGGGTGGCGAGCGATTGAAGTCCATCGGCACCGCGGCGCGCAAGTCAATAGAACTGCTACTTGAACGTCAAGTTTTTTTGAACTTGCTCGTAAAAACACGCCCGGGTTGGACCGATGAAAGAGTACAGTTAGCGGCGCTCGGATATCAATGATCGCGTCCGGTACCAAAGATCGCGGTGTCCTGTTACACCGACGACCCTATTCAGATTCACGTACGATTGTGGAATTGTTGACCGCTAGCCATGGTCGAGTTAGCGGAGTATTGCGTCAGAGTGCATCGGCTGCGTCTCGAGCTGAACTCTTTGTCAAATATGAACTTTCCTGGCGTGGTCGAAACGAACTCGTAAATGTATCACATTGTGAACCTGTCGATACCTATCGACTTTCAGGTCGGGGTCTGTTTTCCGGGTTGTATTTGAACGAACTCGTCATGCGAACGACTCGATCTAAGCAACTTGTGTCTGGGCTCTTCGATCGCTATCTCAGCGCTCTCTACGCGTTACAAGACAACGAAGACTTAGAACCACCTCTACGATCCTTCGAACGTGGACTGCTAGAATCCTTGGGTTTAGCCGTTCAATTTGACCGTGAAATGCCGCAAGGCAATCCTATTGATCCAAAGCAGTCTTACCAATTCCGCCCTCAACAAGGTTTTCAACGATTACCAAACAACGCGACGGGTGGGATGAAAGGATCTTCGTTGTTGGCCGTGGCGAAAGACGATTACTCGACCTCGGCTTCCCGGCAGGCAGCTAAGCTTGTACTGCGCACAGCATTACAGGACTTTATCGGTGAGCAACCGTTGGTATCGCGCGCCTTGTTTCAAAGTTTTGTGTAACACGAGCTGAATTTCTATGTTTACCCCTCTCCGTAAGCGAGGTACCACTCCCAAGAGAATTTTTGACACTGAAGAGCTCAAGAAACTTCAAACACAAGATTGGGTGTCAGCGCTCGTCCGTCGCGACACTCGCGATCGGGCGACTACTTTAGAAGTGGAAAAACAGGTCACAAAGTCACCTGACAAAGAAAAAGCATCGTACCTTGCAAATCTATTGCTGCAACTGAACGTTGATACCCCCGTCGTACTTGCGGGAGCTCTTTTTTATGCTAATCGCGAGTCCGAAGACAAACTCGTACAGTTTGAGGAAGCAAGCGTACTGAAGCTCGTTACCGCGTTAGATCGCATGGCGCAAGCAGACGATGTGGCAGAAACCAGCGCACCTTTCCTTGATCGACAATCTCGTGATCATAGAAAGAACGTTCGACACATGTTGATTGCGCTGATTGATGATCCTCGAGTTGCAGTTTTGAAGTTATCCGAACGCTTAGTCGCGATGCAGTTCGCGAAGGAACAAGAGGAACGATATAGAAAGAAAGTCGCAAAGGAAGTAATGGAGTTTTATTGTCCGCTAGCCAGCCGCCTTGGTGTGTGGCAATTGAAGTGGATGCTTGAAGATTTAGCGTTCTCCTATTTACATCCCAATGATTACCGTGAAATCGTAGCTGGTTTTAAGGACCGTCGTGTGGAGCGCGAGAAACAAGTCGAAGCAGTGTGTGAAGATCTGCAGTGGCGATTGAATAGGCGAGGACTCAAAACAGAGGTATCGGGTCGAGCAAAAAACGTCTATGGAATCTGGCGGAAAATGAATGAGAAAAAGATTTCATTCGACACCGTATACGATGCCGAAGCTGTGAGAGTTGTCGTTAACGAAGTGTCTGAGTGTTACTCCGTGCTAGGGGTTGTACACACTTCCTGGCCCGCGATTTCTGAAGCATTTGACGACTACATCGCGAACCCCAAAGCGAACGGTTATCGTTCATTGCACACCGCCGTAGTAGGTCCTCGAGGACGCAATCTTGAAGTACAAATCCGCACTTACAAGATGCACGAAGAAGCTGAGTTCGGCGTCTGTGCCCATTGGGCTTACAAGGACGTGGATGAAGCATTCAAAATGGGCAAGATCGACTGGATGCGAGAAGTCCTGCACTGGCAGGATGAAATGTATTCCGAAAATCTATTCATCGACGTTACCCGACGTTTGGAAGCGCCAGAACGTATTTACATCTCGACACCAAAAGGGCACGTTATTGATCTACCCGCGGGGTCAACTGCGGTAGACTTTGCCTACCGCATACACACTGACATCGGTAATCATTGCTGTGGGGTAAAAGTCAATGGCCAGCAAAAACCACTGAATCAACCTTTAGAAACTGGTCAAGTAGTGGAGGTAATCACTTCACCACGCGCGACTCCGCAGCGTCAGTGGTTAGATGAAGAGTTAGGGTATGTACGTACCTCACGCGTACGTAAAAGCATTCAGAACTATTTCCGTGAAGAACTAGCAGACACCAACGCGCGTGAAGGGAAGGCCTGGTTGGAAGAAGAGTGTCAGCGAATGAAGATCGAAGTCGATATGGATTCGCTCGCCCATGCGTTCAACTACTCGAATGTGGAAGAAATGTATATCGCGGTCGCAGTCGGTGATCAACCAGTTCGTGAATTGCTTCCCATGCGTTTGGCTACACCAGCCGACACAGATACCGAGGTAGTACAACCCGAACCCGACAAACCAGAAAGGATCGTAGAAGAACTCGCGGTCTACGCAACTGACCGGCCACAACTGCTACTAGATATTACGTTTGCTTTGGCTGCTATGTCTATTAATGTCGTCGGCGCTCATATCCACGCACCGGTGCCTGGAGAACCAGCTTTGTTGCGCTTGAAGGTTGAAGTCGACGGCTTGGAGAGTATGCGTAACGTGATCAATCGATTACGCGCGGTTCCCGATGTTGTAGATGTGAAACGACACGATGAAGAAACTCCGTCGGAATAAGGCCGCGCGAGTTTGAGAATAGTTTTCTTAGGACCTCCTGGAGCCGGTAAGGGCACACAGGCGCAGTTCATTTGTCAGGATCGCAACATACCACAAATTTCCACCGGCGACATGCTGCGTAGCGCGATCGCTGAAGGCACTAAACTAGGCCTAGAAGCTCAAGGAATAATGGCACGCGGGGAACTGGTTCCCGATGAGGTGATTCTTGGACTAGTACGAGAGCGATTAAGTCAACCAGATTGTGAAACTGGTTGCTTGTTCGATGGATTCCCGCGTACAGTCGGACAAGCCGATGGAATGAATGAAGCGAACATTTCTGTGGATGTTGTTTTTGAACTCCAGCTATCTGATGAACTCATTGTGCGTCGAATTTCTGGTCGTCGAGTGCACGAAGCAAGTGGTCGAATCTATCACATCGAATTCAATCCACCAAAAGTTGACAATCTTGATGACGAGACTTGGCAGCCACTAATACAACGTCACGACGACAGCGAAGCTGTGGTACGATCTCGTTTAGATGTTTACCGGGAACAAACTGCTCCACTCATTGATTACTACAAGAACAGTGGTGTTCGATATTTCGAAGTTGACGGAAATGCCGCGGTTGAAGAAATTCGAAGTCGCATTAGGGAACGACTCATCGCGGTCAACGCCTAGAGTCTTATTGTTGAAGCTACCAAGAATACTGTACGCGAGTCTGAAAGTTCCTAGGTAGCTCGGGTAGTACGATCGCGCCCCCAAATAGGTTTGGGAAATTCGATCTGAAATAACGCTCGTCGGATAGATTTTTAGCGGTGGCAGTTAGCATCCACTTACCTTTCTCTACTACCAATCCGGCATTGATCAGCGTATATGCGGGTAGTAACACGGAATTGGAGAATCCCGAGTGTACTGAATCCACATTGACGGCACTACCGCTTATCGCAAATCCATTACCAAAATCATAAGTTGCGGTAATAGAACCGATTGTGCTCGGCATGCCGGCGCGACGCGCGCCTCGTTCACCAGGTCGGATCACCGTGCCCACCAGCGATCCTCCGTAGAACGTCTCGGGTGCGACACCGGGTATGTCATCTGAGCCAATGAAACTGAAACGAGAACCCCAGTTAAGAGTGTTCAAGTTAATCACCTCCATTGCCGAATAACCTACAGTGACGAGTAATTGCTCGGTGACGACCCAGCGCATCTCGAACTCCACGCCCTCGGTTTGTGTTGCTTGATTCGTAACAATTGATTGGGCAGAAAAGTCTGTCCGATCCTGCTCGTAGATTGCGACAGCACCGTATAGTGAATTTTCAATGAGGCTCACTTTGAGACCAATCTCCAACAACTTGGACGTGTCAAATGCACCACCATCTGCGATGTTGTCCGTAGTGATCTCTGCGCCTTGTCCGGCAATAACAGTGGATTGCGTTGAAACAGTAGCGTAGGGAATCAGTCCCGATCCAAGGTTATAGTTGACGCTGAGAGTCCAAGAGAAACCGTCGAAACTGTTCTGAGCTTGTTCGCGAACGCAAGAATCGCCTGGAGGCGCGCAGAAATTGTTCGCACTAGCAAACAGCAGCTTGTCTACTGGTTGCCGACTCTCCATGTCGATGGTGTCCCAGCGAATACCCGCTAGTATGCTAAGCCCATTATTCCAAGTGAGATCAGCTAGTGCGGCTAGTCCGATATCTAAGTAATTACCGATGTAATATTCGGTGTAATCGTCGTCTATCTGCGTTGACAGCAAACGGGTGTCTAAAGGTCCCGCTGGTTGTGTTAGATCCCTCCGATCAAAGTACTCGTTAGTGAAATCGTCGGCATGGTCAAAATTTGTGTACCTTAGCGAAGGCGACAGTTGAACATCAATCGTCAAATTAGTTCTTCGCCAAGAATTGGATGCAACAAGTTTGTTTTCTACTACCCAAGTGTCATGGAATTGTGAGAACCCGTAGGCATTCTCGTTCAAGTTATCGTAAGCCTCAAAGAACACCTGGTTAGCCCACTTCCAGCCGTTGCGATCTTCTGGGTACCAGATTACATCGAAATACAGCGTAATCACGTCGTTCTCAAGAGTGTCATCGGGGGCAGTCAAGCTATAGCTACCATCAATAATTGCCGAACCGACATTCACTAGTCGCAGAAGGTCGGGCCGGCATCCGAATATAAGCGTATCGCCAATAGAACACACATTACCATCCGGTGTGCCGGGGTCTAACGCAGCTGAATTCCCTGGAAACAACCCGGCCGCGAATGGGTTTAAGTCAGTGAAACCGTCGCCGTCGAGATCGAATTCTTGGTGTGAAATGAAACCATCCCCGTTTGTATCCAAAGGAAACGGTTGCCCTGTGACGTAGACTCCCTGATCGATAAGTTCCTGGGTCAGGCGATTCCAACCGGCGTTTTGTTGTCCCTTGTATGCGTGAAACATACCGCCGAACTGTAGGTGAACATGTTCGCTTAAATCGACGTCAAATGACGCTTGCAGCAGGGTCTGTTCATCGTCGTTGTTGCGATAGTAAGATTCAGAATCTTCGACTTCAGCATAGAGGTAGTAACCGAAGTCTTCGTTGTTGAACTGTGTCGCGCCGCCCGTTTCTGCAGTGACAATTAATTTATCCCAACTACCCACGACCAGACTTACTGCACCGATATTTTTGTTAACTATTTCACCGGTGTGTTCGATCCTAGCAGATTTGGGATTGAAATTTAGGTACCCTCCAATCTTAGCCGGACCATATATAGGCGAAGCAGGGCCGCGTACTATGTCAATGCGATCGGAAGCTCCAATAGGAGTTGGATAATTGCCTGGGTTATCCAATCGCCGGATTCCGCGAAAGTATGTTTCACCAGGAGTACCACGTATGTCCAACGCTCCCGCAACTCCGAAGAAAGACTGAGTGAAAGTACCTGGAGCTACAGCAATCAGTTCATCGATGTCTCGAATGCCGAAGCGATTGATCATTTCATCGCTGACTGAAGAGGCCGAACGAGGCGTAAGCAGTAGTGTTTTTCCGAACCCGTAGACCGTTTCCACTTCCTCAATAGGAAGGCTACCTAGATTGCCAACAACCACAACTTCCTCTATTGAATCTTCTTCAGACTCTTGAGCGATAGTTGAAACGACACAGAGAACTACTGCGAATAGAGCTCCAGCGCGGTATGTGCGACAACGTTTCAATGCAGGAGATTTGTTCGTATTTAATGGCCACTTTCGTTTGAAAAAACTATTGGAGCAAGTTTCAGCTGTCAATCGGGTTCCCTTGGAATATTGCGTTCGTAGTCTGAAATTCTAATGTGCGACCTCCTTAGCTTACGCAAACAATTGAAGGACTACATGTTCGTAATCCCACGTCTGGATCGCGGAGAATACTAGCCTTTCGTTTTGACTTCACCAGTGCGAGGACCT
This sequence comes from Gammaproteobacteria bacterium, assembly GCA_009840305.1. Lineage (GTDB taxonomy): Bacteria > Pseudomonadota > Gammaproteobacteria > Pseudomonadales > Azotimanducaceae > Bin55. The sequence continues at coordinate 95,571 of VXNY01000022.1, read as the reverse complement.
TGAGTCCGTTCAAATCCGATTTAATCGGCTACGCGTGGTTCTAAGTCAAATTAAAGATAGTGTTTCTGTTTCTTCAAACGCATTGCCGTTCTTGGGAGAGTCGTTGAATTGTTCGCTTCCTAAAATGACAGATGATGACGAGAAGTGAAATCCACCCATATACACCTGCGGCCCAAAAGTTTCATGAGGTGGTATTTTGTGTCAGTGTCGCCTAGAAATCAGGTGTAATCACAAGACTCCTGGACTTATTTCAGGCAACGGATTCGTACTCGTATACGGCGTCGGTTCGGTGAAGTGAGTCAGAGGCCGGAACACCCGTTGAAAATCGTGTCGTGGAATATGGCGCACAAATACGACTCGTGGCGCACTCTTACCGAAATGAAAGTAGACTTAGCTCTACTTCAGGAAACATGCAAACCTCCGTCGGACGTTGCCGAGCACATTGAGATCGACCCGGCTCCTTGGAGAGCTGGTGTTAGAGGACGCTGGCGTACGGCTATTGCTAAACTGTCGGACCGGGTGTGCGTGGAATGGCTAGAACCAAAGCCAATTGCGAGCACCTCTTATCAAGAGTTCGCGGTAAGCACGCCCGGTACTCTCTCCGCGGCACGAATTTACCCAATTTCGGGAGATCCAATCGTGGTTGTTTCGATGTGCAGCGAGTGGGAACGTCCTCATTTCTCTACGGGTAGCAGTTGGATCTATGCTGACGCATCTGCTCACCGAATAGTTTCTGATCTCGCAATTTTTGTAGGTCGTCAGAAAGGACATAGGGTAATAGCGGCAGGAGACCTAAACATATTGCGAGGTTATGGTGAAGGTGGTAGCAAGTATTGGCGTGCTCGCTACGACACAGTTTTTGCTCGATTTGATGCGATGGGATTACCGTTTGTCGGACCGCAGCACCCAAATGGCAAACAGGCAGAGCCGTGGCCATCCGAACTCCCTGAAGACAGCAAAACAGTTCCGACGTTTCACTCCAACCGACAGTCGCCAGCTACAGCCGCGCGTCAACTAGATTTTGTTTTCGCTTCGGATAGCTTAGCTGACCATCTAAGGGTACGAGCTTTAAACGAACCTGAGACTTGGGGTCCAAGTGACCACTGTCGGATCTTGGTAGAACTGAAGTGTTAAATCTCTTCTACGACCGACTTGATTTATGAGAACTTCAATCGGTATCACTTGAGGAATGAAAAGAAGGCTCGTGTTTGCTCGCGAATTCTGCCGGAAGTGTCTAGCTCTAACACTCTACGGTTACCAGTAGGGAGGTTTCGGATTCTGACTTGATAACTTCTGTATCTAATACACACTTCTTTGATTGGGTAGTAGCAGAATATCGACCATTTCTCCGTCCTCTAGGTCGTCTCGGTGCGCGGGCACGACTATTAAGCAGTTGCAATCTTTAAAAGAACCCAAACGATTTGAACTCTGATCCCCTGTCGTTGCGACTCGTAGTTCTCGATTATCGCCCACGAAAACCCCTCGTTGATATTCACAGCGCCCAGATTTATGTGAAATTTTGCTGGTAAGCTTTGCCCTGAAATGAGTCGGCCGATGCCATGGGATACCCGACATCGAATCAACAGTAGGTGCGACAAAAAGTAGATAGGTGACGATGGTCGACACAGGATTCCCTGGGAGACCAAAAAACAGTGCACTTTCTATGGTTCCTACAGCGAGAGGTTTCCCAGGTTTCAGCGCGAGACTAAAGAATTCGAGCTTTCCAATCTCTTCTAACACGGGACGCACAAAGTCAGACTCGCCAACGGAAACTCCCCCGCTAGTGATGATTAAATCTACTTCACTGGCGATGGATAGTAGGCTCTGTTTAATCTCATCAGGGTTATCGGAGAGTTGTCCTAAATCCACGAGTTCAACCGATTTAGACTGCAACAGCGCGATTAAGGCGGTGCGATTGGACTCGTAAATTTGCCCTGGTTGGAGCTGTTGACCAGGATCGCGTAGTTCATCCCCTGTCGAAAAAACTGCAACTTTGATTCGCCGGACGACTTCAATTTCTGTGATCCCGAAAGCGGAACACCAGCCGATAGAATAGGGTGAAAGTACATCCCGATTTGATGCAATGGTCATACCCTTTTTTGCATCCATTCCCTTCTTACGAATGTTCTCCATGCCGACACATTCGCGATTTACCATGACATTTCCTTCACCGTTTAAAACATCTTCTTGACAAACTACAGTAGTTGCACCGGTTGGTACAACTGCGCCAGTGAAAATACGGCAAGCTTGTCCTTCATTGAGCTGTTCGCCGTACGGGTGTCCTGCGCGACTCTCGCCAACAACTTCGAACCTTGTGCCAGGCTTGATTAGTTTAGGACCACAGAGGGCATAGCCATCCATGGCGGAATTATCGAAAGGTGGCGAATGTCGTGGTGCGGTGATCGATTGTTTGAGTGTGCGGCCGACGCCGGCGCGTAGTGGGACGGTCTCATATTCCTTTATTTGAGGTACGATGGCACTTAATTTCTTAATGGCGGTTTCTACAGATAACATATTCTCATGTGTCAGGTTTTGGCTTTAGAAACAACTTCTGATATTTGTTCCGTAGCCGTTAATATTGGTTCGAAGATTGCGTGCCACAGTTTGATCGCGCCGCGAAAGCATAACGAATTTGTTCTCAAAATGGTCGACGAGTTACTAGAAAGTCACGAAGTAAAGAGAGCCGACCTCGATTTAGTAGCGTTTTCTGCGGGTCCAGGATCATTCACGGGAGTGCGATTAGGTGCATCGATATCACAAGGAATAGCCTTCGGGTTGGGGATAAACGTTGTGGTAGTACCTACTAGCTACGCAATGGCATTGCAGGTCCGACAAGTGCATCCGGAAAGACAGACTTGTACTCTGGTGCGATGGTCTCGTCGGGGGTGGTTCTATGTCGCCCGATTTCGCTGGAAAGACGATGTAATGGAATGTGAACACGAAGATAAGCTAGTAGCAGAAGAAGACGTTCCGACAACCCCAGATGTTGTCACGGACAAGCAAATTACGCTTAGTGCCCAGCCCGTACTAGAATTAGCTCAGACGCGCAAAGCGCAGAGTGTTTCGCCGGAACAGGCGTTACCACTATATGTGGCTGGTGACTCTCCTTATCAAGTGAAATCTGGGTAGCGACTGGCAGATTAGACACGATCAGCCCTGTTTAGTTCTAGCAATTTCGACATGAACGCTTCCAACTCGATACAACAGCATCAACAATTCAATCGCGCCGCTTGGACCAACCAAGCGAAGGACTATGTTGAAGACGCGGAAACTAAGTGGCGATCACAGGAACCTGTGTGGGGGATTTGGCAATGGCCAAATGCAGATGTACCACTGCTACCCGCCAGTCTTGCCCGCAAGAGGTGTTTGGAAATTGGTTGTGGTACTGCGTATGTTTCTTCTTGGATGGCCACTCGAGGTGGCGAGTGTTTTGCAATTGATCCTACGCCCCGGCAACTAGTGACGGCAAATAGACTCCGTGCAGACTCTGGGAATGTGGTACACCTGATCGAATCGTTCGGAGAAGCCTTGCCGTTTCCTGACAACACATTTGACTTTGCCATTTCGGAATATGGTGCGAGCTTGTGGGCAGACCCGTATCACTGGTTACCAGAAGTAGCACGCGTACTCAGATCGACTGGTCAGCTCGTCTTTATGACGTGCCACGTAATCTCGCAACTCTGTTGTCCTGATGATGACAGTAGCAGAAATGAGACTCGGCTGCTTCGACCTTATTTGGATCTGTACAGGCTCCCTTGGACAGATCCTCCAACAGTCGAGTTTCAACTGCCTCATGGAAAGTGGATCGAGTTACTTAGTGAAAACGGTTTTGTTGTCGAAAGACTACTTGAAATTGGGGCACCAGAGAAAGGAGTGAGTAGATATGAATGGGCTGATGCCGAATGGGCACAAAGTTGGCCAACTGAAGAAGTCTGGTTCGCGAGAAAGACATGATTTCGGCGAGAGGAAATATTCATGATGTTGCTGCCGATCTAACTTCCATCGACTTTACTCGAACACCAATTTTTTTACAACCCGACGATGAACTAGGCATTGAGCTTGCTTCGACGTTAGACCTTGAGATTAAGGATATTCAATCCGCACCCTCAAATCATTGGTATCTGGGATGTAGGTATGGTGATTTAGCTATTTGCCATTCAAATGAATCTCCATTGGTCATCTCGGAACGTTCAATTCGATCTAAGATCGATGAAGCTCGCAGCACCCACTTGGCCAAGGCTTGTATGGCGCGGCCAGGGAGGATCGTGTTAGATGCTTTTGGCGGTTGGGGAGTCGATGGTTTCACCTTGAGCGCTTTAGGTTGTGAAGTGACGATTCTTGAGGTGAATCCACTGATTTGTACCATGGCGAGACATTTAGCACAAGAACTTGGTTGCGCTGCTAAGATTGTGTGTGTCGACGCGGAACGATACCTGCAAGGTACCGATGAAATCTTTGATGTAATCTATTTCGATCCGATGTTCCCGGTGCACCCTAAGAGCGCAAAACCCGCACGACGGATGCAAGTACTTGAGATGATGGCTCGCAAAGTATCAGACATTGATCAAGTTATTGAAATTGCTAAGAGTAGGACGCGCGACCGAATTGTTGTCAAACGTCGACGATCTGAGAAAGCTAGAAGCCTAGTACCCGATTGGACCGTCTATGGACGAACAGTACGATTCGAAGTGTACCAGACTCGATAGTAAAAAGTATTACGGTCGGCCGTCGAAAAACTCGTCGACCGTGGGGACCTCGTCACTCTCAGGCGGTTCACCAGCGTCGAGCTCTACTTGCCAGATACGTCCCATCTTACGTTCATAGATGGTTTGCATATCTAAAGCATCCTCGATAACGGTCGGACGAATGAAAATCAACAAGTGATTCTTCCGCGTCGTCATCGCCGAACTTCTAAACAATCGACCCAAAATTGGAACACTACCAAGTCCTGGAACTCGGCGTATAGTACTAGTCACATCGTCTCGTATTAAACCACCCAACACAATGGTTTGTCTGTTTTGTGCGACGATTTCTGTGTTCAATTCTCGTTTATTGGTAACAATGTCGCTAAAACCAGCCTCACCGATTCCCAAGCTAGGCGAAATTACTGCTGAAATCTCGTTAAAAACCGTGAGATGCACTGTTAAATCGGAACGAATCTGAGGGGTGACTTCCAGTGTGATTCCTACATCTACTCTATCTACAGTTGCCACAGGACCCTGTCCTGTTTGATCGTTGAGATTAAGGGTTCCCGTACGAATTGGAACATTTTGGCCGACAAAGATCCTAGCCTGCTGGTTATCCGTGGCAATTACGTGTGGTGTGGAGAGTAAATTTGAATCTTGATTTTCGGTAAGAGCGGCAATGATTGCGCCGAAGGAAATACCATCCGGATCAATCTTTGCGATAGCAATAGTCGGGGTGGATATGTTTGAAATGGTAGACAAACCGGCACCTTCACCAAGGCCAGTACTGCTTTCGTCGTCTGTATTTATGGTGGTACCTATGAGCCGAGAAAGCAATCCAGAAATAACACCGTTGACAGAGGTAGAAGCTAATGGAATCTCCTCACCTGTCTCGTCCACTCCACCAAATTCGACACCGTAGCTTGAGCTGTCTTCGACCGTGATTTCGACAATCGCTGCTTCAATCAATACCTGTAATCTAGGTATGTCAACTTCGGTGATGATGTTCTGTATCTCGGCTAGGATCGTAGGATTGGCTCTTGCCAATATGGCATTGTTGTCCTGGTCCGCCTGAATCGTTATATCTCTGGAACCTGCCGCAGTGTCAGCAAGCTCTCCAGGTGCTCCACCTGCTACAAATAAGCTGGTCAAGAGGTCAGCTAACGGTCCGGCGTCACTATGTTGTAGCGGGAAATGTTTGGTGGTGTTAGTAACTGCGTAAGGTTGGTCCAGCATGGCGACCGTTTCTGAAACTAGCCCGACTCCCCTTGTCGTACCACGGACGAACATAGTGTTGTTATTCTCATTAGCAAACACTGTGATTTGGCGACCGACGCCCGAGTCTCCTAAACCGGTGCGAATTTCCGGGAATATTCGCTGCAACATCAATGCGATATCGCTGACCAGCGCGTGTTTCATCGGGAGCACAATACTAATCTGTGCAGCATCGTCGCTGTCTAATTCACGAATGAGTTTGACGATGTTCTCAACATTACTAGCATGGTCCGCGATTACGATCGCGTTCGGTTTGATTACTGGTAGCAAATGTCCATATGCGGAAACAAGCTGTCGCAAGACGCGGCTTGCTTCCTGAGAGGAAACATGCTCTAAGCTAATAACGCGCGATACAAATTGGTGATCCGTGTCAAATTCTCCGTCTTCGCCGAAGTGGTATGTGCGTGCATCTTGATTACGGATGATGCTCACAACACCATTTTCTCCCTCGACTAACACGAGATTACGTACCCGGAGCGTCGCTTCTAGGAGTGAATAGACCCCTTCTGCATTCAATTTGGTTTCCGCGATGACGCTTATGTCACCTCGAACTTGAGCAGGATCATAGACAAACGACTTTTGTGTAATGCGGCCCACTTCTTGAATGAAGTCGACCAAGGCTACGTCTTCGGGAAAATTGATTGAGAATTCCGATTCTTCTTCCTGTGCAAAAACGTGTGGTATGAGGGAAACGCCTAAAAAGAAGATTAGGCTTTGTGCAGATTTTTTGAGTATGTGTTTCATTGGCTCGGTTTATAAGTTAAGGTAATTTTTGTGTTTCCTCGTTGGATTTCCAACTCCAGAGAGTCGGCTTCTAGATGATCTTTAAGACGTGCGACGTCTTCTTCAACGTATCCAACACTGTGTCCATTAACAGAAAGGAGGATGTCGCCAGCGCGGAGACCGAGACGTTCAGCCATTGCAGCTTCTACGCGGTATCCGGCAGCGGACTCATCTGCCACGGGAGATATTCCCATTTCGTGTAAGACTTCTTTCGGTTCGTTTTCAATTCGGTCGCGGTGGGTGTTGTAGTATTGACGAACCCAACCGTCTTGCGAAGTTGTCGTCAATTCTTCAGTGTCTTCTGAATCAGCTAATTCGCTTTGAGTGATGAGTCCTTCATCTAGATCTGGAATCTCCGGCACAAACGTTGTTTCTTCTACCTGTGTAATGAGCTGCTTTCGTTGTTCGACATAGAGTGATTCCTTCCTTCCTGCGCGCTGAAGAAGCACGTGATCCTCAAAAATGTCGGTGACTTCCACGCCGTCCACACGAGTCCCCACGCCGCATCGCACCGCTCTTGCTTTCGTCCTTCCTACGATAAACGCTCTAGACTGAGCGGGATCAGCTTCGTTATATGAAATCCCAAGGAGCTTTAAATTTAGTGTAGTCTCTTCAATCACTTGGGTGACCTCTTCTTTGGGGAGCTCACCAAAGAGATTTGCTCTGATGATCGAGCCAACCGAAACCACTGAGGGCGGTGAAAAATCTGTGAGGTCATCTAAATCGGTTTCTTCGATACCCGCGCCGAAGAAAAAAAATTGGACAGCTAACACTACGGCGTAAGCGAGCCCCGCCAAGATTATGACGCGAATCGGAATAATCAAGTGGTCGATAGCGGCGGGTACTTTCATTTCTTAAATTTCCTGTATCAAGCTTTGTCGAGCGCGGTTACTAATAAAGTTCCCTAGAGACTTCCAGGACTACTGCGGATAAGTCAGCCGAAGAGCTTAAATGCATTTGCGACAAATCGAGCATATGTTGTGTGAGTGCTGTTTCAAACAGTCCACTGTCCGGCTGAAATCGAGTGGTAATTAAAGGAATGTCTTTTTCTTGATCGTGAGCATTGAGCACCGCAAATCCATCAGTGTGAGTCAGTTTTCCCACTACCGCTGGCATTTCGAAAATTCGAGTTTCATCATCTGCGCGATAGCGGCACGTCCCACCTTCCCAAGAAATACTTCCAGAGAGAACTTCCAATTGTCTTTTATCGTTAATCTTCACCGATAAATCGTTAATTTCAAACTCACCTTCGACGCGAATCTCATAGGGTAGTAAAACCCTGTTTACGTGTGAATGCGACAAAGCTGTCGTTCCTTGAAATTCGGTAGAGGAAATTCTCCTTTTCAATACACCGGCCAAGTGAATGCTCTGATTTTGCATAGTAACGTTAAATGCCAATTTGCCCGTAAAAATCTCTATCGGTCGAATGCGCCATTTAAGACGTCCAACGGTCTTTCCGGCAACGGTAACGTTTCCTGACCCATACCAAATTGTTCCTTTCGTAGCAAGTAAATGAGTTCCATAGTTTTCCAAAATCATGCTATATGCTCGAGCCGGGATCATGACCACAAATATGCCTATCATGGCTACCATCCCCAAAACGATCCACCAGCGTTTCATCTTAGCAAGCGTCCGATGATGCGCTCGTAAACCTGGGCTAACACCTCTAAATCTTCCACCAAAACGTGCTCGTCGTATTTGTGTGCAGTCACATTAAGGTGCCCAAGTTCCACAGTTTCGGTGCCAGTCGGCACAATGAAGCGTGCGTCCGAGGTTCCTCCTCCTGTAGATTGCGCAGGTGAGCATCCGGTTACGTCTTGCAACACATCGATTGTGGTTTGAGTCAATATTCCTTGCCTTGAAAGAAAGGGTAATCCTGACTGCCACCACGTTATTTCTGTATGAATTTTTGGGTTTACCGCACTGAGTGCGTCATCCACAGTTCGTTGTAAAGACTCTGGGGAATGTTCCGTATTAAACCGAAAATTGAACTGTACTTCTAACTCACCTGGAATGACATTGTCCGCACCCGTACCGGCATGAATATTTGATATTTGAAAGGTGGTCGGCTGGAAGTGCTCGTTGCCTTGATCCCATTCTTTTTTTGCGAGTATCTCAAGTGGTGCTACGAGTTCGTGCACCACGTTTGGTGTGAGTTCGGGATACGCGACATGACCGATCGTACCTTTCGCACTTAGAGTCCCAGTGAGCGAACCACGCCGACCAACGCGTATCGTATCGCCTAACGTTTTTGAAGAAGAAGGTTCACCCACTACGCACCAGTCGATGTCGATTTTTCTCTGTTTGAGTACTTGCATCACATGTTTCGTTCCATGTGTTGCAATACCTTCTTCATCGCTGGTGAACAGTACGCCAAGTGAGCCTCGGTGCTGCGGATTTTGTTGGACAAATCGCTCGATCGCCACTACCATCGACGCAACACCAGATTTCATGTCACAAGCTCCGCGACCGTACAACAACTTACCATCTACTGTTGGTTCGAAAGGTGGATTGGTCCAACGATCTAACGAACCGACTGGAACTACGTCCGTGTGACCCGCAAAGACGAGAAGGGGCTCAGCGTTGCCGTGCGTCGCCCACAAGTTGGAGACTCCACCAGCGGGAAACGACTCAACATTGAATCCAAGCGCGACTAGTCGCTTAGCGATAAGGTCTTGGCATCCGTCGTCCTCGGGAGTAATAGACTCACGGCGTATCAGCTCGCAGCAGAGCTCTAAAACTTCAGACAAATTGCTCTTCGTCTCGAAGTGTTAAGACTTCGTACCCGTTTGCGGTCACAAGAATGGTGTGCTCCCATTGTGCGGAGAGTTTCCGATCCGCGGTTACTACAGTCCATTGATCGGCTAGGATGCGCACGTGGCGGCGACCCAAATTTATCATCGGTTCAATCGTAAACGCCATACCCTCAATCAATGTCGCTCCGGTATTTGGGCGACCGTAATGTACCACCTGCGGTGCAGTGTGAAACTTTTTTCCTATACCGTGTCCGCAGAACTCTCGCACGACCGAGTACCCATGGTCTTCCGCGAACGACTGGATTGTGTAACCAATATCACCTAGTTTAGCCCCAGGTTTGACCACCCGAATACCCCGATACAAGCACTCTTGAGTGATATCGACTAATCGTTTGGCGAAGGGTTTCTGTTTCCCGACGAAAAACATCTTACTAGTGTCTCCGTGAAAACCATCTCTAATTACGGTTATATCTATATTTACGATGTCGCCATCCCTTAAGACTTTTGTTGGGGACGGAATACCATGACAGACTACATGGTTGACAGACGTGCAGATTGACTTGGGAAATGGGGGTATATCCGCGCTTGAGGTGTAGTGCAATGGAGCCGGAATACACTGTAAGTCATCCGTGATATAGTCGTGGCAGCGGGAATTCAATGCTTCGGTCGACACACCGGGTACGACGAAAGGTGTGATCATATCAAGCACACTAGCGGCCGCTTTGCCAGCGGCTCGCATTTTTTCTTGCTCCTCGGGAAGGAGGGTGGTAAAGACAGACACGGAAAGAAAACGAATGATGAATTGCGAGAATTGTAACGGTGGTGTGACTCGTAAATTGCTCGTTTAGCTCCTAATGCACGAGAACTTCACCTAGGTTGGTTACAATACCCCGACACTGAACGTCGATCGCATTGGTTGACGAATACCTGGATACGCAACAACCCAAGCTCATTGCGGGTGGTCTCCTAAAGTGTTATTGCACTAGAGGGACGGATTCAATGGCTTATTGCGTGTCAACGCACCTTCGGTGCTCAACAACCTGGAGAACAACATTGAGTGAATTAAGCATTCGGGATATGCTAGCCGCCGGCGTACATTTTGGTCATCGGGCGCGCTACTGGAATCCCAAAATGGCTCCTTACATATTCGGTGTGCGGAATCATGTGCACATCATCCACCTCGATCGTACTCTCGTCGCGATGAATGAAGCATTGGCGGCTGTGCGTGCGATGGCCGCGCAGAAACAGAAAGTCCTTTTTGTCGGTACGAAACGTGCTGCTCAACGAGTGATACGCGAACAAGCAGTGCGGGTCGGTATGCCGTATGTGGACCAACGCTGGTTAGGGGGGATGCTGACGAATTACAAGACTATACGCCAATCGATTCGCCGACTGAAAGAATTGGAAGCACAACAAGAACGAGGAGTCTTTGATTTGCTTACCAAGAAAGAAGCACTGCAAAAGCAAAGAATGATGGATCGACTCGAGCGTGGTCTAGGCGGCATCAAAGACATGGGCGGTCTCCCAGATGCGTTATTTGTTGTTGATGTCATGTACGAACGCATTGCTGTAGTGGAAGCGAACAAATTAGGAATCCCGATCGTTGGGGTTGTTGACACGAACAGTGATCCTGAGGGTGTGGACTGGGTCATTCCAGGGAACGATGATGCCATCAGGGCAATTCGTTTGTATGTGACCGCCGTTGCCGACGAAATTCTGGTTGGCAAACGAATGGCGGAAGGCGGCGTTGCCGCAGAAGAATTCGCGGGCGATACTGCAGCAGCGGCAGAAGAAGTAGTCGAGGCTACGGAAGACACTACCGAGACTACAGAGGACACAGCCTCGGAGACCGAGGAACCTGCCGCGACGACTGAGGAGGCTTCCGAGCAAACAGGAGAAGAAACTGCTGGCACCGAGGAGCTGGACGCGCAAACAGAGGAAGAAACGGCAACGACCGAGGAGACAGACGTGCAAACAGAGGAAGAAACCACAACGACCGAGGAAACTGACGCCGATACAGAAGAAACCCAAGATGCCGAACAGGCTGATGAAGACTCCCCGCCTGAGGAAGAATCAACAGACTAATCTAAAGACACACACGACGGAGTAATACGACGAAATGGCAGACATGGCGAAAATTAAAGAAGTGCGTGAGCGGACTGGAGTGGGATTCGGTGATTGCAAAAAAGCACTCGAAAAAGCAGATTGGGACATCGAAAAAGCACTAGACGTATTGCGCAAAGAGAGTGCGGTAAAGGCTGCGAAAAAAGCTGATCGAACGGCTTCCGAAGGTCGCCTTGCAGTTCTGATTTCTGATGACCAGAAGCGCGGTGCAATTGCAGAGATCAACACTGAGACCGACTTTGCTGCCCGCAACGAACGTTTCGTGAAATTCTGTGACCGAGTGATTGAAGTCGCGATAGAACAAGGTGACGCAACTATCCCCCTTCTCGAAGACGAGAAGAACGAACTAGTGTCTGCTATCGGAGAAAATATCTCGATTCGTCGCGTCGCTACGCTGCAAACGGATCAAGGGGTGATTTCTGGATATCTGCATTCGAACGGTATCGTAGGTGCAATTGTTGAACTTAGTAAAGATGTAGGTCCGATCAACAAAAACATTGCAATGCACGTCACCGCTGACAGTCCCCTTGTTGTAAGTTCCGATGAACTGCCGGAGCAAGTTATTGCGAGAGAAACAGAAGTGTACAAGGCTCAAGCGTTGGAGATGGGGAAACCAGAACACATAGTGGACGGAATCGTTAAAGGCAAACTGCGGAAATTTCAAAGTGAGTCGTGTTTGGACCAACAAGCCTATATTTGGGACCGGGATCAAACGGTCGGTGCTCTGTTGGCGAAGGAAGGTGCGAAGTGCGAACGCTTCGTGCGGTACCAGGTGGGAGAGAGTCTAGAATAATCTAAGTCCATCGACAACAACGACCTCACAGTTCAATCTGCACCATGAAATACCAGCGCATAACTCTCAAGCTGTCGGGAGAGGCGTTAAATTCGTCGCAGTCAGGGGTGGTTACCGCAGCTGTCGTCCGCGCACTGGTCACTGAAATCGCCGAGTTAATTGAAGCTGGTGTTCAAATCACGATCGTCACAGGCGGCGGCAACATTTTCCGAGGACGGGATCTTGCTCGAGTCGCACCAGAGCTAGGAATCAGTCCGCTCACCGCGGATCACATAGGCATGCTGGCGACGGTAATGAATGCCGCACTACTGCGCGATGCGTTGAGTATGGTAGATGTCAATTCTGTTGTCTTCACACCCCACGCCATTAACGGCATTACCAAAGGCTTTGCAAGACACGATGCTTTGCATTATTTAGCCACCGGACATGTTGTGATTTGTGCAGGAGGCACTGGGAATCCTCTGGTAACGACTGACACCGCGGCTGCTTTGCGAGCGGTCGAGCTCTCCTCTCAGGTCGTTCTCAAGGCATCCACGGTAGACGGAGTCTATGACGTCGATCCCGCGATTGAGAAAAAAGCTCGCCGGTTTGAAACATTGAGTTTCGATGAAGTGTTGCAACGGGGACTGAAAGTAATGGACGCTATTGCATTCACCATGTGCAAGGAACACAATATTCCTATCATTGTGTACAAACACGACGACCCGCACGCAATGACGAAAGTTGTCGCTGGTGAACGCTTTGGTACCTTGATCGATAATTCATGTGATAGTGGCTCAAGATGATCGACGAAATTCAAGATGACGCGAGTACCCGAATGGGCAAGAGTTGCGACGCTCTTACGGAAGCATTCGCACGGATTCGTACGGGACGCGCAAATCCTGCGTTGTTGGACACGGTCACTCTACCGTATTACGGCGCGCCCACTCCAATTAAACAATTGGCATCAATTACCGTTGAAGAAGGTCGTACCTTAGTAGTTTCACCCTGGGAAAAGTCACTAATAAACGATATTGAGAAAGCGATTCTGGCCAGCAATATTGGACTTACTCCGAATAATAACGGTGAAGTCATCCGCCTACCGTTGCCGCCATTGACTGAAGAAAATCGAAAAGAACTAGTCAAGCAGGCACGCAGCGAAGCGGAAAATGCCAGAATAGCGATTCGGAACATTCGCCGCGATGCCATTGCTGATGTTCGAGAACTAGTCAAGGAAAAACTTGCTACTGAAGATGAAGGACACCATGCAGAAGTCGCAGTTCAAGCAATCACTGATGACAAAATCAATAAAGTCGAAGCCTTATTGGAGGAGAAGGTCAAAGATCTCTTAGAGTTTTAAGAATTTTGGGTAGTTGTTTACGGGTCGAAGATACTGCGTAGGGCGAGTGGATTGAACGATAAACGAAATCACGCGCAACGCCTAATACCGAAGCACATCGCGATTATCATGGATGGTAATCATCGTTGGGCGCGCCAACAACAGTTGCCCGGACTGGCTGGGCACCGTCATGGTGCCCGCAATGTACGCCCGGTAGTCGAAGCATGTGGGGACCTTGGTGTTACACACCTAACACTGTTTGCTTTTAGTACAGAAAACTGGCAACGACCTAAGCCAGAGATCGACTTGCTCATGGAACTTGTTTCAGAGACCATTCAACGAGAATTGAGCGCACTTCATGAACGCGATACGAAATTGGATTTCGTTGGGAATCGTAGCATGCTGCCGCTAGAAGTTCAACGACATATGAAGGAAGGCGAAACACTAACCCAAAGTAATAAAACGTTTCAACTTATTATTGCGCTGAATTACGGCGGTCGTTGGGACTTAGTGCAAGCGGCAAAGTCTATAGCCACACAGGTCGAGACTGGCAATTTAGCATCCGCCGAGATCGATGAAACGGAATTCAGTCGGCATCTTGCGCTTCCGAGCGTTACGAATGTTCCGAAAGTCGACTTGTGCATTCGTACTGGCGGCGACCTGCGGATAAGTAATTTTTTATTGTGGGAGCTCGCATACGCGGAGCTATTTTTTACCGACACGTATTGGCCCGATTTCGGACAAGAACACCTACTTGAAGCATTTGACGACTATTCAACTCGGCATCGCCGATTCGGTACCCGCACACAAGAAACTAAGTCTCGAGCTTCTTATTAAGATCCCAAAGTCCTTTCTCCCAAGGCTGATCACAGTCTTAATTGTTGCACCGTTAGCATTGATAGCGATTCTCTATCTTACGCGCGAGTTGCGGTTGTGGACATGGCTCTTCGTTATCTACTGCTTCATATTTTTCGCGATATTGTGGGAATGGTGTGACGTCGCACGTATCAAGGCAGTCTGGGCTAAGTGTGTGTATGCGGGTCTGTTTATACTCGCAGCGGTGGTCTTAACCTATGTCGAAGTTAATCACGATGATTTGATTATTCCCTATGTGGAAGTAATTCTCGATGATTTAATCGTTGGTGCAGCACTCGTAGTTTGGACGTTCGGTATCGTGGCAGTACTGTTCTTCAAAAGCTTGCGAAGAGTGCTGTCGAATCGAGCGTTGTTACTTCCTGCGGGAGGTATCGTTGCGGTTGGGTCGATATTGGCGTTCAGCAAGATTGATGCAAGTGGCAAGGCACTCATTGCCATAATCGCAGTCGCAGGCGTTACCGACAGTTTCGCGTACTTAATTGGGAATTTTTTCGGAACACGGCAATTACACCCCGATGTTAGTCCAAGTAAAACTTGGGAGGGGACGATTGGCGGTTTTGTCGGTGGTCTGTCGTGCTTGTTTGTCTTTGACCAGGTCTTGGGTTGGATAGAGTTTCACACTTTTTGGTTATGGCCGGTCGCCGTACTCTACGCGATTTTTGGAGACTTGTTTGAGAGTGCTCTCAAGCGGACAGCCGATATGAAAGACTCGGGTAATTTGCTCCCTGGTCATGGTGGTTTTTTGGACCGGTTTGACTCCCTCATGGCACTCTCAGTTTGCGCTTATTTTTGTGTTGTTTAAATCAAATACTTGTGAAAATCGAGAACTTCGTCGCACCATTGTTGTCTTTGCTTGTGAATACAATGAAATTGGTATTTACCGCGCTTAGTTAGTACAAAAATGGAACTCTTGACATATATCTGCGCGTTGGTGTTCGCATTCTTGATTTTGGTATCTGTCCATGAACTCGGACACTTCATTGTTGCGCGTAAGCTAGGCGTCAAAGTCTTACGATTTTCCGTAGGTTTTGGACCCCCATTGTTTAAATGGCAATCTAAGGCTGGTACTGATTTCGTACTTGGAATCTTTCCCTTGGGTGGCTACATTTCCATGCTTGATACACGCAATCAAACGGATGTAACTCCCGAAATGGAAGCAATGGCGTTCGATAAAGTTGCTCCTTGGCGTCAGATACTGATCGCCGCTGCTGGACCAGGTGCAAATTTTGTGCTAGCTGTTGTATTGTTCTGGGCAATACTACTCGGTGGAGTAGCGACACCGGTTCCCTATATTGGAATGGTCGAACCAGACTCACCGGCGGCTCAAGCCGGGCTACAACCAGGCGAGGAGCTTGTGCAAGTTGATGGCGTACCAGTGAAACAATGGACTGAAGTCTCGGCCCAACTGCTACGTCGAATCGGTGACTCAGGTTCGATAGTACTCACGACGCAGATCGGACCAACGAACAAGACCTACTCTATCACAATTAACAATTGGCTGAGTACCAAGAAAGATCCGATTCTTCTCAGTGAATTAGGATTTTCTATAGGTTGGTTGCCTGTGCTGAAGGCTGTGCAAGTAGGATCCGCTGGCGAGCTCGCGGGTCTGGAGGCTGGAGATCACATATTCGCAATTGGCGGACAACCGGTGCGAATTTGGGATGAGCTGGTCGAAATCGTTAGGAATTCGGTGGACCAAGAACTCACTGTACAGTTCGAACGCAACGGAAACCCACACCTAGTGGTCGCTACACCAAAAGGATCTATTCAACCAGATGGAACTACGGTTGGTCTGTTAGGAGTTGAACTCGGCCATCCAACAACTCTTGTTCAGCGTGGAATATTTGGAAGTATGTTTGGTGGTATCCAAGAAACTTGGAAATATACAACGCTCATCATCACCTCGATAGGAAAGATGATTACGGGACAGATGAGCGCGAGTAATTTGGCTGGACCTGTATCGATTGCACATACGGCAGGGACGATGGTGCAATCAAGTTTGTTAGATTATGTAACCTTGCTTGGCATGCTGTCTGTTAGTCTTGGTTTAATAAATCTATTACCCATTCCTGTACTTGATGGTGGTCATATCGTGTACGCGACAGCCCAAATGATCATGCGTCGGCCAGTCCCATTACGAGTACAACAAGTTGCCTCCATGGTAGGGATTTTCTTCATCGGAGGTCTGTTTATTCTCCTGCTGTTTAACGATATCACGCGATTCATTCCTAGCTAGACGAATTCGGATATCATTGTGTTTTGGGAGAATAGAGATAAAAACGACTTAATATCGTGCGGTATCCTCAGCACACTGGTGCTGTTGATGTTCGCTCGATTCGAATACATCAACATTAGAGAGATTTTTCCTTAGGAACGAACAATATGGTTTCAACGATCAAGCATTCTTGGCATCGGGTACTGATAGCCATTGGGATATGTGCTATTGCTTTGGGTATTAGTGCGAGTGACAATTTTGAAGTCGAGGATATTCGAGTAAAGGGTCTATTGCGCGTTTCTACCGGAACAATATTCAATCAGATCACGATGCAGACAGGCGATGAAGTCGACGCGTTGTCGATTCGTACATTGATCCGAGAATTGTTCGAAACGGGTTATTTCGATGACGTGGTTGTGTCTCGAGAAGGGAATGAGCTGGTCGTAGAAGTCACGGAAAGACCATGGATCGATTCTATAACCATTGAGGGTAACAAAGCGATTCAAACTGAAGATCTACTTGAAGGCTTAGCTGGACAAGGCCTTAGAGAAGGAGAAATTTTTAAACAAGCCACACTCGAACGAGTAACACTAGAACTAGAAAGACAGTACGTTGCGCAGGGACAATACACCGCACACATAGACGCACAGATTGAAAATCTCGAACCAAACCGAGTGGCGATAAATATCACTATTGACGAGGGTAAGAAGTCGAGTATTCGACAAATCGAATTCATCGGTAACAAATCCTACAGCAAGGCAACATTAATCGAAGCCATGGAACTCAAAGAACCTACCCTACTTGGATTTATAACTGGGAAAAATCAATATTCCAGACAGAAGCTACAAGGGGACTTGGAGTCATTGCAATCGTTCTATCGAGATCGAGGTTTCGTTCAATTCCAGTTATTGTCCGTGGATGTTAGCATGACTCCGGATCGCAAACAGGTTTACTTGGCTATAGCTTTAAGTGAAGGCGACAAATTTGTTGTTGGCGAAATCGACGTTTTCGGAGAATTCGGGGACCTTGAGCCGGATCAATTGTTGGAGTTTATCACTACTCATCCCGCAATCCGTATTGAAAAGGGAGAGACGTTTTCCGGTGCCAAAATAAAAAGAGTTGAGGAGTTCTTAAAGACTTTTCTTAGCAACAACGGCTATACATTTGCCTCCGTATCAGGGGTTCCTACGATTCAAGAAGAGGAAGGTAAAGCAGACCTCAGATTTATCATAAATACCGGCAAGCGCGTTTACGTTCGCAGGATCAATTTCACTGGAAATGTTGTGACTCAGGATGCGGTGCTAAGACGAGAAATGCGGCAACTCGAAGGTGCTCGAGCGTCTACAGTATTAATAGATAGATCGAAGCGCCGCTTGGAGCGATTGGGTTATTTTGAAAATGACAGCGTGAATGTAGAGACGCCCGAAGTGCTCGGAGTAGACGATCAAATCGACATCAATATTAGCGTTAAGGAACAACCCACTGGATCCATTGGCGGTACCGTTGGATATCAGAAATACGGTGGTTTGTTGCTCGGCGGTTCCTTCGAACAGTCCAACATTGGCGGGAGCGGCAACAGCTTGAGCGTTCAGATGAATTACAGTGAATACGCCAAGAGCGGGAACTTCAGTTTTCTTAATCCCTATTTCACGGACGACGGAGTGAGCCGTGGAATCGGAGTTTATTTCAATGACACCGATTACAGTTCGCTTCAAAGTTTCACTAGATTTTCGACGCGTTCTTACGGCGGAGGTGCAAACTTCGGTTTTCCGATTGGAGATTTCAAGCGTTTGCAGTTTTCTGGACGAGGTGAGTGGACTGATGTCACCGAAGGGTATGACCAAGCACTACAAATTTCGGATTTTGTCGATGAAGCCGGGGCGAAGTTCCTAAACTACAAGGTCGAAGGGCTATGGTCGAATAACCTTTTAAATCACACGTTGTTTGCGACTCGAGGGCACCGCCAGGAGGTCGCTTTGGAACTATCTTTACCGGGTAGTGATTTGCAATTTACGCGCGCGACGTTTCGCGGCGATTGGTACTTTCCGTATCGAAATAGGTCGGTAGATTGGGCTTGGCATTTACGCACCAACATTGGTGTCGGAGCGGCTTACGGTGACACCGAGAGATTTCCATTTTTCGAACATTTCTATGGTGGCGGTTTTGGTTCGGTACGTGGTTTTGAACGATATACGCTAGGTCCCCGCAGTAGTCCTTCCACCAATGTTCTCAGCTACTATCCAAAAGGTCAACCGTTTGGCGGGAACGTTCAAATCGAAGGTTCGTTCGAGCTCGTTTTCCCGTTGCCGTTTCTCGAAAATCTCGGGCAAGTTCGATCCGTCGCTTTTATCGACGCAGGGAATGTCTTTAGTACTGATTGCGATGAAGACACAGTTGGATGCTTCGCGCCAACATTCAAGGAATTGCGCTTCTCATTTGGCATAGGTGTTTCGTGGCTCACACAGATGGGACCAATGTCCATTTCATTAGCGCACCCGTTCAACCACGCCGACTTCGATGAAGTGGAAACTTTTTCATTCGAAGTAGGTCAGAGGTTCTAGTAGCCCTGGCACCATTTATGGGACATCATCCGATCATGTCGAAAGTGCCTATAATTTTCTCGCTGTTGTCTTCCCGCGCGAATACACAGCCCATGTTTTCCAAGTATTAGGGAGTTCCTATGATGTCTCGTATCTTTCGTATCAGCGTTGTCTGTTTTTTGGTAACGTTTGGTATCTCCGCGTTCGCGCAACTCAAAATCGCTGCGGTCAGTGCCACTGCCGCCATTCTTGGAACCGAAGACGGAAAAGCAAAACAAGAAGAGTGGCAAAAAGAGTACAAACCCGAATTCGATCGATTGAAGGCTTTGCGAGACGAGATTAACGTATTGTCTGACAGATACCGAACGGACATCGACATTATGTCGGACAACGAAAAAACTGCATTGGAACTTGACATCAACAGCAAAACCACGAGACTCCAAAACGGACAACAGCAGCTTGATGCAGATCAAGCCAGCAAGGTTCAGTTGTATTTGCAAGAACAAGCATCTTTATTTCAAGCAGTCATGACAGACCTAATTGCCGTCGAAGGGTACGATGCGATTTTTCGTCTTGACATTCAAGAACCGATATTCTTACATTTGAATGCGAAGCACAACATTACTGCGAAAGTCATCGAGAAGCTAAACGAGAGAATGGAAGAAGGGCTTCCCGAAGAACTCACGGAAACTGAAGACGATACAGAAGCGGGTGATGCTGACGATTCTGCTGAGGGAGGTGAGTAAACACCGCCCAGACGTAGTGGCCACTACGTGTACAAGCTAGATGAAATCGCACGACATATTGATGCGGTTCTAATTGGCAGTCCTTCAGTTCCGATACACAATATCGCAACCCTGTTAAGTGCCCAAGAGGGCGATTTAACTCACCTTTCAAATCCATATTACCGAAGTTATCTGCAGGAGACTCAAGCATCTGCTGTGATTCTCGCGTCAGGAGATGCTGATCAATGCCCGGTCAATGCGCTGGTTGTAGACAATCCTTCACTTGCGTATGCTAAAGCTTCGCAATTGTTTCATCGCAACGAAACGATTCCAAACGGGGTCAGTACTGAAACTGATATACATAGCACCGTCCAAATAGGAGCAGATGTGGGTATCGGTCCTTATGTGTCAATCGGACCTAATGTGGTTCTTGGCGATCGGGTAAAGATCGGTGCACACACTTCCATCGGTGCTGAGAGCAGATTAGGGGAGGACGCTCAAGTACACAGTGGCGTCAGCATTTACGATAACGTAGAAATTGGTCGAAGGTGTACAATCCAAGCAAACGTCGTAATTGGTGCTGATGGATTTGGGTTCATTCCTGACGCTGATGGTAAATTACAACACATCAAGCAACTCGGCGGCGTTAAAATCGGTAATGATGTGGTTGTCGGGGCCAGTAGTACAATAGATCGAGGTGCGATCGAAAATACAGTCATTGAAGACGGCGTCAAGCTTGATGACCAAGTTCACATCGGGCACAATTGCGTCGTAGGAGCACATTCCATGCTGTGTGGCTGTACCGGTTTAGGAGGTAGTGTGACGATTGGTTCACATTGTGTTCTGGCCGGAGGAGTCGGTATCGCCGGTTCTGGTCCACTGAACATAGCAAGTGGGGTAACGATCGGTGCAATGACCTACGTTAGCCGTTCGATCGACAAACCAGGTACGTATCAAGGAGCGACTTTACACTCTCCTATCGAGTCATGGCGCAGAAATGCATTGAGATTGACCAAGCTGGAAGAACTAGTGCAAAGAGTTGCGGAACTGGAACAGAAGCTTCAAGAAAAAGAATAACTGCTAGTAGAAATTCATGCTCGACACAATTCAGATTCAAGAGTACTTGCCGCACCGCTATCCATTCGTTCTAGTAGATCGCGTAGAAGAAATCGATTCGGGGAACAAAATAGTTGGCGTAAAGAACGTCACAGTCAACGAACCGCATTTTCAAGGTCACTTCCCGGGTAATCCAATTATGCCAGGGGTTCTAATAATCGAAGCATTGGCTCAATTGTCAGGTATTCTAGCTTCGATTTCCAGGGGAATCAAACCCGTAGAAGACGGGTATATTTATTACCTTGTCGGTATCGATAAGGCTCGATTCAAACGACCGGTAGTACCTGGTGATGTGTTGCGTTTGATTTGTGAAGTGACTCACTCACGTCGAGATACGTCAAAATTTCTCTGTAATGCTTACGTTGGAGACGTATTGGCGTGCACGACTGAATTGCTCGTCGCCGCACGCAAGATTTAACAACGATAAGACGTTCATGTTTGACGAACGTCGCAATTCCGTTCTTCTCCTCGCTTGGATTGCAAGCTCCGTTGCGTGAGCGATCTTCTGGGCTACAGATACCTCAAGATTTGACGTATGAAAATCGGCATAGTAGCAGGTGAAGCCTCCGGGGATGCACTCGGAGCTCAACTCATGCACGCACTGTACCGGCAACATTCAGATATCGAGTTTCTTGGCGTTGGCGGTGCTCAGATGGTGTCAGAAGGCTTGAAATCGCTTGAATCTATTGATCGATTTTCGTTCAATGGATTCTTAGAACCGATTAAGCGGTTACCTGAGTTGCTAAATCTCATAACTTCTTTAGCAGATCGACTTGCTAACGTGGATGTCATGATTGGCGTAGACTTCAACGTTTTCAATCTTAAGCTTGAGAAACAACTTAAAGCTCGCGGAATCCCAACCGTGCACTATGTGAGCCCATCAGTCTATGCATGGCGGCGCGGGCGCGCAAATCGGATCGAAAGATGTGCTGATTTACTATTGACCTTATATCCTTTTGAGCCCCAGTATTACGACGACGCACAAATAAGGACAGTCTTTGTGGGTCATCCCTTGGCTGACGAGATCGATCCAACCGGTGATCGCGAATCTGCGAAAGAGCACGCGCGTCAATCTTTAGGTCTGTCGTCAAGCTCAATCGTGGTAGCGCTGTTGCCAGGAAGTCGTTACTCAGAAGTGAACTTTCACAAGGAACTCTTTCTAGAAACGTGTGATCGGTTTCGAATGAAACTCACTCACGAACTGTGCCAATTCGTTATCCCAAGTCGACAAGCCGACGCCAGTGCGACGCTGCGACTCGAACACAGCCACTTTCCAGAAGTTGACCTCAAAGTTACCGAGAAGAGCTCTCGACTGGTGTTAGCGGCCGCAGATGTGGCATTGGTGAAGTCGGGTACGAGCACTTTAGAGGCCATGTTGATACGCACTCCTATGGTAGTGACTTATAGGATCGGTTGGCTTACCTATGCGATCGTTCGATCATTACTTCACACACCGCGAGTTGCGCTACCCAACATCCTAGCTAACCAAGAGGTAGTTCCGGAGTTCATTCAGCACCGAGCAACAGCAGAGATTCTTGCGTCGCATTTAGTGACGGAGTTTCACCGTTCGCAAACTGAGCAAGACTTTTTCGCAGAATACGATCGATTACATCACACACTACGACAAAACAACGCGGAAAGAGCAGCAAATGCAGTGTTAGAGCTGATTGGTAAGAATGCTGTTAGTACATGAGTTTGTTTCCAGATCCACTCTTACCGCCAACCCATCGTATATGTGGAATCGACGAAGCCGGTCGCGGACCACTCGCCGGTCCGGTCATCGCCGCCGCAGTTGTACTAGATCCCGACAACAAGATCACCGGAATCACTGACTCGAAGAAACTTTCGCCTCCAACGCGTAACAATCTCGCACAGGAAATCAGAGACTGTGCGTTAGCCTGGGCAATCGGGAGAGCCGAAGTCGTAGAAATAGACACTCTGAACATACTTCATGCAACGCTACTCGCAATGAGTCGTGCCTTCGATGAGATACACGTTCCTTTGGAACTTGTAATGATCGACGGTAATCAAGCTCCCCGCATTAATTGTCCCACGCAAACGGTTGTCAAAGGCGATGCGAAAGTGGAAGCTATAGGTGCCGCAAGCATCTTAGCTAAAGTAGAACGCGACCGCGTGATGATGGAATATGCAAAACAACATCCAGAATATGGATTTGATGTGAATTTCGGTTACTATTCAGCAGAACACATTGACGCGCTTAAAACATACGGCCCTTGTCCAATTCATCGAAAATCGTTCCGCCCGGTGACCGACGCGCTGCAAATGAATTCTCAGCCTCGAGATCTGTTTGAGCAGCTATGAAATCGTTTGCGCATCTTTCCCTACACACCGAATACTCAATTATTGACAGTGTTGTTCGCATAGACCGACTCGCCGAAAGATGTAAAGCACGCAAAATTTTTGCAGTCGCACTAACTGATTTAACCAATCTCTTTGCATGTTGGCAGTTTCAACACAAACTGCGCGCAAAAGGTGTGAAACCCATCTTTGGTACCGATGTTCGTGTATTGGACGGCGCAAAAAACCAAGATCGTCTCTTATTACTTGCTATGGACCAAGATGGTCTGAGAAATCTTTACAAGCTCATGACCATCGCGTATACAAAGTACGAGGTTCATGGTTGTATCACAATGCAACAATTGACTTCGCTCGCTGATGGATTGATTGCGCTCTCCGGCGGCATCCAGGGGAAAGTCGGAAGGCTCGTAGCAAATTCGGATATCAAGGGCGCAGCACAGGCAGCCATTGAGCTATCGCAGATATTTTCGAGTCGTTTCTACTTAGAACTGAGTCGAACTGGTTGGGATCAAGAGGAAGCATACATCGCGCACGCTGTAGACCTTGCTCAAGAACATCGGATTCCTCTTGTGGCTACCAATGATGTTCGATTCGTCGAGCAGTCAGATTACAGCGCACATGAGACCCGATATTGTGTTGCACATAAGCAGAGAATCGGAAACGGGACGCACGAGAAGTACTGCAGTGAACAACAATATTTGCGTTCGCTAAAAGAAATGTCAGATCTCTTTAAAGATTTACCAGATGCGTTAGAAAACGCCAACGAGATCGCTAAGCGATGTACTGTAGAAATTCCTTCGGGTCGTTATCTACCTCAATTTCGTACTGAGCGGAAGGGTACGCCTGAAGAGCTGATCGACGAAATTGCTCACGAACGATTAAACGTTCTATTCGAGACAGATGATGTAGTAACCAAGCAAATTTCTGACCGTGAAGTCTATGTCAAACGGCTTCAAAGGGAACTTGAAGTGATTAAACAGATGGGATTCGCCGGCTATTTTTTAATAGTAGGCGATATAGTTTCGTGGGCAAAGCAACAAAAGATACCTGTTGGACCAGGCCGGGGATCCGGTGCGGCGTCTTTGGTTGCATATGTACTGGGTATTGTCGACATTGATCCCATTAAGTACGAATTGATGTTTGAACGACTACTTAATCCTGAACGAGTTTCGCTGCCCGATTTTGACATTGACTTTTGTATGAATCGTCGGAATGAAGTGATTGAATACGTCACCAATTTGTACGGGCGCGCAAGCGTTGCACAAATTGTCTCCTTCAACACCTTTGGATCAAAAGTCGCAGTTAAAGACGCAGCTCGCGCGCTAGGTAAACCCAGGGGTTTAGCAGAGAAAATCGCTCAACTTATCCCGATTCGAGGCGTTCAACCGATTCCCATTGCCGAAGCAATCGCGGAAGTGTCGGAATTAGGAACGATGGTACGATCAGATCCCGACGTAGAAACCATCGTACGCAAGGGGATGGAAGTCGAAGGCCTGGTCCGTAATCGCGGTAAACATGCCGGGGGCGTGGTCATCGCGCCTGATGACTTGGATCAATATGTACCAATCTACACTGAGACGTCGGAGAGTGAGTCAGTTACTCAACTGGATAAAAAAGATGTCGAAGAGCTTGGTTTAGTAAAGTTCGACTTTCTTGGTCTCAAGACCATGACCGTTATCGCCACGGCATTGGAGAGTATTAATTCCGAGCGCAAACGCCAGAAGCAAGATCCTCTCAGTCCGATGGCTTTACCGATGGACGATCCCAAAGTGTTTGAAAGTCTGCACGAAGGAGAGACGACAGGTATCTTCCAATTGGAATCCATTGGAATGCGACAGAAGGTCAAAGATCTCAATCCCACTGACTTAGAAGATCTCATCGCGCTCCTCGCGCTATTTCGTCCAGGACCGTTAGATACCGGAGTGACCGACCGGTATATACGTCGCAAAAACAAGTTAGAAGATGTCAAATATTTGCATCCGATCCACGAAAAAGTGTTGTCAAAAACATTTGGGCTGATGGTGTATCAAGAGGATGTAATGAATCTTGCACGGGAACTTGCAGGTTTTTCGATGGGCGAAGCGGATAAGCTACGCTCTGCAATGGGCAAGAAAAATGAAGCCGAGATGCTTGAACTTCAACCTAAATTCATCGAGGGATGTGTCCAAAATGACGTACGAAAGTCTGTAGCTCTTGAGATTTATGAAGACATGCGCAAGTTTGCACGATATGCATTTAATCGCGCTCATACGGTTGGTTATGCCATTGTCGCTTATCAGACCGCGTACCTCAAGTATTACTACCCAGCAGAGTTTCTTGCAGCCTTAGCTAGCTGTGAAAGTGAACGAGATACGATCAAGTTGTTCATGGACGAAGCAAAACGTCTAGATGTAAAGATTGTGCCACCAAGTGTCAATGAGAGCGAGTGGAATTTTGTTGGACATAAGGACAAGATTACCGTGGGTTTTGCAGCAGTACGAGGTATTGCTCGGGAAGAAGCGCAGCGCATAGTTGATGCCCGCTCCACGGGTGCTTTCACATCTTTGTTTGACTTGTGTGAAAGGTCAGACTTTCACCGGCGCAACCGGAATCTCCTCGTCAGCTTGATTCATGCAGGGGCTCTAGATTGCATTGAAGAGCAGAAGCCGATTTCCACTAAACGCGCCGAATTCCTCGCGCAAGTAAATACGGCGACGCATGCGGTGGAACAACGAGCTGAACGCGAAAAACAAAAGCTCGGTGATCTCTTCGGTGCTTCAGATGAAGGCGGGAACAATGTGCCTGTGCCGGATGTGGAACCTATCGCGCTACGCAAGCTACTATTTGATGAAGGTAAGACTCTGGGCTTTTATGTCAGCGGTCACCCAATCGAAGAATATCGCCCAGAACTTCAGAAACTGTGCTCACATCACAATTTAACGACTATTGACAAGGTATCTCCCGATCAAACACGTACCGTCGCGGGTATGGTTAAAGACGCGCGAGTGAGCGAAACCCGTTCTGGGAAGAAGGTCACTCGAGTTCAAGTCGAAGACGAGCATGGTAGTAAAGAACTGTCCCTGTTTGCTGAAAATGCGATGACTCGAGACTTACCCAAAGCAGGTGAGATTGTGGTCGCGTACTTTTCGGTCAAAGTTGAACGAAAAACCAAAGACAAGCGCATACAGACTACCAAGATTGCAACGATCTCGAAGATTCGGAATGAAAACCACGCGACAGTGGAAATTGATATGCAGGATCAGAATGAAAAGAGTGATTTAGTGCGCGTATTACTCGATACGCTACGTGCGTGGCGCGCGAATGAGTGTTCGGTTCGAGTTAACTGTGCTATCGATGGTGGGTCGACGCAGTTAGAGCTAAGCCCTGAATGGAACGTGTGCGCCACTCCAGAACTGATGGACGAACTAAAGAATCAATTTGGAAGCGACTCTGTACGAGTCGCGTACTACCACGACTTGTAGCTCGCGGTGTGTCCTGTTCTTGTAGCACTGACCGCGCTTGATCTTCCGACAAACTCGAAGATTTGGATCGCTTATAGCGGCGGGTTAGACTCTACAGTCTTGTTGCATGCTAGCATTCAAGTATTTGGGTCTTCACGATGTCGGGCAATACACATAAACCATCAATTGAACTCGATATCTGCCAGCTGGGTGGAGCACTGTATGCGGACTACTGATCATTGGCAGGTTGATCTCACTGTGGACGAGGTTGAAGTCTTGACGGGAAATCTGGAATATCAAGCCCGCTTGTCTCGTTATTCAATGTTTCGACAGCGTGTCGGATCGGACGATTTCTTGTTCACAGCACACCAGCTAGATGACGACATTGAAACTTTGGTCTGGCAATTCTTTACCGGACGTGCGATGATTGGAATACCCGAAACCCGCCCGTTAGGTTCGGGAACACTGTGTCGTCCGTTACTTCATGTGGAAAAACAGGAGCTAGAAGCATATGCAAAACAACATGAACTAACGTGGATAGAAGACGAAAGTAACAAGGACACGAGCTTTGATCGAAATTGGATTCGCCATGAATTGGTACCTCAACTTCAAAAACGATTTCCGCAGGGGAAGCATCGCATACTCGACCTAAAACAGGCGACGCTTCCATTAGTCAAACGTGAACCGCTCGAGTTACCCGATCAAGAACTCACCATTGAAGACATCCGCGCGTGGTTGTTGGCTTTCGAAGTGAACCCGCCGACTTCAGTATTGAGAGAAATCCAACTACAAGTCGATGCAAAAGCTGATGCTAATCCCGAAATTAAGGTCGCCGATGGTTTATTTGTCCGTAGATATCGGAAACGACTACATGTAGTAAAAGTTTACGAAGAGTTTACGCCGCTGACAATCGAAGTTGGTAGACCGATTCAATTAAACAACGGAAATTTGACTTGGAAGAATTCGAAGCAGGGATTTGAAGAAGGGCGCACTTTGCTGTGTACCAATCGCCTTCACCTAAAAGAAGATCAACGGTCGATAACAGGTGGAGGTATGCACAAGAAGCTCGCGAACCTGTTTCAGGAATCGTCTATTCCTCCATGGCTTAGAGACGGCTGGCCGGTATTGTGCGAAGGAGAAACTGTCGTAAGTTTAGTAGATATTGCTATGGACACAACTTCGGGAAGCGGACGAGAGGCACGAACACTCGTACCGATTTGGCATCCTTTTGACTAGATACTGGCTAGTTTTTGTGTCTGATTCATGAAGGCATCTCAGTATCGAAATCAGGCTATTAGTACGGCGTGTAGCATTGTTTACGCACTCGTGGTGCTAGTTTCCGATCTGAATCATGCATACACACCCAATACACGGCCTCGACGGTGTGGTTATTAGGCTAGCGTTAAAATCGCTTGAACCCACGTTTTGAAGAGTTTTTCGTCTGTTAGATCGATCAATTCGCTACGTCCTCTTCCGCCTTCTCTTCAAATCTGTTTGCTAGCCATTCATCTAGTGCTTTTGACGTTAGATCTTTTTCTACGATTTCTCCTTGTGTATTTACTAGGTAGTTCTTGGGAATAAAGGTCACGCCAAAAGACGTGGCGACTTCCCCGTTCCACCCCGCTAACTCACCCAAATTTATCCAAGGCAGTTCATACTTTCCCGAGGCTTCAATCCAAGAATCTTGTTCGTCGTCTATTGAAACAGAAACTATCTCGAATCCGTGTTTGCGATAGGTAGAATACAAGTCCTTCAATGCTGGAATGGCCTCGATGCACGGTCCACACCATGACGCCCAAAATTCGACAAGCACTACATCGTTTTTCTGCTGCAAATCGCTAAGAGAAATTGTTTCTCCGCTCAAGTTAGGAAGTGTGAAATCCGGGACACTCTTTCCGACCACAAGACTTCGATCAATTCCGCGGCTTGCGAGATTTCGCGCGTGAAAATTTCGATCGTGAGTTACGCGCCGCATCACTAAGTCCTTGTCAAGACTATTTGTGAGCCGGTCGTAAATTGGTAGTGCTTCCTCCTTTCCCCAATACGCACTCAACTCAAGCGCGAGTAGCGCGTCCATAGGGTCTTCAGTGTTTGACGCTACATCTTCTAAATAGTCGTATCGTATGCGACTCAGTTTTCTACTGAGTTGTAAGTACTTTGGAGTTTCTTCTTCGGCGGTACCGGTAGATTCCTCGCCATTTTGTGAGTTCTCTTGATACTCTTGATACGCAATTTGATACTCTTGTTTTAACTGTAGATATTCCTCACTCTGCCGCCAGCTTTCGACGAGTTGTGCGTGTTTTCCCGTTCCAGATACGGGAGAGAGGTCATTTAACGAGGAACTCTGAGGAACTATTTCGATTTGAGCTCCTGGTTCGACTATGGCATGAAATTGAGTGTACTCTTGGCTAGCGGGTAATATCACCAAAATATTGACCACTCTCGGTTCGTCGACGTCTGCTTCAATGAAGAACTGTCCTTCGTCCAGTAACACGCGACCATAGTTCAGAGTCACCTGTTCTCCCAGATGATCGTATTCCCAAGCTGTGACTCGCAGGGTAGCTCTCTCGAAGTCTGCGGCAATTGAACTGAGGTCGCCAAAGACTGAAAATCGATTTGCGAGGTCTAGAACTTTGCGAGATTCTCCGTAAAAATCCATGCTGGCGGAGTTAAATGCGGGATATTCAATGAGCAAGAACTTTAAATTTGCTTCGGGTGCGATAACCGCGTCCAGTACCAGTGCTTCCGCTCCGTCTATTTCAGCAGAGATTTTTACTTCGGTTGGTTGCTCTATGTCACCTCTCAAGGTTACTCCACCGTCCTCGAACGTTCCCGATGCTAGCTCTACAGTTGCAATTTCCCCAGTAGAGTTGGTAGTCTCCTGGGTTACTACTACTTTTGCAGATCCCCAATCGACTGCATTCTCTTCGACGTCGGGTACCTCCTCGCTACCGTCAACAACGGGTATATCGACTGTTTCGATTGTCCCAGTGATGGTATAAACGTTGGTTTGACCCTGATCGCACGAGTAGAGCAACAGGGTCAAGCATAGTAGTATTGAGTATTGAAGAGTCTTGTTCACTGTCGTAAGTCTCATTAATCGTGTGAAGTAGCGAGAATTCGATTTTAGACAAGCTCTCCGTTGATTATCGCGGCGGACAATCAGTGACTAAAACTCGTAACGATATTCGGTGACACTGAGTCTAAAGTAATAGGTAAATCACGACTACGAACGGTACTGAGTTGAAACAATTCGGTACAGGGTAATGGAAACTCATCAGCAAAAGTTTCTCAGTTCTCTGTTGTATATTGGAACTCTTCAGTGACCCATGTCGACTGAACTGTCACACGAATTACTACTTTCACTAGTCGTTGTTGACTAAAAGTGTTCGTCGTGGGTATAAATATCGAATAGGGAACAACTCGAGGAGAATTTTCTTGGCTCGTTTAAGTTCAAGTAAGAACAGTTGGAGTACAGCTCTTTCTGTATTTTTCATGCTGTTTTTTACGATTGCTAGTGTCTCGATGTTTGGCGCATCGCAAGAAAGTGATGCCGACTCGTCGGATGCTAAATCTGATGCAGGGCTGGCAGAACGGGAATCCGCACCCGGTCTGCTAGAAGCCGAGTCCATCAATGACCTCTATCGCAAATTCTCAAACGATCTCAGTCGCTTAAGAGCAGCTTACGATCTCATTGGGGATGCGGATGAGGCTAAATTGATCGACTTGTTCGATCATGTCACTCAGAGAAAATACACACAGGAAGAAGAAGCTAGCAAATCCGAGCTAATCTCGTTGATTAGTTCTCGGTTAGCTGTTGTGAATCTTGATAAGACGATTTCTTTGTTCGAATCG
The DNA here is from genome assembly GCA_009840305.1 of Gammaproteobacteria bacterium. Lineage (GTDB taxonomy): Bacteria > Pseudomonadota > Gammaproteobacteria > Pseudomonadales > Azotimanducaceae > Bin55. Next base: position 64,751 of record VXNY01000022.1, on the reverse strand, counting down.
CAACCTCCTGAAGTCGCCAAGCATATCCTCTACGGCTTGATGCACGCGTGGGCAGGGAAGGACTTTGATGTTGCCGCTAAATATGCTCGTAAGCTAGACGCATCCATCCACTCCGTCGCGCTGAGAGGGATTGTCGATGCTAGTCCAAGTGTGTCAGAATCGGTCCTGATGCAACTAGGTGCCGAACTCGGCGATGTAGCTTATGTCGAACGCGTAGTCGCTGCTCGTCAATTGGAAACGGATTTAGCGGATCCTGATCAAGCTTGGGCGAATTTGATCAATGATCCAAAGATCAATCTTGAGGAGAACTTTTACCGAGTTCAACTTGTAGCGAACGCGTTGATCGGCGAACATGGAGCTGCAGAAATTGATGATTTACTCAGTTCGATCTCAAGCCCTACACTGAATTTCGCACTCAGAAAAAGCATTCTGTCCAATGTCGCGCTCAGTGATCCTGAAACCGCCTTCAACTTCGCACTAGAGACTTCTAACGATGTGTTTGGAACGATGCTAACGGCGGTGATAGACACCTGGGCTACCACCGATCCACAAAGTGCTTTAGCACGAGTAAACACACTTGAACCCTCGATCGTGCGCGATCGATTACAGCAAAAGGTCGTTGCGTCTTGGGTGCAATTACATCAAAAAAAATTTGCAGACTCTCTTGACGGTATTCCTGTCGAAATGCACGACACGGCGCGTTTGAGCCTTGTGGGACAGTTGTCTAAGGATTCGATTGATGATGCGCTAGAGGTTTTCCTGGATATCCAAGACGTCCGTACTCAGGAAGAAGCAGCGCTCGCGATTGTGGATATTTGGATTGATTCAAATCCCGATGAAGCCTTTGAGTGGGTGTTGTCAAATGCAGAAAATGACCAATACCGGGATGAACTAGTCAATTCATTTTTGACGAAGTTGTCCGAGAGAAATGCTGATAAAGCCTTTGATTTAGCGTTAAGTCAACCAATCAACGAGGAGCGTGGTGTGGGTCTGGAAATTGTGGTCATTGAAGCGATCGCACACACGGAGACCGAACGCGCCCTTAGCTTATTAAACAGAGTTCGACCTGGAGATACTCGACTTGCGGCTTTTGAATCGGTTTCGACTGGACTCATTTACGACTTAAGAACAGAGGAAGCGTTAGAACTAGGGAAACAACTTTCCAAAAACGATCAACGACGTTTCTACAACAGCATAGCCTTTGATATAGTCACGCAAGAATCCCCGAAACGGATCGTGAAACTTGTCTCAGCACTCCCAGTGCGGGAAGCTCGTGCCAAAATGGCAGAAAACGCACTGTGGTTTCATCGGTTTTCCGATGACGAAGATTTATATACCGAAGATGAAGTAAAGACGTTGTTGAAGCACGTGACATCGGATTACGCACAACGTTTTCGTCGTTTTCAGGCACGGTGAACAAATATGAACAAGAATAAGCAAATATTTCGCGTTTTAGCTCTAACGACACCATTTATCTTGAGTGTCGGAAATGTTGGAGCGACTAATGTGGCACCTCCTGTAAATACTGACTTGCTCGCACAAAACACTGACGTTCAAGACGATGATCGCAGCGATCAAGATGTTGTAGACTCAAAGTCTGGTAGTTCGCAACGTCCAAACGGTTCGAACTTGAACGAACACTCGCTCTTTTACGCTTTGACCGAATATGACAACTTATTTGATCTAAAACGATCGTTACTAAGCTTAGTTGATAACGCGACCGAGCGCGAACTTGTGGAAATATTTCACGAAAGTCGTGAATACCCATTGGCGTTCGATTCCCTTCAAACGACTCAATGGCTAAGGGGTATCGTCCTTTCTAAATTGATCGATATTGACGGTGACACAGTTCATTCATTAATGGAACAGCTTGACGAACAAACTGCAGAAGTCGTGGTATACGGTGTGATGCGTGAATGGAACCAGATGTATGCGGACCAAGCGGTCAAATTTTTAGCATTGCTCGACGACGGATTGCAAAGGCGCGGATTGCAAGGGGTTATCGACGGTAGTAGTTCTCTCAGCCGAGCCAGCTTTATAGAAATGGGTACTGAATTGGGCTATCAAGAAGACTACTTAACCTACTTGCTAGACCGGCATCAACTTGAACAGGACCAAATTTCCCTGGATGACATCGCAACAGCACTTGAAAGTGTTATTTCGAAAGGCAAATACCGATTTCACGAAGCACAACGAAAGGCTGTAAGTTTTGTTCACGAGCAGGGCTTGGATTCGTTAGCGCGAGTTCTGGAAGTTTTCGAAGAAAATTCAGCAGAAAACATGTCCCAGACTGTACGAATGTTCTTCGGTGGTACTCAATCGAAACTTGTGGCTGCTATTGCACGTAGCGACCCAGAACCGGTGTTTGAGCACCTAGTGAGTTTAGGAGAGCCCCTTGATGTCGACATGCTGTCTTCAGTTAGTGAAGTGTGGTTCGCTACCGATCCAGAGGCACTATGGAATCGGTTAAAAGGCGAAGATCTTAAAGATATACAGGAAGAAGTGACTGAAGACGTTATCAGACATTGGACGATGAGAGAGCCTGATTTTGCACTAGTCTCACTGGATCAATTTCCCACAGAATATCACGACCTCGTGTACGCTGAAGTCGCACTCGAAGTAGCACCAGACTCTCCTCTCGAAGCACTCGAACTTCTGACGAAGACCAGCGACTGGTCCCAGACTATGAGTGATCGAGAACAGAGTGAGAATGAAACTGCCAGAAATGTGGGGTTTTATTTCTCGATCGACCGTACTATTGCGGCTGCTACCAAAGCAGATCCGGTGGCGGCGATCGAGTGGATTGAGTCGAGCGTGTCTCACCTCGATGACTCCATGAAGCAACATTTTTTGGATAAAGCTTACCAAAGTTGGGCTGGATCTGATCCACATACAGCTTTTGAAATGGCTCAGCAAATTCCGTTAGCCGGCGATACCGCAGGCTTTGAAGCAACGGTCGTCGGGTGGGTGGCGAAAAGTGATGTCGATGAAGCGATTAAACTGTTACCAAGAGTCCGCGAAGGTACGACAAAAATGAGAGCTTATCGACGAGTAATGTGGCGATTGGAGGAACAAGACAGAATCTCACACGCACTCCATTTGGGCAGTGACCTACCCCAACACCAACGTGAAGAATATAACGATTCACTAGCGTGGCAAATCGGATATCGCGAACCATTTGATCATTTGATTGCAGGGATACGCGCTCTTCCATCTCAAGAGTTGCAGTCTAGAGCTATTTATTCAAGACTTTCTTTCACATACTATCTCCCCGAAATGGCACCCAAAATGACCAATAAACAGTTGGATCAATTCAAAGAGTTTTTAACCGACCGCGAAAAAAGGTTGCTCGAGATGGGTAGGCGTATGTTCAAAGATCGAATTCACGAGGACTCGTCCGAAGATTAAGCAGTATCGCTAATACACTCTAAGCGACGCCACATTAATAGTTGAAAGTGTTTGTGTTCGACCGTCAGCTATAGCGAACGCGCACTTGAATGGCGTATCGCACCAAATTCGAATCAATTTAAGACTTTCGCGCCGATTCCCTAGTGGTGGTATACAATCGTAGGATTGTTCTTATATTGATGTATTCTGCCCAATAACTGAAGGAGAAATCTCATGACAGCCATATGCTGCGAGGGGAGTTGTCGGAGCGCGTTTGTAACAATACTTGTATCACTGTTTTTGTGCTTTGTAAATTCGCTTGCGTTCGCAGCTACAAACAATGTCGTTGGAGACTCAACCGACGCTGAACTCGATACTGGTACGAATAGTAAATCACTCGATCCATCAACACTAACCGATGGGTCTATTCAGGATCTCTTTCGAGATTACTCGGACGATTTGAGTCGTTTGAGCGCGGCCTACGAACTCATCGGAACTGCTGACGAGGCGAAACTAGTAGACTTGTTTGATCAGGCTACAGAGAGAAATTACGCCAAAGAAGATCGCGCGTGGAAGTTCGAACTCATCTCGTTAATCAGTGCTCAGCTAGCCTCTCTAAATCTCGAGAAAACAGTCTCTCTGTATGACGCGCAACCACTAGAAGAAGCCAAATATATGCTCTATGGAATAACGCATGCGTGGGCGAGTAAAGATTTTGATGGTGCCGTTGAATTTGCGCGGAAACAAGATACGTCGATCCATCAGATCGCACTGAGAGGGATTATCGACGCAAGTCTAAGCTTGCCTGAAGCAACCCTCATGGATTTAGGCACCGAATTTGGCGATTCAGCCTATGTAGAACGAGCGGTCCGTGCGCACCAACTGGCGGTCGATTTAGCCAACCCAGATGAAGCGTGGACTGAGTTGATCAACGACCCGACTAGCCATCTCGAAAAGAACTTTTTCCGAATAAAACATGTAGCGAAGGCCATGATCGATAAGTACGGCGTATCAGAGATCGACAATTTACTCAGTTCGATCGTTAGCCCTACTCTGAGATTCAAATTGAGAAAGAGCATTTTGTCGAAGGTCGCACTCAGCGAACCAGAATCCGCGTTCGACTATGCATTAACAACTCCTAACGATGTGTTCGGTTCGATGCTTACATCGGTAATCAATACTTGGGCACGCATCGATCCAGACAGTGCGTTAACTCGAGTAAGCCTACTTGAACCTTCTAGAGTTCGCGATCGTTTGCAACAAACTGTTGTGTCATCTTGGGTTCAGCTCGATCCGACAAAGTTCTTGAACTCGGTCGACAGTGTTCCTTCCGAGTTAAGAGACACCGCTCGAATGCACCTCATCGCTCAATTGTCAAACGAGTCAATAGAGGATGCACTTACCGTCTTACTGGAGATGTCAGAAGCCGCAAAGCAGGAACAAGCAGCGCTAATCATAGTCGACTCATGGCTCGATTCCGATCCTGATGCAGCGTTTCATTGGGTCGTGTCTGATTCAGAAATTGAAGGGTATCGAGATCGTCTCCTCAAGTCTTTTTTGGAGAAATTAACTGATCAAAATGCTGACAAAGCTATCGATTTAGCATTGAGTCGCCCGATCAAGGGCGCAAAAGAGATTGGCTTAGAAGCCATCGTGATTGACGAGCTCAGCTTCTCAGACACTGACGTTGCTATGCGCTTGTTAAACAGAGTTCGAACGGGTCCGACTCAGTTAGCTGCTTTTGAATCCGTATCGAGAGGACTCATTTTTAAAAAAAGGACGGATGAAGCGATTGAACTAGGAAAATCTCTTCCTAAAAGAGCACAGACTAGTTTCTACGACAGCATGACGTTTTCTATAGCTACTCAAGAACCACTTGAAAAGATATTGGAGATACTCCCCAACATACCGGCGAAGAACGCACAATCCGAAATCGCCGAAAACGTACTCTTATTTAGTTCGTTTCAAGAAGACAAGGAGCCTCTATCGTCGGAAGATGTAGACACTCTCATGGAGTATGTAAATCCGTCTGAGTTGCAACGCGTTAAATTACTATTGAGTCGATGAGCCCATCATGAATAAGTCCAAAAAAAGCATATATATTGTTGCCCTCATAATTTGCTTCTTAATTTGCGTTGGAATTCTGGCGACACTGTTTTTGTTGAACCGGGAAAATTCGAGAGCACTCGTACAAGATTCTGAAACGCAACAAAACGACCATCGAGCTTCAGATACTCGAGACTCAGACTCTGTCATGTCCCAACCTCAGACCGGTTCGATCGCTACGTTTCACTCTCTTGCCGATATAGTGGAACAGTCCAATAGCTTATTTGATACCAAGCGTGCGTTGCTACGTGTCGTCGCAGGCGCGACTGAGGATGTGTTGTTGAAAGTATTTCACGACACCCTTGAAGTCCCTAACGTATTAGGATCACTTGACTCGACGTATTGGGTACAGTGCATCGTACTGACAAAATTAATTGGCGTGAACGAAGCCAAAGCACATAAGCTGATTGAACAAATAGACGAGCAAGATCAGGAGTCGGTTTTATACGGTGTTATGCGTGAGTGGAGTCCAGTGCATACGGACGAAGCTATCGTGTTTTTGACAACGCTCGGCAGTGGGTTGCGAAGTCTAGGATTTCGGGGACTAATTAGTGGAGGAAAATTTCTTTCTCGAGCGGATTTGTTTGACATCGGTACGGAGTTAGGGTACGAAGAAAACTATATAAACAACTTGATCGATCGACGGCAACAAGATCAGAGTCCAATCTCCTTGGATGAATTAGAATCTGAATTTGCAAGTGCTGACGCGGGTAGTTTCTACGAAATGATCCAACTAGAGCGAAAAGCTGTACGTTACGTTCTAGTGGAGGGTTTGGACTCTTTACCCACGGTTCTTGACCTGTTCGACAGAGTACCAACTGACAACGTTCCTGAGATTCTTAGATCCATGATGGCTGGTAGGGGAGCAGACGTGGTGGCGGACGTATCAAAAGAAGACCCCGCTGGTGTTTTCGAGTTCATATTGCGCTTAGACGACGATGTCGACGTGAACTTACTGTCCGGGGTCAGCCAAACGTGGTTTGCTGCTGATCCAGACGCACTGTGGCACAGGTTACAGCATGAGGACGTTAGGAGTTTTCAAGCCGAAATAACTGAAGAAGTCATCGGCCATTGGGCAACAACAAATCCACACTTGGTACTTGTCTCACTGCATCACTTTCCGGCGGAATTTCATGACCAAGCATATCTGAAGGTCGCGCAACGGCTATCGCGAGACTCTCCGCTGGAAGCGATCGAACTGCTACCGATGATGAGTATTTGGCCTGAGACCCCGGCAGATGAACTACCCGAAGGCGAGTTTTCGGTTCGCACTTCCCTAAACCATTATTTCATTACACAAATTATTTCTGATGCTACAGTAGCGGACCCTATTGCTACTATTGCTTGGCTAAACTCCGACTCATCCCTATTGGACGATGCGACAAGGCAACAATATCTCGATTCTGTTTTTGAAAGTTGGGCGAAATCTGATCCAGATATTGCGTTTGAAATGGCACTTCAAACTCCATTGAAAGAAGGAACTATCCCGTTAGAAGTTACGGTTGTAGAATGGGTTGCCTTTCGAGATTTAGATAAAGCGATTGCTCTTTTACCAAGAATTCGCGAAGGTGAGTCAAAAGTAGAAGCTTATAAGCACGTTGCGTGGCAGTTGGAAGAAGAAGACAGAATCGGCGATGCGATTAAATTGGGAAATCAGTTGCCAAAACATGAACGTGAAGATTTCTTGCAGACTATCGCGTTCAGTGTTGGTCAACGCTCCCCGTTTAGTCACTTGGAAGCTGGGATTCGTGAACTCCCCAATAAAAATTTACGATCGCAGGCTGCTAGGTCGGCTTTGATGTTCTCGGGCACGTTTATGTCAGCCGACTTATCTGATCAAGAGAGAGGCCAACTGAAAGAATTTCTTACGGATGATGACAAAGAGATGGTTGAAATGATGGAAAATGTAGACTTGGACAGTTTAAAGGAGGATCTACCTAAGATCCCAGCTCCAGCAGATTGAAAGATTAAACCGTCGAGGGACACATAGAAAAATCGAAGCCAGTTCATTTCGTCGAAATTTCTGATTGTGACTATCCGACACCTCGACAAGCGACGTTACTAATCAGTGTTGTAACCTGAAATTTGCTAAAAGTAAAAGCTGGCTCCAACACAACACTAATTAAAATCTGAGTTCGTGATTTTCCCAACCACGGCTCCGCGTTTTAGCTCTCAATCGGTATGACTAAGTACATTTTTGTCACCGGTGGCGTGGTATCCTCTATCGGAAAAGGGATCGTCACCGCTTCCCTCGCCGCGATTCTTGAAGCGCGCCAACTCAGAGTAAACATCGTGAAGATGGATCCGTATATCAATGTCGATCCAGGTACGATGAATCCAGTGCAACACGGGGAGGTATTCGTGACCGATGATGGCGCGGAAACCGACTTAGACCTTGGCCATTACGAACGCTTCATTCGTCAGCGTATGTCTCAAGAAAACAACTTCACCACAGGTAGTGTGTATGAGGCCGTAATTCAACGCGAACGACGTGGGGACTACTTAGGCGGTACTGTGCAAGTCATTCCTCATATCACTGATGAAATTCAAAGTCGTATACGCGCTTTGGCACATAACGGAGAGTACGACGTAGTGATTGCTGAAACTGGCGGGACTGTAGGTGACATCGAGAGTCAACCGTTTCTTGAAGCCATTCGACAAATGCGGCTAAGCGAAGGAGTTATAAACACACTCAACATTCATCTCACGTTGGTCCCTTATGTCAGCACATCCGGAGAATTTAAAACTAAACCTACACAACATTCAGTGAAGGAACTGCGATCCATTGGATTACAACCTGACGTGCTCATATGTCGTAGCGAAGTCCAAGAGTTACCTGAGGACGCGAGAGAGAAGATTGCGCTTTTCACCAATGTAGAACCGCGTGCAGTGGTGTCTTTGAAGGACTGCGAGAGTATTTACGAAGTACCTTTAGAACTGCACACGCAAGAATTGGATAAATTTGTGGTTCAACGACTTCATCTACAGTGCAAAGATGCTGATCTCACCGAATGGCGAGACGTGATTCAAGCGATGCACCAACCAAAAGGAACGACGAAGGTAACGATGGTCGGCAAGTACTTTGATTTACTCGATTCGTACAAGTCTCTCATCGAAGCTTTAGTCCATGCAGGGATTCATACGAACACCTCTGTTGAAGTGGACTTTGTCGATGCAGAAGAGTTAGAGACAAACGGAACGACCGCGTTGGCGAATTCTCACGCAGTTTTGGTACCTGGAGGGTTTGGACAACGAGGATTCGAAGGTAAGATACGCGCCGTGGAGTTCGCTCGCCAGCACAATTTACCTTATTTGGGAATCTGTTACGGTCTTCATGCCGCGGTGATCGAATATGCCCGCAACGTGGTCGGGTTGAAGGGCGCGCATTCCACAGAAGTAGACCCCAGTACCGAGCATCCAGTTATTGGACTTGTCAGTGAATGGATGGATTTAGATGGTACCGTGAAGGACCAGTCCACAAATAACGGAAACCTTGGTGGTACGATGCGGTTAGGCGCACAGGCTTGTCACCTAGCAGAAGGATCGCTGGTTCGACAAACTTATCAACAACCAGTGGTGTACGAGCGCCATCGTCATCGCTATGAAGTCAATAGCAAATACGTTGATGCGATCGAAGCGGCAGGAATGCGCATTAGCGGCATCAGTGAGTCAGACAATCTCGTTGAGATGATTGAATTACCCGCGTTGGATTGGTTTGTAGCTTGTCAGTTTCATCCTGAATTCACCTCTTCACCTAGAGATGGACATCCTTTGTTCAACGGTTTTATTCAAGCCGCGAAGAACTACGCTAGCGACAGTTGACCATGAAGCTATTAGACTTTGAAGTAGGTAATCGCGCGCCAATCTTTCTGATTTCAGGCCCCTGCGTAATTGAAACTGAAGAGCTTGCGATAGAGACTGCCCAGACGCTCAAGGACATTACAGACCGATTAGAAATTCCCTTCGTTTTTAAAAGTTCGTTTGACAAAGCAAACCGCTCCTCTCTAGGCAGCTATCGTGGCCTAGGTATCGACGAAGGATTGAGGATTTTGCAGAAGGTCAAAGACGAAGTACAGGTGCCCGTACTTACCGACGTACACGAATATACACCACTTGACGAAGTTGCTGAAGTAGTCTCAATTCTGCAAACGCCAGCTTTTTTGTGTCGACAGACTGACTACATACAAAACGTTTGCCGGCAGGGCTTACCGGTAAATATTAAAAAGGGACAATTTCTCGCGCCAGCAGATATGGTTCACGTGGTGAACAAGGCTAAGGCTACCGGTAATGAAAACATATTGGTCTGCGAACGTGGTGTGAGTTTCGGATACAACAATCTAGTATCGGATATGCGGTCGTTAGCCATCATGCGTCAAACAGAGTGCCCTGTCGTGTTCGACGCAACACACTCTGTTCAGATGCCCGGCGGCTTAGGAGCTCGATCAGGTGGCCAGAGAGAAATGATCCCGGTACTTGCGCGAGCAGCTACCGCAGTAGGAGTAGCCGGTCTCTTCATGGAAACCCATCCAAATCCCGAGGAAGCAAAATCCGACGGTCCGAACGCTTGGCCACTTCATCTCATGGAACCATTACTCAAAGAGCTGACTGAACTAGATTCGATAGTTAAGTCGTACGACTATATCGAACAATCTGTTTCATGAGCAAGATCGAGTCCTTGCACGCAGTCGAGCTACTCGACTCAAGAGGAAATCCTACTGTAGAAACAACGATGCGCTTGAAATCCGGCGCAGTAGGTAGCTTTCTAGTACCTTCCGGCGCCTCTGTGGGTGCGGAAGAAGCTCTTGAGCTCAGAGATGCTGATTCTCAACGCTACTTGGGTAAAGGGGTTCAAGGTGTCGTTCATAATGTCGAACAGACAATCGCACCGGTCCTGACAAGCCTTGATGACGTTGAACAAGAGCTGTTGGACCAAACACTTATTGATCTCGACGGCACGGAACGAAAAACACGACTTGGTGCAAATGCTATCCTTAGTGTTTCCGGCGCATTTGCACGCGCCCAAGCGAATGAACAGGGGCTTCAACTCTTTCAACACTTAGCGAATTGGTCCAACAACGATGCTGTGCGCATGCCGGTACCAATGATGAACGTACTGAACGGGGGCGCACATGCAAACAACAATATCGATATTCAAGAATTCATGCTGGTACCCGTTGGTATGTCAGACATTGCATCTGCAGTTAGATGCGGAGCTGAGATATTTCAGGTCTTAAAACAACTGTTAGGCGAGGAAGGACATTCCACTGCCGTTGGCGACGAAGGCGGGTTCGCCCCCAACCTAGATTCTGACCGCGCCGCGCTCAATTTTCTTACCGAAGCAATAGAGAGAGCTGGTTACCGACCTGGGACTGATGTCGTTTTAGCATTAGATTGCGCTGCGACGGAGTTCTTTGACTCGAATTACTACGTTCTGAAAGGACAGCAGCAAACGCTTACCGGTGAACAATTCGTTACGTATTTGCAACAGTTGGTTAATGACTTTCCCATAAAGTCTATCGAAGATGGATTAGCTGAGAATGACTGGAAATCGTGGAGACTACTCACAGAATCACTCGGAAACGACATTCAGTTAGTGGGAGACGACATCTTTGTCACCAACACAAACTTTTTGCAACGCGGTATCGAGCGTGGTGTAGCTAATGCAATTTTGATAAAGCTAAATCAGATCGGAACATTGACTGAGACGTTAGACGTTATGCGTTTAGCTTGGTCCGTCGGATATAACACCATAATCTCGCATAGGTCAGGTGACACTGAAGATAGTTTCATCGCCGACCTAGCCGTTGGAACGGGTGCTGGTCAGATAAAAACTGGATCTTTGAGCCGTTCCGAACGTATTTCTAAGTACAATCAACTCTTGCGCATGGAAGCGCAAGTAGGTCATATGAAATATTGTGGCCTCAAAGAGATTCTAATTCACAGGGAGCGTGATCACCAATGCGGATACTCTTCTGCATAGCACTGTTTATTCTTGGTGCCTTTCAATACACTTTTTGGTTCGGCCCCAACGGCTATTTCGCACTCCAGCAACTCGCGTATGAAATTGAGTTGCAACAAGAATTAAATTTATCGATTCTCCAGCGTAATCTCGAATTACGAGAGGAAATCGCCGAATTGCGATCCAGTCATACGTTGATCGAGAAGATCGCTCGACGAGACTTAGGAATGATCGCACCCGGCGAGACGTTTTATCTTGTTGTCGACTCCACCGATCAGTACTGATTGGGCTCGTGCATATTCGGGGTGTCGAGTGGTGGGAACCTTACGAGACAAGTTAGCAGATTTTCAAGTCTTTGAAGTGTTTGACCGAGTCTTTTCTGGACACGGGGAACACTTATACATTCTCGTGGAAAAGCACAACTTAAACACGAAGGATGTTCAGAGTGCGTTAGCGAACCATTATGGAGTTTCGCTCGTGGACGTGTCCTACGCAGGTCTCAAAGATAAGCGTTCCATCGCGCAACAATGGTTCTCGATTCGACTTCCAAAAACGGCACAGAGACCCACAGATAAACACTTTTCAGTTCTCGAAGAGACGAAGCACGATCGAAAATTACGCCCTGGCGATCATCAGGGAAATCGGTTCCAAATTCGGATTCGCAACGTTTCCGAGAGCGCTAATCTCGCGCCTGATGCGCTACAGCAACCACTTCCGAACTACTTCGGACCACAGAGATTCGGTTATCAAGGTAATAATTTGCATCGTGCATTGGATTGGGTCTCGCAATCTACACCAAGGATAAAACGCGGTGTTCGTGCACTGTACATGTCTGTCCTTCGGTCTCTTGTATTCAATGAAGTGCTCGCTAGTCGCATCCGCAGTGATACTTGGCGCACCGCATTGAATGGCGACATAGTGTTAGAACATTTACCTACTGGCCCTCTTTGGGGGCGAGGCCGGCTCCCCACTTCAAGCGACGCATTGGTCATTGAACAGAGTGTACAGCGACAAAACAAAGCCGTTTGCGATACTTTGGAATGGGTGGGGCTGAAACAAGAACGGCGCGCTCTGGTTATGCGTGCTTCAGGTGTAGCGATTCAGCAAGAAGATGACGCTATTGAGCTGCGCTTTTCACTACCGAAAGGATCTTACGCAACGGTTGCGTTGAACGAATATTTTGACGTTAAGGAGGCTCGAGCATGAACTTGAACCAGGTGAGCAGTACTGGGATGACATCGCCACGTTCGGCCCAGCGTCTAATCGACCGTTTGGTAGATCGAGGGATTACCAATGACAGGGTCTTACGAGCGATGGAGGCAGTACCACGGCATCTATTTGTCGATGCGTCGCTAAAGCACTTGGCTTATGAAGATATGTCGTTACCCATAGGCAAACGTCAAACCATTTCGCAACCGTTTGTGGTAGCTCGTATGAGTCAAGCTGTGGTTGAAGTACCGACAGTTCGTTCGGTGCTAGAAATCGGCAGCGGCAGCGGATATCAAGCGGCTATTTTGTCCCATCTCGTTGCCGCAGTTTACAGTGTTGAACGCATTCACTCGTTATCTTGGCAAGCAAGGAAACAGATGCGTCAGCTAGGTATTCAGAACGTAAAACTAAAGTTTGGCGATGGACAGGAAGGTTGGGACGAGCACGCGCCCTTTGATGTGATCATGTTCACTGCAGCTACGCGACAGGTTCCTACTACATTAATGGAACAGCTTTCCGACCATGGCCGAATTATCGTTCCTCGAGTTTCTAGGGCCGGTCAAGAACTAGTACTAATGCAGCGCTCCGACGATGGTTGGAAAGAGGAAGTTGTCCAACCGGTTGTTTTTGTTCCGGTATTGACAGGGACCGAATATTGATGCCGACTGACACAACTGAACACACTCGTGCGATGAGCCCGTTGTTAGTGCTTGGGCTGATGGCGCGCGGTACCGTAATGGGGGTAGCAGAAGTGCTTCCGGGCATTTCGGGCGGCACTGTTGCGCTGATTCTCGGTGTGTATGAACGCATGGTAGGTGCGTTGTCCAAGTTAGCACTAGTGTTCAAAGACCTCGTGCAAATGAAATGGACGAGTTTGCGCCAACTTCCCGAACCTTTAACAGTGTTGGTACCTCTGCTCGTAGGAATGTTAATCGGTGCGTTCGTGGCTATTAACACCATTGTTCACATAGTGAACAAGTACAGCGTGTTCGTGTTAGGCGCGATCTTTGGTTTGGTCCTCGGAGCTATCGTATTTACGTTTCGAGCTTCAAAGCTAAATCGTTTGTTGTTATTTCTTCCAATCGGTTTGGTTGTTTCTTTGGCAATTGTTTTTTTACCAAAGAGTGATTCGCCCGCGGGATGGATCTTGATCTATATCGGTGGCTTTTTAGCTTTTGGAGCGTGGATTTTGCCTGGGATATCAGGCTCGCTGTTGCTGTTGATTCTGGGACTCTGGAAAACCATGCTTGAAGCGTTTCATGCTTTAGATTGGTTGATAATGCTTGTGTTTTTAACAGGGATTCTCACCGGTTGGTTGGTATTCTCTCATCCGGTTAAAGTTCTTCTCGCACAGTATCGAACATCGGTTATGGCATTGTTTTGCGGTCTTCTCATAGGGTCACTTTGGAAGGTGTGGCCATGGCGAGACGACGCGTTCCCGGTGCTTCCCCATCAATTTGAAGGGAACGCCGAGATTGTTGCGGTCATTTTGTTAATGGCTACTGGTTTTGGACTTGTAATGGTTCTATCTCATGTATATACGAAAAATTCTTCTTAGTTCAGTTATCGGAACGTTGGTGCTTGCCCTATTGTCTGGGTGTGCTCCCATTGTTCCAGCACCAACAATAGAACGGGTCATTGTTCCAATTGATCGAGACTTACATCGGGTTTACCACTATCGAGTGAAGTCAGGCGACACGTTGTATGCGATTTCTCGATTGCACGGCCTATCGGTTGATCAGATTGCACAAATGAACGACATCACAGAACCCTATGTCATCCATCCGGATCAGCGGCTGGTTGTGGATCACAAGCTGATCTCTCGGGAAGAAACTAGTAGTGGTGATGGGACTCAAAGTAATATCAAAGAACAGGATTCATTGGTATCTCAGAACGATAGCTCGTCGCGGGAGATAAACACTTCGAAGACAAAGACCTCGGGAGTAACGGTGACCAAATTGCCACGTCCCCCAGCTGCGAGACAAGTCGCAGCGTTGAATACATCAACGTCTGTTTCGACACCCGAGAAGACTAAAGGGTCAGAGCAAAAGACTACTCCTAATACAGGAAGCACCCAGAATACGTCCGATACTAGTCACACACCAGTAGCACCAACCAGTAAAGAAGTTGTGGGCGGATCCGCTGAGAAGCAGGTAAAGACGACAGCCGAAGCTCAGAGTGAGTCTCGATCACCGTCGAAACAGCAATCCAAGGAAACTGCTTCAAGTGACTCTCCTAAACAGAGCAAAGAGTCGTCTGCTACTTCAGCGACCGCAGAATCCGCAAATCTAAGCTTTGTAGCCCGAACAGAACCGAAAAATACTCTGCCAGAGTCTTCGTCGAAAGAAAGTGTAGACTCGCTACCCAAAGGGTGGACTTGGCCTGTCTCAGCGAGTCCGACTAACACTTTTGGGAAAGATGATGGACTGAACTATTTTTTGAATCAGGGGAATCAAGTGGTGGCGGCGGCATCTGGGCGCGTAACGTACGCTGGAAACGCTTTAAGCGACTTCAAATACATGGTTTTGATCAAGACACCTGACGACTACGTGATACAGTATGATTTCAATGTAGATCTATCTGTTCAAGAGAACGAACTAGTGTCAAAGGGTCAAGATCTTGTCAAGATTGTTAACAATAGTAAAAGACAACAAGCAACCGGTTCCGATGAGTATCGAAAAGTGTTCTTTGCCATTCGGAAAAAAGGTGTGCCTCAGGATCCGAATAAACTGATAGGGAAACCAAAGGCTGAAGAGATTTAGTTAACGTTCAAGATATTTGAGCTTGTCTTTTACGTCACGCCATTCTGCCTCATCGGGAGGTGGATCTTTTGCCTCAGCAATATTTGGCCACACCTCAGCTAGTTCGGCGTTAATAGCCATAAATTCCTGTTGATCCTCTGGTAGTTCGTCTTCAGGGTAAATCGCGTCGACAGGACATTCCGGCTCGCACAACGCACAGTCGATACACTCGTCCGGATGGATAACCAACATGTTCGGACCTTCGTAGAAACAGTCCACCGGACAGACTTCGACACAGTCTGTCAACTTGCATTTAATGCATGCTTGCCCGATTACAAATGTCATAGGAGTAGTTACGAACGGTTTAACAATTTGAACAATGTACCAACGATGAGGTAGCGCGAGAGTTACGTTGAGTGTGTTGAGGACTCACGTTTTGTTGCCTGCTACTTCAACTGGGGTAGGTATTTACACCCCAATCCACCGTGCTATATTTTATCGACTTGTACTGGTGTGGAACATCTAGTCAAAGTGTTCCAAACGCAGAGTCTTGTCGATGTGCACTGACTTTTGGAACAATTTTTTTTTACATCTTGATGAGCGGAACGTGGATTTTGAACGATTGAACTAAGTGCGATTTCTAGCAAGCTCAGAGATCTACGTCCCCGAAATCCGCGACTGATTCGCGCACAAAATGTACTATTTCAGCGATAGTAACTCGCTTATCCCTGTTTTCGTCCAAAATTTGAAACGTAGGGGTCCTGTCATCGTTTGAGAGACCAAATGTCTCCTCATCCTGAGTCATCGACAACAGATTTTCATCTTTCGGAAAGATGGTGTCCTGTGCGTTCTCCCATTCTCGTTCAGAGAGAGCAAGATCGTCGTCAGAGTCAAAACGTCCCAAGCGCACGATACAGTTTAGCTCGAACAAACAGAGGTTGATCCCCATCGCAACTCGTTTGCCCTCTGATGTGACTGTCTGACTGGTTAGATCAAACGCGGCTTTGTTGCTGAGATTCGGTAAGAACTTTTGATCAAAGTACATCGGATCAATTTTGATTTTGCGTTCTAAGGACAAGATGTTACTTTCAATTACTGTGTGTCCTTCAACTCGTAGTGTCGCAACAAAATAAGCAAAGGTATTTACAAACTCGGTCAATGACTCGTCTTCGAATGTGATTTGTACATGCGTACTACCGTCAGCTAAGTACCCGTTTTTGATCTGGTGTTCGAGAAGCGGCGCATAGTGAAGCACCATTAGTTCGGAGTCCGACACCTTTTCATCTTTATTTATGTCCCCACCGTGAAACAGTAGGTTAGCCCACGCGTTTGCTTCTTCTTCTTCGAGAGAGTGTTCTAAAAACAGATTCAACAACTCTAGTTCGGATAGAGCGCCGTCCGCATCTTCGTCTCCGTCGGCAAAGTCAAACTCAGACCCCCAAAACTTTGCAACGATGGAGTCATAATCGGGTAAGGCCGCTGTGCGTACACCGCCTGTGGGTTGCACGGACTGCTCAGTGATTTCAAACCCTTGGTATTTGAGGGAAAGTGAATCGGTTTGAGATGTCAAGACGCGCCTAATAGCGTCGGAATTCTCCTCCGAGGTAGGTTCTTGTGCCAGCAACGGGACTACCGTCAAAGACACGAAGCAACAACACCAAATGAGTTCGCGGCGAGTCATCGCAGATGGAGAGTCAGTCAATTTGTACTACGGTCATACTACCCTATAGAGGGGTAATACAAAAAATTTTATTGAATTTCACACAGTTCAGTTTACTGTGTGTTTCCGTACTGTTAAATACTACTGTACGGTCACCAAGCTTGACGGTATTGCGCCTAGCTGTTGTGGATCAAATTCGAACGAGCGCGCTGAGAATCTGTGCTCTAGTCGATTTCGACCACTACTCCTAAGTGACTATTCCTTAGATTTCTTTTCGACTTCAACCGCCCTCATGACATTGACTTCAAAGGTCTGGGTCGTTGAGGCACCCGGAGCGGCTGTACTATAGCTAGTCCAGACCATCTCATCTGCTACTAGTCGGTTCATCAGGACGTCAGATATGACTCTGTCATTTTCGCTTTTGAAAGCTTCTTTGTGAGAGACGATGCCGTCCGCGTCCTCGTCAAGAAGTTCAAGCTCGTCTAAGTGACTATTGAATTCATGTAGCTCAACAGCACCATTCTCGTCGGTGTCCCACTCTTCTAGTCCGAGTTGTAAGCGATGGCTCTGCAGGTTTTGGCGCCGAAGTTCATACTCATCTCTGTTCCATACGCCATCACCGTTGGTGTCTACGACTTCGAACTCGTCGAATTCAGTCGTCCAGTTCATGAATTTGCTCTGAATAGCTTGGACACGTCGACTGTATTCGCGAAGTTCCTCGTTGTTCATTTCTGGAACCTCAGATTCCATCTCACTCAAATCGATTTCGTCAAAAGTAATTGAACTACTGTTATTTTGGTCCAGCAGATCAAACGTCTTGGTTGAACGGTCGCGCAGATCTTGGATTGCCGCGCCCGAAGAAAACCAATCAACTTGCAATAATTGAAGCCCAGATTCTTTACCCTCGTCTGCCAAAGCACTAAAAGAAAAACAACACAAAGTTGTACAAATACAACTCGTTAAGATTCGATCAAATCTCATGCTAAAACTCCCATGAATCAAGGTTGCGAAAGCCGGTACGGTACATTATTAGATGCATTTCCAACTATGTTAGTTACGTCTATTGTCGATTTTAACTGCTATGACATCACTAAAAACTGTTTTACTAATAGTACTCTCTCGCACTAGGTAGAAAATGCCTCGACGAATCATTGATTCTTAATAAATAACGACGGCACCTTTGCAGGTGCCGTCGTCGAGAGTTTGTATGATCGAAAGGGTTTGGTAGAACTCCAAAACCTTGAAAGAGTTTGAGTGGGTTATTCTTTTTTGCTGTCTTCTACTTCAACTTTTTTATGGATGACTTGCATCTGTACCCCACCGCTTACCGCACCTTCGGGGAGAGTCTTCAGTAAAGAGGGACCACCAACCATAATTGCAGCGTCGCCGTGAAACTGTTGCTTCAACACGTCGGTTATAACATGTTTGTTTTTACTCTTGAATGCTTCTTCTCTTGATACCGTGCCGTCTCCATCTTCGTCAAGCATTTCCAATTCGTCCAAGTGTTTGTTAAACTCGTGCAGTTCTACTGCTCCGTTTTCATCCTCATCAAATTGTTTTATTCCTAGTTCTAGGCGGTGGAGATTAAGATTTTCGGTGCGAGCCTCATACTCTTCCTCGCTCCAATAGCCGTCACTGTTCGTATCGACAACCTCAAATTCGTCAATCTCTTCGGACCAAATCATGAATTTGCTCCGAATTGCGTTGATGCGCCGACGATTTTGTTGTAATTCGGCTGGGTTCATCTTCGCCATATCTGTTTCGAATTGAGTGAGGTCGATTTCATCAAGCGTGATAGACCCACTGTCATTCTCGTCCAATAATTCGAACACCTCAGTTGAGCCATCGCGTAATTCTTGAATCTGCGCGCCTGATTTAAACCAGCCCAACTGGTCAAGGAATTCAAGACCTTCTTTAGAGGAATCGTCCGCAGCAGCTCCTATACCGCCCATTGCAAGAACAGCGATCGCAAAACTTGTAAGAATTCGACTAAATTTCATGCTTCTCTCCCGTGAGTGAAAATTGCGAAAAGGTAGATAGTGGTAGTTAGATGAACCTTGAACAAAAAAGGTTACCTCTTTCCGATTTTTTCTAATGTCAGAGAATTGGGCTCGCGACACTTGGGAAGATTGCAGGCGAGAAAGCTATTTGTCGACCTTATCGGCTTCTTTCTGTTTGATGAACATATACCGCGTCGCTTTAGCTTCGGCTTCGGCCTCGATGTCCGCGTTTACCGCTTTAACGCTCGCCCAGATCATTTCATCTAGTTTCAGTTTGTTCAGAACATCGGATATGACGTTGTCATTTTTACTCTTAAACGCTTCTTGATGTGAAACGGTTCCGTCAGCGTTTTCATCAAGAAGTTCCAATTCGTCCAAGTGACTGTTAAATTCGTGCAACTCAACAGCACCGTTTTCGTCGGTGTCCCATTCATTTAAACCAAGTTCTAAGCGATGGCTTTGCAGATTTTGGTGGCGAACTTCGTATTCATCTTTGTTCCATACGCCATCCCCGTTGGTGTCTACGACTTCAAACTCGTCAAATTCAATTGTCCAATTCATGAACTTGCTATGAATAGCATTGACACGTCGACTATATTCCCTAAGTTCCTCGTTGTTCATGTCTGACACCTCAGATTCCATCTCACTCAGGTTGATTTCGTCAAAAGTTATTGAACTGCTGCCATCTTGGTCTAGAAGTTCAAACGTCGTGGTGGAACGGTCGCGCAATTCTTGAATTGTTGCGCCCGAGCCAAACCATTTCAAGTCGGAATAGACGTATTGTTGTTTAGCATCATATTCTTCGTCAGCAAGGGCACAAAAGGATAAGTAACCCAAAGATGAGATTAGTAAACAAGTCAGGTTTTTTGAAAATTTCATGTTTCACTCCCATGATCAAATGAAGAAACAGTGGTCAATCTTGAGATTGAATGCACTCTGTCTCGGACAGAACACACTTTTTACAATTTTAACTCTACAGCGAGGGTAACTGATGTAGAGAGTATATCAACAAGTCCTTGTGCACGAAGAGAGAGACTCAGAAACGACGTGAGAGTCTAGACTCGATCTAATGATGTGAATTTATCGAAAGTTCTTTCACGTTGCAGCGAGTGGGAAACTACTTTTTACCCTCATTGTTCTTCTTGACTCTCTCTTTAGCTCTTTGGATTCGCTGTGCGGAATTATCTAAATAGGTGTAGACATACGAATTTTGACGCGCCCGAACTACACGAAGAATTTCTTGGTCATTACTGTTCTTCGCTTCTTCATACGATAGTATGCCGTCATTGTCTTCGTCGTACTGTTCAAAGTCATCTAAAAAACCATTGAATTCGACTAGCTCTACACTACCACTACTGTCAGTATCCAATTCTTTCCAACCCAGTTCCACCTTGTAGTTTTCAATCGTCGTGTCGCGAGCGCCATACTCTTCTTTATTTAGTACTCCGTCATTGTCCTTGTCTGCAACCTCAAACTCAGAAACTTCTATATCCTCTCGAAAAAATTTTTTGTATATCTCCATACGTCTTCGGTCCCACTGCCTCAGTTCTTGAGGTACCATTTGGGCTAACTCTTCATCTGTTAAAGAAATATCAATCTCATCCCGAGTAATTGAACCACTGTGATTTTCGTCTAATTGCTCAAACACTTCTGTCGAACTTTCGCGTAGGTCATCAATGTCTACACCCCGAGAGGAAGACTCTTCAGACACGACCGACATATCCAATTCTTGTGCAATCACTAAACTACACGCTAACGACAAGACTGCTACCATGCAAATCTTCAAGAATCCTTCTTGGTTCATCTCTTTACTCTCGTGCAAGAAAGTAGTTGTCAATTTCTCAGCTGACCTCTATTGGTCTTCAGCATCGTTCTTAGTTTTTTTGAAACTGCCGTTGAACTCCTCTAGCAGCGATTGCTGCACCCCCCGAGAGGGACGGTACACACTGAAAACTTCTTTCAGCAGGCTTCGATCTTCAGAGTACTCGGTTCGGTTTTCAATAAAGACAAGGTCCACAGCCTCGATAGTCGATATCGATCCGTCTTTATCTTTATCAACTTGTTCGATTTCGTCGATATAGGCATTAAACTCAACAAGTTCTACTCCACCGTTGTCATCTATGTCTAACTCCTGGAAGCCCAATTCCAAACCATGGTTTCGGATGGAGTCTTCACGCCCGTCAAATTCTTTCTCACTGACAAATCCGTTACTGTTTGCATCAACAATCTCGAACTCTTCTGTTTCTCGATCTCTACGCATAAATTTATTGGAGATTGCTTGTTGTCGTCGTAGCGCTTTATCTCTTTCCACAGCGTTCATTCTCTCTTGGTCATCTTCGGACGACCAATGAGTAATTTCATCCAAAGAGATTGAACCGCTTTGGTTTGAGTCTATAAGTTCAAAAATTCTGCGCGAACTATCGCGTAGTTCTTCGATATTTACCAAGATCGTAGGTGAAGGGGATGCCTCGGACTCAGAGTTCTCTTCAGACTTTTGCGCCAGTGAATGACCAACTATCAATACCAAGGTTGCGACAGCGAAACTTCTCATAATCCGGGTATGTTTCATTTTTTGGTGATTGTACCTGCTACAAACTTCTGTATCGAGAAAACCGAATGGTGTTCACCAGTGTTGAACTCTCCAATGAAGCTCTTGAGTGTGCTTTCCTAACTCTTCAAAGCAATTGTATGCGATCTCAACTGAAAGAGCACCATTGTTTTTCTCGTTAAATTTAATTATCGGTAATACCCTTGTGTCAACTCTGACTGAGTTGGGAAAGGGATGAGTGGCTATAGCTCTACTGTTGGTGAGAGTGGTAAATTGCCTCAGGACTTCGTGTTTTTCGCAGGAGCAAGTTTGTCTTCTTTTTCTACAGCAATCTTAAGTTCATACAGTGTTTCTAGAGCAGCTCGTGGGGAGAGATCATCAATATTCAGGGTCTTTAATTGTTCTAATGCAGGGTGTTCAAATTCGTCTTCTGGAATATCTTCGGTGAATAAGTCGGTGAAGTCCGTTGATTGACCTTGGCTAGCAGCCTGTTCTAATTTGTGCAAATGGTTTCGCGCGTGCTGCAATACTTTGCCAGGTATCCCAGCGAGTTTCGCGACCTGAATACCGTAGCTTTGCGAAGCAGCGCCGGGTTCGACAGTGTGTAGGAACACCACTTTCCGTTTATGTTCCAGCACACCAAGATGGACATTTTCAACACTGGGTAATTCTTGGGCTAGGGCTGTGAGTTCTAAGAAGTGGGTGGAAAAGAGAGTGAAGGCTTGGACGCGCTGGGCCATCGCCGCCGCAATAGCTAGTGCTAATGCAAGACCGTCGTATGTGCTGGTACCACGTCCAATTTCGTCTAGCAAGACCAAACTTGATTCTGTAGCGTTGTGCAAGATTTGCGCTGTCTCGGTCATTTCGACCATGAAAGTCGAACGTCCTCCGAGCAAATCGTCGGACGCGCCAATGCGGGTGAATATTCGATCGATAGGTCCAATCAGTGCACTTTCTGCAGGTACAAAACAACCAACGTATGCAAGAATAACAATCAGCGCCGTTTGTCGCATGTAAGTGGATTTACCACCCATGTTGGGACCGGTTACGATGAGCATGCGACGAAATCTATCGAGTTCTATGGAGTTTGGAACGAATTCGTGCTCCGCTTTCGTAGCCAGAATAGCGTGTTTGCCACCTTCAATTTTTAGTGTGCTATCAGTAGTAAATTGAGGTCGTACGAAGCTGTACTCATGGCTAGACCTGGCAAAACTATTAAGTACATCCAACCTTGCGAGCATTTCAGCAAGTTGGCGCAATTTGTGCGACTCCTTTGAAAGTTCCTGAACAAGTTCGGAGTACAGTTCTTTTTCAAGCGCCAATGCTTCCGATTCTGCGCTGAGAAATCGCTCTTCAAATTCCCGAAGCTCAGGGGTGATATACCTTTCGCTATGTTTCAGTGTCTGTCGACGAACATATTCGCTTGGAACTTTGCTAGCTTGAGCCCGGGAAATTTCAATGTAGTAGCCATGTACTCGATTGAAACCCACACGTAGGGTAGGGATTTGGGTCCGTTCTCTTTCGCGGTCTTCAAGTTCATTCAGAAATTCCGATTCGTTGTCGCGTATTTGGCGCAATTTGTCGAGATCGGCGTTAAATCCACGCTTAAACACGCCCCCATCTCGAGCGGTGACAGGCGGGTTGTCGACGATCGCTCGGTCTATGAGCTGCATAGTTTCCGTCAGGTCGGGTACTGATTCGAAATTCTTCGACTCGGATGATACGTTCAGTGTTTTGACGGTTGGTTGAAGTTCTTGAAAGCAGTAGATCGCTCCGCTAATTCGCACTAAATCTCTAGGTGTAGCAGATTTCATCGCAAGCCGCGTGACTGTGCGTTGAACATCTCCAATCGGTCTTAGTTGTTGATAGATCAGGTCTAGGAACTGGTGTTCTATCACGGCGTCAACGACATTAAGACGTTCGATCACTTCGGTCGTATCAGTGCTGGGTTCATGCAACCAATGTCGCAACAGACGAGAACCCATGGGAGTGGCAGTGAAGTTTATTGTGTCATACAAAGTTCCTGCGAGTTGTTCCGATCCGATCTTTACATCGATCTCTAAATTTCGACGCGTTTGAGCATCGATTTGTAAAACTTGATGGTCGTGAAATTGCTGGATCGATTGAATGAAATCCAGCGATTGTCGGTAGGCATCTTGTGCGTAAGACAGAGCTGCTGCAGCCGCGCCAATCGTGCTACAGTCGCTCGAAATACCAAAACCAGTTAAATCTTGGGTCTGAAAGTGCCGCGTGAGCTCAGCTAAACCTAGTTGGTCATCAAATCGTAGTGGGTCTAGTTCCCGAAAATTCCGACCGTTTAGTTCAAGATTAGCGTATTCCGGTACAACAATCTCTGTTGGATTGATTTGCTCCAACAGACTATCAAGTTCATTTCGAGTCTTAACGGTTGCAACGTTAAAGGAATTCGTAGAAAGATTGATCCACGCGACACCATACTGATTGGTACGTTTGCCTGTGTTGTTGATTGTCAGTAAGACACTCTCTTGATCGCTTTGTATAAGTGATTCGTCTGTGATCGTGCCCGGCGTGATTACGCGAACGATCTGTCGTTCGACCGGCCCTTTAGTCGTGCTGGGATCGCCGATTTGCTCACAAATAGCGACAGTTTTTCCACGTGCGACTAACTTCGTCAGATAGCTCTCGACTGCATGATGCGGTACTCCGCACATCGGTATTGGGTTGGAGCTCTGTTTATCTCGCGCGGTGAGAGTAATCTCCAACAATTCCGCAGCCTCTATAGCATCGTCATAAAACAGTTCATAGAAGTCGCCCATACGAAAGAACAGTAGATCGTCAGGATGCTGCGATTTCAGTTCTAAGTACTGTCGCATCATCGCGGTATGGACAGGCTTGTTCATGTATGTAGTTGGGCGACTCGGTAACGGTTCATCGATGAGCTAGCTAAACACGAATACATTATGAGCAGTAGTCAGTTTTATTCGATACATCTTTGTGTGCTTTTTCTCTAGAATTCCTATCCAGTTTCTGTATCGGATTTCAGTCGATTGTTTTGGGACTATATTTGTCCGAACTGCGAAAAAACTTTAAAAAAGCCCTTGAATTTTGACTGAATATCTATACAGTAACCGATAACAAGGAGATATTATGAGCAATTCTGCTAAAGATAGAGCTCTTGAAGTAGCACTGTCGCAAATAGAGAAACAGTTTGGTAAGGGCTCAATGATGCGCTTAGGCGAGCAACGGCAAGAGGAAATCCCAGTGATTTCCACCGGTTCTTTAGCGCTCGACATTGCACTTGGTGTCGGTGGATTACCTCGCGGTCGTGTAGTCGAAGTTTATGGTCCCGAGTCCTCTGGAAAAACGACACTAACCTTACATGTAGTCGCCGAGGCACAAAAACTAGGTGGCACCTGTGCGTTCATTGACGCAGAGCATGCCATGGACCCAATTTATGCCAAGAAGCTTGGGGTTAACACTGAAGAGTTATTCGTCTCACAACCAGATACCGGCGAACAAGCCTTAGAAATCTGTGACATGATGGTGCGTTCCGGAGCGATTGATGTAATTGTTATAGATTCGGTCGCCGCGCTCACCCCCAAAGCAGAGCTCGAAGGTGAGATGGGTGACTCACACGTCGGTCTCCAAGCACGCCTAATGAGTCAAGCACTGCGGAAAATGACCGCAAACATTAAGAACTCCAACACCTTGGTAATTTTCATTAATCAAATACGCAGCAAGATCGGCGTCATGTTCGGTTCACCCGAAACCACGACCGGCGGGAACGCGCTTAAGTTTTACGCATCCGTTCGCTTGGATATCCGTCGCATTGGACAGATCAAGGAGGGCGATGAAGTGCAGGGTAATCAGACCCGGGTGAAAGTGCTGAAGAACAAGGTCGCACCGCCGTTCCGTCAAGCAGAGTTTCAGATTCTGTATAACGAAGGGATCAACTACGTCGGTGAGATTTTGGATATGGCGGTCGATCAAGGTTTGCTGGAGAAGTCCGGTACTTGGTATTCCTTTAATGAAGAGAGAATTGGACAAGGACGACGAAACGCTGAGTTGTGGCTCAAGAACAACTCGGAAGTAACCAACGAAATCGAAGCAAAAATTCGCGCCAACGTGTTTAAGCAAGAG
Organism: Gammaproteobacteria bacterium; assembly: GCA_009840305.1. Taxonomy (GTDB): domain Bacteria; phylum Pseudomonadota; class Gammaproteobacteria; order Pseudomonadales; family Azotimanducaceae; genus Bin55. The sequence continues at coordinate 39,022 of VXNY01000022.1, read as the reverse complement.
GATACCGAAGACGGAGCTGAGAACTAAAGACCTTGCTAAACTGAGTCTGTGTCCAAAAATAGACCGACTCTAGACGCGTCGCAACTCAGAGAAATTGCGCTACGGCTACTTTCGCGCCGTGAACATTCAACTTACGAACTACGAGCAAAACTTCTGGCTCGCGGAGGCAGTTTCGAAAAAGTATCAGCGACACTTCAAGAACTCGATACTGAGGGATATCTATCAGACACCCGATTTACTGAATTAGCGGTACGCGCGCGTTTGCGTACGAACGATGGTCCAATCAAAATTCGCGCCTATCTGTTGCAACGTGGTATCATAGATTCGCTAATTAAGCACTATCTCCCAAGCGATCAAGAATTTTGGCTTGAACGCGCATTGAAATTAGATCAACTGAATTGTATGAAACGCAGCATTTCAGCACATGAAGTTACGACGCACGAAGCGTGGTCAATTCGAAGCCGATTATTGAAAAGTCGAGGCTATCCCGCGAATATCATTCGACAGGTGTTGGAGACCGTGCCCGATTAGTTTGGACGTACGCTTGTTTGTAGGACATCCGACACTATCTTAAACACCACACGATCCATTTTTAGAACATCCAAAATGCGAACTGAAGAAATTAGAAGAGCATTTCTCGATTACTTTCGAGAATTAGACCACAAAGTCTTTCCCTCTGCGCCTTTAGTGCCTCAAAACGATCCAACCATTATGTTCACCGTAGCAGGTATGGTGCAGTTTAAAGACCAGCTTATTGGCGCTGAGACTCCTACCGTACGGCGAGCCGCATCCTGTCAGCTGTGCTTGCGTGCGGGTGGTAAGCACAACGACTTGGAAAATGTCGGTTACACGGCACGCCATCATACTCTGTTCGAAATGTTGGGAAATTTCAGCTTTGGCGATTACTTCAAGGAAGAAGCAATCGACTGGGCTTGGAACTTCATAATGGAAGTATTGGGTTTTGATCGCGATCAGATTTGGATTTCGGTACATCCAACGGATGATGTCGCTCGAGATCTTTGGACTCGCAAAATTGGAATTAAAGCTGAACGTGTAATCGATCACGCGGATAACTTCTGGGAAATGGGAGAAACTGGTCCCTGTGGTCCCAATACCGAAATTTTTCTCGATCAAGGACCGAATCTCGAAGGTGGACCACCTGGTTCTGCTAACGAAGACGGAGATCGTTTTTTGGAGTTTTGGAACTTAGTGTTCCCACAGTTTGATCGGCAACCGGATGGGGAATTAGTACCCCTCGCCGCCCCCGGAATTGATACCGGGTTGGGTTTGGAACGCACAGCAGCGTTGATGCAAGAAGTCAACAGTAATTACGAGACGGACCTGTTTTCACATTTAATCGAAGCTACGGCCAGAATCGCGAACATACGTGATCCAAACGAACTTCGACAAGAACCGTCTTTACGAGTGATAGCAGACCACATCAGATCATGTGCATTTCTCATTTCGGACGGAGTCCTGCCATCGAATGAAGGGCGAGGTTATGTCTTACGCCGGATCATACGCCGAGCTCTTAGACACGGATACAAGCTAGGAATTCAAGACACCTTCTTTCATACTCTCGTGCGACCACTTGCTGAGAGTATGGGAGAAACCTATAGTGCACTTACCGACAATCTTGATCGAATAAGCACCTCTCTGAGGCGTGAAGAAGAAAAGTTTGCAAAGACTCTACGGTACGGCATGACGCTTCTGGAAACAGAAATCGCACGTCTTTCAGGTACGGTGATTGACGGCGAAATTGCGTTTAAGCTGTACGACACATATGGCTTTCCTCTTGACCTCACTGAAGATTTCGCACGCGAAAAAGGCTTGACCGTAGATCGTAACAGCTTTAACGAACTTATGGAACTGCAACGAACTCGAGCTCGTGCCGCAAGTCGGTTTGAAACTGCGCAGGATAGCAAACTGCGATTTGATTCGGAGGTTGAATTTGAAGGTTATGAAAGTCTTAGCGTAGATTCGTTGATCACGGATACATTCAAAACTTCAGACGGCACTCCAGACCAGGTCGATATTTTGAATGAAGGTGATACAGGCATCTTAGTGCTTGATCGTACAGGCTTCTATGGCGAAGCTGGAGGGCAAATTGGTGATACTGGAGAAATTTCTTCACCAAATGCAACGTTTCAAGTCCGCGACACCCAGCGCATGGACCGCCAATTTCTGCATTACGGAGAGGTGACTCGTGGAGCACTAGCTAAAGGTGAACATGTTGCTACTCAAGTGGATGAAATTCGACGACAGGATATTGCTCGGAACCATACCGCGACCCATTTGTTACATGAAGCTCTTAAAAGAGTATTGGGACCTCACGTCCAACAACGTGGTTCGTTGGTCGCACCCGATCGACTTCGCTTTGACTTCTCACACGATCAAGCGGTAACACGAGAAGAAATTGAGGCTTTAGAAGACATGGTCAATGCTCAGATTGCACTGAACAGTGAAGTCAAAACAGAGGTAATGCCTTATGACGAAGCAATTGCTAGCGGGGCAGTTGCAATGTTCGGTGAAAAGTACGATGATTTTGTTCGCGTACTAAATGTGGGAAATGGATTCTCGGTGGAGCTTTGTGGTGGTACGCATGTGCCCTTTATTGGTGAAATTGGCTCGCTCAAGATTTACGCGGAGACAAGCATCGCGGCTGGGACTAGGCGCATTGAGGCTGTTACAGGTCGTGAAGCACAAGCCCGGGCGCGTGCAAATGAACGTACATTGCAAGAACTTGCCCAAATTTTTCAAACGCAAATGGGCGAGCTTCCCGGTCGCGTCCAATCTTTGTTAGAAGAAAAAGCAGAACTACAACAACAGATTAGAACATTGTCGCAACGGAGTCATGCGGATTTTGGAAGAGAATTAGTGGCTTCAGCTCGCGAGATCAACGGAGTCTCCGTAGTGAGTGCTCAGGTAACTGGGGACGCGAAAGTAATGATGTCCATATACGATGAATTAGCTTCAAGGCTATCCTCTAGAGTGATAGTTCTTAGTATCGAGTTAGAAGGGAAAGTTCAGCTCGTGTGTGGTGTATCAAAGGATCTAGGAGAGCAGATGCGGGCGGACGAATTAGTGCAGTTCGTCGGTGCTCAGGTGGGTGCCCGAGGGGGTGGTACACCAGAACTCGCCCGTGCAGGTGGTGGGACAAACGCTACCGCACTTCCCGACGCATTGCGATCAGTCGAGACTTGGGTCGAGGAACGCACAAACTAATCCTCAATGAGTTTGATCGTAACGAAGTTTGGTGGTACGTCGTTATGCGATCTTGAACGAGTTCAAGCTGCTGCACGAAAAGTCGTAGATTGCCGCCACGAAGGGCACGAAGTCATTGTGGTAGTTTCCGCAATGGCAGGTGAAACGGACAAACTGGAAGATCTCGGATATTCGATTTCCACTCGTCCAAATCCGCGCGAGATGGATGTTTTGCTTGCCTCGGGCGAACAAGTATCTATCGCGCTTATCGCCATGGCGATTCAAGATCTTGGAGTACCTGCAATGTCCTATTTAGGAAATCAAGTGCCTGTGTATACCAACGAATGCCATCAACGAGCACGAATTACTGAAGTTGGTTGCAAAGAACTTCGTCGTTCAATAGAGCAGGGCGCAATACCAGTCGTTGCCGGATTTCAAGGAATCGCTCCCACCGGCGAGATTACTACGATTGGTCGCGGAGGTTCTGATACTACCGCAGTGGCTATTGCTGTCGCCATGGAAGCATCGGAGTGTCGCATCTACACTGACGTCGATGGAGTGTATACCGCCGATCCGCGCATTGTCGAACAAGCGAGGCGCATGGACAGTGTGACATTCGAGGAAATGCTCGAACTCGCTGCTCTTGGGGCTAAAGTGCTTCACTTAAGGTCGGTCGAATATGCACGTAGGTATTCGATTCCGTTGAAGGTGTTTTCAAGCTTTATCGACGGCCCGGGTACATTAATAGTGGAAGAAGGAGAATCAATGGAACAACCAGAAGTATCGGCTATAACTTTTGACAAGAACGAAGCCAAGGTAACTATTACGCACGTTCCAGATATCCCAGGGATCGCGTATCAATTATTAGGCCCAGTGGGTGATGCGAACATCTCGGTCGACATGATCGTACAGAACGTGAGTAGAAACCAAAGAACGGACTTGACATTTACGGTTCCGCGCAGCAATTTTGAACAGAGTCTAGAGATTCTGCGAGATCAAGTGATTCGTTTGCGAAGTGAAGCGGAAGATCCTACTCTATACGACATGGAAGTAGTCGGAGACGACGCAATCGCGAAAGTAACCGCGGTCGGTCTAGGCATACGTTCCCACGCGGGAATTGCTACAAAAATGTTTGAAACACTAGCGCAGTACGGTATTAATATTCAGATGATCTCGACATCGGAGATCAAGATCTCGGTCGTCATTCACGAAGATTTTTGCGAATTGGCGGTTCGAATGCTCCACTCTGCATTTGATTTGGGAACCGACTAAATTATCGGATACTGTATAATATAACAGGATAACAAATAAATCTTGAATTTTGGAACTACTCTATTACTTTGCGGAAAATCGCTTGTCATCGCTGTTCTTGACGGGCTGGACGAACAAAGAGATTTGGTGTTTTCGTTCCGAGTAAAATTTAATGTTGATAAAAGGAAATTATGTACGCGAGGCGTCTAGTTAGGTAAGGGCAACTAGACGAAGCGGAGTACCATTCACGGAGGAGGTTGCGATGCTTATCCTCACGCGACGCATCAATGAGACATTAGTAATCGACGGTAAGATTGAAGTAACGGTGTTAGATACACGAGGGAATCAGGTACGAATAGGAATCGCCGCGCCTCGTGACGTGATCGTCCACAGAAAAGAAATCTTAGAAAAGAAACAAAAGCAGAAAGCCTGATCCTTCGTATTTGGTTTGTATGCTGTCGTGAGGTAGCTTAGTCTCGCCTTATCTCTTACAAGTAATCCATGCGCCTGTGGCCAAACTGGATAAGGCACCAGTCTACGAAACTGGCGACTACAGGTTCGAGTCCTGTCAGGCGCGCCAAATTGGTCGCAACAACATTGGAGAGGTGGCCGAGTGGTTGAAGGCGCTCCCCTGCTAAGGGAGTATGGGCAGAAACCCATCGAGGGTTCGAATCCCTCCCTCTCCGCCAATGTTTAGTTCACACGCATCTGACTGTTCGACGAACTCTTATTGAGCTTGATTGCGCTGGAACAAAAAAAGAGGCGAAGCACTTGCTCCACCTCTTAATGCCGAAGGTGCACCTTCAGCGAAGCGATAATTGAAAAAGGCTAGTTGAACTAAGTTTACTAGCCGGAAGAAATTACGGGGATCCGCCTCCTGGTCGCTGCCAATTTCCGCCTCCACCTTGACCACGTTGCCAATTGCCACCGCCTTCTCGCATTCGTTCTTGAATTCGGTCCATGTACGCTTCGACGTCAAAGGCTTCCGTTAGTTCTTCAGCGGTGATACTTCCGTCGTCGTCGGCATCGACTTCTGCAAACTTAGCATCGTAGAATTTAACGAGCGCGTCTTCTTCGCTCTCTTCGTCGCCTTCTTCAGCCTCGTCTGCCGAAGCCTCTTCTTCTTCTTCAGTAGCCTCTGCGTCTTCGTCGCCAGATTCTTCTTCGTCTTCAGCGTCGTCTTCAGCAAACCAAGCACTGTACCGATCGTTCTTGGCAAATTCTAAAAATTCTTCCTTTGACAATTCACCATCGTCGTCTGCGTCCATGGTTTCGATAGCGCGATCAACCATGCGTGGTTTCGCTGCTTCCATGTCCCAGTTACCGCCTTGGCCGCCTCTCCATTGCCCGCCACCTTGACCTTGAGCGAGTAACGGGAGTGCAAAGATTAAAGAGAGTGCCGAAATGGCAATCAATAGTTTGCTCTTCATAATGTTGTTCCCAAAAAGTTAGTTGAAAAACTTGCTTTCAAACTATTTTACGAAGGGCTTGACAAAATCCTTTAGTAAAGGTTTGCTATAGATTTGCGACCATGCGTCGATCAAACGAAAGACTGTTTACTCTTCCTCCTCTTCGTCTTCATCTTCCTCATCGTCGGCTTCCTCGTCGGTTTCAGAATCTTCTTCTTCGCCGTCTTCAGAGTCTTCGCCATCCTCGGCTTCTTCCATTGCTTTCTTCGCGGCATCCATGATTTCGTCGATTGTCAATAAACCGTCATCGTCAGCATCGGCTTTCTCGAATTCTTCTTTAATTTCCTTTGCTTTTTCTTCCTCAGTTTGTTCCTCTTCTCCTTCCACGCCCATTCCAGCCTCCATTTCGGCCAGCTTTGTGAACTCCTCTAAGGACAGTTTGCCATCGCCGTCATCGTCAATTTGCGACAACATCATCTTCATCCCTTCCCTCATCATTGCTTCCATTTCTTCTTCGGAGGGCATCTGGAAACCACCTTGCGGCATTTGCATACCTCCTTGTTGTGCGATTAGCGCTCCTCCCGCGATGGTTAGTAGTGAGACGAGTGTGATCATGATCGATTTTTGGGTCTTCATTTGAAAACTTCTCCTTCAGTTAAAGATTCTTGACTGCAGTCAGTCAACACCTACAGGGACTCATCCAAGAACCGTGTTATCTTCGTAAGATCGGTACTTATTCAGAATACCCTTGTTGTGTGACAGCAAGAAGTCACAAAAATCACCAGATTAAGCACAACATTGCCGTGCAAATTCAGCTTGTGTTCTTCTCGGGTCAACACACTACGATTTTAACTAGTTACTTGGCGTGAGTACCGATTCAAACGTCAAATATCACTTTCCCAGTGAAGTGCAAGCTTCAATACGCACAACTACTTACAAGATTCTTGTCAATTTGATATCGCCCAGCTTGGTTCGACTACCGAGGATTCGAAATTGACCGATTACATTATCCGCCTTGTATTCGCTGTATGCTGATGAGGATCGACATCTGTTTCAAAACATTATCACCGAACGGATGGACTTTCCTTCGTGCATGAGATCGAAGGCTTCATTGATTTGCTCTAAAGGCATTGTGTGCGTAATTAAGTCGTCAATGTTGATTTTTCCGTCCATGTACCAGTCGACGATTCTTGGAACTTCAGTTCGACCTCTCGCACCGCCGAACGCGGTTCCACGCCACACGCGCCCAGTTACCAGTTGAAAGGGTTTGGTACTAATTTCTTGGCCGGCACCAGCGACTCCGATAATAATGCTCTCTCCCCAACCCTTGTGGCAACACTCCAGTGCTTGGCGCATAACTTCGACAATACCAATACATTCGAACGAATAATCAACGCCGCCATCGGTGAGATCGACGATTTCTTGCACGACGTTCTCCGAGTGTTTAGGATTGATGAAATCAGTCATTCCAAATTTCTCGGCAAGCTCTCGTTTCGCTGGATTGATGTCAACTCCGATTATTCTGTCGGCACCAACCAGTTTCGCTCCTTGAATGACATTGAGACCAATACCACCAAGACCGAAAACCGCCACATTTGCACCTGGTTCAACTTTGGCGGTGTTGATAACAGCTCCTAACCCCGTCGTTACTCCACACCCGATATAACAAACTTTGTCAAATGGTGCGTCTTTACGAATTTTCGCTAGCGCGATCTCGGGTAAGACCGTGAAGTTGGAAAACGTCGATGTGCCCATGTAGTGGTAAACTGTCTCGTCACCGACTGAAAAGCGTGAAGTTTCATCCGGCATCAACCCGCGCCCTTGAGTGGCGCGAATCGCTTGACACAGATTAGTTTTTCCAGAACAGCAGAATTTGCATTGACGACACTCTGGGGTGTAGAGCGGAATAACATGATCTCCGGGTGCGACACTGGTTACACCTGGTCCGATTTCAACCACGATACCCGCTCCTTCGTGTCCAAGGACGGCTGGAAACAACCCCTCCGGGTCTTCTCCGGATAGTGTAAAGGCATCGGTATGACAGACACCGGTTGCGTAAATCTCAACGAGAACTTCCCCCTCGCGAGGGCCAGCTAGTTCAATTTCTTCTATTTGGAGCGGTTTTCCCGCTTCATAGGCCACCGCAGCGCGCGTTTTCATAACGTGGTTCCTCCGTTAGACGATTTGGCAGTATGGTGAAGGGACGATGTTGATGACGTTCAAAGTTTACCGTTTGAATCTACTAGTATCGATAAAGTTCATCTTTAAAGGGGCCTTCTTGGGCGACCTGAATGTACTCAGATTGTTCTGTAGTAAGTTGAGTGATCGTACCACCAAAACCTTCCACCATGAGCCGGGCGACTTCTTCGTCAAGTTTCTTGGGCAGAGCCTGGATGTTCACCGGTTCTCGTTCTCGTTTGGGTTTAGTAGCCCACGATTGTTGGTACAAGTACATTTGCGCGAGCACCTGATTTGCAAACGATCCGTCCATCACTCGTGAAGGATGGCCCATTGCGTTACCTAGATTGACTAATCTTCCTTCTGACAAAAGGATCAAATAGTCCGTACGATCTTCGCTGCGGAATATCTGATGCACCTGATCTTTTACGCGTACCCAATTCCAACTCTTGCGCATAAATTCGGTGTCAATTTCATTGTCAAAGTGTCCGATATTGCAAACGATGCATCCCGCTTTCAAACTTTGAAGCATAGCTGGATCGCAGACTCTAACATTGCCGGTGCAGGTTACTAAAACATCGGTTTCGCCCAGAAGTGATGCATTGACATCCTCGACTTGGCCGGTGTTCTTGCCGTTCAGATATGGTGAAACCACTTCGTACCCGTCCATACAAGCTTGCATTCCGCATATCGGGTCGATTTCCGCAACTCGAACGATCATGCCTTCCTGCCTTAAGCTAGCTGCGGAACCCTTTCCGACATCACCATAGCCGATACAAAGTGCTTTCTTCCCACTGAGCAAGACGTCGGTGCCGCGTTTAATCGCATCACTTAGACTGTGCCGACAACCGTAGCGATTGTCATTCTTTGCTTTCGTAACCGAGGCGTTTACATCGATGGCCGGAATCTGCAGTTGCTGCCTCTCCAATAACTCATACAGTCGCCGGATTCCGGTAGTAGTCTCTTCGCTGACTCCATGAACATGCGAAAGTACTTCAGGATATTTCGCGTGAATGGTCTGCGTCAAGTCGCCACCATCATCAAGGAGTAAATTTGCATCCCATGGTTTGCCGTCAACTAGGATAGTCTGATCTATGCACCATTCGTATTCCGCTTCCGTCTCACCCTTCCAAGCAAATACTGGAACTCCATCCATCGCCATTGCTGCCGCGGCGTGGTCTTGAGTTGAGAAGACATTACAGGACGACCACCGAACTTCAGCACCAAGAGCACGTAGTGTCCTGATAAGAACCGCAGTTTGTACGGTCATGTGGAGGCAGCCGATTATCTTTGCACCTTTCAGCGGTTTCTGATCCGCGTACCTGTGTCGTAACGCGAGCAGTGCAGGCATTTCCTGTTCGGCGAGATCAATCTCGCGGTTGCCGAAATCAGCTAACGAAATGTCGGCGACTCGATAGTCGTGCATTCTGTTCCTTTAGGAAAAATCGAATTGTGCTGGTTGTCTTAGCCTTACCTTTGAAGGGTAATTTAAAGCTCCAACAGTCTCCCGGATTTTAAGGAACACTCGAAATTTTGTAGGTCTACAATATGGACCTTTCAATAGCTAACTCATCATTCCTAGAGAGGTACGACCATACGCGTTCGTTTCACTAATTTCTTAATAGTTGTAATAATCTTGCTTCTATTGCCATCTTGTGGTCGAGCGCCAACGACCACTGAAGGAGTCACCGTTGTGGATGAAGCTCGTTCAGGGGAAGCAATCTACAAAAAATACTGCACTAACTGCCACCAAGGAGGGCTTGTCGGTTCCCCCGTGTTCGGTAAGAAAAAAGATTGGGAAGACCGTTTGCTAAAAGGTAGGGAGGCACTCATCGAAAACGTCCGCGCTGGAATGCCGCCTGGAATGCCGAAAATGGGAAGTTGTACAAATTGCTCCGACGAAGAATTAGAAAATGCCGTGGATCACATGCTTGCAGCGTTAGAGGAAGAGGAAACGGAAGAGCAAACGGAATAGTTTTTGCATGATACAATAGATTCTGTGAACAGCAGGACACCTATCTATATTGGATTGAATTTATAGGCACAGACACATAATGGATAAAAACTCCGACTTCAAACCGGGAGATATCCTGTCTCGACGCAAAGGTCTCGTCATGCACAAGGGAATATTGTTGGATGATGGATCTGTTTACCATAACACACCGCGGCGAGGAGAGCATGTATCTTCTTTTTCGGCATTCAGCAAGAACCGCAACGTATACGCTGAGCCAAGTGACGAGTTCACTCGTGAAGAAGCACTCTGGGGCGCGAAGTTGTACCCAAGACGGCGGTATAACCCACTGACTAACAACTGCGAACACACGGTGTCGCGCGCCGCGAACGGAAGCCAACGTAGTCCACAACTTTCGTCAATATTTTTAAGTGGTGGGATAGCAGTGGCGACCTTAGTGCTCACCCGGTCAATTACTCTCGCGGGTGCAGGTTACGCACTCACGCGCAAATTTACCAAGCAAAAAGCAAGTTCAACCTGAAGCTATTTAGTCTCGCAGTACTTCAGTAAAGCTAGGAGGGATTGCGCTGGTAAAGTTGTATCCTGAAGACAGGATTAACCGGTGACTGTGTAGCATCAATCTAGAGTTCGACTGAGAAGCAGAATTAGGCGAGCCATAGAGCGAGTCGCCGACAATCGGATGACCGATCCAAGCAAGATGTACGCGTAATTGATGGGTACGACCTGTTTGTGGTTTGAGTAACAATAAGCTCCGTCGCGGTCCGTGCTCTAAAGCGCGCACTTGGGTAATGCTTACTAGTCCGTCCTGAGAATTTATCGTCCATCCGTGCGGTGATGCTTGTATGTCGGATCGCAGTCCTGCAACTCGAAAACGACTTTTTCGACCTCGACGTAATGGTAAGTTGATCGTGTAGGTCTTTCCTATGGGGAATCTCCCACTAACCACCGCTACGTAGAACTTGACGACCTGTCTAGTTTCGAATAGTTTAGAAGCGCTCTTCCTAAAGTTGTCAGTTTTTGCCAGTAGGAGGACACCACTCGTACCTTTGTCAAGTCGGTGTACTAACTTTGCATCGGGATAGTGTTCTCGCAACAGTGCATACAGATTCTCTTGACCGCTTCGATCTCGAAGGACGCTTATTCCGCTCGGTTTATCGATCGCTAGACACTCTGAATCGGTGAACAAGATATCAAACACGGCTGGCGAACTCTAGCAAGTGTGTGCATTCTTCCGCAATTGAAACAAGAACTCCGCTGAGGTGAGTGTGTGCCGATGAAAGACACGTAATACTTGGTAGCACAAATAATCTCACAGCCAGTGATACTTCTCGTTAGCGTCGGTGTACTACATCAATGAATGCTAGTGCAACGCAGTCGGCTCATCTGATCAAGGGCGTTCGACAGAAAGCTAGGACCGCCCTTGGCATTTTTCTATTTACGAGAGATCGAACCTATCCAGATTTATCACCTTATTCCACGCAGCAACAAAGTCGTTAACGAACTGTTCCTCGGTGTCAGAACAAGCATAGTATTCCGCAAGTGCTCGTAACTGGGCGTTTGAACCAAAAACGAGGTCGACTCGAGATCCAGTCCACTTGACTGCGCCGGTCCCACGATCGCGTCCTTCAAACGATTCACAGGCGTCTGAGGTGGGAACCCAATGCGTGCTCATGTCGAGTAAATTCACGAAGAAGTCATTTGAAAGGACTCCGGGTCGATCAGTGAAGATGCCAAGTTTCGAACCGCCAACACTCACGTTTAACGCTCGCAAGCCGCCGATTAACACCGTCAATTCAGGTGCAGAGAGCGTCAGCAGTTGCGCACGATCGATCAACAGTTGTTCTTGGGATGCGATATGGCCTTTTTGAATGTAGTTTCGGAAGCCATCTGCGGACGGTTCTAAATGGTTAAATGAATCCGCATCGGTTTGTTCTTCTGAAGCGTCGGTACGACCGGGCGTAAAGGGGACGGAAACGCTGTGTCCGCCACTACGCGCTGCCTGTTCTATAGCCGCGCAACCCGCCAAAACAACAAGATCTGCCAGCGAAACTGCCTTGTCGCCTGAAGCGGACCCATTGAACTCACTCTGAATACCCTCAAGCGTTTGCAAGACAGTCGCGAGTTCATCGGGATTATTTACCTCCCAGTTTACTTGAGGAGCAAAACGAATTCTGGCCCCATTTGCGCCGCCGCGTTTGTCTGAACCACGAAACGTTGAAGCTGAAGCCCAAGCCGCAGAAACAAATTGTGCCATCGACAATCCTGAAGATAAGACTCTTTGCTTGAGATTGGAAATGTCATGTTCATCGATCAACTCATGATCGACGCTTGGAACGGGATCTTGCCACACTAGATCCTCTTCTGGAACTTCTGGGCCGAGATATCTGACACGAGGTCCCATATCCCGGTGGGTGAGTTTGAACCACGCGCGTGCGAATGCCTCTGCGAGCTCGTCATGATTCTCGTGAAAACGACGTGAAATTTTTTCATAAGTAGGATCCACGCGCATAGCCATGTCTGCCGTTGTCATTATTGGCGCGTGACTTTTCGAAGGGTCGTGCGCGTCCGGAACGGTGTCCGATGCCTCACCGTTTGCTGGGATCCATTGATGTGCCCCTGCGGGGCTCTTGGTTAACTCCCATTCGTATCCAAATAGATTGTCAAAGTAGCCAGTGTCCCACTTTGTTGGGCGTGTTGTCCATGCACCTTCTATACCACTGGTTATCGCGTCCCCAGCGACTCCAGTGCCATTGCTACTCTTCCAACCAAGTCCTTGTTGTTCAACCGGTGCGCCTGCGGGTTCTGAAGCAAGCAGAGCTTCCAATCCCGCACCATGACACTTTCCAAATGTGTGACCGCCGGCGGTGAGAGCGACAGTTTCTTCGTCATTCATAGCCATGCGCGCAAATGTCTCGCGAATGTCGACTCCAGCTTTAACTGGATCCGGATTTCCGTTTGGACCCTGGGGATTGACGTAAATCAGCCCCATTTGTACCGCACCGAGCGGTTTCTCCAAATCTCGAACGCCGGTGTAGCGACTGTCACCTAGCCATTCGGTCTCCGAACCCCAATAAATGTCTTCTTCAGATTGCCACGTATCCTCTCGTCCGCCCCCAAAACCGAAAGTCTCAAATCCCATGGATTCAAGCGCACAATTTCCTGTTAAGATAATGAGGTCGCCCCAAGATATTTTTTTGCCATACTTTTGTTTAACCGGCCACAAAAGTCGGACTGCTTTGTCCAAATTGCCATTGTCCGGCCAGCTGTTAATGGGTGGAAATCTCAAATTTCCGGTACCAGCACCACCTCGACCATCTCCAACCCGATATGTTCCCGCCATATGCCACGCCATTCGGATAAAGAACGGTCCGTAATGTCCGTAGTCTGCGGGCCACCACTCTTGCGAGTTGGTCATAACTTCATAAAGATCTTGCTTTAGAGCAAAATAGTCGAGTTTCGCGAACTCAGTCGCATAGTCAGAGTCGTTGTCAGGCTTTGATTCGGGCGTGTGTTGGTGCAGGATGTTTACGTTCAGCTCGTCCGGCCACCAATCTCGGTTTGTGGTACCGTCGCTGGGTGCTTTTTTCCCTAAGCCAGACGTCATTGGACACTTACCAGCGTCAGTCATAAGTTGGTCTCCCAATTGTTATTTCAACATAAAAAAATAGCGCAAAGATTATAGATAGGAAAGAGCACTCCTTCAGTAGCTCTTAACCTGATTTAGTGTGGTCGAGAAGAGTGTCATTCCTTCACAGAATTTTTAATTTCTCGACGAACGCTCAACGCACACTTTGACTCTTATTTAACACTGTTGTAACAGTTCGGTCGCGATAGTGAATTGCCGATCTTTAGCGATTTGCAGAAACTTTTAAGCAGTGTTCAGGACAAACCAACCTCGGAAACAACATCTTCATATCTACAATTCGGTTCTACATCAAACTATGTCTTTGATGTGGACGTGATTTACCCTGGTCGAATCGAACGAATTTCGAATCCGATTACGTGTGTTTGATTCGTTCGAGACTACGCGCTCTATCCACAGCTAGTGATTCGTTGTTTGCACCAACGAGTACGCCTGTCGCTAAACAATCGATGTTCTCTGAATCGTGTCTCGTACTATGAAGGTCACTGATTGTTTTTTTCTAGTTGATTCGCTGTCGGGGGTGGTATCGTGTCAGAGATGAGAGTTTGGTGTTGCAGACTTCAGAGTCATTGCCTCCCGGTTGTGGAAAGCATCCAATGTAAAAAACACTGCGATTGAGATTAACTTAAGAACATCATGAGTTTCGTTCCAGTCAGCTATATGCGGGAATTTCGTCAACTAGGGACACTCACCGCACCACTTATCGTGACCCAAGTATCGCAGATGGGGATGACTGTGGTCGACGTAGTGGTTACCGGACGTTATGGCTATGTGGATCAAGCAGGCGTAGGTCTCGCAACCAGTCTGTTTTGGCCGATCATGTTGTTATTAACCGGTACTCTGATGGCAGTTACACCAACCGTCGCGCAATTAAACGGGGCGCGCCGAGTCGCGGAAACTGGTTTTGTGGTACGGCAAGCACTTTGGCTCGCGCTGTTTCTTGCGATAGTGATCATCATAGTCCTACATAACGTGGAACCACTCTACCGATTCATAGGGGTTGATGAACAAGCAATACCCATCTCGGTCGACTACCTTCGCGCGGTGAGTTTTGGGATACCTGCACTACTAGGTTATTTTGTTTTAAAAAATCTCTGCGAAGGCATGGGAATGACTGTACCCAGCATGGTCATTTTGATCTCGGCGTTGACAATAAAAATCCCACTCACCTATGCGTTGGTGTTTGGTATCGGAGAATTTTCTGGATTTGGAGGTGTTGGTTGTGGTGTCGCAACTGCCTGCATCATGTGGTTTCAACTGTTTTGTATCGTCATCGCGGTTTTCATTACACGCATCAGACACTCGGGTGTATTTACTCGCTTTGACTCTCCAAAACTTAGCGTTATTGGCAAACTGACGAAATTAGGTTTTCCGATTGGATTGACGATATTTGTTGAAGTATCGTTCTTTTCGTTTGCTGGACTCATGATTGGAAAGTTAGGCGCGCAAGCGACTGCCTCACACCAGATTGCGATGAGCATTGGAGGTCTGGGATTCATGATTCCTCTCGCGCTTGGTATGGCATCAACGATCAGGGTCGGGACGAATGTGGGTGCGGCTCGTTTTCATGTTGTACGAAGAACAGTCAGCGTCGCATCTGTGGTCGGATTAGGGATCGCATTGGCGGTAGCTCTGATTTTGCTAACTCTTCGGCACCAGATCGTCAGTCTGTACAGCGAGGATGCCGAGGTCATCGCGCTAGCAGCGCAACTATTACTCTTGTGTGCTCTCTTTCAAGTCTTTGACGCTAGTCAAGTGGTTTCCGTTGGGGCATTGCGTGGCTTTAAAGACACGACAGTCCCCATGATTTTGGCGACGATTTCTTACTGGGCTCTGGGCATGCCCGTTGGCTACGTATTAGCTTTTGGCTTCGGAAACTTAAATGGCATCGGCGCGATTGGCTTTTGGTACGGGTTAGTGTTCGGTCTATTCGTTGCTGCAATTCTGCAGTTTGTTCGGCTCCGTTGGGTTACCAAGAATGCGGCGAAGTATGCGCCACCAGATACGCCAACGCGAATTCAAAAGGGTACTCTAGAAGTCGTCAAATCCCTTTCGTAGTTTGTGTAATCTCATAGTTCGGAACTAATAATAATACTATATACATGTATATAATAGTTAGTTGACGACGATGTTCTATTTCAGTGCAATTTTTCCACTTAATACAGAATGTAGTAACATTTACGACATGCGCCCTCTCGGTCAAAGATATCGTTTTGATTTGCTGGAATACCTCAACCAGTGTGACTTGAACTATGTTTACTTGTTTCAGCTACTTAGTCGCGGCACGTCGGCGTTTAGGTCAACTGTCGTGTCCCTCGGTGCTGTAAATGAAGAAACGACTTTTGAAGTAATCGACGATACGCGCTACACTTCAACAGTCAAGATTACCCGTAAAATGCCAAGCCGCATCGGCGATCTTGAATTTACTGTTCGCGTGTTTCACGACTTGCAATGTACTGACCTAATGAGCTTTCAGGGTGAGCGCGAATACGATGCGCGGTACTCTTACCCGAATACGCGCATGCGATCTCCAGATGAGAAAACCCAAAACACTAGATTCTTGGGTGAAATATTGAAACTGTGTGTTTCTAAGGGTCGCAAGTTTGCGCAGCAATCCTCGACCCTAACCTGCTAACACGGTAATTTGGAAGGGACGCCAACTAGCAACAAGGAAGTATTTACAACCGTGATTGAAACTGAGTGTACTGTCCTTCACATCACGGACTGTCATTTATTTGAAGACACTACTGTCGTAAAGAACGACGTAAATCCGTTCGCATCTTTAGGTGCAGTCCTGAGTGCGGCCTGTGCCGCAAAAACACCTGACATTGTTGTTGCCTCCGGTGACATCGCCCATGATCCAGTGCCCGGGACGTACAGAGTGTTTTGTGACATGGTTCGATCCTTTCACGAGGGACCGTTTATGGTCATTCCAGGTAATCACGACATTTGGGACTCCATGCAACCGGTCTTTGAGCTAAAACCCATTGAATTCAGTAATTGGACCATCGTTCCTCTCGACACGCATGTTGAGAGTCGGGTCTCGGGAGAGGTTTCGTACGACGCTATTCTGTGGTTACAGGAATGCTTAGAACACTCTCACGAAAACGTCATGGTCGTTGGTCATCACCCTCTTGTTGACATTGGTGTAGCCTGGCTCGACGCACATCAAGTGGAGAATGCTACTGACGTCCTCTCAATACTGCAGATGCATCAAAACGTTCAAGCATATATTTGCGGTCACGTTCATCTCGAGTCATTCAAACAACACGGTCGGCTCAAGCTTTGGACGACACCTTCCACGTGTTGGCAATTTGCTAGCGACATCGACACGTTTGCGCTCTCTCCGTTAACACCCGGTTGGCGGTGGTTAGAGCTACATTCGGATGGTACAATCGATACTCGGGTCGAACGACTATCAGAGAGTCAAGTTGCGGGAATTTCATAACATGAAAAAGGACTACTCCGCCGCGTCAATAACCGTTCTTGAAGGACTGGATCCAGTACGGCGACGACCGGCGATGTATACCGACACCAGCCGCCCGAATCATCTACTCCAAGAAGTGGTCGACAATTGCGTAGACGAAGTACTAGCAGGGTTCGCGACTCGCGTTGAGGTCGAACTATTACCCGACGGGAGAATTCAAGTCAGTGATAACGGTCGGGGTATGCCAGTTGACGAACATCCAGTGCACAAGATGTCTGGGGTTGAACTAATCATGACAACCTTACACGCTGGAGCGAAGTTTGACAATGAAGCCTATCGCTTTGCAGGAGGTCTGCATGGGGTGGGGGTCTCAGTCGTCAATGCTTTGTCAGAATGGATGGAAGTGGAGGTGCGTCAGAATGGCTTGCACTATCGTCAACGATTTGAACACGGGGAAACAAAGAGTCCGTTGACGGTGATTGGAAACGTCGCGAAACGAGATACTGGTACGGTCGTCACTTTCAAACCCAACGCGAGCTACTTTGATAGTGCGTCTTTGTCAATGCCGCGTGTGCTCCACGGACTCCGCGCGAAAGCAATCTTGTGTCAAGGTCTTACGGTGTCGCTAAAACGCTGGGAGGGCAATCAAGAGTGCACCGATATTTGGCGTTATGAGAAGGGTTTAGTGGGATACATCCAAGAGAATACAAATGGAAATTTGATACCCCAACATCCGTTTGCTCACAAAGCGATTGGCGAGCATGAATCTGTTGATGTTGCTATGGGATGGTCTAAAGAACGTAGCGACCAGCTCGCGGAAAGCTACGTGAACTTAATCCCAACGCCGCTCGGAGGTACTCATGTAAATGCGTTACGCACCGGCATCACCGATGCGATGCGCGAGTTTTGCGGATTTAGGGATTTACTTCCTCGCGGGATCAAACTCACTGCTGAAGATGTCATGAGCCAGTGTTCGTACGTGTTGTCCGCGATGCTCAAAGAACCGCAATTCAGCGGGCAGACGAAGGAAAGACTTGCCTCTCGAGAGGCTACCGCCTTCATCGGTGGTGTACTTAAAGATGCGTTTAGCCTGTGGTTGCACGAACACCCCTCCGAAGGAGAGCAAATAGCCGAATTCGGTATTACCAACGCTCAGAAAAGGATTCAAGCCGCCAAGAAGATCAAACGCAAGACTTACACTTCGGGACCGGCTTTACCGGGCAAGCTCGCCGACTGTACCTCGCAGGATGCACCACACAGCGAATTGTTTCTCGTCGAGGGAGATTCAGCTGGAGGCTCGGCGAAGCAAGCGAGGGATAGAGAGTTTCAAGCAGTTCTACCACTCCGCGGTAAGATTCTGAATACTTGGGAAGTCGACGTTGCGACGATCCTGGGATCACAGACGGTACTCGACATTACGCAGGCACTCGCTGTCGAACCAGGTTCGAATGATCTATCGAAATTGCGGTATCACCGAGTATGTATTCTCGCTGACGCCGATTCAGACGGTGCTCATATTGCTACGCTGCTGTGTGCGCTGTTCTTGCGCCACTTTCCAGAGCTCGTGCGTGCTGGTCATATCTACATAGCAATGCCACCTCTCTATCGGATTGATGTTGGGAAAGAAGTCTTCTATGCAATCGACGAGTCGGAAAAGCAAGGTATCTTGGACCGCCTTAAGACTGAAAAATCCCGTTCGCAACCGGTGGTACAAAGATTCAAGGGTCTTGGTGAAATGAACGCGTTGCAATTACGGGAAACCACCATGGCTCCAGATACGCGAAAGTTGGTGCGCTTGACGATGAACGAACCCGGCAAGACTCACGACGTAATGGACATGATGCTAGCAAAGAAACGTGCAAAAGACCGTCGCAGTTGGCTGGAGTCTTACGGCGATGAAGCAGACATCCAACGCTATATTTCTGACGTTGCGGTCGTTCCGATTCAGTGACAGTACTCAGTTCAGGATCCCAATTTGAGCATTTTTGAACACGAACTAGACGATATCGATTTACACGAGTACACCTCGAAGGCGTATCTCGATTATTCGATGTACGTGATAAACGACCGTGCATTACCTTTCTTGGGCGACGGATTGAAGCCAGTTCAACGACGCATCGTCTATGCGATGCGACAACTAGGACTAACCTATCAAGCAAAGTACTCAAAAAGCGCACGCACCGTTGGTGATGTCATCGGTAAATTCCATCCGCATGGAGAAAACGCATGTTATGAATCGATGGTCTTGATGGCACAACCGTTCTCGTTTCGATATCCACTGGTCGACGGACAGGGAAATTGGGGTGCGCCTGACGAACCTAAGTCATTTGCGGCGCAACGCTACACGGAATCCCGCCTTACACGAGAAGCTAGTTTGCTCTATGAAGAACTGAATCAAGGGACTGTCGAATACGTACCCAATTTTGACGGCACCCTCGAAGAACCTGTATGTCTACCCGCCGAATTACCTTTCTTATTGTTAAATGGTAGTACCGGAATCGCGGTCGGAATGGCGACGGACGTTCTTCCACATAACCTTGGCGAAGTCGTTAACGCCTGCGTTTCAATGCTACGCAACGAAAGACTTCCGGTCAACGAGTTGATGACAGAGTTGCCTGGTCCAGATCTTCCATCCGGCGGACTAATTACGTCCAGTCCCGAAGAACTCCAAAGAGTCTATGAAAGTGGTCAGGGTACGTTGCGTTGTCGAGCACGTTATGAACGGGAAAACGGGGATATTGTTGTCACCGAAGTCCCTTACCAAAGCTCGCCTTCGCGTATTTTGGAGCAGATCGCACAACAAATGCAAGCCAAAAGACTCCCCATGGTCGTCGACCTTCGGGACGAATCGGATCATGAGAATCCGGTCCGGCTTGTGATAGTTCCAAAATCGAATCGCGTAGATGTAGAACGACTGATGAGTCATCTTTTCGCAACCACCGATTTAGAACGCAGCCTTCGCATGAACCTAAACGTAATTGGACTCGACGGTAAACCGCAGGTCTACCCGATGAATCGACTGATTCGGGACTGGCTCCGCTTCAGAAAAATCACTGTGCGGCGGCGAATCTTACATCGAGTTGAACAGATTCAGCGTCGTCTTGAGATTATTGCCGGGCTACTTATTGCGTATCTGAATCTTGACGAGATTATTCGTATAGTACGGGAAGAAGACCACCCCAAACCGGTTCTCATGCAAACTTTTTCTTTGTCCGACGTACAGGCAACCGCGATACTAGATTTACGCGTTCGTCAATTGAGTCGATTGGAAGAAGAAAAACTAAACGCCGAAAAACAAGAACTGTCAGACGAACTTGCGAATCATCAGCTTGTTTTAAACTCGACCCAGCGGCTGAACACCCTAATTCGTAAAGAGTTGCAGGAAATTTCCGAAAAGTTTGGAGATTCACGAAGAACCTCAATCGTTGAGGATGTGGGTCTCGCCGAATCCTACGCGGACGCTGACTTAGTTTCAAACGAACCCGTGACAGTCGTGCTATCGCAAAAAGGGTGGGTGCGAGTTGCCCGCGGGCACGGTAGCGTAGACCCAATCAGTTTGAACTACCGTGAAGGCGACGATTATCTTAGCTCGTGTCTCGCTCGAATGAACGACTCGTGCGTCTTCTTCGATTCCGCAGGACGCGCTTATTCCTCGGCGATAACGGCACTACCGTCAGCCAGAGGCCAAGGAGAACCTCTTACGAGTATTTTCTCATCACCTGCTGGTTCCCGTTTTGTTGGTCTTGTGAGTAGTGATACTTCGGAAGTGTTTGTGGCGAATTCGTATGGGGAGGGTTTTCGATTACCAGTTAGTGCGGCATTGTCTCAAGTGAAAGGCGGAAAAGCTATGGTCGTGCTTGACGAGAGTAGGGAATTGGTTGCAGCCAACCCAAGTCAAGAGGACAGCGTCGTGGTACTGATTACTAAAGGAGGTCGAATACTAGCGCTCGAAAGTCATGAAATTCCAGTTCGACAACGCGGGAAAGGGGTTCGACTAATTGGAATCTCACGCAAGGATTTATTCAGCGAGGATGACGCATTGGAATTTGCAGTGAGCGTAGCACCGAGAGCGAAAGTTGCTCTCACGTCCGGACAACGTACGATGACTCTAACATCGAAACGAATCGAAGAATACGTTGGCAAGCGAGGCAACTTAGGCAAGCGGCTCCCACGCGGGTACGCAAAAGTTTCCTCGGTAAGATTGGTCTAAATCTGAATCTTTTTTGCAGGTTGGTGAGGTACCTCGCGAACTAGACGAGGAACCAAATATCCAGGGAGCTCAGGTTGGAGTTCTTTCCACAGAGCTAGTGCAGTCGTCTCAGGTAAGTCGTAATGATGTGCACCGGCAACGGGATCGAATAGGTGCAGATAGTAGGGGACGACACCAATCTCAAAAACACGATGCATCAGTTTTGAGAGGGTCTGAACCGAGTCGTTAACTCCCTTCAGTAGGACACTCTGATTGAACACATCGATTTGCGCATTTCGAAATCTTTCGATGGCTTGCTGGACAGAATCGTCAATTTCGTTTGGGTGATTGATGTGTACCACGATCACCACCTTGAGTCTGGTTTTGGACAGAATCTCTACCAGTGCAGGGGTGATTCTTTGCGGAATCATGATGGGAAACCGTGTATGAATTCTCAAGATCTGAACGTGTTCTAAACGTTGTAGTTGTTGAATCAAAGTATCCAATTTCGTATTCGATAACGTCAGAGGATCGCCTCCCGACAATATGACTTCCGCGATAGAGGGATCGTTCTTCAGTGTTTCCAACGTTCTCTGTAAATCGGTGAGTTGATTGGTACTGTAGTCGAAGTGCCGTCGGAAACAATAACGACAGTGCACCGGACATGCTTGTGTAGTGATCACGAGCGCACGGTTGGCGTACTTCTTAACCACTCCTCCATTCAAAGTAAATTCGTACTCGTTCAATGGATCGGGTGTGTACCCCTCGGAGAAATTTAATTCTTTACAAGAAGGCGCGACTTGAAGCAACAACGGATCACGCGGATTTCTCTTTTCCATTCGTTCGATGAATGTTCGCGGAATGTGCAAGGGAAATTCAGAATCGTCGACCCAATCAACTTGATTATCTTGAAGCTCAAGCAAGTGCTGTAATTCTTTAACAGAACGAACCGAGGAGCGGAGTATTGCTTGCCAACCCCCTTCATCAGCTTCAGGGTTGAGTGCGTGTATCATTCTTTGGCGAGAAGTCGCGTAAGGAGCGTCATGGCAACCTATTCTACAAACGAATTTCGACCAGGATTGAAGGTGTTGTTGGAGGGAGAACCTTGTGTATTGCTTGAAGCTGAGTTCGTAAAACCTGGGAAAGGACAAGCGTTTACGCGAGCTAAATTCAAGAATCTAGTCACCGGTCGAGTTTGGGAACGCACGTTGCGAAGCGGCGAGACGATGGAAGCCGCGGATGTCTCCGAATATGAGATGGAATATCTCTACAACGATGGATATCAATGGCACTTCATGCGCACAGATGAGTCTTTCGAGCAGTTTGCGGCAGATGAAAAAATTGTCGGAGACGCAAAACAGTGGATCACGGAACAAGACCGGTGCCATGTAACTTTATGGAACAATGCTCCCATTTCGGTATCGCCACCAAATTTTGTGAATTTAGCAGTCAAAGAAACCGACGCTGGCGTGCGAGGAGATACTGCACAGGGTGGTAGCAAACCAGCGGTACTGACTACTGGTGCAACGGTTCGCGTACCGCTCTTTATCGAAGAGGGAGACGTACTCAAAGTCGATACTCGGACAGGACAATACGTGGGTCGTAGTAAGGAGACATGACGGCTCGGTGGCAGCCATCAGCCCCGATCGAGAATCTACAACAACGCTCTGAGATTCTTTGGAAGGTCCGAGAGTTTTTTCGCCAGCGCGGAATCTGTGAAGTACAAACTCCAGTCGTCGGTTCGCACACCGTTACAGACATCAACATTGAGTCAGTGCGGTTAGCGAACGGCAATTTCTTACAGACTTCCGCGGAGTATTTCCTAAAACGGTTGCTAGCTGCTGGAATGCCCTCGTGCTACCAACTTGGACCTGTTTTTCGCGAAGGCGAAGTTGGTCGATGGCACAATCCTGAGTTCACGATGCTCGAGTGGTATCGCCTCGGATTCAGCCCGTCAGAATTGCGACAAGAGGTCAAGGAATTGATCGAGTTAGTTTTGGGTCCAAGTGATGTCAGTGAATACTCTTTACGCGACTTCCTGTTTAATGAATTTCAGGTAGATTGTTATGAAGAAACTGACCAAGAGCTGCACAAGGTTGCTCGTGCAAACGGTTTCAGTGCAGATTTTCGGCGCGCGGATGTGCTCGACTTTCTTTACTCCGCAGCAATCGAAAACAGAAGAGAGTCTAGATACTTCGTTGTCGATTTTCCATCTGAGTCATGCGCGTTAGCTGAAGTGCGAGAGATCGATGGACATCTAGTTGCGGATAGATTTGAAATGATCGTTGAAGGTTTGGAGATCGCGAATGGCTACAACGAACTACGCGATCCAATTGAACTTAAAAATCGTATGGAGCATGATCAGAGGTTGCGAAGAGAGCTAGAACGAATTCACATCGAGAGAGACAAAAGATTGCTAGCCGCTATGGAATGGGGTCTACCACGATGCTCCGGTGTCGCCGTCGGTTTGGACCGACTGGTCGCGCTGTCCCTAGGTGCGAATGACATTCAACAGGTTCTTCCCTTCACCCAGAGTCAAATCTAAGCTAGGCCGACATGTCTGGTATTTCGTCCCAAGTTCGATCGTCTAAGGTTCGGCCATGTCGCGTTTTGAATACACCACCCCATTGCTTGAAGAAAAAGGATACGTTACACTTAACACATTGATCGCGAATTTCTCGCACCCAAGAGCTTCGCATCGGACGTGCGCCAGGTCCAGATTCTCCACCAACGATGACCCAATCAATCTCATCCAATTGAAGCGAGGGTAACGGACCGAGCAAAGGTTCTAAGGACAGAAACTTAACCTTTGCGCTCGTTTTCTTCAAAAGATCAAGTCGGTCAATCCATCGCCGTGATTCGATACTTGTACCTAGCCAAATGTTCTTAGTCCA
This sequence comes from Gammaproteobacteria bacterium, assembly GCA_009840305.1. Classification (GTDB taxonomy): domain Bacteria; phylum Pseudomonadota; class Gammaproteobacteria; order Pseudomonadales; family Azotimanducaceae; genus Bin55. Next base: position 14,855 of record VXNY01000022.1, on the reverse strand, counting down.
ATTGAGAGTGTCGTTTAACTCTACAACACGAACAGGACGCTTGGTAAGAACTTGAAAGACGTGTTGCCCGGCGAGATTCATCGTATGAAATATGGACTGAATAAAAGAAATAGGTACATCTTCGTGAAACAGATCCGACATAGAGTTTACGAAGATACGACGTGGCTGCTTCCACTTTAACGGATCTGTTACAACCGATGCATGCAGGGTGACTTCAAACCCGTTTGAGTACTTTTCGGCTCCCATAGCCTTAAGTCGCTCCGACATTCTCTCCGCGTAGCAGTTCTTACAACCATGACTGACTTTCGTGCACCCAGTTACTGGATTCCATGTAGTATCCGTCCATTCAATCTTTGAACTAGCTGACAAGAGAGTTTTCCTTTAAGATTCCAACTTCCATTCTCGCTCAAAAATTCTAGCTGAGTGAATATTCACTGAAGTGATAGTTCGACGAACCCAGCTTAATGCCTAAGTAGCATTGGTTGAATTTAACAGAACTTCTACAATCTAGCGAAGCGGTCGCCGTGCAATACTCATTGATTAAAAAGGAAGATTGAATGCCAGGCCAACCTCACTGTTCAATTCGTCAAGAAATACTATGCAATCACCTCTAATTTGGATTGACCTCGAAATGACTGGGCTGAATCCGCAGTCTGATGTGATATTGGAAATTGCTGCGGTAATCACCGACGACGATCTCAATTTCATAGGCGAAGGAGTCTCCCTGGTTATTCATCAGTCCGAAGAGGCGTTAGCCGCGATGGATGATTGGAATGTGAAGCACCACACAGAATCGGGTCTCATCGACAAAGTACGTCAGTCGGAAGTGTCTCTTGAAGAGGCCGAGGCAGTGACCTATGACTTTGTTTCAACATTCACCCAGTCGCGCAAGTCCCCACTCTGTGGTAATTCAATCTCGCAAGATCGTAATTTTTTACGTCGTTATATGCCTACTCTCGAAGCCCACTTTCACTATCGCAACATTGATGTCAGCACGGTGAAAGAGCTAGCGAAACGATGGGCGCCGAAGGTTAAGCGACAATTTACGAAAGCAAATGAGCACCGAGCTTTAGAGGATATCAAAGAGTCTATTCGAGAACTGGCTTATTACCGCCAACACTTTATTAAAGAACAGTTTTGGTTGTCTGTCGATTGAGTGCCCAAGCAATATGTTCCTGACATAGCTCATCATAGCGTGTGGTCATTTCCGCTTGTTTTAATTGCAAAGCGCTCACCAATTCTTCAGAGTAGGGGGCATTTCCGGCCGCGACGGCTAAGTTTCGCACCCACTGTTGATAGTTGATCCGTCGCAGTGCCATGCCCACGGTCCGTTCGCGAAACGTCTCTTCATTCCATCCTAATAAATCGACAATCTTGGCTCGATCTAGCGCGTGGCGAGGCGCGAAGTCGCTAACTTCAGTTTGTGGCGCAAATCGATTCCACGGACACACTAACTGACAGTCATCACAACCGAAGATTCGATTTCCTACCAACGGACGGAGTTCTAAAGGAATCGAGCCTTTGTACTCGATGGTGAGGTAAGAAATACACAGCCTCGCATCTAGTTCTCGTGGACCAACGATCGCTCCAGTGGGACACAACGTAATACAGGATGAACAAGAACCACAATGATCTTTGCCGTTAGGTTTCGACACTTCAAACGGGATGTCAGTGAATATCTCCCCAAGGAAGAAGAACGAACCAGCATCTCGGTTCAAGATCAAGGTGTTTTTTCCAACCCATCCAAGACCTGCTTTCTCCGCGATGGGTCGCTCAAGAACTGGCGCGGAATCAACGAACGCTCGATGTGTCCCTCCGGTTGCGTCAACCAATCTAGACGCGATCTTCGCTAGTCTCTTCCGTACAACTTTGTGGTAGTCTCGACCTAGCGCATATCGCGAGACATAGGCTATCGATGGATCATTGAGTGCATCAGGAAAAGCCTCGGGTGAGTAATCCATTCGTGCGCTAATGATTCGCACAGTTCCCGGTAGCAGTCGTTGGGGGTCAAATCTTTTCTCAAGATTCCTGCTAAGATAGGACATTTCTCCATGAAACCCTCGTCTTAACCATTCACGGAACTCTTTCGACGCGGCGGTTAGATCTGTATCGCTAAACCCGATGTCAGCAAAACCCAATTCGTGTGCCCACTCACGAACTCGTTTTGTTAATAGTGCTATGTCCATGATCTACAATTTGAGTATGAGTCTCATTTCAAAAGTGTTTACCGCCGATGAGTGTCGGGAACTCGATCGACTCGCTATTGAGGAACATGATATACCGGGTTTCACGCTCATGCAGCATGCGGGTGCTTTCGTCTTTACTACGATTCAAGACCGCTGGCCCGATATTCGATCGTTGCGAGTTGTAGCTGGCTCAGGAAATAATGCTGGCGACGGATACGTCGTGGCGTTGCTAGCACATCAAGCTGGAATTGCGACCGAAGTGTACCAAATTGGAGCAACCAACCGTATCCGCGGTGATGCGCTGCTTGCTTGGCAACAGCTCAATGAGCACGAAGTTCCCGTCGTAGGCGAATTGAATGAGGCAGACGTCGTTGTTGATGCATTATTGGGAACTGGGGCACGCGGTTCTCTATCTCCAGAGTACGAAAGCGCGATTGCACACATCAATAACTTCAAAGGTCCCGTCGTCGCCATCGATTTACCCAGTGGCATCGAGGCGAGTAGTGGCGGTCTCTTGACTGAGAGTCCAGTAACCGCTGACCTTACTTGTATGTTCATCGGAGCAAAACTAGGACTATTCACCGGACTGGGCTTACGATATCGAGGAGATCTTGTATTCACCGACCTTGGAGTACCCCCTGAAATCTATCAAGATTCATTCGGGGTACCTATCCTCGAGACTACGATTAATCGACCTGTATTACCACCTCGGGATCCGAACGCACACAAGTATGAGTTTGGGCATGTACTCGTTGTGGGTGGTGATCACGGTATGGGTGGCGCGGTCATCTTGGCCGCTGAAGCAGCTTTGCGAACGGGGGCAGGCTTAGTCACAGTTCTCACTCGAACTGAAAATGTACCCTCAGTCTTGGCTCGCCGACCTGAAGTCATGGCAGTTGGAGTTGACCAGGCGACGGATATAAGCTCACACCTAGCCCGTGCTGATGTGCTCGCGATCGGTCCCGGTTTAGGTCAAGGTTCTTGGGGTCAGACGTTGCTGAAAACAGCGTTAGCACACAATCCTGTTCGAAGTATTCTTGATGCAGATGCCTTACGAATTTTGAAGGCGCAAGAATGGAAGGTACCTGAAGGCTGCATTTTCACACCGCACCCTGGAGAAGCCGCATTCTTGTCTGGAATGACTACCGCGAATGTCCAGACTAATCGACCAAGTTTCGTACAAACCATATCGCATCAGTACGGGTGTACCGTCGTACTTAAAGGTCCTGGTACGTTGATTGCTTCTCACGGTCAGTTGTGTTCGGTCTCGCAATTCGTTGATGGTGCCTTAGCAACAGCAGGCAGTGGCGATGTTCTGACGGGAATCACGGCTGCTACGTATGCTCGTTTGGGGAATCCGGTCGAAGCCGCTGAAGTCGCTGTCTCCCTCCATGGAGCAGCCGGAGCACGAGTTGTACGTGAAAACCCAGGTCGATCTCTGATCGCGAGCGATTTAATAGACGCACTTCGTATATGACAGTACCGTATGAGAAAAAACGAGTTTTACCACTGAGCAACCTTGAGGCTACGGAAGCACTCGGTGCAAGCTTAGCGACCCAATTTCGTCGCGGGCTCGTATTTCTCCGTGGTCCGTTAGGTGCAGGAAAGACTACATTGGTACGCGGTTGGTTACGTGCGCTCGGTTTTGATGGACCGGTCAAGAGTCCTACTTTCACGTTGGTGGAACCCTACGAGATTGACTCGGTACAAATACTGCATTTTGATCTCTTTCGTATTGCAAATCCGAGTGAAATTGAATATATTGGTATGTTGGAACACTTAGAGACGAGCCAACTACAGTTTGTGGAGTGGCCGGAACGGGGAGAAAATCATCTCCCAAAACCAGATCTTGACGTTCAGTTGGAATACGATGGTCCGTGCCGGCAGGCTATGATAAGTGTCGAAAATGTGAAACAAAAATTAGTATGAACACCCGCTTACATGGATTGTTGATTGGTGCGTTGCTTACTACCCTCGCCCTACCGATTGCCGCGAATGAATTGTTAGGGATTCGCTGGAATGAAGGTCCAAACAACACCCGTATTGTCCTAGATCTCAGCGAAACTGCAGACTTTACGTTTGGTAAATTAGACGATCCCCCGCGAATCTACATTGATCTAAAAAACACAAAACTGGCTCGAAAGATTAGTGTGCGCGAGATCGACAGTAGGATTTTGCAACGAATTCGACATGCACCCCGAGAGGGGAACAGCCATCGTGTGGTTCTAGACCTCAATGAACTTGTTGAACCATCGGTATTTCGCTTAGACCCCTACGCTCCTTACGGCTATCGCTTGGTAATTGATTTACCGAGCGGGATTGGTTTTGATGAAGAAGACTGTTCCACCGACACCGAACCACATAAAGACGTCGTAATTGTGTTGGACGCTGGGCACGGAGGGGAAGATCCCGGTGCTGTTGCGATCAACAAAACCCTAGAAAAAGACGTCAATCTTGCGATCACTCGACATGCTAAAACCTATATCGAGCAACAACAGGGATTCAAAGTTGTACTCACCCGAGATGCTGACTATGAAGTGACTCTTGAGACGCGACGTAACATTGCTCTGCGCGAACGTGCGCACCTGTTTGTGTCAATACATGCTGATTCGTTTAAGAATTCGCAACCACGAGGGGGTAGCGTCTTCATTTTGGGATCCGGTAATGCGGAGTCAGAGTTATCCAAGTGGTTTGAACAAAACGCCAATCGTTCCGACTGGGTTGGCGGAGTCGCGACCTGGGTGAACTCGGAGTGTTTTGACGACCCTGAACAATACCGCTTCCTCAATAACCTAGCCGCCGATGCGGTGATTGAGAGTTCGGTAGAGCTAGGCAAGAGCGTCCTGTACTTCATGTCGCAAGTAACACCACTCCATCCACGATCGTTTTCTAGGGGAAAGGATAACTTTCGCGTTACAGATGCGAAATATGTCGTACTGAAGAACACCCAAGTACCCGCGATTTTGGTAGAAACCGGATTTCTGTCCAATGCTAAAGACGCTGAGATGTTGAGCCAACCTGGACACCAGAAATTGGTGGGGCGGGCCATTGCGTACGGTATCCTGTCGCACTTTTGCACTAACCCACCATACCACACTCATTTAGACGACGGTACCTATGAATGTAAGTTGGAGAAAAGTATTACTCGATATCGTGTGCGCAAAGGCGACACACTATCTGAGATCGCTCAGACATACAAAACTACTGTGACTTCTATTCAGCAATTAAACAATCTAGGCAGTTCTGTAAACATTTTCGAAGATCAGATTCTCAACATTCCAAGTCACGCCAGCAACAATTGATGGGTCAAACACGAATCCACTTGTTGGACCAGCATGTTGCAAACCAAATTGCTGCAGGCGAGGTCGTCGAACGGCCTTCATCAATTGTCAAGGAACTAATCGAAAACAGCCTTGACGCCGATGCGACCGATATACACGTCGAAGTCGAAAAAGGCGGCATCCGCCGAATTAAAGTATCCGATAATGGGTCTGGAATTGAATCGGATGATCTCCGGTTAGCGGTACAACGGCACGCAACGAGCAAGATTCAGACGGCGGAAGATTTAGCGTCCGTTAACACGATGGGATTTCGTGGGGAAGCACTCGCGAGTATTGCCGCGGTCTCCAAGCTGACACTAGTGTCTCGGACGTTAGAGGCAAAATCGGCTTGGCAGCTTGTAGTAAATGGTAGCGAAGAAGTTGACTTCAGTCCCACCACTCGCAATTCCGGTACCACGGTTGATGTGACCGATCTCTTTTTCAACACGCCCGTACGTAGAAGATTTCTTAAACAACCTCGCACGGAAATTGGGCACGTTGCAAATGTGGTCCGGGTCCTCTCGATCATGCATCCTCAGTGTTCGTTTCGACTGACCAATGACGGTCGCGATATTGAAAAATTACCAGCAGTAGAAGTTCCAAACGATCGGATTTCCAAGGTTCTCGGTCTTTCGTTCATTGATGAATCAATTCAAATCGATTTACGAAGAGATGACATGGGCCTGACAGGATGGGTGGGATTACCTACGCATACACGCAGCACGGCAACGCGGCAATACTTCTTCGTCAACGGTCGCCCAGTAAGTGATCGGTTGATGGCGCATGCGATTCGCCAAGGATATCACGATGTGATGTTTCACGGTCGCCATCCCGTTTTTGTGCTCAACCTAACACTTGATCCGGAATCTGTCGATGTAAACGTACACCCCACCAAGCGAGAGGTTCGTTTTCGCGAGGCACGCCGTGTACACGATTTCCTGATGTCGGGAATGCACCATCGACTAAAGAGCGTAGGCACGGACGCGCCCACACACTTGGAATTTGATCCAACTCAGACGCAAGTTAAAAGTCCTTTCGGTCAGGAACTCGAAGCACACCAACAGACCGCCTTGAGGTTTGAACATGGTCCAACTCCCACTCCCACCAAACCAAATTTGAATCTCGGGCGTAATGACGCTGAACATGTAACAACTTCCACTGAATCAAGTGAAATTCCGCCCATGGGATATGCTCTGGCTCAATTACACGGAGCGTATGTTCTAGCTGAGAATGCTGAGGGTCTCGTGATCGTCGATATGCACGCCGCGCACGAACGTGTAGTTTATGAAAAGATGAAAAAAGCTCGAGATGCACGAGAACGAATTTCGCAACGACTTCTCATCCCGGTGGAATTTTCGGTGAGTACTCAAGATGCTGAAGTCGCACGAAAACACCAATCGATGTTTGCTGATTTGGGATTGATTTTGGAGGTCTCGGACAGCAGTGGGATAACGGTGCGAGAAGTACCCTTCATGCTACAGAACCTAGACATAAAAAAACTTGTGATGGACCTCCTCGACGAAGTTCACGAACAAGGAACTAGCGATTCGATAAAGGCACGAGAAAATGAAATCATGGCTACCCTCGCATGCCATGACGCGATCCGATTCAACCGAAAGTTGTCGATACCGGAGATGAATGCTCTCCTACGAGATATGGAACAAACCGAAAACGCTGGCCAGTGCAATCATGGACGACCAACCTTTCGCGTGCAATCGATGAAGTTTCTAGACAACGAATTTCTTCGCGGTCGATGAACACGAGCGAAACGCTTGACCTGAGTTATTTGTGATTGCAAAACGCCGCGTACTTGGTCTATTGGGACCTACTGCAAGCGGCAAGACAGAGCTAGCCATCGAGCTAGCAGATTGCTACAACATTACACTTATCAGCGTTGATTCAGCGATGGTATACCGAGGCATGAACATCGGTACGGCGAAGCCAACTCCCGAGATTCTTCAGAAATATCCTCACGCGCTGGTTGATATTGTGGAACCCGAAACGAGTTTTACGGTCAGTGAATTTATCCGAAGAGCAGACGCCGCCGTACATAAGAGCTTTGCTGAGAACAAAACTCCGCTACTTGTCGGTGGTACTATGATGTACTTTAAAGCGTTCCGTGAAGGGATAGCTCCATTACCGCCTAGGAATCCAGAATTTCGCAAACAACTACGTGAGCGCGCAGCGTCATCAGGAGTACCAGCCCTACACCGGGAATTACTATCAATTGATCCTCAAGCTTGCGACAAGATTCATCCAAACAACTATCCAAGAATTGAACGTGCCCTGGAGATATTTTCACAGACTGGAATACCGATGACACAGTTCTTGAAAGAAAATGCTGGTTTGCCCGCAACTAGCCGACTCAACTGTGACTATGTCGAATTTGCAATCACTTATCTACGTCGTGAGGAACTGCATGAGCGTGTTAAAGACCGATTGGAAGGTATGTTGAAAGCGGGTTTCGTAGATGAGTTGAAGCGACTTCGTGAACGACCGGAATTGTCAGCTGCTGCAAGTTCGATGCGTACCGTGGGATATCGGCAGCTATGGGAACACTTTGACGAGAAGCCAGAGAGTGCAATTTCCGACGCGGTTAAAGAACGAATATTGGTTGCGAATCGGGGGTTGATCCGACGACAAATGACATGGCTTCGCAATTGGTCGGCACTACCAAACTACAATGAACTTAACTCGGCTGTTTCGCTGAGGACAATGTACACACAACCCGGATCTTTAGGTGTCGGGTGAACTGGTAATTGAGTAACTAGAAAAGTGTTTTTTGACCGGCCCAGTAAAGGCGAGCGCACAGTTTTGTTGTCGGTTCGCTTTGACAAGTTTTCAACAACTGACCACGATCTCGTTGAATTTGAACAACTAGCCGATTCAGCGGGTTTGGATGTCATAAAGACGCAGTCTGTACGTCGCGAATCTCCACATCCTGCAACTTGTATCGGTCCTGGCAAAATTTCAGAACTTCAACAGTCTATTCAGCTAGAAGAACTGGATTTACTTGTTCTTGATCATGAACTCACTGCTTCACAACAACGCAAGTTGGAGCGTGAACTCAACATTAGAGTAATGACCCGAACCGAATTGATCCTTCATGTCTTCGAAGACCGGGCTCAGACCCACGAAGGTAAACTTCAGGTAGAACTAGCGATGTTGTCTCATGCACAGTCAAGATTAGTACGCGGATGGACGCACTTAGATCGGCAACGTGGTGGGATAGGCTTGCGAGGAGTTGGTGAGACGCAGATTTCACTCGACAAGCGTATGCTTCAAAAACGCGTGCAAGTCACCCAAGCGCGACTCAAGAAAGTGCAACAGCAACGTAATCGGCAACGACAACAACGAACTCGGAACCGAGTGCCAACCGTCGCACTCGTTGGCTACACGAATGCTGGTAAGTCTACACTCTTCAACGCGCTCACACACGCCAACGTATACGCAGACGATCGGCTGTTTGCGACATTGGATCCTACTGTCCGCAGGCTAGAAACCTCGACCGAACAGGAAATTCTGCTGGTAGACACCGTGGGCTTCATACGAGATTTACCAGTGGAGTTGGTCGCAGCATTTCGGTCAACGCTGGAAGAGGTTACCCGGGCGGATCTGCTATTGCACGTATTGGATGCAACTGAACCCAAACTCGATGAAGTTTGTCAGGCAGTGAAATCGACTCTTGAACAAATCGGGGCTGCGGATCTTCCTACCATAACGGTATTCAATAAGATCGACCTTGCACCTAACATCGCAATGAGACGAGCGGACGCGAAATGCGTCAGTGCGCGGGGTGGGCAAGGCCTCGAAGCGTTGCGGGATCAAATCGTAAGCGGCCTTTACGGTCTACATCAACGGTACCTGACAGAACTGAAACCAAAAGACGGCAAAATTCGGTCTCTCTTATACGATATGCATGTAGTTGAACATGAAGAAGTTCGTGGAGATGGAAGCTCCCGATTTACTTTAAACCTCAAAGCAGACCAAGCAAGTCACTTGGTTGAGACCTATAAACTTCGTTTGCATGGATAAGGTACATATCTAAAATTGTTGCATCTACTTAACAGGAGTCAATATGGCATGGAGTGATAACGACGGTAAGAAACAAGACCCTTGGGGGAATCAGGGCGGACAGCAAGGTCCACCTGACTTAGACGAGTCGTTTAAAAAAATCCAAAATCAGTTTAAGAATATGTTTTCAGGCGGGGGCGGGAAAGACGGCAAGAAAGGAGGCGGTAAAGGCTTCACATTCTCTCCTTGGATAATTGTGGTCATTCTGGTAGCTGCAGTTTTAGTTTGGTTTGCATCCGGTATTTACACGGTTGATCAGCAAGAGCGCGGTGTCGTACTCTTTCTTGGAAAGCTACAAGAAGACCTTCGCGAACCCGGTTTACAATGGCGGCCGCGCTATCTTGAACAGGTAGAGCTAGTAAACGTGACGCAAGTGAATGAAGTTTCGCAACAGTCCCAGATGTTGACGCAGGACGAGAATTTGGCAGTGGTCGACATACAGGTTCAGTACAGAGTTAGGGAACCCAAGAAATATGTAGTGGAAATCCGCGAACCCGTGGAAAGTTTGACACATGCAACGGAAAGTGCACTTCGCCACGTAGTTGGGAGCACCAATATGGATAGGCTAATCACTGAAGATCGACAATTAGTGGCGGACTCGGTGGAGGTCAGATTACAAAGATTACTTGACGAAAAATATCTTGCTGGTATTGAAGTCAGTAAGGTAGTCATAAACAATGCTGGACCTCCCGCTCAAGTGCAAGATGCGTTCGATGACGTTCAGCGCGCGAAAGAAGACGAAAATCGCTTTAAAAATGATGCAGAAGCATACCGGGAAACGGTTGTTAATAATGCACGTGGTGAAGCCGAACAAATCATCGCAGAGGCTGAGGGATATAGAGCCCAAGTGATTGAACGTGCGCGCGGTGAGGCAGATCGCTTTTTGGCCATATTGGAAGAATATAAACTTGCAAAGGAAGTAACTCGAGCTCGTTTGTATATTACGGCGATGGAGACGGTGCTGAGATCAACATCGAAAGTCTTGGTTGATGTCGATAGTGGTAACAATCTTTTGCTACTGCCTTTCGACCAGTTGCTTCGCAACTCTGCGGAACGACAGGGTTTGTTAGGTCAACTTCAACAACTTCGAAATCAAGCAGAACAGCATGGACTGCCCAGTGTGTTGAGTGGTTCCAGTTCGCAGACTTCGAACTAAGGGGATATCAAAATGAATGTAAGAACTATTGTCATCGTTGTAGTCTTAGTCCTCCTTTGTATCCTCGCGCTAGACTCGTTTTTCATTGTTGATGCTCGGGAACGTGCAATTCAAAAACGTTTTGGCGAGGTTGTGGAGCACGAAAAAGAGTTACAAGGCTTAAATTTCAAAGTCCCTTTTGTTGATACCGTTCAAAAATTTGACGGTCGCATCTTAACATGGGATATCCAACCTGCTCGGTATTTATCGATAGAACAAAAACCATTAATCGTTGATTCTTTTGTGAAGTGGCGGATATTTGATACAACGAAGTATTACGAAACAACGCAAGGAATCGAGGACAATGCGCGCTCGCGAATAGCCGCTCGTGTTGATGAAGGCTTGCGTAACCAAATAGGTTCTCGTACCATGTTCGATGTGGTCTCGGGCGACGCACGAGATGAATTGATGTCTGAACTCACCAGCAGTCTTGACGACAGATTACAGGATGAGCTTGGTGTAAGAGTGATAGATGTACGTGTGAAGAAGATCGATTTACCACCCGAGGTCGAGTCTCAAGTGTATGAACGTATGCGATCAGAACGGAGAATTGAAGCAAATCGATTTCGCGCTCAAGGTGAAGAGCAAAAGTTGATTATTCGATCAGATGCGGACAAACAGCGAGTAGTTATCCGTGCTGAAGCGGAAAGGCAATCTGAACAGACTCGAGGTGAAGGTGACCGGGAATCGACTCGGATTTATGCTGAAGCGTACGGTCAGGATCCAGAATTCTATGAGTTCTATAGAAGCATCACTGCGTACGTCAACGTTTTCGGGGACGGGAGTTCGCTGCTGGTTCTAGATCCATCAAGTGAGTTTTTCAAGTATTTGAAGGCCGGTTCGGGCGATTAGTCCTCTTTAGTTAGTAGCGGGTATCTTCACGCGCCCTTTCGTGTAGTGACATATTGCTAGTGGTGAGCATGTGAAAGTTGCTTACAGCAGAGGTACAGACAAGCCTTGAAACCACTAGCTGTGTTCGAGCGCGTGATCAAGCTATCAGCCATGATCGCTCGATTGACATCGCGTGAACGTGAAGTTCGACTACGTGGTTAGAAGAACTCAGTCTATTTCTTAGAGTTATTTACTCCAGAACGTGAAACCAATCATTTGCCTGAGGGGCTGAATTCATTGAACTACGTGATTACTGTTATTGGTACCGTCAATGCGAAATAAGTCCATTGCCGTGATCGGTCTGCAGTGGGGAGATGAAGGGAAGGGTAAGATTGTCGACCTGCTTTCACCTCGTTCTGCCGCGGTAGTTCGCTTTCAGGGTGGTCACAACGCCGGCCACACTTTGGTAGTTGGAGGTGCAAAGACTATCTTACACCTAATACCCTCTGGCATCCTTCGAGAGGGAGTCGTCAATGTGATTGGTAATGGCGTTGTGGTATCTCCAGAAGCGCTGAGGAACGAGATCGAGATGTTGGAATCCAAAGGCATACCTGTTCGGACCCGTCTAAAGGTGAGTACTGAATGCCCGCTCGTACTATCGTGTCATGTCGCATTAGATCTCGCTCGAGAACAGAGTGCGGGGGAAGCCAAAATAGGGACGACTGGGCGGGGAATAGGTCCTGCATACGAAGATAAAGTCGCGCGCCGCGCTATTCGGATAGGTGACGTTTTTGACACAAGGTCGTGTAACGAAAAAATCGAAAAGTTGTATGACTATCACAATTTTGTTCTTACGAAATACTTCGGAGTGGATCCCGTGGAAGCTCACACGACTCAAGAAGAGTTGTCGAAATTTGCAGAGTTGATTCAGCCTTTAGCGTGCGATACGGTTGAACTATTACACAAGCAGTCCGGTGAGATTCTGTTCGAGGGTGCCCAAGGGTCACTATTAGATGTTGACTTCGGTACGTATCCATTCGTAACCTCATCGAATACCATAGCGGGCGCTGCAATCACGGGATCCGGTGCGAATCTATTTGAAATTGATGAAGTTATTGGGGTGGTTAAGGCGTATACGACGCGAGTAGGAGCCGGTCCTTTCCCCACAGAACTCAACGATCCGGACGGGGAGTTGCTAGCTTCTCGCGGCCAAGAATTTGGGTCTACCACTGGTCGCCCTAGACGTTGTGGTTGGCTGGATGTTAAAGCACTGCGAAGGACTATTCAGGTCAATGGGGTAACGAAAATTTATCTGATGAAGTTCGACGTTCTCGATACATTCAAAGAAATCAAGCTCTGCGTCGACTATGAGGGAGACTCAAATATTCAATCTACGTTTTCGTGCAATCCAACAGGGATTCTTTCCGTAAAACCTGTTTATGAAAGTCTCCCCGGGTGGGAGTCAGACACCACCTCGGTACGCGACTACTCTGAATTACCATCGGAAGCGCAAAAGTATGTCGAACGTTTAAGTGAGTTACTCGGAGTCGAAATTGCGGGCGTCTCGGTTGGAGCGAGTCGCGACGCGATGGTAAATTCACACCAACAGTTGATTCCTTAAACACGACTGTATCACTTAGAATTTTTTATTATGATTGACGAAAAGCTACTTGAGATACTCGTTTGTCCTCTGACAAAGGGGGAGTTGGAGTACCATAAATCTGCTGGAGAACTATGGTCTAGGGAAGCAAAACTCGCTTATCCGATTAAAGACGGCATCCCTGTTATGATTGCTGATAAAGCAAGAACGTTGACTGAGGAGGAACTCGAAGCTCAGTCATAATCCATGAGTCTTCTTTTTTCACGTTTTCGAAATTGTTCATGAAACCCGACAGTTCAAATATGGAACGTCCGATGCCTGATGTTGCAATGCGTTCCTTAGAGCAGGATCAGGGCACATTGGATTGGGTTGGAATGAGAGAAATTCGTTTGCCGGTAACAATACAAGACGGGACTGAGCTCAGCGAAGTCATTGGATCGGTCCAAATGTACGTTGATTTGCTTGATCCCAAGGCTAAAGGTATTCACATGTCGCGGCTGTATGTGTTACTGGACGAAGCAGCTCGATCGCGGACATTTTCGCCCACTTCAATTCAAATCTTTTTGCAGGAGATGCTCGACTCTCATTCGGATGTCTCCTCTAGTGCATTTATTGAGATATCGTTCGAACGACCGTTACGACGGACAGCACTGGTGACTGACCATTCCGGCTGGGGCAGTTACCAGGCCAGAATTCGCGGTCTCAAAAGAACCGCTGAAAGTATCGTGGAGTTGTGTTTTACCGTCAAGTACTCGAGCACTTGTCCTGCGTCTGCATCATTGGCGCGACAATCGATTCAAGAGCAGTTTGAACGGGACTTTCATCAATCAAACACGGTTGAACCAAAACACGTTAAGCAGTGGCTAGGTTCTACGGGTGGAATTGTTGCGACACCTCACGGCCAACGCAGTACAGCGGACATAACAGTCCGGTTATCCGAACACTTAGACAGTTTTCCACTCACCGAGTTAATTAATCGAGTGGAAAATTCTTTAGCGACTCCGGTGCAAACTGCGGTAAAGAGAGAAGATGAACAGGAGTTTGCCTTACTCAACGGGCAAAACGCCATGTTTTGTGAAGATGCGAGTCGGCGGTTAAAGCAAACTCTAGACGAAACGCCCAATCTGTTAGACTTTCTCGTTCGAGTCGAACACTTTGAGAGTTTGCACGCTCACAACGTCGCTAGCTGGGTTGCCAAAGGAGTTCCAGGTGGTTTGCGAGCTGATCCGAAGACGACATGAACTGTTTGGTGCCGAGGAGAGGACTTGAACCTCCACGGGGTTGCCCCCACCAGCACCTGAAGCTGGCGTGTCTACCAATTTCACCACCTCGGCATGATTGCTCAGGAAATTTCAGTGCATGACACTCTTGAACGTTTGCAGCAATTTGCGGTCACAATCCTGACTCGGCGTTGGCGCGTGTAGTGCGCCTCACCGTCATCGGGACTAGTGATCACACACTAGCCACTTATGACATATATAAAAAAACTTCTCAATTTCTCGATTAATTTGTTATAAGAATCAAACACTTTGAAACGAGTTACGCCTAGCCGCGTTCTTAGTTTACTGAAGAAATCGAGTTCACTGAGTTATGCCCAACTAGCAGCAAATTTTACGGCACCGAAGAATCTTGCGGACGTATTACAGTCC
>VXNY01000012.1 GCA_009840305.1 Gammaproteobacteria bacterium | reverse complement strand
CAAACTTTTAAATTGGAAGTCAAGGCTTCTGCTTGGAAACGGATAAACCGTGTGGGTATGGGGGTTTCAGGGACGTTCTATTGTGAAAACACCTTTAGAATCTCAGCGATTTTGGCGCAGAAACTGCTGTTTTTTAGCACATTGGCACGAAACTTGCTTAAAACAGTTTAGTAATATGGTATTGGTTATTGACTCAGGCTTTCCTTTTACAAGATAAGGAGTTAAATTAAATGATTATCACTAAATTAAAACGGGCAATTTTATCCCTCGTATGTGTTTTGGTGGCCTTCATCACCGGGGTGGTGTGGGCACAAGTGAATGCTGTTGGAGAAGCCGGCTGCGGTATACAGAGTTACCACGTAACTACTAATACTGTAGATGTTATATTTTATCACAAGGGGGCAGTAACAGACAAGCGTAATCACGGGGCAAAAGTAGATGTCCAGTTTCTCACTGGCTCTGCGTTCTATCCTAACAATGGTGCTTTTCCGTATGGACAGCACAATGGTCGCACCGATGTCGACAGGGCAACTATCACAATTCAAGATAGACATAATTGGCGTGAGGTTCATGATAAGATAGCGCGCGGACAGTCAAAAAACTGGTCGCGCACGACCTATCTTCGGGCACATGACGATGGTTTTAATCCCTCAGAGTGGTGGGTAGCCGGTGTCACTTACACGCTGTGGAAAGGACAACAGATAAAGGCTGTCTCCGAATACGACATAAGCACCCCGGAGACTTTCTATAGGTCATATTACCGTGTATCCAACACGTGGGGGAATGGTGAATTCGGTAGATATGAGAGTTGGCCCTATTAGGCGAATGTTCTCTACACATGACAAAGATGCTATTGGGAGATAGAGATGCTGTCCCTCTACCTCCCAGTCAAAGTTATCCGAAACTCTTGAAAGGAATTGAAAATGCGGTTTTTCTTTTTCGTTTTCTATTTTTCTTTAGGTTTTTGTGCCTATGCTGATACTTACCCGGCTTCTCCAGCAGGCGGAGGCTACTTCCAAATCTATGCCGAAAGCGACTACGTTTTTGCTCTCGACGACAACGACTTCGATGTCAATCTACAAAAGAAGGGGTTCACGATTGAAATGTGGATATACCTCACGCGTCCACAGAAGCTACTTGATAAGGCAGCTGCACAAGGAACCGAAAGATGGACTATCATAAAGAAAAAGGATAGTTATGGACTGCAGCTCACACCTCTTAGTGCTAGACTTCAATTTACCTTTACCCACCCAAGAGCCCAGGACATCTTTCTTGGACCCGATAGACAGATAAGAGAAAAACGGTGGCATTATATAGCCATTATGCTCTCAAATGCGTATGTTCAACAAGTTGTTGATACGCGTTTATGGGGAAGGAAAGTGCGGGATTTAGGGGTTCGTGATATAAGAGACTTGTTAGCCTTTAGAACATCGGACAGTCCTCTACAAATTGGCGGGGGCGGACCTTCATTAATCGGAATCCTTGAGGGACCCCTTAAAGGAAAGCCTGTTTTATCGAATTTCACCGGTGGATTGATAGACGAAGTTCGGATTTCAAATATCATCCGGTACCCATGGGCACAGCTAGACAAAGAATTTTGGGAAGATACGATTCAGATGCCAGCAGGACCTTTTGAACCCGATGAGCACACGGTTGCGTTATGGCATTTCGACTTTGATGGCTCCGGGGGTTCCAGATGGCGTGATGCCTCCGGAAATGGACATCATCTTACCTACCACGGAGACTACCTTGGTATTGAACCTGCTGAAAAGTTAGCGGTAACATGGGCGGAACTCAAGAGGGAATAAGATGGAAACAACCAAACGAAACGTTTTTGTAATAGGAATACTCGCTATTGGGGTTGCTGTCTTTTTCCTCTGCCAACCCGAGAGTTATAGCCAAGAAAAAACAGCGTCCAAAAAGGAAGTGTTATTAAATCAGTTACCCGATAGTAGCATTATTGCTGTTTCTTCGAGATGGAAAAACACAGCTCCTTTGCGAACAGTATCTTTCACAGATTTAGCAACGGCAACCGAAACTAACATTCGCGGTGTACTAATCGCACAAGGTGTTACCCATCTGCTATTGACAAGCCAAGATGTCTACCCCCATTTAGCTATCTATAGCGATTCAGTATCCCTCGTTGAAACAGATGAGGGACAGGTGACCTTCCGGTATGCTTCGCGGAGTCCTTTAAGTCAAACAGCTATGCTAAAAGGACCTGATAACCAACTGAGTAGTATCTATCTCGGTGTAGATAAAACACCAATTTATTTCGAGAACAATTTGCAAGATAAGATAAAAATCATCAGTATTGTCTGTGAGTTTCTCGGCAAGGATGAAATCCTGAGACTACCTCCAAAGGAAATCTATCTCAAAGACAAGCAGTTCCTCACGGTAGGGAAGACGTGCCCTTATGCTGTATTTATTGATAGAACTAGCGACAATCCTTTTGAGTGGACGCTTATCTGTGTTCAACCCGATCTTCAAAACTCCCTCGCAATCAAATTCTACTTACTAGACACGCCCTCTGAATTCTTCAATCTTGTCTATTCTTCCAGAGTCAAGGAGGAGTACATCAAAATATGGAAACTGAAATGAAATTACCGAGAAAGCAACTTCTTTTTTTATCGCTTTTATGTGCTGGTGGCTTCTGGCTTGGCCTCCAAACAATATCCTATTTTTCTTTCAAAAAACGTGAAGTTGGCACGCCTCCATCTGAAAATCTGAATCATGCTGCCCTTCGAGCAGTTGCCCAACGGGGGTTTGTCTTTGAATACGATATAGATCAAGGCAACCTGAAGAACGCAGAATCTAAACAACTCCCTCAAACCGTTGAAACGAATCTAAGAAATGTCCTTGTCCATCATCATCTGAAACGCGAGATGTTTTATGTGACCTTACAGCGATTGATTGTAATGCCAGGTGGGACACCGGAACAAATTGAAAATTATCACAGGTTAATCGTTGAAAGTGAACTCGCCCTCTCAACCTCCAAAAAACAAGCAATTGAAAAAAATAAAAAACAGATTTTAGATGGAGCAAAGATTGCCCCTATTGTCCAGATGAGTTCATCCGTATTAGATGTCAATTCACTAAAAATCAAATAGAGCGTCAAATTACTTCTGTCATCGCTCTATATACCAACCTCATTTTCTTGGCGGGCCGGTATTGTCCAATAACAGATCTGTTAGGGATCGTCAATGTTAAAATTCAGGTTGTGGACTCGTTTTGTTCTTTCCAGTCTGTGTGTCTCTGAAGGGTCCGGATATCGATTGCCCCTTTGCGTTGATGGCTTGCCCCGGTAAACGCACCTTCTTCATGTCCAAAGAGTTCACTTTGCAGAAGTTCAG
>VXNY01000031.1 GCA_009840305.1 Gammaproteobacteria bacterium | reverse complement strand
ATGCCGCGATCTCCACCACATCACCTGCTGAATACAAACCATCGCCGTCGCCAAAGCGTACACTCAATCGTAGTCCTGATTCTCCAGGTTGCGCGATCGTTAAGACTTGATTCGCATCAACCGAACTAAGTTCGGTGACACTATGTTCCCGGTCAGGCCATTCCACTAGCACATCAACTTTAGTCGCACTTCCCAACCCGAAATGTACCTCATGGGGATTATGCGACGCGTAATTGTTACTACCACCAAGCTGTCGTAATTGCGTGCCATGTTCGGTGGTGACTTGAACTTTCGCGCCAATCCCAAAGGTATTGAGACCAGCACCTCTTAGTTTGATCGTTAGAGAGTTTCCTAAGTTTTCGGAGTCATTGCGATAGTAGACGATGTGCCGTGCGCTCACGTTGACTACAACAATATCGATATCTCCATCTCGATCAGCATCGAAACAAGCAAGCGCTCGCCCCTGTTCGGTGTCGTCGATGCCTATTTTTGACGCTATACTCTCGAAAGTTTTATCGCCGAGATTTAGAAAAAACTTTGACGAAACACCGCGGTATTTTGGTAGTTCAAACCAGCCATTTACGTGAAATATGTCTAAGTAGCCATCGTTGTCGAAGTCTTGCGTACAAGCTCCCCAACCCCAATTTCCGTCTTCGACTTGAGCCTCGAGCGTTATATCTGTAAAGCCACCAGAACCATCATTTTCGTACAGCCGGTTACCGATCCAATTCCCTCCCAACGGTAAGTCGTAGATTGACGAGACAAACCAGTCGAAGTCACCGTCGTTGTCGTAGTCTCCCACAGCCGCACCCATACCGGCTTGATCTTTGATCACAGCACGATCTGTAATCCGGTAAAAGTTTTTTCCGTCGTAATTTTTCAACACTTGGCTTGTGTTGAAATCACTTACAAGAAGCAAGTCGTGGTCATCGTCGTTGTCAATGTCGAATAGGTTAGCTGTATAACTCCAATCTGTGTTGAGATCCAAGATTGAAGTACTGATGTGAGACCTATTACTTGCGTTGGAAAAGAGTCCCCCACCTTCGTTTCGCCATACGGTTTCTGTGTCTGAGAGTTCGAAACGAACTTCACCCCAATGGGTTAAAAACACATCTATCCACCCGTCTCGATCGTAGTCAGACATAGTGGCTGATATAGTGTTTTTAGCGTGGAGTGTGATACCGGAGTCTGCGGTAATATCAACAAAAGTACCCAAAGCATCGCTCAATTGATTGTCAAAGACATAGATTGGATCGCTTTCTACAGCACCTACAAATAAATCTAGATCACCATCGCTATCGATGTCACCAAACGCTGGACCGCTACCCCAATGAAGCATCCCAACTCCTTTGTCTTCAGCTACATCGGAGAAGGTACCATTACCATTGTTCAGATACAGTGCATTTGGGATCGTATTCCCTCCGACAACGTACAAATCTATGTCTCCGTCGTCATCTATGTCTCCCGCGGCCAGTCCAGCAGCAAATTGCAATGTCAGATCTCGGTTTTCTTCAGAGTAGGTGTGAGGGTATTCTCTATCCAATCCAGAGTCTTCGATATCTACGCTAGTGAACTTCAACACCGTACCATTAGGCGTGGTGTAGCCATGGTCGTCCGTGTTTGAACTGTTGTGCGGCGTTCCTTCCCCAGCAAGTAAAGAAAAGTAGTTCGCAAGAGCGACCGTTGGTAGAAGCGCTATTACAACCAATACGCGTACCCAAGATTCTCGTTGTCGTGCGCTCAACTTCATCTTACAAGATTGTACTATGAGTTCTGGTGCTTTGTCGATAGTCGAACACAGTAAACCGACTACGAGAGATATTTCAAAAAGGATCGCTCACACAAACACTTCCTGTCAAACTTTCCCAACCGAAAGCTCTGACTTGAGTAGGGTTGTTACCAATTGTCAGAAGAGTATGAAAATTGGTTAAATATCACGTGCTCGCAAAACGACTTGATTAACTAGGACAGCCGTGCTTAAGGGAAGTCGTCGTCAAATGCTGCGGTAACTTTTAAATCTCGTACACGTGCAATGTGTTTTTATCTGTTCTCGAACACAACGTTCGTTCATTCAGTTTGGACTTATTGGCAATTATTGAAAACGGCGATAAGGTCGCACTACCGATTTGCTTGGTAGGTATCTTAAATCCTTAACAACCTAGACCCTGCGAAATCTGCGCATAACTAGTGAGTGGAACTGCACACATCTTGTGCCAATCAGCTTTATCGATTACGGGACTTTTGAGAAGTTGTAGCATTTCATCAAATCTAGTCAATGCGTTGCAATCCACTTGCTTTGGATCAGCCACTTTTCTGTGTGTCGGCCAAACGTGTTCGCGGGCAAAATCCCAAAACTCAGAATCGTACATTGATCCGCAAGAGTAGTGCCATCCGACAAATAAACCATATCGAAGAATCGTGTTAACCAAGAATCGATTTACTACGATTGCGTCGCGCTCGATGTGCTCTATGGCGCGATTGAGTCGGATGTGGAGAACCATCCCTATCTGTAATTGTGCAGAAACTATCGCCGTTGCTTCGAGTGGTTCCATAAACGCGGCGGCATTTCCGATTCGAGCTACGACCCCATCAAATAACTTGCGATTTACGAAATTTGGAAACTGAATTACAGCACGGTGCTCGAATTCGGGTACGCCGTCCGAATCAAGAAGCTTATCAAAATCTGCTTCAACTGCTTCAAGCTCAGACACTTCCCGATTAAATATGTACCCATAGGATGTATGAGCAGTCAAAGGAATCACAAATACCCAGCCATGTGGTCGAGCAACTGCGCGCGTGTAAGTATGTTGTAGCACAAGTCCATCTTCGGCTTGCATGATTGCTGGACAACGTCGAATCACAGCAGTATTTGTGGGAATAAAAGAAATGTCAATTTCTTTCTCAGAATTGAGTTCTTTTGGGAATCCACGTGCATCGAATACGAGGTCATACGTTTCTGACTCTCTACCGTCGAAATCTATTCGAGCGCTATCGTCCGTTCTTGTAATACTGAGAACCCTTGCGTCAATATGTTTTGCATTCGCGCTTTCATGAAGCAGTTCTGCAAGCAAGTCTGCGGCAAGATGGTAGGCGTAGGAAACCTGTTGCGGTGTGAAGTAGTGGATGAAATTCCGATTGCATTGCCCCCAACCTTCAAATGCAACTCCGTACTTACGGGTACCCATAATCTGACATTGGATTTTTTCATGGGGAATATTCGTTAGTTGTGCTAATTCTTGAACCAAACTCGGCCAGCTACCTTCACCCACTCCGATGACTGGGATGCGCGAGTCGTAGATATGGTGAAGTTCATATTCGCCATCCTCAAGTTGGTGAGTAACACTGGCTGCCGCTAAGGATCCCGCGGTTCCGCGACCGATCACAGCAATTCGATTTAATGACTGTCGGCCTGGTTGGATCATCAAATTCTGTCCTTAAAAGCGGTCATGTATTCATTTGCTAATACACTAGGTCGTGTGTAATCATTGTGTTGATTAAAGGCAAATTTATTGCAATAGGTCTCAGAAACCAAAGGTGAAGTCCATTCCCACGAAACTGTCTTTTCGACCATCGTAAGTTAAATCCGCGGGATCGGAGCTCAAATTCACGATACTCTCAAAACGCATGGTCCACGAATCTGACAGCCGACGTTTGAACTCTAGGTTGAGCGCACGATAGTCATAGTCTAAATCTGCGAGTAGGCCGGCAACAAATTCTGTACCCGCGACGTCGTTGAAAGAGAGAAATCCAGAAAGGAACAAGTCATTCGTCCAAACATTGGTTGATCTGGATCCGCGCCCATCGTACAACCATTCGGCAAGTACCGTCAGACTCGCAGAGGAGTTAAAGAGGTTGTAAATGGTGTGTTCGGTCCCAAGAATCACAGCATGATAATTCTCCTCTTCGCCAAACAGATTCCGCATACCGTTTCGTTGTATTGCTTCAAATTTATAAAGCAGTGCAGAAGTAGTGAGTTGCACGTCTAAGCCGAATTGTTCTATTTGTTCGTAATGGGGTTGTAAAGTTAAATTCTCATATGTTGTTGGTTCGGATTGTCCGCTGGCTAGGAAAGTTGGTTCGCGATTGGTACCAACAAACACACTAAATCCAAAGTCATAGGGTCCTACTGAATTACTATAACGAAATGCGACATCAACGTGATTCTCTTCATCTCGGTGTTCATAACTCGCGTTGTCGCTGATCGGAAATCGCGATCGAAGTCGACCCGTGGGTCCGGGAAATGTACGCTTGCGGTGGTACGGTAGTAGGAAAGATTCCGCGATACCCCACTCTCCTGAAAGAGTTAGGTGCACCATCGGTTGTCCCAGTTTGGGTCTATTGCGCGGGTGTTCAACTAGATCGGTTTGATTGACGATGTCTACGAGGTTATACAGCTCGGTAACGCCCCAATAAACACTCGCTTGACCCAGCCTAAGTTCCCAAGAATTGTTTTTCCAATCTCCATACATCAAGAAATACGCTTCTCTTACATCTCCATGTGTACGTTGTGAGTCAGCACTGTCGTATCGGTATAGTGGAGTGAATGTAAAGCTGGTTTTAGGCGCAATTTCTACATAAAGCGTTGTCTTTGCAACCGCGCCCATCGTACTTGATTTCTGCTCCAAAAAAATTGGGGATTGCGGATACCATCGTCCTTGCAAGCTAATCTCACTGTTCACATCGAATGTTTGTGCGACTGTACATGTCGCATTAATGAACCCGAGCAGTGCGATGACTACACTGTGTCGCATTAGCGAATGCGTCGTAAAGCCGTCTGGGTAAATTCGCTCTCTTCAAGGTTCTTACCGAACTCAAACTCTGTCCATTTCAGAACTGTGCTAGCACCAGTTAAATGATTTTCCATCGTTTGTTCTTCGGCGCGCCAATACTTGTCAAGGTACTGTTTGTACTTCGCGAATGTGAGTGTCTTTAAATGTGAGTCCTTGCGATCATATAGTTCCATCTTCCATGATCTCCGCTCCTCAGTATCCTGCCAGATTACTTTTTTACTATATCCAGACTTTTCATCTAACGGATACTGTTCAATTACCGTGCACGTCAATTCACCACACGGTTCCTCACGTAAATATTTGTAGGTGTACTCTGCTACTTCTCCTGCTCGCATGTCTTCATATGCAAATTCACTACCCATAAATGAACCAGATCGCTCAGAAGCACTAATGCGTTTTACTTTTTGTAGTGCAGGAAGATACAGCCATTGGTCATCTGGGGCATTTATGTGAGCGTGGGTAAGAAGTGCTGTGCCCTTTACATCTCGTGGTTGGTCGAATACAAACAAACTCTTGTCACCATCATCGGGTACTTCAAGTACCTTAAATCGCATTTGTCTTGTGCTTTCGCCACCTCGGCGATCACGAATCACCATGGTTAACTCGGCCGAAAAGTCTCCAAATCCTTCGTTGCTTTCACTAGCTGCGAGGGCTATTCTCATACCTCTCTCCTCCGGTGTTTCTTCCTGTGCGCTAACGGATGAAATTGGAGAGAGCCAAAGTAGAAGTAGCAATAACGCGAAAGGAATGAAGAATGGAGTCGATTGCAACGTTAAATCCATAGTAGTGACCATTCTCGATTTGAGCATGTATTCAATTCTAAATGATTGGTTCATCGATCTGTAGCTTACTTCAAGGAATCAAAATGTGATTGGTGTTGTAAATATCTGTCGTAGTCAATTTGAACAGACTCTGCAAGCTGTAGTTTAGCAGCTAGATTGATAAGTTGTAAACCCAGTTATTCCACATGTTCCCTTGATATCTAAGAGTTTCGGTAACACATCCGGTTGAACATTGAAATTTAGCTAGTATTTTAAGAAGCACTTTCTTGGCGTTTGCATAAGTTAGAGGCGCGAGAACTCCGAATTAAGTAGCAGAAAAGTGGTAACGGCTATTCGGACCATTGTCGAAGATTGTGTTATAATTCCCAAAACTATAAATTCATCATTTTTCAACTAAGAGGAATCTGCTATGAGAAGTGGCGATCAAATGCTTCAACAAATTGTCGAGAAGTCTGCTGTGGATGAACAGTTCAGGCAAGCACTTCTGGCTAATCCTAAGATGACCATCAGCAATGAGTTAGGAATCACAATTCCGGACTCGATGACAATTAAGGTCCACGAAAGCGACATGCAAACAGTTCACCTTGCATTGCCGCCCGACCCGAACATCACCGAGGAACAACTCGAAGCAATTTCCGCTGGTCTTTGTTGTTGCTGGTAGACAAAATCTAAACGTTTTTCACGTTTAATTTCAACGCGAACTTTCTTAGTTCGCTTTGACTCAGAGGAGTCGCCATCTCAGTGAGGTGGCGGCTTTTGCATTTCTGGAGTAAGCTAAAGGGCGATCGCGCCGGATAGTACTAGGAACAAATACGCTTTCACTTTTTGAAGCTGATTGTCGGAAACGACAAGCTTTATGTGGTGAATACCTTGCAATAAAACAAAGCGACCGGATTTTGCGAATAACACAGTCGGTTTCGAATGCCAACTCTCTAGATCCTTTAGTTTTATGGGGTCTACGACATCTTCTAAACTCAATGCTCTAAGGAACGGCTCCCAGTCAGTCTGACCGTCGAGCCAGTATCGAGAGTCCTTTGTAAACCTTTGCTTTACGATGAGAGTGAGCCCAAGTGAAGGACCTAAACCGTTGCTTTGCACGTCAATGTTTACTCCACTTCTTACGACATTGGTCCGTTCTTGAAATCGTGAAACTACAGACTCTACCGCTGAAATTTGTCCCGGCCATTCAGTATTCTCTAGATAGGTACGAAGTTCCTGCATATCGTTAAAGCCCATTACAGCTAATCGAATCGAACGAGATCGCGAAGGGAAAATTCCGAACGAATCCGTACGTGTATGGTTTGGCTGCACCAGATATGCGCGTTTAACATTCTTGCGTTCAGCTACGTCTCGATTCCAACCAACGCAAGAGACTAAAGAGTCCACTACCGTGGTTACATCGTCCACCTGTTGACCGCCACCCATAATTGGTCGTTCCCCCGGACGTAAAAACATCCCTGGCATCGTGCGGAAGTCATCCGAATCTGAATCGATGTCGTACTCAAGCATCAATTTTCGACCAACAATGTCCCGCAAATTTGATCTATTGGAATCCATTTGCTTAAATAACTTCAAAATTGCTTTGGTAGTCTCACCAGCGGTGTTATTGCTTTGGAGTTCTTCGTAGAACGAGGCGGTTCTGGTGCCGCTCGCTAGTGAGACCCCAAAGTCAGCAACAGGGGTAGGTTCATGTAATGGAATCTCAAAACCAAAGGGAAGAGCTCCCATTTCAATCGGCAGCTTCTCGGCACGCTTAAGAATGCGTTTCCAGTGTAATTCACCAATCAGAGTGGGAGAAATGCGATCCCGAAACGAGCTTAACAAATCCCCCAAATTTTGACCCTCTTGTGCGAGTCTCTCTTGGGTAATTAAAACGGCTTCGTCAATATCCATTTCTTATGCAATAACCGGATTTTGATTTAATTCGGATTCGCCAAAACCGCGCTTGATCCAACCCATGTCTACGGGCACATCGTACAAACGCCCTGGGGCAAATCGTGCCCAAAAGTGTCGCATACCCGGCACGATCACTCGTACCACAGGCATACCGATGTCTGGGCGTGTTTGATTTAGTACCATGAACTCTAAGCCTTTGGCTTCTACCAAAGTTCGACAATGTTCAATGTCGTCCCTCATATCCTCTGTGTCTATTGTTGTGTAATCCCTAGCGGTGCGCATGTGTTCGGATGGCACTAACCAGCTGCAATCTTCCAGACGAGCCGTTTGCCACCAATGCAAAGCAACGGGATCGTCGATTTTCGGCCGATTGTTTCCATTTGTCCCATTGGGTAGCCACGACAAACATTGATTGAGTTCACACACGGCACGTAGAGCGGCTATTTCGGGATCAGAGTGTGTTCCTGCACCATAGATTATGTCTTCAGAATCGGAATTCACTCGCCTTGAAACTGCAACAAATGTAGGCACGTCTATATCTGAAGAGACATCAAGCATCCAAAGATCACGTTCCCGTTGGTTGTAATATTCCGAAGCAGTTACAAGATATTCTTCATTAAAACTTGCAATATCAACCGCGGGTACTTGGATGCAGTTGTACCACCATATAGCAAACGCATCACGTTCAACAAGTTCGTAGAACGCTTGCAAGATAGCTTCTTCTAAAGTGTTGCCAGCCGCACAGCCATTGGAGTCAGCAATGCGGTCATTAGGACTTCGAAGCTCGGAAGGCATGCTATACAACATCGTCGTAGGCAGAAAACGCTCTCGTTCTTGCGTAAATGACCAGACTGGTGTCCAATTTACATCAGCGGTTTCATCGAAGCGTCTAGGAATGACGTTATAGGGATGCCCTAGCGCATTGATTTCCTGTGCATTGTCAAATTGATAGTCGCTAAATAACTGTACATCATTAGGGTGGATTGCTTCCTCATCTCTTGTAAGTTCAACAAATTTCTTGCGAATGGAAATCTCACTACCATCGATACTACCGGAAAACCGTTCGACTGCTTCACACAACGCACTGACTTTTGACTGTTCCTTAGTACTCCCTTTTCCTGCGCTCTTGCTTCTGAGGCTCCGACGAAGTGAACTTAAGCTCCGGCCTCGTGCGCCAAAATTACTTCCAGCCCAATATACATGTAAATAGCTATCCGTTTCATCTGTACTACGTCGAAGCCAACTCACTACGCCGCTGACAGGACTCACTAAATGACGATACTTCGCTAGGGTCTCTTCAGGTTCTATCGCGTGAACCCCACCACTATTACGGCTGATCTTTGGGCTCGATTTCAGTGTGATTGGCACTGGTTTCCGATTTGGGTTGTATAACTCAGGATCTCCGCACACGGAACACTGTGGTCTCCGTAACACTCGATGCTGAGAAAGCGAGAGAGTATCGACGTTCAATGAAACCGAATGTTGATGCAGCGGTGCAAATTCATGCAGCACTAACCATTTCACAATTTCGCTAGCTACGAATGCGATAACAGATTGTCGGACGATTGGTTCGGTTGCAAATGCTTTGAATGCACGATCTTCACCTAAGCTGTGTCGCAAGAAGTTATGTACCTCTTTGTGAAGGTGAAGACGATGCGCAAGACACATCCAACAGGGTCCATTCTTCTCGGCGTTAAAAATGGGTCCGAACAGTATTTCGATACCTCGTGGTCGTACTAGCATCCATGGAATTTTCTGATCGTGATTTGTCTGGTTCGTTTCTTGAAGGTCTTCAGCTAAATAGTCGTCGCAAACGGTGACACTGAGATTCGAACTTTTTTTATCAGTTGAAACGCCAGCTTCATTTAGGAGTCTTGCCAGGTCTTCTTGATCTTCGTTCACCGACACACACGAATCTGCGAGTCGCTTTTCGACCCAACGTGGCGATGCTCCAAGCGACGACCAATACGCCGCAGCGGATGTATTCAAACTGTGATCGGCAGAAACTATATATCCTTTAGTAGAGAGAGAAACAATCGCCGTGAGTAAGCTTGCGAAATCGTGCTTGGATTCCAGTGAAGAAAGTATGGAATCCAGACTGTTGCACCCGTCTATGAGTGGTATTAAGTCACAATACAGTTTCCCTCGTAGAAGCGTATTGAAAGATTCAGAGACCAATAAAACATTGTGATCTCCAATGTCGTGAAACTTCAGATGGGGAGCGACTACCGGGAGCTTAACCAGTCCTTGGTCTTCGGGCGTGGTCTTGGTCAGGATCCCTAACGGCTGAGCATCTTGGTGTGATCGAACCTGTGATTCGATATTCGCGGTAGAGCTTGCTGGCACCTCTACACGCGCTCGACGATAGCATTGATAGCTTCGGTGGTGTTTAAATCGATTTCTGTTAATTTGGACGTTAAAGCGTCAAACTCATCATGTCCGCACGAATTGGCAATGAGGTGCTGCACTCTTGGCTTAGCCTCACCTAAATCGAAACTATCTTCATGTACGAGGCGAGCAACTCCCTGAAGAGTACGCCACAACTTCGTACCTTCTGCTAATTCGTTTTCACCTATATGGTGGAATATGGTTGTAGCCGTCGGGGCGGAATCGTTGAGGTCAGTTGTCTGATTCGTTAACTGTAAGAACCTTGCGACCTCTTCAAATTGATTGATCTTGGCACTCACTCCAAGGTAAGGAGACTTGTGCGGGTCCTCGTTAGAACTTGAGGATGCATACGCTAGGCATTGAGGTTTGTTCATTCGACACTCGTTGATGAGCTCGCGTCGAGAGCTGTCCAATCTACCTGCTAGTCCAGTATCTCCATGTTCCCAGACACATCGAGTTCTCGTTAGGCTAGGGATTGTTTCTAAATCAGACCGTCCGAAGTGTTCTTGAAGATCCGCGAATGGTAGTGCAAGAACCTCCTCAGTTTTTCTTTGAAGCGGCGAGAAAAGCAAGCTATCCGCTGCGAGCTGTCCAAGTCGATCATGCAAACTGCGTGACATACGCTTGACTTGGTCAGTTTCCCAACCGTCAAACACGGCTAGTACTCTAATCTTGACACCAGGGAACGCCTCCTTGGTCGCGAGTTCATCGAAGAGGATCACTGCTACTCCACCGTCTGAGTCATCGGTCACTTGCTCAAAGTAGTCTGTAATCGTCGAAGAAATTACGGTCGTAATCGTAGCTTCGGCAAGATTGGAAAGCGCGATTGATGCTTCGGCAGTCGACAAATTTCCTCGAAGGACATGCATGCCAATCTGAAAGCCCTTGTCATTCACCCAATTCCGCGCAATTTCCGCGGTCTCTTTTGAGTTTGTGGATGGTATTTCCGCAATCAAGTCGCGCATTTCTTGAACGCCCATTTCGGTAGTCCAGTAGAGTCTTGCTAACCCACGACGTGCGATGTCATATTCCTGTTCGTCCAAAATGCCTTTTGGAAGATTGAGATCTGTGAACTCCCGTTCGGATAGATTGTCAAGAAGCTCGGGATTGCGTTCGATTCGCTCTGCCAGTCTCGGTGCAACTCCAAAAATTTCGACGATCTCATTAAAGTCGTCCGGCCTAGCAGCCGAAACGGAGCTGTCGTAGGGACTCCAATCGTCAATCTCAGGATAAAAGCGTTTTCGCCACTCGTCGACTAAAGGATCCATCTTTGCGAACCAGCGTTTTGGACGGAGCACAAGGTTCATCATATCACCGTATGTCCCGGGAAGCTCAGGAGACTCGTCCGCGCGATGTTGCAACTGTGCATATGGTCGGGTTGCCATAGCGTGATGATCAGCGTGCCGCTGCATTTTGAAAAACATCCAATTGGTGAACTTCCAGTCGGCATTCCAAGAATGGCGCGGTGAAATTTTCTCCCATCGCCCGTTGGGCATTAAAACTCTACGGAGCCCGTAGTGTTGGAAGTAGTTACTGATCTTCATCGAGAATACGCAGCTCAGCCCTAAGAATATGTAAATGGGCAGCGCCCAAATTCCGCCTAGGTAGTAAACAAGGGCATACCAGAACGCTAATGCAACACCGTAGCGCCAAAAAGGATTGCTATAGTGCCAACGGGACAGTTTTCGACGAGCTAAGCGTTCGCCAGTGACTTGCCACGAATTGGTTAGATTACTGACGACTTCTCGTGGGAAGTACCGCCAGAAGCTTTCGCCCTTTGGCGCAGATCCTACATCGTGAGGAGTACCGACCTTCGCGTGGTGAATGTATACATGCTCCGTGGCATATTGAGGATAAGAATTTGAAGCAAGAAGAAATTCACCGAGTCTTCGTTCCCACGTCGAACGCCGGTGAACCAGTTCGTGCCCGACGACGAATACGGCCTGTGCTTCCATGGTCAGCAGCATTGCGAGGCATACCTTTTGCCAAATGGGATACGAAGCACCACCGCAGATCTGCCATAGTCCGAAAACTAATGTTGGTGGCCATAGCAACGCCCATGCCCAAACTGGAATGTTGTACCAAATAAATCGTCGTTCAGAAATCCCCCTCGGGTTCATATTGAGACCATCGACACCGAATACTCGATCAAGAAAACCGGCGACGCTCATAAAGACGAATGGTCCGAGTAACCAAAAACCACCATAGTAAGCGGCGACAATCAACAGCGGGAAAATGAGCAGCGGCAAGTAATGTGGAAGCGCGTTGAGAAACGATGGCTCAAAGTACCTCATCTCGTCAGGCTCGCCTGTGCCGACAGTATTTCCGACGCTTAGATTTTCAGTCATCTCAACTATTCCTTTTAACTATTGTAGCCTCGACACTCTCATCGACCAAGTCTTTCCTAATTCTTATATGTTTCCATTAAACACTCCAGTGCTTCGACGCAAAACGCTGAAGTCACCGACTCTGATCCATGACCTATTTGTCCAACTACTCCGAACCGCAAAGATTGGTCTCCAAATGCTAGTAGCTCAGGCCAACTGCCATCCTCTTGTTGAGATTCAATGAAGTTTGCAATTTGTTGCTGGACATTCAATTGGTTTAACTGTCCGATATTATGAAGTGCGACCACGGCTTGAGCGGCTTGTAACACATTCTTGAGTTCGCTAGTTTCATCTCGTAAACTTAGAATCCGTTCAGCTAGTAAAGAAGGAAATTTTTCAGATCCAAATTGCACTCGAAGTGTAGCCCGCGCAATCGCATAATAGATCGAAGCAGGATCTGGGTACCATTTTGAAGCATCCTCGAGATTGGTGCCTTTTTCGATCAATTCCTTTAGCCATTGTTGAGCCTTCTTCGTCGCCGGAACATCACCGACATAGGCGATAATGTTCGCGTTGACTACAGGGTCAGCTTCGATTCGAAACGGTGCTACGACACTTGGCTCTTCTTCGCTCAGCACCCAGGTCAAAAAGAGCCCGTTCTTGTCTCGGTTCGCCAGCATGCGAGGTAAATTCCGTCCCAACCCTATCCACGGATGCGAGGCAATCACCATCGAGCATAAGGAACTACTGTCCAAATCGAGTGGTAGATGGCGATAGTACCTCCAAAAACCAGGATACTCCATGGTGTTGACTACATAGTTTTTAGTTTGAGCAAACAACTTCTGAGCTAGGGGTTCCTTACTTCGTTGAAGTGCAAGCGCACAGAATGCGGAGATAAAAGGAGGCCGCTCAAAGTGTCGTGGTACATTTGGATCGCCCACATTGAATCGAATGCAATGCCATGCGCCATTTTCATTCACCGTGGACCGTAGGAATTGGAGTCCACGCACGATGCTCTCTCTTCCCGCCCGTGCGAACGAATCCACATCGTCTGGAACCGAGCATACACGTTCCGTTCGATCAGTCGTCGGACGCTTTGGAGGCGCGGGATCGTACATGGTTTTCTTCAAGAATTCCAAAGAAGTCGCTCCAGTCTTTGCTTCCGCTCGTTCCGCGACGCTCAGTTTGTCTTTGGGTGGGAGAACCAAATGCGTCGTGGTATCGGTTTCTTCGTGCACCACGATCTCTTGATCTTCAGCAATTTGTAGCCCAAATTCCTGATTGATCGCTGCTTTGGGGTTTTCCAGTAGACGCGATCGGAACTTCTTATCTACACCAGCTTTGTTAAAAATCCGATTTATAAGACTCATCGAAGTATTCGGACGTGAGAGTGCTACGCTATCTGTCGTTTTACCAGTTCTTTGAACACACCATGAACCTCGATGAGTTCGTCGAATGTGCCACTTTGCACGACCTTACCTGCTTGCATGACGTAAATTCGGTCAGCTTGTTTCAAGGTTGAAAGACGATGTGCGATAACGATCCTTGTCGAGGTGAGGAGTGCTAAGTTCTGCATGACTTGAGCTTGTTTGTCGTTGTCAAGCCAATTGGTTGCTTCGTCAAACAACATGATGCGAGGGTTTCCCAACAATGATCTAGCAATAGAAATCCTCTGACTTTCTCCTCCGGAGAGAACTGAGCCGCTTGCACCGACCATCGTCATCATTCCCATAGGCATTGATCTAATTTCCTGCTCAACGCTGGCAGAACGAGCTGCTTCCCAAACTTGTTCGGTGTTGGGGTCTTCATGATGGACGACTATATTGTCCCAGATGTCCTGTGGATGAAGTCGCACTGACTGAGGAACCACTCCCATTTTGCGTCGTAACTGCTTCAAGTTCAGGTGTCGCAAATCACGACCGTCGTAGTAGACCGCTCCGTTAGTAGGCCGGTCAAGACCGATTGCAAGTCGAAATAGAGTACTCTTCCCCGCACCAGATTCACCTGCAATTGCAATGAATTCACCAGGCCGGGCGTGAATCGTAACGTCAGTGAGAACTAGCGGACTATCTGGTGTATATCGAAAAGAAATCCGATCAAACAAGACTTCTCCGTGCAGACTTTCCACTGGATCTCCTAAAGTCTTGGTTTGCGGGTCAGCAGCAAGCATCGAACGCATCTGATTCAGGGCAGGCAACATGGAAGCAACCAAGCCGAAAGACTCGCCGAACCGTGCAATGGCATGCTGAAAAACAATGAAAGCAGCGAAGACGATTAAAAAGTCACCGACTAAAAAGTCGCTATCTCCAATCGCGACTACGAAAAACACCAGAACCGCTCCGGCAATGAATGGCAGTGCGGCACCTAACGCACGTGCATGACGTTCATACTTACCAAGTTTCAGTTCGGCGCGTTTTTGGTCACGATAGTCTTGAGCCCACATGGCGAATGCTGAACCTTCTGCATTCTCAACACGAAGCTTTGAAATACCTTCGATAATTTCAAACAATAACCCGGACACCCGACGGATCGCGCTAATCATTCGACTATAGGGTGAAATTTGGCACAGTCCCCAAAAAATCATGATCGAGAGAGCAACGACGCTAAATATCAGAACTACACTTCCTAGTACGACATCGTAAAAGAAGACGACACCGAAGACAGGTAATAAGAAGACAAGAGACAGCACACTGTTGACGATCACTCTCTGCAAACCGTCTCGCAAATTCTGAAACGCCATTCCAGACATGGCTAAGTCTCCACTGGGTTGACGATGGAGAATTTCCGAAGGAAGTCGCATGAGACGATCCCAAAAAGCGGCTTCTAATCGCGATGCTGATCGGCCTTCAAAACGCATCATTGCCGTGTTTTCCAATAAGTTGACAAATACACTCAATAGTCCTATGACAGCAAGTAAAACTGCCACTATAAAAAGTGGTCCTGTGGTGTTTCCGCCCGCAACGATATGGTTTGCTACCAGTCCAAGCATTAGTGCAGGAACCAGTTTTACTAACCCACCGACGATGCCAGATAGCGCTAATCGCGTCAGGTCCTTACCAGAGCGACGCAGAGCAAACCGCAGGAGTTCGGAGGAAGTGACCGAGCCCGAAGGTAATGGTTGATAAAACATCCAAGCTTCTTCTTTCAGTTCTGCAGCGCGAGCTTTAGTAGTGATCACACGCTTTCTAGTGACCGGATCGATCAGGTTATATCGACCGTGCATTCCCGGTATCAAGACGATTGGTTGATTGTCAGTCGCCCGGAAAGCTAAGAGTATTGCGCTGTCGCTGTGCCACCATCGACTATCCGAATCGAGTTTCACGCGTCTCGCCCGCACGCTCGACACATCGAGAATGTCAATTAGGGTAACCGGCTCTTCGAACGATTCCGATCTTCGAGGAATTGTGAACTCAATCCCCAAACGACGCCCGATCAGCCGGAGGGCACTAGCAAGCGCGGTGTCGGTAGCTTGCTCCTCGGTCTTTCTTTGCTGGTCGTAAATATCGAAGAGACGAGTTCTAGCTACGTCTTCGGCGACACGGCGACTCATAATTCGATCACGTTCGAGATTCGCGTCATCGACCACTGCTAGTCTGCGGTTGAGTCGTTCCATGTGTAAGGCAATCCTATGAAACGACTCGAGGGCAACTAGGAGCGAACCGTCCTTCGCGAGTGTTTCGGTAGAGTAACCAGAGATAGTTACCTCTTCGAATATTGAGATCCAGCTTGCCCTAGTCAGAGGAATTGCCGATTCGGTCGCTCCTTTGACTATCTCTGCCGGATCTACCATGTCCATGAATAAGCCCGTACCCTGGGTTGCACCGGATACCCAAACCACGCTACGAGAAACACTCGTTATTCCCTTGGAAAGCGTAATTTCCAATGTGGGTTCTATGAGCGCATTCGGTCGCGGTGAACGAATGACGAACCGTGACAAGGCTTGAGTTAGTGCCGTTAACCAACCATCGATTTGCTCTGCTAGCTCGGATGAGTGAATCTTGGAGAGGTCAGAGACGGGTATGCGGGTCAAGCGGGTACCCGGCTTTCCTTTGGCAACCAATCCGAGCGTAGTTGTGCTACCATCTTTGTCCTGTGTATCCGGGACAAAGCTAGGTAGTAGTCTCTTGGACTCAACTCGCATGAGGTGTTGCGGTGCAGCTTGTTCTATCCCGTCCTTGGTTTCGATAAGAAAGAGATCAACGGCACCGTTAGCTACATACCAAAAGCTCTCGTTGTCGTCAAGAACTACAGGTGAATTGCCCTCACAGGGTACGCTGACGGTAGAGCGTGCCGCAATGTCGGAAACGGTCGTTCGTTGGTTTGAGGTGTGGTCCATCAGCCCGACCTGACTAGCCTGTAGTAGGTGCCATCTCTATCGGCGATCATCTCGTCGTGCGTACCCCGTTGTACTACCGTGCCTTTTTCAAGTACGATGATTTCGTCGCAGTCTCGGACTGTACTAAGGCGATGAGCAATGATGAAACAAGTGACTCCTCTTCGTCTTAAGCTGTCATCCACTGATTCTTCTGTCGCGGCGTCGAGAGAACTCGTCGCTTCGTCTAGTAGCAGTAAGGTGGGATTACCTACCAAAGCCCGGGCGATTTCTAACCGTTGTCGCTGACCGCCGCTGAAATTTGCTCCGCTTTCCTCGACTACTGTTGAATAACCTTGGGGACGGGCCAGGATGTCGTGGTGAATACAGGCGTCTCGAGTTGCAGAGACTATGACTTCATCGGAAACTGCTGGATTCCACAGTGTTATGTTGTCGCGCACGGTCGCGGCAAAGAGCATCGCTTCCTGATTTACGACCGATATTGACCTTCGCAGAACCTCTTCAGGAATTTCATCTCGCAAATCACCATCAAACAAAATCTCTCCCGACCAAGGATGACTAATTCCAGATATA
Source organism: Gammaproteobacteria bacterium (assembly GCA_009840305.1). Lineage (GTDB taxonomy): Bacteria > Pseudomonadota > Gammaproteobacteria > Pseudomonadales > Azotimanducaceae > Bin55. The sequence continues at coordinate 321,040 of VXNY01000031.1, read as the reverse complement.
AGGCGCAACAGTGTCGACTTTCCTGATCCGCTGGTCCCAACCACCGCGACCCTTTGACCAGGCTTGATCGTGAGGTTGAAGTCTTTGAGCAAGGGTGGCCGGCTCTTGTTATACCCAAATGTGACGTTGCGCAATTCAACTAGGCCTGTTAACTGAAATCTACCCTTAAACGTAGGTATTGAAACGGATTCTGGGCTTCGTCGGCTGAAAATCGGGTCTTCTGTTGTATTTGAAATGTCTTGTAGTCGCTGAAGATCGGTTTCGAGCGTTTGTCGTTTATGGGCAAATTCCATAAAGCGGCCAATGGGATCTAAGAACAACTCAGCCAAGAAATAAAACCCCACTAAGACTCCTAGGGTCATTTCACCAGAAATAACTAGAAAACCGCCTATTGCTAGGATCGCAGCACTTCGCCAAACCGAAATAAGACCTGGAAGTGCAGAGTTAAGTGCGCTCAATTCGGAGTTTACTCTACGAGCCTCTAGTTCTCTTGCTTGTTGCCCGCTCCAACGAGCAAAAAACCGATCGTCCGCGCCGGTCATGCGAAGGTTCTCGGCGTGGCTTAGCATCTGCATGCCGATAGCAAGTAGTAGTCCTTGCTCACGTCTCATCGCTTGGCTTTGAATCGATTGCTTGTGGTTGAGAAAATAAGTCAACGATCCATGGAGTAGAGCGAGCAGCAAAACGACGAGTGCGAGAGACACGTTAAAGAGTAGCATTGCGATCAGAAGTACTACACTCATTGCCATATCGATGAGAAGGACGAGAAACTCTGTCGTAACGTTCTTCGCGATTCGATCGATGGTGGACACTCGGTCCGTCAAATCGCCAACCTGCCGGTGTTCAAAAAATTCGAGCGGTAAACGTAAGAGTTTGGTCAAACTCTCGTTGTATCCATTCACCGAAATTCTCACTGACAGTCGTTCAAGCAATCGGTGCTTTAGCCAAGTCAACGCATAGATCATTACTCCCGCAGAGAGAAGCGCGCCTACAACGCTGACCCAAGCGCTGAAGTGATGCATTACATCATCCACGAATACTTTCAACGACACCGGTATCACGAGAGCTAACAGCGTCATCAATACAGCACAAGCCAACACTCCTGTAAGTAATCGCCATGCTCCAGAGAGAAAACTCTTCAGTTGCAAAAACAGGTTGGGCCACTCTCCACCGGGCGTGAAGTTTTCACTAGGGTTTAATTGAAGAGCTATTCCGCTATAACCCTTTATAAATTCGTCCCTAGTGAGTTTCCGTCTTCCCGAAGCGGGATCGTTTAAATAAAAGTGTCGTTCCGTAATACCTTCTAGCACGACAAAGTGACTAAACTGCCAAAACAGGATTAGTGGCAAAGTAAGGTTTTTTAACAGATCGGCCTTTACGCTTAGCCCCTTACAGTCAAGGCCAAAATGCCGAGCTGCTCGAACGATACTTGCTGCGCTGCTTCCGTCTCGACTTACCTCACACTTTTCACGCAATTGCGTGAGTGGCACCCAACGACCGAAGTAAGCTAACACACTCCCTAAACACGCAGCACCACATTCCGTAGCGTGCATTTGCAGAAGAACAGGAGTAGTGATCTTTTGCTTTTTTGAACGGAGGACAGACTCTTGGCTTGTAGTCTGAGTAGAGTGTAAAGCCATACTAAAGCAGATTTTTTCCGATCAACTGAAGTGGGGACTGTCGTCCAAGTTGGATGATCAGACGACACTCGGAATCTGTATATGATAGAAGATCGTCGTCTGGGTTGACAGTAATCTGGAACCATATGAAAGGTATTGGGATACGACCCGCAACAGGCAACTCTTCCGAAACATGTGAAGACACAATTGATCGGATTTTTCCTCGTATTGTCACCGACCTTTCTTGGCCGTTCACAGGATCAATCTTTACTGGCATCCCAACTTTGACGTTTGAAATAAGTTCAGTACTCCAATGCGTTTGCAATCCTACGAATTTGTTTGATCTATCGGCAGAAACCGACCGCTCAAGGACAGTAGCGTTCGTTGCAATGTTCCGGTCAAGAACACCGAACACTAGCCAAACGATGAGCGCGGCTAGTAGTACTAACACGAGGACTAACAGTAAGAGCTCTCGGGGAGAAGATACGGTTAACAGTCGGTCGAGTTGTTCCCGTTCCGCTTTCGCTTCAGCAACAGTGTTGTGAAAGGACTCAAGGGGGTTGTTAAACACGTTGCTACTTCGTTACCTCGCAAAAAACGCGAACAAGTGAAATTTTAATGGGTGGGGTTTTCAGCAGTTATTCTCGAACACGCTTACCATCGCGGTCAACCCACAGCAACAGTGCTGGCAGGAGTGTAAGGTCAGCGACGAGCGCAAAACCGATGATCAGCGCTGTCAAGATGCCCACTTGCGCCGTTGGGACGAACGGCGAAAACACGAAAATCAAGAACCCTGCTACTAGTACGAGCGTTGTCGTAAGCAGGGCTCGACCTGCTGTGTCGAACGCGTAACGTACAGCAGATTCAGGGTCGTAATTGAACTCTCGACGGGCGCGGAGATACTTACCCAGAAAGTGCACAGTGTCGTCTACGACAATCCCTATAGTCATCGCCACAACCACCGATAAGGCAAGTCCGACTTGTCCGACGGTCAAGCCCCACACCCCGAATCCTATTATCGCGGGTGTTAAATTGGGAACAATACTAACTAAACCGATTCGGAACGATCGTAATGCGACCAAGAGAATAGCAGAAATTGCGAGAAGCACGATTACCGTACCAATTAGCATAGTCTGAATGTTGCGTTGACCGATGTAAGCGAACAATGTAGATGGTCCCGTTCCTGAGACTCCAGCAACGTGTGGAGCGTTTTCTTGCAACCATGTCTTTGCCCGCGCGTGTATATCGAGCAGCTCTTTGGAATTCAACGTCTCTGCAGACACGGAGACTCTAGTCGCGGTACGGGATCGATCAATTTGATTATTTAGATCTAACCCCTGAGGTAGAGAAAGTTCATAGAGTAGGAGGTATTGGGCGGCTAATTCTTGACTATCCGGAATCTGGTACATGGCCGGATCGTCGCCGTGCATACTTTTATTGAGTTGTTTAAAGGTGTCAGTAATTGTCGCCACGTGTCGTACGGCAGGCTGATTACGGTACCACTCAGCGAAGTTCTCCACATCTTGTAGAAAATTCGGATCGGTAGCGCCTCCGACTGTGGTAGCTTCTAAAGAGTATTCGAGTAGCGTATTACCACTCAAACGCTCGTCCATGAAATCCGTGTCTTGTCGAAATTCGACGTTTTTGTTAAAGAAGTGAACTAAGACATCGTTCAAATCATTACGAGTGACTGCCAGAATCATCGCAGGTACGACGATTAACCAAATACAGAACAGTACCTTACGATATCGAAGTACGAAGTCCGCTAAACTTTTCATAGAAAAGGCAAGGGACTTTTGATTTACTTTACGCGCGCCGAAAGGCAGAATCGATAGAACTGCTGGCAAGAACGTAACAGAAAGGACGAACGAAACCATGATACCAAACGCAACAAACATACCTAGATGTCGGTACGGCGGAACTTCGGAAAAATTCATGCTTAGGAAGCCTAGCGTCGTCGTTAGACTTGCTAAGAAAACGGGGTGTAGGTTCAGCCGAATCGACTCGACGATCGCGTCGTGCTTGGAGTCACCAGCTCGCATTCGATTCTGTGTAGTAACCAGAAGGTGCACACAGTTCGCGACCACGATCATCAGAACGATAGTAGGTACCGGCATTAATGGTGGTGAAAATGGTAGGCCAAACCAACCACCTATACCCATAGAAGCTAAAACAGAAAATACCATGACCATGCCTGTCGCGAACACACCAGACATACCACGGGTGAGCACACCTAAGATCAGCGCCATCAATAGCAGGCTCGCGGGGAAGAATATGAGTTGGCTATCAAGAGATGCCGCCACAAAAGTCTGATTAACCATAATCGTGCCAACGACTCGAATATCTAGGTTGGGAAAACGTTCTTCTGTTTTCTCTGCAAGGTCTCGCGCAAAGTTAGCGACTTCAGCTACAGGCTCCAACAGGTCAGTACCAGATAGTTCCGGCAGTTCAACGGTAACGTTTACGACGGTGACATCTCCGTTTCGCGCTAGGATGCTTCCTTCAATACGCGGATCTGATAGAGCAATGGAACGTACAGAAGCTTGAGTCCTTGGGAGAGATATTTCCTCCGGTTCGATCAGATTTCTCACGTATAAGTCGTCTCCATTTGCGGTCGTGTATTGAAAGTTCGCAAGGGAATCAACGCGTCTTGAGTAGGGAGTTTTCCATGCCTCATCAGTCAACCACACGGTTGCGGACAAAGCAGTTTCAGACGTAGCATTTCCGTCATCGGGTACGATTAGAAAAGCGACGTTTTCACTTTTCCCATAGGTATATTCCAGAGTCTCTAACTCTAATAACTGGGGGTTATCTTCGTCAAAGAAGATTTTGTAATCAGCCTCAAAACCGAGCCTTAGAACACCAAGCGATGTCACGACTACCAAAACTACCGAGGCTAGGATGACAATCCAGCGAGCTGAAAGTAATAGTTCGGCATACTGTTTTGCCCATTGGCGTTTAGGGGTTTCGGGCGAGTTCACTGTATTGGCACTACAAATTACGCAGGATCAAGGAAACGGAAGTCAGTCAGATTTCCTCTAAGAGTTTACACTGAAGCAACACTCGTTCTATGCGATAAACTATGTTGCTTGCGTAGACCACAGATTGAATGGTTTGATGAAGATTGTAGGATTGACGGCAAGCAAGACCGACGCACACACTAAAATTATGAGGAAAAATGTCGTCTCAACCTACCATTATTAAACAAGTCCAAGGGTCGCGCTATCTCAATCGAATTGACGGCGAGCTTGAATCAAATCGCTTGGTCGCGGATTAGCAAATGAAGAGTACTCGTCCGGTCTTTTTAAATCTGTTCGCGATCCGTTTTCCCATTGTCGCGGTGGTATCGATTCTGCATAGGGTTAGCGGGGTAGTGCTCTTTGGAGCATCGATTTATTTGTTGTGGATACTGTGGCTATCGCTTGAGTCAGAAGCATCCTTCTCAAACTTAAAAGCTACTCTTGATAACCCCTTACATTCGATAGTTCTATGGTTCACTCTTTCATTCCTGGGCTATCACATTATTGCAGGTCTTCGACATCTATTAATGGACTTGCATATTGGCGATTCGTTGAAAATAGGTAGAGCAAGTGCCTTAATAGTGCTCGTTTGCTCTGTGGTTCTTTCCTTGGCTATCGGAGTTTGGTTTTGGTTGTAAACGCCACGAGCTTTTCTCGTAGCGGTGTAGCAGACTTTCTCCTTCAACGAGTGTCTGCTGTCGTTTTAACTGTTTACGTTGGCTGTATTGTTTGGTTTGTGCTCTCACATCCCAGTCTTGATTACACACATTGGCTCGCTTTCATGCGATCTCCTGCGATGTTGATTTTTGGAACTCTGACATTGTTGTCATGGGGAATCCACGCGTGGATTGGCATGTGGACTGTCGGTACCGACTATTTGAATGAGCATCACCTTGGCAAGTTTGCAACTGTGCTACGGTTGGTCTACCAATTCGGAGTATCTTCCTTGATCGTCGTATATTTTGTACTAGGATTCATCGTTATTTGGTAGCTTCGTCTGTGGCTCAACCTATCAGAACATTGCAATTTGATGCCGTAGTTGTCGGTGGCGGCGGTGCTGGTTTACGCGCGAGTCTTCCGCTCGCTGAGAGTGGATTTCATACTGCCGTGATGTCAAAAGTGTTTCCCACTCGTTCGCACACGGTTTCCGCGCAAGGTGGTATCACCTGCGCGATTGGTAGCGATGATCCCGACGATAACTGGCGTTGGCACATGTATGACACTGTGAAGGGATCGGACTTTATCGGCGATCAGGACGCCATTGAGTACATGTGTAAGGTTGGGCCGGAAGTGGTTTATGAACTAGAGCACATGGGCTTGCCTTTTTCTCGTACCGAGACTGGTCGAATCTATCAAAGACCTTTTGGAGGGCAATCCAAAAATTTTGGTAAGGGAGGTCAAGCAGCACGTACTTGTGCCGCAGTTGATCGAACTGGACACGCACTCCTTCACACACTCTATCAAGCGAATGTCAAAGCTCGCACGACTTTTTTGAATGAGTGGTTTGCCGTCGATTTGGTACGTAATCAAGATGGCGTAGTCTGTGGAGTGATCGCGATCAACATCGAGAGTGGTGAAACCGTGTTGGTGCAGGCCAAGGCTACACTGCTTGCGACGGGAGGAGCTGGACGAATCTATGCCAGTACGACAAATGCGCTCATGAACACTGGCGACGGTATTGCTATGGCACTTCGCTGTGGTATACCCGTACAAGACATCGAAATGTGGCAGTTTCACCCTACAGGCATTTATCCAATCGGAGTGCTGGTCACAGAGGGCTGTCGCGGAGAAGGTGGGTATTTGGTCAATGCACAGGGCGAACGTTTCATGGAACGGTACGCTCCTACGGCAAAAGACTTAGCCAGCCGCGATGTCGTCTCACGATCAATGATCATCGAAATCCAAGAAGGACGTGGATGCGGTCCCGATAAAGATCATGTGTATTTGAAACTCGATCATTTAGGTAAACACACATTAGAACTTAGATTAGCCGGTATTCTGGAACTATCTCGTACCTATGCACTCGTAGATCCAGTGGTGGAACCGATACCGGTCGTACCAACTTGTCATTACATGATGGGGGGAGTACCCACCGCAGTTTCTGGTCAAGCGATTACATTCAAGGAAGGGAACGATCAGATGGTCGAGGGACTCTATGCTGTGGGTGAAGTGGCATCGGTGTCAGTTCATGGGGCGAACCGACTCGGTGGAAATTCCTTGCTTGACTTGGTTGTCTTCGGTCGCGCCGCGGGTTTACACATTCGAGAGACACTAGAACAAGGGGTGTCATATCGAGTGCCCTCGGCTACGGACTGTGAACTCGCGTTAGCGCGAATTCGCCGTTGGGACGAGTCATCGGAAGGAGAGCATCCAGCTACATTGAAATCCGAGCTGCAAAAAACCATGCAAATGAATTTCAGTGTATTTCGATCGGAGCAGAACATGCAGGCAGCGATTTCAGTGTTTGCCGAATTGCGCGACCGTGTACGGCACGCGTATCTTGAAGACAAGACCAGAATATTCAATACTGCCAGAATTGAAGCATTAGAACTTGATAATTTACTTGAAGTTGCCGAAGCTACTGCAATCGCTGCGGCGGCTCGAAAGGAAACTAGGGGTGCACACGCGCGAGTCGATTACACCGAGCGAGACGACGATAATTGGTTGTGTCACTCACTATATTTTGCTACCGACAAGTCGATCAAGAAGCGTGCGGTGAACTTTAGCCCCGAAACAATGGAACCGTTTCAACCGATCAAGAGAGAGTACTAAATCGTGCTGGTAAGCATATATCGCTACATTCCTGAACAGGACACCAAACCAAGGATGCAAGACTACGAATTTGCGCGGCCTGAAGGTCGCGATTTGATGGTCCTTGACGTATTGGAACAGCTCAAGATTAAAGACCCCTCTATTACTTATCGCCGTTCTTGTCGGGAGGGCGTGTGTGGGTCCGACGGTATGAACATGAACGGGACTAATGGGCTCGCGTGTAAGACGCCGGTCGGATCAGTAATTTCTCGCAACCGGCTTGTTCTGCGTCCGTTACCGGGACTACCGGTGATTCGTGATCTTGTTGTGGATATGTCGCAGTTCTACAAACAGTACGAACGCGCCGATCCTTTTTTGATCAATGAGGATTTACCGCCGCCGAAGGAGCGGCTTCAGAGTATCGAAGATCGAGAAAAGTTAGAAGGTCTGTATGAGTGTATTTTGTGTGCGTGCTGTACTACTGCATGTCCTTCGTATTGGTGGAATCCCGATAAATTTCTCGGTCCGGCAGCCCTGTTACACGCTTATCGATTTATTGCAGACAGCCGCGATACCGCAACCGAAGCGAGATTGTCAAAACTCGATGATCATTTCAGTGTATTTCGCTGTCGTAGCATTATGAACTGTGCTAGCGTCTGTCCAAAAGATCTGAATCCGACAAGAGCCATCGGGAAGATCCGATCGCTTATGGTGAAAGAAGGAACTTAGTGGTACACTTTGAGGAAGAACAATGACTGACTCTTTTCTAGAACGAATGGAAGCAAGTTCTCATCTTGCGGGAGGTAGCGTTGCGTACATCGAAGCGATGTACGAAAAATATTTAGAGAGTGCGAACCTAGTTCCTCAGGAATGGCGAGACTATTTCCACACGCTTCCCCAAGCAGATAATGGGCATCCGGATATTGCTCACAGTACGATCGTTCATCACTTCGAAAGACTCGGTCGAAATCGCCTTAAGGCTAGGCCGGAACGAGTCAGCACCTCCATACTCTCGGAATACCATCGAAAACAAATCCAAGTGATGGAACTCATCGAGTCCTATCAATCTCGGGGGCACCGTAAGGCTCGAATTGATCCACTAGGCGTCTGGGAGCGAGAGAAGGCGGCGGATCTTGAATTGAAGTTTCACGGCCTGAGCATGGCTGACTTTGACACAGTGTTTCATATTGGATCGTCGCACCTGTTCACTGAGAAAGATGCCAAACTTCGCGATATCGTCGACGCTTTAGAAAAGACCTATTGTGGCTCTATCGGTACAGAGTATGTGTACGTGACTTCCACTCAGGAAAGGGAATGGATTCGTGGCCGGTTAGAGAGTGTTCACTCTCAGATGCAATTTGACGACCAGACGAAATACCGGATATTGGAACGCCTTACCGCTGCAGAAGGACTCGAACGATACTTACACAATCGGTATCCGGGTACGAAGAGATTCGGCTTGGAAGGAGCGGAGAGCTTGATCCCAATGCTGCATGAGATAACTCAGCGTTCAGGAATGTGGCAAGTCCAAGAAGTCGTCATTGGGATGGCCCACCGAGGCAGACTGAATGTTCTTGTAAACTTGCTTGGAAAACAAGCTAGCGAGCTATTTCAAGAATTTGAAGGTCGAGCGCGTCGACAGTACGAAACTGGAGACGTGAAGTATCACATGGGATTTTCGACAAATCTGGAGACTCACGGTCGCCAAATCCATCTCGCGCTTGCTTTCAACCCGTCGCACCTGGAGATCGTTGGACCGGTAGTCGAAGGATCTTGCCGAGCACGGCAGGACCGGCGTGCTGATGCCAGCCGAGAACAGGTGTTTCCGATCTTAATCCATGGTGATGCGGCCATCGCCGGACAAGGGGTCGTCATGGAAACCTTTCAAATGTCTCAGACTCGAGGATTTTCCACGGGTGGGACGATGCACATCATTATTAATAACCAGGTCGGGTTTACCACGAGCCGACTGGAAGACGCGCGCTCGACGGAATATTGCAGTGAAGTTGCAAAGATAATTCGCGCGCCCATTTTCCACGTTAACGCGGACGATCCCGAAGCAGTGACGTTCGTTGCTCAAATAGCATCAGATTACGTAAATGTTTTTGGTAAGGATGTCGTTATAGATTTGGTTTGTTATCGACGTCGCGGTCATAACGAAGCCGAAGATCCAATGAAAACGCAGCCATTGATGTACCAACAAATCAGGCGTCATCCAACCACGCGAAAGATTTATGCTGATCGCCTAGCTGAGGAAGGTGTCGTCTCGAGGGGTGAATCTGAAGTATTGGCTACAACGGTGCGAGATCGTTTAGACCGAGGTGAGACTATAGCACTGTCGGTTATTAAAGAACCCGATACGAGTATGTTCGTCGACTGGAAGCCGTATATTGGACATAACTGGGACGAACCCGCCGACACCTCGTTTCCGTTACTTCGTCTCCAGCAGGTCATGGCGAAAGCAAACAGAATTCCAAAAGGAACAAAACTGCACAAACAAGTACAAGGCATTTATGCCGATCGACGTCACATGGCCGCTGGAGGTCTTGCCGTTAATTGGGGCTTTGGCGAGATGGCGGCATATGCGACATTGCTAGATCAAGGTTTTGAAGTTAGGATCACCGGACAAGATGTTGGGGTGGGGACGTTTTCCCATCGGCATGCTTGTGTGTACTGTCAGAGTACGGGTGAGCAAGTGATACCGATTCAGGAAGGGTTCAAGAAACGAAGATTTGAGATTTACGACTCATTGCTGTCAGAAGAAGCGGTACTCGCATTTGAGTATGGTTACGCAACGACCGCACCGAACTCGCTCGTCATTTGGGAGGCTCAATTCGGTGACTTTGCCAATGGAGCTCAAGTCGTATTTGATCAATTTATATCTAGTGGTGAGGCTAAGTGGGGACGGCAGTGTGGTTTAGTCATCTTTCTACCTCATGGCTTAGAAGGACAGGGACCCGAACATTCGTCTGCGAGACTTGAGCGGTTTATGCAAATGTGTGCGCAACACAACATTCAAGTTTGTATCCCAACGACACCTTCACAAATTTTTCACTTATTGCGTCGCCAGATGATCCGGCCCATGCGTCGACCGTTGATTACTTTAACGCCCAAGAGTCTCCTCCGACACAAACTCGCTACGTCGACAATCGACGAGCTAGCAAATGGTTCGTTTCGTAACGTAATCGATGAGTATGATCCATTGAAACCAAAAGAAGTCGAACGACTTGTTTTGTGTAGCGGGAAGGTGTATTATGACTTACTCGCTAGGCGACGGGAAGCAAACTGCAAAACGGTTGGGATTGTCCGTTTAGAACAGTTGTATCCATTTCCCCTTGATGAATTTCTTGAGGTTCTGTCCCAGTACAGCGCGTTAAAGACTGTAGTGTGGTGTCAGGAAGAACCTAAGAACCAAGGTGCATGGTATTCCAGCAAGCACCATATGGAGCGAGCAGTCGGAACAACCCATAAAAATTTATCGCTTAAATATGCGGGACGTAAACCGTATGCGGCACCAGCCGTAGGTCTACCAGCGCGCCATGCTCGACAACAGCGCGAACTTGTCGAAGAAGCACTTTTTGGAAATTTGGAAGAAATACGTGACCACTGAAATTACTACTCCAGCGTTTCCCGAATCCATTGTCGAAGGGGAGCTTACAAAATGGTATAAGCGCGAGGGAGAGTTTATTGCAAGGGATGAACTGCTAGCGGATGTTGAGACGGAGAAAACAACGTTAGAGATTCCATCACCGGTAGCTGGGACCGTTGCGAAGATCGTGAAACCTGAAGGCGCGACAGTCGTTGGTCTCGATTTGATCGCCGTCGTCGAAGAAGGAGACCCTCCTGCTGTAGAACAATCTGAGCAAACAAGCGATCAACCCGTAGACACCGAACAGAAAGAGGTCGCTGCCGCTCCTTCGGCTCGGAAACTAGCCTTAGAAAACAGCATTGATTTGGCGTCAGTCCGCGGTTCTGGTCGCGGTGGGATGATTACCAAAGGCGATGTAGAAGCGGCGATTGCCTCCCGGACTGTTCGCGTAGAAGCAAAGACAGGGCGAGCAAAAGCTCCCGAACCAGAAATAGAGGAACCATCCGGAGACACTGGGGAACGAGTCGAACGTCGCGTACCAATGACAAGATTACGCGCGACGATCGCGAATCGATTGGTCGAAGCCCAACAGACAGCCGCGATGCTTACGACTTTCAACGAAGCAGATATGGCTCCAATTGTTCGTATGCGCAAGCAATATCAAGAAGAGTTTCAGCGTGCGCACAACGGGACGAGATTGGGCTTCATGAGCTTTTTCGTTCGAGCTTCCGTAGAAGCCCTCAAAAGATTTCCTTTAGTGAATGCGTCCATTGACGGCTCCGACATCGTCTATCACGGCTTTTATGACATTGGAGTCGCAGTTAGCACCGAGCGCGGTTTGGTAGTACCAGTCGTCCGAGATGCCGATGCTTTAGGGCTTGCTCAAATCGAAGATCAAATAGTAGAGTTTGGACAAAAGGCTCGAGACGGTAAGTTGGCGATTGAAGACATGCAGGGAGGAACCTTCACTATTTCCAATGGTGGAGTATTCGGGTCGCTGATGTCGACACCAATATTGAATCCCCCGCAAACCGCAATCTTGGGAATGCATAAGATTCAGGAACGACCAGTCGTTGTGGATGGCAATGTCGAGATCCGCCCCATGATGTATTTAGCGCTGTCTTATGACCATCGGCTAATTGACGGTTCTGAGGCGGTGCGATTTTTGGTTGCGATTAAAGGAATGCTGGAAGATCCAGCGCGTATTTTGCTGGAACTTTAGGGAGAAAAGAAATGAGTCGTGAAGCTGATATTGTCGTCATCGGAGCGGGTCCAGCCGGCTATGCCGCTGCGATTCGAAGCGCGCAACTTGGTCACGCAGTCATTTGTATTGACAAGTCTATTGATCGCAACGGTAAACCTACTTTGGGCGGGACCTGTTTGAATTGGGGATGTATCCCCTCGAAAGCACTTCTCGACGTGTCCTATACCTTTGTACGGATGAGCGAATTTCAAAAGATGGGAATTTCTGTCGAGGAACACCAAATAGACATTTCGAAGATGTTGGCCTACAAGAACTCAATTGTGGACAAGCTGACATCCGGTATTGACGTCTTATTCAAAGGAAACGATGTAACCTTCTTACCAGGTACGGGACAACTCGGCAGCGGTCGCGAGGTAACTTACACTAGGCACGACGGATCACAAGAAACAATCACTGCAAATCATGTCATTTTGGCACCTGGCTCCACACCTATCGACATCCCAGCGGCGAGAATCGACCACGAATTGATCGTAGATTCCACCGATGCGTTGGAGTTTGAAGAAGTACCGAAACGTTTGGGTGTCATCGGTGCTGGGATTGTGGGATTGGAACTTGGCAGCGTTTGGAACAGATTTGGCGCAGAAGTGGTGATCTTGGAAGCACTTGATGACTTCTTACCGATGGCTGACCGCCGCGCTGCGCGTGAGGCTTTGAAAATCTTTAAGAAGCAAGGCTTAGACGTACGCCTTGGTGCAAGAGTAGTGTCGTCAACTGTCGAAGACGGAGTGGTAAAGGTTTCGTACCAGCTCAAGGGTGAAGACCTAGTACTTGAATGCGATAAGCTAATTGTTGCAGTGGGACGTCGACCCTATACCGAGGATTTGCTCAGTCAGGAATGTGAAGTCAATATCGATGAACGAGGATTTTTGTTTGTTAATGATCTTTGTTTGACGGATGCACCCGACGTATATGCGGTTGGAGATGTAGTACGTGGTCCGATGTTAGCGCACAAGGGTATGGAAGAGGGTGTGATGGTCGCAGAAAGAATCGCTGGACACAAACCGATTGTGAACTATGAAACAGTCCCTTCAGTGATTTACACGCATCCGGAGATCGCCTGGGTTGGTCAAAGTGAAGATGAACTCAAAGCGAACGGGGAGAAGTTTAACAGTGGGATGTTTTCCTATAGTGCGAATGGTCGCGCAATGGCCGCTCATGAAACCGAGGGTTTTGTCAAAATCATCGCCGACGCGAAAACCGATCGAATACGGGGAGTCCACATTCTTGGTGCTCAAGCGTCTGAGCTCATCGCGCAAGGTGTTATCGCAATGGAGTTTGGGGCTACTGCAGAGGATCTTGCGTTGACGATGTTTGCCCATCCATCGCTTTCAGAGTCCGTGCATGAAGCTGCGCTAAGCGTTGGCGGAAACGCAATCCACACGGTCAATCGAAGAAAGAAGAAGTAGAGAAACCGCTCTTTCACATCATGCGTTGATTTGATATCGGACGCCTGACTTCATACCCGCACACTCAAAGAAAGGAAAAACAATCAATTGAATCTCCACGAGTATCAAGCTAAAGCATTATTTCACGAGTATGGATTACCTGTTTCTACGGGTCAGGTCGTTCAAAGTACTAGCGATGTACCCAAAGCTCTAGCAAAGATTGGCGGCGATTCTTGGGTAGCCAAGGTTCAAGTCCATGCGGGGGGTCGAGGCAAGTCCGGTGGGGTCAAGCTTGTTTCGAGCGAGGACGCAGCGAAGGAATTCGCGTCCGAGTGGCTAGGTAAGCGACTAGTCACTCATCAAACTGATAAAGACGGACAACAGGTATCTAGTATTTACTATGAATCGCTTACCGATATCGCACGTGAAATTTACCTCGGTGCCGTAATCGATCGCGCATGCCAGAGCGTCGTTGTCATGGCTTCAACAGAAGGTGGGATTGAGATCGAAACAGTGGCTGAGGAAAACCCTGAGAAGATCATAAGAGCTACCGTAGATTCGAGCATCGGTGCCCAAGCGTTTCAAGGTCGTGCGATGGCGTATGAGCTAGGATTAGAGAAGAACCAAGTACGGCAATTCACCTCCGTTTTCTTGAACCTTTGTCGCTTGTTTCATGAACTCGACTGCGCGCTTGTTGAAGTGAATCCGTTAGTGGTGACTACAGCCGGCGATGTTCATTGTTTGGATGCAAAAATCAACATTGACAGCAATGCAATTTTTCGTCAGCCAAAACTTGCTGAGTTGCGGGATCCGACGCAAGAAGACTCTAGAGAAGAACACGCCGCTAAATTCAAACTTAGTTACGTCGCTATGGATGGAAATATTGGTTGTATGGTCAATGGTGCTGGGCTTGCTATGGGAACGATGGATCTAGTAAAGTTGTATGGGGGTAGTCCGGCAAACTTCTTAGACGTCGGTGGCGGCGTGAATGCCGCTTCCGTTGCCGAGGCCTTCAAAATAATTCTTTCCGACCCTCAGGTACGCGCGGTTCTCATCAACATTTTTGGAGGTATTGTCTCGTGCGCTGTAATTGCTGAAGGAATTGTTGAGGCGTATCGGGAGGTAGGAGTCAGCGTACCGGTGATCGTGCGCTTTGACGGCAACAGTGCCGACGAGGGTCGAGAATTTCTACGAGCGAGTGGTTTGGCGATTATCGCAGCAGATACTCTACAAGATGCAGCACAAAAGTCCGTGGAAGCAGCTGGAGGACAATTGTGAGCATATTAGTCGACCGAAACACAAGAGTTTTATGTCAAGGACTAACAGGATCCCAGGGTACTCTTCACAGCACTCAAGCACTCGCTTATGGAACAAAATTGGTTGCCGGAGTTACCCCAGGTCGCGGAGGTTCGGAGCATCTTGGACTACCAGTATTTAATACGGTCAAGGACGCGGTAGCATCCACAGGCGCGACCGTCTCGGTGATTTACGTCCCCGCACCGTTTTGTCTCGATTCCATATTCGAGAGCATCGAAGCCGGGTTAGATTTAGTGGTATGCATCACGGAAGGCATTCCGACATTGGACATGTTGCGGGCGAAAGCTTTGTTAAACCGAACAACTACGCGCTTAGTAGGGCCAAATTGTCCAGGCGTTATTACACCTGGCGAGTGTAAGATCGGCATTATGCCTGCAGAAATTCATCATCCGGGCAACGTGGGTGTTGTGTCCCGATCTGGAACGCTCACTTATGAAGCCGTAAAACAAATAACAGATAACGGATTTGGACAGAGTACGTGTGTAGGAATTGGTGGAGATCCGATCCCCGGGACACACTTCATTGATGTCATCGAACTATTTGAAAATGACCCAAAGACCGAAGCCATCGTCATGGTGGGAGAAATTGGCGGGACCGCGGAAGAGGAAACAGCAGACTTTATCAAGGAGCATGTGTCCAAGCCAGTTATCGCATATATTGCGGGAGCAACTGCACCGAAGGGTAAACGGATGGGGCACGCTGGCGCGATTATCGCCGGGGGTAAAGGCACCGCAGAGGACAAATATGCTGCTCTAGATGCAGCTGGTGCTCAGACAGTGAGAAATCTCGCACATATTGGGGATGCACTGTCGCAGGTATTGAGTAGTTGATGCTTGAGTTCTTGAATTCTTAGTGAATAGACAATATTTTTAGCCAAGTCTATAACTATCGGAAAATTACATGTCTACTGAAACTTTAAGTTTTCAGACAGAAGCCAAGAAACTTCTGCACCTGATGATCAACTCACTGTATTCGAATCGAGAAGTGTTTCTGCGCGAACTCATCTCCAATGCTTCAGATGCCGTGGACAAATTGCGATTCGAAGTACTCGAGAATGACGAGTTGTTGGGCGAGGATACAGAGTTAGGTATCGCCATCGACTTCGATGAAGAAGCCGGAACGATCACAGTCTCGGACAACGGCATCGGAATGTCCCGTGAGGAAATCATCGAAAATTTGGGTACGATAGCGAAATCTGGCACCGAAGAATTCTTGAAACAACTGACTGGAGATCAAAAAGCAGATGCAACACTGATCGGACAGTTCGGTGTCGGGTTCTATAGCACGTTTATGGTATCGGATGAGGTAATCGTTCTAACCCGACGCGCTGGCACTGAAACAGGGACTAAGTGGACTTCGACGGGAGAGGAAGGATTCACGATTGAAGACACTGAAACCTCTCGAGGCACCTCAGTAACACTTAGACTCAAGGAAGATGCTAAAGAGTATTTGAGTTCGTATCGCTTGCGTGAAATTGTGAGACGCTATAGCGATCATATTGCATGTCCCGTGACCATGCCGTCCTTGGACAAAGAGAAAGAGGACGAACGA
This sequence comes from Gammaproteobacteria bacterium, assembly GCA_009840305.1. Classification (GTDB taxonomy): domain Bacteria; phylum Pseudomonadota; class Gammaproteobacteria; order Pseudomonadales; family Azotimanducaceae; genus Bin55. The sequence continues at coordinate 304,544 of VXNY01000031.1, read as the reverse complement.
GATACGGTAAATACGGCAACAGCACTCTGGTCTCGGTCTAGATCCGACATCAGCGATGACGAGTACAAAGAGTTTTACAAGCACATCTCCCACGATTTTGAAGATCCTATAGCATGGAGTCACAATCGAGTCGAAGGCCGATTGGAATATACCAGTTTACTCTACATTCCCAAACGCGCTCCTTTTGATTTGTACAACCCAGATGCTGCACGAGGACTGAAGCTCTACGTACAGCGTGTGTTCATTCTGGACGATGCGGAAACATTCTTACCCACTTATTTGCGATGGGTAAAAGGGATCGTTGATTCCAATGACTTACCATTGAACGTATCTCGAGAAATGCTCCAAGAGCACAAAGCTGTTGAGACGATCCGTAATGCGTTAGCACGTCGTGTTCTTGACCGACTTCAGAAAGTCGCGACCGACGAACCTGAACTGTTCGGGGGATTTTGGGATAACTTTGGTAATGTCTTGAAAGAAGGTACCGTTCCAATGAACCCAAATCGAGAGACGCTTATAAAACTTTTAAGATTTACCACTACGCATGACTCTGTGCCAACGGGCGAAGATCATGCGCCTCAAAGAACGTCCCTCAGCGACTACATCGCCCGGGCACCCGACGATCAGGAATTCATTTATTATGTTGTCGGTGACAACGAACAGTCTGCACGAAATAGCCCGCACTTAGAAGTGTTTTTAAGTCAAGGTATTGAAGTGCTGGTGTTCGGTGATCCAATTGATGCGTGGATGATGTCTCACCTAGATGAATTTGAAGGCAAGAAATTTCAAGACATCACTAGAAGTAGTCTAGATCTTCCGGAGAAGAAAGAGGACGAAAAAGAAATTGAGAATGAGGAGGAAGAAAACATTGATGAGCCGCTTCTGGAACGAATTAAGGCTGTATTGGGGGATGGCATCGAATCGGTGCGTAAGTCCAAACGATTGGTCGACTCCCCAGCTTGTTTAGTACTAGGGGAACACGATCTCGATCTACACATGCGTCGGGTATTAGAAGCGTCGGGACAAAAAGTACCACAATCTAAGCCGACTCTTGAGATTAACGCGTCACATAGTTTAATAGAGCACTTAGCTAAAGAGCAAGATGAAGCAAGGTTTGAGGACTTGGTTCATTTACTACACGAACAGGCCGTTTTAGCAGATGGGACTTACCCCATTGAAGCAGGCACACACGTGAAACGCGTAAATCGATTACTTACTGAACTGTTAGCCTAATGGGCATCACATGACTGTCGCTGTCGTAGGTGCGGGAAACTTTGGTACCGTAATTGCGAATATCGTTGCGTCGAATGGTTTTAAAACGTATTTGTGGATGCGCGATGAAGACCAGCTTGTGGACATGGAGGCTTGCAAAGAAAATCGTCGATACCTTCCCGGACATGCAATTCACGAGCGCGTAGTACCGACAACGGATATTGGCTTAGCGTTAAAACAGTGCGATCTGGTATTTGTCACTGTACCGAGTGCTTCGTTTCGAAATGTTGCAACTTTGGTCGGCCAACACATCCAATCCGGCACGTATGCAGTGAGTGCAACTAAGGGAGTCGAACATAACTCCTTCAAACTGATGAGCGAAATTTTGGCTGAGGAGTTACCACCAGGTGTGATCGGGGTGTTGAGTGGGCCTAACTTAGCAGAAGAGATAGCGCTAGGAAAGTTTGCCGGAACGGTGATTGCTAGTCCGGATCGTCAGCTAAGATTGATGGTACAACAACGATTGAGTAGTAGCACCTTCCGAGTATATTCCAGCCCTGACATTTACGGCGTCGAACTTGGAGGAGCCCTAAAGAACGTATACGCCATCATTTGTGGTATCGCAACTGCGTTGGACGTTGGACAAAACGCGGTATCGTTGGTAATTACTCGGAGCCTGATCGAGATGAGTCGATTTGCACAGGCAATGGAGGGCAATCCATATACATTTCTAGGTCTTGCAGGCGTCGGAGATCTCGTCGCGACATGTACTTCACCGCATTCGAGGAACTTTCAACTTGGCTACCAATTCGCATCAGGATTGTCTCTAGACGAGGCGATGAATAAACTAGGCAAGTTAGCTGAGGGAGTTAATACTTTAAAAGCAGTGTATGCTTATAAACAACGAATGCAGTTGTACATGCCGTTAGCAGACGCTCTTTATAGGGTATTGGTGCTTGGTGAAGACCTGAAAGAAACCATTTTTGAACTCATGACCGGTGAGCAAAAAGACGATGTTGATGTTGTGGGAAGCAGATTAACGACAGAATTTCGGTGAAAAAGATCAGCACATCACGAGTTTGGTTTTTTGGCTTTGCTTGTACGTTACTCGGACAATTTAGCTTCAGTCTTCACGCCTCAGAGCAAGTTATCCCAGCACATCCACGGGCTGAGCTTGAACTCAACAAGGTGTCAGAAGAAGATGAACCTGTAAATTTCATACTCTCGTCAGCTCAGCGAATACGAAATGAAGTCGCGTTTGAACGTGTGATCAAAGTGTTCGGTTCTGTATCTTCGAATACTTATCGGATGCCATCGGACCTAAAAAGATCGGATACGACCGACTGGTTTAAAGGGCAGATCGCTTCGCTCGGCGGTGAAATAGAGTTTGAATGCGAACAACGAGATTGCGGACGTGCGACGATCTGGACGAGCGACATTTTCGGAGAACGAGTACTTTCGGCTTCAGATGTGAATCAAAACTATCTTGCAGTCGCACTTGACAAGGACGATGTACAACACTTATTGATGATCTATGTAGTCGAACGTTCAAATCGGCGGGTCTACGCACACGTCGTAGAAATATTGCCCAGAGAAAGAGTTGCGTTTGACATTCCCGTTGATATCTCGAGCGAGTTATTGCGACGAGGCACCGTGAGGATACCCAACGTTGTTCCAGATTCTCAAGGAGCTATATCGACGGAAGATTTGGAAAATCTCACGGTACTGGCGGAAACTGAATTGCAAGAGTTTGCAGACGAAGAGATTTACGTTATTTGTCACGTGAACGGACCTTATTCCACTGAAGAACTTCTTGAGCACTCGCGCAGTTGTGCCCAACAAATTCAAAAGGTCTTTGAAGAAAAAGGATTGAATGTCGTACCTTTCGGAACCGGCCCGTTGTCTCCAATAGAACAGACTCCGGTCTCGAGAGTTGAATTAGTCATTCCGCGATTGCTCAAACAAGAATTAGAGTAAGGACTATCCATCCTTGACAAGTTGAAGAATATTGGTCCCCGATTCTCTTCTTAGTCAATTTCTGAGTATCAGGCAAGCAACGCATAAGGGAGTAAGAGCGCCGCACAAACCGCTTCTTCTCCTCTACGTTCTTAGTCGATTGTGGATCGAGCAAAAATATCGTTTGTTTTCCTTTGAGGAAATCAAACCTAAACTCACTGATTTGCTCAATCGATTCTATGAATCCAAGAAGAACCACACAACCAAAGATCCGTTTACCCGGCTACTCACTGATCAAGTCGGTTGGGAACTCAAAGGTATCGATGATTTTCAGGTTAATTACGCAAGTAAATTGAGCGAAACAGAGTTGATTGATCGAGGCGTAGCTGGAGGATTTGATCACGAGACAATGAAAACGCTTTTAGATCGTCCAAACTTAATTCTTCAACTTGCACATTTATTACTTGCAAAGAACTTTCCTGAAAGTTACTTTTCGGCAATTTGTCGAGAATTGGGATTTCCTGATCCACTCAAGGACTTCATCACAGTTGACTGCGTTATCTCTTCGCAGGAGCTTGGCATCGCACACACGAATAAACGGGATCCAAACTTTCGCGAGAAAGTACTCAACGCGTACCGTCGAAAGTGTGCGTTCTGTGGTAGTTCAATACGGTTACGGGATACCTTGGTAGACTTGGAAGCAGCTCACATTCGCTGGCATTGCTACGACGGACCAGACACTATTCCAAATGGTCTAGCACTCTGTTCGTCTCATCACAAGTTGTTTGATTGGGGAGCAATCAGTTTAAAACACGATTCTGAATCGTATCGCATCATGCTTGCCTTCACGTTGAACAGCTCGGGACCAATAGAGTCGTGGTTGGAACAAATACGAGGAACCAATTTGTTGCTACCGCACGAAAAACACCACTGGCCTGATCCTGACTTTGTTGAATGGCACCAAACTCAAGTATTTGAGAAGCAGCGGTAACGAAACCCAAACACTGTTATCAGGCGCGTGAGCTAAGTACGATTGCACTTTTCTAGATGACGATCACAGAGCAAGTTTCAAGAATATTAAGAGACTTTGGAGTCACCGTTTTTTTCGGAATTCCAGGAATTCATAACCTACCGTTCTACCGTGTGTTTCATGTTGATGGGCACAAGCTAGTAACCGTACGACACGAACAAAGCGCGGCGTTCATGGCGGATGGCTTCGCCAGGGCATCGGGTAGGATCGCTGGTTGTTTACTTATCGACGGACCTGGATTTTTGAACGCGGCAACCGCGATTGCACAAGCGCGTGCAGACTCTATTCCAATGATCGTGTTGACTCCCTGCGGTGAACGCACGGAAAGTGGAAAGTTACATGAACTTACGGGACAAGCTACAGTCGCTCAGGAAATCACACGCGCGCATACGCGTCTTGATCGAATGACTACGGTCACCTCTCTCGCAGACTTTTTGGACAACTCACTTCGTTTGAATCGCCCGGGTCCAATTCATGTTGAAGTTCCATTAACTTTACTAGATTACGACCTATCTGCGGAGAAAGATTGGAGACCAGCCAGAAACGAACAAGAGATTACCGATGCAACACTTTCGGACGCGATCGAAGTCCTTCAGAGTGCAATTCAACCGGTAGTTGTTGTTGGTGGTGGAGTCGTACATGCTCAGACAGAATTGGTCGAGTTTGCGGAGATGATTGATGCTCCGGTGATCAATACCACGAACTCAAAGGGTATATTGCCTAGTGGGCACAGACTCTCGGTTGGTTATAGTCCTTCATTCCTTGAAATTCGTGACCTTATGCAGGAGGCAGATGTCGTGATTGCGATCGGAACGGAGCTTGGGGAAACCGATTTTGATTTTTTCTTAACTAGCAAGAACATAGAGTGCCAGTCTCTCATTCGAGTTGATATCGATCCAGATCAAATTTCTTCGAATGCAACTGCTGACATCGGTATCGTTGGAGACTCTCAGAGAGTTCTTCAATTGTTCTTGAAACATGATTTACGAAAAGAACGCGCGGGGAATGAGAGAGTGCTACGAACTCGAGCACTAGTAGAAAAAAACATACATTTCAATAACGACATGTATGCGTTCCTTAACGTGATTCAGGAACAGACGGACATCCTAGTGGGAGACTCGTCACAACCTAATTACTACGCACAATTGCTTTATGAACCAGACTTGGTGCGAGGATATTTCCACAGCGTGACAGGATTTGGAACTCTTGGCTATAGCATTCCCGCAACGATCGGAGCGAAAATTGCAAGACCGGAAAAAAGAGTTGCGTGTTTGGTAGGTGATGGTGGCGCGGCTTTTACGCTATCAGAACTCCAAACCGCGAGTCAACTTTGTCTTGGAATTCCATTCATCATATGGAATAACGAGGGGTACGGAGAAATTGACAAAGCTATGTTTTCCGAATCTTCAGCACGATACTACACATCTCCAAGACCTCCAAACTTTGCATTGATAGCGCAGGCGTTTGGTATGAATTTTCGCCAACCCCAAAATTTATTGCAATTGAAAGACGTCTTAGCGGCTGCCTACCGGGAGGATACTCCGACAATAATTGAAGTATCCGAGCAAGAGTTTATGCAAGAGAACCAATGGATAAGTTGGTTTGAAGAATCAGTGGAGTGAAAAAAATTGGTAGTTTGTGTTCATGTCTATGAGCTCGTTTTGCAGTATCGAGGACTCATGAATGAACAACTTTAATCGAATTCCGAGAGTTTGTGGTCCATCTGCTCGCGAAGCTTTCGACGAGATGCGCGACCAAACTCCATTCCTGTTTCCACTTCTTTTTGTAATAGTGGGAACGTTGATAGTGCTGGTGGTCATAGGATATCCAACTAAGTTCAGCCTTTTCGATAGCTTGTTCCACGGAGAGGCACACAGAATGAACACTCAGCGATATTTCACTATCGGGGGTACGAGAATTGAGTTAAACAACGGTTTTTGGCTGACACCCACTGTGGTGTTGAGACTAATTTATGGAGTCCTTCAGTTTTGTTTGGACATTGGTGTGAGACTGTTATTGATCGGTACTTACTTCTATGCGATTGCCCGTTGGTTGCGCATGGATACCCGATGGGAACACTGGTTCGGCCTGAGCTGTTGGACCAACATACCGATGATCGTAGTACCTGCGGTGCTTCTTATAGTCGGAACGATTGCGCTGACACGACCGGTGCCTAAGGCTGTGGTGTTTCTTTTATGGATCGTATTTTGTTTCACTCCGATTTCGTGGTCAGTGTACATTACGGTTCAAGGCTTGCTCAGTTGGACAGAAAAAGATCGTTCTTTCTGCGTAAAAATAGCCTTGATCCCGTACGGTTTATTGCTATTGACGTATTCCCCCGCGATCATTGCATCTCTCCGTATTCATCCTTACCACAGTTTATTGGACTAATCAAGAGAGTCGAAGCGAAGATTTGTACGATAAAGTCCTAGTAGCTTAAAGAACTCAACGAAATTGAGAGCATGAAAGAAGTCGCTCATCTGGTGAGGTTGCCTCAGTTTGATCGACAGTTTGTTTTAGGGTTTGCTGTTTCATATAAAGTCGAAGTCAACTACCTCTACTTCGAGTGTGTGTAGCCTTGAGGTGAAGTAATCTCGTTTGTCGATGTCGTGAGAGATTCAAGCATCACCCTCACAGCTTGCTAATCAAGGATAGATCGCACCTGCATCGGCAGTTACGAGTACTAGAATTAGCACAACTTTTTCCATTTGTAAATCTCAATATCTTAGGAGAGAAAATTGAACGCAATTCCTATTGTCGGTTGGCTATTTAGTTTCGTGGTTAATGTTTGCCTCTCAATTCCCTTTTGGCTTATATGGACCGCGTGTGGAATCGGTAGGAACTTCTTCCCATTTTTACCGGAACCCTTACAAGCCCCTGGATTTTGGGCAGTAGTGGGTATTTTTATTTGCTTAGAAATTCTTCGCGGAAGAATTTTTGGGATCAATGTCGTGCCGATTGAATCCTACAAAAAATCAGACTAGTAAGCATACTGTATTCAGCCCTATTTAGCTCCAAAGGAGATAGGAAGGTTGAATCTATAATTGTTAGATTGATTCAATCGGATGTAAAACGAGCGTTCTGAACTCTAAACCACAAACTGTCTATGACAAAATTTGGTCGAGCCACTTAGTTGGAACTCGCTCTGATGGCTTGGATCTGTTGTATATTGATCGACATTTGTTACATGAAGTAACCTCGCCGCAAGCTTTTGAGGGTCTCAAACTCGCGCATCGCCAACCTTGGCGAAGGACGAGTAATTTAGCCACGGTCGATCACGCAATTCCGACTACCGATCGGTCTAATGGGGTGTCTGGAATTCAAGATGCTATCGCCAAAGAGCAAGTAATCACACTCGATCAAAACTGTCGAGAATTCCAAATCGAGTATTTTGATTTACTAGATGCCCGTCAGGGTATCGTTCATGTAGTCGGTCCTGAACAGGGAGCCACGCTTCCTGGGATGACGATAGTGTGCGGTGATTCCCATACTTCGACCCATGGAGCGTTTGGAGCACTTGCACATGGGATTGGAACCTCGGAAGTCGAGCATGTTCTTGCGACCCAGTGCCTTGTGCAACAGAAGAGCAAGAACTTCGAGATCGAGATATCGGGGGAATTGGGACCAGGCGTTTACGCGAAAGACTTAATTCTTGCTCTTATCCGATTGATCGGTACGGCAGGAGCGACTGGTCATACCATCGAATACACTGGAAGAGCTATCGAAGATTTATCCATTGAAGGGCGCATGACGGTGTGCAACATGTCGATCGAAGGCGGTGCCCGCGCTGGTTTGATAGGCATTGACGATAAACTCGTCGAGTACTTAGAAGCACGACCATTTGCACCTAAGGGTGCTCTATGGAACCAAGCAGTAGATTACTGGTTTACGTTGAACACTGATGATGCCGCCATTTACGATCAGCGTCGGGTTTTGGATGTGTCGGGACTGTCTCCACAAGTTTCTTGGGGTACGAACCCCGAGATGGTTGTTGACATTGACGCAACGATACCAGCACCCACAGACTTCAGCGATGCAAATAACGCCGAGGTAGCAGAACGATCGTTGTCGTATATGGGTCTCACTCCTGGGATGGCGGTCAATGAGATCCAGTTAGACAAAGTTTTTATTGGATCCTGCACTAACTCCCGCATAGAAGATTTGAGAGAAGCCAGCAAGGTCGTGAAAGGACGCAAAGTAGCCTCACGATTAAAAGGTGCGTACATTGTGCCTGGTTCAGGATTGGTTAAGCGACAAGCAGAACAAGAAGGATTGGATGAGGTGTTCAAGAACGCGGGATTTGAGTGGCGCGAACCTGGGTGTTCCATGTGTCTTGCCATGAACGACGATCGGCTTTATCCAGGTGAACGTTGTGCTTCTACCTCGAATCGAAATTTTGAAGGACGACAAGGGCATCAGGGCAGAACTCATTTAGTAAGTCCCGCGACCGCCGCCGCTAGTGCGATACGTGGTACGCTTGCGGACGTGAGAGAAATGTTGTAATGGTTAGTACTGCCTTTCCTGTTTTCACACGCCACACGGGAATCGTGGTTCCGCTCGATCGCGCAAATGTGGATACCGATCAAATCATTCCAAAACAGTTTTTGAAATCGATCAAAAAAACCGGATTTGGTGAAAATCTTTTCGATTCTTGGCGGTACCAAGATGAAGGAAACATCGGTAAGACCGATCGAATAATTAATCCCGAGTTTGTTTTAAATGATCCAAGATACCAAGAAGCGTCAATCTTACTAGCTCGTAGAAATTTTGGTTGTGGGTCCAGTCGAGAACATGCCGTCTGGGCGATTCTTCAATATGGTATTCGTTGCGTTCTTGCACCATCTTACGCCGACATTTTTTACAACAATTCCTTCAACAACGGACTATTACCTATCGAGCTAGAAGAGGCACTTATCGATCGTCTGTTCCGCGAAGCGATACAGCCGTCCCCCATGACCGTGGAAGTAGATTTAGCACAACAAACAATCAGTTCTAGTGGTGGTATCGCGGCGACGTTTGATATTGATGCAACTCGCAAACATCGTCTTATGACTGGAATGGACAACATTGCTCTTACGTTAGAGCACCAAACGCTGATCGAAGAGTTTGAACTAACACATAGACAACGGATGCCTTGGTTGTTTAGCGACTAATGGTAGCACGTAAACACTGGCAAATATTAGTTTTGCCAGGTGACGGTATAGGTGCGGAAATCATGCCGCACGTACTTCGCGTCTTCGACATCGTTTCATCAGCGGACGCGTCTTTCGACATCATCACTCGCGATTTCGGGGGTAAATCTATTGATCTGCACGGATCACCCTTAACAGAGGACACTCTAGATCAAGCGACTAAGGCGGATGCTGTGTTGTTGGGTGCGGTTGGAGGACCTCAGTGGGATGATCTACCGATGGAGAAGAAGCCGGAGAAAGCCCTCTTAACTCTCAGATCAGAATTAGATTGTTTTGCTAACTTACGGCCAGCTCTAACTTTTTCCCCATTGATTAAAGCATCCACGCTAAAACCTGAAGTAGTCGCAGATCTAGATGTTCTTATTGTGCGAGAACTCACGGGCGGAATCTACTTTGGTACGCCTCGCGGCGTAGAACTTCACAACAATATACGTCGTGGCTTTAACACATTGGTGTACGATGACACGGAAATTGAGCGGATTGCCAAAGTTGCGTTCGAATTAGCTCGAAAACGCAGTAGCAGAGTTTGCTCGGTCGATAAAGCGAATGTTCTTGAAGTGACGCAACTCTGGCGAGATGTTGTTATAGAAGTTCACCAATCATTCAAAGATGTTGAACTAACACACATGTATGTTGACAACGCCGCGATGCAACTGGTTCGATGGCCGAAACAATTTGACGTGATTCTTACAGGTAATATGTTTGGAGACATTCTTTCAGACACGGCAGCAATGCTAACCGGTTCAATCGGTATGCTCCCGTCGGCATCAATTAACGCTAACGGTCAAGGAATTTATGAACCAGTACACGGTAGTGCTCCCGACATCGCAGGGAAGAATATAGCAAATCCACTCGCGACAGTACTGTCAATTGCTATGATGTTTCGATACAGTCTAGACCAATCGCTTCTTGCAGACCGCATCGAATATGCTGTAGAAGCCGTACTTGGTCAAGGGTTTCGGACCGCGGACATCATGCCACCAAGACCCTCCGATGAAGTTCGCTTGGTCGGTACAACTGAAATGGTCGACTCGGTCATATCAAGCATGGTGGAAACAGTTACTTGAAGAAATTTTCTATTGCAATAATCGGCGCAACCGGTGTTGTTGGCGGTATGTTGATTGAGCTATTAGAACAAAGACGATTTCCCGTAGAGCGACTACATTTACTTGCTAGCGAGCGTAGTTCAGGTCAACGGTTCACGTTTCGAGGTAGCTATTTACGTGTTCAAGCACTTGAAGATTTCGACTTCGCTGGGACTGACATTGCATTTTTCACAGCTGGAAGTGAAATTTCCGCCCTATATGTTCCACGTGCGACTGCTAACGGCGCGATTGTTGTCGATAACACGTCCAAGTATAGGTTGGAACCCAACATTCCGCTCGTCGTACCAGAAATCAATGCCGAACAATCCAAAAGAGGCTTACAAACCCGAATCATTGCAAATCCAAATTGCTCGACGATCCAAATGGTTGTCGCGCTCAAACCGATTCATGATGAGGTAGGGATCAAGAGAATAAACGTATCAACCTACCAATCGGTTTCAGGTGCTGGCGCTCGGGCACTCGAAGAACTAGCCATGCAAACTGCGAATGTACTGAATGCGCAAACCATAACGCCGGAAATTGCGCCTGTCCAGATGGCATTCAACGTCATACCACAGATTGGCGAGTTCCAGGAAAACGGATTCGCTGAAGAAGAAATGAAAATGGTACAGGAGACACAAAAGATCTTTGATGATCCCAATATTGAGATCAATCCGACTTGTGTTCGGGTACCGATCTTTTTTGGACACTCGTTAGCACTGCACGTTGAGACACACCGGAAGATTGAGATAGCAAACGCGAAACGATTGTTGACCGATGCTCCAGGTATCGAGCTGGTTGACTTAAACTCTGATGGTGGATATCCGACTCCAGTTACCCATGCAACGGGTCAAGACGCGGTATTCGTAGGGCGCGTTCGAGAACTTCTTTCCTCAGTGAATGGACTAAATTTGTGGGTTGTGTCTGATAACTCTCGAAAGGGCGCGGCACTCAATAGCCTTCAAATCGCCGAGGAACTCGTACAACACTTACATTAGTTTAGCGTAGTTGTAACTGAGTGTAGTAGAGCATAGTATGAGCCACTATCTAGCGCTAGGGATCGAATACAACGGAGCCGGATTCTGTGGATCCCAATCACAACCGAAACAGAGAACGGTACAAAACGAACTTGAAAAAGCGATCTCTCAAGTTGCAGCCGATCAAGTGCGTATAGAGTTTTCTAGTCGAACTGATCGTGGGGTGCACGCAACCAGTCAAGTGATTGGATTTGAGAGTGATTCATGTCGCGAAAATTACAACTGGCGACAAGGCATTAACGCGTACCTTCCAGATGACATCGCGGTGCACACTCTAGTAACGGTAGCTTCAAACTTTGACGTACGTAGATCGTCTCATTGGCGTCGCTATTTGTACGTCTTCGGCGAGTGTGATCACATTCCCGCTATCGGAAGAAACTTTGCCACTTGGATAGCACCCGGTCTAAACGTCGAAGCGATGAATTCACAAGCACAATCACTCGTGGGTGAGCATGACTTTACCTCGTTCCGCGGAACAAACTGTCAATCGAAGTCGCCGCGTCGTTGCGTACATTCGCTATCTGTGCATCGTATGGGTGATTACGTAATAGTCGACATTATTGCTAATGCGTTTTTACTGCGCATGGTGCGAAATATTGCTGGCGCATTGTTGGATATCGGACGTGGTATTGCTCTCGATATGAACACATTGCTTTCGTACCGGGACCGAACTCGGGCACCCAAAACAGCACCACCGATGGGTTTGTACCTTGTGCAAGTTTGCTACAGAGAGTACCCCGAGTTGAGTCGATTGCGGATCCCCCGAATTCTAGGTTCTGAATGCCGTCTACAAGAGTGGGAATCTGACGAATTTGTAAACGTGCGTGAATTCATAGAACCGCGCGAAACGCTTGTAGAGTAATCGTCTGGCTCAACACCAAGTAGTCTCGCCCCCGGTGGGGTCCTCAGATCTTCATTCTTGGCTTGCTTGGATTGAACTCGCGCAGCAAACGGGTCGAAAACGGAGCTGGTATCATGTGGTTCGTGTCGCACGACAATTGGGTTTATTGAAATCTGCACAACAAGTAGTAGTCATTGCGGGAACGAATGGCAAGGGAACCACGGTAAATTTCACAGAACAGTTGCTCCTTGCGCAGGGTATTAAAGTCGGGAGCACGTACTCTCCTCATCTAGAACGATACAACGAACGAATTCGTATCAATGGTCGAGAGGTTGGGGACGAAGAGATTGTTTTCGCTTTTGAAGTGATACAAGAAGCTCAGGACTATGTTCAATTGAGCTATCACGACTATGCGACGCTAGCAGGTTTGTGGATTTTCAAAGAACACCGGGTAGATGTTGCTCTGTTGGAAGTTGGAGTTGGTGGTCGATATGATGCCACCAATGTCGTACATCGAGACGTCAATGTGATAACCTCGATTGCATTAGATCATCAAGAGATGCTGGGACCTGATCTCGAGACTATTGGGTGGGAAAAAGCAGGAATTTCTCGTTGTCGCATACCGCTACTCTACGGAGACACGAAGAACATATCGACTGTCGTGGGTCGGGCTCGCGCACTAGATTGTCCAGTATATCGCCGCGGTTGCGACTTTGACTTTCAGTTGCTCGACCAAAACATGTGCGGCATCGCAGTTCGACAAGACTCGAGAGTGAGGCGTTTAGAGTTATCTGGGATACCCAAACATCCTCTATCACTCGCACTTGCGGCGCAAATTACGGTTACCTTGGGGTACCCAGTTAGAGATTCTTTCATATCCGAATTGCATATCAGCCAACTACCCGGGCGCATGGAACTGTTTCATCATTTGGATCGCGTTTGGCTCTTGGATGTCGCGCACAATCCAGATGCAGTCGAATACTTACTGCGATTCCTACCGAAGTTGACTGATAAACGAGTCGCTAGAGTTTTATTGGGAATATCGAAGCGCAAAGACTTTTCCGGTATTGTCAATGCATTAAAAATACCGACGGACCGCGTGCTCGTTACGTCTACGCAGGGAAGACGAGGTACCACTTGGAAGGCTCAAAGTGCTGACTTTGGAATACAATGTATCGAAGAATTGGATTTCGCCTACCAAGAATTGGTAGCCAATACGGTATCAGGAGACTTGATCTTAGTCGTTGGTTCTTTTGATGTCGTAGGTCGACTCCGGGCAAAAGTCGCGAGTTAATGGAATGAAAAAAAACAGAATGGATGCTAGAAAGCGAAACATTGTCGTCGGGAGCATTTTCTTAGCCGCGGTGTTGGTGATCTTCGTGCCGATGCTGTTCGACAAACCCGTACAGATAACCACCGAGATCGACGATTTCGAAAATCCCCAAATCGAACTACCCGATCTGAAAATCGAAGAACCTTCTGTGGATGCAGTGTACGAAGCGGGAGCAAAACTTGACACGCTCGTTGATGCCGACGGCTTTGACAAAGAAACTGGCGTCCGAGTCGGGGAACCAGAACTTACTACAGAAGTTGCAGAGACAAAGCGCTGGGCGGTACAACTCGCGAGTTTCGCGAACGAGGAGAGTGCACAAAATTTAGTCGATCAGTGCCTAGCTGCAGGCGACCAAGCATGGTTGTCAGTTGCGAAGGTCGATGGCAAAACGATGCATCGGGTCGCGGTTGGACCATTTCTCCGGCGCGATGACGCAGAAGATCAATCGTCGACGCTAGAGACGAAATACGACATCAAACCGATGATCGTTGCTTACCGAGATTAGGAGACGTGTCGCCTTTCGAAATTGGCGTAGTCGATATCGCTATCTGTGTGATATTGCTGCTCGGCGCGCTGGTTGGAAGATTTAGCGGGTTTCTCAAATCGCTAGTCGGTTTGGCTTCTTGGGTCGTGGGTATTGTGCTCGGCATCATGTTTGGTACAACCATTGGAAACTTGATATTTCCTAAAGGTTTAGAGTCAATACCGTGGTTACCTGAAGTCATTGGTTTTGCTCTCTTACTCATCGCAGTTTTGGTAGTAGGGGCGTTTACTCAACAATTTGTTAGTAAAGCGCTTGACATGACTGGACTGAAACCCTTGGATCGGGTGCTAGGCATGGTTTTAGGTTTCTTGACTGGTGCTTTCGTAGTGATCGCGATAGGTATAATTTTCGAACTTGGAACCGCTCCCGAAGAGCTCTGGAAAAACTCTCGATTGTTACAGTTTTTGATGGAGTTTGAAGTCTTCGTTCGAGACATTCTCGGGTCTTTTTCTACACCTGCAAGTCCCCCCACAAGTACATAATGTGTGGCATCGTTGGCATAGTCAGTAGTGACCCAGTCAGCCAAGAACTATATGACGCGTTGTTGGTGCTTCAGCACCGAGGGCAGGATTCCGCAGGAATCGTAACTTCTCATGATCAGCGATGTCACAGCTATAAGCAAGCTGGACTCGTCAGCGAAGTTTTTGATGAACAACATCTTCAAGGACTCCGTGGCAACATGGGAATCGGCCATGTTCGCTATCCGACTGCGGGTACCAGTAGCTTTCACGAAGCGCAGCCTCTGTATGTAAATTCCCCCTACGGCATTGGTCTAGCTCATAACGGGAACCTCACCAACGTACGCGAACTAAGAGAACAGTATTTTCGCAACGTCCCTCGACATATCAACACCTCGTCGGACTCGGAGCTGTTTCTCAATGTGCTTGCAAATGAATTAGATAGCAGAAACCGGTGCGTCGTCGAACCTGAGAACGTATTTGATGCAGTGAGAAAGCTACATTTAGCATGTCGTGGCGGGTATGCGGTGGTCGCATTAATAGTCGGCTCTGGAATCGTTGGAATTCGGGATCCCCGAGGGATTCGGCCACTGATTCTGGGTATCAAGCGGGGTGTAACTGATGACTACATCATTGCTAGTGAGTCTGCGGTACTCTCGGTGTTGGGGTACGAGATTTATCGCGATGTACTACCGGGAGAAGCGATTTTTATCGATCGCCAAGGGCAACTTCACGCCCAAGTCTGCCACGATAACCCTAGTCTGACACCGTGTATTTTCGAGCATGTATATCTCGCGCGTCCAGATTCTGTCTTAGACAATATCTCTGTGTACAAAGCAAGACTTCGAATGGGTGACAAACTCGCTGATCAAATCTTGGACCGGTTTCCCCACGGCGAACACGATATCGACGTAGTGATTCCAATACCTGAGACAAGTCGAACCGCGGCAATTCCAGTCGCGAATCGATTAGACGTGAAACTACGTGAAGGATTCGTCAAGAATCGTTATATAGGTCGTACTTTCATCATGCCTGAACAAAGTATGCGACGAAAGTCGGTGCGTCAAAAATTAAACGCGATTCAGCTTGAGTTTGAAAGTAAAAATGTGCTGCTGATTGAAGATTCCATTGTTCGTGGAACGACTTTGTCCGAGAGTATTCGACAAGCACGTATTGCAGGTGCTAAAAAAGTGTATGTAGCGTCCGCAGCGCCACCGATCCGATATCCGAATGTATTCGGTATTGATTTACCGACAAGTAGCGAATTCTTAGCGAACAATCGCAATGAAGAACAGATTGCGAACCGCATCGGAGCAGACATGCTCGTGTATCAAACGCTTCCTGACTTGATTGCCGCGGCGCGCGAAGGAAACACCAGCGTCGACGGTTTTGAATGTTCTGTATTTGACGGCGAATACTACAATCCAGACATTAGTCCGGATTACTTGATGGCGCTTTCCGAAATTCGTAGTAACGCTTCAAAAGTAGCGACCGAAGCAGCTTTAGCGTTTCAGAATTTCTAACCTAACGTCGTAGCACAAAAAGTCATCAATATGGCGGCACTCGAAGCGGCTGAGTTTCTCCACGTCAGCACACCGGAATCTTGGGTAATACACGCTTCAAACTGTCAGCCGGTGTTGTTAATCGATCATGCAAACTGTGAACGAAAAGCAGCTAGTTCGGCATTGTCAATGATCTATCGATATGAAGAATGGTGTGATTTTGCTGTCCAACTCTCAAGGATTGTCCGAGAAGAGATGCGCCACTTTGAACAGGTGCATGCGCTACTGAAGACATTGGAGATCGAGTACGTGCATTTAAGCCCAAGTAAGTACGCGAGAGCTTTACACAGCTACGCGAGAGAGCATACCTCCACAAAATTCGATGATTTGTTAATTGCCTCAATTATTGAAGCCCGCAGTTACGAGCGATTTGAACTATTGGAGGAAGTTCTGGAAGGAAGAGTCGCGAAGTTGTACGGCAAGTTGAAGGAGTCGGAACACAGGCATTTTTTGACATATCTCGATATGGCCGTCCGTTTAGAGGAGGAATCAGTGATTAATGTGCGGGTGCAGGAACTACTTGGTCATGAAGCGCAGTTGATTACCAGATTTGACGACCAGTTCAGATTTCATAGTGGTGATCCGGGCGACTCTACGGACTAGTTGGAGCTTCGCTGGGTGCTTCTCGCACAGGGAAACACTCGAGGCGAATTTGCGGAGTTGCATATATTTGCCAACCGCAGCGACCCCAATCTCCCAATACGTAACGTGTAAATCCGTTTCCCATTCGATGTTGACCGGGGCGATGAGTGTGCCCGTGAATCATGGTCCTGCAATCATACCTCTGAAGTGACTCAATTATTGCATCTTCAACGACATCAGTTATGTAGTCACTTTTTTCAGCCACCGCTTCCTTGCTCTGCTTACGCATCGTTGCCGCGAGATGTCTACGTTCATCTAAGGTCTTGGCGAGAAATGAATGTTGCCATTCTGCAGACCGAAATTTTGTACGAATCTCTTGGTAAGGAAGGTCGCTCGTGCAATACATGTCCCCGTGAGAGAGTAGAATTCGTTCGCCTTCAATTTCGATTACAGTTGGATCGTCAAGAATTTTCGCACCGACGTCAGACGCGAATTTTTGACCGAACAGAAAATCTCGATTACCGTGCATGAGATAGAGTGGGACTAGTTGAGATGGAACTCGAAGAGTTTCACGAAGTTGATCGGCGAACGCACAATCGTCATCGTCTCCAACCCATGTCTCGACTAGGTCGCCAAGAATGTATATTTCACAATCGAGTTTGACGGCGTTGGCTAACACCACTTGTAGAGTGAAGAGTTTTTGTGGTGCCGCGGGGTCTAGGTGAAGGTCAGCTATGAAGAAGCGGTTCAATGTAGAGTCTGTTCGACGGTTGCTAGTAAGTTCTGCAGTATTGAGACTCGAGTCATTGGACCAACACCACCAGGTACGGGCGTGATCCAAGACGCGATTTCTTTCACTTCCTCATATGCAACATCACCTTTCAATCGTCCGTCTGGTTGAGTTTCGATTCCAACATCGATGACGACCGCACCTGGTTTAACCCAGTCTTTTCGAATCAGACCACCAATACCCGTTGCTGTCACGAGAATGTCTGCTTGCCGTGTGTGAAATGAAGTGTCTCTCGAATACTTATGAGTACAGGTGACAGTACATCCACGCAACAACAACTCCAAACACATTGGCCGACCAACGTGATTCGACGCACCCACAACCACAGCATCCAATCCCAAAAGATCTATGCCAGTATGATCGAGCAAAGTCATTACACCTTTCGGCGTACAACATCGATGGGCTGGTTCTCGCAGCGCAAGTTTGCCCATATTCAAGGGTGTGATACCGTCTACATCTTTGGTTGGATCAACACGGTCAACAATTCTCGGAGTATAGAACTGATCGGGCAATGGCAGTTGTAGCAATATGCCGTGAACATTGGGTTCCGCATTCAAAGAATCGATCGTATCTGTAAGCTGTTGTTCAGAGATGTCAGCAGGGAAATTTTTTACCTCACAACTAATACCGGCAGCCTCACAGTCTCGTTTCTTTAATCTTACGTAGAGCTCTGAAGCAGGGTCACTACCTACTAGAATTACCGTTAGTCCCGGGCGTACGTCATGTTGTTCAAAGATCTGTTGAACTCTGTAGCCCACTTCCTGTCGAATGGACTTAGCAATTGTTAATCCGTTAAGAATGCGGGCGGTCATTTAGGGAAAGTGATTCCAGGTCAGAGGAGCAAACAATTTTGCACAGCGTCCGTGAAAGGAATTGTCAAAAATATTCATTTGATTTGGGTATATCGTGTGAGTAGCATATATCTAAGAAGATCGGGGTATAGCGCAGTCTGGTAGCGCACCTGCTTTGGGAGCAGGGTGTCGGGAGTTCAAATCTCTCTACCCCGACCATTTCTTACAGTAGAAGCCTGATAGAGATGGGAGACTAGTGTCTTGCATCGGATGCCTGGATCAAAACAAGAACCTGGGAATGGATCATACCACGCTACAGTACACATAACCTGTTAGATGAAGCGGACAGTGTAGAATTTTGGCGTTTGATACTGATGATAACACTAATTTAAGCCGAGAATAATCAACGTGTCGACGAGAATAACATCACGTGCTTTTGAAATTATCGCTTTTAGTTGGCTGTTTTTCTCCCACTGTTTTTTGTGGTTTATCGGGCTTGGTCTGGTAATAGGTCTACTACTACTACCATACAGAGACGAGGGTCCTCTGATCCCTTCACTTGCCATGCTCCCAGCCTTCTGTCTGGCTTTTGGATGGTGTATCTATCGCATTCGAAATAGAACAATTCCCAAGAATGGGGTGTATTTCTTTTTTGTGTTTTTGAGGCTATGGTTGATATGGCTAATATTTTTTGTCGCAGTATTTTTTTGGGTCGTGGACACTTTTGAGTTTATGCGACCTTCGCGAGCAGGGTTGGTAGGCCCCGTCGTTTGTAATTTGGCGGCACTCTTTGTATCAATTGGATTGACATGCTACAACGTCAAGAAAGACTATCTAGCAAATTCTGAGTACCCTCCGAAAAAGTTCGAATTTCCAGAGACGATGTTTGAATCTCTTGGGTTTAATTTTTCTACCAAGCGCTCGTAGCTCAACTGGATAGAGCATCGGCCTTCTAAGCCGAGGGTTGAAGGTTCGAGTCCTTCCGAGCGTGCCAATTTTTCAGATGAATTCACTGTAACCGTGAATTCATTTCAGTTCAGTCATCCGTAAAATTTGTGATCATTTCTATTGGGTTAGAGCCTACTTACTTCCAAGCTCTGGCGCGAGCGCGATGAAAGTTCTTTGGTGGATGTAGCTCAGTTGGTAGAGCCCCAGATTGTGGATCTGGTTGTCGTGGGTTCAAGCCCCATCATCCACCCCAACGACCAATCCCATCAACGCCAATTTTTGAGATAACAGTTCTTGATGCAAACCACGTCTATAAAACCACTCAGTTCACTGGAACGACGACTCCGGTTCAAACTGAGCGAGGACGAAATCAATGAGCGATTTGAACGCAACGCAGAAGAACTAGCTCAAGAAGCTCGCTTGCCTGGTTTTCGACCAGGAAAAGTACCACGTAGCTTGATAAAAGACAGATATCGCGACGCGATCTTAAAGAACATACATACACAAGGTGTTCGAGAAGCGATGGAATTCGCTGAAAATCTTGAAGAGTTTGATGTTTGGAAAATTACCTATGCAGATATCGACAAACCCGATGAGTTAAGTCAAACGGAATACATTGTTGATTTTGTCGTGAGGCCAGTCCTCGACCTATCCCAACTAGAGTCGCTAAATCTTTGTGATCCAAAGATTTCAGCCGATGAAGACTTTCTAAAACGCAGTGGTTCTCTTTATCGGTTTGAGCGTGCTATCGGTTCAGAGGTCAATCGACCAATTCAAACCGGGGATAGGGTGATCGTCGAAATCGAAGACATTGCATCAAATTTCACCGGAGATATCAGAAGCACGTACGCGGAATGGGCGCAAGATTATCTAGGAAAACACCAAGTCGTTATTGAGAAAGGGTTATACGATGACGATCTATTAGGTTCAGTATTACACGACGAATTACTGAATCGATCGACCGGCGACGAGTTTGAAGTTGATGCACAAATTGCAAATGTTCCTTCGTTTTCCCTCCCTGTTGCGGACGAAGAATTCGTTGAAGACACGAAATCGATCGAAGTCGGCGAAGTGGATGAATCCGAGTCTGACGATTCGACGGAGGAAAGTGAACAAACAGAGACAACGCCGACAGAATCGATTTTCTCGTGGCTAGACGTATCTCGACTACCATCCCGCCGTTTACATGTCACAGTCAAGATATTGAAGGTTGAAGAACTATCACCCGATTCGGTCAACGAAGAATTTTTTACTCGTGACGATGTTCCTTACAAGAACATGGAAGAGCTGAATGAGGAGCTGAAACAATATGTCGAAGGGACTATACCGCAAGGTACCCGCGATGCTAAGCAAGCCCAAGTGGCTGCACAAATTTGTGCGCAGAATCCAATTGATTTGCCCTATCGCATATTAGTCGGAGAGCATCACGCACCACCAGTTGAAGAAAATTGGTCTGAACTAGGAGCTACGTTCGTACCGGATAAAAACGGATTGAAACCTTCTTTACTAACTCGAACATATTTTGGTATCCTCGAAGGTCTTTTTATTCGTCAATACGCAGAGGAATATAGCCTCGAACCAACTGAGGATTTAATCGCCGAATACACCCGCGTAGAGTACGAACGCCTGAGCAAACTTGGACTAGACTCTGATAGAGTGTTTGACCCTGAATACCAGAGTCTCGTTCGCAATAACGTCACGCGAACGCGAGTAATGAATGACATTTTTGAACGTTATTCGGCTCCTGTAGTATCAGTGAGTTTCTTCGACTTTTATTATCTGAGTCGGAGTGGATTGTGGACCCTCCCTCCCAATGGAGGTCCTTTTAGTTGGAACGCTCCAGTCAATACCGAGGAAATTGCTCAAACACTTGAAGCCGAAGCACGTGCAAGGAAATTGAAAGAAGAGTTGGAGTCGGTCGAGGATCAAAGTGCCTTCGTTAAACCGAATGTTACAGAGGAGTTAGAGGAGTCTGAAGATGGAGAGCCCGAAGGGAATGCATTTACGAATTGGTTCAGAAATAAGTTCCGCCGCTCCAATGTGGCCAAAACAAAAGATGAAGAATAGACAAAGAGGAATTGAATACGATGGATGACCTTCAAGGAATGAATTTTGTACCGATGGTATTGGAACAGAGTGCTCGCGGTGAACGCTCCTATGACATCTACTCAAGATTGCTGAAGGAAAGGATCATTTTCTTAGCGGATGTCGTGACCGATGCCGTTGCGAATGTCGTTGTGGCGCAATTGCTATGGTGTGAATCAGAAAATCCAGAGAAAGACATTCACGTTTACATTAACTCACCGGGTGGTTCGGTGTCAGCGGGGCTTTCGATTTATGACACTATGCAATATATTCGGTCGGACGTGGCGACCACCTGTATTGGACAGGCCGCAAGTATGGGCGCATTTCTTCTCGCCTCCGGAACCGCAGGCAAACGATCTGCACTACCAAATTCCCGAATCATGTTGCATCAACCTAGTGGTGGGTCTGAAGGGACTGCGGCTGATATAGAACTTCAGGTCAAAGAGATACTACATTTACGAGAGACACTCAATAGTTTGCTAGCTCATCATACCGGTCAAAAACAAGATCGAATCGCTAAAGATACCGATCGAGATTTTTGGATGTCGCCCGAAGATGCGAAAAAATATGGCCTAATTGATGTGGTAAGGAACACTCGAGAAACTAAAATGTCAACTTAACTAACGTGTTTGTGTTCTTTTTCAACACTTTGTTTGTGCGTTCCAGGATATTTGCCCTATACTTATTTCCCGACAATGAAAATCACATTGGTCTCCCAGCTATGTTTGTGTAGTCGCGCTCCGCTTGTGCGAATTCGATACACTACAATCGGAGTGAGCTTTTGATGGGTAGCGGAATTTCCGGTCGCGCGTTCTGTTCATTCTGCGAGAAGAGTCAGTTTGAAGTGAGGAAACTCATTTCTGGTGGTCCTTCCGTGTTTATTTGCAATGAATGCATTGACGTATGTGTTGAAATGGTACGGGAGGAATTCAAAGATCCAACCGAACCACCAGGTCGGTTGGCGAGGTTGCTCCTACCTCATGAAATCAAAGCGAGACTCGACGAATACGTAATCGGTCAAGAACACGCCAAACGCGTCCTATCGGTCGCAGTCTACACGCATTTCAAACGCATTCGTTCCAAAGATCGGAGTAGTGTTGAGATTGCGAAGGCAAACATTCTCTTGATTGGTCCCACAGGAAGTGGAAAGACGTTATTAGCAGAAACACTAGCGCGACTCATGGATGTACCATTTTGTATCGCAGACGCTACGACTCTCACGGAAGCAGGCTATGTCGGCGAAGACGTCGAGAATGTACTGCAGAAATTACTCCAAAAATGCGATTACGATGTCGAAAAAGCTCAGCAGGGCATCGTCTACATTGATGAAATTGACAAGATATCTCGAAAATCTGACAACCCGTCGATAACTCGAGATGTATCTGGTGAAGGGGTTCAGCAAGCTCTTTTAAAACTCATAGAAGGCACCACTTCCTCCGTCCCACCCCATGGATCTAGAAAGCACCCGCAAGGCGAGTATATGCACGTGAATACGTCCAATATCTTGTTTATCTGTGGTGGCGCATTTGCGGGTTTAGATCGTGTGATACAAGCGCGAACCGACGATAGCGGGATTGGCTTTGAGGCAACTGTTTCAGGTCCGAATAGTGCGGAAAGCATCGACAAGATATTGAAGAGAGTGGAACCAGATGACTTGATCAGATATGGTTTAATACCGGAGTTCGTGGGTAGACTACCTGTTGTAGCGACATTGGACGAACTTGATGAAAGTGCACTTGTGAGGATCCTTACGGAACCGAAGAATGCACTTACAAAACAATACGCCGAGCTCTTTCACATGGAGGATGTCTCTATTGAGTTTCGGCAAGATGCGCTCAGCGCAATCGCGAAAAAAGCGCTGGAACGAAAGACTGGCGCGCGTGGACTACGGTCCATCATGGAAGAAATTCTCTTAGATACGATGTACGACATTCCGTCAAACAAAGAAGTGGAGAAGGTCGTTGTCGATGCTCAGGTCGTGCTCGGAGAGTGCGCTTCATTGCTCATTTACAAAGACGACGACACTAAGAAGCCTCTTTTGGTGAACGGTTAATGCGTATTCGTTGTTTCTGCCGTTTTGGCGAAACCGGTTGTTTGGAGTGTCAGTATTAATCTGATCCTCTAATTTTTTTTG
Organism: Gammaproteobacteria bacterium; assembly: GCA_009840305.1. GTDB lineage: Bacteria > Pseudomonadota > Gammaproteobacteria > Pseudomonadales > Azotimanducaceae > Bin55. The sequence goes on along the minus strand of VXNY01000031.1, from coordinate 280,964 downwards.
TCCTTTATTTCATACTCGAGGTAATCACATGCAAAAGCGAGATTTAGTAGAACATGTCCGACACGAAGCCGGATTGACACGCAAGGAAGCCAAGTCAGCCGTTGACGCGGTCTTGAGTGGTATCACTCAGGCGTTGACCGACGGCGACTCAGTTGTATTGACCGGTTTCGGCAGTTTGAGCGCACGCCATCGCGCGGCCTATACGGCACGACATCCTCGCACGGGTGAACCCGTTGCTGTTCCTGCTAGGAAACATGTTGTTTTTAAGGCCGGCAAACTCCTTAACGAATCGGTTAACGGATAACCTCTTCGGTTCTGCCGTAACTTTGCTTTTTACTAATTAGTAACTCAAGAACGTAGCGTGCTTCAGCGATTACGAGTACGAGCACAAACCACTAGTGCCAAGATTATTTTTGGTCTAATCGCGTTTGTGCTCGTCGTCTTCGGGTTTGGTGCTTTCAATTTATTCGCTACGTTTTCTCCGCCCGGAATAGCAGTGGTAAATGGCTACAACATTCCCATGTCTGCGTTTGAGCGAGCGCTTCAAAACGAGAGAATGAATCTGTACCAAAGGTACAACGGTGAATATGACCTTGAAACCATAGAGGGAATGGTGAACGGCTTCGCTGTCCTTGAAAGGATGATCGAGCACCAGTTGTATTTACAAAAAGCAGCAGATTTAGGGATGGTTTCCTCGAGACAGCACTACCTAGAAACTATTTACGCGAACCCCTTATTTCAGGTCGATGGCGTATTTAATCAGGATGCATTCGTGACTCGAGTGCCTCAGTTCCTTAGATATTCTCTTGAGGATTACGAAGAAGAACTTCGGAAAGACCATATTGTCGAGGCTCTGTGGAACGTTCAGCGGCTCACATCTTTTTACACCGAAAGAGAATTGATGGATGCTGCAAGAGTAGGGAGACAGACTAGAGATATTGCATACTTGCTGTTCGAGGCAAATTCTTATGTAAGCGAAATTGAACCTGCTGAGGAAGAAGTCGCTGCTTATTACGAAGAAAACTCTGACGAGTATATGACAGATGAAGCCTTTGAACTGAGTTACATCACAATTTCTAAGGCGGACTATACCGAAGGACTTGAAGTCTCTGAGGAAGAAATCAAGACTGCTTTTGAGGAAGAGCAGCGTTTAGCACAAGAAAATGCGGAGAGAAAGTCCCAACACATTCTCATTAAGGTCGATGAAACTCGGACTGAAGAAGACGCCATGGCGCTGATTCAGGACATCCGACAACAGATTGTGGATGGAGCGAGTTTTGGAGAACTTGCAGCAGAACATTCCGAAGACGAGTCCAATGCGATATTTGGCGGAGATTTGGACTTTGCTGGGCGTGGCAGGTTTGTTCCGGAATTTGAGGACATGTTGTTTTCATTGGAAGTTGGTGAATTATCTGAACCTGTAGTAACGCAGTTTGGTGTTCATCTGATTAAGTTGAACGAAATTCAAGAGGTGGACCCTGCCTCGCTGGAGATTCGTTTCGAGGAAATTCGGCAGGAAATGCTGGAGGATATAGCTACACCTGATTACGAAGAGGCTAAGCGGCAATTAGAGATCTTAGCCGATGAAAATGAGACGTTTGAACCGGTAGCTGAAGCATTTGGTAAAGAAATTCAAACACAAGCAAACGTGACACGCACCATCGGGGAAGGAGCGTTGGATTCGTTCGATGTACGAGAACAAATTTTGGTACCGGACGTGTTGGAGAATGGATTCAACAGTCGAGTAATCGATGTTGACGAGCGACAAGCTATCGTCGCTCGATTGGTATCGCGAACAGCACCCGAGTTGAAGCCAATTGAGGATGTTCGTGTACAAATTCGAGCCGTCTTAAGACGGGAAGAGGCTGCTCGACGAGCTGAACATGATCGCGATGCCGCCTATAAACAATTGCTGGAAACAGAAGATTTCAACCAAGTAGCAAGTGACTACAGTGTGGAATGGATCACTGTGGACCGACTACATCGGCGAGATCAGAATGTACCTCACCCCGTGCGGGATGAAGCTTTCAAGATTGAAGTGTTGGAAGAAGGTGAACGAAAAATACTCGATGTTGATGGGGTGTTTAACGACAAGGCAATACTTGTTGTAACTGGTGTTCACGAGGGTCACTGGGATGAATTACCTCAAATAGACCAACAGGCGATCCAGACCGATTTAGAAACATCTCACGAAAACCGTGACGTGCGAACGTTCGTGCGAGCACTCCGCAACAACGCACGAATCAAGAACAATCTCGCGCCGGATACTTAGTTTTAGTAATAGGTCCATTTCCTTAGGGTCGTCTCAATTGTGAGGACCTGTGTGATCTATACAGACGGTGCATGCCTTGGAAATCCAGGACCAGGAGGTTGGGCAGCTCTTGTCCGAGTAGGCACAGAGTCCACAACACTTTCAGGGGGAGATCCATCGACGACTAACAATCGAATGGAAATGCAAGCAGTGATAGCCTCTCTTTCTCATTTAACTGAACAGTTCGAAATTCAACTATACACTGATTCTCGATACGTGATCAATGGAATTAATGATTGGATAGACACTTGGAGCATGAATAATTGGCGGACGGCCAACCGCAAACCGGTGAAAAACAAAGAACTATGGCAAGAACTCTATGCCCGAACGCAAGGACACAGTATTACTTGGCACTGGGTACGAGGACACTCCGGGGATCAATTTAACGAACTTGTTGATCGCCTCGCTAGAGAAGAAGCGTTCAAGTATCAAATCCGTAGCGACGTTTAGGAGAACTTGATTTGACGAACCGTCGTCTTGTGGTAGTCGACACAGAGACCACCGGACTGTACGTTGAGAGCGGAGATCGTGTAATCGAACTTGCCTGTGTTGAGATCGAGGATTTTGCTACACTTCAGACTCGATTTCACAGGTACTTAAATCCAGAAAGAGAGATCGATCAAGAAGCGGTAAGAATACACGGCCGAACGTGGGCTGATTTGAAGAATGAGCCGAAGTTTGCTGAAATTGCTGAAGAGTTTTTGGACGTGATCAAGAACGCGGATGTCGTCATGCATCAGGCTGAATTTGATAGTAAGTTCTTAGATTCCGAGTTAGAACGAGCAGGCGTAGATGTACGTCTGCAGGATCTGTGTAACGTCGTCGACTCTCTCGCCATTGCGCGCGAGAAATATCGAGGCGCACACAATGATCTTAATTCACTGTGTAAGCGATTTAAAGTAGATCTCAGTAATCGAGACTTACATGGAGCGCTGGTCGACGCGGAGCTGCTAGCGCGAGTTTACATTCGAATGGTATCTGGCGAACAAGAACTTTTCGATATTGAGGACGACAAAACCTTGAATACCACACCAGTGAGACTTGGCGCGTCAATTCCAGTGCAACGTGAACCAGTCGTGGTCCACGCAACAGACGAGGAACTAGCGGCGCACGACGCTTACATGCATCGTATTACCGGAAACAGTGGTTAATCTTAGCTAGCTCAGACCTAGATTGCTTACAAAAAGAAATGTACCATAATCCAGCCAGTTACGCCTAGCGTAATCGTGTACGGCAAAGCCATGTATACCATTCTCATGTACGACAGCCGAATACGTGGTGCAAGCGACGATGTCAGCAAGAACAAAAATGCAGCTTGACCATTTGGCGTCGCTACACTGGGAATATTAGTTCCGGTGTTCACGGCGACTCCGAGTTTATCAAACAATTCGCGGTCGATATTCCCATCCATGAATGCTGCGTGGACTTCCTTTATATACACAGTTGCAACGAATACATTGTCGCTAATTGCAGACAGTATTCCATTGGCGATGTAAAACATCCCTGGTTGGACCGAGGGGTCTAGGCTCAGTATGTAAGCCAACGCTGGCGAGAATAAGTGTTGATCATGAATAACCGCGACAATCGCAAAAAATACTACTAGTAAGGCTGTGAATGGTAGAGCTTCTTCGAATGCCGGTCCAAGATCATGTTCCCGAATCACACCATTAAAAGCGGTTTGTATCACGATGATCGACAGTCCTATTAGTCCCACTTCAGCCCATTGCAGCGAGAGACCGACAACCAGGAAGACTACGGCGAGTCCTTGAATTATCAGCCTTGCTTTGTCGCGACCCAAAAATTTTGCGCTTACTTCGTCGTCATGTTGCTTCAATACTCGAAGGATCGACTCTGGGGCCTTAGCTCCAAAAGAAAACCACTTCGTCGATTCTAATGTGACACAAGTTAGCAGTCCAATCGCAAATACAGGCATGGTTACTATGGACATTTCAACAATAAACTGTATAAATTCCCATTCTAAATACCCACCAATGAGTAAGTTTTGAGGTTCTCCGACTAGAGTACATACTCCCCCCAATGCGGTACCAATCGCTGCATGCATCATGACGTTTCTCAGGAAGTGGTAGAACTGTTGACGATCTTCGTTGAACTGTTCTCGACTGGCGGTATTCCTGAATTGACTCTCATCTTTTAACAATCCATCAACAACGTTTGCAAACCCCACTCCGATAGTGATGACTACCGCTATTACGGTCAGTGCGTCGAGAAACGCAGAAAGAATCGCAGCAACGAACATGAACAACACGGAGATGACCAGCTTGGACCGCACGTTGACAAAGATTTTTGTAAATATCCAAAGCAAGAGGTCTTTCATGAAGAAAACACCGGCCACCATGAACATCAACAGCAAAATCACTTTCAAGCCACTTTTAACTTCGGTGTAAACGGTCGCCGATGAAGCCAGTCCCATCGCAATTGCTTGAATCGCAATCAATCCTCCCGGTTGCAGCGGATAGCATTGCAACGCCATCGCTAGCGTGAAGATGAACTGTAGGACTATGATCCAACCAGCAACCATTTTTATGGTAGTTACGTAGTCTTCGAATCCAAATACGGGCGCTAGCTTCCAAACCCCGAAAAGCAGAAGATTCAGAGTTAAAAAGCCTACGATGGTCTGCTTATACCATACAGGAGCATCACCCATGAAGTTGAGCACAAAGTCCCTGAAACGTAGATTACGAGAGCCAGTGGGCTGACTGGAATCGAACGAAGTTGCCAAGATTAAATCCTTTTATCGATTGGATTGTGTGGGAGAGTGTCGAACTGTTTTCGTTGGCAATAGGACACACTTGTTAGGGTTGGAATTTTATGTAAGTGTTGGCGGTAAGAAAGTAGCAAAACAAGACGGTCTTAGCGTACTTGCATGAAAGAATATTGGTGATTTACTCCTTCGCGATGGTTTGTACAATACCTTGCCTTGACATCAGTCGGATTTACAACATTTTTTTAAACTACGATTTGCGATAGACGTCTCTTACCAATTAAAACACTAACTCAATTCGGTGGAAGCTCCACCGCTATCAACGCTAAATTAGGGCCAATTCAATGATGGAAATACTGTGGGATTACCTCACGTTTTTGTTGCAAACCATTACCGTAGTCATTGCCATCGTAGTGGTAATTGCGGTTATCAGTTCAGTCGCGATGCGTCGTACTACTGATCGTACTCAAGTGGGACACCTAACAGTTCGTTATTTAAACGATTTCTACGATGCAATGCGTTCGACGATTGAGCAGGCTTCACTTAGCCCAGGTCAAGTGAAGAAACACCGAAAAGCAGAGCAGAAGGAAAAGAAACAAAAAGAGAAAACTGAGGCTAAGTCTTCATCGGAGAAGAGTGCGTCGGATACGGCACAAGAGTCAAGTAGCAAGGATGAGGAGACTGACGTCGGAGAAAACGATAAAGGTGAAAAAGAGGAGACGGCGGACTCAGAAGAAAAGCAAAAAAGTGTTTATGTGCTTGGATTCGAAGGGGATTTGGAAGCCAGTAAAGTGGAGCGGCTCAAGCATGAGATTTCTGCTGTATTGACTCAGGCTACGAAAGACGATGAAGTTGTCGTCAAAGTGGAGAGTCCGGGTGGGGTCGTACACTCCTACGGGTATGCGGCTTCTCAATTGATGCGAGTTCGTAAGGCGGGAATTAAACTCACAGTAGCAGTGGACGAAGTGGCAGCGAGTGGGGGGTATATGATTGCAGTCGTGGCGGACCAGATTCTCGCGGCACCTTTTGCGCTAGTTGGTTCGATAGGGGTTGCTGCGGAAATTCCAAACGTTAATCGATTACTTAAGAAGTACGACATTGACTATGAGATCATTACCGCCGGTGAATTTAAACGAACACTATCAGTTTTCGGTGAAAACACGGATGCAGCGCGAAAGAAATTTTTAGAAGAAATAGAGGACGTACATGAACTCTTCAAGGAGTTTGTTTCAAACCATCGACCAAGTGTTGATTTATCTGTTGTTGCAACCGGCGAATCCTGGTATGGTGAACGCGCTTTGGCTCGCAATTTGATCGATGACATCAAGACAAGCGACGAATACATCATGAAAGCGTGTGACGACGCTAAAGTATTTGAACTGACTTGGCATCCGCCAAAGAAGCAATTGTCCGACTTACTGACTCAAACAGCAACGTCAATGCTGTCTATTGCGAGATGGCTACGGCGAAAACTGCCTTGAGTACGTTTCGAGCGCTACGAGTTTTCCGAGAGTGGGACGGTAACTGCCGACCCGAGATCGTCACAAGATCAGTCGCGGAGCTCCCACCAGACGACCTTCTGATCGACGTAAAGTATTCGTCTCTTAATTACAAAGATGCATTGTCCGCGACTGGTGCTCCGGGTGTAACTCGCGACTATCCTCATACGCCTGGGATCGATGCGGTAGGATCAGTACTCGAATCAAATACTGATCAATACCAAATCGGAGACATCGTGATCGTGACTGGGTTCCGCCTCGGTATGGACAGGGACGGCGGTTTCGGGCAACGAATTCGAGTGCCCGCTCATTGGGCTGTTCGAAAACCTAAAGGCTTATCTTTAAACGAGAGTATGATCCTGGGTACGGCCGGTCTAACCGCCGCATTATGTATCGAAAAGCTAACTAAGTTAGGAATGTCTCCCGATGGTGGGCCAGTGGTAGTCACCGGCTCAACTGGGGGCGTAGGAAGTTGTGCTATTGGTTTGTTGTCTCACCTAGGGTATGAAGTTCATGCGGTTACTGGAAAAACAATTCAGCAAGAGTTTCTACGATCTTTAGGGGCGCAAGTGATTTATACCCGTGAAGAATTCATGGAAGGATCACAACGTGCATTACTTCGCGAAGCTTGGGGCGGAGTAGTCGATACGGTCGGTGGTGAAATGCTCATGCACGCGATCAAAGGACTGCGCTACGGTTGTAGTGCAGCCGCCTGTGGTTTAGTGAGCTCGCCCATGTTTCCAGGTTCTGTTTTTCCATTCATACTTCGCAACGTTAACTTGTTGGGTGTCGACTCCGCCGAGACTCCGACAGCCGAGAGAGCGCGAATATGGGAAAGACTAGCTAGTAACTGGAAATTTCCGCAATTGGATCAACTACAGAGTCGATATAACCTCGAAACTGTAATGTCGGGGATAGATAAACTAATGAAAGGAGAAATGGTTGGTCGCGGCGTAGTTGAACTTGTCCCATAAACAAGCTTCAGCTGACTCTCAGACGGTCTGTCAACGCAATTGGATTTTTGAAATTAAACACCACGACATACGAAGAGATCAGAATGGTTAACACGGTTGCACCTAGGACCGCCAGGGAAGCTTCTTCACTCATTTGAGCAGCCGCAACATAAAGTATTAGTAGCGAAAACTCGCTATTCTGACCTAGACGATATCCAACTTCCCAACTGGTTTTTCGGTCTTCTCCGCACCATCCGATTAGGTATCGAAAGACCAGAGGTTTAATCAAGACACATACCAGAGCTAGTAATCCAGCCTGCCACGCCACACTCCATAGAAGAACTGGATCTACTGTCGTTCCCACATAGAAGAAGAACAACACGAGAAAAAAGTCTTGTAGGGGTTCAAGAGTTGACGCTACAGCTTGTGCAGTGGCCGAGTTAGCAAGCGAAACACCGGCAATAAACGCGCCAATTTCAAAGGTCACGCCAAGAGCTTCAGCGCAAAACGCTACACCCATACACCATCCTAAAAACATCAGAAACGTGTATTCGGTGACCACATCAAATTTTTTCATTAGTGGCCAGAAAACGAACTTCGCGCCGATCGCCGCACCGATTACGATTAATGGTGGTATACCAAAGACTTTCAACCAAGCCAACGGCGAGATCGGCTCTCCTGAACTAGCAACATAAATGAGGGCTAGTACGGCCAAAATGTCTTGCAAAATGAGTAGTCCAATGACCAACTCACCAACTCTTCGATGGTGCAACGCCGTTCGTGGAATCAATTTGACACCAACGATCGTACTGGAGAACAAAAATGCAAGTGCAGTGGTCATCGCTTCACGAGAGTCGAAACCCAACAAAAAACCGAGTCCGAATCCAGCACCAAAGAACACTATCGAACTCACAAGTACAGTGAGGATTGATTGGCGAAATACGTTCTTTATGCGATTCGTAGGAAGATCAAGCCCAACAATAAAGAGCAGGAAAATGATTCCTATGTGACCCAGTTGTTCAATCGCGTGAGATTCACCAATCCAACCAAGCGCGTACGGACCAAGCACGCATCCTAGTACGATGTACACAATGATGAGAGGTTGACGCGCGAACATACCAACCGTTGCAGCTACCGCGGTGAGCGCAAACATCAACGTCATAGTATGGAGCAGTTGATCCATTAGGAAATCACTTTAATTACAAAGTATTAACACTCTTGTATATATAGATATATGCACTAGTATGTTTAGTCTGAAGGTAACTCTATGTCTTAGCTTGACCTATCGTTTGGTAGATGAGTTCATTCCCTTGCTTTCCAACCATTTCGACCACACCGCACCGACGAAGACAATAGAGAGATTGCTGTGCCAATCTACGTCCAATTCCAACACAGTGAGCGACCTCCTTAGAGGTAAAAGTTTCTGGGATGAGATCTGAAAACAACGACCAAAGATCCGTTTCGTCATTGAATATGTGCGTATTAATAGGTTCTATAAGACGACGCTCGACAATAACCCAGTGACGTCTCCGCCATGCTTTGCTGCGATCGAAAACACGAATCTGTTCCTCGTGGATCATTGGAACTTCCAAACTAAACTTTGGATGTAGGATGATCGTCGGTGCAGATACTAGTGCGCTAAAGATTTCATAAACCGTTCCTCGTTTCGGGGAATTCCTTTTCTTGATGCTGCCATCAGCCAGATTTTTCGTAATAGTGGTTAGTTCAGCAATGGGATAGACTAAATGCAGGCGGTGCTTGCTCACCATGTCTTGGATCTTTGAGACGACTCGATGCAAGTTGGTTGTTTGAATTTCCACAATACGATCAGCTTTCTTTATATCGACGATATAGCCATCCACGGGACATTCGACTTCGTCGCCAACTTCTGTGTGAAGCTCTTTCAAGCTCTTGTGCAAAGCACTCTCGTTTAACGAACCAATGTTAGTTTGCATATTGAGTCCGAGCTCGCATTGTGATTTTGAGATGATTCAAACATGAGTATACCCTTTTATGCGACACTACAATTTGTGGTTCTACAGTCGTGTAAAATAACACCAACGGATTAGTGCTACTACGGAAACCCATCCATACGAAAACAATGGCCCACATTAGACAAATCATAGCGTTCTGGAGTTACGTTCTTTTCGCGTTCAATTTTGTGGTCCTAGTTAGTGCGGACAAGCAATCGTTAGAGCCAATAACACTTGTTCGAGTTGCTAATGATGTCGCAATCCAATTGGACGGTAGCGTATCCGAAACTGAATGGCAACTGAGTGGCTTAGTTAGTGACTTTCGGCTGCTCAATCACGGGCCAAATGAAATGGTTCCTGCATCACAACAAACCATAGTCCGCTTACTCTATAACGATTACGGACTGTATGTCGCTTTTGAGTTAACGCAACCCAAGTCATCCCTAGTGAAAGTCCACTCCGCTCAGGACCGAGGTTCGTCTGACAGAGACTTTGTTACCGTAGGACTCGATACATCAGGTTCGGGTCAGTATGGAAATTACTTTACGCTGTATCTTGGTGGAAGTAAAGGCGACGGGGTACTCGAACCCGAAAAATTGTGGGTTAGCAATTGGGATGGAGCATGGGTGGGTCAAACTGCAGAAACCTCAGCTGGGTGGTCAGCGGAGTTTCTCATTCCGTGGTCGATTCTGAGCATGCCCAAAAACCAAAACGAACGCAAATTAGGCTTCTTCTTTTCCCGCAAATTTGCCCAGGAAGCCGAATATTACGGATTCCCCGCACTCCACAACGACGCCCCCCCGATTTTTGTCCGATTTTGCTCCTGCAATCGTCGAAAATTTGAGCATTAAACGCCAATTGAGCATCTTTCCTTTCATCAGTTCTCACATGGATGTCGTGGGTAGTTCTTCCCGTGAGCATTACGGAGTAGATGTGTTTTGGCGACCGACGACACACTTTCAAATCACTGGTACGTTGCAACCTGATTTTGGTACGGTCGAAGCAGACGATGTTATCATCAATCTGAGCGCATTTGAATCGTTCTTCCCGGATCGACGATTATTCTTCGTTGAGGGAAAAGAAATATTCTTACCGACACTTCGCGCCTACGGTTCCTTAGTACCTTTTCACTCTCGTCGTATCGGCGATCGTCCAAATATTCCGCAGGTCGATAACGAAGTAGATGTAGACTTGTCTCGATTGACTTCTGGTTCGGAACTTTACGGTGCTTTGAAAGGTACCGGTCAAATACAAAAATTTCGGTACGGAATTCTCGGGGCTTGGGAAAAAGATGCGATTTTTCGTGCGAGATCAGAGCATGATACCTTTGACTTAAAGAGTCCAGGTCGATCGTTCGGGGTGTTGCGTTTGCTATACGAAAACAACATCCGGACGCGATACGGTGTTGGCATGCTCTCCGTGGTTTCTCTGGATGAAACACGAGGCAACGCATATACACATTCGATCGATGCTCGCTTTCAATCAGAATCGGGTAGGCTGAGTACCGAGTCTCAAGTGCTCCTGACCGAAGTCGCGCACCAAGACGCTGGATATGCAGGTTTTATAGACGTTCGATACCGCCAATCCGATACGTTGCGACATTCAATGGCGGTCAGCTACATCGATCCAGAATTCGATCTCAGCCGTACCGGTTTTGCTTCTCGTGGGGACCGACTCTCCATGCAATACAGTCTATCAAGTGTTCAGTATCAAACCACACGAATCCAGCAGGTAAACCATAGTGTTTCGGTTTCTGGTAGCTGGAATAGTTTGGGTACTCGTACGGACGCTAGCATCGGATTGGCAGCTGCCATACGCGATCGAGACCAAAATAGTTTGTCTGTTTCTGTGAATTACAAACCCTCGTACGTCGACGACGCTACCGCCTACCGCAAGTTCAAGTTTCACACTAGACCCACGTCACGTGTTGCGGTCGGTCTATCCTCAAACAGTACTAAAAAGTTCCATCAAGTAGCATGGTTTAGTTTTCGAGAAGAGCGCATTCAAGGAAGTTCGAATTCATTAGGATTTCAGATGGGATATAGACCACGAAAGAGTCTAGCGTTTAGTTGGAGTCTCTCCAAGGATTTGAATAACGGATTGGTGCTTCACCAAGGGAATCGCGAGTTCATAAGGTATCGTAGCTGGAGTCCCACATCGAACTTTGCCATTCAGTTTTTTCCGACGACTCGGCAACAGATTCGATTAGACTTGCAATGTCGTTTGATTCAAGCTAAGGCTTATGAATACCTTACCTTGGAGGAGAGAGCTAACAAGATTCGTTCAATTGGGTTTGAAGTGAATGGAAACTCCGATGATTTTTCAATTTCTCGTGCTTCATTTCAACTCAGATATCGCTGGGAGATTGCACCACTGTCCGACCTATTTGTTGTCTACACACGCACAGGAGCATTAGATGCGACCGTACGGAATGCCTTTCTACCGACTTTACGCGAGACAATAAGAGAGAGAAATACTGAGAATTTAGCTGTAAAGTTTAGATGGCGAACAGCTTTGGATTATTGAGTTTGAGTTAACATAGACTCGTCGAGATTCAACAAGTTTTCGCCATGAAAGTACCCGAGTTCATGTTTTGCGTCATCAATCCCATGATGCGATTTTCATTACGTTCACCTTTACATGTGTTCGTCAGTCACAACATCATGTTAATCCGATACGTTGGCCGTAAGACAGGTAAGCACTACGAAATCCCAGTTCGGTACGCGGAGCGCGATGGAGCCGTTAAATGCTTTACAGACAAAACGGCAGGTTGGTGGCCGAATCTTCGAGACAATTCGGAGGTTTCGCTAGTAATACGTGGCTCGGTAATGAAGGTGAGCACTCAAGTCGTAGTGGACGATACCGAGCTTTTGATTGCAGAACTCACGAAACATTTAAATGAATTTCCGGGGGACGCCGTGTATAAGGACGTCAGACTTGACCATCAGCGTCGCCCCGCTACTGAAGACATTGCAAAACATGCTGAGGTAGCAGTGTTAGTAATCGCTACACCCATCGAGTAATTTGCGAACATAGACTGGTTAATCTAAGGATCGAGACATACAGATTAGCAAGTGCTACTTGCTCTCGCACCGCAACCCAGTACGACCGGCCGGTGTCGTGTTTCAAATGCTGCGGTGTCGAAGAGTGTGGAAAACTTGATTCAGTTGCTGGATGAAGCGATCTCGAATTCTCGCAACGTTATCCGACTAAATTTGAAGTCGAGAAACTTAACCATTTTGACACCTCGTCAATGTCTGCGCCTCTACGATTGCTGTAATCCTGGAGTTGATCGAGCTGAACTTCCTTCACATTAAAGTACTTTGATTCAGGATGTGAAAAGTACCAGCCAGCGATGGTGGCAGCTGGATGCATTGCATAGTTCTCCGTCAAGTACGCACCGGTAAAGTGTGTTGCACGGAGCAACTCAAACAAAGGTTCTTTCTCTTGGTGATTTGGACAAGCAGGGTAACCGGGTGCTGGGCGTATACCTCGATACTTTTCTTTGATTAACTCTTCATTTGTTAGAGATTCATTAGGATCGTAGCCCCAGTCACACACTCGGACTTTGCGATGTAAATATTCAGCAAAAGACTCGACCAAGCGATCCATTAGAGCTTTAAACATGATTTGGTCGTAGTCATCGTCGAAAGGACGTGTCCGTGGGTGTTGATCTACGGTGACGATAAACCCACCGAGATAGTCTTCGGTTGGTGTCTCAGCCAGAAAGTCGCTGAGGCAATAATTGCATCCTTCCTGTACATGCTGTTGTCTGACGTGACAGATAGTCTGTAATTCTTCAGTTCTTGTTTCGTCTCGCCACAGCACAATGTCATCGCCGATTCGATTAGCCGGCCAAAATCCAATCACTCCTTTAATAACAATTAAATCTTGGTCGACAATCTTCTGTAGGAGTACTTGTGCATCGTTAAACAGTTCTAGTGCCGTTTTACCGACCACTTCATCCTCGAGTATTTGAGGAAATTTTCCAGCCAGGGACCACGTCACGAAGAATGGTTCCCAATCAATCGTAGGGAATAACGTTTCGATCGTTGGAAGGTCCACTTGTTGCACCCCAAGAGATTGGGGTTTCGGAGGTGCGTAGTTGCTCCAATCCCATGAGAAACCATTAGCCCTTGCTTCTGCAATCGCGCGGTAGTCCCGTTTCTTCGCTCGGCTACGACGTTCTCGGACTGTTTGATATTCTGAACTGATGCTATCGACGTACATTACTCGATCTTGAACAGACAGTAACGATGCCATGACGCCAACACTTTTGGAGGCGTCAGGAACGTAAACCACTGGACCTGAGTACGCAGGATCGATTTTTACTGCTGTGTGTGTCTTTGAAGTTGTAGCACCACCAATTAGTAACGGAATCGTGAATCCTAGTCGTTCCATCTCACTTGCTACATGCACCATCTCGTTGAGCGATGGAGTAATCAGTCCGGACAATCCTATGATGTCGGCACCTTCTTTACGCGCAGTGGCAAGAATGTTTTCGGCAGGTACCATGACTCCAAGATCAATAACTCGATAGTTGTTGCACTGTAATACGACCCCCACAATGTTCTTACCGATATCGTGTACGTCTCCTTTAACCGTTGCTGTGACGATCGTACCTTTTGTTTGTACTTCGCCCGATGACGATTTTTCTTCTTCGATGAAAGGAACCAAGTATCCCACTGCTTGTTTCATAACCCGAGCACTTTTGACAACTTGAGGTAGAAACATTTTTCCGGCCGCGAACAGATCGCCGACGACATCCATCCCCGCCATCAATGGTCCTTCAATCACTTCGATGGCACGGGAGACTGATTGTCGAGCTTCTTCGGTGTCCTCGACGATGAATTTGGAGATTCCCTGTACCAGGGAGTATTCCAACCGGGAATTGACAGAATTGTCTCGCCACGCAAGTGCGTCCGTCCCACGTTGCGTTGCTTTACCGGAGTACCGCTGTGCTATTTCCAACAAGCGTTCGCCAGCGTGTGGGTCTGTGTTGAGTACTGCGGTTTCGACTACACTTCGTAGTTCAATGGGTATATCTTCATAGTTGCCGAGCTGACCAGGATTGACAATACCCATGGTAAGTCCTGCTTTTATCGCGTGATAGAGAAAGACAGTGTGAATCGCTTCCCGAACTCTATCGTTGCCACGAAACGAAAACGAGACGTTGCTGATACCTCCGGATGTGTGGCAATGCGGTAAGTTGTCGGTCACCCATTGGCAGGCTCTAATGAAGTCTATCCCATACGTTCGGTGTTCATCTAAGCCTGTTGCTATGGCAAACACATTGGGGTCGAAAATAATGTTGCATGGATCAAACTGTGCTTCGCTGACAAGCAAGTTGTAAGCTCTTTGAATGATTTCGACTTTCCGTTCGTAGCTATCGGCTTGACCGGATTCGTCAAAAGCCATAACAATCACCGCCGTACCGAATCGCTTGCATGTGCGGGCACGGTCGAGAAATTCTTGCTCACCGTCCTTCAATGAAATGGAATTCACTACAGCTTTGCCTTGAGTGCTATGCAGTCCAGTAAGAATGACTTCCCAATCGCTTGAGTCAATCATCAATGGCACTCGTGAAATGTTTGGTTCACCGGCAATCATGTCAAGAAAGGTCTGCATAGCTTTCTCTCCATCAAGTAACCCTTCATCCATGTTTACGTCGATGAGCTGGGCTCCGTTTTCTACCTGTTCGCTAGCGATTTCTAAAGCATCTGCGAATGCACCTCGCATGATGAGATCTTTGAATTTGCGCGAACCAGCTACATTCGTACGTTCGCCAACGTTGACAAAAAGAGAGTCCTCATCAATCACTACTGGAACTAACCCCGATAGACGTAAAGTCTGCTTCGCACTACCAAATTTGCGAGGTGCACATCCTTGAATTCGGTCGTGCATAGCTTTTGTGTGTTCAGGTGTCGTGCCGCAACAGCCTCCCACGACATTTAAAAATCCCGCTTCAACCATTTCTCCAAGAATCTCAGCCATTTCTTCGGGCGTATCGTCGTATTCACCAAATTCATTCGGCAACCCCGCATTGGGGTGTACAGTAGTGAACGTCGAAGCTACTTGTGAAACCTCTTCGACATATGGTCGTAGTGCTTCAGCGCCAAGGGCACAGTTGAATCCCATTAGCAGCGGTTGAGCGTGTTCGATCGAATACCAGAACGCAGTACATGTCTGCCCAGAGAGCGTGCGGCCACTAGCATCGGTGATGGTGCCGGAAATCATCAAAGGTAAGGTGAGGTTAAATTCAGAAAACACATCCTGAACTGCATAGATCGCTGCTTTGGCATTCAAGGTGTCAAAAACTGTTTCGATCATAACAAAATCCACGCCTCCTTTGATCAGAGCTCTCGTCGCTTCTGCGTAGACTTCCACTAATTCAACAAATCGAATGTTGCGCGCAGCTGGATCGTTCACGTCTGGTGAGAGACTGGCAGACCGCGTAGTCGGACCTAAAACTCCGCCTACAAATCGTGGTTTTTCTGGAGTAGTGCGATCATCCGCTGCTTGTCTGGCTAATCTAGCGCTTTCGTAGTTCAGCTCATATACGCAGGACTCAAGCTTGTAGTCACCTTGCGAAATTCGATTTCCAGAAAACGTATTGGTTTCGATGATGTCCGCGCCCGCATCTAGGAACGCAAAGTGGGTGTCTAAAACCACCTCTGGACAGGTAAGGGATAACACATCACCGTTTCCCTTCAACGCAACAGGATGTTCCGCAAAGCGAGACCCGCGAAAATCATTCTCGCTTAGATTCAGTCTTTGTTGCATGGTACCAGTGGCACCATCCAACACCAAGATTCGCTCTCTGAGACTCTGTTCGAGAAGAGTTGTCATAAAACTATAGTGCGTGCCAAATTTGCAACAAATATATTCAAGATTTGTGATGTAGCGGTTGCTAGTTTAAGTTTTCAGAAAGTAATTTAACAATTCTTGGTAGTTTAAATTAGCGCTCACATAGATAATTACGGGAATTACATATTTGAGTTGAATACATGTGTATAATACCAGTATGGCCTCTGGGATTGGGGTGTCTGGACAGCGAGAAGCGTTCACGTTGGTGACTTCGACGACCTGTCAATAAATATATTTTGGATGTTCAACGTAAGTATATCAATCCCAAACAAAATTACATGTATGGAACAATCGGTTGTAAATATTTCTCAGGCTGCTCAGGACTATCTAGTCAAACTCCTTGAAAAGGAAGAATCCGGTTGCGGAGTACGAATTTTTGTCGCTGAGCCTGGTACACCAAACGCGGAAACCTGTATTGCTTACTGCCGCGAAGGTGAGCAACATCAAGGAGACCTACCTTTTCACTATGACGGTTTTACCGTCTGGTATGACGAACGTAGCATTCCATTCTTAGAGAATGCCGAAGTAGATTTTCGTGAGGATAGAATGGGTGGTCAGATTACTGTCCGCGCCCCCAACTCTAGAGTCCCACAAGTCGGACCAGACGCACCGATCGAAGATCGAATCAATTATGTACTGTATAGTGAAATCAATCCAAATCTGGCAGCGCACGGTGGAATTGTATCACTCGTTGAAGTCGTTGACGATAACGTTGCAGTGTTGCTGTTCGGTGGGGGATGTCAAGGTTGTGCTGCTGTTGACATAACATTGAAGCAGGGTGTGGAGTCAACGTTGTTAGCAAGAGTGCCAGATTTGACCGGAATTAAAGACGCGACCGACCATTCTATCACAACTAACGCATACTACTAATTAATACAGGAAATATGACTGGACGCATTCCACAGCTTTCGATCCGAACGACTAATCCTTTGTTCCTACCATACGGATTATTAGGCGTTTTGCTATTGTTTTTCGTTGTTGCAGGTTGGACGCAAACAGAGAAGTTGGAGTCCGTAAGTCTTGATCCAGAGAAAGAAAACGATCTGGTAGTGATACCTGCACCTGAAGAAGCATCGAAATCCACGTATGAACTCGACGACTTTGAAATTGAGATTGAAAGCAAAGACGAAAGAGTGAAATATGAAGCGCGAGAGAAAGGTACCATTGATGAACCGATAGTACACTGGGAGGTCGATTCTGACGAACCGGTGCATTTGGTATTTGATACCAAACAAAAGAAATTTCAGCGACTAACGAATAAAGTTAGAGTAGTCCTTAACGACTATACCCAATTGGAATCTCTGATTGAGGAAACTGATGCTGAGAGCGGTAAAGCGTACCCCAAACTCGGCTACGCAGTACTGGAATTACCCGCTGAAAAGCATCCGGCGACGTTTACCAAGGCAGTAGAGAAAAGGGCGGAGGTCGAATCCGCGTTTGTGATTGTTGAACGACCACCAGAAGTACCACATTAAGCAGTCTCTAGCCATCGACGACGTTTAGAACGCTAGTCGAGTGTGAATTTCCTTTGGAACCAAAACCAAAACTTGGTCACATCGTTGAATGATGTACCGTCTACATTACCTGTGTCTGCGCTGAATGTTGTGAATTTTCCTCCCATACTCCAGCCTGCTAAGTACCTGCTCTCATTTGGCCAGCTGTAGGAAAGCATCGCGCCAAATTCGGTTCCGAAATCATACCCACCCTCATCGGAAGAATAGGTATTGAACTCTAACGTATATTTCACTTCCGATATCTTTCCGCTCGCGTTGATCGAAGTATTTGAGACTCCCTCAGCAGGCGTACTCAAGAAGCGATCTGCCCAACCTTGATGGATGTGTAAGGTTGCTAATGGAGTCTGAAACGCATTGCCATTACCGGAACTGAGAAACTCATTTTTAAATTTCAGGGTGTGCCCGTTCGTCTTTATTCCCGCTGAGAGCATGCGATAACTGGTATCGTCGAACATCTCTGTGTCCGGTTGTTGCCAAGCAAACTCACCAGAGTAAAGAAAATCGAAATCTGTGTTCGTGGGCCACGTACCGTCGACTCGGAAACCAATCGTTTGGCTGGACAGCGTGGTGGCTTCATCAAAAGCAAGATCGAATAAGAACAGATCAAGATCAATGTTCTCCTGAACTTTAACTTTGCTGGTAAGCATTAAGCCGTCTAATTCAAAATTGGCGCGGGTGGGATTCGGATTGTCTTCCCCGAAAATTCGATTGACGTTCATTATGTAAGCGCCGTGGAACTCGAACTTTTCGTTAAATGGATAGCGCAACGCAATTGCATCCATCGTCTGTTCGTTTTGCCGCCACGAAACGGTACCAGCATAACGTTGCCAAGGGTAGGAACGGTGTGCTAGTTCCTGTCTGCCAAGCAATAGCTCCCATGGTTCATCCGCACCGATATGTACATAGAGTTGATTAATTTCAGTTCCGACCGGGTCTGCGATCACTGCATATTGTGACTTTCTATTTGCACCACCATCGTTGTATTCCTCGCCCAAGAACGCGGATATGTGTTCTACTTCTACTACGGGTCGAATCATGCCATCGCCAACGACCCATTTCAATGCGAGACGACCAGTATAGGCGTTGGCATTGTCATTTACAGAATCGTCTGCTGTTTCGTACCGAAGTCTGAGCTCAGCACTAAGCCCCTCACTAGGTGCTTCTGCACCAACAGTGATTACCCAACCAAGAGCACAGATTAAAAGAAAGATAGCGATTCGTTTTTGCATAGACTTCCTGCAGGTTTTAACCGATAGTATGATTGTGGTTTAGAACGCGCTTGAAACACTTTGTGGTCAGAGTACGCGGATTCGGCAAAGAGAGCCCGTAAACGGAGCTCAGACACAAAGATGTACTCAATCTATTCCGTCAGTCATTTTAAGCAAACGGACTGTAGGGAAATTTTCAAATAGTAGAAGAGTATTTTTTTGAATCGCAACTTCGACACCGTTGTGGTGCGCCTGTTAGTTAGCTCTTCAGGGTGTCGGAGACTATATTTCTCGTCCTTACTGATCGGATTATTGAGCGTTTGGTCGGAGTTCAATTCAGAGACACTTTGTAGTATGACCCAAAGGTGTTTGATCCCCCTATAGAGCCGAGAAAACCTTGATTTCTTGCATCTATTTCATTCCTTTGGCTGAAGGATGTACGGAAGGACACCGAAACGGGAAATACTCGAGGTTTTTAATCGCATGTATTTACCACGCTTTCGAGACGTAATCTAACTGTGTCCAAACATGCGGAAGACTGTCTACTGATCAAACGAAATTTACTGATCTCAACACAAACGCACCTTCGATCACACTAGTGAAATGATATTCAGCGAATACTGTGTATATAATATAGCGAGATATATATTGACATATAGCGACGTAATAAATGACATACAGCCGTGATATTAGCGATTTGGTGGCGTAGAGCGCACGCGTGGTAACCGAATTGTTAGCAAAAAGTTTTACTCCTCGATTTCTTCTTCCGAGTCTCCTGAATACTCTATCGTGGGCTCCGGTCGTGCTTTTAACTGGACCAAGACAGAGTGGAAAAACGACACTTTGTAAAGCAATTCAAGCTAGTAAAAGCCTTCCTCACAAGTATGAGTACATTTCGTTTGACGACCAAGCCAATCGAGACTTTGCTCATGACGATCCGGTCGGTTTTGTTGAGCAACTACCGTCCTATGTGATACTTGATGAAGTGCAACTTGTTCCTGAAATTTATCGTCAACTCAAGGTAGCAGTAGATTCACATCGAGTACCGGGTAGGTTTTTGCTTACCGGGTCCGCACGACTCTCTCTGATGAGTGAACTCTCCGATTCACTCGCAGGACGCATGCAACTGATTGAACTGTATCCTTTTTCACAGAGTGAAATTCATCAATACTTAATGTTGAATTACAACCAAGATACTGTTGGTGAAAGTGAAAAATTGAAGGTATCTTCAATATTCACTCAAATTTTTAACAATCGGTTGAATATTAGTGAAAGCAAACAACAACCGAGATTAGTGCGCGAACTCTCAAGGCGAATCGTCGAAGGTGGATATCCAGAACCGAGACAGTTATCTACGCTTGATCGCCAGAAGTGGTATCACAACTACCTTAGAACGATTACCTTTCGTGATGCGTACGAAATGACCTCGGCGCGTCGCTTAGAAATCGTACCAAGACTTGCTGGAATAGCTGCTGCTCACTCGGCACAACTGTTTAACCTAGCTGACTTGGCTGCAACACTTGACTTAAGCCGAAATACTGTTAGCGAGTATGTTTCGATTCTGTTGAACCTATTTTTGTTTCAGTACGTACCCTCGTGGTCCAACAATCAGTTGAAACGAACTGTCAAAGCACCGAAATTACACTTTTTAGACACCGGGTTTGCTTGCGCATTGCTCAATCTTGATGAGGATACTCTATGGCAGGATCGTAAACGGTTGGGACAAATGACCGAAACGTTTGTGTATCAAGAACTGTTGAAGCTTGCATCTTGGTACGACAACAAGTTGACGATTTTTCACTATCGTGATCGAGATAGACACGAAGTAGACTTTGTGATCGAACAAAGCGGAAGCGGAATCGTTGCAATCGAGGTAAAAACACGAGCAACAGTGAAGGAAGCCGACTTCCGCGGGATCCGCAAATTACAACAGTGTTCGGAAAATTTCATTGCAGGTGTCGTTCTGTACGATGGGGAATGGGCTCGATCATTTGGAGAGAACCTTTATGCATTACCGATAGCTTCATTGTGGATAGATGTTTAACGTGATTGAGTATGAGGGATCTTTGGATTCTTCGACGCTCAGAAATTTTTCAAAGGATATTCAGATCCGAACTTGCACTCTGACGACTGTTTAGAACCGAAATTTTTCATTCAAAGAAGCTCCCGATCGATGAAATAAAGATTACTCTCGAATACTCCCCTCGATTTAACGATCTGATGCCAGTTTCAGGTTGCAACAGACCCGGTTCGGTCTTAATTAGAATTTCGGCGCGTGGATCGCATCCGATTAAGCGTAGGACGTTCGGTGTCCGTATAAGATTACCGTTTCTCGAAATGTCTCAAAGTCCTAAAAATGGGATCGACGGCATTGGCATCGATTCCATTTGCTCTAGGCCTTTCTCTAACTCTTCCATATCTTCTTCAGATACGTACTCTTTTAAAGACGCTATTTCTTCGTCACTATAGGAATCACTCAACTGATCCATCATTATTGCTTGTACGGCGACCTTGGAACGAGCCGCTTCGAGGGGTATGCTATCAAGCGTTTCAAATACATCTTTTTCGGGTTCGCTTCCCGTGAGTCCGGACAACATAGAACCGGAAAGCGTCATCGCACCAACAGCTGTATAGTAATTCAGTTGATCGTCCTCAGGTAATTCCTTTCCCAGCTCAATAGCTTCTGTGGTTCTACCTTGCATCGCTAAGCCACCCCCAACTCCCATATAAGCCGTCGTTTGAGTCTCCCCGGTACGAACTTTAGGAAGCAACTCTAACGCTTTGTCAACATTCGTGTATGCCAATGCAGCAATTACATTTGCTTCCAGGCCAACACCATCTTCGTTTAGTGGTAGCTCGAGTGCCACGTCAAATGCTCTTTGGGCGTCTTTACTAGCTAAGGCCGTCAACATTGTGCTGGTCACCTGCGTCCTGATAGATTCTGTATTCGGGTTCGTCTGTGCCCAATTAAGTGCAGCCTCAGGGTCTTTTTCAGTCCAAGAGAATGCGATGTTCATAGCTGCTTGACCTTTTTTCGCATCGCTTTCAATGTCGTCAAATAAAGACAATGCGTCGTCTATCGAGTTGTCAGATAGATGAGAAATACCAATCACTCGCGCTGCATCCTGAATCTCGGAAGGAAATTGAGGTATTGAATCAATCATTGTTTGTACGTCAGAGCGAGCCCAAGGCCTAAATACGTCATCTACTAACTGGTTTCTTTGTGAAGGTGACTCGACAGCTAGTACTTTGTTCAACGCATCCATGGGGCTTTCTTTAACCCATTCGCTGAGTATCGAGTACATATAGGGGTTAAAACTCATTCCGAACAAGCCACCGCCCCCAGATTCAAACTGTAATGCATAGTCAAACGCTGCTTCTGGATTCTCTTCGGCAGCTGTTCTCAAACCATTCCGAATGATGCTTTCTTTGAAGTCTTCGTCTTTAATAGCCCCGGTCACCGTGTCTAGAACGTCGACACCTTCTTCTTGTATCCAAGCCCTAACTATATTGTTTATTCGCGACCGGTGTTCTTCGGTAAGCATGTTGGGGTCTGCTGCGAGATTTGCCCACGCCTCTGCCGGATTTTCCGCTTCCTCTTCCAACAAATTCTGATCGACAATGTCCTGTACGTAGCTGGTGTCCCCAAGACGATTCGCTAATGTTCTCAATTCATCAATAGGAAGAGTTTGATTTAAGTCCAGAATACCTCGGTTCGCCGAAAACTGAACGTTGTCAGCTAAACTCGTAACAAAATCGACTGCACGGTCGAGATCAAAACTCGCCCACTCACGCGCGAGACTGTAGGAGAGAGCAGATTGTCGGTTGGACTCAAGATCAAGAAATAACGAACTAGCAACCTCTTCATTTACATGGATAAGTCGAGACAATATGGTTCGCCGGATACTATCTTGAAACCAGTCTTCCTGCAATTCGCTATATTCGTAGGTCACCGACTCATCGAATAGATCGACTAACTGTTCTTCGTCGGACCGAGAAACCAAGGAATAGAGAGCAGCAAATACATCAAACGTCGTCGAATAGTTGGTGAAAATGTCTGCCAATGAATCACCATCGTAAATAACTGTCGGTTGACTTCCTTGACTAGGGTACGGCCTACTATCCTCTACGTTCTCCGCGATTGTCGAAGTATCGTCTTCAGAAACCACGGTGGGATTCGCGTCTCCTAACGGTAACGTGTAGTAGAGTATTACTAGTAAGACCGCAGTCAGTCCTGCGCCGAATAGGAATACGATGAGATCTCGAACAGATCGATTTGAGGTTGCATTTGCGTTCATCGCTGCATCTCCTGTGAATTAGTGATGTGAATTTGTAGAGTTTTTAGTCTTTAAGACTTGCTACGTGTTAGCTATTTTCGTCAGTTGAAATGGAATGATACGGGTAAACTGGTACCGAATTTGAAGCTTCGCAAAGCGAAGTATGAGCACTTCAGTTGTGTTTTCGGTTCACCGAAACGCTCAAGTCAATTAATGAAAGCAGATTAATTTGGCGGCGTCACCGACAAAACTTTATCGATAGTGATTCCGAGTACCTCTCGTGACTATTAGGCTCAGCACATGGTTGGTAACAATTATAAACTGAGGACAACACTTATATAGATCTGAAATAGGGTTGCTAAACGGTGTAATCACTAATTAGACAAAACTCAGTAATATGCATCGAGTCTCTGTTTCGACACTTAAGTCGTACTCATCGGACAAAATTGTTGTAACCAGGTTTGCCTTTCTAGAGCACACGAGCTACTAACACTCGGTCTAAAAGCTTTATAATATACCGTATATATAAAACATACATTTAAATTTACGGTGTATATTCACAGACAATGCATTGAACAGATCAATGTCGCGGTAAAACGACAAGCAGCAGTCGTTCTTCTAGGTGCGCGTCAGGTTGGCAAAACCACATTAGCACTCCACTTCGCACACAGTTGTGATCACTATTACCTAGACCTCGAAAATCCAGAAGACCGACAAAGCTTAGAACATCCCTTGTTCTTCTTACGTCAGTTTGAACACAAGCTCGTTGTGATTGACGAAATTCACCGTGAGCCCGAGTTGTTTTCAGTACTGCGCGTACTGATTGATGAAGGGCGTAGGAAGGGTATTCGTACCGGTAGATTTCTTATATTGGGATCCGCGTCCGTTGACCTGCTCAAACAAAGTAGCGAAACTTTGGCCGGGCGGATTGAATTTGTCAACCTGAACCCGCTAAGTGTTGCAGAGGTAGGGGAAAATCAAACTAATAAACTTTGGTTGTCTGGAGGCTTTCCTTTAAGTTTTCTAGCCGATAACGAAGAGGACAGTCACGTGTGGCGAAAGAATTTCGTCCGCACTTACGTTGAAAGGGACGTACTACAGTTTAACCCCCGAGTACCCACAGAATTGCTCACTCGACTTTGGACAATGCTAGCGCACAATCAAGGAACTATGCTCAATTCTTCTCGGCTAGCTACTTCGTTAGAAGTCACCTCGCCGACCGTTAGTAAACATGTTGGGTTTCTCACGGATATGCTAGTTGTTCGAAAATTGAATCCTTTTCAAGCAAACCTTGGAAAACGCTTAGTAAAGACTCCAAAAGTTTACATCAGAGACTCAGGATTACTCCATTCCTTGCTTAATCTACGGTCAATTGACGAATTACTGCGACATCCAGTTTGCGGATTCAGTTGGGAGGGTTTTGTTATTGAACAGATTTGTGGTGTGATCGAAGGTCGCGCTACGCCGTTGTTTTATCGGACAGCAGACGAAGCTGAAATAGACTTAGTTCTTGAGTGGCATCGAACGGGTGACCTTTGGGCTATTGAGATCAAACGATCGATGTCGCGTCCTCCGTCTAGAGGCTTCTATTCCTCTATCGATTTGTTAAACGCTAGAAGAAGATTTGTAGTATGTATGCACCAGCGCGCGTTCACTATGCAAAAAAACGTCGAAGTGCTTGGTCTTTCCGAATTTCTCAAGATCGCTACCACCGAATGATAGCTTGAATCTGTCGAGTTTAAGAGCACTCTTGAATTGTTTGAACAGGTCCTTCGAGTATCAATTTAGGTTCTCGGGTGTTCTGCTTCGTACTCATTGAGAATAGAGTTTAATTGAAACGAACTAGGAAGGGTGGCCAAAATATTTTCCCGATGTCGCCTTTTCAAATCGTAGGATGAATTCAATGCTGGACAAATCTCAGTTTGAGTCAATACATGCCTCTTTGGACCGATGGGTACAACTGGATCTCATTCCCTCGGCAGCATCGGTGGTTTTTGGTGGATCAACAGTTATCGATGAGTACTTCACTGGTTATCAAAATCGCGAGACGGAGAAACTAATCTGTGGAGACTCAATTTATCGGTTATTCTCCAATACCAAGTTAATCACATCAGTCGCAGCCATGATTCTCCTTGAAGAAGGAGCATTTAAACTTGACGACGAAGCAGCCCGGTACATCCCGAAACTAGCTAATCTTCGTGTACTTCAAGAAGATGCAACTAGCGTCCACGACACAGAGCCGTTAGAGTCTCAAATTACGGTAAGGCAGCTTCTGTCGCATACCGCAGGTTTCTCATATGGTATCTTCATGGACACGCCAATTGACCCTCTGTATAGGTCTAAGCGCATACTGCACCCAGGAAACGATTTAGAGGAACTCGTCGACGCATTGACAGCCATCCCGATGTTGTATCAACCGGGGCGTAAGTTTCACTATAGCATAGCGACAGACGTACTTGGGCGATTGATTGAAATTTGGTCTGGACAGACCTTCGGCGAATTCCTAGCGTCTCGAATTTTCTCTCCACTCGGCATGACTAGTACCAGCTTCTATTTGTCCGAACAACAACGTGAACAACTTTGCGTTTTATATGACGGTGCAGATCCAGAGAATCCCTACCAACCAGGACTCTCTGTAGCATCGGAAATTTCGGGCGATTACTTTCGTCCTCGTGCATTGGAATCTGGTGGAGGAGGATTGCTCGGAACCATATCCGACTACCGGAAGTTCTGGCAAATGCTGATCGCTGATGGTAGTTATAACGGAGTCCGACTGTTGCAAAGTGAAACCCTCGCGCTCATGCGAACGAATCAGCTACCTGCGGGTAATGTGGTGGAATTTCGACAATGGGAGATGCCGAATACCGTCTTTGGGCTTGGGTTTGCACTCAAGCAAAAACCAGCCGCCCGAGAACCGACGGAAGCAATTGGTGAATACTACTGGGGCGGGATTGCTGGTACTCATTCTTGGATCGCTCCTCGAGCAAACATTGGTGTGCTTTTATTTACTCAAAGACTTCCGGGTTATTGGCTGCCATTCTTTCACGAGCACAAGCGGGCAATTTATGGGATGATTCGAACTCGTGCTTGCTAGACTTGAAGGACGGAGTTTCTATCTGCGTAGTACAACGTTTAGAGTCTTTACAATGCAAGTGATGTGCCTGTAGATAGGACCGTCTCGAAAGTTGAGGACGTGAACAAGATCAACCATTAATCTTCGATCGAATACGTGGAAACTTTTTTTCAGTTATTAATAAGTGGTATCGCGCAAGGCTGCGTCTACGGACTCGTTGCCATCGGTTTTGTATTGATTTACAAAGCTACCGAAATGGTGAACTTTGCTCAGGGTGACATCATGATGTTGGGCGCATTCTTTACGATCACTCTGATCAACTACTTGAACTGGAATTATTTCTTAGCGATTATTGTTGCAATTCTGGCGATGGCGGTCGTAGGACTCGTTCTGGAACGAGTGTTGTTGCGCCGAATGATTGGCGAATCTCCCTTCGCTATTCTCATGGTGACTATTGGATTGGGCTTTGTTTTGAGGTCGGTTGTGGGCATGATTTGGGGACATAATCCTCGTAGCATCGTGACACCTTATACAGATCAATCTCTTCAATTCGGCGCAGTTGTATTTCCAGTCGCAGATGTAGTAGTTGTTGCAGCAACGGTTGTGTTGTGCGGTCTAACTTTCTTGTTCTTCAGATACACGCGTTTTGGCGTCGCGATGCAAGCAGCATCGCAGAATCAGCTTGCCGCATACTACGTTGGCATCCCTGTCAAGCGTGTCGTAGCTGCGAGTTGGGCGCTTGCGGCTGCGCTTGCGGCAATCGCCGGAGTCCTGCTACTTCCACTCAAATCGGCGTACCCTGAGGTAGGTTTGGTTTTGGGGATAAAAGCTTTTGCTGCCGCTATAGTAGGCGGATTCGGCAGTCTTCCTGGGGCGATGATTGGAGGTTTAGTGATCGGTCTCGTCGAGATTTTCACGAAATATGGGATCGACGGAAGAGTAGGGTTTAGTGTCAGTGACACAAGCGTGTATGTCTTATTGCTAGTGATGTTAATAGTACGTCCTAGCGGCATCTTTGCATCGATGCAGAGGAAGAAAGTCTAATGCGTTTTGTCCTCAAAACGGATTATCACAGAGATGTGGACCTCTTTCGCGATAAAGTTCAATTAGGTTGGTATGCGGCACTAATAATTTTCGTTCTGTGCGTACCGATATTTACCGGTAAGTATGTGGAGTCCCAACTCACTCTTGTATTTCTATGGAGTATTGCCGGTGCGGGATTAATGATTCTCGTAGGTTACACTGGTCTGATTAGTCTGGGACACGCTGCATTCTTGAGCGTAGGCGCATATACCCACGCTATATTCCTAGATTTGGGTGTACCTCCCTTTGTGTCTATTCCGCTTGCTATGCTTTTCTGTGGCGCGTTGGGGGTAGTCGTCAGCATTGCAGCGTTGCGTATGACAGGAATCTACCTTGCCATCGCTACGTTAGCGTTTGCGATGATCGTTGAAAAAATTGTAAAAAATTGGAGTTCGGTGACGGGAGGAAATGCAGGGTTCAGAGTTGCACCACCAGAACTGTTCGGATGGGAGCTTAACTCAACCTCATATTACTATGTATGTTTGGTTGTTCTATTGGTCGTCATGCTCTGTGTGATAAATTTGCTTCGTGCACCGACAGGTCGGGCCTTCATCGCGGTACGTGATTCGGAAATTTCTGCTCAAGCAACGGGAATCAATCTCATTCAGACCAAAGCACTCGCGTTCGCAGTATCGGCCGCGCTCACAGGTCTTGCGGGTACTCTACTCGCTTACCAATGGCATTACTTATTCCCAGATTCGTTCTCCATGATCACCTCAATTAAACTGCTCATGTTGGTGATCATCGGTGGTCTCGGTTCGATGTCGGGGGTTATTTTCGGGGCGATTTTCATGACTCTTCTACCGGACGGGATTGCAACTTTGCGAGATTGGTTACCGGACGCTATAGGCAACTTACCCGGATTAGAACCTTTTACGTTTGGACTGTTACTGATCTTGTTCTTAATCTTCGAACCGCGTGGAATTAGTGGCCGATGGAAAAAAATCAGACTGTTTTTTGGTCAGTTTCCACTATATCGAAATAAAACGCTTCGACGACAAAGGTCGTTTTTACGGACGGAACGGGTGCACTGAGCTATGTTTGAAGTTTCCGAGTTATCAAAAAACTTTGGTGGTGTCACCGCGGTCGACAAAGTGTCTTTTTCGGTCGCAGAAGGCGAGATTTTTAGCATCATGGGTCCAAACGGTGCCGGTAAGACTACACTACTGAATCTGATTAGTCGGTTTTATGATGTCGATGCAGGGACAATACGGTTCGATGGTCAAGACATCACTCGCGTGTCTCCACACGAGATTGCGCGGTTTGGGATTGCGCGCACGTTTCAGAATATTGAACTATTCGAAAGAGAAACAGTTCTACAAAACTTACTCATTGCCCACTACATTCATCGTAAGACCAATGTAATCTCTGACCTGCTATTCTTACCTCGAGTCCGTCGACAGGAAGTGCAATTTAGAAAAGAGGTGGAAGACATTGTCGATTTACTTCATCTGCAACGCTACCGAGAGCAATACATCCATGCTTTACCCTTTGGAGTTCGTAAGCTGGTTGAACTGGCTAGAGCTCTATGTCTTAGACCAAAGTTGCTACTGTTGGATGAACCTTCTTCGGGGTTAAATCCCGAAGAATCGGAAGATCTTTCATATTGGATCGAAGATATCAATAAAGAGGTGGGTATCACCATTCTGATGGTCGAACACGACATGAACTTGATCGGTCAGCTGTCGAACCGAGTATTAGCGCTTGCAAGTGGCCGGTCAATAGCATTGGGTAGTCCAATGAAAGTCAAAGATCACCCGGACGTTATAAGTGCATATCTAGGAACCTGACCGTGGCAGAACCGTTATTGGAGGTCAAAAATGTTGAAACCTATTACGGGTTAATTGCTGGGATTCGAGGAGTGTCGCTTGAAATCCAAGGTGGTTCAATCGTCACCATCTTAGGTGCAAATGGAGCTGGAAAGACCACCGTGTTGAAGACAATCTGTGG
This sequence comes from Gammaproteobacteria bacterium, assembly GCA_009840305.1. Taxonomy (GTDB): domain Bacteria; phylum Pseudomonadota; class Gammaproteobacteria; order Pseudomonadales; family Azotimanducaceae; genus Bin55. The sequence continues at coordinate 251,534 of VXNY01000031.1, read as the reverse complement.
AGCTATGGCTCCTGAAAAGGGTAGTGTGCGTTTCGCAGGGATCGACATCACCGGAAGTGATCCTGATCGAGTTTCACGACTAGGCATCGCACACGTGCCTGAAGGGCGTGAAGTCTTTCCGTTTCTCTCCACAGAAGAAAATTTGAAAATGGGTGCCTTTACGCGTAAGAGTTCGATGTTCAAATCGGATCTTGAGGAAATATTCGAGTATTTTCCTTTATTGAAAGACCATAGAAAACTCGCGGCTGGTTTTCTTTCTGGGGGACAACAACAAATGCTCGCCATCGGAAGAGCTCTCATGCTTCGTCCGAAGCTAATGCTTCTTGATGAACCTTCTCTTGGTCTATCGCCAAAGTTGGTGCGTGCTACAGCAGAAATAATAGAGTCTATTAACCAGGATCAAGGGGTTACCATTTTGCTGGTCGAACAAAACGCTCAAATGGCACTAGAAATTGCTCATTTTGGCTACATTTTGGAGAACGGTCGGGTTGTCATGGAAGATTCCACTTCTCGACTGTCCAAAGCCGCAGATGTTCAAGAGTTCTATTTAGGAAAAAAAGCAAGTAGTGTTCGAGGTAAGCGTCGATGGAAGCAACGTAAAACTTGGCGATGAGTGGCGAGCGCACATTTGATTCTTTCGACTCGGTCGGTAGGGTTTTTCAACATCGGGTTGATACCAATCCAGAGAAGGTTTGTATTCGAGAGAAAGATTTTGGTATTTGGAACGAATACACTTGGGCTGACTGGGGAGAGTTTGCGCAATTAATTGGATATGGATTAAAAGCGCTAGGTTTGGAACGCGGAGATATCGTTTCGATCGCTTCCGAAATCAACAAAGAATGGTTATTTACAGATCTTGCCACAATTTGCATGGGTGGTATTTGTAATGGTGTGTATCCTACAGACGCCTCGAATCAAGTTGAGTATTTGATCAAAGACAGCGGAACAAAGTTCTATTTCGCCGAGGATGACGAACAGCTAGATAAGGTGTTAGCAATTCGCGATCGAACACCTACTCTACTGAAAATCATTGTCTTTGACATGGAAGGACTTGAAGAACTCAATGATGCGATGTGTCTGTCCATCGACGAAGTGTACGAGTTGGGTAAAGCTCATCGCGAAAATCATCCCACACTTTGGCTTGAAGAACTTCGTAAAGCGCAGTTGGAAGACACAATGATTCTTACGTACACATCTGGTACGACCGGTCCCCCGAAAGGTGCGATGATAACACATCGAAACGTACTTTTTATGATGTCTTGTACGCAGGATTGTTTCCGAGTAGTTGACAAAGATCGCATTTTGGGATTTCTTCCACTCGCCCATGTTGCTGGCCGTATGTTGTATACATTTTTGGTGATTGAGTCGAGGGCAATCGTACATCTAGTGGAGAGCTTAGAGACTGTCGCGCATGACATTGCGGAGATTGAACCCACAATACACTTTGCCGTACCAAGAGTGTGGGAGAAACAGTACTCCACAGTGTCAATCATGATTAAGGAAGCGACACGGTTGGGTCGCTGGGCATATCGTGTTGCGTTGCAGATAGGAACAAAGCGTGCCCGCTTTCTAAAAAATGCTCAATCGGTACCTATGTATCTTGAAATACTCTTTCAACTATTGGACTTCTTAGTCTTGGGGAACGTCAAACGTCTGTTAGGAATCAACAAGAGTCGATGGTTGGCTACCTCGGCAGCTCCGATCGCGCCTGAGTTGATTGAATGGTATTGGTCTCTTGGAAAACCGATGTATGAACTCTATGGCCAGACAGAATGTACTGGTATTGCAACATGCAATCTTGAGAATGACTATCGGATTGGTAGTGTTGGTAAAGCAGCCAAAGGTGTGCAAGTTGAACTAACAGAAGACAATGAGATTTTGATCCAAAGTCCAGGGGTCATCAAAGGCTACTGGAATCAACCCGAAAAAACAGCAGAAACTATTCGACAAAATTGGTTGTACTCTGGAGACATTGGCAAAGTAGATTCTGATGGATTTGTGTATGTGGTCGATAGGATTAACGACATCATTATCACTGCTGGAGGAAAGAACATCACACCAAGTGAAATTGAAAATCAATTGAAATTTTCACCATATATAACTGATGCTGTTGTAGTTGGAGATCAACGCCCATATTTAACTTGTTTGATAATGATCGATCAGGAAAACGTGATGCTGTACGCGCAAGAGCACGCCATCCCATTTACTAACTATACTAGTTTGTGTCATACGTCTGAAGTAATTGAACTAATCGGCACAGAGATTGAGCGAGTAAATACCAAATTTGCACGAGTAGAGACCATAAAACAGTTCCGTCTGATTGATCAGCTTTTAGATCCCGAAGACGAAGAGCTAACTCCGACTCAAAAGCTAAAACGTAAAGTTGTTAACAAAAAATATTCAGCATTGATTCAAGAAATGTATTCCTGATGGGGTTTTATCTATGAAAACTTTGTTCAAAATTGTTTGTATAGGCAGTGTCTGTCTATTTTTGCTTGTTTCGGGTTGCTCCCGAGATTCAGGATCAGACCCAGATACTGATTTAGATACAGATGCGAAAACGGATTCCGAGACAGAAATTGTGTTGACAACCACCGGAGTCTCTGATGATGAGATCGTGTTCGGCACTCATACTGATCTGTCTGGACCTATTTCAATTTACGGTACGGAATCGGTAAACGGAGTTCGTATGAGGTTCGATGAAGCCAACGAAGAGGGTGGTGTGCACGGACGCACGATAAAGTTCATCGCCGAAGATAGCCAATATAGTCCACAAGAGTCAATTCGTGCGGCCAATAAACTCATTCATCGAGACAAAATTTTTGCAATGTTGTTAGCTCTGGGCACACCGAATAATCTCAATGTGATGGAAGAGCAGTTTAAAGCCGGTGTGCCAAATTTGTTCCCTCTAACAGGATCCATCCAAATGGCCGAACCGTATAGAAGGCTCATGTTTACAGCGCGGGGAATCTACTATGACGAGATACGCACCGCTGTGAAGTACTTCGTGGAAGAGAAAGGTTATTCTGCCCCTTGCGTAGCGTACATAGACAACGATTATGGACAGGAGGTTTACAACGCTGTGGTGGATCAAACCAAGGAAATGGAAATCGAGATTGTCGAGTATGCCGCCCACGAACGAACTGAGACTGAATTCACCGCGACAGTGTTGCGCTTTAAAGAAGCAGGTTGTGACTTTGTTCTCTTGGGTACTGTGGTGGTCGACACTCTAGGAATCTTGGGGGCGGCGCGAAAAATTGAATGGGAAGATGTCGATTGGGTTGGCAGTAATGCGGCAGGCGGGAACGTGGTAGCGGAACATCCAAGTGGAGCTGGAGAAGGAATGTACACGCTAAGTCACATGACCAGAATCTATCCTGATACCGAAGAAAACGAAGAGGCTGTTCAGTGGTTTGAAAAGTACAAAGAACGTTTTAACAGAATACCTGACGTTGGTGCCATGGAGGGGTATCGTGGCGCTGATCTTGTTATCAAAGCACTAGAAATCGCTGGTCGCGGCCTGACAAGGGACAAGTTTATTGAAGCCTTAGAGTCAATCAACGACTACACCGATCCTTGGGGGTACAAACTGAGCTTTAGTCCCGAAAATCACAATGGGCTCAAAGTGACTGGGTTATCACAAGTCCAGAATGGTCGTTGGGTTCAGCTCGAAAAAACTATTTCGTTGGAACGATAGGTTTAGGGTTTCTGCTGTCCACGACAATATTCGAGAAGCCGATCCAAGATATCGGAAGTTTGACGAACCATCTTCCACATTTCATTAGGCGAAAATTTCGAAACTTTGGGAACATGTAAGTGCCCAATCGGAAAAGACTTGTTCATCTGTTTTTGCAATAACCGAGTACGGTAGGCGATCTCGTTGGACAAGAAGCCTCCACCAGATCCTTGAATACAAACTTCCCCCTCTAGTTCTTTCAACGACTGAGCTTCAAATTTTCCTCGTGCCTTGGTGATAACCGTTCGATTATCTAGTGTCTTCCAAGCTCCTTCAACGTCCACAAAAATCTCAGTAGGCAGGGTAAACTCGAGAAATTCTGGGCACTTCGAAAGACAAGGTGGATAGCATCCGTCTTTCACAGGAGAGTAATCAAGATTGTCGAGAGCCGTGGATGATCTTCGTCGGCCGACGAATCGTTCAAATTCAAAGTTGTCGCGACCCCTACTCATAGTGAGCACGAATAGCGGCTCTCTTTCAAAACGAGGCTTGAGCATTTGCTCCACAATACCTTTGTTGAATGCTCGGTATCTCACAGGAAAAATAAAGACGTCGATTGGGATGGAGTTTTGGTAAATCTCTGCTAGAGTCAACGCGATGCTTGCTGACGGATTACACTGTTGGATGTTGGTGTTCAGAAGAAACGGGTCAAACGCCGTGAGTATGACTCGAGGTTCGTTTATGGAGGCTGTTTGCGCTGCTACGTTCGCGTAATGTCGCGACGTGAGTTCGTGTATTGCGCACAAGTCTGTTCTTGCTACGCGCGGCACCGACCCTCGATTGAACCAGTTAAAAAAATACTGAGTAAACAGCCTCCCCCAGTAGATAGGACGATCATCTATCACCTTACCATGTGAACATACCTTCATCATTGTTGGGATGAAAGCTTCCGCTTCTCGAACCAATATCTGATCTAGCGAGGCTTGATCGGCTACCCTTCCAAATCCCACTTGAGCAAGATTTATGCGTTCCGCAAATTCAGTGATTTGTTTACAGATGTTTGGAGCTTCTTGGTAAAGAACGCGCAGCCTTCGCTGCTCGATGTTTCCACGGATATGCTGGGGGTTATTGCCAGCCAGACGTTCCCAAAACTCCATCATCACTGTCATTCTAGCTCGTCCCTTTTAGATGCGGACAAGCATAAATACGAGAGCCTAGCTGGAGGTCAGATATTTACGAGGATTCGCGTTCTAGCCAAGCTTGGATCCGGTCCCAAGCTTCTGTTAATACTGGGATCGGTTGAGTTAAACTCATTCTCACGTATCTGCGAGTAACCATTCCAGAAGGAGTACCAGGAACAACCGAAACACCAGTTCCATCGAGTAATCGGCGCGCAAACTGGTCGCTTGGTTCGTGCACGTCGATCATGACAAACATACCTGCCTCGGGAGACACTGCAGAAAACTTCGGGATCTGAGCAATACGACTCATTGTGTAATCTCTACGAGCACGGTACTCATTTCGCATGCGTTCCACCGCATGTTCATCGTGTAGTAACGCTAACGTCGCGGCATCTTGGATGAACGGACAACCACTAAAAAACGTACCGAGCGCGATTTCCCTCAATTGTCTAGCAAATTCCTCCGAGCTCAGAGTCCATCCAACTCGCCAGCCGCTCATCGCGTGCGATTTAGAAAGACTGTCGATCACGACTACATTGTCGAAATCTGGCGCTAACTTTGCTAAAGAAGTGTGTTTTTTCTCGTAATACATAACGGAATACACTTCGTCAGAGATTAACCAGAGATTTCTACGACGGCATTCCTCGTAAAGCCTGATAAGTGATTCTGGTGGGACGATGTTGCCCATTGGATTGGAAGGGGTATTGACCAGAACACCAACCGTTCGTTCATCGATTAACTCCAAAGTTCGATCCACATCGTAGCGAAAGTAGGGCGGTGTTGTGGCCGCCGCCCGTAGTTCAACGCCCAAGCAAACAAATGTTGATTCGTACCCTAAATAAGTCGGTTGACACGTAACAATGTTGTCTCCTGGGTTAGCAATCGCGCTCAATGTACCATGTATCGCCGATGTTGCACCATTAAAGATCGAAAATTGCTTTGGTTTAATCTCCTTACCTGTGACACCACATTCAAGTTCTGCTAATGCGCTTCGTAGCGACATCTCACCCGCCGAATCGGAATAATGTGTGCGTTCTTTCTTTAGTGCGTCGATGACGCCTTCGATGATGTAGCTGGGCGTCGGAAAGTCAGGATCACCGATAGAAAGAGGAATAATGGCTTCACCAGCTTGCTTGCGTTTCATCGCTTCAATATGAACGCTCCAAGCCGAAGTATCGATTGCATCTAACCGCTTGACCGTATCGCTGGTTGAAAGTACTTCTCTAGTGTGAATCGGTATGCGGGCAGTAGCGGCCTTTTCAGTCATCGATGACAATACAAACACCCCTCAAGTTTCGATGCGATCAACTTTTCATTATAGTGTTTCAAACTCTATGATTGAGCGTGTTAATTTGAACGAAGGCAGAGTGTAAATGGCACTCATCGACTCACAAACGGATTGCAGTTTACATAGAACCGATACGGTAGCTCAAGACCTTCTGTAAGACCAATTCGCGACGACTGGGAGACATCAAAATTTTGATTCTTTTCATGATTACAAACGAAGAGCAGTTCCTGAGTGAGATCAATCCCGTTGTGTTGCCTTTTCACTCCGAGTGCCGCAGTAAGTTTGCCTGGACCATTGCACAGTTGGAAATCGTTTTTTGCGTGCGGACGGCGGAGTCTCATAGTCTCGAGTCCATGAATCGGTTCAAGGGCGCGAAGCAACACACACCCTGCGGTACCTTCTGAATCAGAAACGATGTTCATGCAGTGATACATACCATAAATTAGATACACGTAAGTAAAGCCTGGTGGTCCCCATTGAATGGCAGTTCGCGGTGTTCTCCCGCGTGCCGCGTGAGACGCAGGATCATTAGCTGAGAGATAAGCTTCTGTTTCAACGATCAAACCTGCAGTGTACTCGTCGTTGATACGACTAACCAACAAGCATCCGATCAATTTGCTTGCTAGTTCTAAAGCAGGTATCTCGAAGAATTTCCGCGGGAGTGAATTACTCAATCGGTAAGGATGACCCTGCACAAACTAACGACGTGGTATGTATGTGAAACGCAAAAGGCTATAAGGTATTGGTTCAGGTCCCCGTGATTTGACAGCTTTAGACCCACCAATGGCAACGTTTATTGAACTTGTTTCAAAAATCTCTAGGTGAAACTTGCCGAAGTTCCACCGTGATGGGATTGACCTGTTCATCCTGAACTTTAGCAACTCGTGGAAAACTGGGTCTGGAAGTAACATAGTCGAAGATTTCCTCGAAAATTTCTCTTTCCCCAGCTCCAGTCGACACACAGTCATAGAACTTGGTACCGAGGTTCACTCCATAAATCGTCGAGGCGGTATATTCTCCTTGGAATTGGAGGTCTATTCTTATTTTTGTCATGTGTTTACTGGACTCTGTCAGAGAAATGATCGTTGTCGTGCGTCGGTTTCGTTGTACGTATCCCTTTGGACATTCTGCGTACTTGTCTTTGATGCGTGACGATCGAATTGTTTTTCTTGCGTGGATGACTCCACGGTCTCTTTCCACCTTAAAGATAGGAATTTTCTCGACAGAGAAATAGTGTAGAGCGCCGTTCCAAACCAATTCTTTTGGTGCTTCAATAGTGAAAGTTCGCTGGATAATTCTTAGTTCGGACACACTCGCGCAACCACCCATTCCTACGACGCCTAACACACACATTCCTACCAAGCACTGGTACTTAAAAAAATGTTTCACACTCTACGTCTCGTAACCGGATTCGGATTTCCCATATTTATAGGGACAAGTTCTTGTGTTCGACCTTTCTTGTAACATGTTCTACTACACACATATTTAATTCGACGAGCTTAAGAAGGTTCTACATCTCAAAAAAAATATTATTCCTTTCTGTGTTATTGCGACGTAGTGAAAAATTGTATGGCAGTGATCAAAGAAGAGCATCTCATTCAGAGCGTCGCTGACGCCTTGCAGTACGTTTCCTACTACCATCCTCCCGATTTTATCCGGGCTATGGTAGCCGCGTGGGAACGAGAAGAAGCCCGGGCAGCAAAAGATGCGATCCGCCAAGTGTTGGTTAACTCACGCATGTGTTATTTGGGTAAACGACCGATTTGTCAAGATACCGGAATAGTAATAGTCTTTCTAGAAGTAGGTATGCATGTACGATGGGATACGGACCGTAGCATTGATGACATGGTGAATGATGGAGTTCGTCGTGCGTATTTGAACACAGACAATCCTTTGCGAGGTTCGGTGCTTGCAGATCCTGATGGTGCAAGGAAGAACACCAAGGACAACACGCCAGCCGTTATTCACACCAAAATCGTGCCCGGAGACACTGTAGTTGTTGAGGTGTCCGCAAAGGGCGGTGGGAGCGAGCACAAAGCGAAGTTTACTGTTCTCGAATCGTCGTCCTCTGTAGTGGATTGGATTCTCAAAGTCGTTCCAGAAATGGGTTCAGGGTGGTGTCCTCCGGGGATGCTCGGAGTTGGAATCGGAGGTAGTCCAGAGAAAGCGATGCTGTTGGCGAAAGAGAGTCTGATGGAACCAATTGACATTCAGGACTTAATAGAAAAAGGACCGTCGAATCGAGCGGAAGAAATTCGCCTTGAACTATATGCTCGTGTAAATGCACTAGGCATCGGCGCGCAGGGATTGGGTGGACTCACGACTGTTTTAGATGTAAAGGTGCGCGACTACCCAACACACGCGGCAAATAAGCCTGTAGCAGTGATTCCGAACTGCATTGCCACGAGACATGTTCAGTTTGAACTCGATGGGTCAGGTGTTGCCCAATTTACGCCACCAGACTTTTCTCTATGGCCAGATTTAGATTATGAGGCCGAAGCTAACGCACGCCGAGTAAATTTAGAGGCACTCTCGAAAGAAGCTATTCAAGATTGGCGCGTAGGGGAAGTCGTATTGTTGTCGGGTAAGATTCTTACCGGACGCGATGCCGCACACAAACGACTATGCGACTTATTGGATAGTGGTCAATCTCTTCCCGTTGATCTGAACGGTCGATTCTTGTACTACGTTGGACCGGTTGATAGTGTACGGGACGAAGTCATTGGGCCGGCGGGTCCTACGACAGCGACGAGAATGGACAGATTCACCGATCAAATTCTGGGTACCGGTTTGCTGGGCATGATTGGTAAAGCCGAACGTAGCGCTCAGACCTGTCGGGATATCGCGAAGCACCGCGCAGTATACCTCATTGCAGTGGGTGGAGCTGCATACCTTATTTCCAAGTCGATTGTGGGAGCTCGGCGGATTGCTTTTGAAGAGCTAGGAATGGAAGCGATTCACGAGTTTGAAGTTCGTGATATGCCTGTTATGGTCGCAGTAGATACTCAGGGAAATTCCGTCCATGAACAAGGTCCAAAAAGTTGGCGAGTCGAATTGAGTTCAGATATTCCAGTTACCAATCTTTGATGTTTTGCCGTCGAGTGCCGCGGACAGACTACGACTGCATTGTCAATTGGGGTTCCAACGAGAAATGAAGTCTATGATTTCATGTACAGTTATACTATGATTGGTCTCTATAATTTCCAAACTAAACTTCGCCTCTGGGCAGTGCTTAAGCACATTGTAAATCATTTATTCTCAACTATCTAGCGACCGAATCAATCGTGGGTGACATTGAGTCTTCCGGTTTGGTTTACCCTGTTGATGAGGCTGATTCAATCTGCATTTCGATAAAGAATGACGGACGCGAGTAACGAACTCGAACAAAAAGTTCACGGACTCCGTATCGACCGATCGTCGAAGGGAAAGTCTTCACGTCCTTGGCTCTTGTTTTTGATCATCGCCGTGATTGCAGGACCTTCGTTATTTGCTGGCTATTGGTTCTTTTTCTCCGAGCGTGGAGTTTTGGAAGTAGAAGCCGCAGTAGTGAGAGTTGCAACTACACAAGCCTCGGAGAGTACCGTTCTGGAGGGGACGGGCTACGTTGTAGCGCGCCGACAAACAACCGTTAGTTCGAAGACTACCGGCAGAGTCGCTGCGGTATACATTGAAGAGGGGATGCTAGTTGAAAACAATGAATTGTTAGCGACTCTAGATGACAGTCGTCAGCAAACCAATCTTGAGCTTGCGCGAGCCCAAGTTGAAGAAATTCGTGCCTCGATTGACGAAATCGATGTAAGAATCAAACAGTCTGAATTAGACGTTGAACGGGTTAGAAAACTTGTCGTCGACGCTCTGGTAAGCCAAGACGAGGTTGATCAAACGCAATTAAGACTTGATGGCTTCGAGGCACAAAAACAGAGACTTAAGAAGAGCGTTGAAGTCGCTCAAAAAAACGTGACCTTACGAGAACAAGAACTCGAAGATACCAACATTCGTGCCCCGTTTAAAGGTGTCGTGATTGCAAAAGCCGCACAACCAGGAGAGATGATTTCACCTGTTTCTGCGGGAGGAGGTTTTACCCGCACAGGGATTTGTACGATCGTTGATATGGATTCGATTGAAGTTCAAGTCGACGTTAACGAAAAGTACATCAACAGAGTGTCTCCGGGTCAACCAGCAACTGTTACTCTGGTTTCTTATCCGAACACTCAGCTGCCAGCAGAAGTGATTGCTATCATTCCGACAGCAGATCGTGCAAGATCAACGGTTCGTGTGCGAATTGCGTTTCTTGAACGTGATTCCAGAGTGTTACCCGACATGGCTGTCAAAGTGTCTTTTTATGAAGAAGGTACAACTTTTGTATCAAACGAAGATTCACCATTGGGTGCGGACGTTCCGCCAACTGCGGTGGTGGTCGAAGATGGACAACACTACGTTTGGTTGATCGAACAAGGTACGATCCGTCGTAAGCATGTTGAATTCTTGACTAAAACTCCCGCTGGTTTAACTCGGTTGGTCAACGATTTTGAGCGAGGAGCGAGAGTGGTGAGTAATTTAGAACAGCTCGATCTAGCTAGATTTGAAAATGGCATGCCAGTGAAGGTGGTAAATTAGTTTGGAGCAAAGTTAAATGGCCTTGGTAAATTTAGAGAGTGTGTGGAAGTCGTACAAAAAGGGGCGAGATCGCGTCGAAGTACTTAACGACATCTCGTTCAGAGTTAACTCCCGAGATTTCGTTGCACTAATGGGACCGTCCGGTAGCGGCAAGACAACCATGCTCAATCTAATTGGCGGCTTGGATCGGCCTACTAGCGGAGTGGTTACAGTTAACGACTTAGAATTAAGTAGTCTTTCCTCTGGCAAACTTGCGCGTTGGCGTTCGGAAAGTATCGGGTTCGTATTTCAGTTTTATAACTTGCTTCCTGTACTATCGGCAAGACAAAACGTCGAACTTCCATTACTCTTGACGAAACTCGGTAGGAGACAACGCAGGAAGAACGCCGAGCTCGCACTTGATATCGTGGGTTTGAGTGATCGTGCGAGACATACTCCTGCTCGTTTGTCTGGAGGGCAACAACAACGTGTGGCTATCGCACGAGCAATCGTCGCGGATCCAAAGATACTCGTGTGTGATGAACCTACCGGTGATTTGGATCGAACCACCGCTATAGAAATACTGCGGTTACTTCAAATATTGAATCAGGACCATGACAAAACCATCATCATGGTTACTCATGATCCCAAAGCGGCCGAATTCGCGAAAAGAACAATGCTGTTGGACAAAGGTAAGTTGGTTAGTCGTCTACTTCAACCTGACATAGAAGCAGAGGTTGAGGTATGACTACTTTCGGTTTTTTATTAAAGAGCATGTTTCGGCGAAAACTGTTGGTCACACTAAGTATGTTGTCTCTGACAACAGCGTTTTTACTCTTTATCCTCCTACGGTCTGTGGCAGTATTGTTCAGCGGAGTTGTAGCAGATGTAAGCGATGTTCGTATGCAAACTTCCTCAAAGTATGCGATCATTTTTCTTCTACCTCATCGCTACGGTGAAGAAATTGCATCTGTGGACGGCGTACTTGATGTAACGCATGCGTCTTGGTTTGGCGGTGCCTTTAAAGAAGGAGATGACAGTGCGATGACGTTTGCGGTGGACCCGACTACTTATTTTGAAGTCTACGACGACTACCTCATCTCGTCAGAACACCTCAGCGCTTTTGTCGAACTACGGACTGCAGCAGTTGCGCCCGAAGCTATCATGGAAAGGTATGACTTAGAAGTCGGTCAAAAAGTTCCGGTGACGAGCCCAATTTTCCCCACCTCGAACGGCGAACCGTGGACATTTGATCTTGTTGGGACTTATCGTTCAAAAAATGAGTCAGAAGCAGATTTTCTACCGTTCTTGTTCCACTTTGAGTACCTGAAAGAAGCAGCTGGGGTTTCCGATGTCGGATGGTACACATTTACTATAGACGATCCAGAACAGTCTGCTGAAATTGCCCAAATCATCGATTCGAAATTTGAGAATACATCTGACGCTACCAAGACAATGACTGAGTCACAGGCGTTTAGGGATTTTTTTGCACAGATGGGTGACATTAGCTTGATGATGAACGGAATCATCGGTGCTGTATTTTTTACGATGTTGTTGTTAACCGCTAACACGATGATTCATAGCTATCGTCAACGCATTCCCGATTTAGCAGTCTTAAAGACACTAGGGTTTTCCAACGCCAAAGTTGCTCGTTTTATGCTTATTGAGAGTTTGTTATTTTGTACGACGAGCGCTGCGGTTGGTATTGGGTTTGCGACTCTTGCGCTTCATGGTATCGGACCCTTTCTCCCGTCGGGATTTGTGCTAACAGTTACCGGACCAACGCTGATTTGGGGAGCATTTATTGCCGTTGGTTTGGGTCTTGTAATCGGTCTTGTACCTGCGATTAGTGCTAGTCGATTGGTTATCGTAAATGCTCTACACACAAGGTAACCAACTACAAATGCTTAGAGGTTCGCGTCTACCGTGTTAACCCAAATATTTGCAGTTACTCGCATGAACATCTTGAACATCCCTTCAAGGTGGAGCTCATCTCTTGTGATTGTAGTTGGAATTGGCGGAGTTGTAGCGGTCTTAGTCGCGTTGCTATCGATGGCGACTGGGTTAACATCCGTATTTACTAGCTCAACTGATTCTAGTCGAGCGGTCGTCGTACGAGGTGGTGCGACAGGCGAACTATCTAGTAATCTGAGCCTAGATGAAGCAAATATTATTTCCACACTAGCAGGTGTACAACTCGCTGCGGCAGAGCTCTTTGTTATTGCGGACATTCCGAAAAAAGCCACTAACACCTCTGCGAATGTGGTAGTACGAGGTGTGTCTGAGGACTCATACAACATTCGGCCTGAGTTAGAACTGATTGAGGGACGCCGTACTGAACCCGGGAAGAATGAGATCATCGTGGGAACTAAAGCTCAAGAGGAATTTATCGGATTGAACTTGGGCGACATAGTGGCATTGAGGGAGTTTACTTGGACCGTGGTCGGAACGTTTGAAGCAGATGGTAGTTCCATTGAATCTGAAATTTGGGGGGATTTATCAAACGTGCAATCTGCATTTCGATATGAAGGTGGAATTACTTCTATTCGATTACGGCTGACCAGCGCGTACGTGTTCGAGAGTCTATCTGAAAGCATAGAAGATGATTCTCGTCTCCAGGTCGATCTTTACTCAGAACAAGACTGGTTTGAAAAGAGTTCACAGGACAATACAGGACTCATCAAGACCTTCGCTTTGATAGTTGGAATCATCATGAGTATCGGTGCAGTTTTTGCCGCATTAAACACGATGTATACGGCGGTGGCATCGCGTACCTATGAGATTGCTACACTTCGTGCAATTGGTTTCGGAGGATTCCCAGTCGTGGTTTCGGTCCTTGTCGAATCGCTAATCTTGGCAACCTTGGGCGGATTCCTAGGAGCCCTGATAGCATATTTAGCGTTCAACGGTTTTACTGTTTCTACATTAGATGGGACCGCTTTTTCTCAAATAGTGTTTGATTTCAATGTTTCCCCATTTTTGATTGCGCTTGGCATAATCGTCAGCGTAGGACTTGGTATGATCGGAGGCTTCTTTCCTGCAATTCGGGCAGCGTTGTTGCCGGTAACCAGTGCTTTACGAGGCGAATGAGAGCCAAAACTAACCGTGCCGGCGATCCCGTTACAACAAATTCAAGAAGCACATGAGCGAATTCGTGATCATGTCCTATACACGCCGTTACTACGATCAGAGACGCTTTCCAAACTTACAGGCGTGGACCTCACTCTTAAGTACGAAAATCAGCAATATACCGCGGCATTTAAAGAACGCGGTGCTGTAAACAAATTGCTTCTCTTGTCCAAAGAGGAAAGAACCCGCGGGGTTGTTGCGGCATCGGCAGGGAATCACGCACAGGGCATCGCGCGCCATGCCGGTTTGCTGCACATACCGATACGAATCGTGATGCCCAAATACACTCCGAACAATAAAGTAGAAAATACCAAAGTACTCGGTGCCGAAGTTGACTTAGTCGGTGACCGATTTGACGAATCGATGCAATTTGCACGAGAACTCGCAGCCTCTACCGGACGTACTCTAGTTCATCCATTTGACGATTTAGACGTGATCGCGGGTCAAGGTACCTTAGGCATTGAGATTCTAGAACAAGACCCATGTATTGGAACAGTCATTGTGCCGATCGGAGGAGGGGGACTAATATGTGGTGTCGTCTCGGCTGTAAAACAGATCAAACCAGATGTGCGCGTTTTAGGAGTGCAGGTGGATACTTTTAATACCGCGTATGCCATGTTCTACGATCTTCCACCAACAGAGAAGCGCACCGCGATGACGATTGCGGAAGGAATGGCTGTTAAACGTCCGGGAGAAATTACTGGACCGATGATGAAAGAACTTCTTGACGACATCGTTGAAGTATCCGAGGAAGAAATCGAACGTGCGATCTTCACGCTGCTTGAGGTGAAGAAAACGGTAGTTGAAGGCGCGGGTGCCGCGCCACTCGCGGCTTTGTTCCGACACGCGCATCTCACAAAAGGAAGGACCGCGCTCTTGGTTACTGGAGGAAATATCGAAATGATGGTTCTCGCAAACGTCATTGAGCGAGGGCTAGTTCGATCCAAACGCTTAATTCGATTACGTGCACTGGTTGCCGATGTTCCAGGATCTCTCGCTAAACTTACGCAACACTTAGGAAAACTAGATAGCAACATCGTTGATATCACACATCAAAGGAAGTTACATACGAGTACTCTAGGTGCACAACCGATTGATGTTCTGATTCATTTATGTGGTGAGGAACAAGCTGATCATGTCGTTG
This sequence comes from Gammaproteobacteria bacterium, assembly GCA_009840305.1. Lineage (GTDB taxonomy): Bacteria > Pseudomonadota > Gammaproteobacteria > Pseudomonadales > Azotimanducaceae > Bin55. The sequence continues at coordinate 236,520 of VXNY01000031.1, read as the reverse complement.
AACAACTACGCGCCGAGGGTTATGAAGTAGACGTCTTGGTCAATTGAAGTGGCTTTCGTCTGATTTCTCGCAATTCTTAGTCGGTCGATAATTCAGGAATGTTCTCGAACACAGATAAGCACTCGGGATTTGCCAATGCGGACTTGTTGAGAACGTCTTGTCCATGAATTAAGTCTCGAACCGCGAGCTCAGCAATTTTTCCAGATCGCGTTCGAGGAATTTCCGGCACTGCGATGATCTTTGCTGGAACATGGCGTGGCGATGCATTTGCGCGCAGTCGTTGTTTGATTTTCGCGCTTAGATCTTCCCCAAGTTTAATTTTTGGAGCTAATACGACAAAAAGAATTACGCGCACATCGTCGTACCAGTTCTGACCTATGCACAGGGCTTCAGAAATCTCCTGCATCGCTTCAACCTCACGATAGATTTCGGCAGTACCAATGCGCACACCCCCAGGATTTAACACCGCATCGCTTCTACCATGAATGACTAGACCGCCGGTTGTCTCGACGATTTCCGCGAAATCGCCATGTGCCCAGACGTTTGGAAATGTTTCGAAGTATGCTGAGCGATATTTGTTGTTTTCAGGGTCGTTCCAAAAACCAATTGGCTTGCTCGGAAAAGTTTGCGTACAAACCAGTTCGCCGCGCGCGGAGCGAATTGAGTTTCCCAGCTCATCAAACACGTCCACTGCCATTCCGAGTCCTGGTCCTTGGAGTTCTCCGCGATGCACGGGTAACCATGGCACTCCCAAAGCGAAACAAGAAATTAGGTCAGTACCACCAGAAATTGAAGCCATCTGGACATCGTCTTTGATATCCCCATAGACATAGTCAAACGACTCGGGCGCAAGCGGCGACCCAGTGGATTGCATCGATTCTAGACTGGATAAATCCCATTCTATCTTCGGTCTTACGTTTGCTTTTTGCAGTGCTGAGTAATACTTCGCACCTGCTCCAAACACGTTTATCTTCTCATTTTCAATCAATTGGATTAGAGTGTTTGGATTTGGCCAAAACGCGGAGCCTTCATATAACACAATTGTGCTTCCGCTTGCGAGAGCTGAAACCAGCCAATTCCACATCATCCAACCACAGGTAGAGTAGAAGAAAATTCTTGAACGATCTCTTAGATTGACGTGTAATTGATGTTCCTTGAGGTGTTGAATCAGTGTCCCTCCTGCCCCATGAACGATACACTTCGGCTTTCCAGTAGTGCCGGAAGAGTACATTACGTACAAAGGTTGATTGAACGGGAACCATTGATAGTCCCGAGCGTACTCATCGCCTTGAAAGATAGAATCGAAATCGTCGACCTGGTGCGACAAGAAATTGAGACGGATGACTCGTTCTATACTTTCAATGTGCTGCTCCAATAATCGTACATTTTGGCTTACATCGAACGGTTTACCGTTGTAGGTATAGCCGTCGCAGGCAAGCAGTACTTTAGGTGAGATCTGACTGAAGCGATCAAATGCACCTTGAAAGCCAAAATCGGGTGAACACGAGGACCAAACTGCGCCGATACTTGCGGTGCTAAGCATAGCAATGACGGTTTCCGCAACATTCGGGAGGTATGCAACGACGCGATCTCCCGGCTCGATGCCTAGCTCGTTAAGCGCGCTAGCAAATTGCGCCACTTTCCGATGCAGATCAGAGAAGGTCACCTCCGTTTTCACGCCCAACTCGGTCACTGACACAATCGCAATATCATCGTCGGTACGGCGTAGTAAATTTTCCGTAAAGTTTAATCGAGCATTTGGAAACCAGGTACTCTTTAAAAAAGTCTCTTCATTTTCTAACACTAGTTCCCCTTTGTTGCCCAAGACATTGGCAAACTTCCACATTTCGCACCAAAACTCATCTTTGTTGTTGATTGACCAATCGTGGAGTTGAGAATAGTTCGGAGGTTCGAACCCAATTGACTTCGCAAATCGCGTGAGATTGCAAGCGTTTATCAATTCTTCTGTGGGGTGCCAAAGTTCGTTCGTCGGCATTTGGTCTAAATCGAATACGGCCAATCGCACTTTCATAGAAAGTATGTTGACCAAGATCACTTATCTGAGGTGAATATGTTCGAATTGTAATACTACTGAACAGCTTAAATATTGAAAGAAAACCCAGTACAACGTTTGTGCTCTAAGCGTGGGGTTTGTTCATTTGTGTTGAAACTAGTTTTTAGTAGAATTGTTTAGTTCACACTAACTTAGGGATTAATTTACTCAGTGAAGATTCTGTACCAACGCAAACTAATTTTTGCTATTTGTTCCATGTTGCTTCTAGCTAGCAGCACCTTACACGCTAAAGATTTGGTGCTAGATACGATGGCGATGGAACTTGATCGATCTTTTCAAACACTGCAAGAAGAAACCAATCCGCCTTACTTTTTGAGCTACGAAATCACTGAGGAAGCGATTCTTTCTATTAGCGGTGCATTCGGCCAAGTTACAGGCTCGGAAAATTCTGTCAATCGTCTCCTAGACATCGATTTGCGGGTGGGAGACCATTTAGTTGACAACACACACCCGGTGCGAATGCCGTTTGGATTCGGAACCTTATTCGACATGGTGCTTCCATTAGTCATTCCTGTCGACGATCCTGAGGCCTTAAGAACAGTACTCTGGATACATACCGACAAAAAGTTCAAGCAAGCCGTTACTCAGTTTACAAACGTTGAGAACATACTACAAGCCCAGGTCGAAAAAGATGACAAATCAGGAGATTTCTCTCAGACTCCCACGGAAAATTACGTGGAGGGTACGAAAGAACTCGTGATCGACGAAGAGTTACTCAAACGAAAAATTAGACTCTATACCCAGTTTTTTTCGGAGGCTGAACATATTCGAAGCAATAGCGCAACTCTGTCGGGCAAAGTCGAAACACGTTGGTTTGTGAATTCGGAAGGAACTCGGATTAAGGTTTCACACCCGTACTTTCGATTGGCAATTTCGGCCTCTACGAAAGCGGATGATGGCATGGTACTCAGCAAATCAATAACGTTTGAAGGATCAACACAGGAATCACTTCTTCAAGACACAAAAATAGTAACCGAAGCACAGCAGCTGATTGCGGATCTAAAAGCTTTGCGTGAAGCTCCGCTGGCCGAACCGTACACTGGACCTGCAATTTTGTATGGGCGAGCAACGGGAGTGTTTTTCCATGAAATACTTGGCCATCGACTAGAAGGTCACAGACTGAAAGACGATGACGATGGTCAAACGTTCCTAAAGGCCGTGAATACTCAAATTCTCCCCGAGTCTATTTCTGTAGTTTTTGATCCCACTGTTGATTATTGGGACGACACCGTTCTAATTGGGAGTTATAAATTTGACAATCAGGGTGTCAAAGGACGCCGTGTAGTGATCGTTGACCGCGGGGTGCTGAAAGGATTTCTAATGTCTCGTCGACCTCTTGAAGGCTTTCCTACTTCCAATGGGCATGGGCGGAAAAGTACTGGAAATTTAGCTATTGCTAGGCAGTCGAACATGTTTGTCGAAGTGGAGAACCCGGTGTCGTATGAAACGCTTGAGCAGATGTTGATAGATCGAGTCATCCAAGAAGACAAGCCTTATGGGTTGATTTTTCACGACATTCAAGGAGGCTTTACAAACACTGGAGTCTCCATGCCGAATGCGTTTCAGGTTACGCCCGTATTGGTGTACAAGCTATTCCCTGATGGCAAGAAAGAAGTCATACGAGGAGCCAATTTAATCGGAACTCCATTGACGACCTTTAGTCGAGTGGAACAGGGTGCTGACGATTATGCGGTCTTCAACGGTATGTGTGGTGCTGAGTCTGGTTGGGTACCAGTATCAACTGTGGCGCCATCTCTACTAGTGTCTCAAATAGAAGTACAAAAATCGGGTACCTCAAGGGACATTCCGCCGATCCTGCCTTCCCCGGTGCGACCACCCGCAGACCGAAGCATTCACACTCACTAAGAACGGATAAATAGATAAATGAAGCACAAGCCAAAACTCTTTCTGCTGGTCGTACTTACTTTAGCCCTAGGTTTACAAGGACAGGCACCTAAAGACACAGATGAGGTGTTGATTCGCGCCCTCAAGGACGAAATGGAACGTTCGTTAACCGAGTTGAGCATCGATGATGAACCACCACCGTACTTCTTGTCCTATACCGTGGATGAGGTAGACATGACTGTTGTGCAATCCATTCTCGGAGGGTCTTCAAATTCAAACAACACCAAGAGTCGAAATTTGTCAGTCAATGTACGGGTAGGTGATAGAGAACTCGACAACACCAACTTTGAGGGAAGCGGCGGCGGCATGTTCGGTGGCCTTTTGAGTGGCTTGATGGGAGGTGGCTCTTTTCCGCTGACCGATTCTTACGATGAGTTACGACGTGTTATTTGGATGAATACCGACGAGGCATATAAAAGCGCGGTAAGTTCGTTAGCAGCCAAGAAAACCGCGCTTGAGCAACAACCAAATCCAGAACGCGCGAACGACTTCAATGAGGAAGAGCCATTTGAGTACGTTTCCAAAAGTGAATTGGAGTCGATTGACATTGACAGAGTGATGGCGTTCGCTAACGAACTATCAGCTGTTTTAAAAGGACACCCGGAACTACAACAAACGTCCACAACTGTTAGTTATGCGACCAATAGGCGAACCTATGTTGATTCTGACGGTAATTTTCACCGGCTAGAGTCTTCATTGTGCACGGTAATGACACAAGCAAGTGCTCAAGCAGACGATGGTGCGATGGTCAATGATAACCTCACAGCCTACGCACAAAACTGTGATGAGCTATATGAAGATGTCGAGGTTCTAAAACAACGTCACGAAGAACTCGTAGCATCAGTACGCGCACTCATGAGCGCTGAGTATGTGAGGTCCTACACCGGTCCTGTTTTGATAACGGATGTGGCTACTGCAGAGTTCTTTTCGCAGGTTCTTGGAACACGAGCTGGGGCTGTCCCCCTACCGGTTTCAGAATCCAGCGGTTTTGGTATGATGGGAATGCTACAAAATCCGTTCATGGACAAAATCGGCGCTCGAGTTTTCCCGAGATTTCTAAGCGTTGTCAACGATCCCACAATTCGAGAACACGATGGTGTCTCATTAATGGGGAGTTATGTAGTCGACAGTGAAGGTATGCCTGCGCGCCGCACAGAACTCATCGAGGATGGTAGGCTACTCACGTTGCTGACCACGCGCGCGCCCACAAAAGACTTTGACAAGAGTACGGGCAGCAATCGAATGGGTTCCCCGCTACCAGGAAATATATTTATTTCCTCCAGCGAGAGCATGACCGAAGAAGAACTCAAGCAAGAATTACTAGTTCTCGTCGAAGATAGCGGTAATGACTTTGGTATCGTAATCAAAAGATTTAGTGATATCGGGTCTTTAGCGTTAAGCTCTGGCATGGAAGGCGTTATGGGATTGATGCAATCGATAATGGGTGGAGGTATTACATTGTTACCCACTATGCACGCATACAAAGTAGATTTAGAGGGCAATGAAGTACCGATTCGCCCGCTGTCTGTTGTTTCGTTTTCTGATAGTCAGGTGAAAGATATCGTCGCTGTGTCCGACACGAATCGTGCTTACAACGTTTCTACGCCGTTCTCTTCATCAACGCTGATGTCTGCGATGGCTGGATCGATAGGGGGATTAGGTGGAGCGTTCGGAACCCCTGGTTTTCTCGGCGTCGTCGCACCTTCGGTATTACTTGAAGAAATGTCATTTCAAGGAGGTGGAACGGGTCATCCACGATTACCCATTGTTGCACACCCTGCGAGTGACTGACTGTTAAAATGAAGTTTAAATGTCTATTCAATATTGAATCAATAGGAGGATTGAATATGAAGCGATTTACGATTTGTCTTGTATTTCTGCTAGCTTGGTCAGGTCTAAGCGTTGCAGACGAGCATGATTCGGAACGCATTTTGGGAAACATGCACGATGAATTGATGCGAAATTTTGACGTTCTCCAAGACGAAGATAAACCACCCTTCTATATGAGCTACGAGATTGTTGAGGACGATGTCGTTCGGGTGATTGGTTCTTACGGAGAGACTTCGTTCGATGACGAATTTTTAAATCGAGTATTGACGATTGATTTGCGTGTGGGTTCTCCGGAGCTTGACAATACTCGTGTCGATCGGACTCCACAGCGTGTGAACTTTGGTTCGATTTCCGTTGACGCAGAGCAGCCATTGAAGGTTGCGCTGTGGAACGCAACTGATGCAAGTTTTCGTAGCGCTCTTTCACAATTGACTCGAGTGGAAAGTGAAGTTCAAGCTACCGTCGAGGAAGAGGATAAAACTGGCGACTTTACCGCGATGCCGACAGAGGACTACCGTGGTGGTTCGTTGCTATTAGCCGATGTTGGCGAAAGTTTTCGTGAAAAAGCTAAACGCTATGGTCTTCCGTTTAAATATGAAGAACACATTCAGTCTAATGATGTTTCAATCAGAGGAGAGGTACAGACTCGTTGGTTTGTAAATTCTGAAGGGACCAAGATTGCTACATCAGAAGCTTACTACAGAATCAGCATTTCTGCGACCTCAAAAGCCGAGGACGGCATGGAGTTGCGTCGGTACGTTTCTTACGAGGCTTTGACACCGGAAGGTTTTCCCGATGATGACAAAGTAATGACCGATGTTCGCGCAATGATCGAAGAATTGGACGCGTTGCGAAATGCCCCAATTGTAGAACCATACACTGGACCTGCAATTTTGGGTGCTAGGGCCGCAGGAGTTTTCTTCCATGAAATTCTTGGGCATCGACTGGAGGGACACCGCCTCAAATCGGTCACCGACGGTCAAACTTTTAAAGCTAAACTTGGCGAACGAATTCTTCCGGAAAATTTCACGATGTACTTCGATCCGAATATTCGCGAACACCGCGGTTTAACTTTATGGGGTTTTTATGACTACGATAATCAAGGAGTAAAGGGTCAAAAAGTCACCGTAATTGAAAATGGTGTGTTAAAAGGCTTTTTAATGTCGCGGCAACCAATGGAAGGATTCTTGGAGTCGAACGGACACGGTCGCCGTCAAAGTACAAGTGGTTATGGATCAGTGTCTCGACAATCAAATCTAATTCTCGAAGTCGAAAATCCAGTAAGCGCTGAAGAGTTGAAGGAAATGCTATTGGAACGCGTTCGCGATCAAGGACGAGAGTTTGGTTTGTATTTTGGAGATATTCAGGGTGGCTATGCAATCACTGGACGATTCATGCCGAATGCGTACAACGTTCAGCCCCTGATCGTCTATCGAATGTTCGCAGACGGTAGTCAAGAGCTCGTCCGTGGTGTCGATTTGATTGGCACACCTTTAACGACAATGAGTCGAATCGAAGCTGGAGCTTCGGATTACGATACATTCAATGGCTATTGTGGAGCTGAATCTGGACGAATACCGGTATCCGCCGTGTCTCCATCAATTTTGATTTCACAAGTTGAAGTTCAGAAAACGGCGACATCTCGAGATAAACCTCCAATATTGCCAACACCCGTGAAACGGGACGACGATGAAGTGTCTTTGCGTCTCCTTCGACAGAATTACAGCGAGTAATTTATGAATATCTTTCAACGAATAACCTTAGCAACAACTACTTTCTTTGTATTTTTTGCAGGGGGACAGGAACAGAGTTCCGATGTCTTAGTACAAGCACTTCAGGATGAGATGCAACGAACCCTTGCAGAACTCAAAGATGAAGAAGCTGACGCAGGTGAGATTTACTTTGTCTCGTACCGTGTCGTAGATACTCGATTCATTTCCAAGAATTTCGAATTGGGTGGCGCTGTTTCTTCAACACGAGGGGGTGATCGCCAACTATATGTAGATCTCCGTGTGGGCTCATACGAAGTTGATCAATCAAATTTCATGGGCCGAGGAGTGAGCAATTCAACGTTTTCAAGTCGTCTCCCACTCGAAGATGACTACGACGAAATTCGCCGCATCGCTTGGCGATTAACCGATGAAGTTTTCAAAAGTCGATTGAACGCGTTTGCACAGAAACAGACAGCATTAACGAATCAAAGCTCGGCGGAAGAACGAGACCCCGATTTCACGAAAGAAGAGCCGTACGAATATCGGTCAGACCATAAGTTTGACGATGAAAAACTGACGACGTTTACTGCTGCAGGTAAGGATTTATCCGCACTCTTCATAGATGCATCAGAGATTCATTCTTCGAGAGTCACAACTACAGCGGCAAATCGTCGGACCGTATTTGTGAATACAGAAGGTAGTTTCGTAGATTATGAGGAACAACGATGCGAGATTTTTACTTCCGCTTCGACTCAAAACGAAAATGGTCATGAACTAAGAGATTTTCGTACACACTACGGAATCGACTGTACCGAGCTTCCCGATTTAGAAGCTATGAAGAGCGATGTCCAAGGAATGATTTCGAGTTTGCAGAGTATGCGATCAGCGAATGAGCTGGAAGAAGTTTACTTTGGACCGATCATGTTTGAAGGTCAGGCGGCTGCACAATTTTTGAAAACCTATCTCGTTTCGAAACTTTCAGCTAGTCGAACTCCACTAACAGCTAATCCTGGTCAGTTCCGCCCGAATCGAAATTCATTCATGGATCGAATTGGTGCGCGCGTAGCATCTCGACAATTAAATGTCGTTAATGACCCGACGTTGACAGAGTACCGTGGTCGTCGATTAATCGGTAGTTATCCTGTAGATTTGGAAGGAGTCCCACCGCAACGGACGCTGCTAGTAGAACAAGGTCGCTTACAGACCATGTTGACTACTCGAACACCAGTGGATGACTTTCGCAAGAGCAATGGTTCAAATCGATTTATGGGATTTGGTGGAACGGGTGTTCCTGGTAATGTACTGATAGAACCAGAAGATGGATTGTCCGCAGAGGACATGAAGGAAGAATTGTGGCAACTACTTGTAGACTTTAATGTTGAGTTTGGCGTTGTGGTGCGGCATATTTCTTCACCGAACACAATCACCGGCAGCACACGAGGACCGTCGAGTGTGATGGAAGCTTACAAAGTCTATCCTGATGGAAGAGAAGAAATGTTAGCTCCTGTTGAAATACTCGACATTACCGATCGAACTCTCCGCGATATCGTAGCAGTTTCGGAGGATGTAACGCAATTTGATACTACATACTACAATCGGATTGGAATGAACTCAATCCCTGTGTCTATTGTCGCTCCGTCTATCATTATTGAAGAGCTTGGAGTGCGAAAAGTTCAAGGATCGGGTACGCTTCCTCCAGTGGTTCCTCATCCTTATGCTGAAGCACCCGCTATCGACAGCTCTGAGAGGTAGTACGTCTAGCTGAATTTATTCATTCGTGCGTGCGTTCTGCGGATTTTTTAAATCTGCTACCCAGTCGCGCGGCGTAGTACTCCGTACTAACCTTCGTAGTTAGAGCAATCTCAGCGAGGTAGTCGCGCGCGGAACGCTATCAGTATGTTGAGAATCACTTAGTCTCAAGTAGAGTACAACCTGTGTACTTGACACACACTAGCTTCGAAATGTCTGATTAGAAAGGCTGGACGCACATCTGCACTTTTTATTTCGTGATGAAACAGTGCAAACTTCCAACTATGAACGATTGCTTATGTGAAGACATTAAAGGACATACTCGCGCGAGCGTAAGACGGTTGTTAGTTCAATGAACGGGGTTTCACGACAACTCGCTTTAAATTGTCCGAGCAGACCGATCAGATTAAGACTGCCTGAACGTTTTTCTAGCACGGCAAAACACTCGCCAGAGAACTCAATTTTTTTGGCAAGGATGCCGATGTATAGCGAGCTTACTCAACGAAGGAAGTACCCTATCGTGATCGTATAATGCAATAACAAGATAATTCCATAAAATTTCTTACTAGACAGCTTTTGTAGAGAATCCATTTAAGGACTGCATGAAGAAAGTAATTTCCGTCCGAGATTTGTGTCGGACTTTCCACGTCGGGGACATCGATGTCCATGCATTGGATCATGTTAACCTCGACATTCACGAAGGTGAATTCATCGCGGTAATGGGACCATCGGGAAGTGGAAAGTCTACCTTAATGAATATTTTGGGATGCCTAGATACTCCAACATCGGGGAGTTACGAGTTGTTGGAACACAAAGTATCGGAAATGGACGACAATCAGTTGTCGGATATTCGCAACCAGTACCTCGGTTTCGTGTTTCAAAGTTTTCATTTACTACCTCGACTGACCGCCTGGGACAACGTATTGTTGCCAATGCGTTACGCGCGTTCGTCAAGGACGAACGTAAGCGAAACGATTAAGCATGCGCATGAGGTCGTTAAAGAGTTAGGTATGGACGATAGAATGAAGCACAATCCAAACCAACTTTCCGGTGGACAGCGACAGCGAGTGGCAATCGCTAGGGCATTAGTTACGAATCCGTCTCTTTTGCTGGCAGATGAACCTACAGGAAATTTAGACTCAAAGACTTCTGCAAATATTTTGTCGCTATTTGATGCTTTGAACGAGCAAAATCAGACTATATTGATTGTTACCCATGAAGATGAAGTGGCGAAACATGCAACTCGGGTCATAAAAATGCGCGATGGCAAAATTGAAGGCGAAATTGAAAATACCAGGTTAGGCGTGGCATAAACGTAGTACATCATTGGAGTTTTTAAAAAAAGTATGCTGAAACAAATATTCGAAAAACGATTTCGCGGTTGTTTCTATTCTGTATTAGCACTCAGCTTGCTCATCGTGGGAAATATGGCGAGTGCAAACACAATTCTCCTGACCGGTGAAATCGAGGACGGTAATGCTCAGTCGGTGAAGATGCCGCGTCTTCCAGGTTCATGGTCCCGAACGATAGCTTGGATGGCACCAGAGGGCTTTGAGGTGCAACCCGGTGATCCCATCGTCAGACTTGACCCAGGTGACCTTGAATCCCAGCTTGAGCAAGCGGAAGTGAATATTGAAACCGAAATTACTGCCGCAGAGTCTCAAGAAGCGGCGCACGAGTTAAGGATCTTCGATGCGATTACAAGTCTAATTCGTGCCGAGTCGTCGTTAGAAAATGCGCGCTTAGACTCTATGGTGCCAAAGGATACTGTACCGGAACTAACACACGATCGAAATCGGTTAGCGTTGGCGAATGCGATTCACTCATTAGAAAGATCAATTCGGAGTTTAGAAGAAGCCTATGCCGCTCGAGATAGAGATCGACCCATGGCAGAACGTGATTTGGTGAATGCAAAAAACGAAAAAGAACGCATTGAAAATGCATTGAAACATACTAATTTCTTTGCAGAACAACCTGGGTTAGTAATTTACCGGGAGAACCCTCGCACCGGCTTGAAGATCTTTCCAGGTGAAAGTTACGGGTCTGGAACGACGCTGCTAATTGTTGCGAGTCGGGAAGACTTGCAGTTTAGATTTTGGGTACATGAAGCTGATATTCGAAAAATTGCTTTAGGCGACGAAGTTGTGGTCTCGCCCGATGCAGCTGGGGACGTGAAGGTAAAAGCAAGAGTAGCATGGATGTCCAATCAAGCAGCGAGTCGAGATGACTGGAGTTCAGCGGGATACTACGAAATCTTAACCGAACCTTTAGAACCGATACCAGAGGTATATGTGCCGGGTATGTCAGTTTTGGGAGTAATAAAAAATGAAGAAGTCTCTGATCAAGTTAACTAAATCTGCTCGCACAACAGCATTGCTGGCTGTGCTGGCCACGCTCGTTGTTGTGAGTGTACAAGCAGCAGAGTGGCGAGACATACAAAAGCAAAGAGAATTTGTTGTAACCGTGAGTGCAACCGGTGTTGTCGATTCGGAGGAAGTTGAATCGATTGGCGCACCGCCCACCGCTCGTTGGAGGTCTAGACTTGAGCGTATAGTACCGGAAGGAAAACGGGTAAGTAAAGGTGAGGTTGTGGTCCAGTTTGAAGTTTCAAGAACGGATGAGCGTATTCGCGAACTGGAAGGTGAACTCAACGTACACGCCGGGGACGTTGGTGTCGATAAAGAACAAAAACAGCAACAAATCCGTCAAGAAGCCCTCGATATGTCGAATCTCAAAGCCGATGTTGAGAAAGCTGTGCGCCTAGCAGAAGTTCCAGCGGGGATCGTTCCCGGTATTGAGTACCAAAAACTGGTGGAACGGCGTCGTTTAGCCGAAACTCTTTACGAGCGCGCACTATATCGAAAACAGCTCAGCGATAGAGATAAAGTTGCGGCGGAAGAAAACAAAAAAAGGCAGATCGCGCGTGCCGAACTTAGACTAGCGGAAGCTAAAAGAGCTTTGGATACCTTTACTATCCGTGCTCCAAAGGCCGGAATTGCTGTTGTTGGAACTGGTTGGAACGGTGAAAAACTCACAGCTGGATCCAATGCTAGTGGGGGAATACAAATACTAAGAATTGTCAACGACAAGAAGTTGTTGATTCGGGCGACTATACCGGAAAATTTAGCCACCGTGCTCGACGTAGATCAAAGAGCCATAATCGTTACTGAGACTACAGGTACCGCCGAACTGTCGGGTGTTGTGCATTCTGTAGGAAATACAGTCCGACGCAAATCTCCGAACTCCTTAGAAATGGTACGAGATTTCACCGTCAAGCTTGACGAAGATTACTCAGAAATCCTACGGATCGGAGTCTCTGTAGAAGTCAAAGTGGAAATTGCGACATTTAACGATGTGTTGGTGGTTCCTAAAGCAGCGCTTGTTTATAAAGAGGGCAAGCCTGGGGTTGTCACCCCAAGATTTTCTCTCGGTGGATTTGTTTTGACGGATCAGTGGCGAGCAATTAAATTAGGGAAAGCTAGTCAGGATTACTTTATCGTTGAAGATGGACTAGAAGAGGGGCAAAGAGTTAAACTATGAAATCATTTAAGTTTTTATCTCGCACACTCGCATGTGTTGTATTACTATGTGGCGTAGGGTGTTCTTTTGACACTAGCGAATACTCGAAAGTAGTCGTCGAACCGCAAGACCATGAGTTTTACGTACGCGCTCACGGAGAAATTATTTCAACCCAATCGGTTCCTGTGCAATTAGGGGCTAACGTTCGCGGCGAGTTCACAATTGCATGGATGATCCCAGAATACTCCGAGGTCAACGAAGGCGATGTCGTGGTTCGCTTTGATAACGCCGACATGGTACAAGTGCGAGACCGTAGCTTATTACAACTAGAGCGTCAACAGACTTCGATTGATACCTTCATTAATTCTAGCTTTGGGGAACGCATTCAGCTGGGACACGAAGACATTCGGGTTGATGGTGAAATAGATATTGCGTCCATCTACACTTTGCTCGACGATGAAGTGTTTAGTCGAAACGAGCTGATTGAGCAGGTCGGGAACTTAGAGTATTTAAGACAATTGGGTGAGTTTGTTCAATGGCAGATTGAGACGCACGACCAACGTCATGATGCAGAGATTGTCCGACTTGAAGCGAATCTTCAAAACACAGAGCAGCAGTTCGAAACACAACAAGAAATTCTTGATAACATGGAAATTAAGAGCCCCGCGGATGGAACATTCATTTACGGATCTCAATGGTGGGGAGATAAATACGCACCTGGGAAGACGGCGTGGGGAAGGGCTCAGGTCGGGCAGATTCCAGTGCGGGGGATGATCCAAGCAAAACTTTATGTATTAGAAGTCGATGCCGTCGGAGTCGAAGTTGGACAAGTTGTTGAGATGCGCATGCACAGTTCATTGAATCAAGAAATTACAGGCAAGATAGTGGACATTTCACATATCGCTTCCCCTTTAGATAACGTAAATCCAACGAAGTATTTCACCTTGAGTGTAGACATTGACGACATCGATGCAGACCTAATGCGAGTCGGTAACACTATAGATGCGGAGATCATCACTGGTGAGTTAAAAAGTGCTTTTTTAGTTCCACAGCAAGCTGTGTTTATTGATAAAGATCAAGCTTATGTTTGGGTTGTTAACAAGAAAGGAGAAATTGAGCAACGTATGGTAGAACTTGGTCACAGAAGTCCGACATTGGTTGAAATCGTAGATGGACTTGAGAAGGGAGACGAGGTGAGTTTGGTTGCACCAGATGAGCCTTCGTCCACATAGCTCTACCAAAGGTCATTTGACAAACTTTGAATACTTAAAGGTAATCGAACCTTTGTGAAACTGCTTTCGACAATGTGGCCGGATTTTCGGTTAGCAATCGGTCAACTAGCACATAGGCCACTCCGAACATTTTTAACACTTCTTGGGATGATCTTTGGTGTGGGTGCGGTGATATCCATGCTTGCCGTGAGTGAAGGTGGCTTGAAACAGTCTATGAAAATGATTCAAGGTTTGGGGGTCGAGAACATTATTGTCGAGGATTTAGATCTGAGCACCGAAGAACTGTTGGAGGTGCGTAAGCATAGCTCTGGTCTCTCGGTAGACGATGCCAGAGCGGTGAAAGAGACGCTGCATTTCGTTGACAAGTGGGCGGGTATAAAGAACTTGAGGGTTTGGACTCTCTTTTCCCATGAGGATGAGGGTGACAGCATAAATTCTGAGGTGTGGGCGGTCAGTAGTGACTTTTTCGAACTCTCAAGTCTAGGTATCGAGGTTGGTGCCCTGTTCACTGATGAGGACAATCAAGAGTTTGCTACCAAGGCAGTCCTGGGCGAAACGACAGCGCGGCGACTGTTTCCTAACGGAGACGCTATCGGCAAGCCCGTGAAGGTCAACTTTACTTGGTTTGAGGTCATAGGGGTCTTACAAGACCAAAAGATTCCAGGAGAAGAAATTCAAGGGATAAAGGTTGGAGGCGATTCGGACAGAGTCTACATCCCGTTGAATACTGGTTTGAATCGGTTGAAGGTCGAGGATATGGCCTCTGAACTTACAGAAGTTAAATTTAAGATTAAAGGTGAGTCCTTAGTATCCGCAGAGGCGGCAATTCGCGAAAGTATCAAGCGTCGCCATGGCGCTCAAGACGATTTCTCGGTCACAGTACCGAATGACATTCTCGCCCAGCAAAGACAAACGAATCGAATATTTACGATTGTGATGACGTCGGTTGCAATTATCTCGCTGTTAGTGGGAGGAATTGGAATTATGAACATCATGCTTGCTAGCGTGTTGGAGCGGAAGTCAGAAATCGGTCTGTTACGAGCGGTCGGTGCGACCAAAGCTGATGTAGTACGGCAATTCTTGATTGAGACTACAGTCATCGCGTTTATCGGAGCAATATTTGGAATAGTCGCAGGCGTTGTACTTGCGATTTTGATCACTTTCTTTGCGAAATGGCCGGTCGCATGGAACTACTTTGGAATCTCCGTAGCCGTAATTGTTTGTATGGCGATCGCGGTAGCGTTTGGTGTATATCCAGCTGTGTCAGCAGCCAAGCTTGACCCCGTAGCCGCGCTGCAATCAGAATAGCTACTGCACAAATTACTTCCGACTACTAACTGTCTCTAGTAGGAAAACGGAAACCAACAGAGTCTCGAAATAAGTTAAATTTGAGGCGACGACGGTTCGCATCCACGACCTAGATCACTTGTTGGCGGAGAGGGAGGGATTCGAACCCTCGATGAGTTATCCCCATACGCGCTTTCCAAGCGCGCTCCTTCGGCCTCTCGGACACCTCTCCATAAATGCCTACAGGTAAGCGTGAGGGCGGCGAATTAGCCAATCGAATCTTCGGCACCCGATATAACTGTTACCGTTGCTCCCTTCCGGGCCTGGCGGGGTTCACAATCTATCGCCGCGAAGGGACCGGCTAATTGCCATTCAATCAGACAGCTTAGTTGTCTAACGTGAGAGAAAATTATAGAAATGCATGGAATCTCCCAAGGCACGACGTTGCGAACTAGTAGCTTTAAAAGACAGGAAGTTTCTTAACTCTTACTGTCGGCACCGTCAGACTCGCTAGTCGAGATGCTATGCTTGCGCAGAGTGTTTCTAACTTGGTTGTACGTCAATCCCAATAGCTCAGCAGTCTTTCGCTGATTGAACTTGGCTTTTTCAAGAGCCGTCCGCAATATGGACGCTTCGAATTCCTCCACCTTCTCTCGTATATTGACTGGAAACTCAGTCTCATTAGGGTTCGAATTCTGAGTGTGTGTCGGTTCTGCGTTGTTGCTTAGTCGAAAGGGCGAGTCAAAGGGGTCGAGGACGATTTCCTCAACCAAGTCCCCCGGGCTATTACGATAAACAGCTCTCTCCACAACATTTTTCAATTCCCGAACGTTCCCGGGCCAATAATGTTCCGTGAGAACATCTATCGCCGTATCGGAAAATCCAGGAAACAGCTCACGCTTGAGCTCGTTTGACATATTTACAGCAAAGTGTTCAGCCAGTAACAGTATGTCTTCGGCACGTTCGCGCAGAGGTGGCAGAGTGATTACGTCGAACGCAAGTCGGTCAAGAAGATCAATGCGAAATTTTCCTTCTTGTGCGAGAGTAGGTAAATCTTCATTCGTCGCGGCGACTATCCGAACATCAGTCTGAATAGTATTGCTCCCTCCAACACGTTCAAATTCACCATATTCGATGACTCTCAAAATTTTTTCTTGAACGCGTTGTGACGTAGTTGCTAGTTCATCTAGGAACAGTGTACCCGAACTGGCACGTTCAAACCGCCCTAAGTGCCGACGGGTCGCACCTGTGAACGCTCCGGCTTCGTGTCCGAACAATTCGGTCTCAAGTAGAGTCTCGGTCAGAGTCGCACAATTGAGCTGCAGATAGACGGAATCCCAACGCGGCGACAGGTAATGCAGACGCGCTGCAAAGAGCTCTTTTCCTGTTCCCCGTTCCCCTACGATTAATGCTGGTTTTGCGAGTTCCGCAATGTTAGAAATTTCTTCTAATGCTTTCAGGAACGCAGGAGATTGTCCAACGAGTGTTGGGGCTTGTTCTGCCATGTTCAAAAATACCAATATTCGCGAATTTTCACCAACATATCATAACTACACCGTTAGAATGCATGGTCTCTAGTCGATCTACCAAATTTTTTTCAATTCAGAAAACATGTGGCACGATAGTTGCTTATTAAACAGCAATAAAACTCTTCATCACACAGGAGACAGAAAATTATGGGTATTTTTTCCCGTGTCAGTGACATCGTAAACTCGAACATTAATTCGATGTTGGACAAAGCTGAAGACCCGTCGAAGATGGTGCGCATGATCATCCAAGAGATGGAAGCTACTCTGGTTGAGGTTAGAACGACAGCCGCTCGGGGTATTGCCGACAAAAAAGAAATGTTGCGTAAACGCGATGTTTTTGCACAAGAGGTCGACGAGTGGACGCGTAAGGCAGAGACAGCGATACGCAAGGATCGCGACGACTTAGCTCGAGCAGCTTTAGCTGAATCGGAAAAAGCTAAGGAAATGGTAGTCGCGATCGACAACGATCTCGATACCATAGAATCCATGCTCGTAAAGATGAACGATGACATCACGACGCTCACGCAAAAGCTCAAGGACGCAAAGATTAAACAGTCGTCGTTGTTGGTTCGAGGGAGTACCGCTCGCGCAAGATTGAATGTTCGTAGGCAACTAACCGA
The DNA here is from genome assembly GCA_009840305.1 of Gammaproteobacteria bacterium. Classification (GTDB taxonomy): domain Bacteria; phylum Pseudomonadota; class Gammaproteobacteria; order Pseudomonadales; family Azotimanducaceae; genus Bin55. Next base: position 219,063 of record VXNY01000031.1, on the reverse strand, counting down.
AAGGAATGTCGACGAAGCAATGATTCGATTCGAGCAGTTTGAGCGAAAGATCGATGATCTTGAAGGTGCTGTAGAATCCTACGACATGGGACAACGCAATCTTTCAGACGAGATTCGCGAACTTGAAGCGGATGAAAAAGTTGACGAAGCGCTTGAACGACTCAAACGCTCAATAAGCGATAAATCATCTTAAATCGTTTTAAACATCGAATATAAGGACTCATCATGTTTGTAGAAGACATCTTCGGTGTGATATTCATTTTTGGGGGCGTGTGCGCGATTCTCTTTCTAGTAGTGTGCCTGCCGCTTTGGTTGATCCTACACTATTCTCGTTCGAAACGCGCCCATCGAATTCTCGCACGAGAAGATCGCGAAGAGCTACAACGTTTGGAAGACCACGCTGAAGAGTTGTCAGAGCGTGTTGATACTTTAGAAAAGATCTTGGATCACAGCGCACCGCGCTGGAGACGAACACAAACGGATCGAGAGTGATGAGGAAGCACGCGAACAAATTGCGAGCGACATCAATCATCACGCTTTCGCTAGACACCCCTGCTAACATCCGATGACTAGAAGAAAGACCTATAGTCAGCCCAAAGAAGAACTTGAGGTTAGGCCAGTAAGAAGACTGTACCGTGATCCGGAACATGGTCCCTTGTTCGGTGTCTGCACAGGCGTCGCAGATTACCTAGGCATTGAACCGTGGATTGTTCGTCTTCTAACCGTTATTGGCGTGGTCTTTGTAGCATGGATTGTTATACCCGCCTACATTATTGCGATTTTTGTGATGGATAAAAAACCGTACGACGAGGAAGAAATGACTCCGGTTCACGGTCGCTATCGTCGATCACGCCGACGTTATTCCCGAACGAGGGAAGGATATCGACGTACGGTGGACGAATTCAGCGACTCAGCAGCGAAGAGCAGTATGATTTTTCGTATGGGATTAGTTAAACGCGACATCGCTCAAATGGAGAAAAAGCTGTCTCGGATGGAGCACTATATCACGTCTGGTCGATATCGTCTAGATGAAGAGTTTCGCGCTTTAGACTCATAAAGTACAAACTTTGCACCACTCAATCAATACCCATTAGATTCTTCTTACCGAATCGTAGATCGTTACCTCTACGGGGTGTAGATTCAGCTTCAAACTTCAATACTAACCAAGTACTCGAGCGCTCGACATCCTCAGGGCTACCGAACGAACCAAGATCCATTCCTCACACTATTTGAGAAGCAAAGTGTCTGCACTCTTTGAGTACACCGCAAGCTCAACTAGTCATCGTGCAATGCCCTGAGCTTAGCAGGGTCGTCGGTGAAGACTCCAGACACTCCAATATTTCGCAGTTGCCTCGCGCGTGTCGCGTAATTTACGGTGTAGACATTTATCCTAAAACCACATTGAAGGGCGAGACTTAGCTTCTTTCTTTTAAGAAATTTATTGGAGACATTTAGAGTTCTAATATTCAGTTGACGAGCTTCTTCCATCAATCTAGAAGTTAATCGTACACCCAGCAACGCGACTTCGGTGTTGGGATGGGTACTCAATTCCTCAGTGATATGCGCGAGTTCGCGTCGATCGAATGAAGAAACCATAAATTCATGCGTCGGATAGTTGTGTAATAACTGTGCTACTGGCCTACCTGTGTCTTGACCCTTCAGTTCAACATTGATTAGGATGCTGTTGGGAGTAGCCTCGATGACCTCCACAAGAGTCGGTATGGTCGCGCCGTCGCCAAAGTCTAATTGCCGAAGTTCGTCAAAGGACAGTTCGTGAAGTTTTCCTTTACCGTTACTTGTTCGATCGACTGTCTCATCGTGTATCACGACCAATTGGTGGTCGACGTAATGCACATCTAACTCGATTCCGTCTACCTTTTCCGCGATGGCACGCGCAAAAGATGGTATCGTATTCTCAGGAGCAAGTGCGGGTGCACCTCGATGACCGATTATGTAAAACTGCTTTGTCATTCACTCGTCGGTCAATCGATTAATTAGCATAAAATTTTGAGGATGGCTTACGTAGTACTAGCGAGGAAATATCGTCCTCGAGATTTTCACGAGGTCCGTGGGCAAGATCATACGGTAAAAGCTCTTGTCAATGCGTTAGATTTTGATCGATTGCATCATGCCTATTTGTTCTCTGGCACCCGCGGTGTTGGGAAGACTACCTTAGCGCGAATATTTGCTAATTGTCTCAACTGCGAGGCAAAGGTCTCGTCAACACCTTGCGGTGATTGTATCGCATGCGAGGGGTTTCAAAGTGGTAACTACCCCGACATGTATGAAGTTGACGCGGCTTCTCGAACAGGAGTCGACGACATGCGCAAACTGCTAGAAAATGTCCACTACTCGCCCAACGTTGGACGATTTAAAGTGTACCTCATCGACGAAGTCCATATGTTGTCTACCGCTAGTTTCAACGCGTTACTCAAGACCCTGGAAGAACCTCCGAACCACGTAAAGTTCTTATTTGCTACTACCGATCCAAAAAAAGTTCCACTAACGGTACTATCTCGCTGTCTTCAGTTTCATTTACGCAACATCGAACCTGCTGTTATAAACACACAACTAGAGACCATTCTTGCTCAAGAAGACATACAGTTTGATAAAGAATCATTGCAATTGCTCGCTCGGTCAGCTCAAGGGAGTATGCGTGATGCGCTGTCATTAACGGACCAAGCAGTATCTCATGGAGGTGGTAGCATCGCTATCGATAGAGTTGCTGAAATGTTGGGAACTGTACGCACAGACGAAGTGTCGGAAATTTTGAATATGCTGGTTAAAGGTGATCGCCGTGCGACCTTAGCGTTCGTAAACCAGCTTTCTAAGCAAGCAGTCAGCTTTTCCGACTTACTCGAGAATTTGCAACGCACAGTACACGAACTTGCCTTAGCACAGATTACCGGGCAAGCCGATACGGAACAGTTAGAGCCATTCATCGGGAAATTTTCCGCCGAGTGGCTCCAAGTAGCCTACCAAATATTGGTGGTTGGAATGCGCGATTTGAAGTACGCCCCAGACCATAAGATTGGTTTTGAAATGACGCTTGTCCGTCTATTGGACTTTGAACCGGTAACAAGCACCTCTACAGAATCATCAACGGCAAAGAATGAACAAACCGCGAAAGAGGGAGGGACTGGACCCAGAAATCAAGCAAAAACCAAGCGAGATTCCAACGACTCGACACATATCTCTAGTGATAAAAACGAAGATTCTCCATCAATCCAAGCGAATTCGAACTTGGTTCAATCTTCTACATCTCCAAAATCCGACGAGAGTATTCAAAAAAAGTCACCTACCGAGGACAATGATAGTTTAGATCGAGAGGTCGCACTACAAGATCCAATCGTCTCCTCACTTATCAAAAATTTTGGTGCACAAATAGTCGACATCAAACGCACTCCGTGAATGGGTCAATCTGTAGATAGCGACTCGTTGTTGAAGTAGAGTTTGTCAATCTTTCATCTAAATGTTTAGTTCTCTCATCGCGCGACTGGTTCAAGCTCTGCAGATATTGCCAGGAGTCGGACCGAAGACAGCAACCAGAATAGCGTTATTTCTGGTACACAAAGATCGAGCCGCTGGACAGGAACTGGCCAATGCTCTTCATGACGCGGTGTCCAACGTTCGGGAGTGTACCCATTGTCGGAATGTATCAGAAGAACCGATTTGTGCTCTGTGCACTAATCCAAAACGAGACGCTTCGTTGATTTGCGTAGTCGAGACTCCAGGAGACGCTTATGCTATTGAGAGCTCTGGTAGTTTTTCTGGTCGCTACTTTGTCCTTCACGGTCATCTATCACCCATCGATGGAGTTGGACCAAATGACCTTGGTTTGTCATTACTGCACGAACGAGTAAAGGTCGATGCGGTGAATGAATTGATCGTCGCGACTGGCACATCGGCCGAAGGGGAGGCGACAGCTCACTATATCGCCAGCATGTTTCATAAAGAAGAGCTTACAGTAACTCGCATAGCGCATGGTGTCCCAGCAGGTGGTGAACTTTCCTACACTGACGTGAACACAATCAATCATGCATTACGTGGTCGAACCCCGATTGAAGACTGAAGAAACGGTTATTCATAGACAAACGGATTTAGATTGGGTTGTATCTGGACTCGATGACATCATTGGAATGGATACGGAGTTTCACCGTCGACGAACATTTTTTCCAAGACCATGTGTCCTTCAACTGTCTACTACTTCGGGTTCGTACATTGTGGACTTACTTGCCCCGCTGGATCTAACCGAGCTCGAATCTGCACTATTTTCGACTGATCGGATCAAAGTAACTCACTCACCGAGAGAAGACCTAGAACTTCTACATCTCATCTTTGGGAAAGAGTTGCCCAATCTCGTTGACGTGCAGCTCGCGCATGCTTTCGTTTCCACTGACGCGGCATTGAACTATTCCTCTTTAGTGGAACACTACCTAGATCATCCGTTGGAACAAAACAAAAAGATGACACAAAGTGATTGGCGAAAAAGACCACTTACGCGGACACAGATTCAATACGCCCTTGATGATGTTCGATTCCTTCTATCGATTTGGGATGAAATTCGATCGCTTCTTGTGAAACAGAATCGGTTGTCATGGTTTCTTGAAGAGATGCAACACTATTTCCAACCTGTGTACGAATTTACCCTATCGGATTTAACCGCGATTCCGGCCCAGATCGACTGGAAAGCTATGGAACTAAAAATCTATTTTGGTCTACTAGAGTGGCGCGAACGTACCGCACGTTCGCGCAATCTGCCTCGAGAACGAGTACTAACACACAAAGATGTAAAAATTGCCGTAGAACACCATGAACAGGGTATTGATTTTTTTCTAAGACAATTTCACAGACTCGGTAAGAATCTATATCGTTTGATTTCGAGAATTAAAAAAGGAAACTCGGACAGCATAGAGATACACTTTTCTCTTGGGCACAAGCACACAGCACAGAAAAGGGAGTTGTTTCATCGAACTAAAGAACCGGTGAAACAACTCGTAGCTAAAAAATCTGATTCAATGAAGTTAGCATTGGAGACTCTAGGTCGTAGTTCTCAGATCAGTAATTGGATTTCCTATTATGACGAGTGTGACAAATTTCCACCTTCTTTCGGCGCGTGGCGAGAAGAAGTGCTTGGCACCGAACTTCGAGAGATTTTGAACTCCTAGATGGAAAGAATCGTGGTACCACCTGAGCCATTTTGGCAAACCAAGACGTTGACTGAAATGAGTGAGGAAGAATGGGAGAGTCTGTGTGACGGTTGTGCACAGTGTTGCCAGTTGAAGTTCAAAGTTGCAGACCGACCGGAATTTGTTATGACTCCAGTTGTGTGCAAATTACTCGACACTGAGACATGTCGCTGTCTTTCTTATGAAAATCGCCATAACTTAGTTCCGGATTGCGTTGAGATCTCACCAACCAATGTAGATTCACTATATTGGTTGCCAGACTCATGCGCCTACAGGTTAATTGCTGAAGGCAAGTCTTTGTATGATTGGCATCCACTGATTGCCGGAGACTCTCAGAAGATGAGAGACTTAGGTGTTTCGGTCGCAAACCGAGCTATCTCGGAACGAGATATCCACCTCGATGATCTTGCAACGCAGGCCATTAAATGGGTCGAAGACTCTGACGAGTAGTCGTAGGTAAGGGACGATGTCGTATAACCTAGCTTGGTTAGTAGCTGTAATTGCTACCGGGGTATTAGCGTGTTTAGCGTATCTAGCATTGAAACGCGTGAAATTACTCGCTTATTTTGTGATCTCGGTGGGGAGCTTTTGGGCACTGTGGCCTTGGGAATTTGAAGATGGCTTTTTCGCTCCTCTGTTTGCAGTATTTTTCTACCAAACGTTTCTTGAAGTGGATCAGGACCCAGCTGGCTCGACGGCGTTTGGTATGTTAGGAACTTTTTGTATTGCATTGGTGTTCTTAGCTATTTTGTTACTGCGTAAGGCCGCGAGCTCGAAAAAGAAATCGCCTTAGATCTGAAACTTTCGATGTTGCAGGGATTGAATTGAAAGTGCTTGGGATGGATTACATTTTGATTGTTCATGCCACGTTCTAGAGTCAACAACCTTTCGGCAGAACGAATTCTTGCGAGGGATGGTCCTGTCCTGCAGCGAGCGCTTCGACGGGTTGAATCCGATCAAAAAACTCTCAATCGATTGTCGGAAAGTGCGCGTGAGCTAACTCGTAGGAAGACGTTGGTACCACGAATCCACTATCAATCAGATCTTCCGATTTGTTCGGTCTTACCAGATGTTGTTGGTGCACTAAAGAAGCATCAAGTAATCGTGGTAGCCGGCCAAACCGGTTCTGGTAAGACTACGCAACTTCCGTTAGCATGTTTGAAAGCGGACTTAGGCACTCGAGGCATGATTTGCCACACGCAACCACGTCGTTTAGCTGCTCGTAGCGTTGCGGACAGACTCGCCCAACAACTCAACACTGGCGTAGGTGACAAAGTTGGATTTGCGGTTCGGTTTGAAGACCAAGTGAGTCGAAATACTCTCGTTAAGGTAATGACGGATGGGTTGCTCTTATCCGAAATCCGACGCGACCGATCGCTGTACGATTACGATACGGTAATAGTTGATGAAGCGCACGAACGTAGTCTAAATATTGACTTTTTACTCGGATATTTAAAGCATCTTTTAGTACGACGTACGGATTTGCGCGTAATTGTGACCAGCGCGACAATCGATGTCCAAGCATTCTCTTCATTCTTCAATGATGCACCTGTATTTGTAGCAGAAGGTAGATCTTTTCCGATAGACACAAGGTACAAACCGATTGAAGACGAAATAGAGGATGTATTAATTGACTGCCTCGAAGAAATTCAAGCGGAACCCATTAGTAAAGTGCAGGATATCTTGGTGTTTCTTCCAGGAGAACGAGAGATATTCAACTGGGCACATTGGTTCAGAAAGCAATTTGCTAATCGGTTTGAGGTGCTGCCTCTTTATGCTCGACTTCCTGCTTCCGAGCAACGAAAAATTTTTTCGACATCGTCAAAACGTCGTATCCTGCTTGCTACAAATGTGGCGGAAACCAGTCTCACTGTACCGAATATTCGATATGTGATTGACTTCGGGCAAGCGAGGATTAGTCGTTTTAGCCTACGTTCTCGCATTCAGCGATTACCGATCGAAGCAATTTCTCAAGCGAGTGCGAATCAGCGAGCAGGGAGGTGTGGTCGTTTAGCTCCTGGTGTGTGTTTTCGGCTGTACTCGGAAGCGGATTATCTTTCCAGAGAAGCTTTCACCGATCCAGAAATCATGCGGACTAATCTAGCTGCAGTCGTATTACAAATGGTAGTTTTCGGCTTTGGTGAGATTGCTACTTTTCCTTTTCTTAATCGTCCCGATGATCGAGCCATCGCCTCGGCGAAAAGACTATTGCATGAATTAGGCGCGTTGCAGAACGATAACGTTACCGACCTTGGTAGACAAATGGTGCAGATCCCCGTCGATCCTAGACTTGCGCGAATGCTAATCGAAGCCAATCAGCAGAAAGCATTGAAGGAACTACTTGTCATTGTTTCCGCTTTGGCAGTACAAGAACCATTTCTCCGGCCATTGGAACATCAACAAGCTGCAGATGAAGTACACCGACAATTCCGACATCCTAAATCAGACTTCTTGTCGTACCTCAATTTGTGGGAGTGGATAGAAGGACTCAGGGAAGACCATTCACGGAACCAGCTTAGACGTATCCTCGAGCGTCACTTTGTTTCTACACAACGATATTTGGAATGGCGCGCTCTACATAGACAGCTTGTTTTAACTTGCAAACGATTGCGAATGAGTATCAACAAAAAAGTAGCAAGCTTTGAAAGAATCCACAAATCCATATTGAGTGGGTCGTTGAGCTTTCTAGGACTTCGATTGGAAGATTCGTCATATCAGGGTGCCCGAAACCTCAAATTCTCGTTGTTTCCAGGTTCAAGCATTGCGAACCGCAAACCGAAGTGGGTAGTTGCTGCAACGATTGTTGAAACTTCTCGGGTGTATGCACGAGGTTTAGCTGAGATAAATCCAAAGTGGATTGAAACATTCTCCCGGTCGGTCATGAAAACTCGGGTACACGATCACTTTTGGGATACGACACAAAATGATAGTTGCACCTACTTAGATGTGTCGGTGTACGGATTACCGGTTGTTCAAAATCGAAGCGTCAATCTCAAGGATTACGACCGTGACGCAGCCCGCGAACTCTTTTTGACCCACGCGCTTGTCCACAATCAAGCCAACATAGGTATTCGGGAGGTTAGAGCAAATTTCAAACTTCGAGAGTCTCTGCTCGAAACACAATCGAAGGAGCGACGAACAGACATTGTCTTAAGCGTAGACAGCGTTGTCGAGCTATATCGAAGAAAGGTTCCAGATGAGGTTTGTGATCGAGTGTCATTCATACGCTGGTATCGCACCGCTGATGCAAAGCAACGCAGTGGTCTACTTATTCAACGAGAAGAATTTTTATACGTTCCTGATCACTCCGTCCGTGATCAAGCATATCCTGCAGAGCTCAAAATTAACTCGGTTTGTTTTGCGTTGCGGTATAAATTTGGGCCGGGTCGAGACGACGATGGTGTATCAATTCGCGTACCTTTAGCGGACTTATCAAAGCTCCAACAATCGAGCTTAGAATGGATCGTTCCAGGTTTCTTCGAAGAAAAATGTACAGAATTGTTGCGTCGCCTTCCAAAACAGTATCGAAAGCAACTAGCTCCCATACCCGATAAGATCAAAGAACTCGTCCCGCTACTACTGCAGGATGGTCATTATCGCGTCGGGCATCTCGCGGAAGTGTTATCACAACGAGTATTAGCGTTATTTCAGGTTGAAATTGCTGCGACTGTGTGGAGTGTGGAAGACGTATCGAAACATCTGATTGTGAACGTTCAAGTTGTTGATCAACAGCAAAAGGTGATTGCACAGGGTCGAAACTTAGCGGACTTGAGGCAACGCGTTCAACACCTTCTTGAAGATCGTTTCGACGATTCGTTCAAAGCTCCATATGAGCAAAAAGGACTGAAAACATTCCCACTAGCGGGGTTTCCTCGTACCATAACTGCAAAGAGCTCATCGGGAACGATCGAACTGTTTCCCGTACTAGTGGATCGTGGTGATGGTGTTGACATCAGAGTTGGATTCGATGAAAAAGAACAGTACCATGGTTCGATAAGGGGGATGTGTCGTCTAGCCTTAATACGTGAGCATCAGACGATTACGTACTTAACGACCCAGTTTAAGAATGACCGGTCGCTTCAGCTGTACTCGACGAGTCTTGGAAATCTAGCTAACTTCCGACAGTTACTTTTTTTGACCGCAGCTCGCAACACTTTTTTTTCTTCGCCACCATTGCCGGATACTGACAAGAAATTCCAGCAAACAATTGAAAATAACCGTCGTCACTTCATACCGAATGCAGTACGTCTCATGGATTCAGTATCGAGCGCTTTAGCTATGCGACATCAATTGATGCTTCGAGTGGCGTCTTTGGAGAAACCGATACTTCAAGAGTCTCGAAATGACATCGAACAACAACTCGATAGCCTCTTTGATTCCGATTTTCCTTTTTCATTTTCTGTCGAACGAATGCCTGATTTACCTCGGTATCTAAACGGTATAAAAGCTCGTTTAGATCGACTCTCCGGTAAACTGAGTAAAGATCTACTCGCTACAAGGGAAATAGCACGCTGGCAAGATCGACTGGTTGCCCTGAGTGTCCAACGTCAACATCCCTATGCAGACGGATTGTTCCACTTACTCCAAGAGTATCGATTGTCGCTTTTCTGCCAGGAAATAAAGACTAGGATGAAACTGTCTCCGCAGCGCTTGGAACAAGCATTTGCACAGTTGGAACACCAGAACTAGGTGTCCATTTTTGCGATTTAGGTAGTTCTTACTTGGATTTCCGCGATTTTTTGTAAATTTCACGATCCCGATGAAAAAATGGAGGAATAATGGAATTAATTGTGAGTAATATTGTCACTTCTACAAATGACAACGTAGATTCAAACTGTTACAAGGCAGTTTTGACTTACAAAACCCCTAATTCTTGTGAGGAATTTTCCATGCAAATTAATGAATCCAAACCTGCCATAGTTGGCGTTGGTGCGTTTATGGCCGCTTCTCTGGGTGTAGCCCTCAGTGCTTCTCTTGACGAAGAGGCTAACAATCTATTCGTAGCCGAGTCGCTCGACGATATCGATGTTTTGTCGGCTGAAGACGACGAAGAAGCCAAGTGCGGCGAAGGCCAGTGCGGTGAAGACGACGATGCCGACGACGAAGGCGACGATGAAGGTGAATGCGGTGAAGACGAAGGCGGGTGTGGCGAAGGTCAGTGCGGTGAAGAAGACGACGCTGACGAAGACGAAGACGCCGACGAGGAAGAAGAGGAATCTACCGAGGAGTAATCTCCTTTTCCCCCTTTACAGACATTCGTTCTAACTGACGAATTGTAGTTCCGGACTTAAATCGGTTCTACAATTCGTCCGTTTCTTACTTTTGCCCCAACAACAAGCCATTCGAGGTGCCGGTCTAGGCCTGCGCCGTGGTATGTTTCGCGCGCTTCGAGAGCACCCGGAACTAATTGAGGAGAATGTCGACTTCTGGGAAGTCGCTCCAGAAAACTGGATTGATGTAGGCGGTCGTTTTGGAAGGGAATTTCGAACTTACGCGGAAAAATATCCTGTTGTTTGCCACGGACTGTCGCTCTCTATAGGTAGTCCTAGTCCCTTAGATTTCAATTTTCTCGAGAGTGTTCGTGGATTTCTCGACGAACACAACATCTCACTTTATTCAGATCACTTGAGCGCCTGTAGCGATCATGGACATCTCTATGATCTGATGCCAATTCCGTTCACCGAAGAAGCGGTGCAACATGTTGTATCCAGAATTCGTACAGTACAAGAGGTGCTGGAACGAAGAATTGCGGTTGAACACGTTTCATACTACGCTGCTCCCGGTCAGGAACTTAGTGAAAGTGAATTCATTAACGCCGTGCTTGCAGAAGCCGACTGCAATCTGTTACTCGACGTCAACAATGCCTATGTGAACAGCGTAAACTTTGGATATGATCCTTACTCATTCGTTGACTCGTTGCCGATCTCAAAAGTAACGTATATTCATATCGCAGGACACTTTATAGAAGCAGAAGATTTGAGGATCGATACGCACGCAGCCGCGGTAGCTGATCCTGTTTGGAAATTACTTGAACATGTCTACCAGCGATATGGAACAATTCCAACATTATTGGAACGCGACTTCAACTTTCCACCTATCCCTGATTTGGTATCGGAAGTATCTCGGATAAAAGAATACCAACAACAGTTTGTGACAACCGAACCAGAGCACACCGACCATGGGTAGTGGTGTTCCTGACGATTTACAGGACTATCAACAAATTCAACAGCAGTTCGCTAATTACATTAGAGATCCCGAGCACAATTCTGTACCGACAGGTATTGAGCAACGACGTATGGACATTTACAAACGTCTCTTCTTTAATAACTTAGCGTCGTTTTGCGCGAAATCTTTTAAGTCCTTCCGTCCTTTTGTCGATGATGAACAATGGAATACACTTATTAGAGGATTCATGCGGGAACATAGGTGTTCATCGCCTTATTTCAAAGACATTCCAATCGCATTTGTAGAGTATTTGGAGAGTTCCGATTGGGATAGTACCGAATATCCTTTCATGAGTGAAATGTGTCACCTGGACGCGATGAGAATGCAATTACGACTGGCTCCAGATGCGCCGCCGTGCGAAAACCTTGATATCAGCAAGAATACCACTTGTGTACGACTCTCATCGACTGTGCGATTGTTATCGTATAAGTGGCCGGTGCATAAATTGACTCTATCTACGTGGGACAACCAACAGCCGAATCAACCGACATGGTTAATCGCATTTCGCGATAGAAAAGATAAGGTTGAAGTTTTTGGAACCAACGTACACACGTTTCGAATGCTGGAATCCTTGGAATTCCCTCTCACGATAAGAGCACTGACAACTCGGCTGAGTGAAGAGTTTAATATCGCTCACGAATCGCTGATGAACCAGTTAGCTCCCACAATTCAAGCATTTAATAAAAAAGGGGTGATCTTAACATTACTCAAAAACTGAAACGACTCTGCCGTCGACTAAGTTCTTTTCGCGGCTAACTTTGCATTGATGAATTCTGAATGACGCAAATGCAACAGATCGGCAATCTTGCGAATCACGTGTTCTTCGTAGTGGAACGATGCGCTCTCTAGAGTGTTCATTTGCCATAGATGAGTAAGTAGTGTGATTTTCTCGTCTATATCCAGTTGCTCATTGAGAGTCCTCGTAAATTTGTGCAGTCCGGTCGACTGTTTGTGTTCATGCTCGGCTTGCTTCAGGACTCTACCTGCTTGTGTTTGATCAAATCCGTATAGTTGAGTTAATGCAGTTTCGATGAGGTCTTTCTCTTGGGGTTGTAATATGTGGTCAGCCCAAGCCACTTCTAATAGAACCATAGCGGCAGCGATTGGAACTAAATCTTGTTCTTCCAACTCTAAAGTGTGTTGGGAATCAGGCTTTGAAAACAAAGCCTTTACGCTGTTAAACATGCTGAATGCTTCTGAATTTCCCTCGTTGAATCGTTATTCAATAGAAAATTTTATTGTCCAACTCTGTATGTATTACAATCAATTAAAGTTTACCGACACGTTGCATTTTGACGATTCGATTCACACAACAGCCAACGCGCGAAAGAGAACACAAAAACATAAAATCCCCACTATTCACGAGCCAGATGAAGATTGCAAATTTGTGCGTAAATCGTTAAAATAACATCAATCTTGGGATTTACTTCAGAAACCCTCCATTTTCTCTCCATTTTTTGTCACCAATCTAGGTTAAACACTTAGTTTTACAACGAAGCTTCATAGGATGAAACAACAGCATACACTCGCTGAGACGGTAGATGCCATTGGAATAGGCGTTCATACAGGGGAAAGGTCTCGAGTTTCGATTCGCCCCGCCCCCACTAATTTTGGTATTCAATTTGTACGGGACGATTTTCCCAACACATTTATTCGTGCTTCGGCCGCACATGTCTCAGATACGACTTTATCAACTACGATAAGATACAACGACATTGAGATTTCGACAATAGAACACCTGATGTCCGCGCTGTGGGGACTGGAAGTCGACAACGCAATTGTGCATGTGACCGGCGAAGAGGTGCCCATTATGGATGGTAGTGCAGAAGGATTCGTCAACTTGATCATGATGCATGGCGTTAAAGAATGTGATGGGATACGAAAGTTTCTGAAGATCAATCGCGATATCACGGTTACCCAAGGCGATGCAGTCGCATCGCTCCGTCCATTTAATGGCTTTAAGGTTGGATACACGTTTGTAAAGTATCACCATGTGTTCAATCGATACCCTAAACACGTAGAGTTGGATTTCTCGGTAGATTCCTACATTGACGATGTGTGTAAGGCTCGTTCTTTTGGACTTGCTTCAGAATTGGACGAAGCTAGGTCGGTGAATCGATGTCTTGGATCGAGCATGGAAAATGCCATTGGCATTGACGACAAAGGAGTCATGAATCCCGAAGGCTTACGCTACAAGGACGAGTTTGTCAAACACAAAGTATTAGACGTTATAGGTGATCTGTATTTACTCGGCATGCCTCTGCTAGCAGAGTTTGAAGGGTATATGTCCGGTCATGCTTTGAATAACAAACTAGTACGAGCGGTGCTCAGAACTCCGGAAGCATGGACGATCGTCGATTCAGAAGGAAATGAAATAATTGATGAGGAAAACGCTATTTTTCGTCCTCATCACTTCCGCGCTGACTAACCTCTCTAGAGTTTGACCACACTGTCGGTCATCGCGTTAAGATGACAATGGATTGGTGTAGGTTACGAAATCAATGCCTCCAATGCGGGTGAGACCATCGCAGTTGGCTGTATACTTGCTAAATCACCATGACGATTAGAACTCGCGTTGCACCTTCGCCAACTGGCTTACCGCATCTCGGAACGGCGTATGTCGCGCTTTTCAATCGTGCATTTGCTCATCAACAAAACGGCAAGTTTGTGCTGCGGATGGAAGACACAGATGTTGGGCGTAGTGACTCCGAGTCGGATCAAGCAATACAAGATGCACTACGTTGGCTTGGACTTGATTGGGATGAAGGTCCCGATGTTGGCGGGCCGCACGGTCCTTATCGTTGCAGCGAGCGTTTATCGATCTATCATGAATTGATCGCTGAGTTAGTAGCCATTGGCGGGGCGTTCTATTGTTTCTGCACGAAAGAACGACTAGACTCAGTACGAGCTAACCAACGGCAACAAGGGCTCGTGCCTAAATACGATGGGCATTGCATTAGTCTGAGCAAGCAAGAAATTCAAACACGGATCGACAAGGGTACACCCCATGTAATCCGACTAAAAGTGCCAATTGAGGGAAACTGCGTGTTCCACGACACATTGCGCGGTGCTATTGAAATTCCTTGGGGGCAAGTCGATATGCAAGTACTCTTGAAGTCGGATCAATTTCCTACTTATCACTTCGCCGCTTCAGTAGACGATCATCTCATGGAGATTTCGCACATCTTTCGCGGAGAAGAGTGGCTAAGTTCCTGTCCGAAACACCAACTGATATACACGTATTTTGGTTGGCAACAGCCGGAACTGATTCACTTGCCGTTGTTGCGAAATCCAGATCATTCGAAAATCTCGAAGCGAAAGCAGAGTACTTCGATCAACTACTATCGCCGGTGTGGGTACCTCCCGGACGCGCTTGTGAACTATCTTGCTACTATGGGCTTTTCGATGCCCGATGAAAGAGAAATATTTTCATTTCAAGAATTTCAAGACGCATTCACACCGTCGCGCGTATCCACTTCTGGACCCGTGTTTGATATAGCCAAACTTTCGTGGTTAAACGGTCAATACATTCGCAATCTCTCACATTCTGACTTCCAGAAAAGCCTGGGAGAGTGGGCATTCGGTGATGGTCGGGCGGACGCGATTCTAAGATTGGTGCAGGAAAGGACGGAACGATTTGATGATGTGTTCGCGCAAGCAGATTATCTCCTCGGTGAACGCGCAACACTGACAGCAGAATCGTTTAACCACAAGAAAATAACTTCGGACGAGTGCGTAAGGGTGTTGTATTTCTCGCAACTGCTATTGGAACATTTAAATCAACGGGACGGCGAATTAATATCCGAAGCGTTTAAAAAACTTGCCGCGCAGTTAGATCTGAAGTTGCGAGACTGCTTGTTTCCCGTGTTTGTGGCAATATCGGGTCGTTCGGTTTCGCTCCCACTATTTGATTCCATGCAGATCTTGGGACTGGATGTGGTGAATGCTCGACTTCGTTCTGCGATACACGTTCTGGGAGGCGTGTCGAAGAAAATGTCAAAACGATTAGACACAGAATGGCACCAGCATGCAACTCGATTGATCAACACAACTAAAACAGAATAAAATATTTTTCCCATTGGGGCCATAGCTCAGCTGGGAGAGCGCGACGATGGCATTGTCGAGGTCGGGGGTTCGATCCCCCCTGGCTCCACCATGAAAGATCGAAAAATGCTTCTTTCGTTTAGATCATACTCGCTAACAGTGTAGCGATTCCCAAAAACACGAAAAAACCCACGACGTCCGTGATTGTGGTCAAAATAATCGAAGAAGCGGTCGCGGGGTCTTGTCCAAGTCGCGCAAGCAGGATTGGTACCAATGCCCCAGCGATCCCAGCGATAGCTAAAGCAATGACCATCGAAAGCGAGATTATGAGTGAAAGCCCCCATGATTGTTGCCAAAGAAAGACTGCCAATCCGCACACTACTGCGATTAATACTCCATTAATCGTTCCTACAAACAACTCTTTGCGGGACAGCCTGAACCACTGCCGAAAACTAATTTCACGTAGAGCTAAACCTCGAATGGTTACCGCCATCGATTGTGAACCGGCATTCCCGCTCTGTCCCGCCACAACAGGCAGTAACACTGCCAGTGCAGTGAACTGTGCCAGCATATTTTCAAAGAGTCCGACAACAGCGGCGGCTAAGAAGGCCGTACCCAAATTTATATAAAGCCAAGGTAGTCGGTGTTTGATGGAAAAGATTCCGCGAGATAGTGCCCGTTCGTCGACGCTGACCCCCATCATGCGCTGTAAGTCGGCTTGAGCATCCTCCTGAACCACATCCTTCAGGATGTCTTGTCGCACAACTCCAAGTAGTTTGTTTTCGTCATCAAGAACGGGGAGAATATCGAAGTCCATCGTCTCCATCATTTCCACGACAGCTTCACGCGACTCAACTACATTAATTTCGCATGGAACGTTTTCAATAATGTCTCTGATAGACGTGCTTCCGTGAGCCAACGCAAGGGAATGCGTAGTTACTCGTCCGAGTAATCGATTGTCCCGGTCGACGACAAGTTGGGTTAAATCGACCGTTTGTGCTTCGATGCGAATTTGCTCGATCGCTTCGTCCACAGTCATGTCGACGAAAATGGTGCCGACCGCTGAACTCATGATGTTGGCGACAGAATCTGCCGGAAAAGACAATACTGTTTCTATTTCCTTTCGAGTACTGTCAGGAAGACTTTCGAGTACCGCGGACTTCTTCTCACCCGACATCGTGAGAAGTACCTTTAGAAGTACTCGTGTTGGTGCCTGTAGCAATATCTCACGTTGTTGTTCTGCAGATAGTCGAGGGTATATATGTGTTGCTCGACTTGGAGAAAAGAAATCGATGATTTCAATGAGGGAATCGACTGGCAAATCTTGAATTTCATCTAACAGTCTGTCATCAGGCAAAGCTTGGAGCACATCGGCTGCTTCTGCCGGAAACTGCTCCACGAATTGTTGTCGTAAAAGTACGCTAGCCTGCACTGTTAGATTCGGGTTCTCGTTCGCGATTTTTGTGCACTTGGTAGCTCTTTTACCACATCGAGCATGGTGCTCATGATGTCCATTACCAATGTGTACTCTTCACTTTGTGACGTTTCTTCTCGTGTTTTGTGGCGTTCAATCAAAGTATCCCAATGTAATACTCCGATCGCTCTTCGATTTTTGTCAACTACTGGGAGTCGGTCAACCTCATGCCAAGCTTCTATTTCTACGATAGACTTGGCAGTCGCACTTGCTGGCAACAAAGTCGTTCGTTTGATGCATCCAGCGATTGGTTCTTTTCGACCGCTACGGAGAAGACGTCTGTCGTCTAAGAGACCAAGGACGCGATCTTCAGAGTCTACGATTAAGAGATTTTCAGTGTCGTTTTCATCAAGATTGCGAATACTTTTCCTCACTTCTGCACATGTCATCTTGTCGGCAAACGTTAGAAAGTCCTTGTCAGCGAGTGTAGCGACTGAGTCTTTTGCGAAATTCACGTATTCTCGTAGGACACGTAACTTATTGACATCTTTCACTTTAGTGAGGACATTCGCACGTACATCTTCTGAAAGTCGTCGCGCAATCCTCGCAACTGCGTCGTCGCTTCCAAGATGTACCCATCTCAAAATCTCATCGGAGTCCTGAGTGTCAATGAACTCAACGGCGAATTGGCGTGGCGCGTAAGCTAACACCTCGATCACCGAAGCAGTAGGCAAGTTTTTTAGTAATTCGTGTGCTTCGTTTGTCACACAACTCGCTAATACTACGCCGAATTGCTCTGGATGTTGTTCAGCAAAATTGTGAATCAAACCACGTTGCAGAACTACCGATTCCGACATACAAAAATCGCTGCTAGTCGTCTGAGGAAATCAGAACGTAGGGTTCATGTGAAAAGAGGGATGCAGGAACGTAGGTCGTACCTTCTTTCGTCATTAAATGCACTTTAGTTCGGCGAATTTCGACAATCGTCCCGACATAGTTTTGAATTCTTATGCGATCTCCCACTGATAAATTCGCGAGTTCCTGTCGAGCGACTAAATTTGCGACATGGTGATGTGATCCAATGCCAATGGTTATACCAATGGAAGCTAAGACCACACCAAGCAGTACGATGATGGAATTACCTAAAAACGAAATATCGACATCGACTTGTTGGAGTCCGATAATAATTCCAATTACAAATATGCTGACATAGCTGACGCGACCGATTGTGCCAGCTATACGCGTATCGGACATTGCGCGTATTACAAAGTCTCGTACCGCGACACCCACTAGATGTCCAACCAGAATGACGATCGCGCCTAAGAGAACATTAGGCAGTCGTTGTGAGAACTCATCTAAAAGAGGGTTTTCACTTCGCAGGTCGAGGAATTGAAACGCCAACAACGCCATTACGAACACACATGTCCAAAGCGCGATGGGTCCTGCCCGCCGGAGGGCGATCTCCAAGCTTTTTGCAGGGCTGTCCTTCGCTCGGCCGATTCGCTCAGCTAAGCGGACGAAAATCAAACGCGCGACGAGACCGCAAATCAGTCCAGCTAGTATGAGGACGAGAGCCCAGACTTCATTTGGGACCGCACTGATATAGCCACCGATTCCGGTTGTGGCTTGATCCACGGGGGACGACACTTTGCTGCTTAGTTGATTACCTTAGAGAGAATCAATGTTCTTTCGAAGATTGCGGCGCGGGTCGGTTACTATGGACTCAAGAACTCGAACACGTTCCTCCAATTGAACGACATCACTCTGCGATTCGAGCGCAGAGAGTCGAGTGTCGAAATCACTCTTTCGTGAGCGATATCGCGCGCGAATCCATTGGGATATCAAACTTGAAGCGATCGAGAGAAACACGATCATGACAATCCCGCCCCACATGTATTTAGAGTCCATATTAAATTACTTTCCTCGTTACCGATTTGTGGTAAATTATGTAGTCAAGACGAGCAAAAATATCTTTCAAATTATAGAATTTTGTTCGGTTCTAAACAGTTGCAAAAACAAACTAGGAAACGCCCGCTTTAGTTCATTGTCGCGACTCAAAATCAATAAAAACTTTGACTTCGAGTAGTTTTCGCAAACAAACTTTAAACCTTCCGTCCAATACAATAAAGACAAGAAACTAGTCTGGAAAATATGAGCATTTTTCGTCGTATAACAGAAAAACCTTGGGTAGATACCGATGACCGAGTGGAGTCGTTACACACGAAGTCCTTTCGAGCTCATGACCGCAAAGTAGCACTGTACATTTTCCTGTGCGTAGTGGGAAGTGTATTCTTTTTGTTGTTTGCGGCTACTCACATGCGCATTGCGTTAGCGACTGATTGGGTACCAATGCCCGAACCGTTCTTGCTCTGGGTTAACAGTATCGTCTTAGTCGCGGTGAGCATGGCGTTGGAGTTTTCTCGACGACTGGTCAATAGTAATAGAGATGGCTTGCTAGTTTTTTTGATTGGTGGAGTCTTAACTCTCTTGTTTTTAGCTTTACAAATAGTAGTATGGTGGCAACTGATCGCCCTCGGATATGCCGCACAACGTAATCCATCCAATGCGTTTTTTTATGTCCTCACAGCACTCCATGCAGCGCATTTAATCGGTGGATTGATTGCATGGTGTCGCGCTTTATGGCGGATGCGTGCTAAGGATGGGGACTATGCTCATATCCGGTTGAGTGTCGAATTGTGTGCGATTTACTGGCACTTCTTACTTCTGGTCTGGGTCATCATCCTAGCTCTTTTTGTATCAACTTAGATTCGTATGAGCACGTCAGTTAGTGCTTCACAAGAGTTCAGCTTCAACATCACAGGTATGACTTGCGGTTCTTGTGTTGAACGATTAGAAATCGCATTCAATAGAGAACCTGGGGTCTTAGATGTCGCGGTAAATCTTGCTTCAGAGAAAGCTTACTTAAGTATTAATCCACATCTTCTAGCCGTGAAAGATTTAGTTGGAGTAGTGCGGCGGGCTGGGTTTGACGTAGGTGTTGATACAAGGACCTACCAAGTCGGAGGAATGTCTTGCACTGCGTGTGCAGGTCGAATACAAGACGTCCTACTCAAAGTGCCAGGCGTCGAGACTGCGGAGGTGAATTTTGCTACAGAGAATGCAACGGTACGGTCTATCAAAGGGTTAGTAGCCGAACGAGATTTAATCAGTCGGGTGCGAACTGCTGGTTTTCGTTTGTTTACGCGAGCTGAGCCCGACGACGAAGCAGAACAGTTTCAAGCTGAAATTACCAAAGAACGTCGCTCTGTGCTATTAGCCTCGTTCTTTTCGTCGTTATTGGTATTACAAATGGTTGCGCAATTTATCGGCTGGCGCGAGTTCCATTGGATGCCTGCGGCTGAAGTTCTCTTTGCTACTCCCGTCCAGTTCTGGTTTGGTCGAAAGTTCTATATTGGAGCCTTCAACGCGTTAAGAAATCGCAGTGCGAATATGGATGTGTTGGTAGTTTTAGGTACGACCTCAGCGTACCTTTACAGTTGGTATCTCATGATTCAGCACGGAGAAGCAGCTCAAGGGGAGATGTACTTCGAATCTGCTGCAGTAATCATTACCCTCGTGCTTTGGGGCAAATATTTAGAAACGCGTGCGAAACGAAAAACGTTTTCAGCAATCCGCGAACTATTGAGTTTGCGGCCAAGAGTGGTTCGAGTTCGTCTTGAAACTGGCGAAACGGTTGAAAAACCGACCGAACTACTCGAACTCGGAGAAATAATAACCTGCATTCCAGGAGAACGAATCTGTGCTGATGGAGAGGTTATAGAAGGCGAAGCACACACTGACGAATCTCTAATTACCGGTGAGAGCAATCCGGTGCATCGGCGAATTGGCGACGAAGTGTATGAAGGTGCGGTAAATCTTGACGGTCATCTAGTAGTGCGTGTAACGAAAGTTGGGAACGACACGACATTGAATCGAATAGCCCGACTCGTGGAACAAGCGCAAGTAGGAAAAACCGACATTCAACGACTAGTCGACAAGGTGAGTGGTTACTTTGTGCCGGTTGTAATTCTCATCGCTTTGATCACGCTAGTCGCATGGAGCATTGTTGGGAATTTTGAAAATGCGCTCATCAATTCCGTGTCCGTCTTGGTCATCGCGTGCCCTTGTGCCTTAGGATTGGCTACACCTACTGCAGTGATCACCGGAACGGGGATTGCTGCGCGCGCTGGGATTCTGTTCCGCGACATTGAAGCACTAGAGCACGCTCATCGTGTGAAAGAGGTAGTGTTTGACAAAACAGGCACGCTTACTCAGGGCAAACCTTCTTTTGTTCGCGGTCAGGTCGTGCAGAACGGAAGAACTGAGCTGTACGACACCTATCTAAGAGCCGCCATAGCGCTACAGTCGCTTAGTGAACATCCCATCGCAAAAGCGTTTCTCGACTACGCAAAAGAGCAGGGTATTGAAGTCCTTACCCCGACAGGTTTTCGTGCATATGTCGGTGAGGGTGTAAGCGGTAGTGTTGATGGTATTGATTGTGCTTTGGGAAACCATCGTTTGTTGCGTCGATTTGGACACGAACCGGTGGTCACAGACGAGTATGAGAGTACTGTGTGGTTGCATTTTGCTGGTGAAGTTGTCGCAGAGTTCGTTTTCGAGGATGTCGAACGTCCAAATTCTCGTGAAGCAGTCGCGAAACTTCAGCAAAGGAACGTTGACGTGCACATACTTAGTGGAGACAGCAAGGAAGTCACTGAAAAGCTGGCGCGCTCGCTCGGTATTACTTCTTACGCGTATCGACAAACTCCCGAAACCAAAGTAGCGAAAGTCGAAGAAATTCAGAAGGAAGGTAAATCGGTGGCTATGGTCGGAGATGGAATCAATGATGCTCCCGCGCTAGCACAAGCACGACTTGGTGTTGCGATGAGCTCTGGAACAGACATCGCAATGGAAGTGGCAGCGGTAACTTTGATGCGTACCGATCCTCGACTCGTTGCAGCGACCTTGGATATCAGCACACGTACTTTCAGGAAGATACGACAGAATCTCTTCTGGGCTTTTATTTACAACGTTGTGATGATTCCGTTAGCAGTCTTGGGATATCTTGATCCTACTATTGCAGGCGCAGCGATGGCATTGTCAAGTGTCAGTGTAGTGACAAATTCGCTGCTGTTAAAGCGGTGGCACTCACAGGTGTCGTGACGTTCTTGAGGTCGAATCTGAGTCAGTCGATTTCAGACGAGCTAGAAGAACGATCTACAGAACCAAACACACGCGATCGACTGGAACTGAGGTGTACATTTACTCCTGGTGGTACGCTAAACACTAACTCAATCTGACCGATCTCGTGCCCGTGCGCTTTCACGGTTTCCTCTAACGCATACGCTTCTTTGATTAGTTGCAAAACTCTTTTTTGATTGTCATCCAACTCCAAGTCGCTTACCACAGTATTCAACCGGTCCAAAGCGTCAGGTTCGGTCGGTTCAATACATACTACTATCGCGGGCGGTAGCGTTAGACGAAGTTCGACATCACCAACGATAAAACCGGCTTGCTCGAGGATTGGGGCGGACTTCGAGTACTCTTCAAACAGTTTCTTAACTGCGGTAGCGAGCCCTTGTCTTCCAGCTCCCGCAACCTTTGTAAATACTTCTTCCCCGCTCTCTTTCACTTTGTCTTTAATTTGATCGGCAGTTGATTTGAACTGTTTGAAAACCATCCTATTTTTCTCCTTCAATTCGTTGGTGTAGCCTTGTGAGTTGCTGATCGATCGCCTCATAAAGTTCCTCGATCGTAGTGTCGTTATTGATAACTACACTGGACCGGCGTACTCTTTCATCAGTAGAAATTTGCGCGTCTAGGCGTTGTTTGAGTCTAACGTCAGTGGTTTTGTCGCGTGCGAGGACGCGTTTTACCACATTTGTTTTGTCCGCAAGTATCGTCCAAACTTCGTCCACAATAGTATGCCAACCAGCTTCGACGAGTACAGCCGCTTCAAAAAAAACTGTACAACAACCTTGGACATCTGCGGATTGTTGCAAACGTAGGATTGCTAATTGTTTGATGGCGGGCCAGACAATTTCATTGAGGCGTCGTAGTTGCGTGTGGTCTGCGAAGACGATGCTTCCGAGTACACTACGATCGATAGTACCGTCGCCGGCAACCACTTTGTCCCCGAATGCTTGGACTACCTGTTGATAGCATGAAGTATTGGGAAGGTATGCTTCATGTCCAAGACGATCGGCATCGACCACCGGATATCCACGTTTTTTTAAGTACTGAGCGACAGATGACTTACCTGCACCGATGCTTCCCGTCAAGCCGATAGTGTACACTGTGAATACTCAGCCACGGTAGAGACAAAGAGCGGGTTTTGGGGCGAGTTTGAACGTACGCTGTATTAGAAAGCGCCTCGTTATTCCAAAGTTGGTATTTCTTCAGGGATTTCGTCTGTTTCACAATCCCTCGGCTGAAACAGCGCACAACCACCGAGCAATAAGAGTGTGAATGTAAGTACACTCATCCATTTGAACACATTTGATAATCGGTGTCGAGTCATCTGATTTCGTCTTTCAGGAGGGTAGCGAAATTTCAAAAACTGAGATTGTAAGTCTCGGCTTTATCTAATCGAACATTATCATTATGTTTGCATTGGATTGTTCGAATTCAGAGAATCAAAGTCACTAGTTGACATGATTCAGAGGTCAGTCGTTTGTGATGCGACTTCGGAATACAACGGGACTCACAATTCCAATGGGACTTCCCTTCATTTGTTTCACTAAAACATCAATACAGAGTTACAAACTTCATAACATTCAAGGACACTTGGCGATTGAATCCTTCTGGATCGTACTTTAAGCAAGATCTACTCTTAGTTGGGGCGGGGCACTCAAACGTGCAAGTATTGCGCGCGTTCGGTATGAGACCGCAACGCAATGTTCGCATCACTGTAGTCGCACGCGAAGCTCACTCGCCGTATTCAGGAATGCTCCCGGGGTTCGTGTATGGCATGTATTCGTGGGAAGACATTCACATCGATTTGGCGAAGCTGTGCACCTTCGCTAATGCTCGCTTAATCGTAGATGAAGTGGTTCAAATTAGTCCTTCAGACAACAGTGTCAAACTCCGAGAAAGACCCGATCTTCGCTATGACTGTTTAGTAATCAATACCGGTGGTGAACCGGGAATAAAGTTTCGTGGTCTCTCGAACGTCACGGCGGTTAAACCGATCGGACGTTTTACTACGGAATGGGATCTAATTGTGGCACAGGGCGAATCCGGTGTGCATAGTAAGCTTGTCGTTGTTGGAGGAGGTCCTGGAAGCGTTGAAGTTGCCCTTGCTGTTAGAGAACGGTTTGGGCCAGTGTTCGATATCACGATCGTATCCGCCGACCCTGAACTGATGATTCAACACAATCGACGAGTGAGAAAAATCGCGGTAGCAACACTAACTCGAAATGACATCAAGTTTCTTGTCGACTCTCGAGTCTCCACAGTGACTGATACAGAAGTGGGAGCAGAAAATGGTGCGAAGATTCCATGTGATCATGTTTTGTGGGTTACCGGAGTCGAAGCGCCGGCGTGGATTCGGGAGTCCGGATTCGATGTTGATATAGGAGGTTTTTTAAAGGTCGATAAAAAACTACGTAGTACTTCTCATCGCAACGTCTTTGCCGGCGGCGACATGGTTTGTCTCGTAGGTCAGGAACGACCAAAGTCCGGCGTGTTCGCCGTACGTGAAGGGCCGATTCTTGCACGCAACGCGCGAGCATTTCTCAAGGGAAAATCACTTCGTACATACAACGCTCAAAGACAAGCTCTAGCGATCTTGCGCCTTCCTGGTAACAATGCACTCGCTTCCAAGGGACCGTGGTGTATACGCTCGAAAATTATCAGTCGTTGGAAGCACCGAATCGATGTGAAGTTCATGCGTCGATTTAAACAGCTAAGGACAATGTCGTTCCCGGCTTTGTCATCTTTTGTGCCCAGAAAATCCGAAGCGGATGCAATGCGCTGTGGCGGCTGTGCTTCGAAGCTAGGCGCGCGGCTACTAGATCGTGTCCTCTCTCGGTTAAAAGCAAATGACGTGCTTGGAACGATTAATGGTTTAGATGATGACGCCGCAGTCGTGGACCTTGGTTCCAATACGATAGCGACGAGTTGTGATCACTTTAAACCAATGATTACAGATCCTTTTCGGTTTGGACGGGTTGCTGCCGCTCACGCATTGAATGATCTATATGCTATGGGGTCTGTTCCCAAAATTGCGTTAGCGCTGGTAACTGTCCCATTGATGGCGGAACCTCTCATGGAAGATGACTTCTATCAAGTGTTGTCGGGCGCAGTTTCGGTTTTTAACACTGACGACGTGACCCTAGTCGGTGGTCATTCTGCCGAAGGGAGTGAAGCGTCTTTGGGCTTTGCGGTGACTGGCACACATATTGATCCACCTTGGTTTCGATCTGGCATGTTGCGGGGACAGGATTTAATTCTCACGAAACCATTGGGTACAGGGATATTATTGGCGGGGTTAATGTATATGAAAACTCGAGCGGCCGACTTAGTGAAATGCATCGAGAGTATGGAACTCTCCAACAGACAAGCAGCCGCCTTATTCCGTGAGTTTGATGCGTCAGCGGTCATAGACATCAGTGGATTTGGACTCGTCGGGCATTGTGCGGAACTCGTACGACAGTCCACCGTGAGTATCGAACTCTTCGCAAATTCCGTGAATCTCTTACCCAGTACTCAAGACCTATTGAATCAAGGGATTAAGAGTACATTACATGATGCTAATGTTCAGGCGTTAGAGGAGTTTGAGATTACTGCCGATGTGGAAGAACAAAATCTTGCGCCACTAGTAGATCCTCAAACCAGTGGTGGTCTATTAGCCGCGGTTCCTTCTGCCGTTTCTCGCGAGTGCTTATCGGCTCTCGCCGATGCAGGATATCAACACGCCGCGATTGTCGGGCGAACAGTGGACGAGAAATCCTCACGGATTCTCAACTGAAGAGACTAGGCTAGACTTGCAGCGGCTCTAAAAAGTAACAAACGCAATCCTGACGAGCGATGCGTGGATCTTCTGTGTACATGGATAAGATCGTGTCTCTTCGAAGGGATACATTTTTCCCTTTGTAGGTTAAGAACGTTCGAGTTTGGTCTTTCTGATCCTCATCGACGGCTCTGAGTCGGGCATGGTCCACTACCAAGCGTGCAAGTTCAGTGCCCTCGGGAATGATCTTGAAGTTGAAACGATATAACTTTGGCGCAAATTTTGGTACTTGGTCATCGGTGATCGTGTCAGCGTTGTCGATCAGAACACGCACGTTATTTTGAAACAGCTCTTGATCAGAGGTGTTAACCATTGGTACTTTACCCGCGTTCCATAAAACACTAATGTATTCGCGCGCTCGTGCTGCACTTTCTGGGTCTTCTGGCAGACCCGCTTCTATCGTAATGGACGTACAAAATCCCGATGTGCGACGCGTTAATACTCCGGGTGGTTGCTGCGCAAATATTGCAGTTTGACTGAATAGTCGCGCAGCAGACATCGTAGTCGCGTCTACACTGGTAACAATTGAGTGGTGCGGATTGGGACCAGTATTGTTATGAACGTCAAGTGCAAACCACGGGCGTTTTGACTCCAAGTATGAAACCACGTTATCCGCCCACTTCGCATATGGAGAACTACCACCTTCCCAAATCCTATTGAAGTCGGGTTGTCCGTCCAGCATTCGTTTGCTGTGTTGCGCAGCTTGAACATTTCCAATCAAGATCAAACAGGAGGGAAGGCTCTTATTCTGATACTCGTCTTGAACGAGAGCGCGTAGCGCATCCCAACCAGAAGTTTCGTTTCCGTGAAGAAGAATCGAGAGAAAAAAAGGTGCTTGGTTCGAAGTACTAAAGTCGAACAACGTAGGAGAGTGTAGTACCGATGCAAGCTCAGTTGCATCCCGCATGGTTAACTTTCTGAAAAATGCCAGATCTGATGACAATTTCATGGTGTTGGCCAAGTATGCACCGGTTCGTTGGTCTCCTGTAGGCGGGCATAATCGAGAGTGAGTTGCGGAAAGTCGCGGCCGTGTTTTGCGACCCATCGTCGTTGCCAAGTCGCTCCATTCAATCCGCTTCGAACACGTTCATTGATGATTCCTAAGAACAAGTCACATTCGTCTTTTGGAACGTGAGCGGCTATTAATGCATCGTGGGCGGCGGGCAATAATTCTTCAGTTATTACGTCGGATATCTTTACAGTTTGGCCATTGGTCCATACGATTTCTGCTGCTAAACCACGAGTCGCCGCCGCGTAAAAGTTTTGTTTCGCAACGGAGAAGGGAACTTCTTGTTCAACCGGTATCGTACGGCTTACCAAAGCCCGTACAAAACCAACAAAGGCCGCGCAATTTGCGATGCAATCTTTGATGGTTGGTCCGGAAGGGACTGTTCGATGTTCGATTCGAAGGTGAGGTTGTCCGTCATAGTCAAATCCAATGAGAGGACGGTTCCATCGCCAAATAGTACCGTTTTGGAACCTAAGATGTGCGTATTTATGGAGTGGTTCTGCTTGGACGAAAGGTAACAAAATCGCATGGTCGTGGAGATTAGCCGCGAACACTTCCATGAGCGATTCGTTCACGTAATCCGATCCAAAATAGACTCGGTTTAGATGCCTCGTACCAATGTCGATCGCTTGTTCAAACAACGGAATTCGCGTTTCTGACCAGAGCTCTTTGCCGAACAAGTAGTGAGAATTCGCACTCAGCGCAACCATCGGAGCCGACGCTACAATAGCAGCGTTGAAGTCACGGATCGCACGTTCCGGTTTACACTGTAAGTGGATTTGAAAACTGGTTGCTGCGGCTTCCAGCATGACATCGTCGTGACTAATATCTAACACTTCGTCCGCACCTTCTATACGTATCTCAATTTCCGTACCATCCCTTAACGCCATAAGGCGATCATTGAGAGCCTGGAATCTCACCATGTCAGACATATGTTCGGAAGTTAAGAGCCGTTGTTCAATGGTAGGTAATATTCCTATTTGTACTAAGTGGCAGTTGAGGGCATTAGCTGTTGATTGGCAGTCTTCCCAAGTCGACATCAATTCATCGTGTAGTCGAGAGAAAACGTTTCCAGTTAGGGCCGTTGGACTCCCGTTGAGTTCGACGTTAAATTGTGATAATTCTGGTACGACGAGTGGATTTTTCAGAGCATTGAGCAACCTTTTATTTGCAGCACGAGGATGTCCATCGTCTCCGACAATACAAGCTTCTAGTTCAAACCCAACAATGTCTCCGCGCTCACTTATTCGATCAGAGTCCAACAAACTCTGCAGATGGTCTGTTTCTTGTTTTAACAATCGCCGAAAACGACTGAAGTCAACTGCACCGAAGTGTCGGCGATCGATTTCGTCTCCCATCTAAGGTGTCTCGCTAGTTTTTTGCCGTAAGTGTCGAATTCCAATTTTGAAATTTTACGAACAGGAATGTTCCACCTTCGATTGCCAAATTCTTGCCCTTGGATTGGTAGTGAATGACGTTTTTGGTTGGTAGTATTAGCTTTTCCAAATCTCTAGGGAGCCGAGTTTAAGTTATGTCCTTGGAAGGTCGCGAATGGGTTGGGATTGTCGAAGCGAAACGTTATCGAAAAATACTCGAATTTGAGCTCGTATTGACTTCCGTGGGGATCGAATCGAAAGTTGAGCGCATCGAACGCGATTGGATTTTGTTAGTACCGAATAATCTTGAGCGAAGTGCTCGAGATCAAATCTCACTCTATCTGTCTGAGAATCGAATTTTCAATCGCACACGTGCCCCGTCTCCAATCATCGACAGTGGTATCGTCGGGTGCGTAGTGTTTGTCGTGTTAATTTGGAGTATTTGGACGTTGGAGGCTTTGGGTGCCATCCCAAACTTTCGCAATCAAGGCGCAATGTGGGTTCATGCGGTCGAGAATGGTGAATGGTGGCGATGCATAACTGCTCTTTTGCTGCACGCAAATATAGCTCATATTGTGGGAAATACCGTAATGGGTGTGGTTTTTGGGTGCCTAGTCGCTCGTCATTTTGGAAGCGGTCTGAGTTGGTTGTTGGTACTCTTGTGTGGAGCCATGGGGAACTATCTAAACTCACTCATTCAAGGATCAATGTTTGCTTCCATCGGTGCTTCCACGGCTACGTTTGCGGCAGTCGGTTTGCTTGCAGGACTATTTTTTCGCCGAAGGTTGATCATCGGCCGGGGATGGAAATACAACGCACTACCAATCGCTGGTGCTATAGGCCTTTTTATATTGCTTGGAATTGGCGGAGAAAATACCGATGTAATCGCTCATTTCACTGGAATGTTTTGTGGTGTAATTATTGGCGCCGTGGTAGCGAGCTTCAATTTACGTTGGTTGGGACGGTCCGGTCAATGGATCGCGGGTGCGTTAGCGATCGGCGTGATTTGTTGGGCGGTATTGAAGACAAACCCGTGGTAAGGGCTTGGTGAGATGTACCCTTCCAGAAGTACTTCCGTTTCGCCCGGTTCATGGCGGAAGAGGTAGGAGTCGAACCCACCAGACACCGATTAGGCATCTCAACGGCTTTGAAGGCCGCGCATCTCACCGGAGACGATTCTCTTCCACTGAGATATTTAAACGAGTTAAGCAGGAAGGTCAAGTTGCTTCGCTCAGGTGGTTATAGAGTTTTGACGCGCTTATCTACAATTTTGGCTCAATTTTTTGATCACTATTCCAATATCAGATACAAGATTCTGGCTATTGAGCATGGATTCAGCGTTCTAAAATGTGATCTCCCCCAGTGAATACTCAAAGGACTCTTTTATATGCAATTCGCCCGTCCAACTCACGCATCTCCACGTCGATGTTCCATTTCGTTGTTGTGGGTGTTTTCATTCTGTGCGTTGTTGACATTTGGTGAGCCTACCGAGCAATTCGAGATAACCGAAGAAGTCATCACAGTGGGCACTCGTACTAGTGATCGGTCAACGACCGAGAGTACTGTGCCCGTACAACTGTTTGACGAAGAAGAAATTGAAAGTGTTGCGACCGCAACAGATCTAATCGATGTGGTACAGCGATTGGTTCCTTCATTCAATGTTTCCCGTGAACCTATATCTGACGGCGCGTCCTTTATGCGTCCTCCATTCGTTCGTGGTTTAGATTCAGACAAAGTACTCGTACTGTTGAATAACAAACGGCGACACAAAAGCGCTCTTGTCCGTTTAGGAGGTAGCGGAACGCATGGAGCTGATATTGCTTCGATTCCAGTGTCGGCATTGAAGACCGTCGAAGTTTTATATGACGGCGCAAGCGCTCTTTATGGCTCAGACGCAATTGCCGGCGTGATTAACTTCAAATTGAAGGACACTCGTGATTCATCCTCTTTCACCGCATCAGTGGGAGAGTACACTCAAGGTGGCGGGGACGTTAGGTTTACTTCCAGTATTGGACTACCGCTACTTCAAGGCTTCATAAATTTGAGCGCAGAGTACAGCGATTCACGTGGCACTTCAAGGGGACAGCGTTATGACTTAGCAGTAGGAGGGGGCAGTGGGTTAACCCCGGCACAGAGTGCTGAAGTTGCGGTAGATACAAACGATGACGGTGTGCCCGATCGATTTGGACCAGACTCGCTCACCGAAATTCGAGACCAAAACGGGGCTCTTCTCAGTCTGGTTTGGGGTGCGGACGGCATTCCAGATGACACAACTCCAAAGTATCGAGAGAATCTGGCTAACCCTGAACAGGTATGGGGAGAACCCACACGAGAGGATGCTAAATTGAGCGCGAACTTTGCAGTTCCGTTGTATAGCCAAATACTTGGAGCTGTCGAATTCTACGGGTTCGGAAACTGGCGAGACAGCGAGACCACCGGATCGTTCTTCTATCGCCGCCCCGGCGTCGGTCAGCTTAACCCGATTCGCTTGAGGAATGGATCAATATTCAATCCTCGAGATCGCTTCCCAGGAGGTTTCACACCGAAATTTACCGGCAACATCAATGACCTAGCGGGAGTAATGGGTCTGCGCGGCAACATTTTTCAATCTGTTGATTGGGATCTGAGTTTGCGATTTGGCAGTAGCACTATGAACTATCAACTAAAAGACACTTGGAATCCCTCCATGGGGCCGAGTTCCCCCACCACTTTTCATCCAGGTGAATTAAACTCTTCCGAAGTAGCTCTTAACCTCGACTTTGAGTGGACCCTATCGACCGCTTGGCTACAACCGATAATTGTTGCATTTGGTTTTGACATTCGTCGAGACTCCTACGAAATCAGAACGGGTGATCCCGCCTCATACATGGTAGGACCATTTGCTCGCATTGATCCGTTCAATTGGGACATTACTAGTGCTGAAGTTGACGCAGACCCAAACGATGCGCTGGTAACGCCGATGTGTCGAATACCTGGACACGAAGCACTGATAGCCAGTGATCCTGATATTGAAGCACAACCCGGTGGCAACTGTATCGCCGGCGACCCGATTTATAACGTCATGGCGGTTGGTTCAAACGGATTCCCCGGCTACCCTCCGCAGTATTCGGTGGATCGCACTCGAGACGGGAGTGCAGGATATGTTGATCTATCCTACGACATAGGGAACAATTGGATAGTGGATCTTGCAAGCAGGATCGAAGATGCCGGTGCCTACGGCAACATAGCTACTTGGAAATTTGCGACGAAGTACAAATTTACTAACTACTCAGCGATACGATCTTCAATTGGAACCGGTTTTAAAGCTCCGACCATTGGTCAGATTTCCACGGTAAGTGTGGTAACCCGCATAAATAGCCAAGGTATTCCAGTGGCAGAAGGAATTTTTCCCACTGGTCATCCTGTCGCAGCTTATTTTGGCGCTGTACCACTCAATCCGGAAAAGTCGACGCACATTACCGCAGGTATAGTGCTATCGAGTCCTACCGCACAGTCACGACGAAACAGTACTGTACCTTCATCTAATCAAACTCAGGCGCAGAGTGGATCGGTGTTAGGATCTAGAGACCACTGGAACATGACAGTTGATGGTTATGTAGTTGAACTTGAAGATCGGCTGACTCTATCTTCTCCGTTTGTTGTTGATGAACGTGCCGTAGCAGATCTGATCGCGCGTGGAGTACCCAATGCGAATTCCATTGCTCAAGTGGTCTACTTCACTAACTCGCTGAAGACAAGGTCGGAGGGATTGGACATCGTCGGTACCTATAGATTTGACAATCGATTCGGTACGACCGAGCTAGTTGGTACGGTCAATTGGAACAAGATTGAGATCGTTGGTCAAGTACCCCAAACGCACAGTGATGGGACGACATTTCTGTTAATCAACGCCGAAGGTCTTTATGATTTTGAAAATACGTGGCCGCGGTATCGAGGAGTTTTGACAGTGTATCATCGTTTTCGCGGGGGCACGAATCTAATGGTTCGTGCGAATCGATTTGGCTCTCACAAAAACGCAAGCAACTCCTCGTTAGAACTCATTCAAACCTTTAGTGCAAAGTGGCAGTTGGATGCACATGTGGAGTTCAATTTAAAGGAAAATTTCACGGTTACAGCTGCAGTGACAAACGCTTTTGATGCTGTTCCGGACGTAGCACAGTTTGAAGCATGTTGCGGGCGGATTGTGCGCTCTGATTCTCTCGTACCATGGCAAGGACCTTACTACTCGCTAACGATGCGGTACCGAAGCGACTGACTGAAAAAGATGTGTAGCTCGGTACAAGCGGGTATGACTACACACTTGAGAGAATGGATGGAATTCTCGTTTTGCTCGAAGTATTCACTGAATTATTGTTCCTATAATAGAAGGGGTAGTTTGACATTGGACGATGAATGCCGAGGAGTTAAGGGAATGATTTGTTCGGATCAACTACTTGAATCAAGCTTGATAGGTTACTGATGTCAATGAACGAGAGCCAACTATCAGGAAATAAATCCGGTGTCATGCCGTATGGGAAGTACCGAGCTTTCTCTCCAATCGAACTCCCAGATCGCAGTTGGCCGCACAAACAACTGAATGAAGCACCTATGTGGTGTAGTGTGGACTTACGCGATGGCAATCAGGCACTGATCGATCCGATGACCGTTGACGAAAAGACTCGGATGTTTGAGCTGCTCGTGAATATTGGATTTATCGAGATTGAAGTTGGTTTTCCCGCTGCTTCGCAACCCGATTTTGATTTCATCCGAAAGTTAATCGATCAGGACTTGGTTCCAGACAACGTAACCTTACAAGTTTTGTGCCAAGCACGGGAAGAGTTAATTACTCGAACGATTGAAGCTCTCGACGGTGCGAAGAAAGCAATCTTTCACCTATACAACTCGACTTCGACGCTACAACGTCGCGTGGTGTTCGATATGGACCAGTCTGAGATCGTCGATCTAGCAGTATCGGGAACAGAATTGGTACGAAAAATGTGCAGCGGATTAACCAGTACTGACATTCGGTTTGAGTACTCACCTGAAAGTTTTACCGGAACAGAGCTGGATTTTGCGATTGAAGTTAGTGAATCTGTCGCGAAGACGTGGGGAGCTACTCCAGAAGACAAAATCATCATCAATCTGCCGTCCACTGTTGAGTTAGCAACCCCAAATATCTATGCTGATCAAATTGAGTATTTCTGTCGCAATTACGAGTATCGAGACTCTTCAGTTATTAGTCTCCATACACACAATGATCGAGGTACGGGAGTGGCTGCAACAGAACTAGCGCTTATGGCGGGAGCGGAGCGCGTGGAAGGGACGCTTTTTGGCAACGGTGAACGTACCGGGAACTGCGATCTGGTTACCGTTGCAATGAACTTGTTCTCTCAAGGCGTAGATCCGCAATTAGATTTACGCGATATGACAGGTATCCGGGAAACAGTTATTGGAATCAACAAATTACCCGTGCACCCACGTCATCCATACGCAGGCGATCTAGTATTTACGGCATTCTCTGGTTCGCATCAAGATGCCATCCGCAAGGGTATGGCACAAGTGGATAGAGAACGGTGGGAAGTACCCTACTTACCGATTGATCCCGCAGACATCGGCGCATCGTATCGCGAATCGGTCCGGGTAAACAGCCAGTCTGGGAAAGGCGGTGTCGGCTTTATTCTCGAGGAATATTTCGACATACACCTTCCCCGCGATATGCTGGTGGAATTTGCCCGCGATGTGCAATCGCTCACTGAAAGCAAACAACGTGAAGTTTCACCAGATGAAATTCTCGAACATTTGTTTCTCGAATATTGTGTTGAATCCGGTCCGTACAGGTTGTTAAGTTGGGAAGTAGCTGGTGCGGAGCCGGATTTCAGTGTCAACGCATCCATAGCTTTGTCAGATAGTTTCTTAGAACTCAAGGGAAACGGTGCGACACCGATCGACGGTTTTGTAAACTCACTGGTCGAAACCATCAACGAACCTCTTGAATTAGAGGCTTACCAGCTATACGGGACGTCCAATTTCGATGGTGTTTTCCAGAAAGTACCGCAATTTGGCATCGCTACGGTTAGCTTTGAAGGTCAATCGTACTTTGGCATCAGCCGAGATCGAGACGTGATCAAGAGATCTTTCCTGGCAGTTTTGTCCGCTTTAAATCGTCAATGGCGCGAGAATTCCGGACAAACGAATTAAGCTACGGAAACATAGCTCCGCACGAAGCCCCGCAACTAGATTCTCCTCCTGAGGAGTCGACGCCACTATCGTTATCGACGGCCTTTCCCTCCACAGCTTCAGTATCGTCGACTTCCGTGTCTGTATCTGAAGGGTGAATAGCGCCGACCGGTGCGACCGCAGGTGCGATAAACATGCTCTCAGCGCCTTCAGCGGGCCTTTTTGAAGTCGATTTAGACCGGCTGAACCATCGTTTAAATGTCGAAAAAATCACGCTTTGGTCTCCTGTTCTGAATCTTTAGTTTGTTCTTCGTCTTCGCTCATTTCTCTGTCGACCGTTTTATGCATGACCCGCACACTCCTAATAACGTTCTCCCGCACAAGGATCGTCTCCATAATGAACTGAGCCTCTTCGGTTTCGATTTTAACACACGTTGGTCCGTCCGGGATAGCTTCAAGACACTCCAATATTAGACCGTTCATAGTTCTCGGTCCAGTGATTGGGAGATCCCAGTTCAAGCTAATGTTAATTTCTCGGAGAAGTGCACGCCCATTAATTACGAATGTTCCATCGTTCTGAGGGTAAACATCGGTGACCGTAGCGTTGATGTCAGTCGTGAATTCTCCCACGACTTCCTCAAGGATGTCTTCCAAAGTCACTATTCCTAAGATCGTACCATATTCGTCGACTACATGAGCAATCCTTTGTTTGTTTTGTTGAAAGTTAATCAACTGAGTCGACAAGGGAGTACCACTCGGTACGAAAGTTGGGGGTTCCAATTCATTTTCAAACTGTTTTTGGTCGAATTCGCCTGCTTCAAAGAGTTCGCCCGAGCGTTTCATGTGAAAAACACCGATAACGCCATTGAGTTCCTCGTGATAGACTGGGAGTCGAGTATGTTGTGCCTTAACTATGTCCCGAACGATAGCTTCTTTGGACTTCGCAACATCGACACCTTTAACTTTCTGATAGGGGATCATGATGTTGTTGACAGTAGCTTTGCCTAAATCCAAAATTCCTAGCAACATAGCCTGACGCTTTAGATCAATGTCACTGTCGCGTTGTACGACAGTACGCAATTCATCGAGAGACAACGAGGAGGGTTCCGGTTTGACTTTTTTCACAAAGAGGTCCACGATCATTCGAGCTAAGTAGTTGACGAACGATACGACGGGTGCTAGCAATCGCTGTAGCGGGTCGAGTAGGTAAGTTGAAGGAAATGCTATCGTCTCAGGTCGTCTCGCGGCGATAGTTTTTGGTGCAATCTCCGCAAAAATCAACACGACTATTGTCAACGATATGACAGATATAGCATCGGCTACGGCATTGCCGAGAAAACCGAACAGCTGTTTGCAAATATTAGCCGTTATTACCGCGGCACAAATATTTACTAAGTTGTTACCGATGAGAATTACGCTTAATAACCTGTCCGTCTTGCGCAACAATCGATTTGCTTTACGCGCCCCACGGTGTCCTTCTAACACCATGTGTTTTAGTCTGTAAGGATTGAGTTTCATCATTGCTGTTTCTGAGCTTGAGAAATATGCACTACACAGCAACAACACGAAAACCGCTATTCCTTGTAATATAAGAGAGAGATCCATCGTTCGAATAGTGTGTTTGTTTAAGTGGTCAGCCTAAGTATGAACCGTAAGCCAAAGTAGCCAGCCAATAGAAACGCGAAAGCGATGAGAGACAGTTTCGTTGTAAAGTTTCCTCGCCAGCCAAACCTAACGTGGCCGAACATTACGAATGCATACAGCACCCACGCGATCATCGTAAAAATCATATGTAGATGACTTATCTCAGAAAATAGCTCTCCCCAAAAAAACACCAAACCTGATACGTTCGCGCCAGTTAACAACAGCAAACCCACCCATATTGCATTAAACAAAATCTTCTCCGCTGACTCAAGTGGAGGAAACATACTTAGGAAAACGTTTGTTGCGTTCGCTCGAAGCGCGTAGTCAAGATATATCAGTAAGATAGCATAACACGCTGCATATGCTAATATGGAGTATGCCGCGAGGCTCGAGAGCGCATGTACGGTCAGGTTGGGCAATGCGCTGGTTACATGAGCACCTTCTTGGTGAAACAAGGCACCGATCGCGATCACTGGTCCAACTACGACGTAGGTTACAAATAAGATCGGTTTCGCACGAGTGCGTTGGTAAACGTGTTCAACCTGCACGATTATCGCGATACACAAAGTGACCAAGAGCAGAATTGGATAGATTGCTAAATCGATTCCTCCTGGAACCCAAAATCGAGAATACGCGTACACTGCATGGAGAACAGTTGCCAAGATCCCGAGAACATAAACAACGGCATACAGGCCACGTTTAGCGTCGCGAAGTCCAAAAACTAGAACTGCTGCCGTGAGGTAGCTTATTCCGATCAACAAGGGCACAGCATAGTCTGCGAATGTCATTTTGACACGATTGAGATGATGAGAAAAAGAAGGAGTCGGCTGTAGAGTAGCGTCTGCGGCATAGGTTCTACCTATACTTTGTAACGATAGCCCCATGTTCCGGGCTCAATGATCCACAAATTTTTTCCAAATGTTTAGTAATCTATCTGACAAGTTATCGAAAGTCCTGCTACCCTTAAAGCACCGAAAGCTAACAGAGAGCAACATAAAAGATGCCATGCGGGAAGTCCGAACCGCCTTGCTGGATGCAGACGTCGCATTTAGCGTTGTGCTTGATTTTGTACAAAACGTGCAGCAACAAGCCATCGGTCAAACAGTAGCTCGACAAACCCAGCCAGGTGATGCATTTATCAAGATTGTTCATGAGTTCTTAGTCGAGGTCATGGGTGGAACAAATAATCGTCTTGATCTTGATGGCGGGAGTCATCCAAACGTAGTTTTGATGGCAGGACTTCAGGGTGTAGGTAAAACGACTACGGCAATTAAGCTAGCGAAACTGTTGAAAGAGCGCGAAGAAAAGCAAGTAGCTGTGGTTTCTGCAGACGTGTATCGTCCCGCCGCGCTTGAACAACTTGAGATCTTAGCAGAAGAAGCAGGTGTGCGATGCATACCCTCCAATATCGATCATAGTCCAGAAAAAATTGTAATCAGTGCATTAAATGACTCACAGAAGCAGTTTGATGAAGTGTTGGTTGTGGACACAGCGGGTCGCTTAACAGTAGATGAAACGATGATGGCCGAAATCACCAAGCTTCACAAAGTACTACAACCGAGGGAAACACTCTTCGTCGTCGACGCGATGACGGGTCAAGATGCCGCGACTACCGCGAAAGCATTCCAAGAAGCGCTACCATTATCTGGAGTGATACTAGCTAAAGCAGACGCGGACACGCGAGGTGGTGCTGCGTTGTCCGTCCGATCAGTATTGGGGAAACCTATCAAGTTCATTGGAACGGGTGAGGGTATAGATTCGTTAGAACCGTTCCACCCCGATCGAATCGCTTCTCGAATTCTAGGAATGGGAGACGTGCTCTCTTACCTCGAAGAAGCAGAACGAAAACTAGACCACAAGAAGGCTCAACGGCTCGGCAAAAAAATCGTTAGTGGCAGAAAATTTAATCTGGAAGATATGCGAGACCAGTTGTCGCAGTTCGTTGAGATGGGAGGGCGATCAAGTATGCTTGATATGTTACCGAACCTAGGTACAATGAATGCAAAGGTTAAAGACGTCGACGAAGCAGAGATTCAGAAACAATGCGTGATTATCGACTCTATGACACCACGGGAAAAGTTGTTTCCCAACCTCGTTAACAACTCGCCGTCCCGTAAGAGAAGAATTGCAAGTGGTAGCGGTACTCGAGTCCAAGACGTAAATCTCACGTTACGAAAATATCAGCAGCTAGAAAAGCAAATGAAACGCATGGGTCGTAAGAAACATCTCTCACGGGCCATGGCAGCGATGAATCCCGAGCAACTAAAGATGAAGTGAAAGAAGTACGTTGAACGGGTACATTCCACTTTAGGCGGGTTGGAATATCGAAGGTAAAGAATGACAAGAATATTAAAACTAGTGTGGGTAATCGTGCTTACAAGCATGGGTATGAGCAACTTGTTCGCGCAAAGTTCAGATTGGTATATTGGATTTACTGAAGGTACGGACTGGATGGATGTTTTGAAACAAGCTGGTTTCAATACCGATACTGTCTGCTACCCAACATTCTTGTGTCCTGAAGAACCTGAGGGCTATAGGTGGTTCTACGATTTAGAACCCCGTACTGGAGATCGAGTGGAAGTATCGATCGGTAAGTCACTCGGGGAATATAGGGCAGAATTGGCTCTAGTGCTCGCCACCAACGAAATTCGACAGGTATACGACAGACTCACATTTCTGGACCATTCGCCGGTAGTGTTGGATGAAAATTCTCAATACTTTAGTGAGGTTGAGTCTTGGATCCGTTGTATTTTGGTCAACGGGCTAATGTTGAATACTTACCGAGATTTTCGTATGTCAAACTCTATTCCACTGACCACTTACATTGGAGTCGGGTTAGGTGTAAGTCGAGTTCAGATTGAAGATTTGTTTTTTTGGGCTAGCTATGGCTGTAACAACATCAACGAACCGTGCGTCGATCAACAGATTTCACGCTTCAATGTGTATCAACATACTGATTTAGAAGACGTGGTATGGGCTCTAAACGTATCCGCTGGCATAGACTACGAGATTAATAGTCAGTTGCTCATGGGTCTGAAGTTGGTACATCGTAAAACGGATGATCTCGTTCAGAGTGCGAGTTATCTTCGACACCCGATTCCAGACGCGACGAATACTACCAGAATCAGCAAACTTAATAGTTGGTCTTTGAGCTTGAGTATCAAAATCAAAAGATGAGACACCATTCTTGTTGGAGACCCGTTGCTTTATATACTCGAACATCAAGCATTGACGACTTTGGTGTCATAGCCGCGAAGTTCAAATTTCTCAGTGCAAACGGAGTCGATTTTGCGAACTTTTACGCGTGAACTTAGTCTGGTCATTTGTTCCTAATAAGTAAAAATTTAGCTAGCGAATACGAACTGCGTTGAGTCGGTGGTTTGGCGTGAGACACCAATTCTTGTTCTTGACTGTTTTTGACTAGTACTAGCAATCGTTGAATAATCTCGAAACATTTCCAAATTCGGTACAATTCTTGTAAAATTCCACGCTTTGATTTGGCATTGGTTCTAGACTCAACATGGTAGTAATACGCCTGTCTCGAGCAGGTACAAAGAAAAAGCCGTTTTATCATCTAGCGGTTGCTGATAAGCGCAGTCCTCGGGACGGTAGATTCATCGAAAGGGTGGGTTTTTACAATCCCGTCGCGCGCGGCAAATCGGAACCTTTACGGGTCGATCTCGAACGTGTCGACCACTGGTTGAGCGTCGGCGCACAACTATCGCCGAAAGTGAAGAGTATTGTTGCTAGAGCTCGCATATTGGATGCGCTACCTCCGGAACCTGTTGTGCCCGATTCATTAGAAAGCTCGAGCGCTGGTGATCAAGAAGAAGAACAGACTGCATCAGCCGCGAGCGAAGATACATCGGCAGACACTGAAGAATCGGAAGTTGTAACCGCTGATTCTGAAGCCAGCGTAGAAGAAACCGACCTGGCCGTTGACGCAGAGTCTTCAACTGTTGAAGCAACAGAAGAAGCCGTGATGGAAGTCACCGATGAGTCTGACACGGTGGATGCTACATCGGACGCGCAGTCATCGGAAGAGAGTGCAGTGTCGGACGATGAGACTGAAGAAACTGTTTCCCAAGAAGAGTCTGCGGAAGTACAGGCCGGTGCCGAGACTACCGAAGGAGTAGAGGAATCTGCGGTAGAATCAGACGACCAAACGGGATCGGAAGACTCCCCAGAGGAAGCAATAGCTACAGAGGAATCAACTGAATCGAGCTCAGAGGTTGAAGAAGAGGATCCTGTTGCACAAGAAGATGCAGTAGAGTCTGAGGCAGATGCTGAATCTGCCGAAGTTGAACCCTCAGAGGATGTTGCTGAAGACGCCACCGATGCAACCGATCTCGAAGATGCTTCTGACGACGAGCATGCGAAGTCGGACGAAGACAAATCCACATAAATTGATTATTAAATACTAATTTCAGTGTTTCGAAGACATGCAATCGGCAATCACACAGTCATTCGTGGTCGTTGGGCGTGTGTCTCGACCATTTGGTGTTAAGGGGTGGAATCACCTCACTAGTTTCACCGACCCACCCGAAAACCTTTTTCAATATCGACCATGGGCACTGCGAGACGAACGCGGTGATGCCGCAGATTGGAATGTGGTTGGTGATTTCTCGATCCAACCCAAAGGAAACAATATGTTGGTGTGTTTCGAAAATTGCAATTCTCGAGACGATGCTGACAAATATGTCAACAAACTAATCGGTGTTCCGCGAGAAGTATTACCCGCGCTTGATGAACAAGAACACTATTGGGTCGATCTTTTGGGTGTGGAAGTGGTCAATTTAGAGTCGGAGCACTTAGGTGAAGTGCACGATGTCGCTTGGAATGGAGCCCATCCGGTCTTGTTGGTACGAGACGAGACTGAACAAGACTTGATGATCCCTTTCATACCGGAGTACGTTCAGAAAGTAGATTCACGATCAAAGATAACGGTGTCTTGGAGTCGAGATTGGGTTTAGAGGACTCAAAAATGTGGCTAGGTGTCGTAACGATATTTCCTGATCTAGTGAGAGCTTCACTGAAAGAAGGGGTCGTTGGTCGTGCGATCGAACGCGGCGATATATCGCTTGAGACTATCAACCCGAGAGACTATCCATTGAACGCTTATGGTAGTGTCGACGACAGACCATTCGGCGGCGGTCCAGGTATGGTTATGGCGGCCGAACCATTAGCCGCGTGCGTGCAGGCCGCACGAGAAAGAGTAAGACCTCGAAATCTCAAAACTGCGTTACTTTCACCTCAAGGTACTCTATTTTCTCAGTCACTAGCAACAGAACTTTCGCAACTCGACGCACTATTGTTGGTTGCGGGTCGATATGAAGGCGTCGATGAGAGGTTTATCACAAACTACGTGGATTTGGAAATTTCCATCGGAGACTATGTACTTACTGGCGGGGAACTTGCTGCATCCGTTGTAATTGATGTAATTGGTCGATATATTGAGGGTACAGTGAACAACCCTGAATCAATAGAGTGCGAGTCGTTTACAGACGATCTATTAGACTGTCCGCAGTACACTCGCCCCCGGGTTTTTGAGGGTGTGGAAGTACCCGAGGTGTTGCTTTCAGGGGACCACCGCGCGGTCAAACGTTGGCGACATCAGCAACGAATCGAAAAGACATGGAAACGGCGACCTGACTTGTTGGTCCAGCGAGTCAATAAAGATACGGAATCGGCGGAATTGCGTAATTGTGTATTAAACGCCCAGCCAGCGAACTTAGAAACTATCCAGGAGGAACCTTTGTGCGAAATAACAAAATAATTGAACAGATCGAAAATGAACAAATGAAAGACTCAGTACCCGAGTTTCGGGCTGGCGACACAGTTTCTGTTCGCGTCGTGGTTCGGGAAGGTTCGAGAGATCGACTACAAGCCTTTGAAGGTGCGGTAATCGCGAAACAAAATCGGGGACTGAATTCCTCATTCACTGTTCGCAAGATTTCCCATGGTGTAGGAGTGGAACGAACCTTTCAGACGCACAGTCCGGCGATTGAGTCGATCAAGGTGTTGCGGCGAGGAGACGTGCGTAAGGCGAAGCTCTACTATTTACGAGACCGCTCTGGTCGTTCTGCTCGGATCAAAGAAAAAGTTTAACTTTAGGCATAATAAAGTAACCTTGACTTAAAGTTCTAAAACAGTTCGGTGCTCAGACATCGCACTGTGGAAATGACAAGGATGTCTAAATTAGTGGACAAAGACAACATGGATGTACCGACGGAAATTCGGCGGTACATGCAACATGTTTGGCTCGAAAAAGGCTTGTCGGCGGCGACCTGCGACGCTTATCAACGGGACTTATTACAGCTTTTTCGATGGCTTCAAGGCTCATTGCTTGAATGCGATGAAGCTACTATTTTGAATTATCTCGCGTTTCGACAACGAACGGGTGCATCGACACGATCTTCCGCTCGTGCATTGTCCACACTGCGCGGCTTCTATACATATGCAATCGAACGAGGACTCATTAACCACAATCCTTGCGCTCATATTCAGCTGCCGAAACTTGGGCGCGCGTTAGCAAACGTACTCACTGAGGATGATGTAGATGATTTGCTTAACGCCCCACTAGTGGAAAAACGTACGTGGGAATTTCGAGATCGAGTGATGTTAGAGTTGATGTACGCAACAGGTCTTCGGGTAAGCGAGATCGTGAATCTACCCATGAGCGCAGTGAATGTTCGACAGGGTGTCGTGAGAGTTTTTGGAAAAGGTTCGAAGGAACGGATAGTCCCGT
The DNA here is from genome assembly GCA_009840305.1 of Gammaproteobacteria bacterium. Taxonomy (GTDB): domain Bacteria; phylum Pseudomonadota; class Gammaproteobacteria; order Pseudomonadales; family Azotimanducaceae; genus Bin55. Next base: position 176,245 of record VXNY01000031.1, on the reverse strand, counting down.
TGGGCGAAGACGCACAAGACTGGATACAGCGATATTTGCACAATATTCGTCCGGAGCTTTTGAAGGGTGGTGTTTGTAACGAACTTTTCCCGAGTATACGTGCTCAAAGAATGTGTAGACAGACGTTTTGGCATGGAATCAAACGATACGCACAACGAGCTGGAATTGAGAAACCTGTTTCTCCTCACTCATTACGGCACGCGTTCGCAACGCACTTACTCAATCACGGAGCGGACCTGCGTTCGGTGCAGTTGATGCTCGGTCATGAAACACTGTCTACGACACAAATCTACACACATGTCGCTACTCAACGATTAAAAAACATACATACGCAACATCATCCCAGAGGATAAGAAATCACTATGAATGTAGAACAACAAAAAATCATACCGACGCCACTAATTTCACTTATGATGGTCGTTCTGCTGTTTTTTGGAGTGACCAGCAGTACGCAAGAAACAACGGAATCGAACGCTACGGATGTGGAACTTGAACAAAAACAAGAAACCGTAACCGAAACAGTTCGTCGTCTCGGGGGAATAGTTCAGTCTATTGAAGAGACACCCGTAGAGAATCTCTTTCTAGTCGAAACGCCGGCAAGTGAATTCTTATACATCACCGGTACCGGAAAACACTTTTTCGTTGGTACGCTCTATGAAATGCGCGACGACGCCCAGTTCCCATTCAACCTTACTGAAGAGAGCAGGAACAAATCGCGCTCAGCGTTGTTGCAAGCATTGGACAAGGACGAATCCATAAATTTCGCTCCCGATATTACCGACGGATCAGAGTCTAAAGTAGTCTATGTGTTTACCGACATTACATGTGGCTACTGCCGCTTGTTACATAAAGACATGGACGATTACAACAAAGCAGGGATTGAAATACGATACCTAGCTTTCCCTCGTGCCGGCGTGGATTCGTCAAGTGCCAACTATCTGGTTTCGGCGTGGTGTGCCGACGATCCCAACGCAGCTATGACTTTACTAAAAAACGGCAAGGAAATTGAACAAAAGAGTTGTGAAAATCCCGTGGCTGAGCATCACCAACTCGGGCTAAAGATGCAAGTTAGAGGCACTCCTGCATTGATTCTTGGAGATGGTAGCTTGATTCCAGGATATCAAAAACCTGCACAATTGGTTCAGATTCTGGAGCAACTTGAGAGTTCCGATTCGTAACGACGTACAGTGCGCTGTTGAGTTCTTCTTAACTTTGAAGAAATTTACCGAGTTAATAGTTTAGAGGATTGGTCTAGCCACTGATTAGGTTCCACTACAACCCGATACATACAGAGTCTTAATGACCGGTTCTATCATCCGGGAACGACAGGTAGGGGATCGATGGATGCAATTGAGTGAAGAGCTCGATGTAGAACCGATTCTCGCGCGTATTCTATCGGCTCGTGGAGTTGAGAGTCGATCTGACCTAGACTATGGGTTCGACAACTTGATTCCCTTGGATCGACTCTTCGGGATAGAGGAGGCTGCGAATCGAATCGTACGCGCGATTGAGCAACAAGAGCGAGTTATTGTTGCTGGAGATTTCGATACCGATGGAGCGACAGCCAGTGTGTTGTGCGTTTCTGCTCTCAAAGAGCTTGGTGCTAAGAATGTTGACTTTGCGGTGCCCAATCGATTCGATATGGGGTATGGCTTGTCGACAGCGTTTGTTGAGACATTACTACGATTAGAACCCAATCTGATCATAACGGTTGATAACGGGATCAGTTCTGTTGACGGCGTAACCCATGCACGGAAACAAGGAATCGACGTCGTAATTACCGATCACCATTTGCCTCCGAAGGAACTCCCTCCCGCCAATGCCATTGTCAATCCTCAATTACAGGGGTGTGATTTTGGTAGTCAACCCGCAGGAGTAGGAGTCGCTTTCTATTTGATGTTGAAAGTGCGACGAAATCTCCACCAAAATGGTTTTTTTGAAAAACACGGTTCCAGGCCTCCAAATTTAGCTTCTTATTTAGATCTTGTCGCTCTTGGCACTGTAGTCGACTTGGTACCCTTAGATCACAATAATCGATTATTAGTAACTCAGGGCCTCAAACGCATGCAAAGCGGAAAAACGAGACCGGGAATAGAGACGCTATGTACGTTGAGTGGTGTTAATCTTCAGAGAATTAGTGAAGTTGAGCTTGGATTTCAAATCGGGCCTAGACTAAATGCAGCGGGACGTCTGAAAGACATTAGTGTAGGTATTCATGCTTTGTTAGCTAAAGATATCAAGTCTGCGTTGCCTTACGCGACTGAGCTACATCAATTTAATCAACAACGCAGACAACTCCAACAAGAAATGACTGAAACCGCATTCGATACCATCGAAGATCACGTTGATCCGAAGAGGCGTGGAGTTTGTATTTTTGATGAATCTTATCATGAAGGTGTTGTCGGACTTGTTGCAGGAAAACTCGCACAAAAAATTTGCCGACCTACCATTGCGTTTGCAGCAGGACGAGGGGACAAAGCATCACTGCTCAAAGGATCGGGTAGGAGTATTGAAGGTATTCACATTCGAGACATCTTAGCTGATATAAACACGACCTATCCCGAATTGATTCGTTCCTATGGTGGCCATGCAATGGCAGCGGGTTTGACCATTCATCGAGAAAGTTTTGAACGGTTTGCCAATATCTTTGATACGTTTGTCAAAGAGCGCGCGCCGGAGAACGCTTTCAATGACGTGGTGTATACTGATGGCGAGTTGGAAGATCACCACTTTTGCCTAGACTTTGTACACAAAATTGAAGCTCTCGGACCTTGGGGGCAAGCATTTCCCAAACCCTTGTTCCATGGAAATTTTCAAGTGCTAAATCAACAATTGACTTCGAATGGGAAACACTTAAAGTTAGAACTCATCCGAGAGAATCGATTGTTCAATGCCATCGTATTTCAGAGGAACAATCGCGTACCCGAAAGGGTGAAAATCGCGTTTCGACCTTCACTCAATGCGTACGGCGGACGGCAAACCTTGCAATTGATTGTCGAACATGTCGAACCATCACCTAATTAAACGACGAATCACTCATTTTGGAGAATTGCTTTGGCTGAACTGACCTCATTAAGAGAACGATTAAAAGACCTGCGTATTCGTACTATCGCATATCGAGACTCTCTTTGACTACGCAGCAAATAAAGACCGACTAGCAGAAATCGAGTTAGAACTCTCGAATCCTGAGGTTTGGAGTGACGTCTCATTGTCTGAATCTCTCGCCAAAGAACAATCTTCACTAAAAACTTCCATACAAGGAATTGAACAAATTCTTAATCAGTTACAAGAATCTGAAGAATTTTTCGCTTTGGCGATTGACGAGCAAGATACAGAGATGTTCGATGAAATCGACTTACAGCTAGACTCTGTCGAAGCGTCTTTGCAAGAATTAGAACTTCGAAAGATGTTTTCAAACGAACTTGACCCGCAAAACGCATACATTGACATTCAATTTGGAGAGGGTGGTACTGAGTCGCAAGACTGGGCAAGCATGCTTTTTCGAATGTATGTGCAGTGGTGTGAAAAAAATGACTTCAAGTACCGTGTTGTTGAACTTTCCGACGGCGATATCGCTGGGATTCGCAGTTCTACAATATTTGTCCAAGGAGATCACGCCTACGGTTGGCTCCGAACAGAAACCGGTGTTCATCGCTTAGTCCGCAATTCTCCATTCGACTCCAACCACAGAAGGCATACTTCGTTCGCGTCAGTGTTTGTTTATGCGGATATCGACGACGATGTGGAAGTGGAAATTGATCCAAGTGAAGTACGCACGGACACCTATCGAGCGAGTGGTGCTGGCGGGCAGCACGTGAATCAGACCGACTCAGCTGTACGTCTTACTCATCTACCTACGAAGACAGTCGTACAGTGCCAAAGTGAACGTTCTCAGCACAAGAACAGGGCACAGGCGTGGAAACAATTACGTGCGAAACTCTTCTATATGATTCAGGAAGAAAAACAAGCCGAGCGACAAGCTATGGAGGATGCCAAACCAAAAATCGGTTTCGGTAGTCAAGTCCGTTCTTACGTTCTTGATCAATCTCGAGTGAAGGATCATCGTACTGGAGTGGAGCGCTCCGATCCTGATCGAGTCTTGGATGGCGATCTTAAAACATTTATGGAAGCAAATTTGTTGGCGGGAATCTAATGGACGAGCGCGACGAAGTTGCCGTTCGCCGGCGGAAGTTGGCGCGGTTACGCGAACTAGGTGAGGCATTTCCTAATGACTGGTGTAGAACGCACTTTGCCAATGACTTGCAGCGCGAGTACGTAAATGCGACTAAAGAGCAACTCGAACAGCATCAGCGTTGGGTTACTCTTGCTGGTCGAATTGTTCTTCGGCGGGACATGGGTCGAGCGAGTTTCGTGTCTCTCCGGGACGTATCCGGCACACTTCAGTGTTATTTGAGATCAGATTCGCTATCCGACGAGGAGTACACTCTATTTAAGGAATTAACGGACTTGGGGGACATTGTCGGTATCAGTGGAACGTTAATGCGAACGAACAAGGGTGAACTGACCGTGCAGGCTACCGAGTTCAAACTGTTGACGAAATCGCTGCAGCCATTTCCAAGCAAGTACCAGGGCATTGAGGATCAGGAGCTTAAGTATCGTCGTCGTTATCTCGATTTAATCGCTAATGAGAGTTCCAGGAAGTTGTTTGAGACACGAACGCAAGTTATCAAATCAGTTCGTCAGTTTTTTGACTCTCGAGGCTATTTAGAAGTAGAAACACCTATGATGCACCCGATTCCGGGTGGTGCAGTTGCGAAACCATTCGTCACGCACCATAACGTGCTAGAAATGGATTTGTTCCTTCGTGTCGCGCCGGAGTTGTATCTAAAACGTCTCGTCGTAGGTGGTTTCGAAAGGGTTTACGAGATCAATCGAAACTTTCGGAATGAGGGCTTGTCGACTCGACACAACCCAGAATTCACGATGCTGGAGTTCTATCAAGCGTATGCGACCTATGAAGACTTGATTGCTTTAACGAGTGAACTGATCTACGATGTCGCGCTCGCAATATGTCAGACCGATACCATTAGGTGGGGCGACCACGAAATTTCCTTCACTAAGGAACCGAAAGTGTTGACTATGGCGGAGAGTGTAGCTTCAGCCTTAGGAGTGTCTCAGATTTCTGATGTGCGGGATGAAAGAATATTGAGGCAACACGCCGCGCAGCACGATGTTTCGCTTCCTAGTGATTTAGGGTGGGGTGGGGTGCTTAATGAAGTATTTGAGACATTGGTAGAACCCACATTGATTCAACCGTGTTTCATCGTGCAATATCCCATTGAAATATCGCCGCTCGCCCGACGCAACGAAGCGGACCCATTGTTTGCGGATCGCTTTGAGTATTTTGTAGGCGGACGCGAGATTGCTAACGGTTTTTCCGAACTCAATGACCCAGAAGACCAGGCAGACAGATTCAAGACTCAGGTAGAGCGACTACAGCGTGGCGATGATGAGGCAATGCACTTCGATCAAGACTACATCACCGCGTTGCAGTATGGTTTACCGCCTTCAGCTGGTGAAGGACTTGGAATTGATCGACTAGTTATGCTCTTTACTAACACATCAACCATTCGAGATGTATTGCTGTTTCCACAGATGAAGTCCGTCAATCCATGACGGAAACAACAAGTCGAATAAAGCTTCATCCGTCTTGGAAGAATGTTCTGGCTGAAGATCTTACGGCACCATACATGATGCGATTGCGGACTTTTTTGCAATCTGAACTACGGGCGGGGAAACGAATCTACCCACCAATGCGGGAAGTCTTCAACGCATTGGATCATTGTCCTCTCGATCGAGTCCGTGTCGTAGTAATCGGTCAGGACCCGTATCATGGCGAAAATCAAGCTCACGGTCTCAGTTTTAGCGTGAAGCCTGGTGTTCCGCCGCCTCCTTCCTTACGGAACATCTTTCAAGAAATTCAAGAAGATATGCACACTTCGACTTCCTCACATGGTCAGTTTCCAATGGGCCAAGGCTGTTTGAACGGATGGGCAGCCCAGGGTGTGTTGTTGCTAAATTCTGTCTTAACGGTTGTTGCGGGTCGGTCGGGATCACATCAGGGGTACGGTTGGGAACAGTTCACAGACAAAATCGTGAATATTGTGAACGAACACCGAGACAACGTCGTTTTCCTGTTATGGGGTCGCCCGGCGCAAGAAAAGGGAGCGATAGTTGATCGTCGAAAACACTATGTGCTCAGCGCGCCACATCCATCACCTCTTTCAGCCGAACGAGGATTTTTTGGATGTCGCCACTTTTCTAAAACAAATAGCTATCTTCAAAGCTATGGATACGAACCCATCGATTGGTTTCAAGTAGAGTGAGAAGGAGTCTTCATTGAGTCAATTTTTCGAAATTCATCCGACTAACCCACAACCTCGACTCATTAATGAGGCCGTGAAAATTTTGCGGAGTACTGGCGTCATCGTTTACCCCACAGATGCTACCTACGCACTCGGTTGCCGGTTAACGGATGCTAGTGCCCTTGATCGGATACGCACAATTCGGAAATTGCATTCGAACCACTTGATGACGTTGGTTTGCAAAGACTTATCTGATTTGTCAATGTACGCTCACGTGGATAATGCCTCTTATCGGTTGATTCGACGGGCGACGCCGGGTCCTTTCACTTTTATCCTGAAGGCATCTAGAGACGTACCTAGAAGAGTAGTAGGTACCAAACGCAAGACGATTGGATTGCGGATTCCAGATTCCGAAATTGCACTTGCTTTACTGGAAGCACTGGATGAACCTATTCTTTCGACTACGATGATCTTGCCCGAGGAGGACTTTCCATTGACGGATCCAAAGACTTTTAGAAGTCGACTAGAACACGACGTTGACGCAATCTTGGATGGCGGAGCACTCGGACAGGAATTCACTACATTGGTCGATCTCGAAAACGGTTTCCCAACGATAGTTCGTCAAGGTCTTGGGGTACTGCCCGGCCAGGATTGATTGTAAATTGGTCTTTTGCTCATCCAATTGACTAAAAATCTACGTCTCGCGTTTAACATACATTTTTTTGATAGAGAATTACTGAGTTTTGAACGAAGATCGCGTTGTTTCTGGTATGCGCCCCACAGGTCGTTTGCACCTTGGTCACTTCCACGGTGCGATCAAGAATTGGGCTAATCTACAACACAAGTACGAATGTTTCTTTTTTGTCGCGGATTGGCATGCTCTTACCACGAATTACCACTCGACCGAACAAATTGAACAGGACACCCACGATATGGTGGTAGATTGGTTCGCTAGTGGAGTTTCACCTTCGTCTGCTACTGTGTTCGTACAGAGTAAAGTACCAGAACACGCAGAACTTCACGTATTGCTCTCCATGGTTACGCCTTTGTCTTGGCTGGAACGCGTACCTACATACAAAGACACGATTAAACGGCTTCAAGATCGAGATCTTAACACTTACGGATTTTTAGGTTATCCGGTTCTTCAAGCAGCTGATATTCTGATGTATCGAGGCGGGCGCGTACCCGTCGGCGCGGACCAAGTCGCCCATGTCGAACTCACTCGTGAAATCGCACGTACATTCAATTTCACTTTTGGTCGTGGGCATCGCTGGGAGTCCGTTGCTAAGAAGGCGGTAGAACGATTACCAAAGAAACTGCGACAACAATATCGGTCGGTGCATCGGGAATTTGTCGAGGCTGGAAATTCTGAAGGGATAGAAAGGGTACGAGCGCAGCTATTCGAACAACATTACTTGAACGAAGACGAAAGAGAGCGTCTGTTAGGTTATCTCGAGGGTGTTGGTAGGGTGTTACTACCTGAGCCTGAAGTCTTACTAACTGAGACCGCCACACTACCTGGGCTTGACGGAGAAAAAATGTCCAAGTCCTACAATAACACAATCTACTTACGAGAAGAACCTAAGAAGCTAGAACAAAAGATTCGGACGATGCAAACCGATCCGGCTCGAGTACGCCGACACGATCGTGGCGATCCAGATAAGTGCCCCACCTATTCACTACACAAGATTTATTCATCGCCAGAAACCTTGGACTGGGTCACCGAGGGATGCACATCCGCTGGTATCGGGTGTTTGGACTGTAAGGGACCGTTAATAGATGCATTACAACACGAACAACGAGTCTTTCGGTCTCGCGCCGAACCTTATTTAGAGGATCCTCAACGAGTTCGACATGTGATACAGGAAGGATCAGAGAATGCACGAACTGTTGCGAAAGAGACTCTGGAAGACGTTAAATCAGCAATTGGAATCAGTTTTCGATGAGTACAGACATTAAATCCACTCAGTATCTGTCGACTGAAAATACAGCGACTTTCGATCAAGATTTAATACCAGAAGATTTGTACATACCGCCGGATGCTCTGGTTGTCATTCTACAAGCCTTTACCGGTCCGTTGGATCTGTTGCTCTATCTCATTCGACGACAAAACTTAGACATTTTGGATATCCCAATCGCTGAAGTCACTAAGCAATATATGGCATACATCGACATGATGACAACTTTGCGGTTAGAGCTAGCCGGAGACTACCTAGTGATGTCGGCGACATTGGCTCAGATCAAGTCGAGCATGTTGTTACCTCGAGCACATGAAGAAGAGGAAGAAGAAGCTGATCCACGGGCCGAACTCGTCCGTCGTTTATTGGAATACGAGACTTTCAAAAACGCTGCAGGCGAGCTAGATCAATTACCGCGCCTGGAAAGGGATGTGTTCCCAATTCACGCGACGTATGACGATCGGCTGGTTAAAGTTGCTCCAGTACCTGTAGAGATGCGGGAGTTATTACTCGCATTCAGTGATATTCTGGATCGTTTCCGTTTAATTCAAGACTATGAAGTTAGTCCTGAGCCTCTATCAGTTGAAGAACGTATGGAACACATTCTTCAAAAAGTTCGTGATTCGACTGACTTTATTTCGTTTGGGGAGTTTCTTGGGGAAATCAAAAATAGAGAACTTGTGGTTGTTACCTTTTTAGCAGTATTAGAATTGGTTAAGACGGGCCATATAGTTTTAGTACAACACAAACAATTTGCACCAATTTTCATTGGTGGCGCAACTGCGGCGACCTGATGTGCGCACGTACACGAGAATTATTGAAGTTTCGAATTTTCAGAATGGTACTTCAAAAAGTCGGGAGGCGTAGAGCGTTTTAGCTCGAGGTTATGCTAGCGATAGCCGAAGTTAAACGGATCGTCGAAGCCTTGCTGCTGGTGTCGGAGAGCCCGCTCACTCAGCAACAAATTATCAATGTGATCGAAGACGATCCAGAAAAGCAGCAGGAGTTGTTGGAATTGGTTCCTCGGGCACTCTATTTGATTGAACAAGACTGCGAAACACGACCCTACGAGTTGACGGAAGTGAAGTCCGGTTTTCGGCTCCAGATTGGAGCGGAAATGAGTGCTTGGGTTGCGAAGCTCTTAAGACAGAAACCGAGAAAGTATTCTCGAGCTACCCTGGAGACTCTGGTATTAATCGCATATCGACAACCGATCACTCGTGGCGAAATTGAACAGATTCGTGGTGTCAGTGTAAACACAAACACCATTCGAAACCTCATGGATCGGGGTTGGGTAAAAGAACTAGGTACAAGAAATTCACCAGGCCGCCCGATGACGTACGGAACAACTGCTACGTTTCTCGACTATTTTGGACTCCGATCTTTAGACGAGCTACCAGAGTTAGAAGAAGCAAACGAGCTATCAATGCACGTCACCGAGTTAGGGATCGAACGACTACCAAATACTACTTCAGATTCACCCAAAGAAATTTCTGAAACCAAAGGCTCAGACGAACCTAGCTCCGACTGAGACCGCTGTCGTGAGCGATCAACCGACACAAAAATTACAAAAATTCCTCGCGGACCAAGGTTTAGGATCTCGTCGCGAGATGGAGCGATGCATACTTGAAGGACAAGTAACAGTCAATGGAAAAATAGCGCACCAGGGACAACGTATTGGTTCTTCCGATCGCGTTGAATTCAATGGTAAACGAGTCACCAAACCTGATAGTTGTAAGCGCATCCGCGTGCTGATATTGAATAAAGCACCAGGACAGATTGTTTCAAGAAAGCGGGACTCTCAACATAGAGTAACGGTATTCGATCAGTTACCGAAGCTAGTAAACCAGCGTTGGATATCGGTCGGTCGCCTAGACGTAGCAACAAGTGGGCTCTTACTAATTACTAACAATGGTCTGTTAGCACACCGGCTAATGCATCCTTCCTTTGTGATCGACCGTGAGTATGCAGTCCGAGTTTTTGGCACGCTATCGGAAGCACAACTGAAAGCAAGTCTTGAGGGGGTTGAGTTAGAGGGTGTTCTACATCGGTTTAGTGACATTCAATACTATGGTGGAACAGGTTCGAACCATTGGTATCACGTCGTACTCATGGAAGGTAGAAATCGAGAAATAAGAATAGTATTCGAACGCCTAGGTTTAACTGTTTCACGATTGAAACGCGTTCGGTTCGGTCCCGTTATACTACCAACAAGACTGCGGACGGGGAAGTACTTCGAGGCTTCTCCAGCGGATGTTGAGTTGTTAGCTAAGTGGTTAAAAATTGACATGAGCGCAACCCTAGTACCAAATTCAAGCGATTGCGAGAGCTGTCTGATAGACTATCCTGGTATAACCAAACCGCGGTCGTCATGATCGCGATGAGACTTTTGTATAGACGATCATTGAAACACAAGGAAAGCGAATCCGGCATATAAATGACTGACCGACATCACCCAATACACTCTATCCTGAAAGTTTGATGTTTGTTTCATCGAAGGGGAACTGTGTCTCCCCCGATTGTAAGAGTACAAAGGCGATCTTAGAGTATCAAAGATTCGACGAATTGAAGATAATTTAGAGTAGATGGTTGCGAATACCTGCAAATAGTAGCAAGATGAGTTCGCGTGTTACTGTCTATCTAAGAAGATTCAGGAGAGCGGGGTAGCGTATGCCAAAAAACCGATTCGAGAGAGTAGTTCCTACTGTGTTGTTCGGGTTGTCAGGTTCTTCGGCGTTATTGTTTTTGTCAACTTTGCCCAACCAAGGAGGAAACGAAGACTTCGGGTCTGCTAAGCAACATCATGAAACAAATGTTATCGAAATGATTAGTGAAACGCTGCTTTCCCCAACGGTAATAGGTGTGACCTCAACCACTGAGGATTCAACTAGCAGGGAACCTGATGCTCCTATGGTATACCTTGTGTCCGCCTGTCCCGATCCTTCAGTAGAAATGACCTACGAGTGCGAGTTGATACTGGATGCCTTTTTTACCGAAAAAAAGATAGGGCACCGAAATTACCAATGGATCGCGTTCAATAATCCACTCAACTATAGCCGTATTTTCTTCGATCCAGTTCGAGATAAAGAACGAGTGTCAGAAGCTCTTCACAATCCTACCTGTAGCTTGAAGGATAAAGACGACGTGCGTTGGGATTTGTACGAAGAATGTCATGCTGAAGCGTTCACGAATCTAAATCAATTTACACGCAAGTGTATTAACCCACAGTGGTATCAGAGTCGGTTAGACTATTGGTTTGAAGAAGCGAGAGGTTATAAGATTGACGGTAAGTTCATGTCAAAATTTGATTATAGACTCAGTTGGATTGATAGTCTTTCGTTCGAAATGCGTGCGATGCAGATCAACAGTCTTTGGGAAGAAACCCTTAGAACCCGATGGGTAGTAAACCAATGCGAGCAATTTGATGTCGAGAAGATTCTTATTGATCCTACCCGCGATCAAGGGCTCTTTGAAAAACTTCGGTCAGTTGGGAGAGTATTGGGTGTCGATGATGGGATTAGCGTCTCGTACGAAGTCAGGGAATCCCTCAGAGCTCTTGCGGCGCGTTTCGGAGAAGCTTGGGCTGTCATCACACACCACGGATCGCCGGCATGGCGGACGTTTCGAGCTGAACAATATCCATGGATTTATACAAATCGAGAACTCAATAGGCGCGATGCTAACCGAGCATCCAAACTCGAAGCCGGCGTTCAGATCGTAATGGAGTTAGCAGAGTCCGGAATAGAGTTCGATTGGGACTACTTGGTTTCGCACATATGTACCGATCAACAAGAAACCGATTCCATTGATTGTCAGACAGCCATCAATGCACTGCGTGAAAAATTAGACCCGATCGAAGCGGACAAACTCCTCGTACTTGGACAGATTGAAAAAAAGTCAATTGAACTTGGTATTTACTATCAAACTACGACTGTTGAACCTTAACAGACTTGCCGTATGTTTTTGCGATTCTTACGCAGAAAACTAAATCTGATAGTTTTCGTAATGTATCCGTAAATAAATGTGAAAGGCTTTTGCTTCGCGTGAGTGGTTCACCAGAGATTAACTCGCTGAACCTATCGTATCGATCGAAAACTACTTTTACGACCAATCGTTCGAATTGAAAGATTTCCCATTGTGCTTGGTCGAATCCGATCCCATTAAATAAAGGTACAGAGGCATGTGATCCTCTGGAGTACGAAGTTTATTCGGATCTTCTGAAGGAAAGGCTTGAGCTCGCATTGACGTGCGTGTCGCACCGGGATTCAGTGAATTTACTCGAATGTTACTCACTCCTTTCAGTTCATCCGCAAGTACTTGAGTTAGTCCCTCCGTAGCGAATTTTGATAAAGAGTACGCTCCCCAATAAGCTCTTCCTAGCCGACCAACTCCTGAAGATGTAAACAGGATTGACGCGTCGGGTGCGTTTCGAAGCAAGGGTAGTAACGCCTGAGTAATCAGGTAAGCAGAATGAAGGTTAACTTGGAATACTTGCATCCATTCGTCGTAAGGGTAGTCTTCTATCTTTGTTTTTGGACCTAAGATCGATGCATTGTGAAGAATGCCATCGAGACGAGAATATTCACTCTCAAGACCTCGTTTCAGTTCAACCGCTGAATTTGCATCAAAGTGTGCTAAATCGACAGGAATAATCAAAGACTCTCGTCCCGTTTGTTCGGCGATTTCATCGTGAACAGAATCTAATTTTTGTCGCGTTCGTCCAAGTAAGATGAGATTCGCACCATGCTTTGCATAGGCGATAGCGGCGACGCGACCGATTCCATCCCCGGCCCCTGTTACCAGAATGGTTCGGTCAGTGAGAAGTTTGAGATCAGGTTTGTACGTTTTAGTTGGCCTTAGGCTTTTCAGCGTGTATCACGTAATTAACGTTTATATCGTTGCTCAATTGTGCATGTCTGGTGAATGGGTTGTAGCTAAACCCCGCACACTCTTTCACAACAAGGCCCGCACTACGCATGGCTCGTGCAATGTCTGAAGGACGTTGAAATTTCTCGTAGTCATGGGTACCGCGAGGAATCGCGTTAAGAACGTATTCCCCGGCCACAATCGCTAGGAGATAAGCTTGAAACGTCTTGTTTATCGTTGCGACAAAAACCGATCCTTGCGGTTTGCAAAGATCCGCTAAAGCTTGAATGGTTTCCGCTGGGTCAAGTACATGTTCCAAAGTTTCCATCGCAATCACAACATCGAAACTTTCACCTTTCTCCGATACAAGGTCTTCTGCTGTAGTGCAAAGATATTTGACTCGGTTGTCAATACCTGACTCGATAGCATGTAATTTTGCCACCTGAATGGTTCTTTTTGCAGGATCGATTCCGGTAACATGCCCTCCCATTAATCCAATACGCTCGGAAAGGATACCACCACCACAACCGACATCTAATATTTCTTTACCGCGAAGTGGAACCCGATCAGCTACAAACCGTACTCTAAGAGGGTTAATATCGTGCAATGGACTAACTTCAGAGTCAGTATTCCACCAACTAGGTGCGATTTCGTCAAATTTCGCGACTTCTTCGGCATCAATAACCATCTATTTGTCCCTCAATCTAGTTTTCCAGTCAAGTTGACGAAAGTATCAAAACGCACTAAAGAAACCAGAAAATCTATGCATGAAAATTATTTGTTAGTATTGTCGAGAATAGAGTGCATTGAACACTGAGTTTTCATTACAATATTAAGTTTAAACTTTGCTATTTTAAGAAAATACAATACACTGAATGACGGATGAAACCACTTCCGACGGTCCTGAAGAGGGAACTGAAGAAGGGAATAACGAAAACGATACTCCAACTACTCGCCCGGACACAAAATACACTCGCGTAAAACTCGAAGACGAGATGCGCCAGTCATATCTTGGCTATGCGATGAGCGTGATAATTGGTCGCGCTCTACCCGATATCCGAGATGGTCTTAAGCCAGTACACCGGCGTTGTCTGTTTGGGATGCACGAACTCAACAATCGTCACGATCGTCCTCCGATGAAATCTGCAAGAGTGTCCGGTGAGGTCATGGGGAAGTACCACCCCCATGGTGAACTGGCGATCTACAACACGATTGTCATCATGGCGCAGGAGTTCAAGATGCGTTATCCGTTAATTGATGGCCAAGGCAACTTTGGTTCAATCGATGGTGATCCTGCGGCGGCGAGCCGATACACCGAAGTAAGGATGTCCAAGATCGCAGGTGAGATGCTTGCAGACTTGCGGAAAGAAACCGTCGACATGATGCCGAATTACGACGAAACCTTGCGGATGCCCGTCGTGTTGCCTACCCGTATTCCTAACTTACTAGTTAACGGTGCGCAGGGAATAGCAGTGGGGATGGCAACAAACATCCCACCACACAATATTGGTGAAGTCGTAGACGCGTGCATTGCGTTAGTCGATGACGAAAGTTTAAACACCAAGCAACTCATGGAATTCGTCCGTGGCCCGGATTTTCCTACTGCTGCGATAATCAACGGAATCGCCGGAATCTATGAAGCATACGAAACGGGTAGGGGCCAAATTATGGTTCGCGCTCGTGCCTCGGTTGAAGTCGACAAAGCAGGAAGAGAATCGATAGTCATCACAGAAATTCCATTCCAACTAAACAAAGCGAAGTTAGTAGAGTCTATTGCACAACTCGTACGCGAACAACGTATTACAGGCATCGCAGAATTACGCGACGAATCTAGCAAGGATGGACTTCGAGTCGTGATCGAAGTGAAGAAGAGTGATAAGGGTGAGATCGTCCTCAATAACCTTTACTCTCAGACTCAATTACAAACGTCGTTCAGCGTGAACTCTGTTGCCCTCATCGATGGTCAGCCTCGAGTCGTCACTCTCAAGGAAATGTTGGTTGAATTCATCCGACATCGAAGAGAGGTCATTGTTCGGCGAACTGTCTATCAGCTGCGAGAGGATCGAAAGCGTGCACACACATTGGAAGGTCAGGCTGTAGCTCTGGCCGACATAGACGAAATTGTGGAACTCATAAGAAGTTCCAAATCTTCTGAAGTTGCGCGCGAAGCATTGATGAGTCGCGAGTGGTTACGTGATGGTGGGGAAAACTCCATAAGCCAAGATCGGGAAGCTAGGGTAGATGGAGTTCGCGCTTTGCTCAGTAGAGCTGACGTAAAACTTGCTCGACGTCTCGATATCGAACCTGACTTAGGGTTCAAAATTGAACAAGGTACTTACCGCTTATCCATTGACCAAGCAAATGCGATTTTGAGCATGCAGTTGCAACGACTCGTCAGCTTGGAAAGAGAAAAACTCATTGCAGACTTTGAGTCGATTATTGACAACATCAAGGAACTACAAAAGATCCTCGATTCTGAAGACCGTATGAATGAAGTAGTCAAAGAAGAGCTTACAGAGATTCGCGAACAATACGGTGACGAACGTAGAACGGAAATTCGCTCTTCTATCGAAGATCTCTCGATCACTGACTTGATAACCCCAACATATGTTCTATTAACCGTCTCCCATGGTGGATATGCGAAAGTACAGCCGCTCAGTGTTTATGGAACTCAAAGACGTGGTGGACACGGCAAGATTGCGCTTACGACAAAAGACGGAGACTATGTAGAACATGTCCACGTCGTACACAATCACTCAACGTTATTGTGTTTTTCCAATAAGGGTCGGGTCTACTGGCTTCCTGTCTACAACATTCCCGAAGAAAGTCGAAACTCACGTGGAAAACCGTTGGTCAATATGATCGAAATTCACTCCGACGAAAGAATCACTGCGATCGTTCCAGTACCAGAGGAGATTGAAAACAGATTTGTATGCATGGCGACTGCAAAAGGGTTGATCAAACGTACGAAATTGGATGAATTTGCTATTCCTAGAAGGCTCGGAAAAATCGCAATTTCGCTGCAGGAGGAGGATGAGCTGATTGGGGTACACATTACGGATGGGTACCAGGAGTTGATGTTAGTTCAATCGGCGGGGTATGCCGTGCGATTCAAAGAGTCCGATGTGCGCGCGAGTGGTCGTAATTCTCAAGGAGTTCGGGGAATTCGATTGCAGAGCATGGAGGATCGTGTGCTCTCGTTTGTGGTACCGCAACCAGATTGCTATTTACTGTGTGCGTCGGAGTTTGGTTTTGGTAAGTGTTCCGACTTTTCGTTGTTTAGACGGACGAATCGCGCAACTCGTGGCGTATATGCATTGAAACCCTCCGAACGGAATGGGCGATTGACCTGTGCAGTACAAGTATTTGACTCAGATGAAGTTATGTTTATCAATGATCGTGGGGTACTCTTGCGCACTGCTGTCAGTCAAATAGCTAAGTCAGGACGTCTGACAGTAGGTGTAAAACTCATTGATCTTAAAGAAGGGGTTCGCTTAGTCGGTGTTGCCGTTATTCACGAAGACGCGCTTGCTCATTTTGAAGACGACATTCCGACGATCGATGAGGAGTCCGCGGATACTTCCGACAGCAAGGAAAACGAATCCTCAGAGCTCGAATCTGATGCCGGTGAAGACAGCTAGAGTCTTGGTATTCCTCTAACTTCTTAATGCGTCGAGCACACAATTTCTCGGCTGGTCCGGCAGCACTTCCTGCGGAGGTTATGACCGAGATTCAGCATGATCTTCTCGATTATCGTGGCACTGGCATGTCCGTGATGGAAATTAGCCACCGATCAAGTACGTTTATGGACATTGCTTCGCGCGCAGAACACTCATTGCGGCAATTGCTTCGCATCGGCGAAGACTATCATGTGTTATTCCTGCAAGGAGGTGCTAGGCTACAGTTCACCATGATTCCGCTCAACTTGGCAGAGCCAGGTGAAGTCGTTGAGTATGTAGATACCGGAATCTGGTCTCAGAAAGCACTAAAAGAAGCCGAACGCTTACGCGACGCGAAAACCGTCGCCTCTGCCCACGATCACATTCCAGCAGAGTCGACTTGGACACGCTACTCAGGTTCGAAATACCTGTACATCACTTCGAATGAAACGATTTCTGGTGTCCAATATCACGATTTTCCAAGTGTAGATAGCGTGCCGCTCGTGGTCGATGCGTCTTCAGATTTTCTGACTCGACCTATGGAAGTCGAGAGATTTGGACTTATTTATGCCTGTGCACAGAAAAATTTCGGTCCATCAGGATTGGCTATCGTCATCGTTCGAAAAAATTTGTGTCGTGAAGCTCTGGAGCAAGAGTCAGAGTATTTGAACTACGCGACTCATGCCAAGAATACATCGATGTTTAACACACCCAACACGTTCGCTTGGTACATTGCTGGCTTAATGTTCGATTGGATCTCAGCTCAAGGTGGTGTGAAAGAGATGCAAAAACAAAGCGAATTGAAGTCGCAAAGACTTTACGATCTACTTGATGGAAGTGCTCTCTATCGCTCAGTGATTGAACCACGTTTCAGGTCATCCGTAAGTGTTACGTTTACACTTGCGGACGATTCGCTAAACGGACGATTACTTGTCGAAGCAGAAAACGCAGGTATCCATCATTTAAAGGGGCATCGAGCCGTAGGGGGATTTCGTGCTAGCTTGTACAATGGTGTTCCTATGCAGGCCGTTGATGCTTTAGTCGAATTCTTAGCAGACTTTGAACTACGGAAAAGCTGAGCGATTCGTGCTGACGCAGAGACTCTGTACTCTGTTTCTCGGCAACTCAATGCTTGCATTGTCCATCGATTCCAGCAACTTTTTATGTGTCGTGTCTCCCTAATCATGAACAACGTCAGCGAGAGCATTTCCAAACTACCTTCCTTCGTCCCCTCTACGGTGAATGATGGGACACAGCCAGACTCAGGATTCGCGGAAGTTCTTCAGTTAGCATGTAACGAGAATCCTCGCGGTCCGAGTTCTAAGGTGCTTAGTGCGATAAACGGCGCACAGCGTTCACTCAACCGTTATCCTGATTCGGATGGCTTACGATTGAAGTCCCAATTAGCCGAGCAATTGGGTGTATCCCATTTTCAAATCACACTTGGTGCTGGTTCTAGCGGAGTTCTTGATCTTATCGCTAAAGTTGCGCTTTCCCCAAATTCCGAGGTTATAGTTGATGAATATTGTTTTACACTATATCCAGTCCTCATCTACTCCGCGCACGGTGAGTTAGTCAAGGTTTCGGCCAAGAATTGGAAGATAGACTTCTCAGCGATGCTGGGTGCGATTACCCCTAGTACTCGACTGATTTTTATCACGAATCCCGGAAATCCCTTAGGTACTTGCACGGAACACGCAGAACTTGTAGCTTTTCTTGATGCTTTACCTCAAAGGATTTGGGTCGTATTGGACGAAGCTTACTTTGAATATGTGCGAGACTCTAGTTTTCCGGATAGTGTGCAACTCTGTAAAGAATATCCAAACGTCATTCTCACTCGGACATTCTCAAAGATTTATGGGTTAGCAGGGCTGCGAGTAGGGTATAGCATATCGTCGGAAATAATGTGCGAGATGCTCAATCGGATTCGTCCGCCGTTTAACGTCAATAGCTTAGCTTTGACTGCAGCCGAAGCAGCATTAAACGACCGAGTCTATGTCCAAAAGTGCTTGGAATTGAATGAGACAGGTCGGGTCTTCCTCTATCAAGAGTTCGAAAGAATGGGTCTAGAGTACCTCGATTCACAAACGAACTTTGTCACTTTCAATTGCGGTCGTGAA
The DNA here is from genome assembly GCA_009840305.1 of Gammaproteobacteria bacterium. Lineage (GTDB taxonomy): Bacteria > Pseudomonadota > Gammaproteobacteria > Pseudomonadales > Azotimanducaceae > Bin55. The sequence goes on along the minus strand of VXNY01000031.1, from coordinate 157,316 downwards.
GCAGCACCGATTAACACAGGATTGAAGAAACGCGGAATATTCGTTCGAACTCTCGCGAATTACAATTTACCGAACCACTTACGAGTTACGATCGGGCTTCCCGTTGAAAACAAGAAATTCGTCGCTTCGCTAGAGCAAATTCTGCTAAATTAGACTGTATTGGAGAATTTTTTCTGAGGAATCACACTTCCACGCTCGAGGATCCGATAATTCCCGTAATCGCGATCGATGGCTTAGCAGCTTCCGGCAAAGGTACTGTAGCAAGCGAAGTGGCCACTAAACTCGGATGGAATCTACTAGACAGCGGATTGTTGTACCGAATCACTGCTTTCTTAGTAAAGGAGCTTGGTATCGATGTCGACGATATCAAGTCAATTGAGGCACTCCTCTCACATCGAGTGAAGATTTCGTACTTTAATGCAGGAATTGATGCCTCACAACAAGACTGGTTGTCTGAATCGATGGACAGCAACGATAGGGTAGCTGTGTTGAGTGACTCCCTTCGACAGAGTTATGTACGATGGAATGGAATCGACATTACTGAGACCGTACGCTCAGATCCCATTTCTAGGCTTGCAGCTCGGGTTGCGGCTTCACCGAGAGTACGTCGTCTGCTCGTACCAAAACAACGCGAACGCCGCGAAGCTCCAGGGTTAGTAGCGGACGGTAGAGACATGGGTACCGTTATATTTCCAGACGCTCAACTCAAAATATTTTTAGAAGCGACGGCGGAAACAAGAGCGGAAAGACGACTACAGCAATTGAAATTACCAGAATCGGAATTTCACAGAATCCGAGAAATGATGGAAGAACGCGACCGAAAAGATTCACTTCGAGAAGTAGCTCCTGCGATCCCTGCTGAAGACTCCGTGTGTGTGGACAGTTCAAATCAAACCATCGAGCAAACGGTTTCCGAAGTTTTAAGACTCGCACAAGAGCGCAATCTAGTCAACACCAATACGGCACACCACTAAGACAGAGCCAATCCGCTCTTAGTCATGCATCGAGTTTTCTTTGATCGTGTTCGCTTAAATTCGCGATGTTTGCTCCATGCTTTAATAGAGTTGAAATTACGGACGCACGATTCGACCGAGATTTGATGGTCGAACGAAGTGCATGTTGTAAAGGTGTGCTTCCACTGTTGTCTCGCAAATCAATGCGTGCGCCGTTTGCTAAGAGCAATTCGACTATGGGAACTAAACCAGCCTTACTGGCACAATGCAATGCGGTTTCACCTTTGTGGTTTCGAATGTTCACGTCAACACCCATGTCTAACAGTTCTTGAATATACTTGATATTTCCACCTCGATCACCACGGGACTCATACACTAACGGAGGCCAACCATTTTCTGGCGTGTTTGGATCTATTGTGACGCTAAAACGTAGTAGTAAATCTCGAAGTTTTGGATTCTTTACGAATACGGGTTCCCACTTCAATCGATTTGGCACAATTCCTGCATCCAGAAGAACTTGAAGAGTCTCAAGATCTCCTCGCCAAATAGCGAATTTCACGAGCCATCTCTTGTGATGGGTTGGCTTTGCACCACGTTTTAGAAGTAACTTTAAGATGTTGCTGTAACGACCGCTGATTGCGTAGTGTAATCCGGAGAACCCAATATCTCGGTCGTGTTGTGGTCTCTTTTGATTGACTAGATCGGGTTGTTCGTCAATTAGTTCCTCGACTCTTTCGTAAGCACCTAGGAATACAGCAGAAAAGAAGTCGAGAGGCTGATATAGTTCCTGAAGAAAATTTGCTGTGTCTGTTCTGTTTTTCCAGGCAGCTGCGGCATAAGCACTAATTTCAACAAACATCGGTGTGAAGTAACATCCCCACAGGTGAGGATCGGCACCATACTCAAGCAAAAGTTGAACAGTTTCCGTTCTACCTCGATACGCCGCTTCCCAGAGCAGAGTACGTCCGTGGGGTCCGATACGGTTTAACCAATCGGGTTGTTGATGCAGTACCTGTTTAACCTCCGATACACTACCTAGTTTGGCAGTCGCAAGCCCAAAATTTAAAAAGTCACTAGTTTTTCCGGGTAATTGGATCAAACTGAAGTACTCTCGAAATACCGATTGACATACCCGGCTCTACAACGCACGAATAGTCCTAGGTTCACTTCGTTAAAATATCGCTAGTTCTGGCTAGGGACAACGAACGGGTACCATTCGTACCGTCGCACACAGCTATTTTTCTGTGGGAGTTCAAGCCCACAATTCTTCGTCCGTGTGAATTTTCCGAATTGTTACGCATACGGGTGTTTATGCTCATGCCGTTTCCTATGCCCGACTTTTTATCTTACTGAAACCTTGGGAGAACATGACCGAAACATTCGCTGAGCTACTTGAAGAAAGTGTTGAAACCGTTGAGATGATACCGGGTTCCATCGTCGTGGGAACGGTAGTCGATATCGACAATGAATACGTTACCATGCACGTTGGCCTAAAGTCCGAAGGTGTCATTCCACGCGAACAGTTTCTAGACGTGGAAGGAAATTTCCATCTGAATGTCGGCGATCAAGTAAAAGTAGCTATGGAAGTCGTGGATGACGGCTTCGGCGAAACTAGACTGTCCCGTGAAAAAGCAAAGCGCGCAGAGACATGGGAACGGCTTGAAGAAGCTTTTGAAGGACAGGAAGCAGTTCGGGGTAAACTCTGTAGCAAGGTAAAAGGTGGATTCACGGTCCTCATAGAGGATATCCGTGCATTTCTTCCTGGTTCGTTGGTTGATCTTAAACCACTAAAAGAACCCACGGACATTGAAGGCGAGGAAATGGATTTTCAGATCATAAAATTGGATTCCCGCCGGAACAACGTGGTCGTTTCTCGACGCGCAGTATTAGAAACAGAGAACAGTGAAGAGCGAGACGCGTTGTTAGCTTCGCTCACCGAGGGGCAAGTCATCCAAGGAATAGTCAAAAATTTAACCGACTATGGTGCGTTTGTGGACTTAGGTGGAGTCGATGGGTTATTGCATGTTACAGATATGGCCTGGAAACGAGTTCGCCATCCCAGCGAAGTTGTAACAGTGGGTGAGGAAGTCACGGTTAGGGTACTCTCATTTGATTCTGATAAGTCTCGCGTGTCCCTCGGCATGAAGCAACTAGGCGAAGACCCGTGGAGCGATATATTGGAACGATATCCTCCTCGAACCAAAGTGTATGCAACGGTTACCAACATAACCGACTACGGTTGCTTTGCTGAGATTGAAGACGGCGTCGAAGGTTTAGTGCACGTGTCGGAAATGGATTGGACGAGTCGAAACGTAAATCCTGCGAAGATCGTAACTGTCGGAGACACGATCGAAGTTATGGTACTCGGCATCGACGAGGAACGTCGCCGCGTCTCGCTTGGGATGAAACAGTGTAAAGACAATCCTTGGGAAGTATTTGGAGATACCCATGAGATCGGTCAGAAAGTCTCAGGAAAAGTCAAATCCATTACCGATTTTGGAATCTTTATCGGATTACCTGGGAATGTCGACGGTTTAGTCCATCTCTCTGATATGTCTTGGACTGAACCTGGTGAAACTGTCATTCGACGATTTAGTCGCGGTGAGCAAGTTGACGCAGTTGTTCTCGCGATCGATGTAGAACGAGAGCGTATCGGTCTAGGGATTAAGCAACTCGATGTGGACTCTTTCGGTGACTATGTAAAGGCTAATCCCCGAGGTACGGTCGTGGCTGGAGTCGTTTCGGAAGTCACACAACAAGACGCGACTGTAGAGTTAGCGGAGGGCGTTGTAGGTGTAGTCCGGGTAAGTGAGATTTCTCAGGATCACGTAGAGGATGCACGCCACGCGTTGAAGGCAGGGGACGGAATTGTAGGGAAGATATTGACCGTCGACAATCGCAATCGAGTACTGTGGCTGTCAATTAAGCAAAGTGAAGAAGACCACGAAGCTGAAGCACATCGAGAGTATCAGCAACAGACTGAGGAAGAGTCGCGAGCTACGACGTTTGGGGAGCTCATACGCTCACAACTAAAGAAAAAGTAATTTCATAGCGACCGAGACCCCAGCGATGGTATTGTCAGAAGTAGTTCGAAGAATAGCCAAACAGCATCCAGATTACGCTGATGAGACCATTAAGCAGTGCACACGTCTTATTGTGGCGCACTTGGATGAGTCTCTCGTTATGGGTAACGAAGTCCAAATTCGTGGATTCGGTACGTTTTCTTTAAGACGGCGTGCGGCGCGAGTTGCTCGCGATCCTCGAAATGGTGCGACCGTTAACCTGCCTGAAACTTACGTCCCTCACTTTAAGGTCAGTCCGAAGTTGCGCGATTCAGTTCAGCAACATGCCGCAGTAGTTTTTAATCCTGCTAGTTTAAAGACCGACGACTAAACAAACTGTTCTCTTTGCTGATAGCAGTCGATCTAGCAGAGAGAGAGAGTAATTTTTGCTTACTCAGCGTCGCTCAATTTATAGTTGATCGCCGTTGAGAACTTGAGCTGAGTACCAACTCTTTTGACTAATGCTGAGGGGAACTTTGGGAATGGATCGGCTTTTGTAATTATTTGCAAAGCGGCTTCATCTAACAAGTCGATACCACTTGAAGACGTGATGTTTTTGTCCTGTACTTTGCCTTCTGAGTCAAGCGTTAATTGCATGACTACAGTTCCTTCCTGTTTGGCTATTCTCGCTTCTCTGGGGTATCGTTTGAATCTATGGATTCGAGCGCTGACCCGCTTCAAATAGTTGCTCTCGACACTTTCTTTACCTTTCTTTCTAGCAGATTCATCTGTAGGACCTGTACCAAAGAAGATGTTGTTGGAATCGCCTAACGGGTCAAACGAGTCGTTCAAATTTTGAACATCGAGTGAGATTTCCGGCAAGTCTAATAAGTCTTCTGGAGAAATGTCTATAGTTGGAGTCAAATCGATATCCATTGGAATCAATTCAGTAGGTTCAGGTATCGGAGGCATGACTCCCTGCCGTGGAGGCGCAGGTAATGCCTGTTTGGTTTGTGTTTGTTGGTCTCTCTTCGGCTCTTCAAGTGAAAGTTCAACTTCAAGGTATCCGTCGTCTCCGTAACTTCGGCCACCTTCATAAAACAGTGCAAAGACAACGATGTGAGCTAGTATCGACAATCCGATCGCAAATGTCCAGATTGTCCTTGAGTTAATCATGGGCGATAGTGAATCTGTTGATTGCGTTCATTCTAGATTGTAAACGGCTTAAAGATTCGCGTTTGTAATAAACGAACCAGAAATCACGCTGTTTTAAATCGTAAGAGACAAGTTTTCAATCCGAAGAATAGGCACGCACTGTTGCTAAGGAAATTCTTCTCAAACCAAGATCTCGTAACTCTTTTAGCACTTCTCTTGTCGCGTGCGCAGAAACACTCGCGTCCGCTCGAATCAGGACTTGAGCGTCAGTAATGTCGCTCGCCGACAGGGGAAACATTTCTGCGAAAGCATCAATATTTGTCGCGGTTTCGTCTATATACATTGACCCAGACTTGTCTAGGGTCACGGTTACGTCGTGAACCTCTTGATCTAGATTACTTGTCGAGGACGGGATTGCCAATTCTTGAAGTTCTGGATTTCTTTCGTTCGACTTCTCTATGTTTCCAGTGATTAAGATAAACGCAAGCATCAAGAACACCACATTGATCAACGGAATCATTTGTGAATCGCTCACATTTGAGGTATTGTGCTCTTGAATGAGATTCATTATTTGTCGAGCTCAATAGTTACGTTCGACGCATCTGCTTGCTTCATTCGGTCCAACAATGTGATCAGACCTTGTGTAGAAACATCCTCGTGGATATCAACGACATAGTTCGTGTTAATACCCTTGTTTTGTATCCACCACGATAGTTCGTCTGGATCTGCACTCTCAACAAATAGTCCATCAATAATGAGAAGTCCCTCGTCGTTTTCTAACCAAACAGTAACTAGTTCTTGTTGTTGTGATGGTTGCGCTCTTGAGGTGTCAAGACTAAGCTGTTTATCTGCCACTACCGTTTTGGTCAATATAAAAAAGAGTAACAAGATGAAAACAATGTCGATGAGCGGAACCATACTCACCGTCCGTTTCTTTGATTTCAAGTAGTGCGACAAATCGAGCATATCGCGAATTTATGCTGATTTACGAAGATGGTAAGCGGTGAACAATTGTGTTACGGTATCGTTGATTAACATTGCGCTTCGCTGTATTTTGCGATCCATCCAATTAAAAGCTGCGAGTACTGGAATAGCGATAGCAAGGCCAAGCGCGGTGGTAAGAAGTGCCTGCCATATGCCTCCAGCAAGCACGGAAGGGTCTACTTGGTTACCTGCTACTTCCATAGCTTGAAACGCATTGATCATGCCCAGTACAGTCCCTAGCAACCCAAGCAACGGACTCAACGTTCCAATCACTTCAAGTGCTGGCAAGAGAGATCGAAGTTCAGACAGTTTGGTGATTGAAATACGTTCGATTTCTTCCTTGATGAGTGCTTCATCATGTCGATTTTCTCGCAAGTTCTCCATTGTGAACTTGACGATGTCGTGAGCGAATGCCTGCTTACTTAGCTTTGATATAGCCGTTGAATGATCATGTTCCACCCAGGCTTTTATTGCTGGTTGGAGGTGGACGTTGTCGTCTGGTCGCGCTTGTACGAGTTGCCACATCTTGTAGATAACGATGGCGATCGCCACGACCGAGATCACCAGTAGTAACCATACTACTGGACCCCCTACTTGGAGAAAGCGAATCAACGATTGAAACATGTTCAACTGTTAAACGTGTTGATGCTCAACAGTTGACTTAGTTCTCACTAATGACAATAAACAATGAAGCAGAAATATCGAACAGAATGAGTGAGCGTAGCCTTATCTGAAGTCCACTCCTAGTTCGATCCAGAAACGTCGTCCCTGAGTAAATCGGCGACGAGTATCGAATCTACTTCTGTCGACTACTTCGTCGAAGAGATTATTCACTTCAAAGTTGACGAATCCAGAGAATCTATCCGTAATACGTCCGTTCCATGAAATCTTCGAGTTAACTGTTAGTAGACCATCGAATTCAAAGTCTTCATAAATGTCATGCGACATACCCGTATTTGGATCCATGTAATTGTCTCGGGTATCACGGGCTATGGTTCCACCTTGACGATGGTTAAAGTAGTTTGTCCAAGTGATATCCCAGACTGGGAATCGAGTTGTTGTGAAAAAACCTATACCGAAAGGCACGTTGTAGTCCCAAGCAGGTAATTCTTCAGCGGAGATTAGACTTCCTTCGTAGTAGATCAATTCTTGGTCCAAGTCATCGTCGTAGCCACCGTCGTCCTGTCGATTCGACTCACTAGTCTTATAACTCACACTGAGTGAAAAAGTTGTCTCCGAGATTCCAAATAGATACGGTTGCGAATTAATGAAAGACGCGGACACACTCTGAGTGGAGCTTCTACCGTCGTTTGTATAGAAGTAGTTTCCGTCATCATCGCGTGATCGGGATACCCCTTTCTTCGACTCGCGGGAAACAAACTGGACACTGGTATCTATAGCGAATGCAGTCGTTGACCAGCCGATCATCAATTCATCGGAGTATGGAGTGTCCAATTCTGATCGACCAGATCGGTCGTCAAATGTTCGATGAGTGCAGTTTACGAAATCGGTATCAGAACAAGGTACTTCTTCGCCTGCGCGTCCTCTAGGACGGGTGAGATTTAAGTAAATTTCTCGCCAACCATAAATAGCGTCGTTCAACTCATATCTAAAGAAACTTCGTCCGTAGTAGCGGCTAAGCCCAGCGACGACAGTGCCGTCAAATAGTTCTCGGTCTGCACTGATTCTCGGGGAAATGTTGAAATTTTCGAGATAGCTTTCCCAATCTGCACGCACGCCAATTGTGATATTGGTTGCGTTACCACCTACCGAAAAGACATTCAAAGAGAATTTATCTTCAAAGTAACCGGAAATCTCTTCATAGGAAACATCAACTTCTCCAGCGAACCAAAATGATCTGGACTGTAGGTATTCATCCCCAGCACTACTCACACCATCTCCGTCCTGATCTTGACAACCTTCTCTGCCCATATCTCGAACGCACCAGAAGTTCTCGAACAGAATGTCTTCAGGACGTTTGTAGAAACTTGTAGTAGTTTTGATTTCGCCACCCAAAGTCAATTGATGGGAAGCCAAGAAATTAGCAGTTTCTGAGGCAGGTCGGGTCCATTTGGGTTTAAAACTCCAGCGAGTTTGTTGTTGCTCCGAATCGCCAAATGCCCCTTCATATCTGGACGTGCCACTCCCTTCCAAGTGTTCATGGTAGCTGAAATAGTTTGTACTGCTGTCAAGAACGTCGGACAATTGATCGAATGAAAATTTCAGTTCTATGTCTCCGTCTCCGAATGCATAGGAGGTACCAACCGTGAAGCCAATACCGTTGTGTTCCTTTTCAAACAGTCCAGTGTAATTTGTCGAGGTTAGTCCATCGTGCGTTCTCGAAGTGGAACGAAATGAAAACGTTAGTGGCTGGCCGCCCAATACAAAGCTAAGCTTTCCGACTATATTTTGAATACCGTCTTCATAGTCCAGCATCCGAATGGTGTCGGTATCGTCTTCAAATTGTTGTGCGAATGTGGAGTGTCTCCTAGTAATACCAAGAGTAATCCCAATGTCCCCTAAACTCCTTTGCAGAGAAAGTTTGTAATTGGATTTTTCGTAGTCAGGAGTGTAGACAGCACTGTACCGGTCAGCGGTTGTGATGTCGTCTTCACTAACATGAAAGCTCTCCCACTCATCTTTCTGCAATCCCCATTTAAACGAAATTTTGTCTTCTCCGTCGTAGGATTTAAGGTCTGCAGATACAACTCCACCCGTGAATCCTCCAAATTCGACGGGAATGTTGCTGTCGTACACTTCGACTTTCTCTAGCAGGTCGACGTCAATGTAATATCCTTGAGGAGAACTCCCTCCGTGTGGAGCTACTAAACTTGGCGTTCTCCAAACGTCCATACTATTTGCTGGATTGAGGTCATTAGTAGCGTCTGAACCATCAATGAGAAAGAGATTTTGATAAAACTCTTGACCATGAATAGAAATTTCATCAGGACGCAAACTCGCAGTTCCTGCCGACAGATTACTCTCGCGAGAAAAGTCCACGTTTGGATTGAGCCGAAGCAAATCGCTTAAATTTCCCTCGCCAGTGGGAGACTTTTCGATCGTTTCTGCAGAGTAGGTAGTGGTCCCAGGAGTGGATTCAATCGGCGTGGCTTCGACGTCAATTTCGATTATTCTTGCGGATTCTATGACTTCGACATCTTCGTTTTCGTCTTCGACTTGTTCGGTTTGAGAAAGAAGCGATCCGCACATTCCGGCTAACGCGACTCCGATTGTTATTTTTGTAAAAAAGTTACTCATTTTGCTCTCCAAAGAGTGATAAAGATGACTAGTAGGATTTCTAAAACTGATAGGTGGTGACTATGTGATCCTTGACTAAGCGCTGTACCGCATGCTCCGTATCGATATCTAAGCGATGCTGGGTGATTTTTTACCTCAAATCTTCATTTAACGATTTTAACGAAAGCACCTGTAGCTGACTTGTTCACTTTAGATGATTCTGCGGTAGTTTGACTTCGACGAAAAGAGGGATATCAGTGTAATATACACCGCACTTAATTGTTCGCTGGTCGCACATCTGCAAGATCGAAGCATATCGACTCAATTGCTTACCATGTCGTTGCTCGCTTTCCTTACGCAGCGCTTCGTGAGAAAAATCTTCATGTATCGTTGCGGTCTTGAAATCGACGATCCAACGTACGTCCGTATCGTCGATAAAGGTTCGATCTATGACAATCTCAAGCAACTCGCCGTCAAGGATGGCCGTGTAGGCTGTTTCTGAACTTGCTTCTCTTTGATTGGGACTAATAATCCATTGACCCATGTCATGATTAAGCACGTTGTTGAGGTGTTCTTTTGTCCTTTCAACTAAGCCGACAATCTCTTCGTTACGTAATCCTTCGGCACGCAGAAATTGTTGCCAACGTGCGATGCGTTTAGCACTGAAGACATTGTTCCTCTGCGTTGTTTGGGATAACCAGTTGAGTTCGCGGTGTACTAACTTTCCTAGCGCAAGTTCTTGTCGAAAATTCGGAGGTGCGGGCATCTCGATTTCGGACGAAGAACCTAATGTCAAGCTTTCTTCAATTTGATACTTCGAAGTCGGTTCAACCCAATCAAAACTTGGATCGATTCGAGTCAAAAGGTTGCCGCGCTCGACGTTCAGTTCCATAGTCTCCGGTTCGATATCAATTTCCGTAGCCTCGTCGAAGAATGGTTGTAGCAATGCCAGTAGTGATCCGGAACGAGGTTTCTTTTCGGTGTTGCTGAAGCGTCCGAAGATGGAAAGGGTCTTTTTCGCTCTGGTCATGGCGACATACAACAAGCGTTTGTTTTCGTTCGCATCGCGTGCTTTTTCTTCGCGCCGAAGGAAATCATAAAACGGATCTTCGATTTCTTGATCCCGAACTGCCACTAGTAATGAATTTTCGAACTCAGCCCAGTGTACAAGTTCACGGGGCGTACTACGGGTTGCGTTACTAATGTCTACTAAGAGCACGTGATCAAACTCAAGCCCCTTTGCCTTATGAATGGTCATGATGTCAAGATCCGCGTTTTCACCAGATTCGGAAACGTACTCGGACTGCACGCGGGACCAAAGGTCGTGTAACCGAATTTCTCGCTCTGTTGTAGATTCCAACAGTTCAAAAAATCGTTCAGCATTGACCATGGAGTCGACGTCTTCATAAGCTTGATTACCACCTAATCGAAACCATAACCGTTCGACTTGAGATCTCAGGGTTAAATGAGACTCCCGCTTTGACTGGGAAACCGCTATTTGTACTCGAGCCAACAGTTTCAGGCCGATATTAGATAAAGTAGTACACTGAAGCATCTCAGAACCGGTCCTAAACTCTGCGAGTTTCTCTAGATCAGGTAGAGCTAGACCACACATCGGCGAGCGAAATACAGAGAGCCACGCGAGTCGGGAACGATCTTCATTGAATGCCTCGACCAGAGAATACAGATCTCGAACAACAGGAGCGACTTCGAGTTTCAAGATTTCGACTCCTTTCCACTGAATTCCCTTGTCTTTCAGAGCATCAAAATATTCCGCTAGCCGCGTTCGCGTGGGTACTAATAGTGCGATTTTGTCCTCGGAGCCGTATGTCGAAATTAGCCGTTCGATACGAAGTGCGACTTGTCGTGCTTCGCGCCTTCCATGCGGATCGTCCATAGTCAGGACGAAGTTCACAGATTCCTCGTTTGCGTGTTCCTCTAGCTGAGTGTTCGCGGGTACCGATTCAGCGAAAGCTACTTGTCCGTATTCAGCATTTTCTTCAGTTCCAAAAACACGTTCAAATACTCTATTGTTGAACTCGACCAACGATGGAATGGACCGAAAATTGCTATTCAGTTTGCGAGGTCGTACGTTTAAATTAAGAATATCTTGGTTGAATGTACGTTGAAAAAGGCTTAGATTAGCGTTCCGAAATCGGTATATTGACTGCATGGGATCACCTACTGCAAAAAAACTGTTTCCAGAATCGGGATTCCACGTGGTCATGATGCGTTCAAAAAACGCAAACTGAGCGTCCGATGTGTCTTGATACTCGTCGATCAGAATGTGCGATATACGGTAATCCAAAGCTAGAGCTAGTTCTGTAGGCATTTCGTCGCGTTCGAGTGCCCGCTGAGCCGCGAACGACAGTTCGGAAAAATCGATGCATTCTCGACGTTGGAAGATTACATTGAGTTTTTGAATCAAAGAAGGTAATCCGAGACATAAAGAGTCAAATGAGTCTCTGTGTCGCGGCAATATCGTTCCGTCGGGAATTCCTTGAATCCTCTGAAATTTGTCGGTGAGATTGGCTCTTTCAATTTCGGTGGCCAACTCACTCCATAGCTGTTTTTCAGCAGATTTGGGTGGGACTCCTTGGTTTACATTTACCGCCTTTCGAAGAGAACTGGAGTTTGTTAGAAAGACGTTCGCAAGTGTTGCCCAATCTTCGGCCCGTTCAAAATTGTGGAACGGCTTATCTAAGTTCTTGCAGACGATCCTACAGAGTTTCTTACATCGTTTAATTAGTGAATCCGGCAAAAATTGTCTTGTTGTCTCGATCACATTACCGACATAGTTATTACGCGTTGCTTCTAACTGAGCAAAGATTCCCTCGTCAGATTTCCCTTCTTTCTTCGCGTACAACACGCTTTGCACTGATTTGATCCAGCTTTGTCTATGACTTAGCATGCTCGCGAAAGTCTCGATAGCTTGATCAATGTTGTTCTCAAACAGGGCAAGTATGTCGGTCGCGTATTCAGTATTTATTCCCTGTCGATGCACTTGTTCAAAAAATTCCACCGCCGCTTCGTAGTAGATATCGTCAGACTTCTCCATACTCTGGTAATCGAGACTCAACTGGCATTCAATCGGCATACGTTGTACGATCCCGTACGCGAAGCTATCGATCGTCTGAATCTTCATGCGTTGTGGATTAAGTTCAAGATCCCAGTGTAACTGTTTGCTACGTTCGTGGACTTGTGCCGCGATACCATCTTTCAATGTCAATTCCTTCAACACTCGAGACTTCATTTCTCGGGCTGCTTTCTCGGTGAAGGTTATCGCCAAAATTTCTTCCGGTTGCTTCACAACAGTCAACAGATTTAAGTAGCGTCGAACGAGCAGAGCAGTTTTTCCAGAACCTGCCGGTGCTTGAACAATGTAAGACTCGTTAGGCGAAACCGCTTCATCACGAATAGGGCTGTCCGTGGCTAGGTTGACGCTTGCGACAAGATTGGTATCGTTATTCGACATTGTCTGGTACGGGTGTTTCAAGTTCAAAAGTAATGTCGGTGAATTGCCTACAAAGTCCCATTAAGTGGCAATTCTTACAAACAGATTTGACGTCAATTGGATCAACTCGCGCCTCTCCATTCTTATATTCCTCAACGGTCTCTTCAAGCAAGGATTTCCATGTCGCTTTGGCACTAGAAAAATCTGTTCCTAACACATCGGGTACAGATTTCAGTTTCTTGTTTCCGTCCAATGCACTTGCGAAACCTGTCATTGTTATCCTGCCGTTGGCGGGAATTTTTTGATAGGCTAAGCCATCAGCGTCCGGTACAGCTACAGAGTAGATGGGCATTTGTGGTTCGTTGAGCCTAGGTGGTAACCAAGAATTGGGTGTAGCGGTTCCCGTTTTGTAATCAATAATCAAACATGACAGGTCTTCAGTTGAATCTACACGGTCAACTCGAAGCGATAGATCTAATCCTGCTATTGTGGTGGTAAACTTTTTCTCGAGAGCCATGACCGAAAATTCCTCGCGATTTGCTTCGAACTCAATCCAACGATGAGCGAGTTTGGTTAACCGTTCTCGTTCTCGTTCAATAAAGCGAGCTGGCAAACGTCGCCGACGTCTCTTCAATACACGGTCCACCGCAGCAGCGATTTCCTTAGATCCTAATTGGCTAATTTCAGTACGGTTTTTTGCGGTTGCAAGGAGTTTCTCGGTTAATTCATGCACATCTGTACCTCGATCCACAACGTTGGGTAGCCTGTGTGGCGAAATTCGATCAGGTAGATTCAGCCGATGAATTGCCCAAGCGCGGAATGGACAACGTGATTGATCGCGGATCGTGGAAGAACGAATCCAAGTCGTTTCTGGAGGTAATTTAGTACCTCGCTCTGGTGAGTATTGTCGCAATAGGTACTCTTTCGGTTGTGTACCCCAAGGATGATCTCGACTCGTCAGTTCCGGATGTTTTAATAGGGTCGCGACTTCAATGTTTCGGTGTTGTACTAGAAGGCGACTTGATTCCAAGTAAAAGTCAGCATTGTCTTGCTCGTCATCCACGTAACTAAAAACCACATTCGGAGCCATACGCGCCCAATTCCCTGATACTCGTTTCGCCCAATTTAAAACTTGCCCTTGAGTTACTCGCGGTACGTGGGCTTTGCGTTGAACTGCAATTGGAATCATGGGGTTTAAATCTACTTTTGGTGGCCACGCTTCTTCAGATGTACCTGTAATCCAGAGAGCATCAAACACCAAACCAGAAGCTTCTTCTCGAGATAGAACCTGAACCGGTGTGTTGCGAATGTCTACCGTAAGAGTCTGAGCTCTCAATGAGCTTCGAATTAGCGCAACTGCGCGGTTCCAGGCAATCGTTCCAAGTAACGTAGACAGTTTTGTGAGTTCATTGAACAACAACATGAACGCTGCTTGGGCACGTTTTGTTTCCTCGTCCTCGCACAATCTCCACCCAGCTAAATCTAATATCGTGATCGCGCAATTAATCCAATCATTGAGAGTCCGCTTGTTACCGGAACAATTTGTCAAGATAGACTTTAATACCGGAGAGGTGTCTTCATCTTTGATTCGGATGACGTACTCTCGATAGTACATTCGCTCTGGAAAAGAGTCTGAAAAAGTTTCCGGTATTGCTAGATTGGTCAGATACGGCGAACGTCCAAGTTGGAGGATTTCCTCATACCCCAAATCTCGAGTGGTCCAATCTAAGAACTGAATCACATCTTTACACAGTCGTGTGTCTCGCAAGGGAAAACCTAACCCAATGTTGACAACCCGATCGGCACTGTAGCAATCGTAAAAAGACGCTTCAAACTGGCTGCGGAGTCTGGGACCTCCAGAGCCAAGATCCGGTACGATCACACCAATACGGTAATGTTCTCCATGCTTGCTCAGTTGGGCGCGCACCCATGTGACCAACGTACTTCTTTCTCGACTCGCGGATTCAAACTTCATGGTATGGTGGCGCTTTACTTCGAGCAATATCGGTTGGAGTTCATTTATGTCACAGCCAAACGCTCTTAGTTGGTTAATGAGTTCTTGGCGTGCGGGAGAAACATCTTCTAACCCCAAGAACGTAACGGCTTTCGGACACCACTGCTTGTCAGTCACCGCTCGACTAATAAGTGCTGGCAGTTCGGGGAGAGTCACTACTTCATGTTTCTTTTGAAATTTCTGAAATTGCTTTACCCAGGCGCGGAATAACCTTCCATTTTCGGTTGTTTCAAGCTCAGGCCCAACACGGTGCAGATTCCACTCTACATATGTTCTCCATGCGCGCGTTGCTGCGAACGCATATTTCTCATATTCGGACACTGGTGTACATAATTGAAACGCAAGCTGAAGTGTCGCGTGCGTGATCAGAAATCGTTGACTGTCGGGCGATGCTGTACTTACTAATTGTTCGTAGGTTCGTTGCAACCACTCATCAAACGAATAGATCTCTGGACTTTGAAACGCACGTGTCCCAGACTGTACTTTACTATGGGTCCAAGAGTACTTCAACTCGTAAGCTTGGCGTGCGGAATGTGTGACGACAACTCCCTTCTCTATTGCACTTTTCAGTGTATCGGATAGTGGGATTAGTGGCGGTCTCATCGTCTAAGTATGGGTAGCGAAAATTTGCCTATATTATATAAATGTACATATATAGAAACAGGATCTCTAGAAAGGGTAAAACACGAAGCCTTGTACGCGATGGTGGGTACCGCAGTTGTCGTTCTCGCTTAACGATTTCTTAAAATATCCACTTCGTTATACAAGAGCATTAAAAGATGTTGCGCGCACTTTGGAGAGATTTTTTAGAACAACCAATTTTTATGAAATTGTTTGTTATATGGGCTTGGCTCTGCGTGATTATCATGCTCGGAGCTCTTTTCGCACCCCACGTACAATCGATTCTAGAATTCTTACCATTCTGAGGGTAAGGGTGCGCTAGCGCGCCGCGTCCAACATCACTTTTTTTGCCGCGTTGAGTTCCGCGGCTAAGTAGCTTGAACCACCTTTATCGGGGTGGAGTTTATCCATCAAACGACGGTGTGCTGCAATTATTTCCTCCTTATTTGCATTAATGCTCACTCCAAGAATATCTGCGGCCCGTTTCAAAGACATTGCGTCGCCGTCAGTTTGTTCGTTAGTCTCGTTCGCGGTCTCGTTAAGATGCGGTCGATGGCGCGCGACGTAAGCTTCCATCAGTCTTTTCGATTCTTCTACTCGAAATGTTCGATAGACTTTCAGTAGATCTTCATCAGATAAGGAATCGAGATCACATCCTTCGAATTCTCCATTAAGAACAGTACCAGTCATTGTGCCTGACTGGTGGTTGAGTGTCATTGCGAGTTCAGTAGTTTGAGTTTCACTGTCGGCATTCTTAGGAGGTGCTGTGTGTGGCTTAAATATAGTCTGATTAAACCCTGGGATGTTTCTAAACAACGATTGAACGTGTCTTAATATCAATAGTGCAACCGTGGTTCTTATCAGACTTCCGACGAAGGGTACAAGCATCGTGACTGCAGCCACGGGCCAAGGAATTCGCGCTAACATGACGAGTGCGCCAAGAACGGCAACGAGTATCAAGGACGCAATGATGATGATGCGAGTATTTTTACTAGGACGTTGATTACTCCACAATAGCTTGCACAGGAGTAGGAACGCTCCGATTCCGACAACGGATAACGCGAAGTACATCATGATTGCAGTTGTTCAAGCAATCTTTGAGTGAACTTGCCTTGAAGTTTTTTGACTGCTTCGACGCCACCCGTGGCGTAGGCGGCTACGGCGCGCAGAAGTTCGGCAAATTGTTGAGCAGAACCAGGTTGAAACGGAATGTGAGCCCCTTTAGTGAGCTGAGCAATCCCAGCGAACACTTCGGCGACATAGGGGTCGTGTCCTTCTTGGAACATAAACACAGGAAGACGATACAATGCAAGTTGTCCAGCTAAGTCATAGAGAGCTTGTGGTTCTTCTTCGCAAGCGTCACCAACAAAAGCAAGTGCTTTCAGCGTAGACACCTGTGCTTCTCTTATTGTGTGGGACAATACACTCGAAATCTGAGTGAGTCCAGCGACGCATTGAACGTGTTGCATCGTTTGCAACAGAGCACTAGCTGAGTCGCTCCAGTGTGTTGCGTAAAACTCGTTGAACCCTCGATAATAAACCAATTGAATTGCTAAGTCCTCTTGTCGAGCCGTAGTGAAGAGTTCTGCGTGCAAGCTTGTGGCTAAGTCCCAAGTAGGTTCACGGCTTTGGGTGGCATCCATTGCGAAGACTAAACGAGTTTGGGAATCGCTTGGAATAGGAAAGCGCTTGGCGGTATCGAGAAATTCACCTACAGAACTTTTGCTTGTCGGAAGCTTTTTCATTGTACTAGATTACGATGATCTCGAGATAGGTTCAACGATCGAAAAACAGGAGCGAAAAACTCTAGCGAGAATTGCCTATTAAAAGAATAGTTTGGTATCATCTTTAATTAACATTATGTTTACGTCATTCTTTGACACAGATTATTTTTCATTCATAACTGTAACACTCAAGGAGACCTGATTGGCAGACGAAAACGAGACGCAGCAGACCATCGAGCGACTTCGCGTGGAACACCGAGATTTGGACGAAGTTATCGATGTGTTGATTAGGACCGGGTACGAAGATGAATCTAGAATTCAGCGATTGAAGAAAAAGAAGTTAAGACTTCGAGATCAACTAACTTGGTTAGAAAATGTGCACGGTGCTCAAGTCAGTAAGTGATCTGCGTTTGAAGTCATTCTGAGATACATCGCCATTTAATTCCAGTCGAGCTCTCGACAGTCATGTAATCGCTACGGTGAGTCGCGATCGAATTTCGTATTACAGAAAGATTGTGGGCTAGGGAGTTCCCCATTTGTGACAGAGACTAATAGAACAAATAAAGCAATCCACATTACTCGTTATCAAGGCAGATGGACATTATTTGCGCCGGATAAGAGGTCTCTGAGAATTGCGAGGATGGCTTACACCATAGTTTTCGCCGTTGGCTTAGGCCCGCTATTTCTGCTATATCTGGCTGGAGGGGACATCGGATTCATTGAAATTTCCATTCGAGTTTTAGCTTATACCTTCTTGAGCTGGTTGTTGTTATATATTGGATCTTTTTTGTTCTTCTCAAAGAACCGTGTGGTGTTTGGCAATGATCAACACTACAACGAATAAAAACAGAATCCAAAGTAATTTGTCACAACGAATAGTCAGCAAGCTTGGCTGTGATAAAGTCCTCTTTACTTTGTCTAGTCAGCTGAATTATCACGAGAGGTTTTGCCCTTGAGAGTGTAGGTTTCTCCAGACCGATCTCTAAAAATTTACCTTTGAATACGTACTCTTTCTCTTTATAGGTAAACAGTACTTGCACACAACGTGACGCAACATATTGATGCTTGGTTTAATTGCACTTCAAACCTTACAAAAAGCGCGTTCTCTGACTTACAAAAAGTGCGTTAGCTTTGTTACAAAAAGCGCGTTTCCACCTTCCAGACCACGCGATTCAGACATTTCGGAGTTTTCAATTTCGACCCCTGAACAAACAAAACTCCAAGCCATACAAAACACGCGATGCAAACTAATTAAAACAGTCATTCTTTGCCTTGCAAAACACGCGTTCAAAAACATGTAAAAAGCGCGTTCGGAATGTTGAATCTCTTACATCGAGCAACCATTTTCTCGCTGTAAACACAGAATCAATGTCTTCGTTACAATTTGACACGGGTGTTCTTTTGATAAGTGCTCTGAAAGGAACTCCAATCTCCACTATCGGTTTTGTCTTATGATTTGCTAAAGAGACAAATTTTTACTAGGCGTCATATCGAATCGGATTCTTGGCATCCCAACCAGAGACAAATTCAGAACTTTTCCCAAAGAAACATGCTTCGCATGAGCAGATAGGCTTCATGCGCTCTACTAGTCGTTCTATAAGGGGGTGCTTACACAACCAGAGATGCAAATTCTTTGCTTAGATCTCGAGGGGGTTTTGGTACCCGAGCTTTGGATGGAAATTTCGAAAGCAACTGGCGTCGAGGAGATTGGGTTAACGACTCGGGACATACCGGATTACGACGAACTGATGAAATTACGCCGCGGCGCGATGAACCGTCATGGTATCGGTTATCAACAAATCAAAGACGCGCTCGCCGATGTAGTACCTTTTGATGGTGCCGGAGACTTTTTGAATTGGGCGAGATCAAGTTTTCAGGTTGCAATCTTATCGGACACGTTCTATGAATTTGCTATGCCACTGATGCAAAAGCTAAGCTACCCATTTTTGCTCTGCCATCACCTGATTATTGAACAAGATCGAATCGTAGGGTATCGTCGTCGGCAGAAAGATCCGAAAACGAAGGTGGTGCAAGCATTTCGTGCTTTAGAGTTGACCGTGTATGCATCGGGAGACTCCTACAATGACGTTGGCATGCTTCAGACCGCAAATAGTGGATTCTTCTTTAATCCTCCTCCTCATGTAGTAAAAGACTATCCCAATATTCCCGTGGTTAAGAATTTCGACGAATTACAGTCTAACTTGCAAAGAGTCGCAAAAGCTTAATGTCGAGTTCGATGTCGCAACCACGAAAATTCTGGCAAGCTCTTGAACAGGAAAATCCCCTTCAGATCGTTGGGACAATTAACGCGTACAGCGCATTACTTGCAGAGCAACAAGGTTTTCGCTGTATATATTTGTCTGGCAGCGGCGTAGCGGCTGCATCTTTCGGAATTCCAGATTTAGGAATTACATCTCTTGACAATGTCTTGGAAGATGCGCGCCGGATAACCTCGGCTTCGACCCTGCCATTGTTAGTCGATGTTGATACGGGATGGGGAAATGAATTTAATATCGCTCGAACAATCCGCGAGTTAGAACGAGCGGAAGTCGCTGCAGTTCATATTGAAGACCAAGTTGCAGCCAAGCGATGCGGACATCGTCCGAACAAGGAGATAGTTTCCACCATGGAGATGTCCAGCCGCATCAAAGCCGCGGTTGATGCACGCACCGACGCAGACTTTGCGGTTATGGCACGCACCGACGCGCTTGCTACCGAGGGAATTGAAGCGGTTGTTGAGCGGGTTCAAAAATACGTAGAAGTGGGTGCGAACGCGATTTTTGCCGAAGCTATGACCGATTTAGAGTTGTACCGCAGAGTGACTGAAGCGGTATCAGTACCTGTACTAGCCAATCTAACTGAATTTGGCAAGACTCCTTTGTACACCGTAGATCAGATGGCAAGCGTTGGTGTCCAAATGGCGTTGTATCCGTTGTCTGCATTCCGTGCCAGTTCCGAAGCGGCGGGTGAAGTTTATCGTACGATTCGTACAGAAGGCACTCAGAATTCGGCAGTTTGCAAAATGCAAACTCGCGAAGAGTTGTATCGAATCCTTGGATATCACGAATTTGAAAAGAAAGTTGATGAATTGAACTCATGAGTTAATGGTATGGCAGATAAGAAGTTAAGTGGTCCGGGACTACGCGGGCAAGAAGCCGGCGACACCGCGCTTTGTACGGTAGGTCAATCTGGAACAGGTCTAACCTATTTGGGTTACGACATTTCGGAGCTAGCTCGAGATTCCACGTATGAGGAAGTCGCATATCTCATTCTTTACGGTGAGTTACCATCGGTAAACGAACTCGATGAATTTTGTTCGAGATTAAGTACGATGAGGAATTTACCTCAAGAACTTTGTGCAACGCTTGAATCAATTCCTGCAACAGCGCACCCGATGGATGTTCTTCGCACTGGTATCTCCATGCTCGGTAATTTTGAACCTGAAGGAGACCATAACCGCCAGTATGAAGTAGCCGAACGTCTCATTGCAGCAAGTCCTTCGATTGTAAATTATTGGTATCGATATTCGCATGAAGGAACCCGAATCGACGTCGATACTCGCGCAAAGTCGACTGCCGAACACTTCTTACGAACACTGATAGGAGAGGTACGACACGATCTATTTGTGCGAGTGATGGACGTTTCCTTGATTTTGTATGCGGAGCATGAGTTTAATGCCTCAACCTTTACTGCTCGAGTATGTGCATCAACGCTCAGTGATATGTACTCTTGCGTTACTGCAGCCATTGGCTCTCTTCGAGGTCCTTTACACGGTGGCGCGAATGAAGCTGCCATGGAGCTCATTCAGACTTTTGAAGGACCGGAAGATGCGGTACAGGGTATTCTTGAAATGTTGAGTCGCCGAGAATTAATCATGGGATTTGGGCATGCGGTTTACCGTGAAGCAGATCCACGCAATGTCATCATCAAAGCTCTGGCAGAAGAACTATCTAGTCTCGTAGGGGATACAAAGTTGTTTCCTATCTCCTGCGCGATTGAAAAAGTGATGTGGGAACAAAAGAAACTCTTCGCCAACGCGGATTTCTTTCACGCGTCCGCCTACCATTTGATTGGTATTCCAACGAAGATCTTCACACCCATATTCGTTATTTCACGAATGGTAGGTTGGGTTGCGCACGTAATGGAGCAACGAAGTAATAATCGAATTATTCGACCTAGTGCGAAATACATTGGTCCCGAACCTAGACCTTTCACACCTATTAGTGACCGATAATTCAGTTCACAACTGCGCTGGACTCTTAGATGTCTAGTGCTGTCGACTTAAACATCCGTCCTGAACCAGACACCGTACTGGTGGACATTGCCGACTATGTCTGTAGCGACATGGACATATCCCAGCAAACGTTAGAGACGGCGCGGCACTGTTTCATTGATACATTGGGATGTGGGTTTCTCGCATTACGATTTCCAGCATGTTCAAAACTGTTGGGGCCAGTTGTTCCGGGAACGGTCGTACCAAACGGTGCTAGGGTACCCGGTACAGCCTATGTTCTCGATCCAGTGAAAGCGGCTTGGGACATCGGCTGCATGATACGCTGGTTGGATTACAACGACACTTGGTTAGCGGCAGAGTGGGGACACCCCTCCGACAATTTAGGCGGGATACTGGCAGTTGCAGACTATGTCAGTCGAACCGCAGACGAAACAGGTCGAGCACCAATCACGATTCGGGATGTCCTTGTCGCTATGGTCCAGGCACACGAGATTCAAGGCTGCTTGGCATTGGAAAATAGTTTCAACAGAGTAGGGCTAGACCATGTTCTCTTGGTTCGGGTAGCAACTACGGCTGTAGTAACAAGGTTGTTAGGAGGAGGGTACGATGATATTGTGAGCGCGCTTTCCCACGCTTTTGTCGATGGCTCGAGTCTACGAACTTATCGCCACGCACCAAACGCGGGTCCTCGAAAGTCATGGGCAGCTGGGGATGCTACCAGCCGAGCTGTAAATCTTGCAATGCTTGTATTGAAGGGTGAGATTGGATATCCAAGCGTGCTTACGACACCGAAATGGGGCTTTTACGATGTCTCTTTCAAGGGCAACGCCTTTGAATTTCAACGGGAGTACGGTACCTACGTTATGGACAACGTTCTGTTCAAGATCTCGTTTCCGGCAGAGTTTCATTCGCAGACAGCAGTAGAAGCGGCCGTTACGCTCCATCCTCAATGCGTTGATCGTTTTGACGAAATTGAAGAAGTCGAACTCGTTACGCACGAATCAGCGATTCGCATCATCAGTAAGTCTGGACCACTCAATAATCCAGCGGATCGCGATCACTGTCTGCAATACATGGTTGCCATTGGTCTACTGAAAGGAAACCTTTTTGCTGAAGACTATGAAGACGATGTGGCTAGTGATCCTCGCATTGACCAATTAAGGGACAGGATGACCGTACGCGAGGATAAACGATACAGTGCTGAATATCACGATCCGGATAAACGTTCAATTGCCAATCGAGTCAATGTGAAGTTCAACAACGGATCAGAAACGGGTTGGGTAGAGGTTGAATATCCCATTGGACATCGCTTCCGTCGCGAAGAGGGAATACCGTTGTTAGAGGAGAAGTACCAACAAAATCTGAGGACGCGGTTTTCGGATGAGCAAGCTACAAAAATCGAAAATGCTACGAGCGAACTAGAGCAACTGTGTGACTTGACAGTCCCAGAATTTGTAGATCTTACCGTTATATAAACATTTGGTATGCCCTGATTATTGGCTTCGTTTAGAGTCGCCGCGGGTTGCTATAGCTTACCGATGCGTCGAGAAAACGTTGAAACTTAGGGGTGAATGTCATATTTAAACGACATTCGAACAGTACGTGGTCGCTGAAACGCAGCGGGTAGCCCGAACGTGGGGGAGGCTGCCCCGGTTTGTTGATCTGCTACTTCTCTGACCTCCAGAATCCCATTGGTGTCGAAGACATTGAAAACATCTAATTTAATCTGTAGAGCATGCGACCAGATTGTGTGATCAAGTTGCAATCCCAAATCAATGTTGAAGATGCCCTCAGTTCTCCCGAGAGAGCCTCGTGGTGTAAGCTTACCCTGACGATAAAAGGATGCGGATCCATAGCGGGCAGCATTTGGATCAGTGGGATGGATCCCGAATGCATTTTTCGGTCTCCCATGTAGATAAGAGGCTGAAAAACTACACTGCCATCGTGGTAGAAACTTATATACACCGAATACTTTCAGCGAGTGACGTCGATCGTTAGGCAAATCTCCATAGGCACCCTCCATCAAACCAGCAAAATCAAACAACGTAGTAATTCCTGCGTCTGATTGGCCATTATCGGATCTAACTAAACCTTCGTAATTTCCATAACTGTGTGACCAAGTGTACGTCGCATCTAAATATGAACCTCGGTTCCAAGATTTCTTTACAGCTATTGTCAAACTGTGATACTTGCGGACTGGTGTTGGATAGCCTAATTCTGCAGCGGTTAATTCGATAAGCTCGGAAATACCGTCGCCGTCCACGTCATATCGAGTTCTCACGTCTGTACCGGGGTTTGTGAGAATGTAATGGAATTCACCTGGTAAACCGATTGCTTCATCAATCGTAATGTCTTCTATTGCGCGTCCAAGATTTCGATGTATATAGGAAATCCCCCCTCTAAAGTTTGACCAAAATTCTGCTTCATATCCCATGATGAACTCATCTTGGTACATGGGTCTAACCGTCGTATCTAACACTTCGTCCGCAGGTTGAACCGAGCCATCGCCAAAGACACTAGTCGGTCCAATCTTGTTGCCGAGCACGACGCTTCCGTCATGTGAGATGTCACTACCCAATGTATACCAGTCTTGCGTGAACAATTCGGATCCTGCTAGCCGAACATTAGTGTTATTCGCAACTGGTAAATGGTAGCGACCCGCGTTAAGAAATAGTCGTGATTTTCCATTTGCTCTCACATCCCATACGATACCTACCCGAAGTGCCCATTGGTTTGTCATTTTGATGAATGTTTCGCGGAGGGCGTTCCTGTTGTTAAAGCTCTCATTTCTAATTCCTAGACGTGCAGAAACGTTGCTGAAAACATCCCACAAATCCTCAATATACCACGCACTAGCGGTTGTCTTAAAACTGCCGCCCCTGCTGTAAAGTCGATGACGTACTACAGTTGTTACTCCATCGGGCACGATACCCCCGTTATCAAGAGTTGATCCAGGAGTAACGGAGTAATACCGAAAATACTCGCCACCATCGGGACCGGAGTACCGTCTCGCGTCTTCGGAAGTATTGGTCTCGTGGTCGAGTCCAAATTGAACTCGATGTCTAAAACCAAGATTGAATTCAATATCTACTCGATACAGTTCACGTGTATCTAGGCTGGAACCGGTAGAGAGATTTGTCCAGCATCCAATTGGTCTCGGCTGTCCATCTCGTGAATCGTATGCCGCGGGACACAGATCGTCGAGAGCCGAATAGTTGGTTCGGTCATATTGATTCCGTCCCGATAGTAACGACAGGATGAAATTTCTTCCAATAGTACCAATGTAGTTTCCAATATAGTTCTTTCCGCCCCGGTTGGAGAAGTTGTCGCCTCGATGAGTTCCAATTTCTCCACCTAGACGATCCCAGTTGTATGAAGACGTCACACTGGTTCTTTCGTCTGAAAAGACAGTAAGTTCTAAACGATGGAAATCATTGATGATCCAATCAAGTTTGCCACCCCAGAAAGGATCTTCACTTGTTGATCGATTAAACCGATCGCTCTCGGTAAAGTCATCAGTTTGATAGTCGCGACCTTGATAGATTGCACGGATGTAAACTCGATTTGCTACGACCGGACCGCCAGCAGATAGGAAATATTGAGTCGCGTAGGACTTGTCGACGCTCGCTAGTGAAACAAATTCCCCAGCTTGAATCGGATGTGGGATGTCTGGGTTGTAACTTCGTAATACTTCAGGAGTCGTGGTATAACCCATTCGAGCAGACCAAAAACTTTTGCCTCTTCTTGTCGTACCACTTAAGACACCACCCGTTGAACGTCCGTACTCTGCGCTAAATCCACCGGATTTGAATTGAAACTGATCGAAAAACTCAAAGGGGATAGTGCTACCACCTAATCCTCGGCGAAAGTCTGTGACATTCATACCATTGATGTAATACACATTCTCTGCCACTGAAGAACCGCTGAACGACACCAGATTACCGAACGCAACGTCGCCGGACATAGTTCCAGGAACTAATAACGCGACCGATTCTATATTACGAGATACTGGGAGTTGTTCAACTTCTGTAGCTGTTAACACTGTTGACTTTTCGACAGACTTAAAATCGAAGGACCGTTTTAGACTCGCGGTCACAACCAAATCTTCCATATCCCCAAATTCCAAATTTAGGTGGATTGAACTACCCTTACCCGTATAAACCGTAATGGTGCTGGAGAGACTCTTGTAGCCTGTTGCACTCGTTGTAATTTCATACTCTCCCGGGACGATGTGAGAAAAACTAAAGGTCCCTGTTTTAGCAGTTTCAGCGGTTTTTAAAACGTTCGTGTCTAAATTTCGGACGGTTATTTCTACGTGTGCTATGGGAGTGTCACTTGAAGTAACAACGCCGTGGATCGATCCATTCACGTTGTTGTTGGCTAAGGCGGTGGAAAGTCCGAACACGCCAATGAATAGGAAGGATAGCCCAATAAGACGAAAACAGATTTGTTTCACAATAAATCTCTTAGTTCGGTCGTATGAAGAGGGTGGTGCGCCAATTTGTAGCTACATTGCACAGGAACATAGTCGAGGCTAAACGTTAGGATGCAGGATGAATTCCTGATAAGATGGAAGTGTTGATACATTCTCGGTGAGATATTCGTTTTAGTCCTAGCAACGAAGTGTTTCGCCGCTTCGGGGCATAGTTGTTGCCGATTTTATACGACTAGCATTTCTATTAGCTCGACGATTGAAGAAGGAATAATAGGCTATGCCACGCTAAGCTAACAAATTAGTTTGTTCGAGGGATGTAAAGCCGAAACAATGGAGGGTAAATCAAAATTCACAATACCCGTGCTCAAGAAAAGATGAAATACTCGGTAGAGAAACGCCCTTGTTGTTTGAAATTTTCGACTTTGTTTCAGGATATAATCGATTGAGACATAGCAGTGGAATCGGAGCAATGTTTCGGGTTTCGCGTACATTGAACCCCACAAGCGTGTTATGTCATTCACGAATTTTCAAAGAGGTCATTCCATGAGTCATCAAAAGGTTCTTTCGGTTAAGTCTTTTCTTGTTGGTACCACTACAGGAGTAGTAGTCGCATCCCTCGCAATCCTACTCTTCTTCTTTCCTAAACAAGAACAACAAGGGGAGCGTGAGATATCTCACTCGCAAATCCCCCAAAGTTCAGAATCGTCAAGTCTGTCAAACACTAACAACAACGCGGAAATTGTTCGTTCTGACCAATCGTCTCGAACCGATAAGAAAGTGACCGAGTCATTGGATTCTTTAATCAACGACGACGTTGCTGATGTCGGACAACTCCTTGAATTGTTGCAAGTAACTAGCAAGATGTGGTCGGAGCAGGGGATTTCGGCGTTGCAACAAGTATTTGACTCAATCGAGGATGGATCTGTACGAGAATCGGTAGTCGGTGCGATTCTACACCAAGCAACGACTGACGGATACGAAGAAGTCTTTACCAACGCTCTGAATCTTAAAGGAGATGCACGTCGTTGGATCTTGCACGAAATCGTGACTGCTTGGTCGCAAAGTGATCCTCGCGCTACGGTTGCCGCGGTGTGGGCATTACCATCGACTGATCCTTCAATACGTATGCTGCAAAGACGCACAGTGTGGGAATGGGCTGAAATTGAACCGCGTAAGATGTTGGCTAACATGGACGAAGTTCCCGAAAATATTCGTAACTTTGCCCAAGAAAAAGCTTTGCTAGCATTAGCTCGTACAGACCCCGAAGCCGTTATTGGATACTTACTGGATTTCTCGGGATCCAGTCGAGAGGCAACTCTAGCCCACGAGATTGCCGAACATTGGGCAACACACGACCCAGACGAAGCCTTTATTTGGACTCAGGCTCAAGAGTTTTCGACATCTGAACTGAGAAGAGCCGTATTGGAAACAACTCTGCGGTCCTATGCACGCGTTAACCCTCAAGGCGCGTTTGAGACTGCGCGAAAACATCCTAGAAGTATGGGACGGAGTGGCGTAGAAACTATCGTCATTGCAGAAATTGCTAAATCGGACACAACCGCAGCAGTAAATTTGCTTTCAGAGGTTCGAAACGAAGCACACACGATATTTAATGCTTACTTGAATATTGCTCAAGCAATGGTTCAGTTTCATCTTGAATTTGATCAAGCACTCGAGCTAGGAGAGCAAGTACCACTACCACAATGGCACGAACAATTTTTTCGTCAACTTTCAATTCATTGGGCTGCCCATCAACCTCTGGAATTACTTGATCGCCTTGATGCCGTGCCATCAGATTATCGCTCTTACGCAGCTTACTGCATTATTGCGACCAACTCGGTAAGCTTAGTGCTAGACACAGATCAAATACAACGGGCACACTCTTTTCTCAACGCAGAAGATTTTGCCCGCGTCTCTAAGCTCCCAAGTCACTACGTTAACACGATCCAGTTCCCCACACATGACAAGGCGGCATACAGTCCTGCAGAATTGGCCGAGCTTTCAGCTAAGTCATCGGCCGCAAAGCGCGAGGTAAAGCTTCGAAGACAAGGACTGCTCGACAAACAATGATCGTTCCTCATGAGTCTATTAAGAACCGCGTAAGTGTGAGTCGAATCTACGACGTAAAATAAAATTTTTACTGAATCCAAATCGACATTGTCGGTTGACTAGACCTCTGTCTTTGGACTGATTGGTTAAATACATGGCTGATCAGTGTTCACCTCAACGTTGAGTTAGCTTTCTAGATTGAAGTCATGACAAAAGTTGTAGCTAAGAATTCGAGAATAGCAGTCATATGGGAAGTTTCATTGGGTTGCTTTTTGTTTGCCGGGCTGGTGATACTTTCCACATGGTTCAATGTTGAGTCAATGGACCAGCAAGATACCTTAGACTTACCGATCGATTTCAGTGAATCCACACTCGAGGTTCTCTATCAAGATACCTTTAAAAAGCTAGAAGACGTAGGATTGACAAAATCTGGAAAGATAGTAAGTGCTGAAGCAGCCGAAGAAATTTTTGGACCGGAGGGAGCTTCCTATTCGGGTTATGAGATTTCGACCGCACTTAGACTGTCTCTCGCGAACGATGCGAGAGGTAGAGAGAATATGCGTGAAAATTCAGAAGTTCTGCAAGAATGATTTGGAGAACAAATTGAGTGATCAAACCCGTGTTTTAGAGTTCTATCTCATGTAAGAACTGAGAGCTCCTCAGTTCATTAGATGTTTAGCGTCGCAGGTAGAAAAGATGTGCTTGGAATACTCTTTATCGGTTGCCAACGAAAACTGATTTCCTAGATCAAAGAGATTAGCTTCGAAGTCGTTGACCAAACGAAACTAGAAAGCTCCATCAGCATGAACATTGATGCTCACATCTTGTCGGTGCCGTTCAGATTCCATAGAATGTGGTTTAGCGTCTGGGACGAGTCGCTAAGCGTCTCGTGTTTGGGGTTAAATGCCCCGAAACCTCAGTCGCTTTTTTTCAATTTGGTATTGGCACAATGCAGATCGAGAAGTTCAAAGAATCAAGGGCAACTATTGGCTCGACCAAGAAGAACTTCAGACAAACTGAACCTTATGTCCATCTGACATTTGATGAAAGGAAAGAATTTGTCCACTAAATCGCAGATTGTGTATCAAAATGGGGATTCGCACGACTCTTCGCCGAGTGTGTTGATAAATTGCACTTTGACCCTCAGAAAAGCCCTTTGTCCGTAGATGGGCAGGCCTTCGAACAGGTCGTCTCTAGATTTGAGCTTTATCTCCAAAATATGAGCTCTCAAGGGGGGAGTTCTAGTTTTGGTCTAATAGTGCACGACAACAACGAAACAGTGGCGAGAAAGCACACTAATCAAATGAGAAAATTCCACCGTGAGGGTACGTTATGGACTGAAATAAAGCACGTAATCGAAACTCCAATGTTTGTCGATAGCCATCTTACTAGTATGGTCCAACTTGCAGACTTATGTGCATACTCGTTACGTCGATATATCGAAAATGGAGAAGAACAGTTATTTGACAAGATTTTGCGACGTGCAGACCGCTAAGGGCAAAACTGCAGGATTGTTGGGGTTCGACATTTCACAGACTCCTCCTGTATCTGTGACATTTGTACGAATCATAGAATCTGAATATTTCTGATTGATTGACGTGGTAATAAACGTGGAAAGGAAACTAATCAATTGTCCCAGAATCGGGATTGTCGTCCATATTCACGTTCTGAGAACTCACTTAGGACAAATTCAGTGCCACTCGCAGGTTCAACATTGAAGAACAAGATAATTGACTCGTGAAATATCGCAATTGAAAACCATAGTTTAGTGAGAGTAATATTTAGCCGTAAAGGCTTCGATAGCTCTGCTGGAGGAGCACCTTCACCCATAGTCAATGGGCAACCAATTAACATTCCAATTCCGACTAACCATCGCTCCGAGACGACGTACGGGCAATTGGGGCTGGGCGACGTTGTGAGCAGGATTACAAAGAACCGTTACACCAAGCATAGTCTGTGTCATCATGACCCAATGTTCCAAGGAAATAAATGCGCTTTTGGACAGACCGCTGCAGCCCAGAGTC
Organism: Gammaproteobacteria bacterium; assembly: GCA_009840305.1. GTDB lineage: Bacteria > Pseudomonadota > Gammaproteobacteria > Pseudomonadales > Azotimanducaceae > Bin55. The sequence continues at coordinate 127,430 of VXNY01000031.1, read as the reverse complement.
ACCTAGCAAATAACGGCGTTGGAGTTGGCGATGTATTTCTCTTCTTTGGACTATTTTCAGATCTGAGCGGGAAGGACCGACATCATCGAATATTCGGATATTTGCAAGTAGAGGAAGTTGTGCACTTAGGAGCAAGTCCAACTTCGGCAGATCAACCACGCGGTTTCGAGAAAAGACATCCACATACGATCGGAGAGTGGAATCCTAACAACACGATATACTTGGGACCAGGCGCGGTTACCACTTCCAGTGAAAAAAGCCTGCGACTCACCAGGATCGGCGACAGAGTCAGTCTTTGGAGGGTCCCTTCTTGGCTGAGAAAAGCTGGTCTCTCATACCACGGTAAACAAAGTCGTTGGAGCAACGATGACACGCTTCAAGTAGTAGGTAGAGGACAAGAGTTCGTATCAGACATTACTGGTAACATTGAGGCAAATGTTTGGTTAGACAAAATTCTGAGTGAAATCAGAGGTGTTGAATCGGTATAAGCGGGACATGAATGATGCACCAATAATAATTGTCTATCTTCGCCAACCTGACAGTACAAATCCAAACGAGTCGCGGGATGATCCGTTTTGGGAATTTGGGAGCTTTGGATGTACCGGATGCCATCGACACAATCTAATGAGTGTGAGGAAACTTGAGGAACTTAAGGGGTGTAGACTTGCATTTGTCCAGGGAGGCAGAGGAGAAATCAGACTAGTCTATCTCACTCCGCGAGTCGACATATGCTATCACTTGCATTGTGGTGAAGTAATTTGGCAGCCAGCAGAAAAGCCTTTTGCCTTTGCGTCTGCACCAGTCTTAATGAACAACGAGTGTCAATCTGATGTTCCTAGTGTCATCGACCTATTGATGAATGTAAATAGATCCACACCCTGCGGAAAATTTGCCAGTAAGTATCGTTCTCGTCGAGCACCACTGCCAACGTACATAGCGCAGGAGTTAACCAACGTCTACGAGCAGTTTTCGAAGTCAAAAATACCTAGAGCGAAGTCGTATGTTGAAGCGTTGCCATACGAGCCACCCAAGATTAATCGAGACCGTCGAACTACTTACAAAGAACACGTTTCAATCGCGAACGCTAGCCATAATCGTGGAAGAATTTCGAGACTAGTTAAGACAACTGGGTGTACGAAGACTAAAAAATTCAGCAAGTCCTGTTAATTGAACGAGAATTCGTATCGAATTTTGCGCCAAGAAAGTTCCTCTACGTAGTGATACGTCTCACGCTCAGTTGTTGACAGACATCTGAGAGCAAACTTGGAAACCATGGTGTCATCAGTGAGGGTTGCAATACGTCTAAACACACCCGAGTATCCAAGTCAACACCATCTAGTCTTCCCTGACTCAATTCGAAATAGTAAATAGTCTCGTATTCGTTCTGCGAAAACTCGATTCATAAAAGGAATCTTTAGGGAGTTCGTGTAAGTAGTGGAATGCGAGAACATTTGTAGTGTGCACCGATTATGAAGTCGTTGAATAATCGATTGGGAAATGCGCACCTCTTGTAGCTTGGATATTGGAATTACCCGTAGATCATGTCCCAAAAATCCTTTGCGAAGCAAAATGAAATTTTCGTAGAACGCATATCCGGTACGACGCCAGTATTGCCACCAGATGAGTGTCCCTAGAGGGACGAGCACGAGCGACCAGATAATTGCTGCCCGAGTGCCCATGAGAAACCACAACTCGCCCCACAGCAATACCAATATTAACGGTCCTACTCCTAAGAGACCAATAAAGAAATATGCAGGAGAAAAGCGTTGAATTTCCGTTGATCGTGGATCGAGCGGCAATTGTTGATTCGCTTTTGGAAAGATCTGCTCCGCGATTTCGCGACAGAATGCTGAATCAACGCAAGGTATATCGATTTGATGAGCAGCGTTTCCAACCGCGGACTGCACCGTGTCGTCTTCATCGGACTGTTGTACTTTGACGTCATACCGTTGAAACAATCTTGATCTCACTGTCAAATATATTCTCAAAATCTGAACTTTGCGAATCTCCACGGTAGTGGTTTTTCGTGTTATCAATCCTCGTTCACTGATGAGTTTGGAATCTTCCTGACGAAGCCTGTAGTCATTGTGTGACACACAAAAGATCGCTGCTTTGACGAGGAACCCTATGATAAAACTTGGAATCAGAATCACTACGAAGGCAAGCAATAAAAACACTAATGGAAGCAGTAATTGTGTGATTGATTTACTTCTGTTCTCTATACGCTCTTCCGCAGACCACTTCCATGCCTGTTGCAGTGCAGAAAAGAAGTTCAAATTAGTTTCCAGATCCTCTTTCAGTTTGTCGTGAACTTCTTCCTGAAGTGTCGTGTCAGTTGGAACATCTTCGTCGGCGAGATTTACCTGATAATAGATGAGGTATGCATTTGATGTAATGACTAGTACAAATCCAATACCTAAGACGGTCGCAAAGATCATCCCTTTGGAACAAATCGCCGCAATCAACATATTTTTGCCGCGCAATTCATAGAGAGACTGATCGTATGATTCTGCGGATGTCTCTGTGGCCGAAATTTCGTCAGGTAGTCGTTGGCTATCGGTAAGTTGGGGTTCTTTTACGTGAGATCTAAGATGTTGACCGACAAAAATCGGCAATGCAGGAATCTCGATTTCGGATCCCATTGAACTTGCAGTATCTACCGAGACTCGGACTAGTCTGAATATTCTTTCGATCGGACCGGACTCCAAATTTATTGACCGAATTCTCTCCCAAAGAACTACTTTGTGCGTACGACGAAACACCCCAGATTTCATTGCTATTCCAGCTTCAGAAATCTTTACCCGAAGCACTAGAAAGGATACTACCGCACTAATCACGACAAAAGCCAATACCGCTACGGCGTAGTACAGAATAGCAGTTACAAGCCCTACATCAAGAAACCTAAGTAACACTACTGTCAAACCACCTAAAGAGACGATTTCTATCACACTGCGAACAACACGACGAAAACGACGAATGGCAATAAAGAGTATTGCCATCGGCGAGGTCAGTCGCCACTCTTCGTAGAACTCTATGTCTGTTGGATTGGCCAACTAACTGTACTCACTGAATCAAGCTGAATGTCTATTCGACATCTTGGTATCGCATTGCTTGGTGCTCGATATCGGCTTCTTCAAATACATCTCCGTAGGGATGAAAGCCGTGACGAAGATAAAAATCTGCTGCACTCAACTGAGCGTGCAAAAATACGGGTGAATAGCCTAACTCCAGTGCCCGTGCGACCGTCGCATGCAATAATTTCTCTCCGATTCCTTGATTTCGATATGGAATGAGCACTGCCATTCGGCCAATTTGACCACTTCGAAGTAACCGCGCCGTACCTACAGGATTGTCATCTATAAGCGCGAGAAAGTGCACCGCCGTAGCATCAAGTCCGTCTAATTCCAATTCTGTGGGTACCTGCTGTTCTTGCACAAAGACTTCTAACCGAACTTTGCAAAGCAAATCACGGTCGTGAACCCAGAAAGCTTCGCGTATTAGTACGTTAGGCTCATTCAATCGGGTCACTCATTTCGAATACGATCAATTTCTCGTAAGGCGAGTTCTCTCGCTAAACCGACATAGGTATCTGGTCGTAATGACGCTAACATCGCACGGTTTTCGGTAGATAGTCTCGTATCAGATAATAGTTGTTGGTAGAGCTCTGCATCCAACTGTTTGCCGCGCGTACTCTGTCTTAAGATTTCATAAGAATCGGAAATTCCTTGTGTCCGCATAACTGTTTGCACAGCCTCAGTAAGGACTTCCCACGAAGAGTCTAAGTCGTCTTTGATCTTACCTTGATCAGGTTCAAGTTTTGAGATTCCTTTACTAGCGTTTCGAATGCTTAACACGGTGTGCCCTACAGCAACACCAAGATTTCTCAAGGCCGTTGAATCAGACAAGTCGCGTTGCCATCGAGAAACCAACAATTTATGAGCCAAGTGTGCTTGAAGACTGTTAGCGATACCAAGATTACCTTCTGCATTTTCAAAGTCAATTGGATTCACTTTGTGAGGCATTGTTGAACTACCAACTTCTCCTGAGACCTTCTTCTGTAAAAAATAACCGATCGCAATGTAATTCCATATGTCTCGGACAAAGTTCAACAAGACACCATTAAGAACTTGGAGATCATTTAAGAAATGGGCTAAGTAATCATGACTCTCGATTTGAGTTGTAATTGGATTGGGTGTTAATCCGAGCGATTTCACGAAAGATTCGCCAAGTTCGGGCCAGTCTAGATTCGGAAGTGCTACGGTGTGCGCGTTGTAATTGCCCACCGCACCGTTCATTTTGCCTCGAACTATAGTCCTCTTAAGTCGTTTTCCGGCATCGTGTATCCTTGAGGCAAACACTACGATCTCTTTTCCTAGAGTGGTCGGCGACGCCGGTTGTCCGTGTGTCCGAGCAAGCATTGGTAGGGCAACAATGGGTTCCGCCATCGCTAAGAGATCGTTCACAAGTCCGTCGAGGCGAGGAATTAATACCTGATCCAGAAGATCTCGAATCATGAGTGCGTATGCGAGGTTGTTAATGTCTTCTGACGTACACGCGAAATGGATCCATTCCAGCTGATCACTGAGTTCAAGGTTAACAAATTTCTCTCGTAGAAAAAGTTCGACTGCTTTGACATCGTGATTTGTTCGATTCTCAATTTCTCGAATGGTGTGCCCATCCTCAATCGAAAAGTCTTTCCAAATTTTCTGACACTGATTAACTTTTGATTCGCTAAGGGGAGGGAACGAGGGGATATTCGTATGGCAGTTTAAGTACAAAAACCAGGCTACTTCAACTCTTACCCTGTAGCGCATCAATGCCCACTCGCTCGCGTAGGGAGACAATAGTTCCCCGATTGCACGATAACGACCGTCTAAGGGACCGATCGCAGTCAATGATTCAAAAGAACTTTTAGTCATTAAAGGGAAATACTCTATTAATTAGCGCGGATCCGAGACATTGGGTATCTTGATAGAAGACTGCATATTGACCGGGAGTAATCGCTCGTTGAGGCGACAGGAAACGTACATGAACGTGATTGTCCTTGAACGTAATGAAGCAGGGCTGAGGAGATTGACGATAACGTACCATGGCTTCGCATTCCGCAATTTCTTGTGGTTTGTCTACTAACCAGTTCATACTATCAGCTTCTAGCTCATCATTGAGCAAATCAGAGTCATGCTGGGTGACGACAATCTGATTTGTCTTTTGGTTCTTTTGCATGACATACCAAGGTGCCTCGACACCTTCGCGTCGCCCGCCGATACCTAGGCCGGTACGTTGTCCGAGAGTGTAGTAGGGCAAACCAATGTGTTCCCCTACCACTCGATCGCTTGTGTCGACAATCTCTCCTTTGTCTTGTATGACGTATCGCGCTAAGAAGTCTTTGAATCGGCGTTCTCCGATGAAACAAATACCAGTGCTATCTTTTTTATCGTGCACGGACAGTTCCATGTCCCTTGCGATTTTTCGAACCTCTCTTTTCGTTATCTCGGCAAGAGGAAACAGACACCGAGTTAGCCTCGAACGCGGTACGCCACTCAGGAAATAAGTTTGATCCTTTTGTAAATCCGCGCCTCGGTGTAACGAAAATGCTCCTTTATGAATCTCAGCCCGCGCATAATGACCGGTGGCGATTATTTCAATTCCTTGAGCCTTCGCGTATTCGAGAAACAAACCAAATTTTATTTCCCGGTTACACAATACATCGGGATTCGGAGTCCATCCCTGGTTGTACTGTTCAAGAAACTTAGTAAATACTCGTTCCCAATATTCATGGGCGAAGTTGATTGGCTCTAGAGGGATTTTCAATTTGTCCGCGATTCCGCAGGCATCTGCGTAATCCGCTTCTGCTGTGCAATACTCGGTCCCATCGTCTTCGTCCCAATTCTTCATGAACACTCCAACCACTTCATAACCTTGTTCAAGTAGAAGTTTCGCAGCGACCGCAGAGTCTACACCTCCAGATAATCCAAGTATGACTTTTGTCCCTTTCATCAGACGTTCACTAAACTAGGCAGAGTATCGATGGATTTTGTATTTTGAAGGTCTAAGTTGTGCTTGAACACGGTGAAATCTATATATACGTAGTATGACAGTACATCCCGCGAACAAGTTTAGATACATTAAGCATTTTCTACATACAACACTTAGAGTGTCGCAAGTTTGAAGTATAGCAACACGGTAATCTGGTGTGAAATTTAAACATGTCTTGGAATGAGCAGTAGCCCGCTCTGCGATCATTAATACCTATTGGCACATAAAGTGAAGCATTCTGCTAGAATATGATTGGATTGGAACCAACGGAACATGAGAGACTCTATTTTTACTGCAACACCACTCCATATAGGAGACCAATCTGGAAGTTTTTAGACGACAAACTAATGCTCGCCACCTCAAAACTGATGAATTCGAAGTTGGACGTTCCGGTATATTAGTCTTCCTGAGTGTTTTAATACTCAGTCTGACGCTTGTATCCTGTGCCCAAACAACAGTGAACTTTAAGTACGTGAAGCGGGTTCATAAATCGTTTTCGATCAACGAACCATCTACTTTTCATCGTGCGAACGAACAGGAGAAGGCGACGCTTCGATCCATAGCCGAGAAAGAATTTAGCTTGGATCACTTGGTTCAAGAAGACCAAGACCTATTAGACGAAGCGTTACGTTTTAGTGGTGTCGAGGTTCATCATTCGTGCGTAATCGACGAAACTACTCGTGCCAAGTTCCGAGCGTTTCTCGTGAGACGAGCTCTCGACAGGAATGCACGGTATCACCCAACACTTGGACACAAGGACTTATCGGAATCTCAAGATGAAGAGCAGATTCGGAACGGATGGAAAAAACAGTTTTCCGATGTTTCGGAATACCCCTATCCATTCAGTGAGGCTCAAGTCTTGTCTAAAGTAGTACCGATAGACCTGAGCTCGATTCAACTCCAAAGTCGTTCTGATACCACTGCTCAATACACCGGACTTCCCTCTAGGTTGTTGACCGCAAGTGTCGCTGACGACAACATTGTCGAACGCGAAGACTTGAAAGTCGATTTCACTGTAAATCTTGAGACGAAACGAGTAACTACGCTAACGCTATATTTACCAAAGTCAGTCAGGGTATACAGGGGAATTAGCCTGCGAGAACTGAGTATTACCTATAAGTTCGAAAATGACGCGATTAGTGAGAGAAACGTATTAGTTAGTATGGACCAGACGATGAAAGGGCGAATCTGGTTCACTTTTCGCCCAAATTTGACTGTACAGTCGAAATTCTCGTATGTCGAATGTGAGGAAGAAGTAGTTAGGCAATCGTATCTCTACGAGAGCATTGATGCGATTGGAGCCCTCGGCCAAGATTAAAAAGTCTAACTTCTTGAACAATTGGTAAGTTAATAGACGCTGCGATCAATTGTTAGCGTGGAACGTTTAAGAGAACGTCATCCCGATTCGTTGATTGCACTCGCGAACCATGTGTTCTCGAGAAAGAAGTAATTCGGTGACGTGTATTATTGTTTACGGTGAATAGTCAGGAAAGAATGTTGTGTCAAAGCTGTCTCATTTAACTGATTCGGGTGAGGCAAAAATGGTAGATATAACCGAAAAACAAACGACGCATCGGACTGCCGAAGCTGAAGCTCGGATCATTATGCAGCCGGGAACACTAGATTTGGTGATGTCTGATAACCTCCCTAAAGGCGAAGTCTTTTCAACTGCTAGGATTGCTGGTATTCAAGCTTGTAAACGTACGAGCGAACTCATTCCACTCTGTCATCCACTTCCACTAACAAAAGTCGAAATATCCTTTACAAGACTTGACTCCAGTTGTCTACAAGTTCGAGCAAGTTGTCAGGTGCGGGCGCAGACAGGCGTTGAGATGGAAGCATTAACGGCAGTGAGTGTAGCTAGTTTGACAATCTATGACATGGTAAAAGCGGTCGAGAAAGGCGTAACCATCGAGAACATCGCGTTAATTTCTAAACGAGGTGGCAAGTCTGGTGACTGGCAGAGATGACAGCTTCGTCGATGACTGTACAAGTAAAGTTTTTCGCGTCTCTAAGAGAAACACTAGGAACATCCCAGATTAGTCTAACTGTACCCTTCGAATCTACGGTAGATATGCTGTTGGAAAAAATTCAAGAAACCTACGGAAGAGATAATCCATTGATAGACATCCGAAATGTACGTGTCGCGGTAAATCAGCAAATTGTTGAGTTTGATGAAGCGATACGACAAGACGATGAAATTGCTATCTTTCCACCAATTACGGGGGGGTAGTTCATGCATTCTGTACTTGTTCAGGAAAAAGATTTTTCAGTACAAGATGAGTGGATAGCTTGTCGCGAAAGACTAGAGGGGAAGGCAGGCGCAGTCGTCTCATTCATTGGGCTAGTACGCGAACGATCCGATACCGGAAATGTATCGAGCTTGTACCTTGAGCATTACCCTGGAATGACCGAAGCAAGTATCGAACGTATAGTAGTGAAAGCACAACAACGATGGTCGTTGCTTGATGTAGTAGTAATTCATCGAATCGGTGAATTACAACCTGAAGATCAAATAGTATTGGTGATAGTAGCATCAGCACATCGTGCGGACGCTTTTGCTGCGTGCGAGTTTGTTATGGATTTACTTAAAACCGAAGCAGTTTTTTGGAAAAAGGAGACTGGCGACGAAGAGTCTGTGTGGATTGAGTCAACGTTGGATGATGTAAGCCGAAGTAGGGAGTGGCAAGAATAATCAATGGTGATTAGAAATAACACGCACGTTATCTCTATATTTCCGTTTCGATCTCGCCGTTTCGGCATCATTCATTCTCAAATTTTGTAAAAAAGTAGAGTTAAACTCTTGACACTGTACATATGTGTACTTAAAGTACACATATGTACATAAAATCAGAATCGTAGTGTCAGGACTCCACGCACTCCTAAAACATAAAGATATCTGGCGTGCTGAAGACATAGCTGAAATCGTTGCGTATCAACAGCGTACTAATCTGCCTACCGGGTTTACCGCTTTAGACCGCTTACTCTATGGGAACGGTTGGCCGCGAGATGGATTGGTTGAAATCCTGACCGAGGTACACGGCTGTGGTGAGCTACAACTCCTCATACCGGGATTGTGTCGTCTCATGGAGGAGGAGACGCGTTGGATCGCTTGGATTAATCCGCCTTTTGTACCGTATGCGCCGGCGTTAAATGCCCACGATATTGATGTAAACCGCGTTTTTCTTGTTCATCCGAAAAATCACCGCGAGGCCCTTTGGGCGACGGAAAAAATTTTGGAATCCGGCAGTTGTAGTGCAATGCTTGTTTGGTTGGACGAACAACAACTTGAAGAAAAACAATTGCGGCGCATCCAAACGCGAGCCAAAGAAGGGCGCGCGTGGATCACGATTTTTCGGCCCATGCACGCACAAGTGAAATCTTCTCCAGCCGAACTAAGACTCAGTCTAAGACTGGCCGAAACTCACACAAAGGACCAAGTGAACTTGTCCATTCTGAAACGTAAAGGCGGATGGCCCGTACCAAACTTATCGCTACAACTGCATGCGTATCGAGCGTTATTTGTAAATACGCGCATAGCTGCACAGTGGCAGCAATGGCGTCAGCAACATTCGCTAGCTGGAGCAAAGTACTAATGCTATGGTTGTGTGTGCATTTACCTCTCATGGGATTAGAAATAGCGCAGCACAGCCAAGATCTTGCAAAAAGAAAGCCTGCGGTGTTGGCAGCCGATCAGAAGGTGTATCGTATGAACGAAGCTGCCGGAAAGGCTGGGATATTGCTAGGCAGCAGTGTGGCCACAGCTACTAGTTTGGTGCCTGAACTCCTACATTACCGGCGGGATTGCGAGGCAGAGCGCAAGCATCTGGAAAAACTAGTGCCTATCGCTTATCGCTGCACACCACGAGTTGCACTGAGTTCTCCTTACGACCTCAAGCTTGAAGTTTCTGGCAGCCTTAAATTATTTGAGGGACTCAACAACATTGTCCAACATCTAAAGCGATCGTTGGCTAAAGTCGGACACACGGCTCAAATCGGTATCGCACACACACCGGCCGTGGCTCGGGTATTTGCGCATGCACATAGTGTCATTGCATTTACCGACTATCCTGACGAAGCCACGATTCGCTCGGATTCCCTAGAACACTTGCACACACTGAGTTTGAAGTATTCTGAACTCAAAACTACGGACGTCGAATGCATGTTCAATATGGGGATACGTTTCTTCGGCGAGCTCTTGGATTTGCCACGCGGCGAGCTAAGACAACGGTTCTCCTCTGATGTTCTCAGGTATCTCTCGCGTTTGACCGGAGAACTCGCAGAACCACAGCAATATGTTGCGCCAGCTACTCAATTTACTTCGGTTATTCATCTCTTAGAACCATTGTTGGATAAGCCATCACTCAGTAAACCAATGGAACAACTCGTGATCGAGATGGTGCATTGGCTGCAATCAAAACAACTAGGGGTGGTAGAAGCTACTTGGCAATTTACTGCTACAGATGCACAGACCATAACGATTTCTTGTCGCTTTGCCTATCCACGGATTGATCCACAGGCGATTCTGGAGTTTTCTGAACTATCGTTGAGTGAGCGCGAGCTACCGCAGGAGGTGTTATCGCTAAGGTTAGAAGCAACACAGGTAGCGTCATTAGCGAAAGCCGGGGCTTTAGCTAAGGATTTAATGGGTGGCTATGAGGTGAGACCGGTGTTGCCAGAAGATTTGTTGGATCGGCTCACGGCCCGTCTCGGTCCGGATTCCTGGGAGTTGTTGTGTAGCCACGATGATCATCGCCCGGAATTTGCCTGGTCGCCGGCTTCTGATCATAGTACGAGTCACAAGAAATCACACCATCCCAGCACCGAGATAGCGGCGAATAGCCGTCCCTTATGGTTGTTTGCGCGCCCGCTATCGGTCAAATCCAAAGACTTTGAAATTCTGCAAGGACCGGTACGTATTGAGGATGGTTGGTGGGAGGATCGAGTACAGCGGGATTATTTCGTCGGACGACACGAAAGTGGTGCCTTGTGTTGGTTGTTTAATGATGAATATGGATGGTTTCAACATGGCTACTTCGCTTAAAGTTCAAGCCGAACAGGAATCTAGACACGAGGTTCGAGTTCCTTTTGCTGAATTACATTGCAAGAGTAATTTTTCTTTCTTACAGGGCGCTTCGCATCCGGAAGAACTAGTCAAACGCGCGAAAGAACTGGGGTATGAAGCCATTGCCATTACCGATGAGTGCTCGCTCTCCGGAATCGTCAAAGCGCATGTAGCAGCGATGCAGCAAGGAATCAAACTGATCGTCGGTGCGGAATTTCATCTCTCGGATGGCGACGATGAAGAGGTAGTGCAACTGGTATTACTCGCGCCGGCACGCAAGGCTTATGCACAACTATCTGCTTTTATCACTAAAGGCCGCCGTCGTGGAAAGAAAGGTGAGTACGAACTCCATCTACATGATTTAGAAGATACGGTGTCCGAGTGTTTTGCATTGTGGATACCTAAAGCTCTGCCTCTAGAAACGTTAATCGCGCAAGGACAAAGATTACGACAGTATTTGAAGCACTTGTGGCTGGCACTGGAACTGTTTTTAACTGATGATGATTTAATGAAAACGGCTAATGTGCTCACTTTGTCGATGCAATTGGAACTTCCGCTGGTGGCAAGCAACGATGTGCACATGCATGTTCCAGAACGTAAAGCTCTACAGGATACGCTGACCGCCATTCGGCTTGGTCTACCGGTGAGTCAGTTAGGAACCAAGACCTTTTCCAATGCGGAACGACATTTACGCTCCTACGAGGCGTTGACGGCATTGTATGCTGAGGAACTGTTGCAAGAATCACTCACCATTGCCCGAGCTTGTGAGTTTTCTTTGAACTCGCTGCGGTATGAATATCCCGCAGAATTAGTGCCGGCCGGGATGACTGCGGCTGAATATTTACGGCAACTAACCTACGAAGGGGCGCAACAACGTTGGCCGCAAGGGATGCCAGCGGATGTTGAAAAATTGATTGAAAAAGAACTAGTGCTTGTGGCGGAATTACAGTACGAATACTATTTTTTAACGGTACACGATATCGTGCGTTTTGCGCGTGAGCGCGACATACTTTGTCAGGGTAGGGGATCAGCAGCAAATTCAGCCATTTGCTATTGCTTATTTATCACTGAAGTCGACCCGGACCGAATCCATGTATTGTTTGAACGATTCGTATCGAAGGAACGGCACGAACCTCCCGACATTGATGTGGACTTTGAACATGAACGTCGGGAAGAAGTCATTCAATTTATTTATTCAAAGTACACCCGCGAACGAGCTGCACTAGCAGCAACGTTAATCACGTATCGCCCGCGTAGTGCCATACGCGATGTGGGGAAAGCGCTTGGCCTAGATTTAGATACCGTTGATTTATTAGCTAAATCCATGTCTTGGTGGGACAAACAAGAAGAAATTAATGAAAGACTTCAGAAGTTAGGCATGGATCCTCAAGCGCGAACCATGCAGCTCTTTATCGCGTTAGTCAATGAAATCATTGGCTTTCCACGCCACTTATCGCAACATGTGGGAGGTTTTGTAATCTCACGCGGTCCATTGTCTGAGTTGGTACCGGTAGAGAACGCGGCGATGCCTGATCGAACTGTGATTCAGTGGGATAAAGAAGATCTGGAAGCGATGCACTTACTGAAAGTCGATGTTCTGGGCCTAGGTATGTTGACTGCGATACGCAAGACACTCACGTTAGTCAATGAATTTCGCGGTTTTCGTGGGTCCCAACAATTGACGGTGAGTGCCATTCCGCCAGAAGACACAAAGACTTATGAAATGCTCCACCGAGCTGATAGTTTAGGAGTCTTTCAAGTGGAATCGAGAGCGCAGATGTCGATGCTACCGCGACTCAAGCCGGTGTGTTTTTACGATTTGGTGATCGAAGTTGCGATCGTGCGTCCTGGTCCTATTCAGGGCAACATGGTGCATCCTTATCTTCGTCGTCGGCAACAACAGGAAGAAGTCACTTACTCCAACGATGCCGTCCGCAAAGTACTGGAACGCACTTTGGGTATTCCTATCTTTCAGGAGCAAGTTATTGAATTAGCCATGGTCGCGGCGGGTTTCACGGCCGGTGAAGCAGACCAACTACGACGAGCAATGGCTGCATGGCAGCGTCGCGGTGGTCTGGAAAAATTTCAACAAAAACTCATTGATGGGATGCTCCAACGCGGACATCCACGAGAATTTGCAGATCGCATATTTGAACAAATCAAGGGCTTTGGAGAGTACGGATTTCCAGAATCTCATGCCTCTAGTTTCGCACTGTTGGTTTATATTTCAGCTTGGCTGAAATGCTACGAGCCGGCGGCGTTCTATTGCGGCTTATTGAACAGTTTGCCCATGGGTTTCTATTCGCCGTCCCAGATTATTCAAGATGCAACTAGACATGATTTAGAAGTGCGCGCGGCCGATGTTCAGTACAGTGGCTGGGATTATCGTTTAGAGCCATGCGATAAAGCGTTGCCGGCTTATGATCGACCACAAGGAGCTATGCGTGTAGGACTGCGACAAATTAAGGGGTTAGGAGAAGATATAGGATTACGCATTGAAGCAAATCAGCCCTATCAAGATATCGATGATCTGGCTCGGAGAGCAGAACTTACTACCTCGATGCTGACTACGCTAGCGCGTGCTGGTGCACTTATGAGTATCTCAGGGAATCGATTTCAAGCACATTGGGATGCGGCAGGGATTGCGCAACTACCAGTCTTATGGCAGACCGTAAAGGCGACAGAACCATATCACACCGAGGTCGAGATGCCGGAACCCTCTCTAGGGGAAAGTATGATGTCGGATTTCAATTATCTCGGACTTACTTTAGGTGATCATCCAATGAAATTGTTACGAAATGATCCAGAATTTCGGCGCTGCATTACCGCAGCAGATTTGCCTTCCGTGAGGCCCGGCCGCTTAGTTCAACTCGCAGGCCTGATCACGTGTAGACAACGGCCAAGTTCGAGCGTTGGGGTCGTTTTTCTCTTGTTGGAAGACGAGACGGGGAACAGTAATATCGTAGTTTGGAAAGCAGTACTGGACAGTTATCGTGCGGAAATATTGCAGGGACAATTAGTCCGCATCAAAGGGATTGTCGAGCGAGAAGGCGCAGTTATTCATGTTGTGGCCGGTCAAGTCGCAGACTTTAGTCAGAAGCTCGCGACGATGGCGACTCGGAAATCTCATTCTCAAAAAATTGTTCAGGCGAGAAACTTTCGTTAAGCGGATCTTCAGAAAAGATGCGTTCGGCAACCCAGCTCAGGGAGCGCACATGGCCTAAGCGAATACCGTGGTATTTTTTTGGTAACTCGACCGTGAGCCCGTAATCCCGAGTTATTTTTTGGGGGTCTTGTGGAAACCACCAAAACACACTATCTTTATCTTTTGAAGTACGCCATTGTGTCAAAGTTACGTTGTCGGGTAACGTTTCAGGTAAATTAGGTCTACACACGGTAAACAAGCCCAAACCGTTCAAAGGGGACGCTACAGTATGAATATCAAAATTTACATCATTCGGTAAGTCGTTGATAGCAGCAGTTACCATTACTCCGCCGCAACTGTGAGCTACAATCACTATTCGTTCCAAAGGTGCCGTTCTTTGCTCAATGAGTTCAGAAAGATCTTTCAGCAACATCGTCCTCGCTCTGGAGTTTTTTTCCAAAAAGTCCCAGCGAAAATAGTGAGTGTGTATTGAGTCATCGTCCATGACTAAGAGTGGGTATACCCACTCAAACCCGCGAGCTTTAAATCCGTGAATACCGATCAGTACTGAAGGATTTGCTTCTTGACCTTCTTCAAGAGAATGGAGTCCATACGGTATCTGACGAAATGGTTTGCCCGTACGGACTACTTCGTCATTGGTTTTATACGTTGTCGGCCATTCACCGACCTCCAAGGTGTGTAACCAAGGGAAGATTTCAGAAGCAGGTTCTGCTCCTTCTTCTCCCTGAGTATGGATACTTAGAATGCAAAGAACCGGTGCGACAAGCCATAGGATTAGTAGTTGACTCCTGCTCGGACCGGTTTTCTTCATAAATTTGCTCTAAATCCATCGGGTGTTGAAACCACCGATGTAGAGCAATTTTATCCACGCTAAATTCACCTATGACAACTGCTAAATACTTCGCGATACACAGTCGCCAACCGACCCACAGTTATCGAATCTATTGTCTCGAGCTAGTCGTTGAGCAAGAGCCTACCGAGGTCTTGTTAAGTTAATTCCTATGGCAACTCCCAGACTATACAGACGATTTCCCGCGTTACTCTATCCTTCATTTCGTCGGTATTGGTATGGTTCATTTGCGTCTGTTTCCGCTTCCAATTTACTGTATGTAGGTCAACTCTGGCTCATCGAAGAGATGACTGGTTCAGAAATCAATCTTGGTGTCCTTGGTGCGATGATGGCGGTACCAGGTATTGTCATGAATCTCGTAGGTGGAGTGATCGCAGATCGCATGAATAAACGAACTCTCTTACTTTGCACGAGTCTTTGTAATACCGTTTTGGTGGGACTGCTAACAATACTCGACGTCACAGACATTGTTCGGGTATGGCACGTCTACACAATTGCCGCAGCTTTTTCATTCATTACGGGTATTGATTGGCCGGTTCGAGCTTCGATTTATCCATCTTTGGTACGAAGGCCGTCTTATTTAAGCGCGGTATCGCTCAACGCATTCGTGTGGCAGTCCAATCGAATGCTTGGACCGGCAGTCGGTGGATTGATTCTTTGGTTAGGAGGTACAAGTGTAGTTTTCTCAATTTGTACGATAGGTTTCTTGCTGATGTTTTTTATCTTACTAACCATACCGATGCATGATAGTGAACATTCAACCAAGACTTCAGCGTGGCAAGAACTTCGCGATGGCGTACGATTTATTCTCATAAATCCTATATTTAGATGGTTAACGCTACTAACTTTTTTGGGAATGTTTTTCGTACAGTCGTATGTCCAGCAGATGTCGAGATTTACTGCGCTACTCGGCCAAGGCGAGTTTGAGTTTGGGTTGTTGCTAGCCGCCGGTGGATTGGGTGCGGTTATTGGAACAATAATCGTTGGTAGCATACGACGGCATAAAAGGCTCGGTTATGTAATGCTAGGTGGTGGAATTACTTCTGCGGCAGCCACTTTTGCGTTCGCGTTGGCTGCAAGTAACCAACAGTTTTACTTAGCTCTTACCTGTGCAGTCGTAGGCGCGCTATTGGCTACTTTCTTTCTCATTAACGCCATGACCACAATGCAATTAGCGGTACCGCATCATCTTCGCGGTAGAGTAATGGGTATAAACACTATTGGTTTTAATCTAGTGCCTCTTGGTGGTCTATTCTTGGGTTTGGTCGCTGATCGGAGTTCCTTGTTAATCGCAGTCGGTGTGGGAGTAGCAGTGTACAGTGTTTTTGCAGTACTTTCACTTTTTAGTATTTCGTTGCGGCGACTAGGTAGAACTACAATTCGTGAAGTTCAAGCATAACAAATATGTCCTGAGAGAATTCATTGACAAATTAAAAGGCGAGCGGATAAGCTTTTCCGCGATTCCGAAACCTGTACCTCACCCTAAAATGGTATAAAACATTTTGCTGGAATAACCGGTCAGTTTCCGAAATTCAATCTATCAGTACATCATTTCTTTTCGTGTATGACGACATCTGAGCAGCAACCGCATAACGACACCAAGTGTGACAACTGTGGTGAAGAACTGTTGGGTGCTTTTTGCTGGGTGTGTGGTCAGAAAGACACCCACTATAACCGATCAGTGTTCAAAGTTATCGGCGATTTCTTTAAAGAGATGTTTGATGTCGACTCTCGCGTATTCACGACGTTATCGACTTTATTCTTTCGACCGGGTAAGTTGTCGATACAGTTTCGAGATAACAAGCGCGCAAGTTATGTGACTCCGATTCGACTGTATTTGTTCAGCAGTCTAGTCTTCTTTTTTCTTGTCGCGATCACATCTCGAAGTCAGAATGTTCAGCTTGCCACGGACAGGTTGGTAGATACGACTGAAACAACGCAGATGGAGAGCTCACAGATGCGGGAAGAGACGCCATCTCGTACACAAGAAGAAATTGACGAATACCTAACTTCGATCAGAAGTTTAGTTCGAGTTCAAGAAGATGCGTTTGAGAGTGCGAAAAATGTTTTAAAGGGTAGGATTGTGACTCTTGAGAACGATCCATGGAGTGAACGGATTTTCGAGAGAACAGATTACCTACAAGACCTCGTATCGCGTGGAGTTAGCGATTGGGGATTGATTGAAGAAATTCAAAGCGCCGAAGAAGCTCATAGACGTTTACGAGTGTTGTACGAATTCTTCCAAGAAGACTCAGTAACACTGGAAATGGGAAAGGAAATCGTGAAGAGTAGAGAACGGGGGCAACTGTTAACTGCAACGAAGCTCGTACTTTCAGATCGTTATAGGGAACACGCTGATTCTGAATTTGCAAATATCTCCGCTTTGGAAATATATTTTTTACGCTTGGAAATTGCCGCGGCTTACAACGGGAAGGACTTCGTCGAAGAAATGGCAGAGAGCTTACCTCTGATGATGTTCGTGTTGCTTCCTATTTTTGTGTCAGTATTGAGTCTGCTAAATCTGGGTAAAGGAATTCGAGTAGTCTTTCAGTTAATTTTTGCGATGCATATTCATGCCTTAGCATTCATTACACTGACAGTTAGCATATTACTATCACTGTTGCTAACGAACATACCGATCGCCGGTCTCATAACGACACTCGTCCTTACTTTGTTCATCGTCGTACATGTTTATCTATCGTTCAAGAATTTCTATGGATCCGGACACATTATCTCTCTTATAAAGTTTTTTGTCTTGACGATTGTGTATGGGGTGGTACTCTCAGTAAGCGTTTTAGCAATGGTGGTTTTCTTTACGTTGATGTCGAACGCATAACTATTCTCCGAACCGAAACAGTGGATAGGTCGCGCTCACGAGACTATGCGGCTAAACGTTTTTTAGGTGTGTTTTGTCGCGCGAGTACCACACGATATGCGTTCGGATCAGGTATGGACAACATGACTCGAACTTGTTCGATGTTCATGGGCAGCATATCTTCATATGGTTGTGCCAGTAACCAGCTTGCTCGTTTACCATCGCCGTAAGCACGCCACAACGCAGCAAAAGTACCGTGTCCATATTCGCGATAAAGACGAAAGCTGGCTAGCAACAGTATTAGTCGGATTCCAGGATTCTTCGTTTGCGCGTATGTAAATGCTAGGAGACATGTCTCACCTAAGGTGTCTCGTCCATATTGAGTAAGTGTGTGCCAAAGGTCATGACTATCTCGATTTCTTCTCATGAACAGTAACAATTCGGGATCTTGCACGTTTTGATAGTAATCTTCACTGGCATAGACTAAACCACCAGAGTCAAGCTTTGCTTGGTCTAAGAAGCTGAGATATGCCTGCCCAAAAGATTCGGGAGCTAAACTCATAAGATTGGCGTGATCATTAAGGACATCCAATAGTTCGACCCGTCGCCGTAAGATGTTCTCGCCTGTTTTAGTCGCTTTAAATTTCTTAAATATCCGAACTAGGGATTTACCACGCATCGTAGCCATAACCTCGAACACCTTTTTGGTATCGTCGGGATCGGCAATGAGTGCGCGAACTGCTTTGTTCGAGTGTTTGAGCTTATTGAACCGACTGGTTACGGAATCGATGAGATTTTTGACGTTTGTTCGCACTCGTTCCTGTGTGCTTCGTTCGTCAGCACTATCGTCAGTACGGTTCATCAGTGATCTGAGATCTCCTTTTCTCATGACTACTTACTTTCAATAATGTGTTAATTGTAGCTTTGTCTGCATGCGTCATGAAATATACATTGATTGGTTACTCAATTGTGGAAACGACCACGGTCACCTGTATCCCATTTCACTGCTACTGTTTTGACCACAACCCCTACGCCAAAGTTTCTCGAAGAGTCAAACAACGGACAAATCCTTGTATGAGATTGCGCTTGCCAGAAAAACTCAAGCGAATATTGGAAACGATTTAGTTCGCTACAATTTGAGGAACAGCGAAAACACATTATTTGAGGTAAGCATGAACGAACAGATACAAAGGGCTTATGAGTCTCTTTCACAAAAAATTGGAGAGAGCGAGTCTCCTTCGGATTGGTTTGAAATCACCCAAGAACGAATAAATGATTTCGCCGACGCAACGTTGGACGATCAATGGATTCATGTGAATCCGGAGCGAGCGAAAGCTAGTCCGTTCGGTGGAACCATCGCTCACGGTGATTTGACGCTGTCGATTATGAATCAATTACCTCGAGAGCAACCGTTATCTATTTACCGCGTTGAAGGCATGAAACACATGTTGAATTATGGATTTGATCGAGTTCGTTTTCCGGCTCCAGTCTTGGTTGGATCTCGAATCAGAGCGCATTCAACGCTCAAACGTGTCGAATTTAAAAAAGGCATGATCGAAATCATGGTTGAAGTCTCGGTGGAAGCCGAAGGTATGCCCAAACCGTGTTGTGTGGCTGAAAATCTCTTTCTTCTCGTTTTTTAATTTAGGTTTTCCTTAATATGACATTTATGGTTCAAATACGGGGTTAGGAGCATGACACAAATCAAAGAACTCAGCACGACCGAAGCTATTTGCTGCCTCCTGATTCATCTTGCAGTTCTTTTTCTTTTGATATTTCCCGTTGGCGTCTTGATACTCATCGCTACCAAATTTCTCATTCAAACTTTATTCGGTGTATTTGGGAATGACACTACGTGGATCGTTAGCCAAGTGTTAGAGCAGAGTTTAGATTCGAGAGTGGAGACTTGTACACTTTTGAATTGCACTGCCGGATTCGTCGCGTTGGTAGTGTTCATGGTTCGAGCATTGCTCAAAATGGGCGAATTACCGAGTTCGACCGATGGCATGATTGCTCTACATTTACGCTTAGGCTTCAGGATGATAGCGCTACCTTTACTTACGGTATTAATTTGTACACTCACCTCGTTAGCGGTATTTTTTGTCTTTTCCGGAGTGGATAGCTTTGTTGACACCTACCACGTGGTTTCATTGATCGTGTTACTCCCAACGGCAATTGGAACCTGGATTTGGGTGTGGCGTGGTGTTTGGATCACCTCAATTCAACCCTCATCAGCAACATCAGCCGATGTTGCACATTAGTCTACCACTCAGGTCTTTAGACAGACTTGTTCAGAGTCAGGCGACCGGTTCCGTGAGATTCTGTGGATCAAATATCACTGTCGATTTAGCGAGCATGTACTCCAGCCCATGATCCATCAAAGAAATTAACGTGATTGCGACTTGGAAATGGGAAACCCACTGGATTCTTTGTGTTTTCGAGGGCATGGACTCATTGTTAGAGAGTTAGACTTATTTTCAGGAGTTAAATGATGACTTTGATTCAAGCTTTCAGTACCGCAAGTACTGCGCGAACTCTCTTTGCTCATCTAGGAGCGTTTTTCTTTGTCATCTTTCCCCTAGGTGTCTTAGTACTGATAGTCGTCAAATCCTTTGTTTCATTTCTTTTCTCTGGATTTGATGCGATTGATGCCGCAGATGCGTTTCTGTGGATATTCTCTCTGTTCACGGAAGATCTGTTGCTTTGGCAGATGGAAACTTGCACCTTGATGAACTGTATTGCAGCATTCGTTGCTTTGGTCGTATTCATGATTAGAGTACTACTCAAACCAGGGGAATTACCAAATTCGCCAGAAGGAATAATTACCTTACATGTTCGTCTAGGATTTCGGATTGTGGCACTCCCTTTGCTCACCGTGTTGGTTTGCACCATTTCGTCGCTTGCTACCCATTTCGTTTTTTCAGAGAACAACCTTATTGACACGTACTCCTCGTTGTCCTTTATCGTGATGCTTCCTACAGCCATTGGAACTTGGATTTGGGTATGGCGAGGTGAATGGATCACATCGATAAAACCAGCGGTATTTGCTCGTACAGAATCTGAGGGCACAAACTCTGAGTCACTATCGGTCGAGAACGAATAAATTCGATCAAAACGGAACGAATTTATTTCCTGTACTTAGATCAGCGCACTTGAAGGAAACAAATGTCTCCTTTCGGAAATGGCTCAGAGCTTAGGTTGAAGTTCTTTTAGAATTGCTTCGTAACGAGAAAAAGGAACGATATTTAGCACGTCACTGAACTTGAGACTGCACTTCTTCTGCTTTACCGAACGCTTCTGATTGATAGACATGTACGTCCATGTTTGTTCTGAAATCTTCAACATCCCGCATTTCCTCAGGGCTGATCGCTCCATCTCCGTCGGAATCGAATTCTTCAATGTTGTCTAAGTGAGAAGAAAATTCACTCAGTTGAATACTACCATTATTATCCTGGTCGAATTCGTCTAGATTGAGTTGCAAAATGTGTGTACGCACTGTGGTCGAAAGGAGGTCGAACTCGGTTTCGCTCAATGTTCCATTGTGGTTTGTGTCCGCAACTTCGAAGTTATCGATCTTTTCTGTAACATTCAGAAACGTGTAAGAAATAACCTCGGATCGACGCCGTAGTTCCGACAGTTTCTCTGGTGGAAGTTTTTCTTCTCCGTCAATCAATTCATTGGCGATATCGATCTCGTCTAGTGTTATAGAACCACTATTATTAGCGTCCAACAATTCAAAGGTGTTCTTTGATGCCTCTCGCAATTCATCGATGTTTGCGGCGCTACCACTAGCAAATATGGGCGGAAGTCTCCGACTAGGAGTCTTGTCTTTTTCAGCCGCGGCGGCGCGCCGCTCCTGTTCAGCAAAAAAGTACTCTACCTCAATTACTGAACGCCGCTCAAACATAGGTCTATATAGTTCAACTTGTATTCTGTGGAATTCTGAAATTTCCGCTATTTCCTTACGACTCAGTGTTCCGTCGCCGTCGGAGTCCCATTCGTCAAAATCTCCAAGATGCGCAGCAAACTCATCCGCTTCCACGTTTCCGTTCTTATTGGTGTCAAGCGCTTGCATTCCAAGCTTCAGTCTATGAGTACGAATGTTGGCAGGAAGATTGTCGAATTCTTCTTGGGTCATCGAACCATCACCGTTAGTGTCGCCTACCTCAAATCTATCAATTTCTTCGTCTGTTCCGAAATAGTGACCTATCAGTCCCAATCTGCGCGAGCGCGAAATCAGCTCGTCCCGGTTGAGAGATTCATCGGATTCTTCTCTCAAGAGATCGATCTCATCTATGGTGATCGATCTGTTTTCGTCAGCGTCAAGCATTTCGAATACATTGTTGATAGCAGTTTCAAGTTGATTCAATGTGAATTCGGGAGATTGTTCATCAGATGTCTGTTGAGCGAGCAGCACGTTTGTCGATAGGAATATGAGGGTGCTTAACGCAAGTACTGGAGCTAGTTTCATTCACTGAACCTCAATCTAAACTAAAAAGGGGATCGAATTTGTAATCATTGTATACGATAACTGTATACCTGAAGTGGATACGAATTTTGATTCAACTGGTTCAGCATGGCGTTAATACACGATCTGTACCAAAATGTTGGCAAGTAAGAAATTTTGTCCATTTCGAAGTTCTCCATAGGCTGTCAACCATTCAAGTGACCTAGTGACTTTTGATTTGGCACCATTCGCAATTGTCTCACTATGACAACCGGTTCAATCAACTTAAACCTATGTTACTGTGGTCGTATCGGGTTATTTTGTTGGGCGCAATTGCATAAGCTTCTGCTTGATTAGTGTTTGCCTCTGCTAAACGAACTAGGGCAATCATTGAACGCAACAAAAGACCACGGAATGGCTTCACCAAACCGTGGTCGGTTTCGCAAAAGTGTAAATTTGATTTCGTTATCAGTTTTCTTTTTTTCTACTTGAGTCGGTCTCGGATTGCCGCGCCTTACGATCTGCATACGCCTGACGTTCTGCGCGCACCTGCCTTTGCCATGCGCTTACTCGAATGTCCTGCAGTAGTCTTTGGTTTTCGCTTCCTCTCAGTTCGGCACGGCTAAGACTACCATCGCCATCGGTATCAAGATCCTCAGCATTGTCTAAATGAGCAGTAAATTCACTCTCTTCAATGCCGCCATTTTTGTCTTTGTCAAATGAATCAAGATTCAGTTGCAGTATGTGGGTACGTACTGTTGTTTCTCGGAGATCAAATTCAGCTTCACTCAAAGTTCCGTCGAGATCTGTGTCAGCAATTTCGAAATGGTCTATCTCTTCTTCAAGATGCATAAACGTGCGTGAAACTATATTTAAGCGTTGGCGAAGTTGAGAGAGTTCTTCGGCGGGAAGACTGTCCTCTCCCTCGATGAGTTCTTCGAGAATGTCAATCTCATCTAAAGTAATCGAACCGCTGTTGTTTGCATCAAGTAACTTAAAAGTCTCCTTTGATGCTTTTCGTACTTCGTCGATGTCGGCGAGAGCCCAAGGAGAAAATCCGTCAGCAGCAACAGTGCGTGCTGGAGCTGGTCTCTCTCTCTCCTGTGCCACTAGAGTTATAGACGCAAGTAAGAGAGTTGTTATTGAGAATATGAAAAAACTGGGTTTGAGTCTCATTTTGGAAGTCCTTGTAGTGAGTGTGCTGTGTACTTGTTACGCAAAGACACTGAGATTCCCGCGAGAATCGGAAATTTAGTATTGCGAAACAAAGGAAAAACTAGTAGTTGGAAAGTCACTAGTTTTGTTCGAATTTAATTGTTTCAGACCGGTGTTTTAACCGCATGTATTTTGCGTCTTGTCAGTCCTTTTTACGTTCTGAAGTAGCGGGTAGTCGTCGTTCAGTAGCGCGCAGTTCGCTTTCCAAGACAAAACGACGGCGCGCTTCTCCGCCGAGATCGTCCCCTGCGGTCCATCGACTACGGATATCAGTGTGAAACCTGCGATCAGAAATTTCGCGCATTTCTGCCCGATCAATCGTGCCATTACCATCGTTGTCCCACTCCTCGAAACTCTCTAGATGCGCGCTAAATTCCTTCACTTCAACACTACCGTTCTTATCCGTGTCAAGAGACTCGATTCCAAGTTCTAAGATGCGAGTCCGGACGCTAGATTCAAGATTGTCGTATTCGGCTCGGTCCATGGAACCGTCGCCATTTGTATCAGCAACTTCGAAGGTATTGATTTCTTCTTCCGTCCAAAAATAACTACTAATCAAGTTCATTCGTCTTCGTTGTAGCGCTAACTCCTCCTCACTCAAAGGCTCTTCAGGTTCTTCTTTCAAGAGATCAATTTCGTCTAATGTGATGGAACCGTTCTTGTCTGAGTCGAGCAACTCAAACACACTACTAGAAAACGTTTCAAGTTGGTTTAGACTATAACCCGCCCAACTGTTGGACGAACTGCGTTGGGCTTGTAACGTAGCAGCCGTAACAAGCAATAGAGACACTACAAAAATCACAGATTTTTTCATGTGCGTAATCCTCAGTACACAAGTTGAATAGATTTTATCCTTGTATACGTAAATGGCTTTGCTACCCTGCATATTCGATGATCAACACGAACACTAAATGACGTATCTCTGGTGAGGAAAGAGCTAGAATCTTGACACTCAATAGCGCGAACTTAAAATTGTGCTCTTTCTTCACGGGTGTTTAGCTCAGTTCGGGAGAGCGATGGCCTTACAAGCCATAGGTCGTAGGTTCGATCCCTACAACACCCACCAGAGATTGTCCTCGGAGCGGTAGTTCAGTTGGTTTAGAATACTAGCCTGTCACGCTAGGGGTCGCGGGTTCGAGCCCCGTCCGCTCCGCCATTTTGCTTTGTTTCTGGACGAACAGAAGCGCTGACACGTAGTATTTACAATCGATTCTTAGGGTTTGAATTAAATTGAGATCCTAGCTTCGTGGCTAGGTCTCTCTCTTTCTCGATATATCGCAACTGTGCCGATATCCCGATTTATTTTTTAGCAACACACAACTTACCTAACTTTCGATAAGCTTCTCCTAGCTTCAGACTGACATGTGCTGAGCACGAGGTATGCTTGTGTGCTACTCGAACGTGATTTGGATCCTTCACCAGCTCGGCATTTGGGACAATATTCGCTCCCTAAACGAAACGCTGCGTCTATTCGCATCTGATCAAACGATGTTGCTGTGTTCTTCGTAGAAAAAAGTACATGCGAGCAAGCACGTAGTGCTCACGATCAGGCAGAGAGTGGAGAACAGTCAGACTTGGCTAGCTCGACTGTTCTTTAATTACTTATTCTCGTTCGTATTTTTATCAGAAACTGTTTTGGATTCAGTTTTTTGTGGTTTCGAAGGACTCGAGTCTGATGCATCTACTTTGTCCGTCATTTGATCAGCAATAGTAGCTTGGTCACTCGCGTCTTCCGATCTGCGATCGGACACTTCGTCCGATTCTACCGAAGCTGATTCGTCAGTCGACTCGTCAGACGACAAAGTCAAACTATCGGCCAAATTCAAAATCTGATCCACCTCGGGGTCGCCGGAACTTTCGTCTTCATCGGCAATATCCTTATTTGAAGTTACGTGTATAGTTTCCATGAGAAGAATCTTGTCGCTCACCTCCATGCTGTGAGCAACATCTTCTTCGGCATTCACCGAAGCACAGAGAAAGGGTACCAAGGCACCGCAAAGTGTGTAAGAAAGTCGGGTTCTGTTAATCATAGTTAGGCACTCTAAGATGAGAAGATTGGAAAGTATATCTTTACAGTGAAACAATTTTATTACACTTTCTCAGTTTGAGTAGATTTACGCAAAGTTCTGCACACCTCCGCGATTCCTGACCAGGGGGTGGCACGGACAGCTCCGTTCCTATCGAATAACCAGCACTCGACAATTGCACTTGGTTATTTTTCGCTAGATCTTGGATACCGCGTGCGAGCTTGTTAGTCTTCCGCTTAGACGATAATTCTATGACACCCACGGGCGATCCAGTATTGAGTGCTTCATAAAGCATAGAAACGGAATCACAGGTCACCCAAGTTTCGGAGCTCGAATTAAGCAAATCAGTAATAAATGACTCGCTAGTGGTTTGCCATTGTCGAGTGGTTACGTTCGATAGATTGTCAAGCCTGCTCAATAAATTAGCCGGGCTTCTCGGTGAATCGCAGATGGTCCAGTGTTTGTGTGGAGAAGCATTGCAGATGTTAGAAACTGTGTCGAGGACTGATTCCGAGTCCCAATGGAAGTGTCGACTAGTTCCGCCGAGCAAAATCACGCCGTACTTGGGATTCGGACACACATCGGGAATAGGGCAGAGCGCTCCCCTTGTCATGTGTACGTTTCCGAAGTTCGAACAAACATCATGATGCGGTACGAGAACGAGATCGAAAAAAATTGTCGGAAGAGAGGGTTTCATCAGTACCACGCACGGTACTTTAAAGAGTACCTTCGTCATCAACATAGGTAAGTGCGTCGCATTGCCCGCTCCAAGAACAAGACAGGGTTTTGGCAATTTTGATAACCTCTTTACGGGTGTACCAACTGCAATTCGATGTACTTCGACACTGTTCTCTATCAGACTTTTTATAGCTTGTAATAGACCAATACTTTGTTTTTCGTGCCCCTTCCTTCCATCGGAAAACACCCATAACACAATGTCTGTCATAACGGCCGAGACCTGATCATAGAAGTATTTAATCCGTAAAGAGTCATACTTATAGACCGTGTGTGTTTTCTATGAGTCTGAGTGTGTGACGCCCAGTATTGAATTGAACCAAAGAAGATCCAAGACACACGCAACTATTTTCTTGTCCGCCACGACCATAATCGAACATGGCTGCAACTGGAGCTCTCAGCCCAAAGGGTGTTGGTTAGCCACCAAAACCTACACCGGCAAAAAACGCGAGTACCGACCACACGATTGCCGCGAGTATAGCCGCAAAGGTAGCTTGTGGGATTTGTGTTCGAACGTGATCCATTAGATCGCATCCAGTACACATCGAACTAAGAACTGTAGTGTCCGATATTGGAGAGCACTGATCACCATAGACACTACCGTCCATGACCGCGGCAAAACAAAGAGTCATAAAGAACCACGGATGAGCTAAGTCTTGACCGTTTGCTATTGCCCATGCTAACGGCATTGCTAATGGAAACGCTACTGCATAGGTTCCCCAGCTGGTCCCGGTTGAGAATGCGATTGTCATTGTCATGAGTTGGAGCAAAACCGGCAGCAAGAACCAAGGTAATGCGTCTCCAAGAAGTGCTACTAAGTAAGTTCCGCCTCCTGCTTGTGAACTCACAGCACCAATGGTAATGGCGAGCAACAAAATCACTGATCCAATCAAAAGGCTCTTCATTCCCGTGCTGACTCCATCTATCAGTTCCTTAATCGTCATACCTCGAACTAAAGATGTCACCGCGGCAACTAGTAAAGCAATGCCAAAAGCCCATTGAACATTCGGTGAGCCAAAGTGAATGAACGTTCCGATAGCGATCGCAATTAGCAATATCAATGGAACAATAAATTCGAACATGTTTGGGATGTACCCCTTTGGAACTACTGTGTCTTGTAGTTCGGGTGCGGCGAGAGGAACCGCGTCGTCGCTGTCTAACTTACCCGTACTTCGAGAACGGTTCATCGCGCTCTTCATGCGTTTTCCTAGGTAGAGTGGTTTTTCGATGCTTAGCAAAAACGTACCTAATACTGCAAAGATCGCATAGAAGCAAAAAGGTACGCTTGAAAAGAAAAAAGCAATACGATCTGTTTCTGTTGCAAGAAACGCGACACCCGGTACAAATATGAACACTTGCACGTAACCAGGCCATGCGTTAAAAGCTAGTTGAGACGCGATAGGCGAAGCTGTTGAGTCTACGATATACGCAAGTTCTTCGTGGCTAATTCGTTCTTTATCGGCGATTGGTTTCACCGTCGTACCGACCAACACGGTACTAACGGTACCACCTTGAAAGAAAATCACACCTAAAAACCAAGCCACCAACTTAGCCGATCGAGGTCCCCTGACAACGTGAAGAGTCATCCACTCTGCGAATGCAAGCGCGGCACCAGATTTGGACCAGACTCCCAACAGTCCGCCAAGGAACCAGAGATACAAAATCAAGATTCCTGCGGTCTGGGTGGTTCCGAGGGTGGGGATCAGTACTTCGCCGGTTAGATCGTAAAGACCGAGTAACAGCGCTCCGGAAACGATTCCACCGAGTAATGCAGTAATTGGTTCTCGTGTAAGCCAACATAACAACACGGCACAAAAAGCGGGTAATAGCGACCAGAATCCCCAGTGTTTTTGGGCACTTAGTTGTCGATACTCAAGGACACCTTGGTCATTTTCCGCGACAATAATTTCTTCTAATACTTCAAGCTCACCAGAGAAATCTGCAGACATTGCTAACAATACCGATTGATCCGTCGGTACAGGTTGAAAAATTTGTTCTTCTTTCTTGTACAAGTAGTAAAGTTCACCTGCTTCATTTATTTGAGCGTCAAGAATGGTGGTCGAAATCAACCATTTCGGTGATAGATTCAGACCTGCAAAGAACGATAAAATCATTAACGATCCAAAAACCAAGAATGTGGTCAATGCGCGGCGAGAGAAGCGATTTGCGATGGAATTCACGATTTTGCCTTATACTAAATAGTTGAACGTAACTTGAGATTAATCGGAGCAATCAACAATCAATGAGTCGCATCCGAACGATGGTATATTGAAGAAAGCTCATGTTCATTGTAGATTTTAGGAGACTGATGTGATTACACTTGAGAGTGATGTAAA
Source organism: Gammaproteobacteria bacterium (assembly GCA_009840305.1). GTDB lineage: Bacteria > Pseudomonadota > Gammaproteobacteria > Pseudomonadales > Azotimanducaceae > Bin55. Next base: position 98,738 of record VXNY01000031.1, on the reverse strand, counting down.
AGAAGCGATTGAAGCTTTCGGCGTCGACCAGAAATATTCAGAGTACACCTTGGAAGACCACGAAACTTGGAGATTAGCGACCGAAGCACTCGAGGAAGTATTAGTCGGACACACCGCGGTAAATTACAAGGAGTCTTTTGTAAGCACAGGAATGACCAAGTCGGCAATACCATCGTTAGAAATGGTTCAAGAAGCACTTGGAAGATGGGGTTGGAGTGCAATTGTCGTGGACGGCTTTATTCCACCAGACATCTTTATGCTGTTGCAAGCAAATTCAATTCTTCCGATCTCGAAACCCATTCGTTCACGCAGTCAACTAGGGTACACACCGATCCCTGATATTATTCACGAGGCGGCAGGTCATCTACCCATGCTCCACAGTGCAGAATACCGGGACTTTCTGCAGCGATTAGGCGAACTAGGCGCAAATACCCAGCTAAACGAAATCGACATGCAACTATACCATGCACAAAAACATATTGCCGAGCTCTTAGCCGACGAAGTTTCTGATCAACAAGTAATAAAGGAGGCGGAACAAGCAGTGGAGGAAGCTAAGAAAATAGCCGAAAATAGTCCTCCATCGCCGGCGCGACGTGTAGCTCGTTTTCATTGGTGGACAGTGGAATATGGTTTGATCGGACCAGACCACAAAATCTATGGCGCTGGTCTGCTGTCGTCGGTATCAGAAGCGGCTAAGTATCAAGAAGCCAAACATGAAAGACTGTCTGTCGCCAGTAGTGATCGTGGATTTGAAATCGATCACATCCAACCCATATACTACGTGGCAGATTCATGGGAGCATCTCATGAATGAATTGGAGAATTTAGAACATTACATCGGGTATGCGTAGCACGAACTTACTCGACGTTCTCATTTGGTAAGACTACTCGGGTCGCGGTTTGTGCAAAGACATGTTTCGCGATCACGTTATAGACATGGCCACATTGGTCGCAATAAATCACAAAAAACCAAGGTTCTCGATAGCGACTTCTCGAGGTACTTTCTTTACTAACAAAATGTTCGATTCCAGCTACGCCGCAACTAGGACACTTAGGACTTGCGGACTTCTCGTCCATCGACTTTTACTCCTTAGTCGGTTTCGAAGTTCAGAAACAGCGGGAACGCGTACACAGATTTGATACATCGGTCTGTAGCATAGCATACATGCCACTTTAGGATTGAAATAATTATATACAAAAAAGCATATATAACTTGTACATCTGGTTGGCCCGCGACAATCACGCTATTTCGTTGCCGGCTATCCCTGTAATGTTCGCTGATTTTCAACGCGTTGGAATTATTGGACGGTTGGACAAACCCGTGATCACTGATTCCTTAGATCTAGTGGTTGACGTTCTTAAAAAAAGTGAACGCGATATACTAATTGAAGAACAAACTGCTTCATTGATCGCGGGAAACAATGGCAAAATAGTCAGTCGCAACGAACTGCATGATTGTGATTTAGTGATTGTGGTTGGTGGTGATGGAAGCATCTTAGGAATTGCCAAAGATCTCGTAGACACCGATGTACCAGTACTGGGAATAAACCGAGGTCGCTTAGGATTTCTTGCCGACATTTACCCAGATCACATCGAGTCTGGTTTGTTAGCCGTACTACAGGGTAGCTATCGTCTCGAAGTTCATTTTCTACTTGAGCACTCTATCGTGCGAGACGATGAACTGATTCGTCGCGGAATAGCCCTCAATGATGTGGTGGTAAACTCTGGGTCGATTACCCGAATGATGGACTTTGCGCTGTATATCAACGAGGAGTTCGTGTATTCCCAACGCTCAGATGGATTGATCATTTCCACTCCCACTGGCTCTACCGCGTACGCGCTATCCGCAGGTGGTCCGATCATGCATCCAACGTTAGATGCGATTGTGATTGTGCCAATGTTTCCTCACACCCTAACTTCTCGTCCATTGGTCGTAAAGGGAGACTCCGAGATTGTCGTGTTTGTGAACTCTGAAGACGACTTTCCACTGGTTACCGCAGACTCACAAGAGCCTTTCATCCTGCAACCTTATGATCGTGTTTATATTCGTAAGAATCCCAAGGGACTCAACATTGTGTACCCGACCACTCACAACTTCTATGAGAGCTGTCGAAGTAAATTAGATTGGGGATCCCGACTTGGAGGAAACAATCGATAGTAGTTCTAAGAATCTAAGTTAGCAAATTCCTGCAGTTGCGCTGGAGTGTCGATATCAATTAGGATCCCACGATCTTTCACCTCAAGTGCTTCAACTCTAAACTTCCCAGTGCGCAAGAGCGCACGAGCTCCTTGATCGCCAGTTAGTTCACACAATTGAGAATAACATTCTTGTTTGAACCCGACTGGATTTCCGTATTGTTCTTTAAAACGCGGCCGCACTACCGAAGCGTTTGTACTTTCCATACGTGTAGCTAGACTTTTGAGAGTCTGTAAATTCACGAATGGCATGTCCATTAGACCGACGACAACCCAAGGAGCCTTTCGTGCTTGAAACAATCCAGCCCTCAAGCTTTGGGATACGCCAAAACGCGCATTGGGGGCGAGAACAGTTTCCACATGGTCTGGAAACGAAAACACCTTATTGTTTTCTTGTTCCCTCAATACTACTAGCACTTTACGAAAGACAGCGGAATATAGTCCCACAGTATGTTGTAAGAGCGTAGTATTAGCAAACTGAAAAACTTTCTTATCGCTACCAAAACGTATAGAAGCACCAGCAGCCAAAATTATCGCAGTCCCTCGAATAGAATCTGTTTTTTGTTTCGCGACCATAAGCGATGTATTTTCCTATACGGGTTCTAGCTTGTGTTGTTGAAATTGTGTTGGGTCGGGCATGTTCTAGAACTGCTAAGAAAATTTCTTGCTCCAGATCGCGCTTTTCTGGGGGTAGGAGAGCTTTATCAGCGTTGGTTTAAGTTCAACTGGAAATTTAGTTGATACATTGACAAACAAGAGAAAATCGTGGAGTAGTACCTATGAAATCTGAAGGTTCTTAGTCAAACACCTTAGTAGAGGTGTCCTGAGAATTTTGACGATTTCATCGGCTTGAAACAGCACTTAAACGTTACTCGGTTTCTGTGAAAATATTTCTGAGTATGAAACAGAAGATGATGGAGAAGTATTTCACCGAAGTGTCTAGATCCCATAAGCCATTTCTCTCATTAGACTAGGGGGAATCACACTGAACTTGAACCTTGGAATGCATGAGCAAGATTTCCTCCTACATGCCACTAGCAACTTTCCGGTTTGGTATCAGTTGCTTGATGTTGTCCGCAGTGAGTATTAATAAAGTCAAGGGTTCTTTACTCTCACTCCGAACGCCTATTTCTCATCATTCTCTCAAAAGCTTCCAGCTTAGTATCTGAAGGATCAGGAGATGACATTTCCTTCAATTGCTTTAATTGTTGGTCGGTGAATATGTCGTTGTCTAGGTGCTCTCGATACAGTTCTCGTGCTATTCGACCTCTCGATACCTTGGAGGATATTGTGTCGATGGCATCATACAACTGCTTCGGTAGCTCCTCCACGATTGTGTCTAATGGTCCGTACTTTGAGATTGTTTCGTGTTCACACAGTTGAAGAAAGAGATCTAGAGCAAGTTCTGGATCGTGTTCCATTAGAGAATGTTCGATGACAGCGTCATATGCATCGACTCTTGTCTTTCCTGAACGCACCTGAGCTAGCATAGATATTGCAACATCCAAGCTACCTCGTTGCGCCGTTGCGTCGACTACCGTGACCTCTAATCCCGTTTCTTCTGTGTTGAACGGTTGATTTAAAGCTGTCTGAAGGGCCAGTTGTGGTTTACTCTGCGCGAGTTGTCTGAACGCAACTTCTTTCAATTTCCGCTGAATTTGCGATATGCTCTCGTCTGATTCAATCCACTGTAGGGTAGCAACAATGTCTTGCTGTGCCCAATTAAACGCTAGTTCCCATGCTACACTTTCGCGACGCTTACGCTCTTTAATGTTTCCCAACAATTCAGTAGCCATCTTTGGTGTTTTATCCGCCGACTCGATCAATGCGATTTCGCGTACAGTACCGTGCAAGTTTGCTGGAAAGTTGTTAAGATTTCTCAGAAGAGCTTGTGCATCTCTGCTAGCCCATTGACGAAGCACCTCTTTCTGTAATTCCCGTCTAAGAAATTCTGCATCCATCGTCAGAGTTGCATCGAAGGCTTTCGCCGGATCCGATCGTGCCCAGTCGGTTGTCAACTCCCTTGCGAGTTTTCGATATTCGTACCCTGGTTCGCGCGAATACGCTTCAAGAACAAAATCGAATGCTAGTTTCGGATCGTCTTCAACGAGTTCGTAGGCAACAAAGTTCGTCGTACTGAGTAATAGTTTGGGTGGTAGAAACGAACTTTGAATCTCTAGAAACGCATCTAAACCAACTTGGTCGATCCAGGCAAGCGCGATCTTCGCTAACAACTCGGATTGTTCTGTACTCAGACTGTCTAATCGATCTGCGTGCCGGTGAACGAAAGATTCCCACTCTTGTTCTGGATCGGAGAAGACTATAGAGTCTCCTTCCTCCTTCAGGATCTCGACGGCGAGCCAATCAGCGTCCAGCTCTCGTGCTAGTTGACGTCGTTCGAAGTTGGACAAGTCCTCCCGCGCCCTCAATATGCTCGTCAGTGCAACTTCTTGACTCTCTTGATCCATACGTTTAACGTGGTTTAAAGCATCGGTTAGACTCGATAGCGACCATTCGCGAAATACTATGCCTAACATAGAAAGTCGTCGCTTACTAGGAAGATGTTGGTCCAAGAAAGTAATTGCCGCGACTGGCTCTAGTACGGACCAACGTTGAACAATCGCCTTCTGCGCTTCTTCCGCAAATACCGGAACTTGGAGATGTAGTGCTTCGTCCCAGTATTTTTGGAGGTCCTTTTGATCGGCGCGATCTAACATGCTCCTTAAGGCTATCGTACGTGCTAAACGACTCTCGAACTTCGTTGCATCGACGAATTCACTTAGTGATTGGACCGACGAGAGTTTGGGTGATCGATCGTTAGAATTTGATCCACTGTCTGTGCTAGTCAGTTGTCTTGTTTTTGAGTATTTTTGATCAAAACCGGGACCTACAAACACCAGTAGTAGTACCCCAACTACGAACGCGACACTAATCAGTGCTAAGAACCACCAACTTCTTGCTCTTTGAAAGAATGTCGCAAAATGAATTCTTTTTGTATTACCTGAATTCACTCTTATTGTCCTCTTCATTTACTGAACTTGTACCGTTCAGAGCCGCCCACGCATTCATAAAGTGATCTTGACTATCTGCCGCTGCGAGGTTTAACCATTTCACGAAGCACACTTAATTGATCCTCAGAAAACAGGTCATCGTCTTCGTACCAGTAAAGAAGGGAACGCGCCGCACTTGCTTTCGCCGCATCAGAGGACACTCTGTCAAGCGATGTAAACAGTCGTTCTGGTGCGTCGCCGACAAGAAAGGGGAGCGCAAGATCAGGTCCGCTGGGTTCCAGTTCGCACAGTTGAACGAACAATTCAATCGCTTGTTCTAACTCGCCAGCAAAAATTGACATTGCTATCGTTGTGTCATATCCCCTTACTCTAGTGGCCCCAGGACGTACGTGGTGTAACAGCGCAATCGATCGATCCAAATCTGTGATCGCGATCCAATCGAGAACTCTTACTTCCATACCTTCTCCGTTCGAACCGATCGGTAGCGCTGATGCCACTTCTAACGCGAGATCCGGGTCCGTTCGCGCGAGCATGTTCAGTGCGTCTCGCGTCATCTCTTCTCGGGTGTCGGTAGATTTGTTATTGGACTCAATCCACTGGAGCAAACTCCCAATGTCCTTGATTGCCCAGTGTTCGATTACGGCCGCCTCGATCCGTTCGCGCGCCTTACTGTCAGCGACGTCGCTCAGCATCCCAAGAACCGATTCGGGATGGTTTTTTGCGATTTCTAACAGAGCGATTTCGTGCGCACGGGCTCGCACTTCAAGCGGTATCTCATCCAACTGATCCAAGAGTATGTAAGGATCGCCTTCTGCGATCGTTTCCAACACCGTCTTTTGTAGTTCTCTTCGCAACGAGTGCGCCTCAACAGCGAAGGTCGCGTTCAATGCCTGATCCGGTTCAACTTCGGCCCAGTTCCTTACGAGGTTTGTTCCCAAATCTCGAAATCCAAAATCCAGGCCATGATTGACCAGTACATTTACTAGTTCCAAAGCCAATCGTGGCCGAGTCGTTTGCAATTTTCTCACAACGAACTCTAAAGTTTCCGTGAGCGAGATGTTTTGAGGGAGCATTTCGCGCATACGTGTAATTACCTCAGCACCATCGCGCAAAATCCAGTGATAGGCTATGTATGCCATCAATTTCGATTGTTCAGGTGTAAGAGTATCCAAGTACGCTTCATGTTCAAGAATGAAACTAGCCCACTCCAAATCCGGCTCATCGATGAGGGGTTCTCTCAGAACATTTCCCAATATTTCAAGCGCAATCCATTCACAACCGAGTTGTTTTCCAATATCTCTGCGACGGGAAATTGGTAGGTCTTCGCGTGCTAGAACAATGCTTGCAACCGCAGCCTCTTTATTTACCTGATCAAGGTTACCTGCATATCGAATGGCCTTGTCAATATCTGAATGCGACCACTCGAGAAAGACCGCCTTCAACAAGTTTTGCATGTGAGTAGCGACAGACTCACGAGTGATCAATTTCAACGCTTCTACCGGATTTAACTTAGCCCAACGCTGGATAATCCGAATCTGAATTTCTTCTCGAAAACTTCGTCGATCCACATGCTTGGACTGCTTCCAATACTCTTTCAGAGTCTTAACGTTGGTAGCTTCAAGCAATTCGAGCAATTTCTGCGTTCGAGCAAAAAAACTGTCGAACTGATTAAGATCAATTAATTCTCGTAGAGTGTGTGATGATCCAGTGGATGAAGATTGAGCAGAATCAATAACGGATATTTCAGGTGTATTTGAAGAAAGAGTTTGGGAATAGTCGTTCGTATCGCGGTCTGCTAGCAACTGTACTATTGCGATCGCTCCCACTAGGGACAGCAACACGAAAAAAACTAAAAGTGCCTGGTTTTTAGAAACTCGCAAACCAATCCTCATCGAAAGCCCGTCATCACTCGTACTCTGAGCGCTTAACTCCTAGTATGGTAGCCAACAACAACATGTAGTCGAGTATCTTCTAAGCAAAAAGCATATTGAAACCACAGACACGGTTTCCTTTTAAACCACTAAAACCAATTTCATCGTTTCACTTTGTACCGTGGAATGTAGCAACTTCGCGCGACAATTCGAAACTTTTGATCTTGAGCTCCTCGTCACCTAGAGCTTGGTTCTCGAAGATATGGAGTGTTCTTTAGGGTGATTTTGCTGGTTTACTCGCGATTGTCAGCAGTAGCCAAAAAGCGTTCGAGCTGAGCTGCAGTAACATCCTTTTGCACTATGCATCCATTCCTGTCAAGTAAATAGTTTTTTGGGACGTATTCAACTCCATAGGTGGACGCTACTTCTGTGTTAGCAGGGTCTGTCTCGGCTAGGTTGATCCACGGAATCTCCATTTCTTCTGATGCTGCTTTCCACTGAGTGCGATCTCTGTCGATGGAAACGGAGACTATTTCAAACCTATTACTATTACGTTTGGCGTACACGTTTTTGAGGTTAGGGAGTGCTTTTAAGCAAGGACCGCACCAAGATGCCCAAAATTCGAGAAGTACGTACTGATGGTCTTTTATTACATCGTAGAGTTCGATTAGGGGTCCTTTCAAGCTTGTCAGTGTGAACTCTGGTGCTTTTGTCCCGACAAAAAGAGAAAATATTTTTTGCTGTTGACTCAGATATCGTGCATGGTCATTGCGGTCGTGTATAACTCGGCGTCTGACGGTATCAGAATCCAAAGTCTCGGCTAGACGGTCATAAACAGTCTGTCGTTCAGATTCTCCCCAGAAGGCCCCCAAATCTAAAGCTAGCAACGCATCCATTGGATCTTCTGCATGTTTCGCGGTGTTTTCGAGAGGATCGAGTCTAAGTCTGTTTAATTTTCGTAGTACTCTGACATGTTCCGGAACTTCTACCGCAGTCGTTGCTTGACGTTGTACATTTCTTCTTCGAGGTGCATATTGCGCACACTCGTCACTTTCATCGCTAACGATTTCTGGTTCTATCTTCGAATCTTCAACCGGTGAAGAAGTCGTTTCATCTTGTTGCGATGTCGACTCAAGTTTAGCTGTTCGTTGTTCAAGCAACTCTTTCTGATAGCTGTTGAGTGCCGTAGTATAAGCTCGTTTTGTTAACCAGTATTCGTCAACTTGTTGCCAACTATCGATGAGCATAGCATGCTTTCCCCCACCTGAAGGAGATGTCGCGACCACGTCTTTAAACGAACCACTTTGTGACTTTAGCTCAATCTCTGCACCAGGTTCGATGACGGCTTGCGTCTGTGTATAGTTTGCTCCTTTATATATGAAGACATTTACGACACGAGGTTCCGTAATCTCACCAACAATTTCGAACCGATCGTCTTCCAACAACACATGCCAGTTTGTGACAGTCACTTCTCCTAGGGAATCTCTTTTTAAGACTCGCGCCAAAACGGTCGCATGTTTTAGATCAAAATTTACTGAGTTCAGATTTCCGTAGATTTTGAACTGTTGCGACGTATCTGTGACTGAATTCACGGTACCTAGGAAAGCCAAAACAGTAGGCCACTCGAGCAACGCGAAGGACAGTTCTCTACCTGGCGCTACCACCGCATCTAACTCTAGCGGGGCTTCTAGGCCCACATCAACCGATATGGTCACCGTCGTTGGCGTATCGATCTCACCGGTGAGGGAAATTTCACCGTTCTGCATACTACCCGATACGAGCACGTTTGTGGATGGTTGTTCGGTACCACTGCCGTCTCGAACAAGTACCTTAACGTTCGCTGCCTCAAGACGTGAAGGTGTTGAGGGTTCAGCATTCAACGACGCTTCTGGTTCGTCCGCGATGAAAGTTCCTCGAATAGTAAACGTCTCGGCAACAGCGATTGAAGTGCAAACACTAGCTGCGACAATGGCAAGGAAACCAGTGTACTGAGCTAATTGAGTTTGTTTCATGTACCCACCAAGAATGTCGAACTAATTTTTATTGTATTGTGTTTGAGTGATTTCAGCCATGATTGAAACGGCAATTTCAGGCGGGGTCTTACTTCCAATATCGAACCCAATAGGTGCATGTAATCGCGTTAGCTCTCGTTCTGAAACTCCTAGTGCTCGCAACCGATCACGCCGTGCAGATGAAGTTTTCTGAGACCCCATAGCGCCGATATAAAACGCTCGTGTTTCAAATGCGCCGATTAAAGCCATATCGTCTAAACGAGGATCGTGAGACAACGCAACAATAGCGGAATTCTGATCGTTAGCTTGCTTGAGGACTATGTCATCAGGTAAATCACACACTTTTTCTACTCCGGGGACTGGGAAGGAGTCAATCTTGGTTTGATCGGTGTCGACAACCGTTACGCGAAAGTCTAGAGTCTGCGCAAACTCTGCGACATACTGCGCCACCATATTTGTACCAATTATGAAAAGCTGACGTCGTGGTCCATACGTTTGCACAAGTAGATGATTTTCTGCGTCGTATACCAACGGAGAATATTTGGAAGTTTCGACGATTTTAGAATCTCCAGTGTCTAGTTCCACCGTGCGGCGTACCGAACCACGCTGGTTTAGTACTGAGTTGATTTGACTGTATATCACATGTATGCTGTCGAGTGCGTTCAACGGTTCGACAACTATGTCCAACTGACCACCACACGGAAGGCCAAATTTTGTAGCTTCCGCTTCGGTTTTACCGTATCGCATAAAGAAGGGCTTGTCGCTAGCCAGTTCGCCGGTAACTAATTTTTCTACAAGATCTTCTTCCACACACCCACCAGAAAGAGAACCGACAACACGTGCTTTCTTACTACAAGTAAAGAGCGAACCGACGGGACGTGGGGACGATCCATAAGTTGCGACGACAGTCGCGAGCCAACAGGACTGTCCTTCTTTTAACCAATGACAAACCTGTGTCAAAACTTCTTGGTCTACAGCTTGCACTACTAGATACCCTGAGAAAAATCAGTCTTCACCATATTCGAATCCATTGTACTTTACCACACAAGCTGGAGTTGCTGTCGTCGAATCGAACGGGAAGGTTGATCCACAAGGACCAACTCAACTTCAGTCGAATGAAATTCCTTGATTAGTGCTATACAGACGTTAACTTCACTTACACTCACGATTTACGAGGCAATTGCTTCGTCAAACCGAGACCAGAGACCATTTAGATCCAATATGTTTCCTTGTTGTCGAGCTTCATCAATCTTGATTGCCGTCAATCCAGCCTCCAGCGCATCCAGAACAGATACTGGAAGAGGGGTTCCGTGTTCTAAGTGTTTCGCTACATCAACAGCCATTTGTTCTTCAGCTCCATAGTGCATAGACTGATCATCGTGTGTATATGTCGAATCGAAAATGCATTCTTGTGGTACAGCACTATGAGCCCTGAGATAGCCTCGCACAAAATCTCCTTCCACCATGCCATTTGATCCTATTACGCAGAAACGTCGAAACGAGTCCGCAGTGTGAACGTTCGTGTGAAAACACAGTCGAACATCGTTGTTGTACTCTACCAAAGCGACTTGGTGGTCGACTATATCCGCATCACCGGAAAACGAGCTCTCTGTACTTTGCCATTGTGCAGGCCACCGTTGGTAAGTCAGTTCCTCTGCAAGATGTTGATGACGCTGAGTAAAGAAGGAATTTCCCCCAAAACTCACAACTCGACGCGGACGTGATTTAACTAATCCAGCGTATAGATCCAGATCGTGGCAACACTTCTCCAATAGAAAACCACCACTAAATTTCGTCTTACGTCGCCAATCTCGAAAGAAAAATGCACCATGAACTGGAGGTATGTGTTCTGCAGCTTCGATGCTGATGATATCTCCAAAGATTCCTTGTCGAGTGAGTCTTTCAAGATCTTGATATAACGGAGCGTAGCGTAAGACGAGTCCAACCATGATTTGATCCGTACCTACTTTGCTAAGTTCACCTAATAGTCTTAAAGTCTCGTCTTCCGATATGACGACCGGTTTTTCACAAAAGATCTTTACTTTGGCCTCTAACACTTGACATAACTGGTCACAATGAAACACGTTTGGTGAGCCAATCATTATCAAATCGACACGTTCCTTCGCTAACATCGTCTCGAGATCCTTGAATCCTCGTAACCGACGAACAAGTTTCTCGTCCATGCGTCGAAAACCAGTCGGCTCGGGATCTGCATAGCAAACAATGTCGAAGTTTGGAATCGTTTCGGTAAAAACTTTTGCTAGGTATCCCAACCTATCGCCGAGTCCACAAATTCCAACTTTCATGCGCGCATATTACAAACAAATCGAAAAATCGGGTACAGTTCCAATTGGATTGTCATTTCGAAGATGCGAGAAAGCTCGTTCCAACAAAAATTTTCATTAAAAAAATTTTCTCGATAATGTCGATCTTCGTGTAACAACTTAGTGGTTTGCCAGTCAAGTGCATTAGCAATTTTTTAATGGACAAGCATTGTTTAGATTGTTTCTCTTCATACTCAACTAATCTGTATTCGCACCTAAATTCTTAAAATCTCGTTTGAGTGTGCGTGAAGCAAAAGAGGCAGGTTCGCACACTCTTTTTGTTGCAACGAAGACACGGAGACATTTCATTGAGAACTGACCAAAAAGTAATTAGATTGTCGGAATATCAACCCTACGGTTGGCGAATGAATGAGACTAAGCTTAAGTATCGTTTATTTGACGATGGCTCGTTCGTTGATTCAGACCTGAGGTTTGAAATCGACGGTGCAACTTCCAACTCGATTCGCTTAGATGGCGAACACCTTGAATTAGAAAGTATAGCAGTTGATGGACGTCAACTGTCAAACAACGAGTATTCCGTCGATGCAGAAGGACTGACTATTTTTGATGTACCGGAGACGTTTACGCTCTCCATTACTACAAAGATTCATCCGGAGACCAACACTACGTTAGAGGGGCTGTACAAGTCCTCGAACTTATTCTGCACTCAGTGTGAGGCGGAAAGTTTTCGGCGCATGACTTACTATCCTGATCGGCCGGATGTGTCAAGTATTTTCACTACCACAATCGAAGCCGACAAGTCAAAATTCCCAAACCTTTTGTCGAACGGAAACTTGATCCACGAGGAGGATTTGTCGGACGGTCGCCACGCAGCCACTTGGCACGATCCATTTCGCAAACCCAGCTATTTATTCGCACTCGTAGCAGGAAATCTCGCTGCATTGGAGGACGAATTTATAACTTGCTCCGGTCGAACAGTTCGCTTAACCATCTACACCGAACACAAATATAAAGATCGATGTGTATGGGCGATGGATTGCTTGAAACGCTCGATGAGGTGGGATGAAGAAGCTTATGGTCGCGAATACGACTTGGATCGCTTCATGATTGTTGCTGTAGACGATTTCAACTTTGGGGCGATGGAGAACAAGGGTTTAAACATATTCAATGCTAGTGCTTTGTTAGCGGACCCTGATACGACGACAGATGGCGCATATGAACGCATTGAGGGGATCATCGCACACGAATATTTCCACAACTGGAGTGGGAATCGTGTGACTTGTCGAGATTGGTTTCAATTGAGTCTGAAGGAAGGTTTTACAGTATTTCGGGACACGCAGTTTAGTGAATCGACAGTGGGTGCAACCGCGAAACGAATTCAAACTGTCGCGGGTTTGCAAGCGGCACAATTCCCAGAAGATGCTAGCGCATTAGCACACCCCGTGCGTCCTGATCGCTATACAGCGATTACAAATTTCTATACGGCGACCATATACCAGAAAGGTGCCGAAGTTCTACGGATGATGCATACGATGGCCGGAAAAGACAGGTGGCGAAAGTCTACAGACCTTTACTTTGATCGGCACGACGGTCAGGCAGTGACCATCGAAGACTTCGCACGAGCGGTAAGCGATGCATCGGGACTGGACCTGTCGCAGTTTTTCCGATGGTACGTTCAAGCGGGTACTCCTAGACTAACAGTATCTGAATCTCAAGATGACGGATCTATGAAGTTGGATATCGCTCAACGTTGTGAACCAACTCCGAATCAACCCAACAAAGAGCCCTTTCACATACCTCTAGCGATTGGATTGATTGACTCTAAGGGACGAGAAGTGCTTGGCCGGACTGGCAAGCAGAATGGGTACGACATCGGTTGTCGATCAGATATGCATGTAGAGAATCCGAACGAAGATGGTACACTGATCGTGCACTTGAAAAACACCAAAGATTCGATTGAGTTTCAGGGCGTACCAGAAGGTGCAACGGTAAGCTTTTTACGTGGCTTTTCAGCTCCCGTATATGTTGACTACCCACAATCTATCGATCAACTAGAGATGCTTGCTGCTCGCGACAGTGATGGCTTCACAAAGTGGAATGCAATGCGATCGATTTATGGTCGCTTCATTTTGAACCGTAGTGTTGAACTCGAACGAGTAGCTGAGCTAACGAAGTGTTTAATCGAGCAAATACAGGATTGTGACAGTGGTAGTGAACGGAAGTCGTTGCTCAATGCGATGCTCCAACCGCCCTCCGTATTCAATGTATTGGATGCAAATCCCGGTGCGGACTTTGATGAGAGCGTTGAGAATAGAGACGAACTATCGCAGTTTCTGGCAGATGAATTGTTACAACTGTGGGAGGATCTATACGTCCAACATCCCGCGGAATCGTCCTATGAAACAACTCGAGAAGCTGTTAATCGTCGCACCACTAGGCACGCTGCACTTGCTTACTTGCGCCGGGGAATGGGTAAGAAGCATCCGCAGTCAATTGGAAACTTGCTTCGAGATAACTTCACGAGCGCAGACAACTTGACTGATCGCTTGGCAAATTTTGTTCAATTGCTCGAACTTCCGAACGAGGTTCGGGTCACCAAGCAGGAAGTGATCGATGAGTTTTACTCGCGTTTCGAGCACGAAGCATTCGTCGTGAATAATTGGTTCTCGTGCCAAATCATGTGCACACTGCCGGGCGCGATCGACAGGGTGAAAAAATTAGAGAAACATGAAGCATTCAACAAGACTAATCCGAATAGAGTGCGTAGCGTATACGGAGCGTTCACTTCAAACTACAAGAACTTCCACAATCTAAGCGGGGAGGGGTATCAATATCTTGCTGAGAAGATTGTTGAGTTGGAAACGACGAATCCGCAACTTTCGGCAAGACTGGCGACTGTTCTTACTCGATGGAACCGGTTTGGCTCCAAACGACAGGTGTTAATGCAAGACGCACTCCGTTCGATTGCCGGCACGATGCAGTCGAAAGATCTGAGTGATGTTGTGAATCGAGGGCTAAAGGTAGACTTGGAGCACTAATTAGATCACTGGTCGACTAAGTGTAGAAATTCAGCTCGCGTGTCCGGAGCGTCCCTGAAAGTCCCTAATAAAACCGAAGTCTTCATCGAGGAGTGTTGTTTTTGAACGCCTCGCATCGCCATGCAAAGATGTTGTGCCTCGATTATTACTCCCACGCCACTTGCGGACGTTACTTCATAGACTGCGTTGGCAATCTGTTGTGTTAATCGTTCTTGGATCTGCAAGCGGCGCGCGTACAAGTCTACGATACGGGCAATCTTAGATATCCCAAGTACTTTACCCTGAGGTAAGTAACCGACGTGGCACTTTCCTATGAAGGGCATGATATGGTGTTCGCACAATGAGTAGAGTTCAATGTCTTTCACTAGGATAATCTCTTCCAAATCCGATTCAAACAGGGCGTTGCTTACGACAGTTTCTACATTGACTTTGTAACCTTGAGTCATGAACCGGAGCGCATCCGCTGCACGCCGCGGTGTGTCGATTAAGCCTTCGCGAGTGTAATCTTCCTCCACTTGCTGAAGAATTTGTTCAATGTTCGCTGCTATAGGATCCATGTAGAAGTGCTTATCGCTCCTTTTGTCTAAGATTGAAATCGATTGCGTAAAACCGATTTAAACAGTTTTACGGATATCGCGTTGGAATATGATTTTGGGATTCAAACGGGGGCCGTTCATACTCTGGATTCTGCGGGCGCAAGGATAATTTAACGACTCGTTGATCTACCCATTCGTACGGAATGATACTGAGCAAGTGATGAATGCAGTTCAATCGCGCGTGCCTTTTCACATCTCCGTCCACGACAAACCAAGGCGACTGTGTTGTATGTGTTCGCGCTAACATGTCATCTTTTGCTCTTGAATATTCGACCCAAAGCATTCGCGACGCTAAGTCCATAGGGCTTAATTTCCAACGACGTTTCGGTTGTTCTAGTCTTCGTTTGAATCTTTCTTCCTGTACATCGTCCGAGACCGAGAACCAATACTTGATAACGTGGATACCAGAGCGAATGAGCATGTGTTCAAACTCGGGACAGGAGACCATAAACTCTTCGTACTCCATTTCGGTACAGTAGCCCATTACGCGTTCCACCAACGCGCGGTTGTACCAACTACGATCAAACAGCACTAATTCACCACTGGCAGGTAAATGATTCACATAGCGCTGAAAGTACCACTGTGTTTTTTCGCGTTCGGTCGGTACCGGAAGGGCAGCAATACGCGCGTTTCTCGGATTGAGATATTGTGTTATCCTTTTGATCACGCCACCTTTACCCGCAGCATCACGACCTTCAAAAATAACTACGTACTTTTGATTGGTATTGATAATCCACTCTAACATGATCGACAACTCATCTTGTAAGTGTCGTAGCTCTTTCTCGTAGTCAGCCTTTTTCATTACCTGTCGTTTTTTTGCCATGGGAGAGCTAAATGTTTTTTCTAACACACACGAACTAAACTCAAGCTCCAGCACAACGCTGATGCGATGCGATCTGTTTACGTCGGCTGATAGAACTGCCAGAACGTCGTCGTGTGCGCACGTTTTTGTTGAACTTCCCGTTCGATCTCTCGTAGCGCGCGTTTGATTTTATTACGATCAAGCTCGGACCTTTCGCTAGAGGTACCATATTGCTGGTCATTGACGGTGCGCAACGCTGCGTGAGTAGTAGGATGTTCTTGAAGTAGCAGAATGGCTGCTACCCGAGAAATGTTTAGTTTCCCCGTCAACCAACGCAACATTCCTTCTTTAACATCTCGATTGGAATTACTTTTCAATAACGTCTCGAGATTGACATCTTCATCCGACTTTGTGATTGCGCGTTTGTGTCGTCTGTCCTGTGTCATAGCCCGCACACCTACCACGCCGATCATGATTATCCAACTAGCGATGGCAGCAATTACGAGAACGATCATGTAGCGCGGGATTTTGTGGACAATTACTTCTGTACCCTCAAGACTGGATGCACCCTGTACCCGAGGAGGTGTACTTCCTTCAATGCTGTTGTTATTGGTTGCCGCATTGGTCCCAGAAGCTGCTCCAACAAAAAAGGTACGACCCGGAATGATCGACCTTTCAACTTGTTTAGTATTAGTATTCCACCAAACTAATTCGGCATCGGGAATTTGCAACTCCCCAGTTTGCGTAACGACATAGGCTTGTTCATCGGTTCTTGAACCAATAATTTTGTTGCCCAAAATTTCGTTGCGAAAGTCTGGAGTCGTTGGGTACGATCGCATTCCTTCAGGTAATTCGACCTCAATCTGAGGGATGCCGGTGCTGAAACTTTCTAAGGCTTCAATCGTTATTAGGCGAGAAAAACTGTCTCCAACAACTAAGTCCGATAGGTCAAGTTGTCCAAGGTCATCAGTGATTACAACATTGGTAGCGGGTAGCCAAGGAACGTCAGCCGGATATTCTTCGGGTCGCGGTAGGATTGTCAGTTCGTGTGAATCGGTGTGAACTACTCTAGCCACACTTCGATTGTCGAAGGTTATGTTCACAGTAACTGAAGTTCGCGGTAACGAAAGCGAACCACTCTTTTCTGCGAAAATAACAAACTCTTGCGTGTGTACGCGATAAGTACGACCGTTACGTGGAACCCAATCAGGGGATTGAATGCCAAGATCTACGATGTGTGCATTGTCAATGTCCGTAGGTGCTGGTAGTCCGCGACGACTCATGCGCGCCAAGATGACATTATTTGAGTAATACAGTTTTCGTACCACATGGATACCGCCGTGTACATATTGTTCTTGACGGTCGACTTTCGTAATCCAGAATACTTCTTGGTCCAATTTTTCTTTTAGTTCGTCAGATACGGGTATGACGTTTAAAGTTAGTTCTTCCGTGGTATACGTACTAATCTCAAAAGACGGAATCTTGAGCTCCGCAACTCGTTTTGGCTTTAGTGCTAACGTCCATGTCTTGGAAGAAGTGTACTGGTTGTTTTCGAGTCGGGAAGCCCTCTCACTACTTTGGCTGAGAATGTCAAAGTCGTCGTTCAACGCTGAAAAGTCCGGCTCTTCTCGTGGTGGTACACCCTCCAATCGAATGGTCAGCCACACCCGTTCGATCTCCGAAATTTCATTTCGACTAAGTGTTGTGGTGACCTCCGCGAAAGCTGGGATCGTAGCGACGAGTATCGCAACGACGAAGAGTTTTCTTACCATCTTTGTCTCTGACGCAGTTGATTGACATCTAGCTCTCCAGAGTCATATCGTCTCCGCGTTTCTGCCAGAAATTTGTTGCGCAACAGACTACCAGGTTCGTCTGGAACACGTCGCAGCATTCGTTCCAATGTGTCGTTCGCTTCTAGCTCTTCGTTGGACAAGGTATCATCGGGCATTGTTGGTGGTTCTGCCGAATCCGTTTCTTCTCCGTCGCCGTTTGCTGGTTGATCGCTCTCTTCAGGTTGCGCTTCTGGAGTTGTCCCAGGGTCTTCTTGAGGCATACCTTCGTTACCCTCTCCAGGTTGTGGTTGTGATTCGTTTGGTTCTCCTTCACCTTCACCAGCTTGTTGTATCATTTGTTGCAATAGCTGGTCGAGTAAATCACGATTGAAGCGAGCGTCTTCATGGTCTGGATCTTGTTCCAACACTTTGTCGTAGGTCTCTATTGCTTCTGGAATTTGTCCTAAAAGCGCTAGTGAGTTTCCCAAGTTATATTGCGAACGAATGGTGTCATCGCCGAGAAACATTTCAGCTGCTCCATCGTAGTTCCCACTTCGATACTTGGAAACGGCCTGCCATTCTGGGTCAGTGAATAGAGTCTCTGCGGCCTCTGGCTTATCTTCTTGTAACTCGTCATACGCCCGTTGGTCTTCATTTTTCCACAAATCTTCGAACCAGTTGGCATGAGTGTCGGTCGCGACGACTAGAAACAGTGCTACGAGTACACCACGTCGAATTGAGAATAAAGCGAGTACGACCAGCGGAATTACAAGCAGGTAGCCCGCATCATGCCACGTATCGTAAGTTCGGTCTTCGAGGCGTTCAAATTGATTTCCACTAGACCACGCACCACTATAAAAACGCTGGATGTCTGAATTATCAATATTTAAAGAATGGTACAAGCCATCAACCGGTCGAATTCTAGCTTTCACTAAGTTCTCATGTAGAGTAGGGATGATAAGACGATCATTACTGTCTCGCATAAATCGTTGCACACCCTCTAAGTCAGGTTCAGGTATCGGTGCTCCAGTTTCTGTTCCTAAGCCTAGAAAGTGTACTTCAACTTTACTCTGTTTTGGACTTTCGAACTCGAGCTTTCTGTCGATGCTATCGGTCATTATTAGGATTCGTCCTAGTCCATTAGCACCTTGCTCCAACAGGTTCCATGAAAGTTCTAAAGCATGATCTGGGTTACTTCCTGGGATCGGCATTATTCGTGGTTCAATAGAGGCGAGTAAATGTTGGACAGTTTCAACATCATGGGTGAGAGGAGTGACTATGTGAGCGTCTCCAGCGTAGACGACTAACGCTGTCCTGCCCTCGGTACGGTTACGTAATATGTCGGTAATTTTCTGCTTCGCATGAACCAACCGTGATGGTGCAATATCCTCAGCGTACATACTAGTAGAACAATCAAGGACCAACACCAAGTCATCACGCTGCTGTTCGACAGGCAGCGGAATCTGTTTCCATGTAGGACCAGCCATTGCGAAGCACGCGATCAGAAGTGCACTGGCAACTAGTATGTCGAACCACCGACGAAGCTGTTGCTGTGCTCGTTCGGGTATCAGTACATTTAGAAGTTCAGGAGCTACTACTGCATCCCAGCCGCTTTTAGTCCGCCTTGCATGTTTGCGCAACAAATAGATAACTGGTATCGCTAGACACCCGAGCAACCACCATGGTCGGATGAAGTGGAAATTACCAACAAGATCTCGCCAGAAACTCATCGGCGACTCCACCACAAATAACTAAAGAGAATGGACGCTAAAAGAAGAGGCCAATGTACGAGCGACTTAACCGGACGTAGTGTCTCAGGATCTTGTATTACCGGTTCTAATAACATAATTTGATCATACACCCGTTCGAGAGAATTGGTGTCAGTCGCACGGAAGAACTGGCCCCCAGTTTTGGTCGCGATATTCTCTAAATTTTCGGTGTCCATGAACGATTGTCGGCGATAGTAGCGATTGAAACCAGGGTAGTTCCCATTCCGGCGTTCCGAGCCTAGCCCAATAGTGTGAATTCGAACATTTGCTTCTATCGCAAGATCAATTGCTTCCTCAGGTGTCAAAACACCAGAATTGTGAGAGCCGTCGGTCATCAAAATCAATATTCGATGGTCAATTGGTCGGTCAAGCAGTCTTTTTACCGCTAAGCCCAGAGTGTCTCCGATAGCAGTTTGACCACCCGCGATTCCAACAGGCGTTTCCTGTAACAATTTGTTAACGGTTTTTATATCGGCAGTTAGCGGTACGTAAACATATGCACCAGTACCAAATACGATGAGACCTAACCGATCACCCTCACGTTCTTCAATGAATGGTTCCACGACATGCTTCAATGCTGTCAATCTAGTTACCTCTCTACCATTCAATCGCATGTCCGTCTGTTGCATACTTTGAGAGATATCAATCGCGAGGAACATGTCTCTTCCTTCGGTTGGAAGCGGAACGGGTTCACCGCTCCATTGAGGACGGGCCAAGGCAGTTACTAGAGCCGTGATTGCGAGGAGCAGCAACAGCAAGCGCCACCAGCGACGTCCAGAAGCCAGCATGCTACGTAATTGGTCTTTGAATCGAAAGTCGTCGGCGTTTGGCACCGTTAGAGCTGTCTGTGGATTGCTTTTGCGAGGGAGCGTGAGACGTAGCAACGGAATTGCTACAAGTACCAGAAATGCCCAAGGCCAAAGAAACTCAATCATCGCCGCGTTCCTTTGATGGTTTAACACGCAACAGCGTGTCGTGCACTAATCCAGACAAACCTTCATCAGAAAATGAACTTCCAACGAAACGGGCGTTTCCGAGGCATGTACCCGGTCCAGATATGAACCCCTGTTCATCAAATCGATCAGCTAACAAATCTTGCCAAGTCGTGCCAAATGCAGTAGTTGACTCAGTACGACTTTCGACGTCCACCAACAGTTCTTTGAAGAGTAAATTGATTCCGGACGCATAGGTTAGTCCATCAATAACACCTGTTTCGCGTTGCTGTGTCAGATTCCTTGCCGCGTTCCTAATACGTTTATACGGCGCGCGGCGGTGTTGGCGCCAAAATAGCCAAACTATAGAGACGATCAGCAGCACAAAAACCAAACTAAACAGAATCCACCACGAGATTGATAAAGGCCAGAATCCTGGTGCGGCAGGCTCGTGAATGTCACGCAGTTGTTGAATTAAATCCGTTGGCATATTACCGTTCTAATGAGAGGAAATCTAGATTCTCTGTAGTTGAATACGATTCAAACGCGACAAGATTCTGAACACAAGCCTTCTTTAAACGATCCATTCGCACTTCGAACCGTCGTGAGTACTCGCGTTTCGTTGTGTTTCCCGCGCTATCAAATTCAATTGTATTCGACGCAGAAGTAACTGTATATTGATTGGCCGGAGGTAAATTAAGCTCGAGTTCATCATAGACATGAAAGACCTGCAATTCGTTGTGGCGTCCTCGATGCATTAGCTCTTGAATGGCATCCTGACTTATATTTTTGAAATCGCTAATCACGATGATACGATGATGATGAGGTGCAGCACACTGAAGGTGTGTGATCATGTTTTCCCAAAGTTTTTCTTTTGCATGATGCAAATTGCTTATTCTGAGCGCTTGGTTTGCGGTAGCAACATCGCGCAAAAGTTTGACTACCGATCGACTGTTGCGCAACGGTTTAGTCGTCATCGTACCGTCTTCACCGAACACGACTCCACCGACTCGATCGTGTTGTGCGAGAGTAGCCCAAGCTAGTCTCGCGGCTATCTCGGCAGCTGCGACGCTTTTGAGTCGTAGTTTTGAGCCAAAAAACATTGACGAAGTTTGATCTACCACCACAAGTGTCGGTTTTTCGCGTTCTTCTGTAAAGACTTTTGTATGGGGTTCGTTCTTGCGCGCGGTGACGTTCCAATCGATATTTCGAACATCATCACCAGGTTGGTACAGTCGGACTTCTTCGAAGTCGACTCCACGTCCCCGTTGGCGCGAGAATCTGTCTCCAGCTAGCTTTCGTGCTTTCCGTTTCTTCTTTCGTATCTTGCCGTATGCAGCGGTAAGTCTGACTAAATCGTTGATCGAAACGTACGCGCCTGTCAGCTGAGCCATGGTGCTTAAGGTACAGGTACCGCGTTCAGTGTTTCGTCGATTGCTTGATCTGGCGTGTGTCCTTGTGCTTCGGATTCGTACGAGAGGATGATTCGATGGCGTAGCACATCATGAAGTACACTTTGAATATCCTCGGGAGACACATAGTCCCGACCATCCAACCATGCATTAGCACGGGCACCTTGATCCAGAGAAATGGTTGCTCGAGGACTACCACCATATTCAACACCTGACAATTCTGTTCTAGTGTAGACGACTAGAGCGACAATATACTTTTCCATCGCACTAGCCATGTGCAATTCAGATATCTGACGCCGTGCCTCAAAAATCTCATCCTGATGCAATACCACCGGTGGAGGGACGTCTTTTTGTAGTACATCGTCGCGTGCGATTTGTAAGATTTCTAGCTCTTGAAGTGGGGGAGGATAGCCAATGCGCACATGCATCAAAAATCGATCTAGTTGTGCTTCGGGCAATGGATAGGTACCTTCCTGCTCAATTGGATTCTGTGTCGCCATCACAAGAAATAAGTCAGGGAGCCGATAAGTCTCGCGACCTTGTGTCACTTGGTGTTCAGCCATTCCTTCAAGCAACGCAGACTGAACTTTTGCTGGCGCTCGATTTACTTCATCGGCAAGTAAGACATTATGAAATATGGGACCTTGTTTGAATTCAAAGGTTCCTGCTTCAGGCCGATAGACTTCCGTTCCAGTTACGTCACTGGGGAGTAGATCGGGTGTGAACTGAATTCGATGAAATTCAGCTTGAACTCCTCGCGCAAGTTCTTTGACTGCTCGAGTTTTTGCAAGACCCGGGGCACCTTCAACTAATAGATGCCCTCCAAGAAGGAGTGCCATGACCAAACGGCGCGTCAACAGCTCTTGACCGACGATGCGGGTATTGAGCCAATCATTGACGCTGAGAGTTCGTTTTAGTAGTGATTCCAAAGTCAAAAACCTTACAAATTGCGAGAAAATAAAAATACGATTCTAGCGAGAACAAACAAACCTCAAGCTTTGCACCGTAGACGAGGCGTTTTTGAGTCTGTTTAGAATTCTTCACCGTATTGTGAGTATATACGAACTTCTCCGTCCAATCCTTTTTTCTTTACCGCCAGAGTGGGCACATCAACTGACTCTAAACGCCTTACGCTGGTACGGTTACTTACCAGCGAAAAGGAACACCTTCAGTAACACCATCGAAGTCGGTGGATTACACGTCACCAATCGCGTCGGTTTAGCCGCGGGCTTTGATAAAGACGGCGTGGCGATCCGTGGGCTGTCGAAGTTCAATTTTGGATTTTTGGAATTGGGGGCGGTAACACCGCGCGCACAAGCTGGCAATTCACGTCCTCGCGTGTTCCGTTTGAAAAAAGAGTTTGCATTGATTAATCGCCTAGGCTTCAATAACCAAGGAATAGATGCCCTCATTCGAAAAATCGTTAATGAAAAACCGCGTGTGAGTCTGCCTATCGGCGTTAACATTGGCAAAAACTTCGACACTCCGTTGGAACAAGCGATCGATGATTACGAGTATTGCTTCGCACGAGCACATACATTGGTCGATTTCGTGACGATCAATATTTCGTCTCCGAATACTCCAGGATTACGCGAACTGCAAGGAATGCAGCAGGTACAGAGCTTACTAGCACGGTTAGTTCGCCTAAGAGAATCTTCGAGGACGACTAACGGGAAACGTACATTGCTGCTCGTAAAAATATCGCCCGATTTAGCTGAACGGGAACTTGAGAATCTCTGCGCGGTCGTTCGAGCTGAGGGTATAGATGGCATGGTCGCTTCGAACACGACGACAACCAGACCAACTAAGGATGGTGGGCAATATCAAGGTGGACTCAGTGGTCGTCCGTTGTTTCCTTTAGCATTGAACTGTGTCCGTCAAGCGAGGAGTTTCCTTGGAGCAAAATTTCTAATAATTGGATGTGGCGGGATCTGGGATCCAAGTACAGCAAAACAAATGCGCGAAGCCGGAGCAGATTTGATTCAGATTTATACCGGACTGGTTTATCATGGACCTAGGTGCCTGCGGGAAATTTCTCAGGTTGCTTGACCGATCCGCATTTTCGAGCCTGTTACGATCACGAAGTCAGCCGTCTGTATTCATTAAGCGTGTTTTCTGAATCGTGTGATCAATTACCTAAAAAATACTAAATTTAGTCTAAAATCAAAAGAAGTCAAAAGAGTTCAGTTTATCTTTTCGAGGAAGCAAATATGAAAACCTGGTTCTCTGCGCTCATGCTCGTTATTTTCAGCTTGACAATCACTCATACGACATTAGCGGTAGATAAGGAATTTGACTGGTACGCCTTGGGAAGCGGGTCGCTACTTGTCTCAGAAAAACACTCGGTAAACATGGCACTGCGCGTTGGGGCTGGTTTACAGGTCAATGAACGGTTTGGTTTTGAACTGTTTTGGGACTTCACTGGTATTGAACCAACAAATTTGATTCAAAAAGCTAATCTTCCGATGACAATTGCCCCATTAAAGACTGACGTACAATCCTATCGTTATCAATATTTGACAGCTTTGGCTGTTCGGACATTTCCGCTTCGGGAACCCTTTTCATTGGTGGGTAAGTTCGGGCTCGCACATCATTGGCAGTCGATAGAGCTTGATGTTTTAACTTCTGGCTCGGTCTTTATGGAAAGTGTGGAGGTCGACGAGCGTGACACATTACCCGTTGCATCGCTGGGGATCGAACTCGAGTCTAACCGCTTCAAAAAACTTTCGTTGGAATTTTCAATAACTAACTATTTCGATGATGGTAGCCAGACCGCTTTGTTCACCGCGGCTGCGAAATTCAAGTTCTAATTCGATAGACCTAAGCCTCACCGAAGTAGTCCGAACCTCAACCGACGTATCACTAAGTAGACCTCGGCAAAAAATCGCTTTGTCGAAGTTTTAAAGTTCTAGCAGATCGGGTCCCCGACGCGATGCGCTACTCACTAACTTCTCGGCGAGTACTTGAAACGAGATTCCATGAACCTTTGCAGCATCCGGATAAAGGCTCGTAGGCGTCATGCCTGGGATGTTGTTTACTTCCAACACCCAAAATTGCCCACTTGGCTCAAGGATGAAATCTACTCGGGACAGGTCTCGACAACCTAACGATTGGTGAGCCCGCACCGCGGCGTCTTTCAATGCTTCGCTGGTGGTATCACTTATTGCCGCTGGGATGACATGTTCGCTACGTCCCGGCGTGTAACGGTTTGTGTAATCGTACCATTCGTTTTTAGCTACGAGAATTTCAGTCACTGGTAGTGCTTCAGTGTGTTCATGATGTAGGTCCAACACACCAACGGTGATTTCTCGTCCTTCTACGAATGGTTCAACCAAGACTTTATGGTCTATTTCAAGCGATGTTTGCAGCGCTTGCCGAAGATCGCCGCCAGAAGGAAGTGGCACAACACCTAATGCAGACCCTCCATGCATTGGTTTGCACACGACTCGATTACCGAAGGACGAATTTACATGAGATATTCCTTCTTCAAGTGTATCTCGTGTCACAATGACCTGCGGTAGTACCGGCAGTTGGACTGAATCGAAGTAGTACTTCGATAAAGCCTTATTCATCGAGACTACGCTCGCATTCATGTCACTCCCTACGAATGGGTAACCTAGCACAGCTAGCAGTCCTTGTACGGTACCATCTTCTCCGGGAAAGCCGTGCAACACCGGAAACACGACATCTGGTGCAAAGTCAGATAGTTCGTTCGCTAGTTTGTGGGAAAGTTCGTAATACTCGACGGTGAAGTTTTGGTTTAAGGCTGTTGTGACTTGTGACGCTGAAGATCGCGAAACTTCCGCTTCAGCCGAGCACCCGCCACCGATAACAGCAATTTTTGTTACCACGAAGCGTTCACCAAACGCGCCGTCTTGAAGTAGCTCATGTCGACGTCTTCACGTTCAATGCCGAACACTCTCGAAAAGAAGATTAACTCAGTTTCGAGTACAGTGCGCACATTTTCTGCGGCACGGAAACCATGTCCTTCGCCCTCAAACAAGAACATTGCAGTTGTGATTCCTTTTTGAGATAGCGCTTCATACATGGATTCTGTCTGATTCGGAGGCACCACGCGATCTTCCATGCCTTGGTAAAAAATCACGGGTACAGAAAATTTGTCGATGTGATTGATTGGAGAACGCACATCCATTTGATCTGCAGGGATGAGTGAATCCATGTATCTTGATTCAAATTTGTGAGTATCTTGAGCCAGTGCGCGCACATCTGCGACACCATAGAGACTTGATCCAGCTTTGAATGTCGAGCTACTAGTGAGCGCGCACAACGTCGTATAACCTCCCGCGCTACCACCGCGAATCGCGACGCGATCGGAATCTACTCTTCCCAAATTGACCAAGTGTCGGACACCGGCCTCACAGTCTTCGACGTCAACTATTCCCCAGTTATTTAACAAGCGGTTTCGATATTCTCGTCCAAATCCGGTTGACCCACCGTAATTAACGTCTAGAACAGCCCATCCGCGCGAAGTGAAATATTGAACATGAAATCTGAAACTAGCGTTCGAGTGGGAAGTTGGTCCTCCATGCGAGAGGACCAAAAGCGGTGGTTGTTCACCTTCGGGAGCAGTGTATTCATCATTGGTTGGCGGATAGAAGTTAGCGTATACAACTTGGTCGCGTTGGTTGTAATAAGATACTTGCTCGGCTTCCGAGATACATCCCAACGATAAGGGGCGTTTTCCTGGCTCTACTAAATGTTTGGCGTCCCCGTTACCGAATTTCAATCGAACAATAGAAGTAAGACGGCTGGTGCTACCACCGATGAACACGAATCCTTCTTGATATCGAGTTAGAGATGAGTAACTACAGTAGTCCCGGTTAATTGAATCCACTCTACCGGATGTGCAATCAATTGCAACTAGCGATGTTTCCTCAATGGACTTCCTCACCGCAATAACTCGATTATTACCCCAAGTTACGTAGCTACGCATATCCAGGACCCAGAGTGGCAATCCGTATTCCGCTTGGTCCTCCACGATCACAGAAGTTCTGCTTCCATCGAATTGATATAGATTCCAAAATCCATTGCGATCCGAGACGAAAATCAGTTGGTCAGCACTCATCCATTCGGGTTGAAATATTGATTCGTTGGTACCACCGGCAACTTGGAAAGAGTGACCAAGTTCACCATTCTCGGTGAAATTCGCAACGTGAAGTAGGGTGCTGTCCCAAGGCATATGCGGTAGATCCCAAGCTAAAAACGCGATTCGATTCCCGCACGGACTCAGTTTAGGTTGGCCATAAAAGTCGTGGGCCTGATGCAATACTCTACACTCGCCGTTTGACACGTCGATTTGTACCAAATCGTTTAACACTTGATCGTTCAAATGTGATTCTCGCACACAAATCAGACGACCACGATTAGGGTCGTGGACAAGATTCGCAAATCGTTCAGTGTTTCCCGAATTTGTAATCTGTTGAGGCGTGTCTTTTGACCGATTGTCGATGCAATAGATATCCTGATCTTCTGCATTAACAAAATACACTAATCCATTTGCGACAGTGTAAGAACTACCTCCATATTCGTGAACTTTAGTGCGAACATTCCAAGGTGCTGGAGTGACTTCAACAATATTCCCCTGCTGACTTCGAACATTGAGAGTTGTACGTCCTCCCTCGTGGGGTCGAAGCTCAAGAAAGTAGAGATCTGAACCATCGACTATCAGTTCGCTAAAGCTTACGTAATTAGCTGTTGCAATGTGTGCGGTAAGTGGAGAGTTCCACGTACCAAAAGATGCTACTCTAGTGCTCAATATTAAACTCCGACAGTCTCACGTTCATGTACCAGTGCCCATCGTTCATGGTCACGCCACTGACCATCGATGTACAAATACCCCTTCGCCAGACCTTCATAGTGAAATCCGCAACGTTTTACCAGTCTTTTCGATGGAATATTTTGAGGTTGAATCGCAGCTTCAATGCGATGCAGTCCCTGAGATATAAATGCCTCAGCGGTGAATAGGTTCAAGCCTTCTGTCATCAATCCGCATCCCTGGTGTTCATTACTCACATAATAGGACACACGGGCACTGCGAAATGCACCAAGTACGATTTCGTTGAGATTTATAACTCCTACAATTTCATCGTTATGTTTGAAACAAACTACCATCCCTGTCGCATTTTTACCTTTGATTCGATCGATGTATTGATTGAACAGAGAATTCGATGTAGGGGTTTCAATCCAAGGATGATGCAGTGCTTTACTAGTTCGGGCTAACCGAACAATTTTTTGTCGGTCTCGCGATTCGACGCAACGGAGGTAGATGCGACCGCCATGCGTCTGCGCTTCTTCAATGATCGGTGCAAGAAGAGGATTTATGGCACCAAGGTCGTCAAGAAAGTTCAGAACTATCTCCAACTTCCTGATTCATAAGACGCGCAACCCAGAGGTGCTTTAAGTTTTGGGGTCATGGGTGCATTGTAATTTGCACTGTGATAGTGAACAATTTATCGCTGACGTGGGCACATCATAACACTCTAATTTGTCATGTAAAACGACAGAGCGGAGAGCTTGTATCATACGACACAATGAAGATTTTGGTATACGTAACCGATGCGTGTTCTTTGTGTGAAGAAGCGTTGGATATGATTTTTGACATGTCGGAACTTACCGGACGTGTACTTGAGACTGTAGATATTGCAACCGATCCCTCATTGATGGAGCAGTTTGGCGAGTCTATACCTGTATTGGAAATTGCCGAGCAAAGAATAGTTTGGCCTTTCACCGAGGAAGACGTCCGAAATCTAGTCCAAACAGTGTCTTCGCATTCTCTTGAGTGATTTGCTGAACGTGCTCGACGGTTTGACCACGAGCCGACGCTAGAGCAACACAAACATGTTCTAGAAAAGCTGGTTCGTTTCGTCTGGATCGAGGCTTCGGTTTCATGGTTCTTGGGAGTAAATAGGGCGAATCAGTCTCCATAAGCAGACGATCATCAGGAATTAAATTAACACATTGATATAGTTCCTGTCCACGTCTTTCGTCGCAGATCCAACCCGTAATACCGATGTAGAGTTCCAATTGGAGATAGTCTTGCAAGAGCGAAGCACTACCTGTGAAACAATGGATCACAGCGGATAATTTAGGAAAATTTTTCAAGACGGTTAGTAGTTCTCCGTTCGAGTCCCGGTCATGTATGAACGCAGGTATTCGCAAGTCTACGGCCAGCTGAAGCTGTGTCTCGAACGCGGATATTTGATCCAATCTTGGTGAAAAATTTCGATAGTAATCGAGACCCGTCTCACCGATTGCCACGACACATTTATTCCGCGCTATTTGTGCCAACTGTTGAACGGTTGAGTTCTGAATACTGGATGCATTGTGAGGATGGATTCCAACGGTGGAAGATAAGTAGCCGGAGTATTCGCTACACAGGTCCACCGCACGTTGCGAATGTTCAAGATCAGTGCCAGTAACGATGATGTGCTTCACGTTTGCTTGTTGTGCGCGGACAAGAACACTGTCTAGGTCCTGTCGAAACGCTTTGTCGGTCAGATTTGCTCCGATGTCAATCAATTGAGACTCTCAGAGCACGTATTGGCACCGTCACCTCAGACATTTCTAATCACGGAATAGTCTTTTCGTTTGGCGCAAGGATCGGTGTTGGAGTGTCTAGAAGCACACTGTAGACTTGTTGAAACGCAAGTACGTTTTTCACGTAATTTCGCGTTTCATAAAAAGGAATCGTCTCGATCCACGCTATCGTGTCCATGCCACTGGCACCTTTGATCCATTGCTCGACTCTGTGAGAACCGGCGTTATAAGCAGCGTACGCGAGTACTTTGTGCTCATCAAATTCATCAAGCAGTTCCCTAAAGTGATATGTTCCAATTTGAATATTGGTTGGAGCGTAGAGTAATCCAACCAAACTCGGCTGAGGTACTCTGATGTTGCGAGCTGTTCGGCGAGCCGTGGCAGGCATGAGTTGCATCAGACCTCTAGCGCCCACTGGAGAAATTGCTTTTGGATTAAATGCGCTTTCTTGCCGCGCTAGTGCTAACAAGACCGTTAAGTCAATTCCCGCTCTTTCGGTATGTCGGTTAAATTCGTCGACGTACAAAACCGGGAACCTAGTTTCCACCAAATCAAAAGCGTCGGCGCGAAATGCTGCTTGAATGGCATGGTTAGGGTGCCCGATTTGACCAATCTGATAGGGAATCCAATGTTTAGCTTCATCGTCTTCTAGGTTAGGAAGCAACCAAGACCACTCCTCCTTCGCGTTTTCTGCCTCTCCCAGTTCGTAGAGTTCGAAAATACGTGCGATTCGAATATCGGCGAGAAACTCGCTACTTTGTTGTTCGAGTTCGTTCTGATCTCTTGCATTCATTTTCAACGGGACTTCGATCTCATTTGCAGCGAGAAAGCCGTAGTAGGTTCGTGCGCGAGCTAACTCCTCAAGTAATTCTCGAGCCCCGTCAACTCCAGTTTCTTGCAAACTCTTAGCGAACCAATATCGCCACTTGAAGCGGTATCTTTCAGTGTCTTCAACAGCGTCTAGCCACTCATAAGCGACGTTCCATTCCCCTTTTGCAATCGCGGTGTCAGCAATTCGTTCGATCGTTTCGTAGGTGAAGTTTGGATTAACTTTCGAAATCACTATACCTTCCCGTGCTGCCCAAAATGCTAGCTCGTTTTCAGTTCTATGGGCAAGCTGTTCGTCGAAATCGAAATCGTTCTCGTGTTTTTGCCAAAGCTCGAGCGCTTTGCTTGCTTCGTCTCGAGCATATCGTAGAAGTCCGAATGAAAAAGCGTACTGACCGCGTACGTTGTCAGGGAATCGATTGACATTTCGGACGATCGATGGTCTGCGATACACATCATACAAGAGTCGCGCTGTGGGTTGTTCGGCTCGCGGGAAAAACCTCAGTAGATAACGCGCAAGAGTTGTTGATCGTTCTTGTACAGCAAGCTGTAACCGATTCCACGCGATATCGGTAGTCAGGTTCCCTCTACTTATCCATACGTCAAAGATGGGATCACACTCTTTCGGCTGTGAAATGCCAACGAGCCAAAGCTCCGGTACTCCGGCTAAGGCTTTGTCTTGATAGCCGAGACGAAACAAAGCACGTAAATACTTACACTGTTTTTCAGCATCTGTTGTAGGTTTAAAGTGGTCGACGTAGACTTGCCATCGTTTTCTACGGGCTTGAGTATCTAGCCACCGATCAAAGAATTCATCTGCTAAGACTGAACCAGATAGTTGAGATTTCAGTCTCGTTGCGTCTTCGGGACTTAAGGACGATATTCGTTTCAGCGCTTCGTTATAGAGAAGGTACGGATAGAGCGGATAGTCCGTTAACTCTTTCTTGAGTTGTTGAAATTCAGAGGTACGACCAGCTTTTAACGCATTCTTAGCTTGTTTGTACTGTTCCCGTTGAGTATCTAAGTCAGAAGCGTAAACCGAGGAAAGCAGGAACAGACACAAACACATGCCTACAAAAAAGAAACTGCGAAAACAGGAGAAGCTCAAGTCCGGCATCTCCCTTTACGATCATGGAAGGCGGGTTTTGAGCATTGGCCGCGACGATGTTTTACGTCCGTGTATAACAAATTCGAAATCGTAGTAAGGAAATTTTGCGTAAATGATACAGAGAACTAAACTCGATATGACACTGTTGAGCGAGTTTGGAGGGGTATGAGGTTGGTTAAGCTACGCGTACCGCTAACACATCGCAATGCGCGGCGTGGATCACATCATCCAATGTGGAACCGAACAGAATCGCAAGCCCATGACGACCGTGACTAC
Organism: Gammaproteobacteria bacterium; assembly: GCA_009840305.1. Taxonomy (GTDB): domain Bacteria; phylum Pseudomonadota; class Gammaproteobacteria; order Pseudomonadales; family Azotimanducaceae; genus Bin55. The sequence goes on along the minus strand of VXNY01000031.1, from coordinate 67,274 downwards.
CTACAACGATCAGATCCATGTTTTTCTCTTTCGCGATACGATGGATTTCATGGTGAATCGTACCAAATACAAGATATTGGCGTTCTTCTGGAATATCGAAATCCTTCGAAAATTCACGTAGATAGGACGCAGCTTGATCATTGATGGCATCGTGAAGTGAAGTTAGGTCTATAGGTATTTCATCCCCGTAAGCGAGACTCTGGGGTTCAACAACATGTACTATGTGTAGCTGTCCTTCACATTGTTTCGCGAAGCGGGCGGCTTGTTGAGCGACCCCTTTACAGGAATCAGTTAAGTCGACTGCAAGTAGTATCCGTGAATAGCAATCCATGTGAGTAGTATATTTGATGAAGTGTCAATCAGTTTGTAAACCCAGCGATGTGTTTTGATCCCCGACAGTGAACAAACAACTCATAGCATACATCCTAATATCCATCGTGTTTCTCGTGGTGTTCGGAGGTGTTGCAAGTGTCTTGCCGTCGCGTCAAGCGCGACAGCTTGGACACTTACGAGTAACTGCCAGAAAGCATGGACTCACAACATCGATGGCTCACATAGCTGATGTAAACGCTTCACTGTCAGATCGAGTCACTGCCAGCGGTAAAAAGCTTGAACCAAAAAAGCGTTGCGTAGCCTGGTCTAAACAGTATCCAGACGATTTCCCTGATGTACCCGAATGGATTACCTATGCCTTAGACAGGAACGAGTCCTCTGGCATGAATTGGCAGCTACGTGAGACTACGGAGGAATGTAGAGATTTGTCCGAATCCTATTGGCTCGAGGTTGATCGAATCAAATCTCTCTTCCCCGATCGATGCATTGCGATCGAGTGTACGCGAAGTGAAGTTCGTTGGTTAGGTTACGAAAAAGTTGCTTCTACCAATGATGAATTTATTCAAGCCATGATGCAGGGGCTAGATTCACTCATATGCTTAAACACCGCAATTTCTGAGGAGCGAAAAGCACTCAAAAAGCGACTTGAAACCGATTCCGAGTATGATTGAAAAAAGAGAGAACCAGCCTTAAGCGACCTGCTTTGAATCTAGCTAGATACATTTAAAGCAAAAACTTCAACTCAAATCTAGGTTACAAAATTTGACCACCAAGGAGGGAAATGGGCAAATCATTAGTAATCGTTGAATCTCCGAATAAAGCTTCTACGATAAAGAAATATCTTGGCAAAGACTTTATTGTCAAGTCGAGCAAGGGTCACATCCGAGACCTAAAAAAAGGGCAATTCATTTCGCTCAAGCAACTTCGCGAGATCGTTGCTGACGCAGGTAAAACCGATTCTGCTCAAAAACTCGTGGAAGTCATCGGTGTCGATCCCTATCGCGACTGGCAGGCGAAATATGAAATCGTCGATGGAAAACGTCAAGTCGTGAATGACTTACAAAAAGCTGCATCGGATTCCCACCTCGTCTATCTCGCGACCGACATGGATCGCGAAGGAGAAGCTATCGCTTGGCACCTCCAAGAAGTGCTCGGCGGTGATCCTGATCGCTTTCGTCGTGTAGTGTTTAATGAAATCACAAAGAACGCAATCACCTCCGCGTTTGCGGCACCAGATCACGTCAATATGGATCGAGTGAGAGCTCAACAAGCTCGACGATTCTTAGATCGAGTTGTTGGCTTTGAGCTTACTCCTTTGTTGATCGCCAAAGTAGCGAATCGATTATCGGGTGGACGCGTACAGTCCGTCGCTGTGCGACTTGTCGTCGAACGCGAACGTGAAATTCGAGCCTTTGATGTCAGAGAATACTGGGAACTATTCGCGTACTTGACGCGATTGGGGAAACAGGATCAAACAGTTACTGATACAGAACCCGCAACGTACAAGTTTCAAGTGGTCAAGTACCGCGGAGAAGATTGCTCTTTGGAAACGAAGGAAGAGGCTGAAGCACTGGTTTCCGAACTCAGTAAAACCACGTTTATCGTGGACAGTTTCGAGAAAAAACCAACAAAATCAAGTCCTAGTCCCCCTTTTACGACGTCCACGCTTCAACAGGCTGCATCCACACGTCTTGGGTTCAATGTGCGTAAAACGATGCGGTTAGCGCAGAATCTCTATGAAGCGGGTTATATATCGTACATGCGAACTGACTCGACCAATTTGTCGGAAGAAGCCGTGAGCAATGCCCGATCGTTCTTGCAGTCTCATTATGAAGATAAGTACGTACCCGCGTCACCAAATAGATATCAAACCAAGGCGCGCGCCGCACAGGAAGCACATGAAGCAATACGACCAACGGACGTACGATTCACACCACAAGAACTGCAAGCCAAGGACAATGATCAACGAAGGCTTTATGAACTGATTTGGCGACGGTTCGTTGCTTGTCAAATGACACCGGCAGAGTATTTGAGCGTCACTACTCGAGTAAAAGCGAATGATTTTCAGTTGATCATCCGTGGCAGAGTTGTCGTATTCGACGGGTTTACACGTGTCTACCCGTCGACTTCTAAAGGGGATGAAACCCAGGAGTTACCTGAATTTCAGGTGGGTGAAGAATTATTACGACATTCGTTAGAGAAAAAACAGAGGTTTACGAAACCCCCAGCCCGCTATAGCGAAGCTAGTCTCGTACGAGAATTAGAAAAACGTGGTATAGGTCGACCGAGTACTTACGTCCCGATTATTACAACTATTCAAGAGCGCGGTTATGTGTCGCTACGGAACAAAAGGTTTTCCGCCGAACGCATTGGTGAGATAGTCACCGATCGGCTAAAGGAAAACTTTCAAAATTTGATGGAGTACGAGTTTACTGCAGATATGGAAAAGGAACTCGACCGAATTTCCTTAGGCGAAAAACAGTGGCGAGATGTACTCAACGGTTACTACGACGACTTTGCACAACGATTTGTTCGTGCTGCTGACTTTGAAACTGGGATGCGCAAAAACAATCCAATCGAATCGGACATTCTGTGTCCCGAGTGTCAGCGAAAGTTAATGATTCGTACCGCTAGTTCTGGAGTATTTTTGGGCTGTAGCGGGTATTCATTGCCAAAAGATCAACGATGTGAGCAAACTTTGAGTTTAACTCCAATCGTACAAAAACGAGTTCAAGTTGATGAAGAAACAGAAGGGAGAGAACTAAAGCAGAAAACTCGTTGCGAGTCTTGTGCAACACCGATGAACGAATATCTGATTGACGAGAGTCGAAAGTTGTTCGTGTGTGCGAATCCAGATTGCCAAGGGTTTAAACTCGAAGTAGGGACCTATGAGATAGCAGGATACGATGGACCGATTGTAGAATGCGACAAGTGCGCGGCTAACATGCAGCTCAAAGAAGGTCGTTTCGGCAAATACTTCGCTTGTACAAATCAAAAGTGCGCAAACACTAGAAAATTAATGCGCGGTGGTAAAGTCGCGCCACCTAAAGCTGACCCAATTGACATGCCAGAATTGCGTTGTGACGGCATAGACGATCACTTCGTGCTGCGAGATGGGGCATCTGGATTGTTCTTGGCTGCCAGTAAGTTTCCTAAACACCGACAAACCCGTGCTCCGCTGGTACGGGAGCTCTTACCTCATGCGAATGAGCTGGACCCGAAGTTCAAATACCTCTTAGAAGCACCGACGGAAGACCCCGAAGGTAATCCTACGATGGTACGATATTCTCGGAAATTAGAACAGCAATACGTCAGGTCCGAGGACGGTGCTAAGAAATGGAGCGCGTTCTACAAAGATGGTGTATGGATTGCTGAGCCCCCTCCCAAGGTTGAGGGACTCGAATCCAAATCGTAATCGAGAGTTTAGTGCTCGCGCACCAGACCTACGCTAATTCCTTCAATCGCAAAGCTAGCATCATTTTCTACCCTGATGGGTGCGTAGTTCTTATTTTCAGGTATCAGCGCAATATCGCCTTCCGACAAACGCTCGAAACGCTTCACGGTAACCTCGTTGTCTAGGCGAGCAACGACAATCTGCCCGTTTCGCACTTCAGTAGTTTTATGTACAGCAAGCAAATCTCCATCCAAGATTCCCGCATTGATCATGCTGTCCCCCTGAACTTTTAGGAAATAGTCGGCTTTTGGGTGAAAGAGAGTTTCAGGTATTTTCACATGTCTCTCGATGTGTTCTTGTGCGAGAACAGGACTGCCCGCCGCTACTCGTCCGATTACAGGAATATCAGCCGGACCACCGGTTTCCCGATATTCTGGTGATAGTACTATTCCCCTTGAGGTATTTCGAAGTACGGTGATCACGCCTTTTCTTTCAAGAGCTTTCAGATGTTCTTCGGACGCATTAGGAGACTTAAAATCGAAGTGTTCCGCAATGTCTCGTCTGGTGGGCGGAAATCCAGCCTCTGTTGTCCAATCACGAATCATCATCAGAACTTCACGCTGTCGTTTAGTCAATTTTGAACTTTTCGTTCTAGGCATAGGGAAATCTCTTTAGTTATAGAAGAGTATAAATATATACAGAATGGTACATATTTGCAAGGTTTTATGTTCAGTTTTTTGATGAAACAGCACGAAGTTAGGTAGTTGTTAGTGGATTTCGACTGTTTTACATGCTTCGAGCGGTCAAATGTTCAGCTAATATCCGTCGATTGTTCTAAAATCCTCAATTCTGTTCGCACAAGGTTTCTACTTTACGAGGCTACTTAATTGGAAGCAATCTGGGAGGTAATTACCACCGCTAGCTGGATGAGATGGGTCTGGCTCGGGTTCCACGTATTTCTAATCGTTCTTGGAACGGCGATTACGCGGGAGGTCGCAAAACGACTTCTCAATCGCGTTGCTCTCAAAGTAGGCGAGACTCAAACACTTTGGGACGACGCACTGTTTCGCGCAGCAAACAAGCCTCTCGGGTGGGCTATTTGGGTTGTCGGATTAAGCTTCGCGGGAAACAGAATCTACAGCGACACATTTACACGAGTAACGGCAGATTCGATCTTTGAGCACGTCGGTACCGTACGTGCTGCAGCAATCGTCGCTTTTGTAGCTTGGTTCGCTAGTCGATTTATTAAAGAATTTCAACAAATCGTTGTGGAACCACGTCGGGATGGAACGGAGTCGCGCTGGGATCCTGCTACTGCTGGTGCTGTAAGTAAAGTTTTACGCGCATCTATCGCCATATCCGCAGCGCTGATGATTATGCAAGCGTTTGGATTACCAATTCAGGGCGTCTTGGCATTTGGCGGGATCGGGGGTATAGCGGTAGGTTTTGCTGCAAAGGATCTGTTAGCAAACTTTTTTGGTGCGCTCATGCTGTTCATTGACAAACCCTTCGCCGTAGGTGATTGGATCCGTTCACCTGATCGAGAGATCGAAGGTACTGTAGAAGAAATAGGTTGGAGGATCACTCGCATACGAACCTTTGACCAACGACCACTGTATATACCGAACGCCGTTTTTGCGAATCTGTCAGTTGAAAATCCCCAAAGAATGCGTAATCGGCGCATCTATGAGACTTTTGGCATTCGTTATGAAGATATTTCGACTGCCAAAAAAGTAATCGATGATGTACGCGAGATGCTAAAAAACCATCCTGCCATTGACACGTCTCGGACGCTCATGGTAAACTTGGTATCGTATGGTGACTTTTCCGTGAATTTCTTCGTGTACACTTTCACGAAGACCACGGTGTGGACCGAATTTCATGAGATTAAGGAGGAGATACTACTCTTGATCGCAGACATCGTCCATAAACACGGGGCCGACTTCGCGTTCCCGACGCAAACGCTACACGTAGAAAACGAAATCAACCCAGAGAGTTAATGAGTGTCCCACCGAATGGTGCGGTACTGTTGTTCTCAGAATCGGCCATTGAACGAACGCTAGATCGCTTAGCGATCCAGATTGATCTAGATTTAGCGGGAGCAGAAGTCGTAGGGCTTTGTGTTTTGCGAGGTGGTAGTCCTTTTGCTTGGGATCTTGTTCGGCGACTCCGAGTGAACTTAATGCTGGAATTTGTGCAAGTACAACGATATCGAGGTTTAGTAGGGGATGAACCGAGAGTGATCGGACCTTTGCCGGAAAATTTTCAAGATCGGTCGGTGCTAATATTGGACGATGTGCTTGATTTTGGGATTACTTTGAAATTTCTAAAAGATCAAATCAGTACTTTTGCCGAAAACGTATATACTGCGGTTCTGGTACAAAAAAAATTACCCCAACAACCGAAAATCGAAGCAGACTATGTAGGACTCTATGCGCCTGACAAGTTTCTGATTGGAAGAGGAATGGATCTAGATGGGAAATATCGCGATTTGCCTGCGATTTACGCCATTCCTTCAACTGACGAGGCTTAGACTTCAAACTGAAACGATCAAGGGTAGAACGGTTGAAGTGACTGAACGCCTTACCTCGAATCGAAGTGGAACTTCTCGAGGGATGAAATGTTAGTCTTATCGTGTTTAAGTTTCAGCTTTTTGAACCTTTCCACTACAAGCAAAGTAGCTTTGCCTTTGATGTGCGTGAGACCGCTAAAATTTTGAATTCAAACTTTAGCCTGAGGCACAAAAAGTGACTGGAGACCAGATCACAGAGGTATATATCATGAACAGACAACGAACCATTGGAACGATTTTTTTGAGAACTCTAACAGCGATTGGTTTGCTAGTGATAACTTTTGTCGCACTTATCGCGTGTAGTGGTGGCGGAGACGACGAAGAAGAGTCCCAAATGGGAGTCTTGGATTTGCAAGGGGACGTGTCTGCAGCATATTCGAGTGGTACGTTCGTTTTGTGGGTACCTGAGGTTGAATCACTCGGAGGAGCTGTGTCAATTATGATGGCTGATTCAACCTCCGATTCGCAAAGTGCGGCTGCATCAAGTAGTAGTACTAGCATCTCCTCGTCTACAAGAGGAAGTGGTAGTACCCTAGCATCTCCCGCAAGTATGAGTAGCAGTAGTGCTACAACAGCTTCGTCATCCTCGATGTCTATGTCAGCAGGTTCGATGTCTTTGCAGGATTCCATACCAGACGGTGCTATTGTGCTAGCAGAAGCGACGATCGAAGAAGGAAGGTTCTCACTAACGACGGAAGTTGACGAGATTAAACCCATAAATTTCTCTGTGACCGATAGCGACCGGGTTAACAGTTCCATTAGGATGCCATTGAGAACCCGCCAGTTTGTTATGGAACCTGGGCAACTAACGCTTACCATGGATAAATATGAAGAATTTGTCGTTGCTGGTGGAACTTACAACGATGCTGTCATCAACTCATGGAAACAAAGCGAAGAATATTTAAACGCGTTAGAACTTTACCAAGAAGCAATAGGCGATTCCATCCCTAGCTCCGCACAAGAGCGGTTCGAAAACATAGCGGCCACCCGTGCTCAATTTACGCAGCTAGTACGGCTCGAATCTGAGGGACGACAAGAAATTGCTTTGAATAATCCTGACCTACTGGTTCGGCGACTCACTCTACAAACTACTAATATAACGACTGGTACTTGGTATACCGAGACGATGACGTATCTCAAAGAAAACGCGCCCAACGACCCATGGATAGCCAAAATAATCGAGAGGGACCAAGAACATCAGGCGCGAATTGACGAGCGAGATTTGATCGCTGTCGGTACACCTATTTTGGATTTTGAAGCAGTTAGTCTCGACGGTACATCGATGTCATTGAGCAGTGCTCACGAGGATGCTGAGGTGGTGTTATTGGACTTTTGGGCTTCTTGGTGTGGTCCGTGTCGAACGGAGTTCCCATACCTGACAGAAGCCTACGCTAAGTTTAAGGACAAAGGATTTGAGATCGTCTCCTTCACTTTGGACGACGAACATGAGGATTGGACGTTGGCTTCTGAGGAGGAAGAGATTCCGTGGATCAATCTTGGCATGGGATCCGAAGCGGAGGCAGTCATGACGTATAAGGTAATTGGCATTCCCTATTCGTTGCTCTATGAAGTGAGCACTGGCACCATCGTAGCTAAGAATCTCAGCGGAGGTGAACTAGAAGCGAAGTTAGAGGATTTGCTGGACTGAAACTTTTGATTGTTTCTGTTTGTGTTTGAACACCATCGTTCGATCTCGCACTGGCTTTTATACTAGTTGGCTGAGTCGACCACTAACTAACAATGTAAGTCGACCGAATATACGGGATTGTGAGTGTATGGAGCGTTTTCTTGATTGTGGAGAATCTGGTAAGTAGCAACAAGTCTAATATCACAGAATCGAACGATGCAAAGGTAAATTTTTCTGCACCATTCGTATGTCAAGATGGTAGAAAGTATCAGTCAGTTAATCAGGAATCAAGAGATGTTCGTATCTTTGCGTGTATTCAGATAGTTCCAGACATAGGATCCATTGCTACGATCAGTTAGTGGTTCAATCGGGTAGTGAGTTGTAATGCCGCCAGTCACATATCATTTGGGACAGTTTCCGCCAAACAACATCAATTGGACTAAGCTTATTCCTCTCCTTGGTCCGACAGCCGCAGCCGTTGCTCGATACGACAGTATGCTTCGAGCAGTCCCAAATTCGAACATTTTGATCACTCCATTAGCGACGCACGAAGCGGTTCTATCGTCCCGTATAGAAGGTACGATGGCCTCAATGGGCGAAGTGCTTGAGTTTGACGCGGGGCACGACACGCCTCCCTCAACACGTCGAGAAGATGTTCAAGAAATTCTAAATTATCGTCGAGCGTTGTATGATGCAGAGCAGAGTTTAGAGACCATTCCTTTATCGCAAAGAGTTGTCCTTGAAGCACATCGCACTCTACTACGAGGAACTCGAGGTCAAGATAAAGATCCGGGATCGTATCGACGGATATCCAACTGGATCGGCCGACCTGGGTGTAGCATTGAAGAAGCGAGATATATACCACCATCTGCAGCTTCTATTCCTAATGCAATGTCTGAGTGGGAAAAGTACATGCACAGCGATGATGTCCCTGATCGATTAGTTCAACTTGCGGTTTTACATGCCGAGTTTGAAGCGATCCATCCATTTATAGACGGAAATGGGCGAATCGGTCGTATGATAATTCCGTTGCTTTTGTGGCGATGGAAAATTATTTTTCAACCACGGTTTTACATCAGTTCTTTTCTTGAAGCGCACCGAGAAGACTACTACGAAGGTTTGTTATCTGTATCACGAGACGGCGATTGGATGCAATGGATCACATTTTTTCTAAATGCGGTTGCGAACCAGGCGGAGGCTAATTTCAGACAAGCAGAGAGCATACTTGAGCTTTACGACACCTTGAAACAACGGCTTCCCGAGCTAACCAGATCTTCCTACGGTATGCGTGCGCTTGATTGGATTTTTGAGTATCCAACATTTCTCAGTTCGGACTTCTTAAACGGGTTGGAAGTTTCTTCTGCGACGTCGCGAAGGCTGATTGGTGTTTTTCGTGAGCAGCAAATAATAAAACAGCTTCGAAGCGGTAGTGGTCGCCGACCCGAAGTTTTTATATTTCCAGCTCTTCTTGACATCGTAGATGTTTAATACTAAATTTGAAAAAAAAACGCTGTTTGTTGCTCACTTTTTGCGAAAAGTGAGCAACAAACTGATTTGTGCGTCATAAGTGAATCACAAAATTTAGTTGGATTCAGCGCGGCACGCTCCCAAACTTACTTGCAAATGATTGAGTACGAGTTCTCAGATTCAGCTGAAGACGGAACACTACAAGCTCTTTTGATCACGCTGTACTGGAACGAGCATCTCTTCATCAAATCGACCATATTCGACTGAATCATACTAAACAACTATGCAAGCGATTATCCTCGGTACCTCGTTACGTTCAATCATTGAAGACAGTCTATTCGGAGAACCTATGGATACTCCGTTTGGCACGACTTCTTCGAGCCTAGTTCAAACGGAAATCTTTGGACCGAGAGTGCTCTTATTGGCGCGCCACGGGAAAGACGGTAGTACATACGCACACAAGGTGAATTATCGCGCCAACCTGTGGGCACTAAGAGATCTAGGAGTCAATCAAATTCTTGCGACTGCTACTGTAGGTGGGATTAACTCACAACTCAATGTAGGGGATATAGTGATCCCTGATCAAATAGTTGATTACACGTTCGGACGCGATCACACCTTTTTCGGAGATTTACCGATCAAACACTTCGACTTCACGTACCCGTTCACCGATCGACTAAGACAGATTCTGATCCAATCGAGACAAGACCCAAAACCCAATGAGATACTCAATCGTGGCACATATGGCTGTACTCATGGGCCACGCTTGGAGACCCGCGCCGAGATTACTCGGTTGAAGCAGGATGGTTGTGATTTGGTAGGTATGACTCTCATGCCAGAAGCTTCTTTAGCGCGCGAGCTTGAGTTGGAGTATGCGGCGGTTTGTTTAGTCGTAAATGCAGCTGCGGGTCTAAATTCGAGTGAAATCGATTTAAAACAAGCTCACGCCGTAGCAACGTCTTCAATTGAGGTCCTACGAAGGCTCTTAGGAAGAGCTGTTCAATTGCTCGACTAACTCGGTCAGATCGTCAGGTATTGGCAATCGCCTAATCTGAACTAGGACTCCAAATTTAGGATGATCGAAATAGTGGACCTCACCTAATGCTAAGCGTCTGCTTTCTTGAATTTCGTAAAAGAAAATTGGTGATGCGATCTTCGTTTCAGTCGGATCATAGTCTTGTGGGACAGAAACAAATCTCCACAAATTTACGTTCAGGTGCAAAAACCGAGCAACGCTAAATGCAATCGTGCCCTCCACTTCACGAAAACCATTTTCAAAGTGCTGTCCGAATTGAACTAGTATGTTAGGTTCTTTTCCCCGTGCTTGACCATCTTGAATCCAAGAAAAGTGGTCTATGATTCGATAGCTGTTTTTTTGCAGACGATTTGCGGTTTGTCGAAGATTGAGACTACTGGATTGCGGAGTCAGTGCGTTACGTTTAAGTTCTTGTTCATACTCGGCAAAAGCTTTTTGAACTGTATTGGACGTAAGTACTTCGTCCTGTTCTTCAATCATTGATGAATTTGAAGCTTCGGATGTTTCGAGCCTCATGAAGTCTAAATATTCTTCATCAAATAACGGGGCTATGTCTTCATCACATAGACCGAGTGCTTTCGCTGAGTCGATGACGTTTCGGTCGAAAGTTTGCCACACGTCGGGCAACCAGTCGGGCAATCTCGGATCACGAGTTCGATTTTCTTGAAAGAGATTAGCAATTCGTTCTGACCAATCGTCGTGCGATTCATAAGTGGTGGAAGTGTCTCCGTCGAGATTCACTACGTGTAACCAGCAACCGCCAAGATATTTAGTGTCAGTTTCAATTTCACTGACTTGATCCGCTTCAGATGGGGCACTAGGTTTCGGTGCAACGTGCCAAGGGTTGACAAAAAACAACTCATCAGCACCAGCCTCAAAATTCACAACATTGGAATATTCGCCAATACGTACTAGTTCCTCATCGCTCAACTGCATGGCAATGGTACCGATGGGTAGTAATCGCTTTTCGACTACATTAATCACAAATTCTGGAGTAGGGGGAACCGGTACTTTTTCAAACACAATCATCTCGATGGTGTACCAGCGATTTTGTAAATAGCTTTCGGGAGCGTCAGCATTAACGTGCCAAACCACACCAAGAAGAAATACAAAACAGATAACAGACTTCATGGTCACATCTGTTAATGCAGAAGACTTATACGGTGGAGGCATCGTTCGACGAAGTAACCTCGTTCGGTAACGTCCTCGGGCAACTCGGTCAAAGAAATTTTCTGCCCTTGTTGCAAAACTCGCAAGCTCCGGGGATTAGCCAACACCATCGATGTGATCGATTGCGGATTTAGCTCAGCGTCGGGGAAGAATTCGATACTGCCTCCTCGTTCACCGGCAAGCACTCGTTTCACACCTTTTTGTTGCGCTAACATTTTTAGGTGGGTTGTGAGGAATAGTACTTCTGCAGATTCGGGTAGAGTCCCAAATCGGTCGATCATTTCAGCTTTGAATTCATCAAGTTCGAATTGAGTGGTTAGCGAAGCAAGTCGTTTGTATAACACTAAACGAGTATGTGTATTCGGTATGTACTCGTCTGGGAAGAGGGCAGTCGATCCTAGGTTGACCTCATGTGTCATCGGTAGAGGATCTTCAAAATTTGGCATGCCGCCACTCTTGATCGTATCGACCGTGTGATTGAGCATCTGCATATACAGCGTGAACCCAATGGATTCTAGCTGGCCATGTTGTTGCTGGCCTAAGATTTCTCCTGCCCCACGAATCTCTAAGTCGTGCATGGATAGGGAAAAACCGCTTCCAAGATCATCGGACTTAACGATGGCATCTAACCTCTGCTTTGCATCCACCGTAAAGATTACGTCATCGTCCGGTGTCAGTAAATATGCATAAGCTTGACGCGTTGAGCGACCTACACGGCCTCGTAACTGGTGCAATTGCGCTAACCCGAATTTGTCCGCTCGATCAATGATGATCGTGTTTGCATTTGGAATATCTATACCACTCTCGATGATCGTAGTACAAACCAACACATTACTCTTTCGGTGATAGAAGTCTGACATGACCCGCTCTAGTTCGCGTTTTTTCATCTGTCCGTGCCCGATGTCAATACGGGCATGGGGCACTAAGTGTTTGATTCCTTCAAAAGCGTTATGAATGGTTTGAACTTTGTTGTGTAAGTAAAAGACTTGACCACCACGTGCTAGCTCTCGACTGATCGCATCAGAAACAACCACTGGGTTGTAAGGTACCACAAACGTCTTGACGGCGAGACGATTGGCCGGTGGAGTGGTAATGAGCGAGAGATCTCGCAGTCCACCCATAGACAGGTTCAAAGTACGTGGAATTGGTGTAGCTGTTAGAGTAATAGTGTCGACTTCGGCTTTAAAGTTCTTGACTCGCTCTTTATCTCGGACCCCAAACCGATGCTCTTCGTCGATTATGAGTAAGCCCAATTGCTTGAAGTCGACCTTGGTACGCAGAAGCTTGTGCGTGCCAATCACGATGTCCACGGATCCAGCTGCGATACGCTCACTAATCATTTTGATCTCGTGGTCCGTTCGAAATCTGGACATCAATTCGATTACGTGCGGCCAATTTGCAAATCGATCTGTGAATGTCTCATAGTGTTGCTGTGCAAGTATGGTTGTCGGTACCAAAACGATGACTTGAAATCCAGCTTGTACGACGTGGAACGCGGCGCGCATCGCTACTTCGGTCTTTCCGAATCCGACATCTCCACAAACCAATCGATCCGTAGCCTGTGAGCTCTGTAGGTCTTCAAGAATCTTGTCGGTTGTTTCTGCTTGGTCGACAGTGAGTTCAAACTCGCACTCGTCGCAAAACTTTTCAAACTCAATATCGGTGTCCGGAAACGAAACGGATCGAGTGGCTTTACGTCGTGCATAGATACTCAACAATTCGACGGCAACGTCGTAGATCTTCTTGGCTGCACGATGTTTTAAATTGGCCCAAGCGTCAGATCCTAGTTTGTGTAAGGGTGCGTGATCAGCTTCGACACCGGTATATCTTGAGATCAAATCAAGAGAGGAGATTGGCACATATAACTTGTCTTTGTCAGCGTATTCGATAGTCACAAAGTCGGTTACCTCAGCACGGAACGAGAGGGTTTCCATGCCTACGTACCGGCCGACCCCGTGATCGATGTGAACGACTGGATCGCCAGGTTTTAGTTCCGTGAGATTGCGGATAATCGTGTCAGGATCGAAAGCTTTCTGGCGCGTACGCTGTCTTGTAGTCTCGGCACGCTCGCCGAACAGTTGCGTCTCCGTGAGAATCACATGTTCGGAGTTCCACAGCCCCTCTTGAAATTGTCCAAGAGTTACGAAAGTACCATCGCGTTGTTCCAAAAAGTCGGTGTAGGAATCAACATACGATGTTGGAATCTGCATGCGTCCAAGAACGTCTTTAACATGTTGTAGGCGTCCTTTCGTATCGGCAGTTACCAGCACAGGAACCGACAGATTAGCGATGAAATCTCGAGCTTTTCTGGCCGGTTCACCTCGTCTAGCATCAAGTGAGATGTCTGGAAGCTCGTAGCCACCTGCGGAAACCGAGTGTTTTCTTTTGGTTTCGTCTCTTTGTAAGTGTATTCGAGGGTATTTGTTCCAATAACGTCGAAGTTGCTGGGAGTTCAGAAACAATTCGCTAGGTGGTAGCAAAGGTCGTAAGATCTCCATGCGGTGCGTCTCGTACCGGCGTTGTACATCGACAAGAAACTCTTCAGCTTCTTCTATCACCTGATCAGCGACTACTACGACGGAGCTTTCGGGCAAATAATCGAATAACGTGTGCATGGTGTCAAAAAACAGTGGAAGGTAGCACTCAATACCCTCAACTGCCTTACCATCACTAATGTCTTGATATACGGGCGATTGACGTTCGACCGCAGGAAATGTGGCATTCCAGGTTTGCCGAAAACGTCCAATCGCTGCTTCATCGAGTGGGTACTCGTGTGCGGGCATGACTTGAATATCTTTTAATTTGTCGATGCTTCTTTGAGTATCTGGATCAAAGGATCGAACACTTTCAACAACATCATCGAAAAAGTCAATTCGAATGGGATGGGAGGTTCCCATCGGAAAGAAGTCAAGAAGGGAACCTCGTACTGCAAACTCGCCGTGTTCATAAACGGTCTCTACTTTCCGATATCCAGTCTGAACAAGCTGGTCTAACAGCGATTTAAATGCTAGTTCTTCGCCCTCAGACAATACAAACATACGAGGAAGAATATAGTCGCGAGGAGGAATGCGTTGAAGCAGTGTCTGAATCGGTACAACTATGACTCCATTCGTAATTGAGGGTAATTCGTAAAGCGTCGTTAGTCGTTGCGAAATGATGTCGCCGGATGGTGAAAAAATGTCGTAGGGCAGTGTTTCGTGCGCTGGGAACTGACCTACAGACGTACCGGAGGTAAAAAATGAAAGTTGTGCTTGTATCTCGTAGGCTTGCTCGACACTGGAAGAAACAACAAGGTATAGACGAGGATGTGGCTCAATGACAGCCGCTAGTGCTTCTGTCCCAGCACTGCCGAAGCAGTGAGTCCAGGTAACTGCTTGCTGCTTGGGTGGAATCGCTCGGGCAAGCTCGCTATCGCTAGATGGACGGCTATTCAGTACGGTTGAAATGGAAGTAGACAGAGATAATGATTATTTTGATATCACTTGTATCGGCGATGGATGTCTAGAGCGACTGCGGACTATGAATTTTAGTAGATTGAATTTAGATCGAACACAAAAACGATATCTTGGACGGGTTATGCATCAATGTTCACACACTACTAGAGAATATGCAACAACCGTAGTCATTAGAACGTTGCGCAGTTGCTACGGATCGTAATCTTCAGCTGTATGGATTGCTGGCAGATGTGAGGAAACACTAGCTATCACAAAAAGATTGCTACAATGTGATTCTCGTTAGTGTTAGACACCAAACCTCTAAACACAAAGAACGAAAGGAGAGAGAGGATACCCGCTATGAATACTCTGCATGAACCACGGTTGCACATAGCTGTGCATTACGCAATCGGAATCTTTGTCGGTCTAATGATTGCGGTCTTTCTTCATTTTTCCGTCTCGAATCGCACCTTGGTTCTAGTTGAATCTCACGATTCCTTCACTTGGAAAGACCTATTAAACTACGATCACGTTCGTCTCGATTCGATTTTCGAGTTGACCAACTCTATTGAAACGAAGATTGAGAGAGATGGTTTAGGAGCGCTTAATGAGCTCAAAGAACTTCAAATAGATCCAACATTACAAACGGTCGTACTCGCTAGCATCACCCACAAAATGGCAGAAGAATTGGGTGGATTTCAGCAACTGTTCAACGTAGCGTCGGAAGAACTTGAGGACGATATTTTACAAGCGTTTCTATGGACAGTCTCAGGTGCGTGGGTGCAAACCGATCCCATTGGAGCATTCGCGGCGGTCACTCAGCTCAAGAACAAACTCGACCGTGAAGAACTCTGGAAATCAATCATTGTCGTGTGGGCTGAGTCGAGTCCCGAGTCTCTAAAAGGACTTATACACACTATGCCAGAGGGAGTCGAAAAACATGCCCAGCAGCAACTGAAATCGCGGGGGTAGGTCGATAAGTTGAGTTCCGTTTAACACTTCGAATTAGCCATAGAAAAAGTTCGTAGACAGTTCCTCCATACCTTTTGAGTCATCGTCCTACAGAGATTCTTTTAAGCGTTCGTTAGCAATCTGCTGTAGTAGATCTACGTGATCCAGCTACATCGGTTCAATCGAGATTTAAATCCTCCGACGCGTACGCTTTCCCAAACCGCGATTGATTTAAAACGCGATAAGACCGGTCTTTCTTCACCAGGTAGAAAACAGTTTTTCCACTTAGACGAACGAATAATGAGCTATTCGTGCCCAGGTAAAAGAAATTTAATAGCTCCAAGCTCTATAAATCGTAAACACGAGATGATCAAAATAATTCCCGTCCATAACAAGCTACACGGTCTGTATTTGACGCGCCTCAATCTTGGACTATGATCGGTGAAGTATTGGCTAAGAATTTGGACGCGAAGTGTCGGGGTACTTTAGTACAAGTTGTCTGTCGCGAAAACAGGATTATCGCCTTTAGTGTCGCGAACCCAGCACACGATTTTGGGGTCTAAAGTACTAGCGTCAAAGACCTAGAAATTGTTAAAATCTAGTCTACCACAAGAAATTTAGTCTAAAACATCACATCTTATTTGAAAGCTATTAGTTTTCTCACTGCCGACGGCACCTTGCGTTAATAAACCATACAAAACGCTGTTCTTACTTCAAACCGGTGACTGGGTACATGCAACCCACTGATATTCACAACCCAAACTACTTTCACAAAGTGGTTGACTGCCAATGGGCATGCCCGGCACACACTCCGGTGCCTGAGTACATTAGGCTTATTGCACAGGAGAGATACACTGAAGCCTACATGATTAATTGGGAGTCCAACGTGTTTCCCGGAATATTGGGTAGAACTTGCGATCGCCCTTGCGAACCAGCTTGCCGCCGCGTCCGCACTGAAGAAAAACCTGTTGCCATCTGCCGATTGAAACGTGTCGCGGCAGACCACAAGGGAGACATAACTCCCTATTTACCCAAGGTACCCCAAAAGAAAAATGGAAAGCGAATTGCGCTACTCGGTGCTGGTCCAGCTTCTTTAGCCGTCGCACGTGACTTGTTACCTCTTGGGTACTCGGTTGATATGTTTGATCGAGATCCGGGCGGGGGAGGAATGATGCGTAGTCAAATTCCCGCTTTTCGCTTACCCAAAGACGTTCTCGAAGAAGAGGTCGATCTAATAGTCAACATGGGTGTTAACACCCACTATAACTACGAAATTACGAGCATGAAAGAGATGCTCGATATGGATTACGATGCATATTTTGTGGGTACTGGCGCGCCACGTGGCCGAGACTTAGATATACCGGGTCGAAAGGAGGTGAGCAAGCACATTTCTATCGGCATAGATTGGCTTTCAAGTGTAGCATTTGGACACACAACTTCAATCTCTGGAAAAGTGATAGTGATGGGCGGAGGAAACACCGCAATGGATTGTTGCCGAACATCCAATCGACTGGGTGCGGAGTCTGTAACGGTCGTAGTTCGTTCCGCATTCGACGTAATGAAAGCCAGCGACTGGGAAAAAGAGGACGCGATGGCCGAGGGCATCCCCATCCTCAACAATCGACCACCCAAGGAATTTGTTCACGATAACGGAAAATTGAAGGGAGTGGTTTTCGGACGTGTTAAACCCGTCGAAGTTGACGGCAGACTCAAATATGTCCCCACTGGTGAACCCGACGTGTATATCGAAGCCAATCACATTTTGATGGCCATCGGACAAGAAAATCATTGCCCGTGGATCGAACGAGATCTTGGAATCGAGTTTGATAAGTGGGATTGTCCCGTTATTGACGAGGATTCACTCCAATCCACCCACGAGAAGATTTATTTTGGTGGTGATTCGGCTTTCGGACCAGAAAACATTATTTGGGCTTCTGCGCACGCGCACAAGGCCGCGATCTCTATTCACCTTTTCTGTCAAGGCAAAGATCCAAAACACGATCGACCACCAGAAGCGGTAAACCTCATTAGTCAAAAGATGGGTCTTCATGAGTGGAGTTATGATGCCGAACACGACCCGTCCCAACGACACATCGTACCGCACGCCGATCTAAAACGCTCTTTGGACAATATCAAAGTCGAAGTCGAACTGGGCTTTGATGAAGATCTAGGTTTCAAAGAAGCTCAGCGGTGTTTGAACTGCGATGTCCAGACGGTGTTTACGGAAAAGCTCTGTATTGAATGCGACGCGTGTGTCGATATTTGTCCCATGGATTGTATTACGTTTACTCCCAACGCACCTGAAGCAGAATTACGTACAGCTTTGACTGCACCCGCGGAGACCTTAGAACAGGATCTTTACGTATCGGAAACACTTCCGACTAACCGAGTCATGGTGAAAGACGAAGACCTGTGCTTGCACTGCGGTCTTTGCGCAGAACGATGTCCAACGAACGCGTGGGACATGCAAAAGTCAATCATTCACATTCCGCAACTCAGTAGCTACGCTGAATGACTTCATTCAATGAGTTTGTCATTCGGTTCGCGAATGTCAACGGCTCAGGATCGGCTAGTGCGAATGGAATGTTCGCTAAAGCACTGTTTCGGATGGGGATTCCGGTAACAACGAGGAACATTTTTCCTTCAAATATTCAAGGACTTCCCACATGGTTTGAAGTACGCGCGTCAGCGCGTGAATACTTCGGTCGCCGAGACAAAGTGGACATCATGGTCGCGATGAATGCCGAAACTTATAAGGAGGATGTAGACCGACTAGAAAGCGGTGGTTATCTGATTTATGACAGTACTCGTGGTCGGCCTCGTGAGCTCAATCGAGATGACGTGCACGAGATCGGAATTCCGATTACCAAGTTAATTCTGTCAGAGTTCTCAGATCCGAAACAACGTCAACTGTTCAAAAATATTGTGTACGTCGGAGCGCTTTCGGCATTGCTCAATATGGAGTTTGATGTCCTTACAAGTATGGTTGCTTCCCAATATCGTGGGAAAGATAAACTCATTCAGCCAAATATTAGAGCATTGGAACTTGGACGAAACTATGCTTTGAAATATCTCCGATGTCCGATGGAAGTACAAGTGAAAAGTGATGACCTAATTGGTGATCGAATTCTCGTTGACGGAAATGAAGCCGCTGCTCTTGGCGCGATTTATGGTGGTGCGACATTGTGTGCTTGGTATCCAATCACGCCATCAACATCTGTTGCAGACGCGTTTGAAAAGCATGCTTCTAGACTACGTGTTGATCCCAATACGAAAAAGAAGAATTTTGCGATCATTCAAGCGGAGGATGAACTCTCAGCGATCGGGATGGTAATAGGTGCTGGATGGAATGGCGCGCGAGCTTTCACCGCTACCAGTGGCCCTGGGATATCTTTGATGAACGAATTTCTAGGATTGGCTTACTTTGCAGAAGTGCCCGCTGTGGTATTTGACGTGCAACGAGCGGGTCCTTCAACGGGAATGCCGACACGAACACAGCAATCGGACATCTTGAGCGTAGCATTTGCTTCTCACGGCGATACAAAGCATCCAATACTTCTTCCTGCAACTCCAAAGGAGTGTTTTGACTTTGCCGCCGATGCATTTGACTTAGCTGAACGCATTCAATCTCCTGTAATCGTCATGACTGACCTAGAACTCGGTATGAATCAAACCCTATCCGATCCGTTTCAGTGGGACGATGCGCGGCAATTTGATCGCGGTAAAGTTCTCGACTTCGAGGACCTCGAACAAATTGAACGCTACGGTCGATACGTGGATGTTGACGGGGACGGAATAGGGTACCGTACATTGCCGGGAACACATCCTACTAAAGGATCTTTCTTTACGCGGGGATCATCAAGGAACGAGTGGGCAGTATACACGGAAGACGCCCAGAGCTATATACATAACATGGATCGTCTCAACAAGAAATGGGAAACCATCCGTAGTCTCATGCCGCAGTCAGATGTCGAACATCGAAATGGTCGTGCAGGCATTATCTATTATGGTACGACTGCGACACCGATGAACGAGTCGATAGGTTTGCTGGATGAAAACGGGATTACATTGAACTCAATGCGTATTCGAAGTTATCCCTTCGGACCGGAAGTGGTTGAATTTATCGATGCCCACGAGAAGATCTTTTTGGTGGAGCAGAATCGCGACGCACAAATGAAATCACTCCTTTCGTTCGACTTAGGAGTTGATCCCAAAAAGTTTGTTTCGATTCTGTACTACGGAGGATTTTCGATTTCTGCGGATTACATTGTTGATAGAGTGACCGAGCACTATATCGTTAACAAGTTACCTCGGCTGAGAGAGGTGGAGTCATGACGTTTGTACCGAAACCAGCAGCTCGTCATCCCTTACTGAAAACGAATGAAATAGGGCTGACGCGGCGCGATTACGAAGCAATTGTCTCAACACTCTGTGCTGGATGTGGTCATGATTCCGTGAGTGCGGCAGTGATTCAAGCGTGCCACGAACTGTCAATACCACCACATCAATTTGCCAAAGTGTCAGGGATTGGCTGTTCATCAAAAACTCCGAGCTATTTTCTGGGGAATGCGCACGGCTTTAATTCCGTACATGGGCGGATGCCTTCGATAGCTACTGGTGCGTATCTAGCCAACAAAGAACTCAAATACATTGGTATATCGGGTGATGGCGATAGTGCGTCAATAGGACTTGGTCAATTCGCCCACATCATTCGTCGTAAAGTCGATATGTGCTACATCGTTGATAACAATGGGACATACGGGCTCACCAAGGGTCAGTTCTCTGCTACAAATGACCGTGGCTCTACTAGCAAACGCGGAGTTCCAAATCTCTATGCACCGATTGATTTAGTTAGCCTAGCAATTCAGCTTGGCGCGAGTTTCGTCGCGCGCAGTTTCTCCGGGGACAAACAGCAGTTGATACCATTAATTAAAGCGGCGGTACTCCACAAAGGTTTTGCTTTTATTGACGTTATCTCACCATGTGTGATGTTTAACAATCACGAGGGTTCTACAAAGAGCTATTCCCACGTTCGCAATCACACCGAACCAGTGGTCGACGCCAATCTCATCATGCCACGAGACGAAATAGCCGTCGAATACGAGGAGGGCACTACCATTTCCGTGCCGATGCATGATGGATCCGAATTGCATCTACGCAAGCTTTCTGACTCCTACGAACCGAACGACAGAGTCTCAGCACTTACCTACGTTCAGAAAGCACAAGAGGAGGGCGAGATTGTTACTGGTTTGCTCTTTCTTGAGGAAGATGCGGTAGATTGCCACGATATCTTAGGAACGACCGATACCCCCTTCAACGGTCTGGCTCAGGAGAGTCTGTGTCCTGGAGCAGAGAAATTAGAGCAAATCAACGACAGTCTTCGTTGAAATCTCGTAGGGTACACATCTTTGTTTGCATGTTTGGATAGAACAGGTGACTAGTTCATATAGGAAAGTACATTGGCATTAGACCACTTAGACGATTATTTCCCTGATTGGAAAGAACGCGAAGCACTTGCAGAAGCGATGATTCCAATGATCGGGCAACTGTATCGTAAAAACATCGTTACCTATCTATTCGGTCGTGCTTTATATAACAAGAGCGTCACCGATATCATGAGTACTCATCGGTTTGTCAGACAAACGGCGCAGAATGAGCTGTCGGAATTTGAGACCTACCCAATGCTCAAAGCGGTTGCTGAGTTAGATTGCGGTCCTTCGCACTTCGATTTGGGGCAACTCACTGTCAAGCATATGAATTTGTGCGAGTATGGTGAAAATCCACCGACAGTAGAGGATTACGCACGTGAACAGTGTGCGCATGTGTTAGGAAGACACGTAAAACCTCTAGCCAAACCTCAGGACGTAGTGTTGTATGGTTTTGGTCGAATTGGTCGATTATTAGCACGTTTATTGATTGAGAAGACCGGAAGTGGAGATCAACTGCGATTACGCGCCGTTGTGCTTCGTCCCGCAACGCAAAACGACCTAGAAAAACGTGCACTACTGTTACGCCACGATTCCGTTCATGGTGACTTTTCTGGTACGATTCGAATCGACCGGGAAAACAATTGCCTCATCATTAACGGTAATGTTGTGCGGTTTATTTACGCCACCAATCCCGCCGAGGTTGACTATGAGCAATACGGCATCGAAAACGCACTAGTAATTGACAATACTGGAGTTTGGAGGAATGAAGCTGGATTAGGACAGCATTTAGAAGCAAAAGGTGTTGATCGCGTAATCGTTACTGCTCCCTCCAAAGGCTCCGTACCCAATATAGTATCGGGTATCAATTCTCACATTCTGACATCAGATCAAAAAATAATCTCTGCAGGTTCATGTACTACGAATGCAATTGTTCCTATTTTGAAAGTAATGGACAATAAGTACCGCATTGACTATGGCCATATGGAAACCGTGCACGCCTACACTCCAGACCAGAATTTAACTGATAACTATCACAAGAAAGATCGTCGTGGTCGAGGAGCACCGTTAAACTTGGTAATAACTGAAACGGGTGCATCGAAAGCGGTCGCGAGCTTCTTGCCGCATTTAAAAGGTCGTCTTACAGGCAATGCGATTAGAGTTCCTTTACCTAACGTATCGTTAGCGATATTGAACTTGACACTTCAATCAGAGACTACCAAGGAAGAAGTAACGAGATACCTGCGCGATGTTTCATTATTCTCGACCCTACAAAGACAAATTGACTACACCTACGAATCTGAAGTTGTGTCTTCAGACTTTATAGGGAATCGTCATGCCTGTATCGTCGATGGTCAGGCGACAATCGTTGCGGATGACGGAAAACACGTTCAAATTTATGCTTGGTATGATAATGAATTTGGATATTGTTGTCAAGTCGTTCGCGTAGTACAGAAGTGGGCAGGTATTCAGTATCCGTTAGTTCCTGTAGACATAGAAGAAATGGGCTTTGGTTAGTTTATCTTAGGGATTTTCATTTATTCTATTTTAAATACTATATAAGTATTAAAGCAAGTCTTAGATAGCAGCAGTGGATTACTACTATTTCGATTCCAAGAGAGTTGTCGGCTTGAGTCTGAATTCCTTGTACTGGTCGCGGGAACGAGACTTCAAATCCTCCTGTACTACGTTCTTAAATACTTTTCATTGAGCTAACTTCGAATTATGGGACGGATCGGACTACTCTTTGGATTGATGGCGATCGCGGTGATTCTGATCATGTGGTATAGCAGAACAAGTACTGCACGACAGAAATGGTTAGCAAGCTTAGAACTGCCTGGTTCGTGGGCACAGGATGCACCACCGGACGGGCAGGACCCTGTATTCCTTTCGTTTAACGGCGAACTCTCCAAGGGTTCCTATGAATTCAGACAACAGGATGCGATCAAACAAGGATCCTGGCGAATCAGTCAGTCTTCTTTGATCCTCTCTGACGCAAGTGGAGATGAATTCACCTACGAAATAAGATATTTCGATAAGGGTAAGATCGGGCTAGACGGTGAAGATCTAGATCATCAGACGTTTAGTAAACAAACTGACAATATCGTCCCATTACGTCGGACTTGACCCTACTCGTTTCCTAAACTCATCAAAGCGCGCCTGCGCTAGCTCATCGGGCCACAGACGGGAGACGATCCAAATCACCAGGCTGGACAGCAAGAATGCTGGGAGCAGGGCGTAGACATCAAAAATCCCACCGGACAACAGTTCTTTCCATATTGGTACGACCACAATCGCTACGAGTATTCCAGATATCAACGCTGTACCGGTCGTTTTGCGGTAGAACAAGGAAAACAGCACACAAGGACCAATGCTTGCTCCGATCCCAGCCCATGCCAAGCTCACCGTGCCAAAGATCTTACTCTCGGGATCGAGAGCAAGAAGCAATGCAATCGTACCGATGACTATTACCCCGACTCGATTAACGAACAACGCGGTTCGGTCGCTTAGCCATCGCGAGTTTACGATTGATGTAGTAATTACCATTAACTGAGAGTCTACGGTACTCATAGCAGCTGCCATGATCGCAGCGATGACAATGCCGGCGATCCATGGATTTAACAAGATCTCGCTCAGTTTGATGAGAATGGTTTCTTCGTCCTCGATTCTCGGTAGGAGATGTAGTCCGGCGTAGGCTACCGCGACCGCACCAAGACATGAGATGACCATCCATGACATACCAATAGTGCGCGCTACTCTGGCATCATCGGGGTTTTTCAATGCCATGAATCTCTTCAGTATGTGCGGTTGCCCGAAGTACCCTAGACCCCAAGCTAGGAGTCCGATTACACTGAGAACGCCATAGGCACCAGCATCCCATACCGGCGGAGTTGTGGTGTTCAAATTCTCGCTAGGACTACCTACGCTGAAGGCAAGAACTGGTACTAAAACCAACACCAGCATCATCAATAGCGCTTGAAACGTATCCGTCCAGCTCACCGCGAGGAATCCTCCAAGGGCTGTGTAACACAATACGATGAAGGCACCAAGAAGCAAAGCCCAAGTGTAATCTAAGTCAAACACACTCTCGAACAACTTAGCACCCGCAATGAACCCAGCAGAAATATAGATCGTGAAAAATACAACTATCGCGACTGCCGCAACAATCTCCAACAGAGGTCCGTTCGCGGCGACTCTGAGTCGCAATACATGTGGTATGGAGGTCGCATCTCCCCAAACTACACTGGCGACACGTAGTCGTTTTGCAACGAAAGTCCAGTTTAGCAACGCACCAACAACCAAACCGAAAACAATCCAAAGTTCCACGAGACCACTTAAGTAGATAGCGCCTGGTAGTCCCAACAGTAGCCAACCAGACATATCACTAGCTCCAGCAGACAGGGCTGCTACTGGACTCGAGATCGAACGACCGCCGATAGCGAAATCTGACATCGATTTCGTACGAATATTTGCATAAATGGCAACTAAAAATAGAACGATTAAATAGGTAATGAACGCTGCGTACAAACCTGACATGAAAACACCTTCAAATAGGGTCAAAAAATTTTATTAAATATTCCAAGGAAGGTACAACGCCCCCTTTTGCACTCTCAAGTCATAGGAAAACCATATTGATTGAGCTCCATTAGCCTTCGTAAAATTCAACAGTTATGGATCAGGAACTTCGGCAATTACTTAACAAACTAGAGAGTCTGGTGGATGATCTTAGAGTGTTCGTACCAAGAACAGAAGCGATTGATTGGACGCACACCTTTGCTGCCAAATGGCGTTACCACGAAACTTACAGTACGTTCCACCCGATTAAAAATCTAGAAAAGTACGATCTTGATGATCTTCTGGAGATTGATCGACATAAAACGACCTTGATCAATAACACCGAATTGTTTTGTCGCGAGCTACCGGCAAACAATGCACTTCTTTGGGGTGCTCGAGGAACAGGAAAATCTTCATTAATTCACGCGATCCTGCAAAAATTCGGGGATCGTGGATTAAGGTTAGTGGAGGTAGAGAAAAACTTTTTGACCGAGATTGGAGTTCTGGCTGAAATCTTGGGAACCCTTCCGTACAAATTCGTCATTTTCTGCGATGACTTGTCATTTGATGCGTTTGATTTCAGCTACAAGGACCTAAAGAGTGCTTTAGAAGGCTCAGTCGTCACTGCAACGACGAACATACTTTTATACGTCACTTCGAATCGTCGACATTTAATCACCGAACTACATCGAGACAATGAAACACCAGGTACGGAAGACTTGCACGAAGCAGAGGCAATAGAAGAGAAAATCTCTCTCTCCGATAGATTTGGTCTCTGGCTGGCATTTCATCCATTCGATCAAGAGCAGTACTTACGTGTAGTGAATCACTGGATTCAAAAGCTAGCAAGTCAATATCAACTTACGTCAGACATGACCGAAGAAACAAGGAAACACGCACTGCAGTGGGCGTTAAACCGAGGCGTTCGGAGCGGTCGAACAGCGGCACACTTTGCGCAACACTGGATCGGAAAAAAACTTTTGGAACAGACGGAGTAGTGCCATTGAACACATTAAAGTCTTTACTTATAACAATAATTAGTATTTTTATATATTTAACTGGAAATACTGTTATTGGTGATACATTGACGATAAACAATGGTGACATTCTTTCAGGGGAACTTGTCGGTGTATCAGGGAAAGTGGTCACCTTCAGGACGGACTACGCGGGGTCGCTTTACATCAACCAAAAGAAAGTTGATAGCTTGGTCACAGATACCGACTTTACCATTATCTACGTTGATGGATCGAAAGAAACAAGAGCATTGTCCTCCAATGTCGACGTAACAAAGTTAGACATTGTCCGAAGAGTGAAAACTTCAGTTTTGGTAATTAACACTGCTTGGAAGAGTCAACTTACAATCTCGCTAGCCGGAACATCGGGCAATAACGAATCTCAGAACTTTTCGATGTTTAGCGAGTCTTCTTTGTTACGATCGAAAAGTGAACAGTTGTTGAACGTATCACAGACTCGAGAATCTACTGATACTCTAACAACTATCGACTTACTTGATGTTAAGTACGACTTTCGTTGGCTCCGTGAAAGTAGGTGGTATAACACCGTTAGCGTGGACTATTCCTATGATCCTCTTAATGAAATTTCTTGGAGGGCTGTCCTCGGGTTTGGTGGAGGCAAGAAATTCATAGACCATTCTCTGACAGATTTGTCGATGGATGTAGCCGTAAGCGCGGTGCATCAATCTTCTGATGAGTTTGAAGAAATCTCACCAGCTTTACGCGTTGCGAGTATCTACCGTAAAAAGATGTTTGGAGGACGTGTTGAGTTGTTGCAGAAGAACCGTCTACTTTGGATCACAGAGACGAACAGCGGTGTGATAGACGGAATATTCGGTCTGCGATTTTTGCTGTCTAATACACTAAACTTAGATCTGCGAAGCAATGTGAAGTACGAAACAGATCCAGCAGAGAACTCAAAGAACACCAATTTGACTTACAGTATTGGAATTGGAGTGTCGTTTTAACTCCGTTGGACAGCAGAGCGTCTTGACCGTTGCTTTACTAGTCGTAAAATTCCGTCGTCTGCGTCCCCTTCGTCTAGTGGCCCAGGACACTGGGTTTTCATCCCAGCAACAGGGGTTCGACTCCCCTAGGGGACGCCATTTCTAAGATTTGTCGGGGAAGTTAGGTGTTGAATACGCAAATTAATACCCACGAGTCGGACAAAAATCACGAAATATGCTCCCTAATGTTTCGTTGTTCTTGAGGCGACTTCAATCTGATACTACAACTTTGGATAGTTTCGAGACAAACTTTGAAACCGCCGTTTGACCAACAAGGAAATATTTTGAAAACAGTTTTTTGCGCATTTATTTTTATGTTGACCCTACCAATCGCTGCTCAGACGAACTTCTACGTTTTCGGGGGTGCATCTCTGTACGGAGAGGACGCAGACGCGCTTACTGGAGACGGTATCGGTTGGCGAGTTGGACTTGGTGCGTATGTCCGAGACGAGATCGGTGTTGAAGTTATTTACGACCAAGCGGTAGCAATTTCTCCGATTCCGTCTCTTATACATGTGGAGGAAACTGAAATTGAAGACAACGCAAAAGCAAATACGTACTTGTCGGTTTTAGGCACATACACGTATCCGTTCAACGAACGTATATCTGTCGCGGGAAAAGCAGGATTTTCACGCTATACGATTGAAGTGGACTTTATGGCTGAAGAACATGAACATCGCGACGACGAGGAAGAAGACGAAAGCGAACACTTTCTTTTACAGGAAGACGGTGTTGAACTAGCTGTATCAGGGAGTTTGATACTGACTATGAGTGATAAAACTGCGGTTGATTTTTCTATTTCGCGAATATTCGGAGACTATGGAACAAACACGTTTAGTTTCAACTTTTTGTACAGTTTCTAGTAAAAACTACTCTTTCTTTTAATAATCCAGACAAAAATTCGAAAATCGGCTTGCGATCAGACGCTGACTGGGCCTTGACCGAATTAGCTCTTCGGTGGGTGTAATTCAGATGTTATCTGACTTCGGATTCGGTTGAAGAATCTTCTTCGTTCTCCGACGAATCGATTGTGGGTTCAACGTCGGCGTCGTTGTTCATATCCGATTCAAGCTCAATAATATAGGAGTCCGCGAGAATTTTGCGATATTCGTCAACCGCCTCACTCATTTCTTTTAGATGTAATGTGTCCTCGACAGTACCTACAGAAAACACAATTTTTTTAGCTACCGCCAAACCTTCAAGAAACGTCGAGAAATTTTCTTTGTCAAATTCTACTATGGCGTGTCGGGGATTCATGTGAGCGATTTTAGTTTCGACGGATGTAGGTTCTCCATCGTCAAAACGATACTGTAGTTGGAGTTCAGTTGAGTCTGTTTCTGGTGCTTCCGACAGCATAAAAGACACACCAAACTGAGCGACCTCTTCGCACGTGACTAAAACTCCCATTGGAGGGAACTGTGCTGAAGACTTGTCGTAGCAATGCAGGAGCCAGTGATACGTGTCATGTAACCGATCAAAAGAGACGCTTACCGTTGCATCTCCGATCTGTTGAAGCGACTTTGATTCCAAAAAAAATTGATGGTGTGCGTATGACGAAATCGATATAAAACAGATCAGCGGCAACAATCGTTTAGCCATATTCAGTCTCCGAGTTTGTCGTTGGTCGGCCGAAATTCAATAATTAAGATTTCCGAGCAAAAACATTGTATATCGAGGAAAGAGTCAACTGGTACTTTAGATTCAGTATAGTGTAGAAACTGACTCGGCAGTCTTCTCATTCGTATTTCTTTTTGCGAAGTAAAACTAAAGCGATTAAGCGGGTTATTACAAATAATGTGATCGCTGCAACCACAATAGAAGGTCCCGATGGTGTGTCAAATTGAAGCGACGAGAACAAGCCAACAATGACAGATGAAACACCAACACCCGTAGCGCCAACTGCCATTATTTCCGGTGTGGTTGCAAATCGTCTCGCGGTCGCGGCTGGAATCACTAACAACGCAACGATGAGCAGAACCCCGACGATTTTGATCGCCACCGCGATTATTGCTGCAACGAGAATACCAAAAAGAAACTTTGCTCTGTCTGGTCGAAGGGATTCCACTCGCGCTAGGTCTTCACTAACTGTGGAAACCAGTAGCGGTTGCCACAACCACAAGAGTACAGCTAACGCCACTACTCCACCAAGCCACACTTGAAGCAGATCAAATCTTGTAACCGCTAGAATGTCTCCAAACAAGATGGTTTGTAGGTTTAGTCGCATCCCAGGTATAAAGGCTAGAACGACCAATCCAAGCGCTAAGCCACCATGGGCGAGCAGGCCGAGAATAGTGTCTGTCGGTAGCCCTCCGCGTCGATCTAAGAAAAACAATACTGTCACGACAACCGATGCTGAAGCAAAAATGCCAACCACCAAGTTAAAGTCTAGAATGATCGCCATCGCTACGCCCAACAGAGATGAATGGGCTATGGTTTCGCCAAAATAAGCTAAGCGCCTCCATACGATAAAGCACCCGACTGGACCGGCGAAGCAGGCGACACCGATACCGGCGATCATTGCGCGTACAAAGAAGTCGTCCAACATCTAAATCAAGAGTCCTGACAAATCATCGATACAAGACTATCCGCTACGATTCCAAACAGGATTGTCGGTTTTGACTTCGTCATGTTCGTGTGGTACTAATACTAAAACGTCGTCCGCGTCTTGAAAGACTCTTTCAATGTCATGCGACACAACTAGTACACCACACTGAAGCTCATCGCGAATCGTAAGTATTAAGTCGTTCAGGATGTCAGTGTTAGCGATATCTACCCCTTGTAGAGGTTCATCTAACACTAAAAGCTGAGGTTTCCGCAGAATCGCTCGAGCGAGCATTAACCTTTGGAACTCACCGCCAGAAAGTGTGGTAACCAGTGGATTTCCAAGCTTCTCCAATCCAACTACAAACAGTACATGTTCAATTTCTGTTCTTTTGCATCGATGTTTTCCCAGAGTCAACAGCCGGTATACTGTCATTGGTAGTATCGGTGTAATCGTCAGTTTTTGTGGTACGTAACCGATCGTCAGAGATTTCTGCTTCTCAATCTTCCCTTCGGTTAGAGGAATCAATCCCAGAAGAGTTTTGACACAGGTCGACTTACCTGCGCCGTTCCCGCCGATGATGCAAACCAGCTGGCCACTCTCTACGCCGATATTGACATACCTGAAAATCCACCTCTCGGACAATCGAACGCCAATGTTATCAGCGGACAAAAGAAATTGAGAGTTACTGGCGGTCAATTGAAAATTACCACTAAGTTCCGTCATTCGTTAGGTAAATGGTGTTCCAAATGGTGATGAAACTTCGTTGGGAACGTGTAGGCGATGGCATGCGCTTAAAATTATAGGACAACTATTTTCTTCCTAACACAACCCAAGGATTTGCTGATATGTTCCGATTACGTGCTTTCAAAGAGTTTTTGTTGCTGCTAGTACTCGCTGGTTTGGTGGGTTTCGCCACAAATTCCGTCGCACAAGAAGACCGGCAGGTGGTCACGTCAATTAAACCTTTGCACTCGATCGTAAGCGCAGTGATGTCCGGAGTCGGGGAACCCGAGTTAATCATTCCAGGGTTTCAGTCACCTCATACTCACATTCTTCGTCCTTCCAATATGCGCACACTTCAGAATGCGAAGGTCGTGTTTCTCATTGATGAAAGTTGTGAAGCCAGTATGGGCGCCGCGACGAGATCGCTCGATGAGAATGTCAAAGTAATCCAACTAATGAAGGCTGACGACATCGAATTGGTGCGATGGGCTGACGACTCTCATCGAGGTAGTCACGACGACAACGAAGAAGAGCCGGAAGTTGAAACACACCGAGACCTGAGTATGTTTGACCATCACATTTGGCTCGATCCTCTGAACGCGATCGTAATGGCCCGAGAAGTCGCACGTGTCCTATCTGAGCACTTTGAGGAACATGCTGAAGATTTTTCCAAGAACGCAGACAACTTCATATCCGATGTAGAAGACTTAATAGAACGGCTGACCGAAAGTTACGACGCGGCCACTGTCTCACTCAAACCCTTCATTGTGTACCACGACGGTTATCAATCGTTTGAACATAGATTTGGCCTAGACGGACTGACTCGCTCGTTTCTGAAGGGAGAATACACACCAGGCGCGAAACACATACAAGATCTTCAAAAACAAATAACTGATTTGAAGATTGAGTGTGTCTTTACAGAACCCCAATTTGATGATGATTTCGTCGATGCGCTCGAGGACAGAGCAAACTTAAGAGTTCGTGTTCTTGATCCTCTAGGAGCAACATTGGATGCAGGCCCGGATCTATATGTCGATTTGCTTGAAAATCTCAGTACATCAATCATCGACTGTTTGACTAGCGAAGACGACTCCTAGTCACTGCACTAGCACTCGGCAAAGTTACAAGCGTTTAACGCCGGTAGGGACCTCGCGTCACTTCTGCTTCGAAGGTGTCAGTCCGTCCGTCATAAGTGTCCTCGCCAATCCAGTAGTACCGGGCGCGACTGCTTCGGTCGCGATTGTAAGGGGGAGTAAATACATCAATCATTCGTGTGAAGTGTTTTGCGTGCAGTTCATGAATGTTCCCTCGACTCACTGTGAGCGTTGCAGTCATACCCGGTGTCATCGTGAGGTTTCGTTCCTTTTTCAGTAAAGGTAAGTCCTTCGCGCTCGTATCCGAGAGTTTGTCGTAGTGTGTGACTTCAATCTCACCGTGTGTACAGATCACGACGCCGGTCATGTCAGGGTGATCGTGTAGTGGGATTTTTTCATCTGATTCGAACTCGAGCAAAGAAACTTGAAATTCTGTCTTTCGATGAATGGTGCGAATTTCGGGAAAGTGTGTGTTGTAATTATTGTAATTTTCAATGAACTTTGCGATTTTGTCGTCTTCAAGGTTTAGCCGAACAAGGAGCGCTTCAACTTTTTTAGTGTAATCGTCTTGATTTACTATCCAGTCTTCTTCAAACTGAGCTCCAGACAGATTCTCGCACGTTTTGAGAAACGCATCCCATCCTAAACTATCTTCGTTTTCCGCCAAAATGGAAGTGTAGGGTAGGGTAGCTGCGACGGCCAGGGTACCTCCAGACAGTTGTATTACTTTACGTCGTGTGATACGTGGCATGTAATGTGAGCGTTTTTGTTGATTTAAACTGTTTTTTAGTAGGTACAAATTTTAATAGGTTGCGTCAATCGCACACTCTTATAATTGCTAAACACAACACCAATCTCTGCACGGCTAGTTGTACAGTCTCAAATCTATTTGTCGAACCTGAACGCTAGCGCGTCAATCATCAAGGCTCAGCCAACTCTATGAGGCACACGTACTCGGGTGGTATGCGAGCTCGCTATCAAAGTGGACCGCGCCGAGAACGCTCTTCGTTCAAACATCTAGGTCATCTCCGAAACCTCTTTCCCTACCTTAAGCGATACCGGTGGTGGTTTGGGCTCGCGATCGTCGGTCTCGTAGTGCATCGAATTGGTTTGGCTTTCGTACCCGATTTCACCGGCACGGTCATCGATAGTCTTGCAGACCCTACCATACCACCGAATTATTTTTGGCCAGCTATTGGGATTTTTGCCGTCGTCGTAGTGCAATTCATCATCTTTGTACCCGTTAGACGCTTGCTCCGTCGAATTGCGATATCAGTAACTTACGATCTCCGTAAACGCTTATTTAACAACATCCAATATCAGGGTCCTGCTTTTTTCAATAAATACAACACGGGAGATCTGATGTCCCGCGCAGTGAACGATGTAAGTCAAGTTCGGATGTTCGTGTCTTTTGGTCTCGTTCAGATCACTACATTCTTAATTACGCTCGCTATTGTTCCTCCAATGATGTTTAGGTATTCGACGGGTTTAGCAATCGCGACGTTATTACCTTTACCGTTTGTGGTAATCACGGGCTTCATTATCACACGAAAGATCTACCCATACTTTATGGAACGTCAAGAAGCAATGGCGCAAGTGACTTCGTTCACCCAAGAAAATCTGACTGGTATTCGCACGATCCATGCGATGGCGCAGGAGTCCCAAGAGATTAAGAGATTTCGACAAACTGCAACGCACTACACCAAAAAAGCTTATAGAGCTTCTAGATTTTTGGCTTATATGCATTTGACGATGACTACACTGACGGCGATTTCACCGCTAATCGTGCTAAGTTTTGGTAGCTATTTGGTCCTCCAAGGACACATTGACGTCGGTACGCTTCCACGTTTTCTCGGTTGGTTGTTGTTGCTCGCTGGATCAGTAGCACACATCGGCTGGGCGCTCTCGTTATTTTTCTCGGCCGCTGCTGGCGCTGAAAGAATTTTTCAAATTGTCTCCCACGAACCTGAAGTTCGCGACAAAGCTATTGAGAAGACTAAAGTTGATTTAAGACCATCCATAGAGATTAAGAGATTGTCATATAGCTATCCTGAAGCGACGGAACCGGCCATTAAAGACGTTCAAGTAAACATTCAAGCGGGACACACAGTGGCTTTTCTCGGCCGTATGGCATCTGGGAAGAGCACAATCTTGAAGGCCATAGTGCGATTAATCGACACTCCTCGCAACACTATATTTGTAGGAGGGCAAGACATTTGTGATCTTCCGATTCAACAGTTAAGACAAGAAATTGCACTAGTGCCCCAATATGCATTTTTGTTCTCGGCTTCGGTCAAAGAGAACGTTTCCTACGACGACACTTCACGTGAGGACGAAGTCGTATGGGATGCCACCGAAGCAGCAAGTATGGAAGAGACCGTTGCGGATCTTGCCGAAGGATTGAGGACTGTTGTAGGAGAACGAGGAGTCACGCTTTCTGGAGGGCAAAAACAACGTTCGACTCTCGCAAGAGGATTAATTCGCGATTCGAAAGTATTACTTCTAGATGATGTATTTTCAAGTGTGGATACCGAAACCGAAGAACGAATAATTCGAGGGTTAAATCGATTGCGCGCCGACAAGACAACCATTTTGATTTCGCATCGAGTTTCTACTGCACGACACGCTGATTACATTTACGTCTTCGACGATGGAAAAGTTATAGAGAGTGGGACGCATGGTGAATTGGTAGCACGAGGGGGACACTATGCTGATTTAGAAGCAGTACAAAGTAACCAGGATCGTGATCAGTCAAGAAGAGCTAGACTGATTCGAAAACTCCAGGAAGCTGTGCAGCCGACTCACGAAGACGTTGAACAACAGAAGATTGCAGGCTGATGGCTGAAGCAAGTACTCAACAGTCAGACCGCGCTGATTCAAAGTATTCGGCTTTTGATCAACACCTTACTCATCGGGCGGTCAACGTTCGAATGTTCGCGCGGTTGTTGCGTTGGACAAAGCCTTACCGGCTCACACTTGGAGCGAGTTGTGTACTGCTTGTTATCGGTGCATTAATCGCCGTCGCGATTCCAATGTTACTTGGGCGCGTTATAGTAGATGAGATTCTCGCGCCTCAACCCGGTGCCTCGCAGTACGTCCTGCCAGACTTCGGACTTGTAGGTCTAACTCATTGGATCGCAAATCTCCTGAATTCAGAACTTTTGTTTGCGGCGATTCTTTTGTATGTCGCGATGGTATTGTCGCAATCGTTCGCAAATTTAGCTCAATCTCTTACCTTAACAAGTGGTGCTTTAAAAACTCTTCGGGATTTACGTGTAGATTTGTTTGCTTCACTCGAGCGAAAACCTTCCTCGTTTTACGATCATGTCGCTGTCGGCAGAGTCATGACCAGAGTAACGAACGACGTAGAAAACCTATACAACCTGATTACATCGTTTATTCAGATCGTAGCGGATTTCGTACCCTTTTTCATCATCATTTGGGTGATGTTCGATATGAGCGTAGACCTTACGCTGGTCGCGCTTGGGATCATACCGATAGCCGTCGTAGCAACCGTGGTATTTCGCTTGATCATCACTAAGTTCTTTCGCCTAATTCGAGACTCAGTATCTTCGTTAAATCAATATTTACAAGAAGATCTCATGGGAATTGAAGTCGTACAACTATCGGGTAGGCAGGAACAAAACATTGCTGAATATACAACCTACAATCGTGAAAATAGGAAGCACGAGTTTAGTGCGATTAACTATGAAGTAATGTTTGAGAGCTTGAACACTAGCTTACCGAGTATCGCTACTGCGTTGATTATTTGGTATGGGGGTGGAGCAGTCGTTCAAGGATCTATTTCGATTGGTGTGTTGTTCACTTTTACGTACTTCGTCAATATGTTAATAACGCCAATATCTGGAGTAGGGCAGTTCTTTAATACGCTATTTCGTTCCATGGCATCAGGAGAACGAATCTTTCAAGCGTTGGATTGGGAGGAGCAGTTACATGAACCAGAGCACCCGGCAATGTTACCTGAACGGTTACTTGGAGAGGTGCAATTTCGCAATGTCAATTTCACGTACAAGAAAGGGAACAAGGTCTTAGACGACGTATCGTTCCACATCCAGCCAGGAGAAAAGTTAGCAATAGTTGGACCGACGGGTTCTGGTAAGAGCACGATTATTCGGTTGTTAGCCCGTTTTTACGACATCGAAGATGGAACGGTTTTTGTCGATGGCTTCGATGTTAATTCCATAAGTAGTAAAGATTTACGACAACGAGTGGGTGTCGTATTGCAAGATTTTCACATTTTTTCAGGCACCGTTTACGACAATATCTCGCTGAATAATCCTGACATATCTAAAGAACGGGTGGAGTGGGCAGCTCGAGTAGTTAACGCTGACCAGTACATTCATAAATTACCTGAGGGCTACGACACTGAACTAGCTGAGCGAGGACACAATCTATCTCAAGGACAACAACAGCTCCTAGCATTCGCTAGAGTATTGGCGGCCAATCCTGAGATTCTCGTGTTGGACGAAGCGACATCGAGTATCGACACAGGTACTGAACTCATTATTCAAGACGGATTGAAGAAATTGACGGAAGGCAGAACCTCCATCATCATTGCACATCGACTTCAAACGATTCAAGAATGCGATCGAATTCTAGTTCTGCACCGCGGAAAGGTATGTGAACTTGGAACCCACGAAGAGTTGATTGCGCAGAAAGGAATTTATTTCACTTTACACGAGCTACAATTTCAGGACGTCGACAAAGCTGACGTGTTTGCTACACCAGAAGATCTTAAACAGCGCTCTGATAGAAGTCGCTGGCTTCACCAAGACGACGCTGACGATCTAATGGGAGGTCTCTGAAGAAGAGATCTGTCTACTTAACTGACAGGGAACACATTTTTTAAGGATTGTGTTCAGAGCTTAACTTTCTTTTAATTTACACGAAAATGCAGTCGGGGGAACGAAATACAGGCAGATATTCGTTTAAATTAAATTGCGTATAATATATATTATGTTAAATATATGATCTGTAAGCCAACGTAGCGAGCCTCTCTCCCAATATTACGGCTCAGATTGGATAGTTTAGCTGAAGATTAGATTAGTTACTATTAGGTCAGGAACCGAAGTCTCCAAAACCCTACTCTCACTAGTGCGAACCAGTAATCCAAAGTTTGGCTAAGATTCGTAAGGCGCAGCGAATGTTACGACCATTCGATCAAATACACCTTGTACTTTGGCTAGGCGAGATTTACACGTGACTCGACGTTAATCTTGCTTTTAGTCGCGTGCAAGCCCATTCCGAATAGACCGTAAATAGACGGTGCGGTCGATTTTTGAGTAGCGGGTTTAAATGCCATGAAACAATTAGCCGTCAGTGCTGAAACGGCACGAGCGGTATGAATTGTCGGAGCAGTTGGACTACTCTTCCGCTGGACAGCTAAACATCCAGTTTATTCCAAACTGATCGCAACACATACCAAAGTAAGCACCCCAGAATGTCTTTTCCGCCGGCATGGTAACTTTGCCATTATTAGACATTCGCTCCATGAATGTATCAGTTTCTGCCACAGACGACGTCGTAACTGAAATGGAAAAGTTGTTTCCAAAATCAACATTACCCATAGCGCTACTCATGTCGCTTCCCATGAGTAATCCGTTCTTCACCGGAAGCGAAACATGCATGATTCGGTCACTATCTTCTGGTGATCGTTCATATTTCTCTGGAAGTTCGTCGAACGTGGATATGTAATCAAAATCACCACCGAAAATACTCCGATAGAAATCGAAAGCTTCTCGACAATTTCCATTAAAAGTTAAATAAACGCTACATTCGGACATTGAAATACCTCAAGATTAAGAAAGAAAGGTCGAGGTCTTAAGCTAAAACCTCAACGAAAGACGGCGTAATGTTACTGAAGGACTAAGTTTGTAGTAACGGTTCCAGGATCAGACTCATTGAAATTCACTTGTTGAACACGCATTCCTGCTTCGTCCTGTAATGAAAAAATCCAATTCAGTATGTCCTGAAAAGGATGGGCTTCTATGTAAATAGTAGCACCGTCAGATCCGCGTTCGATGCTTCGAATTTCAATGTTGTGCAATTCTGCATTGCGGTAGATTGGTCGCCAATCTCCTTGAGTCCCTGCCCTTCTCATACCAGCTCTCAATACTGCCTGATCCTTATTTGCTTTCATCCAATCTAAATCCGCTTGTTTCTCGTGATATGCTGCGACGGTATCGGAACGAAAATTTTGAACAGAGGTTAGTAATACCAGAGTCAATACTATCCCCAAAAGAACTAGGACGATGTAGATAAGAACTTGTTCTCGACTAGATAATGTGCGGAACCATCTTGCGATGGATGATTCAGAAAACTGTAGAGCTAATTTGTTGGTCATTTCAAAGATACCTTGAGGCTTGCAAGTACTCTGTTTTCAGTTTCCGTCTGTACGTTTCCTGGTGTAACAGTAAACTTGTTGTTGCTTTTCAACGAGTCGATGAAGTCTTCCATCGCCTCCAAATCAGAAATTCGGTATTCAACACTCAGTTCTTTCAGCACAGCAGAGTATCGGATCGACTTTATTGAAGGAGAATGAACAGGTGAACTCACGACCTGTGCTAGTCTTTCGATCAACACATCGAATTCTCGTGTTGCATCACCGGCTAGACCTAATCTGGTTCGCATTTGTTGAGCGATGTTTGATCCACGAGGCTGCTCCTCATAGATTTCAACAAATTGGGCTTTCATTTCGTCCTGCACGGCGTTTACCTTAAACATCGCCCACATACCCTCCGCGGCCTGTAGAGCAATGTATGCGTACAAGCAAACAAGACCAAATATACCGGTCATGATCCATCGGCGTACGTTTACTGTTTTGTTTTCTCTAGAAGAGTACTGACCCTGTAACAGATTGACACAATCGTTAGCACTGAAATGTTCAACAGCGAAAGAAACTAAACTCATTCCACGATTGTCGAACAGCTCCGTCTCATACATGCTTTCATCGTAGAAATCAGCATCGTCCTCACCAAAGTTCCAAATTTTGATGGCAGGGACAGATTCTCGATGCCCTGAAAGTAAAGTTACGGCATCGGCCAGTGTGTCTCGATTCACTAGAGCAAGTTGTTCCGTGGTTCGAATCCAAGCACTTTCGTCGTTCATCACTATGTGCACATCGTGCTCTGCGTCAGTTCGTGGGATTTGCATGCCCAATGTCGTACAGACAGTTGGAAATAGGTCAGATAATTTGAGTGCTTGAAGTATGTTTCCCAACACTTCACTTTCAATTGCGACACAATCGACCGCACTGCCTCGGGAAATAGGTCCGTGAGCAATGTGCGTGTTCTCAAGATCATCTGAGAGATAGTTTTCTACTGCAAAAGGAAGTGCGCGTCGAATTTGCGGAACACTGCGCCCCGGTACCGATTCTCGAACAAATAACGTGTATGAATCGTCTAGAAATAAGACAGTTGAATTGAATCGAGTCCCCTCTTGGTATTCCTCTAAATCTGACTTTAGATCGACGATGTGACTCTCACCTTCGACAGGTTCTTCGTCCTCTTCTCCTTGGATGTACCATCCGACAGTGCCGGTATAAAGTACTTCTTCCTCTGTTTCCTCACAAGAAAAGTCGCGAAGATATAGGTACAGTGTTTTCAAATCTCCATGTCCTTTAAAATTCGATTTCTTCTTCCCATTCGTGTCTTTTTCCAAAGTCACGTTTGTAAACAGTTACGTCGCCGTCATCGGGATGTCGAAAGAATTCCGATGTGAAGTCGATCCTACCTATGTTGGGAATATACACGGTAGCTTCCAGTCTAAAGAAATTACTACTAATTGCCAAATTTGGACGTAAAGTTTCCATGAACGGGTAGTCCGCTATGATGTTTTCCACGTCTGTGTAGTCTCGGTCGTCGTTGATCAATGAACGCACGCTTTCTTGGACATCAACACTTGCTAACAAAGCTTCGAGTACCGGTTCTGAGACTGTATTGATGTTCACAATCAATTGATTCGTCGGAAGTAACACCACGTGGTCATACAGAAACTGTGACTCTTCATCATTAAGCGAGAGGAAATAATCAAATTCCGATAGATCCGCTATTAACTGGTTTGGAGTACGAAACGGCGGGTCGTAACGTGAGTATTCGAAGTCCTCACCACCACTCGGTTGAATACTCTCATCGTCATCTATCCAATCTTTTATTTTTGGGGAGGTATCGTAAGGTAGCCTCACTTTCGAACAAAGATTGCTGAACGCGCCTGCTGCAATCAGACTATCAGGATCGTTGAGAGCATTTGCATTAAATTGAGATTGCAAATCGAAA
This sequence comes from Gammaproteobacteria bacterium, assembly GCA_009840305.1. Taxonomy (GTDB): domain Bacteria; phylum Pseudomonadota; class Gammaproteobacteria; order Pseudomonadales; family Azotimanducaceae; genus Bin55. The sequence goes on along the minus strand of VXNY01000031.1, from coordinate 27,633 downwards.
ACACGAATGTTGAATTCGCTTTCCTCGAGGTCAGAGATTTCGAACTCTATTTCGGTAGAAGCCCAATTTTCTTCATAGTTGTCGAACGGACGATCATCAGCTTCAAAAAAGTCCTGCAACAATCTTGCGGAAAACAGTTCCTCTAATCCTGACGCGTAAGCTAATAATTGATCGTAGTTTTTTGTGAGTTTGACATGAGCGATCGAAACTGATTGCAATGAGACCAATTGGTACGCCAGCATTCCAGTAACTCCAACTATTGCTAAGACACCCAGTACCGCAACACCTTTGTTGCGTGATCTTGACAATGTTGTTCGTCGTTCGCGCATGTTAACGACCGACTGCTGATGTCGTGCCTGGAACTTCGGGTTGATCGACTTCTACCTCAGGTATCGTTGGCATGTTCGGTATCATCCACATCCTATTAAATTCTCCTACATTCGGTAGCACAAAATTGAGTCGAATCGCAATTGGACGAGGCTCTTCTTCATCTTCTCCAGCTAGTGGATCTCCTATTTCTGGGATAAGTTCTTCGACGTCGAGCGGTTCCGGATAGGTAGAGAGCACTTCACCTTGAGAGTCCAAAAGTTCGAAGCTTAGTTCTTGTCCTCGCATTATTATTTGCTTTACCGCGACGCTCTCCTGATTACGATCCATCACATGCCAGTAACGTCGTGTCAAAGTATTGTCCTCGATACTGTATTCGACCCTTTGTACGGTTCCCCGCTCTTCGTCTAGGGGATTCAACCAACCCATACGACTAAACTGTAATAATCGTGCATCGTCGATGGTGAGGGCATCATAAAATTCTCCCAATTCATCCCGAATTCCACGATTCACGATTTGTCGTATGTCTCGATCCAAAACGCTCATAGCGCGATGAACATCTGTGATATATTCACTTCGTCCGACCATGGTTAACGACAAGTCTGCAGTTTGATACAACATTTGGCTCGAGATCAATCCAATCATCGCGAATAACGCTAGTGCCACTAGCATTTCCATAAGCGTAAATCCTGATCGTTTCATTCGCTTATCGGCATCATTGTTGTGATCCGGTCTATCAAATGGTTGCCAGTGTGGGGGTCAATTAACTCGATCGAATATTCAATGAGTTCCACCAAATCGCTATCTGTTTCTAACGGTTCTCGGGTGATTTGATAAGTTTTGTCCGCAATCGTTATCTGTCTTTGTGTATGTATATCGCTCTCTGTCTCCGATTCGGCGACACGACGGAATTTTTCTTCTTCAATCTCGTTAAGCAACAACCAATGTCCAAACGTTGTATCTTCTAAGCTTAACTGATGTCGAATCGCGCTACTATTGCTTGAGTAAATGATCATCGCTGATATCGCAAGAATGGCGATTGCGACCATCATTTCAACAAGAGTAAATCCTCGTTTAAACAACCTATTCATCTTCTTCCTCATCTTCATCATCGGAAGAGTCTTCAGGAACTTCGGTCGAGGCAAAGATTTCTACTTTGTTCAGCCCGTCCGACCGAAGAACTCGGCTTTGGTCGCTGTGTTCGTGTTTACAGTTCAATACAAACGGGGTCATTTCACCGCCGGGTACAACCACCATTTCGGGTTCTAAATCGTTATATTTGTCGATAAGCGTTGGAATGTCTTGGTTGCCGTCAAACTCCAAGAACATGTGCATGGGAAAGTCATGATTCCGAAACAATCGGTCTTCACTTTCAAGCCACGTTTCGTCGCTTGGATTGAATTTCAAGAAACGGTAGCCACTCTGGCTAATACTAACACCCCATGTCTCATTGTGTGTTGTTGCTACACGACGGACTAGTTCTATCCGGTGCGCCAATTGATTCGCCTCAGCACGAATTTCATGCTTGTAGCTATTGGTAGTGAACGAGACCGCGACGAAAGTTATTAAGATCCCGACTATTACGAGAGTAACTAATAATTCAAGAAGCGTAAAGCCTTGTTGTGACTTGTAAGAAGACACGACCAAAAATAGCCTAGATTCAGAGACTTACGTAGCTATAGTTCGTCCGATCTGAGATCAGCTTCTATACCGTCTCCGCCTTCTTCACCTTTAGCACCAAAACAAGTGATCAGAAACATACCGGTCTCGTCATCGATGGAGTAGTGGTAATCGCCTCCCCAAGGGTCTTTTGGTGGTTCCTTCCCACGCATATAAGGTTGAGGTCCCCAGGCCGGCGGTTCGGGAAAACCAGTAGGTTTCTCGAACAATGCCATCAAACCTTGAGCTTCCGTCGGGTACTGCGAATTGTCTAAGTTGTACATATCTAACGCCTGCGAAAATTGGGCGATCTGTGCTTTTGCGGTCTTCACTCTAGCTTCATCTGGTCGGTGTGCGATATTGACGACTACGATAGTGACGAGAAGCCCGATGATCAGCACCACGACTAGCATTTCGAGTAGAGTGAAACCCTGTGTCCTGGATTGTTTGTTTGAATGTCGTTTTATAGGTCTCATATTAAATTGCCAATTGGGTCATACTGAGAATTGGTAAAAGCACGGCGATCATGATGAAAAATACCATCCCCGCCATGACTAACAACATCGTTGGGCGAAAGAGTTCAACCAACGTGTCGATTATTCTTTGTAGCTCTTGTTGTTGGTACTCAGCCGATTTAAACAGCATTTTGTCAAGCGAACCACTCATTTCTCCACTCGCGATCATATGAATAAAAATCGGTGGAAATTGTTTCGTGGCATCTAGAGCTCTGTTTAAGCTGGTGCCTTCACTGACGTGTGTGTATGCTTGCTCCAAGAGTTTGCGAATCCACAGGTTATTTACAACGTTGGACGCGATATTCATGCCGTCGACTAGTGGTACTCCACTCGATCCAAGTATCGCTAAGGTGTTGGCGTACCGAGCTGCGTTCATACTGCGGGCAAACCAGCCAAAAGTAGGTAATCTTAACTTCACACGATGCCATGCCACTCGAATGGCGTTGATTGAGAGTGAGTACCGGATTAGCATCAAGAACAACAACAGCCCGATTAAAACAGCCCAAGCCCAGTCTCTCAAGAATTCGCTAATCGTGATTAAGATCACGGTTACCAGCGGTAGAGCCTCACCCGTAGAACTAAACACTTCAACGATCGTGGGTACGACATAAGTCATTAAGCCACCGACGATGATAACGGCAACGATAAACAACAATATGGGGTAATACAATGCAGATTGGACATTACGCCGAGATTCATGCTGTTTCTCAAGATAGTTCGCTAAATTTTCGAGCACGTTGTCGAGTTGTCCAGATTGTTCGCCTGCACCCACCGTTGATCGATAGAGTTCGTTAAATGTCGCTGGGTGTTCGGACATGGCTCTTGTCAAAGTCTGTCCTTCAACGACTCGAGTCCGAACAGACATGAAAATCTTACGAGCCCGCTTGCGCGAAGTTTGTTGAGCGACCGCAGACATTGCTTCTTCCAAGGGTAATCCTGCACTGACGAGAGTAGCTAACTGGCGAGTAAAGAGCACCATTTCCATCGGCTTTAACTTGCCAAATAGGCGCGCGAAAAATCCCTGTTGCGCTTCCTTTTCAACTGAAGAGGTAAGCTCGACATTCATGGGCGTGAGCCCAATGTCACGCATTAGTTGCCGAACGTGACGGAGGCTATCTCCTTCGAGAATGCCCTTTTTCGTTTTGCCGTTCGCGTCTAACGCGGTGTATTCGAAAGCGGCCATGGCTAGGTTTCCAAGGTCACTCGCATGACTTCTTCTACTGTGGTTATTCCTCGACGGACTTTATCTCTACCGTCATGACGAATACTTGGATATAGCTCTCGAGCTAATTGATTCAATTCTTGCTCCGACGCGCGATCATGCACTTTTTGTCGCATCTGGTCGTCTAGCAGCAAAAGCTCATAGATGCCAGTACGACCACGATAACCGGTTTGTCCGCAAGAATCACACCCGCGCATGTCGTAATACTTTGCGTCCATGCCTCGCATAAACTCTCGTTCCAATACTGTGGGGCCTCGCTCGGTTCTGCAGTTAGTGCAAATCACGCGAACTAGCCGTTGCGATAGTACTGCCGTAAGACTGGTAGCAAGCAGATAAGGTTCCAAGCCCATGTCCACTAAACGGACGACGGTTCCAACCGCCGTGTTCGTGTGAAGTGTTGAGAGTACTAAATGACCTGTTAAACTGGCCTGGATCGCAATTTGAGCAGTCTCTAGATCTCGAATCTCTCCGACCATGACGATGTCTGGGTCCTGACGCAACATCGCGCGCAACCCGCGAGCGAACGTCATTCCGGTACGTGTATTCACTTGCGTCTGTCCTATTCCCTGCAAGTTGTACTCGACTGGATCTTCCACCGTGAGAATGTTCACGTTTTCAGTATTCAGTTCAGACAGCGATGCATATAGCGTCGTGGTTTTACCTTCTCCGGTTGGACCCGTAACCAAGAATATCCCATGCGGAGACGCAATGATATTTCGAACATGCTGAACATCTGACTCTTTCATACCGAGATGGTCAAGTTTCAATCGGCTCGCTTCTTTGTCGAGAAGTCTTAGAACCACTCGTTCCCCTTCGCCCGTCGGCATCACCGAAACACGAACGTCGAGCTCTCGTCCACCAATGCGCAGGGTCGTACGACCATCTTGCGGGACTCGTTTTTCTGCAATATCCAGTCTGGACATAACTTTGATTCGAGAAACTAGCAAGGGCGCTAGCGTGCGTTGCAAACGGACTATCTCACGTAAAACACCATCAATTCTGAAGCGAACTACAACTGTGTTGGGAAAGGTCTCAATATGCACGTCTGAGGCATCTTCTCGAATTGCCTGGGTCAATAGCGCGTTGATAAGTCGAATGACTGGAGCGTCATCTTCTTGTTCTAATAGATCTTCGGCCTGAGGGATATTGTCAGCTAGGCTCGCAAGATCCATGGACTCATCGATGTCCTGGACCATTTGACGAGTCTGTTCAGAGTCTCGTTCATAAGCCTTTTGAAGAAGCGAATTGAACTCTGATTCGGATACGCGTACAAAGTTGTTCCGTTTTCCAGTGAATCTACGGACTTCTGCTAAAGTTCGCAAATCTGGAAACCTACGACAATAAACCGGGAGTTCTGATTCGTTGTCGTGCGGTTCGCCGGTAAGGAGTACGCCATTACGATTGGCAAACGTGAAAGGTAGAAGCTTACGAGCGGAAGTACCGATTACTTCCGGTTGTGTGGCTTCTGGATGTGTAGCAACTTCAGTCAAAGAAAATAATCTCGGCTATTTTGTACATATATTTATACGAAAATTCGATTCAAAAGTGTCAATACTCGGCGTTGTAGATACATTGAACACATAAAGAGTTTCATGTTTAACAAGAAGCCAAAGCGCACACTTGATCTACGTTGTGCGTGAAAGTATATATGAGTCTAGTATCTCAAAGTGTTCTTGAATGAATTTGACACCATACCATGATTCAAAATGTCATGTTTTAGCTCGTTCCTGAACAAGATATAGTTGATGGCTCGCTGTGCAAAATTAATTCGTCTCCGTTTTCGCTCAAAATCTTTGATTTGATGAGAAAATCCGCTACTTGAACTTTGTTGGCGAGCATATTTTGTCCGTCGCTCAGCTGAATCGAGCTGACGTTGAAGAAATATTTGCAGTAGCAGACAAAATGACACCGTTCGCCCATCGTGAACGAGTAACCAGGGTGTTGGACGGTGCCGTTCTCTGTAATCTCTTTTTCGAAGCAAGTACACGAACGCGTCTCTCGTTTGGTGCAGCCTTTAATCTTCTCGGCGGTAGTGTGAGAGAAACGACTGATATGGAATCGACATCCTTAGTAAAGGGTGAGTCACTCAAGGACTTTGCTCGCGTGGTTTCGGCGTACAGCGATGTGATTGTCATGCGACATCCCATTGATGGCGCGGTTGCCGAGTTTGCAGAGTCTTCGCGAAGCCCAGTACTCAACGGTGGCGATGGTTCGAACGAACATCCTACACAAGCATTACTTGATGTGTACACAATCAAAAAAGAGCTCAGAACTCGAAAAAAGGGCCTCGATGACCTTCGAATCGCAGTAATTGGAGACCTCAAGTATGGACGAGCGGTACATTCACTAATCAAGCTGCTCAAACTGTTTCGCAATATTACGGTCCATTTGATTGCTCCTCCAGTATTGAGTGCACCAGAGAGTGTGATCACTGAACTGCAAAAAGCCGGGCATGAAGTGCGGCACTTTGAGCAACTTGAGCATGGAATTCAAGGTGTTGACGTGCTTTATATGACGCGGACTCAAGAAGAACGATTTTCATCCTCTGCAGAAGCGCGCGAATACCAAGGGTTGTTTCGAATCAATCAAGCTGTTTACTCCCAGCATTGCGAACCCGACACGGTCATCATGCATCCACTGCCTAGAGATTCTCGAGAAGCTGCACAAGAAGTCAATGTAGATCTAGATTCAAACCCCAATTTAGCAGTGTTTCGACAGTCTGACAATGGATTGATAGTTCGTATGGCGTTGTTCGCGTTGATTCTCGATGTTGTAAACAAAGTCGAAGACTATTCCACTCAGGTCGGATGGTTTACGGACGCAAGGAAATGGGACTGACTTGTAGAAGCAGGCTAAGAGCCTGCTTTGATTTGACGAATAAACTCCGGGATAACTTCGAACAAATCAGCGACTAAACCGTAATCTGCAAGTTGAAAGATTGGTGCTTCGGGATCATTGTTGATCGCGACAATAACTTTCGAATCTTTCATTCCTGCCAAGTGCTGAATCGCGCCAGAGATGCCTACGGCGATGTACAGTTCTGGTGCCACAATTTTGCCCGTTTGTCCTACCTGCATGTCATTAGGAACATAACCAGCATCAACTGCGGCGCGGGAAGCTCCAACAGCCGCTCCCAACGAGTCAGCTAATTCTTCCAGAAGTGCAAAGCTCTCACTGCTACCTAGTGCCCTACCCCCCGAAACCACTACCTTTGCGTTGTTGAGTTCGGGTCGTTCCGACTGCGCGAGTTCATCTTTTATATAGGTCGTAGGACTTGGATCGGGGAAAGTAGCCGCATCAAGATTGTTAGTCGCTGTTGCCACAGTTCCTGATTCGATCGGATCGAAAGCGGTACCGCGTACGGAAATAACTTTAGTCGAGTCGTTCGACTGTACAGTCGCAATCCCGTTTCCAGCATATACAGGACGCTTAAATGTATTTGAACCTAATACTTCCACGATATCTGAAATCATTTGCACGTCGAGTAGAGCTGCGACACGAGGAAGAAAATTCTTTCCGGTGGTCGTGTGTGCCGTAAGAATGTGTTGATATGCCGACGCGAGCTGTACGACCATCGCGGCAAGATTCTCCGCGATTGCATGTTCAAAAGTTGGAGCATCTGCGATGTGGACTGTGCGTGCTACGCCCAAGTCTACAACAGACTGAGCCACGGAAAAGCACGCAGCGCCGGCGATGAGGACGTCGATCTCATCTCCAATCTCTGAAGCCGCTTTAAGCGTATTCCGCGTAACAGGTTTTAACTCTGAGTTGTCGTGGTCGGCAATGACTAATATGCTCATGGGAGTACTTTTGCCTCGTTTCTGAGTTTCGACACTAGCTCATCAATCGAATCCACGACTATGCCTGCAGACCTTGCGGGAGGGCGATCAACACGCAATGTTTCTGTGTGTCGGTCAAGAACGACACCCAGATCTGCAACAGAAATAACGTCGATCTGTTTCCGTTTGGACATCATGATGTTTTTCAAGGAAGCAAACCTCGGAACATTCAAGCGTAAGTCTGTAGTGAGCACCATAGGCAGAGGTACTTGCAATGTTTGTAGGCCACCGTCGACTTCTCGAACTACGGTTGCTAAACTATCACTGACACTTAGGTTGGATGCAAACGTCGCTTGTGGAAGATCTGTTAATGCAGCAAACATTTGCCCTGTTTGACTATGGTCACCATCAATACTCTGCTTACCAAAAATCACCAGTTGCGGTTGTTCCTCGGTATATACTGCTTTAAGAATTTTTGCAATCGTTAGGGGTTCTAAGTCATCTGGAGCATCTACGATGATGCCTCGATCAGCACCAAGAGCTAGGCACACGCGCACTTGTTCTTGCGTCTTGTCGGACCCTACAGAGACCGCAACAATTTCATCGGCGATTCCCGCTTCCTTCAATTGGATTGCTTGTTCAACACCAATTTCACAGAATGGATTCACGGACATTTTTACGTTTGTTAAATCGATTCCGCTGCCGTCGTTTTTGACAACAACATTGACGTTGGCATCGACAACTCGCTTTATCGCGCATAGGATCTTCATTTAATATTTACTCGTGGTTTTGAGTGCCTGAATTCAGTTCAGTCGTAGAATTTTCCAAAAGAGAGCGTTTAGTAATCAAAATCAAACCGAAAATTTTCTAGCACTGATGATTAAAAATTTTTTCAACAAGCTAACACTCGGTATTCATGGTTAAAAGACAACGTGAATCGATGACGTTCGATGTCGTCATTGTAGGTGCAGGTCCGGCAGGACTAAGCACTGCAATTCGCATCATGCAACTAGCAGACGAACTGGGTCGAGAAACCAGTGTGTGCGTCCTTGAAAAAGGCAGTGAAATCGGGGCTCACATCCTGTCCGGTGCGGTAATCGATACAAGGGGTTTGGACGAACTTTTTCCTAGTTGGAAAGACCTTGAGCCACCGTTAACACGAGTCACTGAAGACCGGTTTCACTGTCTTGTCAATGATCATCGAGCTATCGCGGTTCCTCGTGCCCTCATCCCGAGACCTAGCCGGAATGACCGTAACTATGTTACTTCATTAAGCAATTTATGTCGATGGATGGCTCAACAAGCAGAAGAACTTGGTGTCATGTTGTTCCCGGGCTTTGCTGCCACTGAAATTTTGTACGATAGACAAAACAAGGTGATTGGTGTTGCTACCGGAGACATGGGTGTCGACCGATTGGGCAAAGAAAAACCCACCCATGAACCAGGATTAGAGTTGAATGCATCCTATACAGTCTTTGCGGAGGGTTGTCGCGGACATCTAGGAAAGCAGTTAGTCGCAAAATTTAAGCTCGATGAAAACAGTTCACCACAACACTACGCAATTGGGCTTAAAGAGTTGTGGGAAGTGCCATCTGGTCACCACAGTCCTGGTCGAATCCTACATACCATAGGATGGCCGTTAGGATTCTCGCGATCGGCTACGGGTGGTGGTTTCTTGTACCACATGGAAAACCAACAAATCGCTCTTGGATTAATTGTCGATCTCTCCTACTCTAATCCTTATCTTGACCCCTTTAGTGAATTTCAAATCTGGAAGCATCATCCCATAATCAAAGAACATCTCCTAGATGGCCGACGAATCTCTTATGGAGCTCGCGCCATTACAAAGGGTGGGTACGGCTCACTGCCAGATTTAGCGGTAGCTGGTGCGGTCTTAGTTGGGGACGATGCGGGCTTCCTAAACCCGTTAAAAATCAAGGGTACACACACTGCAATGAAGTCGGGGAAGTTAGCTGCGGAAGCTATCATGCAAGCACTAAGTGCTGAACGGCAACACGATGTTGTTGATATACAACGAAGATACAAAAAGTCATGGCTACATGGGGAACTTCATCAAGCTAGGAACATAGGTCCTGCTTGGCATCAATTGGGCATGCTTGGCGGTTCTGCGTGGGCTTGTTTAGAACAAAACATTTTCAACGGCTGGAATCCTATTCGATTGAAAGATACGGTACCCGATCATGAGCGATTACAACTTGCAAAAGTGAGTAAGAAAATACACTACTCCAAACCCGATGGAGTCTATTCCTTCGATAAAAATTCAAGCGTCTATTTATCCAATACGAATCACGAGGAGGATCAACCCTGCCATTTGCTATTAGAAGATGTGGACTTACCGATCAGAAAAAATCTTCGAGACTTTGCAGAACCCGCACAACGTTATTGTCCGGCTGGAGTCTATGAAGTCGTGGGCGAAGAAGGCGAGGAAGAGTTTCAAATCAACGCGCAGAATTGTGTGCATTGTAAGACCTGCGATATTAAAGACCCATCACAAAATATAACGTGGGTGGCTCCTGAAGGTTCAGGGGGACCGAACTATCCGAACATGTAGGCTTTGACTTGATTGCGATCCTATTGCAATAGAGTCTGAAGTGAAATATTTCCATCATTTAGAGTGTAGGTTAAAACACAATACCTCTGTAACTACACACATTGTTCACAACTTTCCGATCGATCATTACACGAGTGGTGGACGGGCAAAAACGTGCCCCGGTCGACGCGAGGTAAAAAGACCGGTTTATTCTAAACAGAACGCACAAGTCTAAAACAGACCAATAATCAAATCAAATAGCAACCGCGTTGTGAAACCGAAGACAGCGCAAGAAACACAATAGAGCACCTTTCCCCAAAAGCTCAATTCCTTGAACCATTTATTCACTCTTTGAAATAGGTTTAGACTTTGCTCACTCGTAATCTCACTTGTCATGCTACTTTTATAGTAGTTCAATTCTTGATTGTTTTCGTTTTCTACTGAAACCACGAGCTAATGTCCCACTTCCATCGCACGCTTCGAACGTTTTTCATTTTAACACGGGGTTCCTAGGACCTGAATATAGGACCTGTACCAAGTAGTAGTGCTTTGAACAGAACTGATAAGAAACTCACGCATGACTCGCTCAGGGGGAAACCCATCGATTCTATATTATTTCGTTGTCGTTCGCCTGCGCAATAAACTCTTTTATGAGCTCTACTACTTTGTTGTTTTTGCTACGCTTTCTTCTTGAAATGTTGGGTTTGGAGTGTTCACTCTCTAGAGCAAACTTCAGTTCAACTTCAAGACTATCTCGTTTCGCTGTGTCAAAATTGATAAGAGAGTGTGAAGCTAAAGCAAAACACGACACGATGAATGAACTGAAAAGTGCCATCTTACTGACCTTTTGAAAAACTCCACATTTAAGTTATCACTGATCTATGTAGATAAGTGGTTTATTCCCCGTCGTTTATTTGCTAAACAAACTCTTCCCTATTCCAAAATTCAACCGCCTATGAACTTCATAACTGTGGTTTCGCCTGTAAACGCTAAGCGCTGCTTTAGCTGCATCGCGGACCTCAGTACAGTTTGCATCTCTGTTATCGCCTGCGGATAAGGTTCGTTCAGCAGTTGCTTAATGGAGAACGCTTTCGAGTTTGACAAGCAGCCAAATATCTGACCGTTGGATGAAAGTCTTAACCGAGTGCAAGTTCTACAGAACGGTTCGCTTTCGTTCGCAATAATTCCGAATCTACCAAAATCGGGAATTTCAAATCGAACTGATGTCGAGTCTAGAGGGGCATCAATTTTGTAATAATCGTACTTCGCTCCAATTTTTTCAAGTATCTCATCCATTCCAACAAAATCTTGCTCATACGATTGGTTATGCTTGAGATGACCCATATTCATGAGTTCTATGTAGCGCAACTCAATGTTTCTTGCTAAACAATATTCGAGTATAGGCAACAGTTGGTCAAGATTCGCGGTTCGAATTGGAACGCAATTGACTTTAACCTGGAGCCCCAATGCCAATGCCTCTTCAATTCCTTCCAATACGGTAGCAAGATCACCGCTCCGAGCGATGCTCCTGAATGCGGTATGATCCAGCGTGTCGAGACTGACATTGAGTCGGGTGATTCCCGCACGTTTTATTACCGGTAATTTCTTGCTCAAAAATTGACCGTTGGTAGTAATCGCAATATCTAATAGCGACAACTCATTTAAGCTGTCAAGAAGTGCATCAAATTTTGGCGAAATCAAAGGTTCTCCACCAGTAATTCGAAGCCTGTCAATACCACCAGCTTCGACCAGTAAACGCACGGCGTAATTCAGTTCCTGTTCCGACAGTTCAGCACTCAGGGCTTGAAGTTTTTTACCGTCAGGAACGCAATAGGTACAAGCGTAGTTACATGCAGCCGTTAAACTGACGCGAAGATTTTTAAAGCGGCGGCCGAGTGGGTCGACTATCAATTTACAGTGTTAGTCATTGTCACTTAATAGGAGAATGGCGTTCAAATCCTACTCTGGCACCGTCTTGCACGATCAATCTCACTTGGTCCCCTTCTTGAACCCGTAACTTCTTCATTACATCTGCTAAATAGCCTATTTGCAACCCCGTCGTCGAAGCTAAACGCCAAGTGATACTCATGTCTCTACATTCCAATGGATAGTGAATTGGAATCCTGGAACGAGTATTTGGTTCGCACTTAAGGTAGTAGGCTAGCTCAGGAGGGAGGCCTACGACAGAGTGTCCTTTTAGGTGTCTGGCTTTCACTTTAATTATCCAATAAGGTGCGCCGTTTCCAGTCCTGCCGTCAATCGTTTGTGCCAAGGGACGCAAGCGAACATCATTTTCCGTACTCAATCGGATCATCTTGTTTTCGATGACAAACTGTGTTGTGTAGAGATAGGCTGTAATTGTCGAGTCTTTGACATTACACCTTCTTTTGATTTCCGATTTCAGAGTTTGGACTGAAACTTGCCCGCCGTGTTGTTCGATGACTGTAAGCATTTCGTCCACCACTCCTACGTATTGCGTACTCTTGGAGCTTCCGAGCCCCCACATGTTATTGGAAACCTTCACTACTCCCCGAATCAGTCTAAGCCGATTGGTAAGCTTTTCTTCTGGGATTCCCGAGTATTCTGCGATCTGTTCTTTAGTCGCTGGAATTCCCAAGTGTTTCAGTGTGTCTAGTACGCGTGTTGAAACACTGTCTTTGCGAGCGAATGAACCATAGCGTAGCCTTACGAGACCAAGACATTGTTTAATCTCGTCTCTGTACTTATACCAAAATTCGAGATTGATACGAGCTAACGTCATTTCATCAACTAGCAAAAGATTGTTCGTGTTAATGTAATGTAAATAGTTTGAAATAACGATATCTCCAGCTGGAGATAGGTAAAAATCGTTCTTAAAGTGATACTTTAAATATCTTAAAAATATCTTTGTAAATAAAGCCTTGTTTCGAGACGATACTCCCGTTAGTTTTCTGTCAATTGTTCCCGTAAACGCTTCTTTAGGAATCATCGCGCCATATTTATCCACGAGGTGCTTTCTGAGCTTTTCGAGTTGAATTCCGATAGCTCTTTCACATCGTTCGACAATTTTTGCTTCAAGTTGCCGCACTCTCTCTCTTGTGAGCTCCAAATGCTCTCCAAGTTCTTGAAGAGTACATTTAGAAGAGTCGACAAAACGTCTTTGAACAATGAATTGTTCTCGTGCAGTGAACGAATTCCAGATGTGCTCCAGCAGAGTGACCAAGTCTGTTGATGGTGGAGACATCAATGAATTGAGTTTGTCACTGCTATTCAACACGTGAAGATATTAATACGGATAGGCGATTAAACACAATTTTAATGATACGTTGTGGGTGTTAATATTGCAAATTTTGATCTGGTGGGGATTTCGGTGAGTCGAACTCCGTGAATCTACGCCAAAGTGGGCAGAGACCGCGTTGGTCATTCTTGATGTCGGGCTAGTCGAATCAATCTCTTGACGCCCCGTGGTCTTTGCTCCATTAGGAAGGCGCGAGAAAAGAAGCGATTTCCAATTTGACGTGCGCCAAGCACACTCACTGACATGAGAACTAAGATCGGTAAGTACAGCGGCCAAGAAGGCAAGTGACCTATACGTGCTATCATCACAAAAGGAGTGAGAGGTGGAACAAAACTAATTATCGATGCGAATAAAGTGTTGGGGTTTTCGATGAGATACCACAAGGAACAAACAGCGATACCCTGAACAAAAGCCACAGGAATAATGAGCACAGCTAGGTCGACTTGATTATTACAGGCCGCACCAAATGCTTGTACGAAATATCCGTAGAAAGCGAAACCGAAGAATAAAAAAGTCATCACATGCAAAAGATGGATTAGCGTCAGATTTGGTAGCACTTCAAGGGGTGTGTCAGGGGAAACGAACAAAAGATACACGACTCGAATACTCACCCAACAACCGACAACAGTAAGGATACCAAGCATTCCTCCCCACACTTTTGCATCAAATAGCAGTTTAGAGTCAATATTTGCCAGCAATACTTCCGCAAGTTTACTTGATCGTTCGTCGATGGTATTTACAGCGAGTACCAAGGTACTGATCATTACAGACGTTAACGCAACGAGACTCAGTATCACCGGTGAGTGCTTTATTAAAAATGAGGCTAGACCGGACGGAGAACTCCACCATTGACTCTGTGCCCGGATTGAAGTAGCGTCCAATCCAATAGTTTTTATTTCGCTCCATTGAACTTCTAGTCGTGGGATCTCTGAGTCGATGGACACTCTATTAGTCAAAAGATTGTTTTCTCGAAGTACATCCGACAGTTGTGTTTGATAAAAGATCTTGAGATCGGCAGTGATTGGATTCGAAGCCCTGTTTAGAGTTACGAGCTGCATACCTTCATAGCTACCAGACAAGTCTGCGTGGGTAACAAAGTAACCGGCAATTTCTCCCGAGAGAAGCATGGATTGGGCATTAACCGTAGAACTAGCCTCGACTTCGATTTCCTCGAAAGAAGCGAACGATACCAATGGTATCAACTCGATGATGCTCTTTGGCAGGAGCGTCCACAACACAACTACTGATTCTTTGGGGTCGTCCCCCGTGATGTTGCTATCTTTACTTTGCAGTATTTGTTGAGCTAAGTCTGTGATGTTGTCATCACTGATACCCTTGTCTACCAATGTTTGATGGAACTTTATCAGATTCTTTAACAAGGCCGACCGATTTATGGTCGAATCAACGCCGTGGGCTTCTTCAACCGCGTGTTGAGCCCATTGCGCAAACTGAGCTTCGTCCAGCTTGATTAAAGCTGGCAGAACGATGCTGAGATCTTTGAACAGGAGCTTTTCTTTAATCTTTTGATGCACCCAAGAGCTGCTATCAACAACGGCATATTTGATTACGTTCGGTTCGTGAGACAGCATGAGTCTTTCATTCTCTGCTCCCTTGAATTCGCGCGATGATGTTGGAAAAGGGTCTTGATCCTCTCTTACATTTTCAATGCTATTGGTTACTAGTGCGTGTGCTGATGGATATAGCCATATTACAAGAGCCGGAACAATTACGAGGAAGACAAAGCTCCCAGTAAACACGAACCGTTTCCACTCTACAACTGTGACGACCAACAGCGAGCGCAAAGTCAGGCGCAATCTCGATTTTGTCGGAACGGGAGACATCAATCCTGAGTGAACAATATCTTTATCAATTTACTAAATTTGTTTGGTACCGCGTCTAATAACACTCCTCTTGCGAAAACCGGTACCAACAAGAATCGAATCGTCCACAAAAATGTGATCACTAGAACCAGTAAACAAAGATATACAGGAAGCGTCGGTAGGAAAGTCGTCTGGCTCACCAGAGCAAAGGGAGTGAACAGTGGAATAAATTTAACTATAGAACCTATCACACTGTCAGGGTTTACTGATGTCAAAAAACTGATACCGAGTAACAACATCAGTAACGTAATTACCAAACCCAACACTCTATCAGTTGCGTACAGGGAACCTAGAGCGGTCGCAATGTACCCTAGCAAGGTCAGCCCAAGCAGCAACGAAACAAACCAGTTCAAAACATAAAGAGGGTTAAAGAGTTCACGCAACGCGTGCGCCCCAAGTTCTGGTGCAAGCGCGATCATCCAAATCAAAGGCGCACCCAATATAACCGTCCAGGAACCGAAAACAGTGAGAATGACGAGGACATTGCCGAGAACTTTTCCGTCCATCAAATTTAAAGGAGACATGTTGGAGAGCAATACCTCGGAGACTCTATTCTGTTTCTCTTCAGTGAGGTTAAATGACATTGCGTAGACACAGTAAAACATAGCGACCCAGAACAAAGAGGTCCATATCGCCCTGATCCAAACATTTAGGTAACGAGGGTAAACGTCCGCCTGAAAACCCGCTTTAATAACGTACGAACCATCCCTGTCATATTCATTGGTGACGCGCCCGACTTCGATGACTGGTAGAGCACGATTTATTTTCTCAGTTACCGTCAGACCTGTCACTTGATTCGTAAGTATTTCAGTTGCTATTGATTCGTACCAATTCGTCAAAAGAAAAGCAGATCTTCTTTCCTCGGGAACCATAATTTCACTCGATACAAACTGTATGGATGAATTGGTTTGAGGGAATCCATTCGGTAGAATGAAGTATCCGTCAAGCCGTTTGGAAGCTAACAAATCATTGAGTTCGTCCAAAGACCAGTCTTCCTTGGTCAACTCTACAAAAAAATGATTGGAGAATTCTGGTAAGGATCGACTCAAATAATGCCTATTCGCCCTCCACCAGTACGCGAAGTCGAGGGCATCTCTGTCGACATCTCGTTCCGAGTCCCCTCTCATTAGAGATTTCATGGTATCGATGAGTATGGAAACGAGAACCTTTCGTGTATCGACTGTGTCTTCCTCAGCTTGAATTTTTTCCTTTAGACTCTCGATACTTGTACGGATATCTGAGCTCCAGAAAGAGTCTATCAAGGGTCGGACCGCCGCAAACTCTGTGTAGTCCTTACTGCTAATGAACTCTACGGCAGAAGCGATGTCTCTTCGAAAGATTTCCTCGCGAATCAAGTCTCCAAACTGCGTGTTTGATTTGTCTACCACATAGTATGTTGTATGTCTTGATGGCGTATTAGCTCCAAGGAATTTTTCGATTTCGCGCTCTAATTCGGGTGCATCGGAAACAGATCCGATCAAATCGACCAATAGTAGAAACAACACTCCCACCCAAAGTGTAAGCGACAGCAAGAGTGGATAGCCCATTCCAAGTCCGACAAAAACTTTCGTCAATACGGATGTTCGCCATTCTCGGATGGCGATGGGAGCAACCATTTTCACCGCCAGACTACTTTTGCGAACATTAGCTCGGTTCTTTTAACATTAGTCTATTCCAAATTCTGCTAGTAGTTCTAGCTGATTAATTCTCTTGGCGGTGACGACATCTTGACTCTGTACAGCTGTGCTACTCTGGGTTTTAGCTAGGGTGGAAAATATATTTAAGCTCGCTTTTCTTTGATTGAAATCTTTCTTCAGATTTAACGAAGAATCTGCAACCAAACAAAAACCCTATCGCAATCAAGACGATGAATATATAACTCAGCGGCTCTGGATATGCAAAAGTCTTTGTCACCATAATTGAAATTCCCATAAGAGGCATGAAACATAAAAAGTCATAGGCCGATGAGCTAGAAGCAAACATTGAAGTTGTTGACATCAATGTGAAATTTACAGCAATTAGGATGAGTGTAATGGACCTCAAGAATTGACGAAGTAAGCTCAGTATGTGAAATACGTAACAATGCGTCATCAGCCCGATGATGAAGAATATCAAGTAGTGTATTCTGTCAAGCGGATTAAAAAATTTTGTTAGTGCGCCAGCACCGAAGGCCGGGACAGTTCCTAAAAGAAACCAAATAGGGAGAAACAGCAGTACGAACCAAATACCAAGGACCGAAAAAATCTTTAGCATTGTCCCTAGAACGCGCCCATCCATGATGGTATATAAAGGTTCATTCACAGTAGCGTCCTCATTGAGTTTGAGATTTGGATCAAAATATAGCAAACCCCACACACAACCAATACAAAGTAGATAGATAAACGAGAAAATGAAGGTCGATAGCGATTCAGTTCTCTCGTATTGTCTTTTCACACCGTCTAGAGAGTCGTTTGATTGAAGTTCGAGATGGACTGCAGGTTTAACGCGCGGCAATTGATCGACATTGGAAAGATCGGTTGATTCATGGTAGTCGTCTAGTTGGGAACTGATCAGGTCTTCAAACCAACTTTGCAACGGCTTACGAAGTTCCTTTAGCGGATAATCCCGAACAAAGGTAAACCACCCCTGTGCAAGAAAACAATTTGCTTGGTGTGTCTCAAGGAAGTTCTCTGGAATTTCAATAAAGGCTGGTACCCACACAGATTTGACCCAAGCTTCATTTGCGGTGAATACATGAACAACTCGAGAGAAACTCATGGTAGGAATCGACCGCGCAATGTCCTCAACGTTTTCATTCCATCCATCAACGAACCAAGATCTTTCTTCGTTCGTAGTAGTTAACCTCGACGAAAATGTTGGATCGTGCTGAAGTTCGTACGTCGAAATTAAAGTCTCTGCTGTAACAGTTCCGTAGGAGATCTCCGTCCACAACTGTTCCGCGCTGGACATTCGATCGTCTGAACCTTGGAACCACTTCCATTCCTCTAGAGGTGTTTGTTTCAAGTAGTCAATCATCCTTGTAAGATCGCGTCTCAATAGCTCTTCGCGCAAGGTAAATTCAATATCTAGATTGGCTTGATCTACAACATAGAAGAGGATGCGGTCGTCTGACTTCTCGAAGGCGTACGTTCCATTAACGTCTTCCCCAAATCGCTTTACCTCACTTTGAAAGTACTTCCAACGATCTATCCCGTCTGAAGTGACACCTCCATTGCTAAAGATGAATATCCACAAAATTGCAGCAAGTGCGAGTGGAGACAGCAAGCCAAACACTAAGAATTGTCTGCTGCGTAAGAAAGTTACCCATTCTTGGCGAACTATGGACCAAACAGTTTTTCTGTAAGCGATCATAAGTGAATAAATCCCGCAACACCTTAGAGGATGAAACTCAGTAAATTCGGTACCTCTGCCATTGCTCGAGCAATTTCGCGCTCAACGAATTCAATTTGGTATATATTTTTTACAAATTGGTCAGAAGGTGAACTCTGTCCGCGTTATTCAGAAATCCAGTCCTAAAAATCAGAATTTGCATTGACACTAGAGTTAGCTGTCCCGAGATTGATTCAGATTCTTATTTTCCCTGATTGCGGCGGATACAACTAGCAATAGGCACTCTACTGAATGAAACTATCCCAAGCAGATCACCTATTTGCTACTCCGGTTCGTGAGTATTCGTGTCCGATTTGCACCGGTTGCATCGAATGACGAAACTCGAACGTGTTTCGAAGACGTTACCTAGAATGATTTGTTTAAATGCTTGTACCAAGGATTCAGGTGCCTTTCAGTGCCTGTAACACATAACAGATAGTAAGACTTATAGATATATCAGGATGAAGAAGAGAGAACGTGGTATACACGAAATGTTTGCGCAGGATCCAGAAAGAGCGGATTGGGAGGCATGGGGTCGTCGCACAAATCATGTTACCCGTCGAGGATTTGTTTCAGGATTAGCGGCCTTCAGTGCGTTTGTGGGTGCTAGAGTTCCATTCGCGCACGCGGCACCGCAAGGGCTAATACCCGCGTCCCATTCCAATTCAGATGCTGCTTTCCAAATTGAAGGTAAGGATGGGTTGATTTTGCTCAATGACCGACCTGTAAACGCTGAAACTCCACCCCATTTGCTAAACGATGACGTAACCCCAGCCAATCGTTTGTTTATTCGAAACTACGGTGAGCCTCCCGAGAATGTGAACTCAAGTACGTGGTCATTGGCTTTTGAAGGAGAATCAGTTGGAGCTTACAAGACATACACGATTACTAATTTAAAAGAGCGCTTTGAAAATATTAGTCGACAACTTGTGCTAGAATGTGGAGGAAACGGGCGCGCGGAATTTGATCCTCCGGTTTCGGGCAATCAATGGTCTCTTGGTGCTGTAGGATGTCCCTTATGGAACGGCGTACGTCTTAAAGATGTTTTAAAAGATGTGGGTTACAAACCGGATGCAGTCTACGTAGCATTCTATGGTGCAGATTCCCACATGAGTGGAGACGCTGAACGGGTAACTATCTCCCGTGGAGTTCCTCTCGACAAAGCGCTGGACGACGAGTCGATGATTGTTTGGGGTATGAATGGAGACGATCTACATCCGATGAATGGTCATCCGTTAAGACTGGTTTTTGGGGGTTGGCCCGGTTCTGTTTCGGGGAAATGGTTAAGACGCGTCACCATTCGAAATAAAGTTCACGATGGACCCAAAATGGAAAGTCCATCTTATCGCGTACCTAAAACACCCGTTGCGCCTGGTACGACTGTAGCCGACGAGGACATGCGCATTATTCATGCGATGCCAGTCAAGTCATTGATCACCTTCCCAAAAACTGGAGTTCAGATTGGTACAAACGACACTCTTAAAGTTCGGGGGCACGCTTGGGCTGGAGACAATTCAGTTCGGAGTTTGAACGTGTCTATTGATTTTGGTCAGACTTGGTCTGCGGCAAATCTGAAACCTGCAGTAAATCGCCTAGCATGGCAACATTGGGATCACAGCATAAAGTTTCCCACTACAGGGTATTACGAAGTGTGGGCTCGCGCTGAAGACGATCAGGGTCATTCTCAACCAATGGTGCTTCCGAATTGGAATCCAAAAGGATATTTGAACAATGCGTGCCATCGCATCGCGATATACGTTAGCTAGCGTCTTATTCTTGGGGCTAGCGGTTTTCTGTCTAGCAAACGAAGAAGCCGTAGAGATAGATCCAAAGTCTGGTTTACGCATCGACGCCGACGGAAACTGGAAGCTCATCAAAGCCTCTTGCAGTGTATGTCATTCGGAACGACTGTTAACACAGCAACAACTCGATCGCGAGAATTGGTCTAAATCAATTAAGCGTATGCAAACTCAAGAAAATTTGTGGGACTTAGGTGACAATGAGGGTAAGGTTCTCGATTACCTTTCTACTTACTATGGCACTAGTAGTAAACCGAAGAATCAAAGAGTCCGTCGAGCGCAACTCAAATTGGTAGAGTTTACACCGCTTTCGCAATCCGATCTTCAATCTGCGGAGAACGATGAAGATTCGGCATCGCAGGATGGAGAGTCATCAGTTTCCTCTGATGCCCCAGAAACAGATCAATCAGAAACTGTAGAAGAAGAACAGTGAGCGTGAGCCACCACGACTAATCGCAGCGAATTTGCAGTCAGAGTAGCAACCGCCGCGTGTACGTAAGTTTTGCCCTCTCGCTCGAATTTATTTCGTAGCAATACACGTCCTCGCGTTCGTCTGGTTAATTCCGCATGGGTCGTCCTTTCACGAACGCCAAAATGGTGGCTTAGCGGAGAGCTTTTGGGCTCGGAACTTCAACGGTTTGACTCTAACTTCACTCGATATTCCTCGCTTGAACATGAGGTTTGACAATGCTCGAGAAGCAAATATGCACACTAACAACACACATACGATAGTGCAATACATTCCCCATCCCGGCAGGGTCCCCGATCGAGCAACCATGACAAACGGAGACATTACTGGTATGAAACTCAGCAGATTTTGTAGCCAAACAAACGGGTGAAACGCCATCGTCACGAGGGATGGGATCACAAAGAAAAACCCTAAACCCAATCCTACACCTAAAAAAATGTTAATCGCATTACTCACTCTACTGAACAACGATGCCAATCCGACAAATATGTAACCGTACAAAGCATAGGCTAGCAGTAGGAAGAAAATGAAATTAAATACGACGGTTGGCTGTAATATCACGCCGAAAATGTCGAGATTCACATTGAAATCTAAACGACCTGTTACAAGTGCAAGAATTGGGACCAAGATTACCCAGAGTCCCATAACTGTTAGCGAAATCATAGCCGTTCCCCACAGTTTACCGTCCAACAAATGTGAAGGACTTAGATTTGCTAACAGGTTGTCTGCTAACTTGTTCGACTTTTCGTCTACCACATTTGAGACCAGACGCACAGATCCTCCTAAAAACACTAAATACATCAGACCGGCCAGCAAGATGTAGAGAATTCGTTCAAAACTTTCTGTCTGTATTTGAGACTTTGTTGTTGGGATTTCAATGTTGGTGGGAACAACGTTGACCCGTTGCAACAACGCAGTTTGTGTGTTGGTGTCAATGTTCTCAGTCTCATAGCGGCGTTTTCTAAGCACATCTGTTGCGACACTACGATACCAGTTTAAGAGATCAAGGAATTCACTTCGAGGAGTTCTCACGTGTGTCACGAAGTGCAGATGGTCCATTTCAGCATCAATACTCTCGGGGAAGACAAAGTAGCCGATGATTTCATTACGCGAAAGCATGGATTCGAGACTTTCGGTAGAAACCGTACCTGCTAATGGAGTCATGTCTCGAAAGAGATTGGATGATAGCTTTGGTATCGAAACGATAGTTTCGTGTTGATTCTGTATTACCCAGCTTTTGACGCGTTCTCGGAAAGATGAGAGTTCAACAACATCTGATAATTCTTCGGTTGGTTCGACTCTGGCCAGTAATTGGTCAACGAGACCTTTTGTCGACATCGAAGCGAATCGCTGCCGCACCGTGGCTAAATCTTGCACTAACGGTTCGTGGTCATCGCTTTGTACATCAGTGAAGGCCTCAAAGTCTTCCGTATTCACATCGAGAATCGAATTGAGAAATAGATAGCAATCATTGTTGACTATTTCTCTTCGAACATCCGCGGAAAATGACTCACTCGGATCGAGTACCCCATAACTCAACACTCTTGGTGATCGAACGCTCTGGTCTAGCCACTCGTCTTCTAGGAAGAACTCCCAGTTCTTGACGGTCTCCTCTTTAAACCATGCTTCCCTAGGATCCTCCCCGAGAAACCATTGGAAGAGAAAATACATCGCGAAGAGTATGGTTGGTGTAGCGCAAGAAACTATCCAGAAACTTGGGTTCAACGTGGTCATTGACCATTCGTTCATCATCACGACCCAAACAGTTTTTAGGCGATCCCTTCTCATCTAAGCTTTAGTTTGCTAGGTTTATACTGTTCATTTGTTTTCCGAGGGAACAATTACTCAAGTTAATAACTAAACAGGTCTACGCGCGAGTCGAAAAACCATTCTCATGCCCCGCGGTGCTCGCTCCGACACCATTCCATGCGCGAATAATGACGTTGAAAACTTACGTATCGCAACAATGCTAAGCACCATCAACAGCACAATTGCTAGGTACACTGGCCAAGTTGGTAGAGAGGCTAAGCGACTCACCATGACGCTTGGCGTCAAAAAGGGTATGAAGCTTATTACTTGCGTTACACGACCATCGGGATTGAACAACACGTACACAATCGAAGGAATCACACAAAACAATTGAATTATCGATATCGGATAAACGACGGTGACCAACTCCTTTACATCATCGCACAATGAGCCTAAAGCTGTTTGAATGTACCCAAAAAAAGCGACTCCAAAAATGAGGAAGATCAACCAAGTTGACAATTTACTCACGTGCAGTATCGTTGCGGTTATGCTCATCTCCTGTCCAGAGAAGTTATCAAGCAACAGTACAAGTGGTGGTCCTATGAGAACGCATCCACAGCCTATTCCAATTAACATAACAACACAGTTCCCGAGAAGCTTACCATCCAAGACTTGGCTTGGGTTCAGGTTCGCAGCGAGCATTTCAGCCACACGGTTCGACTTCTCTTCAATAGTGCTCGTAACCATAACGTTTGCTGTTGTTCCAGAAATTAGAATGAACAGATAAATAAAAGGAATAGTCGCCGATTTCACCCAATTGGCAATAGGAAGCTGCAACGAGGGAAGAACTTTTGCATCAGCAGGTCTTCCTGCATCGCTGCTTGGACTGACGGCGACTCGATCGATGGCCACTTGCAACGATGCTTGTAGTGGTTGCCGCAATTCAATCTCAACGTCGTCGGTTTCGAGTAACTTGTCTTGTCGAACGCGAGTAAGCAAGTCTTCGAACCACTGTTCTAGTTCGTCTAACTTACTTGTGTGTGCATTGCCGCCTCGACTCGGCCGAACAAACATCGCGTTTGGGTTAGAAGCTAAAACATCTTCTGGTATGATGAAATAACCGACGATTTTGCCCTTTTCAATCCACGCATGTAACGTCTCGATGGATACATCTGGTTCTTGTATCTCTCGAAACCTTCGGTAGTCAAGTGGGTGTTCTAGCCCCAAATCAGAATCAGCCAGGCGTTTTTGGAACTCTTCAATGCTAGGAGCTCGACTTGAATTGCCATACCACACATCAAAATCTCGTTTTACCTTGGCTAGACGTACTGCTTCGGCGATGTGATGGTCACTACGGTCGACGACGTAGTAGTACAACGGATCGCCCCAAAAAAAACTGCGAATTTGGTCGAACTGATATTCATAGGCAACCAATGGGAGGGAATTCATGTCGGAATGGTCAAACGAGATCTTTAACGAGCTAACGGAGATCCAAAACATGAACAACAAGGCAGATAGACACACTGGAAAGAAAAGACAACCTAGCCAGTATGATTTCGTTTGCAGCATCGCGACGATCTCGCGCTGAGCCACAGGCCACATGCCACGAAGATGTTGGATACTGTTTCTAAAAGCAGAATTCAACTGAACAAATATGTGGTACTATCCGGGGGAAGGCAATCTGTTTAGATGTCCTATTAAGGGGGTGGATTTCCAACTAGAGTTCTTGTCTTCGTCGCAAGTTGGTATTTCAACATCTCTAGTAACTGCACAAATCGATATCTGCGACGACTCAGTATTGTGCAATCAATTACTACCACCAACCAGTCTTACTAAGCCCTTGATTCCTGCTGGCTTATTCTCCAGCAAAATTCCTCTGGTATAAATCTTCTTGGCCAGCCATCGGACTCCTAGCGTACACGCAGTCATCCACACGAGAATCAATATATAGTGGGTCCAAGCTACTTCAGCTACTATATTCATCATCACAAACGGCGTAAAGGGCGGTATATACGACATTATTGTTGGTAGTGTACCTGATTTATCTAACGCGATAGGAACCATGAGGATCAATGGAACTATTGCGACTAAGTTTATCGGAGTCGCCATCATTTGCGCTTCTCTGATGTTCGAACAAACCGATCCGAGAGCAGACAACGAATAACCGTAGAACGCGAACCCAAGTACGAAGAAAATCACGAAATTGATGACAAATAGTGGGTTAAATATGGAGCTCAGAGCACCACTCTGCAAAAAATCGCCAACCTGCGGGAAAAAGGATACAGCGACGTTGGAACCCAGTATGAGGGGTATAGAAATTAGAAAGATCCAAAGACCGACGACTGTGAGCAACGTGAGTGCAGAACCTAACAATTTGCCATCCATTAGTTGAACCGAGTCAAGATCCGACAGCAATACTTCAACTAACTTCGTAGATTTTTCTTCTACGGTATTGGTCATCAATATGGTAGCACCAATGAATACTAAGAACCATAGGATGTATTGATACACTGCTGGAGCGAATTCTCCCACCGTTTCCCAAACAGTTACTTCCTTCGTCGAATCTCCAACATCACTCGGACTCGAACCATTGGTATCACGAGACGGTTCTACGGCTTTGCTCGTTTGAAATGATGCTCGTTGTAGAAGCCAAAGCGCGGTTTCACGACTGATATCCGATTCCGCGAATTTCTTGTTTTGTATTACTCGGGTAGCAAACCTCTCGTACCAGTTTGCAAGGTCTTGTTTCAGAATGTTTTCAGTGACAAACTTCGCGTTTTCGTTGGAATTAACAAAGCCTTCGGGAATGATGAAATAACCTAAGATTTTTTCTGCTTTGAGCATAAGAATTAGCTCTGTCTCTGTCAGGTGCGGAGTGAGAACTTCTTGGTATGTCGCGAAGGAAACGGTGGGTGCGAGTTCGACTATTCGACTACTATTGTTTTGCCACCAAACACTAAATCTTTCAGCTAAGGTGCCATTTGTGAGTGAGGGTAATTCTGCTCGGGGATGTTCAAGAAATTCCATAAAGGAATTTACAAGATCTGGCATTGCATCTGTTTGAGTTGCTTCATGAACTTCAGCTAAGACTTCTTCATCTTGGGGTAATGGTTCGCGATCGGAGAGTACATTTAGGAAATTCGCAACGTCCGTCCGCAAGATTTCATTTCGAATTTCTAGTCCAAGACCATCACTTTGATCGACGACGTAGTAGGAACCAACCGTGACAGAGGTGCCGATTAAAGTCGCCGCAAACATCCCGAAAATCGCCAAAATCAATGTAATCACAGGCATGAGCAATGCCCCCAACCAAAACATTTTGGTAGAGGTGGCTTCTAGCCAATCGCGCTGTGCAATGAGCCAAACCGAATACAAACGATCAAGCATCGGCAGTTGTCTCGGACGTTGCTTCAGAGCCCCCTACTTCTCGTATGAATATCTCATGTAATGACGCAGAGTTAGCATTGAACTGCGTCACCCTAGTGCGTTCAAAAATGGATTTCAGCAGTGTTTGCAGGTCACACTCGGGATCGACTTGAAGTGTTGCTTCACGACCGATCTGTTTAACCGAAACAACACCTTGCAATCCATCAAATACCGAGACATCACCTTCGTGATCTACCGATACAACATCGCCTTTGCGAATTTCGTCAATTGGCCCTTCGAGCACAGCTTTACCCTTGTTAATCAAGACCACTGCATCGCAAAGAGATTCTGCTTGTTCCATAATGTGCGTAGACAGAATGACCGTTGAGTTTTCTTTAACTTTATTCAAGATAATAGAACGAACCACTTCGACATTCACGGGATCTAATCCGCTGAAAGGTTCGTCTAATACCATGAGTATGGGATCGTGAATCAACGTTGCCATGAGTTGAACTTTTTGCCCCATACCTTTGGAAAGTGCTTGACACTTTTCCTTTTCCCAGTCCGTAAGTTGAAACTCGCTGAGTAGCGCTTTTGCTTTCGTAACTGCATCTCTCTTCCGCATGCCATTGAGACGACCAAAGTAAACAATGTAGTCGATTACACGCATACGCTTGTACAAGCCTTTTTCTTCAGGAAGGTAGCCAATTAGGTGTCGTACGTCTTTGACGTCATCGGCATCGAGCACCGTTATGGTGCCTGATGTTGGTTTACTAATCCCGACAAGAATCCGCATCGCGGTAGTTTTGCCTGCACCGTTGGGTCCAATGAATCCGTACACGCTACCACGTGGTATCTGTAAGCTGAGACGGTCAAGTGCGACCAATGAGCCGAACTTCTTACGGGTTTGCTCAAAGGCGACGCTGTGGGTTGAATTACTGTCGGTCAATGTAGGGGTCTCGGTTGTTGGATGGAATATGTTTTTCGAGATCGAACTATGTTAGTGATTTTCGGAGGTTTTGTACAAAGTCTGCTTGCCAAAAGAAGCTATTTGATCCTTTAACTAAAACTACGTCGTTCTTACTCAATGTACTCACTAGGTGATTGAGGAGATCAGTGCTGACGTGTTCATAGTGATATTTTTCCTTTGAAGGCTCGACGATCTCATAAAGGTTCCTCATTAGGCTTCCAACACAATACAGAATGTCGATATCACCGATCTCTGGAGCAATACTTTCGTGTAATTTTTGAGCATGAATCCCAAGTTCGTTCATCTGTCCCAAAACAGCGATTTTGCGGCCCTTTGCGTTTCGTTTGCGAAGTTCCCTTAAAGCAGCGATCATGCTAGTCGGATTAGCATTGTAACTGTCGTCGATAATCGTTATATTGTTAGTTTCAAAACTATTGCCGCGTCCTTGGGGCAAAGTGTTTTCTAGCTGTCGCAAACATTCCAAACTCTTCCCAAGTGAAATCAAAACTGCGCCGCATGCCGCGACACTTTCAGCTCGATGATGACCTCCTCCGGGTACTTCAACCTTAACTCCGTCATTCCCTTTCGTGAATTCGTACCAGTTGTCTCTTACATACTTGATCGTTACGTCTGCTTTGTCGTCAAACCCAAAAGTGAGTCGTCTCGCTGGTTTGTTGATATATTTGGTATCTTTCAATGAG
>VXNY01000001.1 GCA_009840305.1 Gammaproteobacteria bacterium | reverse complement strand
TTGTACACATAAAGATCAAAGGATTCGTTAAGGGGTATATATTAGCTGGACGCGGTCCCGAGTTGCGCAACACTGTTAAATAACTTACGACAGGTTTCTTCTTGTGTGTTGGTGGGTTGTGATTGTGATGTTAGCTTGCATCATGTCGGCTGTTGCCTACGGAAGTAGTTCAGATAGTGCATTGGTGGATCTGGTCATTACCACGCATAACCCAATGTGTACAGCGGCATCGCTACACCATCTCGAGATCCAAAGACTTACCGATATACGACCGCACCTGCGCAACGGTGTGTATGGTTATAGCAGTAGCGAGTACGAACACGGCATCAACGTTACTGCTGCCGTATGGGTGTATGATGTTAACCGGACAATACAGTCAATTATGGAACAGCCGGAGGTGCATAGTGTGGCGGCGTATCGATCCATTACACCGAACATTACAACTCCCGAGCAGTCAATGCTGCTGAGAATAGAAACCAAATCCGACGTGAGAAATGGTTACATAGCATGCGACACACTGCCTCTACATTTACTCTATGAATACATGGATGATGTTGTGGGATGGACTGGAATTCCAGGCGCCGCTTCTACCTCAGGCGCCGCTTCTACCTCAGGCGCCGCTTCTACCTCAGAGCTACTTACCTTGGATCCAAGACCAAGTTGGCATTACGATGAGTCAGGACGGCAATATGCAGGTGATTTACTGGCGGTGGAAGTCTTTACCTACAACGTTACGGACACTTGGGCACTCATGAAGACGAACGGCGGTTTGGTTATTTCCGTTGTTGGTGAGGATGGGTCGTTGGGTTTAGTGGGTGGCTATATACCGATTTCACTCTTGTGGTCACTCTACGAGCGGGATGATGGTTGGGTGAGAGAGATAACAATTGGAGCAGAGTACGGTGCTATCCGCACTCAAGGCCTCGATTCGAGCCTCCATGCGATGGTAGGACGGCACCATGATAAGGGCATTACCGGCACCGGTGTCAAAGTGGGAGTGATAGATGAAGGATTCATTTTGGATAAGACTGGTGAATTGCCTTCATATTTGTGGGAGAAAGATGATGAAGGAAATGACGTAATAAGCGATGAACGCTGTTATCGGTGCACAAGATCCGGTATAGAATACATAAAGCAGGCACACGGTACTGGAGTGGCAGAGATATTAATGGATATGGCCCCCGGCGTGGAGTTGTATCTAGCCACTACTAATGGCATGGTTAGTGACCTTCATGATGCAGTCAACTGGCTTATGGGTAAAGATGTGGACGTAATTAGCATGTCCCTGAGGTTCAACTATGAGGGACCTGGGGACGGCACCACGACACTAACGTCAGATACGTCTGTGGTGGGAGCCATCACAAAGGCCATAGATGACGACATCATATGGGTTAACTCTGTTGGGAATTATGGGGATAGGCAGGGCTGGACAGTAAGCGACCCCAACATGGTGAGAAAGAACAACAAGTGGTGGATCGACTTTGACACCACTGACGTAGTAAACATCAATAATACAGTCAGTGATAAAAGCGACTCGGCTAACATCGATGCCAATACTTACATTGACCTACGGTGGAAGGGCGGAGACAGGTTAGTACTTCATCAACTTGACTTTCAAGGCAACCAGATAAACCACGATACAGAATTACGTAATACCCCGACATCAATGATTCAGATTCGGGAAGACTCGATTATCCGTATTGAGGTTGAACCGGATAAGAGAAGCAGGATCGCAATAAAGCCGGATTGGGTACAATTGGTAGTGTATAATGAGGGTACAAAGCTGAAATATTCTACAGACGGCGGGAGCATCAACGCCCCATCAGACATCAACGATGAGCGTATGCTAGCCGTGGGAGGCATATACGCATCTGGCGCAGACCTCTTGAATTATTCTCCTATAACATCTTATGGGTACACATCAGACAGCCGCCAGAAACCCGATACGGCGGGAGCAACGCGGGTCTCAACGTGGGCGCTGGAGACGTGGTATCCTGCAAATGCACCAGGCGGTGGTAGTTTGTTTGAAGGATCAAGCGCCGCAACCCCACACGTTGCTGGAATAGTAGCGCTCTATGTCCAACTACATGACGAGAAGACTGCTACTGAAATCGCTGGACTTGTGAGAGATTTTGAGTATGAGGATGGATCTGGAGTGGTAGCGCCCGTCACCGGGTTTGAGATAAGGCTAACAGACGCACCAGTGGTAGATATCAGTCTCGGGGAATCAATCAGCCACAACATCCCACCTACGGTGGAGAATACGCCTCAGGACATTACTATGCATTTAGGACGTACAGAGCAGGCTTATGCGTTGCTTGTAAGGGACAGGGATAGGGATGATACAGTGTTATGGATGGCGACATCAAGCAACTCATCTGTCGTGACCGTGGCAACCCCAAATGTAATGACGGAGATGGATGGGGTGCGGTTTAACCCACAATACCGATACGATGGAATACACCTGACGCCCCGCAGCGCGGGCACTGCAACGATCATGATAAACGTGACAGACGGCTCAGCCTTTGTGACACGCACGTTCGACGTCACGGTGACCAATAATACACATCCAGAGATACGGTCCATAGGTCCGCAGTATATGGCAGTCGGCAGAGACTACACAATCGCTTTTGGTGCCACGGACGACGATCTCGACCCATTAACATACAAGTACGTCATTGCCGATCATGACCATCTTAACGTAGCTAGGCCCGGAACCTGCAAAGCAATAGGTATCTTTCAGCAATGTGAGCTGCCTGGCAACAGACTAACGATAACCCCGCAGTCTGGCGGGCGGGATGCCATACTGTATGGCGCCTTTGACGGGAGAGGTGGCAAGGATATTGACGCTGCCACGATATTTCTGGTGGACACAAACCGAAGGCCACAGCAGGTAAGCATACCAGATATAAGTATCAAGAATGGGGAAACTGCCACCATCCAAGTCCGGGCTACGGATGATGACGGTGATGTCATATTACACAGATCTCCGCGCTCAAGCAATATCGAGACGGCGCGAGCCCATATACCTGCACTTACATCAAATCAAGAGGCAGTATATACCGGTAGTGTTGCACATGTTGGGGCCAGCGGCACGGTGGAAAGCATCACCATTGAAAACAATGCATTGGTGTCGATGAACATTACGAAAAGTGGCCCCGCCGGCATCACACTGCGGTATGTGGTGAACAGTACAGGTGTGATGCCCACCATGCCGGAGTCCGTGGTTGTAACAAATCCAGATATGTATTCTGTGGTGAACGGCACCGACTTGACACCCACTAGGCAGGAGTCTGCGGTTTCGGTAAATCCCTATACGCGTTCCACGGGCACCACTACTGCAAACACAACGCTTATCTTGTCGGGATTGTCCGTGGGCAACATCACCATAACCTCAACCGTGTACGATGTCTGGGGTGGCCGTGACACCAAAAACTTCACCGTTACCGTCCTGCCCGCAGCCCCCGTCATAACACTCC
>VXNY01000019.1 GCA_009840305.1 Gammaproteobacteria bacterium | reverse complement strand
CCCACCCTCTTCGCCCAACCCGCCGCCGCCGCCGTCAACCTCACCTGGACCGAAATCCCCGGCGCACACCGCTACCAGCTCATCACCTGGTGGGACGCAGACACCGGCTGGCAACAGATAGGCGGCGACAACCTCACCGCCGCCGCCTTCAACCATACCGGCCTCACCATCGGCACCACCTACTACTACCGCATCCGCGCCCTCGACGCCGACGGCACCCACGGCCCCTGGTCCGAACAGCACTTCGCCACCCCCCACGCCGACCTCGCCGCCCCCGATCTCAGCGCCCAGCCCGCAACCGCCGCCGTCGCACTCACCTGGACCCAAGTCCCCGACGCCGCCCACTATCAGCTCATCGCCTGGTGGGACGCAGACACCGGCTGGCAGCAGATCGGCGGCGACAACCTCACCGCCGCCGCCTACACACACACCGACCTCACCGCCGCCACCACCTACTACTACCGCATTCGCGCCCGCAACACCGCAAACCAGCCCGGCCCCTGGTCCCAACAGCGCTCCGCCACCGTGCCCGGCGCACAAGCTACGCCAACGACGCCCACCGCCACCCGCACGCCTGCCTTCACGCCCACCGCCGCGCCGCTGTCCCCAACGCCGGCCCCGACCGCAACGCCAACCCCCACCGCAATGCCGGCGCCAACCGCGACGCCAACCACAACACCGGCAGCAACCCGGCCCGCACCGGATTCGTCCAATACACTCGTCGTCTCCGATCTGCAGGCCCCCGTCCTCAGCGCCCACGCCGCCGCCGGCACCGTCACACTCAGCTGGACGCCCGTCGACGGCGCCGCCCGCTACGAGCTGACCTCCTGGACCGAAGCCGGCGGCTGGCAGCCCATCGGTGGCGACAACCTCACCGCCACTTCCTACAACCATTCAGGCCCTCCCACAGCCGCAACCGACTTCTACGTCCGCGCCGTCCGCGCCTCAGGCGACCCCGGCCCCTGGTCCCAGCCCGTCTCCGTCACCCCACCTGAAGCGACCCTGTCGGCCTCGACCCCAACGCCAACCGCTACGCCTGCCCTCACGGATACGCCGTCGCCCACGCCCTCGGCCTCTTCCCCCTCCCTGGCAGAGGCCGCGCTTCCCGCGCCCGTCCTCACCGCCTCCCCTGTAGGCCTCACCGTCCACCTCAGCTGGACCGCCGTCGACGGCGCTGTACGCTACCAGCTCCTCTCTTGGACCAGCGCCGCCGGCCATGTATCGCTCGGCGGCGACAGCCTCACCGCCGCCGCCTACGACCACACCGGTCTCACCGCCGGCACAACCTACTTTTACTGGGTGAGCGCCGTCAGCGCCTCCGGCCAGGTCGGCCCCTGGTCCCGGCAGGTCTACGCAACCGTCACCGGAGAAGGCTCTTCAGCCTCGGATCCGACGCACACGTCGACGCCCACACCGACCGCCACGCCCACGCCGACTCCGCCCGCTGCGCGGTCGTCAACCACGCCAACGCCTACCTCGACCGCCGCGGCAGACACCGCCTTGGCATCGTCGGAGTTCGCCCCGCCCGTCCTCACCGCCGAGGTCAAAGCCGGTACAATCGAGATTCGCTGGCACGCCGTCCCCGGCGCAGTCCGCTATATCCTCTTGACCTGGTGGGACGCTGCCGTCGGCTGGCAGGACATCGGCGGCGACAACCTCACCGTCACCGCCTTCACACACACCACAGTTGTCCCCGGCACAACCTACCACTACACCGCCCGCGCCGTGAACGACGCCGGCGACATCACCGACTGGTCCACATACGCAACCGCAGTCGCCCAGTCCGCACAATCGACGACCTCGACACTTACGCCGACCGCAATCCCCTCTGTAGACCCAACCGCTGCGCCAACGCCAACGCCAACCGCCACCCCCTACACAGGTCCCGTCTGGGAATTCATTCCAGCCGCCAACATCACCGGCACTGTTCAAGGTTCCACCGTCGCCCTCAATTGGAACCCGGCTCCCGGCGCAATCCATTACAACATCTACCACTGCCTCTCAGTCGGAGCCGGCGTTCCCGTCTGCAGGTTCTCCCTCTTCTTCAAGTCCGCCTACGAACTCGTCGCCCGCGACCTGACCGCCACGACCTTCCAGCACGAAGGCGTCCTTCGCCCACCCCCCGGCACAACGTACGCCTACTACTACCGGGTCCAGGCCTGCTTCATCCCCGACTGCCCAATCCTGACCCGGCCAACCGCCACCGCCACGCCAACACTGACACCGACACCAACTGCCGGCGCCTCCGATCTATCTGCCCCCGTCGTGACCGTGGCGGCCGTCGACGGCGCCATTGACGTGCGCTGGAACACCGTCCCCGGCGCAGTACGCTACATTCTCATCTCCTGGTGGAACGCCGACCTCGCCTGGCAGGACGTCGGCGGAGACGACCTCACCGCCACTTTCTTCACGCACACAAAACTTACGCCCGGCCTGACCTACTATTACAGCGTCCGCGCCGTCAACGCCGCCGGCCAACCCGGCCCCTGGTCCGAATATCCGTCCATTACCGCCCCGGCAGCGCCCGCCCCAACGCCCACACCGACCCCGCTCCCCCACGTCTCATCACCGCCCTATTGGCTCAGCCTCCACCCCTACTACACCAAGTACCTCGACGCCGGCGGAGTCCCCGTCCTCTCATCCAGCGACGTCTCCGACCAAGAGCTCTACCAGGTCCGCGACACCTTCCTCGCCATGCTCTCCGACCGCCCGGACCTCCGCAAGACCATGAACGAACACGGCTTCCGCCTCCTCATCTATCCCCTCAGATTCGAAAAAGGCGGCCTCACCTCCGACCTCCCCGAGTTCAGAGGCGCGGGCTTCTCCAGCCGTGTATTCGGCGCTGCCGGCAGAACGCCCTACGGCTGGGTCGCCGGCGGACCCGAAGTCGCCCGCCACTGCAATCGAGTCATGATCCACGAAATCGCCCACCTCATCGAAGACGCCATCGGACTGCAATCCGGCGGTGACCGCTTCATGCAAAAGCTCAACAGCGCCTACCAGGCCGCCATGCTCAGAGGTCTCTGGCAGGATCGCTACGCCTCAACCAATGTCTACGAATACTGGGCCGAACTCGTCCTCGCCTGGCTCACCCCCAGCCAGTTCGACGGCTGGCTCGGCCCCGGCTACCACAAACTCGCCGACTACGATCCCGTCGGCGCCGACCTCGTCGAAGAAGTGCTCGGCAATCCAACGCCGCTGACCTTCTGCGAAATCCAACGCTTCGACCTGCAGGGCAC
Organism: Gammaproteobacteria bacterium; assembly: GCA_009840305.1. Lineage (GTDB taxonomy): Bacteria > Pseudomonadota > Gammaproteobacteria > Pseudomonadales > Azotimanducaceae > Bin55. Next base: position 400 of record VXNY01000019.1, on the reverse strand, counting down.
CGTCACCGGTCCCGGCAGCCAGACCCCCCTGGCCGATTCCTACATCCTCCAGCTCAGCATGCGCTCCCCCACAAGCGGCAACAGACTCCTCGGCACCAGCACCTCCGTCCGCCGCTCCGACAGGACCTTCTCCTTCGAGCGCCTCCTCGTTGAAAAACACTTCCTTGACGCCGCCGGCGACAAGCCCTACGTCGTCATCGGCATCTACCGCTACAACAGCGCCGGCAACCCAACCTGCCCGTCCGCCGCCTTCCTCGCCCGCGACGGCTCACTCGTAAGGACCACCGACCAGGCCCAGTGGCAGCGAATCCCGGTCACGGGCAGCCACATCATCGGCCTCTCCCTCACCAGGGGGGGGGGGGGGGGGGGGGGGGGGGGGGGGGGGGGGGGGGGGGGGGGG
>VXNY01000006.1 GCA_009840305.1 Gammaproteobacteria bacterium | reverse complement strand
TTCATATTGTATTCTCCTGAGAATCCAAATTTTTTGAACAGAAATCGTTCGTTTTCCGACTTTGAAGAAAAATGAAAGCAACGCGGGATCGGGAGATTCAGTTAGCATTCAACAGAACAAGAACTTGACCTCGATTCTGACGGCTCAGAACGAACATTTAGCGAAAGATTGGAATTTCTCGTGGGGATGTGATGTACTATTTGGCAACAAAACGAACGTTTTCCAAACGTTTCCCTTCCCTACTTAGGCTTTGAGAACAAGTGTTCGGAAAACGAACTAGAATTCACATTTCTGTTGCGCCACTACTTCTTGACCCCATGAATAAGATCTATGGATACTCTCGTGTATCGACCTCTAAACAACTGTCAGATTCTCAAATCGCCTTGCTGAACCGTGCGGGGTGCGACGAAACATTCGTTGAGGTCCAATCAGGAGCTAACCGAAAGCGACCCAAGCTCGAAAAGCTGCTTGGTAAACTTCGAGAAGGGGATACGATTCTGGTTGTGAAACTGGATCGATTGTCCCGATCCTTGCAAGATTTGCTTTCCATCTCGAGGGAAATAGAGGAAAAAGGCGCGCATCTTCGATCGTTACAGGATCCTCTAATCGACACCACCAGTCCGAACGGCAAATTGATTTTTGGTATATTCGCCGTAATCGCCGAATACGAGCGAGATATCATCCGTGTCCGAACTCTAGACGGCTTGGCCGCGGCTCGCGCGCGCGGCCAACACTTAGGACGTCAAGAGGCGTTAAACCAGGAACAGAAGGACAAATTGATCAAGCTCCGATGTAGTGGTCAGTCGCTACGAGAGATAGCACAGACTTTCGGTGTCTCCAAGACGACTATACAGTGCTATGTCAGACTCGCGGATGTGCCATAACTTCAGTTCAGTAAGATGACTTGCCCCGTGTGGACGACGGCTTCAAGTAGATTTCTCTCACTCCAGTGGCGGCAATCGTCCGCATTTAAGCCCTTATAGAAATGGAAATTACCAACACCACGGGAGAATGATCCACAATCAGTCAGTCGAAGGACCAAAACGAGAACCGACATGCAGAAAACTGAATGAAAAGTACCGACTAAAACTAATCGAAGAGTTATTCCGTGTACTAATTCACTTTGCAAATTTTGCTACTTAGATCCCTTTTTTCTTCCCTTTGGAACTAAGGAAGTCTTTCCAATCAAGCGACTTACGGCAGTCATTGCATTTCACGCAAATCAATCCGTTGGGCTTGAGAAGCTGGTGCATTTTTAGGAGCCGAACTGCTATGTAACTGAGAAACGACTTGTCGCTCTTACTCATCGCGGCTTGAATGACCTGGTGCAGTTTTCCGTGCTTGGCTTCAATGAGATCCAGCCATGCGATATCGACGTCTTGCAATGTCCAGGTATCCCTGAACGCTGCGCCTGCAGCTTCACTCCCGATCGGCGCGGCATAGTCCGTTTTTGAGTTGAAGGGCGGATCTAGATAAATGAGGTCGACCGACTGAGAGTTCATACCTCGCATGATGGGGAGATTGTCCCCAGTCCATATCGTCCTATTCGACCAGTTCGCAGGCACAAAACACTCCTTGTGTTACAGTGTAGATTAAGTGCTTACTCGTACACCCCTAGTTCTATCGCGACTTGCTCGAACTTGTCCAACGTTTGAAGCAAGGGCGCGAATTTCAGGTCGTCGCGTTGACGGAGTTCGTGAACAACTTCTTTACAGTTTTGGAGCTCAGTAGAATCATCTGGTTCAGTTTCCCTCCAATCGTCGCGGTGGTAGTATGGCGGAGAACACAAATGTTTTGTCACCCATTCCCAATCAAATTCGAACTCGGCACGAGGATCAGGTTTATGAGCACTGACCCGTGCTAGCAAGTAGAACGTGCGTAGAAAGTGATCGGCACTAGGCTTTTGCTTAACTGAAAGTTCTCGCCATGTTTCATTCGTCAACAGCCACGAAAAACGCCCATGCTTGTACCCCTCCTCAAGGTACTGGTGGCTGTATATTTTTGTGAATGGCTGAGTAAGACCGGCTTCATCATCCCCGAGGCGCGCTGCCATTTCAATTAAGGTTGGAACTAGGTAACGTGAGGTTAAGTATGTCGATTCTCCCATTCCTAATATTTCTTTCATTTCCCGGTGACTAAGCTGGCGAGAAGTTGGTGGAAAAGAATCGACCGGATCCCAAAACATATCGATTGTGTCGTAACCTCCGAGTTGCAAGAGCAAATTAGTGAGTTCTTGATGATGTTTGGTAAGCTCCAGGTTTGGACTTAACTCCTCGCATTTCACTCTGACCCAATCGTTTTCCAGGAGTTGCTTCCACATAAACCGATCTTGCTCCGGAGTGGGATTATCTTCTTTCCAATACATCGTCCGGCTACGATTGCTGACCCCATTGTCAAAACAAAACCGACCTATGAGTGCGTAATTCAGAAACGCTTCCGCGTGACAGGTTTCTTCGAGCTCCCAGTTGCTTTCGTCTCCTTTCAACAAGCACTCAGGACGTGAGAGCGCGTCTTGCACCCGAATTAAGTCTCCCTCAGGATCCGCAAAAATGCGCTCAAAAGTTAACGACTTTTCCTCCAACACGACAAAAGAAAACTGGCGGTTTTCAAAGGTTGTTCCCCAGAGATACGGATTAATATCCTTAACGTGATTGTCTAATGCCGTACGACACTCCTCTGATTCTAGTATCTCCCAGTCTACCTTAGCATTAGAAGGTAGCTCTGAGCGTCTTCGGTTGTTAATCGCGTTCCAGTACGGCGGTAACTCATTCAATCCGCACGCTTCTTCCACAGATCCCGGTGGGTATTCCAAACTGGGTAGTGGTGGTGCTTCGACCGAAACTTTAGGTGTTGTAGTGCTCAATGATGAAGATCCCGCAACATTTGGATCACTAATCACCACACTTGGAACTTGAGGTGTTGGGCGACCATTTGCGTAAAGCAGCACGCAAACCACAACTACCACAGCTAGACCGATTCCAATACTAACGCCCGAGAACCAATGTCGAGCGCGCAAAATACGGTTTATTCTTAGCATTCTAATTTGTCTGTGGTTTTATAATTGCCGCCACGACCATCGAAACTTGGTAAGTTTCCCCGAAACCACTCTTCTAGTTTGTCCATTTTCACTCTTTCTTCTTCTGTTAAAGTCCCATTAGCCTCCTTTGTTTCATAGTCTACATAATCGTTCTTATTATCAATAAACTCTGTATCCGTTTTCGTGAAATTTATCTCGTAGTCAGTTAAACCTGCAAGGGGTGCCCAAACACCGTAGAGTTGTTTATACCATGAACGCGAAAGGTTCCAAGCTTCCACTTCGTTGTCGTACAACTCGTAAGGTTTGAAATCCTTCCAGCTAGGATCAGCGCGCCTCGCGCGTTCTGCCTGCATCGTATGGATATATTCATGTAAAACTACCTGTCTGGCTACATGCTTAGACAACGTTCCGTGAGGTCTCCCAGACTGAATGCTGGTGGGGAAAATAGTCACAGTCAATGGGAGTCGTGTCGCATCTTTGGGCTCGTGTATCGTGGATCCCATGACTCCTGCATTGTTCTCCACACTTCGCCATGTGTAATCCTTGGTTACTTCTTCATATTTAAATTTCTTGGCTTTTAATCTCTTTTTTGCTAGTTTTTGCCAACAATCATTGAGTGCTTGAAGTTCCTCATTAGTAAACTCAAACTGTGTTGTCTCTGTACCTGGCTGTCGGCCACCACCTTGAGCTCCGTAGGGGTTGAAAGGTAAGTAATACGCGGGCCACGG
>VXNY01000015.1 GCA_009840305.1 Gammaproteobacteria bacterium | reverse complement strand
GATCGCGCTAAGGTAGCGCTAATCAGGCAGAACCGTCCTGCTATAAGATCTAAATCGTATTTGCCCGGGTGTACCTTGATCAGATGTTTAACCTCTTGCCAAGGAGTTCTTTTGTCCTGTTCTTTTCCGTCGCCTGAATCTTGATCCACCAGAAACAAATCAGGAAGATTATTGCCCGTTTTGAAAAAGAGACCAAATGGGGATCCCAATATGTGAAGGCGTACCATCGCCAACATTACATGGGCACCTGTCCCCCCACATGCGATAAATCGATTATTCATTTGACTTACTGGTCTTGGTTCTTCTCGGACGGTATTTTTTTGAAGGGCTTCGTAATGAATTTTCGACAGATCAAAAGTCCGCCGCCAAACCCAACAGCAATCCCCGAGATTACTCCCAGAATATGTACCAACTTGTGTTGTTCAGCACAATCTGCTCCATAGAAAAGCCCAGCGAAAACAACCAAGAGAACAATCAGGGTAATCGGAAATAAATAAGAAGCCGAGACCTTCGGGGCAACCTGTGATTCCGAAAGGTCCCATTTACGCAGCTTCGGAGCCTGAAACAGCAAGTAAAAGGCCACACTGATGATAAATGCGACGACACCTACTGCAGCAAAAGTTTCGAAAAACAGGGGAAGGAGGCCAAAATTTCTCCCTATTAAACCACTCTGGCAAACACGGTCGATTTCTGAACAACCTGTACTCGTGAGTACGAGTACGAGTACCAAGATATTACGAAGAAGGGGGGCGATTTGAGGGCGGGTCTGGCCCGCCTTGAATACTCCATCTGAAACGTCTGTCTGTGGAAGAATCTCTGACGAATCCATCAAAGACTGACGTCTCGGTGTGTGTCCGAAATTTACCGTTCGCATTGAACACTGAAGAAATCCAACGGATAGTAATGATACGAAAACTTGTTATAATTGCGACTCCCCTCGACGCAATCCTTTGATGTAAATCCACAACGTTAGAGTCAGGAGGGGGACTGGCCTGTGAATGGCTCGCGTCAACGTTTCCTAACATTGGTCAACTACTCCGGTTTTAGCCTCATTTCTTCGACACTTTCCATGGCTCATTTGCATTCAATACTCTACAGTTCTCACCTCATTAAATTCCCATTTCTGCCTTTTCCCGGCACGCCCATCACTACTCGTCTTTAAGTATCCAATCCTCCTCCACATGCACTCTATTGGCTGCAACAAGAAAACCTTAATCGTTTCCAGATCCCGTATCTTGTCGGAATACACCACTTCGAAAGTAACTCAATGAAGAACTCAAAAACTCTGATATCGCTCTCAACAATTATCCCTCTGATTTTACCGATACTTTCAGGGCTCGCTAATCCAATTCCAGAAATCATGAGCCCCTCAATTGGGGGAGTCTCTACTGGAGTAGATCATGAAAACGTAATCATTGAGTTTGAGAAATCAATTCCTCCAAATTCACACGGAACAGAATTGTATTCCAGCCCCTATCTCACGCGAAAGAGTCATCTCAGCTTCCCCAGAATCAATCCTTTTTTACATCAGTCGAATCACTCCACCCACATCAGTACATCCCAAAGGGGGAAATCGCTGCTTTCAGCTAAGGAGCTATGGACACGGACTCAAAGTCAATCCGGCAACATCTGCGAGGACATCAACACGGCGAATGCTTCGGTTCTTCAACGGGTCAGGGGTATTGGCCGTGTTAAAGCACAGGCCATCATTGCCTATCGTAATCAACATGGCCCATTTCGATCATTGGACGAATTGACGAACGTTAAGGGTGTTGGGCCGGCCACTGTTGAGAATTTTCGCATGGCCGGGTTTTGTGTGCAAGGAGTCACCAGCACAACTGAGATTCAGAGTAGCCAATCAAGCTCCGAAGAAAACAACTCAGACACTACCGTCAACAACTGCAGTAATGTAAATACGGCAAGTACTACGGAGCTCCAACGGGTGAGTCGAATTGGTGCTGTCAGAGCGCAAGCCATCATTGACTATCGTAATCAGCACGGACCATTTCAATCCCTGAATGAACTGACTCGTGTCAGGGGCATTGGTGCAGCCATAATTGAAAATTTCCGTAGGGCTGGCTTTTGTGTAAAGGCATCCACCGAAGCAAGTAATTTCCCAGCTGCTCCATCACAAATCTCATCAAATAACTCAACGGCCACAAATAGTAACTGTTACAACATTAACACCGCGAATCCCACAACTCTTCAGCGTGTCAGTGGGATTGGCCCTGCCAAAGCCCAGGCCATTAAGGACTACCGTAATCAACATGGCCCATTTCGATTGCTTGACGAACTGACTCACGTCAGAGGAATTGGACCAGCTACTCTCGAAAATTTCCGCAGGGCTGGCTTTTGTGTGTCGACACCCACCAGCGCAAGTGGAAGTGCCGATAGCCAGTCAAATGCCCAATTAGACGATCTTGACCCGACTGACAACATCTGTGAAGACATCAATACGGCAAGTGTAGCAACCTTTCAGCGTGTTAGTGGGATTGGCCCTGTCAAGGCTCAGGCCATTACTGACTACCGTAATCAACATGGGCCATTTCGATCGCTTGACGAACTGACTCGCGTCAGAGGCATTGGTCCAGTTACCCTCGAAAATTTCCGCAGGGCTGGCTTTTGCGCGCCGACATCCACCAGCACAGACTCAGCAATTCTCTTCTCGAATCCGCCAAATATACCGCCCCTTCGTACCTCTCCTCTGACCTATCATAGAAATTTGTATGGAGGTTGGTTGGACACCGATAGTGACTGCCAGAATACGCGACAAGAAATCTTGATCGCCGAGAGCCGTGTTAAGGCAAGCCTAGATGAAACCGGATGCATTGTGATTGCAGGCGAATGGTATGATCCGTATCTGGACAGTCTTATAACTGATCCAAGTGTGATTGATATCGACCACTTTATTCCGCTCGCAGAGGTACATCGCAGTGGCGGAGCAAAATGGGATGATAGTACACGTTATTCTTTTGGTAATGATCTGAGCGAGAACGGAGCACTAATCCCTGTCTCGGCCAGCGCAAATCGGTCAAAGGGGGATCGGGATCCAGCAAATTGGCTTCCACCTAACACAACCTATCACTGCCAATATGTTGACCGCTGGGTGGCACTCAAGGAAACCTGGAGATTAACCATGGATTACGCTGAGCGTCAAGCCATTATGAACATACTCGATGGTTGCGGTTCAAACGTTTAGCCACCCTGAACTGATGATGCAGTCCAGTAAGAAACCTCGTGAATTGGACACTCTATTCGCTCCCTATTCAGGGTGAAGTACGATCAAGAATTCCCTTAATTTTCCATTGGACATCAGGAGAGACGACGCCCGAGACGCCTCAAATGGTTCGGGGAAGAGTGAGTGATTGGTACAAAACAATTTGGCTGCATATCTGCTAGAGCCCCACTGAAAACTGAAGAGTCTTTAGAATTGTTCGACAGTAGCAACGCAAATGCCTGTTATTACCGCATAACGGTGAAAGGTTACGGCCATCTTGACGGATTGGAAGACGATGACCCTTCCTAACCACTTAGTTTAGCCAACTCTCAAATTGCCCGAGGCAACACCCAAAATGATACAACGAGAATTTTTTATATGCACTGGTGACCTCATTCCTAAAGACAATGAGTTGGAAATGCCAGAAACTCGAATGGAGTCCAAACAAGATGACTGGATTATAACCACTGCAATTCGGTATTCAAAAGTGCTTGTTAAGGTGGAAACACCTGTTAACCATACAGATATTGACCCTCGCGCGATACGTGATCTTGTGGTAAGAGAAGCTCAATATACTGCCCAGATGTGGCTATCAGTAATCGGTTTCGTTGAAGGGACCTCGTACTCAACACGAATTTTCACGATTGAAGACTCTATCGGTTGTATACGAGAATTGGGCCCAAAACCCCGGTTTGGATCCGATGGTAAGGATTTGGGAATTGAGAACGCGAAAGAATTTTTCGGAGCCGCTGCAGTATTATCATCTACGAACCAATACTTTCGAGGGGCCCTGCACGATTATGTAACGGCCCTGAATTTCACGCTAGACTCCCCATATTATTTATATAGTGCCCGTCCGAAAATCCCCCATATTCGAAATTTTGAACGGTCTTGGC
>VXNY01000009.1 GCA_009840305.1 Gammaproteobacteria bacterium | reverse complement strand
CCGCGCGCCGGCGCCGCGGGAGCCCCCCCCCCCCCCCCCGGCCGCGGCGCCGCGGCCGCGGCCCGCGCGCGCCGCCGCGGGCCACCCGGCGGCGGCGGCCGTCGGTCAGCGCTTCGACCGGGCGGCCGCCGAGGGCGCCCCGGAGCTGGTCCGCATTGAGGTCGACCTGGCCATGCGCGACCTGCACGGCGACGACGTGCCCGAGGACATCGAGGCGCGCTGGCACGCCGCGCGCAAGGACCTGCGCATGATCGCGTCCGGGGAGCGGGCGCTGCTCGGCGCGAACGGGGCTCCCGTCGCGGAGCTGGGCCGGGTGCTCGTGCACCAGGGGGAGACGACCTTCGACGCCGAGACCCTGGAGGGCTTCCTTCACCCGTCCCTCGACTCCCCTGCGGGCCCGCACCGGACGGGCCGCTGCTGATGGCCGCCCTGATGGACGTCGCGGACGCGGCGGCGGCGGAGATCGCGGCCTGGTTCGCGCCCCGCGCGCTGCGCCACGTCGGCACGCACCCGGGCGCCTTCACCGAGCGCGAGCTCGACCGCCTGTCGAGCGCCACGCCCGCCGTGTACGTCTCGCTCCTGCGCACCGACGGCAACGCCAACGCCGCGCAGGAGGACTGGACTGGCGGGGACGGCGGCGGCGTGGAGGTTCCGCCCTTCGATGCCGGGCCGCCCGCGCGGCGGGACGTGACGGCGCACTACATGGCCAGCGTCGTGGCCCGCCCCCAGGACGGCAAGGCCGGCGCGGACCGGGTCGCCGAAGGCGTGGCGGCGGAGCTCCTGCGGCTGGTGCCGGAGCGGCGCTGGCGCGACGGCGAACGGGCGCTGCGGGCGGACGACGCCGACTTCGCGCTGCCGGACGCCGTGGGCCCGGCCGAGCGGGTGGAGATGCGCAACGAGTTCAACCAGGCGCTGGCCCAGAAGCACATGGCGCTGTGGACGGTGTCCTGGCAGCAGCAGGTGCGCCTGGGCGCGGCCGGGCCGGCGGGCCAGTTCCCCGCCACGCTCTGCGTGCGCGCCAACGGCGGCGACGCGGAGACGATCCTCGGGGGGATGGAGGCGTGACGGATCCGCGGCGGGCCTCCGAGCGGGCGTTCGACCTGGTGGAGCTGGCGCGCCGCCTGGCCAACGTGGTGCGGCTGGCGACGGTGCACGAGGTGGACCACGCCTCCGCCCGGCTGCGGGCCCGCTACGACCTGGACCAGTCCGGCGACGCCGTGCTGACCGGCTGGCTGCCCTGGCTCACGCGCCGCGCCGGCGGCGACTCCGACTGGTGGGCGCCGGAGGCCGGCGAGCAGGTGGTCCTGCTGTCGCCGTCCGGCGACCTGCCGCAGGCGGTGGCGCTGCCCGCAATCTATTCGGCCATGCGCCCGGCGCCCGCCGACGGCCCGGACCAGCGCCTGACCGTCTTCTCGGACGGGGCGCGCATCCTCTACGACCGCGCCGCGCACGCGCTGTCCGCCACGCTTCCGGACGGCGCCACGGCGTCGCTCCGCGCCACGAGCGGCGTTTCTATCACGGGCAACCTGGCGGTGACCGGCGACGTGACGGCCACCGGCGACGTGTCGGACGCCGCCGGCTCGATGCAGGAGATGCGGGACACGTACAACACGCACGACCACCCGAGCGCGGACCCGCCCGCCGACACCGGTGGTCCCAACCAGGAGATGGACTGATGCTGAAAACCTACGAAGTGGTCGAGGCCTGCCGGATCCCCCCGCACGGCTGGGTGCAGCCGGGCCGGAGGCTGGAGCTCACGCCGTCCCAGGCGCGCTACCCCGAGCTCGAGGGGAAGATCCGGGTCCCGAAGCCGAAAAAGGCGCCCGCCAAGCGGGCCCGGGCCGCGGCGAAGGGCTGATCCCGTGCGCGGCGTCAACGCGGCCGACGGCCGGCGGCTGAGCGGCAGGGCGCACCTGCGCCAGTCGATCCGCGACGTGCTGACCACGCCGATCGGCTCCAGGGTCATGCGGCCGGACTACGGCTCGCGGCTGTTCCAGCTCGTCGACCGGCCCGCCAACCGGGGCCTCGCCGGGGACCTGGTCGCGGCCGCCGCCGAGGCGCTCGACCGCTGGGAGCCGCGCTTCCGGCTGCTGTCCGCCTCGGTGGACGTCCCGTCGCCCGGCCACGTGAGGATGGACCTGGACGGCATCTACGTGCCGGACGGCACGCCCCTCCGCGTGGCGGGCGTCGAGGCCTGACGCCGTGGCCGAGATCGACCTGTCGCAGCTGCCGCCGCCCGACGTCGTCGAGCGGCTGGACTACGAGGACATCGTTGCCGCGATGCTCGCGGACCTGCGCGGCCGGGACCCGCAGTTCAGCGCCCTGGTCGAGTCCGACCCCGCCTTCAAGATCATTGAGGTCGCCGCCTACCGCGAGTTCCTGCTGCGCGCCCGGGTCAACGACGCGGCGCGGGCGGTGATGCTGGCCTACGCCCGGGGCGCGGACCTCGACCAGATCGCGGCGCTCGGCGGCGCGGAGCGCGCGGAGGGCGAGAGCGACGACCGCCTGCGCCGGCGCGCGCAGCTCGCCCCGGAAAGCTACAGCGTCGCCGGGCCGGAGGGCGCCTACCGATTCCACGCCCTGGCGGCGGACGCGCGGATCGTCGACGTCGGCATCGAGAGCCCCAACCCGGGCGAGATCGTCGCCACCGTGCTCGGCGGCGACAATCCGGACGGCGCGGCCGACGCGGCGCTGGTGGCCAAGGTGCTGGCGGCGCTGAACGACAAGGAGGTGCGGCCGCTGACCGACTCCGTCACGGTGAACGCCGCTGAGATTCTCCCCTTTCAGGTCACCGCTGAGCTGACGGTCGAGTCCGGCCCGGACTCCGAGGTGGTCCGCGCCGCCGCGGCCGCCGCCGTCCGCGCCCACTGCCTTGAGGTCCACAGGGTCGGGGCGACGGTGTACCGCTCGGCGGTGTTCGCCGCCTGCCACGTCGCCGGCGTGATCGGCGTCTCGCTGACCGAGCCGGCCGCCAACGTCGCCGCCACCGCCGCACAGGCGCCTTGGTGCACAACGGGCACGAACATGCCGTACTCCGCGCCGGACACCCACGATCTTGACGGCATCGCCGTGACGGTGGCCTGACGTGGCCGCTCCGGAGCGCATCGACGACCTGACGGGGTCCCCGCTGCCGGGCGCCGCCAAGCTCGCCTGGACCAAGCCCGGCGACGGCGGCTCGCCGATCACCGGCCACCAGGTGCGGATCGACGGCAGGGCGTGGACGGACACCGGCTCGGCCGAGGCGGGCTTTACCTGGCCCGGCCTCGCGAACGGCCGCGAGCACGCCTTCGAGGCCCGCGCCGTCAACGCCGACGGCCAGGCGCCGCCCTCCGACGTGGTCCGGGTCACGCCGGCCTGGCCGCGCACGGACACGAGCAACGACGTCCAAACGCTTTTGCCGCCGAACGCCACGGCGATGGAGCGGGCGCTCGAGCAGGCCGCCTCCCGCGCCTCGAAGGTGCCGGTGCCGATCGCCGACGTCTGGAACCCCGCCACGTGCCCGCCGTCCGTCCTGCCCTGGCTCGCCTGGGCGCTGTCGGTGGACCGCTGGGACCCGGACTGGCCCATCGCCACCAAGCGCCAGGTGGTCGCCGACAGCATCGGCGTCCACAGGCGCAAGGGCACGCTGGCCGCCGTCGAGCAGGTGCTTGAGGACATCGGCGCCGTGTACGACATCGAGGAGCGGCCGGGCGGCCAGGCGTTCCGGATGGCGATCGCCATCCTCAACAGCGGCTCGATCCTCACCGAGGACATCCAGGGCATCCGCGAGCAGATCGACGGCGCCAAGCGGCGCAGCGTCCGGTACGACCTGTCGCTGCAGGCCGGCGCGAGCCTCGCCGTCGCCGCCGCGGCCGGGGTGGGCGCCGTCCAGGTGGCCGACGTCACGCTGGAGATCTCGGCGTGACCGCCGCGATGGTCCTGACCGCCGCCGGGCGGGCGGCGGTTGCCGACGCCGCCAACGTCGGCCTGAACGCGATCCAGTTCCGCCAGCTCGGCATCGGCAGCGGCCTCAAGCCCAACGGCGCCGACGACGCCGCCATCGCGGCGCTCCGGAACAGCCGGGACGTGGCCGACGTCGCCGGCGACGCGTCCATCCCCGGGCACGTCGCCTTCCGCGCCGACTTCGACCCCTCGGCCGCCTACAGCGTCACCGAGGCGGGCCTGTTCGCCCGGATCGGCGACGCCGGCCAGCAGTTCCTGTTCGCCTACTGGGCGGCGGAGGCCGTCGCCGACGCGGTGGCAGCCGCGCTGCAGGACACGGCGCTGGTGGTCGCCGGCATCGTGGCCATCCAGTCCAGCGAGGCCGACATCACCGTCACGCCGTCGCTGACGGTGGAGGTGGGCGGCGAGACGCCGGACGACGCGACCACGGCGGTCAAGGGCCTCGTGCGCCTCGCCACC
>VXNY01000014.1 GCA_009840305.1 Gammaproteobacteria bacterium | reverse complement strand
AATTCCGCACCCGATAAGTTCAGTTTTACCAGCTCTTCTTCTGCGCGACGATCCGTGATCAATACATTTAATGAATGTTCCTCAAGTCCGATTGTTCTAATGTCTTTTGGTGATCCATAGTGGAAATCCACAATCCACTTTGGTTGACCGCACACAAATGTATTGGACATTTGCAGTCTCATACCACTGTTAAATCGAAATCCTGGGATGACCGCGCGAAATCGTCGTTTACTTGACATGCGATGTTGAGCTAGCCTCGGTTTGGTGTTTGGTGCTCTTTGAGGCGAAAGCGAAATCCGTTTTCGCTGCCAAGGATGTCGCAATCGACCAGTCGACACTCCCCGTAATGCACAACCAACATAGTACGAAAATAGTGGGGGTAATGCATTACCAATCAATCGAATTTTGGCTGCATATGACGGTGCAAAAAATTGAAAATCTCCAGGAAATCCTTGCAAAGATGCACGTTCTCGTAATGTTAATCGGCGAAAACTACCAAAGGTTCTCTCGTCGTCTATCACGATGCTCTCTCGAGAAACTTTGGTGCATGTTGCCGTTAAAGTTCTCGCTGGTCGATCAAGACTGTCGGGAAATCTCATCCCGTTATACACTGGATGGCGAGTTTTAGCTTCTAAATTCAACCGCACTTCTTCGTCAGTCAATGAGTCTTCAATGTCATGATCCGATAGCTCGTCAGAATAGACTCTTGCTCCAAACATTTCGTCATCGTAGTACTGCGACTTGAAACTGTTGATTACATCTTTCATCGCTCGAGTTGGTGTCTCCTCGCGATAGTTAAATAGCAGTTCGTCCGGAAACTTTCCGACAATGCAACGTCTTCTCCTTTGAGGTAATCCGAATTCAGCTAAGTCTACAACATGAACAGAGTCGACCAAATGTGAATACTCTTCTAATTTTCCTCCTGGCAACAATTCACTTTCGAAAATTTTTGCAACCCTCGGTACATTTTCCATGACCCAAAATTTAGGTTGGATGTGATCTACAACGGAGAGAAAGGCCTGCAAATCTACAATTCCATCATTAAGATCGCCTGAACCTCCTCTATTTGAATAAGAGAATTGTGTGCATGGTGGGCTACCAACGACAACATCAATTTTCTTGGGCAATGATGTGTAACACAATGTTCTCATGTCTGCACGACGAACGTGATCACCAAGATTTTTTCTGTAAGTTTCAAGTGCGCTAGTCGACAAGTCAATTCCTGCTACCACTCGAACTCCAGAAAGTTTCAATCCGAGTGACCATCCACCTACCCCACAGTATAAATCAATTGCTCGCACTACTTTTAACTATTCTGTATTCTGAATTTATAAACTTTCGAATTCTACAAATCTCGACACCGCAAAGTCTACCAAATCTATTTCTACTTTAAGACCAGTTACATCCAGAGCACTTGGTCATCTGTATGCTGAAATCATGAATTCACTTGCGACGACGTTCCATCCTTCGCGGGCATCAAGACCCAGGAAGAAGTCATATGGTCCAGTGATCATTGTTGGTTTATAGTCTAATTTTCCGATCTGAGTTCTATCAACTAAATAGAGTACATAACGTTCCCTCTCACGTTTTGCACATTCAATTTCATTCGCTGTCCAGTAAAACCTTGGCAAGCCAGTGTACGATTTCACTTCAATCAGCCAGTTATATGCGAGAGAGCCAGAATCTCTGAAAGACGCAACATCAAATCCAGCATCAACTTGATCGTCCGAAACGCGTCGAATCTGTCTAGCGAGTGGATGATCCTGAAGGCGTTTCTGTTCAAACGACACTACCCAGTTTTCTGCAACTAGACCGGCTTTAAGGTTTTGATCTACTTTACTTTGAAGCTCTTTTGCGGTGAACGAACATTCAACAAAGCTTTGATTTGCTTTAGCCACGGCATCTAAAAAAATTGGTGTATACTGTTCGTCTACCTGCCAGAGTGGTGAAGTTAAGCGGGCTCGTCTAAAAACTCCGAGTTCCACAAGCAGTGTAGCAATTCCGAGGTGCCTGCCTGGAGCACGTTTAGCGTCAATCCAGATTTGTTTTGACTCCAAGGACAAATGCATCGCATCACAACAACTATTTGGGAAATGTGTCATAACAACGTACTCAAGTAGTTGCAGGCTTAACTGTTCCGGACCTGCGATATCTTTTAATATCGTCGTACGATCATCAATGATCTCAATGACACCCGCGACCAGTAACAAATCAATGGTATTGTGTAGTTTCACTCGAGACGCCCCGAATAGAACAGCTACATCTTCAACAAGAACATCACGACTCATTCCTCCTCCGTGTTCTTGAAGATATCTGATCAACCCAAGTGTGGCCTTTAATCCAGTTACGCCTTCAGTTTGCCTTCCTTTGCTCATATGCTCGGATTATTGCTTGCACATCCGCAGTAGATTCGTCACTCGAAAGAGATTTGTCGAATAGAGGAATATCGTCTGTGTCGATCAGTTTAGTCATTCTCTCCTCTTTAACTACAAGGCGTTGATCGATGACTTCTTCGACAGTATCTTCAGAAACAATGTAGTAGTAGGTCTTTGGCAATCCGCCACCGGATTCATATCGATGAATACGGTCGCGCGATTGTATAAATTTCGCTGCATTAAAGTCCCTATCGAAATATATGGCAGAATGTGCGGCACGGTGAAGCGAAATGGACTCACCTACTGCTTGTGGATTCGCTATTAGAATAGCACTATTGTTCGTTGTATTGAATTGGTGAATGATTCGTTCTCGGCTTTCCAACCCTTTCGCTTCATCTTTGTCTGAATCAGAAATTGGAGTAGCACCAGAAATGACGTTGACTATATCTGCGCACTCCGATAGTTCGTGAGATAACAAAGAAAGATTTCCCAAGAAATATGACCATATGACCACTTTCCCTTCACTTTTTACAACTTTCTCAGTCAGCTGTAAAGCTGTCTCGATTTTTCTTAGTTGGGATGCAGGGTCAAACCTCTCGACATTTTGGGCGATCGTCAATTCTGCACCCGATACTGAGTCCTTTATCTCTAGTCCTAATACACCATCTGCGTCAAGCGGACCAAGCAACAAAGAAGGATTTGTTGCAGCTTGACGTAGTCGGATCAACCGTGCTCTAATCAGAGTTGACTGCTGGTAGTTGTCTCTGTCTAACAGTCTGGGTACGATCAAATTTTCGATTCCCTGATAGATCGCTCTTTGTGATTTATCCATCGATACTACAGTACGAATCTCCCTGATCGGAGCTAGTCCTAGATCACGCTTCCTGATCCGCGTAAAGAAGGGCCGTACTCTTTTCTTGAGATCCTCCAACGCAGGTTGAAAGTGACCCTCTGACATTGACTTCAAAGTTCCTGTGGGAAATCCAACAATATTGCGACCTGGGTGAATGAATCGAAACAGATTCTGTAAATCTTCATACCCATTAGGTGTAGGAGTACCCGTTAGGGCGATTCTTGACGTTGCATACGGTGCAATTCTGAGTACAGCCGATGCCCATTCGCCATCATCTCTCTTAATGTAGTGGGCTTCATCAAGAATCATCATCACTCTACGATTAGGATTCTGAACAAAAACTTGAAAATCCTCTTCAGTTCCCATAAAGGACTGATAAGAGGTCAATGTCATCTCCACATCAAGTTCTTCGAATTTGTGACCTCGAAGATAAGCTCGTCGGTCTTGTGCAGATAACATCCCAGTTATTCGTTTTGCCCGCGGTTTCTTATTAAAGATTACGCTGAATTCCTCTTCCCACGCATTGAACGAAGACAGAGGTCCTACGATTAACAAGTGATTCACGTTCCGATATGGTGAATTCACAGAACGTAAGAACGCGAAGGCTGCTAGTACGATGGTTGTCTTTCCTGATCCGGGAACAGAGAAGTTGCAACCATGTTGTGAGAATGCTAAATGATAAGCGGACAATAATTGCAGCGGATAGAGCTTCCTACCTGGGCAACTCTTGGTTACCGTTTGGGTAAACTGTTCAAAATCAGTTGTATTTAAATCTCCATGCCAAATTGCTTCAGCAAAATGAGAAAACTCTTTAAACTGCTCCTCATCGTCTTGGATATCCCGTATGGTCTGGGACACCTTAACTTCTTCGTCCACTGCAACGCCAATCCTTCCAAAGATTTTTGTGAGTGTTCGGTAGAGAGACGCAAAGTTTGTAGTTGTACAAGGAACGACAATAGCTTGAGAAGACTCAAAGTGTCCTTTTTGTTGTCGAAGAAATGCTCTGAAAAGCTGGCTCGAACGAAGAGCATCAGGAGCATTTGATATAACTAAATAGCCCGCTTTTTCGTCGTAATCTACAACGACTGACATCAACTAACGTGTTCCAACAAATTTCGAACTCCTATACTCCTTTACGGACTACTTGAGGATCGTTCATAACGCTCAATCTGTTTTTTCATATCAAACGTGAGTCTATTAATTTGTACGATCATATTGCGGCATTCTGGATTTTCTAACAGCACTGTACTATCTGTATCTATTCTGAGTAATGCATTCAAAGATCTAGCTAGTAGGCGAGGAGGCTCCAGTTCATCTACTTTTCCATCGAGCTCTTCTTCTGAGAGTCCAAAATTTTCCTTGACAGAAGACCGAACTCGGTATTTCCATTCGTCGTCGCGAGCGATTGCTGCATCGACGATTGTCGGACAATCGGGGTTTCGGTTTACGTATTCCTCGAGCGAACCCATATTTTCGGTGACTGGATCAACCTCTGCCCGATGTCTCGCTAAAAACTTTTGCCATATTTTCTCATGCGCGAAAAAGCTCTTCTTCCCCGCACCTTCATGAGAAATTGCTCTATAAGTCTTGTCGGTTCCTGTGAGTTCAGATCCAAATCGAATAAAGTCAAAATGAATAGTTTGTAGGTCCAGTAAGTCCACTTCAGCGTCAAATGACCATTGAACTGCAGGATTATTTCCTTTAAACCGGTTAAGGTCGCTATAGAGGTCAACGAACATCCCTTCTTTAGTGCCACCAGTTGGTTCTTTTAACATCGTATATAAACCAGGGCAACCTATATGATCAAGGTACTCATCCATCAACTCCATAATTCCGAGCAACTTTTTGACTTCTGACTGCGACTCTCCCATGAGTTGTGCGATCTCTTGTACATCAACACCGAGTGTTTCTCGTAATCTCTTTGCATGTAGATACTTCTCAAGGGGACCATAGGGAAGAATCGCGTCTTCACCCATCTGATACTGAGTCTCTAGTCGAACAATTTCCTTCTCATTTTCATCGTAAGCATCGGGAAGAATAATAGCTTCGAAATACTGTTTCACGTTCCTTTCACCCTCTAAGCGGCGAAGTAGCATTGCGCGTCGGTTTCCATCAATAATCACACCGTCTAAAGTAACGATCCCTGGGCGTTGTTGGCCCTTGATCTTTATGTCCTCCAAAGTTCGTTTATTTCGGCTAGGATTATCGTGCCAAAGAAATTCCTCAATTAACTCGTGCAATTCAATGTTGTATTCGTCGTCTCCAACGGCGTGTACCTTTTGCCAAGTCAGCATCTCACTCTCGAGGCGTCCGTTATGCCTGTTGTAGACTAATAAATCCAAATCTATTTGATGGACCGCATGAAATGCAGACGCACCTTTGTAGTAAAGCTTGCTCTTGCTAATTTCGCTGCCAGTTTTTTTTCGAAGCTGCATGAGCTTTTCTTTACGCACTTTTCGAGCGTGCACCATTGGGTTAATCTCCTGTCATTGTTGGGGGTGGGATTAAAAAAATTATTGTCATCATAAAGAGTGCTGATTCTAGAGAATTACTCGTCACAACCAAAACATCGATCCTGCGAAGATAACGATGATTGTGACCTGTGAATTAATGTCTTAACACGAACAATAATTTTCTAAAAATAGCAATCGGTGTATTCTAATAGCGTAGTCGCATTTGGTATTGGCTTGCTGAAATTGCCGTCAACACTATACCGGGAGACAAATTGCTGGTAATTTTCACAACTGTTCATATGTCAAGTGTGATTTGATGTGAAGAGCCAAGGTTTACTTACGACACATCCTCTAGAACGTTTCTAATGCTGCTCGCTACAATAGATAAGAGTTGCGTTGCCGGCTTTTTAAGATCAGACATTGGATCAAGTTTCGAGACAGTGAATTCTTCGATGTTAACAATCGTGTTAACCCCGACACTAACGAAAATTCCGTTTTTTAACCTCGATTCCGCATTAAAGTGTGCGCTAAGCACAATGCATTGCACTTGACCTAATCTTTTCTGTAAAAGCATCTAAGTATGCAGTTAAAATTTCTTTCGACTACAACACAATCGTTGGGGCTCTTTGCCGTGGTATTGGGGACTGTCCCGTTGAGTTCCTCGTTGTTTTATCCTGTTCAGTTTAGTGCCGAAGCGACTTGTCCTACAAGTAAGATTGCATTTGGTTTACGTTGCGGGTGTCTTACTAGATGTTTAAAGTGCTTGATTGGGAACGTTCGATGTTTCACGCGTTCTAGCGATGCATCAAAATATCCATGTAAACCGGTACGTGATCTGATGGTGTTAAATCGTCAATTCGGTCTCGATATTCCTTATCGATGACTACTTTCTCTGTCAACGCGCGCGCCTTAGGAGTTCCGTAAATCATGTCAATGCGCAGGCCCTCTCCTTTTTCCCAAGAGCCACCCCGGTAGTCCCACCAAGTGAACTCCTTCGTCCCTGCGTTCAGTTCGCGGTACAAATCGTGTAAGTCAAGTGCTACAAATGCCCAAAGTCTCTCTCGTTCCTCAATTGTGTGAAACATCTCTCCATCGCCCTCTTGTCCTCGCCAAGAATCTCTTGCACTCGGGACGATATTGAAGTCGCCTCCGATCACAGAGGTCTCGTAATCTCGAGTGAGTTCTTGCCAGTACTTTCCCAATGAATCATACCAAGAGAGCTTGGCCGTAAAGTCTTTGTGTTCGGGATTTTTTCCATTCGGACAATACACGGATGTCATAGAGAGTCCGTCTAACTTTGCTGTGATTAAGCGTGCACCAGCCGTCTCTTCTCCTGGCAACCCAACGGTTAGAACCTCCATTTTCTCCCGAGAAAGTAAAGCTACTCCGTTCCAAGCACGTTCTCCGTGTTGATAGCAGTGGTACCCTAAGGCTTCAAATTGGGCGACTGGAAACGACGAATCTTCCGTCTTTGTTTCTTGCAACGCTACGACATCTGGTTGACGCTTCTCTAACCAGTGTTTGACAAGGTCGAAACGCGCCCGCAGACCATTGATGTTCCAAGTGGCAAATTTCATCGAAAAGTACTAGTATCCATACTATTGCAACAAAAAGGAAAAGGCGTCATAGCCAGCATCTTTAATAGCATCGATGGCTGAGTCCGGGGAATCTTCAAATATCGCCACGATGCTTCCACCACCGCCAGAGCCAGTCAATTTTGCACCAAGTGCTCCGTGCATCCGAGCAATGTGTACTAGTTCTTCAATATCTGGAGTAGATAGTTGTAAGCCGTTAAGGTATCCCTGGCATAAGTTCATGAGCGTACCGAGTTTCTGTATGTCTCCTTGCTGAAATGCTCTTGCCCCGCTGTCAGTGAGTTTCCCGATAGCATCAAACACTCGCTCGTACTCTGCCATATTTTGTTCTCGCCCGTCGCGAACTTGCGCGACCATCATCGCAGTTAGACTCTCTTTACCGCTTAAACCGATCAATACATGAATCGGAGTTCCCACTGTGAGCTCTTGAAAACTGGCTTCTTTTGTCTTTTGATCGCGCTGGAAAAGCAAAGGTTTGCCGTAGGTCGCTAAGGTATTGTCTACCCCTGATGGAGAACCGTGTGCCGCACGTTCGCACTCGTACGCGAGTTCATTGATCTGTTCAAGACTAAGTTGTAATCCATAGTGCTCAGAGAGAGCTTTGATCACCGCGACCGCAATCGCCGCTGAACCGCCCAATCCCATGGCCTTTGGGACATTCGGGAAGATTTCGACGCGCATTGTGTTTTCACTTAGATTCAGTCGATCAAGAAGTGCGCATAGCATTCCAAGTAAACCGGGTGGCCGGTCTTCTTGGGATGGAATTCGTTGCTCCACGCCCCATCGTGGTACGATCAACGTGGACACATCGTCATCAACAATCGTTGCTTCCACAGCTACAGGCAGCGGCACCGCGAGCGCGGGTCTTCCATATACGACAGCGTGTTCACCGAGAAAAATGGTTTTACCAAAAGCCGAACTCCGTGGCTGAATCGATTGTTGTTGAGGTTCGTTCGAACGCATCTCTTTAGCGATTTCTTTCGCTTTCCAAACTTTTAT
Organism: Gammaproteobacteria bacterium; assembly: GCA_009840305.1. Taxonomy (GTDB): domain Bacteria; phylum Pseudomonadota; class Gammaproteobacteria; order Pseudomonadales; family Azotimanducaceae; genus Bin55. Next base: position 122,119 of record VXNY01000014.1, on the reverse strand, counting down.
AGTGCCATTCTCCACCAAAGAGTCGACGACGTGTTCAAAAATGTCTGCCGGTACTTGAGCTGATGTCGCAACGCTCCGCGCGTGCAACGTCATGTGATTCTGTTGAATGCCTGCAGTAGCCAAGGCGCGAATGGCCGCAAAGTTTTGTGCTAAACCTACACAACCCATTATTCCTGCTAGTTCGATTGCAGTAGGATTACCGAGCATGCGATGGCAAATACGTACCGTTGGATTGGTTTCAAGCGAACCACCCACAGTTCCCACTTTAATCGGAATCTCGAGTCGACCGACCAAATCCCCCTCTTCGTTAACTTCCCAATCCGTCAAACCTCGGTAACGTCCATCTCTAGCCGCGTAAGCGTGTGCGGCCGCTTCTAGAGCTCGATAGTCATTCCCAGTAGCAACCGCAACCGCGTCGATTCCATTCATGATGCCTTTGTTATGTGTAGTTGCACGATAGGGGTCCACTCGAGCAAGTTCATTAGCTAACACGATGCCATCGCGGACTGCCTTACCGGGAAAGCCGGGAATCCCGAGGTCATCGGTCGGCATCGTAACTTCAGCCCACACTATCGAACGGTCGGTGAGGTTAGAGAGGATGCGTAAGAATACAGTTCCACCGGTGATTGACTCAATGAGGCTCGCTATACCTTCACACATCCCATTAACCACGTTGGCGCCCATCGCGTCCCGCGTGTCGACATGTAAATGGAGCACGAGCATTGCACCTTTGGGTCGTCCTGTGTTGTAGACGTGAACTTCGATGTCCTTCGCGCCACCACCTCGAGCTACCATTTTTGGATGTAGCGTGTTCGCTAAGTTTAGGATTTCTTCTCGACGTTCTAGTAACTTTTCACGGGCAAGTTCCACGTCGTCAATGTAGACCACTTGCACTTGTCCAGTGATGATTGGTGCTGAACACGCAACCGCGAAACCACCATTAATTCGAGCTGTTCGAGCTGCACCCGATAATCCCGCAACTACCGAAGGTTCCTCGACAACCAACGGCACGACATAGTCCTTGCCGTTAATTAAGAAGTTGACGGCGATTCCAAGTGGCAGACCAAACACACCAGCAACGTTTTCGATCATCTTATCAGCGATGTGCTGACGTAAAGTGTGGGTTCCAGCATCAAGTGATAGTTCATCGGAAGCTTCGATGAAACCGTGTTCCGCCAGTTTCGCGATTCGTTCCTTTACATCCAGTCGAAAAAAGTTCGGAATGCGTGAATTACGCTGTTTGTTCGATTCTGACTCCATTACTATCCTTTTGCAGATCCAGTACCGACACTGGTAGTTCTGTCACTTTGTTACGTAACGCAGCTAAACTCTGTGGATCTGTAGCTACTGCCACGCCAACATCACCGCCACCAGCACCCGACGGTTTGTACAACGCTCCAACTTCCGTCGCCAGCAGGTACATCGTTTCATGGGGCGTACTCCAAATCGCAAGCCCCGCTTCGAAATCAACATCTCGATACACTTGAACAAAATGTTGCAGCGCGGAAAGAAATTGGAGACCACCTGTCAACGAATCTGCGACCTTGTGTGCCGCTGTTATGAAACTGTCCTGTAAAGTCACTGGTAGACCATCGAACGCAACGCGAAAACGTTCGACCATTGACCTTGTCTCCGTGCTGAATCCGACAGAATAAAAGTCTAAGTATATCCCGCTGGGAAACTCCTCATTTGAGGTGGTCTGTCGTTTTAGTTGAATGAGACCGCCGTAATAGCATGTTAGAACATCAACACCACTACCGTGCTGATCCATAGCACGATATACATCCAACAAATCCTCTACGTTCATTGGGAGTTCTGTTAACGTCGCGAACGAAGCGTAAAGGTTAACCAACACACTCGCGGACGATCCTAACCCTAATTTTTGCCGTTCCGCGTAATAGCCCGTGGTATCCATGTGCAAGAGAACATGTTCTGGGAGTGATGTCCGATGTGAAAACCAACTGAGGACAGTGCCTACTGTGTCATTTCTACTTTCAGCAAGTAGTTCTTGCAACGGGACAGACTCGTTCCAGAAGGGAGGTGAACCGCTGAGTTGCCAGAGTCCTTCTTCGCTCATCTTCAGAGTGCATTGCGCACGTCGATCAATCGCTAATGAGAGTGCTGGCGCATCGTACAGTACCGCGTATTCCCCGGCAATAACCAATTTTCCTGGACTTGAGACACTAATGTGCCGAAATGGTTGGGGCATTACCTATGTCGCTTTCAAGCGTAAACAGAACACCATCGGTGTCATCTAGCGCATCTTTAACGGTCGCTATAGCTTCGGCTTCACAAATCGCCTTTATCTGTGGTCCCGCATCACTGGTGAAGAATACCGGTACCCTATTATGTCGCAATCTTTCAATCGTATCGATTGCGTTCATGGTGCCCGCGCGCCAATAGCGAAGTGGAGGTAGGGTAGACATCATCAGGGCATGCATTCGGTAACAATTCGCTTCACTAAGCTCGGCTAACGTGTTGAAATCTCGATTCCGGATTGCTTCACCGCACCGTTCAAAATCATCTTCAGTTTGGGCAACCCAATTCTGATAAAAAGGTGAGGTGGCAACCGTTTGAGCCATACCCGCAGTTGATGAAGTGAGCTTGGGTTCGGTTGAAGTCACAGCTGCTACGACTCGTAAGTTCCAATAGTCTGGAGGAACTATTTGGACTGGCACGCATCTTTGATCACCGGGATTCATGGCGACATAGCCACTCAACAACGAACGCACTGCGGAAGCAGAACCAAGACGAGTGATTCGCGCTAAGGAAGCGAAATCTAAATTTAATCCACAGAGTTCGTTTATGGCGACGGCTAACGCAGCAAACCCCGATGAAGAAGAAGCAAATCCGCAGTTCTTCGGAAAGTTATTACTCGATTCAATCTTCAGCCGAGGAATATCGTACTCCCTGCGCAAATGGTCGAGCCATTGCGAGATTTTCTGATCAGACACAGACTGACCATCGATGAAAATCGTGTCATTACCGGATTTTGAAACAGAGGTTCTTGTTTCTAGCCCGCCAAGAGTTATGGACAGAGAAGGGCTGGCGGGAATCTTCTCTGTTTCGTCGCTCTTTCCCCAGTACTTTATAAGTGCTACGTTGGGATGCGCGAGTACTTCGACTTGATTCAACAGTATGCGGGTGGCGGAGTAAACCGATACCCCTCTTGCTCCAAAATGTGTGCAATCTCGATAGTGATCATATCCCCATATTCCGGACCTATGAGTTGAACTCCGATTGGCAACTGATCGACTTCACATAGTCCCGTGGGAAGAACCGTAGACGGTAGATATGCATTGATCGCGAGACCGGCCCAGAATAGTTGCTTGAAGTATGGCTGAGAAGCACCATTTACAGTAATTGTTCGCTCACCAAACGGTCCGTGGTCATGTGGGTACGCTGATGTCGCCATGATCGGCGCAAGTAAGACGTCAAATTTGTTAAAGAATTCGTGCCAAGCCCAACGAACCCGAGTCCGTGCCTCGTGAAATTGCACCCAGTCACGATAACGGGCTATCGGAGACAACATCAACTTCGTATCTGGAGAGTCGTCAAATTCATCCACATCAGACAAATCGCTCACAAGCTGGCGAAACTCATCGGGTGGAATCCTGCAGTGCAATGTTGCGTTCAGAAGACATTGGTAACTTCGAAGGAGTTCGTCTAGCGGTACGTCTGGACGTGCTTCCCAGTCGACACGCGCACCGAGTGATTCCAACGTATTCGCGACGTTTCGCACTTTTTGCACTACTTTGGCGTCAACGGGCGCAACACTATCGTCTTCCCAAATCGCGATGTTGAGTTCGTCTACTTTTTTTGTCAATTCAGGTAATTCGACCCGTAATCCAAGTGATTGAATCTCGTCTGGTCCCAGCATGACTTCCATGGCTAATGTGAGATCGTGTGCCGACCTTGCAAGTGGGCCAACCGCGGAAAGATCCGGTGGTGCGAGAATGCCGGGTGGTGAGTGTCCGCGAGGTGGAATCAAATTCCAAGTCGGCTTATGTCCAAACAACCCACAAAAGTGCGCAGGATTTCGAATGGATCCTCCGATATCTGATCCTGAGTCCAGACCAGTAAACCCCATCGCTAGTGCTGCTGCAGAGCCACCCGAAGAGCCCCCTGGTGAGCGTGTTAAATCCCAAGGGTTATTGGTACAACCATAAATGTCGTTGTAGCTTTGAAAGTCAGCGAGGCCAAACGGGACATTAGTTTTGCCAAAAATGATTGCCCCGGCTTCCTTTAATCGTTTGATCGCCAACGCGTCTTCTTGGGGGAAATTGTGCTTCAACATCGGAATCCCCCAAGTGGTTGGGGTATCCAAAACGTCGTAGGATTCCTTTACAGTCATCGGTAGACCGTGCAACGGACCCAGATCGGAACTGCCCTGACGGACTTGTTGATCAGCTGTCTTAGCTAGATCCAGTGCTTGGTCCCGTATCTGCCACACAATCGCGTTGATTTCTGAGTTATATCGATCCACGCGATCCCAGAAGAGTTGCAGGAGCTCTTCGCTCGATACTTCTTGACGTTTTATCTTCGCAGCAAGGTCGACCGCAGTTGCGAACACCAACTCTGACTCAGCCACTCAAACACTCTGTTCTGTTAGAAACCATAAGTTAGTCCCACTTCTAAATAACTGTCATTCTTTAGCGGAAACAGCACATCGTCTGACGCGATCTCGTTAAGAAGCACAAGCTCCGTAGTAACTGATATTCGCTCCGATATCCGCCGCGAAAACTCCAACGACGCAATCGCACTGTCGTTGTCATTACCGAGTAGTGCACTCGCGGTGATGGTCGTCCCTTGGAAATCGTTGAAACTGACTCTGCTAGCGAGAAAGAGGTCATTATCAAAACGAGTCGTCGCGCGCTCGCGACGTTCGTCGAAGCTCCATTCAGCGACCAAAGTCATATCGGCAACGGTACCGAAGAGAGAAAAAAATGAGTACTCGAAGCCACCCACAAACGCGGTGTAATCTTCGGTGTTTCCTAGTCGATTGAGCGCACCAGTACGGCGTAGTCCTTCAAATTTTAGCAACCACCCACTATGCTGAATTCGCAGGTCTATCGAAGTCTGTGATATTTGAGCATAGAAGGGTGAAAACGTCAACGGGAGACCTGACGCAAAATTCGGTTCGAAAGAAGGTTCGCGATTGGTACCAACAAATCCACTAATCCCAGCGTCCAAGTACCCGAATGTGTGACTGTATCTAAAGGCAACATCGAAGTGTCGTTCGTCATATACGTTATCGTAAACGACAGAATCGGTGTCAATCAAAAAGGGAAAACCTAGTCGGCCATCGGGTCCTGGAAACGTTCGCTGTCGATGGAAGGGAAGACCGAAAAGTTCAAAGACTCCAGACTCTGTTGACAGCGTAAAGTGAATCATCGGTTGCCCAAGTTTGAATTCCTCATTTGGATTTTCTACTAGGTCGGTCTGATTGACGATGTCAATGAGATGTTGAGACTCAGTCGCACCCCAAAAAACGCGACCAAGTCCAACACGCATTTCAAGTTCTCCAAACGGCGTCGGGCGAAAGTGAACCAAATAAGCTTCGCGTATGTCGCCGCGAGTTCTGTCTCGATCGGTTTCGTCGTAACGATAAAAACCCACGAGCCGGAGACTAGTGTTTTCGGTTAGTTTTGCGTGCAGTTCAGGCATCACGTAAACACTGTTTGAAATTCCTTTATCGCGAGAGTCTGAACCGAACAAGGAATCGTCCCAAAACCAGCGAGGTTCAAGCGCGATCGTACCCGAAAACTCTATATCGTCGCTTGCGGTCGCAATACCCAAGTTTACAGTCAACGATAAGTAGATTCCAAGCGTCAATAGCAGTAGTGTTCGCAACATTGATAGAACGGATCCTCGATTTTCGCTCAACCCTACCGGGTCCTTCGAAGACTCGTCTGTGTGAAGTCATCTTCGTCCAGATCGACGCGAAACTCAAACTCCGACCAATTTAATGTGGTACTCTTACCATTGACGTGATTGGTCATAACCATCGTCTGCGCGAACCAATATTCGTCCAAGTATTGTTCGTAATCACTGACGGTCAAGGTCTTTAGGTGATCTCCCCTGCGGTCGTAATACTCAATCTTCCATACACGATATGCCTCGTCGTCGTGCCAAACTAATTGACGGCTGTAATTAGATCCTTTCGAGACGGGTACTCGCTCGCTCACCGTGCAGTTTAAGTCTTCGCACGTTTCATCTCGTAAATACTTGTAGGTGAATTTACTAATCTCTGGTGGATTCATGTCTTCGTAGGAAAATTCACTACCCATGAACGACTTTGATTGACCCGCAGAATTCAGTCTGGTAACTCGATTGGTCGCCGGGAGAAAGAACCATTGGTCGTCGGGCTGATCCTCGTTGGAATGAATTAGTAGTGCGGTACCGCGCACATCTCGCGGTTCTTCAAATAAGAACAGTATGCGGTCACCTTGTTCTTCAACCTCGAGAATTTGAACTCGTAATTCCCGCTTGGACTCTCGACCCTTACGATCCTTTAACACCATAATCTGCTTAGCGATGTAATTACCAAAACCTTTTTTCACATCTTGTGCGGTTTGAGCTATTTCCAGCCCTTTCGCGACAGCCTCTTCTTCAGTTTCAGCGTGAACCAATGGTGGGAAAACCAACCCCAACAAACTGACTATCGCAAGTGAACTGGCAAATTTTTTCATATTTTTCTCCGATCAATCGCTATCAGCAGGGGCGGCAGAAAGAGGAAGTCGGCGATCAACGCGAAAATCACCGTAATCGTGAGCATCATTCCCAGCATCCAAGTCACGGCAAAGCCGGATAAGGAAAATACGATAAATCCGCAAGCCAACACGATGGTAGTCGTCCATAACGCGCGCCCGACGCGATCAAAGGTAAAGCGAACGGCTTCTTGCGGAGTTTCTCCACGGCGACGGGCAAGCTGATACTTGGACAGAAAATGTGTGGTATCGTCGACAATGATACCAAAGGCGATGGCCGTCATAACCGATCCAGCCAATCCTACCGTTCCAACGAAATGTCCCCACACACCAAAAGTTAACACTGCTGGTACATAGTTCGGTAAGAGACTAATGAAACCAATCGTCAAACTCTTGAGAAGAATGATCAACAGGACCGAAATCATGCCCATCGCAATGACCGTAGCAAGCAACATCGAGTCGATGTTTCGTTCCGACAAATGTGCAAAGACGATAGTGAATCCTGTAGTCTCCGTTGCGATTTCGGGTGAATTCGCTCGTAACCATTCCTCCGCTCGCGCTGCTACTGCTTTCAACTCGTCCGCGGTCATCCCCTCTTTCGCGGTCGCAGTTACTCGAGTAGCAGCTTTCGCGATATCAATTTGGTCCGTTAAGTCTCGTCCAAACGGTAGCGAAAACTCATAAAGTAACAAATACTGTGCCGCTAGTGTCGAGTCGTCAGGCAATCGATAGAACGACTCGTCATCATTGTTCATGTTCATATTCAACCGTTTCATCGTGTCGGTAAATGTTTGGACATAGCCAACTTCCGATTGTTCACGCAGCCACGACGAAAACGCGTCGACTTGGACCAGAAATTCCGTGTCAGTTACACCACCGTCCTGTCCAGAATCGAGTGAAAACTCCCACGATTCTAACCCCGTCAAATTCTCCGCGATATAGTCGCTATCAGTACGGAACTTGTATCTTTCGTCAAAGTATTGCGTCCAGTTATCAGTAAATTCCAAACGAAACACACCCGAGACCGTCACCAGAATAACCACAACTCCGCCCCCGAGCAACCAATAGCGTCGAGAGATCACGAAATTTGAAAGACGTTCGAACGGCGCACGAGTCTTCTCTTTTTTCGCGAGCGCTTTTAATGGTAACACTGCTAGTAATGCCGGTAATAGCGTGAAAGAAAGTAAAAGTGCCATGATTACGCCGAAAGCAACGAAGTTCCCCAATATGTGAAAAGGAGGGGAATCCGACGCATTAAGAGTAAGAAACGCCAGTGCGGTGGTTACTGAAGTTACAGTAACGGGAAACACATTGCTATGTATCGCGGCTTTGATCGCCGGGCGTTTCTCCATTCCGTCGCGCATATTAGCTAACGTCGAGGTCACGATGTGGATCGAGTCCGCGATTGCCAAGGTCATCACTATTACTGGTATTCCTGCAGTAACCGGATTCAGAACAACCGACAACCATCCAGCTAGTCCCATGGTTGTATTTATCGTACAAACGACAAGTAAAGTCACTACAAGGGTGGCGAACAACGATCGAAGTAGTGCAAAGGTTAAGACCACGATCACCAGAAACACAATTGGGATTAAGGTGAACATATCCGCTTGCGTTGCGTCATAAAACGTTCGTTGCAGAACGACATCGCCAGTCATGTACAAGTCGAAGCCGTCATACTCTTCCTGAGCAGCACTCACAAACGTCTGTAGGTAGTCGGTAACTGCTAGAACCGCGGCATCCCGTTGCTCAGGGAAAACAAAATTGATGACAACCGCGGCGATGCTACCATCTTGAGAAACCAAGCGATCGACCAATTCTCTGGAATTTTGCGCTATGTCTTGAATTCTTTCGACTTCGGAATCTGTCAATTCCGTCGCGCTTTCGACGAGCGGAGCGACAAACAAATCACCGTCAATCGCTTCACTGTGATCAAAATTCACGAGCGAATCTACGCGCGTCGCATGTGGTACGAGCCAAGCTTCCTCGGTGAGATATTCGATAAAAGCTAAAGCTTCTCGGGTGTAAATCGTACCTTCTGTTGGCGCGACTGCAATTAGTACTCGATTCGTTTCGACGTACGTGTCTTCAAATTGCTCAAATGTTTGTAATTGCGGATTGTCGTCGCTAAACAACACGAAATGATCGCTAGTGATACCGACTCTTGGTACTCCCAATGACAACGCACCAACAACAAGCAACACTCCTCCGAGAAACCACCAGCGATGTGCTAGCGTTGCGTCGGTGAAGTTGTTAAATACCGCCTTCATCGTCTTGAAAACGACACACTAGCGAATTTCGAAATTCAATAGTGATGCAACGACAATCACCAAGGTTGCGACTTGGTCGATAAATAGTGATTGGGCATCAGATATGCAGTTTTGGGGCTGTCATATGCGGCAACTTCTAACATTTGCCCGAAATTGATCTGTCGTGTCGCGCTGTCGGATCGAAACATTCTTTGTATTCGAACCTTGAGACGCCACAACGGTAGCGCTCCTAGAGTGTTCTTTTTCGGAAAACCGAGTTGACTAGCAAGTTCTTTCCCGATTAACGCACGTGATAAAGTGTAGCCAAGGTTCAACGTTTTTTCTTTTTCTTTGGGATCTTCAATACCTGCCGTCAATGGTATTGCGTGAATGAGGGCATTCGACATGCGCACCGCGTCCGCGTCGGGCCATGGCTCGCATCGAAGCACGGCAGTCCAAAGCGCTCGCGCTTCTTCTTGGTTTCGAAAAAGTATCGACTCGGGAATCCCCATAACATAACTAGCGTACCGCCAAAGTTCCATGAGACTCGCTTCTTCGTCGCGGGTAAAAACTGCACCGACCTGCTTCGCATGTTCCAATAATCTCATAGAAAACACTGTAGCTGCAAAACCTAAATGCGCCGCACTGATTGGGGTGCCATAAAAGTCTTCATCCCAAACTCCACCCTCTTTTCGAAACAAGAACCGTACGCGTGCATGAATGAAACGTAGACGCATGGACAACTTCCAACCGTCTCCATATCGCTTTAATCCGCCTGGCATGTAGGTTTCGAGCAAGTGCCGATTGTTCTGCATTAAGCGCCGTTTCGCAGTATTCGCGTTGAGTACTCTACCAGTAGTCGCGAACGACTTCGAAATCAGGGTAGCGAATCCTTCTATCAATACACCGGTGACAAAGGCTACAAGAACATTGGTTGTGTTCAGGTGAAACGCACGAATAGCAGGTCGGTGTGCCTCAAAGTCCAACCAATCGGGTTCCCCTACATGACCATCAAAAAATTCTCGAAAAGCCTGCGGAGCTTGCTTCATTACATCGTCTTCGAGTTCGATTCCAGCCTTCAAAAACTTATGCAACTCAGCCGGCTGCATATCAGCTAACTCCTCGAGCACTCGATCCAATTCAGGATCTCCGATTCTCGTGTGCTTAAGATAGTTTTCCGTGCGTTCACGGTCAAATTCAAGAGCACTATCTAGTCGAGGCAGGTATGCTCGTGGAATGTCGATTCCTAAATTTTTACCGGCTTCAGCTTCCAATAAACATTTCCTCTTTGCGTCCGTGGAAGTCACAACACGTGGTAGCTGCCTAGGTCGAGGCAACTGGGGCAAGAACAGACTCATTTTAAGAATGGGGACTGGTTTATAGTTAGAAGGCGCCTATGAGCGGCTTGTTGCCTGCTTCACAAACCAACGTTCTGATGCTAGTTTAAGTTGCGATTCACGTGAGGTAGAAGTCAATTTAAAGGTTATGTCGGCCATTCCGATAGCAACATGAACATGAAACCAGGTGGCAGGGTTCGATAGTCGCCAACACCTGAAAATATAAAATGAACCCGAAAATAATGAGCCCATTGTTGAATGGTCATTGTTGGGTAAGAGTGTCGTCCTACAGTAAATCGACGCTAACACCAAATCAAATTTATGGACAAAGCAACTGCCATTGAATATCAGAATGCGATTCTTCCGCATGTGTCGCGTACGTTCGCGTTGACCATTCCACAACTGCCGGACTCATTGCAAGATGTCGTAGGAAATTCATACCTTCTTTGTCGTATAGCAGACACAATCGAAGATGAGCCGGCTCTTACCGCAAAACAAAAGAGCACATACTTGAAGATGTTCTCTGATGTGGTGGCGGCAAAGGAAAAACCAGAACTACTCGCTGAACAATTGCACCCACTATTAACAGAATGGACTTTGAAGGCCGAAAGAGATCTAATACAAAACACACCGATCGTAATTGAAATTACGCATGACTGTACACCAAATCAACGTGAAATCATGGAACGGTGTATTTCAACAATGTCTTCTGGAATGGCAGAGTTTTGTGCTAAGCAGCAACTTGCTACGGTCGACGAACTAAAGGACTATTGCTACTATGTAGCGGGTGTCGTAGGCGAACTACTTACGGATTTGTTCTGCGATTTTTCCGAAGAAATCGCTCGCTCACGCGACAAATTGATCACTTTGTCCGTGTCCTTCGGAAAAGGCTTACAGATGGTCAATATTCTTAAGGATGTTTGGGTCGATGCGAGCCGTGGAGTTACTTGGCTTCCTGCTGAGCTCTTTCGTGTGTCAAAAAATGCTGACGGTACCTCTTCATCTGATCCAGTCTTGACGGTTGAAGGTATGCGTAAATTAATCGGTACTACGTACGAGTATCTATCACAAGCGCTGCAATACAGTTTGATGATTCCAACAAGAGAAGTAGGAATTCGCAGGTTTCTGTTGTGGACGCTAGGAATGGCAGTGCTCACCCTACGTCGAATCAACAAGAATCCAAACTTTCAACGTGGCGATAACGTAAAAATCTCTCGTAATCAAGTTGCAGCAACTACATTTGTTGCAAATAGCATCGTGGGATTTAACTTTCTTATCGACTCGCTCTTCCAAGCTTTAACCAAAGGGTTACCCGGGAACAACAAAAAATAGTAGGTTCTTGCAGGACCTGATCCGACTAGGCATCGTTCATCGATTAGCTACGGTGCTCATTCCCGTCGATTGTGGTGCGCTCTTCTTCGTCAACCATTTCGCGATCCAAGTCTCGCACCCGATCCAGTATATGCGCCCTCAGACTGTGCGCGTACTCTCTTTCAAAGCCTAAAAACACGCTTTGCGCTCCCGCTGTGTACAGTTTGAGCGCGCCTAGATTGACGATTCGATCGAAGATGCTGACGGTTGTCTCCGCATGTTGAATTCGCGCAAAGGGAATCGAAAACGTGCGCGTAAACAATATTCCCTGTTTGTATAGAAAGTCGTGCTCTCGTACTACAAATCCACGTCGTGGGACTTCAAAAATGGGCCAAATCACGCAGATCACGATGAAAACGAAGACCAACGACAACACGACTGACCCAAGCGGGTTTAACAATACAACGTTCGCTGGAATCCACCCAGGAATCATCAAGCCGATGAACACTAGCACAAATATCGTCCATGTAAAACCGTTGCGCAGGATATTTCGAGTCACAAGCCGAGTCGAAACCGCGAGCCATTGCACATCGACAACTCGTGCAATGTCTTCTAAATCGACTTCTGGATTGACGAACACCGAAATTTACTTGTTGAATTGGTGAGACAAAATGTTATTCAAGAGAGAATCGCACTTCTACGATTCTATCGACAACGCGTTCAAGATTTCCACAGCCAGTAAGTTTGAGTATCCATTTGAGAGTAGAGAAATTGCGTTAATCGAAAATTCTCAATTTCTAATAAAATTCATACTAGAACCGAGTTATTGAACGACTTGTTCCTAAGAGGAGTTTCATGAAAAAATATTTGTACGGTGTGTTACCACTATTTGTCTTCTGTTTGTGCGGTTGCAGCCAAGTAGAAACCGCTATAGGCATCGACTTTTTCCACGGTACGTTCGAAGAAGCCCTACAACAAGCTGAGGAAGAAGAAAAGCTTGTTTTTGTTGACGTATACACATCTTGGTGCGGACCTTGTAAAGTGATGTCGCAAACTGTGTTCCCAGATCAAGAGGTTGGTGAATACTTCAACGCACGATTCGTGAGTTTTAAGCTTGATGCAGAAGACATGGCTATTGACGGGCCGCGAATTTCGAACACCTATGACGTCAAAGCGTATCCAACTCTCTTATTCCTCAATCCGGATGGTACAGAACTTGGTCGTGGTGTTTCTGGCTACGATATTGAAGGGTTAATCGGATTAGCGGAAGACATCGTGAACGAACAATCGTCCAATCCCGAGCGTCTTGCCGAACTGAGTGCCCAATATGAAAAAGGCGATCGAGAAAAAGCTCTCGTTCAAGAATATCTTCATGTAGCGAAATTAGTATCCGCCGTCAACTATGGTGCGGAAGACTCTTATGAATTATCACTAAAGATGCAACCGATTTTCGACGAATACATCGAGACTCATAAAAACGATGTCGAGTCCCTGATAAACGGCAAGGACTTTCAACTAATCCGTGGTTACGCGGCACGTCGTCCAAAATCGTATCCGGCTGTAGCATTAGTAGCAGAGAATTTTGATTCCTTTGCAAAAGTAGTACCCGAATTTGCTTTGTGCTACTTCGTCATGGAAACGAATTACAGTACCGTATTAGATCTTGCCCGAGCTGGAGATCCAAGCTATAAAGACCACATTTCACTTCTTGACACAGAGCTAGCGCACGCACACTCTGTAATTGCGGCGGAAGATCCGAGCAATGCGATTTTGAAAGACCAAATAGAGCCACTAGCAAAATCTCAATATCTCATTGGGTCAAACGATTGGGACGGTTACCTAGCCGAAGTCAATGCAAAACTCGAAAAAGCAGCAGACGATGCGGAAAAAGCAAGGATTAAGAGTCGTGCAGCCAATTGGCTCATGAACTCTGGCGACGACAAGTTTGTAAAAATCGGGGACGAATACGCCACCACTGCGTATAACGCAGATAAGTCCGAACCGAGAAACGTGCTAAACTACGGTACCGTGTTGATTAAGTCTGGGCAACTTGAGGCAGCTCTCGAAGTCTATGAGGAGATGTTAAGTACCTTAGATCCCAGTCATCCGAGCTATAACTTTAAAAATGCACTTGAAGCTAGTATTGCTCACGTGAAAGCAATGATGGAAGAAAGTACAGAAAACGAGTCGGATACGGAAAGCAACATAGACACCTAGCTTTTGAAGTTTCCTAGCCTAACGTCGACGAGTCCAACGACTAGGTTACAAGTATTACGAGCGTAACTTGCTACTTCATATTTGCTCTTTGCAATCGAAGCGGAAGTAGTCGAACCTCGGTACCCGATTGCGAGTCTGGTTTCGTTGTACGCAGGCTCAGGAATATGTCGTCTGGATAACAACAATTGAAGGAACTCGTAGCCGAGTTTCTACTATGAGTTAAGTCTGAGCGGTCGCTCAGCGCGGTAGGAAACGAAGGAACCTAGGTGTGATCAACCAGAGTTGTAGATTGCTAGGTGTTGTCCTTTTCGTTCCGAATTTTTTCGACCAGAAATTCGACAATCTCAAACACTTTTTCTAGTTCGTCGGCTCGTTGAGTTTCAACGACATATTCATCATTGACGACTATTGCTGGTGTGCCTTTAAGACCAAACAGACGCATGTGTTCTCCGGACTTGCGGACTGAGTCGTTCACTTCCTCCGATGTAAATGCTTCTTGGAAATCTTCTGCGTCAACGCCCCGATCTTCAAACAATCGTTCCAACAGGTCGGTACGCTGCATTTTTAAATTGTGCTCGAAGATGGCTTTAAACATCGTGGAGTGGATTCTGTCAACCACGTCAAATTTTTCCGCGATGTAATATGCTCGTGCCAACGGAATCCAAGCTCGCTGAATTGGCACGGCTATTCGTACGAATTCCACATCGTCCTCTTTTTCTTCCAACCATTCGTTAATAAATGGTTCAAGATTAAAGCAATGCTGACATCCGTAGTTGAAAAACTCTACTACTTTGATTGTGTTGTCGGCAAGGGGTTCGGTTTCGGAATCGTTGGCAGATTTAGCTACCTCTTGCTGAACCTCTGTTTCCACAACGCGGTAATCCGTGCCTTCAACAAACTCTTCACTATTTGCTGTAATCGTGCCGAAGGTCAGAATACACCCCAAAACTAAAAAAGATGTTTGCAATTTATTTAAAAGTCGTGCATGTGATTCCATGTTTGAAACCTCTACGGTGAGTACAGCCCTGTCATGTAATTAGCTACTGCTGAGATTTCTCCATCGGTGAGTTTCTTAGCAATATCTCGCATCATTCCGCCATATTCTTCATCCGTCGTACGTTCGCCCTCACGATAAGCTCGTAATTGCTCTTCGAGGTATTCCACAGTTTGACCCGACACTCGAGGAAAACCAGCTAGAAAATTTCCGTTACCAAATGGACCGTGACAAGCCGTGCAGGCGGCTATTTCTTTGTCAAGTATTCCGCCACGATAAATAGCTTCACCTAGATCCAAGTCGGTTTCAGGATTTGCTTGACCGATAAGTCCTGGTTTAGAGGCGTAGAACATCGCGAGTGAGCGTAATCCATCGTCATCAATATCATCCAGCGTTTTCGGCATAAGCGCTATTATTCGATCACGCGACTTGATCAACTTCAACTGCTGGTAGAGATAACGCACATTCTGCCCCGCTAGGTTGCCGTGTGCAGGAGTAGTCGTGTTGCCTTCGTCTCCGTGACAAGTACTACAAAGCTCATCAGCGATAAGCGCACCAGCCTCGACGCTCACGGGGTCAAAGACTGTTTCTTCCGCAACTGCATCATCTCCTGCGAGCGTTTCCTCCTCAACGCCGACGGTTGCGTCTGCGTTTTCATCGCTTGTGGTCTCTTCTTGCTGGTGTGAGTCGGCAATGATCAGTGCAGCGATTACTAAAACCACGAGCCCTAGCAAAATACGATAAATCAATTGTCCTGAATGCTTGCGCAACACTTCCTCCTTAGGCGCATACAGAGGTGACACATACCTTCATTTGGTTGTGTGTCAAAGGTCGAATGTACGTAGTGAACGTAGGATATCAAATTATAGGGACACCCAACTTTTCTTAACTGCTCGCGGCAAGCGTTCGTACTCCAAATTATTATCAGGAAGACTCGTTCGCGGCAGTGGAATCTTCCATCTTACGTTCCGATTTAATTTTCTCCACCAAAAAGTCGACCACGTCAAATATCAACCCTAAATCTCCTGCGGTCTCAGGCGTTATTAAATACTTTTTGGCAACCACAATCGTCGGTGAAGCATCAACCCCTAGGTCTCGTAACTCAATAGCTGCATTTTGAACCATCTTCGGTATCCTGTCTGACGCCCATACTTCCTCGAACTTTTCAGATTCAATCTCCGCGACCCCGGTAAACATTCGCTTCAGAAGGCGCTTCTGACCCATGGGTTGCTTATTTACGTAAATCGCCCGAAATATGAGCGAGTGTACTTTCTCAAGGATTCCCAAATCTTCCGCAATGTAATATGCACGAGCATATGGGACCCAATCGTCTCGCGTCGGTACCGCTACTCTTGAAAAGGTCACATCTTCATCTTTTGTTGCTAGCCAAGCATCTATGAATAGCTCCAGCCGATAACAATGATTACACCCATACGAAAAGTACTCTACGACGGATATTTCACTGTTTGAAGTTTCACCTTCAACTGTGTCAAGTTCTACAGCTTCATCGGTCCCTTCTTCAGCAGTTTGGACCGGTTCATCTACCTGAGTCTCGCTGCTGTTCTTGACGAGCTTGTAGTGCTTACCTTCTTCAAACTCTGCACCAGACACGACGCCTACGTTCAACAAGACTAATGCGCTTAGTCCAAAAATCAGTTTCATTGAGATACTTTTCACTTGTACAACTCCTGAGTGATTCATCGCGTCATACTATCTCACTAGTTCCATTATTGACGCTAGCATTACGACAAAGTTCCCTATACTCTTGCGAGTCTCGAACGTTTTCGATGAGTAACTAAACGATATTCTCCGTGTGTTAGCCTGAATTGGTGATTCGTACGTCTAAATACGAGAACACAATGCTGAACTACTAACACATTGACCCTGAAAATTTTATTGGTAGCGCGACAGAAACTTGAACGACACATCCCGCATATCAGCAGAGTTTCTCACGAGTGCGTCAAGTCTTGTTGATTGCCCGCAGGATTCAATCCCCGAGATTGCTTTTATAGGGCGTTCGAATTCGGGAAAGTCAAGCTGTCTTAATAGGGTCACAGGTACTAGGTCTTTAGCACGGGTTAGTAAAACTCCGGGGCGAACACAACTAATTAACTTCTTTCGTACGTCGTACCATGGTCGCCTAGTCGATCTTCCCGGATATGGATACGCAAGGGTCAGTAAACAAAAACAGGTTGAGTGGGGACACGCGGTCGACCAGTACCTCAAAGACAGGTCAAATTTAATCGGACTAGTCCTAATCGTCGACTCCAGACACCCTCCTCAGCCCCTCGATCTTAAGATGCTTGCTTGGTGCCGAGAAAGTCAATTACCGCTACTAATTTTGTTGAACAAAGTCGACAAAGCGAAGCAACGCGAACGTACCGCTTGTTTGCGCGCGGTACAAGAAATACTAGGAGACTACCAGTTGGCCGATGTCGTTTTGTTCTCCGCGAAATCTGGTAAGGGTACTGAAGCGGTTCTGCAAAAAATCTACGATTGGTTTGATCTAGCCGCGACCTAGTGAGCTTCCCGCCAATTTGCTCCGACTCCCACGTCAACAACGAGCTCGACGTCTAACTCCGCGACCTCTTGCATGACCGGCACAATCGATTGTTGTAGATTCTCGGTTTGGGATGCAGAAACTTCAAAGACGATCTCGTCGTGTACATGCAGTACCATCCTAGCGTCTAGTGTCGATTCGGCAAGAAATTCGTCGATCGCGACCGTCGCGAGCTTGATGATGTCTGCCGCGGTACCTTGCATTGGTGCATTAATCGAGACGCGTTCCGCGTACGCACGCCGCGCGGCGGTACTACTTTGAATGTCGTCTAGATAAATTCGACGGCCAAACAACGTCTCCACAAAACCATGCTCCCTCGCACTCTCTTTAGTCGTGTCCATGTATCGTAGTACCCCGGGGTAGTGTTCAAAGTAGTTCTCGATGAATTTCTTAGCGATGCTTCGATCGATTCCAAGATGCTGCGCGAGACCGAACACCCCCATCCCGTAGATCAAACCGAAATTGATACCCTTCGCTTGGCGACGCATTTCGTCCGTTACCGCGTCATAAGACACACCAAACATTTCGCTCGCCGTCGCACGATGGATATCAAGTTCTGCCTGAAATGCTTCTTGCAACCCGTGGTCTCCTGATAAGTGCGCCATAATCCGCAATTCAATTTGCGAATAGTCAGCAGCGAGCAACACTGAGCCTTCTTTTGCAACAAATGCTTCGCGTAGTCGCCGTCCGTCCGCAGTTCGGATGGGAATGTTCTGTAAATTGGGCCCGGCTGACGCTAAACGACCTGTAATAGCATTTGTTTGATCGTATGTCGTGTGTACTCGACCCGATGTTGGATGAATGTAATTCCCTAGTTGGTCCGTGTAGGTCGACTTCAATTTGGTTGCCGCTCGGTACTCCAACACTACTCCCGGTAGTTCGTGCTCGGATCTTAAGTCGCGAAGAATCTCTTCGGAGGTAGAACGCGTTCCGGTACGAGTCTTTCGCGGAGCAGTCAGACTCAGTTCGTCATATAACACTTCTTGAAGTTGTTTTGGTGAATTCAAACCAAAGGGTCGCCCCGCTAGCTCGTAGGCTTTAGCGGTAAGTTTTTCGGCGCGAGACTTCAATTCTTCACTTAACTGATCTATCGGTTCGCGGATGAGACGTACGCCGTTATTTTCAATACGTGCTAGCGCGGTCAACAACGGGCATTCGATATTCGTATACACGAACGAACACTTCGTCAGAGCTTCTAGCTGTTTTCGTAGTATGGGAAATACCCGCACGTTTACTGTTACTAGTTCGCCTATATATGCGGCCGTTTCGGGTATGGGTGCTTCTTCAAGAGGAATTTGATTTACACCACTTCCTACGAGCGTTTTTGCGTCGATGGTGGTATGCTGTAGATGTCTAGAAGAGAGGGCTGAAGAGTAATGACCACCCGGCGCAGAACTGTTCAACACGTAGGACATGAGGGCCGTATCCCACATCTCGCCCTTCAATTCGATTCCGGAAGCCAGCAAGCATTTCACCGTCGATTTGAGTCCATTACCAATCTTCACGATGTTCGTGTCTTCAAGTACTGGCTTTAGTGCTGTAAGTACGGTCTCTGCATTGAGCTGCCGGAATTCGGAATCTTTGTGTGTTATCGGAATATATGCAGCACGATGCTCGTCGGTTGCCATGGCAATTCCCGTAAAGCCACCAGCGGCGGAATTTTTCGTACGGTGAGTTCGCGTCTCCAGTACGATTTGACGGTGCTGACGGATGCGGTCTACCCAAGTATTCAACGTGAACTGGTCAGTGATGATCTCATAGGAGGACCCCAAACCTTTCGAAGTTGCAGTTCCGTCCAACTCCTTCAAACGTCGTACGAGCGTGCGAAATTCCAGCTCTTCAAACATGTCGGTTAGCGTTTCGGTGTCTAAAGGCTTGCGCGCGAGGTCTTCGAGTTCAATGCCTAGCTCGACATCGCACTTAATTCGCACCAGCGCTCGCGACAGGTCGAGATGTGCAACTGCTGCGCGTAAATTCTCACCGATCTTTCCTTTGATTTGATCCTTATGTTCGAGAATGTTGTCAAGCGAGCCGTACTCGCCTAGCCATTTCGCCGCCGTTTTTGGACCGACTTTGTCTACGCCTGGGATATTGTCCGAAGAGTCCCCAGTCAGCGTTAAAAAGTCAATAATTTGCTCTGGCGTTACTGCAAACTTTTCAATCACGCCTTTGCGATCTAGAGATCGGTCAAACATCGAATCGAGTAGCACGATATTGTCGTTTACAAGTTGCGCTAAATCTTTGTCCGACGAAATAATCAATACTTTATGACCACTGTCTTCAGCACGACGAGCTAAGGTCCCGATGATGTCATCGGCTTCAAATCCATCTTGCATGAGTACCGACAAACCTAGCTTACGAATCGCTTCGTACGTTAGATCGATTTGTTGCACCATTTCGTCCTGCATCGGAGGTCTCGTAGCTTTATATTCCTTGTACATGTTGTGCCGGAAGGTAGGTTTTGCCGTATCGAATATCACTGCGATAGGAGCTTGGGTATACTCGTGCATAAGATTTAGCAACATATTCACCACGCCGCGGATCGCACCAGTCGGTTGACCCTTTGAAGTCTGTAGATTGGGCATGGCGTAGAAGGCTCGATAAAGATAGTGTGAGCCATCTACGAGAATTAGTGGCTGGGAACCGGACATGTCTAGCTTTCCTTGGTCTATATGGAGTAGAGGTGATACATGAAAGTACTGACTAGTTTTCTAAGTATTGGCGTTATATTACTGTTCTGTTCTGGGACTCTTGTTGCTGACGACGAAAAAGAACCTGAGGAGAAAAAGGTTAAGGGGCCGGACGTGGTGTTAGTCGAGTCTGAAAAAAAGTCCATCCACGAATTCCGGCACAATGGACGGCTGGTGATGATCAAAGTCGTACCGAAAAGAGGTAAACCTTACTACCTTGTACCGGAGGACCCGTCAAAGCATTTTGGAGACCTAGAACGAGCTGAAAAATTAGTCCCAAAATGGATTCTCAAGCGATTCTAACAGCGGTCCTCCGTGGCAGTAATCACCGAACTCCATCGGTCCGATATCGACCAGATTCTTGATCAATATGGTTTAGGCGCAGTTGAAACCTTTCGTGAAACCACTCACGGAATTGAGAATTCCAACTATTTTCTGAGCATTCAACAGGACGATTCTGGACCGGATCGCACTGAGTACGTTCTTACAGTACTTGAGCGCGAAACGGATAATCGATCACTAGTGTTGGCTGCGTTGGAGCGTTGCTCTGAACGCGGCCTACCTGTGCCCCAGCTGGTTAGTACAAACAAAGGATCTACGACGATCAATCACCAAGGTCGAGAAATGCTCATTTGCGAACGTCTACCAGGGAATCATGTGATCTATCCAACGACGCAGCACTGTGCGGCTATTGGGCGTTTCTTAGCGCGGTTGCATTTAATCCTAGAACCTTTAGCGATCGATACTGCTTACGAACGCAAATTAGAGTGGATTAAAAAAGTCGCTACAGAATGTCAAAACACCTTGTCTAAAGAGGATTCTAGAATTCTCCATCGGTCTATCAATCTGGTGGATTCAATGTTAGATCGCAACGAAATTAAAGCGATGCCGCAGGGTATCATTCATGGCGACCTGTTCAGAGACAATGTACTGTTTAATGAGCATGGATTGTGTGGCGTTTTGGATTTTCATCACGCAGGATATGGCTATTGGTTGTTTGACTTAGCCATTGCAACCAATGATTGGTGTACTGAGAACGGCAGCTTGGATCGTGAAAAGACGTTTACCTTAGTACGCGAGTACAACTCGATAAGGAAGCTCAAACAAACGGAATACTGGAGTTTCCCGCACTTTTTGTTGTACGCCGCTATTTGCTTTTGGTTATCGAGGCTTACAGTCGCAGTTCGAGACGACCTACCGGATGGATTTCCGCGTAAAGACCCGGAGGAATTTGCTGAAATAACCCGCACGCATCTTATGCATCCCTTTCAGATTCACCAACTAGTTACATCCATCTGAGCTGAACTAACCAGTTCTCCGAATACTCGTCTGTGACTCTCTCGTCCAATAGGTAAGCTAGCCGTGTTTGGTCAGGTGTTGAAAGAGTTTAGTCAGTTGCACCGTGTCGAACGGTTCCTTAATGTAACCAATACAGTTCCCACTCGGATCAAAAACCACTAGGTGACCCTGGTGCTCGACAAGGTATTGCAACTCAGACGTGGATGGAATGCGTTCGTAGCCAACACCAACCTGCGTGGCAAAGTCTTTGATCTTCGTCTCCGATCCAGTAACTCCTAAAAACGAATCTGAATACCTCGCGACAAACTCGCGAACCTCTTCAACTCCATCGCGAGTTGGATCCACGGAAACAAAGACAACTTGAAACAACGCAAACTCTTCCGTGGTAAACGCGTCCTCAAATCTATCGACGGTACGTTCTAAGATATTCATATATACTGGACAGATATCTGGACAGTTGGTATATCCAAAAAACGCGTACGTCCATTTTCCCTTTAATTGCGACCCATCAAACAGTTCGCCTGATTGGGTCAAGAGATCTATGCCTGCTAACTCACGCGGAGATGGTAGTTGTACAAACCCGAGCGCTTTAAGTTGTTCGGTATCTAACGGTCGATCTTTATTCACGTGTCCAAACCAGAACAACCCGCCAAGCGCTAGCATCACCCCAGCGAAAAATACGAATGCCTGATACTCTTTCACTCTACCTGTTCCCCACTTCGCCTCTTCGAACACCGAAAAACCAGTAAGCACTGACCACGAGCCCACCGATCAGAAGCCATTGGAAAGCATATCCCCAATGCATTGCTGGCTCATTCTCGACTAATAATTGTATCGGTGTAAAAGAGCCAGGGTTATCTGCGAGCAAACGTATTTCGTCTTCGTACGCTTCAGTAATTTCTGCCATTTTTTTGAGATTTAATCTCTTCACACGTTTTGGCCAACCAGGTTTGTCGTACGACCTATCCGATTGAAAGTGTTTATGTGTCCAAATCACGCCCGTGATTTCTACCGTACCGTGGGGTGTCTCAAATTCTGGGATTTCGAGAAAACTTTGCTGTATTGGGAGCCAGCCACGATTGACAAGAAATTTTCCGTAGTTTGTACGGAATGGTGTCACAATCCAGTAACCCGGTACTTGATTGTGCCGTTGATAGCCGACAATGAAGGATCGGTCCTCGATGTACCTACCCCGAAGTCGTAACTGCCGATACGCGGATTCTTGTTCCTCATAGTCGGTTTCCTCAATGGCTTCTTCCTGCAACCGTGCTATGTAGCCTGTACGTTCCTGGTGCTTTGCAATCCCTTTGGTGAGTTGCCACACAGAAAGCGATATCGTAGCTAATAGGGCGAGACCCACTAGTGCAAGCATCGTCCAGCCTCCCGGAGGTTTCGTGTCGAATAGTTTGTTCACTGCGAAGAGAGAGTATGTAGAACTGTGTTACTCAAGCACTCACCGAATCGTGAAGTCATAGACAGCATTGCGAATTCGGCTGGGTCCAACAGCAGTGCCGATCTCACCGGGCAAGACAAAATCGAGAAACTCACCAAACTTTTGACAAACTTCTTCCATCGTCAACGCGGGTTCCGACCCAGAAATATTTGCCGATGTAGAGATAACCGGTTTCCCAAAAAGCATCGCTAGTTTTCGCGCTTGTTTGTGATCCGGTACGCGCACTGCCACAGACGTGCGTTTTCCTGTAACCCAATCCGGGAAACGGTGTGAGGGTAAGATCCAGGTTACATGTCCAGGCCAACTAGATACGACTTTTCGGCGTATTTCAGGATCTACGGCATCCAACTCTTCTTGGAAACTGCACGAGTCGGCACCAATCACGATAAATCCCAGATCATTCGATCGTTTTTTAATAGTGAGAATCCGGTTTACTGCGGTCTCGTTCCATGGATCGCAGGCGAGCCCCCATACGCCTTCAGTCGCATGTGCGACTACTCCTCCTTGTTGTAGAAACTTGACCGCTTTTTCGACTTCACTGGAGGGCACGAGTCATGACTCTAATTCGCGTTGAACCTCTTGATTGTCTGCAGCAATTTTCGTTACGTTTGTTGCTCTTTCAGCTTGAAGTTTCTGCGCGAGCATCGCGTCTGTCAGCGCTAAAATTTGTACGGCTAAATAACCCGCGTTCTTTGCGCCTGCGGATCCGATCGCAACAGTAGCAACTGGAACACCTCCAGGCATTTGTACTGTGGATAACAAAGCATCGAACCCGTTCAAGGGGCCACCGTCTACTGGGATCCCAATCACTGGTTTAGTCGTGTGTGCCGCGACTGCACCGGCTAGATGAGCTGCGACACCAGCCGCACAGATGAATACCTGACAGCCATCTTCTTCTGCTGTGGCGACATACTCAGCGGTCTGTTTGGGAGTACGATGCGCAGAAGTAACTTTGACTTCAAAGGGAACGCCGAATTCTCGCAACACTGAAGTCGCACTACGTATCTTCGGCCAATCCGATCTAGATCCCATCAAAATAGCTACTAGACTCATCCCTGCTTCCTTAAATGTAGAACCGTAAGAAAAGGGAATTATTGTAACTAGAAGACTGTTCCCAAATTTACCGGGAAATACTCTAGAAAACACCAAGTTGGTCGTACTAGAGTTGCAGTTTCCACCAGCAAATATTCAAACGATTATCTGGTTTTTCTATGTGCTTTAACATAAAATAATACTGTACGTATTTCTATTATTTATAAATATGACCCAGCAGTCCTTTCGTGGTTTTTTGTTACAAACCAACTATCGAATCGAAGGCGACAAAGCTGTGCTCTTTCTCTACGGGCGATTAGAGAACGGGCAGTCGTTTCTAATTCGAGAATCACGCCAACAACCACACTTCGTAATTCGGGACAAAGATGTTGGTCATCCCGAGCTTCAAGGAAAAAAGATTGAAAGTTCCGAATACCAAACGTTGGATGGGCATCCAGTAGCGACGGTACTGTTCCAAACGCCAAGAGATATGCACTCCGTTAGGGATCGCTTGCACCATCAGCAAATACCAACCTATGAAGCAGATTTGCGTTTCTCGGATGCATATTTGATCCGCAACAACATTCGCGGTGGTATTGAAGTCTCGGGGATGCCGGAACTCAATGATCCTTTTGTTGATGTCGTATTCAATGACCCAGAAATTCGGCCAGCTACGATTGAGTTTCAACCAACAGTGCTTTCGTTCGATATCGAAACTGATCCTTCAGCGCGTACTTTGCTCGCGATTTCAATGTATGGACCTACCACGGATGAAGTCATCGTCGTGGATCCTAAGAAACGTCAAATGCCAGAACGAACAATCGCGGTTGATTCGGCGGTCGAAGCCATTCAGTTGTTTATCGAACGAGTACGCGAGCTGGACCCAGATGTACTTTTGGGTTGGAATGTCATCGATTTTGATCTTGCGGTTTTACTTCGGATCGCCAAGCGAAATCGCTTGAGTTTGCGTTTAGGTAGAACTAACGCTGACGTAAGAATTCTCACCGCGCGTGGATTCTTTGGGTCTAGCCGTGCCGTTATTCAGGGGCGAATCGTACTTGATGGTATCGGTCTGATTCGCGGTGCTTTTATTCCCTTCTCGGAACACAATCTCGACGCCGTTGCTCGAGAGGTTCTGGGCGAGGGGAAAGCAGTCATTGAAAAGGTACACGATCGTGCCCGTGAAATTCTCGCACGATACCATGAAGACTTGGTAGGTTTTGTCGAATACTCGAGGGCCGATGCAAGGCTTGCTTACCAGATCATCGAGAAATTGAATTTGATTTCGCTTGCCGTCAAACGTAGCAAGCTGACAGGTATGGCTCTGGATCGTGTGGCAAGCAGCATCGCAGCGTTTGACTTTGTGTACCTCTCACAGTTGGAACAGAAGAAAATCCGCGCGCCTTCGATGTTGACCGACAGAGAACACTATCGCAACCGGCATTCTGGAGCATTGGTATTAGAACCAAAACCTGGGTATTACCGAAACGTGTGGACTTTCGACTATCGGAGTCTCTACCCCAGCATCATTCGAACCTTCAATATTGATCCTTTAACTCTGTCCAGCGACCATGAATCCGAAGATGTCATTCGTACTACCAACGACGCATGCTATCGACGCGACAACGCGATCTTACCTACATTCCTAAATGAGCTTTTTGCGGAACGGGAGCAGGCAAAAGCTGCGGACGATGGGATCTCAAGTCAAGCTATCAAGATCCTTATGAATTCGTTTTATGGCGTGCTTGCAACGCCACTCAGTCGGTTCCACAATCCGGAAATGGCAAACTCTGTTACCTCATTAGGACGTCATTTTCTGCGTTTCGCGAAATCATGGTTTGAAGATCATGGATATGCGGTACTTTACGGCGACACGGATAGTGTGTTTGTGGAGTCCGACATCACCGACCCAGACAGAGCTTATCAGGATGGCGATCAATTACTCAAAGAGTTTAATACAGATCTAACCTCATACATTCGTCGAGAGTGGCAACTGAACAACAAACTCGAACTAGAGCTCGAACATCTCTACACAAAATTTTTCTTACAACACATGCGACGTTCAAAGAGCGGTTCCCGTAAGCGTTATGTTGGCTTCGATTATCGCTCTCAGCAGATTGTGTTCGTAGGGCTTGAATCTGTGCGTCGCGACTGGACGGCGCTCGCGAAGGATCTGCAACGTGAAATGTTTCGGCGACTTTTTGCGGATGAATCAGTTGAAGAGTATCTAAGTTCCTATATCGCTGAGTTGCGAGCTGGAACGTTGGATGAGAAGCTCGTGTATAGAAAACGCTTACGCAAACCACTGCACGAGTATCGAAAGGTGAGTCCGCCGTATGTCGTAGCTGGTCGAAAATTGGAGTCCCCGAGTAGAGTCATCGAATACGTCATGACCACCGATGGTCCTGAACCGGTGGAAATACTGACACACGACCCAGATCACGAGCACTACCTGCAGAAACAGATACAACCAGTCGTGAAACCGATACTTGACGTCTTGGGACTAGATTTCCAACAAATCGCGATGCAGGACTACGAACCGGATGATCTGTTTCGAACGATTGGATACGAACAGACTGAGAGTACCATCGAAGAAAGGTACGTGAATTAGATCGTGTTGATCAACATTCTTGCTTGCGAGAAAAACATTCGACGGCGGTATTGACCATCCTCTCGGATTCCTTTAAACGGAGTCAAGAATAAGTCTCTAGTGTCATCCCGAAATTTTGTGAGCTTCGAATTCAGCCTTTCAACCAAGTCTGGAATGCCGTGAAAGTCTCCACTGATTCGAGTGACAAATCGAGATGACTCTTTAATTTCGTAATCCGAAATTTCAGCCACACTACAAAATCGAATAGTTCGACAGCGCGTGTTGTCGAAAGAAATGAAACCGAGCGTACCCTGTGGATCATTGAATCTAAGCCTTCGGTTCGTCGTTTCCTGTGGAATGTTGGCACGAAGAGCATCGAGTTCCCCAATAAATTCTTCATCATAGAACACTTTTGTGGGACGATCTCTAGAACCTGTGAAAAGAGCTAAACAGACAGGGTTTTCTGTTTCAGTAAAGATGAGTCTGTGCAACAAGATATAGGTACTCAACCGTTCTTGGAATAACCCGCTTTGTAAGAAGCTCGCGGGAATTAGGGCCGCGACAAACTCGCAGTGTTTTAGACACAATTCCAAGCAATACTTGTAAACATCATCGTAGTCGCAAGCAGGATAAGGAAGTTTTCGTCGAGTAGCCGAATTCCGCGCAAGCCACGGCGGATTAGTTACGCACACGTTGTATCCCGTTGGAAAAAACTCGATTGTGTCGCGTTGGACGACAATACTGTGCGCGGGTGTGATGTCATAGGAAGCAAATGCATTACATAACCCGGTTGCTTGAAGAGACTCAATGATGTGATTTGCTCCAGCAAAAGGTTCTAACACCTCTTTGTTCAGTAGGTTAGCTTCTTCAGCCCACTGTTTGAATGCGGTGAGCTTAAATGGATTCTGACTTACCGTGAAAAACTGACCTAGTGTACGTTTTGTGTTAGTCATAGAAACCATACTAGTTTTTGGCAGATGTTCTAGAAGAACAAACGTTAAGTTCGAGACCTGATGTCTGGATTAAGATAACTAACTGTGGTTAACTGTTTCAACGAATGATAGCAGACATTTGAAACGGTTTTATACTGCGTAATATTTGGCGTTAGTGTCAAGACTAGCAATTGTAAGTTGTTTCAGTTATTAGTAGAAGTGTGAACGAACGAGCCAAATCAACACTCGTATGGGAGTGGCCATTGCGGTTGTGGCACTGGGCTGTCGCAATCTCGGTGTCTGTTGCTCTATTAACAGGCTTAGTCCCGCAGTTGGACTACTTTAGCGTACATCGCGTCGCCGGGATATCGGTCGTGGCGTTGATCGTGTATCGGCTTTTATGGGGAGTGTTTGGCGGCACCTACGCACGATTTAAAAATTACTGGACTACACCGAAAGCGTTTATTCAGCATTTCACTGGGAAAGCTAAGCCACGCGCCCACACTTCCCCTGGTGTGTTACTTACACTCGCGGTATTACTCACGCTAACACTGCAATCTGTAGCTGGTTTGTTTACGACTGACGACGTGTTTTACGAGGGGCCGTTGGTACAGTTTGCTGAAGATGAGATTGTTGAAACCGCCACCGATCTACATCACCAAGTGTGGAAGTTCATTCTCGCGCTGATCACCATCCACCTTAGTGCGCACATAGTCTATTTGTGCTTTTTGCGTAGTAGGATCCCGTTGTCTATGTTCACCGGTCGTAAGATCACCGAAGACCCAGACACAACATGGTCAGTCTGGCGGGCGACGATAGCCTTTGCTGTCGCGCTAGCAGTGTTTTTAATTTTGTTGTACTATTCGCGATAGGGTCTATGGCAATCACGACATGCGTTTCCTACGACACGCACCGCATCCATGATTGCATCTTTATCGTCCTCGGCAACTTTTTCTTTTAGACTACTCATTGCTCCCTTGAAGTTACTTACTACTTTAAGGAACTTCATCTCTTCGTCTTCGTCCCAGATCCGGTCTAACGCTTCGCCACCCTCAGATCCTTCGGCAAACAAGTCAGGCATCATTTCGGCATAGTCGTAGAGCGCATTGACATGCATTGACAAGTGGTTCTCGAATGGAACATCTCCGTCTAAGATTTGCCGAATCGACTGAAAGTGCACTTCAACCGCTTCCATGCTATGGTGGCGGTATTCTGCTACTTTCTCATTAGCTACGGAAGCGGTAGCAATCAGCAGAATAACAAGTATTGTGCCGACGAAGTTCGTCTTTTTGTTCATGAGTGGTCCCTCAAACTAGTTATAGTTTCAATTCAGAAAGTCTTGTGTGTGTCGCCGTCGGACTACGCACATACTTCGTCGCAAAGCGCTTCAAAATGAGTTACCCGGTCTTCCAGCGCGTTTACTGTTTCCTGCCAGAATTCCGGTGTAGTTAAATCCCCATCTAAATGCTCGTGTGCCAAGTCTTCTGCTGACATTCGGCCAGTATCGCGTAAAAGACCAGAATAGCGGTTAAAAAACTCATCTCCCATCGAAGTCCGACGTTGATAAATACTCTGGCTAAAGAGATAGCCAAAGAGATAGGGGAAATTGTAAAAACTGATGCCCGAGATGAAAAAGTGCAATTTGCTGATCCAGAAGAGCTCATCAGGTTCGGACAAAGCATCCCCATACCAAGAAGTCCAAGCATCAGACATGAGCTTCCGCAACTCAGCAGGCAACAAGGGTCTTGCTTCACGCGCCTCGTAAAAATTCTTTTCAAACTCAAACCGTGTCGGAATGTTGAGCAAGAACGACACGATCGCTGACATTTCTTCCCAAGCAACAGATAAGGCTTGCTGCGGTGTGGTAGCGGTTTGTAATACTGCATCGCGCACCAACGTTTCACCGAAGGTACTGGCTGTTTCTGCCAAGGACATACCATAAGATCTTTGGGCGTCTGGAAGGTCTTTCATGACCCAGTGATGAAACGCATGCCCTAACTCGTGAGCAAGTACCGTAATGTCTGACATTGACCCACCATACGTCATGTAAACGCGTGGAGTCTTGCTTTTTGCGAATGAAGTACAGTAAGCCCCGGGTCGCTTGTGCGGTCCAATCGTTCCTTCAATCCATTGTTTGGATGCCATCATGTCCACAAATTCTCCCATCGAGGAATCAACTTCGCCGTACGCTTGCGAGATGACTTCTAGTCCCTTGGTGAACGGGAAACTCGATTCAGCGCTTGGCATCTCCGGGGCAGGTGCTCTGTTATCCCAAGGCCCGTACCGACTCTTTCCGTAGGCGCGTGCCATTGCTTTAGCCGCCCGTCGTGCCATTGGTTTGGACTCTGCGGCGACTTGCATGATCGCATCTAGCGTCTGCCTTTCAATGTGACTAGCATGTGCAGGTGTATCAAGAAAATGTACCGTTTCAACTTGAGATCTGCGTTTGCACATTTCCAATCGCCATCCCGCAAGTGCATTAATCGCGGCGGCACAAGAATCTTCGTGATCGGTCCACGCTCTGTTTATCGCTTGCCAGGCATCCTCGCGTGTACGGTCGCTGGTAGATTGCATTAACGCGGCCGCTTCCGCAATCCCTACTTCTCGTTGCTCATTGTCGGCGGCGACGAGACAGCGCAGTTTCCCTGAAAGTTCCGTGTACAGTCGTCCCCAAGCATGGATGCCGTCTTGACTCAGCGCGCTGACCAAATTCTCTTCGTTCAAACTCAACAGTTCATGCCGCCGTTTTCGAGAATGATTGACCGCCCATTCTGACTCAGATACTGGTGGTTCCGCAAGGTACGAAGCAATTACATCATCGTCCGATAAGTCCAAAAACAACCGGCTTGGCTGCATCAGTTCACTGAACCGTACGCGGTATTTAGTGAGTCTTCCAGAAAGAAGCTTTGCTTGCTCATGATTACTTTCTACAGACAGGACACAGCTTGCGTAGGTACTCGGATTAGCCAGATACTTACGCGCGTCGTTTGCAAGTACGTAAATGTCTCGGGCGGTTGCAACCGCAAGATCTCTGCTAGCAGAATCAAGTGGTTCAGAGGAAGTCACTAGCGGCGTGAGAGTTTGGTTCTTCTCTTCAATTTGATCGAGCAGCGAAGTCAGTGTAGCTAGGTCAGCATCGATAGCTGGATCACTTGGCGATAAATACTCCGTCGACAAATCCCATGAAGGACCGGCTACATTGGTCATAAAGCTCTCCTAATCTATTCTTCTTAGTGCGCGAACTACGGTGCTCGCAAAATTATAGAACTTCCATTGCGACGGACTTCAGCAAATGAATTAGGCAGCAAGATTGGACACCACGCACTAAAAAATTGCCGGTCAGCGAACTAGTGTTTCTACCAAAAATTTTCACAATACTCCCAAGTTTGCTAATATTCTTTATTTAACAAGCCGTTTTTAGCGTGTCTTGGTGTAGAGACCAAGACTCAAACATTTCAACTAACCGGAGAAATTTAAGATAGTCATGATGAAAAATTTCCTCAGAGGCGCGACATTCTTCACCGTATGTCTTGGCCTACTTGTACCCGCGTTAGCGCAGGATGAAAACGAAGACTCTTCGCCCGAAATTGAAGAAGTAACTGTCACCGCGCAGCGGGTCGAAGAGAATATTCAGGACGTGCCGATAAGTGTCAGTGCTTTTGGTGGCGATGCACTGGATGAACAGCAGGTGATTACGCCCTCAGACATTCAGATGAACACCCCAAACGTGTCATTCACTGCCGCCAATTTTGGTGGGTCCAGTTTTAGCATACGCGGCATCGGGAGCTTAATTACTGGGAGCGCTGCGGAACCCGGAGTGTCTGCACACGTCAATGAAATCCCTGTGTCGTCCAACCTAAACACGGTTGAGTTCTTCGACATGGAAAGGGTCGAAATTTTACGCGGACCACAAGGAACCTTGTTTGGTAAAAACGCGACCGGGGGTGCTATCAACTTTGTAACTAAGAAACCGGTATACAGTGTCTTTGACGGGTATCTAAACACCGAGATTGGAACCGATGCGCACACTCGCATTACCGCGATGCTCAACGTTCCTTTTGAAGATAGTTTTTCCGCGCGCATCGCCGTAATGCATTTAACCCGAGATGGATACACAGAAAACCGAGCAGGTGTGCATGGCATTCCAAGAGTCGACGATAGCATCGACGGTCGCAATGAGTGGACTGCACGCGTTACTTTCTCTTGGGAACTCAACGAATCTGCTTCGGCCTGGTTTTTGTTTAGTTCCAAACGCGAAGACAGTGATCGTGTCCGCATTAGTAATCAAGTGTGTGAAAGAAATAACCTACCTACCACTGGTTGTACACCGAATGGTTTTGGATTCGACAACCCCTACCTCAGTGGTACGACGTTTGGAATCTTCGGCGGCGCGATCGGCGCACTACCGCTTGGCGCATCGGGTGTTGATGGTCTAGCACAGTACAAATACCCAAGACCAG
Source organism: Gammaproteobacteria bacterium (assembly GCA_009840305.1). GTDB lineage: Bacteria > Pseudomonadota > Gammaproteobacteria > Pseudomonadales > Azotimanducaceae > Bin55. The sequence goes on along the minus strand of VXNY01000014.1, from coordinate 90,285 downwards.
CAGATTTAGATTTACGAACGGTACATACGGACGTAGAACCCATCTTCGTTGAAAACGAAGACTTCTTCGCGCTGGGAATTGATTACGTTTGGATGGACTTGGAGTTCGAACTCCTTGTGTCCTTGAGCGAATCTGACGGCTATTCACAGCAAGACTACCTCTTTGATGTCGGACCAACATTGCAACCTACACCACTCAATCCTTCGGGAATTTGGCCGACCTCCGCACCTGTTACAGGCAACACTGGAGATAACTTTACCAGTCGTCAATGCAATATTCTGGGCGGCACAGCAGGCATTTTCGGTGGTTGTGTATACACCGGTATTGACCCCACCGTATTCTTCACTTTCGACCATTCTTCGGGAGTTTCGACTGATTGGGTGTTTGAAGGGAAGGTGAGCGGTTCGATTGATGATCGTATGAGTTATCTCTTAGGTGCGATATCTCACAATCGTGAACGTGCTACTGACTACATGATCTTTAGCAATACCTTGGACGCGGTTTCGGTTTATGGTGCGGCCGGATTGGGACTGCCGCCGTTATATCCTGGACTCTTCATAAACTCGTCTGCGCCGGAGGGAGGACGTGGTCGAAATGACGATGGTACCGCCGTGTATGGGGAATTCTATTATGACATGACCGATACGACGCAATTGACTATTGGTCTGCGCTACAACGAAGACACAAGAACGACGGATGACACCAGCATCTTACTAAACGCGTTGAACCATGTACCGCTATTGCATGCTAGTGTGTATCCGGGCGTTCGCGCTCATGTTGCCGGTGTTCTTGGTGTTCCCGTGGAATTTGTCCCGTTAGAAACTGCTTTGCAAGCAGCTTACGCTGCAGGTTTGCTGCATCCCAATCACTTAACTAACTTAAACGCCGCATCACAAATCTTCTGGTCTCGAACATCGAATTTACTCCTCGGACCTTTTGCGAGTGGCCCGCCAGAAGTTGCACTTGCCCTCTACTACGGCGTATCTCAAGCAGAGATAGATGCCGCATTGTTGACTCCGGCTTACAGCCCTGAACGGATTGCTATCAGCCAACGAGTGCCTATCGCACCGGCGTTCGGCGAAGCTCGCGGTCTTACCAATAGTCCAGATAGTGGGTCATGGACAGCATTAACTGGACGTGTTGCTTTAGACGTTAGACTTAATGAAGATGTAATGGTTTACGGCTCACTAAGCAGTGGATACAAACCTGGTGGAATGAATGCAGCAATCCCTCAACAGTTCCAAGGCACTAGTGGGTTCACTTTTGATCGTGAAGACGTTACCGCTATAGAAGTTGGTACCAAGAGTTACTGGTTCGACCGGCGTCTCAATTTAAACGGTTCGTTCTTTACCTATCAATACAAAGGATTACAGGTAACTCGTATCAAGAACAACTCCGCGATTAATGAAAACATTGATGCCAATATCTGGGGATTGGAAGCCGAGGGTTGGCTTACATTCGATGAAATACCAAATCTTGTGGTCGATTACGCCTACAGTTTCTTGAACACCGCGGTCGACGGTTCAATGTCGCTCGATCCTTTGAATCGTACGGCTGGCAACGACGATTGGGTTCTTCTGAACAACGTAGATCCAGGAGTTTTGACGGGAATTAACTTCATCGCTCGAAAAGCACACATCACCCAAGACGTTGTCGCCGCGGCGTTGGCGCGGGGCGCTACCGCAGACATTCGTAATGGCTTGACCGCTGTGTCAGTGTCGTATCCGGTGAACGAATTTGGGGTTTCAATTCCCGCATATTTCTCGAGAGCGTTTCTCGATGCTCTAGGTGTTGAAACCCTTGACGGGATCCCTTCTGACCTAGATGGAAACTCGTTACCTAACTCTCCGGAACACACCTTTAAACTGGGATTAACTTACAGTACGGATTCGCCCCTCGGCATGCTAGACGGGACGCTGTCTCTAAGATGGGACTTCTACTGGCAGAGCGAGTCCTACAGTCGAGAATTTAACACTCCTGGTGACGAAATTGATGCATGGACGCAAATGAACGTCAGCGCCACTTTTGAAAGCCGAAACGGACGTGTAATGTTGAAAGGATGGGTTCGCAATCTAGAAGACAACGACAACGTTACTGGAATGTATTTAACCTCAGATTCGTCAGGATTCTTCCGCAACTACTTTTTGACTGAACCACGTGTTTCAGGTGTGTCTTTCCGATATTCTTTGAAGTAAGAACTTTCCTAATCTGAATTAATTTCGAGATAATGCTCTTACCACTCTCTGGAGTGGTAAGAGCATTTTCTTTGTTCGCCACTGACGGACGGACCATTTAGCTATCCACACCAATTTCAAATAACTATGCTCTCTGCGAAAAACGTCTTCAAGCTAGCCCTGGCTGCCGCTGTGATCGTTTGCATCGGTTTGTTCTTTTTCTTACCGCTAAACGAATACCTCTCGTTTGAATATTTACAGCAGCAAAGAAATGCCATTGTCGACCTGTATCTAGCGCATCCAATTCTGTTTATTGCGACGTATATTGCCGTTTATGTGGTATTGACTGGCCTCTCAATCCCCAGCGCGACCTTACTAACTTTGATTGGCGGTGCAGTCTTTGGAACAGTTACCGGGACTGTCGTGGTTTTGTCCGCGAGTACTTTGGGTGCAATTTGCGCCTTTGTTTTGGCTCGTTATGTCTTACGCGATTACGTTCAGGAAAAGTTCAGCAAGTATTTAGGCCAAGTTAACCGTGGAGTAGCGGAGGAAGGAGCGTTCTATCTATTCGGTCTTCGGGTAGTTCCGGTCGTACCCTACTTTGTTGTCAATTTTGTGATGGCACTGACACCGATACGCTTGTGGACCTACTACTGGGTCACTCAATTAGGCATGTTGCCAGGAACGGTTTTGTATGTCAATTCCGGGAAAGAATTAGGTAAATTGCAGTCTGCTTCTGGAATCCTGTCATGGACGCTCATACTCTCGTTGGTAGCGCTTGGACTCTTTCCACTCGTAGCAAAAAAACTGGTTGACTTAGCGCGCTCACGCATTCGCAAGTCGCCTTAGTTTAGGGTGTTCGGAGAAACAGACTCTCGCTTCTAAGAGAACACTACGTGACTGTCCTATTAACGTCTTGACGAACTCCTCGAGGGAAGCACTCGCGATTACGTCAGGTCACAGTTTCTACACGATGCGACGTTGTAAGAGTCTTGAGAGAAACCAGCACATCAAACCACCAGCTCTGTATGGATTAGAGTTCTTTAAAAAAATACGTGCGACCCTTCCAAAACTCTCATTACTACAATGTAGTTCATGCGCGTAACAACGAAGAAGATCGTAATCGCGCTCGTTCTATTGATTGAATGAAATTGGAGGTAGATTGTGTTTAAAGAGTTCCTAAATGCCCGGTACTTAGCTTGGCATATTTTGATAGCGTTAGCGCTTGCGATTATCGTTGCAGCTCTTATACGTTGGAGAATTTCGAGTGTCGAAAACTTAACGGCTATCACGAATTGGATCGGTATTTTCGGTACCTTGTTTATCAATGCCCTCAAGATGGTGGTGGTCCCGCTTGTCTTCGCCGCGATTGCGGTGGGGGTGGCTGGCATGGCTAGTCAAAAATCCTTTGGACGAATCGGGAGCAAAACTATTGCACTCTACCTTGTCACTGGGTTCATCGCTATTTTTACTGGATTAATCCTAGTCAATGTGATTCAGCCTGGAAATATGCAGATTGAAAACGCACAGGAACTGATCGCCAGTATCGAAGGTACGGAAGAACTCGAGGACATGGCAACTCGAGTCGAAGGACGCAGTTGGTGGGACTTAGTTCAAATCATCGTTCGCGCCGTGCCACCAAATATTTTTGACGCGCTGACGAACAACGGAGGCTTACTCGCGATCATCTTCGTCGCCGTGGTGTTCGGGTTCTTTACTACTAAACTTACAGGAGCGGTCCGGGAAACCATCGACAACTTGTGGCAAGGAATGTACGACGTGACAATCGCGGTCACACTTTGGATCATCCGATTTGCCCCCATTGGAGTCTTTGCACTCGTCACCGTGGTAATCGTAGAAACCGGCTTTGACGCGTTTGAACCTCTATTTTGGTTTGTCTTGACTGTACTGTTGGCTCTCGCACTTCACTTTTTTGTTTGGCTACCTTTAATGCAAGTCTTTCTTGCTCGAGTCAACCCCTTTCTGTACTACGGTAAGGTCGTCAAGGCTCAGTTGACCGCGTTTTCTACTGCTTCTTCTTCCGCAACGTTACCTGTTACGATTGAAAGCGCACAGGAAGCTGGTGTTTCAAAACGAACTTCAAGTTTTGTGTTACCGCTCGGCGCAACAGTCAACATGGATGGGACCGCGCTCTACGAGTGCGTGGTCGTGATTTTCATCGCACAAATTTATGCCGTTTATTCTGGTGTCGAGTTTACGATTGTCGATCAACTTCTCGTCGTCTTGCTCGCACTAGTGACGTCCATCGGTGTCGCCGGGGTACCAGCTGCCAGTCTCGTTGCCATAACCTTGATCCTAGGAGTATTGGAATTACCAGCCGAATGGCTCGCGCTAATCCTAGCAGTTGACCGAATTCTTGACATGTGCCGTACTTCGACCAATGTCACAAGTGATCTCACGATCGCTGCTATTGTCGCTCGATCAGAAGGAGAAGAACTCCCTGACGTCAGAGTAGCGTAACCGGATGCACTCTTGTGCGACGTGGGGTCTTCCCACGTCGCACGGTCTACATGCACTAACCTGCACGTGAACGTGCTTGTTCACGTTTCATGTCCTGGTGCATACGGATAAAACCGATCCAAGAGATTACACCGATCACCATACAAACCAAAAATAACTGAGCTTTGATACCGGGAAAATCGGGTAACCAAACAATTCCGGACCAACCTACATACAGTCCAATACCTAATACGGCTGCTATTGCTCCTCTAATTCCCGTGAGCGTCACATGCACTGACATGTAATCTGATAGTTTGTCTCGAGGTGCAAAGTCATTGTGTCCAAGCTGCCAACCGAGCGATCCGCCACTTCGTGCAACACCCTGGACTGATCTAGCCACGCCCAACAGAATGAAATTCTGAAACATCGCTCCTAACCAAATTAAGAGTTGCGACAGAACCCATACTCCACTAATTCGAGTTCGAAAGTGGGTGATATGTACGCGATCGAGATATCGCGCCCACAAAGGAATTGTCAGAGTGCTGAAGAAAAAAGGTAAGATCATTAAGATCGTGAGACTTTCCGTATAGCTTGCCTGAAGCTCGCGCGACACGAGATAAATAAGCGGCGCTTCAATGCTCAAGTTCGAGATTCCATTCAAAAACTGATACGCCTGATAGCGTGCGAACTGCTTATCTCGTCGCAGAATCTGGAAAAATCGAAAGCGCGTTTTTGACGATCGAGCAACTTTAATTGAGTGCCGCTCCCGAACTCGTTGACGGCGTTCACCCGCGACGTTCACCCGAGTGAATGCCATTACACCCAACAGAGCTAGGAGCATGGCTACTACATACATCCAGCGAAATGTCATCGGATTGGTATCCAATATTGGTGCCGCGATGACTGTCGTCAGCACCATGACAAGACTCGTTACCATCTGCAGTCGACCCGTGGTGCGAGCACGCACATCTCTTGGATAGTTCAAACTCCACACCACGCTTCGAATGGTTATCACACCAGCCGTGAGCGTCCGGGCGCAGACTACGCCAAAGACTAGCAGAACACTACCTGCGGTATTTCGTGGTGCCGTAGCCACGACTAGTAAACAACCGACAACTAGAAATTGCAAAATTACGATGACTGGGACTTTGGGTCTAGCATTCGCCAGTCTAGCCCAGAAGTAACTGGATAAACTACCGAAAAACGCGGCGGATGTGAGTATCGCGATTACAAATGCCGGAACTGCATAAATCTTATCAGCGATCACCCCGACGAAGCCGCCTTCCAACATCGCGAGCGCGACCGAATAGGTCAGATCAGTGACCTGTTCGTGTTTTAAACTGCGTTTCTGTTCCGGTTGTAGTTTTGGGCTACCGAATATGCCACCTAAAAGTCCCAACGCTACTAGATAGTTGGTACTTTGTTTAAGTCAAGATTGGCTTGTTTCGCAAATTCCTTCGCTGTCTTACTCGGTTCACATCGGGTTTGCGCTAGCGCGGAGAGCGCTGCAAACACAATCCAATCCGCAGATACCTCGAAGTAGTTTCGTAGAGCTTCGCGAGATTCAGACAGTCCAAAACCATCTGTTCCTAGCACCACGTACTTGCCGGGAATCCAAGGTGCAATTAGTAATGGCAATGCGCGTTGATAATCGGTAGTAGCAATGAAGACACCGGTCTCTCCTTGCAAACATTCCTGTACATAGGGCACAGTTCGCGATTTACCCACTTGTACCAATTCATCTCGCTCAGATTTGAGGGCTTGTCGATGGAGCTCGCCGTAGCTTGTTACGCTCCAAACACTCACTGTCTTCCCAAGCTCTCGAAGCATTTTCGCAGCACTTAACACTTCGGTCATTATTGCTCCGCTACCGAAGAGGTTAACTTCTGCACCCTTCTCATACTCAAACGGGTACAAACCTCGCAAAATACCGTCTTCAACACCCTCCGGCATCGGAGGCATGACATAGTTTTGATTGGTTACTGTGAGATAGTAGAACAATTCTTCTTGTACAACATACATCCGACGTATACCGTCGAGGAAGATCACGGCAAGTTCGTACGCAAACGCTGGATCGTAGCTCACTAGGTTTGGTATTGTCGCCGCGACTACGTGAGAGTGACCATCCTGATGTTGAACTCCCTCCCCATTAAGCGTAGTTCGACCGGATGTAGCACCTATCAGAAAACCCTTGCACATCATGTCCCCACCGGCCCACACCAGATCACCAACTCTTTGGAAACCGAAAATAGAGTAAAACAGGTAAATCGGAATCATGGGAATACCGCACGTCGCGTACGCAGTACCGGCGGCAAGAAATGCGGCCATGGCACTAACTTCACAGATACCTTCTTGTAAGATTTGACCATCGCTAGCTTCTCGGTAGGGAGCGATGGTGCCAGCATCTACAGGGGTATATCGTTGTCCATCGGGCGAATAAATACCAACTTGAGCGATCAAACCATCCATACCAAATGTTCTGGCTTCATCTGGAATGATTGGGACTAGATACGGGGCAATAGTTTTTTCCCGCAAGAGTCGTTGCAACATCCGTACTAACGCCATCGTGGTCGATAACTCGCGACCTCGGCTGCCTTGCAAGTTGTCCTTGAAAAAATCTAACTCGGGAGGTTCTAATGGCGAACAGGCCACGGTCCGATGAGGCATATACCCACCTAGGTGTTCGCGCCGCTGTTTGAGATATTGCATCTCAGCACTATCTTCCTTGGGGCGGAAGAACGCCGCCTGACTCTTCTCTTCATCACCAAGAGGTATCCCGAGGCTTGTGGCAAACTCTGATCGTTCCTTGGCGCTCAACTGCTTTTTTTGGTGAATGGTGTTGCGCCCTTGTGAGGCTAATCCCAAGCCGTCCCCCTTGACTGTTTTCGCAAGAATCACACAGGGTTTTCCTTGTATTGTCATCGCCTGTTGATAGGCCGCGTAGATTTTGTGGTGGTCGTGGCCGCCGCGTTTGAGCGAAGTTAGTTCGTCGTCGCTCAGCGAGCTGAAAAGTTGTTCGAGCTTCTTGTCATCACCCACCAGATGAGCACGTGTTGCAGCTCCCTCAGACGCGCTATAGCGCTGGAAATCACCGTCGACCAATTCCTCCAAACGAGATCGCAATACGCGCGTACGATCTTTCGCAAAGAGTGGGTCCCAATCGCTCCCCCAAATCACCTTAATCACGTGCCAGCCCGCGCCGTGGAACATTCTCTCTAGTTCCTGAATAATCTTGCCGTTACCACGTACCGGTCCATCAAGGCGTTGTAAGTTGCAGTTCACGACAAAAATTAGATTGTCGAGTTGTTCCCGCCCAGCAAGGTTGATTGTGCCTAACACTTCGGGTTCGTCCGCTTCACCGTCTCCGACAAACAACCAAATTTTTGCATCGCTCGGCTCGCGCAAATCCCTTGCCTCTAAATAGCGTACGAAACGAGCTTGGTGAATCGCACACGGAGTAGATAGCCCCATACTGGCGGTAGGCATTTGCCAAAACTGAGGCATCCGGCGTGGGTGTGGATAGGATGGAAGACCACCACCAGGTTGCAATTCGCGTCGAAAATTCACCAAGTTCTCTGTCGTTATTCGGCCCTCTAGCCAAGCGCGCGCGTAAACACCTGGAGAAGCATGTGCTTGTATGTGAACTTGATCCCCGTGGTCAGCTCGGAAGAAGTGATTAAAGCCTACTTCCATGAGTGTTGCGGCCGAGAGATACGTTCCGATGTGCCCGCCCACGCCAGTACCGCTATCGTAAGCTTGAATCACCATCGCGGCCGCGTTCCATCGAATAATGTTCTCGATCTTTTGTTCGATTGCGATATCGCCTGGATATTTCGGTTGAGCCTTAGGCGAGATGGAGTTGATGTAAGGGGTATTGAGAGCATCTTCAGCAGAGTTAACGCCTCTACTTTGAAGTTCTTCGTGAAGTCTCTTCAATAACGTGATTGCGTTTTCGTGGCCTCGCACCTGAAGAACAGCGTCTAATGCTTCAACCCACTCCTGCTGTTCTGCTTCCCATTCATCTTGTGTTCGGTGCAACTAAATTTCCCTAAATTCCAATATTTACATGTTCTTAGAATTGTAAGTAAGGTCATAAATCCGAATTTTTCACGACCATTGGACTTCTAGCGATTGTCCTTGATGGCTTACTAACGTGTTATGTGTTAATGTCCCTACCTACGCTTTTTTGAACACGCAATTTCTTGGTGCTTTTATGGCTGTTCTGACAATTTCGCGCTTGCGAGTAAGGCACGCGCTATAAAAACAAACGAGCATTAGTGAAAATGTGACGCTGGAATCACAATTTCATCTGAGATCGACCCTTGTCTCCATACTTACAAGCACTACAGTTCTCACTACCGGTTGTTCTAGCATCACTGGCTGGCGGATGGCTTGCAATCACGACAGAGTTCACCCACACCAAAACCCAAGTTTTTCTATCGTTCGTGAGTGGCTTCATGATCGGGATATCCATCCTGCACATACTTCCACACGGGATTGAACAAATCTCGTCAGTTCACACCGAAAGCGCTGTGCAGCTTGGTATGCTTTGCATGTTAGCTGGTATAGTGGTAATGTTTGGTTCTTTGCGTTTGCTGAGCTTTCATGACCACGAACCGGTATCCGCAACAAACACTGCGCCGGTGACTACTCGCAGCTCACGCGTTACTTGGATCACAGTAATAGCCGGTATGAGCGTGCATACGCTATTTGAAGGGTTCGCAATAGGATCGATTCTCGGAATTGACTACGTTGTGGTAGACCTAATGTCGCATGAAGAAATTGAAGGGTATTCCTCGACTATCGCTCTAGGCATAGTGCTTGCGATTGTGTTTCACAAGCCTTTTGATGCGCTCACGGTTGTGGGTGTGATGAAGCATGCTGGATTCGATAAAAAATCACTCTGGCTTACCAATGTGTTATTTGCGTTAATTTGTCCCATCGCAGCGGTACTAGCGCTTTTTTTCTTAAGAGAGATGCTTCACGAGTATGAGTACATTTTGGGATTTCTGTTCGCTTTCATATCCGGTACGTTTCTCTGTGTCGCGCTAGCAGATCTATTACCCGAAGCCTTTCGTCATCATCATGACCGGTTCAAGATTTTCTTAGCTTTCCTGTGTGGTGTCGTGCTTTCTTGTAGCTTTTTGTTCGTTTCACCGCACTTACATTAGGTTCCGGATGTCTCTCGACACACTCGGATGGTCTTCTCGGTTTTCGCAACACGTCAAAAGCAATGATGAAGCACTAGAACGAATACCGGTAAGGGTGATCGCACAGCATCGTCAGAAGTTGGTAGTACATGACGGTGCGCGCGAATTCGAGCTTCCTGCTCTAGGTAAGTGGTTTCGAGAGAAACAATCCACGCAACCCACGGTTGGCGATTGGCTCTTACTCTCCCCACAGGACGTTAGTCGGACACGCGTCCTGCCACGTGAATCAGAGATTCAACGCCTAGTAAAAGCACGTCGAGCCGCGCAGGTGATAGCTGCAAACGTTGACCTTCTCCTCGTAATTATCGCATGTAATGACGACTTCTCGGAATCCAAGTTAGAAAGATACTTAGCTCTCGCAGAAGCTGCAGGTGTTCATGCACATGTCGTACTTTCGAAGCGGGATTTATACCCCAATTACACCCAAATAGTAGAGCGCGCTAAACCTTTGCTTTTCGACATCGACTGCACAGCTGTAAATTGTTTGGATGTCACCACAATTGGAACAATCCGTGACTTATTTGCAACCCGACTAACAGGTTTGGTTGTTGGTTCATCGGGTGTGGGTAAGTCTACCCTGACTAATTCATTGGTCGGCGAATCTGTACAGAAAACGCAACAAACTCGATCGAAGGACGAAAAGGGAAGACACACCACTTCCGCACGTAAGCTAGTACAGATACCCACCGGTGGTTTAATCATCGATGTCCCAGGGATTCGTGAGCTCGCTTTAACCGGAGTGGCAGATTCACTCCCGCGCACTTTTCCTGACATTGAGACATTAGCGCGTGAATGCGAGTACAGAGATTGTGCCCATGAACGAGAGCCAAACTGTCGTGTTCGCACCGCTGTGCAAGAAGGTGTCTTGGAAGTCAGGAGGTTAACAAACTACACGCGTATCAAGACTCAACTCTCACCCTCTCTATTACACGCGCCAAAGGAGATCGAACTGTGATTGATGCGACATGTTGGTCCGGTTATAGATTTAGTGTCTCTATTCGACTCACGCGAGTCGCACAAAGTCTCGTTCTATCTCTTTATGGAATCTGTCCGGTAGATGGGTCCAATCATGAGCTTCAACCAGGAATGGGATTGTTGACTCCTGAAGTGCGTGTCTGAAATCCAGTAACCTATCGATTGGAATCTCTTGTAATTCCGGTCCGCGTAGAACTAGATCAAGGTCACTCCCATCGTGACAACGGTTCGTTAACCGACTTCCATAAGCCCAAACCTCTACACCGGGTAGATGTTCTTGGAACAACGTCTCAAGCAGCAGCCGGTATTTTTCGGGTAGGCGTAATCGATTAGTCATCGGATTTTTGTTCAATCAAATCTGCCAACGCGTTTGCGTCAACGATGAAGCGGGGTAATAACACTAACGTTGATTCAGCAAATCCTTCTCCGTAGTCGTGAACGGTATCATTTCGATTATCACGGTATTCCATCCAACGTTCTACAGTAGCAATGTCCATCAAGTCATGCCGGGATGCATGTCGGAAAAGATCCTTGTAGGTTAAGCGCGCAGCCTCTTTCGCACTAGCAAAATAAGCTGATATTCGTTTGCGTAACAACTTTCCTCCTTGTTCAAGGACTAACTCAAACTCCTTAACACACGCCGCCCTATAGAGTTCATAGTCTGGATGATCCTTTGTCGGAAGCTCCTTCAGTTTGCTATACGCTCGATCCAATGTCTGGATACACTGTCGAAGGAACGTGGTGTCAATTGATTGGGAAGTCTTCGTTGTAGAAAGACATATTTGCAGATTTGCGGTTTCTGTTCGTAATCTGGATTACGGGTCTAAACTGTATTGGTTACGTATAACTCTAGAAAATTGTACCAAAGAGAAGAAAGTTCGCAGTTTTGCGATAGGTTGCCCAACACAATAATGAAAGTCGGTTCAGTAGAAGTTCATGATCAAGCAATTCAGTTCAAATTTCATCTATCGACAGGACCGGGTGGCCAAAACATAAACAAAGTTGCAACCGCAGTAGAACTTCGATTCAACGTTGCACAAAGTGGGCTATCAGAATCCATTAATGAGCGTGTGCTTAAACAGGGAAAATCGCACGTAAACACTGCTGGTGAGCTCGTAATTCACGCTACGCGCCACCGCTCTCAAAAGAGAAATAAAGAGGAAGCGCTCCTACGTCTAGTGAACATTATCGAAGCGGCGCAAACACCACCGAAACCCCGGATTCCAACCCGCCCATCTGCAAGGGCGAAGCAGGTGCGGCTAGATCAGAAACGCAAGACCTCCGAGAAAAAACAGTCGAGAAAGAATTCTCTAGATTAAATTGAATAATTGTCGTCAGATAGTTTCCGATCTAACATTAAAATATGCGCCTTGGTCTCCTTGAGATCTATTGAACAAACTATTTCAGTCTTTCGATCGACTATTTATCGACGATGTTCCCTCAGTTTGAATTATTGGAGAACTAAACATGAAAGCAAAACTTGAATATATCTGGCTAGACGGGTATTCCCCAACTCAGAGCCTTAGAAGTAAAACTCGAATTATCGAAGATTTCGACGGGCGTTTGGAGTCGTGCCCAGTTTGGTCTTTTGATGGTAGTTCCACCGCACAAGCGGAAGGCGCTGATTCAGATCTTTTATTAAGACCAGTAGCGATTTTCAACGACCCTGCGCGGAAAGACGCGTTTTTGGTCATGACAGAAGTTTTAAATCCGGATGGCGAACCACACGACAGCAATGGTCGTGCGATGATCGACGATGATGACAACGACTTTTGGTTCGGTTTCGAGCAAGAATATTTTCTCTGGGATTTGGAAACTTCACTACCCCCAGGGTTCCCAGTGAAGGGATTTCCTCGACCACAAGGACCGTACTACTGCTCTGTTGGAGCCGAGAATAACTTTGGTCGCGAGTGTATTGAAGATCATCTCGATCAGTGCTTAGAGGCAGGTATCGAAGTCGAAGGCATCAACGCCGAGGTTGCCGCTGGACAATGGGAGTTTCAAGTGTTCGCCAAAGGCGCGAAGAGTGCGGGCGATCAAACCTGGGTTGCTCGCTACTTAGCCGAAAGAAACGCTGAGAAGTGGGGATATGGTATCAATTGGCATCCCAAACCTCTTGGACAAACTGATTGGAACGGATCCGGCATGCACGCAAACTTTTCCAATAGGGTGATGCGCGAGAGTGGCGACCAGGGTGTATTTGAAAAAATTTGTGAAGAGTTTGGTCGCAACATTCGGCGACATATTGACGTGTACGGAGCAGATAACGAGCAACGGCTAACGGGATTGCACGAAACACAATCAATTGACGAGTACTCATATGGTGTTTCTGACCGCGGCGCGTCTATACGAATTCCCGTAGGAACCGTCGAAGACGGCTGGAAGGGACGACTGGAAGACCGACGGCCCGCATCCAACGCAGACCCATACAAAGTCGCTGCCGTCATCGTGCGAACCACCAAAGATGCGTTATCCTAATTTCGGATGTCAACAACCAAACTATAGGGCTAGAACACGTCGACTATAAGACAAATTTAGTAGGTCGATAAAGCCAGGCAAGGGGTCGTTTTACGATTACCGCGCCTCTTGCTCGTTCTCGGAACGAGCACAGTTGAGTGCTCGTTCCAGTTACTGATTTCCTAATGCTACTATCTCGAGGCTAAGACGTTTCCTCTCTTCGCCTCTCCAAATTGAGTATGAACGAACAAGAACTCAACAATAGATCCAAGCGAGTTCTCAGCTTACTGTTCAAAACGCTTACTTGGCTACTCGCGGCTGGTTGCTTCTATTGGGTCTACAGCAAAATTGCTGGCGCGGCCGCGAAAGAAAATATTTCCGCGTGGCGATATCTACTCGATTTCTTCGGTGAAGCGAACTGGTTGTTATGGCTATCAGTGATGATTCCTTACTCAGTGTTTTTCTTTTTAGTAGATTCCAACGTCACTTGGCGCGTACTACGTTGGTTTAATGCGCCAGAGCTAAAGTATGGAAACGTTCTACCCATTCGAGCAAGTGCTTATATCTTGTCGCTGGTAAACGAACAAGTCGGGAAAGGTGCCATGTCGCTCTATCTCCTCAAGACCTATGAAGTTCCGGGATGGAAGGCACTTTCGTCCATGATTTTCATAGGCGTCTGTGAAATATATCAGCTATTACTATTCTCTTCAGTTGGTCTCATCGTGTTCTTCGGATACGTGCAACAAGCGTCGACCGCGCTTCCTCTCGACTTCATCCTGCCAGGCGTTTTTATCTTTGCTTTCGTGTACTTTCCCTTCCATCTCGCTTATTTTCGTGGGCACATTTTCAAAGAGTTTAAACTTCGAGATATAAGCGTTTTACATGCGCTACGTGAAGCAAAGTTTCATCATTACGTATTGACAATATTGTTTAAAGCGCCGAATATGATCGGTGCTGTTTTCGTCTACACTGTCGCTCTCGCTGTGTTTAACGTACAGGCAAATACGGGTCAAATGCTGGTCTTTTTGCCGTTGATCTTCCTGGCCGCCGCTCTACCTCTACCATTCCACGCAGGTGCTTTGGTTATCTGGACTGTTGTGTTTCCAGACTACCCAGAGGTAGGTGCATTTAGCCTCGTAATGCACACATTCTTCGTCATATTTAATGCTCTCATAGGCGTGTGCTTTTTACCTCGCGCCAATAATGAGTTATTTGATCAGTAGCTCCCGACGTGCAGGAGTTCCTTGAACCTCTGATGTATCCCGGCTATCGACATGTTGGTGAGCTTCGAGAAGGTGATTTCTAGATTTCCACCCGTGTTTCGCGGTGTTTTCTACGCAGAACATCGCGTTTTAGCTTATGTTAGAAGAAATTGATTGATAACCTAGCCGTTGTTTTTCAGGTATACGTTCCCAATCACTGGTTGGATACTACAGTGCTTCTTGTGCTTCTTCATCTGAAGGATGCATTTTCTCGTGAAGCAAATCGTAGCTCCAATCAAGGAAGAACGCGAAAGATTGCTTTGTCGCAGTCGATTTGCGTTTCTCTAATTTTGTGAGATCGAACGTGATACACATGAGGACAGGTTGAAACTTGAACCGTTTAAATTCGAATGTTTCCATGTTGCTTTTCTCATAAGTGACTCCGTCTCGATGAACAACCAAATCGATGTTTTCAATCGTATCGGCGAGTTCAATGTCTCGATGTTGCTTGAGGAACGTGAAAGGATTGTGTGTGGAGGTCTTGTAGAGCACACCTTTAATGCTATACAATGATTCATCCTTTCTGAATTCCATGACTATCGGTCTGTCTCCATACGATAACTCTAAATCGGTATCGTCAGACTCGATTTGCCCCCTGTACATCAACAATATAACGTCCTCTGTTGCCCTGTTCTTATAGAGAGGATTTACACCTGCGCGCGACACCTTAAACGTGTCGATCCCAACTGCATAAGGTGAAAGTTTCTCATGTTTAAAGAATCCTCGACAATCAGATTTAGAATACCCATCGTCAGGTAGCAGCTCAAAAGTTTGCTCAGTTCCCTCTGGTTCCGGCTGCGGGTCGGTTTGCTCAACTACCTCCGCACTCATTTTCATCCCGATAGAGAGTGCTACTCCTATCATGAAAACTTGACCTAAATATTTAACCGGCAATTCGACTCCGGAGACCGCCAAAAGGCTCGACCAAGCGTTCTTGAATAGTTGTTCTGTAGTTCTCATTTCTTGCTCCATGTCCCAATTGCGTTTGCGAGTCTCGACCAATTCAAATTAGATGCAACGTAACTAGAAGAGTTCCTGCGCTTCACGTGGTATTAGTTCCGAGCGTTGTACGATCAAGATGAACTAACACCAATTCTGATGAAAGTTTAATGATGAGTCTATAACTAGCTCAATCTTCTAGAGTACTCCAGTGATAGCATCGAGTTCGGATTGGATTTCTCGGGGTTCGTCGACTACAGATAGCTCGTCAAAGAATCGAGATCGCAACGACTCTAAAAAGCGATGTGCGAAGGGAAGCTCGTGAGGTAGTGCTATATATTGAATTTCCCATAGTGGATTAGAGGAGTTACAACCGGGATCGGATATACTATGTTGAGTAAGAGAAGTTCAAGGAAGAGATGATCTGATGAGTCGTACGATTGGGTCGCGAGGCACGGATGCATTTGCGGATGAATTAGCACCTCCAACGTTGTCGAATTTACGGGATGGTCCCCTGAAGAAGTTGGATCAGCCGATGGATTGGGAGCAAAGTTGAGCGTACAATTGAGAATCTCAGATAGTACGGTGTACTCTATCTAGCACGCCGAAGCGATGAACTTCGCGGCTGTTTGGTTCCCTAGACGAAATTGGGTTTATTTGTATGAGTAAGAGAATGAAATTAGGAATAACGACTTTATTTTTCTTGTCTGCAGTGTATTGCACGGCAAGCGAGCCGGGTGATGTACAGTATGATTTTGAATCGCATGACGTTGAAAATGAAATTGAATATGGTAACTGCTATCTCATTGATCTGGTGGACAAATTCACCGACGAGCGATCTCTTTACTTAGGCTGTACTACTTACGACACGGAGGCAGACTTAGGCTTAGGGTTGGTCATCAATACGAGACCTGACTTGGCTACAGACGGAGAAATGTTTTTTAACGTTACGCTGGTTAACACATCATTTTTACCAAGCGAGAAAGAGACTAGTGTTCGCTACCGATTTGACAAAAACAAAGCAAAGACAGCAAAGTTTCATCAAAACAACGCACCCCCAATGATGATTTACTATCCAGAGGAGAAAAATTGGGTCACTACCCTAGTCACGCAAGAGGCTGTAGATCAATGGCTAAAGTCGATCTCGGAATCGGATCAATTACTCTTTGAACTTAGACAGAAAGGCAAGGTCGCGACTGAAACGATAGCGTTCGAAGAGGCAGACAAAGCCGTTGCGGACTTTAAGGAGCGTTTGAAACAGTTTGAGGCAGCGGATGACGAAGAAGAAGACGGTGAGACGGATGAGGGATGACTTGCTCAATCTAGCATCGGTTTAGTGTGTCATGATTGTTGCCGCATCAAGGTCGTCTCATTGAATTAACCATAGTGTGGACAACATAGTGTTGGGTCCCTAGGTGACACCTTTTAATTGTTCATACTTGGACTCGCGCCAGGTTTCTTTCTTCATAATCTCGTCGAGAATTTGAGCCGCTTGAATTATGTCATTCTCGTCTAAGTAGAGTGGCGCAATCCCAAAACGCATGATATTCGGCCGTCGAAAATCGCCAATGACCCCCCTCTCGATTAATGCCTGCATGATCGGATAGCCGTGTTCTGACGCGAATGACACCTGAGAACCCCGTTGTTCTGGGTCGCGCGGTGTAACGAGCGTCAGCATTGGACATCGTCGCTCTATTTCCTCAATAAACAGACTAGTTAACGCGATGGAAGAAGCTCGGAGTTCTGCCATATCCACATCCTCCCATATGCTCATCGCAAGTTCAAGCAACTTGAACTGAATGATTGAGGGGCTGCCGATGCGGAAGCGCTCCGTACCAGCAGACGGTCTGTATTTCAACTCCATAGCAAACGGATCTTGGTGTCCCAACCAGCCCGTCAACGCGGGCGTGATTGACGTGACGATATCAGGCCGAACATATATAAATGCCGGGGCACCTGGTCCTCCATTGAGATATTTGTATGTACAACCTACTGCAAACTCCGTACGAGAGCTTTCCATAGATAACGGCACAGCACCTGCCGAATGTGCCAAATCCCAGATCGTTATCGCGCCAACTTCATGTGCTCGCCGAGTTATCTTTTCAATGTCATGCACGCGACCGGTTCGATAGTCGACGTGGGTTAAAAATACAACAGCGACACTCTCATCGACGTGATCTACAACCTCTTCTGGCGGTGGTGTTCGAAGTTCGTGCCCCTTATCCATCGTGTCGATCAGACCCTGTGCCATGTAAAGATCTGTTGGAAAATTGCCTGCATCAGACAGCAGAACTCTTCGCTCTGGACGCAGACTCAACGCGGCGGCTAAGGCTTGATAGAGCTTAATTGACAATGTGTCGCCCGTGGCTACAGTGTCAGGCGAAACCCCAATTACAGGGGCGATCTGGTTACCAACAGTTTGTGGTAGCGACATCCAGCCCGCGGTGTTCCATGCTTTGATCAGCTCTCGTCCCCACTCTTCGCTAATGACCTGATCCGCGCAATCTGTACTACCTCGTATCGGCGGTCCAAGCGAATTGCCGTCGAGATAGATGATGCCTTGGGGTATGTCGAAGAGCTCTTTGCGCGGCAGAGACAGTTTCGAAGTCAAAGATCCCCTCGCACACGCCACAACTCGGGGAATAAGACGACTTTCAACCTATTCGACAGGAATGGAACCCCGGATGATCCGCCTGTACCCGTCTTATATCCAATCACGCGCTCAACCGTGGTGACATGATTGAATCGCCATCGACGGAAATAATCTTCAAGGTCTACCAGTTTTTCTGCTAATTCATAGAGTTCCCAATACTTCGACGTGTTCTCATAGACTATTTGCCAACGTTTTTGGATTTTTGTATCAGGTTGACGAGACTGTCGTAATTGCGGCGGAGGTAACTGATCATCGTTTCCATCCAAAGTTAAGAAGAGTATTCGAACGGCATGGTCGTAGATGCTAAGTTGATCGAGTTCTGCTGAGAGCGCGTGGAAATCAGCCTCGCTTTGCTCGTGCATCTTCAAAGTGCCAACGTCTCGATTTCCGAGCATGTACTCAATCATTCGATACTGATAGGACTGTATGCCCGATGCGGTACCAAGGTTTGAACGGAACTCTGTGTAGTCACTGGGTGTCATCGTCCGCAAGACTTCCCAAGCCCCGTTCAACTGATCGAAGATACGTGCTACTCGACTCAGTGTCTTGAACGCATGCTGTAACTGATCATCTTCCATGTGCTTTCTCACGTGAGAAAGTTCGTGGATGACCATCTTCATCCACAGTTCTGTCGTTTGATGCTGAATAATGAACAGCATCTCGTCATGCGAAGAAGTGAGAGTGTTTTGTGCAGAGAGAATTGAGTCGAGGTTTAAATAGTCGCGATAAGATCGGACAGTTGGACGCCCTGCATCTTTATCGGTATCAGTCAAGCTCAATCGTTTCGTTCTTGGTCGAAGATTCTGACATTGAATCACGAGAATATGCAATATAGCTCGAGCAAATTCTTCATTATTGAGCTACTTCACACCGTCGATTCTGTCGGTAGGTTCATTGATTATACTGCTTGATTCGAAAGCGAATTGAACCAAAAAAGCGTGCTTCGTTGCGACATAAGCCATTAAATTTCAATAGATGTTTTGATCGATTTGCTCCCATGGTTCGAAGTGTGAGAGCAGACGATTTATCATTGGATTTTTTAATTCATCCATGTTACTTTCGGCGAATCTAGTGGGGTAGACCGTGAGCAAAGTTGATTGGGACGATGCTTTTTCCAACGCGGCGTACATAGCAGACGGTTCTACTTATCCGGATCGTTGGCGGCGGAACGCGACCGTCTTCATTAAGACACAGAAATACGTCGAGCTTGACACACCATACGGCGAGCATCCAAGGCAGAAGTATGATCGTTTTTTACCTTCGACCAAACCGAAAGGATTGGTTGTGTTCATTCACGGTGGTTATTGGCTCGATTTTGACAAATCGTACTGGTCGCACCTAGCACAAGGCTGTTGCGAGCAAGGGTGGACGGTTGCGATCCCAAGTTATGTTCTGGCACCAGCGGTGAAAATTTCGGAAATCACCAAAATGATCGCTCAGGCTATCGAAACTTGTAGCAAACAATTAGATGGTCCCATCGTACTGGCGGGACATTCAGCGGGTGGTCATCTCGTCACTCGAATGATTTGTGAATCCTCGCCTTTGGAGGACAACGTGAAATCACGTATTACCCGAATCGTATCAATTAGTGGAGTACATGACCTTCGCAATCTCATCCATACACGCATGAACGAACAACTGCGCTTGAGTATTGATGAAGCTGTCGCGGAGAGCCCCGCGCTACAAACGCCAATTGCTTCCGCAAATGTAACATGCTGGGTAGGTTCCAAAGAACGACCAGAGTTTTTGAGCCAGGCAAACCAGCTGCGTGACGCTTGGCAAAATCGCGTATCGAATATTCAGGTCATTATCGAACCGAATCGGCATCATTTCGACGTAATTGCGTCAATGAGTGATCCGAACAGTCCGCTTACGATTGCGCTCGTTGGCGATTCGTAGCCTCTGCAACTGTTGGTGGAGCGCGCACTTCTCCAGCACTATCCCTTTCGTGTTTCGAAATTAATTAGCGACCGTCATCGCTCGCGTTTTTTCTTCGCAACAGGAACAACCGCTCACCCATCGAGAGCATGGTTGAAACAATTAACGTCCATGCAAACGTTTGTCGAATCCACAAGTTCGATATCCAGTCAAAATCTAAAGCGTTTTCTCCAACCACGATACCCACGATAACAAAGTAACCTATTCCGTTCCAGCGACCTAATTTACTCGGAACTAGCTGCTCTCGTCGAAACACCTTAGAGTCAAACACATACTGGAGAAACGCAAACACTACCAATATAGGTAAGAGCCAGGGAATACTACCGTTTATTGACAACGCAACGAGTGCGCTCGAAACGAAGAAACAATCGGCAGTATGGTCAAGTATTCCCCCGATGTTAGTGGGATTTGCTTGCCGGCGGGCGAATACTCCATCGAACACGTCTGAGACAACTGCGATGACAAACATTGCACTACTAAGAACATAATCTCCCTCAACGATACACCAAGCATTGATGGGTGAAATAATCAGGCGCGTAAAGGTTAGACCATTTGCGACAGACAGTGGCGATCTCATGTATACACTCTTTTAGACTCCCACTTCGACTGTCTTGGGATTTAACTGGCTGCACTCGCTTTCCAACCAAACGATTCTCTGAAAATTGTTCAAAACTAAAATATTCTTCCTATACAGTCAAATCCCTAATGGTTCTTTGTGACAACTCCTATGGAAATTTCGGATTCAGACAAATTAAATTCGACCGTCCTCCCAATCTTAGTTCACCCACACCCCAATCTACGTAAAGTGGCGCAACCGGTCGAAGAATTTGATCCGGAACTCCGACAATTAGCGTTGAATCTGCTTCATACTATGTACGAAGAAGGTGGTATTGGTCTGGCTGCAACACAGGTAAACGTCCAACTTCGTATTTTGGTTATTGATCTAAGTGGAAATTGGAAAGATCCTCAAGTATTTGTCAATCCCGTCCTGAATTTCACCAGCGGATCTCAAGTCTTGGAAGAAGGGTGTCTTTCTGTTCCCAACTACTACGACAGAGTCGAACGTCCATCAAATGTAAACGTATCTGCATATGACGTTTATGGCAATCAGTTTGAGAAAGAGGCGACAGGATTGGAGGCTAGTTGTATTCAACATGAGATTGATCATCTAAACGGCAAGTTGTTTGTCGACTACTTGTCCCGTTTGAAACAGATTCGTATACGACAGAAGCTCCGCAAAGCGAGATCTTAACGGCACGCAGTTCACCATGCAATTCGGCTTTGCTGGGAGTCCTATTTTCGCGGCAAACATTCTCCAAATTATTCTTAATGCAGGGCTCAGGCCTCAACTCGTCATTACCCAAACCTCGAAACCAACAGGCAGGGGACAGAAGATTCAGAACACTCCTGTGTATTCACTAGCGCAGCGAGAAAATATTCCCATCGCTACTCCAAACAACATCGAAGAGTGCGTGAAATCACTTACACAACTAGATATGCTTGCTGTCGCAGCATACGGTCAGATTCTAACGCGCTCAGTTCTGAATGCGCCGCGTTATGGATGTATAAACGTACATACTTCACTCCTTCCTAGATGGCGCGGCGCGTCTCCTATAGAACACACGATACTGCACGGAGATAAAACTTCGGGGGTCAGTATCATGCAAATCGAATCTAAACTTGATACAGGTCCGGTTTTCTTGCAACGGAGACACACACTAGACGGCACAGAAACTACCTCGTCTCTATCAAACACACTCGCTCAAATAGGCGGCAATGCACTTTTGTCCGTGTTGAATGACTTCAGCAAAGAAAACAAACCAATTCCAAGACCGCAAGCAACAACCGGAGTTACTTACGCGCCTCGGTTGTCTACCAATGACGCACGTATAGATTGGGGACAAACTGCTACCGTCAATGAGCGTAAAGTACGCGCTTTTGTAGGCCGCAACGCAGCTTTTACTTCTCGAGACAAGTTGCGGCTTCGAATTTTAGAAGCAGAAGTCTGCGCCGGCGAGCTTGTTCCTGGACGATTGTATCGTACGGAGAAATTACTAATGATCGGTTGCAAACAAGATGGCTTATTGCTACGAACTGTGCAGTTGAATCGTGGGAAAGGTACTCCACTGAGCATTGCAGCGGTACTAAACGGCTTCGGTCGGTTGTTTGAAGATGGCATCCAATTCGATTAGGCGACATAGCCCCAATTTTCTTGCAGCGAAAATCCTCGCTAAAGTATTACAGGGGCAACCGTTAGAAGATGCGTTGTACGAACACCATGAATCCAAGGATATCGCTTTGCTAACGTTCCTGTGCTACACTACCATGCGGCACTATTACTCATTGCATCAACGGTTGTCCGACATCTCCCATCGACCGTTGGATCATATGGACATCGAAGTAAAGTGTTTACTCTTGCTTGGGGCGTGTCAGTTACAGTACTCCACGTTACCAGCTCCGCTCGCAGTAGCACATGTCGTCACCGCGGCAAAGAAAATTGGGAAGACTTCCGCGGGAAGTTTAATCAATGCGATTCTGCGTCGGTACGATTCCACAATCGAGCCGAGTATGGACGAAGCTCGTTATGAACTACCACAGTGGATGATTGATCGAATCAAATTTGACTATCCGAACGATTCCGATGAGATTTTTCGCACAAGTATTGCTAGAGCTCCCATGACACTTCGAATTAACATTAGCGAAATTTGTAGCTCAGATTACTGTGCTCTTTTACAGGAATCTAAAATTTCATTCGAACAAACGGCACTAGATCATGCGATTACTCTCGTAAAACCTATGTCGAGGAGTAAATTACCAGGACATGAAGAAGGATATTTCTGCGTCCAAGATCTTGCCTCGCAATTACCCGTATCTGTATTGGAACCACAACCTGAGCATCGAATTTTGGATGCGTGTGCCGCGCCTGGCGTCAAGTCCCGTCAAATTGCTGACGTATTTCCCAATAACTACGTGGACGCCTATGATATTAAACCTCAGTGTTCCACGTGGAACATCGCAAAGGATAGTGGAAATAGTCAAAATCTTGTGTTCAAACAAGGAGATTTAACGACTACTTCTTGGTGGGACGGTTCCCCCTATGACCGAATCCTGTTAGATGCTCCCTGTTCGGGTTCAGGTACCCTTAGCAGGCACCCAGATATTAAAGTAACGCGCAACGAAGTCGACGTTTCCGAGGCCGCAGAATTGCAATTCAAGCTACTTAACAGTCTTTGGAACGTTTTGGCAGTTGATGGAATCTTAGTGTACTCCACCTGTTCGATTTTTATTGAAGAAAACGATCGTGTTATTACAAGATTCCTTGAAAATCATCAGGATATTGTTGTTGAACCGATTGAACTACCCATTGGAAGGCCGACTGCTTTTGGATGGCAAACCCTTCCTAAAGCGCAAGCATACGATGGATTTTTCTTTGCGCGACTGAGAAAGCAGAAAATTAGCTCATGAACATAGTAATCCTTGGAGCCGGAGCCGTTGGCGGTACTCTCGCAGACACGCTCAATGACCACTTGCATCGCATCACAGTGGTCGATGAGAATGTCTCACAACTTGAACGACTACAAAAGCTCGATGGAGTGCTTACCGTCTCGGGTAACGCGGCAGAACCGCATGTTCTAGAACAAGCAAACGTCGATGAAGCGGATATGGTTATCGCCGTCACTGGGAGGGATGAGATCAATATTGTGGCTTCGCAGGTGGCGCGCTCAGTTTACGAAACTCCTAAAGTGATTATTCGATTGAGATCACAAGACTATGCTAGGATTGAGCGCTATAAGTCTAGATATCTAGACAATCTGGTTGTGATTAATCCTGAAAATGAGGTTCGCGCACAAGTTGAACGACTGTTAGAGTATCCGCGTACCTTTGAAGTCGCTTCTCTAGCGGACAACAAAGTTGCTTTTGTCGGTTTTCGAGCACTTCGAGATATGCCTCCCTGCGGTATGACCGTCGATGCTATGTTGAACTGGAATCCAACCCGCAGCGCGCGCTTCGTCGCGGCGTTTCGAAAGTTCGTACCGCTCGACCGTGGGAGCGAAATCCAGCGTAAGGACGAAATATATTTTTGTGCTCCTACCGCGGAGGTGCCGGAAATTCTGAATGAGTGTCTCGGTGCAGTTAAACCAGAACGCAAAGTGCTAATCGCGGGAGCGGGCCGTATTGGTACTTCACTAGCGAAGGTACTACAAGTCGATCACTCGGTTCGTATTATCGAACCGGATCTCGAACACGCGCGTGTCGCGGCCGATCAATTACGCGATGGCATCGTCTATCCTGGCGATGCAACTGACGCAATCAAACAACGTGAATGTGAAATTGCGGATACCGACCTGTTTGTCGCAGTTACGAATGACGACGAAATTAATGTAATGTCCTGTCTTCTTGCCAAGCAAGAAGGCGCACGACAAACAATTGCATTGTTAAATCAGGACCCCTATGTACGACTGTTAAACGAGACTAATATTGATGTTGCACTATCACCGCAACGAGCAACCTCAAGCTCTGTGCTTTCCCTTGTGCACGAAAACAACATTCGCGCTGCACACCGACTGCGTGTCGGTACGTGTGAGGTCTTCGAAACAGTAGTACGAGGAAGTGCTGGTGAGAACCGAGTTACTGGTAAAAAAGTATACAAAGTTGGCCTTCCACAGAACGCTTCGATTTTAGCAGTCGTGCGAGACGCGAAAGTGATCGAAGTAGACGACAATACGGTGCTTCAGGAAGGTGATATAGTTGTCATATATGTAGCTGAAGCCGCGGTGATTCAAAAAGTTCTTAGGCTCTTTCAACTTAGCGCGTTCTCCTTTAACTAGCAACATGCGTTTCCGAGTAATCCTTGGTGTTCTAGGAACAGCCATACTCCTGTTCAGCCCTGTTTTTGTCGTACCTTTGGGAGTCGCTTTGATCTATGGCGAGCCCACCGTAATTCAGTTCATGTTGTGTGCGGGCATAGCAGTTTGTATGGGTTTGGGGTTTTTTGCCATCCGGGAACGGCAAGCGTTGCGCGCGCGCGATGCGTTCCTAATCGTCACTCTCGTCTATTTCACTATATCGGCATTAGCCGCGCTCCCTTTACTGTTGGTACCAAACATAGCAACCTCTGTGCCTGATGCCTTGTTCGAATCTGTATCTATGGTAACTACGACTGGTGCTACGGTATTGGTGGGACTGGATGAAATGCCCAAATCAGTGCTCATGTACCGACAGATAGTGTGTTGGTTCGGTGGAATGGGGATTATTGTGCTAGTAGTCGCGATCCTACCGATGTTGGGGATCGGTGGTGCCCAGCTCATCCGAGCCGAATTGTCCAGCGATCAGAATAAGTTGTCCGTTCCTCTTAGAGTCCGAGAAACAGCAGAAACCTTGTGGAAGATATATGTGGGTATGACCGTGCTGTGTGCCTTGAGCCTGTGGCTTGCTGGGATGACACCTTTTGATGCAATCGCACATTCGTTCTCAACAGTAGCAATAGGCGGATTTTCCACCCACGATGCGAGTATCGGATACTTCGACAGCACGGCGATAGAGTGCGTTATGATCGTGTTCATCGTGATCGCGGGATGTAACTTCATGCTGCATTACGCGGCGATTCACCGGCCAGGGAGACACTCCGGACGTATTTCGCACTTTTTTCGTACGTACGCCAGCGATGCTCAAATCAGGTTTTACTTTGCCGCATTGATTCTCACTTGTACGCTCATTTGTGTGAAGCTCGCCCTGGACAACGACTATAACGGGAACCTTTTCCGAGAGGGCATCTTTCACTCAGTCTCGTTTTTAACCACCGCGGGCTTTACGACCACAGATTTAAATGCTTGGACAAGTATGGCACCCGTTGTCTTGTTATATGTTAGCTTCATTGGCGCTTGTGCAGGATCCACTGGTGGTGGGTTCAAGGTGTTTCGCATTGTGATACTGTTCAAACAAGGAGTTAGGGAAATTCAGCAACTTCTTCATCCGGGGGCGATCTTTCAAGCTCGTATGAATGGTAAGAACATCAGCGACCGTATGTTGGAGTCCACAGTTGGGTTTGTGTCCGTTTACGTGTTGTGTTTTGCCGTTTTGCTCGGAGCGCTTATGTTTGTGTCGTCGCTCGATTTAATCACCGCGTTTTCGGCTGTAGCTGCCTGCTTAAACAACTTAGGTCCGGGATTGGGTGCTGTCGCGACGAACTATCATTCGTTAGCAGATTTGGATAAGTGTATCCTCATATTTGCGATGATATTGGGCCGCTTAGAGATCTTCACTTTGCTGGTCCTTTTTGCGCCAAGATACTGGCGTCGCTGACGAATTTACCGTAGATGTTCCACGTGGAACACCTACTCGCTTGTAGTTCTAAAGTAGTGCGATTGTTGACTCCTAGCACCATGCTATAATCATTGACACATACAAAGAGCGTATAGAGAACTCCAACTTCGCACTCTCTTTGTTTTTAAACGAACCTGTATGCCAAACTTGGCGAGGAGAAAAAATGTTTACGACTAAAAACCGCTGGCTAGCGGTGTTTTTTTGCCTTTGCATTGCACCGATGACTACCGTCGCACAGGATACGGACGACGATGAAACTGACGATGAGGAAATGGAGGAAGTAGTCGTTACAGGCAGTCGATTACCAACTGGGTTTGGAGCTTCTCCAATTTTTGAAATTACAAGAGCTGAGATTGAAGCCCGTGGACTCACGAATATCGAGGACATTGTTCGATTTCTACCGCAAAATTTTTCCACGATCACAAATGGAGGCAGTCTCGACAACAGATCGCCCCGATTTCAGATTGGCTCCATCACAATCAATCTACGTGGTCTAGGAGAGGGCTCGACGCTGGTGCTAGTAAATGGCAAACGTCTCGCAGCCTCGCCAGCGGAGACGGGTACGTTTACAGACGTTTCCACTCTTCCATTCAGTGCAATTGAGCGCGTGGAAGTGATGACTGACGGAGCTAGCTCTGTGTACGGTTCTGATGCCGTCGGAGGCGTGGTCAACTTTATCATGAAGAAGAACTATCGCGGAGCTGATGCTTCGTTGCGCTATGAAAATAGCAGTTCAGGTGGTCACCGTACTGTCTTAGAGCATTCTCTGGGATATTCTTGGTATGACGGAAACCTAACTGCATCCTTGACCTATCGTGAAGACGAACCCGTGTTTGCGCGCGATGCGGGGCTCGACACAGACGGGGATTATCGTGAGCAAGGTGGCAGGCTCTATCCTAACACTTTTGGGCAGCCAGGCGTGCTCCTACGGTTTGGACTGCCGTCAAATGCTCCTCCGAACACAACCTATGGCATTCTTCCTCCTGGAGACGGTACGAGCTTCAGCCCAGAAGATGTGATTTGGGTTTCTAACGAGGAGGTTGCCACGCAGAGCGGAAACTTCAATCTTTTACCAAAAGGGCTTTCCGCCAACGCCCCAGGTGAGGCGATACCCGCTTCGGAGCACATATCAGCGTATGTTAGTTTCATGCAGGAATTTGGGGACAATCTGACGCTAAACTTGTCCGGAACGTATGCGCGGCAAGATTCCTTCCAAGAGGCTGTCGGTGCTTCTTTCAGTGGTCCTGTTCCGGCCAGCAATTACTACAACCCATTTGGTGAGACAGTCTACATCGCATATTCATTTGAGCGAGAAATCGCTGATGGGAAACTCGCGGGCTTTGCGCGAACAACTGACTTGGACCGCACGAATCTCAGTGCCTCGCTTACTTGGGAATCAACATTCAGAGATTGGACTGCGGTATTTTCATTCAATACCGGAAAAGACAATCCCTATGGAGGCTATCCAGGCTCTTTCAACTCCAGGGGTGCCGCTTTTCAAGCTGCACTAGCGAGCAGCGACCCAGCAGAAGCAATCAACCCTTTTGGCGACGGTACTGTTCAACGTGAGTCTCTCGCTGAGTTTTCGGAATACGCGACGCGCGGAGCTCGAGAAGGTAGGCAGAGTGTCTGGGGCGTGACCGCGTCGGGCTCGATCTTTGAAATTGGAGGTGGCGCGATCGAAATGGCTTTAGGCTTTGAGACTCGAACCGATACGCTTGATTTCGATTCTTTCCTCTTAAATCCGTTTACTTTCCGAGTCTCAGGTGCACCGGAAATCGTACCGGAGTCGACGAACACCGCTTTGTTTTATGAACTGTCCATTCCGATAGTCAGTGACTTCAATGCTCGCGCAGAGATTCGTAAATTGACGTTTTATGTGGCTGGCCGCTACGACAAATACGAGATCGAAGGGCCTTTTGAAGGCATTCTGGATCCTGCAAGTAGTCGCACCTTCGATGACTTCGTAACAAAACTAGGTGTGGTCTATAACCCAACGGAGAATCTCAAGCTTCGAGGTACGTGGGGACAAGCGTTCCTGGCGGCAACGTTACCCGAATTATTCCAGCCAAAACGCGAGTTTTCTTTCTTCCGATTTCTCGATCCTTTGAATCCCATTGAAAATGGCGGCCCGTTTGCTTCGATATATCCCGTGACGGTTCTTGGCGGAAACCCAGACCTTCAACCACAAACATCCATCACAACCACTTTCGGATTCGAGTACTCACCGGTTGACATTCCGGGCTTGAGTATATCTGCTTCATGGGTCTACACTGAGTTCGAAGACATTCTTGGAACGCTGAGTGGTGTTTTGGGGTGGCCACCCACCTACGCGTTCGAGAATTGGGAGCAGTTTCCAGATCAAGTGAGGCGAGATGAGAATGGCATATTGACATATGTATCGATGCAGTGGGCAAACTTCTCATCAAAGACCAGCGAAGCCTTCGATTTTGATGTGAGATACACTTTCGAGACTAACTACGGTGAGTTCATGACAGGGTTTCTTGGAACTCACACTTGGCGGTTGAATACCGTCCCCGGTCCCGGTATTGATCCTATAGAACAGCACGGTACAAATCAAGGTCCCGTCGAACTGAAAGGTAGCGCGTTCATCGACTGGTCTCGGGGCGCGTGGAACGGAAATGTGACGTTGAATTTCGAGAGCGACTATAAAAACACCAACCCGAACGTCGCGCGGATTGACGTGGACGGATACAGAACTGTTGACATTCAAGGTTCTTACGAGCCTCCCGGCTCTGGCTGGCACTTTTCTGCTGGAATTCAAAATATCTTTGATGCGGATTTCCCCTTCTTCGATAGCTATCGAGGTGTTGACTCTGCACACGTTGACTTTCGAAGACGTATCCTCTTCATTGATGTTGTAAAGGATTTTTCCTGGTAACAGTCTTTTTACACATTAGTTGCTGTCGGTAATAGCAACACAGGAAGGCTGGAATACGCCGCTACTTGTCTCTGTTGGGTAGCGGTGTATCCGTCTTGTCCGCTATCTCAATGCCCGCCCTGTTTGATAGAATGCAACCTCTTACTGTAACTGCATAGCCGTTATGTTCCGAAACATTTTGAACAAAATTCTTGGCGTTTATCTAATCGCATTAGCGGTCGTCATCGCGATTCAATTCGCGGTAGAGCTAACCTACGAATCTGCACAGATTAGCTCATTACAGGTCTGGTTTGTTCTGGATTGGTTTTCTTTGGTTGGATTTGTGACTTGTGTCTCCATGAATTTTCTTTATATGCGTGCTAGCAATGACAGCGACTCCGTTACATGGAACAAGCTGGCTTCGAGCATTGCGTTCTATATCTCAGTTGGGCTCGCAATGGCTTTCTTACACAACTTCGTGGGAACTTTAGTCGGCGGAAAAGACGACCTGTTGTTTTGGAAATTCATCAACGTAGTGCAAGTTCCACTATTCGCTGCGACTGGTTTTCGGCTAGCGAGCAAACAGTAAGAGAATTCCGCTCACAACGAGCATAATTCAAAGATGATCTTTCAGACTGGCAGCAGTCTAGAGTCTGAAATACGTCGAGCTACAAAGCAATTTAGCTTTAGATATCGAGGCTTTCCAATGACACCGTCAAAGCGTTGTCTCGGATAAAAGCTTTTCGAGATTCGACATCTTCGCCCATCAACGTGGAAAAGAGTTCGTTCGCCGTGCCCGCGTCATCCACGGAAACTCGGGACATGTGCCGTACGTTAGGATCCATCGTGGTCTCCCACAGTTGTTCTGGATTCATCTCTCCAAGTCCTTTGTAGCGTTGTAAACGGACCCCCTCTCGCGCGCGAGTAAGCAACCAATCGTAGGCTTCTGCAAAGGACGTAATTCCGTGGTCCGCGTTGCCTTGAACAACTTTAGCCCCCTCTTCAAAAAGATCGTTCGTGTGAGCGTTAATTTCTCGGATTAAACGATAGATACCAGACTCAAAGAAATTGATTCCTAATTCTGTCACGCTCTCGAGCCCACGAGAGACTCGATGGACGACAGGAATATAGAAATTGTGCTCCGGTTCAAACTGCAGCTTAACCTCGTGCGTGCCCTCTTCGTTCGCAAGTAGGTCTTGTAGAGTATTTGCCCATTCCTGCATCTCAGCCTCTTGAGCTAGCATGTCAGAATCTATTGGTGACAACTCGATTAACAACTTAGTGATGTAAGTTGGGTACACGCGACGCATACTCTGAAGCCGTTTATATACTTCAAAGTATTTTCTAGAAAGACTCGCAACCGGTTCCAGTGCTAGTGGAGGTGAATCTTTGGTTGGATAAATCAATGCTCCTTCAAAGGCTACACGCAGGTAGTAAGCTTCAAGTTCGGCTTCGTCTTTGATATATTGTTCCGATTTACCTCGACCAACTTTGAACAATGGCGGTAGAGCAATGTATATGTGTCCCCGATCGATCAGCTCGGCCATATGTCGATAGAAAAATGTGAGAAGCAAAGTTCGAATGTGCGATCCGTCTATATCCGCATCGGTCATAATGATGACTCGGTGATAACGGAGCTTATCGATCTCCAATCGCTCTCGAGAAGACTCAAAACCACACCCGAGGGCTGTGAGCAATGACTTCACTTCGTTGTTGGCAATCATTTTGTCTTCGCGTGCTTTTTCTACATTAAGAATCTTGCCGCGAAGTGGTAATACCGCTTGAGTTTTACGATCTCGTCCCTGCTTTGCGGAACCGCCAGCCGAGTCCCCCTCGACAATGAAGATCTCGCTGTACGCAGGATCCTTTTCTTGACAATCTGCTAATTTTCCAGGTAGTCCGCCTAGATCTAGCGCGTTTTTCCGACGAGTCAATTCGCGAGCATTACGAGCAGCTTCCCGCGCTCTCGCGGCTTCGATCATCCGCTGGGCAATCAGTTTCGCTTCTTTGGGGTGTTCTTGCAAGTAAGAGTTGAACTGTTCTCCAACTGCTTGTTCAACCGCTGTTCTTGCTTCACTCGAAACGAGTTTGTCTTTGGTTTGCGATGAAAACTTAGGATCTGGCAACTTCACAGAGACGATGGCTGACAGCCCTTCACGAGCGTCGTCTCCAGTTGTTTGAACATTGCTCTTTTTTGCTAACCCTTCGTTCTCGATATAGGTATTGAGTGTCCTAGTGAGAGCTGCACGAAATCCTTGTAGGTGCGTGCCGCCGTCTGCTTGTCGTATGTTGTTGCAATAAGGTCGGACATCTTCTTGGTATTTGTCGTTCCATTGCATCGCTACTTCCACGCCTATTGCCCCACGAGTGTGGAAATAGATGACGTCGTCATGAATAGCGTTCTTGTTGTGGTTGAGGTGCTCTACGTACGACACCAAACCGCCATCGTACAAATACGCATCCTCTGCGCCTGTTCGTTCATCCTTGAGTCTCAAACTGACACCCGAATTGAGAAACGCAAGTTCGCGCATCTTGTTCGCGATCGTGTCATAGGAGAAGCTGGTCGAACCAAACGTGTCAGTTGAGGGCTCGAAATAGCAAGTAGTACCGCGACGCTTGGTTTGCCCGACCACGGCCATGGGCTTGTCTGGCACTCCGTGTCGGTATGTTTGTTCATAGAGTTTCCCGTCTCGACGTACCGTCAATCGAAAAAACGATGACAGAGCATTAACTACGGAGAGTCCTACACCATGTAGTCCGCCCGACACTTTGTAACTGTCGGCATCGAACTTCCCGCCCGCATGGAGGGTAGTCATAATCACTTCAGCAGCCGACACCCCTTCTTCAGGATGCATATCGACTGGAATACCTCGGCCGTTATCCTCAACGGTGACTCCATCTCCCACGTGAAGGATTACCTGAATGTCATCGCAATGATCCTCCAAAGCTTCGTCAATGGCATTATCAACCAACTCTTGAACCATGTGGTGTAACCCAGTTCCATCCTCGGTATCTCCGATGTACATACCGGGGCGCTTGCGAACCGCTTCCAGCCCTTTTAGGACCTTAATATTTTCTGAGGTATAGGTGTTTTGTTCTGCTTCTGCCATAAAGTCCCTTTTATGCAAAGATAACTCGATGTGCACGGGCATCTGTGCCTGTGATGTTCCACGTGGAACATACTAGTATTATACGCTAGGCAGCAACGATCTGACCTGCTTCCAATTGGATCACGTTAGGCGTAACACACTGGGGTATCTCTGCTTGTATTTGTTCCGTGTTTTTCGTCCCGGTCGCGATGATTTGCGAGCCTGTTGAATTCAATAGATTGAAAAATCTACGCGTGTAAATTTCGTCCATCTCGGCAGTGGCATCGTCCAACAACACGACACATTGAACTCCTCGTTCTCGTAGATGCTCGAGTTGTGCTAATTTCAGCGCACAAGCGATTACATTTCCTTGCCCACGCGAGAGAATCCTCAGCGCTGGACCCAATAGTTCTCCGTTTGCATCAATGACCTGTAACCGAATATCGGCGCGATGAGGTCCCAATCGAGTGTGTCCAATCTTTTGTTCCCGAGCCTTATCCCGTTGCAATGCTTCCAATAACGAATTCTCAGACCAACCACTTTCGTAATTTAGCGTCAGGTTTAGATCTGGTGCAAGCGAGGAAACTGTCTTCTGGAAATGAGCATTTAGTCCCTGTAAGTGTGATTCACGAATCGCAGTGACCTCGATCGCTTTCTTTACGAATTGCTCGGTCCATACGCTTAAATCGGCAGACCTTTGCTGTACGGCTCGATTACGCTGTTGCAAGAGTCGCAAAAAGGAGCGATGTACGTCCATAAAGCGATTGTCAGTGTGAAACACGCTCCAATTCAACCAAGAACGACGCACGCGAGGAGTGCCAAACACGAGTTCAGACAGGTCAGGTAGAAACGTCTGCGTCGGAACTAGAGCGGCGATTTGTGATATTTGCCTAATATCCGCGCCGTTGAGCCGCATTCTGATGTTGTCGCTCCGCGCTTTGCTAATCCCGATACGAAATGCGCGGTTGTGGTTACGACTCGTTGCAGTTACTAACATGTCTTCCGCATCGAAAGACATCAGCGAGTTCAATAATCCAGGGCGGAAAGACCTGCCGCGTATCAGCAGGTAAATACACTCGAGAAATGTCGTTTTGCCAGCGCCGTTCGGCCCTAGCACAAGGTTTAATGACGGTTGAAGTCGAAAACTCTCATGTTGGATGTTGCGAACATTGCGTACCTCTACAGTTTCGAGGATCAACTTCTAATTGGGGAGACCACAAACAGCAGTTCTTCTTCTTCCGCGGAGTCGATACGAACAACATCTCGAGGTTCGGGAAGATGCAATGCGACCTCGTCGCACGAGAATGTGTCTAAGATACGTCGTAGACGGTCATGCTTAAATGCTACCTTGGTGCTCCGGTCCCCGAAATCGACGGGAATAACAACTTCCGCACGGTCACCTGCTTCGGTATTCGCCATAAGCTCCATACTATCGGGGCTAACGTCCAAGTAAATCCTCATACTCGTATCCGCGAGCGTCGCGGCTTGATCGATCGCTTGGATAAACAATCCTCGATCACACTTCAACAAAGCATCACTGGCATCCGGCACGATTCGCATGTAAGCAGGAAATGGAGATTCGATGAGATTTGTGATCAATGATCGCTCAGAACCTATTACGACGAGGGCATTCGCCGCCACGGAGATCTCCAATTCATCGTCGACGGAGGCAAATGCCTTCGTTAGTTCTAATACCGCCTTGCGAGGGATTAGTGCTGTGACGATCTCACCACCATCTACCGAGTAATTTTTATTTGTACAAATGCACATGCTCATGCCGTCGCTGGAAACGGCGCGAATATGTACCGATGTAAGCTCAATCAATGTACCGTTTAAATGTGGTCGGACATCACCGACCCCCATGGTAGAGATCGCGCTCTGCAATAAATGTACAAAGTCCTTGGTAGAAATCGTGAATGTGGCATCTGCCTCAATATTCGGACGTTGCGGAAATTCCGATGCCGGCATCGTCGAAAGATTAAATTTTGACCTACCTATTGTTAGAGTAACACCATCTAAGTCGGCGTGGATCAGCACCTCACCGCTTTGGGACGAAGCGCGCACGACGTCGAGACACTTCTTCCCAGGTATCGTTACCGCTCCCGTCTCTGAAACAGACTGGGTTTCGACGTCGGCCATGAGGGAAAGGTCGTGATCAGTGGCTCGCAGATGTAGGATGCCGTCTTCACCGACTTCAAACAGTACGTTGCTGAGAATTGGATAAGTAAATCGTCTCTCGATTACGTCCGTGACATACTGCAGGGCGTCTCGCAATTTGTCGGTGCTGACGCTAATTTTCATGAGCCATCTCCTGTTACGTTTGTGTTCTCAGAAACTCAAGGTCTAATTGATTAGCTTACGCGTGATCACATCATAGTCTTCTTCGATTTGAAGATCCGACGTGCGTAGTTCCCGGACTCGTTCGATTGCGTTCATCACGGTCGAATGATCTCGGTTAAAGTGGCCTGCAATTGTTTGCAATGGCAAATCAGTAAGCTCGTGTGCCAACGCCATTGCAATGTGACGTGGCCGGACAAATGTTCTTAA
The DNA here is from genome assembly GCA_009840305.1 of Gammaproteobacteria bacterium. GTDB lineage: Bacteria > Pseudomonadota > Gammaproteobacteria > Pseudomonadales > Azotimanducaceae > Bin55. Next base: position 55,376 of record VXNY01000014.1, on the reverse strand, counting down.
GCGCGACGTGCCTAAGATGTCTGAAAGTCGAATATGAAAGTGTTCCGCTACGATATTTTGAATTTTTTTGATGCTGATCATCCGGCGATGAACGGCAAACAAGTCCTTGAGAATATCTTGTACATGTTGAATTGTAATGTGCACGTGGCCGTGGTACTCTGCATTGAAGATTACGCGCTTTAACGCGCCGATGAGTTCTCGGACGTTACTTTTGACATTCTCCGCGATATAGAGCGCGACATCAAGATCCAAATCCACTGCAGCTTCTTTTGATTTCTGTACTAGAATCGCAGCTCGTGTCTCTAAATCAGGATTTTTTACTTCCGTGGTGAAACCCATAACGAAGCGGGAGCGGAGGCGTGCATCTAAGCCTTCGATTTCGTGTGGATAACGATCGCTCGTCAACACAATCTGAACATTGTCTGAGTCAATCAAGTGATTAAATACATGAAAAAACTCTTCCTGGCACTTATCCTTGTCGGCAAATAGGTGAATATCGTCGATCAACAGGAGCTGCGCGCGACGAAACTTTTTTGTGAATTGCCGTACGCGTCGAGTCGCATTGTCTTTAGTCAAGGCCATGACCATTTCACTGACGAAGTTCTGCGCGTTCATATACACGATAGCCTTACTTGGTTCGTGTTCGTGTACGTAGTTCCCGATCGACTGCATTAGGTGCGTCTTGCCCAACCCTGTAGACCCGAAGATTAACAATGGATTAATAGTCGAACCGGGATACTTCGCGACCTCCTGCGACACTTTTTTGGAATAATGGTTCGAACTCCCTTCAACGAAGCGCTCGAACGTGTATTCTTCCCTAAGGGCGTTTTTACTCTTACCGTTTCCACCTTCGCTGCGAATCGGTAAGTTGGAATAGTTCCGGGTTGCAGTCCTTACTTCAACTTCATTGATGACAAACCCTGGGTCGCTGAATTGTGCGACAAGATCACAGATTCGTTTGAGGTGCTTTTTATTGACCTCTTTGCTAACGTAGTCGTTTTGTGCGACCAGAATCAATTGGCCGCCCGTATTCATCGCTCTAAGTGGTCGGATGAATTGCTCGTAATCTCGAGTCGATACCTCTCGTTTGAACTGCGATAAACATCTTTTCCATACCTCTGGCTCGGCCAATTGTTCCTTTCCTGACTCTCAAAACTCATTAAATTTGTGGGCTAAACAGAGTTTAAATTTTACGTTATGGATAGTCGAAAATTTCCGTGATTTTTGAGAAAGTTTGACAACAATTTTAACACCTCAAAACCCACAAAATTGCTTGTACTGTAAAGCGTGTACTGCACCTCTTGAACTGCTTTTCCACGGGTTACATTCTGATAAAACTGTCGGCAAATGCGTTCGATCATCGAGTATCTAGTGCAAAACTTGTGGAGCAAATTGTGGATAACTTTATGTGCTAGTTTTACACTCTATTTATCCTACGTTTTCCACACTGTTATAAGCCACTTAAAGGTGTACAGATAAGGACTACCATATCGGGAATAACAAGCTCCTAAGCGCCACTAACACAAAACACTACAACTACAACATCTTTTTCACTATTTTTCCGGTCCTGTGGACAACACCGGGGCACCGGCTAAAAACATCAGCCATTCAGAATGTTGGAAGAATTTGTCCGAACCTTAAACACGTTAGATCACCAGGTTAAATTCGATCAGATTTGACACTATTGGGGTTGAAACTAAAATTTGTTCTTTACCCGTGAGACGACCTAGAAGGGAGCAATGAAAAGAACATTTCAACCTAGCGTGGTAAGCCGCAAAAGAACGCACGGCTTCCGTAAGCGAATGTCGACCAAAAACGGGCGAAAAATACTCAACGCGCGGCGCGCCAAAGGACGCAAGCGTATCGCCGTTTAGGTTTTGGTGCAACCTAAAAATCCGGTTCGGAACCCCGGCGGATTAGCAAGGGCGCAACGCTTAACGAAACGCGCTGAATTCGATTCCATACTTCAAGACGCCGACATCAGGTTGACACGATACCCAGTTCGATTGGTTGCGAAAGCCAATACTCTTGAGTTTGCTCGTCTTGGCCTAACCGTCTCGAAAAGAAATGTTCGCTTAGCTGTAGATCGCAATCGTGTAAAGCGACTTTTGCGAGAGTGGTTTCGAGTAAACAAAGACCACTTTCGCTCCTACGACATTGTTCTTTCGGTTCGTGAGTACGTGAGACCTGGTGATCGAGTAAAAGCAGGCTTGGTTGAACTACTTCAAGCTTGGGATCAGCGTGTTAGCAAATTGGATAGTTAATTGAAAGACACCGTGCAACTAGCAGTTTTAGCAAGACGAATAAAGCAATTCCCTGCTTGGTGTCTGACTAAGGTGATCCGTTGCTATCAGCGTTTTGTTTCGCCATTATTTAGACCTACATGTCGCTTTTACCCGTCCTGTTCGCAATATGCGCTCACTGCAGTTAGAAAGTATGGTGTTATTAAAGGAAGTTGGTACGCTGTTTGCCGAATTTGCAAATGTCATCCCCTACACCCAGGTGGAGTTGACTTTGTTCCTGGCACCTCACCTGAACAATCCAAGATAGCCCATGAACAATCCTGACATTCGTCGTTGGGTGATCTTATTAGCGATCGGGCTTTGCGCCTATTGGATGGTGCAGGCCTGGGTGGGTTATCAACGGGCAAAAAACCCAGAAGACTACAGGGGCACGCCAGCACCAAGTATCGAAACCAACGGGGGAACTGAGAACACAACTGTACCAACCGATTTGGTGAATAACGAAGGGAACGTTAATACGGCCAATGAGGGGGACGTACCGGACGCGTCCTTAGTTGCACCGCAACGGCCGACAGAAAGTAATACAACAACAGACATTGATAGGGACTTCATCCAGGTGACTACACCACTCTTGCAGATCTGGATTGATCCGTTGGGGGGAGACTTAGTTGGCGCGAAACTACCTAAGTACCCGGTCAGTTTGCAAGATCCCAACGTTCCCACGACGTTGCTAGATAAGCGTTTTGGACGCACTTACATTGCACAAAGCGGACTCTACGAACAAAACGGCGCGTCGCAACAACCACCTAAACCTGTGTTCAATTACGCTGCCAGTTCCTACGAAATTGCAGAAGATGCATCTGAGGATACGTTAGATGTTGTTTTAAATTTTGAGCGCGACGGTATTCAGTTCTATAAGACATACGTCTTTCGTAAAGATCGATATGACATTCAGGTTCGGTACGATGTTCTGAACAACACTACCCAAACATATAACGCGGCCTACTTTGCACAGATCAGACGCGATGGTGGTCCTCCTGACGGGGTAAAGACGGGATTTTTCCGTCCTCCCGCATATCTTGGGGGTGCAGTCACAACACCGGAAAAACGCTACAAGAGGTTGAAATTCAAACAACTTCGGGAAAACGACTTTGCAATTAGAGGTATCCAAGGCGGTTGGATCGCGTTTTTGCAACACTACTTCATCTCGGCGTGGATTCCACCACAAGATAGCACGTACTCGTACTATGCAGGACAGTTAAGTTCTGGTGAGTATCGGTACGGGTTCACCGGCCCTCTCCAATCCATCGCTCCGGGCGCAAGTGGAGCGTATGAAGCAACTTTCTATGTCGGTCCCAAACGACAAAAGTATCTCAGCCCGCTTGCAGACTATCTATCACTAACCGTCGACTACGGGTTCTTTTGGTGGCTTTCAGTACCCATGTTTGCGGTAATGGAATGGATCCAGTCTTGGGCGGTGAATTGGGGTCTATCGATCATTCTGCTCACCATCATCATCAAGACAATATTGTTCCCGTTGTCGGAGATGAGTTACCGTTCCATGGCGCGCATGCGCAAACTTACGCCGCAGATCAAGCGGATTCAAGAAAAGTTTGGCACCGACCGCCAGAAGATGGGTCAAGAAATGATGGCGCTGTACCGTAAAGAAAAAGCCAACCCCTTGTCTGGTTGTTTCCCGATGCTCTTGCAGATGCCGGTGTTTTTCGCCCTGTACTGGGTGTTGATTGAAAGCGTGGAGTTAAGACAAGCTCCACTAATGCTCTGGATTCAAGATTTGGGCGCGATGGATCCGTGGTTTATCTTGCCGATTCTCAACGGTGCGTCAATGTTTTTGATGCAACGATTGAATCCACCCATGGCGGATCCCATGCAGCAGCGCGTCATGATGATCATGCCAATCATGTTTTGCGTCATCTGTATTTTCATGCCAGCTGGACTCGTACTGTACTGGTTTACTAATAACCTGTATTCCATGGGGCACCACTACTTCGCGTTAAAGAAAGCCGGAGCTACTTAACCCTCTTCAGTCGCTGTTGTGAACGACACGATTTGCGCCATCGCTACGCCGATGGGAACAGGTGGAATTGGCATAGTCAGGGTCTCAGGACCTGAAACCAAACAAATCGCACATCGCTTGCTTGGTCGACATCCCGAACCGCGAATTGCCGAGTATGGTTCATTCCGAGATGAGAAGAACGAGCCGATAGATTCTGGTATCGCGCTCTTTTTTGAAGGTCCAAATTCATACACTGGCGAAGATGTGCTCGAGTTGCACGGCCATGGTGGAGTCGTAGTACAACAACTGGTTTGTAAACGCGTACTAGTGTTAGGAGCGCGAATGGCTGAACCGGGCGAGTTTACCCAACGCGCATATTTAAACAACCGCATCGATCTGGCTCAAGCAGAAGCAGTAGCGGATCTAATCAATGCCTCAAGCGCTGAGGCAGTGCGCGCCAGTTCCAGATCACTGTCCGGTTTATTCTCAAAAGAAGTCCATACGCTGGACGAGAATATTCTTAAGGTGAGAACGTATGTCGAAGCCGCGATTGATTTTGCGGAAGAAGATATCGACTTCTTATCTGATGAAACACTACAAATACAAGTGGAAGCGACACGCGCGCATTTGAATTCCCTACTCACTCGCACTCGAGAAGGTGCTGTGTTACATCAAGGGTTAACTGTCGTCATTGCCGGTGCTCCAAACGTAGGCAAATCGAGCCTGTTAAATGCCTTGTTGAACGAAGACCGAGCAATAGTCACTGAAGTAGCGGGAACAACGCGTGATACGCTGAGTGAGAAAATTCACATTCATGGCATGCCGGTACGGCTCATTGACACTGCAGGCCTTCACGAAAGTGAAGACCGAATCGAAGAGGAAGGTATCGCACGCGCCCAGTCGGCCATTCAACAAGCAGATTTAATCTTGTGGGTGACCGAAGACCATGACGTAAAACATCCAAGTGAATCACCCACCACACACTTGATGGTCTTGAACAAGTGCGATCTCACCAGTAATAAACCTGGCTTGGTGAGGGATAATACCGTCAGAATCAGTGCATTACAAAAAACCGGTTTAAAAGAACTGCGGGAATTGGTTGCTCAATTCGCAGGACATAGGGTATCAGACGACGCATTTGCGGGTCGACCGCGCCACATATCTGCTCTTGAAGCCGTCGGACAACATCTTCAGAAGGTTGAGGAGTTCCTCGCGAGCGGTATGGGTGAGTTAGCAGCTGAAGAATTAAGGCAAGCACATCAGCAACTGGGAAAAATTGTTGGCGAGACCAGCACTGAAGACCTGCTCGGAGAAATCTTTTCGAATTTTTGTGTCGGTAAATAAACACCCTAAGAAGTGTGGTAACGTTGCTGTATCCGATAGCATTGGTCGAATATGTACCTGTTGCGAAGACAGTTTCACTGAACACGACCTCAACTATCAAATGGTCACTGTCTTTGACTTGATCCATTCATTTCCTATTCAATGTATGAATACCTCTTGATTCTTCTAAAATATTTTTCTTGAAAGGGGCGACACACACTGTACGTTTCACGACACACAACGTGTCATCCGGTTAAGACTTGCGTCCAAAAAGCGAAACATGAACTCTTCAAATTCGGGGTAGAGAATAAGCAGTGGTAAAACGATTGAAAAACTTTCTGATTCTTTGTGCTCTTATCACATTAGTGATGAGTGTTCTGAATGTCGTACCACATGAAGATCTGTTGAGTTTGATAAAAAGAGAACGGCTCTATGGACACGCCTATATGGACACGCGCAAGAAGGAAGAGTTTCAAGAGAAGAGATTCCAGGAAGTATTGTCAGAGCTCAAACATACATCTTTGAAGTCAGCGGATCGAGAGTTGTTCGCACGAGCCCTAAGCAAGTTGTATGTGGGTGTTCCTTTATGCAAGTACACGTATTCGGACGAAGTAAGAGGCGAGCTCTTTGACAATAACAGTTTGGTAGGAAAGTGGGAAGTCGTGCCTAAAGGAGTTCAACGCTTTCGAAGCGAATTACCTGACAAAATTTCCATGATGAAGCCCCTGTACTCTCCTACGAGTCCCTTCGTATATATTCCTGCGACGCCATTTAGTGCTCCGTTGATACCATTTAGCATAACTGACATTAAGGTGTTGAATAAAACGTCAACTCAGGTGATTTTTATTTTCCCCTTTGATCACCAGCTATTTGCAGCGGCACACTATAGAGTTAGATGGCTAATGGAGCAAACCGATTGGAGAATCGAATTGACAGTAGATAAAGAAGAACAATCGCCTCAGATGATGAAAATTCGATTGGCTGAACCGGTCAAAAAACGGATGCGTTACTCGTTTGACAAAGTTGACGTAAGCATGAACTTCACATATATAGAAAACTGTGAGTTTCATGCACTGACCTCCCTCTCACTAAGGATTGAAGGCTGGGTGTTCGCTCAAGGTAAAGTGGAAGAAGAAAAAACAGACACATACTCTAACATCGAGTGTGATAGACCGTTGGTGTATTTACTTCCTCACACACCTAGGGTGAACTTTTTAAATCACATTTCTTATCGACAGGATTAAGGCGATCCATTATTAACTGCTCTGAATTCTTTGATGTTGTTGTAATCGGCGGTGGCCATGCTGGTACCGAAGCTGCTCTTGCTGCCGCGCGCATGGGTGCGTCAACGTTGTTAGTCACTCAGTCCATCGAAACGATCGGACAAATGTCGTGCAATCCAGCTATTGGAGGGATCGGCAAAACTCACCTCGTGCGAGAGGTGGACGCGTTAGGTGGCGCAATGGCTTTAGCGACGGACCGTTCTGGAATCCATTTTCGGACTCTGAATGCGAGCAAGGGACCTGCGGTGCAAGCACTACGAGCGCAAACAGATCGAGCGCTGTACAAAGCCGCTATCCGCGAAATCGTAGAGCAGCAAAACGGCCTAAGAGTCTTTCAAGATAGCGTAGTTGATCTTGATTTGGTAGGCGATCGAGTTCAAAATGTACTTACCCGAACAGGGATTAGGATTTCTGCGCGCACCGTGGTGCTCACAACAGGCACATTCTTAGGTGGGCGAATTTTCATCGGACACGAGCAACATGAAGGCGGTCGCGCCGGGGATCCACCATCTAACGTATTAGCACAGAGACTGCGCGCGTTGCCGTTTCGTGTAAACCGACTCAAGACAGGAACGCCGCCGAGGCTAGATGGACGAACAGTTGACTATTCGCAATTTGAAATACAACCCGGCGACGGAAACAACACTGTATTTTCGTATATAGATAGTGTACATTCACACCGCGAGCAGCGACCGTGTCACATTACCCATACGAACCGCACGACACATGACATCATTCGTCGAAGTGTTGAAGACTCGCCGATGTTTTCTGGTGCAATCGAGGGTATAGGACCTCGCTATTGTCCCTCGATCGAAGATAAAGTCGTACGCTTCGCAGAACGTAGTCAGCATCAAATTTTTGTTGAGCCAGAGGGATTGAATACCACTGAACTCTATCCGAACGGAATTTCCACAAGTTTGCCCTTTAACGTTCAGCAAGAGTTCGTACGATCAATTCGTGGATTCGCCGACGCGCATATCACACGGCCAGGATACGCGATCGAGTATGACTTTTTTGATCCGCGGGACTTGGAGCCAACATTACAGACCACACAGGTAGAGAATTTGTTCTTTGCAGGACAAATTAACGGTACAACCGGTTATGAAGAAGCTGCAGCCCAGGGGCTTCTCGCGGGGTTGAACGCCTCGTTACAAGCCGCAGACAAATCTGGCTGGTATCCCAGACGCCACGAAGCTTATCTTGGTGTGCTCGTCGATGATCTCACTTCATTCGGTACGAATGAACCTTATCGCATGTTTACCAGCCGCGCTGAGTTTCGGTTGCGCTTGCGTCAAGACAACGCAGATCAACGCCTGACGCCAAACGGCCATGAGTTAGGGCTAGTATCCAGGGAAAGATGGCAGCAATTTCAGCAAAAATACCAAACAATTACTGCTGCGAAGGAGCAATTGCAACAAACAGTCATCCAGCCCAACGATTTCCGAGTTCCAATGCTTGAGCAAGAAACTGGTGAATCGATTTCACGAGAAGTTCGTCTTGTTGACTTTATAAAACGTCCGCGTGTCACAGTTCGTGCAATACAACGCGCTGGCTGGCTGCAAGACATCGATGCAAAGATTGCGGAACAAGCAGCAATAGACATCAAATATGAAGGATACATCGCAAGACAGGATCAAGAGATCAAAAAAGCAAAATCAGCAGAAAAGATGACAATTCCGGTCCCGTTCAACTACACCGAAGTAAACGGCTTGTCTACCGAACTGCGACAAAAACTTAGTGAATCTCAACCTAAGAGTATGGCCTCAGCCGCGAAGATTCAGGGAATGACTCCAGCAGCGTTAGCGCTGTTAGCAATATATGTCAAGCGCAACCGAGAACAGCGGAAGATTGCTTGAGTTAAATATTGATTTACTGCTTGGAGTGAACGGAAGCAGATCGTTAACGGTCGAACAATCGGCACGCGTTGGCGAGTACCTCAAGCTAATTAAGAAATGGGATCGGGTTCATTCATTAGTTTCCAAAGGCGATCTAGACCACTTGGAAGAACGACACGTAAATGACAGCCTGGCGTTGGATCCTTTTCTCAAGTCAACCGGCAATCATTTGGATATTGGTTCTGGCGCAGGATTTCCAGGTATTCCCTTAGCTATCTGTAGACCAGATGTTCACTTCGTATTAAACGACAGAAGCACGAATAGATGTCGTTTTCTACGGGAAGTGAAATTTCGCCTGCGTCTTTCTAACGTTGATGTACAAGAAGGCGACATAGGAAAACAAGACTCGTCTGGCCAACTTTTTGACACCATTACCATCCGTGCTGTTGCTCCACCAGAAAGAGCCTGGTCTCTAGCCAGCCCTTTACTCCGCGAACAGGGGACGGTACTCTTGCACACAAAAGATCGATTTACTGCCAAAGACAAACGTTTTTCACAGGGGCTTGTACGTTCATGCACGCCAAGTGCAAGAGGGTTCATAACTGTCGTAGCTAAGAAACGCGCCACATGAAGTACGTCATCGCAGTAGCCAATCAGAAAGGTGGTGTCGGAAAGACAACGACCGCCGTGAACCTAGCCTTCGAACTATCGCGGTCCGAAAAAGCAGTTCTATTGATTGACATGGACCCGCAGGGCAATGCCTCGACACATGTAGGCGTCGCCGAAGAACCCGATCAAGCGACAACTTGGGATTGGTTTCAACGTCGCGCGACGCTAAAGGATGTCGTTCACCAATTAGACTCTGGTATGGATGTCCTCGGTTCAACATCCGACCTGACGGCGATAGAGCTACAACTGCTTGAGGCCGCAGATCGCACGCATCGCATGAGGGACTTACTTCAGGTCGAAAACACATACGAATATGTCATCATCGATTGTCCCCCCAGCTTAAATATCCTTACTATAAACTCGTTAATGTGCGCTACTCACGTTTTGATTCCTATGCAGTGCGAGTACTTTGCTCTTGAAGGGCTAAGTGCGTTGTTAAAGACCATTGAAGCGGTGCGTGAATCGGGCAACGTCGATTTAGATATTGATGGAATCGTTCGCACAATGTACGACCCCCGAAATAAGCTTGCACGGGAAGTTTCCCGACAGCTTTTCGATCATTTTGGAACGAGCGTGTATCGTACTGTAGTCCCACGGAATGTCCGGCTTGCCGAAGCGCCTAGTCACGGGAAACCAGTACAAGTCTATGATCCGCGCTCCAGAGGGGCGATCGCCCACAGCGCACTCGCTCACGAAATGCTTCGACGACATGCTAAACATAACGCGGTGGAACAAATCAATGCCTAGACAGTCGCTTGGAAAGGGCTTAGACGAACTTTTGAAACCAATTTCGACAACGGAATCGGAAACCAGTACTATGACGCCTCAGGACTACACAAAATTCGGTCCAAAAGAGCTACCGATCGAGAAACTCCAACCGAATCCTGATCAACCTCGAGCCCAGTTTCACGAAGACAGTCTACGCGAGCTTGCAAACACTATTGAACAAGTTGGGGTCGTTCAACCGATCTTAGTTCGTCCAATTGACGCAGAAAACTATCAAATCGTCGCTGGGGAACGCCGTTGGCGCGCCGCCGCATTGTGTAAATTAGCGACTGTTCCTGCGGTGATCCGACCGCTAGACGATGACAAAGTGCTGCTTGTGGCACTGATTGAGAATTTACAGAGAGAAGATCTAAATATTGTTGATGAGGCAGATGCGTATTTTCGACTACACGACGAGTTCGGACTCACTCACGGAGAAATCGGAGCCGCTCTAGGTAAAGCCCGCTCTTCAGTAACCAATTTAATTCGATTGCGCGGCCTCCCACCACGCGTTCGAACGCATCTACGTAATGGAGACATCGAAATAGGGCACGCTAAGCTGTTGCTTGGACTCACACCTGATTTACAAATCTTAGCTACTCGACAGATCGTGAAGAGACGACTATCCGTACGTCAAACCGAGACATACATCAAGAAGTTAATGGGTGAAACGCCAATCACTAAAGAGAACGCCCCCGATCCGAACGTCACTTCCTTACAACACGAACTCTCAGAAAAGCTTGGAGCACCCACCAGCATTCGCATGTTTGGAAAGAGCAAGAAAAAGGGTGAAGTTGCGATTCGATTTACCTCTCTCGACGAATTAGACGGGATTCTCGACCACTTGCGACGCTAATAAGCGTTAACAGCCTCTGGTTCATGCCCAAAGGGCATGGACTTTGTATAATTCGCACCGCTTTTCACGATGAATCACGACATTAGTTACACCCCTCGTGGGGGTGGCTAGGTTATTCCAATCCAACCTTCAGACGAGAACCTAAAAGCCACTAATAAGGATCAACCACACCTATGGGCGGTTGTTATCCAAGGACTGGCAGTTATTTTGGGTGGTATTGGGATAAGTTTGTTCAATACCACGATCGCGACGGCAGTTTGGTTGAGCGGTGGTGTTGTAGTGTTAGCAAACGTTTGGTTTGCGTGGACAGTTCGCGCAACGAACGCGCCAGGTCGTATTTTGATTTTTCATCTGATACGATTTTTTTTGTACATTCTTGGCATGGTAGGCGTCATTAAATTATTGGATCAAGACCCGTTGATCAGTGTGTTCGGCATGATCGGAGCACACGTCGTGTATGTATTGGCGAACATGTGTCTCAGTAATTTCACAGGTGTGCGTTCGACCGAATCCTAAATTAAGGATCAGGTTCGTAGGTGATCGAGATTTATGGCTGAAAAAGACAGCACAACAACCCCGACAGAGTACATTGCGCATCACCTTACGAACTTAACGTTCGGCAAGCGGCCTGATGGGAGCTGGGGTTTCGCGAATTCAGCCGAAGAAGTAGCTCAAATGGGATTTTGGAGCGTCCATGTTGATTCGCTAGCTTGGGCGGTTGGTTTGGGACTGGTGTTTCTCCTAATGTTTTGGTTTGCTGCTCGCCGCGCGACTGCTGGTGTGCCCGGGATGTTCCAAAGTGCGATTGAAGCAATAGTCGAATTTGTCGACACGACTACCAAGGACATCTTTCCACACAAAAACCCTTGGGTGGCACCGATGGGACTTACCATCCTGATTTGGGTGTTCTTGATGAACCTTATGGACTTGGTTCCTGTAGACTGGGTGCCGAATATATTTAGGTATTGGCTCGGCATCGAATATATGAAGATCGTGCCCACGACAAACGTCAGTGTTACCTTAGGTGTTGCGATTGGAGTCTTTTTCATTGTTATTTACTACAGCTTTAAGCGTAAAGGACCAGGCGGCTTCCTCGCGGAGCTAGCATTCCATCCGTTTCCGAAATTTGCCGCACCAGTCAACTTTGTCTTGGAGAGCGTAACGTTGCTGGCTAAACCAGTGTCGTTAGCCTTGCGACTATTTGGTAATCTCTACGCGGGCGAGATGATTTTTATGCTGATCGCCATACTGTATTCAGCCGGTTTTGCCCTCTTCGTTCTGGGTGGGGTGTTACAGATTGCGTGGGCTTTGTTCCACATCTTGGTCATCGTTTTACAAGCGTTCATTTTCATGGTACTTTCGACCGTGTACATCGCACAAGCGTATGAAGTACCCGAGGAAGACGGACACTGATTCTTTAATTTACTGGAGAAAATATGGATCCTACTACATTACTAAAAATGGGAGGCTTTATTGCCGGCGCGTTGATGCTGGGGATGGCGGCGATTGGCGCGGCATTGGGAGTTGGGAATTTGGGTAACAGCTATCTCCAAGCGATTGCCCGGCAACCAGAAATGCTTCCGTTGTTGCGTACCCAAATGTTCATCGTGCTCGGACTAATCGACGCGATCCCAATGATGGCCGTCGGTATTGGCATGTACATCATCTTTGCTGGTAGCGGCTAAACGAGAGTACGAAACTATGGTCAATTTCTGGACAGTGATCGGGATCTCAGTTGCGTTCACTGCGTTTGTGGTGATTTGTCGTGCATACATTTGGCCACCACTCATCAACGCGATGCGTGCGCGTCAGGAACGTATCGCACAAGGTCTCGAAAATGCAGAAAGAGCAGAAGAAGCACTCGCTAAGTCGAATGCTGATGCTGAAGTACTGCTGCGAGATGCACGAGCTGAAGGTCAACGGGTAATTGAACAAGCTCGCGCCCAAGCCACAATGGTTGTAGAGGAGTCTAAAGATCAAGCCAGAGAAGAAGGTGAGCGCATACTTACCGCAGCGCGTGCAGAAATCACGCAAGAGATCAATCGAGCCCGTGAGAGTCTGCGTCAGGAAGTGGCATATTTAGCGGTTGTCGGTGCCTCTCGAATTTTGAGTAGCGAAATCGACCGCCGCAAGCACTCGGCGATGCTTGAGAACCTCGTCAGGGAACTCTAACAGTTGGCGGAAGCTGCAACCCTAGCGCGACCCTACGCGCTTGCCGCGTTTGATATTGCAAGAGAGAGCGATCGATTTGATCATTGGTCCCTCGCGCTTGAGCAACTTGCTCAAGTTACCGGCACGCCAGAGATTAGAGAGTATATATCGTCTCCAGTGCACTCCACGGCAGCCAAAGCTACCACGGTGATCGACTTACTCGAAGACGATTTGACCGAGAATACCAAACGATTTGTGCGGGTCTTGGCAGAGAATCAGCGTCTAAATCTTATCTCAGAAATTCGAGCGACATTTGAAGAACTGCTTGCGGAAGAACGCAGGACACTTGCAGTGGAAGTCACTACCGCGGTGGAACTCACATCCGAAGAAGTCGAAGCATTCGACGATGCGCTTACTCGCAAATACCAACGAGAAATAAATTTGACGATCAAGGTAGATCCCGATATTGTTGGCGGAGCGTTAATCCGCGCCGGAGACACCGTGCTCGATGGTACGGTACGCGGAAAACTAGAGAAACTGCAAACATCCTTGATGCGAAATTAGGTTAAAGTACAAAAAAATGAAGCAACAAGCATTAAATCCATCAGAAATCAGCGACCTTATCAAAGATCGCATCGCCAATCTCGATCTAACTTCCCAAGCACAGAACGAAGGAACTATCGTTTCGGTTGCCGACGGGATCGTCCGTATTCATGGACTTGCTGACGTGCAGTACGGAGAAATGGTAGAGTTCTCCGGCGGTGTCATGGGCATGGCGATGAACTTAGAACGCGATTCGGTCGGCGCAGTGGTCCTTGGCGATTACCAAACCCTTTCCGAAGGTATGACCGCGCGTTGTACGAAGCGAATCGCAGAGGTACCCGTAGGTCCGGAACTTCTAGGACGAGTCGTAGATGCCCTTGGTGATCCCATTGATGGCAAGGGGCCGCTTAATGCGTCAGCATCATCACCGATTGAAAAGGTCGCACCAGGTGTAATCGCGCGACAGTCTGTATCAGAACCAGTGCAAACCGGAATCAAGTGTATCGATTCCATGATCCCTCTCGGGCGTGGCCAACGCGAGTTGATTATCGGCGACCGACAGATCGGTAAAACAGCGATCGCCGTGGATACAGTGATCAATCAAAAAGACAAAGGTATTAAGTGCGTCTATGTCGCGGTCGGTCAAAAGATGTCGACCATCGCCAACATCGTACGAACTTTAGAAGAAAACGGCGCATTAGATAACACAATCGTCGTGGCGGCCTCTGCATCAGAGCCAGCACCCCTGCAGTACATTGCCCCGTACGCAGGTTGCAGCATGGGTGAGTACTTCCGGGATACAGGGCAAGACGCTCTGATCATCTACGACGATTTAACGAAACAAGCTTGGGCTTATCGTCAAGTCTCGCTTCTATTACGCCGTCCTCCCGGTCGAGAGGCATATCCAGGCGACATTTTCTACCTTCATTCACGATTACTGGAACGCGCGGCGCGCGTTAGTGCTGAATACGTAGAACAAATGACGAACGGTAAAGTTAAGGGACGCACCGGTTCGCTAACAGCCCTACCAATTATTGAGACGCAAGCGGGCGACGTATCGGCGTTCGTACCGACCAACGTGATTTCGATCACTGATGGGCAGATCTTCTTGGAAACAGACCGTTTTAACGCCGGGCTGCGGCCAGCGATGAGTCCAGGGATTTCGGTATCTCGTGTCGGTGGAGCAGCGCAAGTTGACTTTATCCGCAAATTGTCCGGCGGTGTGAAGTTAGCGCTTGCACAATATCGAGAACTCGCAGCATTCTCACAGTTCGCGTCAGATCTCGACGAAGCGACGAGAAAACAGTTGGAACACGGACAACGAATCGAAGAACTCATGAAACAGCAACAGTTCACACCGATGTCTGTGGCCGAGATGGGAGTGTCGTTGTTTGCTGGAAACGAGGGTTATCTAGTGGATGTCCCGGTTTCTAGAGTGTTAGAGTTTGAGCGAGATTTGCTTAACTACATGAACACCCATCACGGGGACTGGATGCAAGAGATCACCGAGACAGGGAACTACAACGACGAGATCGTTGAGTACATGCGGAAAGCGATCGATGATTTTGTCGCGTCGCATTCGTACGGAGATAGTTAATGGCCGCGGGCCGCGAGATCAAGAAGAAGATCGGTAGCATCCAGAATACCAAAAAGGTAACGAGTGCGATGCAGATGGTCGCGGCGAGCAAGATGCGCCGTACACAGCAACGCATGCACGCCGCGCGACCTTATGCGCACCGCTTACGCCAAATAATAGGCCATCTTGCCAGCGCGCGCCCAGAATACACGCATCAATACATGACCGATCCCGAAGAAGTCAAGCGAATTAGTTACATTGTGATTTCTACCGACAAGGGACAGTGCGGCGGCTTAAATGCTAACCTCTTTCGTGCTCTGCTCAAGGATATCAACCAGTGGCAACAACAATCCGTTCAGGCGGATCTGGCGATATTGGGGAACAAGGCAATTACGTTTTTCCGGTCGGTTGGTGGCAACGTCAAAGCTGCGATTCCTGATATCGGTGAACTTCCTGAAATTGAACCGCTTATTGGAGGACTGAAGGTCGTCTTCGATGAGTTTGTGGACAACACAGTCCAAAGAGTAGATTTAGTGTCAAACACGTTTGTCAATAGCATGACCCAGCGACCACATGTCCGCCAATTGTTACCGCTGAGCAAATCTGACGACTTGCAGACGACGCACTCTTGGGACTACATCTATGAACCAGAAGCAAGCGTGTTGATTGAAGGTTTAGTCCAACGCTACATCGAATCACAGGTCTATCAAGCCGTAATTGAAAATGTTGCTTGTGAGCAATCTGCTCGAATGATCGCGATGAAAAACGCGACGGACAACGCAGCGGCTATGATCGACGACCTAAATCTGCTCTACAACAATGTACGACAAGCCTCCATCACCCAAGAAATTGCTGAAATAGTCGGCGGAGCTGCAGCGATTTAGCGATTAATAGGAAACGACGAACTAAGGATCAAAAGGATAAGTATGAGTAACGGAAAAATCGTTCAAATAATTGGTGCGGTAATTGACGTGGAGTTTGATCGTGATAGCGTACCGAACGTGTTTGATGCGCTCACCGTAGTCGAAACGGATCTCACCCTAGAAGTACAACAACAACTAGGTGACGGCGTTGTACGGACTATTGCGCTTGGATCCTCAGAAGGCTTGTCTCGCGGGCTAGAAGTCATCGATACTGGTCAACCGATCGCCATTCCGGTGGGGGAAGACACGCTCGGTCGAATCATGGACGTATTGGGTAATCCGATCGACGAGAAAGGTCCAGTTGAAGCGAAGATCAAACAACCCATTCATCGAAAAGCGCCATCCTACGAAGATCAAGTCGGTGGTAATGAACTCTTAGAGACGGGCATCAAAGTTATTGATCTGATGTGTCCCTTCGCTCGAGGCGGTAAAGTTGGTTTATTCGGTGGTGCAGGTGTTGGCAAGACCGTAACCATGTTGGAATTGATTCGAAACATCGCTATTGAACACTCCGGTTTGTCAGTGTTTGCGGGCGTGGGAGAGCGAACTCGGGAAGGAAATGACTTCTATTATGAAATGATGGAAGCGGGCGTATTGGACAAGATCTCGCTAGTGTTCGGACAGATGAACGAACCTCCCGGCAACCGACTACGCGTCGCATTGTCCGGTCTTACCCTAGCGGAGCAGTTTCGCGACGAGGGTCGCGACGTATTGTTGTTCATTGACAATATCTATCGATACACTCTCGCGGGAGTAGAAGTTTCCGCTTTGCTTGGACGAATGCCGTCGGCAGTAGGTTACCAGCCCAACTTGGCGGAAGACATGGGTATCTTGCAAGAACGGATTACAACTACAAAGACCGGGTCGATTACGTCTGTTCAGGCGATCTACGTTCCAGCAGATGATTTGACCGACCCGTCCCCCGCAACGACATTTGCCCACCTGGACTCAACGGTTACGCTGAGTCGAGCGATTACTGACCTTGGTATCTATCCAGCCGTAGATCCGCTCGACTCAACTTCACGGCAACTAGATCCAAATATCGTCGGACCGGAGCACTACGCAGTAGCTCGCGGGGCGCAGGAAGTGCTGCAACGTTATCAAGAGTTAAAAGACATCATTGCAATTCTCGGTATGGATGAGTTATCCGAAGAGGATAAAGCGTTGGTATATCGTGCGCGTAAGATGCAACAGTTCTTTTCACAACCGATGTTTGTGGCGGCGCAGTTCACTGGTCGTGATGGAGAGTACGTATCGAGAGAAGATACCGTTCGAAGTTTTAAGGCGATTCTAGACGGAGAAGTCGATGATCTCCCCGAACAGGCATTCAATATGGTAGGTGATATTGACAGTGCGCGTAAAAAAGCGGAAACCATAACCGCGCGAGCTGCATAACACAATGGTTTCGCTCATGAACTGCACTATCGTTAGCGCCGAACAGGAAATCTTTTCCGGCAAAGTTACGATGGTGGTAGCCGCAGGGTCCGAAGGGGATCTTGGAATTCTGCCAGGGCACGCACCACTGCTTACCGGGATCAAGGCTGGACCCGTTCGTCTTAAACTTGAAGATCAAACCGAAGAGATCTTTTTCGCGTCTGGAGGGTATCTGGAAGTCCAGCCCAGCGGGGTAATCGTCCTCGCAGACACTGCGATTCGAGCTGACGATATTGATGAAGCAGAAGCGAAAGAAACTCAGGAACGAGCTCGCAAACTCATGGATGAGCAAGCAAATGAAATCGATTTTGCCCGTGCCGAATCGATGGTCGCAGAATCTCTCGGCCAACAACGCACACTCGAAGAACTGCGCAAACGCCGGCGCTAGCCAGCTCAACACACCGTTGGTGGGTGTATTTGTGCCGGGTTATTTATATCATTGGTATGTTCCAATGACTAGTGGCGATCTAATTCCGGAAAATTCTTGATGTCGAGTGAAAACCCAGATGCTTGAAGTGGTTGTTCTAGCGGCAGGAGCCGGTACGCGTATGCGTTCGCGCGTCCCCAAAGTGTTCCACACGTTGTTAGACTCACCTATTCTGGCACACGTCGTTAGTGCGGTACAAGCAGCGTCGCCTGCACGAGTTCACGTCATTATTCAACCTGCGATGCAGGAATTAGCAGAGCAAACTCTCGACCTCGGCGCAGTGAACTGGGTTTATCAAGAGAGTCAGGACGGTACCGGACATGCGGTGTTGCAAGCAATTCCACACCTAGCCGAGGACGCTACCATTGTGATCGTCACCGGTGATACACCATTGCTGTCTGCGCAGACAATACAGAAGGCTGCAAGCGCATGTACAGAAGGCATTACCATCGTCACGGCAGACCTAGAAGACCCTTGCGGGTACGGGCGTATTGAACGAGATTCGAGCGGAAAAGTCATTGCAATAGTCGAAAACAAAGATGCATCCCCAGCACAGAAAAAGATTCGGGAAGTCAATAGCGGCATCATCGGAGTCTCGCGCTCGATATTTGAACAATTACTCGGTAGACTGACCCGCAATAATGCGCAAAAAGAGCTCTATCTAACCGAGATCGTACAACTAGCAGTTGAAGCAGGTATTCCAGTTCAAACGGTTGCAGTCGATGATCCTGACGAGATACGCGGTATCAACGATCGAGTCGAGTTAGCTGCGGTCGAAAAAATTCTGCGACATCGTCGAGTCCGTGAACTAATGCAAAACGGACTAACGCTTCGAGACCCAGATCGGTTCGATTTACGCGGGAATTTAGTAACAGGACTTGACTGTGTTATTGATGTAAACGTACTGATTGAAGGAGAAGTACGTTTAGGGGATGGAGTGTATATAGGACCCGGAAGTGTTTTAAGGAACACGGAGATCGGAACCGACGCGAAAGTACTTGAATATTCAATATTAGAATCGGCGAAAGTCGGAAAACGATGCTCCATCGGTCCGTTCGCGCGCATCCGGCCTGGTACCTCTTTAGCCGATGAGGTGCGAGTCGGAAACTTTGTAGAAGTGAAAGCATCACAACTTGGAACGGGCGCGAAAGCCAGCCATCTCGCGTACATAGGTGATGCGAATATTGGTGCAAACACCAATGTCGGAGCGGGTGCAATCACCTGTAATTTTGACGGTGAACGCAAACATCAAACTGTCATCGGCGACGATGTTTTCATCGGAACGAACAGCACGTTAATAGCACCATTGAACGTGCATTCGGGAGCGTTCATCGCGGCTGGTACGACGGTGACTCGTGACGTTAAAAATCCTTCGCTAGTTGTATCGAGAACGCGCCAAAGAGAGATTGAAAACTGGGTGCCACCAACGGTGCGAAGGAAGAAACCCTAGGTATGTGTGGTATTGTCGGTGCTGCTGGGACTGCCGCGGTGCAAGCGACCTTGCTCGAAGGACTCTCCAGGTTGGAATATCGGGGTTATGACTCCGCGGGTATCGCAATCCAAGATACAAGCAATGGCACTTTCAATCGTGTCCGTGTTGTTGGGAAGGTCCAGCAACTAGTTGATCAACTAGAACGGAAACCAATGTCGGGTAGCGCTGGGATAGCGCACACCCGATGGGCAACACACGGTAAACCCAGTGAGCGGAACTCACACCCGCATATGTTGGATGGTAGATTAACGCTAGTGCACAACGGGATTATCGAGAATTTCTTGGAGCTTCGAGCTGACATCACAGCAAGAGGTGGTCGATTTGAGTCCGACACGGATTCTGAAGTAATTGTTCATCTCGTAGCGGAATTCATTCACGGCGGGATGAATCTCGCCGACGCCGTTCGTCGCGCCATGTCAAAGCTTGAGGGTGCATTTGCAATCGGTCTGATGTCCAGCGCAGAGTCTGGTCAGATCGTTGCCGCGAAACGAGGGTGCCCCCTAGTTATTGGAACTGGGAAGAATGCGAACTACATCGGGTCCGACGTGCTTTCTTTGCGTTCGTTCACCGACCGATTTCTCTTTCTCGAAGATGATGAATTAGCGGTGTTAGATAGTGAACAGGTAACGATTTTCGACGGAGACGGAAACAAGGTCGATCGAGAAACGGAGGTTGTTTTAGATCAAGGAGATCGGATCGACAAGGGCGGCTATCGACACTTCATGGAGAAGGAAATTCACGCGCAACCAGAAAGTATTCGCAATACCTTGGAAGGTCGAATTACCAGTTCGGAAGTCGTAGCGCAAACTTTTGGCATAGAAGCCGTGGATGTCCTGGAAAAAACCGAAACGCTCACGATAGTGGGCTGTGGAACTAGCTTCTATGCGGCATTGGTCGCGCGATATTGGATCGAAGACCTCGCACGAGTTCCTTGTGACGCTGAGATCGCCTCAGAATTTCGTTATCGAAACGCAGCACTACCCAAAAATTCTCTGTTCTTGTCGCTGTCGCAGTCAGGTGAATCTGCTGACACAATTGCCGCATTGCGATTAGCTCAAACCCGAGATTACTTGCACACCATGAATATTGGTAATGTCACCACGAGTACACTGATGCGAGATTCAGACTCGGCAATTGCAATGCGGGCTGGTGTTGAAGTGAGCGTGGCATCTACGAAAGCGTTCACGACCGTGTTGGTCGATTTGTTACTCCTTGCGCTTGTACTTGCCCGAACTCGGGGCTTTTCAAGAGAAGAGGAACGAGAAATCGTACAAGCGTTACACACGCTCCCAGAAAAAATCGAGCAAGTATTGGGATTGAAAGAACGTATGCAGACACTCGCTGAAGAGTTTGTCACGAAGAAACATGTCCTCTTCCTGGGACGTGGCACCCACTATCCTATTGCTATGGAAGGCGCGCTCAAGTTAAAAGAACTTTCATACACACATGCCGAAGGTTATCCGGCGGGCGAACTCAAACATGGACCCCTTGCCCTAGTCGATCGCAAGATGCCAGTGGTTGCGGTAGCCCCAAGCAACGAGCTTTTAAGAAAGGTGCAATCGAACTTGCAGGAAGTTCGCGCCCGTGGTGGCAAGCTCTACGTATTTACTGATGAGGGGACCGAGTTTGTCCCAGGACCAGATGTAACAATCATTGAAGTACCTACGGTACATCGCGTGCTGTCTCCGATTGTGTATACGATCCCTCTTCAACTACTCGCCTACCACATAGCAGTACATAAAGGGACCGATATCGACCAACCGAGAAATATTGCTAAGTCCGTTACTGTTGAGTGACCTCAGCAAGTTCGATTAAGACACTTTGGGAATTATTGGTTCTTCGTCAGTGTAATTGACGACGGTTTGGTTGTCGCGAGCTTGAACCGACTCGATGAAGCGAAGTCGGAGCTGCGTCTCCTGACGGGTAACCACAGGGAAATTGTGGTTCGCATTGAAATGGTTGATTGGTTTTTCGAATTCTCGCACAAACTGTTCGTGTTGTTTTAAGCGCTGACTTGCGTATTGATTCAATGCAAGTACTTTCTCTGCGGAAATTTGCGAGAGAAATAATTCTCGTAGACTTTCGTCAATCTCAATCCCGATGCTGTTGCGCTCGGAAACCATGGCAGCAAACATTGTGGTGCCAGTCCCCAGAAATGGATCCAGCACCGTATCCTTTTTAACCGAGTACATGTTTATCAATCGGTACGGCAGTTCGAAAGGGAATGCGCCACTGCGCGATCTACGACCTGACATGTTGAGCTGTTGCGTCGTCCCTGGAAGTTGCCACAGATCGTTGAACCAGACGTTGCGTTCTTCCCAGAAGTAGGCACTTGCCTGACGGTTTAACTGTTTTTCGTCAGACTCAAACTGTCTGCGCCCGTTTTTGCGAAAAATCAAAATCCATTCATGTTCTAGCGTCACATAAGCTGACGGCGGCATCATGCCTGATCCCATGAATTTGTTCGGAGCGTTTGTTATTTTGCGCCAGAGAACACTAGGCAGACATTGATATCCAAGTTTCAAGAACTGTTGTTGGACTCGCTGGTGGTTTGGATAGAGGGAGAAATGACCGCCGATAGTTCGAGTCGCGTCGCCAATGTTTATACAACAGATTCCTCCTGGTACTAAAGTTCGATCTACTTCCTTCCAAACTCGATCTAGGACCCCATGCATCAGTTCGAAGGCTTGGCTACCTTTTCCATTGGTGAGTGCGCGACGAATCTTTTTATTCTGCCGAGAATAGATGTCGTCCCACATTTTGATCATCGGATAAGGAGGCGAGGTAACGACTAGATCCACGCTATAGTCAGCGATTGAAGCGACACTTCGCGCGTCATCAATCACTAACTGATGAGTAGTGCTACTAGTCATTGTTAGTAGGTGAAAGTTATCGTGAACCTTAAAACCGAGTGCTGTAGCTTCTTAGACTCATTGCATGAATTCACAGTCAATCGACAGCCTCAAGTTGAGGTTTTTTGCTCTTGAGCGCGCAAGCTTGGACAAAAGTTGGGTGATTAATCTGAGACGATTGTAACATAGTGGAGTTGCTTTCAATGCACCACTTCACAGCCGGACGTATACTCACGGGTCCGAAGAGTTAGACCGATTGACGTACTCGCGCGTGTCACATCTAAACGCAATGTGTAACGATACAAACACGCGACTTCAGCCGTAGTTAGATCAGTTCTTACCTGTACGGGGACTGATCAACTGTAAATTTGTTTGGTGTTGGTAAGGTCGACATCGCGTGTTTGTGTCTCCGTGCGAACAGAACAAGCTCTTTCGCGTGTTTTTGACTGCATCTTCGGTTGGGTAAGACGGGTAAAAGCATGAGTAAGTCTTACCCTTGATTTTGAGATCGTACCAGTTCGTCCAATTGAAGTATTTCTTTTAGGTATTAGGTATCATAGAATGAAAGAAGTCGCTCGAAAAGTCCTAGTACAAACCGCAGAAGAGCAAGTATGAACATCGAAACGATTTGGTACGCGTCGCAACACGAAATGCGTACTCTTCGAAGACTGATGCGGACGCACATCTTCGTTTGGGTAGCAATTGTTGTCAGTACCGGCTACTTTTTGGTAGTGACCCTATCTCACATGCACGACGGCAGCAGAATTCCAATGCTTAGTGTCATCAGTCCTCGGTACATCATGTCGTTTTTGGGAAGTAGTTTTATTGCGCTGTTTTGCGTGGGAGTTTTGCTCCTTACTTTCGACCAGATAAAACGAGACGAAGTTACTCGTATCCAGGAAGTGATGAGTTCCAAGCCATTTTCCGACCTAGAACTACTCACTGGACGATTGTTGGGTGTTGCTGTTACGATCACTATCCCGATGCTCTTTTTCTTGGTCTTGATCGTGATATATGGGATCCTCGCCGATGTATTTTCCATTAAGTTCGGAGAACCGATCGAACTTTGGAGCGTGGTCTCGTTTATGTTGCTTGACATCGTCCCAAATTTTGTCTTTTTCGGGAGCATGGTGATCTTCTTATCGCTGTTGTTGAAGTCAAGACTCTTAGCGCTCCTTCTAACCCTTGGCTGTCTCTTCTCGTTATTCTGGCTCAATAGTCGACTTTCTCTTGACGTATCCAGACCGTTGCAAACGGTGTCCGGTGACGTAATTTTCCCATCGGAACTCATTCCGACACTTCTAACGCCGATTGTAGTTTTTAATCGAATAGCATTGTTATTGATGAGTGCTGGTTTTCTGTTTTGGTCTTCTAGTCTCCTAGCTCGAGTTACTCCAACTCGGTCCAGAAATTCTGTAATGGGCGGTGTGTGCTTCGGTCTTGGACTGTTCGTTATTGGCACCATGTTTGGTGTGCAAGCTCTCAACAACAATCGTGTCCACCAATGGCTTGCCGTGCACGACGCACACTTCAACCCTAGCGCTTTTCCCGACGTGCATGAGATTCGAGGAAGTGTTGCAATCAAACCGGGCCGGACGCTAGTTCTAGATCTCAAACTAGATGTGACTGTCGACGTTGATCAAGATGTTGATTTCATACTGTTTTCGCTAAATCCGGGCTACGACATATCAGAATTGGCAGTGGCCGGTGAAGAAGTTTTCGATCATAAATTTAACCATGGTTTGCTGAAGATTCCAAAGCAATATTTCAACTCCGATCTGAACGAGCTTGAGATCACTGCGAAAGGTCGCCCTGACAGTCGATTCGCCTATCTGGATTCCGTCGATACACTCTCGAAAATCGTTGGCCCAGACGTTCGACAGTTGCGGCAACTCGGAACGGAAAACGCCATCTTTCGTTCAAACTTTGTGGTACTCCCACCGGGTATTAAGTGGTATCCCACATCGGGTACAGCGACAAATGAAGATGCTTGGGAACTTCGTAAAAGAGACTTCTTTACTCTCAAAATTGATGTGTCGGTCCCACGCCGTTGGCTTGTCGCTGGACCTGCGAAACGCGAGACTTTGGACGACGATAAACGAGCAAAGTATCGCTTCCAGCAAGCCAGCCCGCTTCCAGAATTTGCTTTAGTGGGTTCCAAGTTTAAGTCAGCCTCAATTGAAGTTGAAGGAATTTCGTTTGAGTTGTTGTACGCTCAAGTTCATCAAAAGCAATTTGATCGATTCGCGCAGCTTGGGGATTCTATTCGTCAAGTGATAAAGTGGAGATTGGATACGATAAGCCCTCAAGGCTTTGATTACCCTTACGAGTCATTCACTTTAGTTGAAGTACCTTCGACTCTTCGTGTTTTCGGCGGGGGATCAGAGATGGATACCATCATGTGTCCGCCCGGTTTGGTGATGCTCCGAGAATCGACCATGCCCACTACTACTCTAAAAACCCGCTTTGAAGGCTCTCGTCAAGAAGTCATGGAAGAATACGGCATGACAGAAGAACAGTATAACGGAACAATCGTTAGCTCGATTGGCGCGTACTTGACACATCCATTGTTCGAAAGTAACGTTCATCTTAGTCTATCTCGAAGTTTGCTTAGGCAGCAAACAGGAGCGACCGGCGACGGAGCGTTTCCTCTTAATACCCTATTGGATCTAATGGTTTCTTCGTTGTCAAACTATTTCGGCGACAGTTTTGACTTTCAGCTTGCGTCGAATCCAACAATCTTCAATTTTGGTAGCATCGAACCAATCAAGATATTTCAGTCGTTTCGTGGAGAAGACGAAGGGAGAGTGCCATCTGATGTCGCAAGGAAAGTACATCGCATGCGCAATGCGCCGGACGTCTGGGACACAGTTGCTACATTGTCATTGTTCACCCCAGTAGATGGCAAGAATAGAGACCTCAAAGTGCGCGCTTTGAAATTGCGTACTCAACGGTTTGAGAAGCTCCTTCGAGATTCTCTTGGATCCAGCAATATTCCACCGTTCGTGTTGGACTTAAAAAATCGATTTCGCGGGGAGGCTATTACTTTTGAGGAATTCAACGCAGTCGTTGCTGAGCATGGTGTCGATTTAACGGAACTAGCGAATGATTTGATGAGAACGGCAGACTTACCAGGATTCCTTGCCTCCAATCCATCAATGTTGCAGTTGGAAAGTGTTGAACAGCCCAAATACGAAACTTCCTTCGCAATACAAAACAATGAAGAAGTCCCTGGACCCGTAAAACTTTCCGTGACTTACCAAAATGGAGACGATTATTTGGGACGATATGGGAGTCAAGCTCACCCCTCGTTACTCACAATATCGGTTGGGGCGAAGCAATCTCTGCAGGTGGTGGTGGAGAGCTTGAATCCTGTACAACACATTTTGGTTGAACCCTATCTCTCGCTAAATCGTATGAACCTGCGTTTAGCACTACCTGAATCTGATCATTTTCGCGAACAGGAACTCGTCGGGAACGACAAACCATTTTTAAAGTCAATTACGGAAATCGATCAATTACCGGGAGCTTCGAATACGTCGATCACGATTGATGATCTTGATCCCGGATTCTCGATAGTAGAACTCGGCAGACCTTCTAGTTCGACGAATGTGTTTTCTCGATTTTTTCGCAGACTCTTCGGCACTAAAGACGTTCCGATGGATCAAGGATTACCGAAATATTCATTGTTTGATTACTTCGAACAAATCGGCTGGCATCGATGGACGGATCCATCAGCGTTTGGAAGGTATCGGCACACGCTTGCTATAGCGCGTCGAGGAGACGGCCTTGCTTTCGCGAAATTTCACACTGCGCTTCCCAGTGCGGGAACATGGGAGCTCGAATATCATCTTCCAGAAAGCATGTTCTTTGAAGAAGTAAGAGCATTAGGATCTGGTCGTTCGCAAACGGTAGGGGTTTATTTCGGAACAGTCTACTTAGAAATCCTTAACGGCGCGAATTCAAAATCTAAATCCTTAGACGCATCGAACTTAACTTCTGGTTGGCACTCCATTGGAACCTTTGATTTGCCAGCTGAAGCAGTCGATGTTTTAGTGTCGAACAAGTCTGATGAACTCTACATGAACGTTATTGCAGACGCGATTCGTTGGACGCCTATTGAGGTTGAGGAGTGAATTCGAAGTGTGATACCCTGATGAACGATGGCTGATAAAACGTTCCCAACGTACTCTGCTGTCCCACTAACACCAGAGTAAAGTGTGTATTGGTACGTGATGACTACGGCGCGTTGAATCAAAGAACTGTATAGGTTCGAAGGGACGACGGTTTAGTTGAAATGGGAACGAACTTTGTGCAATGACGTTTGCAACGATTGTTTGAGATTCGGGTCCACTAAGTTCGTCGTACTCTCTTGTAGCGCAGACAATTTACCATTTATGATGGCATACATTTCCTTGGAAGTCTCAGGTTCGGAGAATATTTTTGAAGCAAGCATGGGTAGGAGGTCAAGGACGCGGAGTACTCTTTCGGTCGTTTTTTTGAGTGACTCCATTGGGATGACCAGTGAACGATACGGTCCTTTGTGTCCTTTTGTAGTGAATCCATCTAACTTGCGAAGCTTGCTAACTAGCGGGTCGTTTGGAAATACAGTTGCAAATTGCTTACAGAGCTCTTTTACGTTGTGTGTATGGAGAAAGTTGATTCCTCGGGCACTCATGAACGATTTCACTACGTATTCTGCTGCATTCGCCGAACAAGTAGTAGCCGTGTTGTCGAAAGACTTTTTCTCTCGAAAACGAACATTAGCTTCAACAAGAAAAAGTAATAGTGCGTCCATAGCTGAACCAAATAGTGATTGCGCATGCGGAAAACTGGGGTGTTTAATAGTATCCTCCTCAAATGGTACAGTCGCGCCAAACAGTGAAACGCCTTGCTCAGCAATCGCGGACATGAGACTGCCTCCATATTTAGCTTCAGACTTCACATACTCTATGGACTCACAAAGCGCATGGATTGGAGCATCGGCATAGTCTCGAGGTAGATCCCGACAAATTGCGTCCTCATCCGGCTCTTCGGAGCTAGTGAAAATGACAATGTCCCAATCACTGTATTGTTCCGCACAGTTCTTCGCGCGCGACCCATAAAGTGCCAACCCGATCACATCGGACGGTCTATTGTCCCACCAAGGTTTTAAGCACTCCCTGAAAGGCAGTAAATCGGTGTGCGATTTTGGGTCGAATGCGAACATTATTCAGTAGAAATATTAATATGTTTATTTTAACAGTATTCTGCAAGAAATCACGGCAAATTCGCACCGGTTTTGTTTAACAAAGGAATGAATTCACAGCAAGGCTAGCGTGTATAATTTTTGTAAACTCCTACTTCCCCTTCTACTATCGAAAAGTCGCATTGACAATCCCGCTATCCAACTATTCAGCAGCCGCTGAAAACCCAATCCTTTGCGACTTAAACCAAGAACAACTAAAAGCGGTCACTGCACCGATTTCTAATTTGCTGGTGCTTGCTGGTGCTGGTTCCGGAAAGACGCGAGTTCTCGTACACAGATTGGCGTGGTTGATTGACCACTACCACGTAAACCCACACGAAATACTGGCGATGACATTCACCAACAAAGCGGCGGGTGAAATGAAGCGACGTACCGCGAAATTGCTCAATGTCTCTGTGAAGTCGATGTGGATCGGGACCTTCCACTCCATGGCATATCGATTATTGCGGCAGCATCACCGTGAAGCTGGACTACCAGAAAACTTTGAAATTCTCGACGCTGATGATCAGATTCGTATGGTCAGAAGAATCATACGCCAGATGGAACTCACGGAACACACCAACGATGCTCGTGAGATGGCTCAGTACATCAATCGCTGGAAAGACGACGGATTGCGTCCGCAGGATTTAGAAAACACGATTCACGCACGTAAGCGAACTCCATATCAAATTTACATCAAATACCAAGAAATTTGTGAAAAGCACGGACTCGTAGACTTTGGCGACCTCCTATTGCGTTCCCACGAGTTGTGGCTCAATCACAAGGACATACTGGATCAATATCGCTCTCGATTTCGGCACATCTTGATCGATGAGTTTCAAGACACTAATCTCATTCAGTATGCCTGGCTAACGATGGTCGCTGGAACCCAGAATAGGGTTATGGTTGTCGGCGATGACGACCAGTCTATTTACGGATGGCGAGGTGCACAGATCACGAACATTCGGCGGTTCGCAAGCGAATACCCTAACGTACAGACGATCAAATTGGAACAAAACTATCGTTCCACTCAAGTCATCTTAAATGCTGCAAACGCTGTGATAAAGAACAATCCGTCCAGACTTGGAAAGACATTGTGGACTCAAGCAGATGAAGGGGAAATGATCACTGGCTTTAAAGCTGCGAACGGGTTTGACGAAGCCGACTTCGTTGCGCAAACGTGTGAACATCTCCTAGAGACCAAAGGTTTCTCACCAAACCAAGTCGCAGTGTTGTACCGCAACAACTCTCAGTCGCGAATAATCGAACAGATATTTAATCAGCGAGCTATGCCGTTCATCATTCATGGCGGTACTCGGTTTTACGATCGTTTGGAGGTGCGTAATGCACTCGCCTACATGCGATTAATTCAAAATCCGCATGCAAACGCGGCATTTGAGCGTGTGGTTAATGTACCGTCTCGAGGTATTGGGTCTAGAACCTTAGAGACGATTCGCACAACGGCCACTCAGAACAACATCTCCAACTGGGACGCGGCAAAACATACACTTGAGAACAATCTCTTGCCTACCCGGGCCGACCGAGCGGTAAGGACATTCATCGCATTGATTGAAAAACTCACCAAGCAAAGTCAGGGTAAATCATTAGCCGACGTTGCGAATGTCGCTGTTCGATCATCTGGTCTTTATAAGTTCCATGAATCCGAAAGTGGTGAACTCGCGCGAATGCGAACGGAAAACTTGGATGAACTCCTCATAGCGTGTGCGCAATTTGCCGCCTTCGATGTCGACATCGATCAAGAGGAAGTCGACTCAGACTCCGTCCTGCGAGACTTCTTAGATCGCGCTACCCTTGATGCCGGTGACCATCGAAACGACGATAACGACGCGATCAATTTAATGACTTTGCATTCCGCTAAAGGGCTGGAATTTCCAGTGGTCTTCGTAACCGGCTTAGAGGAAGACTTATTCCCGCATTACTTGGTGAAAAACGATCCAGATCGCGAGGAAGAGGAAAGAAGGTTAGCCTATGTCGGTATCACCCGCGCGATGGAACGACTGTACGTCACTTTCGCAGATACACGTGCGACGAGTTTCCAACAACGGGAGACCAAGCGGACACCGTCGAGGTACCTCCGTGAGATACCCTCGCAATATCTATCCTGGGTAGGCGACAATCCCTATGAAAAAGAACGCCCATTAACGTGCGATGATTTGTATGTCCGTTCCCCGATTTATTTGAACAACACTGCACAGTATTACGGAAATTCTCGCATCACTCACAAGAAGCTTGGTCCAGGAAGGGTGATGAATACCCGTGGAGAGTCTGATTCCAAGCAGGTAGAGATTGAATTTAGCGACGGATCACGTAAATGGTTTCTCGCAAGCTCGCCATTTTTGGTTCAAGAGTAACTCTGCTCCTTCCCATCTCGTTATCAACAACGCACTACCTACGAAATCGTATTGGTAGACGACTTGCAATAAATTTTTCGACATAGGAGGCTATTACGATGAACACAGACTCAAACAAAAAGTCGATGCGTACCGCGAACGTCGCGATGCTCACGATCGTACTTTCGGTGTTTTTTTGTGTAATTGGGGTGGTTATCGGTTACGTGCTTGGTGGTAAGACATCAGAAACTACTTCAGCTGACGAAAGTCCATCTACTGCTATTTCAGAGGAAGTTTTTGAATGGAAGATGGTTACGTCTTGGCCCAAAAATCTACCCGCCATAGGAGTCGCACCAGAGCGATTCGCGGAATTGGTCGAAACTATGTCCAATGGCCGATTGAAGATTAAGGTCTACGGTGCAAACGAGCTTGTAGACCCAGACGAAGTGTTTGATTCGGTGTCAAACGGCTCAGCGCAAATGGGCCACGGCGCAGCATATTATTGGGTGGGTAAAGCACCAGCGGCCGTGTTATTCACCACTATTCCTTTTGGTATGACAGCACAGGAAATGAATGCTTGGATCGCTTATGGCGGTGGATTGGAGTTGTGGCGTGAACTATATGAACCATTTGACGTGATCCCAATGGCGTGTGGTAACTCTGGCGTACAGATGGGCGGTTGGTTCAATGTCGAAATCAATACACTGGACGACCTCAAGGGCCTCGTTATGCGTATTCCTGGCTTAGCGGGCGAAGTTATGCAACGAGCGGGGGCGGCCCCAACAACAATGCCAGCATCAGAACTCTATACCGCCTTACAAAGTGGCACTATCGATGCTACCGAATGGGTAGGTCCATATAACGATTTAGCGTTAGGACTTCACGATATTGCCAAATACTACTATTATCCAGGGTGGCACGAACCAGGGGCAACTATTGAGCTTATAGTCAATAAGCAAGCGTTCGAAGAATTACCCGCCGATTTACAGAAGATCGTTGAGGTAGCGTCGCGTGCAATTAATCAGGATATGCTTGACGAGTTTATGGCTCGCAACAACGCAGCACTAAAGACCTTGATGGAAGAACACAATGTTGAATTGCGACGCTTCCCAGATGAAGTGTTACTTCGGTTGAAGGAAATTTCCAAGGAAGTATTGGACGAACTAGCAAACAAAAATTCTTCAGCTAATCGGATAGTGACTTCCTATCGTGAGTTTCAAACCGAAGTCAGTCAATGGACCGAAATTGCTGAAGAGGCGTACTTTCGTGCGCGTGACCTATAAGGTGAGCACATTGAACTGTTCGTCTATTTTTTTTGCGCTACGTTATCGTAAGTTGGGCAACCAAGTAGCGAGCTGAGGGACGAACGCAAGCAATAGTAGCACGAACAGCTGCAGCGCGACAAAGGGGATCACACCACGGTAAATGTCAACCGTTTGTATGCTGGAGGGCGCGACCCCGCGTAGGTAAAACAACGCGAACCCAAACGGCGGCGTCAAGAACGAAGTTTGAAGGTTCACCGCAATCATTACCCCTAACCAAACCGGATCAATCCCCGTCGCCAATAGTGCGGGACCGACTATTGGGATTACGACATAAGTAATCTCGATGAAGTCCAGCACAAAACCAAGCAAGAATATTGTTACCATCACAATGAGCATTGCTGTCAGCGCGCCGCCGGGAAGATTGTTAAAGAATTGGGTAATTAATTCGTCCCCGCCATAGCCGCGAAAGACCAGTGCGAAGAAAGACGCGCCGATGAGAATGAAGAACACCATCGAAGTGGTTCTGAGAGTCGACAGCGCTATCTCTTGTAAGACCTTCCCGTTCACGGTCCGGTATGCGAAGGCGAGAATCAAAGCCCCTACCGCTCCGACACCAGAAGCTTCTGTGGGAGTGGCAAGTCCTAACAGTATTGATCCCAACACTGCAATGATCAACAATATCGGAGGCAGTAAACTCAGTAATGATCTGACACTGAGTGGAGCAGAGTTAGTTGTACTCTTCGGTGCGTGATTTGGGTGTAAGAACGACTTCAGTACCACATATCCGGCATAGAGTAACACAAGGATTAATCCAGGGAGTAGCGCGCCTGCGAACAGGTCGCCGACGGAGACTGTTTTAGGTGAAAATATACCTTGTTGTAATTGGGCTTGCTGGTACGCATTGGTCAATACATCGCCGATTAAGACGAGTGCAATTGACGGTGGAATAATCTGTCCGAGAGTTCCTGTAGCGGCGATAGTCCCTGTTGCCAAACCGTGGTTATATCCTTGCTTAATCATCAATGGCAGCGACAGTAAAGCCAATGTAACCACAGTTGCTCCAACTATGCCTGTACTAGCAGCCATTAACATTCCCACGAGCACAACCGCTAAACCAAGTCCGCCGGGAAAATTGCCTACCAAACGCGACATTGTTTGAAGAAGATCGCGCGCGATGTTCGTCTTTTCCAGTGTAACTCCCATCAAGATGAACAGAGGTACTGCGATCAACACTTCATTGGTCATGGTTCCAAATAAGCGATTGGGTAAGAAACCTAGATCTCCCGGTAGGAACATTCCTGACGCTATCCCACCAAAAGCAAAAAGTAACGACACGCCAGCTAACACTAAGGCAACGGGATATCCCGAAAGTAAAAACACGAAAACGACGACGAACATCACGAGAGGGATCAGTTCCACACTAACTACCCCTGATCTCTTTGAAGTATCGGCGGAGATCGAGCAGAGACTGCAGAACCAAGAGCAACGCTGATACAGGAATTACTGTCTTCAGCAAATAAACAGCTGGAATACCTCGGACTTCTGCGGAACTCTCTAATATCCGCCACGAATCAATTACATAGTCGAGGCTTCCGATACCAATCGTACAGGCGACCGGTATAAGGAAGACAAGGTGTCCTAGTAAATTAACAAGAGCGCGTTTCTTGACGTCGAGACGACTGTAGAGCAAGTCTACACGAACGTGAGCGTCATGTTTCAGAGTGTAGGAAAGTCCAAACATGAACACAAGCGCGTGCATGTACGCGACGAGTTCTTGAGGGAATACCGTACCGATTTCAAAGACGTAGCGCATGATGACGACGGCTACGGTGAGACCAGCCATGGCAAACACAAACCACGAAACGCATCGACCAAGAAACTCCAACAACTTGTCCATCAGTTGACGGCTGGCACTGCTGTAGGCTAGAAGAAGTGAATGCTTGGTGGGTACTCTGAAACTACTCCAACGAAGAGGACGAAGCCAACCCACGCGTTATTTTTAAACGCGACGAAAATCTTCTCTCTGTCTCGACCGAAAATCAAAGTCCACTGATATACGAAAAGTCCACTTGCGACTAAAACACCAACCCAATAAAACCATCGAAATCCCGCTACCTGCCCGATTAGAACCGCGATCAATACTACTGCGATGTCAAGTACGACCACTGCAAATATATCGAACTTTCCCAAAAATATTGCCGTGGATTTCAGTCCGAGCTTTAGATCGTCGTCGCGGTCGACCATTGCGTATTGAGTGTCATAAGCAACAATCCACAATAAGCTCAACAAGAACAGCAGCCAGACTTCAACGGTCACATCGCGGACGACGGCAGTACTTGCCATGAGGATGCCCCAGCTAAACACGAAACCGAGTACTACTTGAGGAACCGGGATGACGCGTTTCATCAGCGGGTATATCCACGCCAGCGGGATAGCGAGTAGGGCTAGAAACCGTGTCAGCGGATTGAGAAAAAGTATGAGCAACCCGCCTAACGCAATTAACACTGCCAAACAGATCAATGCTTGAATCACGGTTAATCGGCCGTCTGCTAAAGGACGATTTTGGGTCCTAGCAACGTGTTGATCGAAGTCACGGTCTAAGATGTCGTTGATTACGCAACCCATCGCGCGTGCGATAAACGTACCTACGATAAAGATTGCGCAATGTTGAAGATCCGGAAAACGATGGTCAGCGAGCCACAACGCGGTCAAGGTAGGCCACAGTAGTAAAAAAGTACCGATGGGTCTATCAAGACGCATGAGTTCCCAATACGCTCGGAACGGCTCATTCACTTGTATATTTCTCAACAGAAGTGCACTTTGAAGTGTATCATTTTGTGCACGTTAGCAAACAACTTTCAAGTTCAATCACTAGTTCATGCGAAAATGGCAATGCATAGTATGCGGGTGGATTTATGACGAAGCCCTCGGATTTGAGGAAGAAGGGATACTTCCCGGTACTTCCTGGACCGACGTGCCTAGCGAGTTTTGTTGTCCTGAATGTGGCGTGGGCAAGGAAGATTTTGAAATGATTGAGGTTTGAAGGATATCACACTGACGCGTAATCACTCTCGAGAGGAGACCAGGTATCGATAATCTCGCCTGCTAATTCAGGACTGTTCGATATGAGTTGAGATCCAACTTTATTGACTTCTTCAATCATATCGCGGTCATCGGCGAGACTAGCTACTCTAAAGTTCTCGGTTCCTGATTGTTTGGTACCGAAGACTTCTCCCCATCCACGTAATTGCAAGTCTAGATCTGCAAGCTCGAATCCATCTTGGCTCTTGCGCAGGTGTACTAACCGTTGACGTTGAGTGTTAGACAAGGGACTAGAGTAGTTCAGCATACAGAAACTAGCTTCGGCACCACGTCCTACTCGTCCTCGTAGTTGATGCAGTTGTGCAAGCCCCATGTTGCTGGCGTTGTCTATAACGATTAGTGTTGCATTGGGAACATCTACGCCCACTTCAATAACGGTAGTTGCGACCAGCACATCGACATTTCCTTCTCGAAACTCATTCATTGCTGAGTGTTTTTCTTGGGCTTTCATTTGACCGTGAACATGACCGACTTTGACGGTAGGAATTTTTTCCGCGAGTTCTTTTAACACATCCTCAGTCCCAATGAGCTGTTGTTCGTCATTTTCGCTCTCTGCAATAGCGGCGCACACCCAATATGCTTGTTGACCTCGCTCGACATGTCTTTTAACTGCTTCAATTACTTCTGCTCGATGCTTCTCGCTATGCAACGTGGTAGTAATGGACTGTCGCCCCGGCGGAAGTTCAGTGATCCGTGAGACATCCATGTCTGCAAATAGGTACAGAGCCAGTGTGCGCGGAATCGGTGTCGCGGTCATGATGAGTTGATGCGGTAAATTTCCCTTATCACGTAATAACATTCGTTGATGGACGCCGAACCGTTGTTGTTCATCAATGATTGTGAGGCCTAAACACTTGAAGTGGACCGAATCCTGAAATAGTGCATGGGTTCCGACTACGACAAGATCATCGCCTGAGGTGATGGCTTTCTGGCGAGCGCGTCGCGTTGGTGCGGGCATTCGTCCAGTGACCAATCCGACTCTGATGCCTAACGGGTCTAACCATTCTGAGAGAGTCTGGTAGTGTTGCTCTGCAAGTAGTTCTGTGGGTGCCATGAACGCAGTTTGGACACCGTTTTCGGCAGCACGTAAGATGCATAGCGTGGCGACTACGGTCTTTCCTGAACCAACATCACCTTGAAGTAGTCTCAGCATCGGCTGGGTCGAGTTCATATCTTTTAAGATCTCTCGAGCAGCGTTTTCTTGAGACTCAGTAAGCTGAAAACCCAAAGAATCTATGAAGTCGCGGATCAGTCTTGTCTTTCGATCCAAAATACGTGTGGTAAATGTTTTGTGCTGTAGTCGACGACGTTGTTGCAACAAGTAGTATGCTAATAATTCATCAAAGGCAACTCGGCGTCGAGGAATCTTTCTGCTCTCTTCGTCTGTGGTGACATCGGGGTAGTGGCAACATTGGATTGCTTCAGCCAAGGTCAGATCAAAGTGAGTAAACTTTGGTAGCAAATTAATTTCTTGAATTATCTTCTGAACTAGAGCTCGTATGTGTTTACTCGTCAATCCTTTCGTTGCGTAATACACTGGAACAAATTCTGGTTCTGGCGGCCCGGGATCTGAACTGAATGTTTTGAAATCAGGATGGATCATCGACTTGTGTCGATATTCACCCCATAATTGGCCGTAAGCTCGAACCCATATACCCTTTTGGAAAACAGCAATCCAACGCGGGCGATAGTTAAAAAAACGTAAAGTGAGCACTCCCCCACTGTCGTCGGAGAGTGTGACTCGCGCATTGGAACGCCCCTTACCTTGCTTCAGTACGAGATCCTGAACCACTCCTTGAACGTAGTAATATTCGTTAGGTTTACTCAACTCATTCAGCGGAGTAACGACGCTCCGGTCCTCATACCTATGTGGTAAGTGCAAAACTAAGTCTAGCTTAGTTCGGATATTGAGTCGGGCAAGTTTTTTGGCGGTATCAGAACCTACTCCGCGGATTGAGGAGACCGGTTCGGATGGCATAGTTTAGTCGGGTATCTTTGCGATTACATCAAGCTCAAGAGATGCACCCCGCGGTAACGCGGCGACGCCGACTGCAGCGCGAGCAGGAAACGGAGAACTAAATTTCTCGCTCATAATTGCATTGACTTGTTCAAAATTGCTCAGGTCGGTAAGATACACTGTGAGTTTCACGACATCGCGCAACGAACAGTTTGCAGCTTTTAAGACGGCTTCAACGTTTTTGAACACCTGCTTCACTTCATCGCGAAACTTGCCGTCAACTAAATCCATAGTAGTTGGATTTAGAGCGATCTGACCGGCGAGGAAAAGTAAGTTTCCAGCCCGAACCGCGTGAGAATAGGGTCCTATAACATCAGGCGCGTTCGCGGCGTGAATGTGCTCTTTGGATGACATCCATTAATTCCTTTATTCAGTGAATCTCTGAACATTGGAGGTTTCACTCCGGTTATCCAGATTTCGTATGATTCGTTTTAGATGTTTTACGTCGGTAACCGAGAGATGCATTCGAATCGTCGATAGCTGTGGTGAACGCTCGGTTACGTCGATCATACTAATTCCAGCCCCGAGTCCGTTGACCGCACTCGCGATGGAAGCGAGGATGCCCAATTGCGGTACGACATCGATGCGTAATTTCGTTGAAAACTCACCAGTGGGTTCGTCGCCCCATTTCACGGGCACTTTGGTACTAGGATCGCGGACGTTTCTCATGTTACCGCATCTCACGCGATGAATAACTAGACCTTCACCCTGCGAGATGTGGCCGACAATGCTATCTCCAGGAATTGGTCCGCAACAACGACCGTAACGTACGCCTAGATGTTGTTTATGATGAACGACAACCGGACCGCTCTGTTCAAGGTTTATCGAATCATGATCATCAACATCTTCGTCAAGTAACCGTTGCGCGACCTGATAAGCGGGTAAGTTTCCGCGACCTACCTCTTCAAATAGTTCATTCATTCGGCGTACGCGGAATTCTTTAAAGGTTCTACGTAAGCGTCTGAAATCGAGCTCGGACACTGATGTCCCGGCGGCAGCTAAGGTCCTATCCAGCAAAGTTTTACCGAGCATAATGGCTTCTTGTTGGCCGCGCTGGCGAAGTTGTTCTCGAATAGCAGAGCGTGCTTTTGCAGTCTGCACAAAATTTAGCCACTCCGGGTCCGGATGAGCTTCGGAGGCAGTGACGATGTTTACAGTTTGACCGGACTCGAGTACAGTAGATAACGGCACGACCCTACCGTCGACGCGACAAGCAACGCAGGAATCTCCCACTTCCGTGTGAATAGCATACGCGAAATCAATGGCGCAAGATCCAAGTGGCAATGTGACGATTTTCGCCTGCGGTGTGAAAACGTAGACTTCATCTGGGAAGAGATCGGTTTTAAGGTTTTCTAAAAACTGTGCGGCATCGCCGCCAGGTTGAAGGCTGAGTAAGTGTTGTATCCATTCGCGAAATCCGCTCGATGACGGTCCAACCGGTTCAGCCGTGAGTTGCTCTGCAGGACGGTTTCGCCAACCTGCAACAAATCCAAAGCTTGCAATTTCGTGCATGGTTTTTGTGCGAATCAGCAACTTTAAGGTAACTGAGCTAGTAGGTCTGGGTCCAACCAACGTGGTATGGAGTGATTGATAACCGTTCTTCTTCGGGATAGCGACGTAGTCCTTGAATGCTCCAAGTTTGGGTTTGTAAATGCTGTGTGCGATCCCTAGAGCTCGGTAGCACTCGTCAGTTGAGTCGACAACAACACGAAATACAAAGCGATCCATGTACTCTTCTTTGGACATACGGTGTCCTTTGAGTGATTGGTACAGCGAATAGGGTTCTGGTTGGAGATATTCGATGTCTGCTTTGAGTTTCCCTTCCTTGAAAGCTGCTTTTAGTTTGTCTTGAACGGAAGTGATTAAGTCAATATCAGGTTTTCGTATGCGCTTCGTATATCGTTCCAAACGGTCCGCGCGTAACGGATACATTGCTTCGAAAGACAGTCGTTCAAGTTCTTCTTTGATGGTGTATATTCCCATCCGTTGCGCCAGAGGGACATAAAGGTCCATGGTCTCTTTAGCAATGCGCTTTCTGGCTTCCCGGGACATCACACCGATGGTACGCATGTTGTGCAAACGGTCCGCTAATTTCACCAGTATCACTCGAATGTCGCGAGCCATAGCCAACGCCATCTTGTAGAAATTGCGCGCTTGGGCTTCAGCGCGACTGTCAAAAAGATGCGAGAGCTTGGAGACCCCGTCGACAATGTCGGCGATCGGATCGCCAAACGTTCTCGCAAGCGTAGCTTTGGTTACGTTGGTGTCCTCGATGACATCGTGCAACAACGCTGCGCAGATGGTCTGGTGATCCAATCTTAGTTGTGCGAGAATTCTGGCTACTGCTAAGGGGTGGGTGATATAGGAGTGGCCAGTTCGTCGTTGCTGTCCGGTATGCGCCTTCTTCGCATAGTCAAAGGCTTTCTCGACTAAATCCAGTTGATTGGGAGTCAGGTATTCAAAAAGGTAGCCCTTTTTGATTCCCGATACTGGGGCAGCTAGTTCTTCCTTTCTAGCGCGTTTTTCTAGTTCAGTCTGAAAATAGGATTCAGGCGTCGCGGGGCGGTGCTTCATCTCCAAGTCCCGACCGCGATCGGTGTTGTTTGAGGTGGAATTGGAACTCATCTTCGTCGTCCTTGTCTAAGATTTCACTCGAAATAAGCCCATCTGCAATCTCACGCAACGCGATAACGGTATTTTTATCGTTCTCTCGCGCGACCAGTGGATCGGCACTCAACAACGATAACTGTCGAGCCCGCTTCGTTGCTAAGGTCACCAGTTCAAAACGATTGTTCACGTGTTCTAAACAATCCTCGACGGTTACTCGAGCCATAGAGTTTATGTTCCTGTAAAGTTGTGACGTACAAAGGAATAATTTTATAGTGATGGCATGATTATTGCAATAACAACACCAAACTCCACACATGGAAAATTTGAACGCTATACCTTTTTGAGAAGGGATTGATTTCAGAAGTTCCGGGATACATCGATAAAATTTACGCTGCATTGAGTTCTTCGATGCTCACGCACGCCCACCAAGCTGGGAGCGTGGCGACGACCTTTTACGTTGTTAACGACGATAAACCCGCATACTTTCGTATAACGAGGTAAGTGTCAAACGACCATAAGGAACGTGAACTTCGTTTGCTAAAATCAGAATAGTTTAAATTGGTACCCCTTTGATGAAAAAACTTTTAGTTGTCGCGCTGTTGTCGGTTGGTGTTGCAGTAAGCGCAGAAGATCTTCAACAAATCTACGACTTAGCCGTCGAAAACGATACCCAGTTTGCTCAGGCAAAGATTCAGCGACAGATTGCTGGTGAGTCCATGAAGCAAAGCATTAGCAATTTACTTCCGCAAATCAGTATAAACTTAACGGGTGAAGACCCATTTACAAGAAAGTCTCGGCGTACTTATCCGAGTGGTTATATCAATGATCCTAGTTTGAATCGATATGGGATCACGGAAGAGGACAATGCTCTTTGGATCGTGAATGACAGAAAAGTAAACTTTCCATCGGGGTATAGTGTAAATCTTTCACAAGTATTGTTCAGTATCCCTACGTTTGTTTCATTCCGAAATTCAAGGTTGAGTTTTGAGGGTGCTAAGGAATCGTTCACATCCCAAGAACAGTCTTTGATTATTCGGGTCGTCCGAGCGTATTTCGATGTCTTGCAGGCTCGAGATTCGCTAGACAATACTCTTGCACGTCGAGAGTCGAATGAGCGACAGTTACAACAGACTAAGCAGCGGTACGACGTCGGCTTAACGGCGATAACAGATGTGTTGAACGCGCAAGCATCGTATGACAATTTGGAAGTCTCCCTGAACGCCGCTCGTAATCGACTTGATACCGCTTTCTTAGCTCTAAAACGTTTAACTGGGCAACCGATTCAACAGCTGGCCCGCCTATCAGAGGACTATCCAGTCGAAAATCCCGATCCAAACGACGAGGATCAATGGGTGAACTACGCGCTTCAAAATAACCCAGGGATATTAGGCGCTGAACGCAACTATAAGATCGCACGCTGGAATCATTGGAATACCTTAGCGAATTATTTTCCTATACCAACCATTAACCTTAGTGTCAGGTACGGATACAGCGAGGGTGCTCTCACTGACCCGTTCACGCAGCTGGATACGGGGTACGATTGGGTCGATGAAAGTGTCTCAAGATCAATCGGGAGCCTAAACGTTAGTTTTCAGGTTGCGGCTGGACGTCGGATCTCTCAAAACAAAGTGAGCGCTTTGAATCGAGAACAGTCACGCTTAAATATGATAAATCAAAGATTAACCATCGAAGAACAAACCCGGACCCAGTTCCGGAACGTAGTACAGATCGTATTACAACTCGATGCATTGGAGCGGTCTTTGGAATCTAGTCGTGCATCGTTAGATGCAACGGAAAAAGGTTACGAAGTGGGGACGCGAAACATTATCGAAGTATTGAATGCCCAAAATGCATTGTTTGAAAGACAATTGAATTATCAAAACACTATACATAATTACATTACTACGATGTTGCAGTTAAAACAAACTGTGGGCCTGTTGGACCCTAACGATCTTACCGAATTGAATGCATATATGGATCATGAGAATGTCGTGACTCCAGTAAACACAATGAGTGGTAAGTAACCCAAACGATTGGTTTTTCCTATCTAGGTTAGTCAAGCCAACTATTCACTAGCGTACAGACTCGTTCTAGTGCGCCTTGATTTTCTTGTACGACTGCGCGCGTACCTTGGTAACATCGTAGGCGTGCCGCAGAGTCTCGGTGGAAATGAAGCACTTTTTTGGCGATATCGTCGGCGTTATTAACTGTGAATAAACAATCTCTATCGGCAAACCTAGAGCACACTTCAGCAAAGTTGTGGCGATTAGGTCCCATTAGGATTGGTAGTCCAAAAAATGCCGGTTCTATGGGATTGTGGCCTCCGGTTTGTTGGAGACTACCACCGACGAAAGCGACGGACGCGTATTGATATAGCGGGAACAGAATTCCCATACGATCAACGACAATCACTTCAGAATTGTGGTCTAACTCGCTGAGTAAGCAGGCACGAATTCCACGAGATTCACATGACGTCAGAATCTCCTGGACTCGGTTTACGTGTCTAGGTGCTAAAATCAGTTTTGTATTTGGAGACTGATCCAAAATAGTCCGGTGCGCATCGAGTACTACGTCTTCCTCGGGATCGTGCGTGCTCCCCGCGATCCAAACCAGAGTGCCGCGTTCTTGTAGTGTTTCCAATTCTTGTAGTTCTTCTGGTAATCGAGCGATTTGGTCGTTGAGATCGAATTTGACGTTTCCAGTTACAACCACCCTATCCTTTGGTAAGCCTAGGGATTGAAACCGCTCGGCAGTATCGGGATATTGGCTAGCAACCATTCGAACATTCTTGAGCATTGACTCAGTCAGATCGCTCATGCGCGCGTATCCGGAAGCCGACTTTGCAGAGAGCCTAGCATTCAAAAGAAAGATTGGCGTATCTCGTCTCGCCGTAAAGTTGACTAGGTTTGGCCACAACTCTGTTTCCATGAGCAATAATGCTTTTGGTTGAGTCCTTTTCAGAAATCGATTCACACAAGAGGGTACGTCATACGGGACATAACAGAGATCGATTCGAGATCCAAAACTCTTTTCAATAGCTTCGTATCCAGTGGGTGTCGTCGTCGTGGCAAGTACGTGCTCGCTGGGCCGGTTCTGCAGGATCGCTTCAATGATGGGGATAGCCGCGATAGCTTCCCCCGCAGACACCGTGTGGAACCAGAGACTGCCAGTTTTTATCTCTGACGATACAAATCCAAATCGTTCCCGTTTTCTCGCCCGGTATTCTTTCTCCTTTATGCTGCGATAGATGAGATAGCACAAGAATACTGGGAGACTGAGGCGAGATACTATCGCGTAAATAAAACGAACCACAATTAAATTGAATCTGAATTCACGTCTCTTGAAAAATTTCTAGTAGTTCATATATACCGGTTGTCGAACTATTACGACACCAAGAAATAACAAAATAAACTAGGAGACAAAAATAATGAAAATAGTTGAACGTAATCCCGTAGTTTCCTTTGCTCAAGCGTTGCAACGAGACCTTGACAACGGCATTTGGAGTACTTTTCCG
Organism: Gammaproteobacteria bacterium; assembly: GCA_009840305.1. Classification (GTDB taxonomy): domain Bacteria; phylum Pseudomonadota; class Gammaproteobacteria; order Pseudomonadales; family Azotimanducaceae; genus Bin55. The sequence continues at coordinate 12,901 of VXNY01000014.1, read as the reverse complement.
CGATTCGTAAACCGCGCCGACGAGGGTTGGGTGCCTTCAATGGACATTCATGAAGAGTCGGACAAGTTTGTCATCACCGCGGATCTACCGGGCTTAACCTCGGATGACATTGAAATATTCGTTGAACACGACCGTGTAACCATTAAGGGTGAACGCAAACTTGAGCGACGCGTAGAAGACAAGGACTTTGGTCGTTTTGAGCGTGTCGAAGGTTCGTTCCAGCGCAGCTTCAAATTGCCTGACAACGCTGACTTGGATCAGGTAAGCGCATCGAATCGCGACGGAGTTCTGGAAATCGTCATCAAAAAACAAGAAACAATCGCGTCTCGGCGCATCAAAGTTGAGAGCTAAACTCTAGCTCAAATAAACATACAGCCAAAATGTGGCGGTACTCTCCAAGAGTACCGCCATTTTTATAGTCCGTCGGGACCGCAATCCTCCTTCAGAAAGCGTAGCATTTCACCGTAGAACTTCACCCGATGTCTGTAATTTAGAGTGTTAAAGAAGTGAGCGGCGTTTTCTAGCTCTACGTACTGGTACTCTTTATCAAATTTATCCAGTTGGCGGCGGTATTTTGTACTGTGGTCCAAAGACACTCGAGCATCCGCTGTACCGTGAACTATCAGGAGTGGAATATTCACTTTTTCCGCTTCTTTGATCGGTGAAACTGCTGTCAACCAAGTGCCGAATTGCTCTTCTTTTTGAGCTCCTTGAACCCGATAGCGATAGTAATTAATCTGCATAAGCGGATCGGAAACTGCCGCTCCGGCAATTGCGCACTGGTATATTTGGGGTTCTCGAATAGCGGAAACTAAGGCAGCATAACCACCATAGGACCAACCAAACATTGCCAATCGATCTTCGTCGGCCAATCCTTGTTCGACAAGATACAGCGCTCCAGTGTCTTTATCGGTTTGCATCATTCGCCCAGCTTGGCTCTCTTCACCGTCAAAAGCAGCTTTATAGAAGCCAAGTCCGTAATTGTGAGATCCACGGTATTGAGGTTGCAACACCATGTAACCGTGATTGGCTAACATTTGAGCCCAGGGGTCGTAAGCTACCGTTTCCGTGACCATGGGACCACCGTGCGGTAACACGACGAGCGGGAATGGGGGTTCGCCCTGTGGTATAGTTACGTAGCCATAGATTTTTCTACCGTCGGTCGATGTCCAATTGTGGTATTCAACGTCTGCTAGTCGACCACTATCAATCTCTGGCGCGACACTCCCGAGAACTCTTAACTTCCTCTTGTGGAGCCAGTAATACGTACCTGGATCACGTGGTCCTTGATTAAAGAAGACAATCGTTTGGCCATCAGTCGAACGACTTAGGATGTCGAGATTTGCTGAATTTTTCACGAGATCTTTAAGTTGGTGATAAATCCCACCTTCAACCTCATCCATGAAAATTCGCGTTCGCTCGCCCGCAAAATATTCTATTCCCGTTACTTCTCCAAGTTGTTCCCATTCGTTTGTGTGAAACACTGGTGATAGGTCGTCTACTGGAATAGGCTCCGGATCATCATCGGAAGTGCGGAAAATTAGTTCGGCAAATCGCTTGTTTGCCATATCGTACGACCAAAATCCTGCGCGGTCGTGCCCATTGTGAGCAATGACAAAGATGTGGTCCTTAGCATTAGGATCCACGCCGACGGGATCGAAGCGATCATAGGAGTCAATGTGTTGTCGGTAGTATTCAGTCCATTTCGTGGAACCTTCGGAGCGAAAGTAATAAACAAGTTCTTCGTTGGCCTCGTCAAAACCGAGTGATCGGACTGGATTTCCTAATCGATCAAACGCAAGCGCGAACTGTGAAGGCTTGGTGCGAATTACTAATTTCTTCTGTTTGGTTTTAAGATCGAGTTCATAAAACGCAAGTGGGCGGTAAGCGGACGCCATTCGTGTGCCGCTACTGACGCTACCCTCTTGGACCGAAATCATGATCTTGTTTGGTTCGAGCGGTAACACGTGCGCTAGCCCGGCAATACTTTCATCAAAAGTCTGCATGGTTTTATCAATCACATTAACTAAAGCAATTTTGCCCGCAAAGACTCCCTGATTAAATCCTTGAGTCTGTCGACGAACTTGTGCTCTTAACGCCATAACGAGCGAAGTGGGGCTAATCCAACGATACGTCTGAATCTGCATGTTATCGGCTTTTTGTCGGTGTATGAGTTCCATCTCTTTGCCACTCTCACCGGTAATATCGAATACGAGAATCACCGGGCCGTCAACACTGCTCTCATCTTCAAAACTGATATAACTCAGATACTTCCCGTCCGGTGAAACCCTCACCGTAGCCATACCTGGATTTGCTGCCCATACTTCCGGCGGATAAGGTTCGATGCTCTCGGGAGCTTCTACCGGCTCATCTACGTCCTGCGCGAAAAAGGAGATCGCCCAAACACCAATTACTAGCGCAGCGATGTCTCTTAATGCTCTAAATTTCATACTACTTGCCCTCTACACTCGACAGTTCAATGGAAGAAAAATTTCTCCCAATGTGGGGTAAACTTGAAAAGTTACCTAATTTTAAGATATGAGCACCCACCGGGTAAACAGATTTTTGCAATACTGTATTAGATACAAGACTTACATCTAGTTTGAAGAAACGGCAAAGCTATACATTGCTAATTTCGTTTGGGGTGTCCAAACACTTGATCTTGCTGATAGACATTAACCCTTCACACACACGATTTGTTTCAACGTGTGAACTACCTCCACCAAATCTTGTTGTGCTTCAATAACTTTATCAATGTCTTTATATGCTGCCGGAAGCTCGTCTACGACATTGTGATCCTTTCTACATTCGACACCTCTTGTTTGTGCTCGCAAATCCGCCGCTGAATACCTTTTCCGCGCTTCCGTTCGGGATAGTGTACGCCCTGCTCCGTGAGAACAACTTTGCAACGATTTTTTGCTACCCTTACCACGAACGATATAAGACTTTGCACCCATAGAACCAGGAATGATCCCGACATCACCCCTTCGCGCGCGAAGCGCTCCTTTTCGGGTGACCCACATGTTTTGACCATAGTGTCGTTCATTTGCCACGTAATTGTGGTGGCACTCTATTACTTCACTCACGACTTCTGCATGACGGAGATGTTGTCGAATCGCACGGACGGTTCGATCCATCATGATTTTTCGGTTTAAAAAGGCAAATCGTTGCGCCCATTCAACCGCCATAACATAGTCTGCGAAGTGTTTAGTACCTTCCTGTAGGTATGCAAGATTGCGGTCGGGAAGATTAATTTCATGACGACGCATGTCTTGTTTGGCGAGTTCGATAAATTTCATGCCAATTCGATTCCCTACTCCACGCGAACCGCTGTGGAGCATCACCCAGACGTTCTCTTTCTCATCCAAGCACACTTCGATAAAGTGATTACCGGTACCCAAGGTTCCAAGATGAGAAATATGGTTCGCTCTTTTCAAATCGGGATGGCGGTCGAGTAGTCTATTAAAGCCCTTTTCAAGCGTTGAATGCCAATGACTGTACACTTCGTCGGGTATTTCCTTACTCCATCCACCAACATCGCGGTTACGTTTCCCACCACCAGTTCTTCCGTGTGGAACGTTTCTCTCAATAGTTCCACGTAGTGGCGCTAGAGAATCGGGCAAGTCGGACGCCGATAAATTGGTTTCGGCCGCTGTCATACCACAACCGATATCGACACCGACCGCAGCTGGAATGATGGCATTTGTAGTACCGATGACTGAACCAACTGTCGCGCCAATTCCAACGTGTGCGTCTGGCATGAGAGCAATGTTTCGTACGATCGACATTTCCGACGTCAGTCGTACCTGCTCGATCGCGCCTGCATCTATCGGTACGATCTCGTTTCCACGAGAATCGCGGTTGAAGATTTGGAGTTTCTCGTTAGCGATCATTTATTCTTTCGAATATCTAATGATATAGCTTTGTGCTATAGATTCGTGTTTGTAACGAACAAAAAAAATCTCGGGACGCATAGCGACCCGAGACCTTTTTAAAGAGATTAGTGTTTGAAATAGTTCTTAAAAGATACCACCAAGCCGATACGTGAAACTCATGAACGCGGCGCGGCCGAGAACATCGTATCCTGCACCGATTGGTACGTTGCTTCTTGAGAATACTTCAGAACCATCAACAAACGGCGGTTCCACGTCAAATACGTTGCGGATACCTGCGTTGAGGTAATAATCTTGTCGAGCCATCGAAAAGGAAATTGAATGCAGCCAGTAGAAATCGGTTGAACCAATATCGCGACACAAGACGTCATCATAATCAGGTCCGAGACAAGTGTCGGAGGTACGTTCAGGCACCGAACCCCAACTATCCTCAAAGTCATCGTGTTGGTCTTGCCGTCCAAGCACTCGGATACTCCAGCTCAAACGCATTTGGTTAAATTGCGCTCGGAAGGATAGTCGATGTTGATACCTGGGGTAGTACCATTCGGAAACGTCCTCATCGCGAGTTTCGATTACTGTAATCGTAATATCGGAACGTTCTAACAACTTGTGGGTGATCAAATCAACACTGAAATCTATCGGACGATTAAAAATTGTGTAAGTATCCGAATAGGCAATGTTTAAGTCAATCCCACGCACTCTTTCGTTGTCGCGATTGATAAATCCTTGGTGGATATAGTTCATACGAGGATCGTCTCCTTCATCGCGAGTAATCCTTTGACAATAAGGACTATTTCCTGTTTCACTGTAATAGCAGTCTGAAACGATGAATCCCGCCGAAGGCTCAATAATAGTGTCATCAATACTCAAGTCGTAGACAGTCCCACCAATCGCCAAATCAAACGCGTTGGTGAAAGGTTGTTCGAAGCTAAAGCCCCAAGTTTCGGACTTTGACGTTTCAGGTAAGAGATCGAGTGCCCCACCTGCAGCTATTTCCACGGAATAAGCTGTGAACCCTCGCATGACGAACGGGTCAGCACCGTTGTTACGGCAGTTTTCTAAAACATGAGGTTCGCGGCGATCTTGATCCGGCAGATACTCTTCAGTAATTGGATCAATTGCAGCAGTTGGAATTACGCATGGGTCAAATACACTCAAAAATCCAGTCTGCGCTCGAAGGAACAGTTCGCGTAAATTAGGAGCCCGGAAAGAGGTACCCTTCGTACCCCGAATCAACAGGGAAGAAACGGGTCGCCAAGCAACCTTCGTTGAGTAAGTCCAAGCATCGCCTGAAAATTCCTCATCGGTATATCGCGTCGATAGATTTACTGTCAGTTCATTGGCGAACTGCATATTGCCGAGTATTGGGAATTCGATCTCGCCAAAAGCTTCCTGTACGCTCTTTGAGCCTGCCGCGCCTTGATCCGCGGAAAAGTGGATGAACTTACCGTCGGCGGCAACTTGGTTGGGAATCGAGTCGATTTCATCTTTTCTCCATTCCGCTCCGAAGCCGGCAGCAACTGTTCCACCTTGAAGGTCATATAAGTTTCCAGTCATGTAGTACGATACTAATGTTTGTTCAATCGTAGTATCGAATTCACGAGTAACGAATAAATAATCTCGTTCTGCTTGTGTGGCGAATGCTCCTTGATGATCAAAGTCCATTACACTGGGAGCGAATAGGTTGACAGGGACACACCCTTCCATGTCGGCGGGGTCAATGTTTGCGCCAGGAGCGGCGTCGCACGGAATGCCTTGGAGTGAGAGATTGCCTAGTGCAAACGCCATGCGGTCTTCGTGAATTCCTTCGCGATAGGTACTACCGGTGGAATCGGTATAAGAGAGGAAGAATTCGCCAGTCCAACCTCGTCGAGATCCCCAGGTGAGCCATGGCATGTCAAAACGCAAGCCACCAACCAGCCGAGTTTGCGCCACCTCAACTGTGGTGATGTTTCGATCACCTTCAATAACAACGACAGGTTGCGCAGGGAGAGGACCTCGTGGTCCTTGAGATAGATCACACGAACCGCCAGGACCAGGATCACACCCAAACGCTTCTATGACCATATCTCGAAATGACTGCTTAGCAAAAAACTCGTTGATGGCTAATCCACAGTCTACGCCCTCGCCAAGTGGGTTGCATGGGTTGAACGGATTCAAGGGATGCACGGTCGGGAATACTTGGTAACCGCCACCGTTGTGTTCAGATTCTCTTGAGCCGTAGGTAAACTCGTAGAAAGGTGTGACGTTGGCTTCGCCTTCAAAGGTGTATTCACCATAGGACATGAAATTAAATCGTGTAAATTCTGGGTACAGAGTAGCAAACTGCTCATTCGCGTCCGGTGCGTAATCCCTCCACGTCACGTCGTTGAAACCGTCCCCATCTTCATCAGTCCAGAACCACTGTCCGCCTAAACGAATTCTGGATATCGAGAAGTCCTTCCAACCACCGTTCGATCGTCCTGGAGTATAGAACAAAGGACCGAATGGGACGGAGGTCACCCAAGCGCCTTGAAGACCGGAGTAGCCGCAGTCATCCCACTTCATACCATAAAAGTATTCAAACCACTGACTCTTCTTACGTATAACGCCATTCTGATCGATTTCTGCTTCGTGAGAACAACCTTCGTAATGGGGAGAGTCTGCACGGCTCACCTCTTCGCTGTAGTCATAGTTAAAAGCTAGTCCGTAGAAACCACGATCAAAATTTTGGCCCCATTTAAGGGCTAAGTTGTTGCTAGATTTTCCGCTAAACTGGTCCATGTCGGCGAAAAGGTTGAGTTCAAGTCCATCAAAATCCTTTACAAGAATAACGTTTACCACGCCAGCAACGGCATCGGATCCATATACGGAACTTGCACCGTCTAGTAAGAGTTCGTACTGTTGTACTAAAGCACCAGGTATCAGATTAAGATCTGGAGTACTCGGCGCGCCTTCAACACCAGCAGGTGCCAACCGGCGTCCATTAATCAGCACGAGAGATCTTGAAGCACCGAGCCCTCGCAACGAAATCGTTGCCGCGGCGGGACCGTTATCCAAGACATAACCGGTATAGGTTAGGTCGATTTGCTGGCCTTGTGCTTGAGTTGCTTTCTGAAGAATCTCCGCAGTATCTACCAGACCAGCCTCCCGCTCAATTTCCGTATTGATGATTTGCAGTGGAGAGATGTTGTTGTACGTAGTTCGTATAAGTCGTGAACCCGTTACACGGACTTCCTCAATGTCCTCGTCGTCTGCTATTATCGCATCTTCTTCTTCTTCTGTTTGCTCATCTTCGTCGTCGTCGTCGTCTTGGGCAAATGCCAACGTCGCAAACGGCAGACTGAGTAACGTCAGAAACCAAATGATGGTGGGTATTAATCTCTTTTGTCGAAACATGACCTATTGTTCCTCATTAAAACTTAGTAGCCAGTCGAGCACTGGCATACGTGAATTCTCCTCGACTTACATTTCTTCAAGTAGAAATGTATATTCAAGCTTGACCCTCAAACTGGGAACCCAAATGGGACAGTTCGAGAATCGCACGTTCAACTTGCTCGCCCTACATTCAACCGAATATCGGGCGAATTTCGTTCATAGTGGACGAAGTCGCTCGCGAATCAAGCGTGCTTAGTATAGGAATATTTTACCCTTTTTCTACTTAGAAAAGTATCACACCGCTTGTGTTTCTTGCAACAAGTAGTCTTGGTATCACAAACTTAGAGGGTAGCGAAGTATGTAAGAATCGCGTGAGGAATCTTAGTGTTGTGCTTCAGTCGTAGACCACTCGAAAGCCAATCGTTTCGGAGCGGTGATTCATGGTTACCTTGCGACCAAAAATAGTCTGGCTGGTGACGACGCCCGGAAGAATCCAATTTCCGCCTTGCACCCACATAGTAATCGCGCCACGATCAACGGTTACAGAACGAGTCCATTCGGAAACGTTGCCAGCAAGGTGACGAATACCGGCAGATGTTTGATCTAAGTTTTCATTGTCGCATATCACCAGTTTCCCGGTCTCGTCATCGCCGGTTGCGGCAAATCCAGACTCGTATCGATCCCCCCAAGGGTAAAGTCGTCCTTCAGGTCCCGCGGCAACGGCGCGCCACTCTTCGGCAGTGGGAAGGCGTCCGCCAGACCAGCGAGCGAACGCGTCGGCCGACCACCAACTTACACCCGTGACTGGATACTCAAGATTCTCTCGTTGAAACTCCCAGTTCAGGGGTTCGTAGGAGTGCCCAGACGGTTCATCGGTATTACGATACAGACCCACGTTTACTAGAGGGTCTCGAAGAAACTCGGCATAGTCCTTTCGACTAACTTCGCAGCGGTCGACGCGAATTTTTTGTGAGAACTGCTTTGTCGATCGAACGAGCTTTTGAATGGGGATTTCGGCATGCTCTGGAATCTTGGTGACAAAATGCGTGACTCTTGCTTCTGGCGTAATTCCTACTTGATATACGCCACCTCGAATTGTTGTAGTTCGACCGAGGAACGCGTCCCAAGGGAGAATGCGCCAAGGTGGTTGGTCGTAAACACATCGAAAACCTAAATGATGACTTTGTACGTCTGGCCGGATTTCTAGCCATGCGGCGCTCAAGGCATAGAGATCTCGAGCTCGAGCGCGCACCGTAGGAGCGCCATGTACCGGTACGTATCCCTCCCGACTAAGTAACGCTGGGGCGGCGGTTCCAGAGGTCCACTCCATGACGTTATTGGCTAAGTCGTGCACTCCGTTTGGAGTGTCGGACTCAGGAAATTTTCCGCAGGTTTGTTGAGCGTTTCGATCCGGTTCCATGTACGGCCAAGGCGTACCGAGCCATTCATCTCCCCAAGGATAGAGTCGCCCTTCCGAACCGCGAGCGGCAATTTCTAACTCTTCAGACGTGGGCAAACGTCCGCCAATCTCAGCGCAGTATTGTGTCGCACCAGCATGGGTAACTCCAGAAGCAGGAGAGTTGAGTCGACCCGCGGTGCGATGTCCAGTTGACAACGACCAAAGCCATTGGGGAGGATCATTAGTTCCCCCGGTGTAGATTGGCGTGTACCAACGAACGAAACGCTCGTAATTTTCCTGTGTCACTTCACAGTTGTCAATACGAAAAGTCTCAATCGCTACGGTTCTTTGTGGCCTTTGTAAGCGTAGCCTGAGTTCGCTATTCAGCGCACCGGTCTCTAATGCAGCAAGAACTCTATCATCAATGTATTGAGCAGTTTCGTTTTCGCTTAGTTCGAGTCCTAAAGAGACTCGAAGGGCATCAATGTCGGTCCGTCCAATGTTCAGGAAAGTGATCGTCAGCAGAGCGAAAATTAGTAGTGCGAGCACTACGATCGGAATCCGCCATGACATTAGGCGCGGCGCAATCCCGGTCGCCAGAAAATCAAAATTGCCCCCACCGCAAGCGCGAGTAGAACATAAAGCGTAACTAACCAAGTCTTCACGCCAAAGAACCAACCTTCGATTGCAGGAGTTATTTCTTGAGCACCGACGTATATTCTGTTGCTATCTGCTTCGACCGCGAGTAATCCGTATTCGTCGATTGAACCATACACAAATCCAACGATGATGTCATTCAAGCTCATGGAAACATAGGCAACTGCCCGCCACGATAGTTCTGAGGTGGGAACGTCTGATTCTGGCATGAGTAATACGGCCCCGCGATGGAGATCGACTTGGAGCCCCTCCCATACATCCGGGTACTTGTTCAGACTTAGTCTCAGGAACGCTGCTTGCGAGGACAAGTCAGTTTGCGAGCTGTCAGTAACTACTTCGACATCATAGAGTAAGCGGTTTGGAACGACTTTGATCTTAGCGTAGTCAAGATCTTCAATGGCGCCGAAATTTACTTCTAAAGGTTCGAGCGGCGTGTCTTCGGCGACGGTTTCCGAATAGGCAAGCAGACTCTGAAGCAAGCTCTCTACAATCGCGTAGTCTTCATCCGACAGCGCATCAATGCGGTCGACATTGTTTGTCAACTGCATCAAGTAGTCTTGAATCAGTTCAGTGGGTGGTTGATCTAGGTCCAACATGTTTTGAATGTCGATTAGGAAAATCAACACGGCAAAGAGAATTTGATCTGGGTCCGGTAACTCTAGTGGGACTCCCTCCCCACTTTGGTTTTGTGAATCAGGGTCGGCGAGTCTGATACTAAACGTATCGTTGTCGACAGGTTGGGAGAAGTTGCTATCTCCGCTAGGTTGACCCGGAGATGATCCCCCCTGATTGGGCGAACGAGCAGTAGGAAAACTTCCCATTGCACTGGGATCGAAGCGATCAACGGGCGCGCCCTGACCAAGACTAGATCCTTCAGGTACATCTGGATTGGTAACTGTGGCGCTGTTTGCCGGTTCTTGAAGCTCGCCAGTCGTGCCCTCTTCGGGTGGCCAGCTTGGGGTCAATTCATCATCTGTTTGGTTTGGGTCGTTGGTATTACCACCAATCCATCCTTCTAATTCCGGTAATCCAGGAAGTTCTGCTAAATTTGCTCCTTCCAACCGCGCGCAGTCTTCAAAGCTTACTCCTGGAGGACAATCAGCCGCTGATCCTGAGCCAGCCAACCCGCCAGAACCGCCCACAAAGTGCCAGTGCCAAATATTTAAGCCGTGATCTTTGAGAATTGACATCACTAGGTAATAGGTACCTACATCGTAGATATCCCCTCGAATGTCTCGTCGGGCAGATTCATTCAATCCTTCCAAGAAGAGATCTAGGGTATTTGGTTTTTCTAAGAGCTGTTCGCGCGTCCAAACGGTACCCGAGTAGGGGTCGCGGACCAAGGTGCGATGAAACTCTATCACTGGCATGACTTCGGGATGCCAGATTTGATCAATTTCCGCCGTCTCGTAATCGTGTAGTTGTGCGGGCGAGCTCGCTGCTAATCGATTTAGAACCAGGGAAGTGCTGAATTCCCTCGTCATTACGGTCGCTATTTCTTGAACTTTTTCGGTATACCGTTCTTCCTTTTCTGCACGCACAGCAATACTGATCACAATCACGATAATCAACACCGCAACTCCGTTTGCGAGGATGTCGACCAATGCAATCCCGGCGAAATTTGGAATGCGCGCAGCCGGCGAACTCATGGAATACGATCCGCGTGTTCTTTGATGTACTCAGGGATTTCGTCAAGCATAACGGATTTGAGGAACTCATTGTCAGTAATAACCCATCCAATGCTTATGGTTTGGTTGGGCCACATTGATCTGAGGCAGTTTCTAGCTTCCGCCATTGTTGGAACGCTGCCTTCGGTAATAAAAAACAAGAGCTGATCACCTTGTTGCCTGTAGACGCGTTCCGCGTATCTGCGATAGGCGTTGCCAGCTTCGCATATCGCTCCACGATCTACGCCTTCAGCGGTCTCAACAATTCTTATCGACTCTGGAAACACAATGATTGAATAACCTGAGCTTCCATCTTCGCGCTCGATCCGATAAGTACCTTCGTCCGTGCTTTCTTTCAGCCGTTCTCGGATCGCGGCTTGGGAAACCACATTCACAACTAACAAGAAAACTAGCATTAGCGCAAACATGCCTCCGAACACCGCCATCATCGGCGCACTATTTTCTTCCTGTTGTTCACTACCGGGTCTGACGTTTGAAGCGTCGGAACTGTTAGAACTGCTAGAGTCAATAAACACGTATATTGTCGCGGAGATATCTTTCCAAAATCGTAAGTGTGCGTTCCTCGCCACGTTGTACCAACGCGAGTACGAGCGCTAAGCCAACGCTCAGGGACAGTGCGATCAAAGTGGTATCGAACGCAATCCCTAGTGGTGCGATCGCGTCGCCAAGTTCCGTCGAGAGACCGCCGAGTCCACTATCTGATGCAATGATACGCCGAATTCCGTCCGCCGCGAGCGAAATGCCCAGTACGGTTCCTATAAAACCAAGAACTGGAGTCGCGTAATTTATGTATCTTGGGAGGAGATAGGATTCGATGTGGCGTCGCCACAAGAAATTGAGTTGGTCTTCTAATCGAGTCGCATCTTTGACGACGTTGCGTACTCGATCAATGTTAGAGTTCACTTTCACCGGAGTGCCTCGTCCCCACTGTGCTACCGACCAACGTAAATACATAGCGTTCCACCACTTGCTTAAAAGCAACAGGATACCCCAGAAAAACATGAAGAGAGTTATCGGCGGGATAATTCCCCGATCAAGGAATCGATTGGTAATGGCGTTGGTATTCTCATAAGTTGCACCTAACCATTCAAGTGCGAGCATTGAGCCAGTACATAGGACTAACGCACTAACCATCGTTAGATAGATACTTGGTCCCCCGAGAAACTTTGCTAACCATTCCAAAGCGTCGGATTGATTGATGGCGGCGGCGGCAATCCATAGCCCACTTATGTACAACGCAATCGCAGCCACGAACATGGGGGTCAAACGCGTCGTCCAAGCACTACTCTCACCTTCAAAAATGATTTCGTAACCAGGGATTGCAAAAGTCAGCGCGACGACCGTAAGACCGAACATACCGACATAACTCAAGGTTTGGAGAAGTACTCGCTTAGATTTTTGCCATAGGTAAATCCCGCCCACGCCCGCAACTAATAGTACGATGGGAATAAAGGCGAACAAAATTGGCCACTCCAAGGCGTGCATCACGTTAAATGAAACAACGCTGAGTAATAATAGATAGAGAATAGCGGCTATGACCACACGGTCTCCTTAGATATGTAGGGAGTCAAAAAGTGATAGTAAGTTTGGAATAATAACCAAGTTGGAATATGACACGATAGACACGATGAAAGTTCATAACCATCTTGATCCAAATTGTTTACAGTATATTCCTTGTTTACGGTCGCGCCAGAACTTCGCAAGAACTGAGATGGTTTAAGGTTAGTGCTTTCGTACGTAGCGAATTTCTCTGTAAACTTGGGACTTATATACGAAACTACACACCAATTATAATAGGGCTATGTCGTATAGAGGCATAACATATCGTTTAATACCTGGCACTAAAGCCCGAGCGCGACAGCTTGCTTGTTTAGCGGGCGCGTGTCGGTACGTGTGGAACCACTTCT
>VXNY01000017.1 GCA_009840305.1 Gammaproteobacteria bacterium | reverse complement strand
TCATTTCGAGCGAAGCGAGAAATCTAAACGCGTTGACTACGGACAGGCTTGTTTCCAGACAGCGATTTTAGACCCTTCACTTCGTTCAAGGTGACAACCGAAGTGCCTTATTAGCCTCTGAAGTGGATGCGGCGGAAGCCTTCGGCGTAGGTCATATTCGCCATTTGCCCCTGTCGCTGGGCGTTCTGCTTGACGAAGTTATCCACATTCCTGCCGGAATCGCCCAATTGGCTGTTGTGCTTCTTCAGCGCGTTTATCTTGTCTTCGATGGTGTCGGTAATGTCGATGAATGTGTCTGGATGCTCCGTGCCCCACATCAGCACATCGGCGACCTTATGCGTCTCCAAGCCTTCGTCGCGGATGTGTTCGTGGTAGTGCAGGAAGTCGCGCGCGTAGGGGAATACGGCGTCCAGCGTTACCTGCCCGGACAGTCGGTGGTCGCGGTGCATGTAGAATGTCTGCCGGAACGGGTCCGTGCAGAAGACGACCTGCGGCTTGTGCTTGCGAATCGCGTGGACCAGTTCGCCGCGGAACTCCCTCGTGTCTTCCAGCTCACCGTCGCCGTAGCCCAGGAATATCACTTCCTTCACGCCCAGAGACGCGGCTGCTTCGGCTTGTTCGCCTTCGCGGATTTTGGCGAGCCTTTCCATTGTCATTTCCGGGTCGCTCGTGCCCTTGTTGCCGTTGGTGCAAAGCACGAAGACGAACTCCGTGCCTTCCGCCACCCACTTAGCGACCGTGCCGCCCACGCCGCCCTCGGCATCGTCCGGATGGGGTATGACGAGCATCGCTCGGTCAGGTCTTTCAATCATAGGGGTCTTACGCCTTTCTTGCTCTCTTCCTATGCAATGCTCCATGATACGGCGTAAGCCCACCTGACGGCAAGATAAACATGAAAAGAGACGATTTCACAAATCCCCTCCCCCTTGACGGGGGAGGGTTAGGGTGGGGGTGAAAAGCATCAGGACGCCTGTAATTCCTAGATTTCTGGATTTCCGCTTTCGTGGTAAAGGCGAACCTAGTAGTCGAAGAGCATTTGTGAAATCGTCTCTGAAAAAAAAGAGTCTTGCAAATCGCCGGATGCTGATCGGCTATCAGTCCCATCCACGCCCCATCCAGGTCCGAAAGCGTCCAAGTATCCTTGAAAGCAGCCCCGCCGCCGTGCTCCCCACCGGCGCAGAACAATTGCGATTCGAGTTAAACGGCGGATCCGGATAAATCAAGTCCACCGACTCGCTATTCATCCCCCGCAGGATGTCCAAATCATCCCCCGTCCATATAGTCCTATCCGCAAAATTCGCCTGCATACTGATGACTCCGCACACATATTCCCTACCCAAAGACTACCACGTCCCCAAACGACAAGGTGGCGCAAAATCCCTTCCCTCCCGACGAGGGAAGGCTAGGATGGGTGTGAAATTGCTATCCACTGCCGTCTAAAATTACGCTTTTGTATTTCTTAAATGCCCAGTATTAACAGTCCTACGACAGGAAAGGATCCTTTCTCCCGCAGTTACCCCTAGTGTTCTGCTCATTTTAAGGCCTTAGAGTCCTTGAAATTCGCATTATGAATTCAGTGAGGTCCGACCAGTTGACATTAAATACCGATGCCAATGCAAGTGCAGCCAATACGAAGGTTAGAATGACAATTACACGCGTTAGGCTACTGATCCTTTGTTGGAGACGAACATTCTCTAACACTCCAAGTGAACCACCATATTGCGTCAGCTGAGTAAGCAATGAGTTATCAATGCCTTGCAGCCATTTGGAATAATCTGCGATCTGGTTTAGAAATGTTCTCCATAGAGTAGTTTCTGGTTCCACACCTAGACAGTCCTTACACGGCTTGAATGTCTCGATATTGAACCCCGTGGGAGCACCTCTTTCCAAGGAAGAAGACAGATCGAAAGTGACCGCCGAAATATCTAGGCTATAATACAAAGTGCTACTAATATCTTCTAGTACAGCTTCAGTTCGGACACCTTTGAGGTCGCCGAATAGAGTAGATCTGCGTAATTCTTTGAAGTGGTCGGCATAGCCTTCAAGCAGTGATACCACAGCCCACACGCTAATAATCCCGGACATTTTATGGTGCAACATAGGAATTAGAGACTCTATGTCACATCCACGTCCATCACGTGAGTAACGATTGGCGAAGTCCTCTTCATTCACTGATAAAACGGAATGATAGTCGAGGCGGCTAGACCGCGACATCACGTCAAGCCTTAGGCCCTTAACGTCAGCGCTCTCCCACACTAGGAAATTACTATGCATCCCTAGAGGAATCAGATATCCGAAGCCGTCGTTACGTTCTTCTTGCGATGGGAAGGGTCTAGCCCGACGCAAGGTGACAAATTCACAGGTAGGGAAACCATTCTCATTCTGTAGCACACCTGCGGCAAACTCACCAGGAATATTTTTTCTTATCCAGTCGCCGATAGATCGTGAGGCGTTTGTACGTACTTCCTTTATATCGTCTGATTTCTGAGTCCCTGGGTCGTGAATATAATACCCACCACGCTCAGAAGGAGTTTCGTAAGTCTGTCTGTATTTTCGTAGCGATTCTTCAAATACCGACCTGTGTTCTTCTTCAAATACAAATTCTATTGTCAAAACTATGAGCGATGGCGTGATGGAATACAGATCGGCGTCTGCATATAGGACATGTTCCGGTAAAGGTGTCCGTATGGGGTCTGGGCCGAAAAAACTGGACTCATCGGGGGGAACCAATCTCCCGAGACGAGACCACGATGTACCGTATTGCAATGCCCTCAATTCTCTCAAGAATCTTACTGAATGATGTTCATTGTTACATCCTAGTTGCACTAGGCTTTCGAGAAGACCAGGGATATGAGTTGGTGTAAAGCATTCCACGGCCCATATGCTATACAGACTTATGGATTCGTCATCAGGAGGGGTGCTTCTTTCATTCGATTCAGGATCAAAGGACGAATGAACTGTCGACACCGACGCCGGCGAAACTTGATTAACCAATCGTGGAAAGAATCGATTGCCGACTGTTCTGCCCCAGTGCTCAATTCTTCGCTTCAGGCGAGAGTAAATGGTGATGTTCTCGTTGTTCAAGACTTTCCCCTAAGTTCACGTTGCCGAGTAAGATGTTAGCATAATTGTCTATAGCCTCTCCCAAGGATGGAACCTTTTCTGCCTCATCGTTTTCCACCAGAGCAAATAAGAAAAGGTCATCACCACCCAAGTACCATTTTACGCGCCCCTCCGGACCTTACTTTCCAGAGCCAAAACATCTCACTCCCCATCCCCTCCATCCTGTCCATCCATGTCAGTTCCCACCCCCTTGACACCCCAAACACCCGCGCCTATCGTGAACATGCACCCAGCCACAGAGCAAGGAGGTCAGCGATGCCACGAGCCGAGTTCCCTAGCTTTCTCGATAAAGAAGAAACCCTCCGGTCGCTACGCCGGCATGAAGCTATGATGAAACACTTCTTCAAGGTTCGCCCGTCGCTGCTGGAGAAATACCCCGACCAGTGGATACTATGGGACGGAGAGCGCGTCATTCACGCATGCGACACCGGCGCCGACATGCTGCGGCATATTCGGGAAAACGACATCAACACAAGACACATGGAGATAGACCATCTCGAAACCAACCCAAGGACGATGAGACTGTGATTACAGGCTTCTTCAGCGAAATCGGTCGTCCCTATATCTACGGCAAGGTAACTCTTCCGCGCTTTGGAGTTTCCGTGGATGTGCCTTTTCTGCTGGACACCGGCGCCGATTCCAGTTGCCTGCACTCAGAGGATGCTCGCAATTTAGCAGTACCGGAAAGCAGTCTGGGCAATGAGGTTCACGCAGGAGGCGTCGGGGGAACCGCCGCATATTATCGGGAGCCGGCAACAATCACATTCGCGTACGGATCCGGGGGCATAGACGAGGTTTCCTACAACATAGACCTCGACCTCTCCTACTCCGATGAGAGCATAGGACTCCCATCGCTCTTGGACCGCGACATCCTCGACGACTGGCACATCGAGTACAGCCGAAA
Organism: Gammaproteobacteria bacterium; assembly: GCA_009840305.1. Classification (GTDB taxonomy): domain Bacteria; phylum Pseudomonadota; class Gammaproteobacteria; order Pseudomonadales; family Azotimanducaceae; genus Bin55. The sequence continues at coordinate 545 of VXNY01000017.1, read as the reverse complement.
GCGCAACCTACTGCGCTGCACAATTTAGCCACCCACCTCTACATCAACATCCCCAGCCTAACCATCCCCCTCAACAACCGCAGCCCCTAAATGTCCCCTCCATCCAAATCAAAGACAATTTCAAAAGTCCCTTCCCCCTCGATGGGGGAAGGTTAGGATGGGGGTAAAATATGTGTCCACCACCATCTTTCGCAAATGTCTCCTTCTAAAATCACCCCTTGACAATCCAACCACTTGCCCTCATAATAAGAACATATGATTTCAAACACTCAAGCCCTGTCAGCCCCCGGTAAGCAATGTGGGGAACTGAAAACTGATAACTGATAACTGAAAACTCACTCCCATGTGCATCCAAAACACCTTACAACAGAAAATAGCCAATCTCACCAACGACGGTGAGACCATAGCCATGTTCTTGGCAGACACCATGCAAAGCGACAGCTATGCCATCAAGACCTGCCACAAGCTGGACGCCGCACGCCTGCTAACAAAGTACGGCTTCGCGCAAGTCGAAGGCAATGTCATACCCTTCGACCCAACCGGCG
>VXNY01000005.1 GCA_009840305.1 Gammaproteobacteria bacterium | reverse complement strand
TAACACCTTCGTCTATAAATTACCCAGTCCAGTTACCCATCGGGGGGGGATCCAACCAATCCAGCCATTGCGACTGCATTTCGATATTGACAACACTCTGATACGCTGGATGCCGCTCACCTTGATTAACAACAGAGTTCGCTGGATACCGAAGAAGGGACGCAACATCATTATCCTGTAGTTGTGATTCACCTCGCAACCCCTCACCAATTCCATACCCCGCACCTACAAACAGATTTGAACCTATTCCCGGAAGCCCATGTTGAAAATCCCAAGTCGCAGAGAATTCCTCACTTAGAGGCTGCATCCGTCTTGAAGTCAATTGCCCCATTTTATACAAAGTCTCATCAAAAGAATCCCAACCCACTTCCTCATAAGTCGAAAAATCATCAACAACACTTTGGCTTGATCTCGGAGATCGAAGAACTCTATCAAGAAGTTTCTGAATATCCGATGAATGTGTACCAACTACTGTTCTCTCTGCACCTATACCTTCATCTGTATCGATACCACCAAATAAAATTCCATAGACCTTATCATCAGGTCCAAAGATAGGTGAACCTGATTCACCTCCAAAAGCATAAATGTCGTCAAGGAAAAAATCAGCGAGAGTATAAGCATAAGGCGTATCCATATCACGTTCTTTTCTACCAATCCGTCCGACATCCAATTGCGGTGCTTCACCGACACCCGAAGGATACCCCATCGTTCTTAAAATAGTATTATCTTCCGCGGCAAAACCTCGACGCGTCGGCGTAACAGAAACACCTTGACTCCCCAATTCTAACGGAGTAATCCCTTCAACAGAATCCACACGCAAGAGTGCTACATCATCACTTTGGCTAACACCCAAGACAGAACCAACACTGTACTCTTGAGGTCCATCTTCACCTGGAACAAAGATACTTGAACCGCCTGTCCAGTACCCCTTCTCACCATCCCTTTCTGTAAGCATCGGAGCGAGCATATGATAGTTAGTAGCAACAATATTTTCGTCAACAAAAAAGCCTGTGCCCCAACCCCCTTTACCAGATTCACCAACGCTCTTAAGTTTCACAACACTGCGAGCTAAATCAACAGGAATCGGATCAATATCTCCCGGACTCAAAGATTCATACAAATCACCAACACGTTTTTCATCAAAACTCGCAGCACCCAAAAATTGCCAATGCTGTTTTGGGATTGGCGGGAGTTCAACTCTCAATGATAAATCTCGTTCAGGTTCACCCCCTAAAACACTCCAGAGCCTCGAAAAGATCCCTTTCTTTTCACCATCAAGTTCAGCAGAAAGTTGACGAATGCCCTCATTTTTTAGAGAACCTTCAGGATGCGGATCGAGCCACGGGTTGAAACCGGGAAACGGGGATTCCTGCACATCAAACTCAAAACCATCAATGCTATAACCTTCCTCTGGATCTGTTACCTGTTTCTCTACAGCCCCCAGATTCACCAACGGACGTATCTGCTCAAAGGTCTTCTCACCGATCCCTCGAACATCTAACAGATCTTCCACGCGCTCAAAACCACCGAGGTCTTCACGATGTTCAATAATCCGTTCCGCATAAAATTTACTGATACCCGGGAGTGCATCAAGATCAGAAACCGTCGCTCTATTCAGATTCAGAAGGGAAGGTGTTTCAGTAACAACAGGCTGGAATTCTTCGCGAGCTCGCACAACATCTTCAACACGCTGCTGCTGCTGCGATTGTTGCCTAAAAGCATACACACTTTCCGGCAACACACCAAACATAGAATACATCGTCCATGGCAAGACATCTTGTACCCCAGAAAACTCTGCCCGAAGCATCCCCGGCGGTTGCGGTCTCTCTGATCGACCTCGATACCCCCGACTCAAAGGCGAATACTTAGAAGTGTCCCACCACGCCCAAGCAGGCGGTTTCCAATCTGGGTCATATTCTGTAGAGTATGGGTCAAATCGAGAATCCCACACAGGCGGATTCCAGCGCGGTGTCCAAGGTGAATCTTTAAGTCGATACCTATCCAAAATAGACTGTGAAGGTTCAACAACCGTTTCATTCGGCGGAGAGATAGCATCCTTCGCAGCCAAGAATATTGCAGGTGCCGCAAGTAACGGATACCGAGACAAAATATTAGAGAACATCGACACATGCATACCAGACTGGGTCAATACATGCACCTGTCCAGTCTGAAGAAAAGTCCCTTTAGTTTCCTCCGGCAAATTCCTTTTCTTACCTAAGACCATCGACTTCAGCATCTCACTATGGAAGGAATCTTCACCATAAACATCGTCAAGTAAGTTTTCAGCTCTCGCTCTTAATCGACGATAGGGACGTGTCCGCTGAAGTGCCCCGAGCACAGGATAACGAGGCGATACTGAATAACCCACAGGATCTTGCAGCACCAGTTCTTCAGGCTCATCCTCACCGAAAAAGGTCTCATAAAGGAGCTTACCACCGACACCGACACCTCCACCAATAAGCGGATATTTTGCACCTTTCGGTAACCGTGAAAAATGCCGTCCAAAGCGTGAATAGGGGCTCCCCAACCGCTGAGCCGCAAATCCATCAAAGTCAGGGACATCCACACCGAGCATTCCCGTAATCTCACTGAAGAAATGCTCCGGGTCTTGCCACTGGTAAAGTTCAGGTGCCGTTCTCCGTTCCTCAAAAATATTCTCACGTTCACGCCTATGTTCCTTTCGCTGAGCAATCCTATCTGCCCACTCAGGAGCACCCCATCTCCGAACAACATGATCCAAATTCTCCAAGTCCACTCGCAACCCTTGCTGTTCAAACGGCTTTGCTGCATGGAAGCGTCCCCACATACGTCCAAGACCACGCGCAATTGGAAGCGTCATATAGAGACCATGTGGTGTTGCATCCTCACCTTGAAGCGGTCCAAACACACGATCTAAAACACTACTAAGCCTTCCACGCTTACGTTCCGTTGGGTACATTGCCAAAGATGCCTTAGCAAAGAAAAAACTCGCATCATCATCATATTCCATAGCCTGTTTAGCGAACCAAACTCCTAATGATCTCCGAATCCCTTCATCCCCTGTTTCATCTGGTATAACATCTAAACCCGACCTTGCATATTCACGCCGCTGATGCCACGCTCCTAACGACGCGTCCCAAAGTCCTAACCCACCAAAACGTCCCTCACCCGCTTCGAGTAATTGATCCAAGCGTCCCCTTCGTCCTGTCCGAACATCAACCTCACGAGTTTCAGGATCGTACACATACCGCCGAGACCTCGGAATACTCCCTGTTACAAAATCAAAAAGCCCTTGACGCAAGCTCCTTTGTGTCTGGTGGCTTCGCTGCCCAAAGCGTCGCGTCTGGTATGCAAATTCTTGCAGATAATCCGCACCCGATTCTCCAAACATCGACACAAGGGCTTCAGGATCATAACGTTCCAATTCCCTTGAAAGACTCCCACGCCCCCATCGAAATGTACCGGCACCCGCATCACTAAAAATACGTTGAAGGTGTTTTCCAGCTTCAGCAGGCACATTTTCAACAGCCACACCAAGTTCTTCCAAATCAATCCGTGATTCTGGGAGAACACCACGATAACCAAGTCTCGCATCTGCTGCTTTCATACCGAGTGCAACCATCGAGGAAGCACCCGCATGAATCAGACTGCCAAAATTCAGCGTATCTCCAAGCGCAACCCGTGTCCCTTCCCAAGCAAGAGACGCAACCGTATGCATAACCGCCGCGTCCTGTGTAACCAACTGAATTTGAGATAAGACCCCACCCCATGCGCGTTCACCTACTGCTTCAGAAAAACCACGAGATATACGTTGTCCCAATCCAAGACCACGACCGCGCTGAAAAGACATAGCCTGTTCATGTCCAGCCGAAATATCAGACGCAAAAGCCTCAAGTTCAGACTCAAATAAAAGATCAGGCACCGATTCAGGTATAGGATCAGCCGCAGGATCTGGGCCAAACAGAATTTCAGGATTCGGTTCACGTGGGGCTTCACCAGCATCTTCAGAATTAAATACAAAATTCTGGTCAAAAAAGATCTGCTCATCTTCTGCAAGCTCTCTCAATTCTGCGTTCAAACGATCAACGTCATCTGAATCATCCAAACTATGCAACTCAAACCGTGATTGACGATACCTCTGTTTCAATCTTTCACGAGCCCGCTGAGCAGCCCACTGAAGTCCGAGTATATCCGAACCCTGTTGTGCTGATAAGTAGTCTCCCCATATTCTATCCGGGTTCGCACCTTCCGGGAGTTCACCTATCGCATCAGCCAACCAATTGAGGTTGATATTCCCAGTTTCAATAAACTCATCATATTTTGGATTAACAGCATACCGCTGTTGAGCAATACTCCCAAGAGCATCCAAATTGACAGGCAACCGTGCCAAGACCCCATGAGATAAAAAGACATCTTCGCCGGGGGACATTGCCCCCACGTACTGTTGAAACGGAGTTGATGTTCCAAAATGGACAGAAAAATGCCGCTCAGTATCCGAAAGCTGTAGAGGTCTTTCTGATGCTCGGAAACCCGCCGTTTCAGGTCTTACCTCTACAAAAGAACTACGATCTGTATGCCCATAGAGTCCACGCCGTCCGACATACC
>VXNY01000002.1 GCA_009840305.1 Gammaproteobacteria bacterium | reverse complement strand
CTTATAACTTTAGGATATTTACCCTATTTAATCAACTTTTTTGGCGAAGGTATTGATAGTATAATTCGCGAAATCTATCAATGATACCAGACAAGCAAGTTAAAAGAAAAACCAAAAACTACTAACAGAGCTCAAGTTGTTACTAACGAATTCTACCCGTTTTAAGAAGTTTTTCGGCATGTTTCTTCACCCCCGCAGAATGCCACACGCGCATTTTGATGTTGATTCAGGGGTGATATATCTATAGAAAACAGCGTATTCAGATTCTTGCACTCCCGGGGAATGCCATACGGAAACCTTCATACCGTTAATTCCGGAGTACTGTGTCTATAAATAGGTAGCAACTTAGGTTAACAGAGAAATATATATGAATCAACTTTTTCAAATATTGCTTCCATGGCCGTGGCGTGACTTCAATCCAATTACTGACACTTTTGTTTACAGCATTTTTCTATTTTTTATTATCTGTTTAGGGATCTTCTTTTGGAAAACTATCCTCCGAGCCCGATTAATTAAAATTTTGGTGGATCAAGTAAATCAACACGCGCATCCTGCGAAACCTGAGATCTTGCCGTACCTTAAAACGGCGTTCTATGGTAACAGCGAACTTTCTGAGGTTTGGCAGGAGTTTGAGAATTCGCTGATTACTCGGCGACCGAAAGAAAATCAAGAGGAAATCGTCTATAAAACGGACGAGGCATCCCTTTTCTTCAGTGAAGAACGTCTGCTCGGCCAATACATGAACCTCCGATTCTGGAATAGTGTCCCTGCCCTACTCGTCGGATTCGGTATCTTGGGCACGTTTGTTGGGCTGGTTGGGGGGTTAATACCGTTTTCTGGGATTAGTTTTGAGGAGACAGGCGAAATTCGTTCCGCAATTGAAGGACTGCTTTCGGGGGTATCAACTGCGTTTGTCACCTCCGTTTGGGGTATGCTATTGTCGCTTTTATTTAATTGGATAGAAAAATCCTGCATCGGCTGGGTAAGCCGTGGAATCGCCGTGCTGCAACGCGGACTGGATCAACTCTTTACATTGACCACACAGGAGGAGATAGCATTTCGACAAGAGGACGAACTGGCACAGCAGACGCAAGCACTCAAGGCGTTTTCGACAGACCTCGCAAACGAGATTAAAAGTGCCATGGCACAAGGACGACAAGAAATTGTTACGGAATTCCGCAATGCCCCCGAGACTTTCAGTAATGCGATAGGAGAACAGTTGACCCCGAGTCTAAATAATCTGAACAGTGCTGTTACCAATTCGGCAAGTAATATTGAAACAGTTATGGTAAAGGAGAGTCAACAAATTCTCCAGCAAATGACAAATCAATTAGTCCCGCGGCTCGATACACTGAATATCGTTGCTAACGAGATAAATCGGACGATAGTCGAAGGAAATCAAGACATCCTTCGCGAACTTCACAAAGCTCCAGATGCCTTCGGCAATGCGGTCGCAGAAAAATTCGCGCCCAGTTTCAATAATCTGAATTCTGCTATTGAGGCATTACAGAGACAAAAAGCAGAATCCTCCACTGATGCTATCCAGCAACTCGTTGAAGAGTTCCAGAGATCCCTTTCAGGATCGGCATCCGCACAAATGGAGGCTCTCGCTGAAACCGTTCGTCAGGCGAGTGAAAGTTTGGTAACCTTACCTCAACAGTTGGCGAGCATGATGATAGGTGTGCAAGAACAGGTCGACCAGACGCGACAGTTGCTATCGGAAAGCTCTCATGATCAGGTAGAACAGATGAAAAGTATGATGGAGGGAATGTCAGAGGCATTTCAAAACGCAGTTGATATACACCAAACAGGTTTATCCGCTACAACCGATAGCATCAATCAAGAAATGCAACAAATCGCCAACGACATACGACATCTATTGGAGGAGGCAGCGAATTACACAAACACGCAATTGGCACAGCGGATGGCAGACATGGAGAACGCTTCTCACCAGAGTATTCAGGCACTGCAAACTTTAATCGTAGAGATGCAGAAATCAATGACCGCTACTGCTTCACAGACGACGGAAAAATCAGAGGCGATGATAATACAGATGCATCGACTTATAGATCAGAGCACCACCCGTCTTGAGAGTATTTTCACAACAGCGGAATTGAGCGTTGGTTCCCTCTTGGAACAACAGGAAAGTCAGATCGAAGAAGTCAATGCACAGATTGCCAACTCACGGGAGACACTTGAAAAGAGCAGTGAAATGCTGCAACAGATGGATGCAAGTGTGTCAAGTGTTCAAGACCTCCTTGGAAGGACGGATGCCTTATCCGGCTTATTGCTCAAAAATGGTGATAAACTCGAAGCTGCAAGCGAACAACTTATAGTGGTAAGCGAAGCATTCACTGAAGAAAATGCTAAATACCTTACAGCGAATCGGGAAACCACTGAGAAACTTCAAAGTGCGCTTGGGCAATCACAACAATTGCTCAACGATTTTACCCAACGTTTCGAAAAAATTGATGCAGGTTTGCAAAGCATCTTTGAAGAAATTGAAGGCGGTTTAACAAACTATTCCACGACAGCGCGCGAATCCATCAACACATATCTTATTGACTTCTCTAACCACCTGACAGAGGCAGCAGCAGCACTCAATGGGGGCGTTGAAGCTCTCACAGAAAGCGTTGACGAATTGACAGATATGGCAGAGAGACTGCAAAACTCTGGTATGGCAGAGAGACTGCAAAACTCTGGGGATAACACGTAATGCGAAGAGCAATTCCTACATCCAAAACTCTCACAGATGAAAATCCTTTCAGCCTTTCGTTAGGCGACTTGATGGCAGGACTCCTGCTTATCTTCATACTTGTCCTTTCTTTCCTCATGTTAGACCTGATGGAAAAAGAAAAACGTGATGATAAAGTTCAGCAGATGTTGTTGAAAATTTTTACGGATTATGTGGATTTACGGGGAGATTTGTATACTGCTCTGGAAACGGAATTTGAGGCAGATCTCCGGGAATGGGATGCAATTTTAGATAGAGAAACACTCTCTGTTCGTTTCAGCGAACCCGAAGTCTTATTTGAAATGGGGAAAGCCGACGTTAGAACGAAATTTAAAAATATACTGGACGATTTTTTTCCACGCTATATCCAAACTTTGAAACAGCCTGAGTATCTTGATGGCATAGCAGAGATCCGGATTGAAGGTCATACCTCCAGTGAATGGTCTGAAGATGTTACACTCGAAGAAGCCTATATCCTCAACATGGAGTTATCACAGGATAGGACAAGAAGTGTCCTTCACTATGTGCTTGAGATACCGGCAATTCAAAGCGATAGGGACTGGTTACACTGGTTACAGCGTCATTTAACTGCTAACGGCTTATCTTCAAGTAAGTTGATTACACATCCCGATGGCGCGGAAAATAGCAAGGAATCCAGACGAGTAGAATTTCGCGTCCGGACGAATGCAGAAAAGCAACTGGAGAAAATCAAGCAGCTTGAGGAAATAATTGAGGGAACGCTATGAATGCCGCTAAGAAACTACTCGGGTTCGATCTTAATCCTAACAACTTTGCTACTCGCGCGCCGAGGTCTCCTAAGATTCCTTCAGAACAATTGGAAATTTTGGAAGGGATTGTGAAAGCACAGGATGGTACCGGTTTTTCACTCCCGGATCGAGAAGGTCTTCGTGAGGTTTACCAATTCTTCAAAAATATGCCACTGAACAAACTTGCTTCGGCATTCGACTCTGTCAGACGTGTTCGACAACTCGCCTTGGCACTCACTTATTTCGAAGGTAGATCGCCCGCTATTGTAGAGACGAAAAAACTTCAAAACGCACTTCAGCTCATTGATAGATGTTTTCGCATCAGCATGCTCCCTGCAGTTTTCAACGCTCTGATGAAAGCATGGCATACACCGAATGCCCGAACGCTACGTGCTTTTCTAAAAAAACATCTGACGGATTACGCTGGATATCGGAAATCCATTCAGAAGTTAAAAGATAACATGACGTGGTATTGTGAAGAAGACGGTGCCTTGCAGTTCGCGATGTCTTTGATCACTTCGCGGAGGAAGTTGGCAGACGTTTGGGAACTCCTTGATTTACCCGACTACATGCATGGCTATCCCTACTTTGGTGATGTCGTAACGGAATATGTGTCCTATAACAGTCGGTTGAATGCTGAGCATGTTACGGATATTGTTGACTTTGTGATAAAGCACAACAACGACAAAACCAGCCGGCGCGTTTTGTCCAAACTCATTGAAAAGCTTGGGATTGAAGCAACCGAAACCTTGCGCCAACCTGTTCAATCCTATGCCCTTCAAGAATGGCAAGACCCACGTATTACTGGCGGAGATGTGCGTTGGCGAGATGTTTCTGATAAAGCACGCGAAATCTTTACGCGGTGGATTACAAAAGAAGATCTTCGATTTTTCTTCGACGTTGTTGCTAAAGCTTGCTATGACCCGAAGTTTGCCTACCGAAAAGCGTTCTGGTTAGCATATCTTAAACATATCTCTTTTTGTCGCCCAGTCCTTCGCAAAGATGTCGAATATCTCTTTCAGAGTGACCGGCAAGCACTGCGATATTATCGAGATCGTCGCCCGGCAACTTTGAACGGTGGCACCTCTGACCAGCATGCTTTCATTATTCAGATGGAAGAGTTTACTTTCGTTGAGTTTAGTACTGCTGGAGCATGCTATGTCTACCACAATGCCGACCTTCCATTTGAATTGGGGGATTCAGAATATTACATGTCTGAATTACGCTCTTGGTCGTTTGCCAAACATCGAGTAATTCACCACAGGTCAGAGAACTATTCTTGGCAAGACGAATTTGCTTCGTGGTTAGAAGATGAAATTGGAATTGAGGCATTGCGAAGTTATCAATTGGAACCAAAATCTGATTCTGACCCTATAAAATCTGATTCTGTCATCATAAAGTGCCCTAACGAGAATTGCGGACAAAGGCTAACAATCACTACAAAGAAGGGCATTATAAAAAGAATTAGATGCCCTAACTGCTTGACTGCCTTTGAGAAATACTTTGAGTCCTAAATGAAACTAAAGTTTGGACAATATTATGATTAGGACTTACGCAGTAGCGATTTATATCGCAGAGGATTTCAGTTGTTGACAAAG
>VXNY01000021.1 GCA_009840305.1 Gammaproteobacteria bacterium | reverse complement strand
CGCCACCACCTTGAGCTCCGTAGGGGTTGAAAGGTAAGTAATACGCGGGCCACGGCGTGCCTCTAGCAACAACTTTCTCAATAGCAGACACGAGGTAACACTCTGGATCTGGAATAGTCTGTAGATCTTCCGAGTGGTTGTATGACTCAAAATCCCATACTATGCCATTCAACTCAGTACCGTCGAGTTCGAGCATCTCTTGGATACTTTCAAGCTCCATATACATCTCGCTGTTACAGGATTCATTGACGAAAGCCACAACCGGAACAACGGTGTTGGTGGAAGAAGAAGTCAGAGCGGTCAGTCCGAACGTTGCTAGTGAGACCAAGATCGTCCCTGCCAAAAGTTTGTGAAGTGCTTTCATAATTTATTCTCCTGGAATTTCTATTGGTTTGAAAAGAAAACCTTCGTTTTCCGACTTTGAAGAAAAATGAAAGCAACGCGGGATCGGGAGATTCAGTTAGCATTCAACAGAACAAGAACTTGACCTCGATTCTGACGGCTCAGAACGAACATTTAGCGAAAGATTGGAATTTCTCGTGGGGATGTGATATACTATTTGGCAACAAAACGAACGTTTTCCGAACGTTTCCCTTCCCTACTTAGGCTTTGAGAACAAGTGTTCGGAAAACGAGCTAGAATTCACATTTCTGTTGCGCCACTACTTCTTGACCCCATGAATAAGACCTATGGATACTCTCGTGTATCGACCTCTAAACAACTCTCGGATTCCCAAATCGACTTGTTGAACGGCGCGGGGTGCGACGAAACGTTCGTTGAGGTCCAATCAGGAACCAACCGAAAGCGACCCAAGCTCGACAAGTTGCTGGGTAAACTTCGTGAAGGGGATACGATTCTGGTTGTGAAACTGGATCGCTTGTCCCGATCCTTGCAAGATTTGCTTTCCATCGCGAGGGAAATAGAGGAGAAGGGCGCACATCTTCGATCGTTGCAAGATCCTCTTATCGACACCACCAGTCCGAACGGTAAATTGATTTTTGGTATATTCGCCGTAATCGCCGAATACGAACGGGATATCATCCGTGTCCGAACGCTAGACGGCTTGGCCGCGGCTCGTGCGCGCGGCCAACAATTAGGACGTCAAGAGGCGTTAAACCAGGAACAGAAGGACAATTTGATCAAGCTCCGACGCAGTGGTAAATCGCTACGCCAGCTAGCTCAGACATTCGGCGTCTCCAAGACGACCGTACAGCGCTATGTAAAACTCGAGCAGATGTCATAACTTCAGACTGAGTAAATGACTTTGCATTTTGGTTGTCGGTACCACATAGACTTTTCAAGTTCCAACACTATTCAACGACCACATTCACGTCCAGCACAATGTTCAGTTTTGTCGAGGTTCCGCATACCCGCTAATCGACCCTTGCTGTACTCTTTTAAGAAGGTCGTGACACGTCTGAAAGACATCGACTCACGGCGATACAGCGGGTATCGAGAGTATCGTCGTCTCAACTTCTGACAGCGATAATTCGTCTTCACTATATCAGTTTCGTGTACATTGCGATCAAGATCAAAAACATTGAACACTGGAGTTAGCTATATCGAACTTCTTAACTAGCCCTTTCCAAATTCTGGATGATCTGTTTGCGATATTCGAGAAAACAACCCCTTTCAATCGAGTCTCGTATGTCGCGCATCAAATTGTGATAGTAGTGTAAGTTGTGGATCGACATCAGCGTCGATGCTAGCATCTCACCACATTTGTCCAAATGGTGAAGGTAGGCTCGTGAGAAATTCTCGCACGTGTAGCAGCGACAACTAGGATCTAATGCTTCCAACTGTCTCTTATACGCGGCATTTCTAATTTTCACAATTCCCCGAGATGTAAAGACATAACCATTACGTGCGTTCCTCGTTGGCAAAACACAATCAAACATATCTACACCTGCCTGAACACTCATTATTAGATCTTTCGGAGTACCTACGCCCATGAGATATCGAGGTTTCTCTTGCGGCATAGCGGGTACTATACGATTCAAAGTAGTGTACATTTGCTCCGGAGATTCACCCACTGACAAACCGCCGATCGCATACCCACCAAAACCGATTGAAGTGAGAACTTCCAAACTCTCTTGACGCAAATCTTCATAAACACTACCTTGGGTGATTCCAAACAGCTCTCCTGTTCCAAGGTAAGAATCGCGACAAATTCGCGCCCACTGCATCGAACGGACCATTGCAGTACGAGCGTCTGCATGTGAAACTGGATACCTCGTACACTGATCCAACACCATGACGATGTCGGATCCTAGTGCTCTTTGTACATCCATAGACGACTCCGGTGTAAGTCGAATTGGCGACCCATCGACTGGAGACTGAAACGAAACACCATCGTCATCTATCTTTGTCTTCCCCTGAAGAGAAAAAACCTGGTATCCACCAGAATCCGTCAAAATCGGTCCGGACCACTGCATGAACTGATGCAAACCACCCAGTTCTTCGATTAGCTCATGCCCAGGTCGGATAGCTAGGTGTAAGGCGTTTCCCAAGAGGACTGTAGTCCCAACGTCACGAAGTTGGGTAGGCGTCAAACTCTTTACCGTACCATAGGTGCCGCATGGCATAAATACGGGCGTGTGGACCTTATTATTTCGTATTGTTAATACGCCCGCACGGGCGTTATCGTCGGTTGCGACGACTTCAAAATTCATCACGCTCACACCACATCACGTCGCCATAGCTATAGAAACGATAACGACTTTTTACCGCTGTTGAATATGCTTGCATCGTTCTTCCATAACCGCAAAAAGCGCTCACTAGCATAATTAGTGAGGACTGCGGTAGATGAAAGTTAGTCAACAACACGTCGACCTCTTGGAAGCGAAATCCAGGGTAAATGAATAGGTCTGTCTCCCCCTCAAGAATATTTGTAACCGCTATATGTTCTAACGTCCGAACGACTGTTGTACCAACAGCCACACACCTACCAGTACGAGATCGTATCGTATCAAGAGACTGTGGAGAAATGGCGTAACGTTCGGGATGCAGATTGACCATGCTGAGATTCTCCTCGCGCAACGGTTGGAACGTTCCAGCACCGATGTGTAGCGTCAAAAACACTACCTCGACACCGAGTTTTCGAATCGTTGCCAACAACTGTTCATCAAAGTGCAGACCAGCTGTGGGTGCAGCTACAGCTCCCTCTTCACGGGCATACACTGTTTGATAACGACCAGCGTCTTTAGCCATTGGAGGTCGATCAATGTACGGTGGTAAAGGGACTTGACCATATTTTTCCAATATTTCAAACACAGGTTTATCAAACTCTAATCGGTACAGGTCACCCACTCGTTCTTGCAGACAGACGGAAGCCTGTCCTACGGCTACCGAATGTCGAGGGTTTAACCCACGACTTGCTTTCACGTGACACAGCGCAACACACTCTTCTTCAACTCGCTCGACCAAGATTTCAACTTTGCCGCCCGAATCTTTTACACCTGACAATCTCGCCGGTATTACCTTCGTATCATTCAAAACCAACACGTCGCCTGCTCGCAAGAAGAGAGGTAGACTGGAAAATCGACAGTGCGCGTAGTTGCTTTCATCCACTATGAGTAGCCGACTGTCTGTACGCTCTGCTGTCGGCTCTAATGCGATCAATTCGGGTGGTAATTGGTAGTCAAAATCTGTCTTATAAAAAACTCTTTCGGACATTGAATGCTACTAAGAATTGAAAATTGAACGAAGAAGACAGTTGAATGAGACTCCCGAAATCCCGTTGAAATCAACTGCTTCTGTTAATGGTTCCCGGTTCAGAGTCTTTGCTAAATGCCAACAACTGTAGGGTTTGGAGGACCCGCTAGAAACGAGTTGGTGCCTGAGGAGAGGGTCGAACTCTCACGGTGTTGCCACCACCAGATTTTGAGTCTGGCGCGTATACCAATTTCGCCACTCAGGCACGAGCCGCACGATTATATTAAACGAAATCTAGTAAAAATTGGGGACGAAAAGTGAAGGGAGAATGTTGAAATTGACCTGCTGAAGAGCACACGAGATGGGTGAGCAGATTCCCCAACATTCGAGCCGCGAGAAGTACCCAAATTCGCACTAAGCCATAGAATCGAAAGGGACTTATATACGAAACTACACACCAATTATAATAGGACTATGTCGTATAGAGGCATAACATATCGTTTAATTCCTGGCACTAAAGCCCGCGCGCGACAGCTTGCTTGTTTAGCGGGCGCGTGTCGGTACGTGTGGAACCACTTCTTAGGCGAGAATCAACGTTTAATAGCAGTTCATCGGGAAGATCCAGAGAATCATCCGAAGCCACCCACGTCGTTCTTCAGCTTGGGAAAAGAGTTTACGCAATTACGATTGAGTACCCCGTGGTTGCAAGAGCTATCCTTTTTGGTCGTTCGGCACACACTGAAATATCAAGCCGACGCCTGGGCGCAGTATTTCAAGGGTGTTCGAGGGAGACCGAAATTTAAAGGCAAACGCGGCGATGATTCGTTCACGATTCCTGAAAACGTTAAGCTCCGATCCAACCATGTTCATATTCCAAGAATTGGTTGGTTAGTCGTGCGGGGTAACAATCCCTATCCTCAAGGGAAACCCATCAGTGCAACCGTGAGGCAGTGCGGTCGGAAATGGTTCTGTAGCGTCATCTATGAAGTCGATTTACCCGAACCCGTCGATAACGGCTTAGCCGTGGGTCTTGATCGTAATGTCGGTCAGGTTGCCACGAGCACTGGAGACATTATTCCGTTGCCGGACACTAAGAGTTTAGAAACCCGGAAGAAACACTATCAGAGAATGGTGAGTCGCAGGAAGAAGGGCTCGAATCGTCGAAAACGAGCCAACCAGTTGTGGGCGAGAACTGCTCGCAAAATAGCGAATCAACGTCAAGACTGGTGCCATCAAATATCTCGCGTATTAGCTCAATCGGCTTCGGAAATCATTATTGAAGACTTAAACACGCAAAGTATGACGAAGTCGGCCAAGGGTACGGTCGAAAATCCTGGTAAGAACGTCAAACAAAAGTCAGGATTAAATCGAGAGATACTGCGAAGCGGCTGGGGGATCTTAGAGAATTTTCTGGGATACAAAGCACATACAGTCACGAGAGTGCCAGCAGCTCACACCTCGCAGAAATGTAGTCAATGCGGATATATCGCAAAAGAGAATCGCAAGACGCAATCCAAGTTTGAGTGCGTCCGTTGCGG